>DDFH01000006.1 GCA_002337085.1 Hyphomonadaceae bacterium UBA1933 | reverse complement strand
GCAGCAACTTCTTCAGCATTATCAACAAGACCGGAGCCAGTTTCTTGTGCCTTTGCCAATAAGTCATGGGCAACATTTTGTGCCTGTTCAGCGCCAACACCAACTTTATCGGAAATGTTTTTAACCAATTCGTTGCCGCCTACTTTATTCAATAATTCTTTTGGATCAAATGACATCTAAAACTCCTTTAATTGCCAGTCTTTATATATAGTTTTTATTGGTTGTATTTGCAATCATTCAAAGCTTTTAGTAACAGAACTTTCACAATCAAATAATCACATTTTTATTTCATTTGGTTTTATTTAAGTTACTTTTTAAAGATGTTGTTTTTTCAGGTGTTTTTGGCGGACCAAACATGCGAATTGGAACCGGATTACCATTGGAATCGGTTGGCAGTGCATCAACAGAATTTTGCGACATATCATCCGGTAATGCATCCGAACTAAACATTCCGGTTGCAACTTTTATACTTTGCAAAGCAATTTGTGACGGATAGCCATCGGCAACCATATTATGTGACTTCTGGAAGTTTTGCAGAGCCAGTCTTGTCTTCGCACCTGGGGCGCCATCAATCACACCGACATCATACCCTAAATTGGTCAGTAATAATTGCAATTCTTTTGCTTGTGTACGGGTTACAAGCGGGTCTGCCTTGGCAAAGCTTGAAGAAAGTTTGGCTTTACCAGAAATCTGATCAGCAAGGAGACCAACCGACAAGGCATACGAATCAGAATTATTATAATGCTTTATTGCTTTATAATTCACGCCGACCAAGAATTTTGGCCCATTCGCACCAGCAGGGACAAGAAGATATGCCTGCCAATTTGCCGGGACTTCGGTGGTTTTCATTACCCCATTACCACAAGCGCTATTGGAATTACCAGTACATTGCCAGCCATCAGCTACCCAAACATCGGTTACGCCATTTTGCCGCCAAAACTCAATTGAATGGAAAGTGCCATCAGCAAGAGAATAATCAAAACCGTCTTTTAAATTGACTTCTTTACCCCACGGCTCACCCGCTTTCCAACCAACCGAAGACAGATAATTTATGGTTGATGCAAGGGCATCATTATCATCGCCCCAAATATTGCGTTTTCCGTCATTATCACCATCAATAGCCCATTTAAGATATGATGATGGCATAAATTGTGTATGCCCCATTGCACCGGCCCAAGAGCCAATCAACATATCGCGGGTTGCATCATTATTTTTTATAATATCTGCGACCGCAAGCAATTCATTCTCACCCAATTCCTTGCGCCGACCATCATAGGCAAGTGTCGCCAAGGCACGTACAACATCGGTTGAGCCTTTATTGGCGCCATAAGATGTCTCCATACCCCAAATGGCAACTACCACCTCTAGCGGGACGCCATATTTCGATGAAAGCTCACTCAAGATTGGGGTTTTAGCGAGATAATTGGCACGTCCATCATTTATGCGTGCCGGTGAAACAGCCGACGCCACATAATCGCCAATGGGTTTTAAAACTTCAGGCTGACTATTGTTTAATTTAGTCACACTAACACTTGGTGTAAGCCCAGTCAGCATAGCCTCGATAATTTTTGGGTCTTTGCGGTCGATATTTACTGCGCGTGACGCGAAGTCAAGACGCCATTTATCAAAAGCATCATCCCCCGAAGTCGCAAAGGCAGGTGGCGCATAAGGTGGTGGCGTATCTTGGGCACAGGCGGCAAACGTAATCCCCGCCGCAATAACCATAGAAGAAACCGCAAACATAAGTTTTTTATTCATCATCTTTTCCATTATGCAATAATCTCTATTTTTTAACAATAATGTGGCAAAATATGAGCAGAGATTATAATGATTTGTAACAATACAAATAGTTTAAATGATTAATTTTCAATCACGACCGACATAAGCTCAATGCCGTGATCTTCACCTTCAAGAGCAGGATTAATAACTATTTGCTTTATAATTTTTCGTTCACCAACGAAGCTAAACCGTGAAATTTTATTGCCTTTTGGATTGGTTACATCAAAACTTTGGGCGTTATTTTTATCATCCACAAAGGTGAATTTAACAAAGCCCGCCGGTGCAGTGCCAATCGGTTGATAATTTAAAATTATGGCATGGGCAGGCTTTTGCGCAAGTTCGGCAACCAATGATGCAGGTAAATTAAATATAACGCCTTCGCTGCCATCGCTTTTTGATTTTGCAATGAACCGTGGCCCAGTTTGTGGCGAAGCCGTCCCTGGGGCTAATGAAATGGCGAATTTTGTTTTGTCGTATTTAATGATGTTATTTAGGTTTTTACCATCAAGATAAAGCCCAATTTTAGAATGCGTATAATTTTGGCCAGAAATAGGCTTTTTTATATAAAGCGGCATCAAGGCATAAGATATTATTGCCAATGCCAATATTAAAACTAATGGAAAAAAGACTCTTGCACGCATAAAATCTAAATGCCCGCCAAATCAAATGAATGCAAGAAAAATTATCTTCTATTTCCGCGATGCGCGCCAATCAAGCCAGATTTTAAATATTGCGGGCCCTTCGACAAGATATCGGCGCCATAGCCTTTTAGGCTCTGAAAGCAATCTAAATAGCCATTCAAGGCGCAATTTTTGAATTAATTCTGGTGCGCGCTTTGCCCGCCCCCCAATAAAGTCAAGTGATGCACCAACACAAAGCGCAACCCCCTTCATACCCTTATATTTTAATGCCGCATTGGCGACCATAATTTGTTGTGGATTACCAACACATAAAAAGTGGAAGCGCGCAGGATGTTCAAACAAGAACTTTGCACATTTTTCAACTTCATTGGGCTTATCTTTTAAACCCATCGGTGGTTCATAGAAATTAACATTTTTGAGGCCGTATTTTTGTTTTACAATCTCAACCAATTCGGCATCGCCACCCACGATATTTACCACCTCGTCAGCTTTTAAAACATTTTCAAAAATATTTTCAACCAAGCTCGAACCCGGGCATGCAGGAAGGGTAATCCCTGAAAATTTTGCCAATAATTCTAAAATACGACTATCAGAAACACATAACCACGCTTCATTAATAAGCTTTTGCCACAAAGGGTTGGAATGTGTTTTAACCACAACATCAACATTGGGGTTTACAAAATACCCAAAATCTTCTTGTTTTTCGGCATGTTCAATTATACGATTAAGCAAAACTTCATCGTCAATCGGGGCAAAATTAATGCCCATAAATTCAACGACACGGTTTTCACCACGACGATCCAACAATAAAGTATCTTCGGGATATTGGTTTTCGATTGTGCTATTATTCATATGCCAATGATAGCGCAAATTGGTTTAAAATGGATTTATACCGCTGAACCTTTTGTATTATTGCGCCTTAAAGCGGTGCGCATCAACCAAGTCTCTTATTTCTTTGAAAAATGGAACAGGCTCACCGACAATTTCACTAACAATTGTTTCGGCAAGAATTGGTGCAGTTGAAAACCCACGTGAACCAAGCGCACCGAGCGCATAGACACCACCATCAATTTGCCCCGCAATTGGTAATTTATCTTTTGATACAACCCGAACCGATGCCCGCCCTTCTAGGTCATTAAAGCCAATTTTATCGGCAAGATCTGGCGCAAATTCACATAAAACGCGGTGATTGCGTTGATGATGTGTATTGGTAATTTCTGGATCATCACCTAATTCAATGGCATCAAAAGTTGCCCCAAAAATTGTGTTCCCCTCATGCTCAAGGCAATAACCTTTTCCGGCTTTTGGAAAAGTAATTTCATAATTATGTGGTGAAATGCTTACGACACCGGCCTTGCCACCAACAGGGAATTTTATAATATCGCAATCATCCCCCCCCGCAAAATCATTGACGCCTGTGCCATTGGCAATAATTACATAATCATAATTCTGATATTCTTCATCATCTGTAATAAGATTATATTTATCGTCATTACAATTGATTGTATTTATTTTTTTATTAATTATAACAAGGTCTTGGAATAGATTTTTAAGGATTTTTTGCGGCATAATTTTACCACCCGCACGGTGAATAAAATAATCTTCACCAAACCCAAGAACATCATCAGGTAAAGGTGGCAGCCCTTTAAACATTTCCAACTTTTGAAAATCACGTTCCGCTTTTGGATATTCATTTATTTCAAGCGGAACAAAGGCCTCTTCGGGCATATTTTTATAAAAGAAATGCGCATAAATAAATGAATTAGTGAAAAAACAAGCCTGTGTCGTAGGCTGCCTATCGATGCGCGGCATAATAAGGCCGGCATAATTACCGCTTGCCTTTGCCATATGCTCAGGGTCATCGTCAAAAACATCCGCTTCTATACCACGTTTTTTAAAGGCGTCATAAAGACAAGCACCCGCAATGCCGCCGCCGATGATGGCAACTTTTTCAATTGGTTTTTGGGGTTCTGGTTTACTTTCTAACCATGCCTCAAGACGTTCACGCTTATTGGCAAAACCTTCACGTTTGGCATGTTTAAAACCTGCGGCATCAAGATTATCACGAATAATTCGGGCCACACTATAAGTGCCGATTTTCACATCAGGCTTTGAAAGGCGCTTAATTTCATTAAACAGCTGCATTGACCACATTTTGGGATTTCTGGCCGGTGCAAAACCATCAAGAAACCAAGCATCCGCCTTGAAATTCATTTCCCCAATTGTTTCAGAAATATCACCAACCACCAATGTAAGCGCAACATTGTATTCATCAAACCAAATACGCTGCACCCCCTTCATTGCTTTTGGGAATTTTGAAATTAATTTTTGCGAAAGCGCGTCAATTTCGGGCCAATTAGAATGCGCAACACGGGCAATTTCCACAGGCATAATATGTTTTTCAAAACTTATAAAATGAAGAACGCCACGCTTGTTCGGGGTTTCAATCCATTTTTTTAATGTAACCAGAAAATTAAGTCCGGTTCCAAAACCAGTTTCAGCAATTACAAACCCGTTTTTGCTTTCAAACGCTTCGGGAATGTTGCACGGCTTTAGGAAAACCGCCTCGGTTTCCAAGAAACCATCAGCTTTTGAATAAAATGGGTCATCATATTCCAAAGACACAGGTATATTATTGTCATCAAAAACAATCTTGGTCTCTTCAGAACGCCGACCATCGCCCATTTAATCCTCCATCACAGCAACATGATGAATGTACTAATAAATGAAAAAGGCCGCCCTGTTAAGGAGCGGCCTTGTAAAAACTAATCTGCTACAGATTATTTTTTTGCAGCAGCGTCAACCGCGTTAGAAGCAGCATCAGTTGCAACGTCAGCAGCGTTAGTAGCAGCAGCAGCAGCAGCGTCAGTTGCGTTAGCAGCAGCATCAGCAGCAACGTCAGTTGCGTTAGCAGCAGCGTCTACAGCAGCGTCAGCAGCGTTAGCAGCTTCAGCAGCAGGTTCAGCAGGTTTGCCACAAGCGGCAACACCAAGAAGTGCTACAACAGCAGTAGCAGCGAAAAGCTTTTTGAGCTCGATCATTGAAAACATCCTCAATTAAGTTTCTCTGCGAGCCCCATAAGAAACGCACGCATTAATGCCGATTTAGCTGAAATTTCATTTCGTGCAAGTCCTATAACCATATTTTTCTGTGTTCGTATTTATGCGTTTTTGCATAGATAAGGCGGAAAATCCATTGTTTTAAGGCATAGCTGACTATATATTGAAGCGAAATAATCACGTCAAAAATGCACATATCGCAATTTTTATATTTATTTTCAATACGTTACAAATTAATATATTAATAACTACATTACCAAAAATTATATTTAAATATTGAAATACGCGAAATATAGGCTTTGCAAAATTGCCACATACTCAATAAAAATTTTACAGTAATTCGCCTAATAATTAAGCGTTATAAGAATTTATATCTAAAAAAGCATCAATATTATAGAATCGACAAATCAAACAAAAAAAGCCGCATCTATAATAAATAGATGCGACCTCATGAATAAGTTTAAAAGTTGACTAATATTAAAACTAAAATCAATCGTTTGGCAAATTACCTATTGCGTCTTCCAGAACAGCAAATGAAGGTTGAATAGATGATGGAACTGAACCCCGACCAATCTCTGCTGAAACCTGCGCGGCATTGCCGTGAAGATGGGCAACCAATACATCCATGATAATGACGTAAAATTGGTGATCCTCATCAACGATTTGCCCAAGCCTTGCCGCCATTGGTGCAATCAAACCATATGCCAAAAACACACCCAAAAACGTACCAACAAGCGCGTGACCAATCATTGTACCAAGGATGGCAGGCGGTTCGGTAATCGCACCCATTGTTTTAACAATACCCAACACCGCCGCAACGATACCAAGCGCCGGAAGACCATCCGCCATATTTTGCAAAGCATGCGATGGAAGATGTGCTTCGTGGTGATGCTTTTCTAATTGTTTTTCCATATTGGCTTCAACCTGATGCGGGTCATCAAGGTTCATGGTCATCATTCTTAGTGTGTCGCAGATAAAATCAACAGAATGGTGATCTTTAAGAATTTTAGGATAACGGGTAAAAATTGCACTTTCATTAGGCTTTTCAATATGCGCCTCTAATGCAACGACCCCTTTTGACTTCATTAATTTTGTAAGCGAAAACAAGAGCAATAATAAATCGGTATAATCTTGCTTTTTCCACTTGGGGCCGGACGCAATTTTACCAAAACCAGCACCCACAGCCTTTAAAGTATCGAGCGAGTTACCAATAACCATCGCCCCAATCGCGCCGCCAAGAATAACGATCAATTCTGTTGGAGCAGCCTCAATAACTGCCTCAAGGTGCCCGCCCCCCAGAAGGTAGCCACCAAAAATCATTACAAAAACTATTACAATACCAATAGCAAGAAACATGAAGTCATCCCTGACGATAATTTTGTACTCTTTTAAAGTATAAGAATTAACGTTAAGTGGATTTTGGGTTTACAAAATGTTGATAAATTGATTTTTGGTGCGATTTTACTGCAAAATATTTATATTTGCGTACGAATTAATTGTTCTAAAAACTGTAAGCATTTTTTGATTTGCACGGTTTCAACATATTCATCTGGCTGATGCGCCTGCAAAATAGAGCCAGGGCCGCAGATGATGGTTGGCATATCTTTTGCCTGAAATAGGCCAGCTTCGGCGGCATAAGAGACCGCAATCACTTCATTATCACCGTTAATCGCGCGGCATAGAGTTTCGGCATTTGAATCAGAAACAATTCTTAAAGCCGGTGTTCTTGAGCGAACTTTCAAAACCGCCCCACCCTCAGGCGCGCGTAATTTTATGCTTTTGTCGACCTGTTCAACCGCATCCTTAATTATATCTATCAATTCATCGAGTTTGAAATCAGGTTCATAACGAATATCAAATGCAAATTTGCAATGACGTGCAAGAATATTGACGGCGGTCCCACCCTCAATAGTGCCAATCGTCATTGTCGTGCCAGATGGCGTAAACAAGCTATCGGGATTGTGATATTTTTCACCCAATTCACGAATAAGAGATAATAATGGTATCGCCTCCATAATCGCGGAGACACCTTTATCGGTGCGGCTTGAGTGCGCCTCTAGCCCAGTTACTTCAACAATAAAGCTTGCGATACCTTTATGCCCCGAAACCACCTTCATATCCGTTGGTTCACCAACAATTACGGCATTTATTTTGGGAAAATTATTGGCGATATATTCCACCATGCGCGGCGCGCCAAGGCAGCCAACCTCTTCATCATATGAAAGCGCATAATAAATTGGGCGCGATAGTTTAAGACTTTGAATGAATGGAACATAGGCAAGGAAGCACGCCGAAAACGCCTTCATATCACACGTGCCACGTCCATATAATTTGCCGTCTTTTTCTGTTAATTCAAATGGGTCGCTATGCCAATCTTGTCCATCTATTGGTACAACATCACTATGGCCAGAAAAGACAACCCCACCTTCGGTTTCAGGCCCAAAGACGGCGATTAAATTGCATTTATTATCAACATCCGAATTAATACGAATGGTCTTTGCGCCATATGTTTTAAGATAGGTATCAACCCAATAAATTAAGTTTAAATTTGAATTACGCGAAACTGTATCAAAACCAATCAGCTTTTTTAAAATGCCTATTGTATCTTGGTACAAATCCACGAAAATCCCCTTTAAACTATGTCATTAATGCTGTTGGCTTTCATCGCTTGCCGCACCCACGGCATTAAAATCATTACCGACATCATTGGCGGAATCATTTGCGCCAATAACTTTTTCAAGCTTCATCTTAAAAATCAAAAGCGAGTTTGCAGGTATTTGACAAGGTAAGTCAACCCCGCAACCAGTTGGAAGGCTTGCCGAACCATAACCAAGGTTTGGTGCAACCCAAAGGACAAACTCATCACCTTCGTGCATTAATAATAATGCCTCAACCCAACCAGGGATTAGGTTTGCCACCGGAAATTCCGCAGCGACACCGCGATTATATGATGAATCAAACACGCTACCATCTAATAATTTGCCTTCATAATTCACACGAACGATTGAATCATATTTTGGCATTGGGGCATTTTTATTGCCACTTGCAAGCACCTGATATTGCAAACCGCTTTTGGTGGTAATGATACCTGGTTTCACCTTGTTTTCAGCAAGAAATTTTTCTGCGGTTGCAAGATTTGCCTGTGCGGTTGCCGCGATTGACCCTTCTGGGGGTTTTGCAGCCTCTTGTGGTTTTGGCGAACACGCACCAACAAAAAGACCAAGCATTAGGACGGGAAGCAGACTTCTTTTAATGGCAATAATGGCAAACATGGGCAATCCTGTATCTTTAAATTATGAATTTGCGCGTGGCGGATAACCCGCTTCGGTCAAAGCCTCAATAATTTCTTGTGTATGTTGGGCATCGCGGCTTTCGACCATAATATCAAATTCCGCACCTTTTGCCGGCACATCAAGTGCCAAGCGATTATGCGCAACCTCGATAATATTACCACCACTAGAGCCGATGATATTTGAAACCACACCTAAAAGCCCAGGGCGGTCATCGCCAATCACCCGCATCCGCACAATGCGTTTTTCACGCACCAAAGAGCGGGTCAAAACCGATGCCAAAAGGCGTGGGTCAATATTGCCACCCGATAAAACTAAACCAACTTTTTTACCTTTAAACTTTTCTGGATATGACAAAAGTGCTGCCAAGCCAGCCGCCCCTGCCCCTTCGGCAATGGTTTTTTCAACATTGCAGAAAAGATTTACCGCTTGTTCAAGTTCGGATTCGCCAACCTGAACCACTTCACGGACAAATTCACGACAAATTTCTTTAGTTATTTCGCCAACTTCTTTAACCGCAATGCCTTCGGCAATGGTTTGACCTTCGCATTTTACGTCTTTTAATTGGCGCAATGCCGCATTCATTGATGGATACATTGCAGGCTCAACACCAATGATTTCAATTTCAGGCTTTAGATGTTTTGCGGCAATCGCAATACCCGAAATTAAGCCGCCACCACCAACAGGGATGACCAATGTCTCAAGCTCTGGTACGGTTTCAAGCATTTCAAAGCCCAATGTGCCTTGGCCAGCGATAATTAATTCATCATCATAAGGATGAACAAAAACAAGACCTTCTTCGTCACAGGTTTTATGGGCAAAATTGGATGCCTCAACCAAATTGCGCCCATGAATAATTACACGTGCGCCATGCCTTCTTGTGTGTTCAATTTTGGTGAATGGTGTGCCTTCTGGCATAACAATTGTGGCAGGAATGCCAAGCAATGCCGCATGATATGCGACCCCTTGGGCATGGTTTCCCGCGCTCATGGCGATAACACCGCGATGCTTTTCATCATCATTAAGCGACAATAATTTATTCAATGCCCCACGCTCTTTAAACGCGGCAGTGAATTGAAAATTTTCAAACTTAATCCAAACCTCGGCCCCCGTAATTTCGGACAAAGTTTTTGAATATTCCATAGGTGAATATTTTACTTTGCCTTGGATGTTTTCGCGGGCTTTTTGAATGTCTTTTACGGTTACTGTCATGATTATATGTTTGGATATGCTTTCGGAAAAACGCTAACTACCGCTTAAACGCCGTTTAGGCAACCTTACAAGTCATAATATTTTACCTATTTAATTCCAAAAATTTCCTTAAAGAACAGGGTTTCCGCCTCTCTTTGGGCATCACGATTATTCTTTTTGGAAAAACCATGCCCCTCATCAAGTGCCAACATATACCAAACTTTGCCACCATTCGCGCGGATTTTCGCTACCATTTGTTCGGCTTCGGTATGTGGAACGCGTGGATCATTCGCGCCTTGAATAATGAACATTGGTTTGGTGATTTTTTGGGCATTATTTAGGGGCGCAATTTTTTCTTGGAACTCACGCATTTTGGGGTCACGCTCATCGCCATATTCAACGCGGCGCAAATCGGCCCGATAGCCTTGGGTGTTTTTTAGAAATGTTACAAAGTTTGAAATCCCAACAATATCAACCCCACCCGCAAGTTTGTCGTTAAAATTGGTCATTGACGCAAGCACCATATAACCACCATATGAGCCGCCATAAACCGCAATCTTGTCCTTATCAACATTGGGCAAAGTTCCGAGATAATCAATCAACGCACCAATGTCTTTCACACTATCTTCACGTTTAAAACCATTATCAAGGCTTACATATTCTTTGCCATAACCATTAGAGCCGCGAACATTTGGCACAACAACAATCGCCCCCAATTCATTGACCCAATATTGATAGGCCGAAGAAAATGACGGTGTTGATTGGCTTTCTGGCCCACCATGAATTGAAATAATAACTGGATGTTTGCCTGCTGTTGTTGGCTCATAGACAAAGGCAGGAATTTGCCGTTGCTTGCCATTCACTTTGTCAAAAGTTGGATAATTTATAAGCTTTGGTTCAATAAAGGTTTTTGGGTTTAAGCCACCAATTTCACTTTCTGTCCAACGCGTGATTTTATTATCCGCCAAAGAATAAACAAACGCGTCAGAAGAAGATGTCGCAGTGCTAAGGGTAAAGCCGATTTTGTCATTACCATCCCATTTAAAATCGCCGGCAACCCCATTTGGAATTGCAAGTTCTTTTGGTGCAGTGCCTTTGGTATCGGTCAAATATGCCTTTGAAAAGCCACCCTCATTCACGACATATAATAATTCATCACCATTTTCAGATAGCGCCATTCCCGCAACATCCCAATTTTGCACTGGCGTTATACGTGTGCGCTTTTCAGTTTTTAAATCAAGCGCAACACCATATGCAAATTGTGAATTTTCATCAGTGGTAAGATAGATTGTATTGCCATCATTACTAAAAGAACCACCGTCATATGAAACCTCAAGCTTTGGGGTGATTGGTGTATAAGTTCCGCTATCAATATCCAAAATTCCGCGTTCAGACTTTTGAATCGAAATATATTTACCCATCAAGAGTTTTTTGCCATCAGGTGAAAAATCATATACACCATAACCACCATCGGCCTTATAAACCATTTTGGCGGATGCAGGGTTATCAATATCCATAACCATTATTTCACGGGTCGGACTGCCGGAGCGCGAAACTGAATACGCAATTTTTTTACCATCTTTTGAAAAAATTAGTCCTTCATTGCGGGTTCCCGCCTCGGTTAATTGCTTGGTTTTTCCAGTTTCAAGATCATAAAGAAAATATTGGAAAAATTCATCGCCGCCCGTATCTTTTGAAAACACGAATTGTTTTGAATGCGGGCGGGTTTCAACCGATAAAACCCGCTCATCATAAAATGTTACCTGATTACGTGCACCAAGCGGCGCTTTTACTAAATGCACTTGATTCGTCTGGGCAAAGCGCGTGGTAATCAAAACCCCGCCATCTGGCGTAAATCCTGCTAACCCTGCACCACGGACATTTTGATATTGAATCAATCTTTCTTTTATATCGGCAGGTGTTTCCGGCACATTTTGGGTTATAAGATTGCCTTTTTTAACCTCTTTAACTGCCTCCTGCGCATATGTAGTGTGGAAAATACAACAATTCAAAGCGATTACTGCACCAGCGCAAAATAATGCAAATTTTTTATTAGACATATCAAACCATCCGTGTTTAAATCTCAATAAGGTAACAATCTGTCACAAATTTATTATTGTCAAATAGACGCTGGGGTTGGAGTTACTTTTTTTAAAAATTGCTTGGTAGAAAATGGAAAATCATAATTACAAACGGTCTAAACGCAAAATGTTTCGCCTCTTGGCAAAGTTTCTTGCCATTGGTGTGGGGACTGGTTGGCTGATTCTTACCACATTTTTCATACTTGATGTTGGTGGATTGCGCACCTTGGCGCATATGAACCATATTGAATATATTGTTTACCCATTACTTTATCTATTTTTTGCCATCACATTTGGTGCGGTTTCAATGGGAATCGGCGTTATGACCATGCACAAGCGTGATGACGATGATGATGATTTTCCTGGTGGTGGTAAAAAAATCCCGGTCATTAATTTTGGCGAACTTGCAAAAGTAAAAGTTAGCGCACAATAGTGTTTTGATTTTTTATTGAATCACCACAAACAAACACCATAAAATCTTTTCTAAATTGGGGGTTTATATGGGTATATTTGGCACTAAAAATAAAAAAGCCTTGATTAGAAAATCTGCAATAAAGGAACAAGATTCTGTAACAAATGCTGAAAGCAAAACTTCGGAAGTTACCGAAGTTGCGGCAACGATTGTAACCAATAAAGCAAGCCCCCAAAAAATTGAAAGCCTTACCAAACCAATGAATATGCCACCCGTAAAGCCATTGATTACCGTTGAAAAATTGCCGCATTTTGGTGATTTGCAAATGCCAAAATACGAAACCGAACAATCAGCCGGCATGGATTTGCGTGCCGCATTGGGCGAAAAAGAGCATATTGATATTCTCCCTGGAAGGCGCGCACTTATACCAACTGGTTTAAAAATTGCATTGCCAGCCGGTTATGAGGCACAAATTCGTCCACGCTCTGGCCTTGCGTTAAAGAATGGCATCACCTGCCTTAACAGCCCAGGGACAATTGATGCCGATTATCGTGGCGAGGTTGGCATTATCCTTGTCAATCATGGTTGGGAAGCATTCCGCATCCAAAGAGGCGATCGAATTGCACAAATGGTAATCGCACCAGTTACCCAAGCGGCATGGCTTGAAGTTGATGCCCTTGATACCACCGAACGTGGCGAAGGTGGCTTTGGCTCAACTGGTGTGTCTGGCTAATTAGCTCTTTACCTTGGTGAAATTGCCAATATTTGCCGCCTCCTCCATCGGGTCGGCGCGGCGATATGCCAATGCCTCGGCAATATGAATTCGTTTAATACCATCAATGCCGTCCAAATCGGCAATTGTACGCGCAACCTTTAAAGTGCGGTGATAAGCCCGCGCCGAAAGCCGCATAGTATCCGCAGCCCTAGCAAGCAATTCACGCCCCGCCGCATCAGGGGCGGCAAATTTATCCAATGTTTCGCCAGAAATAACGGTATTTAAAGCAGGGTTAAGCCCCAAATCCCTATAACGTTCCGCCTGAATATCGCGTGCAGCTTTTACACGTGCGGCAACTTCTTTTGAACCCTCTGGCGGTGGCGGCAAAGATAAATCAGAGACCGTAACCGCCGGCAAATCAATTTGAATATCAATCCTATCAAGCAATGGACCAGAAATTTTAGACTGATATTGCGCCATACATTTTGGCGCCTTGCCACAAGTGCGCCCACCCGCAGCACCACAACGGCAAGGGTTCATAGCCGCCACAAGCTGAAAACGGGCGGGATATGTAATATGGCGGTTGGCACGCGCCACCACAACCTCACCAGTTTCAAGTGGTTGACGCAAGGCATCAAGCGCCTGCACACCAAATTCTGGCAATTCATCAAGGAATAAAACCCCATTATGGGCAAGTGAAATCTCACCGGGTTTCGCACGATTGCCACCACCCGTAAGTGCCGCCATAGATGCCGAATGATGCGGCGCACGAAATGGGCGATGGCGGTTTAATGCCCCCTTTGCCAAAACACCGGCAACCGAATGAATCATCGAAACATCAAGCAATTCGCGGGCATCAAGCGGCGGTAAAATAGATGGCAATCTTTGTGCCAACATTGATTTACCCGCCCCCGGTGGCCCACACATCAAAAGATTATGCCCGCCAGCCGCCGCAACTTCTAACGCGCGCTTTGCTTGTTCTTGCCCGCGAACATCACGCAAATCGGGTAAACCAATATCATCAAGCAATTCACCGGCCTTGGAAGGTGCAATCACCTCTAAACCTCTAATATGGTTTATAAATCCCATAAGGCTTTTGATACCAATTACCTTGCCGCCCGACCATGCAGCCTCAGGCGCGGAATCATGGGGGCAAATAAAGGTGAGTTCTTCTTCCAAAGCCGCAATAGCAGCGGGCAAAGCACCCGCAACCATAAGCCACGAACCATCAAGCCCCAATTCCCCCATACACGAAAGCCCATCAAGGGCATCGGATGGCAAAACCCCCATTTCGGTCAAAATACCAAGGGCAATAGGTGCATCATAATGCGACCCTTCTTTGGGCAAGTCGGCGGGTGATAAATTAACAACCACCCGTTTATTCGGCAGCGCCAAGCCAATTGACGCAAAGGCCGAGCGAACACGTTCACGGCTTTCGCCAACCGCCTTGTCGGCAAGTCCAACAATCGCAAAATATGGGTTTGACCCGCAATCGGTAATCTGAACCTGAACATCAACGCGGCGCGCCTTTGCGCCATCAAATGCATAAGTTACAATTTTTGCAACCATTATCACGCCCCCAAAAGCAAATTACACCCCAATCATTTCGCAGCCGAAACATCCACAACCAAACGATTGCACGGGCCATAAAGAGAACTTTAGCAGAACATTTAAGGAACGCAAGAACTTTTTTGGTTTATTTATTCTCAACCAATTTTTCAATTCGTCTATCAGGAATCACCCACATCAAGGCCACCAAATGATAGATTACCAATGATACCACCGGCATAAAGAATGATAAAACCACCGCCACAAGATAGGATATAGTTGACAGAATTTCTTTATAACCCGCCTTATCATACGCTTTGGCAATGGCACTATCTTTGCCGCTAAGCATAATAAGGATTTTTGCCAAAATACCATATGCTATTGATGCCATTAAAAGCACAAAGCCATAAATCGCGGTTGGCAGCATTTCAAAATGGTTTTCACCCATAAAACCTGCTGAAAACGGTAAAAGTGAAAGCCAAAATAGCAAATGTAAATTCGCCCACATTGCCGCCCCATTGATACGTTTTGCAGCCGCAAGCAAATGATGGTGATTATTCCAATAAATCCCAATATAAATAAAACTTAGGATATAAGTAAAAAACACAGGGGCAAGCGGTTTTAATGCCGCCCAATCATGGCCATGTGGAACTTTAATTTCCAAAACCATAATAGTTATAATGATTGCGATTACGCCGTCTGAAAAAGCCTCAAGGCGCGATTTTGAAATATGGAATTTTTCACTTTCACTCATTTATTATTATACTTTCTTTTCACGGTTAGATTGTCCAAGTCTTTGTCTTGATGTATTGCATGGAACTGCAATATGTGTGCATAAATCAAGAACTTTGCCAATTGCTTTTGATGCTTTTTCGACCCAAACCTCAACATAGGTATGGCTATAGCCACTTGGGGTAAAACGAATATAATATCCGTCAGGGTGAAGCGACCAACGTGTTTGTGGGATTTGAATACTCCCTGCCCCCCACGGTGCATCACCCGTTAAAACTGCAACCCTCTCAATAGAGGCATAAGAACCGCCAGAGCTTAGAAGCGATCTAATCTGCCCCTCGGCACGTAATGCCTGTTGCAATGCTGGCGGTGCCTGAAGAATGGTTTTATTCAAAACTGATGGCGGAATAACATCCAATGCACTGCGGTTAAGCGTTAATAATTGCTGTTTGCCCATTAATCTTACGGCAACCGCTTGTAATTCTGGGCTTAAGGTTTCAAATTTTGCCCGTGATAAAATCGCCCAAATTAGCGATTGAATATCGTGCTGCTCAATATCTGGGTTTAAATAAGAATTTTGACGAATTTGCGTAATAAGCGCTGCCGCAGAACCCAAAGTCGGCGCATAAAGATAGGCATCACCGCCACCTGGGCCGTGCGTACCGGCATGGAAACAATATGATTGGGCATGGAAATCGAAATAACCCGCAGTCAAAACAAACGCGCCAACATTATTTCTTTCAAGAACTTTAAGCGATTTTTTGGGAACTGGCGGCACAAAATCATCCATAGATGGCGCGCCATATTTTGCATCTTTTAAAGAGGTGGTGATAAGGTCACGATTCCCTGCAAGGCTTGTAAGGCTAAGGCCACCCGCAACTTTTGGGAGATTGTCGCCAATAAGCCCGCCCAATCCACCAAAACTAGGAACTTGTGCCAAAGCCGGCGAAGACAACGCCGCCATTCCAGCACCCAAAAGCAAACCACGTCTTGAAATATCCTGTTTCATTTATGTCCCCAATTATTAAATCCTACTCAATAGGACTATTAATATAATTTTATTTGTCAAATATTTTATAACAACCCAATAGAAACGCCCCCAAATATCACTATTTAGGGACGCTAATTATTTCAAGGTTTTAGGTTAGTATGTCCAATATTCGAATTGACGGGTTCCTGGCACTTCGCGCCAATCACCCCAGCCGTTTTCACATACAACATAGCTTACGACCGCACGACCACCGCGATACCAATCACGTGCCTGAACGCGCATGCAATCATCGCCATAACCGCCATAAGGTGAATATCCGTCATTATAGCTGAACGCCCAATTGCCGCCAGAAAGGAAGAAGGAATACCAACCGCCCCAATTGCTCCAGAGTGAAGGATATGCGTACCAAGTGCTTCCACGGCGCCACCCTCTACGGGCGTCATATCCGTCAAAGCCCCAACGGCGGGCATAGGTATTTGGGTCACCCCATGAATAATTCCAACGGGTCCAATTACCATATGGCCCCCAATAGCGGCTTCCGCTACGGTTGGAATATTCAAAATGTCGTCTATCATTATCTCTGCGGTCATTATCGCGGCGATAGTCATTGCCATATTGTGGCG
Organism: Hyphomonadaceae bacterium UBA1933; assembly: GCA_002337085.1. Classification (GTDB taxonomy): domain Bacteria; phylum Pseudomonadota; class Alphaproteobacteria; order Caulobacterales; family Aquidulcibacteraceae; genus Pseudaquidulcibacter. The sequence goes on along the minus strand of DDFH01000006.1, from coordinate 1,297,580 downwards.
TACGATAGCCGTTATTATTACGGTAATTATTGTTATATTGTGGTTGTGGTGCAGGCTGCGGACGGGGGTTGTTATTATAACCACCGCGATAATTGTTATCACCACGATTATCACGCCAACCATTGCCATCATTATCACCGCGCGGTTGCGGCCTGTTATTCTGGCTAAAACGTTCGTTACGATTCTCTGGTCTTGGCGTATAGCTTTGCTGCGGTTGCGGATTCTCACGTGCAATTGGCGCAGGGGCGGCTTTTGGCGCGTCTTGGCGCTGCTGCGGAACATAATTTGGATTACGTTCTGGCGTGCGGTGAAGCCTTACTTCGCTGCCACGGTTTTCATCACGATCTTTGCGATAATCGCCCGGCGCTGCAAACGCCGAAGTAGCGATTAAAGAACCACCAATCATAAGCGACATAAAGGCAGCATGTGCCATAAAGGTTACATGCGAACCTTTTAAACCCATATTTGATGAAGCATTTTCCATCATATACTCCTTTCAAGAAATGCTTATTCTAAGCATTCCTAACGGTAATAATTGTAAAATAGCTTTCCTGACCACAATATGAACGGATTTTTCATAATTAGAAGATATGTTAACCATAAAAAGGGGCTAAATAGTGTCAGATTTCACAGAAATCCATAAATCAGGACCAGTTATCGATGTCGCGCATTTGCAAAGAATGGCAGGTGATGACAAAAATTTAATGCTAGAAGTGTTGGGAATTTTCCGTCAACAAGCAGAAATGTGGGAAAAGCTTTTATCACCCGATACACCAACCCCTGATTTCATGGTCGCGGCACATACTATTAAAGGCTCTGCCAAATCAATTGGCGCATGGGAATTGGGTGAAATTTGCGCCCGCGCCGAAGAATTAGCACGTTCGCGTCAATTATCGCGTGATGAGAAATTCGTCTGGCGGGAGCAAATCATACAAACGCTTGACGCCGCAATTACCGAAATCGCGAATGTTGAGCATAAATTAAATATGGAACTATTGAAGAAATAGGCTATTCAGCCAATTCTTTATTAAGCTCACTAATCGTGACTTTTTTGCCCTTTATCGCAAGGCCAAAATCACCGTGTTTTAGCTTTAATGCTTTTTCGCCAAAAATCTCACGGCGCCAGCCTTGTAATGCCGGCGTATCGGCATCATCAGAAATTGCGATTGCCTCAAGGTCATTAGAGCTTGCGATTAGGCGCGGTGCAACGCCCAAATCCTCAGAAACGGCACGAAGCAAAACTTTCAACAATTCCGTAATTGCACCAATGCCCGATGGATTTGGTTTGGGGCGCGATGCCTTGGGCGCAAATTCTTCTGGCGCTTCCATTGCTTCGTTCAAGGCTTCCAAAAGCGCCATACCGCCTTTTGACTTGCCAAAGCCTTTTGGAATGGCGCGCATTTTATCCATTGCTTCAGGTGTGCGGGGTTTTTGTTCGGCAATTTCAAAAATTGCATCGTCTTTTAAAGTACGTCCGCGCGGAATATCTTTTTCTTGTGCATACCATTCACGCCATGTCGCCGCCGCAAAAAATGCCGCCATATATTCGGTATTGAATTTTTTAGGCTTTAGGCGCTTCCAAGCATTAGTTGGCGTAGTATCGTATAAATCAGGGTTGGTGAAATGGTGCATTTCCTCAAGAACCCAATTGGTGCGACCCAATTCATTTAGGCGCTCAACAATTATCGGATAAGCATCGCGAAGGTGCGTAACATCGGCAATCGCGTAATTAAGTTGGTTTTGGCTTAAAGGTCGTAATGCCCAATCGGTAAAGCGGTGGGTTTTATCAACATGGATCCCCAAAAGCGCGGAAATTAGGCCATCATACGAAACCTGCTCCCCAAGGCCCAAGGCCATTGCGGCGGTTTGGGTATCAAACACCGGCGTTGGCAGGGTTTTACCCATGATACGATAAAAAATCTCAAGATCCTGACGCGGCGCATGAAACACTTTTAAGATTTTTTCATCCGCAAGGATTGTGATAAGTGGTGAAAGGTCAATATTTTCCGCCAAAGGGTCAATAATAATCTCAATTTCACCGGCAGCAATTTGAATCAAGCATAATTTTGGCCAATACGTCGTCTCGCGCATAAATTCGGTATCAATGGCGATAAATTCCTGTTTGGCCAAATCCCCACATACCGCAGATAATTCTTCGGTTGTTTTAATAAGATTCATTAAGACTGCCTTTTAGTTGCGATTTTTATCTCTCGATTTTTTATCTCTATGACTCATTTGTTGCCAATATGTAAGGTGTTAACCCTAATTTAAGCAAGCCAAAAGCAGTTAATTCCCGTGAATACTGAAATTGTTTTTGATACAAAAGCAAAATCTGCTAATAAAGCGGCAAATTTCAAAAGGTTTATCATGACATATCGCACACACACTTGTGGTCAGTTACGCGAAACTGACGTTGGTAAAAAAGTTAAAATAGCAGGTTGGATTCACCGTCGCCGTGATCATGGCGGGGTTGCCTTCATCGATTTGCGCGACCATTACGGTATCACACAGGTGGTTTGCGGCCCAACCAATCCAAATTTCGATAAATTAACCCACCTTCGCGCCGAATCTGTGGTCGCGATTGATGGCAATGTTATAAAACGTGAAGACGGCACGGAAAACACCGATTTGGCAACTGGCGCGATTGAATTAAGCGTTGAAGGCATCGAGGTGCTTTCAGAAGTTACCCAAGATCTTCCGGTTCCAGTTTTTGGTGAGTTGGATTATCCAGAAGATGTTCGTCTTCGTTACCGTTTCCTTGATTTGCGCCGTGAAACTTTGCACAAAAACATTATGTTGCGTTCAAATGTGATTTCATCACTACGCCGCCGAATGAATGAGGCGAATTTCTTTGAATTCCAAACTCCGATTTTGACCGCATCTTCACCAGAAGGCGCGCGCGATTTCCTTGTGCCATCACGCTTACATCCGGGTAAATTCTACGCACTTCCACAAGCGCCGCAGCAGTTTAAGCAATTAATCATGGTTGCGGGTTTTGACCGCTATTTCCAAATCGCGCCGTGTTTCCGCGATGAAGATGCCCGCGCCGACCGTTCACCTGGTGAGTTCTATCAGCTCGATATCGAAATGAGCTTTGTGACCCAAGATGACGTTTTCGCGGCAATTGAACCGGTGCTTTCTGGCGTATTTAGCGAGTTTTCAACATGGGAAGCGGATTCCGCACCATTCACCCGCATTAAATATCGTGATGCAATGTTGAAATATGGCTCTGATAAGCCTGACCTTCGTAACCCATTGATTATTTCCGATGTTACCGAAGTATTCACCCGTGAAGATGTTACATTTGGTGCATTTAAAGGCGTTATCGACAAGGGCGGCGTGGTTCGCGCCATCCCTGCCCCAAAAGCTGCCGATAAACCACGTTCATTCTTTGATAAATTGAATGAATGGGCGCGTAAAGATATGCAGGCGGCAGGTCTTGGCTATATCACCTTTAAAGATGGTGAAGCCAAAGGGCCAATCGCAAAATTCTTTGCCCCCGAAGCCATTGCACGCCTTAAAGAAATTGCGGGTGTTGACGAAGGTGATGCGGTATTCTTTGCCGCAGACACAGAAGACAAGGCAGCCAAACTTGCGGGTCAAGCACGTAATAGAATTGGTGAAGAACTCGAAATCTGTGAGAAGAATGTTTACCGCTTCTGCTGGATTGTTGATTTCCCAATGTTTGAATATAATGAAGACGAAAAGAAAATCGACTTCTCACACAACCCATTCTCTATGCCACAAGGCGGCATGGAGGCATTATTGACCAAAGACCCACTTACCATTGATGCATATCAATATGACATCGTTTGTAATGGTGTGGAACTTTCTTCTGGTGCAATTCGTAACCACCGCCCTGAAATCATGCTTAAGGCGTTTGAAATCGCGGGCTATGACGCAAGCGTGGTTGAAGATAAATTCGGCGGCATGTTAAACGCATTCCGTTACGGCGCACCACCACACGGCGGTCTTGCACCGGGCGTTGATCGTATGGTTATGCTTTTGGCAGATACACCAAACATCCGCGAAGTTACCATGTTCCCAATGAACCAAAACGCCCAAGATTTGATGATGCAAGCACCAAACGAAGCCACCAACAAACAATTGCGTGAGTTATCTTTGCGGGTCGTATTGCCGGAATAATTTCTATTGCAACCAAGCAACAACAATCATACAAAAGCCACTCATAATTGAGTGGCTTTTTTGTTGGGAGTTGAATATCTATGAAATAATTTCAACCAAACCACAGTCTAATAAATACTGAAAAGTTTCATCGTAAAACTCAGGAATTCTGGTTCCATCTAACGTATCACCTTTAGGTATATATATTATCTGCCCTTGACGCGCACGTGTCAATAAAACCCTATATGAATTCTTCAAGTAGATTTGCCTAAATCGATCATTAACTGACTGCCACTTTGTACCCTTAAAGTCATAATAATTCCACTGATTATTATTCCGTCTCAGATTCGCATCCCAGCATACAATTGCCCAATCCAACTCTAACCCCTGAACATGGAATTCAGTTGCAGCATCTTCCAAATAATAAGAAGATCTAACGTCAAATTTATCATTCAAAAACCAATTAACTGGGTCAATTTCAACTTTTACATTTATCCCTTCTGGCTTTAAACGATTGGCACCAGAAGATGCTAATATCCCATATCTTTCGCTGCCACGGGCTTTTTCTCTTATCCATTTTTTTGCTATTCCCAATTCACGCGTTATATAGATTGGGTAATTTCCAATAAATTTTCCAAGCTCTTGGTTTGCTCTATTTCTTTCGCCATCTAATACTTGAGAAACATATCTTGAAACTGTTTCAGCCCTGAATGAGCGCAATGAAACATTTAAGTGTAAGTTATCTAATGTTTTCACTCTTCCTGATGCGATAGCCGCTTTCGAATTATTGTTTAGATCATATTCCTGTTGAACAATATTTTTAGACGCAAATACGTGCCAATCTTTAAAATGATTATTTAAGGCATCAATCCATTCGGAAAGCCCCGCTTCACCTGTATTAATTTCTTGTCCGCCACCAATTAAACAAATTATGGTACACCAATCTTCACGTCTATCCATTACACTTATCAAAAACTCAGGCTCAGACATTTCAAAGTTTAAAATACCGCGTTTTCTTTGCATGAAATTCGATGTTTGTGACTTATTCCATGCACGCTGCGCTTCATCAAAAATAACTATATGATCTGAAGGAATATTAAAGTTTGAAGCATATTCATCCCTGAATTTATGAATATTTTGTATGAACCCTCTAACTTTGTTTTGGGCCATAGATTTAGTCACACCTTTCCTAGAATGCTCATCTCTGATTAATGCCTCCTTTAACACCTCAACAAGCGGCCCATTCCCAGACAAAAATGTTGCATGATTTGACTTTTCCAGATCAAATCTTGACGTTGCGATATTTAAACCTGCCAAAGTTTTTCCCGCACCTGGAACACCTGTTATAAAAACAATGGATTTTTGTAAATTAACTCTCGAAAACTCTATAATGCTTTCAACCTCCTTTTGAGTTGAGGTTAGATTTGCAGCACCAGAATCCGATCGGGTGATATCAGCTACATTGTGTTTTGCATAAAGACTTCTGGCAGCTTCAATAATAGTTGGTGTGGGGCGATATCCACGTTTTGACCATTGTATTGCATCAAATTTCTGCTGGTCTACGTTACTACATATAAGCTTTAACACTGTACTTAAATCTTCTTTGCAAATAAGTAGCGGTTTAAATACTTGCCCAATTGGCATTTCCAATTGAATAAACTTAGATTTCTTAGATTTAGTAGCAATTAAAATTGGAATTATTGTTAAGTTATGGCTTCCTTCGTGGAAGTTTTTTAAATCAAGAGCATAATCTTCAACTTGTTCTATTGCATAATTATCAAACGAATTACTACCTACTTTAAATTCAATTACGAATATTAAGTTTGAAATTACAATTATTGCATCCGCCCTTTTACCCATCCGCGGGATTGTAAATTCAATAAATATTGTAAAATCTTCAATATCTTTCATCTCATCTTTTAATATATCTATCTCTTCAATCCAGGCATTTTTTTGATTGATATCAAGTGAAAAATGGTTTGCCTGTGCTAATTCGCCAAGGATTTGCTCATTTGTATCTGAAATAAATTTTGATTTATGAGCAGAATAAAAAGCTCTCATTTTTAATATGGCCTCAATTTAATTTTTATGAGCAATCGTTGGAAACAACTTAAACAAGTATAAACTCAATAGACTAATTTGGTTTTCAGTCCTAGCCTTTAGTATGATTAGACTTATTGCCATGATGCTTTGTTATGCGTTTTTGCTAATCTGTTGCCCTCAAAAACAATAATCACCAAAAATCTACCTAAACAACTGCAACTGGGGAATAATGTGACAGACCTATACACAGAAGCCTATCGTCAATCTATTGAAGACCGTGATACTTTTTGGCTAAACGCCGCCGAGCAAATCACGTGGTATAAAAAGCCAACCACCGGATATACAGAGGGTGAAGGTTGGTTTGCGGATGGCGAATTAAACGTATGCTATAACGCGGTTGACCGCCATGTTGAAAATGGTCGTGGTGATCAGCTTGCGGTTATTTATGATAGCCCGGTTACCAACACCGTAAAAAAATATACTTATAAAGACGTGCAAGAGCAGGTTTCCCGTGTTGCCGGTATGATTGCCGATTTGGGCGTTACCAAGGGCGACCGCGTTATTATTTATATGCCAATGATTCCAGAGACATTGTTTGCAATGCTTGCATGCGCACGTCTTGGTGCAATTCACTCAATGGTTTTCGGTGGCTTTGCCGCACCCGAGCTTGCGAAACGTATTGACGACGCAACACCAAAACTTATCATGTCGGCATCGGTTGGCATCGAACCCGGTCGTTTGGTTGAATATAAGCCACTTTTGGACGCGGCACGCGAAATTGCCACGCATAAGGTTGAAAAAGCCGTTATTTTCCAACGTGAAATTCATTCTAATTTGCTTGACCCTGATGCCGATGTAAACTGGGCGCGGGCTTATCAAAAATCTGCGCCGCACCCATGCGTTTCGGTTAAATCGACCGACCCGCTTTATATCCTTTATACTTCTGGCACTACGGGTGTCCCTAAAGGTGTGGTTCGTGACAGTGGTGGTTATGCAACCGCGCTTAAGTGGTCTATGCCTGCGATTTATGACCTTGCGCCGGGTGAAGTGTTCTGGTCGGCATCTGATTTTGGTTGGGTTGTTGGTCACTCTTATATCGCCTATGCGCCGCTTTTAAACGGTTCAACTACGGTAATTTTTGAAGGCAAGCCAGTTGGCACACCAAATGCCGGAACGTTCTGGCGTGTTATTCGCGATTATGACGTAAAAATATTCTTTACCGCGCCAACCGCAATTCGCGCCGTGCGCCGTGACGACCCCGATGCACTTTTCATCAAAAGTGAAGGCACACGCAATTTACGCGCACTTTACCTTGCTGGTGAACGCGCCGATCCAGACACAGTGAAATGGGCCGAAGATAACCTTAAAATGCCGGTTATTGACCATTGGTGGCAAACCGAAACTGGCTGGCCTGCTATGGCGACCTGTGTTGGCTTGGGGCGTACCGAAACCTTGGCTGGCTCTGCGGGGCATCCGGTTCCGGGCTTTGATATTCACGTTATTGCCGAAGACCAAACCCACCTTGGCCCCGAAGAAATTGGCGAGATTGCGATTAAACTTCCGCTTCCTCCGGGTTGTTTGCCAACGCTTTGGCAAAAGCACGACCATTTTGTTAAATCATATCTTGAACGCCACCCTGGTTATTACACCGCAGGTGACGCCGGTATGATTGATAAAGACGGTCGCGTCCATGTTATGAGCCGCATTGACGACATCATCAATGTTGCCGGTCACCGCCTATCAACTGGTCAAATGGAACAAGTGGTTGCGACCCACCCTGCGGTTGCCGAAAGCGCGGTTATTGGTGTTCCTGACGTGCTTAAAGGTGAACACCCGCTTGCATTTGTTGTGCTTAAATCTGGTCAATATATCGAGCATGGGGTGTTGGTTTACGAACTAATCGCACTTGTCCGTAAAGAGATTGGTCCGGTGGCGGCGTTCAAGGATGTTCACATTGTTGAAAAGCTTCCAAAGACCCGTTCTGGTAAAATTCTACGTGCGACAATTCGTAAGATTGCATCTGGCGAGAATGTTGATACTCCGGCAACCATCGAAGATCCAGAAGCACTAAAATTCATAAAAGAAGCTATGGGTCACGAATATTAATCAGTTTCACGTTTTCAAGGGATGGAAACAAAAACAATGCCCCTGTCGCAAGACGGGGGCAAACTATTTGTGGTAAATTTTTTTGATTAAAGCTGCTTCAAAATCCCCTGCCCCACTTGCCATTCCCCAAGATTACTATCGGCATTAATATGCCCAAGTTTGCCGACATTCACAATTTCCGAACCCCAAAGTTCGGCATATTCATTGGCGCGTTTTAATGAAATCCAAACGTCATTCTCGCTGGCAATAATTATCGATGGGAATGGCAATTTTTCGAGCGGCATGGGATTAAAGCCATAGGCTTCGATTGGTTCGGCTAAATCATCAATATCGGTTGGCGCAACCAAAAGCACACCACGAACCTTATGCCCATATTGCTTCACCCAGTGTAAAATGGTGGCAACGCCCAATGAATGCCCGATTAGGATGATTTGGGATAAATCTTCATTCGCAAGGGTTTCTTCGATGCGGTTAATCCAATCATCCTTGTGAACACCTTCCCATTTGTCTTGTTCAATGACTTGGGCATTGGGCAGGACATTGGCCCACACACTTTGCCAGTGTGCATCCGTATTCTTGCTATAACCAGGGATAATAAAATATTTTGCCATACGCTATCTAAACACCACAAACGGGATATTAAATAGCTTTATACAGAAAGGTTTTCTATAAGTTTGCGGGCAAATAGAAAATTAAAAATCCCCCTTACAAATTTTATGAAAGGGGGATTTTTATTTAAATCTCATCCAATTTTGCTAGTGCATTGGAATATTTGTCTTTTTCGTTTTGATAGCCAGCAAGGCGTTCTTTTTGTTCATCAACAACTTCTTGCGGGGCGCGGGCAACAAAGTTTTCATTGCCCAATTTGCCTTCAATCTTCTTGATTTCAGTAATACAACGCGCCACCTCTTTGGCAAGGCGAACTTTTTCTGCCTCAACATCCAAAACGCCCGCAAGCGGCAATGCCACCACGGCCTCATTATGGACGAATGTCACAGAACCTTTTGGGGTTTCATTTGCCGAAGTTGAATATTCAAGGCGTGCCAAACGGTCGATAACGTCTTGATATTTTTCAAGCAAATTGGTGCTTTCTTGAGTTCCACCAACCAAAATCGCGGTGATTTTTGTGCCGGCATTGATATTGGTTTCGGCACGCAATGAACGAATGCCTGAAATCAAATCAATCACCCATGCAATTTCTTTTTCAACACCATCATCAATAAGTGCTAGTGGGTATTTTGGCCATGACTGATTAATAAGCATGTCTTCACGACCATGCCCAAATTCCGCAACCTTGCCCCATAATTCTTCGGTTATGAATGGCATGAATGGGTGAAGAAGTTTCAAGATTTCATCAATTACCCATGCGGCGGTTTTGCGGGTTTCGGTTTTTAATTCCTCATCCTCACCGTTTAATAATGGCTTGATAAGTTCCAAATACCAATCACAGAAAATATTCCAAATGAAGGAATATAAAGTTCCCGCAGCCTCATCAAACCTAAAGCTTTCGAGATTGCGTTCAATATCTTTTGCGGTGCGGGCAACTTGGGACACAATCCATTTGTTCAATGTATGTGTTACTTTTGATGGGTCAAAAGCTGCATCGCTTACGCATTCATTCATTTGGCAGAAACGCGCCGCATTCCATAATTTTGTACCAAAATTACGATAACCTTCAACCCGTTTCGCGCTCATTCTAATGTCACGCCCAGGGCCCGCAGCAATCGCAAGACAGAAGCGCAACGCATCGGCACCATATTCATCAATCAAAGGCACAGGGTCAATAATATTGCCCTTGGACTTTGACATTTTCTTTCCTTTTTCGTCGACAACGCGCGAATGGATAATTATGTTTTTAAATGGTGCTTTACCGGTAAAATGGATGCCCATCATCATCATTCTGGCAACCCAGAAGAAGATGATGTCAAACATGGTTACAAGTGTTGTGGTTGGATAGAATTTATCCAAATATTCGGTTTTTTCAGGCCATCCCAATGTTGAAAACGGCCAAAGACCAGATGAGAACCATGTATCAAGCACGTCTTCATCACGTTTTAATTTGGTTGGCACGCCATTTTTTGCATCCGCCGCTTTTTGTGCTTCTTCTTCAGTCAATTCAACGAAAATATTGCCATTTTCATCATACCATGCAGGAATACGATGCCCCCACCATAATTGGCGGGAAATGCACCATGGCTCAATATTCTCTAGCCATTGGAAATAAGTTTCTTTCCAATTATCTGGCGTAAAGGTTACGTTTCCGCTTTTTACTGCCTCAAGCGCAGGAACAGAAAGGGTTTTGGCGTCAACATACCATTGGTCGGTCAACATTGGTTCAATAACCACGCCAGAGCGATCGCCAATTGGTTGCGAAATGGCTTTATCCTCAACCTCTAACAAAAGACCAAGTGCATCAATATCGGCAACAATTTGTTTGCGCGCTTCAAACCTATCAAGGCCACGATATTTCGCAGGGATAAAATCAGCATCCGCCATGCGTGCCTTGGTATCCATCAATTCATACATCGGCAGATTGTGACGCTGCGCAACCTTATAGTCGTTGAAATCATGCGCGCCGGTAATTTTTACCGCACCCGAACCAAAATCAGGATCAGGATATTCATCGGCAATGATTGGAATGTAACGATCCGCAAGTGGCAAAAGAACCTTTTTACCAACAATCGGCGCATAGCGTTTATCAGCTGGATGCACCGCAACCGCACCGTCACCCAGCATGGTTTCAGGGCGTGTAGTCGCGATTGAAATATAATTGCGGGTTTCATATTCGGTTGGATTGCCTTCTTCATCAAAAGCAATTGGAAATTCATAGGTTTCGCCATTTTCAAGCGGGTATTTAAAATGCCAGAAATGCCCCGCCTTTTCTTCATTGATAACTTCAAGATCAGAAATTGCGGTTTCAAAATGCGGATCCCAATTCACCAAACGCTTTGCGCGGTAAATCAAACCTTCTTTATGAAGCTGTACGAATACTTTTAGAACGGCATCACTAAGCCCTTCATCCATTGTAAAACGTTCACGTGACCAGTCGCATGATGCACCAAGGCGTTTAAGCTGCGAAACAATTGTGCCGCCTGATTCCGCTTTCCATTGCCAAACGCGTTCGATAAATTTTTCACGCCCCAAAGAAGCACGACTTTCATTGCCACCCGCTTGGGCAAGTTGGCGTTCAACCACCATTTGGGTTGCAATACCGGCATGGTCGAGACCCGGTTGCCACAAAACAGACTTTCCGCGCATACGCTCAAAACGTGCAAGAATATCTTGCAGAGTATTATTTAGCGCATGCCCAAGGTGCAAAGATCCAGTGACGTTTGGCGGCGGAATAACCATTGAATATGGTGCTTTATTGCCTTCCATATCTGGTTTAAACGCGCCCGCGTCTTCCCATTTTTTATAAATTTCAGCTTCTTGTGACTTTGACGAAAAATTCGGTTCTAACATGTTTACCCTGCGACAATCCGCAAATATTAAAAATAAAGCCCGTATTATACGCACGGGCTTTATTTTTGAAGATATAAATTGTGTAAAATCAGCGTTTTTTTATGATTTTACCAGTAGTTTGGAGCATTTCTGGGATAGACCAAATATCAATCTACCCTATCCCCGCCTAAAAACCACGGCGTGCAATCCTTGCAAGCTCGGCCTCGACGCGTTCTTCAACAATGCGTGGAAGGTTTTTATCAAGCCAATCTTTAAGCATTGGTTTAAGCAAATAGGCAACCAATTCTTCAACAGATGGACCAGATGCAAAGTGACCAGGCATCGCAGGACCCAATTTAGCAAAGGCATCAGACGCCGCATTTGCCGCATCGGCGCCAATCAAGCCAATTGTTTCCTCAAGATGTGGTGGGATAACTTTTGGCTGATAGGTTGTTTGCGGTTGTGGTTGCGGTGCAGGTTGTTGTACTGGCTCTGCCATAAAAATTGGTGGCGGCGCGCTGTCTTCCATAATCGGTTGTGGTGCAGGCTCTGGCTCAGGTTCTGAGAAAGCGTCAAAATCCGCCATAGGTTCAGGCTCAAACTCTGGCTCACGATCAACCGCAATGATTTCATCAGGCTCATCAAAAGCAACCACAGGCTCTTCTTCTGCGACCTGCGCAAAATCGTCATCCATTGGCAATGCGTCAAAGTCAAAGTCGGGTGAAACAGTTTCAGCAACTGGTTCAGGCATCGGCTCTGGTTCTGGTTCAAAAACTGGTTCAGCAGCCTGCTGCAAATCCAGAACCTCATCAGGAGATTCTTCTGCCGCAGCCTTTGGGGCATCATCTTCAGAGATAATTCGACGAATAGATGCCAAAATCTCTTCCATGGTTGGTTCTGATTGTGCTTCTGCCGCGCTCATGTCGCCCCCTTGAAAAATTTAAGCCCCGAATCAATAAAATGGCTTACAGAATAAACTGATTTCACTAATAACGTCCAGAAACTTATCATTTGGTAAATATAGATAAGTATTTATTAAAATTAGACAATATTACTAATCAGATTAAAATACAAATTCTCTTTTCGCATTAAGCTCAGGAAGTTTTGAAACATTTGCCTCGAATAAAGAGCGATAAGAATGTGTATTTCCTGAAATCACATATAAATGACCAGAAGAGCGACCGTTTTCATATTTGAACAAAGCAAGGTTTCCGCCATCTTTCACAGCAGCAAACCATTCAACCGGGATGGTTTCAACCGCACCATCAACAAAAACCACATCGAATTTTTTGCCAGAAACTTCTTTTAATGTGGCGATATCACCTTTTACGACAGTAACACCATCATATGCACAATCAATTGTATCAATAACCGTAACTTTTGCCCCAACTTCCGCAAAGATTGCAGCAGAATATAAAGACGCACCACCAATAACCAAAACCTCGTCATTTGCGGTAACACCTGCGGCCTGTGCAAGTTTAGAAAAATCACGCGCCTTCATAATATTGCGACCTGATGCAGTTGGAAGCTCTATTTCAGCATAGGCAAAGTTTTTATCGCCATTGGTAAACTCTTCACGCGGGGTTTTCAAAATAGCTTCAATCAGTTTTTTGTCGCTTACATCATTAGTACGAACCTGGCTTTCAAGCATATTCTTACGGGCAATTTTAAAATCAACGCTCACGATGCATTATCCCTTAGTATTTTGATTACAATTGGTAATCGCATATCTCACTTTGTAAAAAAACTTGCAACGTGTAAATGCTTTAAATATTGCATGTGCTGCATAAATTTTATTTTTTTACGCTTTTTTTAATTGTTTAAGTCTATTTCTGCTGATAGATAGCGCGAACTCAAAAGCGGCTTTGTTCAAACGCCGTTATTTATCTTATGGCCTCGTGGCGGAGTGGTTACGCAGCGGATTGCAAATCCGTGAACCCCAGTTCGATTCTGGGCGAGGCCTCCAAAAAATTCAATCAAGCCACAATAAATATCACCGCATTGCAAAATGCATATGCATTAATTTGTATGTTTGTTTCTATTTTCCCGCCAAATTTTTCCAATAAAACCTTATTGAACAAGCCTAAATTGCCTACCTCAATGAGGTTGCGATAAAAAACCTTATTAATTCAATTTATTACAAAATTATAAATTTTAATAATCTCGTTAACTCGTTATTAACCATGAATCGCTAAAAAGACTTAGTGTCTTCTCTTTAGACACCCCACCATACCCAACACTTTCAGGCGAGGAATTTTATTCCTCGCTTTTCTTTTTGTGATTTTGGCAATTATTTTTTAATCCTCTCACTCATATGACACGATATTGAACTTAAAATCAGTCGTAACCAACGGTGTTTATTGCTTTTTTGTCGGTTTAGTGTAATTTGTCTGCAATTGGGTCTTGCTAAGTTTTTATAACTTGCTTAAACACCCGCCCACAGTGTTCCTCGATAGCTCAGTCGGTAGAGCAAGCGACTGTTAATCGCTGGGTCGCAGGTTCGAGCCCTGCTCGGGGAGCCATTTTTCCTTACCGAAGGATTTAATCAACGCAGGTCTCGCACCTGCGTTTTTTATTTTGGCCTGCGTTTTTTATTGCCCGCAATTGCAAGCAATTGCTTATCACTTCTTTTTTATAATCGTAACGTGAATATCGCTTCGGAATTTGAAGCCAAGTTTTTCATATAATTTTATACCATTTTCATTTTCTGCATAAACATGAAGAAATGGAGTATCGCCGCGATTTAAAATGCGTCTTGCGGTAATAGTAAATAATTTTGCCCCAATTCCTTTACCGCGATAATCAGGATGGGTTGAAAGTGCGGTCATTTCTGTAAATTCAGGCATTCTAAACCGCTCCCCCATCATGGCAATTAGGCGCTCATTATCAAACATCCCGATAAATTCACCAATTTCGCCAGTGTTCGTGGCAAATGGCCCCGGGTTGCATAGCTTTGCCAATTCATACATTTGCCCAAGGTCAGCGTTACCAAGCGTAACAACTTCAGCCACATCAACTTCAGGCGGAAGTTTATCAAGAATCATCTGGTGGCAATGGGCACGCGCCACAACTTCAAAATCACCCAAAGGCTCGATTGGAAAAGTATCCAAAAGCCAAAAGCCATCTTCGCCAATATTAAGGCTATAAAGCGCATCAAATGCCGATTTTGAATATTCACCAACACCGGCAAATGGCCCAAATTCAGGCTGCATAGCAATGGCAAATTCATTGCCCTGCGCCCTGATTTTGTGATGAGTAATTAGTGAATTATACGCTGGCGTATCAAGAATATGTTTGGTCAAAATTGTCCCCGTCGCCCACTTATTAACAACAGATGATTCGCAGAACAAGTAAAATTTTGATGGAATTCTGTTTGCCAATGGTCGGAGTAGCGGGATTCGAACCCACGACCCCTTGTCCCCCAGACAAGTGCGCTACCAGGCTGCGCTATACTCCGATTGAATCGTGAATTAATAAAAAGCGCCTATGTAAGCAAGCATGATTGGCACAAGAAACACCGCCTGGTTGGTTTGTTTTAAACATTCTTTATGCGAAAAACCGCATAACACTTTTTCGCAGAATGTTTCTGCTGCGCTATACTCCGATTGAATCGTGAATTAATAAAAAGCGCCAGCGTAAGCAAGCGTGATTGGCACAAGGAACACCGCCTTAGTTGGTTTGTTTTAAACATTCTTTATGCAAAAAACCGCATAACACTTTTTCGCAGAATGTTTCTGCTGCGTTATACTCCGATTGAAACGAGAATTAATAAAAAGCGCCAGCGTAAGCAAGCATGATTGGCACACATTTCCAACTATGAAATTATACAGGTTTTTCCATTATGATAACTTCAAGATCGGAAACCCCGTCTTTTAATTCAACATAGGGGTGGATTTCCATGAAATCTATTCTTTGATCGGTATCTTTAAAGCCATAACGTGCGTAAAAATCGACCAACTCTTTGCGGATTGAAATCACGCTTAGCTTTAATTTATCCGCACCCCAAACATTTTTTACAAAATCTTCGACCTTGGAAATAAGCATTTTACCGATTCCCCGCCCCTGCATTTCAGGGTCAACAGAGAATTTTCCGAACTCAATCCAATCGCCATTTTTATTAACACAAATAACCCCAACAACTAAATCGCCAATTTCGGCAACAAAAAATTGGTTCGACTTATCGGCAAGTGCTGCCGCAATTTCACCCTTTTGCAAACGTGTCCCTGCAAGCAGTGCGAATTCAGTGGTCCACCCTTTTTTAGAGTCCTCACCACGATAAGTGGTCTCAACCAAATGTTCAATGCGCGCAACATCGTCCGTATGCGCTTCACGGATAGTAATAATATCGGTCATTGTTGTGGCAGTACCTTGTCCAAATGTCTTCTTGCCGCCTCTAATTTTATTAGAGTTTGACGCAGCCTTAACCCCATTGCTTTGTTGCTATTACTAAAGCTTGGTGGGGGGGATTTTTTGGTTTCAGAAGTTGAAGGGGAACCACTTGTTTCACTTATATCGGAAACGTCATGGCTCTCTGGAATACTTATACCGATGCCACGTTCGCGAATAAATTGGATACCATTATCACGAATCAATTTTTGAACACCTTTTATGGTGTAACCTTCATCTTGTAGAAGAATTTTAAGACCCCGCAAAAGCGCCATATCCTGAACCCGATAAAAACGCCGACCACCGCCACGTTTTAATGGCTTAAGAAGTGGGAACTTGCCTTCCCAAAATCGCAGAACATGCGGCGCCACACCGATTTCATCGCTCGCTTCTGAAATCGTACGAAAAGCCTCTGGGGCTTTAAGGTTCGCACCGCCATAATCTGACAATTTATCCTCTTTCTACGCGCGCCCTAAGCATTTGCGAAGGTTTAAAAGTAACAACGCGACGTGCGCTAATATTAGCTTCTACGCCCGTTTTAGGATTACGGCCAACACGTGGCGCCTTGTCGCGAATCGCAAAATTTCCAAAACGTGCCAGCTTAACAATCTTGCCGTTTTCAAGTGTAAGAACGATATGTTCTAGCATTGATTCCAACAATTGCGCACCATCAGTCCGGGAAAGTCCCAATTCACGCCCAATAACATCAATTAAATGTGCTCTAGTTAGTGTCTCAGCCATAATTCCCCCTATTTCATACATACAATAATAATCGAGGGTATATTAATCCAACAAATTCAGTATCGTAAAGAGAAAATTTTACATTATATGTTAAAAAGTGTAAAATATTGCAGATAAGGCGAACCTAATCTCTGGTTTTACTATATTTCCACTTATAACTGCACCAAAGACGCACCCCAGGTAAGACCACCACCCATTGCCTCAAACAAAACCAAATCGCCTTTTTTAATGCGACCGTCTTTTTTGGCAAAATCATAGGCCAAAGGAACCGATGCCGCAGAAGTGTTGCCATGAACATCAACGGTTACCACGACTTTTTCTTCTGGGATGTTAAGGCGTTTTGCAACGCCATCAAGGATACGTTTATTTGCCTGATGCGGAACAAACCAATCAATTTCAGAAACTGAACGCCCTGCTTTTTCGCAACATTCTTCAATTGCGCTGGCAATATTAGTAACGGCATGTTTGAATACCGCCTGCCCTTCCATACGCAATTTACCAACGCGGGCATTAGAAGATGCACCACCATCAACATTCAAAATATCGGCATATTTTCCATCAGCATTAAGAACGCTGGCAAGAATGCCCCTACCTTCTGCTTTATCGGAATCAACGCCCTGAATAACGGCTGCACCAGCACCATCGCCAAAAAGAACACAAGTTGTTCTATCTGACCAATCCATAATGCGTGAGAAAGTATCAGCACCAATTAGAACCGCATTTTTTGCCTGCCCTGCTTTTACCAAGGCATCAACAATACCAACACCATAAACGAAGCCAGAGCAAACGGCCTGAACATCGAAAGCGGTTGCAACTTTGCAGCCTAATTTCGCCTGAATCAATGTTGCGGTTGACGGGAATGTTTTATCGGGGGTTGAGGTGGCACAAACAATAAGATCAATATCTTCTGGTTTGAGGCCGGCTTCTTCAATTGCTAATTTTGCCGCCTGCGCCCCTAGAACCGATGTTGTTTCAAGTGGCGATGCAACATAACGGGATTTTATACCAGTACGCGCAGAAATCCATTCATCAGAAGTATCAACCATACGCGCAAGTTCATCGTTGTTTACTGCCCGCTCTGGCGTAACCGCACATAATGATGAAACTACTGAAACTATTGGCATATTAAACCCCGTATCGTGCACCCGTATTATTCACATGAGTAAATTAATAGGTCATTGCTTTAAACATATATATTGCAAATGCAAAATTATTTATCAGCCATCTCAGGCTCTTTGACCTTGGCACGAACTTGTTCAAGACGCTCAAGATTATTGGCAATAAATTTATTATAATCTGATTTTGCAAGCTTTAATGCAACTTCAAGCGCATTGGCAAAGCCTTTTGCATTGGTTCCGCCATGTGATTTTACAACCAAGCCATTAAGGCCAAGGAACACCCCGCCATTGAAATTTGCCGGATCCATAATTTTCTTTAATCTATTGAAACCATTGCTGGCGATAACCGCACCCAACATAGATAATGGGTCTGCCTTTAATGAATCTTTCAATAGTTTTGCGATGAATTTCGCCGCACCTTCTGCCGATTTAAGCGCGATATTTCCGGTAAAGCCATCGGTTACAACAACATCAGTTGTCCCCATTGAAATGTCATTACCTTCAACAAAGCCATAAACATTAAGCCCAAGGGTTTCGCCATGTTCACGCAAAAGGCGCATTGCCTCGCGCACTTCTTCATGGCCTTTTTGGTCTTCGGTTCCAACATTTAAAAGGCCGATTGATGGTTCTTTAATATCATAAATTGCTTTTGCAAACGCCTCACCCATGATGGCAAATTCAACCAATTGATCAGGGTCACTGTCAACATTGGCACCAACATCAAGAACAACAGAACGCCCACCATTTGGATTGGGCCAAGATGCAGTAATCGCGGGGCGATGAACCCCTTTTAAGGTTCTTAATTGTAAATTTGATATTGCCATTAATGCACCTGTATTGCCCGCCGAAACCGCTGCTTGTGCCACATTTTTTTTGACGCTTTCAATCGCGCCCCACATAGAGGTATTTTTGCGGCGCATTGCCTGTGATGGCTTGGCATCCATGCCAACAACTTCGTCAGAATGTATTATTGTGTAGTTTTTTATATTTGGTGTATCGACAAGACGTTCTTTTATATCTTTTTCGATGCCGTGGAGCAAAAAATGCACATCACTATTTACCTTTGCAAATAGATTTATGCCTTTCATAATCTCATCTGGGGCATAATCACCCCCCATAACATCAACAGATAATGTAACGATATTCTGTGAGATTTTTGCATTCTCACCGGAATTGGATATTTCCATTAAAATCTAAAATCCTCAAAATATAGCCCTGCCCCCAAAGCAGAAACTTCAGATTATTTTCTTGCGATATATATTATTTTTTACAATTTGCCAAAATTTCCGCAGTTGGCAGTTGTTTTAGCCGCCCATATAACGCCAAAACCTCTTCGCATAGAATTTTTTCAATTTTATTATCAGAGACCGTTTTGGAAAAAACATTCAATGCAATTTTATTTTCAAATAAGACACTATCACCAGACTCAATTGCCTCTTTATAAGATTTTTGGCGTCCATAAAAGCTTTCGGAAAGCGATTTTATACGTTTTCCCACCGCCAAATCGCCGACACCCAAAAGCCGCATTGCATCATCAAAACTTTTAAAGATTTTATCAAATAACTTTTGTGAGATTCGTGACGAAAACTCATCCCGCCCCGATAAAGCCACAAAGAAAGGCGTTGCAAACAATGCCACCATTTCAAATCGACCATCTGGGTCATCGGTTACTTTTTCATCCCCGAAAAATTTAGGATTGCGGGCATATTTATTCAACTCTATTAACAAAGTGTCACTTGCTTCGTCGATTAATTTCTGATTTTTGAAAAAAGAAAACATTTTTACCTGTATGTTTGATGCGCTTTTAACTTGAACCAAACTCTTAACAAAGCTAGTCATTTGCAGGCTTGTTGGTGCAAATTTTAGGATAAATAGATGAGAACCACCCTTTTTGCCAGTTTGATTTGTTGTTTTGCTCTTGGTGCATGCAGCCCAATCATCAGTAAACATGGTTTTGTTACTTATGATGAAAGCTTGGTTAGCGCCAATGTTGGCACTGATAGCAAAACTAGCTTACTTAGTAAATATGGCAACCCTTCGCAAACTGGTACCTTTGATGACCAAGTATGGTATTATATTTCATCTACTCAAAGCCAAGAAGCGTTTTTAAAGCCAAAAACAACTGAACGTCATATCACTGCCATTAGCTTTGATGATGCCGACACGGTTTCACAAGTTCGCCAATACACATTAGCAGATGGTCGCGTAATTGATTATGACAAGCATAAAACACCAACACGCGGTCGTGAAATCACCTTCCTTGAGCAAATATTCGGCTCGGTTGGTCGTTCGCCGGTTCAATTGCCTGGACAAGATCCAAACCTTCCATCGGCTGCTGGTGGTCCTAGAACTAACCGATAGTAGGAATTGAATTTAATAAAAAAGCGCCTGATTGTTTCAGGCGCTTTTTTTATTTTTATCTAGGTGGTTCGGCACCGATTGGCTTTTGATCGGCCTTGTCCTTGGGCGGTACAGTAGCAATCGATGGTTCAGCACCAATATTCATATTCACCGCTTCGGGTGCAGATTGCGTCTGAGTTGCGGCATCGGTTTCATTAACAGCCTTTGGAACATTTGGCCCTGGTGCTTCGGTACCATCTGAATACATCCATTTATTTTGAGATGCAGGAATTGTTATTGCATTTCTTGGAACAAAACCTTGTGTGCCATCACTTAGGCGAACGATATACCACCAATCATCAGATTTTGTTTGCCCAATTACCGAAACAACATCATTCATAAGCAATGGTTGCATTATGCGTGATTCTGAAAATGGTGTCGCCTGAAGGTTGGTTATTGAATTAACAATGCCAACAACCCCAACCCCTGCACCAGTTGCGTTTTTCAAGGCTTCTTTATCTTCATCAGGGGCTGTAAAGCGCCCCATGATAAAGCCTTTACCATCTTTACCAAAATCAAGCCTATACCATTGCTCACCTTGAGAGATAATGGTTCCGCTGGCAGTGATTCTGGTTCCACCATCAATAGTTCCAATAACTTGACCAGTTAATGATGGAATGGCACGAATATTAACCGCAGTCGTGGTTAATATGTTTACATTCTCATTCTTAACTTGTGACAAATCAACATTAGTATCGATTTGTACAACGCTATTTAAAGGTAAAAACCCGTGTGAGCCATCTGCGGCGGTTACTTCAAGCCAATCGACACCATCCGCTTTGCCAGCAGGTTTTCCAGATAAAATCGTTTCTTCCTTCAATGTGGCAATAATTTTCGCCCCCATTGATGGCTGCGCCCTAAGTTCGACCTTGCTAAGTGTTTTATACGAATTAAGGGTTGGTTCTTTTAATTGGCTATTGCTATTATATTTGCTCATATAATCGAGGGCAAAAAAGCCGCCTACGCCAACCGCAACAATACCAGCAAGCGCAAATATAAAAAACGTTGCGCCTGAAATTGCTTTCTTTTTCACAGGACGAGACCTTTTTAAAACTGAATAATCATCGTCAACATTAGGCTGCATAGAAATATCCCAAGGCAATTTTAACCGCAATATAATTTCTATACCGCTCGAAAAATTATTCGCAAGCTGCTTATAGTCATTAGTTCAAAGGTTTGACAGTTGCTTTTGAAACCCAACCATCAACACCAAGTGCCTTTGACTGCACATGTAGCCAGGTTGTTCCATCAACAACTTTTACTTCACTAACCTTTAAAACAGTCCCTTTATCAAGTTTTGAAATAATATTATCAGCCGATGAAGCATTGGAATCATTACGAAGGTTTGCAGATTCCGAGCTAATGACAACGTTGCTGCCGCTATCAATTGCGGTTTTTGTGGCATCAGCCGTATCATAAACCTTCATTCCACTTGTTTTAACTGGCTCCATAGACGGTTTTTGTGATGACAATAATGATGCACTAACCCAGCCCTCACCGCCGCTTGGCAAAGTAATACGATACCATAATTTACCGTCCAAAGTGCGGGTCGCAGATGCTGTTAAAGTATCACCCTTTAAAGCCTCAGCAATTTTTTTGGCATTTAGTCCAACACCGTCTCGAATATTGGCCTTATCAGAATTAACATAAAGGATTGCAGGGGCTTGTTCAGTTATATCGGAAACAACTGGTGCAGGTGGGGTTGCATCCTCAATCTGCGGCTGACCAATCATAGAGCCATCTTGATTAACCGGCACAAGTTGCTCTGCGGCGACATAGCCAGTCATACCTTGTTTATAGGGAATAGAAACGCGGTAATAGTTTTTACCATTATATGTGGTTTGTCCGGTTACATCGACGGCAACACCCGCGCCAATTGTAGCAATTGCCTTACCTTCGGCCGGGGTATCATAAGCAGGAGTATTAGCCAAAGTTTTTAACATCTGTGGTTCGGTAAATTCTTCAACTTGGTAATCAGTGCTTGGCGCGACTGTTTCATTGCTTGCGACCGTATCTTCTTGATTGCCTTTGTGGCTATTATCAAACATACGAAGGCCAAGGAAAACACCACCGGCAATGATAACAACAATTGCCGCAATTTTGGCAATCTCAAGTCCGCGTGATGGCTCTTCTTCATAAACCGGTTGTGGCGGTGCTTTACGACGGCTGGTTGGCATTGCATTCTCCGCATCATTTGATGGCGCTGCGCTATCATCTGCTGCAACAAGCGCCAATGGCGCACCGCATTCGGGACAAATACTTCCGATGCCCGCATATGGCAAAAGCTTACCACTTGCTGCTAATGAGCATTTATCAACATTATTTGAACAGCGACCTTTTCTCAACATTATATTTCCCCGAAAACAGAATCTTTCGAACCTAATATTATTTGATTATGTTGTAAATTCGGCAAAAGATGAAAGAATTTTTAGTGGAAGAAAATTTTACGCAGTGACGCAATGCAATTGGGAAAATGCTGTCGCAGCAAAAACAAAAAGCCACCCCAAGGGGTGGCTTTTGATGAATGGTGGGCCGGGTGGGGATCGAACCCACGACCACTCGATTAAAAGTCGGGTGCTCTACCGCTGAGCTACCGGCCCATCTAAATTGTCGTTCAACAATTGAGGTGTGCGGTTTAGCGATTTAAGACAAAACGTCAATCTCTTATGCGCACTTATTCTCACATTTTCAGCAGCTTTTTACACCTAATTGCAGAAGCACCCTGTTTTTACAGCATGTTACAGTGTTGTTAAATTAATTTAGCCTTAATTTTAGCATGACTTGGTTGTAATTATAATTTCAATATAATATCATTTTTGAGAGGGACTAATTTTATGAGGTTTATTTATGAATAGGTATTTTAAATGCGGTCTTATTATTTCCTCTGTGACGATGGCTGCCCTTGCCTTGACCTCTTGTTCGTCTTCTAAGAATGCCGAAGATGGTACAAAGAATGCTGCTGGTAAAATTATTTCGCAGCCATTCAAGGATTTGAATCTTATCAAAACCGATATCCCACCCACACTTGCACAGATTACCGACCCCTACGCCACCCCTGAAGTCATTGATTGTGATTGGATTAATTACCAATTGTCAGAGCTTGATAAAGCACTTGGTCCTGATCCGATTATGAAGGCACGTGAAGACAAAAAAACGCTATCGGAACAAAGCTCCGATCTAGCAGTAGAAGCAACCAATGACGCAATTAATTCGGCGGCAACAGGAATTATCCCAGCACGCGGCATTGTTCGCAAGCTAACTGGCGCCGACAAACGCGATAAAAAGCTAAATAAGGCATATGAAATGGGTAAGATTCGCCGTGGCTACCTTAACGGTCTTGCCGAAGCGAAGAAGTGCCATGGGCAATAGTTTGCTTGTTTAGGCAAACTATTTCCGCTTCTTATTTCCACTTTGCACGTAGTTCATTGGCAAATTCATCAAAATATCCGCCAGCAATAGCGGCACGAATCTTTTGCATCATATCCTGATAAAAAGCGATATTGTGCCAGCTAAGCAAAGTCTGCCCCAATATTTCACCACATTTAAACAGGTGATTTAAATAGGCTTTGGAATAATTTTGGCTGGCTTCACAATTCACAGCAGAATCAAGTGGCGATAAATCTTCGATGAATTTGGCATTTTTGATATTTATTGGCCCATCCCATGTCCATGCCTGACCATGACGACCTGCACGGGTTGGCAATACGCAATCAAACATATCAGCACCACGCGCAACTGATTCTAAAATATCAATCGGCTTGCCGACCCCCATCAAATAGCGGGGGCGGGCATTTGGAAGGTGTGGCACGGTAAAGTCGATAACTTCACACATGGTTTCATGCCCCTCACCGACCGCAAGACCACCAATTGCAAAGCCATCAAAGCCCATATCGACCAATGCCTTTGCTGAGCGTTCACGCAAATCGGGAAAAACCGAACCTTGAACAATACCAAAAAGGTTTTGGGTTTCACGGTCACCAAAGTGATTCTTGCAACGTTGCCCCCAACGAAGCGATAATTCCATCGAATCTTGGGCTTCTTTGTGGGTTGAACCAAACTTTGTGCATTCATCAAGCTGCATAATAATATCAGAGCCAATCTGATCCGCCTGAATATCCATGCATGATTCGGGTGTCAGCTTGTGACGCGAACCATCAATATGACTTGCAAAAGTTACGCCTTCTTCGGTGATTTTGCGTAGTCCTGATAATGACCAAACCTGAAACCCGCCAGAATCAGTCAATAAAGGTTTATCCCAACGCATAAATTCATGCACACCGCCAAGACGTTTCAGACGCTCCCCACCTGGTCTAAGCATAAGGTGATAAGTATTGGCGAGGATTATATCCGCACCCGTTGCTTTAACTTGCGGGACGGTTAATGCCTTGACAGTTGCCGCAGTACCAACCGGCATGAATGCAGGGGTGCGGATGTCGCCGCGTGGGGTTTTTAATACGCCAGTACGTGCTTTGCCTTGGGTGGCATTTATTTTAAATTCAAACACTTAAATAACCTTTTTAATCCATAAACCCGCGTCTCCATAAGAAAAAAAGCGGTATTTGTTTTTAATGGCGTGTTGATAAGCGGCTTTTACCTCATCAATCCCTGCGAATGCCGACATTAACATCAAAAGTGTTGATTTTGGCAAGTGGAAGTTTGAAATCAAGGCATCAACAAAACGAACCTGTTTACCAGGGTGCAAAAATATATCGGTCTCTTTTTGAACCGCCAACACACGCCCATTATCATCAAGCGCGCTTTCAATAGAGCGTAAAGAAGTTGTACCAACACAAATCACGCGCCGCCCCTCATTTTTAGCTTGGTTTAGGGCATTTGCGGTTTCCTCTGATATTTCAAAATATTCCGAATGCATTTTATGCTCTGAAATATTATCTGTCTTTACGGGTAAAAATGTTCCCGCACCGACATGAAGCGTTAGAAAGTGGGTTTCAACACCCATTTTGCGCAAATCATCCAAAATCTCTGTGGTGAAGTGTAAACCTGCGGTTGGGGTCGCAACCGACCCCTCGATTGCGGCATAGGTGGTTTGGTAATCGCTTTCGTCTTTTTCATCCACGGCACGCTTTAGCCCGATATAGGGTGGCAAAGGCATATGACCAATGTCATCAATTGCATGCAATAATTCATCACCCGATTTTGAAAATTGCAATGCAATATCACCACCATCATCTTTTTCTAAAACAATCGCCGACAGATTTGGAGAGAAAACAATTTTGTCGCCCTCATGCAATCTTTTGGCCGGCTTACAAAACGCGCGCCAAACATCGGGTGCAATATTTTTATGAAGATTGACATTGATTGCCACATCCTTGGAATTTTCATCACGGGCATGGCGTATTCCGTCTAATTGGGCGCGAATGGTTTTGGAATTATTGAAAACCAAAACATCCCCGGCCCGCAGCAAGGACGGCAAATCATGAAAAATATAATCTTTTATTTCATTTTGATTAGGGTTCACATAAAGCAAACGCGAAAAATCGCGCTTTGCCGCCGGGCGAAGCGCGATTAATTCGTCATCTAATTCAAAATCGAAATCAGATAAAAGCATTACTCAATAGTTGCTTTGATAATTTTACCAGGGTTGCGTGGTGGCTCACCTTTTGGAAGGGCATCAACCGCTTCCATACCTTCTTTAACAACACCCCAAACAGTGTATTGGCGATCAAGGAAGGTTGCATCATCAAGGCAGATGAAAAACTGGCTGTTTGCAGTATGCGGCTGATTTGTGCGCGCCATAGAGCATACACCGCGAACATGTGGCTCTGCATTAAATTCGGCTTTAAGGTCTGGTTTTTTAGAACCACCCATACCAGTGCCATTCGGGCAACCGCCTTGGGCCATGAAACCATCGATTACGCGGTGGAATATAATGCCATCATAAAAACCTTCATTTACAAGTTCTTTGATGCGTGCAACGTGGTTTGGTGCCAAATCAGGGCGAAGTTCGATTTTAACTGTGCCAGTATCAAGTTCGAATACTAATGTATTTCCGTCAGCCATTTTTATCCCTTTTGAATAATGCTTAAAAATTGCCGCGCCAAATATCACATATAGAATGATATGGAAACTATTATTGTAATTACCTTACAGCACGTTTTTTATAATTTTCGGAAAAATATAAAATTAGGGCAAAAAGTACAATCGCGGCAAATGATGCGGCATCACGCGGTAAGTTAAGTCCACCATTTTCAATCGGCTTGGTCAGAAAATCGCCAAAAGTGGCACCAAATGGTCTGGTAAAAATAAACGCCACCCAAAATAAAATGGTTTCATTGATTTTTGTAAAATAATGCAATGCCAGTACAATTAAAATAATCGCCGATGTCGCAATCGCCCCATTGATATAAGAAAGCCCTAAATCATCAACAAGATAATCACCAAATGCCGTTCCCAAGCTATTAGAAATTAATACCGCCACCCAAAAATATATTTCGGTGCGTTTATTTTTAATCGCATTAATCGAAATATTGCCTTCAATGCGATGCCAGATGAATAGCGCAATAAGCAACAGGCTTGATAATAAAATTGAGCCGCCAATATAACCCAAATGCAAGCTTCTATCCATAAAATCGGATATTTCTGTCCCTGCGGTTGTTGTCCCGATTATGGCGAGCCAAAAAAGCCAAGGAATATATTTATCAGATCGTATTTGCACCAATAATATTACAAAAAGGGCAGAAAATGTAATTAAAATCCCTGTCAAATAGCCAAGGTTTAGCGACATTGAAATAAAGTCGCCCAATGTCTCGCCCAATGTGGTTGCAATAATTTTTAAAAGCCAAAATATAAAAGTAACTTTGGCAATTTTTGTATAATTATTTGTCATTATTATCCAATAAAAAAGGGGTTCTGATGAACCCCTCTTTATCATAATAAACTATGATTTGAAATTAAATGTTATTTATCGCCGCTGAATTCTTTGCCAGCAAGCATTTCATTCGCAAATTCCCAATTTACAAGTTTTTCAAGGAAAACTTCTAGGAATTTTGGACGAAGGTTTTGATAATCAAGATAATAAGCATGTTCCCAAACATCACAAGTCAAAATTGGTTTTTCACCAGCAGTAAGTGGAGTTTCCGCATTTGGGGTTTTGGTTACTTTTAATTTGCCATCTTTGCCAAGAACCAACCATGCCCAACCCGAACCAAATTGGGTTGCGCCAGCATTTTTGAATTCAGTAACAAAGTTTTCATAAGAACCAAAATCCGCCGCAATTTTATCAGCAATTGCGCCAGTTGGTGCGCCGCCGCCATTAGGTGACATAGAATTCCAGAAGAACGTATGATTCCAAACCTGTGCCGAGTTATTGAAAACACCAGGATTTTTGCCAGCAGATGCCAAAATAATCTCAACCAAAGTTTTACCTTCAAATTCAGTATCTTTGATAAGATTGTTAAGATTCACAACATAGGCATTATGGTGTTTTTTATGGTGATAGCTGAAGGTATTTGCAGAATAATGAGGTTCAAGAGCATCATCAGCATAAGGTAAAGCGGGAAGTTCAAAAGCCATTTTTAGGTTCCTTTTCTAATTGTAGATGCGACAAAATAGCACAGAGCATAGATAGGACTGCATATATAAAAATGCAATCAGCAAATCATATAAAAACGCTAAATTATCATAATTCCATAATATATAAATGGAAATTTGATATTTATTGCGCCTTTACCAATGGCTCAAAACTACAATTGTTAAAGCTGTCGCCCTTTGCGGCAACTTCTGCGGCAAGGCGTTGTTTAAAATAGTTAGAATTTGGATCTTCATAATAGGCTTTGGGACGATTTTTATCTTTTATATCCGCCAAAACCTGCACTTTAATCATTTTGTCGGGGTCAACCACCGGCTCACCGACCTTGATTGCCTTAACAACATCAATACCAGAAACCACACGCCCCCAAACGCTATATTTTGCGTTTAAAGCCGGGGTTTCACCGCGCATTAAAAAGAATTGGCTATTACCACTATCTGGATCCATTGCGCGCGCCATTGATGCCGTACCTTCGCAATGATTGGCAAAAGCAGCTAATTGCCCACTTTTGATAATGCTTAATAATGCACTTGG
Source organism: Hyphomonadaceae bacterium UBA1933 (assembly GCA_002337085.1). Taxonomy (GTDB): domain Bacteria; phylum Pseudomonadota; class Alphaproteobacteria; order Caulobacterales; family Aquidulcibacteraceae; genus Pseudaquidulcibacter. Next base: position 1,269,137 of record DDFH01000006.1, on the reverse strand, counting down.
CTGTGAGGTTGCGGGTAAAAAGCCAATATAGCCAATGCTTCTGCCATTAATTGTTGCCGCCTCAACAAATGGGCTATCTTTGCCACGGGCAAAAGTAAATTCAGCTTTGACATCAGGAAGCTGCGAGCCGCCAGTCCCCGTGCCGGTTGGATCACCAGTTTGATCCATAAAACCTTCAATCACGCGGTGAAAAACCACGCCATCATAAAAACCTTGTCTGGTAAGTGTTTTAATACGCTCAACATGGTTTGGCGCAATATCAGGAGCAAGGGCAACAAGAATCCGCCCTTTTGTGGTATCAATAACAATTACATTTTCTGGATCAATGGGTTTAAAAACCACTTTGGACATATCGACATTGGCGCTTGTATCTTGTGCAAATGCCGCCTGTCCTGCCACCATAAGGCTGATTGCGGCGATACCGGTTTTAATAAGAATATTTTTCATTTTATTATTTTTGTTTCTGGTCACCCAGTTTCTCCTTTAATGCCTGTTTTACACCATCGGGAACAAATTTCTCGACCTCACCACCTAAACGATATATTTCCTTAACCAGACGTGAAGCAATTGCCTGATGCTGTGGTGCAGCCATAAAAAATACAGTTTCAATGTCGGAATTTAGCTTTTGGTTCATGCCAACCATTTGGAATTCATATTCAAAGTCAGCAACCGCACGAAGCCCACGAACAATACAATTTGCCTTATGCTCAACGGCGAATTGCATCAAAAGCCCATCCATAGGAACAGCGCGTATTATTGCATCAGTGCGAATATGGCGAATCTCATTCTCCACCATCGCCACCCGTTCTTCAACGCTAAACAAAGGACCTTTATCATGGTTTATAGCAACACCGATTACCAACTCGTCAAAAAGTTTAACGGCGCGACGAATAATATCCAAATGTCCGAAAGTTATGGGATCAAAAGTTCCGGGGTAAAGCCCAACCCTTGGTTCACCTAATTTCGCCATAACATTCCCCTAAAAAGTTTGGTTTATTGTATTTCTTTGCCACTTTACCAAACCCAGATACAAAAATAAATCAGCCAAATACAATAATAAGTCAGGATTTATATGAATATAAATCAAAATTACAAGCCTTGGTGTTAAATTACCGCAATCTTGCACCAACAAAAAAGCCGCCTTTTAAGGGGCGGCTTTTGTTTATTCTTCTGATGTTGCTTCGGGATTTTCGATTTCGGTGATGTTTTCAACATCAACTGTTTCTTCGTCACCCTCTGGCTCATCTAGGCGCTCAACCGAGACAACTTTTTCATCATCTCCGACACGAATTAGACGAACGCCTTGGGTTGCACGTCCCTTGATGCCGATTTGGGAAACCTTGGTGCGAATTAACTGCCCACCATCGGTTACCATCATCAAATCATCCGCATCATTCACCGCAAATGCCGCAACAATAGACGTATCTTTGCGCACTAATTTATGGGCAACGATACCTTTACCACCACGACCAGTAACACGATATTCATATGATGAAGAACGCTTACCATAGCCATCATCAGTAACCGCAAGAATGAATTGTTCAAATTCTTTCAATTGCTGATAGCGACCATCATCAAGGCCATTATCGGAAACCATTTCGGTTTCTTCGATTTCAACTTCTGTATCCTCAAGGGCTTCACCACGTTCCGCACGAGAGCGTTTGATATATGCAGTTCGTTCCCATGCTTCGGTATCAACATTTTTGATAACCGACATTGAAATCACTTCATCGCCCGCCGCAAGGTTTATGCCGCGAACCCCCATTGAATCACGCCCTTTAAAGACGCGAACATCAGTTGCCCTAAAGCGGATACATTGCCCATTTTTAGTAGTCAAAAGCACGTCATCTTCTGGTGCACAAATCGCAACATTGATGATTGCATCATCCTCACTATCAAATTTCATCGCAATTTTACCACCGCGTGAAATGCGCTGGAAATCGAGCAATGAGTTACGGCGTACAGTTCCCTTTTTGGTGGCGAACATTAATTCAAGATTTTCCCAAGTTCCCTCATCCTCTGGCAAGGCAAGAACCGATTGAATCCGTTCCCCCTGTTCAAATGCAAGGATATTGGCAACTGAACGGCCTTTGGTTCGTGGGTCACCCTGTGGCAAGCGCCAAACTTTTTCACGGTAAACCAAGCCCTTATTGGTAAAGAATAGGATTGGCGTGTGGGTTGATGCCGCAAATAGGCCAACCACCCAATCTTCATCCTTGGTATTCATGCCGCTTCTGCCACGACCACCGCGATTTTGCGCACGATATTGTGAAAGTGCAGTACGCTTAATATAACCTTGGTGCGAAAGGGTTACGACCATATCTTCACGTTCGATAAAGTCTTCATCCTCCATATCAAGGCCAGCCTCGATAAATATTGAACGACGCGGAACCGCAAACTGATCACGCACTGAAACCAATTCATTACGAATAAGTTCAATAATACGGGCACGAGAACGAAGAATCTCAAGCAAATCAGCAATCTTTTCAGAAAGTGAATTAACCTCATTCCATAATTCCTCGCGACCAAGGCCAGTAAGGCGTTGCAAGCGTAAATCAAGAATTGCCCGCGCCTGGGTCTCTGATAAACGAACCGTATTACCATCGGTTAGGTGAGAGCGTGGGTCGGCAATAAGCGCGATTAATGGTGCCAAATCTTTTGCCGGCCAATCACGTGCCAATAGTGCCTCACGCGCGGCAGCAGGATCGGGTGCATTACGAATAAGCTGCACCACTTCATCAATATTGGCAACCGCAATCGCCAAACCAACCAAATCATGCCCCCTATCGCGCGCTTTATTAAGGCGGAAGCGGGTACGGTTGGTGATAACAGTTTCGCGGAAGCGTAAGAATGTTTGCAACATGGTGCGCACATTCATCTGAATTGGCAATCTATCGACCAATGCCAACATATTCACACCAAATGAGGTTTGAAGTTGGGTATATTTATAAAGCTGATTTAAAACCACTTCAGCAGAGGCATCACGCTTAATTTCAATAACAACGCGCATACCTTTACGATCGGATTCATCGCGAAGTGCTGAAATACCTTCAATCCGTTTTTCGCGCGCAAGTTCGGAGATTTTTTCAATCATCGATGCCTTATTCACCTGATACGGGATTTCGGTAACGATAATTGCCTCACGCTCCCCACGGATTTTTTCAACCGTAGAAGTCGCACGCATAACCACAGAGCCACGACCTTCAAGCAAGCCTTTACGCGCACCCGCACGGCCCACAATTTGCGCACCGGTTGGGAAATCAGGGCCAGGGATAATATCAAGAATTTCATTGTCTGAAATATCTGGGTTCTCTAGCATCGCCAATGCTGCGTTACAAACCTCACCCAAATTGTGGGGTGGGATATTTGTTGCCATACCAACCGCGATACCGCCCGCACCATTCACCAACAAATTCGGGTATTTAGCAGGCAAAACCGCAGGTTCACTGAATGAACCATCATAGTTTTCAACAAACTCGACGGTGTCTTCATACATCTCATCCAAAAGCGGAATTGCCGCCTTTGACAAACGTGATTCCGTATAACGCATCGCCGCAGGTGGGTCACCGTCAACCGAACCAAAGTTACCCTGACCATCAACCAGCATTAATGACATTGAAAACGGCTGTGCCATGCGCACCATGGCGTCATAAATCGCGCTGTCGCCATGCGGGTGGTATTTCGCCATAACCGCACCAACAGTTTGCGCAGATTTCACAAACTTTTTATCAGGTGTGAACCCCTCATCATACATTGCGTAAAGAATACGGCGGTGAACCGGTTTCAAGCCATCACGCGCATCAGGAAGGGCGCGCGATACAATCACGCTCATGGCGTAGTCGAGGTAAGATGACTTTAATTCATCCTCAATAGCAATCGGTTCGATTCCATCCTCACTGATAGGTGTGCGACCGCCGCCAACATTCTCACCATCACCACCTGAATTTACTTCTAATTCGTTTTCATTATCTTCGTTTGACAAAATAATACCTTTTGTTTTTCGCGCCCTTTGGCACGAATCGAATATTTTTATAATTGGTCTTTTATACTAGCAGTTTGGAAGTGGAACGACAAATCGGGCTGTGGGTAAATACCACCCCCAATATTATCAATCCTGCGATAAATGCCTTATTGACTTTTCTTCTTCCCAATTCTTGCCATTAAAGGGCGCGACAGTTTTAAAAGGCAAATCAGGATAGCCATCAATACAGCGCACATTAACCGACATTCCATCGGGATTAGAGCGCGGGACATAAAATGATTTTACGCCACAAGTCTTGCAAAATGTATGATCGGCAACGCCGGTATTAAATTTATAATGGGTAAGATTTTCTTCGCCCTTTATAATTTTAAAACGTGAATTTGGGACGATTAAATGAATAAAGCCCGTACGTTCACACATTGAACAGGTGCAGGCGCGAATTTCTTCGTCATTTCGCGCCTGAACCTCAAATTCAACCGCGCCGCAATGGCATGAACCGTGAAAGGTTTTAAAGTCTGACATTTTTGCCTCAAAATAAAATGGCTTAATTTTCACTAAGCCATTTTATAGTCATTCGTCAAATAAATACGCAAAGCGCAATATTATATGATTTAGAACGGAATATCATCATCAATGGTGTCATTAGAGAATGATTGTTTTTCACCACTGCCTTGGCGCGGTTCACCATAGCTTGAGCTACCGTAAGAATCATCGCCACCGCCATATGAATCAGAAGAGCCACCGCCGCCAGAACGACCATCAAGCATTGTTAAAGAGCCACCAAAACCACTAATAACAACTTCGGTGGTATATTTATCAACACCGTTTTGATCCTGCCATTTACGGGTATGAAGAGAGCCTTCGATATAAAGTTTTGAACCCTTTTTCACATAGTTTTCAACAACTTTTACCAAGCCTTCACCGCGCACCACGATATTGTGCCATTCAGTACGCTCTTTACGTTCACCGGTGTTACGGTCACGCCAGTTTTCAGAAGTCGCAATCGAAAAATTCGCAACACGGTCGCCAGATGGGAATGAACGAATCTCAGGGTCACGTCCCAAATTGCCAATCAAAATCACTTTATTTACCGAACCAGCCATACTACACCTTATACAACAATTTGGGCTTTACCCTTTAAAAAAACTAAGCCAACCCTTATATAGGTTTACGAAATCGTGGCAAGAGTTTTTACACTTGTCACGCTATATTTTGTTCACATTATGTTCTAAAATAAATAAAAATCAAGCTGATTCTAAATATCACCATCCAAGGATTAAGATGAGCGAAAGCAAAACTATAAGAATTCGCGGTGCGCGCGTACATAATCTTAAAAATATCAATGTTGAAATTCCACGCGGCCGTTTCGTGGTTTTAACTGGAATGTCGGGGTCTGGCAAATCGTCACTTGCCTTTGATACAATCTATGCCGAGGGGCAAAGACGCTATGTCGAAAGCCTTTCTGCCTATGCGCGCCAATTCCTTGAAATGATGCAAAAGCCCGATGTTGATGCCATTGAGGGGCTATCACCCGCAATTTCAATTGAACAAAAAACCACATCCAAAAACCCGCGCTCAACCGTGGGAACGGTAACCGAAATTCACGATTATATGCGTCTTTTATGGGCGCGGGTTGGCGTCCCCTATTCTCCCGCAACTGGTTTACCGATTGAAAGCCAATCAATTTCACAAATGGTTGATCGCGTTATGGCGCTTCCCGAAGGTTCACGCCTTTATTTGCTTGCCCCCGTTGTGCGTGACCGCAAAGGGGAATTTAAAACCGAAATCAAATCCTGGATTAAACAGGGTCTTACTCGCGCGCGCATTGATGGCGAATTTTATACGTTAGACGAAGCGCCAGAACTTGATAAAAAATTCAAACATTCCATCGAAATTGTGGTTGATAGAATTGTGGTCAAAGAAGGCCTTGAAACCCGCCTTGCCGATAGTTTTGAAACCGCTTGCAAACTTGCCGATGGCATTGCGATTATTGAATATGCAGACAAAGATAATACAAAAGAACCAATAATCTTCTCACAAAAATTCGCCTGCCCAGTCTCTGGTTTTACGATTGCCGAAATCGAACCACGGCTGTTTTCATTCAACAACCCCAATGGCGCTTGCCAAACTTGTGACGGGCTTGGGGTGCAGTTGAAATTTGACCCTGATTTAATTGTTCCAGAGACTGATAAAACCATACAAAATGGCGCGGTTGCCCCGTGGTCAAAAGGCAATTCACCACTTTATTTCCAAACCTTGCAAGCAATTTGTGAACATTTTGGCGATAAACTTACGACACCATGGAAAGAATTAAAGCCAGAAACTCGTAAAACAATTATATATGGTTCGGGCAAAGAAAAAATCCAATTTATCTATGAAGATGGCAATCGCCGTTATGAAACCACCAAGGTTTTTGAAGGGGTTTTACCAAATCTTGAACGCCGTTGGCGCGATACCGATTCTAACTGGATACGCGATGATTTGGAGAAATATCAATCGGCGCAAACCTGCCCATCTTGTGGCGGTAAACGTCTGCGCCCTGAGGCATTGGCTGTAAAAATCAATACCCTTGATATTAGTGAGGCCAGCACTTTTTCAATCCGTAATGCCCACCAATGGTTTGAAGATTTGAACAACGTCCTAAGCGATCGTCAAAAAGAAATCGGCGCAAGAATCCTCAAAGAAATTCGTGAAAGATTGCGCTTTTTGGTCAATGTTGGGCTTGATTATTTAACATTACACCGTGGATCGGCAACATTATCGGGTGGGGAAAGCCAACGTATCAGGCTGGCATCGCAAATTGGCTCTGGCCTAACTGGGGTTTTATATGTTTTGGACGAGCCATCGATTGGCCTGCATCAGCGCGATAATACTTTGCTTTTGGAATCACTAAAAGGCTTACGCGATTTGGGTAATAGCGTTTTGGTGGTTGAACATGATGAAGAGGCAATCCTAACCGCAGATCATGTGATTGATATGGGGCTTCGTGCCGGCATTCATGGCGGCGAAGTTATCGCCCAAGGCACACCAAAAGATATTGAAAACCACCCTAAAAGTATCACGGGGGCTTATTTACGCGGCGACCTAGAAGTTCCAATTCCTGCTAAACGCCGCAAACCCAATAAAAACAAGATGCTGACATTAAAGGGGGCGAGTGGGAATAACCTTAAAAACGTTACCCTTAATCTACCGCTTGGCCTTATGACTTGTATCACTGGGGTTTCAGGTGGTGGGAAATCAACACTTATTATTGAAACACTTTATAAAATTCTGGCGCGCCGCCTTAATGGTGCATCCGAACACCCTGCCCCATATGAGGATATAGAGGGGTATCACCATCTTGATAAAGTGATTGATATTGACCAATCACCAATCGGGCGCACCCCGCGCTCCAACCCCGCAACCTATACTGGAACTTTTGACCCAATACGCCAATGGTTTGCCAATTTACCGGAAGCCAAGGCACGTGGTTACGGCCCAGGACGTTTTAGTTTTAACGTTAAAGGTGGACGCTGCGAAGCATGTCAGGGCGATGGGGTTCAGAAAATTGAAATGCACTTCTTACCTGATGTTTATGTAACTTGTGACACGTGTAATGGGCATCGATATAATCGCGAAACCCTTGATGTTCGCTATCGTAACAAATCAATTGCCGATGTGCTTGAAATGACGGTTGACGAAGGCGCAGATTTCTTTGGCGCAGTTCCCGCAATTCGCGACAAATTATTGACCCTTAGCCGTGTTGGGCTTGGCTATATAAAAATTGGGCAACCAGCCACCACGCTTTCGGGTGGGGAGGCGCAACGGGTTAAACTTGCCAAAGAGCTTGCACGCCGCTCTACGGGGCGGACATTCTATATTCTCGATGAACCAACCACTGGGCTTCATTTTGAAGATACACGCAAGTTGATGGAGGTGTTACAAGAACTTACCGAAGGGGGTAATACCATCGTTATTATTGAACATAATCTTGATGTTATCAAAACCGCCGATTGGATTATTGACCTTGGGCCCGAAGGTGGTGATGGCGGCGGGCAAATCATTGCCCAAGGCACACCAGAAGACGTTGCCAAAACCGATACCCACACCGGAAAATATTTAAAACACACCTTAGAAATCCATGAACAACGACGGAAACGGCGCAATAAATAGTAAATGTCCTTGCATTGTCATTTTCCACTGTTATCATGAACTAAAATTAACATAAGGGGATTTTAATGAACGAAATCATTGAAAATTATAAGAGCGTCTTTTTAAATTGGAGTGATTTTAAAGGTCGCGCCCGCAGACGTGAATATTGGCTATTTACGCTTGCAAACATTGTGGTTGCAATTGTTTTGGCAATAGTTGATCACGTGGTTTTCAAAAGCGTAGGAACAGGCCCTTTGGGTGGTCTTTATGGCCTTGTGGCATTGGTTCCCGGTCTTGCTGTTTCATTCCGCAGATTGCATGACATTGGCAAAAGCGCTTGGTGGCTTTTGATTGCCCTTATCCCACTATTCGGCGCGATTGTTCTTATTTACTTTATGGTGAAGGATTCTGAGGCTGAAAATATTTATGGGCCAAATCCAAAACTTATCGCCTAAAACAAAAGCCTTGCCCAAAAACAAAAGCCCTGCATTGCAGGGCTTTTTTGTATCATAAATAGAATAATTTTAATGTGACCAAGGCTCTTTACGGTTCATTGAAAAATTATCGGCATAAGCGCGGATAATACGTTTAACCGGCTTTGGCTCTTCTACATCATATGGAATGTTGTTTTTGGTGGCATATTCAATTGCCGCCTCTTTTGAATGAAATGTCATCTTCAATTGTTGCAGAGTATCGGCTGACGAAGTCCAGCCCATAAGTGGGTCTTTGGTCTTTGCGCCTTGTGGTTCAAATTCAAGAACCCAAATGCCAAGTTTCCCTCGACCTGATTGTAACGGATTTTTCGCAGGTGAATAAATACGTGCGCCCATATTTCCCTCTCATTCCATTATGTGCCTACAAAATTTACAAAATTTGTAAAGGGCAAAATTCATTATAACGGCGTTTAAAACCTTACTTAAACACCTGCATCAACCAGATTACAAAAACGACTGGGCCCAAAACGTAAATCGGCACAGAAACTTTCGACAACCACATTGCTCATTTCGTCTTTGAACCAAAAGTCGTTTTCCATATCAAGGTAATCAATAGGTTTTAAATTATTTATATTTGCCTTCATTGCAATATTATAAGGAATAACAAATTCTGCGTAGTCGAGTGTCTCACTCGACTTTTGCGGATTTACGAGCCGGAAATTAAAATCAACATATTTTATATTTTTATATTCGCTGTTTTTCTGCAACTGAAGCGACTTTACAGTATCCTTTATCGCCTCTGCGATACCCAAAACATTCCTATCCGCAGTAAAGTCTTGGGAATAAATGTCGAAATTATAATAAACATACTCAAGATCAGTTTCAGGCACATTGGTAGATTTAATTTTTGGCGGCTCATTACCAATAAAGCTACAAGCAGATAAAAACGCCACCAACGGCAAAATCATCTTTTTCATTTTGATTCTTCGCACCAATTTTTCACCCGACATCTTGGCACAGAATTGTGATAAAATCAGGCGAAAACACAAATATTCTATGCAAATGGCATAAAATATTAAAAAACAGGCGTCCTGGTTAGTTAATAGCCAATAATATCTTTGGAAAAGCGGTTTTTGAAAAGAATGGCGACCTCAACAGGATTCGAACCTGTGACCGTCCGCTTAGAAGGCGGATGCTCTATCCAGCTGAGCTATGAGGCCAATTTGCCAGAACTTGCGTCTTTTACCCGAAATCATAACAAAAAAAATAGGGCAATTGCATAAACTGCCCCATATTCATCAAAAAATGCATCAAAGTACGAATTATTAATCGTCTCTATGAACTCTCTCTTGGCGCTCATGCCGCTCTTGCGCCTCTAATGAGAGTGTCGCAATCGGACGGGCAATCAAGCGGCCAAGTGAAATCGGCTCACCGGTTTCTTCACAATAGCCATATTCGCCTTCATCAATACGTTTCAACGCTTCATCAATTTTGGCGATAAGTTTACGTTGACGGTCACGGGTTCTAAGTTCAATACCTTTTTCGGTTTCAGCAGACGCGCGGTCAATTGAATCCGGCAAGTTGATTGAATCAATTTGCAGGTGAGAAATTGTATTTTGGCTATCAGCGAGAATATCAGCTTTCCATTTTTCAAGCTTAACGCGGAAAAATTGAAGCTGACGTTCATTCATGAATGGTTCGTCATCAGTTGGTATATAATTGCCCAGATCTTCGTCCATTTTACGGATCTTTTCGCTAACATCTGCGCTAAATTCATTGGATGTAATTTGCGTCATCCTCAGCCCTCCACCAGTACTAGAATCCTCAAAGTGCACTAGAATTCCCAAAGTGCCATGTATGCTTTATTTAGTTTGCGCATATAGTCGTAGTGCGGTCTTTTGACAAACTGCTTCTACTGTATTTTATGTGTAAATATGTCGCGAAGTTTGTTTTTTTAGCAGATGACGGCGCGAAGAATTACAAACTTTTCTCTAGCTTGGCTAATTCAACTTCTGCACGCAATTCGATATCATCCAGAATTGATTGCAATTTTTCGTCATCAACACCTTCGAGGCGCTCACGCAACGATGACGCAAGTTTTGAGATTTGTGAATGCATCACCCGACCAGAAAGCGTTGCAACCCGCAAATCATCAAGCTGATCCAAAAGCGAATCAGCACGAGAAATTGCGCGGCGGCGGCGTTCTTGTGGTGTGTCTTCTGCCTGAAGTGCCAAAAGTGAATCAAGAGAACTTATCGCACTTGATGGAATTGGCGTTTGCGCCGCACCGGCCTTTGGTGCTGCCTGATTAGGCACAGCAAAACCAGAAGCAGCGATTTTTTCTGCTTTCTTATTTTGTGCTGCCACAGATGATGAAACGCCTTCGATTTTCATGCTTTAAAATATAGGTTTCTATTCATAATATTTGGTTAATTTACTATAAGCATTTGATAAAATTTAATCAATTGGGCAAAAATTGCCTAATAGGTAATTTATTATCAGAAATTAATATTATTTTTCCTTTAAATACAAATAATTAGCCAAACTAACACTTGGCATGAATTTCGCATTGTAAATTCGGATAATGTTTTTATTTAACTTTAAGGCAAAATATACCGTGTTGAAATCGCTTAAACCTGTTCTCTTTGCTTTGGCTTTGTTAATTTTCGCCCCCTTTACGGTGGCGAATGCGGCAAGCGGTGGTTCAAGAATTAAGGATATGACCTCGGTTGAAGGGGTTCGCGATAACCAACTTGTTGGTGTTGGTCTTGTATTTGGTCTTCCTGGAACTGGCGATAATTTGCGCAATAGCCCGATGACCAAGCAATTGCTTGAAAATTCGCTTGAGCCAATGGGAACAAACGTTCGCGATCAAACCTCTATGCAGACTAAAAACGTTGCCGTGGTTTGGATTACCGCAACTTTGCCACCTTTTGCGACTGTTGGCACTAAGATTGACGTCAATGTTTCATCAATCGGTGATGCCAAAAGCCTTGAAGGCGGCACCCTAAGCGTTACACCTTTGCGCGGTGCGGATGGCAATGTTTATGCCGTTGCCCAAGGACAACTTACAATTGGTGGCTTCGAAGCCAGCGGTAAATCAGGGTCAAAAATTGGTCGTGGCGTTACCACCAATGGCCGCGTTGCCAATGGGGCAACCATCGAACTTGAGACCAATTTCAACCTTGCCAATATGACTGAATTACGCCTGTCACTGCGCAACCCTGATTTCACCACCGCAAAACGTATTGCGGCCGAAATCAACAAAAACCTTGGTATCGAGGCGGCAATCGTTGAAAACCCATCAAGTGTAACTTTGATGAAGCCAATTGGTTACCCTGGCAATATGGCGAATTTGATTGCCCGCATTGAAAACCTTCAAGTTATCCCTGATAGCCCTGCGAAAATTGTTGTCGATGAATCATCTGGCATTGTGGTTATGGGTGAGAATGTAAAGGTTTCAACCGTTGCCGTGGCACAGGGTAATTTGACAATCTCGGTTGGCGAAAACCCAAGCGTTTCACAACCTGCACCATTCTCACAGGGGCAAACCGCCGCCGTTCCATCATCAACCGTAAAAGTTGAAGAGGATAAAGGCGATTTGACCATGGTAAAAGGTGGCGTGCCACTTCGTGAATTGGTGGCGGGTCTTAATGCCCTTGGGGTTAATCCACGCGACCTAATCCAAATTTTGCAGGCGTTAAAAGCCGCCGGCGCGATCCAAGCAGATATTGAGGTAATGTGATGAGTAATATGAGCGCAAATATAGTCGCCCAGACACTTGGAAGCATTAATTCCAAAATCACTGGCGAAGCCCATGCCGACAAAGTGGCAAAACAATTTGAACAAATGGTTTTGTCACAACTTTTGTCATTTTCCGATACAGATAATGATATGTCGGATTCAGAGTTTGGCGGGGGCGCGGGTGAACGCGCCTTCAAACCATTTTTATACGACGAATATGCAAAGGCAATTTCACACACCAACGGGGTTGGAATTGCCACTGCTGTTAAAGGTGAAATCCTAAAAATCCAAGAGGCCGCACAAAAAACCCAAGCAATACCATTGGTGCAGGAGTAATTTATGGCTTTAATCGCAAAAGACACAAATGATTATCTTGAGCAAATGGTGCTTTTAACCAATCGCCTGTGCGAGATAACGCAAAACCAACTTGTCGCACTTGATTCAAATGAATTAACCGACGTTAAACCCCTTAATGATGAGGTTTCGCGCCTTGCCGCCGCATATACAAGTGAAACCAAACGCATCGCCCAAAACCCAGATTTACTAGAAGCTGGCAATCCGGCATTAAAGGCCGCATTGCGCGATTGCACCGAAAAATTCCGTGATTTGATGGAAAAACACGAAAACGCCTTGGAAAGAAAAATGCGCCTTACCGAAGGCCTTGTTCAGGCCATTGCCAAAGAGGCAATGAACGCGCGCCCTACCCCAATTTCATACGGCGCCGGCGGCATAAAAACCCCACCCGCCCACGCCCACACCACCGCAATCGCACTGGATAGAAAAGCGTAATTTTTCAGTATTGGAATTATGCTTAACTGCTTCCCTTGAGGGAAGCTCCTGCCACAAATTTATTTCGTGGCAGGTGAAGGGTGTTTGTGATTAGGAATTAAGAATTTTGCCGTATCGAAATTTTTTATAACATTAAAATGCGGTGTTTTATGAGCCAAGCAAAAAATGCCCCCCCTTTTTCCGCCACGATACATAGAATGAGGGTTATAGACGATGCAGATGATAAATTGACCAAAATAGCTCAAATTTATGGGTTCGGTATTAGCTCAATAGGAAGCCAATTAATAAATAAATTCAGTTAAACCACTCAAGATGCAAAGCATTAAGGTTGTTTTTACATATCAGCAAAATTCAAGTTTATTAGCACCTTTCCTAAAGGTATACTTTTTTCTTGCAGAAAATTCAAAATACACATATCATATTCAGAATCTGTAGGTGTAATGAATATTGTAATAAAGGCGCTTTCGCCTTTGTTTTCAGGTTCATCTATAATTAAAAAGCGGTTATCTTCGAGAATACGAATTTCACCCTCGCGGTCACGGTATCTTGATGCTATCCTTTCAACAATATCGTAGTTTATTTCAATGCAGTCAGTCCTCCCAAGGCGACCACGATTCGTTGAATCTTCTCGCCTTTCAACGAGGGTCGCCAAAAACTCCCTTGTAATGCGAGGAATTCTGCTAAGCCGTTTTGATAGGTCAGTGAATTTTGCAACGGTTTCCTCAATAGCTTCTTCAAGTCCATTTTCCATAAGAAAGTTATTAAAATTAGCAAAATCTGAAAGTTGTGGCGTGGGAATAGCTTCAATAATATCCGATAAATTAGTTGGGTATCTTCCTTCTGCATCAGGAATTTCCAACTCAATCTTTATGCGAATAAATTCAGACTTTACATATTCATGGATAGATTGGAGTGTATCAACTGGAAGTTCCATTAATTTCTTGCAAATCACATGAATGTCCCAGATATTTTCTACTTTGAAGTTACGCGTAGCCCATAACTCATTATTAGGCGCATATGTGTTTTGCTTTCCACCAATCATCAATATATATATATTAGGATAAAGGGCAAAATCTTCATTGCTAATTCTTGAAAGGGTATCATTTACTTTTGAGGTAGTTTTTTCGGCTGTGACTTGAAAGGCTACCCCATTAGTTTCATCAACTAAATCAATACCCGGAGCATTGGTTCTTTCGGTATTCTTATTAATTAAAGAGAATGAAAATGCCTTATTTAGAACCTCTTTAAAGAAATCCTCCGAATGTCTATGCAAATCCGTTAGGCCAAGTTTAGCTCTTGTTCTTAACTGGCCTTCAATATTGCTAAGGTCATCAATAATCTCACCGATAAAATATCCTCTCGTCAACATTAAAAAAACCTTTTCATCTAGAATTATAATAAATCAATTTTTAGATTTGCATTCCAAAATAATTGCTTCGACTAATTTTTCGACTAATTGCAAACAAGCCAAAACCTCTTCAGTTTTCACGACTATTCGCTGCCCAATCTTATATCTTTGGTCGTTTGTTTTAACTAAATAGTTTTCGTCAACAATACCTTGAGTATGTGCTAAAAGGTGACGCTGTTGAAATGCCCTTTTTAAAAGAAATAAATCGTCAGCGCTTATAAATTCGTCATATCCTTTCCCAATTACATCTTTCCAAATTTGACTTCCTTCAGCTAAGTTTTGAAAAGCGTTGCGCCTGATTTTAGTAGTTGAATCTACTTCGCAATACTTAGCCTCAACGCAGCGCTGAAAAGCCGTGACGGCATTTTGAAGGCCATTTTCAACGATTAATAGAATTGTATTTTTCAAAACATCTTTATCTGAAATTGCAGCACGTACATCATCCAGCGCATTTAAGGATTGCCTTATACCATTCAACGACAAACGAAACTGTTGTTCAGCAGAGTTATGCCCACAAGCAGGGCAAAAATAAGCCGCACCAATCACTGCGTAATGACAATCACATTTTGGACAGGTAATTTTCAAACGCATTGGGTCTATTACGGCTGGCGGCAATGAAATTTGTCTTGGGGTATTATCCACCTTAATTGTCATCGAAATAAAGCTATTCTTAGGCTGATTTCTATTCCAGTTTTCTGCATCTTTCCTTAATGCCCCAAAAATTCGTGATGATATTTGCGCCAATGCAACTTGCTTTGCATGTTCGATTTGTTCTTTTGTCCACCATTTGTCAGAGTCAGCAACATGACCACAATTTGGACAATGTACGGCTTCATCACTAACTTTGTTTTTCCAATCTTCACTAAGAATTTTAAACTGAAAAAGGCAATCTTCTGATGGGCATTCGCGATCAAAATAATCTTCTTCATCATCTTGAATTGAAACGGAAATTTTGCCAATTTTGGTTAAACCTTCAAGGGCTTTAATTGTGCCATCAAACATACCATTTTTGGTCATCTCGTTTCTCCAATGTTGGCAAAGATTTAGTATACTTAGTATTTCTCGCTTAAAGTTATAATATATGGAATGAGTTCGCTATAAATAAAATAGGTCACATAATTGAATCACGTTGAATTATACCCCAACTATACAATTGGTATCACAGCAATAATAGAGTTGCAAATGCAATGTATACAACCAAACAAAATCACTTTTATGATAATTTAACACGCCCAAACTTGCACCTTCGGGGAACCTCCTCCTTAGCAATGCGGTAAGCATTTACACCCTTCCGTCCGCTTCGCGTCCACCTTCCCTCAAGGGAAGGAGTTAAAAGATGCTATCACCCCTCTTATTTTTACCCTTATGATATAGGCATATAAGCCAAAGCAGAAACCCGATGCATATCTATCAATTGTCAGGAAATGTCAGGGTTTTGTGTGGTTTGTTTTTCGATTTTGAATTTGTTCAAAATCGAAAATGTCAACAAATGTCAACGTTTTGGGAGGGGTGAAAAATAAGGGGCAGCATTCGGCATATGGTATTGATTAATAATAGTTTTTTATGGAGAAGCAGTTGTTACAAATGGGTGAAAATGGTTGTATTATGTGAATAATGGGGACAAACTCTACCCTACCCGATGCTAAGAGGGTGGCAGGGCGTAGCCCTGACGGGTGGGGTCGTCGACGGTGATTATATGGCAAATCTTGCAGGTAATTAAACGCCGCCAACCCCCATCAGCCCATTCGGAGCAGCTTCACCGCAAGGGGGAAGCAATGCCCCCTCCGCTGCCTGCGGCAGCACCTCCCCCGTTTCTCAGGGGAGGATAAAAACCGTAATTCTTAATTCTTAATTCTTAATCCCCAAGCCTTCCCTTTATCACCTCGGCAACGCGAAGGGCGTTGGCGACAATGGTAAGGGTTGGGTTTACTGCGGAGCTGGAGACGAAAAATGACGAGTCACAGGCATAAAGATTATCAATCTCATGTGCTTTGCAATTTTCATCCAAAACCGAAGTTTTGGGATCTTTGCCAAACCTTAGAGTGCCGCATTGGTGCGCGGTTCCATAAAGCGGTAATAATTGGTCAATTTCGTAATGAGGTTCAAACAATAAATGGTCGGAAATTGTGAAACCTTTTAGCCCTTCGATAAGTTTTTTATTCAGTCTTTCATGGCTTTCAAGATTGTTTGGGGTGTAGGTCAGTTTGATTTGACCGTTTGGCGCGATGGTTACACGATTATCGGGGGTTCCCAAATCCTCACTCATGGTCAAAAATGCCACCATATGTTTGGCAACGCCATTGGTGACCAAATCAGGAACTAAAAAAGGGGGAATAATTTCTGATAATTGCCCCTCTATGGTTTTTCCGGTCATATATTCCAAAAGCTGGATTTGCCCCATTGGGTACGGGTAATTTTCCGATTTGTCGCCAAAATAAAAGTCATTAACCGCAAAAGTTTTCGGGAATGGGGAATCAAATTTTTCCGCCAAAACCGAAATCACCGCCGATGTGGTGTGGAACATATAATTGCGCCCCACCATATCAGAACCATTGGCAAGCCCGTTTGGATGCTTATCATTCGCTGATTTTAAAAGGATTGCCGCCGAATTTACCGCACCGGCAGAAAGGATAAATAAATCGGCATTATAAATCATATGCCCTTGTGGCGTATCACAAACTACGGAGATTATTTTTGTGCCACTGGCATCAGTTACCAATTTTTCCACCTTGTGTTCGGTGGCAATTGTGATGTTTTCACTTTTGCGAACTTGGTCAATAACGATTGAGCGTGCGTCACTTTTTGCCTTTAAAAGGCAAGGAAAACCGCCACATGTCTGGCAACGTATGCAGGCCGAGCCTTCGGGGTCGGTATCATCGCGATTAACCCCCAAAGGCAAAGGCGATGGATGCCAACCCTTTTGTTCAAAATGTAGTTTTAATTTTGCCACGGCAAAATCATCAATAATCGCCGGATATGGGTAATCGGGGTCGTTTGGCTCATCATTGGGGTCAATACCGCGTTTGCCATGCACCTTCCAAAGCTTTTCTGCCTTTTCATACCAAGGAGAAAAATCATCATAATTCAAACACCACGCAGGGGAGATACCATCAACATGCGGCACATCTTCAAAATCACGGCGCTTCATACGCATCAATGCCGCGCCAAAAAAGGTGGTATTGCCGCCAACCCAATAATTAGTATTGGGAACAAAGGGCTTGTCATTTTTATCGAGCCATTCTTCATTGGTGCGATAGATTTTGTTTATAAAGACCTCGGTCGCATCCCAGTTTTTGGCCTCTCTTGGCAAATGCTTACCGCGTTCTAATATAAGGATTTTTTTGCCAGTTTCCGCAAGTGCATAGGCCATTGTTCCACCACCTGCACCAGAGCCAATTATAATAATGTCGTATTGATTACCCATTCACACCACCTATACAGAATATTTTTTTGCCGCATTGCGAATTATTGGAGTCAGAATAAATTCCGGCATAAATTTCATCATTGCCACCGCGAATTTATTGGCAAACCCCGTTATTACTTGTTCTTTGCCTGCTTCATTGGCCTTTAATGCCTCTTCCACCACCTTGCTGGTTGGCATGGGTTTAAGAAAATTATCCTTGCCTATTTTGGCGGCGACACCGTTTACGGTTTGGAACTCGCTTTCGGTTGCGCCAGGGCAAAGGGCGGTTATTTTTACGCCTGTGCCTTTAATCTCTGCGGCAATTGAACGTGTCATTTTTAAAACATAGGATTTTGCCGCCGGATAAAGAGTATGCCCCGCCGCCCCATTTGAAAAGGCCACCATTGATGAAACATTTATTATCCGCCCCTCACCTGCTTTTACCATTTCTGGCAAAAAGGCATTAATCAAAGTGGTTGGGGTAATTATACAAAGCTCAAGAAAGTCGATTTGTTTTTTATATTCGGTTTGCAAAAACAGGGAAGCAATTGAAAGACCCGCATTATTTATCAAGCCATATATTTTTATATTTTTGGTTTTTATATTTGCGATAAGTTCATCAACAACTATACGATTCGCTAAATCGGCACGAAAATTAGTAACTTTGACATTGTATTTTGCGTGCAATTCTTGTCCAAGCTCATCCAATCTTTCGAGGCGGCGTGCAACCAAGACAAGGTCAAATCCTTGTGACGCAAGCTCACGTGCAAATTCAGCACCAATTCCCGAAGAAGCCCCCGTCACCAAATAGGTTTTCGCCATTTTTCACCTCTTAATTTAATATCTATATCATAATTTTTATTTTTAGCCTTAAATTTCCTTAATCAAATACTGAAGGGGTGAATGTTAAGAATTCGCTAACCAAAATAGCGCATTAAGACTTTATCAATTGATAGAATATCAGGAAACCAAAATGGCGGCTGCTGGCGCGTTTTTAAATCAAAAACCCTTAATGGTTGGAATGACCCATTTTGCAAAGGCATTTCTTGGAATTGGCGCAATTACGGTTGCGGGTGCAGGTGCAATTGAAGTAACCGGAAACCCAAAAGACGTTGGGCCGCGAATTGAACTTGATGTTCCCCACTATCAACCACCGGCACAGCTTCCCGCAAATGGGCAGGTTTCCGAAATCACCAATACCGAACAAAACCCTAATGGCGTATTGCAGGCAATGGCGTGGCGCATTCCCGATGGTTCTATGTCACCTTGGATGCAAGGTTTGCAACTTGATTCTTTGCAAGAAGAAAAAACCACACCTCATGGCACAAATGCAAATGAACCACATGCAAGAAGCGTTGCCGAGGCGGCAATTGCCCCACCTGCCCCAAATAGCGGACAGGCACGCATCCTTGCCCCACAAATGGACACCAAAACAACCTTAGTCACCAATAACGAAAATGGCGTAAATATTACCCGTGGTGCAGTTTCCTATGCCAGCGGCGCACCACTTCCGGCAGCACCAATTTCGGGTTTAACCCAAATGGCGGGAATTGGCCCATTGCCAATCGTATCATCAGATGGACGCACACCATTTGATGCCTATAAACGCCCATTTGCGGCAACTGGCGCACCAAAAATTGCACTTGTTGTTGGTGGGCTTGGTCTTAACTCAAGAATTACCGAACGTGCGATTAATCAGCTACCTTCCGAGGTGACATTATCATTCGTTCCGACCGCCGATAATCTTCAAGGCTGGATAAATAAGGCGCGCGCCAAAGGGCATGAGGTTTTAATTGAAATCCCAATGGAACCATATGATTACCCTGATAATGACCCCGGCCCACAGACTATTCTTTCTAGTGCATCGGCCGAAGAAAATCAGCATCGTCTTGAATTCTCATTGTCCCGTGCAACTGGTTATTTTGGCGTTACCAACTATTTGGGCGGAAAGCTTGCAGGTTCTGCGGGGCCTGCAACATCAATGATGAAAATGTTGAAGGCGCGCGGCCTTGGCTTTGTCTCCGATGGCACAACCAATGGCCTTGGGCAATTTGCAAAAGGTGCTGGCCTAAAGGCATCTAATGCAGATCGTTTGATTGACCAAAGACCATCAGCCAGTGATATTAATGCCCAATTAGGCGCATTAGAAGCACTTGCGGGGCAACGCGGATATTCAATTGGATTTGGTGTCGGCTATGCCGTAACCATTGATCAAATTTCATCATGGGCATCCCAAGCAAAGTCACGCGGCATTGTTTTGGCACCTGTTTCTGCGATGACTAATTAGTCAATATTGTGTAAAATTTGTCACATAACTTATGTCTGATATAGAAGTTTGATATTATTTAGTTTATGCTGAATAATTATGGAATTATTACCACCACCACCTGATTTATACCGCCCGAATGTCGGTCTTTTGGTTTTTAACCAAGAGGGTTTGGCATGGATTGGCCGCAGACGCGGCTTTCGCGGTGCGTATTGTTGGCAAACCCCGCAAGGGGGAATCGACCACGGGGAACGTGTCGTTGATGCCGCATTACGCGAACTAACGGAAGAGACAGGAATCGATTCGTCCAAGGTCGAGATATTGGCACGCACCAATGAATGGCTTTGTTATGATTTTCCTGAATCAATGCGCAAAAGCAAACTTAACCATTATAAGGGCCAGGCACAGATTTGGTATGCCATGCGCTTTAATGGGCATGATGATGATGTTAAACTTGATGGTCATAAACAAATCGAATTTGATGATTGGCGCTGGGAAAAGCCGGCACTTTTACCTGATTTGGTTGTTCCATTTAAACGTAGCGTTTATCTTCAGGTTATTGAACATTTTTCAAGGTTTGCCGCATAAATGGGTTCAGGAAATCCTAAGCCCGTTTTATTCATTCATGGTGCCTTTGCGACAAATGTAATTTGGGCAAAGTTTCTTCCGCTTTTTAAAGAGGCGGGGTATGAATGCTTTGTGCCAACTCTTTTCCCCGATTTACGCACGCATAAGCACCCGCCCAAAGCACTTTCTAAAATGTCGCTTCAAAACATGGTTGATGAAGCCAGTGAGGTTGCGCACGAAATCACCGAAGACACTGGCCAAAAACCAATCATTATCGGGCATTCTATGGGTGGTTTGATTACACAAAAACTTACTGAAATGGGGCTTTCATCTAAATCGGTATTTATAACCCCTGCCGCCCCCGGTGACTGCTTTAATGAAGGCATTCAAATGGGGTTAAGCTTTATTGGGGAATTAAAATTAAAGCGCCCTGGATTTTCCTATAAAATCGATGATTTATCACTCGACTTTTTGGCATTAAACAAAATACCCGAAAAAGACCGGATGGCAATTCATAAAACTATGGTTTATGAATCAGGGCTGGCGCTTGAGAATATTGTTAATCCTTATGCCGATGATAATAAAACCGGACTTGTTGACGAAAATAAAATCAATGTACCAACATTAACCATTGGCTCTTTTCATGATAGGACGTGCATCATCCCATTGGTGCGCAAGATTGGTGAAAAATACGCACGAATTGGCGGCGAATATATTGAATATCCCAACCATGCACATATGATAACCATAGAACCCGGTGCAGAAGATGTTGCATCCGACATTTTAAACTGGTTAAATAAAGACAATGCGACCACTTAATCAATGGGAAATAAAATTCCTTGAGCCAATTTTTGGCACACAAATCAAGTATGAAAAAGTGCGCATTATTAATGGTGGCGGAATAAATCTAATTGCCAATATTGTCCATCTTACAAATTATGATGCGATTGTTATGGGCAATAAAATCTATGTTAAAAAGTGCGAATTTCGCGATGATTATTGTGAAAATCCCGCTTATCTGGGATTCTTTGCCCACGAGATGACACATGTTTGGCAATATCAAAACGCGCTTAAAATGCGGTGGCTTTTCAAGGGAATTAGCATTGCCATAAATTCACTATTTATTACAAATCCCTATGATATTAGCGGGGTAAACGAAAAAAGCGACTTTAACCGCCTTGGTTTTGAACAACAGGCAATGGTCGTTCAAAAATATGCTGAAGCATTATACCAAGGCGATATAAAATCGCTTTCATTCTATGGCAATATTCTTAAAAAAGGCAGCCTATTGGCCTGAATTAAGTTTAGCCTAATTGAAATACCAAAAATTCGGCTTCTTCTTTGCCTTTGATGGTAACTTTGTCGGTTTCCCAGATTGCAAGACCATCGCCTTGTTTAAGCTCGGTATCATTTACAATCACGCTACCACCTTTAGCAACTTGAACCCAAACGCCTTGCCCTTTTGCAAGCGCTAGTTCTGCACTATCACCATCATTAAAAATCGCCGCATAAATATTGGCCTTTTGATGAATACTGACCGAACCATCACGCCCGTCATTTGATGCCACAAGGCGGAGATTGCCAAGCTTATCATCGCGCGTAAATTGTTTCTGCTCATAAGATGGCTCATAACCATCCTTGTCAGGTACAATCCAAATTTGCAAAAGGTGAACGCCAATTTTATCTGATGCGTTAAATTCGGAATGGCGAACTCCGGTTCCCGCGCTCATACGTTGGACATCACCGGCATTAATTGTGGTGCCGTTACCCATTGAATCCTTGTGTGCCAATGCCCCTTCAAGAACATAGGTAACAATTTCCATATTGTCGTGTGGGTGGGTTGGGAAACCGCCACCGCCAGCAATACGGTCATCATTAATTACCCGAAGCGGGCCAAAACCCATAAAATTCGGATCATAATAATTTGAAAAAGAGAAGCTATATTTGGTATTAAGCCACCCGTGGTTCGCAGCACCTCTTTCTTCAGATTTTCTGTGATAAATTGCCATTATATTGTTTCCTTATTGTGGTGTTTCCTCTAAAATAGGCATTGCAAAGCTGAATACAATTTCACGACATCGCATAAAAACCAAACATTTTCGCATAGCAGGAATATTATGGAACTACCAATAGAACAAGATAACGATTGGGCAAAGGGAAAAATTGCCTTTATAACTGGTGCTACATCTGGATTTGGGGCGGCATTAACGCGCCGCATAATTAATGCGGGTGGTAAAGTTATCGCGACCGGGCGGCGCGAAGATCGCCTTGATGAATTAGTCGAAGAATTAGGAAGCGGGCAATTATTAACCCGCACACTTGATTTAACCGACACTAAGCAAATCGAAGAATGCATTAAAAATTTACCATCGGATTTTGCCAATATTGATATATTATTTAATAATGCGGGGCTTGCGCTTGGGCTTGGTGGTGCGGATGCCGCCAATCTTTCTGATTGGGACACGATGATTGATACCAATGTCCGCGCCCTTGTTCATGTTACGCGCCATGTGCTTGAGATTATGGTCAAAAATAATCGCGGTGACATTATAAATATGGGTTCGGTTGCCGGAACTTATCCTTATTCTGGTGGCAATGTTTATGGGGCAACCAAGGCATTTGTGCATCAATTTTCATTAAATTTACGCGCCGATTTACTTGGTAAAAATATTCGCGTTACCAATATTGAACCGGGGATGTGCGAAACCGAATTTTCATTGGTGCGTTTTAAGGGCGACCAAACTGCCGCCGATAATGTTTATAAAGGCATGAAGCCACTTTCGGCTGATGATATTGCCTTGACGGTTGAAAGCGTATTAAAACTTCCGTCACATATTAATATCAACACGCTTGAAATCATGCCTGTGCAACAGGCGTTTGCGGGCTTTGCGGTGAATAGGAAATAAAAATGGAAAACAAGGCAATAATTATCAATTCATATGGCGATGAAAGCGTACTTGAATATCAAACCATCCCAACGCCCAAGCCAAAATCGGGACAGGTTTTAATAAAACAAAGTGCGGTTGGTCTAAATTTTATTGATACTTATTTCCGTTCTGGCTTCTACCCCACCCCGCCCTTTCCCGTGGTTTTGGGGGCGGAAGCCGCAGGGGTAATTGCCGAAATTGGCGAAGGTGTAACAGGTTTTGAAATCGGGCAAAGAGTTTGTTATACAGGCGGTTTGGGTTCATATTGCACCTATCGCGCAATTAATGTCGATGAAGTTATCCCAATCCCCGATGGTGTTTCCGAGGAGGTTGCGGCGGCGTGTTTGTTAAAAGGCCTAACCGCACAATATTTATTACGCCGCACATTCAAAGTCGGTTCGGAACATTCGATTTTTTACCATGCCGCCGCAGGTGGCGTTGGTCTTATATTCGGGCAATGGGCGCATCATTTGGGTGCAAAAGTGATTGGAACTGCGGGTGGCAAAGAAAAATGCGCCCTTGCCAAGGCGCATGGCTTTACAGAAGTTATTGATTACAAGGCGGGTGATTTTGTTAAACCAGCGCTTGAATTAAACGGCGGCAAAAAATATGATGTGGTTTATGATAGCGTTGGCAAAGATACTTTTGAAGGATCACTAAATATTATCAAGCCATTGGGATTATTTGTTAGTTTCGGGCAATCCTCTGGTGCGGTTCCGCCGTTTGATATTGGCTTATTAAACCGCAAGGGGTCATTATTCGTAACGCGCCCAAATTTATTTGCCTATAATCCCGACCGCGCAACCCTGCTTGAAAGTGCGGGGGAATTATTCGACTTAATCGCCAAAGGCATAATAAAAATCGAAGTTAATCAAAAATACGCACTAAAAGACGTGGCACAGGCACACAAAGATTTGGCAGGAAGGAAAACCACGGGGGCGAGTGTGTTGGTGGTTTAAGCAAAAAGGCACTTCTTTTGAAGTGCCTTTTAAACATATGCAAAGAATTTTTGGAAACCGCGTTTTCAAAAATTGCCCACTCCGTCAGCTTCGCTGACACCTCCCCCGTTTTACAGGGGAGGAGATGGTAGTGGTTTTGGCTATCCCGCTCCCCCCACTGTAAGCCCATGTATCATAACGGTTGGTTGCCCCACACCAACTGGCACGCCCTGCCCGCCTTTGCCACAGGTTCCAACACCTTCGTCTAGTTTGGAATCATTGCCAATCATGGAGATTTGGGTAAGTGCGGTTGGGCCGTCACCGATTAGGGTTACACCTTTTACCGGCGCAATGATTTTGCCATTTTCAACCAAATACGCCTCAGAAGTTTGGAATACAAATTTGCCGGAGGTAATATCAACCTGCCCGCCGCCAAGTGCCGCGCAATAAATACCCTTTTTCAAAGATGCGATAATTTCGGCGGGGTCTTTATCACCAGATTCCATAAAAGTATTGGTCATGCGTGGGATTGGCGCGTGGGCAAAGCTTTCACGGCGACCGTTTCCGGTGGATTTTTCGCCCATCAAACGAGCATTCAGGCGGTCTTGCATATAGCCAACCAAAATACCATCTTCAATTAAAACCGTGCGTTCTGTCGGTGTGCCTTCATCATCAATTGTTAAAGAGCCACGGCGATCTTGAAGCGTGCCGTCATCAACAACGGTAACCCCTTTTGCGGCGACTTGTTGCCCCATTTTTCCAGAAAATGCACTTGTCCCCTTGCGGTTAAAATCACCTTCAAGACCATGTCCCACCGCCTCATGCAGCAATACACCCGCCCAACCTGCGCCAAGCACAACATCCATTTCCCCTGCGGGTGCTGCGATGGCCTCTAGGTTAACAGCGGCGATACGAAGTGCCTCATCGGCGATTGCCTTGATTTTGCTATCTTCTATATAATTATCATACATCATGCGTGCGCCAGCACCCGATGAACCGGTTTCACGACGACCATCTTTTTCAAGGGTTACCGAAACATTCACCCGCACCAAAGGGCGGTGATCGGTGGCAATGTCGCGGTCATTACGAATGATGGCAATATCCTTTTTTGATGCCGCCATTGAAACCGAAACCTGTACCACACGTGGGTCTTTACCACGAACATAGGCATCAACTTGTGCCAAGGTTTCAATCTTACTTTCAAAGCTTGGCGCGCTTAGGGGGTCAACATCGTCATATAATTTGCGATTAGTTTTTTGCGGGGCTTCACCAAGTTTAAAACCCTTACCGCGCTTGGCAAGTTGTGCCGCCTCACTGGCGCGTCCAAACGATGCTTTAGATATTTCATTGGAATGCGCATAACCCGTTGCTTCGCCCGATACCACCCTTAAACCAAAACCTTCTTCGGAATCAAAGCCCGCAGATTTAAGGCGACCATCATCCCACATAAATGTTTCGGAGCGGGTATTTTCAAGATAAATTTCCCCATCATCCGCACCTAATAAGGCATTAGCAAGAATTTCCTGTGCGCCTTCTGATAATGCGCGGGTGGTTAGGTCTGAATCATTAATAGTGGTCGTCATTTTATTGTCCATTTTTACTAATTTTATATTTAGGGGGTGTTTGTGCAAAAATAAACGGACAAAATGTAATTATATTTTCTGAAGAAATTAACACTTTAACGCCTTAAAATTTACTTTTAATGGCTTTTTACGCGGGGATTCTAATTCACACTATCAATAAAACCCCTTAACATTCTGATTAGATATAGTTTTTAAGAAAAAACGTTGTTTTTCAATGATTTCTGAGTGAAAAATATTCATATAATCAGCAAATTAATACTCCGCGTTAAGATTCTCTTAAGCAAATTAATTGAGATTATGTTTACCAATTTATTAAGAACTAATATTCGGAGCAAACAAATGGTTTTACGCCTTAATGCACTTGCAACAACTGAACTTTCACCACGCATTGTCGTATTTGGCGTTGGCGGCGCAGGCGGTAATGCCGTTAACAACATGATTGAAGACAATCTTCAAGGCGTTGACTTTGTCGTTGCGAATACTGATTCCCAAGCACTGCACCGTTCAAAAGCTGAACGCAAAATCCAAATCGGCCTTAATACTACCCAGGGCCTTGGCGCAGGCGCAAACCCACAAATCGGCATGGCTGCTGCGGAAGAAAGCCAAGCAGAAATTATGGAGCATCTTGGCGATGCGCACATGGTTTTCATTACTGCTGGCATGGGTGGCGGTACTGGTACTGGTGCAGCACCAATCATTGCAAGAACAGCACGTGAAATGGGTATCTTAACCGTTGCAGTTGTCACCAAGCCGTTCCATTTTGAAGGCACACGCCGCATGAAGATGGCGGATGCAGGCTTGTCTGAACTTCAAAAAAATGTTGATACATTAATCGTAATTCCAAACCAAAACTTGTTCCGCGTTGCCAATGATAAAACCACTTTCCAACAAGCCTTCCAAATGGCGGATAAAGTGCTTCACTCTGGCGTTCGTGGTGTTACCGACCTTATGATTATGCCTGGTCTTATCAACCTTGACTTTGCGGATGTTAAATCTGTTATGTCTTGCATGGGTAAGGCAATGATGGGAACTGGCGAAGCCGAAGGTGATGACCGCGCACGCAAAGCGGCAAACCTTGCCATTAATAACCCACTTCTTGAAGATGTTTCATTGAAAGGCGCAAAAGCGGTTCTTATCCACGTTACTGGTGGCAATGACATGACATTGTTTGAACTAGACGAAGCGGCAAATCAGGTAAAAGATGAAGTTGATCCAGAAGCAAACATCATTGTTGGCTCAACCTTTGATGAAGCACTTGAAGGTAAAATCCGCGTTTCTGTGGTGGCATCAGGCATTGATGAAGATTCAGTTGTTCAACCAGTTCCAGAAATGCAAAGCACACGCACTGTTCAAGCATCTGCACCACAACAACCAATCCAGGTAGTTCGTGTTACTCAACGTGAAACTTATGCTTCTGCACCTGCTTCACAGCCGCAGCCACAGCAACAACACACCATTCATGAGCCTGAATTACCAATGGCTGCACGTGAACCTGTTCACCATCAGCCAGAACCTGTTCAAGCACAAATGCCGTTGCAAGAGCCTTCGCATCAAGAACGTCCACATTATGACATCAACTCACAACAACATTTGGTTCGTGAGGCACAACGTGAAATTGCCAATCAGCGCACACAAAATTATCAACCTGCACAGCCAGCGCCTAAAAAGCCGGTTGAGCCACCTCATGCACAACCACACCGTAGCAGTGGCGCAGGTCTTTTGAATATTTTTGGTCGTCCAAAACCACGCCCTACTCAAGAGGACGCCTACCAAGAAAATATTGAGCATAATGAAGAACCAATGTATAACGATGACATCAATGATGATGATTATTCAATCCCTGCATTTCTTCGCAGACAGGCAAACTAAATTTTATAAAAATTGATTGAAAAGCGCGGTTATATTAACCGCGCTTTTTAGTATCTCTTCCATAGAGATATTATAAAGCCCTGATTTATATTTTCACTATTATCAAATTTGGCACGGGAATTACTTTGGCGTAGGCCAAATTCGAGACCCAGATTATTATTAAACCGCTTTATATAGCTAATCTGAAAATTATTATTATCGTTGTAATAATCACAGCCCGCCTGAAATTTTTTTAGGATAAGTAAATCTTTTTTATAGATATGACTGCCAAATGTAATTTCTGAGGTTCTTTGATATTCGCCAAGGCATCCCTCGCGACCATATTCTAAATTAAGCCAGTTTCTACCAAAGCCATATCCCAAAAGCATATTATAGATGCTATTATTTTCACGGTAATTTATTTGCACACTATCAATCGTACTTATTCCAAATTGCGAAGATAGAATTAATCCGTGACCTTGCAGTAGCTTAAATTGTAACTTGAAATCAGTTTTAGAAATTGCCGGAAAATTTTTATATAATTTTATATTCTGCGAAAAAATCAATGCTGAATCAGCGCTTAACCCACGTGCAGCATAATATTCGAATGCGGTTCCATGGTTTTCATCATTACCAACCGTATTAATACTTGCAATTAATTCAGTTTTACCTTCGCGTGGAATCCACGCGCCGCCAAAAGCAAGATTAGGGAAAATTAACAACAGTCCCAAGCAAATTTTATGTTGCCAAATACGCCCCATTTTGCCCCCATAAGGCAGAAATATATCTATGTATGACATTGAATATTATTTCTTTACACATTTTTTATCAAAATAAGAAATAATAGCAATATGAAGAATTTATCATCCCTTATTAATTTAGCCCATGACAAATCAGATGAAAGTCGTCTAGAGCTTGTGAAACTGACATCACAGGAGTTTTTGGGGTGTAAAGACGAACTGTCAGATCAACAATTGGCGTTGTTCACGTCAATCATAAATCAATTATATAATTACCTACCCAATGGGGTTAAGGCACAATTGGTGAATGCCTTGGCAATTAATGCGGCGTCACCTGAAAATATTCTTGCCACAATTGCCGAAGATGACATTGAATACGCAGGGCCAGTTTTGAATTTTTCAAATAATCTTAGCGACGATACACTAATCGGCGTAATCAAAAGAAAAGGCTTTGACCATCAGGTTCTAATTGCAAAAAGACCAAACCTTGGCGAAACCGTTACCGATGCGCTTGCTGATACCAACAATTCTGAAATTGCCCAAGTAGTTGGTAAAAACCTTACCGCAAAAATCTCAAAAAATACTTATGATAAGTATATTAAAATATTAAAAGATAATGTGGATGCGATAGGTGTATTTGCGGTTCGCTCTGACTTACCTGAAGATTTGTCAAAACAAATAACAGAAATCTTCATCAAAGAATTCAAAGAACAAAGCAACGATAACGGCAATGCGCATACACATCAGCATGAAACCGATGACGCGGTGTATGTTGGCGAAGTTTCAATAAGCGAATGCATGAATCATTTACAAAATGGTCATATCGGCACCTTTATTAAATGTTGTGCCGCACATTTTGAAATTTCTGCCCTTAAACTCAAGGCAGCACTTGATACTGGCAATTTACAGCATTTCATAACACTTGCGCGGGCAATGGACTTGGATGTTAGCACTGTTGAAAATATGAAAAATGCATATTTAAAAGATTCAAAGCATCTAAACCAACAAGAAAATAAAGATGCGCTTGTTTTCTGGATTACCGTAACTGTTCCACGCGCAATCGGCATGTTGCACAATAAATTTGACGAATAATAGTGCGTCAAGTTGTGCAATAATAGCCCATTGACCTAAATGCTTTATAAAGCCATAAGTATGTCCTTATGGAAAACGACAATAGCCTAGATAGAATTGCCTTTATCGCCAGTGCCAAACCAGAGGCACAAAAAGCCTTGGTGCGTTTGCGCCACTTATATGGGGCAGTTCCGGAAAAAAGTGCCAATGTTATTGTTGCCTTGGGTGGTGATGGCCTTATGCTTGAAACCTTGCGACGGCATATGGATGACAATATTCCGGTTTACGGCCTTAACCAGGGGACAATTGGTTTTTTAATGAACGATTATGCCGAAGAAGGCCTAATTGAACGCATTGAAAATGCAAACCCAATTACAATCCACCCATTAAAAATGACCGCAACCGATATTAATGGCAAAGAATATTGCGAATATGCAATTAATGAAGTCTCACTTTTGCGGCAAACCCATCAGACAGCGCACCTAAACATTTACGTTGACGACAAAGAAAGAATTTCCGACATTGTTTGTGACGGCATGATTTTATCAAGCCCTGCGGGTTCTACCGCCTATAATCTTTCTGCATATGGCCCGATATTACCAATTGGCAGTGGGTTAATGGCACTAACCCCCATAAGTGTATTTCGCCCAAGAAGATGGCGCGGGGCAATATTGCGTGATAATTCCAAGGTTGAATTCCAAATAAGTGATGCTGAATTACGCCCGGTTGCGGTATCGGCAGATAATCGCGAATTCCGTAATATTACCAACATAAAAATTGAATTCGACTTTACGCATTCCATGCATATTTTATTCGATCAAGATAGGCCCCATGATGAGCGTATTTTGACCGAACAATTTGCAATTTAAAAAAATATGTAAAATTTTCAGTAATTCCAAAATTGGTAACCTTTATTTAGGGCTATTGTATTATATTGCCCCAACTAGGGAATCTGAGAAGGAAAAAATATGTCAGCCGAAGACAAACAGCCACAAGTATTTAACCCACCAAATCGCCTTAAAATGAAGCTTGGTGGTCGTTTAAAAGGCTTTGATGCAGAGGCAATTGCACGCGCTGAGGCTGCCATTGCGAATATGTCAAGCAATTTTGAAGAATGGCTGCACGATGAGTTAAACAAATTATTAGAGGCTCATAAAGTCATTCTTAACCCCGCGCATACGGATAAAGAAATGGAAGCATTTTATCGTACTGCACACGATCTAAAAGGATTGGGAACGACATATGGTTATCCAATCGTTTCGCAATTTGCCGCGTCTTTGTGCCGTCTTATCGACAGCCCTGAAGGCCGTGACAAAGCACCAATTGAGCTTCTTTCTGCCCATGTGGAAGCCATTAACGCATCGGTTCGCCAGCGTATTAAATTGGACACGCATCCAATTGGTCATGAATTGCTTAAAGAATTGACCAAACGCGTTGCCATTTACGGTGAGCCAGAATAAATTCAGCTAATTAATTTTTACAAATATAAAAATTAAAGCCGGTGCATTGCCCCGGCTTTAATTTTATCCATTATATCTTATGCCGCCGCAAATCTTGGGTTTTGCTCAACATCATCAATCGGGACATCTAGTTTATCTAAAAGATAAATAACATCTTCATCAGGGATTGATTGGAAACGGGTAAGAACACGTTCAATCATGCGCTTTCTAAAGCGAACCTTGTCGTCCATGCTACCATCAAATTCGGTTTCGTGAAGAACATCAATTGCCGCACGGAAAGCAGGATAAATATTACTTGGCATATGCGCACGGTCAAAAATGGCACGTAGCCCCAATGTTCCGCCATCATGTACCAAAAGCCAGGCTTTGGAATGTTCAATCCCCGCAAGCTCAGCAATTGCATATTCAACCAACCTCACCTCGCCTTGGCACAATGCCCGTAAAACAAACGATGGGGTAAGCTTGCCATTAAGGTTAAGCTGCTGCACATAGCGGCGTAAATCCGCCTGCATACTGGCTTGGGCAATTAAATCCAAGCTTGCACGTTCACGTGTATCATTGGCAATATCAATAGCAAGCTGCGGTGGGAGCGCGTGGCGTTCAACCAATTTATCAAATACTTGACCACTAAATTTAGTTGCAATTTTCTCGGCAATAATAAGCGGCAATATAGGCCGTTCCGCCATTGCCATTGCAATATCGCTTGCGGTTGGGAAACGTTCAATCGCTTTAGACAAGCCTCTTTCTGAAAATTCTGCTTTGATGTTATGAAGTGCATTATTAATCGCAATCGATACCCCATGTTCACATATCGCATCGGTTACTTGTGATGATAATTCAGCGCGTCTTGAAATTGCAATTTGGCGCACAGGCTCTGCAGCCTCAAGAATTTCGACCAAATCAGCATCTGTTAGGGTTGGTGAAAATTCAAGCACCGGAAGTGCGATTGCTTCAATATCCTTGGCAAGTGCAGCGGCAACATCGGATGGAAGATTTGGGGAAGATTTAAGCGTGATTGCCAAGGCGCGTCTTACACGTTCAGCGGCACCTTTAACCACAAGGCGAAGAATTTCTTCGGCAAAATGCCTTTCTTCATTAGTTATTTGAGCAGTATCAATATGACGGCACAAACGATAACAGGCAAGTGCCTTGTCTTCATCTGTATCGCCCTTAACCAAGGAACGAATATCGTTTTCAGTGAGATTAACTCGTAAAGTATTGACGCCCATTTAAATTACACCCAAATTACAAAGCCGGACACAAATCCACGTGCTGAATTTGCACCTTGATTCGACTATTTATAATCGTGCAATTTTATGGTTAATAATATCTTTACATTTACCCCAAAGAGGCGATTTTAACAGTGATTACCGGCGCAATAAAAGGCCAATCGCACCGCCACCCAAAACCGCGCAAAAACCCCAAAACATTGGATCTTGTGGCACAGTTCCAAACATGCTGATGATGGTAATTGGCAACATTGCAACAGTAATTCCGACAAGCGACAAGAACCATATTGCGCCAACGTTCCGCAAAATTTTATTTGTATAATCGATAAACATACCGCTCACTTTCCCCAAATAGTCCCATTTTGAGACTGAATTTTCTTCAATTGGGAGAGTTGCAAACCTTACGCCAGTTTTAGCGTACCAATTTATTACGCAACCATTTGCGGGATTCTTCGGCAACTTCGAATGCGGAACGGATTTGTGCTTCACCTGGCATTTGCGGATCAAATGCGGATGCAGCGTCAACAGCCTGTTTAAAAGCAATCTCTGCCGCGCCAATTTGACCAGAGCGTAAATAAGCCCAAGCCTCAATCAAAGCAGGTGACATAGGATCGCGCGCCAAAAGGGTAAAAACGGGTTCATCAGCTTCGGCTTTTGAATAAGCATCAAACTGACTTGGTTCATTTTTGTTGTTCATGAAAGTAAGCCACCATTATTATTGTTAAAAAATCGCCGTAGCGATTTTGCTCTTCGACTTATCCGAAAACCGTTTCACACTTTTCGGGTCTCATCGCGGGCAATTAATAAACTATTAAGTTTTGCAGGTTTGCACAAGAGGGTTTGGCACGGTTATGAAATAATATTTGTGAATAATATGTTTTGGTGTATCTGGAAGAAATGACTGATTTCTCTAATGAATTGTGGGTAAGTTCGGAATTTGGCGCAAATTCAATCTGTGGCATTGATGAGGCTGGTCGCGGCCCATGGGCTGGGCCGGTTGTTGCGGCGGCAGTAATACTCGACCCAAACAAAATCCCCCATGGATTAAACGATTCCAAAAAGCTAAGCGCGAAAAAGCGTGATGAACTCGCACCACAAATTAAAGAGATGGCAATCGCGTGGCATGTCGCATTTGTCGATGCCGAAACCATTGATGAAATCAACATCTTACAGGCAACCTTTAAGGCAATGCGCGAAGCAATGGGCGGCCTAAAAACCCCCGCCGATTTCGCACTTGTGGACGGCAATCGCGACCCCAAACTTGGCATCCCAACCAAAACTATAATCAAGGGTGACAGCCTTTCATTATCAATTGCCGCCGCATCTATTCTTGCCAAAACCGCACGTGATGAATTTATGCAAGAAGCCCACAAAACTTATCCACAATATGGTTTTGATAAAAATGCGGGCTATGGCGTGCCTGTGCATATTGCCGCATTAGAAGCACACGGAATTTGCCCCCTCCACCGCAAAAGCTTTAAACCAATCAGGGAATTGTTATAAAACATGTCATACCGGAAAATTTCTAAGAAATTTGTCCGGTATCTCGTTAGATAAGCAACCTTTGAACTAAATAAGAGATGCCGGACAAAATCATAGATTTTTCCGGCATGACAATTAATTTTATAAGAATATAAAACATAGGACAAATTTATACCAATCCCTTTATTTTTGCCTTTAACGCAATCGCCCGATAAACCGCATCATATTTACCAATGGATGATGCACTAATTATAATCTCTTCGAGGTCGTTAAATATCCCGACAACAGCATTTTTTTGGTCGGTCTCGTTTTCAATTCTAATTTCATTTGAAAGCTCTAAAATACGCTGTCGAATGCTATCATTTGCTATCAATCTGGCGGCATTGGCACGCGCACCATTTTCGGAATAACCCGCATAAATATAGGATTTGGTTTGTGATTTACCCTCTGCAACAGCGCGCGCAAAGGTTTCATGTCGGATGTTTGATAATTGTGGCATAAAATAATTATATTATCGCCCTACATATGGGGGATAAATATGAAAAATGCCTCAAAGAATTATTTCCCTTTCCGCTTTTTCTTTTCAGCAGCGGGCAATAACGGGGCGGTAAGTTTTTGGTATTGTTCAAAAAGATATTCAACACGCTGACGCTCTGATGTGAATGGTTCTTTGCGATAGGCTTTATCAACCGCTTTATCGAGCGCCTGATGCGCCTTTAATAATTCGGGCGGCATAGTTAGGGGGTCGTAAAGGTCGGCAAGTGTGGAATTTGGAAATTTCGCCCTCGCATCCAAAACCGCCTGCGCCTTGGTTTCAATATCTTGCTTTTGGGCATCTGTCGGGTTTTCAGGCCAAGGGAAATTGTTGTACACGATGGTGTTGGAATAACTGTAACGACTTTCAAGCCGACCACATACCTGCCGCATCCAAGCCATGTGCATGTTAGAAGTAAGAATGCCGAAGTGAAACAAAGTAGCACTGGGAACAAATTGAATCTTATTACTACAAATAATGCTTTGGTCTAAAAAAGCGATAGGTATGATCTCGCGCCGTTCTGAAGATACTTCTGGAATTGCGAGATAGTCAGAGTTTGGTTGTGAAATTTGTCGGAAAATTGTCGGCATGGCAGAATATTTTCTCGTTGATTCAGCTTTGCTTTTTAACCTTTCATCTCTGACCGCACGGACACGAGCGGCGACGAGCGGCATGGACCTTAATTCATCGGGCGAAATATCTTTAAGCCATAAACAATAACGTTCAATTCCATTTATGAAATCGCCACCACTCATGTATCTACGAATATATTTCATTGAATTTGGCTCTTTTTCAATGAAATCGTCCCGTTCTTTAGGTGACAGAATGAAATGTCCGCCGTCAGTTGGTTTGTTTCCCCATTGCATGGCCGGGACGTTGCAAATGGGTCTTGTTCGAGTTGAAATAAGCACACTCGGTGCGTCAATTAGATACGGGCTGATATTTGATGCGGCAATCATTTGTGGTTCCGAAGAGGGATTTTCGTAATCAAATATTGTATTCTTATTTAAGTTAATTGTCGAAAACCCGATTATTACGGCATGAACACCAGCAACTGTCATTCCACTCGCTTTCTTCTCGTCAATTGTCCATTTGAATGTACGATGGGCGAAATGAATTTTTATTGAATATTTATCGAGAAGTGTTTGCCAAAGCAAACTCGCCTGTTCCCCTTGTGTAATCGAATTAGTTGAAACAAATGCAACAATAATTTTCGTTTTCTGAATATATTCAGCGGCCTTAACATACCAATTACAAACAAAATCTAGAACGCCGCGTGCTGAAAAGTTTGCCATAACAAATTCTTGGTCTGCTTTCTGTTCGGCTGATTGATAATGATGCCCAATAAAAGGCGGATTTCCCAAAATGTAGCTAAGTTCTTTCGGGCTTACGACATCTTTCCAATCAATACGCAAGGCATTGTCATTGACAATCTTTGCCGATTTTTTCAACGGCAACCGAACAAACGCCTGTCCAAATTTTTCGGAAAGTTTCATATTCATTTGGTGGTCAACCAACCACATTGCAGCCTCGGCAATTTTGGCGGCAAATTCTTCGATTTCTATGCCATAAAATTGATCAACATCTATTTTTGAAAAATGCGAAATATCCAACGCCATGCTTGATTTGCTTGGTGGATATAAAACCTCCAAAACCTCGATTTCAAGCAGCCGTAATTCGCGATAGGCAAGAATTAAAAAGTTGCCGCAACCACAAGCAGGGTCAAGAAATTTTAATCTTGCCAATTTATCGTGAAATTTTTCGAGTGCTTGTTTTTTACCTGTCTTATAGGTCTTTAGATGTTCAAATTCTTCATGCAATTCATCCAAGAATAATGGGTGAATAGTTTTTAAAATATTCTTTTCAGAGGTGTAATGTGCGCCTTTTTTTCGTTGCTCTTCGGGCAACATAATTGTTTGGAATAATGAACCAAACAATGCAGGCGAAACTTTTGACCAATGAAAATAGCAACATTGCAAAAGCGCATTTCGCATTGCACTATCAAGTGATGGTATTGCAATTGCATCTTGAAACAGACCGCCATTAACATATGGAAATGCCGCCAAAGCATCATCAAGATTTTTTGGACGCTTCTCAACAGGTGTATTCAAAGTTTGGAACAAATGCACCAACATTGGCCCTAAATCAGAGCCATCAGGATTGGTCTTATTTTCAATAAAAGAGATGAAAATATCCGGTTCAAAAATACCTGTATCATCGGCAAATAGGCAAAACATTATGCGCACCAAAAGCCGCTCTAAATCCGTGCCTTCATACCCACTATCACGCAATCGATTATGCAAATTTGACATTAGATTTGCCGCATCAATATTTACGGGGTCTTGGTCTTTATAGGTTTGCGGCGCATAGCCCGCAATAAAACCGAATAATTTTACTTTTTCTGGCAATTCAGCAAGCGTGAATGAATATTCTTCACCTGTTTCACGGTTTAATAATTCAAAATTTTGAAAGTCCGACATCATTTGATATGTTGGTTTTTCTTCATCTTTTAGGGCAAGATAATAATCATTTGCTTGGTTACGTGCGGCGGCAAGGCTACGCCCCATTGACTTTTGTTCGACCAAAAGTTTACCAGGCCAAAAAAGGTCAATGAACCCCTGCTTATTGCCAAGTAATTTCACACCCTTTTCAAAATAAATATCTACGGAACCCGCGCTTTTGCCAAAAACTTCAAAAAATTGGTGATAAAATTGACCAGTTTGCCCCTTTTCGTAACCACACCCCGCCCAATCTTTTGCAAATTTGGCGGCTCTGGCACGAATTTCATTGAAACTTAGAAGCATAACTTTCCCCCGAATTTATACTTCTATCAATGATTGTATGATTCTGTAAATAGTGAGTTTTCGTTGTCCAACTGCAAAAAAGGAATCACCTGATTCTTTTTTTGAATCAGCGTGAATCTTTTGTTAACTAAAAAGGATTCTAATGCCCCTAATTGATGATGGGGCGTTACATTGACCACGAAGAGAATTGAAGAAAAACTAAGCCAGCTTGTTGAAAATCGTATTCACCTTGGGGATTGCATTGAAAATATGCGCAAACTTCCAAAAGGCTGTGCCGATATGGTTTTTGCCGACCCCCCATATAATTTGCAATTAGGTGGTGATTTATTGCGCCCCGATAATTCCAAGGTTGATGCCGTGGATGATGATTGGGATAGATTTGATAATTTCAAAGCCTATGATGATTTTACCCGTGAATGGCTAAAGGCGGCACGTGATTGCATGTCTGATAATGCCACAATTTGGGTTATTGGCTCTTATCACAATATTTTCCGCGTTGGCGCGATTATGCAGGATTTGGGCTTTTGGATTTTGAATGACGTTATTTGGCGTAAATCCAACCCAATGCCAAACTTCAAAGGCACACGTTTTACCAATGCCCATGAAACCCTTATTTGGGCAACCAAATCATCAAATCAAAAGAAATATACCTTCAATTATGATGCGCTAAAAGTCATGAATGATGATTTGCAAATGCGTTCTGATTGGTCAATTCCGATTTGTTCTGGCTCTGAACGTTTAAAAGATGATGATGGTCGCAAAGTGCACCCAACCCAAAAGCCAGAGGCACTTTTGCACCGTATTTTCACCGCCGCCACAAAACCT
Organism: Hyphomonadaceae bacterium UBA1933; assembly: GCA_002337085.1. Lineage (GTDB taxonomy): Bacteria > Pseudomonadota > Alphaproteobacteria > Caulobacterales > Aquidulcibacteraceae > Pseudaquidulcibacter. The sequence continues at coordinate 1,230,971 of DDFH01000006.1, read as the reverse complement.
GGTGATTTGGTGCTTGATCCATTCTTTGGCTCTGGCACAAGTGGCGCGGTTGCCAAGGCATTAAACCGCCGCTGGATTGGCCTTGAACGCGATGAAACCTATGCCGCCGCCGCACAGGCGCGCATTGATGCGGTTATCCCTTCAAACCTTGAAGACACCACACCAATGAAATCAAAACGCGAAGAAGCCCGCATTCCATTTGGCAATTTGATTGAACAAGGTTTGTTACGCTCTGGCGATACTATATTCTCACCAAAAGGGGATATTTCGGCACGGGTTCGTAGTGATGGCTCTATCACAATGGGCAATTTGGTTGGCTCTATTCACCGCATGGGTGCGATTGCGCAAAATTCGGCGGCTTGTAATGGTTGGACCTATTGGCATTTCAAAACTGAGGATGGTTTAAAGTCTATTGACTATTTGCGCCATCAATTACGCCAAAAACTTGCGGCATAAGCCAAATCTACTTGTTAAAAACACTGTGGCTGTGTAATATTGGGTGATGAATTCCGACCCGCAAAATAGCAATAAGGCCAAGCCAAAACTTGATAAAGATTTGGAAGATATGGCGTTATCCTTTCTTGCAATGCGGCGCGGGCGAAAATTTTCAATAACCGAAAAACCGCTTAAAAACGCGCTTGGCAATATTTTACCTTTTGCCAAAGATACAAAACCCAATCGTATCAAAGAGCTTCAGGCAAATTGGCAAATGGTGGTTGGTGAAAAACTGGCCAAAATTTGCTTTCCCGAAAGCCTAAGGGGGAAGACCGTTACATTACGCGCCAATTCCTCTGCTGTGGCGCTTTTGCAAATGCGCGCCGATGAGATTTTGGGGCTTATAAGCCTTTCAACCGGAACAAATTATTCCAAGCTAAGTTTTATTGCCGCGCCACTTAAAAAAAATGTAACTTTAAACAATGACGAAAATAAAGCAAAACCGCTTAAACCTCTTGATGCCTCTGAATTGCAAAATATTGAAGGAAAACTGCAAAATATACACTCAGATGGTTTAAAACGCGCAATAATCAATCTAAGCACAATTATCAAAAATATTGACTAATATCTAACAAAGAGTCATCTTTTAAATAAGATTTAAAGGCTTTTACGGAGAAGAACAGGTGATTACAAAAAGAAATATCGGAACAATTTTCGCAGCCACCACCTTGGCTCTTAGCCTTGGTTTAACCGCATGCTCAAAAGATGCCAGCAAGACAGTTGGCAAAGGTACTTCGGAATACGAAATTGCAAGTGACATTCCAGTTGGTTCAAAAGACGCAAAAGTTGTTGTTGTTGAATATGCGTCTGTTATGTGCCCACACTGTGCAAATTTCCAAAACAATATTGTTCCAAAAATCATGCAAAACCTTGTTGAACCTGGCAAGGTTCGTTATGTTTTCCGCGAATTCCCAACCCCACCGGTTGATTTGGCTTCTGCCGGCCACCTTCTTGGTCGTTGTGTTGATCCAAGCAAGCGTGAGGCCATGATTAACGCATTAATGGCGCAACAACAGGATATTTACGTATCTGCACAGGCTGGTGGTGCCAAACAAGCACTTTTAAAAGTCGCGCAATCTGCGGGCATGAACGAAACCCAATTCGACAATTGCATGAAGGATGAGGCAAAACTTAAAACCCTTGCCGACGTTATGAAATATGGCGAAGAACATGACAAGGTTGATGCAACCCCAACCGTATTTGTAAACGGCGTTCGCGTTACACCACCTGTTGGTCGTGAATATGAATATGCAGATGTTGAAAAAGCCGTAAATGCGGCATTGGCAAAAGCAAAATAATTTTGGTTTATTATCGGGCAAAGTAAAATGAAAAAACTTGGTTTAATTGCAATTATTGCTGCAACGTTTTCTTTGCCCGTAATATCTTCGGCACAAAATACTGAATATTACCTTGGCAAACCAAATGCCCCAGTAACTATTATTGAATATGGTTCTTTAACCTGTTCACATTGTGCGCATTTTGCGACCCAAGAATTTCCAAAATTAAAGGCAAACTATATTGATACCGGAAAGGTTAAATATATTTTCCGCCCCCTTCCCACTCCGCCTGAAAATCTTTCTGCCGGGATGCAGGTAATCGCCGATTGTGAAGGTGGCGTCAAACGTTATCAATTAATTGATGCATTTTTCAAAAATCAGGCACTAATTTTCCATAGCGCGCAAAGCCCCGGTGGCGCATTGGCGTATCTAACCACGGTCGCCAATCAAACAACGGGAATTACTTCTGATAAAATCAAGGCCTGCCTTGCCGACCCATCAAAAATTACTGCCATCCAAAATAGCGAAAATGGCGCAGTAAAACTGGGTATAAACAGCACCCCAACTATTTTAATTGACGGTAAAGTTGTTAAACTAGCCCCTACCCAAGAACTAGACTATAATGCCATAAAGCCAGGGATTGATAATGCGCTTTTGGCAAAAGCCAAAAAGAGGAAATAAGGGGATAAATTGCACCTTTTGGAAGCGAAAATTTCGGGTTTTAAATCCTTTGTGGATGGCGTCACATTCACTATTAATGAGGGTTTGACCGGAATTGTTGGCCCGAATGGTTGCGGAAAATCAAATATCCTTGAATCTATTCGCTGGGTTATGGGTGCAAACTCCGCCAAGGCATTGCGCGGCACAGAAATGGATGATGTCATTTTCGCCGGCTCTGATGAACGCCCGCAGCGGGATATTGCCGAAGTCACCCTTAAAATCGATAATTCAGACCACCTTGCACCCGATCCATTTCGCTTTGAAGATATAATTGAAATATCGCGCAAAATTCGCCGTGGCATTGGCTCTACATATCGCATTAATGGCAAAGAGGTGCGCGCCAAAGATGTGCAGCTTTTATTTGCGGATGCATCATCGGGTGCAAACTCCCCTGCCCTTGTGCGTCAAGGACAAGTTAGCGAACTTATCAACGCAAAACCCGAAAATCGCCGCAAAGTTTTAGAAGAAGCATCTGGTATCTCAGGCCTTCAGGCACGGCGGCATGAGGCGGTAATCAAACTTAACGCCACTGAAACCAATTTAGAGCGTGTAAGTGAAATTATAATAACGATTGAAGAACAGGTCACCAGCCTTAAAAAACAAGCCCAAAAGGCCGAGCGTTATCGTGGTTTGGCGGGGCTTATACGCGGGCTTCAAGCATATCTTGCCGACAATCGTTATAAATCAATGGCAACCTCGGTTACGCAAACCAAACAAAGTCTGCATGAAATTGAAATGCAAATTAGTGACTGTATGGTTGAAATTAACAAGGCAAATCGCGCAATCGAACAGGCCGAGGGAAAATTACCAGAAGCACGTCAAGAAATGGCAATTGCCGAAGCAGTTATACGCCAACTTGAAATCAAAAAATTTGCTTTTGAACGTGACCTACAAGAAATCACGGAAAAAACCACAAATGCCAATGCAGCGCTTGAACGCATAAATAAAGATATTGCCCGTGAAAATGAAATCGCTATCGAGGCTGATGAAATTATCACACGCACAAATGATGAATTAAAAGACCATAATTCCGCAACCACACGCGATGCGGAAATTGCTGAGCTGAATTCAGCGGCAAATCAATTAAACGCCCAAATTCAAGAAATTGAAGGCAAATTAAATGACGCAATTGCTAGCAAGGCAAAAAATGAAAATAAACTTCTTTCATTAAAACAGGAATTAACAAGGCTTGAGGGGGAAAAACAACGCCTCGGAAATATTGTTGCCCGCCTTGAAAAAGATGTGGTTGATTTGGGTAATGCCCAACTTGATGAAACATTAATTAGCCAAGCCAAAGACAGGCTTGAACAATCTGTTAAAGAAATTGAACGCGCCGAGGCGGATTATAAATCCTATCTTGCCGACTTGCAAAAACTTGAAATTGAGGATCGTGAAAACCGCAATATTCACGACGATTTGCAAAATAAATCCAATGCACTAATGGCGCAAATAAAGGCTTTGAATGCAGTATTGGGGCGTGAAGATGGCAAACAAGCCACCCTTATCACACAAATTCAGGTTAAATCAGGGTTTGAAAAGGCATTCGCCGCCGCAATTGGCGAAGATTTGGACGCAAATCTAAAAAATGGCGATATATTTTGGAATGGTGCAGAAATTCCCAACATTGAATGGCCACAAAATGTAAAAACCACGCAAAGCCTTTCCGAAATTGTTTCAGCCCCAGATGAGCTTGCCGCACGACTTGGCACAATCAAAATTGTTGATGATGCCATTTTTAATTCAGGCATTCTGCCGCCTTTGGGCTGTCGCTTTGTGACCTTGTCAGGCGATATGAAGCGTTGGGATGGTTTTATAAAAACCCATAAAGCACCCAATGCGCAGGCAAAACGCCTTGAACAAAAAAATCACATCATTGCATTAGAAGCGGAATTAGAACCTTTAAAGGCGCAAATCCCCGATATTGCCGCAAAATTGGCGCAGGGCAAATCAACCTTGGCATCATTGCGCGATAAATCCAATAATGAACGCGCAAAGCATCCAAGCCTGATGATGAATGTGCAAAATTGCCAAAAAAACCTCAATGATTTAATCGCGGTTCAGGCACGAAACAATGACAGGATTGAAATGGCGCGCGAAAACCTTGGTCAGGCGCAGCACAATCTTAAAAAAATAGAAGAAGAGATAAAAGAAAAAAGCGATATTTTCGCCGATGAGCAATCAGAACTAGCAACACTTAGCCAAGAGCTTGAAACAATCATTTCTGAAAGTGGGGCTTTATTAAACCAAAAACGACAAAACCTTGCAGATATTCGCGCCAAGATTAACCAAATTAATTCCGAGGCCGAAAGCCACAAGGCAAAAATTGCAAGTTTAAAAGCACAACTTAATAATTGGTCAGCACGCAAAGAAAATTGCGCACTGCGCATCAAGGAATTGGAAGTTGAAAAATCCAAAACCGAATTAGTTTTAAATGAATTATCAGATAAACCCGATGCCATTGAACAAGAACGGCAAAAAGCCCTAAGTGATTTCCCACTTGCTGAAGCGCGCCGTGCCAAAGCTGCCGATATTCTTGCGGTTTCAGAAAGCGAATTACGCAATTTACAATCCGCATTACGGCAATCGGAAAATAACCGCGCCCAATTAATGACAACCCAAAGCGGGTTACAGGCCACCCATCAAAGCTGGCTTGAAAGATTGGAAGATTTAAAAAATGAAATCCTAAATCAATTTGATTGCGATCCGGTTGATTTGGATACACATGCCAAAGAGCGCCTTGGCAATATCTATAATGGGCTTGATATTGATAAAGCACAAAGCCGCCTTAACCGTGCGCTTTTAGACCGCGAAGACTTGGGCGGTGTCAACCTTAATGCCGACATTGAATTAAAAGAACAGAGCGAGCGGGCGCAAAAACTTGATACCGAACGTAATGAGCTTGTGGCGGCGGTAAAAAAATTGCGCAATGCGATTGAGGAAATCAATGCCGAAGGTCGTGAAAAACTTATAAAAGCATTTGATATTGTGAATGGGCATTTCTCACAATTATTTTCAACCCTATTTAACGGTGGACAGGCGCACTTGGCGCTTACCGAAACCGATGACCCACTTGGTGGTGGTCTTGAGGTTTATGCCTGCCCACCGGGAAAGCGCCTGCAATCTATGACCCTTATGAGTGGTGGCGAGCAGGCATTGACCGCAACCGCACTTATATTTGCGGTGTTTTTATCAAACCCGGCGCCACTTTCTGTTCTTGATGAGATTGATGCGCCATTAGATGATGCCAATGTCGAACGTTTCTGTGCATTATTAAATGAAATGCGTAACCGCACCAAAACCAGATTCATTGTTATTACCCACCATCCCATCACAATGGCACGTATGGACAGGCTTTTTGGCGTTACAATGGCACAAAAAGGGGTTTCCCAACTTGTCTCAGTAGACCTTAGTCGAGCCGAAAGCCTAATTAACGCAGCAAGCAACTAATAAAATTTTATTTTTATTATTTTATTTCAATAACTTAACCATTAAAATGCGACCTGCGGAAAAAATTACTTTCTATACACTCATTTGGCTTGACTATTTTGCACTTGCAAACTAGTTTCCGCGCCGCGTGGGGACGGGATTCTATACCTATATCTCACGTTTTTCGCGGGTTTTGAGATATGAGTCATAGAGACAATAATTCACATCACAAAACTCTTGAAGAGCTTAGCCGCAAGGTTAATGCTGCAATCAAGGCCAAAGAACCGGTTGTAAAAGAAACATACAACAATTCGGGAATGGGTCTTGGGATGCGCATGGCGTCTGAATTTGTTTCGGCAATTTTGGTGGGCGCGCTTTTGGGGCTGGGGCTGGATAATTGGTTAAAAACCACACCTTGGTTTCTTTTGTTGGGGCTTGGTATAGGTTTTGCCGCAGGTGTTGTTAACATCATTCGGGCTGGGAATGAGTATTCCAAGAATCAGCCTTTGGGTCAGGATTTACCCCCCGAACCAGATGATGAAGATAACTAAATTGCTTTAGAATTGATTGGAGTGAAAATTGTCAAACGATCCTATGCATCAATTTCATATTGAGCGAATTATCCCTATGGATTTAGGCGGGGTTGATATTTCATTCTCAAATGCCAGTGCATTTTTGCTTTTGGGTGCGGCTATTCCTGCTGCATTCTTATTGATGTCTTCTGCCAAAGCAGCAATGGTTCCAGGCCGTATGCAGCTTATTGGCGAAAGCACATATAAATTTGTTTATGATAATTTGTATGGCGCGGCGGGTTCAAAAGGCGTGAAAATGTTCTTCCCGTTGGTTATGACGCTTTTCCTTTTCATATTCACTTTGAATATGGTTGGCTTGTTTGCGTATAACTTCACGCCAACTTCACAAATCATTATCACGGCTGCAATGGCATTAATCGTTTTCGCAACAGTTATTATTGTTGGTTTTGCGAAAAACGGCCTTAAATTTTTCAAACTTTTTGTTCCTTCGGGTGTCCCACTGCCACTTTATATTATTGTGACCCCGATTGAGATTATTTCTTTCTTCTCCCGTCCTTTAAGCCATTCTGTACGTCTTTGGGCAAATATTTTTGCCGGACACATTCTGGTTAAAGTGTTTGCGGGTTTTGTTCCAACCTTACTTGGTCTTGGTGCTTTGGGTGCAATCGGTTCGGTTCTACCATTTGCCATGACTGTTGCGTTGTATGCACTTGAAACATTGGTTGCTTTCTTACAGGCGTTTGTTTTCACTTTGCTTACTTGCCTTTATCTTAATGATGCCCTACACGCCGGAGATCACTAGTATAGGGTTATTAGAGTTATAAGTTTTAATCCATTTAATTAAGGAGTATAAAATGGACGCGGAAGCCGCTAAATTTATTGGTGCAGGTCTTGCATGTTTTGGTATGATTGGTGCTGCTATTGGTGTTGGTAACATCTTCGGCAGCTTCTTAGAAGGTTCTTTGCGTAACCCTTCTGCCGCTAAAGGTCAGTTTTCTAACCTTATTTTCGGCTTTGCGGTTACAGAAGCATTGGGTATCTTCTCTTTGCTAATCGCAATTTTGTTGTTGTTCGTTGTTTAATAGTTTCGCATGAATATCTTCTAAAGAGATATTCAATGTAATGAACTATTTCCACTTGGCACGACGCTAAAGCAATACTTTAGCAATTCGGAGCATTTACAATGTCAGAAGTTGCACATGAAGTTGCAAAAGGTGCGCATGGAGCCGCAGAAGGTGCGTCTGGGGGTTTTCCTCCGTTTGATGCATCTTTGTTTCCGCATCAGCTTTTCTGGTTTTTGGTTTCGTTTGGTGCGCTTTATTTGATTTTGGCAAACGTGATTATTCCACGTATTGGTAAAACACTTGAAGCACGTAAAAACGCAATCGAAAGCGATTTGAAAAAAGCTGCTGATGAAACTGCTGCGGCTGAAGGGGCGAAAAAAGCTGCTGAATTGGCACATCATAATGCCAAAGAAGAAGCACGCGCTACTTTAGACGCTATGCGTAAAGAGCTTGAAGATGAAGCAGCAAAAGCACAGGCGAGAGCTATGGCAGATGCTGATGAAAAGATTCAGGCTGCGGTTACTATTATAAATGAACAGCAAACCAAAGCAATTGAAGAAGTTTCAGAAAGCATTTATGATATTGCAGGCGATATTTTTACAAGTATCACTGGCAAAAAACCTGCTGCTACTTTACTTAAGTCTGCAATGAAAGGGGCAAACTAATGCATTTTGATGCTACTTTAGTTGCGGCGATTGCTTTTTTCGTTTTCATCGGAATTATGCTTTATTTAAAAGTTCCTGCGTCTGTTGGTGCTAGCCTTGATGAACAATCAAAGGCAATTGCCAATGAGTTGGAAGAAGCAAAAAAACTCCGTGAGCAAGCAGAAGTACTTCGCGCCTCTTATGAAAAACAACAGTCTGAAGCGAAAGCACAGGCTGAAGAAATGATTAAGCAAGCGGCAGAAGATGCCAAAATCCTAAAAGCACAGGCTAAGAAGCAATTAGAAGCCGATATTGCCGCCAAAACACAAGCTGCTTCAGAACGTATTGCACGTGCTGAGCAGGCTGCTATTGACGAAGTTCGTTCATTTGCTTCAAATGCGGCGGTTGAGATCGCCCAGAAAATGTTGGTTGAAGACGCGTCCAAAAAAGGCGGCGCAGAGCTGCTTTCTACTTCAATCAAGACTATTTCTAAAAAGCTAGCTGAACTTAACTAGGGTTCAAAAACAAAATTTAAAAAGCCCCGCAAGACACACTTGCGGGGCTTTTTGTTTGCGCTTAAAAGAAACCAATTCGGAGTATATTATGTCACGCGATGATTTTGTTGAATTAATCCCAATTAATCAAAAACCAAAGGAAACAAACCAAAACCGACTTCCTAGAAACATTGGGCAAATTCAATTCTTGCGTGGTTTGGCGGCACTATTTGTCGCCATGGCGCATTTACATGCGGTTGAATTAAAACTTGGTGGCGAGATTTTATTTGGTAATTGGGCATTGGGCGGCTTTGGCGGGGTTGATTTATTCTTTGTCATTTCTGGCTTTGTTATGGTGTGGTCTAATTTTGCGTCCACCCCTACCCCGCAATATGTTGCAAAATTTTGGGCCTTAAGAGCCATTCGGATTTATCCATTATGGTGGCTGGTTATGGGGGCGATATTTGCGGTCTATATAATCCATCCAGATTGGGTTTATCAAAGCCATAAAGAGACCCCCGATATTTTAAAATCCTTCCTTTTAATCCCACAAGCGACATTACCACTACATGCCGTTGGCTGGACGCTTATTTACGAACTATGGTTTTATTTTGTGTTTGGTTTTATTTTATTTGCGCCAAAGAAAATGATGCCGGCGTTTCTTGTTGGCTGGGCATTATTGGTTGCCTTTGCGTCACTTGCAAATCAAAATCCAACGCCGTTTCTTGCCATTGTAATCCATCCGCTTACACTTGAATTTATTATGGGTGCTGGCGTGGCAATTATTATTAAAAATCGTAAAGACCGCCCATATGGCGACGTTGCCGCAATTTTGGGTGCAGTATTGCTTTTCTTTAGTTTTGCCCGTGTAGCAGGCTTTGCACAGGATTTCTTTGCCCTTAAATGGGAACGTGTCTTTTATTTTGGATTACCATCGGCAATTTTGCTTTATGGCATGGTTGTGCTTGAACTAGGTGGCTTCAAGGCCAAAAAGCCGCTGATTAAATTGGGTGATTGGTCCTATGCCTTATATCTTATCCATGTTCCGGTTTTTGCCGCAACCGGGCGGATTTTTGCACGCTTCTCACGCGATGGTCTAATGGATAATTTTGTATTTTGCGCGATTGCCTTTGTGGCGGCAATTATCGCTTCGGCAATTTTGCATATTATGTTTGAAAAACCAATTTTGGCTTTGGCACATAAATTATTGAAAAAATAGCCTGTCATGCCGGATAAATCTTGCAGACTTTCCGGTATGACATGGTTGGTTTATGATTATTTTTCGCCGATACGCTTAATTTCCCAGTGTAAATCAACGCCTTGGGTTTCTTTTACGGTTTTAATGACGTGCTCACCCAATGCCTCAAGATCTTTGGCGGTTGCATTGCCTTTATTTATCATGAAATTGCAATGCTTCTCGCTCATTTGGGCATCGCCAATTGAAAAACCACGCAATCCTGCGGCATCAATAACCTGCCATGATTTACGCCCGCCCGATTGCACCTGATCAGGGTTTTTAAAGGTTGAACCACCGGTTTTTTCACGAATAGGCTGGGAATTTTCGCGGCGGGCAGTAATGGCATCCATGCGCGCTAAAATTGCCTCTGGCGCATCCCCAGTACCTTCAAAAGTTGCCGAAACAAAAATCAAATCATCGGGCAATGCACAATGGCGATAAGTATAGCCCATATCCGCATTTTTAAAGGTGATTATGTCGCCATCACGATTAACCGCCTGACACTCCACCAAAACATCCTTGGTTTCTTGTTCATAGCAGCCGGCATTCATGCGCAATGCGCCGCCAATTGTACCAGGGACACCACGATAAAATTCAAGCCCCGCAATCCCCGCCTCGGCCGCCTTTTTGGCAAGCATGGAATCAAGCACCATTGTCCCCGAAGTAATGCAAAGACCATCGACACTTACGTTGCCAAAGCCCTTGGGCGTAAGGCGGATAACAACCCCTTTTACCCCACCATCGCGGATAATAAGGTTTGACCCCACGCCAATCACATAGACGGGTATATCCTTGGGCAATGCCTTTAAAAAATCCGCCAAATCCTGTGTGTCCGCAGGCTGAAACAACAGCTCCGCTGCACCGCCAACACGAAACCATGTAAAGGGCGCAAGATTAACATTCTCTTCGATTTTACCGCGAACAGACGAAACTAAGGCAGGGGGTAATTTTTCAAGTAAAGACATGGATTCGTAATAGCAAATTTATTGAATAACGGAAGAGGGGTAACAGATGATATACAATCACAATTTTATTAAAAGCACCTCGTCATCCCGCACTTGTTGCGGGATCTCATGCAGCAAGACCCCGCAATGAATGCGGGGTGACAATTGCCTATTATTCCCTAATTTTTTCCGGTCTTGTCGCCACAAAAACCATTCCAATCAAAAGCCCAACAATCATAAACCAAAATCCCCATGCATGGTGGCGCATGAAATAAAGTGAAATGCCGCCAACCAATAAAGAGCCACCAATTGCCGCAATTTTGGATTTTCTTGTAATGATGCCGTGGCGCACAAAATTTTCAACAATTTTGCCAAAAACCTTATGTTCAAAGATTTTATGTGCCATTACAGGGTCGGCCTTGAGGTAAATAATCGCCGCCACAATCCAAAACGGCACGGTTGGCAAAGCGGGCAAAAACGCCCCCACCGAGCCAAGGGCAAAGAAAAATCCGGCAATTGCTTTAAGAATTGTGTTTTCGGTCATATTGAGAATTATTCTTAATAGAAATATTGTTGCAATTCAATCTTTAAAAATTATACGAGACAGCCTATTTAATTTTTATGAATAAGGCAAACAAACCCCAAGAAGTTGATATTGGCTCATTACCTTCGGGCGGCAGTGTGCCTAATGAAAACCTTGATTTAAAAACCGGCATCGAAATCATTAAAGAGCATCATAAAACCCTGCCTAATTCCCCTGGGGTTTACCGCATGATTGGTGCCGATGGGTCGGTTTTATATGTTGGCAAGGCCAAAAGCCTTAAAAAACGGGTGGCGACCTATGCCCGTGGTGCGGCGCATACCAATCAATTAACGCGGGTTTTGGCAATGGTGCGCGGTATGGAATTTACCGTCACACACACTGAATCCGAGGCATTATTGCTCGAAGCCAATCTCATTCGCCGCCTTAAACCGCGCTATAACGTATTGATGCGCGATGACAAAAGTTTTCCATATATCGCAATCGGCCTAAACCACCCCTCCCCATTCCTTGCCAAGCATCGCGGCCCACGTGAAAAGGGCGTTGAATATTTTGGCCCATTCGCCAGTGGGCAGGCGGTGAATGATTCCATCACAATATTGCAAAAAGCCTTCATGCTACGGACGTGTTCAGATGCCGAATTTGAAAACCGCTCCCGCCCCTGTATGCTTTATCAAATAAAACGTTGTGCCGCACCATGTGTTAATCTTACCAATCAATTAGATTACCGTGAGCTTGTGGACGGGGCGCGGATGTTTCTGCGCGGTAAATCAAGCGCGTTGCAGGACGAGTTGGCGGGGCAGATGAACAACGCCGCCCAAGTCTTTGATTATGAAAAAGCCGCCATTTTGCGCGACCGTATCAAAGCCTTGGCAAGCATTCGCACCAACCAATCCATATACCCGCAAAGCTTTGCCAATGCCGATATATTTGCCATTCATTCCCAAGGCGGGATGACAATTATCGAAGTTGCATTTTTCCGCGCGACCCAACACTGGGGCAATCGCGCCTATTTCCCAAAGCATGATAAATCGCTTTCGACACAGGAAATTCTGGATAGTTTTATCGGGCAGTTTTACCAATCAAACCCACCGCCCGATTTGATAATAATGAACGAACCACCATTGCAAAAGCAATTGATGGAAGATGCGCTTTCCATGCTAGCGGGTTCAAAGGTGCGGATTTCAGTTCCAAAACAAGGCGATAAAAAAGATATACTTGAACAAGTTATCAAAAATGCACAAATCACCCTTAGTCGCCGCCTTTCTGAAACTGGTGCAATCGGCAAAATTTTGGACGAGGTACAAAAACAATTCAACCTTGAAACCCGCCCCGAACGGATCGAGGTTTATGATAACTCCCACATTCAAGGCACAAATGCGGTTGGCGCGATGATTGTTGCGGGGCCTGAAGGGTTTATGAAAAACCAATATCGCAAATGGACGATAAAGAACGCCAAAGGGGGCGATGACTTTGCCATGATGCGTGAAGTTTTCACCCGCCGTTTTAACCGCATCAAAGAAAATTTGAACGATTATGAAAGCCGCCCCGATTTAATTATCATTGATGGCGGGCAGATACAGCTTGCGGCGGTGTTGGATGTCGCGCGTGAGCTTGAGGTCGATAAAATGTTTAAAATCGTCGCCATGTCCAAAGGTGTCGATAGAAATGCCGGTCGTGAGGAGTTTCACGAAGTGGACAAAGCCCCCTACCGCCTTGAACTAAATTCACCTGTTTTATATTATTTGCAACGATTGCGCGATGAATCCCACCGCTTTGTAATTGGTGCGCATCGCCAAAAACGCGGCAAGGAATTTGTTAAAAACCCGTTGGATGAAATTGGCGGCATTGGTCCTTTGCGTAAAAAATCTCTTATGTCGCGTTTTGGTTCGGCAAAAGGTGTTGCTGGTGCAAGTGTAAAAGAGCTTGCAGAAACCCCGCATATAAGCGAAGAGATTGCAAAGCGAATCCACGCCCATTTTCAGAGTGAATGATGAAGCATCTACCGAATGTATTTACGATTTTTCGTATCGCCCTTACCCCGCTTTTGGTAATTCTGCTTATCCTGAGTTTGGGCGGAAAGCATGAATATGTGGTTTGGGCATTTGGGATATTTGTTTTTGCCTCTTTAACCGATTGGGTAGATGGTTTTTTAGCGCGTGCTTTGGATGCCAAAAGCGAACTTGGGGCAAAGCTTGATCTATTTGCCGATAAATTATTGGTAGGCCTAACCATTATTGGCATTGGCTTATATGAAATGCTTTCAGGGCAATTTGATAAAATAATCATTATGGGTGCAATTGTTTTCATGCTTTTGGCAACGACTGCACGTGATTATTTTGTTACCCAAATGCGCAGCGAGGCGGAGAAAACCGGTTTTTCAATGCCGGCAACATTTCTTGCCAAAACCAAAACAGCGGTAATCATGTTGGGCATGGCAATTTATCTTGGTGCAATGGCATTTGGTTTAAAAAGTTTAATCGCAATTGGCATATTAATCACTTTTGTTGGTGCGCTAATGTCACTTTTTACAGGCGTGCAATATTTGCAAAAATTCAATGCAAATAAAAAACATCAAACCAAACAAAGCACTGTCTAAATATATAGCAATCCCTATATAAAAACATGCAAAACACGTTATTTTGTCGCACTTTCACATTAGATTTTGTTAATAACCTGTAAACTTATACAAGGTTAATCAGCCTTAAACAGGCGCACAAACGATTGCAAGCGCCTTCGAATATGCGAGGGCAAAATGTCAGACAATACTTATAATATATCTCAACGCACCAATTTTCTTAAAATTGATGATGAAACAAAGACCGTCTTACGAGAAATGTTGCCACTAATTAGGGACGTACTTCCTGATGTTCTTGATAGGTTTTATAATCATGTGAAAATTTGGGGCGAGGTTTCAAGATTCTTTGCAAACGATGCACACATGAATGGTGCAAAAAGTGCGCAACTTAAACACTGGATCGCAATTGCAGAGGGTGAATTTTCAACTGATTACGTAAATTCAGTCCGCCGGATAGGCAAAGCACACTCCCGCATTGGGCTTGAACCACGCTGGTATATTGGTGGATATACCTTCATCATTAGCGAAATTTCACATGCAATTATTGGACAAATAGATAATTCCAAATCGATGTTTGGCAAAAGCAATATTATTGAAAAAGCACAGCAACAGGTTTCAGCATTTACCAAAGCCGCAATGTTGGACATGGATTTTGCAATTTCAATTTATCTTGAAGAAGAAACCAAAAAACGTGATTATCTGGTTCAAGATATTGCCGGAAAATTTGAAACAAGTGTATCAAAAGTGGTTGAAACCGTTGCCGCCGCATCAACTGAATTATCAGTTACCGCAAAAGCAATGTCGGAAATTGCGGAATCAAGCTCAGCAAAAGCAACTAGTGTTGCCTCTGCCGCAGAGCAGACCAATGAAAACGTTAGCATAATTGCAAACTCAGCAAAAGAAATGTCAATATCTGTGCAAGAGATTGCATCACAAGTTGCCCTAAATACCAAAGTTGCATCTGAAGCAGTTGTTATGGTTGGTCATTCATCACAGACCTTGAATGAACTCTCCGCTGCGGCAGAAAAAATTGGGGCCGTGGTTTCATTAATTGCCGATATTGCTGCACAAACCAATCTTTTGGCACTGAATGCAACCATAGAAAGCGCGCGGGCTGGTGAAGCAGGAAAAGGCTTTGCCGTTGTTGCCACAGAAGTAAAAAGTCTTGCGGGGCAAACCGCACAGGCGACCGAAGAAATATCAAAACAAATCAATCAAATGCAGGCTGCCACCAACAATGCAGTTGACGCGATTACATCGATTAAAAAAACCATTGAAGAAATAAATTCGGTATCAATGGCGATTAATACCGCAATCGAAGAGCAAACCGCAACCACCGCTGAAATTTCACGTAATACCCAAGAAGCATCAATTGGCACCGAAATGGTATCGCGTGAAATTGTGGAAATTACCGCAAGTTCTGAAGAAACAGGGTCTGCGGCACGCGAAGTTGTCTTTGCCGCCGAGGATCTAAGCAAACAAGCCGAAATATTGCGTTCCGAAGTTCATTCTTTTATGCACGATATACTTACTGCTTAAATTATGGCGTTACATTGCGGGTACAATAAATTTCAGTACCCGCAGCAGCCGCATTTTTAACCGAATTTGGCTTTTCAACCTTTACCCTAACCGCATTAATGCGTGCATCATTCAATATTGCCTGCGCCACCTCACCGGCATATGATTCAATAAGATAAAAATGTTTTTGTGAAGCAACATCTTGGGCAATTTGTGCCAATTTATCATAATCATAGGTTTGGTTAAGTTCATCAACACTAACCATATTTCCTGAAACCATATCGATTTCAATATCTATAAATAGGCTTCTATCTTTTCCAAATTCATGTGAATAAACACCGCATTGCGCGCTAATTTCCAATGACTTCACATAAATCTTTGTGGTGACATTAATTGGCGCAATATTTTCAACAACCTTTTCTTCAGCAGGCGTTTTAATTTCCTCATCAGAGGTTTTTTTAATGTTTTTCGGGCGGCGAATTTTCATTCCGGGCCGCATAATAACACCCATTTCAGTAATCGCATCTGCCTTCATATGTCACCTATTTTCCCCCACACCGTTTAGCCAATTTTACACTTTTAAGCAACAAAAAGAGACGGCAAATTTTAAAGCAAAAATTTTTTCAATTAAAATCAGCGCTCTATACAGAGTGTTAACGATATAATGTTAGCGTGCAAGAAAATAAATAAACTGGGTATCGGAATCTTACCCTGTTTTCGGCAGAAAGCAGTAAACAGAAATATGACTGATAAAGTTAAAGCTCTTAACTTAGAGTTCATTATCGAACATTCACCGCTGGCAATTGTTGTCTTTAGCGACAAGGAAATTGTATTTGCCAATAAAGCGGCTTTGCGGATGTTGGGATATAATGACATCGATTATTTAAAGTCACAGATTCACATTCTGCGCGCCCTTCAGGTTAGCCACGGCGAAAAAGTTTGCTCCATTCAAGGGCGGGATGGAAAACGCCACGAATATTTTCTAAATATAGTTCCTACGGATTCAAATCTTGAAGTTGCTTATCTAAGCCGTAGCCATAATGAAGTAACAAATCCATATGAACAAACTAATGAAGAGGATTTATCGCGCAGCCGCTTTATCGCGGCAATGTCGCATGAATTGAAAACCCCTCTTAACAGCTTAATGAATTTGTCGGCAATGCTTCGGGCCACTGGCTTGAATGATGGGCAAATTGAAATTCTTGATATGACTTCGCTTGCGGCAAGAAACCTTACCCAGCGCATCGATGACATTCTTGATTATTCAAACATCAGAACCAAACCAATTACTCCTGATTTGGCGGCATTTAACCCGAAAACACTTTTACTTTCAATTTTCAAACGCTTTAAAACCCTTGCTAAAGAAAAAAATATCGGGTTTGAGTTTG
This sequence comes from Hyphomonadaceae bacterium UBA1933, assembly GCA_002337085.1. GTDB lineage: Bacteria > Pseudomonadota > Alphaproteobacteria > Caulobacterales > Aquidulcibacteraceae > Pseudaquidulcibacter. The sequence continues at coordinate 1,214,112 of DDFH01000006.1, read as the reverse complement.
AAATCGATGAAGATTTGGACGCTGAATTCATTGGCTCTTCCCAATATGCTGATCGTATTGTTTCACATTTGTGCGATAATGCCGTGAAGTTTACGTCAAAGGGCCAGGTATCAGTTAACGTTACCTATGATGAAAATGGTATAACTTTACTTGTCACCGATACCGGCATCGGCATTGATGAAAAAATTCTTGAGCATATTTTCGACCCGTTCCGCTTTGAAAAAGACCCAACCACCCGCAATAATGGCGGCATTAATATGGGGCTAGCCTTGTCACAACGAATGGCGCGCCTTTTGGGTGGGGAGGTATTTATCAATGCCAACCCCGATGGCGGTACAATTGCAAAAGTATTCTTGCCGTTTGAACGTAGCGAAGAAAATAGCGAAGATTATGAAAATGAATGCCTTGATATTTTGGTTGCCGAAGATAACCCAACCAATCAGCGCGTTATCAACCTAATCCTTAGCCAGCTTGGACATAATGTTGTTCTTACTGAAAATGGTCAAGATTGCATCGAAAAGTTTAGCATTCAGAACTTTGACCTAATATTGATGGATTTGCATATGCCAGTCATGAATGGTTGGGATGCCGCAAAAACAATTCGCCAATTCAACCATACAATTCCTATCTTTGCGCTTACTGCCGATAATCGACCAGAAGCCCGAATTTTATGCGAAGAAGCAGGAATGGATGGTTTCTTAAGCAAGCCTCTAATGATTGAACAACTTTATGAAGCATTGATCTTAGTGCAAGAAAAACGCCACAACCTTGAAGGCTATGGCGCTAATCTAAAAAAATCTGCAATTAATTAATTCAAAAATTAATCAAGGCGTCCGTATTCGGCAAAGTTTAATGCCGCAAACAATACAACGATTGCCAAAAGACCGTAAAGTGCTGCCATTTGATTTCCCCATTAAAAACTAACACAATTCGCATAGCGGTATTGGGATAAATTATCAAGCCTTTAAACACCAAATATATGCGTGCTTTAGGACGACTTGCCCATTAAACCATTATCAATTGCGCCAGCACGAATTATTGCCGGGCGGGCGTTTATCAATTCAGCATAACGAACAAAGCTATCAAGCTGTGGCAGCATTTTAAACTGAAGATAAAAATCAATGAGAGACCCAAGATAAACATCCGCCGCCGAAAATTTATCACCCAAAACATATTGATTATTGCTTAAAAAATTGTCGAGAGTGCTAATAACATCTTCGGGTGAACCATAACCAAGTGAACCTTTCATTTCCGGCTTTATTTCAAGTCCAAGGTATTTATCGGTTAATGCTGCTTCAACAGGGCCTGAAGCAAAGAAAATCCAGCGGAAATATGTCCCTCTTTCGGTGCTACCAAGTGGTGGTGCAAGATTTTTTTCGGGAAATGCATCGGCAAGATATGTAATGATTGCGGCATTTTCGGTAATGACCACATCATTATGTACAAGTGTCGGAAATTTTCCCATTGGATTTATTGCAAGAAATTCGGGTTTACGATTTTCACCATATTCAAGGACTTTGGTTTCATACGGAACGCCCAATTCCTCAAGCATTCGTCTTGCAACGCGACCACGTGATTGGGGATTAGTGTATAAAATTAATTTATCTGGCATTTTTTGCTCCCTTTTAACCTTACATATAGAACAAATCATGAACTTGCAAGTTGATTTTTGGGTTTTTATTGTTTATCCACAAATATGTTCAAAACCATAACAAAATTTTTGGTGCAAAATTATTTCCGCTTGAAACGCCCGATGACATTGGGTGTGCGCATTGTTGCAATTAATTCGGAAAATAAGATTTGCCTTGTGAAACATACCTATACCGCCGGTTGGCATCTTCCGGGTGGGGGTGTTGAAAAAGGCGAAACCACGCTTTGTGCGGCAATGAAAGAAGCACGCGAAGAAGCCGGCCTCATTATTGCGCCTGAGGACCTAAAACTTGTTTCCATTCACGCCAATTTTGCAAATTTCAAGGGCGATCATGTTTTGGTCTATCATGCAAAGACTTGGACAAGCGAGCCGACCAATCGCGCGCACGAAATCGCCGAATGCCGCTTCTTCGCACTTAATGAGCTGCCGCAAGACACCACAAAAGGAACACTATGCCGCATTAAAGAGGCATTGGGGCAGACAATTATTTCACCCAATTGGTAATTCTATATCGCCATATAAACCCATGCCTTTTTGCCTGATTTAAGGGTGATTTCACGGCGACCATATTGTTCAACCTCATAATCATCGGCATGACGCAATTCTTGTGGGCTGACATAATATAATTTACCGGAAACCACAGAATCCTTTTTATCGGTGGCAACAAGGATTTGGTGGGTTGTTTTTCCGCTTTTTGAAATCACATCAAAATCATTGATGAGAATATCCTGAAGTTCATAGCCAATCGCGGCATCTTCTTCGCCTTCTAGGACACGGCCAAAGGTGGCAATCTGCACATTGGGGTGATTCAATGTGCCGTAAGAGAATAATAAAGCATTAAGAGACATCTATCCCTCCTTATTCTGCATCTCAGGCTGCATTTTCAGCAGGCCGCCTTTCGAGCAAGGACAAATGTTTAATAAAGTTTTTAAATTGACAAGTAAAAAATTAAAACAAAGACCATTTTGCGACCCTATGCCGCAACATTTGAGATATAATGCACGTAAAAATTGCACATTACACCATAGATGCACGAAATATATTCAAAGTTTAGAATGGATAATTATTTATTTTCGTAAATTTTTAATATTCGCATCGTCTTTTAAGGCATTATCAGGCTCCAATTGCTTCCACTCATTAAGCCACACAAAACCTTCAGTATTGCCAATATTGCCATATGTCGTATAGCGCATTTTAATCATCCAATCCCCTTTTGACTTTATCCAAACCGAAGTATGCATTCCATTTGGGACGGAATACACAGCGGCAAGTGTACCTTTTGTAACTTCCCACTCATATTTTATGTTGAATAGATTGTTCAAGTCATCCATCGGCGAATGACCGTCTTCTACTGCACCTTCAAACCTATTGATTATGGCTAGCTTTGCGTAATCGAAATATTCTTTCTGCGTACCTTTTGCCTTAAATGCATAGAATGTTCGCGTTCCAGAAATTGGTGAAACTATATCGCAACCTACATCATCTGGAACATTATTCGCATCTTTTCCAAAAACGATTAATTTAACCTCATCATTCACGCCAAACTCACAAACAAGGCCGGATGCAGTGTGAACTATTTTACCAAATCTCACATTGCCTGGATATTGTGGAAAAGAAATTGTGAAGGAATTGCGTGAAGCCTCATCAATCGCATCAAAGGCCACCTTCCCCTTTTCCATAAGAACTTTAATACCAGGGTCTTTTGCATATGAAACAGATGGCAAAGCAGCCAAAACGGGGGCAATATATAATAAAAACCTGATTACAATCGATTTAAACTTCATATCGCCCCCCATTTAATATTATTTACCGCGAACCAGCTTCTCATAAGAAGTCATAAGGTCTTCGCAAATTGCCCCTGGCTTAAACTCAATGCCTGCAATTTCACGCACTGGTGTAACTTCTGCGGCGGAGCCAGTAGTAAAACATTCGGTGAATGATGATAATTCATCAGGGAAAATCGCGCGTTCAACAACTTCATAGCCTTTTTCGCGTGCAATTTTAATCACGGTTTGGCGGGTAATACCGTTCAAGAAGCAATCAGGGGTTGGGGTATGCAAAACACCATCTTTAACAAAGAAAATATTGGCGGATGTTGCCTCTGCCACCTGCCCGCGCCAATCAAGCATAAGGGCATCGGCATAACCCTCATCTTCGGCGGCGTGCTTAGAAAGAGTGCAAATCATGTAAAGACCTGCTGCTTTTGCATTATATGGTGCGGTTTCAGGGTGTGGGCGCTTCCATTTTGCTTTGCCCATTTTGATACCGGTCATTTTATCGGAATAATAATCACCCCATTGCCATACCGCCACCGCAGTATGAATAGTGTTTTTTTGCGCTGAAACGCCCATCATTTCCGAACCGCGCCACATAAAGGCCCGAACATAGCAATTTTCAAAACCATTTTTTGCCATGGCTTCATATTTCACTTTGTCCATTTCATCAGCGGTAAAAGGTGCTTTCATGCCCAAAATATTGCCCGAATTAATTAAACGTTCGGAATGGCGATGGCATTCAAAAATTGTTCCATCATATGCGCGTTCACCTTCAAACACGGCTGAACCGTAATGAAGTGCGTGGGTCAAGACATGGACTTTTGCTTCACGCCACGGCACAAAACTTCCATCAAGCCAAATCCATCCATCGCGATCATCAAAGGGAACGAAATCCATAATTATACCTTTATTTTTAAATATATGTGATTTTACATTTAGAACATTGCTTCGCATGGCGAATGCGATATTCTGTAATAACAAAAACCTATGCACCCTTGTTTTGATTTTCGCAAGATTTTAAAAAAAATATGGCAGTTATAAACCCCTTTAACCTATCCATTCCCGATGCCGAAAGCCATTCGCGATTATTCCTTCGCGATTCCGAATTGGGTTATGGCATTGCCACAATTTTTGAAGTTGCCGCAAAATTAAAGGCAATTTGCGAAAGCGATGCGACGAATGCAAAATATAATTGGGCCGATATTCGGGCATTAATCGCAATCCACGCCCGCAATGATACGGTTTTAAACCTTGCATCACGCCTTGCCATGACAAAACAGGCATTGAATAAAATCCTACGCAAACTAATTGCCGAAGGTTTGGTTATTATCACCACTGACCGCCGTGACAAACGCCGTAAAATATTGCAATTAAGTGTTAGTGGCACAAATGAGCTGGCACGTATAACAATGCCAATGCGTGAAATAATTGCCCGCGCCTATCGCAATGCCGGTGCGGATGCGGTTTATGGTTCGGATCAGGTTTTGTGGGCGATTTTGGGCGAAAGCCATATTGCCAAAAATCTATAAAATGAATTTATGACAAGAGGAAACAAATGGGAACACAAAATGCGCATCTTTTAATCGTTGATGATGACGACCGCATCCGTCAGCTTTTGAAGCGTTTTTTAATGTCCAAAAATTATGGGGTTTCCACCGCAAAAGATGCCGCCGAAGCACGCGAATTAATTGACGCCATTGATTTTGACCTTTTGATTTTCGACATAATGATGCCTGGTGAAGATGGCATATCATTGACCAAATTTGTGCGCAACGAACGTAACACCCCTATCCTATTATTGACCGCACGCGGTGAAGCCACCGATAGGATTGAAGGATTATCGGCGGGTGCTGATGATTACCTTCCCAAACCTTTTGAACCCGAAGAATTGGCATTGCGTATCGCCAACATCTTGCGCCGCGTTAAACCTGCACCGGTGCAAACTGCCATGACATTTGGCGACACCACCTATGACCTTACGCGCGATGAATTAAAGCGTGAGGGTATGATTATCCGTCTTACCGAAACCGAAAAATCATTGATGCGCGAACTTGCGACCCGTTCGGGCGCGGTGGTTACACGCGAAGAATTGGCACGCAAAGCAGGCGTTGCCGCCGACAGATCAATTGACGTTCAAGTGGCACGCCTTAGACGGAAATTAGAACCCAATTCCGCCGAACCAATGTATCTTCAAACCATTCGCGGACAGGGTTATAGGTTAGCACCCGATATTTGAGGGATTTAAACAAGTGTAATTAAGTAAGCAATTTAATTCTTAATTCTTAATTCTTAATCATTTACACCCTCTCATCTTTCCATTATATTTCCACAAAACCAAAGGTGCGAAATGAACTAATTGCTTTGAAAAATTTGTCTAACCAAACTTTTTCGGAGGGATCATGCCGCGTATTTCTTTGTCGGGTGTTACCTATAACACCCCTAATTTCATAAAAATTTTTGATAATATTACCCTTTCGCTGTCGCCCTCTAAAATTGCGATTATTGGCGATAATGGGGTTGGGAAAACCACACTTTACGCCTGATAAATGGTGATTTATTGCCAAATGAGGGTAAAATAAAAACTGACGGCACGATTAATTTCTGCCCGCAATTTCCGCCAAGCCTAGATGCAAAATCGGGTGGGCAAATCCAAATTGCGAGATTGCGTGAGGCATTCATAGGAAATAGTGACCTCCTATTGCTTGATGAGCCGTCAAACAATCTTGATGCAGATGCCGTAAAATGGCTATCGCGTGAAATTATGACATATCCAAATGGCATAATTTTCATTAGCCATGATGAGCGGATTTTAAACCTTGCCGACACAATAATTGAAATCACAAAATTGGGTATTCAGGTTTTTAGTGGCAATTATCATGAGTTTAAATCAGTAAAACAACGCCAAATTGCCAAAGCCGCACAAGAATTAAAATCCGCCCAAGGCAATGAAAAACGCATCAAATCTGAAAACCAAAAACGCCTTGAAAAACAGCAAAAACATGATGCGATGGGCAATAAAAAGCGTGCCAAAAATGATGCACCCAAAATCCTGTTGGATGCGAATAAGAACCGCGCCGAACAAAGTGCGGGGCGTAATATTGGGCTTAATGCGCGGCAAAGTGAAATGGCAAAAGAGGCATTAAATAGTGCCAAGGCTCAGCTTGAAATCATTACCCCGCTTCATTTTGATTTGCCAGAAATCAATGTTCCAAAAAGCAAAATTATGCTTGATATTCAAGGTGTTACATTCGGTTATGAATCCAATATTTTAAATGATTTTTCAATGCAAATTATCGGCAATGAACGGGTTTGGCTGCGTGGTAAAAATGGGGCGGGCAAAACCACATTATTGCGCCTGATAATGGGGGATTTAATTCCACAATCGGGGCAAATAAAAATAAATACGCCATATGCCTATATTGATCAAAATCTGGGTATTGTTAAAAATGAATTGTCGATTTTTGAAAATGTACGCCATTATCACCCCGAACTGAACGATAATCAAATTTACGCGAAATTGGCACGTTTTAAATTCAGAAATAAAGACGCGCTAAAAATCGCGGGGACATTATCGGGTGGTGAAAAATTGCGCGCCGCATTTGCAATTGCCTTTTGCGCACCAAATTTGCCACAAATATTATTGCTTGATGAACCAACCAATAATCTTGATTTAAATTCGCGGGAAATATTAATCCATGCCCTGCAAGGATTTGGCGGTGCAATCTTACTTATCAGCCATGATGAAGGTTTTGCCATGCAAATTGGCGAAATTATTCGACAATTGTCCCTTGATGATAGTGGGCAATAAAACCGTTTTCGGTTTCTTCCCAAATTGTGGAGCGACTAGAAGTGCGCCCGCCCTTATCAAGAATATAGGTGAATAAATATAGATTTGGCTTTAATGGTTGCACCTTGGCATCCGAAATTTTCCATTCATCTTCAAATGGTTTTGAATATCTTTCTTCAAGGACATCGAGAATATATTCACGATCATAACGCTTGCCGCTTGCGCCGGTTTCCCAATAATCATCGCCCATCACACGTGCAAAATCTGCCCGTTTTGTGCCAAATTCAGGATGGTGGAAAATAGGCTCGAAAGCCAAAATTTTGTTTTTTATATCGTCAAGACTCATGGATTATAATGTCCCATAGCTTGGCACTTGGTGCAAGTGTTTTTAGTCTTTTGATAGCTTTTGTCTGTGGAAGTTAAATTATTGACCATAAGAATGGTAATTTGCGTTTGCCAATGCCAATTAATCTTCCCTCCCCCGTTTTACGGGGGAGGAAAAAAGTATTGCTAATCAGCCATTTTTAGGATTGGCTTGCGGGCCGCCAATGTTTCATCCAACCTCTTGCTTGGGGCAAGATGTGGGGCATGATCAAAACGTGATTTATCATTGCTTTTTGCCGCCTCTGCCAAGCCGCGCATAGATTTGATGAAATCATCCAAAGTATGCTTGCTTTCGGTTTCAGTTGGCTCAATAAGCATTGCGCCGTGAACGACCAATGGGAAATACATGGTCATTGGGTGGAAGCCTTCGTCAATCATTGCCTTGGCGAAATCAAGCGTGGTTACGCCAGTTCCTTCTAGGAATTCGTCATCAAACAAAGCTTCGTGCATACAATAGCCATCAAATGCCGGTGTCATTACATCTTTTAAGGATGCAAGGATATAATTGGCATTTAATACCGCATCTTCGGATACTTGTTTCAAGCCGTCCGCACCGTGCGACATCATATAAGACAAGGCGCGAACATACATTCCCATTTGCCCTTGGAATGCGACCATACGCCCAAATGCTTGTGATGCTTCACCTTCTTTGTGTTCAATAAGTTTAAAGCCGTCACCATCATTAACAACCCAAGGAACAGGTGCAAAGGGTGCAAGTGCCGCCGATAATACAACTGGGCCAGAACCAGGGCCACCGCCGCCATGCGGGGTTGAGAAGGTTTTATGAAGGTTGATATGCATGGCATCAACGCCCAAATCCGCAACCCGTACCTTGCCAACAATGGCGTTAAAATTTGCACCGTCACAATAAAAATAACCGCCCGCCGCATGGATAAGGTCGGCAATTTCTTTAATCTGATGCTCAAATAGACCACAAGTATTGGGGTTTGTAATCATGCAGGCGGCTGTATCTTCGGTGATTTTGGCTTTAAAATCGTCAACATCAACGCGACCGTCCGCAGTTTGCGCAACCTCAACCACTTCAAAACCCGCTTGGGCAGCAGTGGCAGGATTGGTTCCATGCGCTGATTTTGGCACAAGAACTTTTTTGCGTGCCTGTAAACCACGGGCATCAAGTGCCGCACGGATTGCCAACATGCCGCATAATTCCCCGTGCGCCCCCGCCTTTGGTGACATTGCAACCGCCTTCATACCAGTTAGTTTTAACAACCAATCAGATAATGAATTAATAAGCTCCAACGCACCTTGTACGGTTGATTGCGGTTGAAGTGGGTGAATATCACTAAAGCCAGGCAATCTTGCCATTGCCTCGTTTAAACGTGGATTATGCTTCATGGTGCAGCTTCCTAGTGGGAACATACCTAAATCAATCGCATAGTTTCTTTGTGACAGGCGGATATAGTGGCGCATTGCCTCTGGCTCTGTCAAAGCAGGAAGTTTGGGTTTTGCTTTACGTTTCAAGCCGCCAAGACTATCCGCCAAACCTTCTGGCTTTGCGGTATCAATACCGGTTTTATCAACGCTACCATATTCAAATAAAAGCTCGGTTTTTTGCAAAAGTGCCTTTGCACCAGTGAAAGTTTCAATTGTCATTAGATTGCACCTTTCAAAGCATTAGTTAGCGCTGTTACAAGCTCTGCAATATCGTCATCGGTGGTTACTTCGGTTGCCGCAATTAACAACACATTTTCAAAACCTTGTGCGTCTTTGTTAAGGCGGCTGAATGGTACGCCGCCCAAAACGCCCGCATCCGCCATTTTTTGCACCACTTCGGTAGCATTTACAGGTAATTTAACCGCAATTTCATTGAAGAAATTTTTAGTCAAAACCTCAACACCCACGATTGCCCCCAATGCTTTGGCGGTTTTAATTGCCGCCTCATGATTTAGGATTGCAGTTTGTTCAAGCCCTTTTTCACCCAACAAAGTCATATGAATGGTAAAGGCAAGCGCACAGAGACCAGAGTTTGTACAAATGTTCGATGTCGCTTTTTCGCGGCGAATATGTTGTTCGCGGGTTGAAAGTGTCAATACAAAGCCACGATTACCATCCAAATCAACCGTTTGCCCCGCAAGACGACCCGGCATTTGGCGAATAAATTTTTCGCGGGTTGCAAAAAGGCCGACATAAGGCCCACCAAAGTTGAGGGCATTGCCAATTGACTGCCCCTCACCGACCACAATATCAATGCCCATTGCGCCCAAAGGCTCTATAAGGCCGAATGCCATCACCTCGGTGAAAACGCCGATTGATAATGCACCCTTTTCAGTTGCCGCAGCCGCAATTTCAGATAAATCTGTGATAGTGCCAAACACATTCGGGCATGAAACCACAACTGCGGCGGTTTCATTATCAATGTGTTGGGTAACCGCTTTTTCGCCGTCAATTGCAGGGTCTAACGCCACAATTTCAATGCCAATATTATCAGCAAGAATATGCGCCGCCGCAAAATAATGCGGGTGAATACCGCCAGAGAAAATGACCTTTTTACGCTTGGTAACCCTTGCCGCCATAACCACCGCCTCGGCACAAGCGGTTGAGCCATCATACATTGAGGCATTGGCAACATCGCAATCCAAAAGTCGCGCCACCTGGGTTTGAAATTCAAACAGGCTTTGCAATGTCCCTTGTGCGATTTCTGGCTGATAGGGGGTATAAGATGTCAAAAATTCCGAACGTTGAATAATATGGTCAACGGTTGCCGGAACATGGTGCTTATACGCACCCGCCCCGCAGAAAAACGGAACATTTGCAGCAGGTATGTTTTTACCCGCCATTTTCCCCAAAGCACGGGCAACCGCCATTTCACTTTGCACCAATGGCAAATCGCGAACTGGGCCATCAAGGCGCGCACTTTCGGGAATATCTTTAAATAATTCATCAATATTTGAAACCCCAATGGTCTCAAGCATTGATTTGCGATCATCATCATTAAGCGGCAAATAACGCATTTTTATTCCTTATAGGCTTTCAAGGAAGGCTTTGTAGGCGGCCTCATCCATAAGACCATCAAGTTCAGACGCATCAGAAAGTTTGATTTTTGCAAACCAACCTGCACCTTCGGCATCTTCGGAAACTTTTTCTGGGCTTGCTGAAAGCTCGTCATTGGCTTCAACAACTTCGCCTGAAACTGGTGCATAAACGTCTGATGCCGCTTTCACGCTTTCAACCACCGCAACCGCATCGCCGGTTTTGATGGTTTTGCCAACTTCTGGCAATTCAACATAAACAACATCGCCCAATTGCTCTGCGGCATAGGCAGTAATACCGAATGACGCCACATCGCCTTCGATTTTAATCCATTCGTGTTCTTGGGTAAATTTTACAGTCATCTCAACTCTCCGGAAGTTTATGCAGGTTTATAATAATTATGCGGCACATAAGGTAATGCACCAATTTTTGCAGGGCGCGGCGTACCACGCACAATAAGGTCGATTTCAGTGCCAATGGCGGCAAATTCGGTTTCAACATAGCCCATCGCAATCGGCGCACCCAGTGATGGGCCAAAACCGCCCGAAGTAATCACCCCGATTTTGCGACCATCTTTGGAATGAATTTCAACGCCTTCACGCGCTGGTGCTTTATCCAAAAACTCAATGCCAACACGCAAACGTTTTGGCTTATTGGCAAGCTCATTAAGAATACGCGCAGAGCCATTAAAATCACCACGTTCGCGGCGGCATTTTTGGATGGTCCATTTCAAATCGGCTTCGATTGGTGAGATTGTCTGGTCAAGGTCATGGCCATATAAACAAAGCCCTGCCTCTAGTCGTAAACTATCACGCGCGCCAAGGCCGATTGGTTTTACATCTGAATTTGCAAGCAGAAATTCGCATAATTTTACGCCATTATCCGCCAATACAAGGATTTCAAAACCATCCTCACCAGTATAACCAGAGCGGGCAATTATAAGCGCGCCAAAATCACTTTCAAAATGGGCAAAGTTCATGAAATTAAGATTGGCTGCATCGGCGGTAACGGTTTTAATAACCTCTTTCGCCTTTGGCCCTTGCAGGGCAATCAAACCATTCATATCAAGGCGTTCGACCACAAGTTCGCCCGCGCCAACACTATCAAAAATCGCGAAATCTTCTTCTTTACCGCCCGCATTTACAACGACATAAAGGCTTCCCGATGCGTCACGTGCAACCATCAAATCATCGATTACGCCACCATCGTCATTCAATAAAGTTGTATAACGAATTTGCCCGATTTTCAGCCCTTGAATATCGCATGGCAAAACTTGTTCCAAGATTTTGGCAATTTTAATGTGCGATTCTTCGGGGGATAAATCACCCTTGTCTTTAAGGTGAATATAACAAGGCCCCATGTGGGAAACATCAAACAGACCAGCATTTTCACGCGTCCAAAGATGTTCTTTGACAACGCCTTCTTTGAACTGAACCGGCATATTATAGCCCGCAAAGCCGACCATTTTGCCGCCCATTTCAGCCCATAAATTTGATAAAATTGTTGCTTTTAGATTTTCTGTCATACCGCCCATTCCAAAACATTGAGTCAATTGCGCAAGCGGTTTTACCCGCCAATTTGCGCCCCTGCTGTTTTGGACCTGAGAGTTTTAGCCGGAATATCCCAATTGAATATCCGATTTGCTCCTTCGGCGGTGGTTGCCCACGCTCTCCAGCGATGTATGTATCAAGCGGTCCATTTGCCTGAGAGTTTCCGGGGCGGTTGCTCCTTCGGCGGTTTTTAAAACACTCTCCCGCTTAATATTTCGCTCTTGCCAGTTTAATTTAAAACGGTCAAGCGTTAATTTGCTTTATCATTTAGGGGAAATATATTACCCCCTTATTTTATTGAATTTTGCCTGTCTTTAGCTCATCAATCAGCCAATTCATATTATAAACTTTGCCCAATGCCTCTGAAATGGCGGCATTGGAAACAGAGATTGTCCGCATTTTATCACTAAAGAAATACATATTTCCGGCTGATTCCTGATTGCCATCAAATACCGAGCCAATCATCACCAAATCTTTGTTAAAAATCGGCGAGCCTGAATTTCCGCCAACAACATCATTGGTTGAAACAAAGTCCAACGGGGTTTCGCGATTTAATTTTGCTTTTGCATCTTTCCATCTTTTTGGCAAAATTCGGTCAGAATCTTTAGTTTCTTGCCCATAAAAATCACCAAGTCTGGTGTTTATTACGTTGGAGTTTTCTTCTGGTAGAATTTGCCCGTATGAAAAGCGCAATTCATTGTTTGCATCATCATAATCAAAACGTTCAGGATCAGCCTTTGCCTTTAATTCCTTTATTCGTTCTATTAATTCAGGGGAATTAGCCTCGCTTGCTACGTTCCCATAAATAATGCCATATTTCATTCCGGCAAAATTTATCATGCGGGCTAATTGTTTGACCGATGGTTGCTTTTCACAAGATTTTGATTTCTGTGCCACCGGGTTTTTTGCGTCAAAAAACTCTGGGCATTCGGCAATTAATTTATCGGCAAATTCATCAGGTGTATTTTTTTGCAAAAATAATGGGACATCATCCTTATCCAGTGTTTTTATAATTGCATCACCCCAACTTGCGATTTTTATTTTCTCACTTGCCGCATCAAAACTTGCTGGTTGCTTTAGGGCATCATGGCCTTCATTTACTAGCATTTCTTCCGGCATTGCAATTTTCATGGCATAGGGAGAAACCTCCAAAATTGCCAATTTCATAAATAGACCTTGTAATGTTCTTATGGTTTTTGCATCGCCAATATCTTTTGATTTCATCCAAGGATCATTGCTTATATCCAATTGATTATGCTTTTTTAAAAGATAATTTCTAACAATCTTCTCTTCATCATCTTTTGCTTTTTTGATTGCGCCATTATTGATGCTATCTTCAACCGCATTAAAGGCGTCATAAGAATTTTTAAGCTCAAAAATTTCGCCCTTATTTGGCGCTTTATTATTTTTTATGATTTTGTTTATTGCCGCACCATTTAATTCCATCAAAACTTTATGGGTGGTGTTAAAATCAAATAATACTTGATTATAAGTTCGGTTGCGGAATGAATACCCTGGATAACCAGATGTAAACATCACATTGCCCTTTTGTGGGCTTTGTGTTCCCCATTTAAAATAATCATTTGTATTTAAAGGCTTGCCATCTTTGTCATAGGCACGAATATATGCAACATCGACTGAATAATGTGGAAAGCGGAAATTATCCTTCATAAAACCGAATAGCCCAATATTCATTTCCGGTAAAAATACCATACGAACATCTTTTATGGTTTTATAATTATCGACCCGTAACTTGCCTGATTGATTTTCAATAAACACTTTGCATTCTGATACTTCTTTATTGCCGCAATATTTAACGCGATATGTTGCAAGCTCTTCAGAATTTGCCTTTTCTGTACCCATATCAGGGTAAATTGAGCCATCAAAAAATTGTATTGAAAAATCTTGTAACTTCAGCTCATTTTTGGGTGTTTGGGCGATGAAACCACCATCTGTGCTTTGTTTGCCAAAATCATCATTTTCGGCATAAATATTAAAAAGACAATGGCTATTGGTCTGGATTAAGCCATTGGGTGAAACAAAAGCGCCCGAGCAAATTTCATTAACCCGCACGCTAGCGCGCTTGATTTTATCTATCTCTTGCGGTGTGAATTTGATGCCATATTTGTCCGAAATCTGTTCTGTTGGTAATTTGTCATATGACCACATCCCTTCTTCGGCAAAAGCAACAGAACCAACAAATAAAACAGCAACCGAAAGCAATATAGGGGCAAATTTATAATTCATAATAGGCAATCTAAAAACACATACATAAGAACGAAAATTGAATCGTCTTTGCTTCTTTATTGAATAATTTTAGATTGTGCAAAGGGAATAAAGTATGATGCCATAAAAGCCCATTTTAAAAAGAACTTGGGGCAATAGATTAGGCCAAAAAAATTAGGCCCCCAAATAAATTAGGCCCAAAAAATTAGGGATGTCGCGAATGTTCAAAAACACCCATGACATCCCTCGCCATCCCTCGTGATAGGGAATAAGGGAGCAAAGTAATAATAAAAGTAATCATATGTAATGATTAAGTATCACTCAAGTAAAAAGCGATATTTCCAAACACACCCACCGATTGCGTCATAGATATTGCGCATGCAATACATAAATACGCGCTAATCTGCTTTTGGTATTGGCAAATTATTACTTTGCTCTTGAAAAAAGTGTATTACAAAAAGCGAAAATTGCAAGAAAAAAGTGAACAATATTGGAAAACATAAAAATAAAGCGAATCAGCAAGTTACAAATTATCACCACAACTTATCCACAGAAACTTTAGAGAAATGGAAAAATATTTTGGCAGGTGGAAAATGCGATTTCGCTTGCAAAGCGTTATAGAAATTGCAAAATTAAAAACTCTTAATAGAGGGTGTTATAAATAGCTATGTTGTATATTATTGCGTCATATGGCCTTGCATTATTTGGTGCCGGAATTTTTTCTTTGGTATTTCTCGTTTTGGCGATTGCCTTGGTTTCCTCAACCGTAAAGATTGTACCACAAGGTTATCAATTCACTGTTGAACAATTCGGGCGTTATACAAGAACCCTTCACCCTGGTATTAGCTTTTTATTGCCATTTGTTGAGGCCGTTGGGCATAAAATCTCAATAATGGAATCTGTATTTGACGTGCCGCGCCAAGAAGTTATCACCCGTGATAACGCAATGGTTTCATGCGATGCCGTGGTTTTCACCCAAGTATATGATGCCGCCAAGGCCGCCTATGAAGTTGAAAACCTGCGTATGGCGATTTCAAACCTTGTGCTTACTAATTTGCGTACGGTTATCGGCTCGATGGAGCTTGATGAGGTTTTATCCCAACGTGATACTATTAACGGTAAATTGCTGCACACAATTGATGCCGCAACTACACCATGGGGTGTGAAAGTTGTGCGGATTGAAATTAAAGATATTACCCCACCTGCAAATCTATCTGACGCAATGGCACGCCAAATGAAGGCGGAACGTGACAAACGCGCCGACATCACCGAGGCGGAGGGGTCAAGAGCTGCCGCCATTCTTCGTGCCGAAGGTTTAAAACAAGCAACCATCCTTGAGGCAGAAGCACGCAAAGAAGCCGCCTTCCGCGATGCCGAAGCCCGCGAACGTTCCGCAGAGGCCGAAGCCAACGCCACCAAAGCCGTATCAGAAGCAATTTCAAGCGGTGACGTACAAGCAATTAATTATTTCCTTGCCCAAAAATATATTGAAGCATTTGGAAAACTTGCATCTTCGCCACAGCAAAGAACTGTTATCGTCCCTGCGGATATGGCATCACTTGCCGGCGCGGTAGAAGGCATAAAAACACTAATTGATAGCTCAAAAGTAAGTGTCGATAATTCATCGACTTCCGTACCATCGGTTAAAAAATAAATGGAAAATTCCATGCTTGATACTTTTTTACAAAGTGGGGTTTGGGTCTGGGCAACAATTGGGGTTTTCCTTTTGGTGGCAGAGCTTTTTACCGGAACCATGTATCTTCTTTGGATTGCGGTGGCGGCATTTATCACGACATTAATTGTCGCCATTTTTCCCAATCTTGGCATGCCTTTTGAGGCAATTATATTCTCAATCATTGCCGTAATAACGGTTGTTTTTGGGCGTAAATTATTCCCACCGCCGCCAAAACAAGTGAATGAAGACATCAACAATCCCAATGTCCGACTTATTGGGCAAATTGTTATAGTAAGTGATGATTTTGTTGGTGGCACTGGCGCGGTAAAACATGGCGACACACGTTGGCGCGCAACCGCAAAAACCAACCCAAAAGCGGGGGAAAGCCTGAAAGTTATCGCGGTTGATGGCGCAACCTTGATTATTGAGCCAGTAACATAAGCTGCTTGCCATACTGGGTTTTAGGCATTAATTACTAATATCCAGTGGGAAAATAAATGTCAGGAACAGTAATCTTTATCGTTGCGGCGCTTTATGCAATGGCGCTTTTTGGCCTTGCTTTTTGGGCCAAAAGCCCGCGCATGCAAAACAATGGCGCACCAAGATATTCAAACCGCTTACGCTTCATTGCATATAATCTTGCGCTTGCGGTTTTTTGTACTTCTTGGACATTTTATGGCGCGGTTGGTACTGCGGTTGCCGAAGGTTGGAACTATTTACCAATTTATTTAGGGCCAATTTTATTATTCGGCTTTGCCACGCCATTTCTTGAACGTTTAATCGAAGCCGTAAAGTTTGAAAACGCAACCTCTATTTCGCACTTCATTGGCTCACGCTTTTCTAATTCACGCGGCATTGCCGCACTTGTGACTATATTGGCGCTTTTGGGAATTGTGCCATATTTGGCGTTACAGTTACGCTCTGTTGGTACATCTTATGCCCGCCTTTCTGGGGCAGAAGATATTGTTGGCCCAATGGCAATTACCGCCGTAACATTAACACTATTTGCAACAGTTTTTGGTACGCGAACTTATGATTCCGCAAGCCGTAATGACGGGGTTTTATTCGCGATTTCGGTTGAATCAATTGTAAAACTTGCCGCCTTTATCTCAATTGGTGTTTTTGCAATTTTTGTATTTTTAAAAGCCCCCGCCTCGTCACAAAATTTTGCGATTGGGCAAATGGTAAATAATTTTTCGCCCGCCAATCTGTCGATTGATTTCTTTGTTTTCGGGGCATTGGCGGCGGTTGCAATTATTTGTTTACCGCGCCAATTTTATATTGGGATTATCCAGTCAAATGCTTCATCTGATATTTCAAATGCGCGGGCGGGCTTTGTTACGTATCTTTTGCTTACCACATTGATTGTTTTGCCGATTGCACTTGCCAGTTTTGCAATAATGCCGGGTGGGAAAAGTGCGGATATGCTGGTTATTGATATGCCATTGCATCAAGGGTTTAATTCACTGGCATTATTTGTGTTTGTTGGTGGTTTCTCTGCGGCAACAGGTATGGTTATGGTCGAAACCATTGCGCTTTCGACCATGGTTTCCAACGATTTGATTGCCCCAATCCTATTGCAAAACCCACGTTGGTCAAAAAACGCCAATTTCGGCGATACTATGTTGCTTATTCGCCGCCTGACAATTTTTGCGCTTATGGCGATTGCATTCATATACGCAAGCTTAATTCCAGACTCATCATCACTCGCAACAATTGGTTTGATTGGCTTTGCCGCTGTGGCACAATTCGCACCCGTTTTGATAATGGCGGTTTATTCCCCAAACCGTGATCCGATTGCCGCAAAATCGGCACTTATAACTGGTCTTGTGGTTTGGGCATATACATTATTATTGCCAACCATCCTGCCGCAGGTGATTTTGCACCCACTCGAAGGAACACTTTTTAACCCCTATGGTCTATTTGGTTTCAACGGCCTTAGCCCGATTACACACGGAACATTATGGTCAATTGGCGCAAATTTATTTGTACATTTCCTAATCAGTGCGCGCAAATTACAAGTTCCACGGATTTTGATTGAGTTTGGGTCAAAAGTTCGGGTTGGCAAAGTAACCACTAAAAATGACCTGCTTGAATTGGTGCGCCGTTTCGTGGGCGAAGAACAAACGAATGATCATTTCGCCAGTATCAAAGATATTCACGCCCCCATAGACCGCGCCACCGCCCGCGAGGCAGAGCGTTTGATTGCATCGGTAATTGGTGCGCCATCGGCACGGGCGTTAATGTCATCGGCATTATCGGGTTCAAGCCTTACCATTTCCGACGTTGCACAAATGCTTGACTATTCGGGGCAATCTTTGCGCTTTTCCAAGGATATTCTTGCCGCAACCCTTGAACACATTGACCCAGGTGTAAGCGTTATCGACCGCCACCAAAGGCTTGTGGCATGGAATAGTCGCTATCTTGATTTATTTAACTATCCCCCTGGAATGGTGCGGGTTGGCGCGCCGGTGGCCGACCTTATAAGATATAATGCCATGCATGGTGAATGCGGCCCAGGTGAGGTTGAAAACCATGTTGAACGCCGCCTAAACCACATGCGCCGCCGCCAACGCCATGCTTTTGAACGGGTACGCGAAGATGGGCGGGTTTTCAAAACTGTTGGTGGCCCGATGCCTGGCGGTGGCTATGTTAGCTGCTTTACCGACATCACCGCAGAAGCCCGCGCCCGCCAAGCACTTGAAAAAGCGCGTGGCGAACTTGAACGCCGTGTTGATGCCCGCACCAAAGAATTAAAAGTTGCCAACAAGGCACTATCACAAGCCGCAACGGATAAAACCCGCTTCTTGGCGGCGGCAAGCCATGATTTGCTGCAACCACTTCATGCCGCACGTCTATTTACTTCGGCACTTGATAGAAAGATCGAGGCGCAAAACAAACAATTATTAAATAATATCGACCAATCAATTGAAGGCGCAGAGAAGCTATTACGCCGCCTACTTGATATTTCTAAACTTGACGCGGGTGGGATTGTGCCACAACCGCGTGATATGTCGGTAAAAGATAAATGCCAAGAGATTGTCAATCTTTTGACCCCCGTGGCGCTTGAAAAAGGTTTGAAATTAAAATTCATTGCCGATGATTTATGGGTTAATACCGACCCCACCCTCTTCCGCTCTATTGTGCAAAACCTTGTATCTAATGCGATTAAATACACAAAAGACGGTGGCGTCTTGCTTGGGGTGCGCAAGCGTGGAAAAACTGTTTCGATAGAGGTTTACGATACGGGTGAAGGCATTCCACAAAGTTTTCAAGAAAAAATCTTCCGCGAATTTGAACGCCTCCCACGGGAAGTTGAACCGGGAATGGGGCTTGGGCTTTCGATTGTGGAACGCACCGCGCGCCTTATTGGTGGCAAAATCGACCTTAAAAGTATTGAAGATCAAGGAAGCCGTTTTTCTTTATCATTGCCATTAATTAAAAAGCCCGAAGAAGGCGAAAAATTAAAAGAAGATGATATTCGTATTATAAAGCCAACCGCAACAAAAGCAGCATCCGATAAAAAGAAATTCCTTATTGTTGATGATGATGCCCGTGTGCGTAATGGTATGAATGAATTAATCTCGGCACTTGGCTATGATTTTGATATTGCGGGGTCTTATGATGAGGCAATCGCAAAAAATGACGGCACATATAATGCCATGTTGCTTGATTATGAATTGGGCGGCGATAAAAACGGGCTTGATTTGGCGCAAGAATTATTAAAAACCAACCCAAATGCCAAGGCCGCAATCATTACCGCCAAACCAATTGAGGTGGCACAAGCCCAAGCATTAGAACTTGGAATAGACATCTTCCGCAAACCCCTAAAAGCCAAATTCCTTACCAATTGGATTAATGATAATTTGTAGGGCAACCCTCACCACATTGTGGCGTAGTACAAGTGCGACTGATTATTTTAAGTTTATATTTCTATAATCTTGAATGATATGTAATTTCATGTATCTTCTTTTCATGTTCACTTCCTTTTTTAGCAAGCCATTCCCTTTTATAAACGCTATATCGCTGTCCATGGTGTGTATAATTTTAGGTGCGTGTGCGGCCACCACTAAGTCAGAAACTGTTCAAGTACATGGCGATACGGCATTTGCAATACAGCTTGAGCAAGATGAACTAAGAGATATAAAAGCCAAGCAAAATATTGCCTCAACAATTAAGCATGTAGTTATAGATAAAAATACTACTGGAACAGAATGCCTTACAATTTTCAAAAAAGAATATATGGAATATAGGCATTGGCTTAATCTTAGCAAGCAGGAGATGTGGGCATATGTTAACTCTCCGGCAAGAGGTCCTTATCGCTTTGTATTTGATCGCTTTGAAAAGGATTTATTTACGCCTGATGAAACCCTGCTAAAATGTGCCGCCGATAATGGTGATCAATTGGCAAACTATATGTTGGGAATTCGTCTTATAAAAGGTTCCAATAAAATCGGTGATTTTGGCAGGGGGTTGATATATATTGAAAAAGCCAGCGAACCCAAAAACAGTGCGCCTAAAATATGTAAAAACATTGATGAACTTAATGATTACGAATGTCGCGATGGGCTTCCTGAAGCAAATTATATAATTGGGCTAATATATGGCGACTGCAGGGCGGAATATTTTAAACCAGATATTGCAGAAAAGTATTTATTTTCTGCGGGGCCGAATGGGTTACCTGCGGCGGGAGATGCTTATAGTGATGTTTTGAAAACATCCACTTATAAAGTTTCTTGTTATCACTATTAATATTACTTCGGGGGAATGCCCACCTTAATCATTAATGCCTGTGCAGCAATGGCATACTATACCCAATATTTTCGGATTTATCCTCATACTAATAAATACCATTAATATTCATAGTGAGTTAGTTTGGTTGGGCGGATTAATGCGGCTGGTATATGTCAGGAAATGTCAGGGTTTTTGGCGGTTTATTTTTCTCTTTTGGCTTTGTTTAAGCTTAGGAATGTCAACAAATGTCAACATTTTTGAGGGAACAGGAAATTAGTGCCAAGAATCGACATATACAATTGATTAATAATAGTTTTTCGTGAAAAATCGTTGTTACAAATGGGTAAAAATGGTTAAAAATAGGGAGATTTTATAAGAATGAGATACCGGACATTTTGCGTGGCAAAATTCCGGCATGACAAAATTCGTAATTCGTAATTCGTAATTCGTAATTACTAATTCCCAATCCCCAATGCCTGTGCGGCAAGGGCGGCTTGGGTGCGGTTGCCGACATCAAGTTTTTTGAAGATGGCGGTTAAATGCGCCTTTACGGTTGCTTCTGAAATACCCAAATCATAGGCGATTTGTTTATTAAGGCGGCCGTTTAAAACCCCCAAAAGCACGCGCAATTGCATTGGCGTTAATGACGCAACCTTTTGCGCCATTGCGTCAAGTTCGCTATCGCCAGCGCTTGCGGTATCGTCAACCTTACCGTCTTTAAGTGCGGTTCCGATGGCTTCCTCAATTTTGCCGAGGTCGTTGTCTTTACCAATGAAACCAATTGCACCGAATCGTTTTGCTTCTTGTGCCGCTTTTTGCGCATCGGCACCGGAAATTACAAGGATTGGCGTGTTTGGCACTTCGGCATGGATAAGGGCAACGCCAGAATAACCATTCGCCCCAGGAATCTTTAAATCAAGCAATACAAGTTTAAGATTTTTTGCATTCCCTGCAGCAGTTAATGCCTCATCAAGGGTTCCAGCTTCTAAAATATTTGCGTTTGTATCAATATTAGATGCCGCAATCACCAAAGCCTGACGAAAGAGAGGGTGATCGTCAACAATCAAAATTTCGTTTTTCATGCCTTATCCTAGCATATATAATAAGTATTTCGGTTTGCATAACACGGGCATATTAAAACCCCATTAACCCCGACATACTTTATGTTTCAATTGCTGTTATAAATATTTCACAATATTTATCAATACATTCGCACTTGCGAATTTGCGCTTTATCAGTCTTTTGGATGATAGACCATTGTCTATCTATCGGAAAATGTTTCTCAACGCAATTATTATACAAATCCGTAATACAAATTATAAACGTATGCAAAAGAATATTTGCCGGATTCCTTAGGGGAGCGAAACATGAAACTTAGAAATAAAATGATTCTATTGGCTACTACCGCGATGGTTGCTCTTTCTGCGCCTGCTGCGGCATTTGCACAATCTGCAAAAGAAGTAGAATTAGAAGCTAGGCTTAAACAATTAGAAGCAACAGTATCTGTTCTTCAAACCGAACTTGCAAAGGCAAAATATCAACCTGATATGTTGCCTGTTGCTGCGGCGCCTGCACCTGCTGCCGCGCCTGCACCATCTGGCCCAACCGTGAAATTTGGTGGTTTTGTTAAAACCGTGGGTTCTTTCACCGAATATTCTGCCGGCAAACCAACAAGTGACACATTACGCGATTTTTACCTTGGTCAGGGTATCGCGGTTGGCAATGGCAAAAGCTATAATGCATTTACTGCAAACGCAAAACAAACCCGTATGACGGCAACCGTTAATTCAAACCTTGCTGGTCACACACTTACTGCATATGTTGAAGGTGACTTTCAAGCAAGCCCTGGTGCAGGTACACAAAACGCAACCAATGCTTATGCCCCTGCCCTTCGTCGTGCATTTGTAACTCTTGATAACATTACTGTTGGTCAAGATTGGTCAACTTTCCAAAACCCTGCGGTTCTTCCTGAATCAACTGATTATGCAGGCACATTGGACGGTACAGTGTTCGTTCGTCAAACACTTGTCCGTTATACCAAAAAGATTTCAAACAATGCGAATTTCATGGTTTCGCTTGAAAACCCACAAACCCTTACATCTGCTATCAACTCGGCTTCTGTAACTTCTAATGATGACGATAAAGTTCCAGATATTGCGGCACGTTTGAACTTTAAAAACTCTATTGGTGAGTTTTCGATTGCCGCAGTTGGTCGTCAATTGCGTGTAGTTAATGCCAGTGGCACTTTTGATGAAACCGCAACCGGTGCCGGTGTTTCTGCGGCGGGCGCAATTCCATTCGGCGCAAAAAAACAACATAAGGCGACCTTTATGGTTACCTATGGTGAAGGTATTGGTCGTTATATGGCTGCTGCTGCTACACCGGATGCAATCACAACTGCAAACAGCTTGGAAACCATTGCAACCACAAACGCATTTGCATCAGTTAAATTTGCGGTTTCACCAACTTCACGTATTAACATTATGGCAGGTCTTCATCAGGCTGATTTACCAAATGTGGTTACCAACCCATCATCAATCACCAAACGCCTTGATAGCGTTGCCATCAACTATTTCTATTCACCAGTTCCAAAAGTTGATTTCGGTGTTGAATATCGCCATGCCGAAAGAGAATTGTTTGGTGGCGTTAATGGCACAATTGATAGAGTTGAGTTTGCTGCAAAATACGCATTCTAATTGCTATCAAACCAATTTGTTTCAGGCTGAATTTCAGCCTGAACCCCCTCCCCACATAATAATTTAAATAGAGGCATAAATAATATGCCCAAAGAGGCTTCTGCCATACGGCGCCAACGCCATTGGTGTGACTATACCTATAAATACAAGGGAGTATTTTAATGATTACAGATAAAGAATATGAGGGCATTCCGAAGCACCATAAGGCGCTACAAGATGAAAAGCTTGTTATCGGGGCCTCCTCATTAGGTACAGTTTTTGAATGGTATGATTTCTATCTTTATGGTCTTCTTGCTTCTCAAATCTCAAAACATTTCTTCTCAAACGTTGACGAAACCACTGGCTTTATCTTTGCACTAGCTGCATTTGCGGCAGGCTTTGCGGTTCGTCCTTTTGGTGCAATCGTTTTCGGTCGTATCGGCGACCTTGTTGGTCGTAAAAACACCTTCTTGGTAACAATGGGTTTAATGGGTCTATCAACCTTTGGCGTTGGTGTCCTTCCTGGCTTTGATGTTCTTAATATTGGTGCACCAATCCTATTGCTTGTAATGCGCCTTATCCAAGGTCTTGCTTTGGGTGGTGAATATGGCGGTGCGGCAACCTATGTTGCGGAACATGCGCCAAACGACAAACGTGGCCTTTACACCTCTTGGATTCAAACAACCGCAACATTTGGTTTGTTTGCAGCACTTTTGGTGGTTATGGCATGTAAAGTTGGTATGCCAAAAGAAACTTTTGAAAACTGGGGCTGGCGTGTTCCGTTCCTTGTTTCCATTTTCTTGCTTGCGGTTTCTATGATTATACGCATGAAATTAAGCGAGTCACCTGTTTACCAAAAAATGAAAGACGAAGGCACACGTTCAAAAGCACCTCTTACTGAAGCATTTGGTAAATGGGGCAATTTGAAATACGTTCTAATTTGCTTGTTTGGTGCAGTAGCAGGTCAGGCAGTTGTTTGGTATTCTGGTCAATTCTATGCGTTATTCTTCCTTGAGAAAACACTTAAAATCGACTCTCTTGAAGCCAACATCCTAATCGCTGTTGCATTGGCACTTGGTACGCCATTCTTCGTAATCTTTGGTTGGTTATCTGATAAAATTGGCCGTAAACCAATCATTATGGTTGGCTTGCTCCTTGCTACTGTGACTTATTTCCCAGTATTTAAGGCGTTAACAGCGGCGGGTAACCCTGCTTATGCAAAAGCGGTTTCTTCAGCACCAGTTACAGTTGTCGTAAACAAAGCAGATTGCTCTATTCAGTTTGACCCAGTTGGCAAACAAAAATTTGATAGCAAATCTTGCGACGTTGCGAAAAACTTCCTCGCTAAACAAGCGGTAAGCTATCATCAGCAAGAAGCGGCACCTGGTACGACTGCTGTTGTTAAAATTGGCGACAAAACTTTCGAAGCACCAAAAGTGGAAACTTTGACTGGTGATGCGAAAAAAGACGCAATCAAAAAGTTCCAAGATGCTGTTAAAGCTGATCTTAAAACTGCAGGCTATCCTGAAAAAGCAGATCCAAAAACCATGAATAAGCCAATGGTTGTTGCAATTCTGTTCTATCTTGTTCTGCTTGTAACTATGGTTTACGGGCCAATCGCGGCAATGCTTGTCGAATTGTTCCCTACCAATATTCGCTACACCTCTATGTCATTGCCATATCATATTGGTAACGGCTGGTTTGGCGGATTCTTGCCTACCATCTCATTTGCGATGGTGGCGGCCAAAGGTGATATTTATCATGGCCTTTGGTATCCGGTCATTATTGCGGCTGCGACTTTTGTTATCGGTATGCTATTCCTACCAGAAACATATAAGCGCAATATTGACTAATATCATTAGTCCCTCTTTTTAGCGGCGGTGTCACAACCGCCGCTTTTTTTTGACATTAAACAGGCATCTATCTGCAACGGCACACCAAAAAGCTGCGATTAGGGCTTGCAAGGTTTTTGCCTTATCTATATGTCGTTCCAACCGCTTTATAGGCAAGGACAGGTGGCCGAGCGGTTTAAGGCAGCGGTCTTGAAAACCGCCGTAGGTGGAAGTCTACCGTGGGTTCGAATCCCACCCTGTCCGCCATAAATGAAACAGCCCCCGCAAGGGGGCTTTTTTTGTTTTGAAATTTATTTTTAGGATTAATATATGTGCTGTTACAATTTTTGAAACAGACTTACCACCATAACGCGCAGAATACGGCCCATAAACAATATCAAATTGCTTAACTTCATTAGGGCCAACAACATTCCATTTCGGCGGAAATGAATAAAGATTTCCCAAGAAATTTGAAACTAAAAAGCCATCAACCATTACAATAACGCGCGCAGATTGGGTGGTATTTGCCCCCCTTAAGGCGACAACCGCATTATCATCACCAGCAAAGCGTTTGCGAACGTAAAAATTGGGGGCATACTTCATCAAATCTTCAACATTGATGGCGTTTACCGCCTCAAAGTCTGCTTTATTTAAAGAAACTGACAGGCCACGTGGCACAACGGTGATTGGCGTATTTCGTTGCCCAACAACTATTACGGTATCTTTTTCTTTGCCTTCATCATTTGTTGGCGCATCTTCCGCCCGTGCACTTGCACAAATAAGAGATATTGCGGAACATGATAGAATTAATAGATTTCGATACGCTTTGCTATTTACTAATTTTGACTTCACTTCAATAAACCCCGAATTGAAAATTTATATTTATAACAACCTATTTTCAGGGGTTTTTGGGCAAAGTTTCATCGTTCAGATTCTTGATTAAAAAGAACCTGTTATTAATGCCATAATCCAAGCATTTAAGATTAAACTATTGCTGATAAATGGCTAAATGCCACAAACCACCCCTAAAGAAACTGTATTTAGCAAAGTTTTCAAAATATGAGATATGCCAAATTGTCCAAGACAAATTAGATTGTTTGAATGTATAAATGCGGTATATTTAGCCTCAAAATTCTGCCACAAATTTGCACTAGACAAAGTTTCGAAGCATACTAAATTCACAAAAAATTTTCTCTTAAATTAATATAAGAAAGACTGGTTCTGATGTTTAAAATGTCAAAGATTGGGCTATTTACTGCTTTGGGTTTTGGTGTATCTCTTTGTGCCTTGATGTTTGCAACCCCATCTTTCGCAAGCTCTGAAGATTGTTCAACAAAATGGAATCTTGAGCGCTCGGACAACGAACGTTGCAATAATCTCGTAATCCTTAGCCCAGGGAATGACACACGCATCAATCTGGTTTTATTATTGGGTGATTTGCACGCATCAGAAGTACCGCCACCAATCCAATTAAAACTTCCTGGCGAACCTGGTGTCGCACCATTTGAATGGTATAGTTACACCTATATCCCAACTAAAAAAAATGAAAAAGGTGAGGAAGATGCCCAAGAATCAGTTTCAATTTTTCAACTTGGCGAAGGATCTCGTTGCGTAAGTTCGGATCAAGGACAAGCCGATTTTGAGCTTGCACTAATTGCCAATAAATCTATCCCCGATGATGAGCGTGAGTTGCTTAAAAAATATCGTGCGCAATTAAACCCGACATGTGACGAAACCTCAAAAATATTCCCTAGTTTGAATGATTTACCACTACAAATTAAATCAAAAGCTGGTCAAGAATTTTCGGCCTATCTTTTGTCGGCGGCGGCATTTTATGATGGGAATTTTGACTTTGCCCAAAGTGGTTTCGCAACATTATTAAAAAGCAAAGATAAATGGCTTGCCGAAGCATCATTATATATGCAGTCACGGGTTGCCTTGAACCGTGCGCAAGTGGATGCCTTTGATGAATGGGGCAATTTAACCAAAGAAAAACTTAATGTCGCGTCACTTGATGAAACTGAAAAATACTTAAACCAATATATTTCCACATATCCACAGGGGCAATATGTTTCATCGGCGCGCGGGCTTTTGCGCCGCGTCTATTGGCTTAAAGGTGATAATGAAAAACTATTAAACGCCTATGCTTGGCAATTTAGAAACGCCAAACCAAATGAGCGTAACCTTAATGATATTGACCTTGCAACAGAGATTGATGCCAAAATTTTGCGTGATACAAATGGCGTAAAAATTACCGATCCGATAATTCTTGCGGCGGTTGATTTATACAGAATGCGCAATGCGAATGATAAAAACAATAAAAATCTTTTATCACTCCAAGAGCTTGAGGCACAACGCGATATCTTTAGCAAAGACAAAGACTTATTTGACTTTCTTCTGGCCAACCACGCATATTATGTTCAAAATAATCCGGCGCTTGTGACCAAATTAATCCCTGATGGCACAAATGTGAAAAGCTTTAATTCATTAAATTATAGCCGCCAAATTTTACGCGGTCAGGCACTTGAAAAACTGAATGATGTCAATGCACGTGGCTTTTGGATAAGTATGTTCAAGGCCGCCAACGCCCCCGCACAACGCGACGAATTGGAAATTGCATTGGCACTCCATGATGAAAACCACAATGGTATTGATAAGGTTTTTGCAAGCGATTCACTTATCAAAGATACCTATATTCGTGAAACCTTGCTTACCAATGTTGCCGATGCAAAATTATTGCGCCAAGTAACCAATAATCAGGCCCTTAAAAAGCATGAGCGGGACGTTGCCCTTTTCACATTGCTATACAAAGACCTTACCACAGGAAAATATAGCGACTTTTTAACCGACTATAAAATGGTGCCAAGTGATGCCCATCTTGCCGAAGGTTCTTATTGGTATTTGGGTGATGAGGTTTCATTAGGGGTTTTTAATTGGAAAGGTGTTGACGATCAATATTCATGCCCATCATTGAATATTATTGCCACCAATTTGAATAAAAACCCTAATAGCACACGATACAACATTTGCCTTGGGGAATTTTTGCGTATCAATGGCTTTGACGATTATGGATTTTATGGCACTGAAAAAGATGAAATCGGCGGCTCAGAATCGCAATTTAAAGGCAAAACTTTCTCGCGCTTAGAAGCATATAAAGCCGCCATTGCCGACCCCAAAGCCGATGTTAATGACAAGGCATATTCATTATACCGTGCCGTCAATTGCTATGCCCCAACTGGAAGCAATACTTGTGGCGGCACAGAAGTGCCAAAATCGCAACGCAAAGCATGGTTCAATACACTGAAAACCCAATATAAAAATACGCCATGGGCAAAGGATTTACGTTATTATTGGTAAAATTCGCAAAATTATAGCTATATCTGCGGCACTATTGGCATTGCCAAATATGGCAATTGCCGCCCCAGCTGATGCCAATAATTACGATAGTTTTTGGCTTTGGTCGGGGGTTAAAACCCAAAAGGTTTTGCAACAAGCAAAAACCGTCTATCTTTTGAATGGGCAGATTGAAAACGGGCGCAATGTGGTTTTGACCGCACAACGACCGGCAACGCCGCATGTAAAAAATGCCAAGGTCTGGATTGTTTACCGCGCCGCAACCCTTGTTTGGACGCCAAAAATCTATGACCAAATCAATGCACATATTAAAAAATGGCGCGCAGCGGGCAATGATGTGGTGGGAATACAAATTGATTTTGATGCCAAAACCGCCCGCCTTGGAGAATATGCAAAGTTTTTGAAAGGTTTGCGCACCCACCTTCCCGCTGATTGCAAACTTGGGGTAACCGGCCTTATGGATTGGGGCGCAAATGCCAATGCCGAAGATTTAATAATGCTTTCGGGTGTGGTTGATGAATTAATCATCCAAACCTATCAAGGGCGGCACACAATACCCAATTATCAAAGATATTTTGAAAATATAAACCGCATAAAAATTCCGTTTCATATCGGCATCATACAAGGTGGCGAGTGGGAAGAGCCATTAGGCCTTTCCCAAAACCCGAATTTCAAAGGCTATGTAGTGTTTTTGCTGAATGGTGCGAACTAAGCCGCCGCCGCTTCCCTAATATCCGCCACCAATTCATCAACCCGTTTTGGGTCACTATCCCATGCAAACATGAAACGTGCGCCACCGCCGATGAATGTATAAAAATGCCATCCCTTTGCACGCAATGCCGCAAATACCGCATCAGGCGCCTGAAGAAATAAGGCATTGGCATCAACTGGAAACATTGGTTTTATGTCTTTAAGACCCTTTATCCCCGCCTCTAATCTTTTTGCGCATTCATTGGCATGGCGGGCATTTGAAAGCCAAGCACCACTTTCCAACATTCCCACCCAAGGCGCGGCAAGAAAACGCATTTTGGATGCCAATTGCCCCGCCTGTTTACAGCGGTAATCAAAATCTTCCGCAAGTTTATGATCAAAGAAAATCACCGCTTCGCCTACTGCCATGCCATTCTTTGTGCCACCAAAGCATAGGACATCAACCCCCGCTTTCCAGCTTATATCCGCAGGTGTACAGCCAAGTGCCGCACAAGCATTGGCAAAGCGCGCACCATCCATATGAAGTTTTAGACCCAATTCTTTGCATACTTCTGAAATCGCTTTGATTTCATCAATTGAATACACTTCACCGGTTTCGGTGGGCTGGGTAATGGTTACAACGCGGGGCTTGGGGAAGTGAATATCGACACGCGAATTGGCAATTGTGCGCACATCATCTGGTGTCAATTTGCCATTTTCGGTTTGCGTCACCAATAATTTTGAGCCATTGGAGAAAAATTCCGGCGCGCCACATTCATCGGTCGCAATATGGGCAAAAGATGTACAAATCACACCATGATAAGATTGGCATAATGATGCCAGTGCCAATGAGTTTGCCGAAGTGCCATTAAACACAAAGAACATTTCACCATCGGTTTCAAATAATTTGCGAAAGCCATTTGCCGCCCGTTCGGTCCAAATATCTTGCCCATATGCGGCACAAGAACCCGCATTGGCCTCAACCATTGCCTGTAATGCTTCTGGGCAAATGCCAGAATAATTATCGGATGCAAATTGTTGACCCGTAAATTTTGGTGCGAAAGATTTAATATCCTGTGCTGTCACGTCTAATTCCTTTAAATTTATATGATTTGACGTGAAAGTGACCCCTTTTTGTCGGTACGACCACATCCCCCAAACGGGGCACCACCTTGCGGGAAAGCAGGTTGGTGTCAGGCGTCAAATCATTGTGCCTAACTCTTGATGAAATTAAGCAACTATCACACCTTAATTTCAAATTCAATTGGGGTTTCTATACTTAGGCTGTCATTCACAATATTGTATGGAAATTTTTCAAATGGTGCAGCACTTTTCACCGCATTTAATGCTGCATCATCAAGCATTTGAATGTTTGATGATTTTACAATTCTTACACTCGATAAAACCCCATTTTGAGATATTTTCATGCTGATTATCACAACCCCTTCCATCTTTAGTTCACGCGCCCTTAATGGATAGGCCTTTTTACGCTCTATTCGGGCAATGATTTTTTCAATATATTGGGACTTTGCGACATCAATTTCATCTTTAATATTGTTGTTTTCTTTTACACTGTGCGGCTTCTCAATCGATTGTGAATTTGCATTGGCACTAATCTTATTTACGGCAATATTATCAAATGCTTGGTTTGCTGTTTGCAATTCATTTGGAAAGTTTAAAGATGCCAAAATTGCAACTGGCTGCGGCGATGGGATAAAATCATCTGCCATATTTGGCATGTTTTTAACATCCCTAACAAGCGTTGATTTTGTAGGATAAACATCATTACCAATCGGCTTTAGCAACGGTTTTTTATTTGCATTGTCTTCTTTAACATACTCGTTTAATTCATTGTTATTGCTTATCATTTCGGATGATGCAAATAATATAGTTCCGCTTTCTTTAAGCTCGATTACTGCGGCCTTAACGTTAAATATGAAAACAAATAGCAAAAGGTAACACAGGGCGGCGATTAAAAAATTCGCCACCCTTTGCTTTGCTATTTTTGTAGGTTCAATTTGTGAAATCGACATCATAGTGTTTTTAAATATGCCAATAATTGTTGTTTCTCATCATCTGATAAATTTAGCTTGATCAACATTTCATCCGTCATAGGGAATAATGGGTCATTCACTTGTTTATCGGTCGGCTGCGGATGAAAAGCGCCAGCATTATAGATATTTATCACCCCCTCAAGGCTTGGGAAAAGGCCATTGTGCATATAAGGGCCAGTTCGCGAAACACTTCGTAATGATGGGGTTTTAAAACGCCCCAAATCTTCTTTTTGTGAAGTTACGTTAAAGCGCCCCTTATCTTCAAGCTTGCGACCATAATAAGTTAAACCAAGGTTGTGAAATTTATCATCGGTGAACAAAGGGCCATTATGACAAGACATGCAGCGCGCCTTGGTACGGAACAAATGCAACCCTTTTAGTTCATCGTCATTAAGTGCGTCGATACCCTGTTTTTCAAAAACCAAATCCCACTTATTGCGGCGTGGTTTTAATGTGCGTTCATAATTAGCAAGCGCGCGGGCAACATCTTCAAGACGAATTTCATCAATTCCATATGCAGTTTTAAATCCCGCCTTCCATTCCGCACTTTGATTAAGGCGGGTTTCAATGGTTTTACGATTTGCCGCCATTTCAATTGGATTTTGAATTGGCCCCATTGCCTGTTCTTCAAGGATTTTGGCACGGCCATCCCAAAAGAAGCTGTCTTGCCAGGCAACAGAATAAAGATGTGGGCTATTGCGGTTTCCACGTTGTCTATCATGCCCAAATGCGGTTTTTATGCCATCCCCAAAACCCAATTCGGGATTATGGCATGATGAACAGGCAAATTGACCAGATTCAGATAAAATCGGGCTATCAAATAATTTCTGCCCTAAATCCGCCCGTTCTTTCGATGGTTGATTATCTACGGGATATTTGACTTCTGGCAAAGGGCCAAGTTCGCGGTATTTCGCCCCTTTTTCAAGCCAAGGCTTGGGCCAAGTTTCGGGTTTACCAGAATAAATTTTGCGCAATTCGGCAATTGACGGCATTGAAAAAAGTTGCTCATCAGCGGCATAAGAAACCGCTGCCACCGTCAAGCCACTTGCAACGAAAATTGCAAACAATAACTTAAACCTATGTTTTAGTATTTTACTCTTAACCCAAGCCATATTGTACGTCCTTTTTGATAGGGTTCGCTCGCGGAGAGAACTTCATCCTTTTGCACTGTGCTGAATAGATTTGTTACGCT
Organism: Hyphomonadaceae bacterium UBA1933; assembly: GCA_002337085.1. Lineage (GTDB taxonomy): Bacteria > Pseudomonadota > Alphaproteobacteria > Caulobacterales > Aquidulcibacteraceae > Pseudaquidulcibacter. Next base: position 1,181,542 of record DDFH01000006.1, on the reverse strand, counting down.
ACCTTCAACCATAACATTGATGCCAGACTGATTTATAAAACGATACGAGCCATTGATATCGAATTGGGTTATGGCGCTATATTTCACTTTGCCATAAGTTAAATATCTAGTTGTAACATTGCCCACGGCAACTGGGGTATAAAAACCAAGTGAATCAATGGTTTTATATGCATCACTCCAACGTGAATATGCACCAAGTTTTAGATTATCATTAAAGAATTTGCCAACCAACCCAACATTAATCTTTAAAGGTGTTGCAAAATTTTCAGCCTGTGTAATCAAATCAAGGTCATAAAGCGACATGACAGAACCATTATAATAAATCATTGTGGTTGCCGCCGCACTATCTTCAAATGAAGTCATATAATTAACAACATTATGGCGTGTTTCAGACCATGCCGCATTTGCAATCAATGCCAAATTGTTTGAAACGCGCTTATTTAATTCAAGACTTATGCCTTCATAATGCGATTGACCATCATTATTGGGGACATAAGTTGAATAAGTTGCATTAACGCCCAGCGCATTCACATAAGATACTTTTACGCCATTTTGATACGCAAATTCATCCTTTCCATCGCGGTAAATAAATTTAATTTGGGTATCAATATCATAAGGCAAACGGAAGTTAAGTGCGGCGGTTAATTCATCAGAATATGGGGTTTTTAAATCAATCCCCGTAAATTTTGCCTGCCTTGTTTCGTTATAAACAATCCAGTTTGAGTTTGAATATTGCCGCTTTCCATTTGCAATTATTGGATTGCGATAATAAATAATAGTTCCGGTTTTTTGCTCATTTAATGCATAGCCAAGGTAATCATCTTCATAATAACGGTTTGCCCCGACTGTAAGCTTTAAGTAACCAAAATCATAAGATAGTGATAAACGCGGCGAAAAATCAGTATTTTTCAAGAATGATGAATAATCAACACGCCCGCCAACACGGGTTTCTAGTTTACCAAAATCTGCTTTCCACTCGGCAAATGCACTTATATTATCAAGCCCTACTTCAGCCTTGTATGGTGTATAGCTAAGACGATATTCAAGCGCACCAAAACCATCAAGACATGCGACATCTGCTTTATCCAAGCAGACAGTTGAACTTGAAATAACTGTTGGGCGCGACCCAAGTGCCTTAATAGTTGTTCCTATTGCACGATACGCATCATTTTCTTGATACCGTTGTGCCAGCGCATCAATATGACCGTACTCAATGCCCAAACGCAATTTACCAACCGGAAGACGCCACAATGCCGATGCATTAAGCTTATAATCAGTTTCTTCTTGCGCCAAACTACCAAAGCCGCCAGATGTACAAGTATCATTGCCACAGGTATATATGAGAGGTGTCGAAGGCCAAACCAGATTGGTTGGGGGTGCGTCGCGTCCGCCATCATTTTTATTGTAAGTAAAACCAATATTCCATTCCTCAGAACCAAAGATTTTACTATTTATGCTTCTAAGATTTATTGCCGCCCTGTCACCACTACCATGCGTTACAATGGTATTTTGATAGGCATTAGTTCCAGAATAAGTAGTGGTATACGGCGCATAAGTATATTGAAAATCCAATGTTGCAAAATCACCCAAATCTCTTTGAATCTTAAGCAGAGTAGATTTAGAAGTGGACTTTTCATTATATGCACCGCCACCATATTTTACATCACGATAATCGACATCAATCGCATTCTGATATGTTTGTGAAATCATGGTGTTAAACCCATAAATTTCTGGCAAATCAACGGTTAAACTATGATTACAACGTGAATAATCAGGTTCATCGGCAAGCGTCTGCCCCGCAGTATTGGCACGAGTCTTTTTATTTATTTCATAAGAAATTAAGTCACTATTGGTGCATGTAGTATAAAATTCAGCACCAAAAACACCCTTTGGCGTGCGGGTTTTTATGTTCAAAACCCCACCAGTAAAGCCACCATATTGTGCAGAAATATTGCTATCATGAAGCTCAACATTATCAATAAGCGCTGAATCGACCCATTGAAATTGCGCTTTTCCTGACGCTACTTTATCATAATGCGTCGCTGGACTTTCAGTTGTATCCAAGTGCGAAACCACACCAATGCCATCTATCATGATATTATTTTGAAATGCTAAACCGCCTGAAATTGAAATATCAAGTGGCCTCAAATCTAACATGTCGGCTTTGTCTGTACTATAAGCATTTTTATCAAACTCAACATGCGGTAAAACCCGCAAAATCTCGTTTACATCGCCAGTACCACTTGTAAGGGCATCAATCCCAATTTTATTAAACGCCGATTTACCGGCATCTATGCCAGTACCACCTTGATAAACTTCCGCGTCTTTTGAATCACCATCAACTTTAATTACACGAGTTGTTATTACTGCATCATCGTTTTGTGTCTTGCCTTCTTGGGCAAAAGCTTCATTTGCCACCCCCGTAAGAACGAATATGCAAGTCGAAACCATAAATTTTGCTTTATTTCCCAGCTTTGCCTTACTCTCCAATGCCCTCTCCTATCGGTTATACCGCCCTTCTTTATTGCTATTGCTAATAATTTGCAATAGTGACAAGCTGTCGCAAGCTGATTTTTTTGTAACCGATATAAAGTTAGATATTTGTTGGATTGTGAATAAATTGCAGCTAATTTTTCCCCAACATAATAGATAAAATATAATAAAAACATCAAGTTATTCATATTTTTCAAGAACCGTAACATTTAGAAACAGTGTTTGTTTTGATGTTTAATGAATATTCAGGCAGTGGCTATTATATTGAATTATGCCTGCGATGTGCGGGCATTAACTGTCCATTATATGGCAGGGGAAATAAAGTGAAACACGAAAATATTTGCCAGTTGCAAAAAACATTAAAGAAAAGCGCATCATGCATTGGGGTTGGTGTTCACACTGGCGTACGTGCTACGCTTACTTTGCTTCCTGCGCCTGTAAATACTGGCTTCGTTTTCATTCGTACCGACGTTTTACCGCGTGAGGCGCGCATCTCTGCCCTTGGTTCAAATGTAACTGGAACCCAACTTGGCACATCAATTGCCAATGAATTTGGGCATTCTGTCGCCACCATCGAGCATGTGCTTTCTGCACTTACTGGTATGGGCGTTGATAATGCTTTTATTGAAATTGACGGCCCTGAAGTTCCAATTCTTGATGGTTCGGCCGAACCCTTTATCGATCTTATCCAAAGCGTTGGTTTAGCTTCACAAGACGAGCCGCGCCATTTCATCGAAATTCTTGAACCCATCGAAGTTAAAGATGGTGCAAAAATCGCACGCCTTGAGCCTTCTGAAGGTTTCACACTTGATGTAAGCATTGATTTTGATAGCGAAGCAATTGGCCTGCAACGTGCTGTTTTTGATGGCACTAAAAATGGCTTTGTTCGTGATATTGCCCCTGCCCGTACTTTTGGCTTCTTGCATCAGGTTGAGGCTTTGCGCGCAATGGGTCTAAGCCGTGGTGGTTCGCTTGATAATGCCGTGGTTATTGATGGCGATAAAATCATGAATGAAGGCGGCCTGCGCTTTGATGATGAATTTGTGCGCCATAAGGCACTTGATGCAGTTGGCGATTTGGCACTGGCTGGCTATCCGATTCTTGGTAAATATATTGCAAGTCAGTCTGGTCACGCCATGAATGTGGCACTTGTTAAGGCGTTGATGACAAATCAAAAAGCGTTCCGCGTTGTCACCCAACCGGTTAGCACACGCTTGTTTGCGGCCGCAGGTCTTTAATTATCATTAAAAATCCGCCATTTTACGTAAAATGATGAGTTTGTGACTTTTTTAATTGCAAAATCTTATGTAAACCGTTTCAAGTTTAAAAAGATTTGGTTCAAATTGCGCGATTTAATAATGAAAAACAAAGCTACCCTTTTAATTACAGCTATTTTGATTGCTTCAACCGCCCTTACAGGTTGTCAGTCTATCGGTTCAAAAAAGAATCGTGCCCCCGTTTATGTTGAGCGTCCGGTTGAAAACCTTTATAATAATGCCCGCGATCAGCTTGATAAGAGAAATTATGAAGACGCCATCCAAGGCTTTGAAGAGGTTGACCGCCAGCACCCATATTCGGAATGGGCGCGCCGCGCGATTTTGATGTCGGCCTATACTTATTACAAACAAAATAAGTATGAGGATGCAATTGCCGCCGCCAACCGCTTTATTTCAATGTATCAATCAAATCAGGATAATTCGGCATATGCTTATTATCTGATTGCAATTTGTTATTTTGAACAAATCACTGACGTTGGTCGCGATCAGCGCATGACCGAACTTGCACTTGCCTCTTTAAATGAAGTTGCACAACGTTATCCTAACACCGCATACGCCAAGGATGCTCGTATGAAAATGGATATGACGCGTGACCAGCTTGCAGGTAAAGAAATGGAAATTGGTCGTTATTATCTTGAAAATGATGATAACCCAATTGCCGCAATTGGTCGCTTCCGCCGCGTGGTTGATTTGTATCAAACCACCACCCACGTGCCAGAAGCACTGCACCGCCTCGTTGAATCATATCTTGCAATGGGTCTTGTTGATGAGGCAACCAAAGCCGGTGCAGTTCTTGGTTATAACTATCCTGGTTCTGAATGGTATGAACGCTCTTACAAGCTTTTGACCTCAAAAGGTCATGCACCAAAAGTTAAACCAACCAAAAAAGGTTTATTTGGCGATAAGCATGAGAAAAAGCAAAAAATAAAAGACGTTAAAGGTAAAGCTTTAAAACCGGAATAACCGCCTTTAATTGCCTTTAATATGGGCTCTTATGCCGCCAAAGCCATCTTTTCTTAAACTTGGTTTTAATTGCATGTCTGGTATTGTGTAATCGCCAAAGTTTTGTTTGCAGTATGCAATTGGCTTTTGCGTAAAAAGCCCCGCCATGCGCAGCCGTAACTCTGACGCGGTTTTTTCAAAAGTTTCATCATCCATTCTATCGGCACGGTGTATGGCGAAGTGCGGCAACACATCAAAACCAGGATAGAACAAAATGCCATGATTAATTGGAAACAATAAATCATCAATCTGCCCATTTATTCCAAATTCTGAATAATGTTCAGCCCAACCACCAATAGTTAGCAACAGCATAGCACGCTTACCAGCCATCACACCTTCTCCATAACGATTGCCCCATTTTTTGTCACTATGCTCACCAACACCATAGGCAAAGCCAAAAGAAAAAACCCGTTCAACCCAACCTTTTAAAATTGCTGGCATTGAAAACCACCAAAGAGGAAATTGTAAGATCACGGCATCGGCCCATAATAATTTTTCTTGCTCCGATAAAACGTCTTCTGTAAGCGCATTTTCTTGAAATGCCTTGCTTGAGGCAGATGGGATTTTCAAACGACATTCAGTATGGTTTTTGAAATCGTCCCTATCAATTATGGGTTTAAAGTTCTGCTTATAAAGGTTACTTACCTTTACCTCATGCCCATCTATTTCTAACTGATTGATGGCAATATCTCTTAGAGATGCGTTAAGCGATAATTCTTCTGGATGCGCAAAAACGATTAATACTTTCATTATCTTCTCCTTAAATTTGGAGATTGCTATTTAATGCGAGTTTGATTACTTTATAATATCAACATAATGGATATTATTATTTCATAAAATGGATAAATTAAATCTAGCACCAGATGTTACAATCGATAAAATGAAAACCTATGTTCGCATAGTCGAGCGAGGGAATTTAAGCGCGGTTGCCCGTGAATTCAAAACTGGACAGGCAACCATAAGCAGGCATTTGCAAGACATTGAAAAAGCACTTGGAGTTTCATTATTAAGCCGTAACACAAGAAATCTGAAAATCACCAACGAAGGCATGATATATTATCATAGATGCCTGCAAATCCTAAAACTACTGGAACAAGCCAACGAAGAAGTTGGTCTGAAAAAGAATGCAAATTCTGGCAAAATAAGGTTTTCATGCAGTGTCGCAATTGGTGTTACCCACATAATGGAAATAATTCTAAGATTTCAAGAAATATATCCCGAAATTGAAATCGACATTAATTTGACCGATGAAAAAATAAATCTAATCGAAGAAGGTGTTGATTTCTCCATCAGAATTGGTGGCATAGTTGACAGTAGCCTAAAACTAAAACCAATTGGTAAAAGTCAGCGCCTATTAGTAGCGTCACCTGAATATATTAATAAATTTGGACTGCCTAGAACCATTAAAGACCTTCAAAATCATCAGTTTGCAAGCATGTCAAATTTGCTTAATTGTAATATATTACAATTAACTACCCCCGAAGGTAAGACTCATGAAATAGGTATAAAGGGCAATGTTTCTGTTGATAATGGTTTAGCGGCGCGGAAAATAATTGAAAATGGGCGCGGTATAGGAATATCGCATATTTGGCTAATCGACGATTTATTAAAGCAAAACAAGCTAATCCAAATCTTACCCGAATATAAAGTTTCGCCAGTTGAAATTAATATGCTAATTGTCCCTGAGAGAAATAATTTAAAGCGAGTGCGGGCATTGATTGATTTTTTATATTCCGAAATTTTGAAATTGCCTGGAATATATAGAAAGTAAAAATCCTGATTTATCGCTTAATCATGTATTGTGGCAGTTTCAATATTTTTTAAATTTATAAATTAGGCTAATTAACACAAATGCTGCGTGAAATATCGATTCGTGATGTGGTTTTGATTGATGTGCTTGACCTTGAAATCGGGTCGGGCTTTACTGCGCTTACTGGTGAAACCGGCGCGGGTAAGTCAATATTGCTTGATGGTCTTGGGCTTGCACTGGGTGAACGTGCCGAAAAAGGCTTGGTGCGGGCGGGCGCTGATAAATCTGTCATAAGTGCCGAATTTAGCATTGCCGCAAATCATACAGTCAACGAAATATTGCGTGAGGCCGATATTGCGGTAGATGGCGAAATAATATTGCGCCGCACCTTAAACACCGATGGCAAGAGCAAGGCATTTATCAATGATGTCCCCGTCTCAGCAGCACTTCTAAAATGGGTTGGTAATGCCCTTTTAGAAGTTCATGGGCAGCATTCGGCAATTGGTTTAATGGATGAAGGCAAGCATCTTGAGATGCTTGATGCCTTTTTATTGCACGAATTGGGTGATGATTTCACACAAACCATATCGGCGGTAAATAATGCCTTCAAAACCTTTGAAACCGCCCGCCAAAATCTAAAAGCCGCCCAAGAGCGCATGGGGCAATCGGGGGCGGAGCGTGAATATCTTGCGCATATCCTAAAAGAATTAAATGATTTAAACCCACAAATTGGCGAAGAAGAAGAATTAGATAGCGCACGCCGTTTTTTAATGGGTTCTGAACGCATCACCGAAACCATCAAAGAAGCTCTTGAGGCCATTGAAGGCGGCAAGGTTGAAAATTATCTGGGTATTGCTTCACGCGCCATGTCAAAGATTGGCGCAATTGAAGGGGAAAATGGCAAAAAGCTAAATGGCCTTGTTGAGGCGGCGATTAATTCCCTTGAACATGCACAAAATAACATTGCTGATGCCTTGGGCAATTTGCAAAGTCTCGGCTATTCAATTGACCTTGACCCCAAAGAGCTTGAGCGCATCGAAGAACGCCTATTTGCCATTCGTGGTGCGGCACGTAAACACGGCGTTATTGCCAATGATTTACCGCGCAAAAGAGAAGAAATTGCCGAGAAATTATCGCTAATCGATAATTGTGATGAGGAATTATTAAAGGCCGAAAAAGCCTTTAAAGTCGCCAAAGATGAATATGATAATTCGGCATTATCATTATCACAAAAACGCAAATCGGGCGCAAAAATTTTCGATGAAAAAGTTATTGGCGAGCTGCCCCCACTAAAACTTGAAAAAATGCGGTTTAATACGGCATTTGAAAGTGATGCATCGCGAATTGCGGCAAAGGGTATTGATAAAGTTCGTTTTGAAATCGCACCCAACCCTGGCGCAGGCTTTGGGCCATTAAGCCAGATTGCATCGGGCGGTGAATTATCGCGGCTTTCTCTTGCTTTGAAGGTAATTTTATCGGCAACAAGCGGCACATTGGCACTGGTTTTTGATGAGGTTGACCAAGGTATCGGGGGGGCAACCGCCGATGCGGTTGGTAAACGCCTAAAAGAGCTTGCCAAAAATGCGCAGGTTTTGTGTGTCACCCACTCCCCCCAAGTTGCGGCGCGGGCAAACCATCATTTGCGTATTGAAAAGCGGGTGGAAAATGGCATGACGCGCACCACTGTTGTTCGCCTTTCCGATTCCGAACGGGTGGAAGAAGTCGCACGAATGCTTGCTGGTGAAATCATAACCGAAGAAGCGCGCAAGGCGGCAAAATCACTAATGGAAAACCAATGAGCGAATATCGCAACACCCCCGTTGAAAACCTAACCCATGATATGGCGCGTGAAGAGCTTGCGGCATTGGCAGGCGAAATTCGGATGCACCGCGATGCCTATTATGTTGATGATGCGCCACATATTTCTGATGCCGAATTTGATGCACTAGAACGCCGCAACGCACTGATTGAGCAAAAATTTCCAAAATTGGTTCGTGATGATAGCCCTTCAAAATATGTTGGTGCCAAAGCATCAACAAAATTCAAAAAACATACGCATCATGTGCCGATGTTATCGCTTGATAATGCGTTTTCAAAAGATGATGTCACCGCCTTTGTTGATCGGGCGCGGAAGTTTTTGGGGCTTGAAGCCGCCACTGCCCTTCCCTTCACTGCCGAGCCGAAAATTGACGGGCTTTCATTATCAATTACCTATGTGAATGGGGTTTTAAAAACCGCATCAACGCGCGGCGATGGTAAAGAGGGTGAAGACGTAACGGCAAATGTTCTGCAAATCCCTGAAATCCCGCGCACTTTAAATACCGATAGCCCGCCCGAAGAAATTGAAATTCGTGGTGAAGTCTATATGGATGATGCCGGCTTTAATGAATTAAATCAAAACCAAATTGCCAAGGGTGCGCAAATTTATGCCAATGCCCGCAATGCGGCGGCCGGGTCTTTGCGGCAAATTGATGCCCAAGTGACGGCAACCCGCCCGCTAAAATTCTTTGCCTATGCCACAGGGTTTGAAAGCGCTTCATTCGCCAAAACCCAAATGGAATTGATTGAAACCCTTAAAAATTGGGGTTTTAAAACCAACCCATTGACAATAATCTGTGATAATGCCGATGAATTAATTGCCCATTATAATCATATTGGCGAATTACGCGACAATTTGGGCTATGAAATTGACGGCGTGGTTTACAAGGTCAATGATTTGGCACTTCAAGACAGGCTTGGGATTGTTACCCGCTTTCCGCGTTGGGCGATTGCGCATAAATTCCCCGCCAAGCCATCCAAAACCAAATTATTGGATATTGATATTCAAATTGGGCGCACCGGGGTTTTGACCCCTGTGGCACGGCTTGAACCAGTTGCGGTTGGTGGGGTTATGGTTTCAAATGCCACCCTTCACAATGAGGATTATATTCACGAACTTGATATTCGCATTGGCGATACGGTTTTTGTGCAACGTGCGGGCGATGTTATCCCGCAAATTATCGGCATTGATAAGGATTTGCGCTCCAATGATGCGGTTGAGTTCCATTTCCCGCATATCTGCCCCTGCCCGCTTAAAACCGTGGTTTCACGGATTACCGACAAAGAAAGCGGTGAGACCGAGGTGGCGGCAAGGTGTTCAGGCGAATATGATTGCCCGCATCAAAAGAAACGCCATTTGGAACATTTTGTTTCGCGCACTGCCTATGATATTGATGGGCTTGGTCCGCGCCAAATTGAAATTTTCCTTGAAAAAGGATTAATTTCTTCCCCCGCCGATATTTTCCGCCTTAAAGATAAACGCGAGCAACTTGAGGGACTTGAAGGTTTTGGCGAAACCTCCATCAATAACCTCATTACTGCCATTGAGGCACGGCGTAATATTGGGCTTGATAGGTTTATTTACGCCCTTGGGATACGCCATATCGGACAAACCACATCGGGGCTTTTGGCGCGAAACTTTGGCTCTTGGGACAGGTTTAAACAGGCGGTGATTGATGCTTCAGGCGCCCGCCCAGGTGATGATTTCCAAAGGCTTTCGGTAATAGATGGTCTTGGTCCCGTTATGCGTGATAAATTACTTGAGGCGGCGGAAAAAATATCGCCACCAAATAATCTATTTAATAGCGACTTACTTGAAACACTTCGCCCCGTAACTGGTCTTAATACCAAGGCAAAACAGGCATTATTGGCGCACTTCCATGATGCAAATGAATTTGTAAAAATCGTAAAATCCGCCGCAAACGGCAAACCAAAACAAGCCTATATCGACTTTTATTCCCAAGATGGCATGGGCGAAGTTGCCACCGATGCATTAATCGAATTTTTCACAAGTGATCGTGCATTGGCGGGTCTGAATGACTTATTATCACAGGTCACAATCACCGAAATTGCCGCCGCCAAACAAGATACCGCAGTCGCCGGAAAAACCGTGGTTTTCACCGGCACATTACAAACCCTATCGCGCGAAGAAGCCAAACAACAGGCAATTAATTTGGGTGCAAAGGTATCGGGTTCGGTTTCCGCCAAAACCGATTATGTGGTGGCGGGTGCTGAGGCCGGATCAAAACTAACCAAAGCCCAAAGCCTTGGAGTAAAAGTTTTAACCGAGGCCGAATGGGTGGAGATGATTAAGGGCTAAAGTTTTTATAACCTTTTGTCACCCCGCATAAACGCAGTACATTGCGGGGTCTTTTGATTTTGCTCTTAAAATTCACGAGATGCCGCAACAAGTGCGGCATGACAAAATTCGTAATTCGTAATTCTTAATCCGTAATTATTTAACCCCTGCCCATTTGCGGGCATCTTGTTGGCAGGCGTTGGCCATTTGTAATTTGCTTTGCATAAAGGCATCGGGGTTGGGTGCTGTAAAGAATTGGTTTTGTGCCTTGGTTGAAACCGCACTATAATCGGCGCGGAACTTTGCCTCCGACTTTACGGTTGATGCCGCCAAAACAAATGGCTGCATACCTTTTTTGAGACCGTCAAGCTGTCCGGCAAGTGCTTTTAATTGTGGTGCAGCACCAGGTTTTGAAGCACGAACCTGCATAAAGGCGGATGTGAAATCAAGCGTGCCATAACATTGCACCAAACGGTTATAATCCTTGGCAACATCAAAGTTTGGCGCGATTTCTTTGGCAATTTCATCAGGTGTTAAAGGGCGCGTTGGTGCAGGTGGTGCTTGTGGCTCTGCAACTGGTTGCGGTGTCGCACTTTGCAATAATGGATCGTCAACCGGTGGCAATACGGTATCAGTTGAAACCCGACCCGCATTAAAGTTGATTTTTCCACCTACGCTTGGCGCTGTGGAATTGGTTTCAGCAGGCATTGATTCAGCAGGTTTTGTTGCAGTAGTTGGGGTGGTGGTTTGGCTTGTTACAGGTGGTGTAGTCGCCGCAGTTTGCGCCACAGAATTATTGCTGGTTGCGCAGGCGCCAAGCACAGCACCAGTTAAAATCAAACCCGAAAAATATTTTAATTCAAACTTTTTCATCTTTACCCCGAAAATCGCATATGGAAACAATATCCATAATGCCTTTTAGCAAAACAAACCTTTCAATAACATGAATAAGGCTTTAATGAGAAATTATGAAGCTCTTACCTGTAAAAACTGCAAATGAATTTGTTTTAATACGCCCATTTGAAGTGGGCGATATTGATGGCCTTGCACAGGCGGGGGCAGAACCCGCAATTTGGACGCATTATGTCGATGCCATTGATGGCGAAATTGCATCGGTTAAAAAATACCTTGAAAGCGTTATGGAGCGCCACCAAAGTGGCAATTGGATTGCCCACACCATAATGACACCAAATGGTGAATATGTGGGGCAAAGCTGTTACATGGCCATCCGCCCTTCTCATTTAGGCTGTGAAATCGGCGGCACATGGTATGCACCAAAATTTCATGGCACAAAAATCAACCCCGCTGCAAAGCTTGCATTATTGCAAAATGCCTTTGATAGTGGCGCAATGCGGGTTGAATTAAAAACCGATGAGAATAATTTACATTCACGCACCGCAATTCTAAAACTTGGTGCAAAGTTTGAGGGGATATTCCGCAAACATATGCTGCGCTCAAACGGGATTATCCGCAATACCGCCTATTATTCAATCATTGATGATGAATGGCATGATGTAAAGGCGGGATTATTGGCAAGGCTTGCGAAATAAATCACACGCCCAATAATTCGGCTTTGGTTATTTCAAACCCGCTTTTGACCCATTTTTTCTCAAGCTCTTTAAGTTTTTTGCCAATTTCGGGGCCATCATTAAAGCCGGCGCGCTTTAAATCATCGCCATTTACCGGAAATTTCGGGGCGGTAAATGTTTTTGCGATATTTAATAAATCGCCAACTACGCCACCACCTGCGATATATTGGCAAATAAGGCCATCATAAACCGTCTGATTACCGTAATAATATATATTGGTATGGATATTTTCGGAATTTATTAAAACGTCAAATTTTGCCCATTCGGAAAAGCGTTTTTTTTCGGCATTGGAAAAGCGTAAGCTTGTGGCAAGTTCATCGATAATACTAATGCTTTTGGGCAATATCGCCATTAAGCGCAGGGTGAAATCCGGCATTTCTTCAATTTCACCTAAACGCGTTAAATTTTCCAATTGATATGCAAACGGCAAAACCATTTGCAAACAATTATATTCATTCATCAAATTCAATGTGGCAAGTGGGGATGGCGCACCCAATATTTTCTTTAATTCCATCCAAACCCGTTCACGCGAAAGGTCTTTGATACCTTCACACAATTCTTGGCAGGCACACAAACCATCCAAATCAATCGTGAAATTGCCCAATTGCGCATAAAAGCGGAAAAACCGTAAAATACGCAAATAATCTTCGGCAATCCTTTCATGCGGTACGCCAACAAAGCGCAGCAGATGGGCATTAATATCATCGCATCCCTGCCCCAATGGATCATAAACATTGCCATTTTCATCGCAATATAGCGCATTTATTGTAAAATCGCGGCGCATTGCGTCAAGGGTGAAGTCATTCGTAAATTCAACCACCGCGCGCCGCCCGTCGGTGGCAACATCTTTGCGTAATGTTGTAATTTCAAACGCACGCCCGCCAAGAATCGCACTTATTGTGCCATGTTCAAGGCCAGTTGGCACAAAGCGGATTTTATTTTCACCAAGCAATTTTGCAACCATTTCAGGGTGAATTTTGGTTGCAATATCAATATCTTTTATTGCCCGCCCCAATATTGCATCACGCACACAACCACCAACAAAACGCGTTGAATCTTGCTCAAATCCATTTAAAATTCGGAATATTATTTGTGCGCTTTCATCATGCAGGAATTGCGTTGCGGCAGGGATTTTCATTTTAATTCCCCCAAAATTCTTGCCCCCAACATCCGTATAATTGCCGCCGTAACCCCCCAAACATAATGTCGTCCATATTCAATCACAAAATAGCTGCGACGAGTGCCACCACGTTCAAAAAATTCCTCACGATGGTTGTTTTTATTCAAAAGGAAGGAAAGCGGGATTTCAAAAATCTCTTCCACTTCATAATCGTTTTTTTGTAATGTAACCTCTGGCGCAACCAGCCCCAAAACCGGCCGCACCAAAAAGCCCGTATTGGTCTGATAGGTATCACCAGAACCCAAGATTTTAACAAATTCACTTTTAAGACCGATTTCCTCATCTGCCTCACGTAGCGCAGTATGCTTTAAATCAATATCTTCCTTATCCATGCGCCCACCAGGGAAGGCAATTTGCCCAGCATGATTGGTAAGGTGCGCAGTACGCATGGTCAAAATCGCATTTAAATCCCCACGCCGCCATACAAGCGGGATTAAAACCGCCGCCGGCTTCAACTCATCATGCTTGAAATCAACATAGATTGGCAGATTAAATTGCGTATTCTTTTGCGTATCAGGGGTAAAATCCTGCAAGAGATTGGCTTGTAATAGGTTTTTCCATTCTTCTAGCCGCATTAAATATCACCTAATTCAAATTTATGCCCGTTTGAAGTGATGGACAATTTATCATTTTCATTATCCGCCCAATCGACAAGCTCATAAAACACATTGCGGTTTATAAGTGCGAAAAGACCACCCCTTACCATAACATATGGTCGCGGTTCATTGGTTTCATGATTAATTTCAACCCAAAGCGGATGCTCTTTATCAAGTTCAAAAACTTCGCCTAAATTGGTGGTGAAAATGATTTTATCATACATCTTATCGGCACGAATTATTATGAAATGGGCCTCTTCAACCCGAACAACTACTTTTTCATGCGGGGTAACAAGATAGGTATTACCATCATCATCTTTGCGCAAGATTCGTGAAAATAAAATCACCAGTTTTTCACGGCTTATACGAACACCATCATGCCACCAAGAACCATCTTTGCGGATTTCCATGCCAATATCGCCACAATGTTCAGGGTGCCATAAATGCACCGGCGGCAATGGCTTTTGCCCATTATCAAAGCCATAATTATCAGCAATTTCTTTTAAAAGATATGATAAGTGATTATTCATGTTCCAAACATTGTAATTGCAAAAATTTCGGCTTATTGATAGCAATATACATAAGTCTCTTAATATTAAAGGTGAAAAATGGCAATCGATGCCGCTTTGGAAAATAAAAACATCGCCGCCACAAAACAAAGCGTCGATAGCGCCATTGCCTCAATAGAAAAACTTAAAACCTCTGTCCAAGGCGTTATTTTTGGACAAGAAAATGTAATTGACCTTTGTCTTTGTGCGCTTTTGGGTGGGAATCATGCGCTTTTGGTTGGCATGCCCGGTCTTGCAAAAACACTATTGGTGGAAACCATTGCCAAATCCTGCGGTCTTGGGTTTAACCGCGTCCAATTCACCCCCGATTTAATGCCAAGCGATATTTTGGGATCCGAAGTTCTTGAAACAGATGAAAAAGGCGGGCGTAATTTCCGCTTTATTAATGGTCCTGTATTCACGCAAATTTTAATGGCCGATGAAATTAACCGTGCCTCCCCCAAAACGCAGGCGGCATTGTTACAAGCGATGCAAGAAAGAAAAGTCGCCATAAATGGTGTCAACCATGATTTGCCAAAGCCATTCCACGTTCTTGCCACCCAAAACCCAATCGAACATGAGGGGGCATACCCATTACCAGAGGCACAACTCGATAGATTTTTGCTAGAAATAAATGTCCCCTACCCTGATGAAGATGCCGAAAAACAGGTTTTAATAAATACCACCGGCACACAATTTGATAATGACTTCACCCCATTAGCAAATGACGAATTATTGGGGCTTCAGGCATTGGTGCGTTCAATGCCAACGAGTGAAAAGATTATCGACAAAGTTTTAGAGATTGTCCGCAATTTGCGCCCACAAACCACAAAATTTGAAAAAGTTAAAAATAGCCTTGAATGGGGGCCATCACCGCGCGCGGGGCAAGCAATCATCCTTGCCGCCAAGGCACATGCTTTATTGCGTGGTCACCTTACCCCAACGTTGGAAGATGTGAATTTTGTTGCCAAATCGGCACTTAATCACCGTATGTCGCTTAATTGGAATGGACGTTCATCAGGGACTAGCAAATCTGAACTAATTGATATGGTATTTGACGATTAGGGGGCAAGGTTTGCAAGAAAGCCTTTATAATCAGGCGAATATTATTGCCGACACAATCGCGGGCGAAATCCCGATATTGGTTAAGTCTGCGCAAAATATTGCATCCCAATTAATTGGCTTTCATGCGAAAAAACAGGCGGGAAATTCGGATGAATTTTTCCAATTTCGCCCCTATTCAAATGGTGAAAGTGTCGCCAATATTGACTGGCGCCAATCGGCAAAATCGGACAAGGCATATGTTAAACAAAAAGAACAACAAAGCCCGCGCCGGTTTCAAATCTTTTGCTTACAAGCACCACGAATAAATTGGCAATATTCGCCCGAAAGCCCAAATAAACGCAATATCGCCAATATTTATGCCCTATCAATTGGCTTTGCACTACTTGATATTGGGGAAAGTGTTTTGGTGGCGGGGCAAAAAAAAACCACCAAATCGAAAACTACAATCACCCAAAGCCTTTTGTCCATGAGGGATGAATTACCAAAAGATTTTCCCAAAGGGGTTTCAATAATTTTCCATGATGGACTTTGCGATTTAGCAATCTTTGAAAACATATTCAAAAGGGCAAATTCGGCGGGGAATAAAATAATCCTTGGCCTTATTAAGGATGAAAACGAGGCAGGATTTAATTTCAAAGGCCGTATCGAATTTCAAAATATTGATAGCGATGAGAAAATTCTAATTGAAAATTGTGATGAAATCCGCGCCCAATATATTGCCAAATACCAAGAACATTTTTCAAAACTTGAAGAATTAGCAAATAGAAATAACGTCTTGATACATAATATTTATTGTGGTCAGGAGATTTTAAATCAAATCATGCCAATTTGGCAAAACGCACTATTGCTTGAGGAGGTGAAGTTATGAACTTACTTTACCCATTGGCATTGGCGGCATTGGTTTCATTGCCAATAATTTTTATAATTTCAAAAATAATCCCCCCATCGCCAAAACAACAAAACCTTCCAGCATTTGAATTTTTGCGTGGGCTTGATGCACAAAAAAGTGTGGTCAATGACGCGCCTTTTTGGCTTAAAATTTTGCGTGCATTGGGTATATTGCTTTTGGTTTTGGGCTTGGCGGCACCATATTTCAGCACACAACAAGGCAATAAAACCCAAACACCCCAAGCGAAAAACTATTTAATTGTGGTTGAAGACGGCTTTAGCAATGCCAATGATTTTAATAATGCCAAACAAAAACTTGCAAATTTCATAAAGTCAGAAGCGGCAAAAACTGGTACATCCGCGCAATTTACGCTTATAAAAACCTCATTAGGGGCGGCACAGGATTTTTCGGTTAAAAGTGACATCGCTTTATTAACCGAACTTGATAATATAAACCCTGCACCAGTATTTAATAATTATATCGCCGTTAATCAGGCACTTACCCGCTTTTCTGGCAATGCAATAGTAATTTGTCTTTGCGATAATAGCTATCATGAAGGGCAAGAAGAATTTATCAAACGCCTTAAAGACATTGCAAATGGCACGTTAATTCTTATCCCTCCAGAGCGAAATTTGATTATTATCAAAAATATCAAAGAAGATGATAATGGCTATAATATAAATCTTTCTGGTTTGGGCGCGATGCCAAAAGCAATATTGGATTTTTATGATAAGGATGGGAAGATTGTTACCACCCAAAATGTTGGTGCAAACTCTATAATCCAAGTTCCGGCATTCATGCGGCGTGAAATTTATTTTGCGCGTATCCGTGGGCAAGAAAATGCCGGGGCAACCCGAATAATAAATATTTTCAATAGCCGCCCCTTGATTGGTTTTGAAAAACATTCATTCGATAGCCCGCTTTTGGCAGATGAAACCTATATTGCCACCGCCGCCAATATAAAGGGTGAAGTATTTTCCGATAATTTGGACAAGATAATTTCAAAAAACCCCTCTGCCATTGTTTTTGCCGATCGCGGTAAATTCACGGATAATGAATATGATGAATTGCAAAAATATATTCAAAACGGCGGCATGATTATTCGCTTTTCTGGCCCATTATTATTGGAAAGTGGGGAAAGACGGCTTTTGCCACAATATATCCGCCCAGAAGCCAAAATATTATCGGGTAATTTTACTTGGAATGACAAAGGCATTGGCACATTTGATACCAATAGCCCATTTTACGGTCTTGAACTTGGTAATGACGCGCAAATAAGCCGCCTTGCGGTATTTGAAACCGGCGGTGAACCGCCAGAAATTTGGGCGCAAATGAAGGATAAAAGCCCACTTGTAAGCGCAAAGAAAATTGGCAATGGCTATGTGGTTTTGGTGCATACGGGTTTAATGGGTGGCTGGTCCAATCTTGGCTTAACCAAATATCTTTATGAAATTTTGGAACGGGTTTTATTGCGCGCGCAAAATATCGGGCTTCCAGCAACCAGTCTGCCACCGACCCAAGCCATGCAGCCAATCGCAACAATTGATGGCAATGGCAAAATCAACCAAAACCCAATGGGGCAAAAATCCATCCTTCCCGATGAGTGGCAAAATATCAAAGCCGATATTAACCACCCCCCAGGTATTTATTCGGGGGGTGGTTCGACTTTAATCCTTAATATGATTGGTGATGATTTCATCCTAAAACCCTATAAATTTGATAATAGCTTTGGGGCATTGCCCGAAAAAAATGCCAAACAAGCGTTGTTAAAGCCATTATTGCTTTTGGGTGGAATATTGCTTTTGCTTATTGAAATGCTTTTAACCTTTATTATTGGGCGCGGTAGGTTTTGGGGCAAGGCATTGGCAATTATAATATTTGCTTTTGGCGTTCCATTATCACCACATGACGCAAAGGCGCAGCCTCTTAAAACCGATGATATGATTATGGGCTATATTGCCACCCCTGATGCGGCAACCAATCAAAAAGCAAAAGCGGGTTTAGAGGGGTTAAAATCCGCCCTTACCCGCCGCACCAATGTTGAGCCGGCGGGCGTAAAGGCAATAGACCCCGAAAAGGATGATTTGGCACTTTACCCTGTTTTATATTGGTTATTACCCGATAAGCCACAACCGCTTTCACCAATTGCCAAGCAAAAATTGAATATCTTCATGGAAAATGGGGGGATGCTTTTCATTGATACGCGCGGCGGTGGGCGTGACGCTAAAACAGCACAAAACATAACGCAAATTGCCCTTGGTGGATTAAAAATCCCACCGCTTGAAAAAGTTCCACAAGAGCATGTTTTAAACAAAACTTTTTATTTATTGCGCTTTTACCCTGCCCGCTTTGGCAATGCCAATATTTGGGTCGAGGCGCGTTCGGCAACCGATTTAACCGCCAATGATGGGGTGTCGCCGATAATTATTACCGATGGTGACTTTGCCTATGTTTGGGCAAGTGGTGCAAATCAATCACCAATTGGCGCGATTAATGGAGACGAGTTGCAAAAGGAACTCGCGTTTCGGGTTGGAATAAATATCTATCTTTACGCCCTTACGGGGCAATATAAAAACGATCAGGTTCACATTCCATTATTGCTTGAACGCCTGCGTGGTCGGGGGCGCTAATGAATAATTTGCACCAAATCGCCTTTGACCCAATTTTAAAACTTCCATATGTAATTGGGATAATAATTATCCTTGTATTTGGGCTTGGGTTTTATATTTTTAAAAATGGCAAAGCCAAAATTGCACGTGGGATGTTATTTGCACTTCTGGCAATCATTCTTTTAAATCCCCAAATCATCAAAAATCAGTCCTTTTCACTACCTAATTATGTGATTGTGGTTACGGATAATTCCCCATCAATGCGCGCCACAAATCGCATTGATGGCGCAGATATTGCGCACAAAAGGCTAATGGATGAATTGGGGAAAATTTCCAATCTGAAAATCATTGAAACCGCGATTAACAAAAGTGATGGTGCAAATCTAATCCGCGCAATAGAGCAAGCAAAATCAAATATAAACCCCAAACAAATCGCGGGCGCAATTATCATCACCGATGGTTTGATAAAAAATGCGGTTCGCATGAATTATGATTTCCCATTGCATCAGCTTTTGGTTGGCGCAAATGATGAAAAAGATATCTATTTAAAAATCACCCAAAACCCCGTCGCGACCGAGGTTGGGCAAATGGCCCATCTAAAGCTAAAGATAATTGAAAATGGGTTTGGGTTGCAACACACTGAATTGATTGTGAATATTGGCAATCAACCACCACAAAAATTAATGGCGGCGGTTAATAAAGAAATTGATTTAAATTTCCCGGTGCTAAAGCGGGGCAAAACCCCAATCGCCATAAGCGTAACCCCGATTAATGGCGAAATAAGTAATAATAATAATTATATCACCACAGATATTGAAGGGGTTCGTGAAAGATTGCGGGTATTACTTGTAAGTGGTGATCCATACGAGGGTTTGCGGGCATGGCGCAACCTTTTAAAATCCGACCCCAATGTTGATTTGGTGCATTTCACCATCATGCGCTCTTTTGATAAGGATTTGAATGCCAGCGATGATGAATTATCCCTCATCCCCTTTCCAACCTATGAATTATTCAATGAACGTCTTGCTGATTTCGACCTAATTGTTTTTGATAAATTCACCCGCATCGAAGCATTGCCCGATGAATATTTGCAAAATATTGTGGATTGGGTTGATAATGGCGGTGCGTTTTTAATGCTTGCTGGCTCATCAGAGGCGGAGAATGAGGGGCTTTTATCAACACCATTGTCACAAGTGCTTCCATTCACTGGTAAGACCAAAGTGGTCGATAAGGAGTATAGCCCACAAATAACCCAACAAGGCTTGGCAAACCCCATTACTGCGCCATTAAAAGATGACCAAAGCAAATGGGGAAATTGGACCCGAATTATAGAGGCAACACCAAAAGGCAACGTCCTTATGAGTGGTGATGGCGCGCCATTATTAATAACGTCATATTTTGGCAAAGGTCGGGTTGCGGCACTCTTATCAGATAAATCTTGGCTATGGCAGCGCGGGTTTGAAGGTGGTGGCCCATTCCGCGAGCTATTCCGCAATACAACAGGCTGGCTTTTGGGTGAGCCGGCATTGGAAAACAACCTTCTTTCAATGCAGAGCGATTTTTCACAAATCACCATTAATTTGCAAAGCGATAAAGATGATGTTTTGAATTTTGATGGCGGCACGCAAAAGCAAAGTTTCAAACCTGATTTTGACGAAAATCGCAGCTTTACAATGGGAATTTCCAATATTGCCGATGGGCTGTATCACGCATCATATGGTGATTTAAGTGCCTTTAATATTAAAGGCGGCGGCGATGAAATTACCGAAAATGATTTGCGCGCCAATCGCGATTATTTGAACAATAAAATCCTAAAAACCGCATCATCTGCATTCTTTATTGGGCGCGCGGCCAATGGCACAATGCCAAAAATTTCCCTTAAACCGCGCAACACACCAACATTTGATAACGGGCTGTATTTGATTGATAATAAAATATTATCCACCAATGCCATTGAAAAAAGGCCGATTATAAACCCTGCTATAATTGCATTCTTACTTGCAATGGCGGCATTATTTATGTGGTGGCGGGAAGGGAAAAATCCGCCCCTTTAGGGTCACATCATTCTCTGTTTTACGCCACAAAACCCGCCCATCCATAACTGGAAGCGGAAATACAAGATTATTGGGCGCATGTTCAAAGTCAAATTGCGCAAAATATGAATAATCGCCAACTAAAAGCACGATTTTAACACCCATTGCGTCACAGGCATTAAGGCATAGTTTCATCAATTCATGCCCAATTCGCAAATGCCGATATTGGCGTTCAACCGCAATTGGGCCAAGAAAAACGGCCGTGTTGCCAAACTCATCCTTTATGTGCCACATACGACAAGCGGCGATGATTTTACCATCAATTTTGGCAACATAAGAAAGGTCATAATCACAAACATTTCCCAAGCGCAAAAAATGCGCCGCCTTTACAAAACGCGCCGGACCAAATGCGCGCGCGTATAAAGCGCCCACAATAACATCATTGTCAGCATTATCTTGAAAATAATATGGCGTTTGGTCTGTAATGATAGCCTCCAAAATTACTGCGCCGCTTTGGTATAAAATTGTTGGTTTTAAAAGCAACTTATGCAGAAAAGCTGTATTTTTCGGCTATCAATACTTGCCAAAATGTCGCAGCAGGCGGATAGAAATCTTGTGAGTAATATTAAAGCCCCCCGCCTCCCCCCGCTTGGTGTCTTTAGACACCGCGCCTATGCCCAATTCTGGTTCATGCGTGTAATTGCGTCCATGGGTCTGCAAATGCAGGCTGTTGCAATTGGCTGGCAAATATATAACCTTGCCCGCGATAGCATGAATATTGAAAAAAGTGCTTTCCTTTTGGGTATGGTTGGTTTGGCACAATTTGTGCCATTGTTTTTCCTATCATTAATTGGTGGTCAAGCGGTCGATAAATATAATCGCAAAATTATAATCATTCTTGCCCTATTGCTTGAGGTTATTTTATCGGCGACCTTGATGTTATCGACAAAATCTCCAACGCATTTGGCATTTATCATGATTTTTTCGGTGGCGGCTGGTTTTGGGGTAATTCGTGCCTTTTTACCCCCCGCCATGAGCGCACTTGGCCCCAATCTTGTCCCGCGTGAAGAATTGCCACAAGCAATCGCATGGAATTCATTGGGTTTTCAGGGTGCAAGCATTATTGGGCCATCAATTGCCGGATTTTTATATATTAGTGGCGCAGTAAATGTTTATCTAACCTGTTTGATATTACAAATCATTGCGGTCTTGGTAATATTTTTAACCAAAACCCCACCACAAGATTATTCAAAAACCCAAGAAAAATTCATCGTCCTTATCAAAGAAGGGCTTGGCTTTGTTTGGAATAATAAAATCGTTTTGGGTGCAATTTCATTAGACTTGGCGGTCGTCTTGCTTGCTGGTGCAACCGCGTTGATGCCGGTTTTTGCACGCGATATTTTGCATGAAAATGCCCAAGCATTAGGGATTTTACGTGCCGCACCATCGGTTGGCGCCGCAATTGTTGCACTAATGCTTGCAATAAATCCAATTCGTGAAAAAGTTGGGCTTTGGATGTTTGGCGCAGTTGGTATTTTTGGGCTTGCCACAATTGGCTTTGGTGCCTCTCGCATGCTTTATTTATCGGCGTTCTTTTTGGCGATTGCCGGTGCGGCGGATATGATTTCAGTCTATGTTCGTCAAAGCCTGATGCAGCTTGCAACACCTGATAATATGCGTGGGCGTGTGGGCGCGGTTTCAACCCTTTTCATATCCGCATCCAACGAATTAGGTGAGTTTCAATCAGGGCTTGCGGCGCGCTTCTTGGGTCCTGTAATGGCGGTTATTTTGGGTGGCTTTGGCGCAATTGCGGTTGCGGGTGCATGGATGAAATTATTCAAACCACTAAAAGAAGCCAACCGTTTCTCTGATGCGCAAATAAAAGATTAGCTTTCAAATTTGGTATCAATTGCATGACCCATTTTTTGCAGGCTTATTTTCAATAATGGGCCAGTAATTAATGTGGTTACAATTGCCATAATAGTAAGCATTGTAAAAATATTCTGTGGCAAAATACCCAAATCATAGCCAACATTAAGTACGATTAATTCCATTAGTGCGCGTGTGTTCATCAAAATCGCGACAATTTTTGCCTGCTCATCCTTATAACCATATGCCCGCGCAACAAAATAAACCGGAACAATTTTCGACACTATTGATGCCAAAAGTATAATCACAAGCCATATTATTTCAGTTGGCGCACCAAGACCCAAAACATTGGTTCTTAGACCCGTAAAAGTAAAGAAAATTGGCAATAAAAATACCATGATAAAATTGGTTACATTTTTACGCCAAGCAATTGAAAATTGGTGGTTATAATGGAAAAACAAGCCCGTCATAAAGCCGCCAAAAATGGTGAAAATCCCTAATTTTTGGGTATATAAACCAAATGCCAAAATCATTATAATTATTATTGCCATCGTATTTGGCGTTATATCATGATTATTTTCATCGATTGTTTTTGTAAGATTATTGGCAAAAGGTATCAAAACAAATTTGGCAAGCGGGATTAAAATTAATAAGCCAAAAATTTGTAGCGCCAAATGACCAATGGCAAATTCATTTATGCTTATTGCCGAAATTGTCGCCAATATAATCCAACCGGCAACATCATTTGCCGCCGCAGATGAAATGGCAACCAATCCCATATCAGTTTTTTCAAGTTTAAACTGCTTTAGAATGCGCCCCATAATTGGAACTGCGGTAATTGAAACTGCGGTTCCGATAAATAAAATATATGGAATTAGCGGAATATTTGGCGCAAAATATGAATGTGAAAAATAACCAATTAATGCGCCAGATATAAAGGGAACAATCACAGAAACCAAGGAAATAGTCGTTACCAGATTTCGGTTTTTTCTATCTTTTAAATTTTTATATTCAAAATCCAAACCAATTTGGAACATTAAAAACAAAAGCCCAATTTGGCTTAGAACACTAATGGCGGGGTGTGGCTTGACACCAAATATTGCAATTGAAACATCTGGAAAAAAATGCCCAAATAGTGATGGCCCAAGCAATAATCCCGCAACAATTTCACCGATTACACCTGGCTGTTTCATCTTACGGAAAACATTATTCATAAGGCGTGCCGCACAAATCATAATGATGATTTGTACAAGAACCGAAAATAATAGATTTTCTGCCTGATGGATTGTATTCATCTAGTTATTAATTTTTAAATCGGCTTTTAAAGATTGGTCAAGCAATTTCAAATCAATATCAAGCGCTTTATTATCATCATCCTTAAGCTCTAGTTCGGTGCTTTCAAACAATAATACCAGTTTTTGTAAAACCGATTGCGTGCTTAGGATACGGGCGACATCGGGCTTGGTGTCGTTTTCCATTTTGCCAAGGCTGGCGGCAACGGCAACTGCCTCTTTGGAATAATAGGTAAAGACACGCTGGGCAATATTAAATTTATCGGGATCATCGGCAACCTTGCCCATAATCCTTTTACCCGTAGTAACAAGCTGCGTAACAATATTGATTGAATCAGGGTGCTTGAAGGTTACAATTGTATCATCAATTTTTTGAAGATTGGTTGCGGCCTCTAATAAAACCTTCTGCACAAGCTCATTACGCGATTGTGGCAAGTCATTGGATACAATTGTCGGCGCGGTTACGGCCTCACGCTTGGGGACAACGGTATAATTATCATTTTTCGATTGTTTTACAATGAAGTTATTAATTACCGCACCAATCCAGCCAACAAAAGCCCCTGCCAAGATACCAAGACCAATACCACCAACATGCAATGTATCAATGGTCACACCACCAAGGAATAGGCCAGTGCCAACACTTATAAGTTTCCACGCGCCATCAATTCGGTTGAATTTACGTTTTTTTTCGCGCTCTTGCTCGCGGATTGCGCCAACCTCTTTTTCAAAGCGAATCCGCGCAAGGTTTAATTTGGGGTCAACTTTGGGGTCAAAATTAAAATTATTCTTTGCCATAAAAAATTCTTCCAATGCCTGCTCTCTGCTTTTGGTTTTTAACAGGGGCTTCTTTGCATTTTTTTGATTAATTGCATTAGTTAGTAAAACTATCAATCCAAGCACGAGCTTTAATAGCAGAGCCAAAGCCTGCCCCACACTTGCAACAAAGGTAACGCCGCCACCAAGCGATGCTTTTGACAAACGTGAGAGAAACTTATTTTTCATCAATTGAATATAGGTGGATTATTCGTCCAATTCAATGTCCCAATAAAGCCAATCAAGCCAGGTTTCGTGCAGATAGTTTGGCGGAAACCTTCGACCAGTTTCTTGGATTGCATAAAGTGATGGTCTTTGTGGCCTGTATGGAATTGGCATATTTGCCTGTTCTGGCGTTCTGCCGCCCTTTTTGGCATTACATTTTGAACAGGCGGTTACGATATTTTCCCAATTGGTTTTTCCACCCATTGAACGGGGAATAACGTGGTCAAAGGTCAAATCTTTTTTAGAGCCACAATAAACACAGCTAAAACCATCGCGCAAAAAGAGGTTAAAGCGCGTGAAGGCAAGGCTTCGGTCCTGTTTCACATATTCCTTTAATGAAATCACGCTGGGAATACGCATTTCCATATTTGGGCTATGGACATATTCGTCATAGGTTGAAAGCACGACAACGCGCTGAAGATAGACCGCCTTTATCGCATCTTGCCACGACCATAGGGACAATGGAAAATAAGATAATGGCATATAATCGGCATTAAGCACCAATACGGGATAATCGTTTTTACGAAAATTAGTTTTGAATTGTGCGTGATTAAACGGGTCGAACACCCCACTGGGGTTAGATGACATCACAGCCCCCATCTATTTTGATTATTTGTCTCGTGAATAAATTATTGAAGACAAATCTCCTTTGAATGAATATAAGTTAATCGATTCTCTTGAAACAAAAATGACAAAAGCAGTTTTAACGCCAATAATTACCCGTTTTGCCCCTTCCCCCACCGGTGAATTGCACCTTGGGCACGCATATTCGGCATTATTGGCACATGATTTTGCACGGGCGAATGATGGTAAATTCATCCTGCGCTTTGAGGATATTGATCAAACCCGCGTGCGCCCGCAATTTTATCGTGATATTGAAATTGACCTTGAATGGCTTGGGATAAAATGGGACGACAAGCCAATCAGGCAATCCCTGCATTTTAATGATTATGCGCGCGATTTAGAAAGATTGAAAGCGCTTGGGCTGTTATACCCATGTTTTAAGACCCGCACCGAAATTGCCTATGACGCCATGAATGCACCGCATGGCCCCGATAATTTCCTTGTATTGCGCGATAGTGACAAAGAAATTGACGCTGAAACCATTGCAAAAATTGGTGGTAACATTCCCTTTGCATGGCGATTTTGGGCGCGCCGTGCCAAGGAATTATTGGGTGATGAAGAATTATTTTTCACCGAAACAAATGGCAATAATACAAAAATTGATCCATTATTACTTGGTGACGTAATTCTGGCGCGTAAAGATACGCCTGCATCCTATCATCTTTGCGTGGTTCATGATGATGCCCGCCAAAATACCACCCACATTATTCGCGGTGAAGATTTACGCCAAAGCACGCATATTCATAGGGTTTTGCAACATTTCCTTTCCCTGCCTGTCCCACTTTATCAATTCCATAAATTATTATTGGGCGCAGATGACAAACGCCTCGCCAAACGCGACAAGGCTCAGAGTTTGAAATATTTGCGAAATTCTGGTGTTACCCCTGAACAAGTGCGAACAATGATTGAGCAAGCAAGAAAAATGTAAGGTAAACCTAACTTTTTACAGCATGTCATGTTGACCTTACATATCGCCCAATGTAAGGTATGCCTAACATCAGGAGAGAACAATGAAAAGCTATAAAGACGCAAAAAGTGCCTATAATATTGAATTTGGCATCAGCATGACAATATATGTTATTTCAATAATCGGCGGGACATTTTTGATTGGCAATCTTAATCCCCCACTATTTATAAAATATATAATTGCAATTATCCCAAGCCTTGCAATTGGTGGGCAAATTATCGCTTATCTACGCTTCATCAATCATTGTGATGAATTTTTAAAGGCCGCAATGGCAAAAATATTTATCATTTCAACAGGCATAACCCTTTTCCTGTGCAGCTTTTGGGGTTTCTTGGAAAATTTCAATCTAGTTAGCCATATCGAATTATGGATTGTGTATGTGATTTTCTGGTTTTCTTATGGTGTTGTTACACTTTTGGGAAAATTTGTATTCAAAAGCCTTGATACCGGTCTTTGCGGCTAGTGAGTTCATATTATGAAACAAATTCTGAAAGAATTACGCACAGAACATGGTTTCACCCAAGCCGAATTGGGCGATAAATTGGGGGTTTCCCGGCAAGCAATTATCGCGCTTGAAACCTCCAAACACATACCATCTTTGGATCT
The DNA here is from genome assembly GCA_002337085.1 of Hyphomonadaceae bacterium UBA1933. GTDB lineage: Bacteria > Pseudomonadota > Alphaproteobacteria > Caulobacterales > Aquidulcibacteraceae > Pseudaquidulcibacter. The sequence continues at coordinate 1,153,998 of DDFH01000006.1, read as the reverse complement.
TGCCTATAAAATCGCGGCACTATTTAACAAACCGATTGAAGAAATTTGGGAAAATCCTTATCGGAAGTAAAATGCCATTATCTAATGATACCTACACCTGTCACCCCGCATAACGATGAGCCCGGAAAAGTGTGAAGCGGTTTTCGTACAAGGCGAAGAGCACAAAAATATCGCGGGGTCTTACCATTAGATCCCGCAACAAGTGCGGGATGACAATGGTGAAGTGCGGGGCGACAAACAAAGTTAATCAAATAAAAATGACGCTATCGCTTAATTCGTTTTCGTCATTTTCTTTTTGTGGGAAATGTTTTGAGAGTGCATTTCCAACCTCGGTGATGCCATCTTTAAGACCACCTGCTAAATCATCCTGTTTGATTTTTTCAAGGATGATATTTACCGATTTATCCCAAAAATCGCTGCCGACCTTGTCATGAATGCCACTATCGGCAATGATTTCGACAATATGTTCTTTCAGGCTGATATAAATTAAAACCCCGGTGCGGTCTGCGGTTTGTTGAATACCATGCGCAAGGAATTGCTCCATCGCACGTTTATGAACACTTTGATGCTTGAAAAATTTTGGCACAATCGCGGTATAAAAATTTGCCTTCGCAACCAATGCCGTAATTATAAAAATGGCTAATTGTAAACCTAAAATCCAATAAATATTGGTGCTGTTGACATTATCAATTTGCGCCGATTGCCAACCACCCAATAATGATGAAACCATTCGCCCCAAATCAATATCGAAAACAGCAAGCAAAAGCGGAATAATAATCGCCCAGAAAACCGCAAAAACAACTGCAAACACGCTATAATCATCTGATTTACGGGCAACCACGCAGTAAATCTCACCCGAAGTGTTGGCTTCGGCGGCCTTTATAGCCTGTGAAATCTCGTGCTTTTTTTCGTGCGATAAACCAACAGTCATAATATCCTACCAGCTTCCTGACGAGCCGCCGCCGCCAAAACTTCCACCGCCGCCGGAAAAACCACCACCGCCACCGCCACCAAAGCCGCCACCGCCGCCGCGACCCGAGCTGCTAAGTATAATGAAAAGTAAATCAAGTGGGCTAATTTTAAATACCGTCCAGATGAAAAGCAGGATGATTATGAATATTATAATCCCGATTGCATCGGCGGGGCCGGCTTTTGCCTGTTCATTTTGGGCGGTTATGCCTGCCTGTGCCGCGCGTGCCTTTTGCTCTTCGGGGCTAAGTTTTAATATTTCATCAATGCCGTTTACGCCATCAACTATCCCTTGCTCCATATTGCCGGCTTTGAATTGCGGCAATATTTTTTCGGTGATTATTTGATGTGATACTGCATCGGTTAAAACCCCTTCAAGGCCATAACCAACCTCGATACGGACTTTGCGTTCGTTGGGGGCAACAATAAGCAAGACCCCATTATTTAGTTTTGCCTGCCCTATTCCCCATGCGCGCCCCAATTGATAGCCGTATTCCTCAATCTCATAGCCCTGAAGCGATGGCAGTGTAACAACAACCAATTGATCGGATGATGTGGCCTCAATTTGCGCTAATTGTTGATCCAATGCCGCCGCAGTTTGCGGCTGCAAAAGATGTGCATCATCCACCACCCGCCCGCTTAATGGCGGGAATGTTGGGGCAGCGTGCGCAAAGCCCGCAGTTAATAGCACCAAAAGGGAAAATAGTGCGGCAAAATAAGTTCTTACCGCACCTTGTGCAGTGGCCATGTTTTAAAACTTAACTTCGGGTGCTTTTTCTGCGCCCGCAGTAGCAGTAAACATCTGCATTGGCTTTGAACCAGATTGGAAAGTTGATGCCCAAATGATTGATGGGAATGTTTTCAAAGTGGTATTATAATCTTGAACCGCAGAATTATAATCACGGCGTGCGATTGCAATACGGTTTTCAGTGCCTTCAAGCTGGCTTTGCAATGTATTAAAGCTATCGAGAGATTTTAATTGCGGATAATTTTCCGTTACCATCATCAAGCGACCCAATGCACCAGATAATTTATCTTGTGACGCCTGAAACTCTTTAAACTTTGCCTCATCAGTAATGGTGGAAGCATCAAATTTTGGTGATGTCGCGCTTGCACGCGCCTCAACCACCGCAGTCAAAACATCTTTTTCCTGTTTTGCAGCACCTTGAACGGTGGCAACAAGATTCGGAACCAAGTCTGCACGGCGTTGATATTGGTTTTGCACCTCGGCCCATGCGGCTTTTGCCGCCTCTTCCTTGGTTGGAATTGTATTATAGCCACAGCCACCCAAAGATGTCGTTGCAATAGCAAGCGCACCAATCGCCAAAAAACGTCTCGAAATATTCATTTATCCACCCTCTCAAGAGAAATAGTTCATTACATATTTGCATTAAATGCGGGTTTTTCAAGATATTTAATGTTTATTTTAAAAAAAGTGCATTTTACCGCTTGACTTCATTAGTGTGTTACGTTACTAACACACCATAGCACAAACAAATGGAGTTAAAAATGAAAAATCTAGTAAACAATAAAATCTTTACCCGCCTTTCTGGTACAATGGTCGCATTAATATTGGTAAGCGCATATATGTTGCAATTTGCCGATATGGCATCAAAAATGGTGGCATAAATATTAATCGCCGCCCTCTTTCTTAACCTCTGGCGTAATCCGAAGTGCAAGCACTTGGTTACGCTGGCGGCGAAGCACCAAAAAGCGGAAGCCATGAAATGAGAATGACTGCCCAACATTTGGGATTGTCTGTGCCTCGTGAATTACAAGCCCCGCCACAGTAACCGCATCCTCATCCGGTAATTCCCAATCCATTGCGCGGTTTACATCGCGGATTGGAACCCAACCATCAACATTAATAGAGCCATCAGGCTGTGGACGTACGCCTTGTTTGGCGATGTCATGCTCATCAGAGATTTCGCCAACAATTTCTTCCAACACATCTTCCAAGGTTACAAGACCTTGCAACATGCCATATTCATCAACCACAATTGCAAAGTGGTTACGCTTTTTTTGAAATGCCTCTAGCTGTTCTTGAAGTGGTGTTGTATCTGGCACGAACCAAGGGGTTGTCATAATGCCCTTGATATCAACCCCGTCAAGATTGCCATTATTTTCGGCGACCGCCTTTAAAACGTCTTTGGTGTGCAATACGCCAACGATATTTTCAGGCTCGTCACGATAAAGTGGAATACGCGAATGCACGGTGCCGATTATTTGATTAATAATTTCACGCGACGGCAAATCAATATCAAGGGTTTTAAGGCTTTTACGGTGAACCATAACATCGGAAACATCCAAATCTTTAAGATCAAGCACGCCACCCAATCTATCTTGATCCGATTTTTCCAAATGCCCCGATTGGCGCCCCAATTCCACAACACCGCGAATTTCTGCAAGGGCTTGTTCAGTTGTGTAAACCTCACCCTGTATGCCCATAAGCTTCATCAAAAGTGCGACAAATCCAGTTAAAAGATACATGATTGGTGAAAGTAATTTCACCATTATTTTAACTGGGAAAGAAACACTTCGTGAAATTTCATCCGCATCATTAATTGCCATTGATTTTGGCAAAACCTCACCAAAAATCAAAAGTAATGGCGTTAGAACAATTGTTGAAATCGCCGCACCTGCAGGGCCATATTCTTTGGTTAAAATTGTTGTCGCAATCGCCGATGCCGCAATGGTAACAAGATTTGAACCAAGCAAAATCGCACCAATCATTGATGCCCGCTCTTCAAGGAGCTTGTTTACACGTGCCGCCTTTTTATCACCGTCCTTTTCAAGACTTGTCATTTTTGCTTTGGACGCGGCAGTCAATGCGGTTTCAGCCAATGAGAAAAAGGCATTAAGACCAATCAAAACCAAAACAATGGCAATGGTTGTGAAAAGCGCGTTTAATTGCGGGTCCATAATTTTAAGAACATTCCTCTTTTAAAAATTCCAATAAATCTGCCACATCGGCATTTTTATGAATATAGGCATTTCCAATGTCTTTTAAAAGCACCAGATTGATTTTTCCGCCAGAATTCTTTTTGTCATGCGACATTACTTTTAGCATGGCTTGTGGGTTAAAAATTGAAATACCAGCAGTGTCATGCCGCACTGGTTGCGGCATCTCATCGGCATAGTCCCCGCAACCAGTGCGGGGTGACAATTTATATTGATACCCACAATCGCGAATAAACTTCTCAATCCGGTCGCATTTTTCGGGGGCTAATGCGCCAATTCGTTTTGAATAACGCGCCGCCATTGCAATGCCACATGCCACTGCCTCACCGTGGCGCCAGATGGTTTCGTCATATTCTACTGCCGCCTCAATAGCATGACCAAAAGTATGCCCAAGGTTTAAAAGGGCGCGAACCCCCGCTTCACGTTCGTCTTCGGCAACAACTTTGGCTTTGGCAGCAATAGATTTTTCAATCGCATATTGACGCTCTGGGCCATTTTCGCCTAAAATCTTTATCGCGTTTTCTTCAACATAATCAAAAAATTGCGGATAAAGAATAAGACCGATTTTAAATATCTCGGCAAAGCCCGCCATTATGTCGCGTTTATCAAGCGTATCTAAAACATTGGTATCCGCAAGCACCAATTTTGGCTGCCAAAAAATGCCAACAAGGTTTTTCCCCGCCCGCGCATTGATTGCGGTTTTGCCGCCCACGGATGAATCAACCTGCGATAAAAGCGTGGTCGGGATTTGCACAAAATCAACACCGCGATTTATAACCCCCGCCACAAACCCGGTTAAGTCGCCAACGACACCACCACCAAAAGCGATAATTATATCCGACCGCTCAATACCAAATTCGAGCAATACCTCGACGACATGTTCAAAACTTGAAAAGCTTTTGGTTGCTTCGCCTGATTTTGTGATGATTATTTTGGTTTCAACACCATGACTTTCAAGTGAAGAAATCAAGCTATCACCATGAAACTTATAGGCATTTTCATCGGCAATAATTGCAATTCTTTTACGCTTTAAAAGCGGCAATATTTTTTCTGCCGCAGAAGATAAAACCCCGCCGCCAACAAAGATATCATACTGACGCTCTGCAAGATCGACGTTTATTTTATTAATGCTCATGACTATTCCCATGGTTTAAAACCAAATCTTTGGGTAGGATTGATCTTTCCTGTAATGCCGCAATAATTTTATCAACAGTTACCGAATGCGGGCCATCCACACTCTCGACCATTATGTCGGCACTGGCATAAATTGGATAGCGCTGCTCCATCAAATTTTCCATGGTGGCGCGTGGATTGCCATTTTGCAAAAGGGGGCGATCATTCCTACGCAGAACGCGGTTCATTAATGTATCAAGATCCGCCTTTAGCCAAATTGTAATCGCCTTTTCACGCATCAATTCACGGGTTAATTCATTCATAAACGCCCCGCCGCCTGTTGCAAGAATATGTGGCGGACGTTGCAAGAGGCGGGCAATTACGCGGCGCTCACCGGCACGAAACTCCACCTCGCCATGTTCCTTGAAAATATCGGCAATGGGGCGACCGGCGGCAACCTCTATCTCATCATCGGCATCACAAAATGCGACCCCCAAATTATGTGCGAGACGTTTCCCAACAGTTGACTTCCCCGCCCCCATAAGCCCGACAAGCGCAATTGTGCGTGGCAGAATTCCACCCGCATAAACATCACCGCCTATATTTGCGGCATTCATTTCATTTTCAAAACTGTCTGGCATTAAAATACTTCTTAAATAAGTAATTAATTTTTTCGGTGCATTTAGTCTATATAGTTTGAAAAGATAAAGCAGTAAGTAATATTATACGCCATATCATTGCCGCAAAATTGTATAAAATTGCTATAAATTGCAACTTGAACCTAAAAGGAAACAACTTGAAGCCAAGAAATACAATGAAGAAGACACTAATCTATTCTTTGGGTTTAAATATTGCATTTACCGCAATTGCATTTGCGCAAACAACACCGCAAACAACGCCCGAAGTTGATAATATGCCTGCGGCAGTGCAATATGTTGCCGCACCAATATCTGTCGAAGGTTCAAGCCTTAAAGACGTTGGCCTTTGGGGCTATTATGAAAGCGTTGATGGCTATGACAATTTACCATCAAATCTTTGGCTAAATAGTGATGTTCCGGCATTGGGCGCAATTTTTTCAAAACTTTCGGAAAATCAAAAATTCACGCCACTTCAATTTCTAACCCGCCGCGTAATTTTATCGGGCGGTCTTGCCCCCAATTCCGACACCAAGGTTGCCACCGAAAGATTCAGGCTTGCGGCAAAACTTGGCCCACTTCCGGCGGCAAACTTATTGAATAATTACCCAAATATCATTGCCAACCAGGATTTATTGATAATTGCCGCCGATGTTTGGTTTTATCAAAACCGAAATGAAGACGCCTGCAATGTTGTTGAAGCCACCAAACCACAAGTTCCACAACGTGAATTATTGGAATTACGGGCAACTTGTTACGCATTGAATAATGAGGTGGATGCCGCGCAATTATCGCTTGATCTTGCAATGGGGCAAAACCCAAACCCTAGCGAGTATGATGTGTGGTTTTCCCGCGCAATTGCGGCGCTTGGCAACGGCCTAAAAGGTGATGCAGCCAAAATACCATTCCGCGCCGATAATGGACGCACCTATGCGCTTTCACGTAAATTGGGGCTTTTCCCCAATGCCGCACAATTGCCAAAACTATCGGCAATGACCCTAAGCGCATTATCGCTTGAAGATAGCAATTTAAAAGACGAAATCTATCTTAATGCCGCAATAAAGGGGGCAATTTCACCCGCCGAATATGCGAAATATAAAAACGATGTCACAAGCATTACGCCAGTTCCGCCAATTGAAAAACAAAGTTTTGATACCACCGGAAATGTAATAGTTACCCCGGTTGAACAACCCCCGATAAAGGGTGAAAACTATTATGATGAATTAAGTGAAGCGCATGACATTCAATCATTTGCCGCAATTGCCAAACGCATCGCGCCAAAGTTCAATGAAATTGATAATATCACACCCGCACAGGCAGAGGTTTTTGCCAATGCCGCAATTTTGGCTTCTGATGTCAAATCGGCAAAACGATTTGCCACGCTTGCACCAAATCTTGGGGCATCATCAAAACTTGCGCTTGGGATTTTGGCAAATGATGCAACAGCGGTTTCAGCACGCATCCAAAGCGGCATTGACCATGCGCAAGCACCACAAAATTATTATAGCGATGCAATAATCGCCAATGCAACCGGCCTTAAGGCACGTTCTACTGATTATTTGGTGGCGGGTAACCTAAATTCTGGTGTGGTTAGTAATGAGAATATTTTATACGCCATGGATTTATCGGCAAACCGCAACGCAATGGCGGAAACCGCATTATTGGCGGCACTTTCATTGCAAGGTCAGGATCCAAAAGCGGTCGATGCGGTTGTTATGGCGCGCATCATTGGCAATCTGAAGAAAGCGGGCCTGCCACAAGATGCCAAAGACCTTGCGGTTTATACAATTATGGCCAAGTCGCTTGTCTTCAAACCTGTACCAGCCGCAAATAAAACTGCGGCACCCGTTGCAAAAAACGCTTCATCGACAACAAAAAGTGAGAATGTGAAACCTGCGGCAACAAAAACTAATACAGAAACAAAACCAGCGGCACAAAAAACAACTGCAACCACCCCCGTGCCAAAAGCTGCGGTGTCGAAACCCGCAACCTCATCATTGGCAAAATCAAGTAAAAATATAGAAAAAAAGCCAGCTACGCAAACAAAAACAGAAGAGCAAAAAAAAGTTGATAAAAAGCTGCCTGATTGGGGGAAATAGTGCTTAGATGATTGAGGAAACCTCAACTTTTCTAGAAATGTTAAGCGCCGAACGCGGCGCAAGTAAGAATACAATTGCCGCCTATGAACGCGACTTGAACGATTTTTTTGAATTTTTAAGCGGAAATAATTACCCCACCTCCCCTAAAGAAATTGACCACAAAATAATTGAAAAATATTCAATTGATTTGGATAATCGCGGGCTTAAAAGTGCCACGCTTTTACGCCGTCGCGCGGCTTTGCGGCAGTTTTTTTCATTTCTCTTGCTTGAAAAAATGATTGATATTGACCCAACTTCAAGATGGGAAGGCGCAAAAACCACCCGCCCCTTGCCGAAAATTATTGAAGTTGGCGAAATCGATAAATTAATTGCGGCGTGTAACAAATTAAAACCAATTGAAAAAACGCGCGCCATCTGCATGATTGAGTTGATGTATGGCTCTGGCCTGCGGGTGTCTGAATTGGTTGAATTACCCTATTCCGCAATTCCGCTTTCGGCATTACAAAACCACGATATTCAGGCAATTATTATTCGCGGCAAGGGTTCAAAAGAGCGCCTAGTCCCCCTAAGCCCCGCCACATTGAATGCAATCAAAGACTGGTTAGCGGTGCGTGAAGTAACTTTGCCCAAAGAATTAAATATAAAAGAAAAGGCGCAAAAATATATGTTCCCTGCGACCACGGCAGAAGGGCATTTCGGGCGGCGGCAATATGCAAGACTTTTGGATAAATTGGGTTTAATAGCCGGTGTAGATATTGCAAAATTATCGCCGCATACATTGCGCCACGCCTTTGCCACGCATTTACTTGAAGGCGGGGCAGATTTGCGGGCGGTACAAGTAATGCTTGGGCATTCGGATATTTCCACCACCCAAATTTACACCCATGTCGCCTATGAAAAACTAAAAACCATGCTTGAAGACAAGCATCCATTGGGTCGCAATAAATAACCAAAAGCATCTCGCAAAGATATTTATTTAGCAGTTGCAGCAATAAAATTAAACTTAAGTCGCGTAATTTCGCACTTGCAAAATAAAATTTACAGGCATATTTTCTTGCCCACAATACGGTTAAAAAATTGGGGAAGAAAATGAAAACACCACGCAGCTTTTATAAACCTTTGGCAATTGGCGCACCTATGCCATACCGCGAACTTCCGGTTCGGGTTGAGCGCATGATCCATTTCGTGCCGCCACATCTTGAAAAAGTAATTGCCAAAGTGCCAGAAATTGCCAAAACCGTGGATGTTATTTTGGGTAATCTTGAAGATGCCATTCCCGCCACCGAAAAAGAAAATGCCCGTGCTGGCTTCATCAAAATGGCAAAAGCAACCGATTTTGCGGCCCTTGGCACCGGCCTTTGGACACGGGTTAATTGCCTTAACTCCCCATGGTTACTTGATGATTTAACCGAAATCGTAACCCAAATCGGCGATAAAATTGACGTTGTAATGATACCAAAAGTCGAAGGCGTTTGGGACATTCATTATGTTGACCAACTCCTTGCACAGCTTGAGGCCAAAGCAGGCGTTAAAAAACCAATCCTAATTCACGCAATTTTGGAAACCGCCGAAGGGGTGGCCAATGTTGAACAAATCGCCCTTGCCAGCCCGCGTATGCAGGGTATTTCACTTGGCCCCGCCGATTTGGCGGCATCACGTGCCATGAAAACCACCCGCGTTGGCGGCGGACACCCTGGCTACCGCGTATTGGGCGATGTAAATGGTGATGCGGCGCGTGAAAGTGTGCAACAAGATTTATGGCATTATACAATCGCCAAAATGGTTGATGCCTGCCAAAGTGCGGGTATCAAGGCATTTTACGGCCCATTTGGTGATATTGCCGATTTGGATGCCTGTGAACAACAATTCCGCAACGCCTTCCTTTTGGGCTGTGCCGGTGCATGGTCACTCCACCCCAACCAAGTCGCAATTGCCAAAAAAGTCTTTAGCCCCGATGCGGGCGAAGTATTATTCGCCAAAAAAATCCTTGAAGCCATGCCCGATGGTTCGGGCGTCGCCATGATTGATGGCAAAATGCAGGATGATGCAACCTGGAAACAAGCCAAAGTAATGGTCGATACCGCAAAACTTGTTGCCACCAAAGACCCCGATTTAAAGGCGGTTTATGGGTTTTAATTTTATTTTTTAAATTAACAAAATATTTGACCAATACTGATAAAACCAAAGGATGAATATATTTGAAAATCTCCTAGGTTCAGTTTTAGATACTTCAGAAAGTGTTGCAGCGGGCGAAGTATATAGAAGAAATATAGATTACTTTATACCGCCAATAATAATTATTGTTGTTGGCGGTTTTGCCTATATGTTTGATTATTATAATAATTTTGCGCCAACAACTGCCGAAATTAATAGTTCGGCTTTAAGCTGTGCATTGGAAAATCGTGTAGAGGCTAATTTCTTTGAAAAAGTGACTTTGCGCAATGATTACAAAACCATTGTAACAAAACATATGGATTGCAAAACCGCAAATAATTTGCGTAATAGCAATGAGAAATGGCGCAATGCCAAAATAAATATATATAGCACCATAAGCTTTAAATACACCTCACCGATTGATGGCAAAAGCTATGATAAAACCCGTGAAATAAGTGGCGAAGCCTATCCGGGGCAGATGTTAAATATCGAGGTTTGGAAATATAACTCCAAACGCATCCATATAAAAAAACTTGTCACCAAAAATTACAATCTTCCTGCGTAATTATGATCTTGCATGAAATAATTTTGGCGCGACAAATTTGCCGCGCCAATTATTTGTAATAAAAGTCCTAGAGCACAAAACTAATATTTTGCGATAAAGGTCAATTGTATATTACGACCCGTTGTATAGTTATAAGTTGTCAACAAAGGGTTTTTCGTATTTATTTTATATGAACTTAAAGATTGCGTTCCCGCGATATTATTAACCTGCAACTTCACACGATAATTGTCGCCGAATTTGTAATTCATGCTTAAATCCAAAGTGCCATATGCGTCCAAAGGTTGGGTTTCGGAATTATCCATATATTGGCTGCCAGTGGCTTTATAAATCAATGAGCCATTGAATGGGCCTTTTTCATACATGAACCCCATTCCCAAGGTGCTTTTTGGTGCGCCAGAAATAGTCAACCCAGTCAAGACATTGGTATATTCATTAACAGACCCATTAATGAAAACCGATACCCCATCACCCACAGAATAAGCAACTTGGCCTTCAATACCTTGGTTTTTCGCTTTACCAAAATTCTCATAAATTTGATTATCTGGTGATGCAACCAATAGATTGGTCAAATCGATTTTATAAATATCGACATCAACTGACCAATGGCGATTTTGGAACACGGTGCCCAATTGATAATTAGTTGACAATGAAGGTTCAGCCGTATTTGCAGAAGGGTTAATCACATATAGCGAACTAATATCAGGCATATACATACCTTGTGCATATTCGGCATAAACCGACCAATTTGGTTTTAATTTATAATTGATGTTCAAATTGCCCAATGCTTTTTCATTTGTATCAGTCGCATATTGCGCTTGGCGTGGTGATTTAATTACTGCTGCCGTAACTTTGCGCTTCATCCAAACGTATTTTACCCCTGGGGTAATTGTAAGTTTGTCGCCAATTTTAAGCGCGAAATCAGCCGCACCTTGCCATTGTAACCAATTTGACTGCTCCTCATAGCTTTTATACGCCAATGAAGTATCACTTGAATATGTTTTGCATTTATTTGGTTGCAATGGATCATACGCAATACAAACCGGCTTCTCCCTATAATCCCAAACATTGCGGCCTAAATCGGCGGCGTAATCATAGGTGTGGCGATTGGTTTTCGAGCTTTCATACCATGCAGAAAGGTGCAATGTGCCAATTTCAAATTCACGGTCAAGGCGCAAAATATCGCCCCAATTCATATAGTGATTTAATTTATTATAGCCTTGAATATGGCTATTATCGACCTTGCCACCCGGGGTTAAATATACACCCATTGTAGACGGATCATTTGAAATACCATCAGCAGATGCCAGTGATTTTGCGGTGTCGGTTTTATTGTCATAATATGAATTATAGCTGGTATTCTGCAAAGTGAAGCCAAATGGTAATTTGCCCTCTTCACGCAAATAAGAGAAGGTAGTATTTTTATTATACTCATTATACCCGTAATATGTTGCTTTGGTCGGGTCATTAGAAAGCAAGAAATCTTTGCCATACATTGCAATTTGCGCTTCTGTACCACCAGGGTTATCAGTATTGCGCCAATGATTTTTATTCGTCATTGCGAATAAAGAAACATTCCAATCATCATTAATAGGCAAGCGCCATTTGGTTGTAAAATTGGTTGAATGCATTGATGAATAACTTAATGCGCCATCCGAACCATTCATTTGGAAGTTTACAAAGCCCGCCAAATTATGAAGCGGTTCAATGTTGCCAGTTTGCATAACAGCAACCGATTGCCAAGAGTTCCAAGTTCCAAAAGTTTGGCGCAAAGTAACCCCAAATTTATCATCAACTTTGTTGGAAAACATTTTGATATTGCCGCCATAATTGGCCTGACCAAAATCACCAACAGCGCCCGGCCCACGGTCAACAACGATTGCCCCAATTGTTGAAGCCGGAAAAAATGAATTCGAGTGGTGGGTTGGGTTATTTGTATCACCCCAAGGAATGCCTTCGAATGTTACGTTATAATTGCCGTCTTTAAAGCCGCGTAAAGTTACTTTTGATTCGCCAAAACCTGGCCCATTGGACGAGCCAGAAGACGCGGCAGATGGTGTTATTGATGCAATGCCCGTGAAATCGTCGGTTTCAACACCCGAATTTTCAATATATGGGCGGGAGATAATTGATTGTGGTTCACCTTGATCAAGCGCCGCCTTGGACGGTGCTTTGGCCGTTGCCAAAGAACGCTCGGCGCGTACAATAACCGTATGGAGAGAACTTTTATCAATATCGGTCGTATCTTCTTGATTAACGTCATTTTGAACGTGTGAAGTTTGCACGGTTTCTTGCGCAAACACATTCGTGCCAACCATGCTTGTTATAATTGTGCTTGTAATTAAAAATAATCGATAATTTTTTGGAAGTCGTTTTTTCATAATTGCCCCGTCTCATTACGCCAGATTTTTATTTTCATTGGCGTATTCAGGGCTTTAGACAAAGATACATGCAAAAATTAAGTCAAATCCATGACATTTTTATTAAAGAACGAACATTACACATATTATATTTTAAAAATTGCAACTCTACTTATCAAGGGAAGCAAAAAGACTATTACCACCCATATTTCTATCCTTATAATATAGCCTATCTAACATAAGCGAACCTGATGCTTGGCTGATATATGTCAGGGTTATGCGAGTTGCGTTTTTTTGTTTTTGAATTTGCTATGGCTTTGGAATGTCAACAAATGTCAACATTTTGTGGAAGATAATAAATTAGTGCCAATATTCGGCATAAGCAATTGATTAATAATGATTTTATAGGAGGGAAATATTGTTACAAATAAGTAAAAATAGTTACATTATGTGGAACAATGATTGGATATTGGATTAATTAAACGAGATACCGGACATTTTGCAAAGCAAAATTCCGGTATGACAAATCCCGTAATTCGTGATTATTTTGCCCACACCGGCTTGCTTCGCAATCCACCTCCCCCGCTGCCGCAAGGGAGGACATAATCCTTAATCAATGAAACAACATCCAGCCGCCAAATACGGCATATAATAACCCAATGCCTGCCAACATTCGGCTATCAACCTTGCCGCGTTTGAACATGAAATATAGCAATATCATTGCGGCAAATGTAACGCCGGCGGCAACAACCAATGTTGTATCAAACATCCATTTGGTCGCCATAATACCAATTGCCGAAGGAATGGTCGCCTGTATCATCATTGAACCAGAGATATTGGCAAGTGCGAGGCGTTCTTTACCCTGCCTGACCCAAATAATCGCATTCATGGTTTCGGGTAATTCGGTGGCAACAGGACTTAGAAGGAGGGCAATAATATGTGGCGGAAGACCCGCAAATTCACCGATACTTTCAAGCTGATGGACAAAGGTTTGGGAGGCAATCGCAATAACCACAAGTGCCGCCACGGTTTGCAAACCAGACCAAAAAAGCGTGGGGTTATGTGGGCGGATTTTTAAATCTTCTAATTCTTCGCCCTCGTCTTCTTCTTCGGAATTTATTTCACGCCAAACATAAAAGCCATATGCCATAAGGAATAAAAGCCCAAGCCACGGCTTTATTGTAAATGCAATCAGACCCAAACCAACTTTAAATACGAAAATAGTAAGGAATGATAATTGATCTTTGGCAAGGTGTTTATAATCACCTTGAATTAAATAATCGGGGCTTTTTTCACGATATCTTTTATACCATAATGAAAAGCCAACAATACCATAGGCAATTGTCGCCAAAACCAATGGCCCACCCATTGCCGCGCCAATGCCAATATCTTTTTGATGGGCATCTTTTCCGAATACTGCGGCAAAAAATGTTACCGCACTTTCGGGCAAGGCAGTTCCGAATGCCGCCAAAACCGTTCCCACCGCCGTTTGCCCAAAATTAAGTCTTTTACCAACCCATTCAACGCCATTAACGAAGAACTCACATGCCAAATAGATTGCAATTGCCGATGCGAAAAATAAAATTAAAGTTACAAGCATTATTTCATTTGGACCGGGCGGGCAAAAAATCCAAAGGCAAAGAAAACAGCCCACCCGGTCAAGGTGTGCATTCTTTACCAATGGTCTTGCCTGTTCAGACTTGCTGATGATTATGCCATGTGCGTGCCGCACAAGTATGTTGACATAATCCTCACCTAATGGTGACGGCTACTCCCCAATGATGGTTTGCTAATAGTTTAGCAAAACTCGAATGTAAAGGCTTTTGATTATTGTCATGCTGCAATTAATGAAGCCCAATATGCCCGTTAATTCATTAATTTAATTAGATAGTTTTTGCAGCCAATTAGCTGTTTTCACTAGAAAAACCCATAATAACCGTATAAATAGTATGGTTAATGGAAGGATGGTTAAGAATGAATATAATATTTCAATTATTAAATAAAGTTTTTGGCAAATTTACGCCAATTGTGGTTGGAATCGTTGTAATCGGTGGCATTGGCTTTGGTTATTATCAACAAATGGGCTGGAAACAGGTGCAAGGCGAAGTAATCGCGGCAAATAATTATTGCACCATCATCAAAGAGGTTGATTCAAAAAGCTTTTGGGGCGTTGTAAAAAACTTTTTACCCCGCAAATATCGTAATCGTAATAGCCATGTTGAATCTATGAAAATGGAATGCACA
The DNA here is from genome assembly GCA_002337085.1 of Hyphomonadaceae bacterium UBA1933. GTDB lineage: Bacteria > Pseudomonadota > Alphaproteobacteria > Caulobacterales > Aquidulcibacteraceae > Pseudaquidulcibacter. Next base: position 1,138,901 of record DDFH01000006.1, on the reverse strand, counting down.
AAAGCCGAACAAACCCTTCAAACCGATGCAAAATGGGTTGGTGGAAATGTTGCGCATAAATCGGAAGTGACTTTTAAATATATCTCACCATTCAATGGTAAACCCGTAACTGGAAAACATGAATATGACCGTGCGGCAAAAGCTGGCGATAAAATTTTGATTCGCGCTTCTGGTCTTAATCCTTCTGGCTCATACCCAATCTAGCGGATGAACCAGTGATTTTGAATTATTTTTGAGCTGGCGGCGGTTTTACTGCCGCTTTTCAAATTTATAATCATAACTTCGGGTGGCACATTAAAGCGCGCAGGCAAGCCAACCATTCCAAGACCAGAACTTACGACCAATACTCTATCACCCGCGACCATATATCCCTTAATTGTTTCTTCAGTATATGGGCCAGAAGTTCTTGGCGCGCCAATTATCGGAAAACGAATTTGCCCGCCATGTAAATGCCCCGAAAATTGGATTTTTGCTTGCCCTATATACGGAATAAAATATGCCGGATTATGAACAAATGTCAGGAGGTCAACACCAGAGGGGGCGGTTTCACAAACTTGCGGTTCTTCGTTACGCCAATTATTTCTATCGCCCACACCACAAATCCAAAAATCATATTTGTCATTTTTGATATGTAATAATTTATCCTCAAGAAAAGTTGCTTTGGTTTGGGCAAAGGCTTTGCGGGTTTGCGCCGCCGACCACCACCGATCATGATTGCCCATAATCGCCACCGCACCCAATGGGGCATATTTATTATAATCACCCAAGGCATGCATTGCGGCAATTTCAAGATTGTTTTCATCCTTGCTGCGGTTTTCAAATGCCGCCTTTGGCATGCGTGTTTTCAATAAATAGCCGCCCGCATAATCGCCGCCAATAAATATTATATCTGGTGAAAGGCTTTGAATTAATTTGCCGGTTTTCTCGATTCTGGAAACTGGTACTTGCAAATTATCGACATGCACATCGGATATAAGGGCGATTTTAATTGGCGCACCATGCCAATATGGGCTTTCAACATCAACCTCTCTTACAATTGTTCTTGAAGGTTCGATGATAAACGCAAATACCGCCGCAATCATGGCAATTGCGACGGTTATTAAAAACAAATTCTTTAGCAATCTTTGCTTTTTAAAGGTTCGATTCTGCATATTGGAATTAAATCACAAGTCCCTTTATAATTTTATCGGGTTTTGCAGCCGCAAATAAATTTATTGCCACTTTTTCGGGGGCGATGCCATAGGTTTCACCCAAAACCCCTGATAATAATCCATACATCTGTGCAGTCGGCATTACATCGCGGTTTTGATAAAGATTGGCTTGTGAAAGGCCAGACCAATCGGCAATAACCCTACCCCCCTTTACCTTGCCGCCGAGAACCATGGCGCAAGACGCCGTGCCGTGATCAGTGCCTTGTGTGCCATTGGCGGCAGCAGTACGCCCAAATTCGGTGGCGATAACCACAACGGTATTGGACCAATTATCGCCCAAACCCTCTTTGATTTGCGCCACAAGCGCATCAAGCTGTTTCAAATTGTTTTTGAGCCGTGTGGTTTGGGCGGTGTGCGTATCCCAACCATTTGTCTCAAGCATAGCAATACGTGGGCCGCTTGCTGCATTCAAAAGCTTGGCGGTGATTTTACCAATCTCTTTGGCATTTTCCATGTCATCGCCATTTGCCAACTTGCTTGTTTGCTGCGCCTGAAGCCAGAGATTATACAAAAGCGGGTCATTTTCATAAAGGCTTGCGACCCGTACCATTAAATCATCCGAAGGTGCTTTAATATTTGATGGATAAAAGCTTGAGACCTTATTATTGCCGCGCAGTGCCGCAGGAATTGTTTCAGAAATTGCAATTGCTTCGGTGGGTTTGTTTTGCGGCAAAAGCCCCATCAAACGGTTCATCCAACCTGCATTAAATTCATAAGCACGCGATGAACCAAGCTCCAAAATATTTTGGGCATCAAAATGCGATCTTTCCCGGTATGGGGTCGAAATTGCGTGAATGAAAGTGGCTTGTTTATCTTTGTATAATTGCCCGATTGTGGTCAAAGAATTATGAATTGCAAAACCATTATCAAGCATGGTTACTTCGTCATCTTTTAACGCCATATCACCGCGCAAAGTGAAATAATCTTTGTCAAATCGTGGGTTGATTATATCAAGCCCATCCGCAGCACCGCGCTGGATAATGAATATAAAGCGGGTTTCGGTTGCGGCATTGGCAAAACTAATGGATGGAATAAAGCCAGACAGCCCAAGGCCGCCAACATATTTTATGAAATCGCGTCTTTGAATTTTCATTGTTTAGCGCCTCATATTTTCTGGAGAAATTAATAATAATGAGAGTGCGGATTGTTTACTTTCGGCGCGCGAAACAATTTTAAGCGTATTTTCGCTTAAAGTGTCGCCAAAAATTTCATTTGCAATATCAATAGGTGCAGCCTGGGGCATAAATTTAGCCACCATTAATGACGAAATCTCTGCGCGTTTTTCAATGGCATCGGGTGCGGCCCACGCACTTTGAATATCATCATAACCTTTAGGGGCTTCGGGTTTTAAAATTTCCTGCCCCAAGGTTTTCATGGCGCGGTTTATTAATCTGGCATCCATATCCGCAACGCCAATCACCCGCAGGCTAGAGATAAACCAATCCCAAGGCGTTTTAAATTTAGTATTTTTTGCATCCAGACATTCCGGTGAGTTTAACAAAACCTCATATAATTGGTTTAAATCACCATTTGATGCCAAAAATGCACTCTTTAATCTTTCGACCAGTGCAGGCGGTGGATCATCGGCGCAAAAGTGGCGGGCAAGTTTAGTGGCAATATGTTTTGCGGTTGCCGGATGGGTTGATATATATTTTATAATAGCATCGGGCTGGGAATAACCATTTTGCGAATATTCACGCCCCATAAAAACCACACTGCCCTTTTGATGCCATTGCGGAATAAAAATAAAATTTCCAACATTTGAAAAATCAAGCGTATCTTGTTTTGGTTTTATATAAGCAAAACCAGTCAAGGCCTTGGCAAATTCGGTTACATCTTTTTGGCTATAACCGCCGTCAACCCCCAATGTATGAAGTTCGAGAATTTCGCGCGCCAAATTTTCATTAAGACCGATTTTCTTACCCTTTTGTGCCGCGCGCCCCGCAGCAATAGAATCTGGTCCGATTGATTTCTCTTGATCAAGATATTCAAGCATTGCCGGATGGGTAATTGCCGCCATTAATAATTGATGGAAGTTACTATTAATATTGGGACGGATAGCCGAAAACTCATAATCGCCAGCCAAAAGGGTAACAATCCTTTTATCGACCGATATGGCAAAATGATTTGACCAGAAATGCACCAAACGCTCATGAAAACCAATTGGCGCGTTAAGGGCAAGGTTAACCCTTTTGGAGATAAAATTGCCAAAAGAGGTTTTTACAATCTCACCAATCATATCCTTATCTTTGGATTTTTGTGCCGCTAGATAATCGGCAATCATATTTGGTAAGCCTGATGAATAGCTTTCATCAATTTCCGGCATATATGGTTTTGTAATATTGCCGACATTAAGATTATTCAGGCTTTTGCCATAGCCAAACCGTTTTATAAAACTGATGCCCTGTGTGTTTATACTCATATAATCCACCTTATTATGGTGATGCCACCTTCTGTTGCCCGTCCACCCTGACCATTTAATTCTACGCTATAATTTTCGGTTTCCGTCGTGAAAAATATGTAATTTAAATTTGCAGTTAATTCATGCCATGATTGTGACGGAATTAAGATTCTTTTCCGTATAAGGTTTAAAATAATAAACAGAGGCCTACCACATTATGAAAAATGCGAACTTAAAAACCAAAAATAGTATATCTATTTTGGTTCTTGCAGCAGTATTGGCATTACCGACCCTTTCTTTTGCACAAGATGCAAAGCCAGATGAAAAACCAACTACCGAAAAAGCAAAAAAAACTGATGCACCCGCAACTGATAGTAATATAGTCGTTGTAACCGGTACCAAACCGCAAAACCAAATCGACCGTCAGTCATATAATTTAAAAGATAATATTGCCGCACAAAATGGAAACGCCGCCGACGCACTTAATCAAGTGCCATCTGTTAATGTTGACTCCCAAGGTAATCTAACCCTTCGTGGCCAATCGAACGTAAAAGTTCTTATGAATGGTCGTGATTCAGCAATGTTAAAGGGCGATAATCGCGCTGCAACATTATTATCGCTTCAGGGTGGTGATATTGATTCCATCGAAGTAATGAATAATCCTGGTGCTGGTTTCTCCTCAGAAGGAAGTGCCGGCATTATCAATATTGTCATGAAAAAGAACCGCAAACCTGGCAAATTTGGAACAATAATGGCCTCTGCTGGCGACAATGGCCGCATTAATGGCAATATGACCGGCAGTTTAACAACCAATAAATTTAGCCTTAATGGTGGACTTAATTACCGTTATGACGGCCGCAGCTTCAACACAGTTTCCAAACGCGATAATAACAACCCACTTGCTGGCGCGCTTGCCCATACCGATCAACTTAGCAATATTGACGGAACACGTAAAAGCATTGGCGGCAATATTGGCCTTGATTATTTCTTAAATGATAAAGACACAATTGGTTTTCAGGCGAACTACTCAACCCGTGACCAAAACAGCGTAACCGATAGAAGCTATGTTGGAACTGATAGTAATGGCAACCAACTTACAAATTACGTTCTAAACTCTGCGCGGAAAACAAGCCGTGATGATTATGGTATTTCATTAAATTGGGATCATAATTATGCTGGCGGTAGCAAGTTAAAAAATAATTTGAGCTATTCTGCATCAAACGGCACAACAGACGGCGATGATTATTATAAATACACCATCCCAACCATTAATAATTATAATGATTTGCTGACCACAAAGACCGATGCAAAAAGTTATACCTATGCGCTTGATTACGAACATCCGATGGATAATGCGAAAATAACCTCGGGTTTATTAGTTGATGTCGATGATAATTCGAGCCAAACCACCGCTTTTACCGTTAATGATGCCGATAATATTGTTGTTCCAAATCCGCATCGCTCAAATACTTTTGATTCATATCAAATCGTAAATGCTGCATACTTTACATATCAGCAATATCTGGGCGATAAATGGGCGGGACAAATTGGTGTAAGGGTCGAAAATACTGACATTAACACCTTTAATGCGACATCCAATATCGCATCAAGTTCAATTTATACCAATGTAAACCCTTCGGCATTTTTAACTTATGATATTAATGATAAGACCAAATTGCGCTTTGCTTATTCAAGAAGGATTCAAAGACCAAATGCACAGGATTTAAACCCAACTCCGGTTTATAATGATGCAGAAAACATAAGTATCGGTAACCCAAATCTTCGCCCACAAACTACGGATGCGTTTGAAGTAGGCTATGAATTTGCCGATGGCCCTGTTTCTTATCAAATACGTGGTTATTACAAATATAATGATGATGTTATCACTTCTTATAGCCAATATCTAACTGGAAACATTTTGCAGACAACAAAAATCAATGGTGGTTCTGGTCAAAATGCTGGCCTTGAAGTCAATATGGATAAGAAATTCTTTGATAACAAGCTTAGTGTGAACCTCAATTCCAACCTTTATTATGTTGAAATGGATGCCATTAATAGCAACAAAAACAAAATTACTGGCACAACACTAATGGGGCGCACCCGCATTAGTTATGACGTCACCAAACAAGACAAATTGCAATTCATGATGGGCACTTCTGGTAAACAATATAATGCACAAGGCTATAATGGCGCCCGCACCATGAGCATGATTTCATATAGCCACCAGATAAATCCTGCCATTAGCTTGATGGCAAATGTAACAAATCCGTTTGCACTTGAAAAATCAAAAAGCGTTGTTGAATCGGATAGCTTCACAAGCATAAGTACAAGCAAAACCCAACCGCGCGTGTTTTATGTCGGCTTTAGAATGCTAATCGGCGCACGCCCTAAAGGGCAATCTGATGAAATGTTCCCACGTCCACCACATGGCCCTGGTGGCGGTGGCGGCGGGCATCCTCCTGGAATGTAATATTGTGTGATACAAAGGGGCGGAAAATTCCGCCCCTTTTCATTCTTCACAGCTTTAATTTTGCATAATATTATTTTTATCACCAAAATATCTTTTGTTTTAGAATAAATGCCTTATTGTCATAACAATTATTTTTTAACTCGGGGCAAGAATGAATAAAAAATTTGCTTATTTTATCACCGCGGCCATGGTTCTTGGGGTAATTGTCGGACTTGTTTGCAACAGCTTTTTTGAACCTGACCAAATCAAGGGGGCAATCACATTTTTTGGCTTGTTGCCAAAAATCTTCATCATGTTGATTAAAATGATTATCGCGCCATTGGTGTTATTCACACTAATTGCCGGCATTGGTCACATGGAAGATGCGGCACAGGTTGGCCGTGTCGGCGTAAAGGCGATGATTTGGTTTATTTCGGCATCCATAATATCGCTTACCCTTGGTATGGTATTGGTGGAATTTTTCAAACCCGGCGTTGGTATGGACTTGCACCTTTTAGCAGGCGAAGCCGCCAAAGCACCTTCAACCGATGGATTTACCTTTGAAAAATTCATTGAACACGTAATCCCAACTTCGGTTGTAAAAGCGATGGCCGAAAATGAAATCCTGCAAATCGTTGTATTCTCGGTTTTTGTTGGTACTGCGATTGCGGCACTTGATGACAAATCACCAAAAGTTATGGAGCTTGCAGAAGAAGCCGCAAGCATCATGCTAAAAGTTACTGAAATGGTTATGAAGTTTGCGCCATTCGCAATTTTTGGCGCATTGGCAAAGGTGGTTTCCCAACAGGGCGCGCCAATTTTGATTAAATACGGCGAATTCATGCTGGAATTCTATTTGGCAATGGTGATTTTGTGGGTGATCATTCTTTTTGCGGGCTTTCTTTTCCTTGGCAAAGATATGATTAAAAAGCTTTTGAAAGTTATTGCCGACCCGCTTTTACTTTCATTCTCTACCGCTTCATCAGAGGCCGCATATCCAAAACTATTGGCAGGTCTTCCAACCATTGGCATTTCGCGCAAAATCACATCTTTTGTTCTGCCACTTGGCTATTCATTTAACCTTGATGGTTCGATGCTTTATTGCACCTTTGCCACCCTTTTCATCGCCCAAGCATATGGCGTTGAATTTACATTGATGCAAAAGGTAATGATGCTATTCCTACTATTGATTACTTCAAAAGGGATTGCGGGCGTGCCGCGTGCATCATTGGTGGTTATTATGGCAACTTTGGCCTATTTTGGCCTTCCAACCGAGTGGATTGCGCTTGTAATCGGGGTTGATCAATTGCTTGATATGGGGCGTTCGGCAACCAATGTTGTCGGCAACAGTGTTGCCAGTGCGGTTATTGCCAAACTGGAAGGACAGCTTGACGAAGAAACCAATGAAAAAATTGAAAAGTTTAATGAAACCACATCATGAAGTTTTTAGAACTTAAGATACCGCCGCCTGTGGTGCTTTTAATCTGCGCGATTGCGATTTTCCTTTTGCGCGGGTTTGAACCACGCCTTCCCCTTAATTACACATTCAAGGCGTTAATTGGCGGCGGATTTATTTTTATTGGGCTTTCACTTGATTTAATGGGGCTTTTGGCATTTCAAAAACACCATACGACTATTAACCCACTTGCGCCCAAAAACTCATCGGCGATTGTTACGGATGGGGTTTATAAATTCACGCGCAATCCGCAATATCTTGGGCTATGCTTAAACCTGATTGGCTGGTGTGTAATAAACCTATCTTGCTATGGTTTTATTCTTGTGCCAGCTTTTATAAAATATATTGAAACCTTTCAAATCAAACCCGAAGAAGAAATATTGCGGGCAAAATTTGGCACGGTTTATGAGGAATATTTGAACAAGGTTTCGAGGTGGATATGAAAATAACGGGAGGTTGCGATTGCGGTCATGTGCGTTACGAATTGCTTGATAAGCCAATGTTTGTTAATGCCTGCCATTGCCGTTGGTGCCAACGTGAAACCGGCTCTGCCTTCGTTATTAATGGTGTCATAGAAGCCACCAACATCAAATTGCTTAATAATGAGCCTGTCACGATAAACACCCCATCAGAGAGCGGCAAAGGGCAATTAATTTCACGTTGTCCGAAATGTCAGATTGCCTTGTGGTCATCATATGGCGGCTCGGGTCCATGTATAAAGTTTGTGCGAATTGGCACATTGGACAACCCCGACCAATTCCCGCCCAATGCCCAAATTTTCACCGCATCAAAGCAGCCGTGGGTAACATTAAACCCCGACATTCCGTCATTTGAAATCTATTATGACATGAATGAGCTTTACCCGCCCGAAAGCCTTAAACGCCGCGAAGCTTTAAAAGGCGAAATCGAAAAATGGCGGGCAAGACAAGATTAATTTGAAAAATCTATTTTCTCCGATTTAAAAATGGAAAAAATCTTTCAACAATTCCAGAAATAAGAACCAATAATATTATCTCTGAATATGTTATAAAATCAAAAGCAAAGGCAAATACCGCATCGAGTGCAAATGCCCCAGTTACAGACATACCCGACACAATCAAAAGTGCCAGAAAAACCGCGATAATTTTAAGAAGGCTTAGCCCTCCAAACCATGAACCAGGCATTTCAACCAGAATTTGATAGCTCGCACTTTTAAGATTGCTGTCAGGCAATATATGAACAATTAATATTGCAAATACATAGGCATAAAGGAATTTAAGAAACAACCGCGCCCCCATTCACAACTATATGCTTATTGCGTGAATGGGGTTCAAGGTTTAGCTATAATTATTTTCCCCGAATGACCTCATATGCCGCGATTGCCGCCGCATTAGAGACATTAAGGCTTTCCATATTACCTGGCATTGGGATGTGGGCGATGGTGTCGCAACGTTCGGAAACAAGTGAACGTATTCCTTTACCTTCTGCACCCAAAACAATTGCCACAGGGCGGGTTTCACCCTCTAGAACTTTGGATAATGGCCCTGCCGAACCTTCCATATCAAGACCAACACATAGCCAGCCTTGTTCAGATAATTCAACAAGTGTTTGTGAAATATTGACCACACGCAAATCAGGAACAATTTCCACGCCACCCTGTGCCGCTTTGGCAAGTGCGCCGGTGATGGTTGGCGCTTTACGGTCCTGTTGGATAATCGCACTTGCGCCAAATGCCGCCGCAGTACGGAATATCGAGCCGATATTTTGCGGGTCAGTTAATTGGTCAAGAATGAATACAAGCTTGCCGTCTTTTAAAACTGCATCATAATCAGGGTCAGGCAATGGTTTAACCCGCGCCGCAAGCCCCTGATGCACACTATTTGGTGGCAAAGCATAGGTTAGTTCTTCTGGCTCAACAACGCGAACCTTTACACCTTCGGGAAGGTGAGAAGCCGAATTTTTGGTTGCAATAACCTCATAAATCTCACGATTTGGGTTTTTAATTGCCGCCTCAACCGCATGAATACCCCAAAGCCACATTGAATTGCCATCAGGGCGGGTTGTGTTTTTCTCACTATGGCGTTTTTCACCGCGATTGAAAGGCTTTTTGCCAAAAGATCTGTCAGAACCGGAATCTCTGTCTCTGTCTCTGTCAAACGGGCGGGAATTGCCGCGACCTTCGGGTCTTGAATTAAATCTACCTTCTGAGCGCGCATCACTTCTGCCTTCTGGACGCGGTGAATATCTGCCTTCTGAGCGTCCTTCGCTTCTACCTTCTGAACGTGGCGCGAATCTGCCTTCTGAGCGTCCTTCACTTCTGCCTTCTGAACGTGGCGCGAATCTGCCTTCTGATCTTTCGTCATTTAGACCTTCAGAACGCGGGGAATATTGCCCTTCTGCTCTATTTTGATCTCTAGGTGGATATTGATTTTCAGGTTTTGGAACGTATCTTCTTTCACCCTTTGGTGCATATTTTCTTTCAGGTCTAGCTTCGCTGCGACCTTCGCCACGATTTTCAGCGCGTGGTGAGAATCTTCCTTCCGGTTTTTCAGAGGGTTTGCCAGAAAACTTTCTTTCTGGTTTTCCCTCAGGTTTGCCTTCAGACTTGCCAAAAGAGCGGTTAAATGATTTTGCGTTTGGTTTACCGGCAGTTTTGGCGGCGTTAAACTCGGATTTTTTAGTATTTCTAGGTTTTGTGATTTTCATACGCCCTCATAGACCAATATTAGCACATTGTCGCTAATTATTTTTCAGTTCCTTGTGCAATTGGTTGCTCTTGGCATATTGCCAATTTGCAAAATGGGATTTAAAGGATGCGCCCTCGGATAAAATTACTTCGTGTAATTTACTGAAATCTCAGTGGTGAGGTGGCCGAGTGGTTAATGGCAGCAGACTGTAAATCTGCCCGCGAGAGCGTACGCTGGTTCGAATCCAGCCCTCACCACCACTTTTATTTCAAGTTGCCACCCTCGCCCCGGCGGGGCTCACTCAGCAACTTGGATATAAAGACAAAAAATTTTGAAAAGCGCGGTTTCCAAAATTTTTTGACATATAGTTATACTTATTATCGCGCGGGTATAGCACAATGGTAGTGCAGCAGCCTTCCAAGCTGAGGATGTCGGTTCGATCCCGTCTACCCGCTCCAAACCTCCGTTTAAATTCCCACCCTCCTCACTTCGTTCGTCACTCAGGAATTTAGATTCCATTTCGACAATAAAAATCGAAAAGCGTGGTTTCCGATTTTTATTGACTTGGTAAAATTTTATTTTAAATTTTGCGAATAATGAATTTTCGTGAATTATTTTCCGGTTCTGATATGCGCTCACCCAAGGGGGCGGCAGAGGCAGCGGATTTTGTTTTAAAAAACCCACCTTCTATCATAGACTTAATTAGATTAGTTGAATCAGAAGACAAAGTTTTTCGAATGAGGTCTAGCGATGCGCTTGAAAAAATATCTGCCACCGCACCCGAACTTTTAAAGCCATACACTAATAATTTTATTGAAATCACCAAAAGAGCAACCCAAAAGGAAGTTCGCTGGCATATGGTTCAAATCCTTCCACGATTACAATTAAACATAAAACAAATTGAAGAAATTGTTCCTATTTTGGGGCTTTATTTCGATGATAAAAGCAAAATTGTGGTGACATTTACAATTGATGCCTTGTATCAATTTTCAAAAAACAACGACAAGGCAAAAGATTTGTTCAATCATATGGCGCAAACTTTATCTGAAACCGGAAGCCCCGCAGTAAAGGCACGATTACGGAAATTACAAACCTAATCTATTCCCAATTCGTCCACCTTAACAACACCACCCATAAACACGTGACATAAGCCTTAATTTTATCCCCGCTTTAATAAACTGCATTAATATTCATAGTGTTTTTTGGATGATTTAGTTTTGGATGGATTGATTAGTGCGGCTTTGGCATGTCAGGAAATGTCAGGGTTTTGGCGCGATGCGTTTTTTACCGTAAAGGCTTCTTGCACTTTCATAATGTCAACAAATGTCAACATTTTGAGATAAACAACAAAATAAACGCCATAAATCGTCTTAACTAATTGATTATCAATTGTTTATTGCAAAAGTATCGCTGTTACACATTGTAAATAATGGTTACAAACAAAGGGTAATGGTTACATTATGTGAATATTTGTTTGGTTTTTGGCTTATTCAACGAGATACCGGACATTTTTCTTGCAGAAAAATTCCGGTATGACAAAATTCTTAATTCTTAATTCTTAATTCTTAATTCTTAATTCTTAATTCTTAATCCCTACTCCCCGCTTCCGCGTACGTTCATTGCCATGGCGTGGATGACCTTCATTTCCTCGGCGATTACATCAAGAACCATTCTTTGGCGGTTAAGGCGGGAAACACCGTTGAATCTATCGGATTGGATAAAAAGCCGGAAATGGCTTTCGTCTGTATTATTCGCGGTTTCGGGATTTGCCGCATCCATTTCTTTAAAGCCCTTATGCTTGGCGTGTTTATGGCTTTCATTAATTATTTCAAGCGCAGATGGGGCAAAGGCTTGCGTCAATTTGTCGTGCAGTTTTTGTTCAATTGGGCGCATTTTTTATTATCTTTCTAAATCTATTTGGATAATAAGCACTCACTCCCCCAAGTTCAATGCCTGTTTAAAACGGTAACAAATAAATGTGTAATAAAAAATATAAAATCTATCTTGCTGGCCCTGATGTTTTTCGCACTGATGCGATTCAATATGGCAAAAAACTTTCGGAAATGGTGTCTGCGGCGGGGCATATACCGCTTTTTCCATCGGACAATAAGTTTCCAGAAAACGCCCCTGATTTATCAAAACAAATTTTTGATGCCAATGTCGCAATGATAAAAGATTGCGATGTCGTTATTGCCAATCTTGACGATTTTCGTGGGGCAGAACCTGATTCAGGAACCGCATGGGAAGTTGGCTTTGCCCACGCATTAGGCAAAAAGATAGTTGGCTATCGCAATGATGGTAAATCAATGCTTGAAAAAATCACTGACGGAAAAAATACAAATCTTGATGAAAGTGGCATGATTATCGAAGATTTTGGTCATCCGCTTAACTTAATGCTTGTACATTCAATGAACTATCTTGTCATCGGCGATTTTAAAGCAGCCCTTGAACAGCTTGATAAGTAACAGCTTTAAAGAATTGAATACAAATACTTGTTAAATTTTGGATAGTTTTTTCATATTCCGCTTTGATTTTTTCCAAAATAATATTATTTAGTGCCGAATGACCGATAATTATAATTACCGCCCAAAATTTACCGACATTCGTATTCGTAAACCAATGTCAATTTCTGCCGCAAAAGAAGAACCAAAAATCTGTGAGGCAGAAGGTTGCACCGAAGAAGGTAAATGCAAGGCGCCAAAATCGCCGCATACACCCAATGAATTCTGGTGGTTTTGCCAAAAACATGCCGCAGAATACAACAAGAATTGGGACTTTTTTGGTAATATGACCGCCGCCGAATATGCCGCATTCCAACTTGCTGAAAAGCATGGGCATCGCCCAACTTGGAATTTTGGCGCAAAAGGCGGCTCTCGCGAGTCTGCGACTTTCCGCAACAAAGAAAAAGTTGGGCAAAGTTTCAAAACCCGCACCGGTCGTACCCGCCGCGTTGGCCCAATGGAAGTTCCATCAAACTCCAACCACCCAATTCGCCGCGCCTATGAGGATTTGGGGCTTGACCATACCGCAAGCCCAGCAGAAGTGCGCAAAGCATATGCCGAACTTGTCAGACGTTATCACCCAGACAGTAATGATGGGGATCGCTCTGCGGAGGCAAGGTTACAAGCCGTGGTCAAGGCATACAAAGTCCTTAAAACCGGCAAACGCGCATAAAACAAAGCCCACTTTATGTGGGCTTTTTATTGGGGTAAATGATGTCTGATATTTATTTGTTTTCATATGGCACTTTACAATTTGATGATGTGCAAATGGCATCATTCGGTCGCCTGTTGGATGGTGAAGAAGATTGGCTTGTCGGCTTCAAAAACGACAAGATTGAAATCACCGACCCCGACGTACTCGCCAAAAGTGGAGAAAGGTTTCACCCCATTGTAACCCAATCAGGTGATATTTCAGATGTGGTCAAGGGTATGATTTTTAAAATAACCCACCAAGAATTACTTGCCGCCGATAAATACGAAGTATCCGATTACAAACGTGTGGAAACCACGCTTAAATCCGGCAAAAAAGCATGGGTATATATTCGGGCATAAGGTTTATTCACCCCTATCCACCAATCCCTGCACTTGCTTGTAAAATTCTTCACGGGCTTTGGGTTGTTCCCCAATGCTCGCGCGGGGCCACGATGAATTGCTGGCAATAATCAATTTACGTTTGGGATCGATAAAAATACCCTGCCCGAAAATGCCCTTGGCGGCAAATGAACCGTCATCATATGTCCACCATTGAAAGCCGTAACCATGCCCCGCTTTGCCAATATCCATTTGCTTGGTGGTGGCTTGTTTAAACCAATCTTCGGGGACGACTTGTTTACCACCTGCCATGCCATTGCCCATAACAAATTGCCCAAAGCGGGCAAAATCACGGGTCGATGCCTGAATACAACAGCCCGCAATTTCGCGCCCCGTTGCACCCAATAGCCATGTTCCATCGGCCTCCATACCATAAGGTTGCCAGATTTTTTCGTGTAAATACTCGGCAAGGTTTTTATGGGTTGCAGACGCCACCAAAACCCCGATTAAATTGGTTTCACCCGTGTTATAATTCCAAACCGTCCCTGGTTTATGCGAGCGTTTTAAATTCCTAAGATAGCTTATGGTTGCATCCATACCCTTTTGGGGTTTGGCATTATTGAATTTGTTTACATCGGAATTTTTATCTTCATAATCTTCATTCCATGCCGCACCAGATGACATGGTCAATAATTGCCGCACACTTACACCATCATAGGCCGACCCCTTTAAATCAGGCATATAATTGGTAATATTATCATCAAGGCTTTTGATATAGCCATCCTTAATTGCCGCCCCGACAAGGGTGGAGGTAAAGGATTTTGCAACCGAAAAACTGGTCCAACGCCCTTTTGCATCAAAGCCAAGGCCATATTTTTCAAATCTTATTTTGCCATCTTGGATAATTACAATCCCTGCCGTACGCTGTTCCTTCATATATTCGTCAATATTGGGGATATTAAGCGGCTTGCCGACAGGCAATGGCATTGGTGTGGTTGATGCCGCCAATGTATGATGATCGGCAAGAATGGTAAGACGGTCAAACGCGCGAAAGGTTGCGTCCCGCTGCGGCAACGACCATAATAAAACGTCTTTATTGGTGGGAAGAGTTTTTAAAACCCCACGGGTTTCTTTATCAAGCCCAAACCAAAATGCCCCCGCACCAATAATTGCAACACCAGCCAAAACAAATGCGATTGTCCGTTTTTTCATTTCCATCCCTCTTAATTATTCTTATTAGGGATACATCACTTTTTTATTACAAGATATCAATAGTGTATATTATACTCAAATTATTTCTTTGGTTGTTCAGTTTTGTTTGGAAAAATCAAAAATTGCATATTTGATGTTAAGTCAAGAGCAATGGTTTTATCAAAAAATGGCTGGTTACCAAACAGACCATGTTGTTCAACCTCATAAAAGTCCATCGATGGGACAAAATAAACAAACTCATTCATAAGACTTATTTTCCCAATTTTAACATCACCTTTAATTGGCGCACCATAAATTGAAACTTCATTACCCCATGAATTTCCTTTTATTATTTTTGTAGCATCTTCAACTTTTTGCAACCCCGTTAGTTGTTGCCAAAGCGGCATATATACCAACAATGGTAAAAGGCTTGAGCCACTATCATAGAACATATGTTGTTCTATTTGCCCGTTTATGTTTACCGGAACATAGAATTTGTTATTAAGCATATTTCCGCTAATACGATTTGAACCTTTACCAAAATTTTCCGGTGCTTCGCTTGGTTTAAAGGCGCAAAATTTAGTTTGCACAAAATCAATCACCAATATATTTCCAAGAAACGGATCAAGCCCGATCGTCCCGCCTTCATCGCCATTTTTATCGTGGAGCTGTGCCTGAAATTTGTCAATTTTTATGCCGCCAATCTCAACATTTACAATAGCTTCTTTTTTATCGTGCGGCTTTGTGGAATATAGATATACCGACGGTGCAGCGGTATCGAGCTGAAACATTTCCTGTTTTCCGTTTATTTTTACGGGAACTAACATTCCCGCTTTTTCTTCACCACCCGGCCCTTTTGCCCATTTGAAATCCACACAGCCAGGTAAATCACCCGCGCCGGTTTTGGTTAGGACACCAGTCCTTGCAAATGTAGTATTTGGATTAAGAAAAGATACCAACAAAAAAATATGAATTAGTAATTTAAGTTTCATTTGCGCCCTATAGTGTTCCCAAACCTAGATTACCATAAATTGTATATATTCATACAACCCTAATCATTTTTGTGTGCGTTTTGAGGTAGTCTGTCATTCAAGCCCTTTTGCCTTTTCAACCTCCGCACGAATTACGCACCCTTGCGAATGGTCATTTATAAGCCCCATCGCCTGCATAAAGGCATAAATTGTGGTGGGACCAACGAATTTCCAACCTTTTTTCTTAAGTATCTTTGAAATTTTCACTGAAATTTCAGATGTTGAACGGGTTTGCGGCTTGGCAGTTTCATTTTTGGGTTCATATTGCCAGAAAAATTCGGCAAGTGAGCCATGTTCTGTGACCATTTCCATCACACACTTGGCATTATTTATCACCGCTTCGATTTTGCCACGGTGGCGCACAATTCCGGCATCATTTACAAGCCGCTCTATGTCGCTTTCATCAAATTGGGCAACTTTTTCAAAATCAAAGCCCGCAAAAGCCGCACGGAAATTTTCACGTTTGTTCAAAATTATCCGCCAACTAAGCCCTGATTGAAAACCCTCTAAACAAAGTTTTTCAAATAGTCTTATGTCATCACGCACAGGAAAGCCCCATTCCTTGTCATGATAATCCAAAAACTCGGGCGCAAACCCACACCATTTACAACGCGACTTACCATCTGGGGCGATATAATGTTCGGTCATAAGATTCCAATCATTTTAAAAGGAATTGCAATTCACTACTAGCTTTATTGGGCGAAATTTCAATAATTTCTGGTTTTACAACATTTTCTATAACAAAAGGGTCACTTTTAATAAGCACATCAATTTCTTCGCGGCTTATATTAGACGCAATAATCGCGCCGCCTTGATTTGGAACTATGCTGCCAACAAGTTGAAAAATGCCTTTATTAACCCCATCCGTAACCCATTCATTATGCGCCGAAATTAAATTTTTAGCATTGGAAAAATTTTCTGAAAACTTTAGAAAAATTATAAACATATGTCTCTCTCCTCAATTATATTATCAAGCCATTCGGTCATTGTTTTAACCTCATGATTTATAAACACTTCATCATGAAAAGCGTTCGCCAAAACCGCCACCCCTTGGGAACGCATCAAAAGGTGCATTGCATATTCATTTGCCTTATCTTTAAATCCCAATTCAACAAATTGACGCGCCAAATAATCGCTAAATAGATTGAATAATTTATTGGCCTCTGGCTTTGAGGCATGGTCAAGCTTTGAAAGCTCTAGAACCAGTGTCCCGACAGGGCAGCCATATAGTTTAATATTTGCCTGATTGGTGATGAGTATATGAACAAAGCTTATAATACGCGAACTTGGGTTTTCGCCATTCGCCTGCCACATATCAAGCATTTTTCGGGTTTTGATAATTCTGTGTTCAATTACCGCGTTAAGAATTTCGTCTTTGGTTTTGAAATGATGATAAAAATTCCCGCGTGAAATTTTAACCACCGCCGCAATATCGGCAAAGGATGTATTTTCATAGCCATTTTCGTAAAAAAGCTGGTCGGCAATATAGATGATTTCTTCGCGCGTTTTGTTCATAAAATATAAATTAGGACATTTGTCCTAATTTGTAAATATCTACATGAATATAATGATTTCAGTATTGCGCTTTTTAGATTATGGATTAAACTTAAATGGGGTGCTTATATGGAAAACTCTTTAAAATGGAAAATGCTTTATAATGCAACAAGATTAATAAGCATTATTACAAACCTTTGCGTTTCAATCATGTTACTTTATCTTATTTTTCTTGAGATAAAATCAGCCATAAACCATCCAGAATTAATAAAAGAAATAACTAACACAAAACCATTTTTAGTAATGCTGTTTTTAAATATTATTTTTATTGGCGTTTTGTATTTTGAATTCAACTTAACGCAGTGTTTATTGTCAAAAAAACGCTTATACAAAGAAATTTACAAAAAACACAGCATTATAAAGAGTATAATAAAAGGCATGCCTATTTTTGCAATATTCTCTTTAATACGATTTGATAATGGAATAATCCCGCATATAATTATGAATAAATATACATTTTTTATCACGATAAATTTTCTATCAACCTTTGCTTTCATAAAACTTAGCATAATAAAACTTGGAATTGATAACAAACTGCAACCCGCATTCGAAAATGATTGACGTTTTCTCCCCTCGCTAATAGTAGGTATTTACGGGCTTATTGCGCCGCAAAATTATAGAAAACGAAAATGACCGATTTATCAGAACAATTATTATCCGCCGCCCCAGATAAAGAAATCTCTGTTGAGGAAACTTTTGGCTTTGCATCTAAACGCAAAGTAAAGGCGTTTTCACAAGCAAATTCCTATGTGCCAGAGATTGATAGCACTTATAAATTTGACCCACTTACCACGCGCGCCGTGCTTGCGGGTTTTGAATTTAATCGCCGCGTTATCGTGCAGGGTTATCATGGTACTGGTAAATCAACACACATTGAACAGATTGCGGCACGCCTTAATTACCCGCTTATACGCGTAAACCTTGATGGTCATATTTCGCGGATTGATTTAGTCGGCAAAGACGCGATTGTTTTAAAAGACGGCAAACAAATCACCGAATTCCGTGAAGGCATTTTGCCGTGGGCGTTGCAACGCTCTGTGGCGCTTTTGTTTGATGAATATGACGCGGGTCGCCCTGATGTTATGTTCGTTATTCAACGTGTGCTTGAGGCATCGGGTAATTTAACCTTGCTTGACCAAAACCGTGTTATCAAGCCGCATGATTATTTCCGCCTGTTTGCAACCACCAACACAATCGGTCTTGGTGATACCACCGGTCTTTATCACGGGACACAGCAAATCAACCAAGGTCAGATGGACAGATGGTCAATCGTTACGACTCTTAATTATCTTGACCATGATGTTGAAACCGACATTGTTGCGGCAAAAATGGGTGTATTAGCACCAGAAGAAAAACAAGTTCTTGCAAAAATGGTACGCGTTGCCGATATGACGCGTAATGCCTTTATCAATGGCGATATTTCAACCGTCATGTCACCAAGAACTGTTATTTCGTGGGCGCAAAATGCCGAAATTTTTGAAGATGTTGGCCTTGCATTCCGTCTTTCATTCCTGAACAAATGCGATGAATTGGAGCGTCCAACAATTGCTGAATTCTATCAACGTTGCTTTGGTGAAGATTTACCCGAAGCGGCACATTTGTTGAAAGTAACATAAAACAATCACATTGCCACCTTCGCCCTTCGGGCTCACTCAGCAATGTGGACAATAAGGAAAAAGAAAATCTTGAAGCGGTTCGGCGATTTTCTTTTACATTTTAGTTTTTTGCTTTGCAAAATATTGGTAAAATAAATTGACACAAAAAGCGACACAGGCGGATATTTTCAAACGGGCGATTTCCAATGCCACCCGTGCCTTTGCGCGTGAAGAAGGGGTTGAGGTTAATTTCACCGCCAACGACCCGTCAGTTGATGGAAAAAATGTCAACCTACCGCATCCGGCACGGCTTTTGAATTTTGAAGAAGTTTCAAAAGTTCGCGGGCAATCCGATTTTGCGGGCTTAAAACTTGCCCACCATGATGAAATTTCCCACCAAAAACATAGACCCATAGGTCCAAATGCACAGGCAATTTACGACATTGCAGAAGATGCCCGCGTTGCCGCAATTGGTGCGCGCAATATGGACGGGGTTGGTAAAAACCTTGAACACCTTTTAATCGAAAACGCTGCCCGCAAGGGTTATAACCGCATGCTTTCCAAAGAAACCACGCCAATGGTGGAGGGGCTTGGTTTGGTATTGCGTGAAATTTTACAGGACAAACCAGCACCAGAAGGAACGAAACATGTTGCCGATTTCTGGCGCGGTGAAATTATTACCAAGGCGGGCAAAGATATTGACGCACTTGTTCAAAACCTTGACAATCAGGATGCTTTTGCAAAAAAAATCCGCGATGTAATCCGCGACCTTGATTATGCCGATGAATTGGGTGACGACCCCGAAGACCAAGAAAACGGCAACGAAAATCAAGAGGCTCCGCCCGAAGGCGATAATGAGCAACAGGATAATCAGGAACAAGAAGAGCAAGAACCTGATAAATCTGAAACCCCAGAAGGCGAAGATTCATCCGAAGAAACCACACAAGGCGAAACCGATTACGACCCGAATGAGGTTTCTGATGATGAGCTTGAAAATGCCGAAAGCCCGTTTTCACAACCACCTGTTCCGCAAGCTGGTAAAGCCAATGAATATAAAATCTTTACCCGTGAATTTGACGAAATAATCGGCGCCGAAGAATTATGCGAGCACGATGAACTTGAACGCCTTCGGATGTATCTTGATCAGCAACTATCACGGCTTCAAGGCGCGGTTGGAAAACTTGCCAACCGTCTGCAACGTAAATTAATGGCGCAGCAAAGCCGTTCATGGATGTTTGACCTTGAAGAAGGTATGCTTGATGCTGCGAAACTTTCACGTGTTGTTACCGACCCATCCGCCCCGCTTTCATTCAAGATGGAAAGTGACATTGAATTTCGCGATACCGTGGTCACGATTTTGATTGATAATTCTGGCTCAATGCGGGGTCGCCCAATTATGATTGCCGCCACTTGCGGTGATATTTTGGCGCGCACATTAGAACGTTGCGCGGTTAAAACCGAAATTTTGGGCTTTACCACAAAGGCATGGAAAGGCGGGCAATCGCGCGAAAAATGGCTTGCCGAAAATAAACCACCACAGCCTGGTCGTTTAAATGACCTTCGCCACATCATCTACAAGGCCGCCGATGCACCTTGGCGCAGGGCAAAACGTAATCTTGGCCTTATGATGCGTGAAGGCTTGTTAAAAGAGAATATCGATGGTGAGGCGTTGGAATGGGCATATACACGCCTTAGACATCGTCCCGAACAACGCCGTATTTTAATGGTAATTTCCGATGGTGCGCCGGTTGATGATTCAACCCTTTCCATCAATTCTGGCCCATATCTTGAAAATCACCTAAAAGAAGTGATTGCCGTGATTGAAAAGCGTAAAGATGTCGAACTTATTGCCATCGGTATCGGTCATGATGTGACCCGCTATTACAAACGCGCCGTAACCATCACTGATGCCGAGCAATTGGGCGGCGCAATGGTTGACCAGCTTGCCGATTTGTTTGACGAGAAACCAGTGCCGACAAAGGCAAAAAAACAAAATAGTTAAAATAGATATTTATTCTTTTAATTTCATCAAAAACAGAATGCTATTCTGTTTTATAACTTTACAACAGTAATAATATTCTGTTACGTTACCGCTCAATGATTTGGTTGGCACAATGAACAGAATACATGAACATCATATAAATTCGGCACAGGATTTGATCTATAAATTCATGCCCCCTACCCCACAATATTCATGGTCACTTTTGAATGAAGCTGCGGGTAATGAAATTTGGGTAAAGCATGAAAACCATACCCCAACTGGTGCATTTAAAATTCGTGGTGGGATTGTATATCTTAATAACCGCCTCGGTGAATGTTGTGATATCAATGATTTCATCTCTGCAACGCGCGGCAATCATGGGCAGTCTATCGCATTTGCTAGCCGTATTTTTGGTAAAAAGGCGCATATTTTCGTTCCCGAATGTAATTGCCCCGATAAAAACGCCGCTATGGAGGCCTTTGGCGCAGATGTTTTTAAATCCGGCAAGAGTTTTGATGAAGCCAAGGCAAATTGTGCGCGCCATTCACGCGAACATAATTATCACTTTGTGCCTTCATACCATGATGATTTGGTGATTGGCGTTGCCACCTATGCCTATGAATTTATGAAATCAGTTGAAAATCTTGACGTTATTTATGTGCCAATTGGCTTGGGCAGTGGAATTTGCGCCAATATTTTGGTGCGCGATATGCTTGGGCTTAAAACCAAAATCATTGGCGTAGTTGCGGAAAAAGCCAATGCCTATGAACAAAGTTATAAATCAGGCAAAATAATCCCAACAAAAACCACCGATACATTTGCCGATGGCTTGGCTGTTGGCACGCCGCATGATGAAGCATTCGAAATTATTAAAAACGGCGCCGATGATGTGATTGCGGTTTCAGAAAATGAAATTGCAGACGCAATCCGCCTTTATTTTTCTACCACTCATAATATTGCCGAAGGTGCGGGTGCTGCACCACTTGCAGCAGCGATAAAACATAAAAACCAAAACAAGGGTAAAAAGTGTGGCGTTATTCTATCAGGTGGAAATATTAACAAAGATATTTATACAAATATCTTAAACCATAATTTTCATTAGACGCATATTTTATCTTTTTGTTTTCTGGTGACCAGTATTATACAAACGTCTTAAATCCGATAAAACCATAAGTTTTTCAGCAAATATTACGATTTTTACACATCTGTTTCACCCATTATTAAGTTATACAGGCATAATCATTTTGTCCAAATTTTGTACAAGGGCAGAATTATGAATTTCACGATAAAGAAAACACTTTTCACCATCATGTCGGCGTTATTGCTGGTGATTATCATCACTGGTGCAGTTGGCCTTTATTTGGTTAATAACACAAATAATAATGTTAAAAATATCTCCAATAATTGGCTACCATCTATTCAGCTTACTGAAGAAATAAATACCGCAACCTCCGACCTTAGAATTGCGGAAAGCACCCATATCATGAGCACAACAGCAGAAGATATGAAACGTGCTGAAAGTGACATAAGTGCCAGAAAATCTGATATCAAAGCATTAATGGATAAGTATGAAACGCTTATTTCATCTGCCAAAGAACGTGAATTATATAATTCATTCAAAAAAGAATATTCACAATATATTGCAACCGAAAAACAAGTGATTGGCCTTTCGCGCCAGAATTTGAATGAACAAGCGGCGGCACAATATAAAACCCAGCTTCGCAATCAATTCGATAGCTATTCTGCAATATTGATGCAGCTTGTGAATTTGAATAAAGCTGGTGCAGCAGATGATTATAAAACCGCGCAAAAATCATTCATTACAGCAATTATTACTGTCTTGGCGGTATCAATTGTCGGCATAATTCTAACATTTATTTCCATCATATTTGTCAATAAACAAGTTATCAACGCATTGGACATTACCAAAAACTCAATGCAAAAGATTTCTGCTGGTGAACTTGATACAAAAGTTGAATATACTGAAAATAATAATGAAATTGGCGATATGGCAAAAACATTATTGGTTTTCCGCGACAATCTAAAAGAAGCGGAACAACTTCGTAAAGATGCGGCACGGCAGGAAGAGTTAAACGCCCAAAAAATAATTCAAGAACGTCATGCAATTGCCGATCAATTCCAAGCAAAAATGGGAAGAATTACCGAAGCGTTTGTTAAATCTTCTGCTGACCTTACCGAAGCATCCAATAATTTATCTGCCACCGCAGAAGAGACTGCAAGACAATCAATGGCGGTATCTTCTGCAGCAGAAGAATCATCGCAAAATGTTCAGAATGTTGCCTCTGCTACTGAAGAATTATCAATTTCAGTAAGAGAAATCTCTGAACAGATGCGACTTGCGGCAAAAGTATCTGACGAGGCTTCGTTAGAAGCCGATATATCAGAACGTGAAATCACCGAACTTGCAAAACTTGCAACTAAGATTGGTGATGTGATTAGCTTGATTAATCAAATCGCAGAACAAACCAATCTTCTAGCCCTTAACGCTACAATAGAAGCAGCGCGTGCGGGCGAGGCAGGCAAAGGTTTCGCAGTTGTTGCCCAAGAGGTTAAAACACTTGCAGGACAAACCACCAAGGCAACAGAAGAAATTAGTTCAGCAATCACAAGCATTCAAAGTGCAACCAATCGTTCTGTGGCATCTATTGAGAAAATTGTTAGAACCATTGGCGAGATTAGAAGCGTTTCTTCAAGCGTTGCAGCATCGGTTGAACAACAAGGCACAGCAACCAGCGAAATTGCAAGCAATACCTCAATGGCAGCAAACGGAACCCAGGAAGTTACTGAAAATATTTCTGGGGTTGGTCGTGCAGCAGAGCTTACTGGTGCCGCTTCAGCAGATATGATGCAACTTGCGGATCATTTGGCAAAACAAACCGATGAATTGAATAAAGAGGTTGTAAACTTCACCCAATTCTTGCGGGCTTCATAATTAACTCAAAATACATTGTGAAGGCCAAAGGTAAATCACCTTTGGCCTTTTTTATTACTGGTTAAATTTAATAAAAGGCTGCAAATAAAAGCTTTTCATATTTTTTTAATTTAAGAATATAAATAGCAATATGTTCAACACCAACGAATGAGCACACTTATTGCCCTGCAAAACATGCGCATAACAAAACCAATATTTGCTCGATTGAGGCACTAAAATAACAGAACATCGCGTTCGGTTTTGGTTGCATTAATAAACCACAATCTATATTAATTCTTTGGCTATCTTAATTATATTCATACCAAAGAGATATTATGCCCTTACAAAAAATACGTAACTTTTTTGAATTAGAAGCCGCCGCCGGTATTACACTTGGCATAAGTGCGCTGATTTCAATTATTATTGCCAACTCCCCGCTTGCTGGTGCATTTGATAGCTGGCTTCATTATCAAATCCCTGTTCAATTAGGAACTTGGGCGCATACTGCCGATGTTAAGCATTGGGTTAAAGATGGCCTGATGGCGATTTTCTTTTTTCATGTTGGTTTAGAAATTAAAAAAGAAATTATGGAAGGCGAATTATCAGATTCCAAAAAACTTGCATTACCGGTTTTTGGTGCTTTGGGTGGTATGATTATGCCGGCACTTATTTTTATTGCCGTTATAATGCTTGAGGGTCATAATGATTTAATAAAAGGTTGGACTATACCCGTTGCCACCGATATCGCATTTGCCGTTGCGGCAATAGCCGTGGTTGCAAAAAACATTCCTTCAAGTTTGAAAATATTCCTCCTGACCCTTGCTGTTGTTGATGATTTAGGGGCCGTAGTTTTAATTGCCGCATTATATAGTGGTAATATTGATTATGTTGCGCTTTCATGGTCGCTGGCAATCTTTGTTGCTTTGCTTGCGCTACCGCGTCTTGGCATTCGTCGTCCTTGGGTATTTGTAATGGGTGGACTTGTGATGTGGGCATTCATGCTGCAAAGTGGTTTTCACCCTACTCTTGCAGGGGTTATGACCGCAATTACCGTCCCTCTAAAATCAAACAGCGATGATTTTGAAAGCCCATTAGAAGACCTTCACGATGATTTTTCAGCATGGGTAAAATATGCAATTATGCCGTTATTTGCACTAACCCATGCGGGCTTTTCTTTTAACGGGATGGGATTTTCAACAATTCTAAGCCCATTAGTGGTTGCCATTGTTTGCGGCCTTTGTATTGGAAAACCGCTCGGTGTCCTTAGCATGGTTTATTTTTCGAAAATTATCGGGCTTGCACGCATTCCTGAAAATATCACTACGCGTCAATTGTTGGGCGTGGGGGCATTGTGTGGTATTGGCTTTACCATGAGTTTGTTTTTAGGCGGCCTTAGCTATGCTGATAAAGGCGAAATAATAAGTAATGAATTGAAAATGGGTGTATTCTTAGGCTCAATCATTTCAGGTATTATGGGAATTGCATTATTAGCAAAAAGTAATGAAAAAGCATAATGAATTTTTAATCTTATCGTTTATGTAGAATTATTTTATAGATTGATTTGGGTTTTACTTGTGGGCTGCTGTAAATCACGTTTGGAAGGTATCGGAATGAAGAAGTTTATTGGTTTAGTTTTAACAGTATCTGTTGCGGCACTTACAGGCTGTAACGAAAGTGCAGCACCTACCCCGCCGCCAAAAGTGGTCGAAAAACCAAGTGTTATTCCTGCTAATATGCCTGAAACATCATCTTCAACAAGCCTTATTAATATTGCTGGTTACTTGCCAAAATTTGCCAATGCGGCAACCACCTCAGCGACTACGCCAAATCTTTCAACTGCTGTAAATATTGGCAATTCAATTGATAATGCGCCGCTTCTAGGACGTACCGAAACAATTGATGGCGCAAAAGCATATGCAATTCTTGCCGCCGCCAATTCACAAGCATTCCGTAATGGCATCGAACAAATTGGTGCGTCTTATGGTCGTGATGGTATGATTACCAAAATTACCGCCAACCCTTCAATGGTTCGCTCAATTCCTGGCTATTCTGAGGCAAAAACTTATGCTGGTACAGCTGTTGGTGAGCAGTTTGCAAAAATTGACAGTGCTTCAGTAATTGTAAAAAAGGCTGCATATGATTTACAGCTTACTTCTTGGGCAAAAGTTCCACAAGACAAACAAATTCACCTTGCTAAAATGGCGTCAAATTGGGAAGTTCCACTTGCTCAGTCTGATTTTGATCCTAAAACCATAAATTATACACCCGTGCAAACTGCAACCACGGGAAGCGATGTTGTCGCGACAACTCCAATTGCCGAAGTAAACGATGATATTATGGCGGCGGCAGCTTTGCGTATTTTGCGTGCAGACCGCGAAGTGCTTTCAACCATGAAAATTGGCTCTGGGCAATCATGTGCATATCGCGCATATTTGAATGCGAGAATGTGTATGGCGGCAACCAAATTCCCATTTGAACATGCCTTCTGTATTTCTGAGCATGGTCAGAATGAGATGAAAAACTGCTTTGCCGAAGCTGTGGGTTATCCAAAACCGCTTGTCAAAAAGGAAAAAAGCGAAACTTCGATTACTATCCCTATTAAGTTCAAGGATGCAAAACCGGCAGCACCTGTCAAAAAGACAACACCGAAAAAGAAATAGATTTTAAAGGCGGCTTTTAAGCCGCCTTTTTCATTCCCATACTTTTATTGTTTGGGCGATAAATCCACCACCAAGAACGCGTTCACCTAATTCACCAATTGAGCTATCAGGTTCGTATAGAACACATGCCTGCCCTGGGGCAACGCCGGTTTCGGGTTTTTCAAAAATAATTTTCCAGCCCTCTTTTGTTGAAAGCCTTGCAGGAATTGGCGGGCGCGTTGAGCGCACACGGGCAAGAACTTTTAAACCGTCAAGCGCATCTTCTGTCACTGGCTTTTCGCCCAACCAATTCACTTCTTTTAAGGTCAAGGACTTAACTGCCAAGGCTTCTGGCGGGCCAACAATTACCCGCGCGTTTTGGGCATCAAGGGCAACAACATAAATTGGCTCGCCGGTTGCAATGCCAAGGCCACGCCTTTGCCCAACCGTGTAATTAATTATGCCATTATGTTTCCCAAGCACGCGTCCATCAATATGAACCACATCCCCACCACGACCAGCTTGTGGACGAAGTCCAAGCACGATATTTTGATACTTCCCTTCAGGGACAAAACAAATATCTTGGGAATCGGGCTTATTTGCCACGTCAAGGCCAATGATGTTTGCAATGCGGCGCACTTCATCTTTATCAATATCCATTAATGGAAAACGTAAATAATCAAGCTGATCTTGGGTGGTTGCAAAAAGGAAATAAGATTGGTCGCGCCCCCTGTCTTTGGCACGATACATTTTTGCACTATTAATACCGCCAACCCGCGCCACATAATGCCCGGTAACCATACAATCAGCACCAAGCGCTTTGGCTGTCTTTAACAAATCATGGAATTTAACCGATTGATTACAACGAACACACGGAATTGGCGTTGCACCAGAAACATAGGTATCGGCAAAATCCTCAATTACTGACTGTTTAAAGCGGCTTTCATAGTCAAGTGTATAATGGGGAAAACCCATTTTATCGGCAATTATTTTTGCGTCATAAATATCTTGACCAGCACAGCAGGCATTTTTCTTCTTAATAGCAGCGCCATGGTCATATAATTGCAAAGTTATGCCAAT
This sequence comes from Hyphomonadaceae bacterium UBA1933, assembly GCA_002337085.1. GTDB lineage: Bacteria > Pseudomonadota > Alphaproteobacteria > Caulobacterales > Aquidulcibacteraceae > Pseudaquidulcibacter. Next base: position 1,111,182 of record DDFH01000006.1, on the reverse strand, counting down.
GGTCTCATATCCCGCAAGCTTTACCAATGCGGCACAAACCGAGGAATCAACACCGCCAGACATTGCCACAACAACGCGGGTTTCATTCCTTGGCTTATCAAAGCCCAAATCAATATTAGGAATAGAGGTTACATCCCCCGAAACAATGGGGTCATTAAAACTAGAAAGCATTTTATTCTCCAGTGGAGTCAAGGTCCACAGCAAAATTTAAAAATGCTCTTTAGCTTAAATATGGTAATAAGTTAAGTGATTTTACCTGTGAAAAGATTGATGCCATTGCTTGATACTGGGTTTGTGCGGCAACAAGCTTTGCAGCCACCTCGGCCAAATTGACATCAACAACATTACCAATGGCGGTTTTAACAACGGTTTGCTGGTTAGTGTTTTCAGTAATTTTATTTTCAATTTGCTTTTGCACTAAACCCGCACCGGATTGATAATTAATAGCATCACTTTGAATAGTTTTGATATTTGTCAAAAGACTGGAAATATATGCCGAAGACGTATCATCAAGTTTACCATCAAGAGAAGTATTAGAGTTTTCCCAAGACCTAATCCCACGAAGAAAATCAACAAATGGCCGGAAAACTTCCTCGGCATTTTTGCTAAGCTCGATTGTATTGCCATCACTTAGGGTAATTTTTCGTGTATCACCGGTCGCTGTCCAATTTGCATCTGTATTAGGTTGGGCAGCAAGTGCGTCAAGTGTTGCAGTTGTTACTGGCTGCGTATCACCACGAACGCCTCCAAAAATATATTGTCCATCAAATTGTGTATTTGCCGATGACATGGCATCTGCTAATGCACCTTCAATCACACTTGATAAGCCCGCGCCATTTTTATTTGCAAGAGCATTAGTCAACGCGTCGCGAACTGATGAAATCGCATCGGTAAAACCTTCATACGCAATAGATTCAATATCGGAACGTGAAGAAAGTGTTTTTAGGTTATTGTTACGCACATCTAATTTTTGTAAAAATGATTGTGAGTCAACCAAAACCCCCGCTGAATTACCGTAGCCTTTTAAATCGGTAGCAACTTTTTCAGTTGATTGCTGTGTCTGCGCTTCATAAACAGCGTTTTGCGCATTAATAAGCCCACGAGTATTGCTGTTTAGCATGGTTAAAGTAGAAATTCTTGTCATTTTTTAATCCCCCTACCCTGCTGCATCTAATAAAGTTTGGAACATTTCATCGGCTGCTTTTAACATTCTTGCCGATGCCGAATATGCCTGTTGGAATTGTGTCATTTTCACCAATTCTTCATCAAGATTTACGCCAACAGTATTTGCAAGACGAGTTTTGGCATCGGTTTTGAAACTTGCCGCAGCAGTAGCAGCAGTTTCGGCATTTGCTGCTCTCGTGCCAATGTCACCCGCAACCGATGACATATAATCAGATAATGTCATTGTGCTTTTTGAACTGGAAAGCGGTGAAGATGAAAAATTTAATTTAACCGCACTTGCATTAAATAACGCTTGCGCACCACTTGAATCGCTCTTACCCAATGCGATTGAACCAACATTAGTTGCGGTCAAATCAGTCGTAGCAAGAGCCAGTGATGATGGGTTAGTAGAAACTTTGGAATTAACACTAAGGCTTTGTGCAATTGAATTTCTTGCTTCATCAGAAAAGCCTAGCATTTCCCCCAACGAAACAGAAGTAGTGCCACGATTTTCACTGTCATCAATCATATTAAAGTTATAATCAGCCCCACCGTTTGACTGGGTAAATTGTAATGAACCATCGGAATTTAGTGAAAAAGACCCGTAAATACCAAAACCAGTGGAATTATCATTCATCGCACTAATTATATCGTCAAAAGTGCCAGAAGGTATCGATATGGTTTTGGTTGAAAGTGGTTTTCCATTGCCGTCACTTAAAGCAAGTGTAAAAGTATCACCGGCAGTAAAGCCATGAGTATCAGTTCCTTTTATACCACTCGCAGGAGAGGTAGGGGTTGTTGAACTAATAAGATTGTTCAAGCCAAAGAAATGGGCAAAAGCCTTGTCACCACGCAGTGATCCACCACTTGCTGGTTCGTCAAAAACCAAACCATTACCGCTAGTAGATGCAGTTAAGCTAAGCTTACCATTTGCAAAACTTGCGGTTCCATTTGCACCTAGCGCAGTATTAAGAGCGGAAGTAAAACCACCAACAGTATTTGCAAACGAAGTTGCAGCACCACCATCAACTGAAATAGTAAGGTTGTCAAAATCAATGGCTATTTTTGAAACCAATGTACCGATTGAATCAACGATACCTATTGAAGTATTTCCGGTAAAACCAAGTGAGTCTGTTGCCAATAACCCAGTATCGCTTCCAGTTGTTGATGATAGTGCAGGCAAAGTCGCATTAAGGTTATAAATACTATTAACCGCATCGGCATATTTACCGGCAAATTGATTTACCGCCTCGGAAATTTTTGGCAAATCTATATTTCGTAAATCAAGCAAACCACGCAACGACCCACTTTGTATAGAGCTTTCAATATTCATTGGGCTTGAATTTGGCGTAATCTTTACATTAATGCTTGGGTCTGAATTTCCATCAAGTGATGAATAGTCTAGTGTTGAAGCAGTAGTTCCGGCAAGGAACATGCCGTTGGTTGTATAAACTTTTGCAGAACCATCATTGGCATAATCAACATTAATATCAACAAGATCAGAAAGTTGGTTAATATATTTTGATAAGGTTTCCTGTGCACCTGTTGCATCACCAGTAATTGACGCACTAATAACCTTTGAGTTGGCCTCAACGATGTTTTTCAAAAGACCGTTGACGGTATCAACTTTGTTTGAAATATCCTTATCAACCTGGTTCTGTGTATTTTTAATTTGTTGTGAAGCCTGCCCTAATTGGCTTAAAGCACTTTGCAAATTTGCAATAATTTGGCTTTTAATAATTGTAGAGGTCGGGTTCGATGCAGCAGTCTCAAAACTTGCAAGCGCATTATTAAGGGTCGAGAAGATAGAAGTATCTTCAGACGGATCCCCAAAAATTGATTGCAATGAATCAAGATATTGCGACTTTACGCTCGCCCCTGCCTCAGCAGAGTTTGCATTTAATGCGGTCGCTTCAAGAAATGTATTTGTGGCGCGTCTAATTGCATCAACAGTAACGCCGCCGTTAATCCCACCATAGTTAAGGTTTGATTGTTGTTGTTCTAAACGCACATAGCCATCTGTATTCGCGTTTGCGACATTCTTCGAAACGACGTTAAGACCGGATTGCGCAGTGTACAACCCAGAAGTGGCAATATTTATAATCGAACTTAAAGAGGACATATTCTTATACCGTTCTTTTTACACCATATCCAATTAGGCAATATTTACCGATTAAACGGAAAGAATTGCCTTATTTTTTACTTTACAATTTGCGCAACTAGCGCCTTATATTATTAACAATCTGATTTTATTACATTTATTCAGACATCGTTTTCTTGTTTTACTTTACACACAAATATCTATGCAAAGCGCTTGCCAGCTTTCAAACAACAAAATTATGAGAAGTGGAAATGCAGCCAAGCGGTTAATGTTTAGAGAATTTTATACTGCAATCTTTACCTTGTTGATGGGCAATCGATTCCTATCGGCAGAGGTTGCACAGTTTAATAATTTATTTTTTTCCATAATTTCAAATAGTTAGCCATATACAAATTGCGGCATGATTATTGCTCAAACAAATGGCAAACCTTGTATTGCATTCGGGAAAAAACAATAAACATGGAAATCAACAACAATTATACAACAAAAAATATCCAAAATGTGGATAATGCCACAAGTGGCAGTGCCGCAAAGGTGGATAATTTTGCCGATTTGCTTTCCAATGTAGTTGATAAAACCCCAAATAAGAGCGATTCATCTATTAAAGATGCTTCATCTGGCAAAACCGATGCACCAGATAAAAACAGCGCAAAAAATAATTCTAGTGCAGATAATAGCGCCACTAAAGACGTTAAAAACCCAAAAGATATACAAAACGCTGATACCCAAAGCGATGCAGACACCAAAATCGTTGCCTCTAAAGAGGTAGCACCAACTGATGTGGCACCAAAAAAAGCCGTGAACGATAACGCTAATGCCAATGCTGATAATAATAATGAACCTAAATCTGATGGTGAAAAAAAGCCATTGATTGACGCCCAACAAGCTGTTCTGGCATTGATATTAAACCAGGGGCAGCAACCAGTTGAAAATGCAGCACCTATTCTAGCGTCAAATACCACTGCAGAGAACGTAATTAATTCATCAGATGTTCCTGAAATTACCGCTGATGGTATCCAAGATAAAAATAATTCTGTCCAAAATAATCCAGTTTTGGTTGCGGCACTTACAAAAGATGGCGATAAAACTGCGGCTGAATTAAAAATCGCTATGTCGAACAAAGAAAATGGCAAAGCCAGCGATGCAAAAGGCGAAAAAGCTGATTTATCGGTTAAAAATGCTGATGCAAAAACTGTTTCTAACGATGGGTTACAAAATACTAATCCGGCTAGTAACATTCGGAGTGCAAATCAGGATAAAAATCCAAATAATTTACCCAATAATACATTTGTAAAAAACAATGTAGCGCATCAACAATCGCCAACCACAGATGCTGGCTTAAAAACGCAAGATTTATCGTCACAAAATGCGAACACACTTATCGCAACAGATAATAACGCAACAACAAGCAGTGCATCAACCGCAGACATTAATAAAAGCGCTGCCGATCAAAGCAATGGCATTCGTATAAATCTTGATAATATTCAATCGTTAGCAGCGATCATGGTGCGGAAGCATTTTAATGGCGAAAAAACCTTTACCATTCGCCTTGATCCCCCTGAATTGGGCGAAATCAAAGTCGAACTAAAGATTGACAAAGATAAAAAAGCCAAGGCCATAATTTCCGCATCTAACCATGAGGCATTGGGCGACCTTACCAAATCAGTAAAAGAACTTGCGCAATCATTAAAAGATGGCGGTGTTGATATTAATGAAGAGGATTTTGAGTTTAATCTCAACAATCAATCCGATGATAATGAGTTTGCACAAAATGCAAAATCACAAAGCAATGACAAACCTTTAGAGAAAAAAGTATCCGAAGATATTAAACCAGAAATTATTAATCAAATTAATCGTGGCATAAACCGAACCCAAGTCTGGCATAATGTCCGAGTGTCTTTAATAGCGTGAGAATGACATGACAACAGTAAACTCATCGGCATCCGCAAACACAAATTCTGGAGCTACTTCTAGCTCTTATAATACGCTGACCGCGAATTTTGAAACTTTTATGACGCTTTTAACGGCGCAATTAAAGAACCAAGACCCGCTTTCACCAATGGATTCAACTGAATTCACCAATCAATTGGTGCAATATTCAGAAGTTGAGCAAAGCATGAAAACCAATAGCTTGCTTGAAGGTCTAAATAAATTGGTTACTGCAAGCAGTGGTTCTTATGCGGTTTCATATTTAGGTAAAACTGCAACTACAACAGACCCAACCGCTGCGCTAACTGATGGAAGTGCAAAATGGAATTATAAACTTCCTGCTGGCGCAAGCAGCGTTACCCTTAAAATCTATGACGAAAACGACAATATCGTGCAAACACTTGATGGCACCAAAACCACAGGCACACACGAATTGAGCTGGGACGGCACAAAGTCAAATGGCGTTAAACTAACCAGCGGTAATTATAAACTTGAGGTCGAAGCAAAAAATTCTAGTGGCACCGACCTTGCTGCAACAGTTACCAGAACCGGAACCATATCAGCAGTTGATATGTCTGGTTCTGAACCAAAAGTCCTCATCGGAGGCACATACGTCTCTTTGTCTGATATTACGTATCTTGCGCAATCTTCAGGCAGTTGAGACCAAGGATAGAATAATTATCCAATAATTACCTTTCGAAGAAGGGTGTGGTGTCAGGCAGAATGCTTCAACAAAAATACAAATAATTAGGAGCTTAAAATGTCAATATATAGCGCAATGCTGGCGGGGGTTTCTGGCTTAAATGCAAATTCATCAGCCATGGCGGTGATTTCTGATAACATCGCCAATGTTAATACAACTGCTTATAAAGCTGATAGATCTGATTTCGAAGATTTGGTGAACTCACAAAGTTCAAGAACCACCTATAATGCGGGCGGCACTAGGGCGGTAACACGACAGCTTATTAGTTCACAGGGCAATATTGCAAGCACAACTGCAACTACTGACTTGGCAATTCAGGGCGATGGCTTTTTTGTGGTTTCACCAATTTCAAACATTGATTCAACCACTCCAGAAATTGCATATACTCGGAATGGAACTTTTTATCCTGATGAAGAAGGCTATCTTGTTAATAGTGCAAGAAACGTTTTGCGCGGCTGGCCACTTGATGCGAATGGTGCCATTTCTGGGCCTACCGCAAGTATTCCTGCATTAGTTCCTGTAAACATTAACGGTATCTCAGATAGCGTTACCGCAAGTACCAATGTTGCATTAACAGGCAACCTTAATTCTGACACACCAATTTCTGCTGCGGCATCGTCTGGCACATATACTGCTGGCAATATGGCTGCGGGAACTGTTACTGCTGATGCAACCTGGCCAGTTCAAATTGTCGATTCATTAGGCGGCACAAAAACCCTTAACATTGCGTTGCTTAAATCAGCAACCGCAAATCAATGGAATGTTGAGGTATATTCATCACCTGCATCAAATGTAACCGGTGCAAACGGCCTTGTTACATCTGGCACTTTGGCATTCACCACAAGTGGCGACATTGATATTACCAACACAACTGCTGGCCTGTTGTCTGCTATTAACATTCCTTGGGCGGCATCAACTGGCCTTGCAACACAATCAATTCAGCTTGAATTAGGGCAAACCACAACTAGCACAGGTGCAGTTACCCAACACGCCGATAACACCACATTAACCTCGACCACAACCGATGGCACAACCGCAAGCAAGCTTGATACATTGTCAATCGATGAGGAAGGTTTTGTGACCGCAACCTTTAAATCAGGTGCGAAAAAGAAAATTTTCCAAATTCCATTAGTAACATTTACCAACCCAGATGGTCTAAAAAAATATTCTGGTGGGGTTTATAAAACCACACAACAATCTGGTGACCCAACCTTGCAGCAGGCAGGTTCGGGACGTGCAGGGACTTTGACATCCTCAGCTCTTGAGGCGTCAACAGTCGATTTGGCACGTGAATTTTCAAACATGATAATTACCCAACGTGCTTATAGCGCGTCTTCAAAAATTATCACCACTGCTGACCAGATGCTCGATGAGCTAATCAGCATGAAACGTTAAGGGGGCTAAATTCTAATAGTTTATGTACAAATTAGCTTCATTCTTTCCAATGTTACTAATGAGTTATTAAACATAAAATTTAGCGTGAGTTTAAAGTGTTTCTATTATCCTTGCATGAGGATATGGAGAATGGGAAAAATGGTACAACCACTAATCAAAGAACCATCAGTAATCGGACCGGAAGGAATTCCATTAACATTGGCAACCCTCCCCCCTCCTGAAACTGAACGCTGGGTCGCAAGACGTAAAGCGGAGTTAGTAGCAGCCGTACGGGGCGGTCTATTAAGTCTTGAAGACGTTTGCAACCGCTATAAACTTACGATGGAAGAGTTTCTTTCGTGGCAGCGTCAGGTTGATAAACACGGACTTCGCGGTCTAAGAGTCACTCGACTGCAATCATATAGGTAATTTTTGCACACTTAGGGCAAAAATTAAAAGAAAGTTTACGCTTTACTGGGAAAAATCTGCCTAGCGGGGATGAATCACATGTGATTTGTTTCCGGTAGGGAGATTTTTTGTTTTGGATCGCTTTTTACAAACTTTAGCTCAAGCAGGCCCAGGAAGGCTTATTGCCGCATTGGGCGTAACGGGGCTTGTTGCTGCAACCTTGTTTGCAATCATGTTCCGTGTTGGCACGGAAGATAAAGCGTTGCTCTATTCGGGACTATCACCAAAAGATGCGTCATCCATTACGCAACAACTTGAAAAATCCAAAGTAAAATATGAAGTTTCATCAGATGGCAGCTCGGTTTTTGTACCGCGCTCCAAAGTTGCCGAAGCACGCATGCAGCTTGCTTCTGAAGGCTTGCCAGGACAAGGCTCTATTGGTTATGAAATCTTTGATAAACAAGATGCTATGGGGCAAACCAGCTTTGTTCAAAATATCAACAAATTACGCGCTTTAGAAGGCGAACTTGCACGCTCTATCGACAGTCTTGATACTGTTAAAAACACCCGCGTGCATTTGGTTATGCCTGAAAAGCAATTATTTGAAACCGATAATGACCCGCCAACTGCATCAATCGTTGTAGGTCTTGAAAAAGGTTCGCTTTCCGACAAAGAAGTAAACGCAATCCGCAATCTTGTGGCATCTGCCGTAAAAGGGCTTAGCCCCGATAAAATCACTATTCTTGATGAACGTGGTGAATTATTGGCAAGTGCGCAAAATTCTGCTGATGCTTCTGCAAGCGCTGCTGATGATCGCAAGGCGCAATATGAAGAGCGTTTACGTAAAAGAATTCAAGACATCGTTGAAGGTGTAACTGGCCCAGGTGCAGTTCGAGTTCAGGTTTCTGCTGATATGGATTTTTCGCAAACCAACACCACCACCGAAGACTTTGATCCTGATAAGGTTGTTCCACGCTCAACCCAAACCGTTGAAGAAAGTGGAAACGAAAAGTCATCTGACGGCGGCGCAGTTACCCAAGGACAAAATGTTCCAGACGGAACCAATTCACAAACCAATGCAAACGGTTCGTCAAATGCAACTAGCCGCACTGAAGAAACCGTTAATAATGAAATTTCAAAAACTACTAAAGTTCAGGTTTCATCACCCGGCACAGTGACAAAATTATCAGTCGCTGTTGCAGTTGATGGCATTACTACACCTGCTGCAAAAGCTGGTGAACAACCGAAATGGGCTCCGCGCTCACAAGAAGATATTGATAAAATCACAACTCTTGTTCGTTCGGCGGCTGGTATCGACGATACACGTGGTGACAAACTTGAGGTTGCCAATGTTAAATTCGCGCGCTCTGCCACCGATGCGGGTTCAAAAGCGCCTAGCAAATTTGATTTTGGTAAAAATGAAATTATGCGCGGCGTTGAAATCCTCGCCATGAGTTTGATTGCAATTGCCATGATTTTCTTTGTTGCTCGTCCACTTATTACCGGCATCTTCTCAGAAGGTATGCCAACACCCGGTGGCAGAAAACCTGCACTTGCTGGCGGTGGCTCTATGCCGCCAATGGTTGCAGGCATGCCATCTGGTGAAAATATGGTTGCAGGTCTGCCGACATCGGGTGAACAATCTCATGCCTCATCCGTCGAAACTGTCGATATTGCGCGTATTTCAGGGTCAGTGAACGCAAACGCCATGAAACAAGTATCCGATGTAGTAAATGACCACCCCGAACAAACCGTAAGCGTAATCAGAAATTGGCTTCAGGAGAAGAAATAACAAATGCCTGCTTCGCTAAATGAATTAAATGGTGCAGAAAAAGCCGCAATTTTCCTTCTCGCTTTGGGGGAAGATCATGCCAATATTTGGGAGCACCTAGACGAAGAAGAAATCAAAGAGATTTCTGCCGCGATGTCCACCCTTGGCACCGTTAATGCGTCTATGGTGGAAGAATTAGTGGTTGAGTTTATTGGAAAAATGTCAACTACTGGCGCGGTTATGGGTTCATATGAACAAACCCAAAGACTATTGTCATCAATACTTCCGCCCGACAAAGTTAATTCCATCATGGAAGAAATTCGTGGTCCGGCTGGTCGTACTATGTGGGACAAATTGGGCAATGTTTCTGAACAAACATTGGCAAACTATCTTAAAAACGAATACCCACAAACTGTCGCGGTTGTTCTTACCAAAATCAAGGCCGACCACGCATCACGGGTTTTATCAACCTTGCCTGAAGAATTCGCGCTTGAATGTATTAACCGCATGTTGAATATGGAGCCAATTCAGCGCGAGATTTTGGAAAAAATCGAAGATACTTTGCGCGTCGAATTTATGTCAAACCTTGCAAGAACTTCAAAACGCGACAGCCACGAATTAATGGCAGATATTTTCAACAACTTTGACCGTGCAACTGAAAACCGCTTCTTGTCGTCTTTGGAAGAAAGAAATCGCGAATCTGCTGAACGGATTCGCGCATTGATGTTTGTGTTTGAAGACCTCAAAAAACTTGATCCAGGCGGCGTGCAAACCTTGCTACGTGCAATTGATAAAGATCAGCTTGGCTTGGCTCTTAAAGGTGCGTCTGATGAATTACGCAACCTATTCTTCTCTAATATGTCCGAACGTGCTTCTAAAATCCTTAAAGAGGATATGGCAGCAATGGGGCCCGTGCGTCTTAAAGACGTTGATACAGCGCAAATGTCTATGGTGCAGGTTGCCAAAGACCTTGCCCAAAGCGGTGAAATCGTCCTTGCTTCTGGAAGCTCTGACGATGAACTAATTTACTAGGGGCAGCATCATGAGCGCATATCAGAAATTTGACTTTAGCCCTATTCAAGACCCGAATGGTGATTTCACGCCAATAAAACGCAAAAAAGTTTTAAATGAACAAGATTTAGAAATCTCCCGCAATGAAGGCTTCAAAGAAGGCGAAGTTTCACAAATAGCGATTGCCCAAAAACAAGCCGCAGAAAGCCTGAGAGCAATTGCGTCAATGATGCAAATGATTTTGGGTAAATTAAATACTGAATCAAAACAATTGCGTGAAGATGCCGTGGAAGTTTCAATGACTGCCGCCAAGGCAATTGCCGGTGCTGCGCTTGAAAAATGCGGCAAAGAAACCATTCTTGATTATATCAAAGAAGCCACTGCAAACCTACGCAATGTGCCGCGCATCATTATTAAAGTTCCACAAGACCTAATAAGTGTCGTTGAAGAACCAATATACAACACCGCACGTGATACCGGATTTGATGGCCAAATTGAAGTTCGTGGCGATGATAATGCCCGCCTTGGCGATTGTTCAATCGAATGGCAAGACGGATCAATAAGCTACAACCGCGACGAAACCATAGAAAAAATTGAAGAAGCCGCGAATAGTTGGCTAAAAAGCGCCGAACAAACTGAAGTACAATTAAATTTGTTCGACACAATTTAAAAAATTAAACCAAATTGGATAAACCCAGATTGGACAAAAGCATGACAGACGAAAATGACAATTTAGATCTTCCTGACCTAACCAATGAACAAAGTGTCAATAACGAACTTACCCTTGGTGATGTTTCAGGCATAGAACGTTCCGCAAGCGAACTTGCACCGGTTTTCGATGTTCCGGTTCACGTCAAGGCAGTTTTGGGTCGCGCCTCTATGAATGTTAGTTCGATTTTGGAACTTAATGCCGGTTCGGTAATCGAGTTAGATCGCAAGGTCGGTGAGGCAATCGACATATATATTAATAACCGCCTTGTTGCGCGGGGCGAATTGGTGGTGGTTGAAGATCATCTAGGTGTAACCATGACTGAAATCATCAAAGACGGCGATGCGGGAAATTAGGAGAATAATATGCGTTTAATGATTGTTGGATCTATTACCGGTCCCTTGGCTATGGCATCTAAAATTGCCATGGATCGCGGCGCAAAGGTTATGCAGGTCGATAATATCGATGCCGCAACCAATGCCTTGCGCTCTGGACGCGGTGCAGATTTGCTTATGGTTGAAGTCAGCCATGACATTGAAGCACTTATTCGCCAAAATGAGGTTGAGCATATTTTTGTTCCCGTAGTTGCTTGTGGGATTTCAACCGATGCCCGCACTGCTGCTATGGCAATTCGCGCAGGCGCAAAAGAATTTATTCCATTGCCTCCTGATCCTGAATTAATTGCCGCTGTTATCGCCGCCGTATCCGATGACAGCAAGCCAATGATTGCCAAAGATCCCGCAATGATTGCCGCATTAAAACTTGCTGAACAGGTTGCCCCGTCAGATGCCTCTATCATGATTTCAGGTGAATCTGGTGTTGGTAAAGAAGTAATGGCACGCTTTCTTCATTCCAAATCACGCCGTGCCGATAAACCATTCATTTCGGTAAACTGTGCCGCTATCCCTGACAATTTGCTAGAAAGCGAATTATTTGGTCATGAAAAAGGTGCATTCACTGGCGCAATTGCCCGCCGAATTGGTAAATTTGAAGAGGCCAATGGCGGAACCCTGCTTTTGGACGAGATTTCAGAAATGGATCTTAAACTTCAAGCAAAATTATTGCGTGCAATCCAAGAGCGTGTGATCGACCGTGTGGGCGGTTCAAAGCCAGTTCCAGTTGATATTCGTATCATTGCCACAACCAACCGCGAATTAATCAAAGAAGTTAATGAAGGCAATTTCCGCGAAGACTTGTATTACCGTCTTAATGTTATCAATCTTGAAATTCCGCCACTTCGGACCAGACAATCTGATATTGTTCCATTAGCAGAATTTTTTGCCAAAAAATTTGCGGTTGCCAATGGACAAACACAAAAAGCATTCTCACAAGCTGCCAAAGACGCATTATTGCAAAACGGATGGCGCGGCAATGTTCGTGAACTTGAAAATATCGTTCACCGTGCTGTGCTTTTGTCACGCGAAAATCAAATCGAGGCTGTGGATTTAGGTTCACAGGTGGTCAATACCGCAACCCCAGTTGTTGGTGGCAGCATTTCACAAGATGCCCTTACCAATGCGCAAATCGCGGTTTCCAATGCATCGGTTTCATTGGTTGGTCGCACTATTGAAAATGTTGAACAAGAAATGATTTTGGAAACCCTTAAACATTGCCTTGGCAACCGTACCCATGCCGCAGTTATTTTAGGGATTTCAATCCGCACATTACGCAACAAATTAAAACAGTATCAGGATGCCGGCATCGACATCCCCGCCCCCCATGCTTCAGAAGGCAAATTTGCTTTAGGTTAAATAAATGACAGAACAAGTGGCACAGAATGTGCCTGTATTAAAACTGAATGACGTTTTAAAAGGCATGATGCGCGGCGATGTTGCCGTTGGTATCGGCGTGGTATTACTTATTGTATTGCTTATCGTGCCATTGCCACCTTTTATGCTCGATTTCTTTTTGGCAATTTCGGTTACTTCAGCAGTTTTAATTTTGATGACGGCACTTTTCATCAAAAAACCACTTGAGTTTTCTGCATTCCCATCCATTCTATTGGTGGCAACCCTTTTCCGCCTTGGTTTGAACATTGCCTCAACCCGTTTGATTTTAGGTCATGGGCATGAAGGTCTGAATGCCGCCGGTGAAATTATCCAGGCCTTTGGTAATTTCATCATGCAGGGTAATTTTGTAATCGGTTTGATTGTTTTCATCATTCTGATTATCGTAAACTTTGTCGTTATCACCAAAGGTTCAACCCGTATCGCCGAAGTTGCCGCCCGTTTCAGCTTGGATGCGATGCCTGGCAAACAAATGGCTATTGATGCCGATTTGTCATCTGGCCTAATCAACGAAGACCAAGCCCGCGCAAAACGAAAAGAATTAGAAGGCGAAAGCAATTTTTACGGCGCAATGGACGGTGCATCTAAATTCGTACGCGGTGACGCGATTGCCGGGCTTTTGATTACCGCAATTAACGTTATTGGTGGCATCATCATCGGGGTTGCACAAAACCATTTATCACTTGGCGAAGCAGGTGCATCATATACACAATTAACCGTTGGTGACGGCCTGGTATCGCAAATCCCTGCACTTATCATTTCTGTTGCCGCAGGTTTATTGGTTTCCAAAGCAGGCGTTGATGAACCAGTCGAAGATGCACTTGTTCGTCAAATGGCAGGTTCACCACAAGCATTGGGAATGGTTGCCGCAACCGCAATAATTGCAGGTATGCTACCGGGAATGCCACTCTTTGCATTTTGGGCAATTGGCGGAGGTGCCGGTTGGCTTGCCTATGTGTCATGGCGCAAAACACAACAAAAACTTATTGATGCCGCCGATAAAGCGCACATGGCAGAAGTTGCCGCAGATGCCCAAGAAGTTGAAGAGCCAATCAACGAAACCCTTGCCATTGATGAGCTTAAGATTGAGCTTGGCTACGGCCTTCTAAGTATGGTTAATGATGTTCACGGCAAACGTGTAACCGACCAAATTAAAGCACTTCGTCGCCAAATGGCACAGGAATTGGGCTTTATCATGCCAAGTGTGCGTATTCTTGATAATATGGCATTACCAAATAACGGCTATGCAATTCGTGTAAAAGAAATGGATGCTGGCGAAGGTGAACTACGCTTAAGCCATTTATTGGTAATGGACCCAACTGGCAACACGCCATCAATTCATGGTGAAAATACAACCGAACCAGCATTTGGTCTAGTGGCAAAATGGATTACCGAAGACTTGCGCGAAGAAGCATTATTCAAAGGCTTTACCGTGGTTGATCCAGCAACTGTCCTTACCACACATCTTACCGAAGTTATCAAAGACAATATGGCAGAACTATTGTCGATTTCTGAGGTTCAAAAACTGGTTAAACAATTATCACCTGAAAACCAAAAATTGGTTGAAGAAATGGTTCCATCACAAGTGTCTTGGGCATTGTTCCAACGCGTATTGCAATCGCTTCTTAAAGAACGTGTCTCAATTCGTGACCTTGCAACAATTGTTGAAGCCATTATGGAAGGCGCAGGACTTGATGCAATTTCATTAGTTGAACATGTTCGCGCCCGCCTTGCCCGCCAATTATGTTGGCAAAATCGTGGAAGCGATGGTTCATTACCACTTGTTGCGCTTTCACCGCGTTGGGAAACTGCATTTGCTGAGGCAATTATCGGCGAAAAAGGTGACAAACAACTTGCGCTTGCGCCGTCTCAAGTGCATGAATTTGTAAATGATATAAGGGTTGCCTTGGATAAAGCGGCACAATTGGGCGAAGTTCCAGTTGTTCTAACTTCGGGCGGCATCAGACCGTTTGTGCGTTCATTGGTTGAAAGATTCCGTGCGCAAACCGTTGTTATGAGCCAAAATGAAATCCACCCCAAAGCAAAACTTAAAACATTAGGCACAGTATAATTGGGAATTGTATAAAGAAAGTATTATTTAGACTGAATGGAAAACGTCCGCATTATCGCCCCAAATCTTCAGGATGCTATGGCCAAAGTAAAGGCCGAGCTTGGGGAAAATGCGACTATTATTTCATGGAACAATCTCGGTGATGCTATCGAAGTTATCGCCCATGCCGGAAAGCCTCAAAATCAACAACCAGCGCAGCCACTTGGTGAATTTCAAACCAAAGGCGGAACGGCGCCGCGCTATGATGTTTTTGAACATGAAGAGGCTTTGCGTCAAAAAGAACTTGCCGAGCGGCAACGTGCCTTACGCGCTTATGGCGGTAAAGCCACAAAAGAAACCAAGGCCGATAAAGGCGGGGTTGGCGTTTTGGTTGGCGCAAAATCCAAAACTGCAAAACCGCAAAACGTCAAAACTGAACCCGATGAAACGGTAACGCCACCGCCAACAGAACAGGTTGAAGAAAAGAAAAAGCCAACACTTCATCCACTTGTGCCGTTATTGGTTAAGGCTGGTCTTAATCTTAAAGAAATAAAGCCATTTGCAACCTTTCTTGAATATGGTCTTGAAAGCAGCCCACATGAAATTTTGGTCAAAATCTTGGAAGAAAAATATGATTTTGAACCATTGGAAGCCGCGCCAGATCACGCAATTGCACTTATTGGCCCTGCTGGTTGCGGTAAAACCATTACCGCCGCAAAACTTGCCGCCCGCGCCCTTAGTGCAGGGGTCGAAGTATTATTAATTTCAACCGACACTGAAAGACAAGGTGGGGTTGAACAATTAAAAGGTTTTGCCAAAAAACTTGGGGCAACATTTAATTTTGCCGATAATGTCACCGAAGCCGCACACTTAGTTCGTGGTGGTCTTGATGCCGGAAAAGTAGTAATTATTGACTGTGCCGCAGCATCACATATTGAACCCGCATCATTACGGGTCACAGAACGAATAATCGAAGAAACCCAAGCTGAACCCGTTTTATGCCTACCATGTGACATGAGAAGTGATGATATAGAAGATATGATTGGCGAATATAAATCGCTTGATGTTTTGCGTATTATCTTAACCCGTTCAGACATTACCAACCGTCGTGCCGGCCCATTGGTTGGGCTTTTAAGCCACGGAATGAAAATCTCTTTAATTTCAGCTAGCCCATTTATTGCGGGTGGCATTGTTATGGCGTCGCCACAACGCCTTGCAAACTTAATTTTAGAGCCATTTGAAAATTTATAGCTTTTTTATTTTTATAAAGCGTAGTCTTTTTTATTTTTAACAGAAATGTTTATAGGTTTATTTTCATGAGCAATTTTATCTCTTCAATTTTAAAACCCAAAGCATTCGTTTCAATAATCCTGATAATTGCAATTATGGGTGGGCTTTTTTATTTTTCTGCCACGCCATATTATGCTGATTTCAAAAAAATTCTAACCTCGCCGCCTTTCATTCTTGAAATGGGCAAAAGCAAGATAACCCTTTATTTAATCCTTAAATCACTGGTTATTTTGGTGGTTTTCTTTTGGCTTGCGGGGTTAATTTCTGATTATGGCTCAGCAAAAATTGAAAGTTTAAATCATTTAAAAGTTGCAAATAAAGCACTTACCGTCAAATTATATCGTATTGCAGTTTATGCCATTGGCTTTTTGATTGGTATTGAAATACTTGGGATTGATTTGACGTCATTTGCAATATTTTCTGGTGCCATTGGTATTGGTCTTGGTTTTGGTCTTCAAAAAGTCACATCAAATTTCATCTCTGGCTTGATTTTAGTTTTTGAAAAATCACTCGAAACCAATGATTTAATAGAGCTTAGTGATGGCACATTCGGTTATGTTCGCAAAATGGGTGCAAGGTATATTCTTATTGAAGCACTTAATGGCAAGAAAATCATGGTTCCTAATGAGAATTTCATTACAAACCCCGTGATAAATTGGACATTTAATACCAAGAATGCCCGCATAGATATTTTAGTTGGCGTTGGATATGAAGATGATGTTGAAAAAGCCATCGAACTTTTAAAAGAGGCGGCACTAGAAAATGATAAATGCCTAAAAACACCACACCCAACTGCACATGTCCGTGCCTTTGCTGACAATGCTATAAATCTAAATCTAAGTTTTTGGGTTGAAGACATAACCGAAGGCAGGTATGCCCCGCAAAGTGACGTCATGATACGAATTTTGAATAAATTCAGGACGAATAATATAAATATTCCTTACCCTCAATCTGAAATAAGGGTGGTTAATGTTACGCCAAAAGATGAATAAACAAAAAACCCGCAATTGCGGGTTTTTTAGTTGCTATTAGTTGAATAATATTATGCCCGTTTAGAACGAATAATAGCAAATTCATCCATTGCTTTTTGTTCGCGTGCCTTTTTTTGTTCGGCAGCGTGGGCTTGGCGGCGTTCTTCTAAGGTTTCAAATTTCTTTTGCTCTTCAAAGGCAATGCGTAATTCTTCGCCTAGGGTGCGGATTTCTTCTTCAACGCCCACCAATGATGCCAAAAGATTGGCCTGCTGACCATCCATAGAAATTTTATATTGCGCAAAATCAGACGCCATCGCAGGATTATTTTCCGCAATCACACGTTCACGATCGAGGTTATTTTTCAAATCCTCTTGCTTTTTAATCAAATCAGCGTGAATTTTGCGTGCAGCAGCAAGTAATTTTTGCACGCTGTCAACTTTGTGCTTCGCCAATTTTATAAGTGTTTCACCTGAGCGCATTAAACCATTCCCGTTAATTTCGGATATGATAACAAGTGAAAGTTAAGAAACTTTACAATTTTGTGTACAAATTTTAATTAGTTAGAATATTTTCTAATTTTTCAAAGGTTTCCGCATAAGTTGAACGTTCATGTTTACCTTGCGAAAGGAATGCCTCAAGTGGCTCACTAAGGGCAATTGCCCGGTCTGTCTTGGCATCTGCACCCAAGCGATATGCCCCAAGCCTGATTAATTCTTCCATATCCGAATAATTTGCCATCGCGTTTTTGGCTTCTTTAATTAAAACCTGTTCTTCTGGTGAATGACATTCCGGCATAAGACGAGAAACAGATTTCAAAATATTAATTGCCGGATAACGCCCCCTATCGGCAATGGCACGTTCCAAAACCAAGTGACCATCCAAAATACCGCGTACGGCATCGGCAACCGGCTCGTCATGATCACCACCATCAACAAGAACTGTAAACAGGCCAGTTATTGCCCCCGCAGTACCATCTTCAAGCGGCGCACCAGGGCCAGAACGTTCAAGTAATTTCGGCAATTCGGCAAATACGGTTGGGGTATAACCTTTTGTGGTTGGTGGTTCCCCCGCCGCCAAGCCAATTTCGCGTTGCGCCATCGCAAAGCGGGTCACACTATCCATAAGGCAGAAAACTTGTTTCCCTTGGTCACGGAAATATTCGGCAACCGCCATTGTGGTATATGCCGCTTGCCGCCGTTTTAGTGAAGATTCATCCGATGTTGCCACCACAAGGACGGAACGTTTCAACCCCTCTTCACCCAAAGAATCTTCGATAAATTCGCGCACTTCGCGACCACGCTCACCAATTAGACCAATAACAATCACATCAGATTCCGCACCGCGCGCCAACATCGACATCAAAACCGACTTACCAACGCCCGAGCCTGCAAAAATACCCATCCTTTGCCCGCGACATATCGCGCAAAATGCGTCTAAAGCGCGCACCCCGGTTTCAATCCTATCCCCCACCCTTACACGATCCTGTGCAGGTGGTGGGGTATTTTTAACAAATACTGGATCCGTACCCTCTATCAATGAGCCTTTATTATCAATGGGTTCGGCGAATGAATTAATAATTCGTCCCAACCATGAATTAGATGGATTTATTACCGGCTGCGAGGGTTTGAAAATTAATTTAGTTCCGGCGCGAAGCCCTTCCACACTATCAAAAGGCATTAAAAGTGCGCGACCATCGCGGTATCCAACCACTTCCAACCGTGTATTTTGTTGGTTTTCAACATAGGCACGCGCGCCAAGTGACATCGCCTGCGGCGGACCAAATGCTTCTATAATCAAACCGTTAACGGCCGCGACCCGTCCTTCATATTCGACAAGCTCCAAATTATTAATTTTTTTAGCAAGAATATTAAGACGCATTCGTAATTTCGCCGTTTCAAATGGGGCAAAACCCCCTGATTCTTATATAATAAGCCACGAATCTTAATAAAATTCATGATTCTTAAAAAAATAACATTTTTTTGTCACTTAAGCCGAAAAAATTAACCTTTCTTAAACCGATTAAGTTAAAAAGTAAAAAAATCTGGTTAACTGCAAAATGTTGTTAACCTTTTATTAGCAAATCAGTTTAGACTGCAAGTTGGGATGATTTGTTTTCGTTTTATGTACCTAGGGGGTTATAAATGCGTGTTCTTTTAATTGAAGATGATCGTGCGACATCGCAGGCTATTGAGCTTATGCTTAAGTCAGAAGGTTTTAACGTCTATACCACCGATTTGGGTGAAGAAGGCGTTGATTTAGGCAAGTTATTTGATTATGACATTATTCTTCTTGACCTTAACCTTCCTGATATGAACGGCTTTGACGTTCTTCGTACACTTCGTAATTCACGTGTTGGTACGCCTATTCTTATTCTTTCCGGCTCTGCTGATATTGATACCAAAGTTCGTGGCTTTGGCGTTGGCGCCGATGATTATGTTACCAAACCTTTCCATAAAGACGAACTTGTTGCCCGTATTAACGCTGTGGTTCGCCGTTCAAAAGGTCACTCTCAAGCAACTATCCAAACTGGCGATGTTATTGTTAACCTTGACCAAAAAACTGTTGAAGTTAACCAAGTTCGCGTTCACCTTACCGGTAAAGAATACCAAATGCTTGAGCTTCTTTCTTTGCGCAAAGGTACAACCCTTACCAAAGAAATGTTCCTTAACCACCTTTATGGCGGCCTTGATGAGCCTGAACTTAAAATCATTGACGTATTCATCTGTAAATTGCGCAAAAAACTTGCTGCTGCTGCGGGTGGTGCGAATTATATCGAAACTGTTTGGGGACGGGGATATGTTCTTCGCGATCCAACACAGGACGTAAAAGCAGCGTAATCACACCTTTTAAAATTTATCATAAAACAAGCGGTGAACCCCCTCACCGCTTTTTTATTGCCTACTCCCTAAATTCATTTTTTTCGGGAACGCGGTTAAAGGCGATTTTTGCGCCAACAAAATTATGAATTTTGGTTTTGGGGCCAATGGTTATTGTATCCTTGCCATAACGTTGGTTTAATTTATCAAGCGATTTCAAAAGACCGATTTGCACCTCGTCATCAAGCTGATTAATTGACCACCCGAATAAATCCTCCTCACTATTTTCTTTTATCAATGCCATACAAACCACCGAAACTTTTTTAATTCTTATGCGTTTACCGCGCAGGCGGGAAATGGATTTTTGCCATAATTCATCGGTGGTGCGCATTAATTTAAAACTGTCCGAAGTGGCGGGGAAATGTGCCTCCGCACCCGCATTTTGCCTGTCATCGGTGCGCACCGAAAGCATAAGACGCGGGGTTTTATATTCCATCCGCCTGAGCCGCGACCCGCATTTGGCAACAAGTCGGCGCGCCACACCATGTGCGGCCTCTGGCGGTCGAAGTTCGGGCGCCAAAATATGCGAATGACTTATGGATGAGCGCGTGGTCACAAGCTCAGGCGGGTCTTTACCATGCAGGGCATACCAAAAATTCTCCCCCATTATTCCACCCCATAATGTGCGCATCCTCCTTGGGCTTAAATCCCATAATTGTTTAACATTTTGAATACCCGCAAAGCGAAGGCGCATTCCCATTGCCTTGCCAACCCCTGCAAAATCCTCAATTTCAAGATCAAGCAACCGCCCTGGCAATTCATCGGCACGCAAAACCGTAAGCCCCAATGGCTTTATGATATCGGCCGCCGTTTTGGCCAAAAGTTTTGACGGCGCAATCCCAACCGATGCGGTTAAATATTCCCCCACCTCGGTAAGGATAATTCGTTGTAAATTCATGCCGATTTGCCGTGCATTTTCCTCAAACCTTTGTGGGCCCATTAGAAGACAGGCAAATTCATCAACCGAACAAATACTGTCAATCGGGATGACCTTATCAACCGCCGCAATAATTTGGTGGTGCAGTTCGACATAACGATTTGGTCGTGCCTCGACGATTATCACATCGGGGTATTTTTGCTTGGCCTCAATCACCGAAGTTCCGGTTTTGATGCCGTATAATTTCGCTTCGCGTGAGGCGGCAATTGCCCCCGTATAATTTGTCATGGTCGGCACAACGATTAACGGGCGATAACGATACGCTTTATTATCCTGCTGCTCACAGGAGGCAAAAAACGAATTCATATCGGCATAAAGCCACAAAAGCCCACCGCCATCTTCCCAACGTTTATCGGCAAGAATTTGGTTAATAAGGCTCGTTTTATCGGCACTATCGCCGTGCATAAATTTATTGGCATAGCTCATAATAGCCAGAACATATCATGAACATTTGCAGCGTGCAATTGCGGCAATAAATTATGCTGGGGATAAATATATGCCCCCTATAATACTCAAATTCATGTCATGCCGGAATTTTTCTAAAAGAAAAATGTCCGGTATCTCGTGCATTTACTACCAGTTCCCGGACATTTTGTTTCACAAAATTCCGGGATGACAAACCTATAACCAAAATCAAGTATTAATCCACAAAATGTAACCATTTCACCACCTTTTTAACCATTTGTAACCGCACATATTTTTAATAAAATGCTTGTTAATCAATTACTTATGCCGATTTTTGGCACTTATTCCGCGCATTCCCGCAAAACGTTGACATTTGTTGACATTCCAAAATTTGAACAACTTCAAAAGCAAAAAATACCCCCACACAAAACCCTGACATTTCCTGACATTTGGTGTGGAGGCATCAGGCATAAGATTTTGAAATTATAAGTGAAAAATCTTTGGGGGTGATAGCGAGATTTTCTTCCCCCTTGCCAGTTAGCGCATCTTTTGTCCTCCCCTGTGAGCTTGCTCACGGGGGAGGTGCCGCCAAAGGCGGCGGAGGGGGCTTGACGCCATATCAAAGCCTAATAATCTAAAGATTATGCGCAACCCCAAAACACAAGAATTTGCAAAAGAAAATCGCCAAAACCTTACTAAAGCAGAGGCGATAATCTGGAAACACATTAAAGGCGCAAATATTGAAGGCGTGAAGTTTCGCCGCCAACATCCAATACCGCCATTTATCGTTGACTTTGCCGCCATTGAAATAGGTTTGATAATTGAAATTGATGGCGCAACACATATAAGCGAAGATGAATTGAAAAGTGACTTATCACGCGAAAACTATCTTAAAGCCAAAGGTTTTGAGATTATAAGAATAAAAAATCTTGATATTTATAATAATCTTGTCGGAATATTAGAGTTTCTTGGGAAAAGGGTTTGGGAATTAAAGACCTTTAAGGGGCTTTGAAATGTTTTGCCCCCTCCGTCTTGCTACGCAATCCACCTCCCCCGCTCCCGTTGGTCGCAGGGGAGGACAAAAACAGGGACTGATATAAATTAAACCATTCCAATACCCCATAATTTCAATTGCTATCACAACATTAAAACGGTTGCAAAGGCAATAATTTCAATCAATTGTATAGTTTTATGTAAAAAGATGCCGCAACAAGTGCGGCATGACAAATCTGGTAAGTGGCAGGGCAAACCGGGTAAGTTGCACGACAAAAGCCGTAATCCGTAATTCGTAATTCGTAATTCGTAATTCGTAATTCGCAATTCGTAATTCGTAATTTTAATTACCGCCCCCCTTCCGGTGCGTTTATTTTGTTCTTCGCCTTATCCGAAAACCGCTACACACTTTTCGGGGCTCATCACTGGCGCACCGCCTTCCCTAAAGGGAAGGAGTTAACGGAAGTAGCGAACCCCCTATTTCAATACCGCCAAATCTCTGCGGTCGAAGGGGTGAAGTTCGTTTGTGCGGCCTTCTTTAATTTTTAATACCCATTCAGGATCGCTTAGGATGGCGCGGCCAACGGCAATCATGTCGAATTCATCATTTTCCATGCGTTTAGTTAGGCCGTCAATCGGTGCAACCTCTGAACCTTGGCCACGGAATGCACCCAAAAATTCACCATCAAGCCCAACCGAGCCAACCGAAATTGTTGGTACACCAACAAGTTTTTTCGCCCATCCAGCAAAGTTTAAATCAGAGCCTTCAAATTCTGGAAGCCAAAAACGACGTTGCGAACAATGCAAAATATCCGCACCTGCATCGACCAAACCGCCAAGCCATTCGGTCATTTCATCGGGGGTTGTCGCAATGCGCGCATCATAATCTTGTTGTTTCCATTGGCTGATGCGAATGATGATGGCAAAATCATCACCCACCGCCGCACGACATGCCTTGATTACTTCTTCGGCAAAGGCATTGCGTTCTTTAATGGTTGCGCCACCCCATTTGTCGGCGCGTTTATTCAATTCTTTCCAGAAGAATTGATCAATCAAATAGCCATGTGCGCCGTGCAATTCGATACCGTCAAAACCAATGTCTTTGGCGGCTTTGGCAGATTGGGCAAATTTTGCGATGGTGTCGGCAATGTCTTCTTCGGTCATGGGTTCGGTATTTTGTTTGTCGGGCATGATATAGCCTGATGGGCTATCAATTTTTGCGGGTTCCCAACCATTTGCCATGCCAACATTGCCAACGTGCCAAATTTGCGGAACAATTTGCCCGCCCGCAGCGTGAACTTTGGAAACAACATTTTTCCAACCATCCAAAGCCTCGCCGTAAAAATTCGGAATATTAGGGTAATTTTTTGAACCTGGGCGATCAATAACTGTGCCTTCGGTAATGATAAGGCCAACCTCGCCCTTGGCACGGCGTTCGTAATAGGCGGCAACATCATCACCAGGGATGCCATTTGGCGACATGGTGCGTGTCATTGGGGCCATGGCGATACGATTTCTTGATTTGATTGATTTAAGCTCAAACGGTTTGAAAAGTGTGCTGATAGGCATAAAACTTCCTTTGGGATTATTAGAGTGATTAGGAACAATGAAAATATAGGTTTGGAAATGAAATTCACAAGCCACCACCACCCAAAACCAACTGTAATTTAGTGTATTTATTGCCATACTTCATGCGCTTTGCGGTTTTACGGGCGCAATTGAGATGTTAATAATATTTCCGCAGGCATTAAGGGGGAATGATGAAGCGCTTTATTACTTTGGATTTGTTTCGTGGAATTGCGGCTTTAATCATTCTTATGCGCCATTCTGTGCCGCTTGCGGGCTTTGACCCCTATGTTTCTTATTTGGCGGTTGATTTGTTTTTCCTTATAAGTGGCTTTGTTTTTGTACCTTCTGCTGGCGATAAACTTGTAAGTGGGAAAATGGATGCCAAGGGCGCAATTATAAACCGCTTTATTCGCCTTTATCCGCTTTACTTTTTGTCGGTATTGTTGGCGGGTTTGTGCTTTTTCACGGGTGCTTACACCTCGTTTGGCATAACTTATCAACCATTCTGGCAGGCGTGGCTTATAAGTTTGACAATGGGTCCAAACCTTACCGCGCCGATGTTTTGGTTTCAAATCAACGGTTTGGCATGGTATTTATTCGTTGATATTGCGGGCGTAATCATTCTTTCGTTTGTTTATAAATATTTGAACAATATAGCTTTGGCGGTCATAAGCATCCTTAGTGCGATTGTGCTTATATGGGCGGCATATCATATGAATTCTGACGGTGGTCTTGATTTGGGATATGCCAATTTTAATTGGCAATTTGGTTTCTGCCGCTTTGGTTTTTCATTCACTTTGGGGATGTTGCTTTATCGGGTCATGCGGAATGGCTTTTTTGAAAAGCAATATAACAAGCCCTTAATTGGTTTTGCCCTAAGCCTGATTTTGGCGATTTGTTTGTGCATTCAAGATATAGACCATGACACCAATGCCCTAATTTCATTGATTTTGACCATTGTGGTTTTCCCAATATTGGTAATTGCGGCAACAAAAATTGATTTTGGTGGCTATTTAGGCAAAGTTTCGGAGTTTTTATCCAACCTTTCTTATACGATTTATGTTTTGCAATATGCGATTATCGCCCTCTTTATGCATCAGCTTAAGGTCATGCATATTGTTCCACACGCCATTGCACCATGGGCGCAAATCGGTTTGCAAATTTTCATGATTATTTTGTCATATATTGCCAATAAATATTATGATGCACCGGTTCGCAAATGGCTAAATGCCAAGTTAAAACCCAAAAAAACCTAATTAGTGCTTTTTTGCTTGTGGGATGGTTTACTTAGGTTTCTAAAATCCGCTAAAAGCGCGCCATGTTAGAAATCACCGAACTATCCCACGCCTTTGGCAAACGAATCCTATTTGATAATGCCAGTGCATTTATTGCCGACGGCTGGAAAGTTGGTGTCATTGGCAAAAATGGCACGGGCAAATCAACGCTTTTAAAGCTAATCCGTGAAGAAGTTGGCAAACCCAATTCACCAATTAAATTAAAACGTGGCGCGCGCATGGGCTTTGTTGCCCAAGAAGTCCCCGCCAATGAAACCCCAATGATGGAAATGGTTCTTGAACAAGATTTAGAGCGCCACGCATTAATGACCGAGGCCGAAACCGCCACCGACCCCGACCGTATTGGCTATATCCACTCCCGCCTACTTGATATTGATGCATATAGTGCCGAGGCACGCGCCGCCGAAATCATGGTTGGTCTTGGCTTTAAGCAAGATGATTTATACAAACCCGCCGGTGAGTTTTCGGGCGGTTGGCGGATGCGCGCCGCACTTGCGGGGGTTTTGGTTTCACAACCTGATTTACTAATCCTCGATGAGCCGACCAACTATCTTGATCTCGAGGGGGCGGCATGGCTTGAAAGCTATTTGGTGAAATATCCACACACGGTTTTGGTGGTTTCCCACGACCGTGAGGTTTTGAACCGCTCTGTCACCCATGTATTGGCGCTTGAAAACCAAAAACTTGAGATTTCGACCGGTGGCTATGACATTTATTTGAAACGCCGCGCCGAACGCATGGCGAATTTAACTGGGCAAAAGGCAAAACAAGACGCCGCCAAAGCCCACCTTCAGGCATTTGTGGATCGTTTCCGTGCCAAAGCGTCAAAGGCACGCCAAGCCCAAGCCCGCATCAAAATGATGGAAAAGATGCAGGATATTCAAGTGCCGATTGAAGACCGCGCAATTCCATTCCATTTCTACGAAGCCCCTGAACTCGCCTCCCCGCTTATTCAGCTTGAAGATGCTGATTTGGGTTATATCAAGGGGCAACCGGTTCTTAAAAACGTGAACTTTAGGCTTGATAATGAAGATCGCATCGTAATTATCGGACCAAATGGTCAGGGTAAAACCACGCTTGTGAAATCTATTGGTGAACGTTTGAAACTATTAAATGGCGAAAGACGCGCCAGTAATAAAATCAAAATCGGCTACTTCTCCCAAGATTCAATGGATGAATTACGCGAAGGTGATACGGTTTTACAACATATCAAAGACCTTGAACCCGAAGCGGGCGAATCCAAACACCGCGCCATTGCCGCCAATATTGGCTTTGGGCAGGATAAAATCGCAACCAAGGTTGAAAAACTTTCGGGTGGTGAAAAAGTGCGGTTGCTTCTTGGCATTACTGCCTATGCCCGCCCGCACATCCTAATACTCGATGAGCCGACATCCCACTTGGATATCGATAGCCGTGAGGCATTAATCCACGCCCTAAATGATTTTAGTGGTGCAATATTGCTTATTACCCACGATGTTTATTTGGCTGAAGCCTGTGCCGATAGTTTGTGGTTGGTATTTAATGGCCGTGCGAGCCAATATGACGGTGACTTATCCGATTATCGCCAAATGGTTTTAACCGCCGATCGCCCGGATGCAAAACCTGCAAAAGACGGCAAAGAAAAATGGGGCAAGCCAAAAGCGGGTAATAACCAAATCCAAACCCTAAAACGCAAAATTGCTGCGTGTGAAAAAGATATTGCGATTGAGCAAGACAAAATCGCGCAAATCGAAAACCAGCTCGCCGACCCCGGCAGCTATAATAAAGACCACAAGGCGGCAATGGATTTAACCAAAACGCAAGCTTGGCACCAAAAACGCCTTGAGAAGTTAGAGGCGGAATATTTAGAGGCTTTAGAAAAATTGGAAGCGTTGGAAGGTTAAACTAAAACCCATTTGACTTTAAGTAAAACTTAAATTATTTTACTTTTGGCTTGCATATTGCATATTGCATATTGCACTTGGGCAAATTCCATAAAGCCTACAAAGCAAATTTACAAAAACAAGCTGTTGTGTAGGAAAATTAAAGTCAAAATGTTAGATTCATATATAAAAAAACATGGCATCCGAAGATTTGCAAAATTTGTAAAATACTTTTCGATTTTTGCAGGAATATATTTCATTATCTGCGCCATAATGGGAAGAGCATATGGGTTTGGTTTAATTGACAGACATTTCAAATTAACTCTTAATTACAATGACACAATATCTTCAGTTCTAAATCCAAACTTTTGGGTTCCGCTAATTTCACAGGCATTTTTCGCAATCGCGATTTTCAATTGTGCAAAATTGTTTAAAAAAATTTCAGATGGTGAAAAATTTACCAATTCGGTAATAACCCAACTAAATGTGGTTGGTTCAAATTTATTTTTTGGTTTTATCACCGCAGCATTCATAGAACCATTTTTAATTGACCTATTTCGCGGCACTTTTCATTGCTGTCGAATTGGAATTGATAATCAAAATCTTCTGGCAGGCATTGTGGGTGTATTATTGTTCGCTGTTGCAAAGATTGGTCAAAAACTTAGAGCTGAATTGGATGAAATAGTCTAATGCCAATCAATGTTACCCTTGATGTCATGCTTGCCAAACGCAAAGTGCGGGCAAAGGATTTAGCGCAAACAATCGGGCTTTCTGAAACCCAAATGTCGCAATTGCGCAATGGTAAGATAAAAGGTGTGCGTTTTTCGACCATTTGCAAAATTTGTTATCATCTTGATTGCCAACCATCTGATTTATTCGAATATATCAAAGATGATATTGATTTGTTGGAAGACTGAATTAAAGTGAGATGGATTTTTCAGGAGATGGCATTGCAAAGACGTGGTTTAATAAAAATTTCTGGCGCTTTGATTATTTCATCTTTAATGCCAAAACTATCTTTTGCCGCCACAAAATTGGATGGTGACTGGGCTGGTGAAATCATTACTAGCAAGATGAAATACCCAATTAAACTTGTCATCGGTCAAGAGACTGCAAGCCTATATTCAACTTCACAGGCAAATCGCGCCATTGTTTCCGATGAATTACAAATCCATAATAATGAAATTATGCTCCGTTTTGACGAAATCAACGCGACTTTTGTTGGTAAATTAAAGGGCGGAAAAATAATCGGCATATTTTCCCAAAGTTCTGCCAAAGCCGCTGATTTTAAAATAATTATGCACCGCGCATAATTTTGTCTTTTTCATATAATATTGACCAAATTGATAAGTGCTTTTAGAGTAAGCAACATCTTATGGAGACAGCAATGAAACGGCGTGATTTTTCAAAATATGCGGGTATTTTTGTTGCCTCTTGCCTCGTGCCACTTCCAACCTATGCCCAAGATACCATTATGGGTGATTGGTATGGCAATCTTGATGTTGGCGTTACCACTTTAAAATTACGGCTTGAAATTTTGGGGGTGGATAGCGCCAATCTTTATTCAATTTCACAAAATAATGCCAAAATTCCGGCATCGGATTTTAAGATTAAGGGCGAAAATATTTATGCCGAATTTGCCGCTGTAAATGCAAAATATGAAGGCAAATTTCAAAATGGCAAAATAATCGGAACTTTTACCCAAGGCGCACAATTCAACCTAATCTTTAGCCGTAATGCCAATGAAGCAGCACCACTTGCGCCCCCATTAACACAAAATATGCTTGATGAAATGGTGGTAAAATCGGGTGCGCCGGCCATAATCGCCATAAGTGCGGCTGGCAATGCCGCGCCAAAAGCAATGGTTTCCGGTATTCGTTCGGTCAATAATGATATAAAAGCGGAGCTTGATGATAAATGGCATTTGGGGTCAATGACCAAATCCTTTACCGCGCTTTTGATTGCCATATTGGTTGAAAAAAATATCCTAAAGTGGGATGAGCCGATTTCAAAAACCTTTGGCAATTATATTGATGTTCCCGATGGTTATAAAAACATCACCCTTTTACATCTTTTATCCCATCGCGCAGGATTACAGGCCAATTTAGATGTTGATAAATTGCTTGAATATAAAGAAAACAAATCCCCCATCATGAGCCAGCGCAAGGATTATGTGACAAATGTTTTTGCGCAACCCCCTGCGGGTGAATTGGGTAAAACTTTTCTATATTCCAATAGTGGCTTTGTAATTGCGGGGGCTATTGCCGAATATAAAATGGGGCGCTCGTGGGAAACCCTTTTAAAAGAATTTATTTTTAGACCGCTAAATATTACTTCTGCGGATTTTGGCGCGCCGCGCGGTCGTGATGTCACCGAACAACCAATGGGGCATTATTTCGATGACAGTGTGAATAAGCGTGTCGCCGTCGAGCCACAGGATATAATTTCTGATAACCCACCGGTTCTTGGCCCTGCCGGAACATTGAATATGAATGCCCAGGATATGATAAAATATCTAAAGGCACGTATGGGGCGAAATAATATCCTTGCTGCGCAAGGTTGGGACAGGCTTGAGACCCCGCCATTTGGTGGCAATTACGCCCTTGGTGTCATCAGGCGTGACGATGGTGGCATTTGGCATAATGGTTCAAATACTTTATGGTATGGTGAATTTATTTATTACTCCAAAGCCCAAAAATGCGCCTTTGTGGATTGTAATTACGGCAATCTTTCAAGGGTGCAGCCAAAAATAAATGAAACATTGTTAAGCGCGATTGCCGCAGTTTAAAATGCATTTATGCTTGAAAAACCTCCACCCCTGCCCCATATCCCCGCAAAAGGATACTTTAATGACCAATCTTGTAACTTTATGGAAAAATGCGAAATCAGAGCTTGAAGCAGCAGGTGTCGATAGCCCGACAATTGATGCGCGCATCCTTTTGCTTGATGCGCTTAAAATCTCACGTACTGATTTGTTAAATGATCCATATCGCGAAGTTGCAAAAGCGGATGAAGATAAATTAAACGCCTTTCTTGCGCGCCGCAAAACCCGTGAACCTGTGGCTCATATAATTGGTAAAAAGGCATTCTGGAAACTTGAATTTGCATCCGATGCCCGCGCCCTTGTACCGCGCCCAGAAACCGAGGTTATTGTTGATTATGTCATTAAAACCAATGGTGAGGATGAAAAGCGTATCCTTGATATTGGTACAGGAACCGGCGTAATAATCCTTTCATTACTTGCCGAGCGGCATCAATGGCATGGTGTCGCCACCGACATTTCCAAAGATGCACTTGAGCTGGCACAAATAAATGCCAATATGCATGGGCTTGAAAACCGTGTTGAGTTTTTAAATACGAATTGGCTCGACGGTGTTTCTGGTCAATTTGACATTGTGGTGTCCAACCCACCCTATATCCCAAGCCACGTAATTCCAACACTTGATAAAGATGTTAAAGATTATGACCCCCATTTGGCATTAGATGGCGGGCATGATGGGCTTGAGCCATACCGTATCATTTTTGCCGCATTACCAAATTTACTTAAACCTGATGGTGTATTTGCATTTGAATTTGGCATTGGTCAGGCAAAAGAAATCCTTGAAATTGCACAAAATAGCGGTTATTTTACCGAATTAGCGATTATTAAAGATTTATCTGATATTGAACGCGTAATAATTGGTAAAAAACAATAAAAGCAGTAAGCCTCTTTATTGTTTAACTTCTTCATTGTAGAAAACTCTAATGAAACTGATGGATATGATTCTTATTGGGGGCTTGATGCTAATCGGTTTCGCTTTGCTCGGGGCGGCTGTCTTCTTCAATATTAATTTTAATTGAGAACGCCGTTTTACGTGGGCTGATTTCGTAATAAGAAATCAGAATATGGGCCACAACCCCGAATTTGGGTGAATAAGGCAAAATGCACACCCATTTTTTCGAGCAATATGTGGTTTAAATCTCGCAATTTATAATGTTTGAGACGGACATAAACAAAGGCAAGTAAACAAAGTGAACATCAAACGTCAACGTGGTCGCGGGCGCAACAAACCCACGAATAACAACCCTAATCGTGCTTATGAATCTACTGGACCTGATATTAAAGTACGTGGCTCTGCACAGACTATTCTTGAGAAATATCAACAAGTTGGTCGTGATGCCATGGCTTCGGGTGATCGAATTCTGGCCGAAAACTATATGCAACACGCCGAACATTACTTACGGCTTTTGAAATCGATTCAGCCGCACTTTGTACCGCGTTCAGAGCTTGCGATTACTGGCATCCCGTCTGATGGCGATGAAGATGCTGAAAATAATGAATTAATGGAAACCGAAGGCGAAAATATTGCCGACGGTGACGATGAAGATACCGAAGCATCTTCTAACCGTAATGAGCGTTATAATCGTAACGATCGCAATAATCGCAACGACCGTAATGATCGCTTTAACAATAATCGCCGCCGTGGCGGTCGCGACCATTATCGCAACAACCGCAATGAAGGCACAGAAGGCGTTGAAAACACTCCTGAAACTGTCGAAGCAGGTAATGAGCCGCAAAATGATGCGCCACAAATTGATGATGCAACCCCAGAAAATGGTGAAGAAGTCAAAACCCGCGCACCACGTGGTAACTCACGCCTAAGAAGCCCACTTGGTCGTCGCCCACGCCCAAAACGTGAAGGTGAAGCCCGCGAAGATAAAGAACCCGCAGGTTTCGGCGAAGATATGCCGGCATTCCTTGCGACAACCGTATCTGAATAAACGGCGTATCTGAGTAAGAATTTCTCATAAATCATTAAAGGGTGCAAACCATATAGTTTGCACCCTTTTTATTTTAATAGCTTAAAGGCTATTCATACAAAGTTTATTTAAACATCATCCAATTGTTAAATTTGGTTAATAGTACCGACCCAATTTCAAACCGCATTCTTTGAAATAATTTTTTCAAATTAATCAATGCAATAAATTGGGGTATAAAATGAACTACAAAACGAGGTTTAAACTATTTTCATCGGTTGCAATTTTACCGATTGTGGCTTTTGCAAATTTTGCCCATGCCGACACCACTAAGCCAAACGAAGAAGAGCAAACAGTTATCGTAACTGGCACACGCGAAAAAAGCAGAACAAAATTCGATAGTTTGACCCCAATTGATGTCGTTTCCGGCAAAGCAATTCAAGATGGCGCCTCAAGCGAGCTTGCCGATAATTTGGCACAAGTGATTCCATCATTTAACGTACAAAAACTTCCTTCTTCTGATGGTTTGCAATTTATTCGCCCTGCGCATTTGCGCGGGCTTTCATCTGATCAAACTTTAGTTTTGGTTAATGGCAAGCGCTTCCACCGCTCTTCATTTTTGGGGCAAAGAGGCGCACAAGGGCCAGATCTTAGCAAGATTGCATCTTTTGGCGTTGGTCGGGTTGAGGTTCTACGCGATGGCGCATCGGCACAATATGGTTCGGATGCCATTGCCGGGGTAATAAATATTCAGCTTGATAATAAAACTGGCTTTTCGTCATATATCCAAGGCTCACAATATTTTGAAGGCGATGGCGACACCACGCGTATCGGCGTAAAAGGTGGTATTGAGATTGGTCAAGGTGGCCATTTAAATGGTGTCATGGAATATGGCAAAGCGGCAATGACATCACGCACCAATCAACGTGCAGACGCCATTGCATTTGAAGCCGCCAATCCCGGAATTAAATTGCCAAACCCAGTTCAGCATTGGGGAACACCAGATACAGAAAATTATAATTACGCAATTAACTTTTCCTATCCTATTGCAAATAACGGTGAGTTTTATGGTTTCTCAACCTATGCCAATGGTAAAGGGATTAACGATATAAATTGGCGGATTCCAAGCGCAACCTCAAACGCAAGTGTTTACAAAACCGTGGCGGTTTTTCCGAATTGGAATTTGTTATCGGTTTATCCATTAGGCTTCACCCCGCGCGAGCAAGCTAAATATAGTGATTATCAATCCGTATTGGGAATGAAATCGTCTATTGGTGATAATTTCAATTGGGACATAAGCGTTTCCGAAGGGCAAAACGAAACTAATTTTTATTTATATAATTCAATAAATGCGTCTATGGGTCCTGCATCCCCTTATAATTTCTTCTTGGGAACACAGATACAGCATGAGACCAATTTAAATGCGGATGGCGTTTATAAATTAAACGTTTCATCATTGCCAGAGCCAGTAAATATCGCATTTGGTCTTGAGCGCCGCCAAGAAGAATATACCGTTAAACAAGGCGATAAAGCATCATATGAAGTTGGCCCAGGCGCACAATATGGGCTTGCGGTTGGTTCAAACGGCTTCCCTGGCTTTAGTGACCTTCAAGCAGGAAATTGGAAACAAATCAGTAATGCTGCTTATATCGATGTTGAAAGCAATATTACAAAAGCATGGTCAATCGGTGCTGCGGCGCGCTATGAAGACTTTGATACCTTTGGCAGCACAAGCAATGGCAAAATTTCAAGCCGTTACGAAATAATGCCAAACCTTGCCATACGCGCGTCTTACTCAACAGGTTTCCGTGCGCCAACAGTCGGTCAGGTTAATTCTCTAAGCACTTCCCAAGGCTTAGATACCACAACATTGCAGCTATTTACTACGGGTCGGATTTCGCCAACCAACCCAATTGCAATTGCCTTGGGCGCAAAGCCACTAGAGCCTGAAAAATCTAAAAACCTTAGTGCAGGTCTGGTTTGGAATACTGATATTGGGCTTTCAGGTTCAATTGATGCCTACCGTGTTGATGTTGATAATCGCATTTCATCATCTTCAACAATCAAGCTTACTGATGCACAAAAAGCGGCATTGGTCGCACAAGGGTTAGGCGGCGCAAGCACTTATACCTCTATTTATTGGTTCACCAATGATTACGATACACGCACCGAAGGCGTTGATTTGGTTACAACTTATACCAACGAGCTTTTTGGCGGCAAATTCAACATCATTGGCGCATATAATTACAATAAAACATCAATTCGCGGTGGTTCATTAAATGCCAGCCCGACCCAAAAAAGATTATTTGAGGAAAATCTACCGAAAAATAATGCAACAATAACCGCCAATTATTCGCTTGGTGCATTCGATTATCAGTTAAGAGGTCGCTATTATGGCAAATGGACGGATTCAAGCGGCAACTCGACCGGCGATATTTTCCAAGAATTTGGCGCAATTACTTTTATCGACGCATCCGTAACTTATAATATTAACCCAAATTTCTCTGTTAAAATTGCTGGGGAAAATATTCTTGATACATATCCTGATAAAGCACTTTATCAGGCATCACGCGGCATTGTTTATTCACGAAATGCACCATACGATAGTTATGGCGGCCAATATTATGTTCGCTTTAATATAAAATATTAATAATTGAAAAGACAGAAGTTTTAAAATTTAATGCGGGGTTTATTGCAAACCCCGCATTAAACAAACCACAAAAAAGGGGGCACGTATTCGCCTTGCCCCCAACATAATAAAATTTATAGAAATTATTATTTTCGCTAATTCGCCGCAAATTACTTTAATTGGCTTCAAGTTTTTGCTAATTTGCTTCGCCGGCACTTACGGCAACCATTGCCGCACGTAATACGCGACCATTAAGGGTAAAGCCAGGTTGGAAAACCTCGGCGATATGGTCTTTTTGGATTGCGCTTGGAATTTGTGCCACCGCCTGATGAAGGTTCGGGTCAAATCTTTCGCCCTGAATTCCAACTTTTTGAACATTATTGCGTTCAAGAACCGCGAATAATTCTTTTTCAGTAAGTTCAATCCCTTCAACAAAGCTGGTGAAAGAACCATCAGCACGTTGGTCATCGGTAATTGCGCCCAATGCACGCCCCAAAGTATCGGCAATTGGCAATAAATCGCGCGCGAATTTTTCAATGCCATAAGCGCGGGCATCTGATTTTTCTTTTTCGGCACGACGGCGCACATTTTCCGCTTCGGCCAAGGCACGAAGGGCAGCATCTTTAAGACCAGCAATTTCCGCACGGGCAGCTTCTAATTCTTCTTCAAGTGATTTCCCGGTTGCCTGTGCAGTTTCCGTATTAGCATCATCAGCAGATAAACAAACTTCGTTGTCTTCTACGTTTAATGCTTCTTCATTTTCAATTTCACTTTTTTCCTGTTCAGACATATCTGCTTCCCAATTTACAATAATACTTGCTTAAATAGTATGGTTTTTTAGAATTTCACCCCTGGGGCGGCAATTAATCTGCGTTTTTCCATCATCTTTGACAGTAATCTTGCAGTATAATCAACAATCGGAATTATGCGGGCGTAATTTATACGGGTTGGACCAATTACCCCCAATGCGCCGACCACGCGGTTTTGCCCATCAACATAGGGGGCAGCGATTAATGCCGACCCAGAAAGCGCGAATAATGGGTTTTCCGAACCAATGAATAATTTCACCGCCGCACCATCTTTGGCGGCATCAAGCAATTGGATTAAATCGCGCTTTTTCTCTAATTCATCGAAAAGCACCTGCACCCGCTCTAGATCCATGTTTAAATCGGCATTTTTCAAAAGATTTGAACGACCGCGAACAATCAAAGTGCGGTCATGATTATAAACATTACCCGACCACAGGGCAAAACCATCATTAATCAGCCTTTGGGTAATTTCATCAAGTTCACGTTGATTTTTTTGCAATTCGTTATTGATAATAACAATTGCCTCGGAAAAAGTTCTTCCGACTAAATGGTGGTTTAAAAAATTGGTGGTTTCCTGAAGCTGTGAAACGGTAAAGCCATAAGGTACATCAATCAGGCGGTTTTCAACCTGCCCATCATCAAAAACCAAAACCACGAGGGTTTGATTGGGTGAAATTTTTACAAATTCAACATGGGTAATCGCGCTTTCGCGTTTTGGTGTGGTTACAAGCCCGGCACCGCCCGCAATGCCTGATAACATGCTTGAAACCTCGGATAGGGCGTTTGATATGTCATCCCCCGCCTCAATAAATCTTTGGTCAATGGCGATTTTATCTTGTTCTTTAATTTGACTGGCTTCCAAAAGACCGTCAACAAAAAAGCGAAGCCCCTGATGGGTTGGGCTTCTGCCTGCACTAATATGCTGGGCATCAAGTAGTCCAAGCCCCGCCAAATCCGCCATAGTATTGCGGATTGTTGCGGGCGAAAGCCCAATTCCTTTTTGACTTAAGGTACGTGAGCCAACCGGCTCACCAGTTTCAATATAAGTCTCGACAATTTCGCGAAAGATTTGCCTTGCGCGCTCATCAAGATCTTGAACCCCATTATTTAGCAATTTATTCAATTCGCCAACCATATCTCTTTAAAAAGAAGTGTGCTTATTTTAGTGAAAAAATACCACAAAATGCAAGGTTACAAACCATAAAATAAAAATACTTTGTAAAATTGCGGCATATATATTATTCTATGTAGCAGAAAAACAATTTTATAAGAAAGGTTTGTTTTGCAAAGTTCCTTAAATCCCGAAAATTCGGGTTCAGTTTCTGATAAAGCCTCGCAATTAAAGCAATTGCAGGAGGTTATACTTACATCGCTTGATGAAGATAAAGCAGAAGACGTTTTATGCATCGACCTAGAGGGTAAAAGCTCTATTGCCGATAAAATGATTATTGCTTCAGGTCGTTCAGGACGACATGTTGCGGCACTTGCCGACCATATTTCAAAAAAAGTAAAAGAATTAGGCTTTGGCAAAGTAAAAGTTCAGGGTCTTCCCAATGCCGATTGGGTTCTTATTGATGCCGGTGATATTATCACCCATATTTTCAAACCCGAAGTTCGTGCCTTTTATGATATTGAACGTATCTGGGCCGATGGGCAAACATTATTGGGCAAAGCGTGAAAATAAGCATTTACGCAATCGGTAAATATAAAAAAGATTTGCCGGAAATGGATTTATGTCTGGATTATTTAAAGCGCGCCGAAGTAATGGGGCGCGCTTTTGGTATTACCGGGTGCGAAATCCGCGAATTTGACACCAAATTAAAAGATGCCAACCCCAAAAAGGAAAGCGAATTATTACTTGCGGCAATATCAGACGGCGCATATCTAATTTGCCTTGATGAACGTGGCAAAAATTTGGGTTCAGAAGAATTTGCCGAAAATATAGAAAAACTTAAAGATAATGGTGTAAAAGAGATAATCTTTGCAATTGGTGGTGCAGAAGGACATTCGCAAGAATTCAAATCGCGTGCTGATTTACAATTATCTTTTGGAAAAATGACATGGCCACACAAATTAGTGCGCGCCATGGCAGGTGAGCAGATTTATCGTTCAGTATCCATAATTGCCAAGACCCCGTATCATAAGGCATAATTAATTATGGTCGAAAAGCATAGAATCACTAAGGCGCTTGCATTTGCTTTGCTCATATTGGGCAATACTATGCCATCGTCTGTGATTTTTGCCCAAAGCGCCCAGAATAATTCAACAAAAAGTGAAATTGACCGCCTTGAACAGGAAAAACAAACCCGTGAACAGCGCGTCAAAGCGTTAGAGCAAAATGCCGATAACGCCGTTAAAGAAGTCAATGAATTACAACAAAGACTGGTTCAGGCGGCAGTAGATCGTGATAAAGCCGAACGCAATGTTGAAAAATCGGTAACAAAGCTTGCAACCCTACGCCAACAGGAACAAATCGCCAATAATCAGCTTTTGGCACGGCGTGAGGCGCTGGAGAATGTGGTTGTCGCCCTTATTGCCATTGAACAAGACAGACCCCCTGCCCTTGCGGTAAAACCGCAAAATGCAACCGAGGCGGCACGGGTGGCAATTTTAATGCGCCTTATCGCACCACAATTAAATGCGCGGGCACAGCAAATTTCTAGTGAAATCGGCAATTTGCGCCAATTGCGTGAAAATATTTTGATGTCAAATGACGAATATCGCAAGGCCAATACTTATTTACAAAATTCAAAACAAACTATTGCGGTTTTGATTGCTCAAAGACGCCTTTTAGAAGTTAAATTGCGCAAAGATGCAGAAGGCGAAAAGCAAGTGATTGCACAAATCGCCGCCAAAGCACAATCCCTGCGTGACCTTATTAGCCGCGTTGGTGAAGCCGTTAGCAATATGGGAAGCAATCTTAATGGCTCGGCATTTGCGCGCAATTTTGAAAGCCAAAAAGGAAGCCTGACCCGCCCTGTGCTTGGCATAACTATGCAAAATTATGGCGCGCGCCTTTCCGAAGGGGGAACTGCAAGCGGAATGACCATAAGAACCAGACAGGCGGCACAAGTTATGTCCCCCTATGATGGCAAGGTGGAGTTTTCGGCGCCATTCCGTTCATATGGCAAAGTTGTTATTATAAATGTTGGCGGTGATTACCGCGTTGTCCTTGCCGGAATGGGCGAAGTCTATGTTGAGGCAGGGCAGGAAATTCTTGCGGGTGAACCAATTGGTGAAATGGCAGCAGATGGGCGGGTAATTCCTGATCTTTATGTTGAATTTCGCAAAGGCAACACTACGTTTAATCCATCACCATGGTTTCGTAAGGACACTAACGGCTAAAACATTATCATAAATAGATTTAACTTTATTGTATTGTGCAAATGAATATATTATGTTGCAACAATTATCGGAGCGTTTAATGCAAACAGGGCAAAACCAACAGGAAAAAACTACAACTAATAACAAATCCAAATTTCGTTGGTGGATTATTCCGGTTATCGCCGGCTCTGTTGGTGTGGGCGCAATTTTGGGCGGCGGCGCGGTAGCGTGGTCGGATTCTGAAACGAATTTTACCCAATCATCAGAAAATCGTGAGGCGACATTACATCAATTAAACATCTTTGCCGATGTTTTGGCGCGCGTAAACACCGATTATGTTGTGCAACCAAAGCAGGATGAGCTTATTGATTCGGCAATTAATGGCATGTTGTCATCGCTTGACCCACATTCAAGCTTCATGAATGCCAAAGAATTTAACAATATGCAAACCTCGACCCGTGGCGAATATGGCGGTCTTGGTCTTGAGGTTACTTCTGATGCCGGAAGCGTAAAGGTAATTTCACCTATGGACGGCTCACCGGGGCAAAAAGCAGGCATCAAAGCGGGTGATAGAATCATTGCGATTGACGGCAAAAACATTGTCGGCATGCCACTTGATGATGCGGTTGAGCAAATGCGCGGGAAACCTGGAACTTCTATCGACCTTACCATTTCACGCGAAGGCACCGAGGGTCCAATCATTATGAAGTTAAAACGTGAAATCATCGTATTGCACGCTGTTAGTTCACGGGTTGAAGGTGACATTGGTTATATTCGTATTTCAACTTTTGTGAATGAAAACACCTCAAAAGAAGTTGATAAAGCGCTTGATGATATTCAGCGTAAATTGGGCGGCAATGTAAAAGGTATCGTTCTTGACCTTCGCAATAATGGCGGCGGTCTTCTTGATCAGGCGGTTGAAGTATCGGATTTATTCATGGATCGCGGCGAAATCGTTTCGACCCGTGGTCGTCGCCCTGAACAGATTGAGCGCTATTATGGCAATGCCGGTGAAAAAATGGCGGGTGTTCCTTTGGTAATCCTTACCAATGAAGGCACGGCATCGGCATCGGAAATTGTTGCGGGCGCATTACAAGACAGAAAACGTGCCATTATTTTCGGCACAACCTCATTTGGTAAAGGTTCGGTGCAAACCGTTATCCCACTTTCTGGTGGAAAAGATGGTGCATTACGCCTTACCACCGCGAAATATTACACGCCTTCTGGTCGCTCTATCCAAGGTGCGGGTATTAAACCTGATATCGAAGTTTCTGGCATTCGCCTTACTGACAAGGACATTGAACGCCGCAAAGCAGAATTCCGCTTTGAGGAAGATTTGCCAAATGCGCTAAACAATGATTCTGGTGCAAAACGCGAACAGCCGCATATGCCAAAAGATATGCCGCCAGAAAATTGGGATAAGAATAAGGATTACGTGCTTGAACGTGCGATTGCCTTTATTCATGCGGGCATGCCAAAAGGCGGATTAATTCAAACTGCCGACGCACAAAAACCTGCGGCAAAAAAACCAGAAACCGGTAAAGCAGTCCCAGTTCCCGTAAAAGTTCCAATGAAATAATTGGTCTGGGCTATTAATCGTTTACAGCATATTCGCCAAAAACGGTTTTAGGCTTTAATAAATTTATAGGCGCGATTTCGCACAACTATTTCCAATCTTTGAAAAATAGTGTGCGGATGGCGTCTATATTTGTATTACCCTTCCAAGAAATACCAATATCAATATGCCTCGCCCCAGGGCCATATGAGTTTGCTTCTGAAAAGCGTGATGATTGCGCCGTGAAAATTGCGGTCTTGCTGCCATCACGTGCCGTGCCATTCATGAATGTCCAATGTTCGGGATTGATATGGGCGTCCATATAACAATCTATAAAAGATGCCTGTCCAATGGCATTAGGATCGGCATAACGACCATCGGCAAATTTTGTGGTTGGGTGCCAAGGGCGACCCAATGCCACCGAATTATCGGGCACACCTTGTTCACGCACAATTTTCGAGTGATAAATAATAATGCCTATTTCTTGGGAAATTTGCGTTGATGGTGCAGTTATAAAAGATTGATACTCACCCTCTTTAAAGCTTGCGGCGCGTTTACGGCTTTCGATGATTGAATCTTCGATTAAAACGCTGCCATTGCCAAAAATAAAATCAACATTTCCAGAGATTTTACTATTTTTGATATAAACGCGCTTACCATTGGCAAATAAAGTGTCTTGATATCCCTCTATTGAGGAATTATCGATTGCAACCCTATCGCTATCAATGTCCAAAAGGATTGCGACCGCCTGTGAATTAGAAACTTTTTTGGAATCTCCATCGGCAAGCGCATCATTCGCAAGAAAATCATAGGTGTTTTCGATTTTTAAACCAGAAACCACAACATCTTTTGCATTTATCGTAAGCGTTGCCGACCCAGGTGTGCCCCATTTATTACGATGATAAACACCCGCAGTCTGGGCGACAGCATCATAATATAGACGGGTTTTTAAACTTCCTTGACCGTGCAGCTTTAATTTATCGCGGGAAACAACAATCTTTTCATAAAAGTCCCCTTCCCCAATATCGATATTCACTACTTTATCGGCTTTTTCTTGGCTGGCCGCATCAAGCGCCGCTTGAATAGTTACAAAGCAATTCGCGGATTTCCTACAGTCTTTCTTAACGTAGAAATTTTCATTCTGATTGTTTGAAAGACTTGCACAACCACCAACAAGCAATAATACGCTTAAAATCAATTGCGGGGTTTTGATAATTTTATTTTGCATTGGCATCATCATATATCCACTTATTTATTTGTTTCTGGCGAAAGGAAGCTATCAATTCTTTCTGCAATTTTGCCCAAATAAGGCTCAAAAAGCCATATATCATGCGGTGCATCCTTAAATTCATAATAATCATTGCGAATTTTTAAGCTATTAAGGGTTTGAAAAACCTCTTCTTTGCCGGCTGTAAAACGTTCAATGCCACTGCTAATGATAAGGGTTGGGGGGGAATTTTTGCCAAGATGGCTTGTGGCGCTTGCCTCATGCCATTTATTTGGCACTTGCTCCATCGAGCCACCAAGCCAAAGTGCGGCAACCGATTTACTTTTCTTGGCATCCTCAAATTTTAACGCCAGTGGTGTTGTAAAATCCAAGACACCGTCAAGGTCGATTAAAGCACTTACCTTTGTGTCTTGCCCCGCTTCTTTGTATAAATTTGTATCGGAAGTATAGGCGATAAGCGCCGCCATTTGCCCGCCAGAAGATGCCCCGCCAATCGCAAGCTCATTGCCATCAAAACCATACTCGTTTGCATGTGATTTGGCCCAAACAATTGCATTATTAATATCAAAAAGCCCCGCAGGATAACCAATTTCGGGCGCCAACCTGTATTCAGGTATAAAAACCACATAGCCCTTTTGCGCCATACGATTTGCAAGATTATAAAAATGTGACTTGCTACCAGAGCGCCAAGCACCGCCATGCACCAAAAGAATTGCTTTATGTTTGTTTAAATTCGTCGGGGGAAGAAATACGTCAATTCGCAATTCACGATTGCCAATTTTTTCATAGCGTTGGTCAAAATATACTTTTTGCCCCGCCACAAATTCGGTTACAGGCCATTCAATACCGGCATATTTATCTTTATAACCATCATAACGCTGTGAGATGGTATAGCTATCATCAATTGAGCGTAAATTATCCATTTTTGTTGCACACGAACAAAGCGTTACCAAGGAAAGTAAGATTAAAGACGATCTTAACATGGCGTTTTCCCGAATGAATTAGTTATTTAAGATTTCTGCCGGTTTGGAATATATCTCCAAACCGGCAGCAAGTTATAGGGAAATTTTAAATTTATCTAAAGCGATAACGCACGCCGACAAACCATTGCGCGCCAGTGTGTGAATATTCGCGCGTTAAATCCATTGTTCCAGTATCACCAGTTCCATAGATACGCTCAATCTCATCCGTAATATTGATGCCTTCAAGGCTAAGAGTTAGCTTGTCATTAATATTATAGAATGCCGAGAAATCGACATGGGTTGGGCCGAATTTTCTTTCCTGAACATGGCCGTTGCCACCTGGTTCGCTTAACAAATAATCATCACGTTTATTCACCGATACACGCGCACCATATTTTCCGGTGTCATAATATAATGTGAAATTGTATGAATTAGGCGAAAGCCCAGTTGAATCGCTTGCGGAAACATGGGTGTAGTTTGATGCAATACCAAATTTAGACCATGGGCCCGGAAGGAATGA
Organism: Hyphomonadaceae bacterium UBA1933; assembly: GCA_002337085.1. Classification (GTDB taxonomy): domain Bacteria; phylum Pseudomonadota; class Alphaproteobacteria; order Caulobacterales; family Aquidulcibacteraceae; genus Pseudaquidulcibacter. The sequence goes on along the minus strand of DDFH01000006.1, from coordinate 1,068,210 downwards.
GAATGGCTGATTATAAGTTAATTCAAAGCCTTTTACTGAATCACCTGAATCATCATTTACCGGAATCGTAAAGGTATATGGCACATGTGCAGGATCCGCATTATAAGATGGGTCATATTGCGGGTCGGCATAAATCGCAGGCCATAAAGACGGATCAATCATTTTTGTGACAATTTGTGTCTTTAATGATCTTACGATGTCTTTATGGAAGAAGCCAACAGAGACAAGCCCCTCTTTACCAAAGAACCAATCAACCCCAAGGTCAATATCGTTTGATTCATATGGTTTAAGCTCTGGGTTACCAATATTGCCAACGGTTCTTGTTGTATAACCAAATACTGGCCCTGCAATATTCAATGAACTTAAGCCCGCACGTGTCATACTACGACCATAAGAGGCACGAACCACAACATCTTTGGTTACATCAAGCGCAAGGTTAATTGACGGCAAGTAATTGTCATAAGATGATTTATCTTCAACCTTTGTGCCGCTGATGACTGCACTCGAAGTCACATTGGTTTTCACATAGCGCAAACCAACATTCGAACGTAAACGCATATCGCCAAAATAATATTCAGAGTTCATTTCAACATATGCGCCCATGGTTTCTTCGCCAACATCCCAACCCGCAGGAACATTGGTGGTATAACCCGGTGCAATTAAACCAGACGCAGCAATGGCGTCAAAATCTGCTACACGGAATGGCACAAGACCCGGGCCATCAAGCCCTTTTCCAAAGTTTGAAATTGGGAATGGCATTGTATATTGCGCCAAACTTGCCGTAGGATTATTGCCATAACCTTCGGAATAAGTAACCTTGCGGTTATTATAATTTAGGCCAGCCTTAACATTGAATGTATCCGCTGTATAAGTTGTATCAATTTTGGTGGTGAAATTTTCTTTCTTTACATTATTGATACGGTTTGCCGCAGTAAGGGTATCAATATAATTGCTTGCTTTATTCGGGTCATAACTACCCCAGCTAACAACTGGTACATATGGATCTTGGGAATAATCATATGAATAATAATGCGGAATAGAACGATAATAGAAACGTAATTCGGTTCTGTCTGCATCATCGGTTGCACTACCTGCCATTGCGTCAATGGTAAGTTTGTCATTAACATTATATTTGCCCGAAAGCACAATCTGATTAAACTTTGAATCCGATTTTTGGTGGCGGCTTTCATACCATGATGTTACATCATCAAAGCTTGCTGCCTTTAAGGTTTTACCATCGGGCGCAATCACAAAAGTTAAAGGTGTCTGTCCAGTGAAATTGCCTGCTGGCCCGTGGGTAAGCAACCATTCCATTGAATTATAGCTATAACGGTCATTTTCCAGTGATGAATGGAGTGCATCCAAAGTAAGTGTCAGCTTGTCATTTGGTTTATATTGGAATGATGCTGTATAGCCTTCACGTTTTTGATCATTACCAAAAAAGTCAGCACGGGGAAGACGCGGCGCCCATAAACAATTAAGTGGGTCTGCGGCACCACATGCACTAGATGGCGTGCCAGTTACCGAAGTTAAACGTGAAGTATCCCACGCGTCACCATTGACATATGGCGATGTCCAACGGACACTTGAATAGCCTTCTTGGTGAACGGTTCTTTGTGATAATGCCGCAGAAAGCAAAACCCCAAACTTGCCATCAAGGAACTTCTTACTAACCATAACAGCAACGCGTGGATCAGTTTTTTCTGTTAGCGAGTTATAGCCGCCCTGTACCGATGCCGATGCGGTAAAATCTTCACGAAAATCAAATGGACGTGCCGAATAAAGGTCAACAGTACCGGCAATACCGCCCTCCTCAGTTGAGGCTTTTTGGGTCTTTTGAATATCGATACGGTTAAATAATTCCGATGCAAAAACGTGGAAATCAAACGCACGACCTGCGTTAATTGTAACACCACCACTATCTAAACCATCACTACTTGCCGGAACTTCCATGCCGTTTAAAGTGGTGCGGGTAAAATCAGGGCTAAAACCACGCAAAGTGATGTTTCGACCCTCACCACCTTCGCGGGACATTGCCACACCTGGAACCCTTTGAATGGATTCAGCAAGGTTTAAATCTGGCATTTTACCAATGTCTTCGGCAACAATGCTTTCAACAAGGTTGGCAGACTTGCGCTTGATTTCACGTGACTTATTTAAAGAGCCACGAATACCTTTTACGACGATTACTTCGCTGCCATCTGATGATTGTGCCTTTTCATTGCTTTGGGCATATGCACTGCCAACAAATGATAATGCCAGTGCAAATGACACCGCCAACATACTTGTATTTTGTCTAATACTTCTGCGAAATTTCATTTTTTCCTCCCAATTTTTATTAATTTTGATTTTGCTCTTGCATATATTGATTGTACAATTTAGCAAAATCTATTCTGACACCGGTGTCATTTTATTTAAAAAAAATATTCCCTCGTTTAAAGCATTTTATCTATATTAAATTATTGCCATATGAATTATCGGCATATGATACCGGTGTCATTTTGATTTTAAAAAAAACAGCACAAAAGGCTGATTAAAATAAATTCATGCAACACTTTTATCACCAGATTATGAAATGTCAAACCCAATAATTACACTTTGAGCAAAATATTTTGTAATATATTGTTATTATTTGTATTTTTCATACTTATCGCAGACACAGCAATGAAAAACACCCCTCATATTTAGGTTAAAATTTTGAAATCAAACCACCTCCAAAACAAACCTCTACCTTAATTCACACAATTTTCTATTTATTCATGAAAGCACACCAAACCGATTCACCAGACGCAAAGAATTACAGACGGCAACACGCATAAATATTAAAACTACTGGATAAAAGTGGCGGAGACGGAGGGATTCGAACCCTCGGTACCCTTTTGGAGTACGCTCATTTAGCAAACGAGTGCCTTCAGCCTCTCGGCCACGTCTCCACTCTGCGGAATGGTGTTATACGAACATTTCCAAGATGCCAAGATATTCTGGCAGATTAATTGCACTAAAATTTCAGCATGATGCAAGTGCATTTGACGTGTAACATGCCCCATATCACAAGTTATTTTTAAATATTATCATAAATATCGGCAAATTAACTGTAAATAATATCATGCTATTAACTGATTGCTTAGAACAAAGAGTTATATTCGCGCCCAGTGGGGAAGAATATGTTGTCGGCTGATACCGCGAAAATTTTAGTAGAGAAAACCAATACATTCCAAGGAAGGCGTGCGGCGCGGGGTGCGCGTATATTTCGTTCTGGTTTTGCAAAAGCATTAGAGATTTTTGATTTTTTTGCCGTTGCCTTTTTAATGGCGGTGACTTTGCGCATTTATATTGCCGACCGTTTATTATCAGCAGATTTGGCAATCACCATGCCATTTGCGTTTTCAGCAGCGGCATTATGGTGGGTGGCACGTGAAAATGATTTATATCATTTCACATCGCGCCCAGGCCCTTTAAAACATTTTTTAAACACGTTGGGGGCAATTGTTATTGCCATGCCGCTTGCAATTGTAATCGGCTTTTTGGTTTCCGGTATTTCGGCACGCCCGTGGCAAGAGACTGTTGGTGAAGCCACATATATGGTCGCATCAGCGGGCGTAATTTTATTAATCACCCATACTATATCTGCGGCAATTGTAAAACGTCTTAGTGAAGCTGGCTTCTTTTCAATGAATATTGTTGTGGTTGGCGCAACCAAACAGGCAAAGATTTTAATTAATAAGTTAAAATCCGGCGGAGATTTTAATTTCCTTGGTATTTTTGATGACCGCCTTAGTCGCGCCCCCAAAGAGATTAACGGAGTTCCGGTTTTGGGGGATCTTGAAACCCTTATGGAATGGGAAAAATTGCCAACGATTGACCGCGTTGTGATTACGGTTTCAAGTGCTGCCCAAGAGCGCGTTTTACAACTTACAGAAAAATTGCGGACTATGCCAAATAAATTGGTATTGGCAATTGATATGCAGGGGTTTGAGGTTGATGGTATAACCATTGGTAATCTTGGTGCATTTCCGGTTGCCTATGTTTCAGGAAGCCCCGAAGACGCCAAACGCGCATTTTGGAAGCGAGTACAGGATTTGGTAATAAGCATTATCGCGTTAATCCTAATCAGCCCAATTATGATTTTAACCGCCATTGCCATTAAATTGGAAAGCAAAGGGCCGGTTTTCTTCCGACAAAAACGTCATGGCTTTAATAATCAGGAATTCTATTGCTTTAAATTCCGCTCAATGTTTACGGATCAATGCGATTATCAGGCCGCGCAACAAGTGGTGCAAGACGACCCCCGCGTAACCAAAGTTGGGAAATTTATTCGGAAAACCTCAATTGATGAGTTGCCGCAATTATTTAATGTGATTTTGGGCGATATGTCTTTGGTTGGCCCACGCCCGCATGCAATTGGCATGAGGACAGGCGGTGATTTAAGCGAAAAATTAGTTTCAGACTATGCCCACCGCCACCGTATTAAGCCAGGCATTACCGGATGGGCGGCAATTCATGGCTCTCGTGGGCCAGTTCATACCCCTGAAGAAGTCGAAGAGCGGGTTCAATATGATATTGAATATATCGAAAACTCCGGTCTTTGGATGGATTTATATATTATTATGATGACGATCCCTTCACTTTTGGGGGACAAGGTGAAAATCCGCTAATGCTGAAGAAGCACTTAATTGCTTATTTAATGCCAAATATCGCCCAAGCTATTGCAAGCTTTGGGACAGTGGCAATTTTAACGCGCCTTCTAACAGATGCCGAATATGGTCGGTTTTCATTAATCTTCACCACAATGACCATTGCCCATTATATCGTTATGAATTGGGCCGAGGCAGCAGCCGCACGTTTTTACGCCCGCGCCGAAGCCGATGGGCAAATAAACAACCATTTCAAGACCCTGATTGTTGCCTTTACTTTTAATGCCGCATTATTTGTAATTTTGGGAATTTTGGTAACATTATTTTATCCTGGTGATATGAATGTAAAACTGGCATTGGCGGCTGCCTTTGGCGGTTCAATTGTGCGCTCGCTTTTAAAAATCGCACTTGAAACCCGCCGTATGAACCTTGAATCCACGCATTATTCAATGGTTGAAACTTTTAATACATTGGCGGGTTTTGCATTAACTGCGGTATTTGTGGTTTGGCTGAACCTTAAAGAAGAAGGGCCATTCATCGCCACAATGGTTGCCGCTATGATGGCACTTGTAATCGAAGGGCCATTTTTAAAGAAGCTTTCAGATGGCGGTAAGTTTGAAATAAAACTCGCTAAAGAATATTTCCATTTTGGGTGGGGTATTTCGGGCGGTTTATTATTGGCAACTGCGTTATCGGTTGGGGATCGATATTTTATTGCATATTTTCTCGATGATGCAGCGGTTGGGGTTTATTCGGCGGGGTATCAAATTGCCGCACGAATTTTAGATATTCTATTTGTTTATATTACGGGGGTTGGCTTTCCGCTTTTGGTTTCTGCCTTTGAAAAGGGAACAAAAGAAGATTTTAAAATTGCCGCCATTAATAGCTGTAACCTGCGGGTGGCAATTGGCATGCCGGCGGCGGTTGGCATTGCATTGGTTGCCAAACCACTTGCCGATATTTTAATTGGTGAATCATTGCGCGAACCTGCGGCACAAATTACACCATATATTGCCGCTGGGGCGTTGTTTTGGGGTCTAAGTGATTATTTCTCTGATGCCTTTGTAATTTCGCGCAAAGTATTTGAACGCGCAATAATCATGACCATTCCCGCAATTTTAAACATGATTTTAAATATCATACTTTTGCCGAAAATGGGAATTATGGGTGCGGCATGGTCAACCATTATTGCCTATTTTATTGGAATGGTAATCTTGGCATTGCGTGGGCGTAAATATATTAAAATGCCAATACCTTGGATTGATATTGCCAAGGTTGGGGTTTCATGTGCATTAATGGCGCTTGCGGTGATGATGGTTGGACGCTTGGGCGGCTTTGTTGAATTATTTGTCAAAGCAACTGTCGGCGCAATTGTTTATGCCGCAGCGGCGGTAATCCTAAACTTTGCCAATTTCCGCGAACATGCGCTTGAAATTTTCACTAAAATAAAAGGGAAACTAAATGTCGGATAAATTCACCCTTTTAAGCAATGAAATTTCATCAAAGCAAAAACCCGTAATCTCTATTGTTACGCCGGTTTATAAAAACGACCCTTCCCCACTTTTGGCGCGCCTATTAACCGAAGTTTCAAGCGGTAGCTTTAAAGGCAATGTTGAAATAGTCGTGGTTAATGATGGTTCTAACGATATTGGATTATCAAAAAAAATATCTGATTTTATAGAAAAATTTCCAATTCCCGCGAAATATTATGATTTTGCCGCAAACAATGGGCGATCATTTGCGCGTAATCAGCTTATAAAACATTCCCAAGGTGAATATATTCTTTTCCTTGATTCCGACATGTTGCCGGATGATGATAATTTTATTGGCAAATGGCTTCAACATTTAAATAATTCGCCCGAAATCACTTATGGCGGCTATACAATTAAACAAGCGCCAATAACCAATGAAAATCGCCTTGCCCGTGCATTGGCGGCAAAAAGCGATTGTGAACCAGCCAATATACGTGCAGAACGCGGTGCGCAGGCGGTTGCAACCTCCAACCTATTAGTGCGACGGGACATAATGGAAAAAGTGCCATTTGATTGCGGCTTTAAAGGTTGGGGCTGGGAAGATACTGATTGGGCATTACGCGCAGATGAAAGCGGGTTCAAAGTCACCCATGTCGATATTACCGCAACCCACCTTGGACTTGATGATGCCAATGTCCTTTTGGATAAATTGAAAAAAGCCGGGCCAAATTTCAAATATATTCTTGAAAACCACCCGCAAATGGCAAATGTTAAAAGTGCGAAATTGGCAATATTGCTTTCAAAACTTCCATTTTTGGGACTATTGGCGGCATTAACTAAGCAAATTGCGACCTGTCAAAATGCGCCCGATAAAATCCGCAGTTTTGCCGCACGCCTATGGCGCGGAATTTGGGCGGCAAAGGCACTTAAATAGCCCGATTTGGCGAAGACGGTAAAATATTCAAACAAACCGCAATGAATAATGCCAACATCGCCAAGCCAAAGGTTGCAATAGAGCCACTATTCCCCAAAATTATTGCAATAAGTGAAAATTCAAACATTTTCATTCCTATGCCGCTATTGGTTTTTACCAAAACCCCGCCAAGAATATAGGCAAGAAATAAAAGCCCAAGCATAAAACCCAAAAGCCCAAGACCATTCATAAAGCTTAACAATATGGTTTGCCCATCACCCAAGAAACCATTCCCAATTAATGAGTTACTGTCCATTTGTGCCAAAATATAAAAAACTTGTCCCAATCTATCAACACCATAAAATAATATTAACACTGTAAAGAGGCCGATAATATTTACAAACTGGCTAGCAATATAAAAGTTTCTATCCTTTATCCCAAGGCTTAGGCGGTGCATTACCGCAACAATTAATGAAACAATCGCAACAATATAAACCTGTTTTTCATTAATGATTATTCCAACCAAAAACACCAATGCAGCAATGATAAGCCATAAAATTTTCGATGGGCGATCATAAGTAAAAGCCATAATTGACAATGCAAGGCATAATGCCATTTCAGAATCTTGAAAATGCAAATGACCCAATTCACCCGCCAATGCTTGTGCCAAAAATTGCAATAAAAGGCTTATCACAAGGGCGATTGTCATTAATGCAATTAATTTATAGCGCGACAAATGCAAAACCATGCCGAATGCTGCACAAAACATCAAAAGCAAAACAACCGCATCGCGAATTGAATTTGCATGCTCCCCCGACCAGATGGCAGATGATATAATCACCAGCATAGCCACACCAACCGGAAATAATGGCACAAATAATTGGCGGACTTTTTCCCAATAAACCGCAATTGGTACAAAACAAAGCGCACATAACGCCGATTGCACCAATAGTTTTATGATATTAACATCGTTTTGGGCCATAAACCCAAGCTTCAAAGCAATCGCCTGCCAAAGACCGGATGATAAAACCAAAAACACGCAAAGCATGAAAAATATATCTGCGGTAAAACCCAATTCTTGTTGCTTTTTATTTTGTGACAGCAAAACATCATCGCCAATTTTATTTGACGGAATATTGGAATTTAGGTTTTGTCTTTGCTGTTTATTTGCCATTTAATTTGATTGATATTTACTGAATTGGTGTGAATTCGCACGATTCTATTATTTTAGATATATTATGACATATAATCAGGCAATCTATGCCGCGCCCGCAACTTTTTCATTTTGGGATAGATTATTTTCAACCATAATTACCCCAATAATATTCCCACCGCGCTTTTGAATATTGTCGCGCAATTCAATTGCATTTTCAGGGTCAGCATCGGCATCAACAACCAAAATAACCGCATCCATATCCGCAACAATTGCAAGCCCAGCCGCAGAATATTCAAGTGGGGGGGCATCAATCACATTTATATCAAACGCGCCTTTTAAGACATTCCAATAATTTATATTAGGCCCGATTTGGATTGATTGATTTTCCTCGACCTTTTCTTGGCGAAGGCGGGAAACAAATAGTTTTGAATTACCAACGCGGTAACCAACCAATAATTTCTTTTCAGTATCATCATTTTCACGGCGATGCGGGATAAGGCGCCAAAACGGCTTTACCGACATACTAAGGTCAAATGGCCCTTGCCATTTAAATTTGCCACCGCCTAATTTGTGATATTGGTTATTATTGACGAAATCCAAATCTAGCAGAAGCACGGGTTTGGCGGTGCGCTTGGCGGCAAGCTTGGCAAATGCACAGGCAATATCATCACAACCATCAGAGGCGTTAGAGGAAATGAACATTACATTCGCCCCCCGACCCCTGATATTTGCGCTTATTGCTGCCCAAACATTATGTAACTGATCGCCAATATCTGCCATATGCTACCTATTTACCTGTGTGCACCAAGTAATTATAGATATTTAATGAACTGATTTACTATATTTTCAAGTGTCGCAAATGTTAATCACGCATTATCTGGCAACAGTTGCAAGCACCGGTAAACCAAGGTTTCGGGCAACAGAACGTGGCGCAGGTGCATTATTACGAAGCAACGCCCGCAAGATGCCCGCAAGCAATGCCGTAAATGCCGCAAATAATACCGACCCAATAAGCGCAATTTTTTTCATGCTCTTACCCCTGGTTGGAACAACAGCACGTTCAATAATACGAATGTTATCGCTCGAAGTTTGTGCAAGTTCGATTTGAGCGCGTGCGGTTGCCTCACGGTTAGAGAATTGTTTTACCTGATCTTCGAGCACTGCTTTACGACGCAACAAATCCTCATATTGCGGTCTTACTGCGGCAAGCGCCATTGCGCGCGCTTCAATTTGGGAAACTTGTTGGGCAAGAATATCACGGCGTTCGCGCATTGCCTGCACCTCTGCCTGATTGCGGGCTTTATCGGTGGCAAGAGAATCTTTAACTGGATTTGGGCCAGTGCGGATAACGCCGGCACGCCTTCCATCATCTGAATTAATCACACCATCTAATGCGGCAATCCGTTTCTTCATTTCAACAACCGGCTGTGCATTATCGGTATAACGGGTTAAAAGATCAGATAATTGTTGCTGTAATTCAAGGCGTTTTTTGGAATTATCGGTTTCAAAAGACAATCTAATTTCAGATGGAATTTGCGAATAAGTGCTTGAAGATGAGCTATAACGGCCTTCTGATTCATATAATTTTGTGGTCGTGCTTAATAATTCTTGGCGGGTATTGGCAAGCAGGGTTTGAAGTGCGGTACGTTCTGCCTCATAATCCGAAACCCCATTGGCTTTTAAAAAGGCATTAATCTGCCCATCAACCACGTCCAATTGTTTAGAGAATTCATCTTTTTGCTCTTGAAAGCCTGGGGTGCGGTTTTCAAACAAGACTTGACGGCGATACACAAGATATTCGTCAATCATTTTATTAAGCGACAAAGCCGCCATCTGTGGGTCTTTATTGCTCATATAAAGGTGGATAACGGTTGTATTTGGGGTTGACGATGCACCAAATTCGCGGCGCAATTTTTCAACACCAGTATTAAATTTTGCTTCTGGATCAAGGGTTTTTTCCGATTTATCATCGGCTTTGGGCGGGAATAATTTTTCAAGACCAATTGCTTGCACGGTGCGCGTTGCCACTGGTGCTGATGTCAAAACTTCGATTTCCGATTGAACGATTTGTTCTTGTTTTGGGGTCGCCCCCTCACCTGTTGCGTTGGCACCGGCATTTGACATGTAAATATATTCGTCACCAACCAATACTGAAAGACGGGCTTCGGCAGTGTATTTTTTCTGCATAGTCATGGCAAAGGCAATGCCAAGTATTGCAATTATCGAGAATATCGCAAGCATGAGCCATACTTCTTTCAGAAGCATTTTTATCCAGTCGCCAAGCCCCGGCTGCGGGCGCGTGCCATAGGATTTATAATCATTTCCTGTGCCTGACCGGTTAAAGCTCATAAATTTAATAGACGCCTTTTGCGTCCTTCCCAACGATGTGATTCTCTAAAGTTAAGATTTGCACTTTAATCGTTAATGACTAATTAATATTTAAAGAAATTAACCGTTTGTTAGGGATAAAAGGTAAATAAAGATAGTAATTTGATATATTCATTTGTGAGTCGGAAATGTTAAAGCGCAGAAGTTTATTATTGGGGCTTTTATCAACATCTGCTTTTACTTTATCGGGCTGCATGTCCGGCAATATGTACAAGGGGGTTGCTAAAGAAGCACGCCATTTTCCGACCCCTGATCCAGTACCAACGGAATATTTCCCACAAACCCCACCTTTCCCAACCTGGACCGAAGCCGATGATTCATATCGCTTTTACCCCGGTGATGAGATTGAAATTAGCGTACCATCCGCGCCCGAACTTACAAAATCTGTAATTGTTGCCCCTGATGGTCGTATTACACCAACATTATTGCCGTCCATAATGGTTGCCGACCGTACGCCAGAAGAAGTTAAACAGGCAATTATGAACCTATATGCCAGCCAATTGCGTAACCCACAGGTTTTCATAACACCAAAAACCTTTGTTTCGCAAAAATTATTCGTTGGTGGCGAAGTTGCAAAACCCGGCATTTACGACATAAATGGTGAAATTGACCCCGTGCAGGCAATAATCCTTGCCGGCGGTTTCTTAAATAGTGCAAAACGCGAAGATGTTGTCGTTATGCGGCGTGGTGCTGGCGGGCAACCATTCATGCGCACCTATGACCTTAAAACCATTTTTGCCAAAGATGGTGGCTTTAGCGATTTACCACGCCTAAGAAGGTTTGATATTGTTTGGGTTCCACGTTCCAAAATTTCCGAAGTGGGTCTCTTTACACAACAATTCATCCGCGAAGCATTACCAATCACTGTTGGGTTTAATTATTCAATAAATGGCGGCAGAACCTATTAGTTTATTTGGTCAACCTAAGTTCGTTGATTTTTGAAAACACGCTTTGCAAAGTGTCTTTTAATTGGGTCGAACTTGAAAGATCGTAATAATATGGCGGTGTAGTGGCGCAGCTTTTTAATAGTTCACTATTACCCTCTTCAAGGCGAATAACAAATACAGTTACCTTTTTATCCTTTGCTTCTTGGCAAACCTTGGCAGTTCTTGCATCAATATCCGCCACGGTTGAGGTAAAGCGGTTTTTGTTATTGTAACCATCGGTTACCAAAATCATGTATTTCCCATATTCTTTATCGCCAAAATCCACACCACCAGTAAATGGTTCAGGGTTTGACAAAACCTCTAGCCCCATCTGCATGCCAATTGTGATATTGGTATAACCTGCGGTCTGCAAAGCATTAACTTTTGTCCGCACATTATCAATATCATCAGTTAGCCCCATAACGGTATCGAGCGGTTCATCATCGCATGGGCGTGCAATATATTGGGTGTTTAGATTTGACGAAGTATATGGGGTAGAAAGCACATCATAATTCTGATTTCTATCGATTAAACAACCTGCCCATTGCCCTCTATAATCTGGGGCAGCAGGTAAAACCTTACGCCGTTTAACGCTATTATATGCGGTATAGGTATAGGTTTGCATCACCTTTGCCCCATAGCCAGAAGTAAACCAATTATCGCCATATTTAACATAAGGCTGTTTATTACTAGAGCTGTAACGCGCATCATAAATCCAACCGGTCTTTGGATTTGCTTTATATCCGCCTGATGGCATTGAATTATAATCAGATAAATTTGTTGTATTAAGAACGTCTAGATTCTGCTCACTGGCAAAAGATGATGTTCCACCAACCCACGCATATTTTGGGCCGGTTTCATCGGTTCCGGTTAATGTCCATGTTGAATTGGTCCAAGTGTAAAGAATTCTATGAATTCTAACATCATAACCGCCGCCACCCTTTGGCACATATGACTTTACATATTGGTCGTAATAATAATTTACGCCAGACGAATATGATTTATCATAAACTTTGGAATTTGCTTCACAGGTATTTCTATCAGCACTGCCCGCAGCATAATCATAACATAAAGCGTCAATATTATACCAATAAATCGGGCATTGTGGCCAAACCCCTGATTTCAAATAATCGCAATATTGATAGATTTGTGCCTGGCCGTAATTTACCCAATCATATGATGCAGATGGAGCGACTTTTACTTGTGTATTAAACGGAACAACGCCAACTTTAATACCATCACTATTTTTACCATCTTCATCAAGGATTAGGTTTAATGCCTCACCAACGGCGGATTTTAATGATGTGATTTTACTGTTTTCGGCCATAGATGCAGTCGTATCAAGTACAAATACGACTTCCGCCCCCTGGGAGCGCGCGATTGCCGATGCCGCACCTTTAACATTAAGATAGCCAAAACCCATATATTTCATGAAATAGGTTTGCTGTTTTGCGGTCGCGGTATAATTTAATTGATCGCCAATTGATGTCTTTTCACCATTCAACGATGTTTGAATATCACTAATATCAGTGTCTTTTAGCGACAGTTGCAAGCTCTTATCGGCGGCATCCTTAGCGCTTTCGGTTGGCTTCTTGTAACGCGATGCCGTATCCAATATCGCGGCGTCCACCGCTGCTTGTAACTTAACCTTTGAGGAGAATGTAATACTTACATCAATCGCACTACCGATCATCATCATACCGACCGGCGCGAATAATATAAATAAAACTGCAGTATTACCCCTTTGGTTATTTAAAAGATGCTTTAACATTACGCACCTGCTTTTTAATAAATTAAGATATACTTATCTTAAGTGTATTAAAAGCAAGTAAAAATATTTTAGAACTATTTGTTTCTACGCAGTTTTCTTGAAATTAGTTTTTAGCGCGAGACAACCAATCACGAGCAGCTTTTTGCGCAGCAGAGATTTGATTTTCAGTCATAATTTCGGCAATTTCAACGCGGCGCATACGTGCTTCGATATTTCCTTTTAGTGCCGCAATATTAAACCATTTATGCGCCTCTACTAAATCTAGTTCAGCACCAACACCAGTAGATGCACTTAGACCTTTTGCAAATAAATCACCCAAAATGTCTTCTTTTGCTTCAATAGCCATTGCAGAGTTTAACATATTCTATCCTTTTCCACACATACCAACACTTTCTGGCGTCGGTTTTTATTCTTTTTGGTTAATTTTCAAAAATCTTCGCGACTTTCGATAAATAGTAATTTGCCCTCTAATGGTGAATCAGAGGTTTCCAAAATATTTAAAAACACTTAAAAAGCAGGGTATTTCAGTGAACAAGTGGTTTACACGAAACATGTTAGTAACCTGAAATAAACCTTTATTATTGAAAAATTACCAAACACTTTATAAAGACTTAATTTAGTGGCGGGAGTTTCAAACAAATGGTTAACGATGTTTCTGATAGTGATGGTATGGGTCTCTTAAGTGAAAACCATCAAGTTGATTTGGTAATAAATCTTGAAAACATGGATTTTGATCAGGCGGCACTTGCCGTTGAAGACGCCATAAAGTCTGCCAAAACGAATAATTTATCAAAAATATGGTTCAGCTTTGGCCTAGCACAAGCCGATGGTAAACAAACCTTATTCCAGCCAATTGGTAAATTATTACGCGAAAAACTTAAATCCGGCGAAATCATCCGCGCCATGCCTTCGTCAAACGGTGGCTGGATTATAAGATTAAAATAATTTTATATCATAAAGCTTCAAAAAATTGTTATCTTCAGGAATTAATAAAACTGACGTTTAGTTAGGATGCATTAGTATTGTCACATTCATTATCAAAAGTTTCTAAAATTCTGCTTTCAGCATTAATTTCATTTTCAATCACCGATGTTGCAATGGCGCAAGAAAAAAACAATCCTGCAATAGCGCCGCATAATATTATAATCTTTGTTGCAGATGGTCTGCGCTATGGCATGGTTACGCCACAAAATGCCCCCACCTTGGCAGCAGTTAAAAACCAAGGCGTTGATTTTCAAAATTCACATTCGCTTTACCCAACAATTACCACTGTTAACGCCTCGGCAATTGCGACGGGTCATGGAATTGGGGATACAGGAGAATTTGCAAACAATATGTATGCAGGCGATATTCCCATAACAAGCTCCAAAGGCGTTATTGGTGATATGGAAGATGAGGCAGTACTTAACGACATTAACAACCTTTATGGTGGAAATTATCTTAATGAACAAAGCCTAATTAGCCTTGCAGCGTCAAAAGGCTTTAATACCGCAATTATTGGTAAAGAAGGCCCAACGCTAATTCAAAATATAAATTCAAAAAAAACGGCTGAAACCCTAATTTTCTCCGATGCAACCGGAATAAAAGGCAAACCGCAATTAACAATGAGTTCTAAATATTATAAGGCCTTTAAAGACGCCGGCATCGAACTTACTGCCCCTAGTCGCGGTGAAAATGGTGGGCATGGTGATATGAACATCCCTGGCACCAAGGTTGCCAATATCAATCAGCAGCAGTGGTTCACAGACGTCACCAATAAAATCATATTGCCACAATTCAAAGACGACAAAAAACCATTCGTGATGTTATATTGGTCACGCGACCCAGACGGGACGCAGCATAATGAAGGCGATAGCCTTAACCAAATTGATCCAGGGATTAATGGTGAAACCTCATTAAAAGCAATAAGAAATGCATCTGATAATCTTCAATCAATTATCGATACCTTAAAAAAACTCGGTCTTTATGATAGCACTGACATTTTTGTAACCGCAGATCACGGTTTCACCACAATATCCAAACAATCAAATACTTCAGAATCAACAAAATATAATTATCCAGATGTTCCCAAGCGTTTTTTGCCACCAGGATTTGTGGCGATTGATATTGCCAAAGCTCTTAAATTGCCACTTTATAAAACCAATGGCGAATTGATTGACGCACAATCCGGCAGTCATCCTAATGGTGCAAGCATTCTGGCAAAAGACGGCAAAACTGCGCTTGCCTATATTGTTGCATTGGGTGGCTCGGATATGATTTATCTTACAGAGAATGGCAAGAAAGATGCACCCAATCTTATTAAACAAATCATCGGAACAATCAAAAATCAAGATTATACATGGGGCATATTTGTTGATGAACAATATGGAAGCTTTGATGGTGCTTTAAAAATGTCGGATGTTGGCCTAAGTGGTTCGGCAATTACTCCAAAGCCTGCAATATATATTTCGTTTACGGCAAAATCTTTGAATTGTACCAATCCTGAATTATGTGTTGTAAGTATTGCCGATACTTCTTTACAACAGGGACAGGGCATACATGGTTCGTTAAGTCGTGGCGAAACCCGCAATTTCATGGCTGCCATTGGGCCTGATTTTAAATCCAAGTTCGTAAATAAAACGCCTATCTCAAATGCCGATATTGCCCCGACACTTGCTAAAATTATTGGTCTTGAATTGCCCGCAAAAGGCAATCTAAAAGGCAGAGTAATTGATGAAGCCCTAAAGGGTCATGACCCAGTTTATGGCGTAAAACCAATCACGCTCAAAGCCACGCCGCTCGACAATGGTTTTGCCACAACCCTTCACTATCAAGAATTAACTACGAAAGACGGTAAAAAATATCGCTATTATGATTATCTGGAAGCGAAATAACAAATTCGAACTTTGTTTAAGATAAAAAAAGGCTTGCCAATGGCAAGCCTTTTTTAAATGTATATGCAAAGATTATTTGGAAACCGCGTTTTTCAAAAAATCTTTACAGTTTGAACTACCCGACCAAGTGAGTGCCAAAGGCACGAAGGCGGGAGTGGTAATTTACCAAAACACTTCCTTCACCCAATTCATTGCTTTTAGGATTGGATGTTGGTGGGCCTGGTGCATTTCATGGGCGATTTTGGTTACGTCGGTTGGTTTATCAATGCCCCAACGCAAAAGACCAGAGCACACCGCAAAAGCAGGGCCAGAAACCGCATCGCCAAGCCCTGCAAATCGTTGCGGACGCCCAACGCGAACATGCCCTTCAAAAACCCTTGCCGCAAGTTCTCGCACACCATTTAATTGCGCGCCACCACCTGTAAGGACGATGCGCCTGCCATAGATTGATTTATCAATCCCCTTTGACGCAAGCCTATCACGCAATAATTCCAAAGTTTCTTCAACCCGAGGGCGGACAATACCAGTTACAAATGAGCGCGGCGCACGCGAACAGACCAAATTGCCATTATCATCAAAACGCTGCACATCAATCATTTGTTCTTCTTCATTAAGGCTTGCAATTGCCGAACCAAGAACAATTTTTAATTTTTCTGCAACCATTGCCGAAGTTTCAAAATATTGTGCAATATCTTGCGTAATGTGGTCAGAGCCAATTGGAACCGCATCAACATGCGCCAAAGAGCCATTTTGGAAAAGTGCCGCAGTTGTGGATTTTGCACCCATTTCAACCACCAAAGCACCGCTTTCCAATTCATCTTCCGCCAATACAGATAATGATGAGGCATAAGGTGCGGCGATAACCTCCATCACATGGCGATTAGTGCGCGCAACGCAAAGCACAATATTATTCCATACAGATACCGGAATGGTTACAATTGTTGCCACCACTTCAAGCTTGCGGCCAACCATGCCCAATGGTTCTTTAACAATATTACCGTCCAATTTAAAATAAACTGGGGTAACGTGGATAATATGACGACCTTCGAACTTTTTATTTTGAATGGCGTTGGCAACCACGCGGCGGCGTTCTTTTTCGCCAATAGTTCCGGCAGGCATAATAATCTCACCAAAGCCATGTTCGGTTTTAAGGCCAAAGCCAGAAACCGAAACCACAACATCAGAGACACCAATTCCGGCCATTGCCTCGGCGCTTTCAAAAACTTGACGTATAGTTTTTTCCACCTCTTCAAGGTCGGTTATATTGCCATTTTTAACCCCGCGCGAAGGCAAAGAGCCAACGCCCAATACCCGTGTTGGCCCCAAATCCTGCGTGCTGCGTGCAACAAAGCATGTGATTTTAGACGCGCCAATATCCAAGGCGGCGATTAAAGGTGATAATTGTATTTGCTCGCGGTTTTGTGTGCGAGAACGGCTTTCCACAGACGACATATTCTACCCAAAATCATGTATTTTGAATATTCGATCCGTTTGCTTCTGCTTTGGGTCGGATAATTATAGCCCCAGTCTTTCTGACATCGAGACGCGCAAAATCCCTATCGAGGATTTGATATTGTTGGTGTAATTTTTCGAGCTGATCGAGGGCTTGTTCGGTGTTATCTTCCGGTAACAAGACCTCTCCTCCGCCTTTTAGGCGAAGGTTCCAACGACGGTCTGCAATGCGTATCATTGCATAAACGTGTTTAGAAACTTCTGAATGTCTTTCTAATTCGGCAAAAAGCTCGCTTGCATGTGGGCCGGCATTTTGACCGATTACCAAAGGCAAGCCTTTTACTTTTTGCGGGTCAGCAGGGCCAAGTTTGCGACCCTGTGCATCCATATATTGTAATGTGCCATTTTCCTGCCAAACGGCATTGGCCTCACGCGGCTTGACTAATATCTGCACATTATCAGGCCATAGGCGGCGTACCATAACATTTTCCACCCATGGCAAGACCATAATACGGTCTCTAATTTCATTGGGCGAAAGATTAAACATGATTTCATTATTTGGAATGCCAGCAATTGCTGCAACCTCGGCCTTTTGACCATCGGTGATATTATGGCCAGTAAAGCCAGTAATTTCGACATGATGCACAGATAATCCGGCATAGCGGGTCGCATTTGCTGACTTTTCACTGATGAATGCGCCGGTTTTCTCAAAAACACCAAAGGCAACTGATAGACCAATAACCATAAGCGCAACCATACCAATGATTGCCCCCTGAATTACTTTGCGTGAAACACTTTCATATTGTGCTTCACGAAGTCGTGCATGCGCCCATGCGCCAAGTTTCATCGACCAACCTTGTGGTTTATGGCGAACATTGCGGTTTTGGCGGCGCTTTGGTGGACGGCTTTGCGATTTACCACGTGTACCCGCACCATAACGGGGGACGCGTCTTATCTGAGACATGATGCATCCTCCAAAATCCATTTAACCAATTCATCAAATGACACACCTTTTGCCGCCGCTTGTTCGGGCGCTAAAGAGGTTGGGGTCATTCCTGGTTGGGTATTAACTTCTAATGCGACCACGCGACCAGATGTCGGGTCAAAACGGAAATCAGTACGTGTCACACCACGGCAGCCAAGAACTTTATGCGCCTTTAACGCATTTTCTTTCATTATTGCTACGGCGGCGGTGGGAATATCATCTGGATTAACAACATGCCAAGAACCACCATCGGAATATTTGGCGTCATAATCATAAAATTCATGATTGGTTTTAATTTCGGTAACACCAATACATTCATTAGCCATCACAACACAGGTAAATTCGCGACCTTTGATAAATTCTTCGACCAAAACATCGTCACCGCAATGCCAATCTTTATCAAGAAGTTTTTGAGGTGGACTGTTTTCACCTTCACGCACGATAAACACACCGAATGATGAACCATCGGCATTAGGTTTAACCACATATGGCGCAGACATAGGATGTTCTTTGGCGGCGTCAAAACGGCTCATGACCTTGCCATTTGGCACATCAATGCCAACGGTTTGCATGATAATTTTGGCTTTTTCTTTATCCATCGCCAAGGCAGAGGCAAGCACACCGGAATGCGTATAAGGAATTTCAAGGATTTCAAGAACGGATTGAATCTTGCCATCCTCACCCCATTGTCCATGAAGCGCATTAAAAGCAATATCAGGCTTGGCGGCTTTTAATTGATTAACAATATCACGCGATACATCGATTTCAACAACTTCGGCACCCAAACGACGGCAAGCATCGGCACATTCCTTGCCAGATACTAGGGAAACTGGGCGTTCGCTCGACCAGCCACCTTTTAAAACCGCAATTTTTTTACCCTTAATAGTCATTTATCGCAATCCGCACCAAATATTATGATTTATAAGCCCAAGGAATATAATTTATAAGCAATGAAAGATTAAGGTGAACATCAAGTTAATTCGGATGAAATAATTATAAATTTTATGCAATTTATAGCAGACGTTAAATATTAAAGCCCTGCTTAGCGACCAACTGCAGTAATTGGCGGATCTTTTGGTGCTTGAAGACCAAAAGGTTTGCGCTCTTGTTTATTTGCCGCCAAATTATTTTTTGGTGGATTATTTTTTTGCGCGTTTACGACTGGTTTCTTTGCCATAGGCAATGGTCGTTTGTCAGAGGCGCGTTGCGGATTTTGATTTTGTGCAACTGGTTTTGCTTGTGCCGCTGCATTGTCTGGTTTAGCAAAGGTTTTTGCAGCAACTTCTTTGGTTGCATTTAGCATTTCTTTGGCAATATCCTGCACATTCTGCATCGGGTTAATATTGGCCTCTTTACGCCCACCATTTGGGTTTCCATCAGTAGGAATATTAGGGTTAGAAGCCGCATATTGGTTACCTTCTGGCTCACGTAATCTTTGCACGCCATCGCGTACACTTTCAATCACATTATAGAATGGTGACGAACCACGCACAGAATCAACCGCAGTTTTAATAGCATCAGGGGTTGGAATATTTTCCGAAGTTACAACATTAAATGCGGGTGCAAATTCAGAATTACCCATACCAGGGCCATAGGGACGCGCCATTGCCATTGCACCTGCACGGTCACCGGATAATGATTTTGCCAACACCGCCCGCAAGACATCAGACGCCGCCGCCGGTGAGAATTTAAGCGCAGGGCGCGGTAAGTTTTTATTGGCATAAAGTGAAGCTTGTTTCATATCACCTTGACGCCAATAAACCTCGGCACGGATTTTGTCGGCATCGCTAGTTTTATCAAATTCGATTAATTCAAGCGCATGATCATTGCGACCAAGATCGGTTAGGGCTATTGCCTCTATCATCCGGCGATAATGGTTTAAATTTTCCGGCAAATCGGCAACCCGACTTGCACCAATTGTATAAAGTGCCTTTTCAGGGTTTTTATCAATTAAATAAATTGCCGCAAGATCGGTTGCAACTTGTGCCTTGGTAAAGCCTTGCAACCTTTTTTCCACTTGGTGTGATAATAACTCTTCCGCCTGTGGCAATAAATCAAGCGCAACCAATTTATCGGCAAGACCGCGCACCATCATATCGCCTTCTGGACCAACCGGAGTTAAATTGCGGAAGTCATAGAATAGTGCAAGTGCCTGCACGCTATCCATACCGTCCGCGCCACCATCAAGGAACAGATATTTAAATTGCCGTGATAATACATCACGTAAATCTCGTGATGCTTGTAAATCTGGTCTTAGGGTAGAGGCACTAGCAAGTATTGAAAGGCCAGAGCGAATATCGCCCGCCTGAATGTAAAGCTCACCCAGATTGCGTAAAATATCAATTTCCAAATCGTCACCGCGCCACATATAGCGAAGTGAATCCAAAACTTTGATTGCGTCATTGCGGGTTGATGGATCTTTTTCCACACCCAACATCGCATTTGCATATTGTGCGCGTGCCGATATATCTGGGAATATTGATTTTGCAAGCTCTTGTAAGGTTTGTAATGCGCCATCAAATTGCCCCAACTCACCTTCTGACTGCGCCTCTATTAGGCGTGCCATTTCTTTGGTGTGTGGGTCACCCGCAAGTTCACCGGCTTTTTTCGCACTTAAAACCGCGCCAGCATAATCTTTTGTTTGCAGTGACGCCATAGCATCAGCAAGCACAAATTTCGCCTGATAGTCTTTTGAGAAAGTATCAAGTACCTCTGCACCTTGTTCAAATTGTTTTGTGGCTTCTTCTGGATTGCCAGCATCCATTGCCGCAATTGTTGCCCACAAGTGTGATGCCGCATCATCCTTCAATTCAAGCGCGTTGAAGGTTTGCAAAGCCTCGCGCCCGCGACCCATCATGGTTTGGGCAATGCCCATCATGGCAAGGAGTTCGGGGTCGTTCTGCTGCTCTGGATGCATTGAGCGCAAGACTTTTACAACGCCCAAAGCCTCCTCACCCATTTCCCATGCAAGATAAAAACGAGCCAAATTTGTTTGCGCCTGAATCCCTTTGGTATTGTCGTCAATCTCATTAGACGCAAGCAGACGCAATTTTTGCAAATTATTAGTGAAATCTGCCATTGGGCCAAGGCGCCATTTAACAAAATCCACAAAACCTGGTGCAGATACAACAGAATGATTTTGCCCTTCATCTTCACCCGCTGCAAAAGTGTTGGAAAGTTCCATGCCATGTGGACGGTCAATTACAAAACCATCCATTGCCAGTTTTATTCCCATATCTTCGGTACGCGGAATAACCGCTAAACCGTGATATGTTGGAATGAAATTTGCCTCAAGGTATGAGCGTTGCTGCATTAATGCGCTTGGCGGCCCATAGGACATACCAACCAAAATTGTATCACCAACATCGGTATCATTAATGCTTCCGGTGGTAACGGCATCTGGGACAGTCGCTTTTAGTCGGCTTGCGCCATCAGGTGTTCTTTCGCCCTTGATTAATATTGTGCGCATATCTTTTGGCGCTTTGGGGGCAATGGTAATAATCCAATGTTTTCCAAGTGCAGCAGGTGTAGCAGCAATATTATCAGCGGCGGTAATTTTTACACCGGCGACGCCATCACCAGAAATTGGCGTAATTGCGTTATAAAGATTACTTTTTTTAACGGCATCAATGTTGAATTTAGCATTCGTGCCAAAAAGAATGAAAATATTTGCACCACGCCTAAAAATTGCCGCCGGTGCATTGTCGTCAAAACCAAAATCCAAAACATAGTCTGAACCGATTTGACGATTGATTACTTTTACCACACCACTAGGCGCAGGGTCATGATATTCCGGTGGCTTATATTCTTCGGCCTCGGTAAATTCGTTTACGCCTTTTTTATCGGCAGCATCATTTAATGGTAAGTTCTTTTCAATTGATGCGTTTTCGCCGTGATCCATTGCATCAGGAATGTCAGTTTGCGCCGCTTTTGCATCGACTTTACCGCCATTTTTCTCGTTTGCACGTTCGATAGTTGCGGCGTCAGGGGTATCAAGATTGGTTCCAGGTGGGAATATATCGACATAAACCTTGCCCCTGTCGCTTCCTTTACGGACCACAGAACCTGGGGCAACATCCATCACCAAGGATGTGTATTTACTATCATTATAACGCACTAAATCTTTTACGCGCCTTGGCAGACTTGCGCGCAATTCACCAACATCAAGCGCATAAACACCAGGGATTGTTAATGCCACACGATCCCTTTTGCGGGCAAATAACGGATTGGCATTAACGCCATTAATTGTGATACGCGTAAATAATTTTGATTGCGCCGCATCAACCGACAAAACTTTTGCATTTTTAGGCGCAGGACGATTTATAAGCTTTTGATCTAATGTGTCGGTTTGTTCTGGCTTTGGTTTAAGCAATTCTTCAATTTCAGAAACTTTTTGCGATTCTTTTTTATTGGGGTCGAATTTACCCGGCGATGGTCTTCCCTTTAATACAAGGTCAACCACATCATAATTACCATTTTTTGAAATTTCGACCCGCACATCACGTGCCAATGCAAGTCGCAAGGTCTTTTTATCCGCCGATAACGCACTACCGACCACAAATTCACCAGCGCGGGTTTTCAATACAGCAGGGTCAGCATTAGTGGTTGCGGGAAGCTCAAGTTCTAGCAAGGATGACATCTGCTTTGCTTTAATCCGGTCAGAACGCGGTACTTGCCATTTAAATATCAAGCGCGCGTAATTTTCGGTTTGGCTGGCATCCATTTCAAGGTTGGCATTGTTTACAACAGGCGCAACGGTTTGTGCCATCACCGGATTTATGGCGATAGACAAACTTAGAAGTGAAACCGTTACCCGTCTAAAAAACACTTTATTATTTAAATCCTATTCCTATTTGCCATTATTCCGTTTCATTTAATTTCTACTTTGTTGGGCCACCCGCCAATTGTGTCGGCCCTTTATTAGCCCCTTGTGGTGCGGCAGCATTTGGTTTCGCACCAGCAGGAGGTGTATTTTGCGCCATTTGTGTTGGTTTGGCATCCGCCATTTTTTGATCCAAATTCCCATTATCAATTTGCGCAAGTTTTGCGGTAATTGCCCGCGCCCGCTCTGGCGAAACTTTGGCAAGAATTAATGACAATGATTGGTTTTTCATGCGTGATGCAATGGGTAACAGAACCTCATCTGACATGCCTTCCCAGACTTTTGCCGCGTCTTTTGGTTTCATTTTTTCATAAACTGCAACAAGATTGGCAATACGTTTTTGTTCCATATCGTCAACTTGACCAAGAAGTTTTTGAATATTGGCTTCAACGCCTTTTAAGGTTTCAATACGCTGCATCACGATGGCGTCGGCGGTTTTAACCACACCTTCGCGGGTAATGATATCAGCTTCACGTTTATCAAGTTGCTGACGTCTATCTTGTAATGCTTGCAATAATTTGAATTCAGATGCCGAAATACCGCTTTCCTTTGCAAGGTCGGCAGGAACACAAGATGCCATTTGATTAGCGTTTGGATTAGCATCCACATAAGCCTTTGATGGATCCCCCCCTTTGGCATCATCAGCCTTTTCTTCTTTTTTTTCAGCGGATGCAAAGGCATTATTCGCCTTTAGCAGAAAGCGACCGCCTTCTACTGCACCAACACTCATTAAAATTATCGCCAGAACGCTTAGGGGTTTTAGTTTCATTTCTACCTCAATCCGCCCCAATTAGTGCGGCGCGAATTTTCTGATGGATAAGAATCATATTCAGGGCGCAGGTTTTCAGCACTTTTGCGGCGGGCATAGTGCGGACGGTCACGCTCGTATAGAAATTCATCATCGTCAAATCGTGATTTTAGTTCCCGACGATTAACAGAAGGTTGAATTTCTTCTGCAAATTCTATCGGTGGCAGTCCTTTTGGCTCTGCACCACGTGGATTGAATGTATTTGCCCCACTATTAGCCTCTGTTGGACGCAGATTTTTCTGCACACTTTGTAGAAATTTAAAGCCTTCGACCATTTTTTGGGCTTCGGCGATTTTTTCATTAATATCCTCAATTTGTGTAGAAGTGTCGGTTTTTAATTCCGCCAAGGCTTCGCGGGCATTTTCAACAGCTTTATTAAGATCAATAATAGTGTTTCTAACGCCATCGGTTCCACGCTTCATTTTTGTAAGCTTGCTATCAACACGCATGAATAGGATGCCGACCCACATCAATGCCAACACCAAAAGCAATTGTGCCGCAGGCCCTGCAAATTGTGCGATTAGTGCATAAGTCATCGTTTAAAAATCTCCGATTTGGTGGATTTGGATAAGGCACGGTCAACCCGAATGGCGATGGATGAATTCATCCGCCCCATTCTGCCTTTGGTTAGTGGAATTTCGCCACACCGTAGCTCGACCGCGCTGTCTTGGGTTTTGTTAAGGAATATTGTTTCGCCTACTTTTAAATTAAGCATTCTGCCTAATGGGACTGGTAATTCATCAATCACCGCCTCAACATCCATATTGGTTGACCATAATTCGTTAGCCAAGTGGCCTTCCCAAATATTGTCACGGCCAAATTTTTCACCCATGAATTGTTGGATAAGCATGTTACGAATTGGTTCCAAAGTCGCATAAGGTAACAAAAGCTCAACACGTCCACCGCGATCTTCCATATCAATACGCATTTTTACCATAATCGCCGCGTTCGCAGGGCGGGCAATTGCCGCAAATCGTGGGTTAGTTTCAATTCTATCAAGTGCAAAATCAACATCGCGAATTGGGCGGAATGCCGCGCGCATATCTTCCAAGATTACGTCAATCATCTTGGTCACAAGCATACGTTCGATTGTTGTATATGGACGCCCCTCGATACGCATCGCAGTCGTGCCGCGACGCCCACCCAAAAGCACGTCCACAATTGAATAAATCAGGTTAGAATCAACCGTCATCAAGCCATAGTTATCAAGCTCTTTGGCGCGGAATACCGCCAAAATCGCCGGCAATGGAATTGAATTCAAATAATCGCCAAAACGAATTGATGAAATATGATCAAGCGATACTTCAACGTTATCAGATGTGAAATTACGCAATGAGGTTGTCATCAACCTTACTAGACGGTCGAATACAATTTCCAACATCGGCAAACGTTCATATGACACGAGTGCCGAGTTAATAATGCCGTGGATACCATTGTTACCCGCGCTATTATCATCACCCAAATCAAAGCCCAAAAGGCTGTCGATTTCGTCTTGGTTCAATACTCTTTCAATGCCGATAGAGGTCGATGAAATGGACTTGCCACTTTCGTCACCAACCATGGCTTCCCATTCGGCGACAAAGGCATCATTGCTGCCTTCTGCAGCTGCCATTTCCGCTTCCCACGCGGCTGCCATATCGTCTTGATCAGCCATTAGTTCACCAAAATCTCTTCAATTAAAACTGCATCAACATGTGCCGGAGCAACCGCCAAATTAGTTCGCTTTAATAATTCCAATTGTAAGCGCGTGTATCCGGCAGAACCTTGGATATCCTCAACCCGTAATTCACGTAAAAAGCCTGTATATTGATCTTTAATACGGGGAACGGCAGGTTTGATTGCATCTGCAACCTCGGAATCCTTAACTTGTAAAGTCAGGCGCAATTTTAAGAAAACCGCGCGATTATCAGTTGTCGAAATATTAACGACCATATCCGGAAGCGTTAAGAAAGTTTCACCATTTGGGCCTTCAGAAGTTTTGATTCCATCCGCAGCATCAGCGCTAGCAGCACCGCCTTCACCACCACCGTGGCCGCCTTTCTTTTCGTCTTTCTTTTCACCCTTTTTTTTGTCTTCTTTACCATGTGCATCTTTTGACGCTTCAGCAGCAGGTTTCTTATTAAAAACAAGGAAGTAAGCAGCAGCACCGCCGCCGCCCAAAAGTAAAATTGCCGGCAGGACGATGAATAAAATTAATGCTTTGCCCGAAAGTTTTTTCTTTGCGGGTTTTGCGCCTTCTTCACCTTCTACTTCTGGGGCTTCTTCTTTTTTGTCTGCCATTTGGGTTCCCGAGAATCAAATTTTTATCAAAAAACGAATCGTTAAGTTTTAAGGTTAACGCCTGTGAGTTAATGAAAAGTATTTAAGTCGGCAAAAATTGCCGACATTTTCATAAAATTTTCTTTTTAACTGCATTAATAGGTAATTTTTTACCCTTTAAGATTTAGTTAACCATTCAGTTTATTGTTTTTATTATATTTTTTCTTGGCACACCAATTGCAGAACTTTTTCCAACACAAAATGTGTAACGACAAGAATATGGCGTAATATGGATAATGCGATTTTAATCACACTTTCGGCACAAAATGCCTTGATGCGCAAAATGGAAATTGCCGCAAACAATATGGCAAACGTGTCCACTGCGGGCTTCAAGGCCGAAGAAGCCTTGTTTGAGCCGATTACAAAACGCCCTGCAAAAATTGCTGAAAACCCAACAACAGTTTCATTTGTTCGCGATTATTCAATCGCCCGCGATTTTCGCCCTGGAACCCTTACCCAATCTGGAAACCCGTTTGACGTTGCCTTGACTGGTGATGGCTTTTTTGCGGTCAAAACCGCTGATGGCACTGCATACACACGTGATGGGCAGTTTACGCTTGATACCACTGGTCGCCTTGTTACCCATGATGGCAAGCCAGTTCTTGATAATTCAAATAGTGAAATAACCCTCAATGTTGCCCAAGGCGAACCATTAATTGGTAAAGACGGAAACATTCGTCAAAACGGTGCATCAGTTGGACAAATTGGTGTCTTTAAATTTAATCGCCCCGGAACATTAGAAAAAATTGGCGACAATTTATTTAAGCCAACAAGCGAAACCGCCGCACCGGCTGAAACTTTTGAAGTGGTGCAAGGCATGGTCGAAGGTTCAAACGTAAATGCGGTTCAGCAATTGACCGACATTATGGAAATTTCCCGCGCTTTTGAAAGCGCAACAAAACTACAAAAACAGGCCGAAGATTTGCGTTCTAAGGCAATTGATAGATTAGCGAAAGTATAGGTGAAACATGCGTTCAATGAACATTGCAGCAACTGGTATGGCAGCGCAGGCACTTAATGTTGATGTTATCTCAAACAACATCGCCAACATGTCAACCACTGGCTTTAAACGTCAAAGAGCAGAATTTCAGGATTTGATTTATGAAAATCTTGAACGCCCTGGTGCATCAACTTCTGATGCCGGAAACGTTGACCCAACCGGTGTTCAAGTTGGTTATGGTGTTAAGACAGGTTCGGTTTACCGCGTTGCAAAACAAGGCTCATTAACCCAAACCAATAACCCATATGACCTTGCAATTAATGGCCGTGGTTATTTTCAAGTACAAATGCCAGATGGCACCACCGCATACACTCGCGCTGGTAACTTTTCATCATCGCCAGATGGCACAATTGTTACCGGAGACGGTTATACAGTTATTCCGCAAATTCAGATTCCCGAAAATGCGACCGACTTTTCAATTTCCAAAGATGGAACTGTTACCGCAACAATCTCTGGGCAAACCGCGTCACAAACTTTGGGGCAAATAACAATTGCCACCTTTATCAATCCAGCCGGTCTTGAATCAGTGGGCGACAATCTTTTGAAAGAAACCGCCGCGTCTGGTCCGGCAACGGTTGGCAATCCAAATTCCGAAGGCTTTGGCAACCTTAACCAAAATTATGTCGAAGCCTCAAACGTTGATCCAGTTTATGAAATTTCGGCACTTATCGTTGCGCAGCGCGCTTATGAAATGAATTCAAAAGTAATCAATGCCAGCGATGAAATGATGCAAAACACCTCAAGCATTCTTCGTTAATAGCTAGGTGAGAGGGCAATATGACCAAATTAAGATTACCATCAATCATTGATATAATCGCCGCAGTAATGTTGATAAACATGCTCTCAAGTGCTGCATTTGCAGATGGTCTTGCATTGAAATCTAATGCAATTGCCGAAGGTAAAAATGTTACTATTGGCGATATTTTTGAAAATGCCGGTGAAAAAGCGGGTATTATAATTGCCCAAGCACCGCTTGACCGCCACAAACTCGTATATTCGGCAAATTCATTGCAATATAAACTTAGAACCCTTGGGCTTGAATGGACAAACAGTGAAAAAGTTCGTGAAGTAACTGTATGGGGGCGCGACGCCGAACTTGGCCCCGATGGCGATAAAAAATACGCACAAGTAAACCTTAGCCGTAATGCCGCCAATCAGAATGGCCCCAATAGCACAAAAGAAATCGCGGTTTTAAATCGTGAAGTCCCCCGCAATGAAATTATCACATCCGATATGATTGTTTGGACACAAGTCAATGATTCAATGGCAACCGGAACCTTGGTTGACGCTTCTGAGATTGTTGGCAAAACCGCAAGCCATAATCTTTCACCCAATATGCCTTTGCGTAATAGCGACCTTGGCCAAACCATGCTGATTAAAAAGGGACAAGGCATTATGTTGGTTTATGAATATGGTGCAATGCGCATAACCGCAACCGGAAAGGCACTTTCGGATGGGGCAAAGGGCGCAAACATCAAGGTCGCAAACTCATCATCAAACGGTATTGTTGATGCAATCGTCGAGGGCAATGGCTTTGCCCGCGTTATTCAAAACTCTGGCTCACAAGCCGCAAATCCACGCTTAAGCGCAAATTATTAATGGTGAAATCGATATGAACAATGCTTTTAAATTAATTGTGATTGCTTCACTTTCATTGTTGGCTACTGGCTGTGCATCAACTGTTGATGAAATTAAAAACGCCGGAAAGCCCCCTGCACTTACCCCAATTCAAGATCCACAAATGGCGGCTGCGGGTCGTCGTCAAGTGGTTGTGCCAATGCCAGAGGCAACAGATAACCGAACCTCATCTAATTCACTATGGCGCGCGGGCGCAAAGCAATTTTTTGCCGACCCAAGGGCATCAAAAATTGGTGATATTCTTACTGTTAATGTCACAATTAATGACAACGCCCAAATGAATAACACCACAACCGGCAAAGAAAGCTCAACCAAATCGGGCGGGGTTTCAAACTTCTTTGGTCTTGAAAAGTTACCAGGGAAAATTTTGCCATCTGGCTATGACCCTGCGAATATGATTGGAACTTCTTCTGCTGGTGCATTTTCTGGTTCTGGTGTAGTAAATCGTCAGGAAAAAATGTCGCTTACTGTTGCGGCATTGGTTACCCAAGTTTTACCAAATGGCAATCTTGTGGTGGCAGGACGCCAAGAAGTACGCGTAAATAACGAAATCCGTGAATTATTGGTTTCAGGTATCGTCAGACCACAGGATATTTCATCCGCCAACACCGTGCTACACACCCAAATGGCAGAGGCACGGATTTCATACGGCGGTCGTGGACAATTATCGAAATACAACAAGCAACCAGTTGGTCAACAGGTTTTGGAAGCTATATCGCCGTTTTGATAAAAATTTGAGATTTCTAACTTCGCTCTGGCAAATTTGCTCTTCGTTTTTACGGAAAAGTCTGCAACTTTTCCTAACTCATCGCGGTCAAATACTGAACCATTAGGAGAACGTAAAATAAGTGAGCAAAGCGAACGCAAGCACGACTGAGTGCCGCGCGGAGTCGCGCGCCCCACCGGAGGCATGAGGAAATGGCATTTGCGATTAGCAAATGCTCCGAATTAGCCGTGAGGTATAAATTAAATTTAAAGCGTGGTTTCCGATTTTTATTTGCATACACTAAAAAAAGCCCCGTTTGGGGCTTTTTATTTGCCCAATGCCTTAATAAGTGCTTCGGGTTTTTGGGTGCCGATATAGATAATTTTTTCATCTTTCATGACAAGTTTAACTGATTGATTGCCATTGGCATTATACATGATGCCACCCTTGCCAAAACGAATGCCCCATCCGCCAAAATCACGAAGTGGGCTATAAGAAAATTGTTCGGCAGTTTTAATATCGACAAGTGCAATTTTGGTTTTTAAAAGAACCGGAATTTTCAAATTTATATTTTGCGCATCAATTTTGGTTTCAAGATTAAAGCCAAAAAGCATGGTCGCAACCAAACCGAGTATGATACTCATGATAAGGCTAACCGCCATTTTTGCACCAATAGGAACCACAAGATATTCAACAATAGCAAGCAAAACCATAAAGGCCAAAATGCCGTAAATCATTGGTCTTGAGCCAGATTGAACTTCGTGAAAAACCATCATACCCTCTATATTAAAACAAAATAAAAGCCCCGCATCGCAGGGCTTTTAAATTAAATTATAGCCCCGCAGCAGCCATTCTTTGCTCTTTACGCTCGGTACGCAGATTTCCGGCAATTTCAAATGCAAGCTCCAAAGATTGGCTTGCATTTAAACGCGGGTCGCAATGCGTATTATAGCGTGATGGCAATAAATCTTCGGTTACTTCGATTGCGCCGCCGATACATTCGGTAACATCATCGCCAGTCATTTCAAGGTGAATGCCACCCGGATATGCGCCTTCGGCATGAACGATATTCATGAATTGAACCACTTCGCTCATGACGCGGTCAAATGGGCGGGTTTTAAAGCCATTGGATGAGGTAATAGTATTGCCATGCATAGGATCTGATGACCAAATAACATTTTTACCAGCAGCGGTAACTTTGCGTACCATTTCCGGCAAATGATTGGCAATTTTATCAGAGCCAAAGCGCGCGATTAATACAAGTTTACCCTCTTCATTATTTGGGTTCACCTTATCAATAAGCGCAAGCAATTCATCACCTGTTAGTGATGGGCCGCATTTAATACCAATCGGGTTTTTAACACCACGGCAATATTCGATATGCGCATCATCAAGACCACGGGTTCTATCACCAATCCAAAGCATATGCGCCGAAGTTGCATAATATCCACCAGAGCCAAACAAGCTATCTTTGCGGGTTAGTGCTTCTTCATAACCAAGCAACAATGCCTCATGCGAGGTAAAGAATGAAACCGTATCGGTGGCAATATTGGCTTTGCCCATTGAATTAATGAAATCAAGGCTTTCAGAAATATGGTGGCAAAGTTTCAAATAATCTTCCTGCACCTTATCTTGTCTTTTGATAAAGCTAAGATTCCAATCATTGATATGCGCCAAATCGGCATAACCACCGGTCGCCAACGCACGAAGAAGGTTCATGGTTGATGCCGATTGATTATACGCCTGCAACAGTCTTTGCGGATCTGGCAGGCGGCTTTCTTCATTAAATTCAAGACCGTTGATATTATCACCGCGATAAGATGGCAGTGTTACGCCATCAATGGTTTCAACAGGCGAAGAGCGCGGCTTGGCAAATTGCCCCGCAACACGGCCAACTTTTACAACGTGCTTGCCGCCCGCAAAAGTCAAAACCACCGCCATTTGCAAAAATACGCGGAAATAACGGATTACGCGGTCTGCCTCAAACTCACTGAATGATTCAGCGCAATCGCCGCCTTGCAACAAAAAGCTTTCGCCACGTGCAACTTTGGCAAGCTCTTTTTTAAGCTTTTCAATCTCACTAGCGACCACAAGCGGCGGTTTTTTAGACAAAGTTGCCTCAACCTCGTTTAATGCCTCAAGGCTTGGGTAGTCGTTTGGAATGTGCTTGGCGTTTTTTGCACGCCATGAGTTTGGAGACCAAGTCATTTCATAAAATCCTATTATTGAGGTGGGATTTAGCGACTTGGAAAAGAAATTGCAATGTTAAAGGCAAAATTTTCCCATAAGACATAGGAATCAATAACAGTAATAGTGTCGATGTGACAAAACATTCATTGACGCATCAAAATAGTTTGCTAACAAGGCTTACAAATCCAATTAGTGGCATATTTAATAGAAGGGTTAGGCAATGGTCAAAAATGCTTTTTACGCGCAATCAGGTGGGGTTACTTCGGTTATTAATGCTTCGGGCTGTGGGGTTATTGAAACCGCAAAGCAACACCCAGATAAAATCGGTAAAGTTTATGCAGGGCGCAATGGCATTATTGGCGCATTAACCGAAGAATTAATCGACGTTTACCAAGAAAGCGATGAAGCAATTGCCGGCCTTCGTTACACGCCATCAGGTGCATTTGGTTCTTGCCGTTTCAAACTTAAATCATTGGAAAAAAACAAGCGAGAATATGAACGCCTTATCGAAGTTTTCAAGGCGCATAATATTGGATATTTCTTTTATAATGGCGGCGGCGATAGTGCCGACACATGCTATAAAGTTTCGCAACTTTCTGAGGCGATGGGCTATCCAATTCAGGCAATTCATGTTCCAAAAACCGTTGATAATGATTTGCCAATCACCGATTGCTGCCCTGGTTTTGGATCTGTTGCCAAATATATCGCGGTTTCAACCCGTGAAGCGTCATATGACGTGCGTTCAATGGCGCTAACCTCAACCAAAGTATTTGTACTTGAGGTTATGGGGCGCCATGCTGGTTGGATTGCCGCCGCCGGTGGTCTTGCCGCCGATGAGGATAATGACATTCCTGTGGTAATCCTTTTCCCAGAAGTTGAATTTAACCAAGAAAAATTCTTGGAAACTGTCAAAGCCAAGGTTGAGCAATATGGTTATTGCTCGGTTGTGGTTTCCGAAGGTTGCCATTACCCTGATGGTCGCTTCTTGGCAGAACAAGGCACCAAAGATGCCTTTGGTCATGCGCAATTGGGCGGTGCGGCCCCCGTTGTTGCCAATATGGTAAAAGAAGCATTCGGTTATAAATTCCACTGGGCGGTTGCCGATTATTTGCAACGTGCGGCGCGCCATTTGGCAAGCAAAACCGATGTCGAACAGGCATATGCACTGGGCAAAGCGGCGGTTGAATTTGCCGTAGAGGGTCATAATTCAATCATGCCAACCATCGTGCGTAAATCATCCGTTCCATATGTTTGGGAAATTGGTGAAGCCAAACTTGCCGATGTTGCCAATGTTGAAAAATTTATGCCTAAAGACTTCATCACCGAAGATGGCTTTGGCATCACACAAGCATGCCGCGATTATCTAAGCGGTCTTATCCAAGGTGAAGATTACCCACCATATAAAAATGGTATGCCCGCATATGTTACATTGAAAAATGTTGCCGTGGATAAGAAATTAGAAAAGTTTGAACTTTAAACATGAAATACAAACTCTTTACGGTTGCGCTTTTCTGTCTTTTTGCTCCTTTTTCAGGATTATCTCAGGACTTGGGTAATTCCCAAGTCCTGAAGCCTGCAATTCCAGCAAATACAAAACTTCTAAAACTTAAATGCAATCCTCAAGAATACATACAGACAGGTAACGATTCATTCGGAAAAGAGTTTGTAATAAAAACTGTATCTCAATTAAACGTTCATTATTACACAATTGATTTCAATAAGAAAAAACTAAAACCATGTGAAAATTGTGGCTTTATGAACGTTAAATCATTAAATTACGAAATAATAAACGTTTCAGATGGTGAAAGTTATACAATAATAATTCCAGGCGAACATATTACTAAATTTAAGTGGATTATTGATTTAAATAAAATGATTTCAGTTTCTGAGTTTAAGTATTTTCAAAAAATGAATAGAGAAATTGAAACAGGTACTGAAGTTCTTAAAGAAACATGTGAAATCGATAAAATTAAATTTAATGACTAATGCGTTGCAATTAAAACAAATCTGGGATTTTGTGATTTGATATGAAAAATACTGTGTTTATTTTAGCATTATTCGCATCTGCCCTATCATGCGCTTGTTCCCAAGCATCGGGGCAAGAATTAGCTCCAAACGATAATAACTTAATAAAAAATGACATTAAGGCAAAACTGCTTTGCGAAGAGAAAGAAATAATAAAAGAAGGCTTTGATTCAAGCGGTAATGCATTGGCAAGAACTGAAAATAAATTAATAAACGAAACAATTATATTGGATTTCAAGAAATCTCAATTTTACCGTTGTGAAGACTGCAAAAATCCTGCAAAAATGACTAAATTGGATGGTGAAAAGTATATTATTGGCGATCCTGTAGTTGCAATGTTAAGACTTTCCACAAAAGACAGGATGCTGGTTCGTTGGGAGTTTGATAAACCGTCACTAAAGCTAATATCATATGTGACGTATGTTTCAAATATTCCCGAAAGAGAACAAATAATGAAGAGAGCCAAGACTGGGACTGAAATACACAAGTACCAATGCAGTATAATTAGTGTTTACTAACTATCCCAAAGCCCGTCACGTCCGGGCTTTTTCTTTGTACGCAAGAATAGGTTGCATTAGCAAATACTTAAATGTCTTGCATAAACGTTGCAATTCAAAGTGCTTATGTTACATAATTGTTAAAAATGGGGCGTAATAACAAATCGCATCCTTGGAGGGAAGAAATATGTCTAATTTAAAGGCGCAATTAATTGCGTCAACCGCCATTATTGGCCTTGCAATTATTCCACAAATCTCATTCGCACAAGACAATACACAGGCTAAAGAAGAAGTTGTTATTGTTACGGCGCAAAAACGCTCGCAGGCAATTGAGAAAGTCCCAACCTCTATTTTCGCCCTTGGCAGTGAGAAGTTAAACCGCCTTGGCATCACCAAGTTTGACCAGCTTGCCGCCTTTACCCCTGGCATTCGTGTACAGGAACAAAGCGCAAATAACGCGGGCTTTGTGGTGCGCGGTATCACTACCGACAGCGGCGCATCATTTGATGAACCCCGCGTTGCGATTTTCCAAGACGGGGTTTCGGCTTCAAGAAACCGTGGTGCATATACTGAACTTTATGACCTTGAGCGTGTTGAAATCGTAAAAGGCCCCCAAGCCACCCTATTTGGTCGGGCGGCAATGATTGGCGGCATCAACGTTATTCAACACAAGGCAGACGTTACCGGAATTCATGCTGGCCTTGAATTAGGCGGCGGCGAAGATAATTATTTCCGCGCCCTTGGCATGGTCAATATGCCAATTATCGAAGATAAGGTTGCAATTCGTATTGCCGGAACAATTCGCCAACGTGATGGTTGGGTTGATAACACACTTGGCGGCGACAAGCTTCAGGGTGTTAAAGTAAATGCAATGCGCGGCGTCCTAAGTGCGCGCCCCGATGATACTTTGAAAATGGATTTCATTTATAATTATCATCACGATAAAAATAGCGGAACCGCATTTAAATCTGGCACTTTCATCCCTGATGGCGGTACAATAAGCCCTTATTCACCGGCGGCACTTAATCGCTCTTATGCAAACTTTGAAGGCGGCAAAGAAATTGGTCTTGATCGCACCGTCAACACCTTTACCTTCATTGCCGAAAAGAAATTAAACGAAAGCCTTACCCTTACCTCAATCACTGGCTATCGTGATTTTGAGGCGTTTGAAGCATTCGACCCCGACGGCAGCGCAATCAACTTTATGCAAGGTGCAGAAGATGCACATGGCAAGCAATATTCACAAGAATTACGCATCAGCTTTAAGGACAAAGGCCCAATCGAAGGCTTTGCCGGAGTATCTTATATCAATGAAGATAATAGCACCCGTTTTTCTTCACAAATGGATGAACATTATCTAACCGCGCTTTTATCTGGTTATTTAATCACCACCCCTACCCGTTCGACACCAACCGCCGCAGAGGCACAAGCAATTGGTGTCGGTTTCTTACAAGCGGCAGGTTTTTCCCAACCATATGCCACCGCATTATATAATAGCATGAAGACCGAACACCGCGAACAATATACCAATTATTCGCAATCTTCATCTTATGACTTCTTTGCCGATGCCACATGGCACGTCAACGAAAAATGGGATGTTATCGGTGGTCTTCGTTACACAATGGACAATAAGAAATCAGGCTTGCAGGCCGATTTATTAAATGGGCCAAGCCGCCTTGGAAACCTTTTGGTGGCTTCAACCCTTATTTCCAATGGAACCGCACTGGTTAATGCCGGACAAACCGCAACAGGCATGGCATATATTAACCAAGGTCAGGCACTTGTGACCGCACTTTTAACCGGCGGCACATTGGCAAATTATGGCGCATTAACCCAACCGACCGCATTGGTTCAAAAAAAGGATAATTTTGATGGCTTTGCAGGGCGTCTTGTAACCCGTTATGAATTTGACAAAAATGCCAGTGTTTGGGCATCTTATTCACGTGGTCGCCGCCCAGAAGTTATTTCAATCAATTCTGGCAACCTTCCGGGGACAAGCGTAAAAATTTCCGAACTTCCATCTGAAACCGTGGATTCATTTGAAATTGGCGGAAACTTGCGCACTTTTGGTGGTAAGTTGAAACTTAATGGTTCGGCATATTATTATAAATATGAAAACTTCCAGACCCAATCTTATGAAAACGGTCAATTGGTAACCATAAACGCCGGTAAAGCAAATGCACCAGGTGTGGAACTTTCTGCCGAATTGCGCCCAATGGACAATTTGGAAATGTTTGCAACCTATGCCTATAACCATGCACGTTTTGACGGTGGGGCATATGATGGCAACCATTTCCGCCTTTCACCGGATAATGCGGTTTCAGTTGGTGGCACATGGACCATTCCTTTGAATGGCATGGGACGAATTATGATAACCCCAACATATACTTGGCAGTCAAAAACCTTCTTTGATGATAATAATGACCGCCGCGATCTTCAGCCGCCTTTATTGGCAACTGCACCATTTTTGCGTGACCGCGCGGTTGATGAGTATCAAGACGCATATGGTCTGGTTAATCTATCGGCAAAATACCAAAGCGAAAACGCCCTCTGGAGTGTGGAGGTATTCGCCAACAACCTAACCGACAAGGAATATCTGCTTGATGCCGGCAATATCGGCGACAGCTTGACCATTCCAACCTTCATTCGCGGCGCACCACGTTTGGTTGGTGTAAATTTTGCACTTAAATATTAATTGCAAAAATACAAAATTATTAACGCCCTTTTCGGAATCCTGAAAAGGGCGTTTAATTTGCGCCGCTTATAAAATTATCAAAGCCATTCATAAGGGCATCGATATTCATGCCCATCATTTGAATGCCATCAACCGCCGGACGCTGTAAAACAAAAAATACCCCGGGGAAATAAAATACTGCAATCAAAAGCCCAACCATCATAAGCGCCGATAGTTTCAACATTTTTGCGCGAAATTCGGGGTTGAAATAAATTGATAATGCCCCAAAACCATCAAAGCCCGGCAATGGCAAAAGATTGAAAATAAAAGTATAAAATTGCAAAAATGCCGACAGCGTAAGGGCATCATCAATTATACCATCATGCTCTACACGACCCATTGCAAGATAAATTAATCCCAACCCAATCCCAAAAAATAAATTCGCCAATGGCCCACAAAGATAGGTCAAAGCAATTTCAAACTTGGTTTTAATTTTGGAATGATCAAGATATACCGCACCCCCCGGCAATGGCAAACCGCCAATCAAAAGAATGATGATGGGGTAAATAAACGATGTCGCCGCATTGCCGTATAAAAGCGGGTTAAGGGTTAAATAACCCTTTTGCGCAACCTCATTATCGCCAAATTTATATGCCGAATAAGCATGCGCAAATTCATGCAAACAAAGCCCGATTACCCAAACATCAAGCACAAAAATTGTGAAAATCACCCGCTCAAACAGCCCGCTTTCAATTTTGTCGAGAACCACCAATAAAATCAGTGCCAAAGTTACGAGTGCAGGAAATACGAGTTTTGAATTTTTCAAATTTTGCATGATGATTTGATAGGTTCATATAGTTTTATTGTAAATAGGCAGATTTCATTACCAAAAAAATCCGCCGTCAAATGCTATCAATTGCTATCACTTACCAAGGGTGGATTTTGAGGGTGATTATAGAGGTGATTGGTTTGGGTGGGGATAAGAAATTACGCCCATTAACATTTGGAAACAACTAGCAATTACTAATCTTCACCTAATCCCTGCTCGTTTTTGTTTGTTTTTTAGCCAAATTTCATAATATTCAGCATCTGAAATGCCTCGCTTACGGGCTTGCTTGCGTATATATCTAAGTTGTTTTCGAGTTGGTCCATCAACCCCTGTCTCTTCTTTATGACGTTCATTTGCGCTGAACATCAATATGAATGAAAGCAAAACAAATATTATGGCAATAATATGCATTCAAGAAGCCATCCAAAACAAAAAACTGATTAAACTACTACATTACCATACTAACACGGAAGCCAAGTTGCAACTTCTAAGTGAACAGCGTCTATATTATTACTTTCATAAATCGCAAATAATAAACAATCATAATATTTCACAAAACCGTCATACTTCACCCTTCCGTCTTTTGCTTCGCAAAATCCACCTTCCCTCAAGGGAAGGAGTTATGCCGCGCATTAACTGCTTCCCTTGAGGGAAGCTGTCACCGAAGGTGACTGAAGGGTGGTGGCGGCATTTGATTTTATGAATGATCGGCTTTCCCGATTACTTGCTAGCCCATTTCA
This sequence comes from Hyphomonadaceae bacterium UBA1933, assembly GCA_002337085.1. Classification (GTDB taxonomy): domain Bacteria; phylum Pseudomonadota; class Alphaproteobacteria; order Caulobacterales; family Aquidulcibacteraceae; genus Pseudaquidulcibacter. Next base: position 1,029,332 of record DDFH01000006.1, on the reverse strand, counting down.
CCCCTTAGGTAAGCGTCTCCTAAAGAGAAAGCACAAAAAAACCCCTTCCACCAACCCACCATTCAATAGAATTTTATTCTATCCCTTGATATTAATGCGGGCAAAGAATGGTATATAATGCTGATATGGCAGAAAATGTATTAAATCTAATTGGCAACACCCCCCTTATCCGTCTTAATGCCGCAAGTGAGGCAACGGGTTGTGAGATTTGGGCGAAGTGTGAGTTTTTAAACCCTGGGCAATCAGTAAAAGATCGCGCGGCATTATCCATTATCCGTGATGCCGAACAAAAGGGGCTTTTGAAAAAAGGTGACACCATTGTCGAAGGCACTGCGGGCAATACCGGCATTGGCTTGGCATTGGTTGCCAATGCTTTGGGCTATAAAACCAAAATCATAATCCCCCGCACCCAATCTGAAGAAAAGAAGCAGGCACTACGCCTTATGGGTGCTGAGTTGGTGGAGGTTGATGCCCTGCCCTATTCCAACCCCGGCAATTACGTTCGTTATTCGGGACAAGTGGCACAAGAAACCGGTGCATTTTGGGCAAACCAATTTGATAATGTCGCCAATCGCTTGGCGCATTTCAACACCACCGGCCCCGAAATTTGGCAACAAACAGACGGCAAGATTGACGGCTTTATTTGTGCGGTCGGTTCGGGCGGAACATTGGGCGGAATTTCGCAATATTTAAAATCCAAAAACAAAGACATCCAAATAGGTCTTGCCGACCCGATGGGCGCGGCACTTTTTAATTATTATAAAAATGGTGTGTTAAAATCCGAAGGTTCATCAATTACCGAAGGTATCGGCCAAGGACGCATTACCAAAAACCTTGAAGATGTTGAAATTGACCATGCTTTTCAGGTTGAAGATAGTGAATGGCTGCCGGTAATTTTTGACCTTGTAAAGCATGAAGGGCTGCTTATGGGCGGTTCAACGGGTGTGAATATTGTGGGCGCAATGAAATTGGCACGCGAACTTGGCAAGGGTAAAACCATCGTCACAATGCTCTGTGATTATGGAAATCGTTATGCTGGAAAAATCTTTAACCGCGAATTTTTGCACAATAAAGGCTTACCAGAACCCGATTTTTTATAATTACGCCGCCTCTTTCTCTCGAAAGAACCGTGCAAAAAAGCCCATTTTGCGGCGTGCATCGGCGCGGCGCGCCTTTAATTCGGCAATCTTTTCTTGAATTGGTTCTTCCCATTCGGCGTTTAAAAACTGTCCGGCGCGGGTATGGAATGGTTCGTGAATTTTATCACCCAAAAGCGCAACCTCCATCACCCGATTAAGGCCACGCGTATATCCGGGTTCAAAGTGACGATCTTCATCGGCGTTCAAAACCTCTTGCCAACGCCAAAATAGGCTTTCAAACGTATCAACGAAAATGGTTCTTTCAATATTGTGTTCAAAAACTTCGAACGCCGCATTGGCGGCCTCAAAAAGTCTGAAATAATTACGATGATGGCAAACCGAAAGTAAAAATGCTTTATGCCGCGCTGCATGATGCCAATTACTGCAAATCCCGCGAATTACCCCCGCCAAATCATACGGATCCATTGATTTATCAAGATAACGCTGCACAAGATTCACATTACCGCTATATGGCTTTACGCCCATTGTGAACACCTGCGCAAGCATTCCAATATCATCACTTAAGGCAGGTTTTTTAAGGCGTGATTTAAGCTCATGCACCTCATAATGGCGCAATTTGCCACCCGCTTGGAGGCGGTCAAATGCTTCATACAGGTTTAGTGTCTGATTTCGGTTCATCTATCTTATATCTCACGCTACTTTCGCTTGTCGCTATGCTCCTTATTACGTGCTTCAATATAAATAAAATCTTGTCAAAAAATAAAAACAACCCAAGCAATCATACAAAAACCGTGATTTTATCATTAAATTTCATACATAAAATTTCAAAATTGATACATTTTTGTTATTTTTCGGGTTGTAATGCCACGCCCAAAGTTCTATTTAGCCGCCCATCGGTTCATTAGAATCTAAAGAGGGTGTTCGGGTGAAAATTATATCGGGGAATTCCAATCCAGAATTGGCGCAAAAAATCGCGTCTTATTTGGATATGTCATTGTGCAAGACAACAATTAAGCGCTTTGCAGATAACGAAATTTTTGTAACAATTGATGAAAACGTCCGTGGTGAGGACGTTTTTGTGATTCAGTCAACCTCATATCCTGCCAATGACCATTTGATGGAATTGCTTATTTGTATTGATGCCCTTCGTCGTGCATCGGCACGCCGCATCACTGCGGTATTGCCATATTTTGGCTATGCCCGTCAGGATCGTAAAACTGGTGGCCGTACGCCAATTTCGGCAAAATTGGTTGCAAATATGATTACCGCTGCGGGTGCAAGCCGTGTTTTAACCATGGAACTTCACGCGGGGCAAATCCAAGGCTTTTTTGATATTCCAACCGATAACCTTTTTGTTACACCGGTTATGGAACAAGATATTCGTGAAAAATATTCACTTGATAATCTAATGATTGTTTCGCCAGACGTTGGCGGTGTGGTTCGTGCGCGTTCATTGGCAAACCGCCTTGGGGTGCTTTTGGCAATCGTTGACAAACGCCGCGAAAAACCTGGTGAATCCGAAGTTATGAACATTATCGGTGACGTAAGCGGTAAAGATTGCGTTCTTTTTGACGACATCGTTGATAGTGCGGGTACGCTCTGTAATGCTGCCGCCGCGATTATGGCAAAGGGTGCAAAATCAGTTGCCGCCTATGTTGCACATGGTGTTTTGTCGGGTGCGGCATTTGATAGGATTGCGGCATCGGCATTTAAAGAAGTGGTCGTAACCGAATCCATTTCCCACCATTTGGTCGAAAGTACGCAAAAAGTGCGTTATGTGAATGTTGCACCACTAATTGGTGAGGCCATCCGCCGAATTGCCAATGAAGAATCGGTTTCAAAACTTTTCGATTAAAACCAAGCCCCCAAAAGGGGGCTTTTTTAATAGCATGAAAGATTGATTGTCGATTTTTTAAAATCATATTCAATGAAACCGCATTGGTTTAAAATATCGCTGCCGATGATGGTTGGGAATGGTTTCTTTTTCGCTTTTTTATTAAGCTCGGTGATGTTTACCAATTCTTCGCCACGTTCACGCGCTTCTGCCGCAATTTTTTCGTCCTCGACAAGGTTTTCAAACTGCTTGTTTTTAAGCATCACGTCAAAATAAGCGGGCTTCAAACCCAAAAATTCAAGCGAAATATTTTTCAAATGGCGCGATTGCTTTTTAATATCGAAATAGAGGGTTTTGGCGCTTCTGGTTTCGCCTTCATCGCTCATTTGGCCGTGCGAAACAAAATAATTCGCCGCCACCGCATCAATCTGTGACGGATACATCAGGCTGAAGGCAGTATTAAATTTAAGGCCGTCATAAGTGGTTATTAATTCAGGAAAAAACTTATTCTTAAATTTAAAGGGGCGCACATTTCCCGCACCACCGCCTTGATTTACCAATTTCACACTACCAAGATTATCAAGTGCGCCAACCCCAATAACCCCATCAAGACCCGCACTTGTATTAAATGCATCGGTTACGTTGCGCCCCGGAAACCAAACCACCCAGGTTGAAAACTTTTTACCATTGGGAACAATTATGTCTTTGCGTGTTATATTTCCATCAATCTTTTTATCGTCAATGATTATGCGCGCAATTAGTGCGGTTTTGGGTTTATAACCCAATTTACGGCTTGTATTATCATTAAGGATGATGGCTTTGGGTAAATTTGGGTCAATTGCTAATTTTAATTTTTGTTTTTCAAGCGTCACCTCAATCACCGGTGCGCGTGATTGCGAATAATAAAAAGTGTTTTCGCCCTTTGCGTGTGATGCCATTGGCAATAATAAAAATGACAACATCATCAATAAGTTAAACGCCTTCATATTTTCCTCCAACAATTGTGGTAATTTGGCAGGGCAAACGCGGTAATTCAAATTTAATTTCTGTAATTATTAAGGTTTTATTGAATTTTTGGTCGCTTAATGGTTGTTAAAGTGGCGGCAAAGTTGTAGCCTTTCCCAAAAGCGCGCGAATTCTCGCCATTCAAAATAATTAACACCAAATCGCACTAATAATTAATATGTTTGCAAATCGTACGGATTTACTTCCAAAACTTTATACATATGCCCGTTTGGGCTATAATTTTGAAACCTTTAAAAAGGATATTATCGCGGGTCTTACGGTCGCGATTGTTGCCTTACCACTATCGATGGCAATTGCGATTGCATCGGGGGTTTCACCCGCAGTTGGTCTAAAAACCGCCTTTGTTGCCGGTTTCTGGATTTCGGCACTTGGCGGCTCGCGTTTTCAGATTGGTGGACCAACCGCTGCATTCGCCCTTGTGGTTGCCAATATTATTCAGACGCATGGGATGGACGGGCTTTTGCTTGCGACCATGATGGCAGGGATGATGTTAATGCTTTCGGGCTGGCTAAAGCTTGGGGTGTTTTTGAAATATATTCCAAATTCCGTGGTTATTGGTTTCACCACTGGTATTGCTGTTACAATCTTTATCACCCAAATTCCCGCGTTTTTCGGGCTGACTTTGGGGCATGACAGCACGGAAATCATTGGAAAACTAAAAATCTATGCTGCCGCTTGGCAAACTGCCAATCCATTCACGATGATGGTTGCGATTTCTTCATTGGCATTGATGATTTTTTTGCGCACAAATTTTCCGAAATTGCCATTCTTTTTGATTGCGGTTGTGGTTTTCACATCGATTGTTGGCTTATTACATTTACCAACCCAAACCGTTGGCGATAAATTTGGCACTATTATCACCACAATTCCTGATATTGTTATCCCCAAATTTGATATGAAACTTATCAAAGAAATGATGCCTTCGGCCTTTACCATTGCCTTTTTGGCAGGAATTGAAAGCCTTTTATCAGCCGTAGTATCCGATGGTATGACGGGCGCACGCCACCGCCCCAATGCCGAATTAATGGCGCAAGGTTTTGCCAATATCATGTCGGCAATTACTGGTGGCCTTCCTGCTACTGGCGCAATTGCCCGCACCGCAACCAACATCCGCGCGGGTGCAAGAACCCCAATGGCGGGCGTAATGCACGCCACCTTGCTTTTGATTATATTAATGCTTGCCGGTCGCCTTACATCCTATATCCCACTTGCGGTTTTAAGCGCGATTTTGATGATTGTGGCATGGAACATGGCGGAAATTGGTAAACTAATCCGTTTTGTAAAAGTTTCGGGAAATTCGGACAGAACGATATTGTTCATCACTCTATTCCTAACCGTATTTGCCGATTTAACCGTCGCGGTGGAAACCGGTGTAGTGCTTGGGGCCATGTTCCTAATGCATAAAATGAGCGCGAATTTCGAAATTGAAAATGTCGATGCCGACCATCATTCAGATATGCGCGAACGCCTTCCACCAAATTGTGAGATGTTCCAAATCAATGGCCCATTATTCTTTGGTGCGGTTAATACCTTTATTGATGCGATTGAAAACATCACAACCTCAAAAATGAAATGGCTTATCATTGATATGGCGCATGTTCCATTCACTGATGCTAGTGGGCTTGCGGCATTTGAAAAGGTCTTCTCAACCTTGAAAAAACAAGGGGGAAAAATCATTTTCAGTGGCTCAAAAGATCGTATTGCATCAGATATTAAGGCACTTGTGACCTCATTGGAATGCACCGATATGGTATATTTTGCCCAAGATTTTGATGAGGCCTTGGCATTGGCAAGCAATTAACCGCCAATAATAAGCGATTTTCGCAGATATTTTCCGCTAAATAAGCGATAATCGCTTGCGATTACTTGTTACATCGGTTATGGGGTGCGCCTTCGTTTCGTCTGAAAGGCGTTTCGTCTGAATAGGTTTGCGATGCTGGGTTTATAACCTTTGAACCTATTTGGATTTGTATTAATTTTTATTTTGGAGTGTCCCAATGTCATCAAACATTGTTATTGAAGTGGACGTTCGTGGTGAAACTGGCACAGGTAGCGCGCGTGCAGTTCGTCGTGAAGGTCGTGTCCCTGGTATTCTTTATGGCGGCGGTATTGATCCGGTTGCAATTTCTGCAAAAGGCAATGAGCTTTTGAAAGCAATCCGTTCTGGCAAATTTGTTGCCCACACTGTTACCCTTGAGCATAAGGGTGAAAAACAATTGGTTATCCCTAAAGATGTTCAATGGCATCCGGTTACTGATTTCCCGGTTCACTTTGACCTTTACCGCGTTGATGAAAATTCAATCATTAATGTTGAGGTTCCTGTACACTTCTTGAACCAAGAAACTTGCCCAGGCTTGAAAAAAGGCGGCGTTCTTAACGTTGTTCGTCACACTGTTGAACTTGACGTTCCTGCTGGCAAAATCCCTGAATCAATCGAAGTTGACCTTACTGGTATGGAAATGGGTCACGTTATCCATATTTCTGCGATTAAACTTCCAGAAGGCGCAAAACCAACTATCGATCGTGACTTTACTGTTGCAACAATTGCAAGCCGTGGTGGCGCACAAGTTGCCGCTGATGACGCAGAAGATATTGCTGCTGAAGGCGAATAATAGTCATATTATAAATATGTTTGAAAAGGCTTGGCAATGCCAAGCCTTTTTTATTATAAGCGGCAATAAATTTATTTATTTTTTTGGTTTAATTTATTATGTTCCTTCTTGTCGGTCTTGGAAATCCTGGTGATAAATACGAAAAAAACCGCCATAATATCGGATTTATGGCGGCGGATGCCATTGCACGCGAATTAAATTTCGGCACAGAAAAATCCAAACTTCAAGGGCTTTATCGTGACGGAACAATTGAAACCAAGGATGGCGCCGAAAAGTGCATTCTTTTAAAACCACAAACTTATATGAATGAATCCGGTCGTTCGGTTGGTGGCTTTGCGACATTTTTTAAAATACCGCCGAAAAACATCATTGTATTTTACGATGAACTTGAACTATCCCCCGGTAAATGCCGCTTTAAACAAGGTGGCGGCACGGCGGGGCATAATGGCCTTAAATCAATTACCGCACAATTGGGTTCGGATTATAAACGGGTTCGCCTTGGCATCGGTCACCCTGGCAAAGAAAAGGTTTTGGGCCACGTCCTAAGCGATTTTTCGTCAGAAGATTTTAATTGGGTCGATAGATTAACCACCGCTGTCGCACAAAACATCAAATATGTTCTTTCAGGCGAAACCGATAAATTTCAAACCGAAATTTCCAAACAGGCCCCACCACCTGAATGCCCGGCTTGGCTACGTTAGCACCCTTCGGCAACCTTATTGAGGTGAATGTTTAAGGCATTGCGAATATCGGTGCGCGAATATTTTTTGGCGGGCAAATATTTTGCGTAATAGGCGACAAGCTCATTAAGTGCGTCATTAAACGCCTTGGGGTTTTGTTTTGAAAAATCATCGTCATTATAACCTTGATTTTCTCCACCCAAAATTTCACCTAATTGCCCCATTCTTATTAGGCTGTTTTCACGATTATTTGAATGGATAATTCCGTGAATTATTGTGCCACCACAATCAGGCGCTTTTTTATAGGCAAAGGCCTCTATGGCAATAAATTTCGGCAATTGTGGTAAGACTATTGAACAATCAGAAGATGGCAAAAACCCGTCAATTGAGCTTCCGAAATAGGCTTCGGTTGCATTTGAAATCCCTGGCTTTTTCAGCATTGCCGCGCATGGCATTGTAATTGGTTGTTCAAGACCGAATGCCGATAGCGCATAAAGCACGCCGAAATTCTTATCGCTTTTCAAGCCATCTTCGGGTGATTTAACCCCCATATCATCGGCAACCGACTTCACATAATCATTTGCCTTGGTCATATTAGAATATGCAGGGCGCAATAAATCGGCAATTCGTTTATCGCGCGCCGGAGATTTGGGCAGTATCGTATATTCATAAACCGCATGATAAAAAGCGGCGGCCTTGGGCATTTGTTTATCGATTATCGCAAATGATTTTTCTGGGTTCACAAATAATGTATAAAGCGCAAGATCATAAATTCGGCTGTCATAAGAACGCATAAGGCAATCTTTGGCCTCTTTTGCCTTTTCACAGGTTTTGCGCCCTTTTAACCAATCAATTTGTGATGATTTAATATTTGAATCACCAATTCCAAACGCACTGGTTTTTGCGGTTTGATAAAACCCATTTAAAAGCGCATCTTTTTTGACAAGCTCTGGCGTTTTGCAAATCAATTGCTCATTAAATGATGATGCCTTTGAGCAATCAAACGACGGGGCAGTTTGGGCGTGGGCAACACCAAAAAATGCAAATGCCGAAAATAATGGAACGATGCGCAATAGATTAGATATTTTCAAATTCAAATCCTCTATATTCAATTGTCATACCGGAATTTTATGAAATAAAATGTCCGGTATCTCGTATTTTATTCCGACAAGATACCGGACATTTCCTTTGGAAATTCCGGTATGACGAAAACTAACCGATTTTTTCCGCGCCATTCATATATTTGCGCAATACTTGTGGCACGGTAATTGTGCCATCGGCATTTTGGTAATTTTCCAAAACCGCAATCAAGGTACGCCCAACCGCAAGCCCTGAACCATTCAATGTATGCACAAAGCGCGTGTCTTTTTCGCCTTTTTTGCGGGTGCGGGTATTCATGCGGCGCGCCTGAAAATCACCGCAGTTTGAGCAAGATGAAATCTCACGATATTTATCTTGGGCAGGTAACCAAACCTCAAGATCATAGGTTTTGCGCGCACCAAAACCCATATCACCAGTACAAAGTACGATTTTGCGATATGGCAATTCCAACGCCTGAAGAATACCTTCGGCACAGGCTGTCATACGTTCATGCTCATCCTTGCTGGTTTCGGGGGCGCAAATTGACACCATTTCAACTTTCCAGAATTGGTGCTGACGTATCATGCCGGTGGTATCTTTGCCCGCCGAACCTGCTTCTGACCTAAAACAAGGGCTTAGAGAAGTTAGACGGATTGGAAGAACTTCTTCTTCAACAATATCGCCATTAACCGTATTGGTCATTGAAACTTCGGCAGTTGGGATAAGGTAAAAATCATTATTTAAATTTTTAGCCTGTGGTTTTACTTGCTCTGCGTTAGCTTCAAAATAATCCTTTTTTTCATTCAATATTTGCTTTAAATTTTGCGCAGAATCTTTAGGTAAGTTGCCTTTTTTTTCCAATGAATCAATATAGCCGATTGCTTCTTCATATCCGTTAGCTTTACCAATTTCATACTTATATTCGTTCATTAATAAATCAGTTGTGGATTTAATTTTAAACAAATCTTCTTCAAACTTTGGCAATTGCCCCGTACCAAACATTGCACCAGAACGCACCAAAACCGGACCAGAAGCTTCGGTATAGCCATTTTTTTCGGTATGGGTATCAAGCATGAATTGCCCGATTGCGCGTTCCATGCGGGCAATTTGCCCACGCAAAAGCACAAAGCGCGCGCCCGATAATTTGGCGGCGGTTTCAAAATCCATTGCCTTAAAGCCGTTTTCGGTAATGCCCGCACCAAGTTCGATATGATCTTTTGGCGTAAAATCAAATTGGCGTGGGGTTCCCCATTTTAAAACTTCAACATTTTCCTCTTCACCGCCACCATCAGGAACTTCATCAAACGGCAGGTTTGGCAGGGTTTGCAATTTTTCATCAAGCAATAATTGCAATGCGGCTTCTTCGCTGGTTGCCGCATCAATATCTGCCTTGGCTTTGGCAACTTCTGCCATAAGGCGGTTGGCCTCTTCTTCATTTTTTTGTGCCTTTGCAGCACCAATGGCTTTTGAAGAAGCGTTGCGCAATGCTTCGGCTTCCATACGCATATTTTTGGCGGCACGAAGTTTGGCATCAATCTCTAATATTGCAGGAGTTTGTGACGATAGGCCGCGTCTTGCCCATGCTTTATCATAGCTTTCAGGGTTTTCGCGAATTGCTTTTATATCGTGCATTTTTTACTCCGATTTATCAATAATATATTTGTATGGTTCATCTATTGTCTAACTGCTTCCCTTGAGGGAAGCTGTCATGCAAAGCATGACTGAAGGGTGGTTTATCAACCTACAATAATGCTGAAACATTCACCCTTCCGTCAGGGCTTCGCCCTGCCACCTTCCCTCAAGTGAAGGAGTTAAGCATGACTTCTTTAGTTTGATACGCATTGGTTTTCAACTATTTTGCCCGTAATTCTTCAGGCGCAAATTCATCAAGGATTTCAGGGATAAGATTTGGTATATCCTGCGCCAAAAGCCCCGCCCCAAATGCCTTGCCGCATTCGGCGTGGAGGAAGACCGCTATTTTTGCCGCTGTGAACCCGTCAAGACCTTGGGCAACTAGCCCACCAATCATCCCCGCAAGGCAATCCCCCGTTCCCGCCGTGGCAAGCCACGGGGTTGAACTTTCCAAAACCGCCACGTCACCATTCGGGGCGGCAATTACTGTCTTCGCGCCCTTATGAACGATTGTGGCATTGATTTTTTCGGCCGCATATTGGGTTATTTCGATTTTTTCATCCAAATCATCGGCACTTTGGGCAAAAAGGCGCGAAAACTCCCCCTCATGTGGGGTCAATATGGTTTCAAATTGCCGCTCTTTGATAATTTCACGCAAACCATGATTAGAGGTATCATTGGCAATCATGCTTAGGGCATCGGCATCAAGCACTAATTTATTTTCATGCGCCAAAAGTGATTTTATCGCCGCATATTTCCCTTTGCCAAACCCTAAGGCAGGGCCAATTACCACCGCACGGAAATCGGCAATTTTTAATGGCAAAGTTGGTGAATAATCATATTCTTCGACCATAATCGCGGTTTCATGGGCGGCAATTATGCGGGCGGCATCGATTGCGGCAAACATAACCACCCATCCCGCACCAATGCGCGCCCCACAATTGGCAACAAGACGCGCCGCCCCCGTATGCAGCTCCCCACCCGAAAAAACCGCCAAGCGCCCGCGTGAATGCTTGTGGGCATTGGCTTTAACCCAGGGGAAATTTTGTATAACGCTTTGGTCGATTATCATTTAAAAAGCCCCTTAAATATTCCAATATCTTCGCCACGACACATTCCATCGATTTCCGGCAAATAAACCCCATCATTTTCAATATTTCTAAGATAAAGTGATGGCAGTATTTGCGTTGGCGCTTTGGATGCCTTTTTGGCACGCACAATGATGCGATTGGCATTTTGTGTGGTTTTGGGGTGAATTGGCAATATGCGCACATCCCCTGCCCGATTCTTTAATGCATTTAAAATATCTGTCATTCTATCGGCGCGATGTATGACTAAAATGTCACCTTTTGCGTGACAAAGCCGCAACATTGCAATAATCCATTTTTCCAAAGGCTGCCCAATTATATATGCCGATTGTCGCGCCATGTGGGGATCACGAATTGTTGAGTTATCGTCAAAAAATGGTGGATTTGAAATTACCAAATCAAATTTGTTTTCAATTTCTTTATTGGGTTTAAGACCATCAATATTTTGGGCAACAATATTTTCAAAACCGTTTTGAGTTATATTATCCCGTAAAAGCCCAAAATATTTTTCGTCCTTCTCAATTGCCAATGCATTGATTGCATTTGATTTTAATCGCCATAATGCACTTAAAGAAGCGACACCAACCCCCGCACCAAGTTCGGCCATATTTTGAATGACATCTTTTGCCGCCGCCGCCGCACCCAATAAAACCGCGTCAATACCGGCCCGATATCCCTTTGCGGGTTGAGTGATTCTTAGCGACCGTTCTAAAAAATAGTCATTGGTAATTTCGATATTTTCTGTCATAAATTTGCCTAATGGCCTTTGATATTAGAATTATTTACACTCCACAAGTGTGACCTTATTGCATTTTACCATTTTGTCCTATTGGAATTTTTGTGTTTAAGCTGTAATCGCGGTTTGAAATTTTAATTATAAATGTCATAAGCAAAATTGCACTATAATTTCGGAGAATTGTTTTGAACGCACCTGCAATTGTGCCTGCTGTGAAAACCCCTAATGCGATGGAAATATTATCGCAACTTCTTGAGGGGGAGTTGGCGCAAACTGAAGTAGAAATTTCATCGCAAATGATGTCGAATGTCGGCCTTATCCCCGACGTTGCCCATCACCTTGTGGACGCAGGTGGCAAAAGACTTCGCCCGCTTTTAACCTTGGCTGCCGCCAAAATGTGTGGCACGGTTGGCAAGCCCGCAATTAAGCTTGCGGCGGCGGTTGAATTTATTCATTCCGCGACCCTTTTGCATGATGATGTGGTTGATGGTTCAAATCTTCGCCGTGGGCAAAAGGCGGCAAACCTTATTTGGGGTGACAAGGCAAGCGTTTTGGTTGGCGACTTCCTTTTCGCACGCGCCTTCCGCATGATGGTTGCCACAAACTCATTACGCATTCTTGAGATTTTGGCGCGTACTTCTTCGGTAATTGCAGAAGGCGAAGTTTTACAGCTTGCATCAACATCTGCTGGAACCGCAAAACGCGAAACCTATTTTGAAGTTATCTCCTCAAAAACCGCCGCCCTTTTTGCCGCCGCAACTGAATGCGGTGCAATTTGCGCCAGTGCAGATGAAGATACTATCGACGCATTCCGCACCTATGGTCAGGAGATTGGCATGGCATTCCAGCTTGCCGATGATGCGCTTGATTACGGTGGTATCACACAAGAGCTTGGCAAACGTGTTGGTGACGATTTCCGCGAAGGCAAAGCGACATTCCCATTAATCGCGGCGCTTGAAAAAGCCGATGACAAGCAAAATGAATTTTGGAAAAAAGTGCTTGCCCGCAAACATTCTGATGAGGATTTGTACACTGCCCTCACCTATATCAAGCAAACTGGCGCGATTGAGGCAACTTTGAATGAGGCGCAATCACGTGCAAATCTTGCCAAGGCGGCATTAGATAATCTTGCAGATTCTGATATTAAAGAAGCGCTTATTAGCCTTGCTGATATGGTTGTAAGCCGTATTAGATAATTTTGGCTTCTAATCGCGGTCTTAAAATCGCGAATATAATAATATAAATCACAACCATCGCGGCAAAGATTATTGCCTGATAATTCTGTGCGAATTTATCGCCTACAATTGCCGCCGCAACACAGACTTGTGTTTGCAGCCATAATAAAAGCGCGGTGTAAAAATGTGACTTTCCGGTTTTGATAATACGTTGATAAATATGGCGATTATGCGCGGAAAGAATGTTTTCACCCAATTTAATACGGTGAAAAATTGTTAAAATCACATCGGCAAGAATTGGCAAGGCACAAAGTGCAATTGCAAAGACATTAACCCCCGCCTTTGCCGCCAATAAACCCATCGCACCATAAAGACCGCCCACAAACCACGAGCCAACATCACCCGCGAAAATATTGCCCTTGCCGACATTATAGGTCAAAAAGCCCCAAATCGCGGCGGTTGCCAAAAAGCACATGGCAGCGCCACCAATTTCGCCGTGAAAAAAGCACATCGCACCAAGGCCAATAAAGGATATGGAAATTGCACCAAAGGCAACGCCATTAGCGCCGTCCATAAAATTCACGGCATTTATCATCAGCATAAGCCAGATAAATGATCCCAAAATCCCAAATATCAACCCAATTTCAAGCCGTATTCCAATATATATCGGTAAGGTTTTAACAACAAAATCAGGGCGCAAAAACAGGCCAATCACCAAAACCAAAAGTGCCATTCGAAAATGGGATTTAAGTGTGAAAATATCATCAACCAAACCAATTAATCCCAAAGACAGTGAAAGACCAACCACAAACAAAATCTGTTTGTTTTCAACCAATCCCATTTGGTGATTAAGTGATATTAAACCCGCACAAAACCCAAGAATAATTGCCAAACCACCGGCCGTAGCATTGTGGTTTTCATGTAGTTTACGGGCATCATTCGGCGCATCATTAAGGTGCGCACTTATCAAAAGGCGCGTACAAACCAATGACGCAATAAAGGCCAGCATTCCGTTAATTTGGAATAGATTTAATTCTTCACTCATAATTTCCAGCCAACGTCCCTGCGATTGCCCAAATTTGTTTATTATAAATTTCGTGCAAAGTTTTTGCACCCTCTTTTGCATAGTCTGCATTTGCGAAAATTGCAAAGACACTCCCGCCAGAGCCAGACATACGCACCAATTTAACCCCATTAAGGGTTTTCATATCTGCTGCCAATTGAGCCACCTGTGGGTAAAGGGCGAAATTAGCATTCTCAAGGTCATTTTTGGCATGGGCGATATGATTGCAAAATTCATCCAAACTATTGGTATTTTTAAAATCAAATTCGCAAAAATCAAAATCCGCAAATTCATCAAATTTCTTGTAGATTGATGGCGTTGAACATTCCACCAACGGATTGGCAAGCACAATTGGAAGATTGGGAAAATGGGGGGCTTTGGCAAATTCATCACCAATATTGCGCATAATTATCGGCAAACCTTTGAGGCAAACCGGAACATCCGCGCCAAGCTTAAGTGCGATTGCTTCCAAGACTTCGACCCCAAGCCCCAATTCACAAACCTGGTTAATACCGATAAGTACCGCCGCCGCATTGCCAGAACCACCACCAATTCCAGAGGCAATTGGCAAATTCTTTTCAAGCTCTATTTTAACATTTATTGATTGCCCAATATGCGTTTCAAGCAATCTTAATGCCCTGATAATTATATTATTTTCACCATTATCAAGGCTATCTGCAAAGCGCCCTGTTATAAGTAATTCGCATTTGTCAGATGGGGAAAATTGCAAATAATCGCCAATATCATTTGTGAATGCCACAAGTGAATCAAGCCGATGATAGCCCGCATATTTTTCACCCACCACAATTGGCGCACTTACATTAAGGGTAAGATTTATTTTTGCAGGCGAGAAATAGCGTTGCAAAGACATTAACAGCAACCCATTAAATTGGTTTTTTAAACATTAGCTTTGCGGCCCTTGGCAATTTACTGTTGAGCCATTTTGCTTTTGGGTAAAGTTTCAAGACCTTTTTCAATCTTGGACAATGCGCGCGCCTTGTCGCTATCTTTATCATAAAGGCGTGATGCTTTTTCCCATTCTAACTTCGCCTCAATCTTGCGGTTGGTGCGAAAATAGGCGTCACCCAAATGTTCGGCAATTTCACCAACACCAGGCGATAATGAGAATGCAACCTCAAGCCTATCAAGTGCCTCATCATATTTGCCCATTCGGAATAATACCCAACCAAGGCTATCCAAAATTTCGCCAGAATGTGGGTCAAGCGCGACCGCATTTTCAAGTAATTTCTGCGCCGCTGGTAAATCAATATTGCGATCAGCAAGTGTATAGCCAAGGCTGTTCATAAGGCTTGGATTGCCGGGGTTTAATTCATTGGCTTTGCGCAAATCTTTTATGGCATTGTCCCAATCTTCAATGCCCAAATAAGCATTGGCGCGACCAAAATATAATTGCCACATTTCAAAACCATTATTGTCGGATGTGGCATCGGCAATCACGCTATTATAAAGCTCGATTGATTTATCATATTGTTTGGTATCAATATAATATATTGCGGTTGCAACACGGTTGGAAATACTAGGGTTGGCTTTTAGTGCGCGTTCAGAAATTTCAACGCCCTTTGCCTTGTCTTTATCAAAAACAATGCTTGCCAATAAGGAATTTGCCTGATCACTATTAAGTGAATCGGTGGGGACGGCTTCTAATAATTTTACCGCATCATCATTGATATTAAGCGCCGCAAGAATGCGTGCCGATGTAACACTTAATGAATAAAGATCCGGGTCAAATTTGCGGGCAATCGCAAGCTCTGATAACGGTGAACCATTGCGGAAATCACCAGACAAAGCAATTGAAATCACCCCCAATGAAGAACCAACATATTTATTGATTTGTTTTTTATTTTTTTTCTTTAATGCAGGCAATTTGTCGGCATCAATCATTTTATAAACATTAGCATAATAAGAATCGAAATTATTGGCGGTTTTTAATTCGTTTAAAACCGCAAGCGCTTTATCCTTTTGCCCGGTTGACGCCAATAATTTGACATAAGACTCAATACCAATTTGATTTACTACACCAGATTGATATGCGGTTTCATATGCCGCAAGCGCATCCTCATTATCGCCAAAATATTGATATAAAAGCCCACGCGAATAATTTGCCGCCTTGTCGATGCTTTTGATGCCAGAAGGGACAGTGGCAATTTTCAACGCCTCATCCTTTTTGCCTTCTTTGGCCAAAGCCCATGCCTTGAGATTGCGGGCAAAAAGCGCACGGGTTGGTGTGAAAACGGTTGAATCCTTATCAAACGGCAATAATTTATTTACGTCACCCGCCTTGCCTGAAAGCATGGCATTATATGCTAAAATAAGTTTTGCATCGTCGTTCAAAAGTGCCTTATCGGCAGGTATTACAATTTTGCTTGCGTTATCAATATCACCAAATACCATATAAGCACGAACCGCACGTTCGAATAATTCGCTGTCCGATTTATTGTGTTCCCACGCACTTACGTATGCGGCGGCGGCAAGCTTGGCATCGCCAACATTTTGGGCATAAATTCCCGTAAGGCTGTCCGCATAAAGATTGCCCAATTCAACGGCATTATCGCGGTGCAAAACCACCGGTTCAGAAGCAAAAGCAGGGGCAATGCCAACAAATAGGCAAAGTGACGAAAATCCAAAAACAATATTTTTTAAACGTGATTTCATTTCGCCAATCTATAACGCCGCAAATTCATAAGCAAGCGCAATATCATATTATTTATTTATAGTTTTAATGAAATGTTTTTAACCAGTATCACCACCACATCATTTATTCAAAAGATGTAGGTTTGGGCTAAGAGATACGGGTAATATCCGCGCATTTGCGAAGAAGATGGGCTTTTTGGCTAAGAGATATTGGTGAAACCCGCGCAGCAGGTATGCAAATACCTGCGAGCAGGCTCGCCAATAAACTAACGACCACCGCATCATTTATTCAAAAGATGTAGGCTTGGACTAAGAAATACGGGTAAGACCGCGCAGCAGGTACATTAGTACCTGCGAGCAGGCTTGCCCGTAGTTCGACGCCCAAACCTACATATTTGAATAAATTGGGCCTTCGCCACCTTGGGGGACGGTCCATGTAATGTTTTGATTTGGATCTTTGATATCGCAGGTTTTGCAATGGACGCAGTTTTGGGCGTTTATTACGTATTTGTCGTCTAGCCATTCGTAAACACCGGCTGGGCAATAGCGGGTTGATGGGCCGGCAAATACGTCTAATTCTGATGCTTTTTGCAATTCGGCATCTTTGAGAACTAGGTGAACTGGCTGATCTTCTTCATGGTTGGTATTTGATAAAAATACCGAAGACAAACGATCAAATGAAATAACGCCATCTGGCTTTTTATATTCAATTTTTGTGCATTCTGCAGCGGGTTTTAAACAAGCGGAATCTGGTTTACCGTGGCTCATGGTGCCAAATGGCGACATACCAAGCAATGTGTTAAACCACATATCAAGCCCACCTAATGCAACCCCAACCATAGTTCCAAATTTTGACCATAATGGTTTTACGTTGCGCACGCGGTGCAAATCTTTTTTGATTTCAGAATTTTGATAAAGCTGATTTAGGTTTGGCAAAGTCGCAGGGGCGTCACCAGTTTTGAAGGCTTCATCAATTGCGATTGCCGCCAAAATGCCTGATTTAATTGCGTTATGAGAACCTTTGATACGTGGCACATTCATGAAACCTGCGGCACAGCCGACCAAAGCACCACCCGGAAATGCCAAATCAGGAACTGATTGGAAACCACCTTCGGTCAAGGCACGTGCGCCATAGGCAATACGCTTCCCGCCTTTGAAAGTGTCTTCAAAAAGCGGATGATGTTTTAATTTTTGGAATTCTTCAAATGGCGATAAATATGGGTTTTTATAGTTTAAATGCACCACAAAACCAACGGAAACAAAATTATCACCCCAATGATAAAGGAATGCGCCGCCATTGCCATCTTCATCTTTTAATGGCCAACCGAATGAGTGTTGCACAGTGCCTTTTTTATGTTTTGCAGGGTCAATTTGCCATAGTTCTTTGATACCAATACCGTATTTTTGGTAATCAGAATTTTTATCAAGGCCATATTTTGCAATTGCCTGTTTTGATAAAGAGCCACGCGCACCTTCGGCAAGAATGGTATATTTTGCATGCAATTCGATGCCAGGGGTAAAATCGCCCTTTGGCTGACCATCGCGGCCAACACCCATGTCACCAACCTGCACCCCTTTTACAGAGCCGTCATCATTATAAACCAATGCAGCGGCGGCAAAGCCAGGGTAAATTTCAACCCCCAATTCCTCGGCATGTGTACCAAGGAAACGGGCAACATTACCCAGAGAGCCAATATAGTTGCCATGATTATTCATGAGTGGTGGCATAAGGAAATGCGGCAAACCAATAGAGCCAGTTTCATTTAAAAGATAAAATTCATCTTTTTGAACTTGGGTTTCCAATGGGCAATCTGATGCCTCACGCCAATCGGGTAAAAGTTCATCAAGGCCAGTTGGATCAATAACCGCACCAGACAAAATATGTGCGCCAACTTCGGCACCTTTTTCAAGGACGGCAATATTTAATTCTTGGTTTAATTGTTTTAATTTAATTGCCGTTGAAAGACCCGCAACACCAGCCCCGACTATGACGACGTCATATTCCATAGACTCGCGTTCGATTTCTTGATTATCCATAACTTTTCCCCAGTTAGTTTGTTTTAATTTATGCTGCGAACTTTGTTTAATTTTATTATGTAGCATTGCTTTTAAGACTGAAAAATTTTAAATCAAGCATTGGTTATTTAATTTCCTGCCGTAATGCAGAAACTTTGGTCGAAAAATTGGGAAACAGTGTTTCAAACAGCGTTAATTTTCATGATGCCGCCATTAATCTTTTGGAATGGTGGGAATCAAACGGTGTTTCGGTAATTGAACCATTAGAAGACATTAAAACCAATCGGGAAACACCAAAGGAAAAACCTGCACCATCGCTGCCAATTGCGAATTTAAACATATCGCAAAACATTGCCAATCCAAAAGATGCCATCGCCAAGGCAGAAGAAATTGTCGCCCGTTGCACATCACTTGAAACCCTGCGGGCGGCACTTGATGCCTTTGATGGTTGCGCCCTAAAGCCCAAGGCAACACAGATGGTGTTTGCCGATGGTGTGCTTGATGCCCCAATCATGGCAATTGGCGAAGCACCAGGGCGCGATGAGGATGAACAAGGTAAGCCATTTGTCGGCCCATCGGGGCAATTGCTTGATAAAATGTTTGCATCAATCGGGCTTGATCGCAAAAGCAATCTTTACATTACCAATTGCGTAAATTGGCGCCCCCCCGGCAACCGCACACCAACAAAGGAAGAGACCACAATCCTTTTCCCATTTTTGCAAAAACATATTGAGTTGAAAAACCCCAAGGCCATTATTTTGGTGGGGGCGGTTGCGGCAAATACCGTGCTTTCCTCAAGTGATGGAATTAATAAATTGCGCAAAAAGGCGCATGTTTACAAATTGCCAGACGGGCGTGAAGTTCCGGTTTATTGTATTTTTCACCCATCATATCTTTTGAAACGTCCGGTCGAAAAATCTGCGGCGTGGAAGGATTTATTAATCATTAAAAGGCAAATTAAACATATATTTGGATGATTCTATCCAGAATTTTGTTAAGCTTTTGGTGTTCAAATTGCGCTTGGTTTTTGGTCTGTCATTTATGGCTTTGATAATGGGCGGTTTTTCAACCGTAAACGCCCAGACCATTACCCTTAGCTCCGATAATGGCGGCTATGAAGCACGCGCGCAATTAATGGCTATCGAGCGCGACCATCAATTATACACACATGCCTTTAATCTTATCGCAAGCAATGAAACCACAAAGATTGATGAAATAACCCGCCAAATAACCGATAAATCGCTTTTGCCTTATCTTGAATTTCGTATGCTTGAAACCTCTGAAGACAAGCAAAAATTATTGTCATGGTATAAAAATAATAGCGATAAGTTTGGCGCCGATATAATTTATTTCAAACTACAAAGAATGGGCATTAAAGATATTTCCGCCCCCGTTTTTCCCAAAAAACGTGAAAACCTTATAAGTTTTAAAGCCCCGAAAGAATTGGCAAATGAGCGTGCGCCAGGTACCACCGCCACCGATATTGCCGCAGTTTCACAAATCGCAAGCCTTTTCCGTGCCAACCGCGATATTGCCGCCATTAATCTTGCTGATTTGCAAGTTAATAGCGGGGTAATTGGTAAAGCCACATGGTTTGGTGGCTTGGCGGCATTCCGCATTGGTCATTATCAGGATGCTTTGCGCTTTTTTGATAAAACCGCAAATTGGCAATATGGTGATGATTTCACCCGTTCATCAGGGGCTTTTTGGGCGGCGCGTGCCGCAGCAAAACTGGGCAATAAAGAATTAGAAGACAAATATCTAAAAATCGCCGCAACCACGCCATTCACATTTTATGGGCAATTGGCAATGATGCGCCTTGGGCTTTGGGATAATTTCACCATGCCTGACGCCGCCAATGAGGGTAAAAGCCTTTATGATATTGTTGACGCCAATCCGCGTGTAAAACATGCGATTGAATTATTTGACATTGGTCAAAAAGAAATCGCGCAATTTGAATTACGTAATGCGTGGCTTGAAAATGAAACCAAGGATGACATTGCCTTTACCACCATCGCATCGGCACTAGGTTTTGAAGATTTATCAGATGAAATCGCCCGTTCAACAGTATTTACAGGTATTGCCAAGGCATACCCATTACCACTTGATGCCCATCCAAGAGGTGGTGATTTTGTTTTGGATCGCGCCCTAATTTACGCAATTATGCGCCAAGAGAGCAAGTTTAACTCGACTGCGGTTTCATATGCCGGCGCGCGTGGGCTTATGCAATTAATGCCGACAACGGCGGCATGGCTTGCGGGAAGCCCCGATTATCGCAATAACCCAAGCCTTTTGCATAATGATGAAATAAATATTTCACTTGGTGAAAACTATCTTGAATATGTTTTACGCCTTGATCAGATTAATAATTCGGTTGCCCGCGCACTTATGGCATATAATGCGGGGCCGGGAAATGTTAATAAATGGTCGCGCAATATCGCAATGAGCAATGATACTTTGATGTTTATTGAAGCCACACCAAACACCCAAGCGCGCGAATATGTTAAAAAAGTTATGACCAATCTTTGGGTCTATCATAAACGTTTGGGGCAAAATGCGCCAACGCTTGAAAAACTGGCTTTTGACAAAGCACCCGATTATGAACCACAAGATAATCCACGCTTTGCCAGAAACGCCTTCGCACCTGCGGCAATAAAGACTGCAATGAACAAACAATAGTGCTTTAAATAAAGCGCGCGAACATTTATTATGCCTCGATAAATAAAGAGGTAATAATGCGCGACGAAAATCTCAGGGAATCGACAAATATTGAAGACCGCCGTGGCGGTTCAGGTGGTGATGATGGTAGCTTTGGCGGCGGCTTTGGTAATGGTGGCATTCCAATTCGCACCGGTGGCGGCTTGGGCTTTGTAATTGTTGTTCTTTTGGTATTGTTTTTTGGTGGCGGCAAGAATTTGCTTTCCAATTTACCCGCTGATGACAATTCATATTCGCAAAGCGGTTATCAAGGGCAGCAAACCAATGCAAACGGCCTTAATGAAACCCATGACCGCAGCGCAGAAGAAGCGCGCACCGCAAAACGCATTGCCCGCGTCCTTGGCTCGACCGAAGATTATTGGGGTAATTATTTTAAACAAAATGGCGGAACCTATAATCCACCGACTTTAGTTATCTTTGATAATGCAACTAAATCGGCATGCGGCACGGCTTCACAAGCAACCGGGCCATTCTATTGCCCCGGTGATGGCAAAGTATATCTTGATATGGGTTTCTTTAATGAAATGCGCACGTCATTGGGCGCAAATGGCGACTTTGCTGAGGCTTATGTAGTTGCCCATGAAATTGGACATCGGGTTCAGGATGAAATGGGGATTTTATCAAAGGCGCACCGCGCAATGGCCCGCTCTGGACAAGATAAGGGCGCAGATTCACTTTCAGTCCGTATTGAGCTTCAGGCCGATTGCTTTGCCGGTGCGTGGGCGAAAAATGCCATTGCCGATGCCGGAAATCTGGAACAAGGCGACGTTGAAGAGGCAATGAATGCGGCCGAAGCAGTGGGCGATGATCGCCTACAAAAACGTGCCCAAGGCTATGCCGTTCCCGATAGTTTTACCCACGGCACATCCGCACAACGTGAAAAATGGTTTAATACTGGTATGAAATCAGGTGATCCTGCATCATGCGATACATTTAGCGCGAAGAATTTATAATAAAGAAAATCAAGTAAAAAGGATAAGATGATGACAAAAGAATTTTGGGATAATCGCTTTAATACCGAGGAGTTTGTGTTTGGAACCGAGGCGAGTGAATTTGTAAAAAAACACGCAAATTACCTTACCCCAAATTCTAAAATCTTTGTGCCAGGTGATGGTGAAGGGCGCAATTCATGCTATCTTGCATCACTTGGTCATCATGTTTACGCCACCGACTTTTCAGAAATTGCAATTGAAAAGGCAAAAAAACTTTGTGCCGAAAAAAATTCTGATGTCACTTTTGAGGTTATGAATATTTTCGATTGGGAACCAGAAGCCGAAGAATATGACGCAATCATCGCGATTTTTATTCAATTTGCGCCGCCAGAAGAAAGAAACAAATTATTTGCCAAATTCAAAAAGGCACTGAAACCAGATGGTCTTATCATGCTGCATGGCTATTCACCAAAACAACTTCAGTTTTTGACAGGTGGGCCAAAAGCAATTGAGAATCTTTATACCAAAGATTTACTACGCCATGATTTTGCGGAATTTGATATGCTTCAGCTTGAAGAATATGACGCCCATCTTGAAGAAGGCCACGCCCATAAAGGCCCATCGGCACTTATTGACATGGTCGCCCGCAAGGATGATTGGCAGTATTAATCTATCAAAACCTCACCTTCGCGACTTCGTCGCTCACTCAAGGTTTTGGAAATTAGGAAAATAAAAATCAAAACTCGTACTTGTTTCGAGCGTGGTTTTCGATTTTTTATTTACATATATTATAAAAAAGCCCTGCATTGCAGGGCTTTTTTTGTCCTCACCTGTTTACGGGGGAGGTGCCGCCAAAGGCGGCGGAGGGGGCAAAACCTATGGGGTCTGATGTTGCCTGGATGCCGTGGGCAAGTGCGGCATGACAATTTTGGGCGACTATGCCCTTCTGCTTCCCCGAAAGTGAGAGGCAATATTTATTTAAACGCCGGACGTTCCATTAATTCATTATACCAACGACCGATGTTTTCATATTCTTCCCATGCTTTGAATTTAACCAAGCGCCCAAAGTTTAAACCTGAAAATAGGGTAATGTCGGCGATTGTGAACCTGTCGCCCGCCGCATATTGATTGATTGCAAGCCCAGTATCAAAAATTCCTGCGGCACGCCTTGCCTTGGCTTCGCATGATGCGCCCCATTCTGCGACTTGTGGCTTTTCAAGTTTTGCAAGCCCCGGATGGGTATGGCGCACCCATTGCATGACATTATATAATAAACCATGTTCAATCTGGCGGTCATACATTTCAATAAACGCCGCTTCTTCAAAGCCGTTTCCCAATAGATTAGGCTCTGGATACAGACCTTCAAGATATGCGCAAATCGCCCGTGATTCTGATAAAAAGCGACCGTCATCAAGTTCAAGAACCGGAACTTGGCCCAAAAGATTTCTTGTCAAATGCTCCTGCCCTTTGGCTTCTTCCGCAAGTTCAACTTCGATAATTTCGATTTGGTCAAAAATACCTTTTTCTTTTAGGAAAACTTCAACCCGCAAAGGATTGGGTGCGTATTTTGCGCTATATAATTTCATATTGCATCCCTTATGATTATGTAATTAATTATTCAGGCACTTGTGGGCAGCGTTTCCAAACCACCTTTTTACCATCACCGCGTGAAAGAATTGCCTGTTTATCGTCAATTTTGCGTAATTTTAAAATCCATTCATTGGCGGCTGTCTTGCTTTCGCTGTCTGCGCTGGCGTCATCGATTGCATCAACTTTTAATGAATATCCATCCATCGACCATGTGCCACCCTCATCATCAGAGGCATATTTGCCATTGGCGGCAAGGCTTATTCCGGTGCTGCTATCGCATTCTTCACCTGCCATTACCCAAACCCCAACCATGGCATCACGGGCCGATTTTTCCGAAATATCGGGCTTTTCATCCTTTAATTTTGGTTTTGAAGGCGTTTGGGAATTTTGTTTTTGCTCTTTAATTTCCAACGACGGGGAATTATTTTTATTTTCATCAGGCTTTTTATGACAAGATGAAAAAAGAATTGATGCGGCAATGATTGGCAAAAGCAGGAATTTTTTCATGACGCAATTATGGCGCATTTATAATAAAATAAAAGCCTTTTATCCCGCTTTAGGTAAATATTTTAATGGATTTTCTGCCTTTGTGTCTTCGCGGATTTGGAAATGAAGCCGTGGCGTTGTCGCCCGCCCCGTTTTACCCACCAGACCAAGAATTTGACCCTTTTTAACCTTTTGCCCCTCTTTTACCTTGGGTTCGGAACAATAGGCATAAGCTGTGATATATTTTGCATCATGCTTTACCAAAATCAGCCAGCCATAACCTTTTAGCTGATCACCAACATAGGCAACCTCACCATCGGCGGCGGAAAAGAATGGTGTATTTTCTTTGGCATCAATATCAATGCCATCATTACGCCTAAACCCTGGCTTATCACCATAGCCATCGATGATTTTACCTTTTATCGGCCATGCAAATTTTATATTGCTTGTGGTATTTGCTATAACATCATTTGGAATAACATTTGCCATTTTTGTGTCGGTTGGCGGTTTGGTGACAGGTTTCGCGTCAGGTGTTTTAACCGGCGGTTTTATAACTGGCGTTGCAACTGTTTCCGGCGATTTAACAGGCGGCGTAATTACCCCATTAGCCTCAGTTGAAAATTCAGGAAGTTGCGGGATGGTGTTATCGCGGTGGATTGTTCCTTTTTTTGCACCCGAAACTTGACGCCCTGCACCAATCTCACTCGCCAATAAATCAACCAAATCACGCGGCTCAAGCCCCGTTAAAGTATCCATTACCATCGCAGGCAAGATTATTTTTTGCCCAACATAAACTTTGTACGGCTTGGGTAAATTATTGAAAATTGCCAAGGAGCGAGTGTCAACCGAATATCTATCGGCAATGGCTTCAAATTTTTCACCGGCCTGCACGACATGAACCTTAAGCGGCGGCAGTTTAATCACTTGCCCTGCCGCAATATCATATGGTGGCGAAAAACCATTAACCTCAATAATGCCTTGCAATGGTGAACGGGTGCGTTCGGCAATATCAAAAAGGGTTTCATGTGGCTTGGCAATGGTTTCGGTTGGCGGATTGCGTGGGTCAAATGCCTTGGTTCCCGGTGGGGCAACATCTTGGGCAAGGGCAACCACCGCACCATTTACGCAAATCGTGGCAGTTAAAACACCAAATATCCAAAACCTTAACTTCATGATGATTCTATTGGCAGGTTTTGGTTTATATAGGTTTAATAACTATCCCGATGTACCCGGAAGTAATGGAACAAAGCGCACGTCCATTAATTCTTCTTCTTCAAAAACGCCGTCTTCACGCCGTCTATAACGCAATAATTCCTGCACGCTTCCTTGGCCAACTGGTGCAACCAAAACCCCGCCAATTTTTAATTGCCCAAGCAATAAATCCGGGCGAACTGGTGCGGCACAGGTAAGGATGATGGCATCAAACGGCCCCTGATCTTCCCAGCCAAGGCCACCATCGGCACATTTTGAAACCACATTATGCAGGCGCATATCAGTGAATTTTTGTTGGGCAATTCGCAAAAGTGGGCGATAACGTTCAATAGTAAAAACCCGCTTACAAAGTTTTGATAAAATCGCGGTTTGATAACCCGAACCAGTGCCGATTTCCAAAACCTTTTCATCACCTTTTAGCCCAAGTGCCGCCGTCATTGCGCCAACGACAAAGGGTTGGGAAATGGTTTGCCCAAAGGGGATTGGTAATGCCTGATTATCCCATGCTTTTGCGGCAAATTCAGGCGACACAAATTTTTCGCGCGGTGTTGTTTCCATAACCTCAAGCACGCGCGCATCCCTTATACCCTGCTGACGCAAGGCAAGGATTAATTGTGCGCGCGCTTCATTAAAGCTCATGGATTTATACAACCCCGTTATAATTAAATTCTTTTGCCAATTGAGACAAAACTTTTTTGGCAGTCAAATCAATATGCAATGGTGTCACAGATACCTTGCCATCCATAACCGCGCGCAAATCAGAGCCTTCTTCGGGCGTAAGTTGCTTATTATTATAACCAAGCCAATAATAATCATTGCCACGCAAATCAGCGCGACGATCAACGTGATTAACATCCTCATCACGCGCACCTTGGTGCGTGGCCTCGATTGCCAATTTTCCATCATGTAGGAAATCAGGGAAATTAACATTCATTACGGTTTTTGACGACCATTTATGTTTCAAAAGACGTTTCACAACCTCGGCACCAGTTTGCTTAGAAACTGTCCAATCGCATTCTTTGCCATGGTCATAATCAATGGTTTGTGAAAGCGCAATTGACGGAATACCCATTTGCATCCCCTGCACTGCACCGGCAACTGTTCCCGAAACGGTTACGTCTTCTGCCAGATTTTGCCCACGATTAACACCCGATAAAATCAAATCAGGCTTTTTGCCTTTGACCAAATCCAAAACCCCTAAAAGCACGCAATCAGTTGGCGTGCCAGAGCATGAATAACGGCGGTCATCAATTTTTCTTACCCTTATCGGGTCAGAAAGGGTCAAAGCGCGCGATGCACCCGAACGCTCTATATCCGGTGCAACAATCCAAATATCGTCACTTAATTCACGGGCGATTTCTTCCAAAACACTCAGGCCTGGGGCGTGAATTCCGTCATCATTGACCAATAAAATTCGCATATTTCTTCCGATTCTTTTTTGCGAGATTAACTACATCATTTTTATTCCCCATAGCAGCGGAAAAAAGGGTAAAAACTGTTAAAAAACTTGTTTTTTTACACAAAAATCACTTGCGCATTGACAGATTTATGTTGTCTTTTGACAAAACAGAAAACAAATCTGTCAAAAGCGGGAGAAAGTTTTGCAACAGCCAATTCTAAGTGTGCGTGATTTAAAAATTGATTTCACGACGCCCGACGGCACAATAAATGCGGTAAAAGGCATCAATCTTGATATTAATGCCGGTGAATGCGTGGCGATTGTTGGCGAATCTGGCTCTGGCAAATCACAAACTTTTTTAACCGCTATGGGGCTTTTGGCGCGCAATGGCGTTGCGACAGGTTCAATAAAATTCAATGGCAGAGAAATCCTTGGCCTTAAATCCAAGGAATTAAATGAGATTCGCGGCAATCAAATGTCGATGATTTTCCAAGACCCCCTAACCTCACTCACACCCCATATGAAAATTGGGGAACAAATGAATGAAGTTCTTAATCTTCATACTAAATTGCGCGGTGATGCGGCGGTAAAACATTGTGCCCAATGGCTTGAAAGGGTGCGCATCCCAGAGGCCAAACGCAGGCTTAACCAATATCCCCACGAATTATCGGGCGGGATGCGGCAAAGGGTGATGATTGCGATTGCAATGCTATGCTCACCAAAATTATTGATTGCCGATGAACCAACCACCGCACTTGATGTAACCGTGCAGGCGCAGGTTCTTGAGCTTATGGAAGAATTGCGCCGTGAAACCGGTGCGGCAATCGCCCTTGTAACCCACGATATGGGCGTTGTTGCCCGCCTGGCAGACCATGTGCAGGTTATGAACAAGGGGGCGTATGTCGAACAAGGCAAAGTTGAGGATATTTTCTATAATCCGCAGGATGAATATACCAAAAAACTGCTGGCCGCCGTGCCACGTATTGATGCCCCCGAACGTAAAGGCACGCAGCTTGCCAATGCACCAAGCAAAAACGATGAAATCGTGGTTGAGGGCAAGGATTTAAAAGTTCATTTCCCGGTTGTTGTAAAAGCAGGCCTATTCCCTAAAAAAATGCCTTTAAAGGCCGTTGATGGCGTTGATATATTGGTGCGCAAAGGTGAGACCGTTGGTGTGGTTGGTGAATCTGGCTGTGGTAAATCAACATTGGCACGCGCGGTATTAAAACTTATTCCACCAACTTCGGGCGCGATTGCGTGGCTTGGCAAAGATATTTCGGAAAAAAAGGCAAGCGAAATCCGTTCTGATCGCAAGGATATGACGATTGTATTCCAAGATCCATTGGCGTCTTTGGATCCACGTATGACGATTGGTGCCTCCATTGCCGAGCCTTTATTGGTGCATTACCCACTTATGGGGCACAAAGAGCGCGATGAAAAAGTACGCGAAATTATGGGGCGCGTGGGCCTTGATCCCAATTGGATTAACCGCTATCCGCACGAATTTTCGGGGGGGCAGAACCAACGGGTTGGCATTGCCCGAGCCATGATTTTAAAGCCCAAATTCGTGGTTTGTGATGAGGCGGTTTCGGCACTTGATGTTTCCATTCGCGCGCAAATTATTGATTTGCTTTTGGATTTGCAACGTGAATTTAAACTTGGGATGCTGTTCATTTCCCACGATTTAGCTGTGGTGCGTGAAGTTTCACATCGCATTATGGTAATGTATTTGGGGCGCGTGGTTGAAACCGCCGACCGTGACAGCATTTATAATGATGCCCGTCACCCATATACCAAGGCACTTATATCCGCCGCCCCTATCCCTGATCCCAAAATCGAAAAATCGCGCAAGCGCATCAAGCTTGAGGGGGATCTTCCATCGCCAATGGATGCAAAAGCGCAATTACGCTTTATGAAATCAAAACTTGTTGATGGTGACGGCGAACAATATCGCCCGCAGCTAATCGAAGTTGCCAGAGGGCATTTGGTGGCGGAGCATGATTGATAATCAACTTACCGCCTTCGCTTCGCTCACTTAGCAAGTTGGATTCAAGTGGAAAAGAATTTTTGAAACTCGTACTTAGTTCGCTCGTACTTTGTTCGAGCGCGGCTTCCAAAAATTCTTTGCATTTGGTTTAAAAGGCACGTTGTTGGAGTTCCTTTGTAAATTATGCGTCAACTTTATCCCAATCAGATATTTTTATGTCGCCAGTTTGGTAAAATTGTCGGACATTTTTTACGAAATCTACAAAATCTTTATTCTCTTTTGTAAGTCGGTTTGCGGTATTCCAATCCACGTCAAACTTTTCTTTTGCCGGTATTAGAATTTCACTTTCAGGCGGATTTTCTATGTTTAGTTTTATAAAACCAATCCCATGCAACCCATATAAAATTCGCAATTCTTTTAAAGTGCTGTCACCTATATCACTAGCAACTAAATAACCAAAATTTGCCCAAGAAGAATTAGAAACTGCTTGAAAATATGCTTCTCTAACATTTGATCTATTTAATTTTGTTTTGACTTCGAATGACCACAATCTAATAAGTTTATCAGAATTCAATTTTGCAGTATCTGAAACTTCTTTATGCCATTCTTTAGACAAATTTTCCATTGCAACAACATCTGGAAATAGCCAGTGATTTCCTTTATAGCCTTGCATGTTAGAAGATTTCTTTTCATCAATTCTCTTAGTATAAATGCCATATTCTGACGATAAATATACTGCCAACATAGGATATAATTCGTATTCTTTTAAACGATTGGAACTATCATCTTTTATATCTGAACTTGATTTTTCTAATTCTGTAATTTCATCGTCATCAGACTTAGTTGAAAAATAATAGAGACGAGGTCGTGAATCTGTTACTTTAATAGAGGGATTTGCTTTTTGTAACCTTGGTCTTTGAGAACCAATTTCAGCAACAAATTGTTGTATTAAAGCAGTATCGCTATCAAGGACAATCACCTTAGCATTACTGGATTTTCTTTTCTCTTCACATTCCTGAGGATATTTTGAAAAAATATATTCCGCAATTTGCCGTGCAGTAAACATAGAATCTGGATTTGCAACCAAATACTCATTGACCACTTTTCTAAGATTTAAAGCCAAGATTTTCACCATAAATTTAATTTATTTAATTCTTATACTTACGATATACTACGTCAAGAGCGCAAAGTATTTTACTCTCTGATTAATGATGGTGGATGTGGTAAAAATCCGTATTTAATTCGCCATTTCCCGCCTGTCCGATACAGTTTTTGGTTGGCGGGTAGATTATTGCTGTTGCAATATATTTCTTAACCTCATCATTGGCTTTGGCGATATCGCCGCCTGATTTAAAATCATCTTTGGTAAAGGGCGGCAAAACCTTTATATCTGTGGCGTGACCTTTTGCATCAACATCAAATAATATTTTACGCGCAATATTTTCGTTTTTAAACTTTGGGAAAACTTTGGCATTAAATGAATAGGTTGGCATTAATAAATATGCCTTTTTATTATCTTCGATAAGGCACGTCCCACCGCGTGCATTAATTGCGTACGCCTGTTCAATGGCGAGTTTCACCTTGCTTTCAGCGATTTTTAGCTTGCTTAAAATTGCTGGTTTAGTTTCAATTAGGCCATTATAAAACCCGCTATAAGTATAAAATATATCACCAAATTCACGCTTAATTTCAAATAATTCTTCGACTTTAAACTTTGGGGCATCATTTATTTTATCGCCAAAACTATCGGCAAGGCGCAAAACATATTCATCAAGATATGAGTTTAAGCGCGCAATATTTGCATCGGTATCAAAAGCGGTTTTTGAATTTTCTGATAATTCTGAACCACATTCACGATATTTTTTTACAAAAACATTTCGGTAAATATCAATCTGATTAAGCTCATATGCGCTGAATTCTGTCTTATTCAAGTCACTTTTAAAAACTTCTGGAAATTGATTTAATATTTCTATGGAACTTTGCGAAGATTTATCCAGTGATGAAAAAAACTTGGTTTTTAATATATCGCTTTTCGGTAATAAATATAATGACGGCAATGCACGACAATTTGAATATTCCAACGGTTTGGCAAATGCGTTGATGCCCCAAAACGACAAAAAACCTATTAAAAACAAAGACAGTTTTGACTTCATAACCAATTCCAATTTTGCTTTTAGTTGACTTGTAATTCTATCGAATTATCCAACCTTTATCACGCCACCGAGCATAGCAACCTATCATTTAAATCTCTAATAAGCTTAATATTGAAAATTATGAAGTTTTTAAAATCTATATTTTCCAAAAATCTTTGTAATTTGTTTAGATTATCTGTCTTGAAAGTTAAAAACTTGTTTTCCTTTAATTGCATAAGGTTTGCAGTCTTTAAGCCCCGGGACAAAGTCGGAAGAATTTATATATTCGCTCATAACCGCAATATTATTTTCGGCATCACTATCGCCACCTTTAAAATACTTTCCTTCCACCGGTGGCTCAAATTTTATATTATGCGCCTTACCTTGCTCATCCACATCGAATAAAGCAGTAAAGTTCATTTTTATCCCGTCTGTGGGTTTAAATTTTTTATAAATTTCAATAAGTGTTTTGTAGTATTCTTTCTTTTTTTCAAAAATAATGGCCTTATCATTATCTTCAAGCATACAACTTTGCCCATTATCACTTAATGAATTAATCTGGGCCATTATTTGTTTAAGATGTTCGTTAGTATTTAAAACTTTTTTGTATAAATCAGGCTTCTTTTCAAAACCTTCTTTAAAAAGTTGAAGCGTATTATCACGATCATTCATAAGTAATAATGTAGCACCATTTGCACTAAGTGCATCTTTAACTGAAACTTTTTTTGAATTTGCAACATTATTTAAATATTCGCCTAATTCTTTTTCATGATTTACTAAATATTCAGATGAATATTTACGTAATTGTTTAAGCATAAAGAATAATTTCACCTTATCGTCGCCACCAATTTTATCTATTTTATTGTTCAGTTGATTTGAACACGCATATATTCCTGGAAGCATTGTCGAAAAAGTGTAAATACTTGCAAAAGCATTTATATTGTATTCGTTTTTTGCAAGGTCGTCTTTAAAATACACTGGAATGTTATTTATCGCATTTACCCACGGACGATAATAAGCAAGCATTTTGGCATCACTAGGAACCGCATCACCACTAATATTTTCAATTACTTTTGGATTGACATTCAGATATTCCATTGCAGCCTTATTACGAGGCGGCAATTTATCAGGCGGATTACCATTCTCATATATAGCCGAGTAAAAAATAATATTTTCAATATGATTTGTGGCGGTTGGAAACTTTGCCATTGCATTAGGATTAAGGGGAACTTTTGAACAATTTCCAAGCCCTGGCATTTGATCTCTTGCGTGAGATATCTGTGCATTCAATAAAAAAGTTACGCAGAAAAATAAAAATACTAAATTTAATATGGAATAATTTTTTAACCGCATAACACCCCCACAGAAATTTGCTATTAGTTATTATTCATTCTATGGTTGTTAAAATCAAGCCTTTGATGCAAATTTTTAGTAGAAATTGCTGATAGTATTATCTCAAGATATAAGATCGGCATAATATTGCGTGCCCGCATCATAATTTAATCAAGTAAATTCACTAAAAGCTATTGGTCTAAACTCACTCACACTTATCGCGGTATTTATCTACCACTTTATTACGTGCTTTCACTAATGAATTATATTCTTTAACCATGCTTATATATCCAGATTGCAACTCACTTAGATTTGCAGAATATCCACCAGTATATGCCCCACGACTTGAAGCCAATGCCAAATTAGTTTGGGCAAGACTTATGGCAGATTTTCTTAATTCAATTAGATTTTCAAGCCTGTCACTCTCTGATAACAAAGAATCCATTTCATTTGAAAGACGATGGCATTCGGATTTTTTCTGTTGCTCGGCTTCGTCACTTTCTTGTTGTTTTTTGGTATCTTCTTTGCTTTTAATTCTTGCTTCAAGCTCGGCTATTCTATTGCTTACAGACAAATCATTGCCTGCACCTCTCGCTTTGTAATATAAGGTTAAAGCGGTATCATCATCTTGAGCTACACCTTTACCTTCATAATAAAAATCAGCCAAACGGTGCGCTGCATCTAAATCGCCATTAACCATAGCTTTAACATAATATTCATGCGCTTTATTGTAATCCTGTGTAACACCAAAACCATTTTCATAGATATTACCAAGGTGGAATAGCGCCCTTGGAAGATTAGGGTTTAGACTAATTGCCTTTTCATAATTTTCTCTTGCTTTTGTATAATCTCTTTTTACACCATATCCAGCAAGCACTTTAGATGTTTCATCTGAAAGCCCTAATTTAGAATAATCGTCGCCATCTCCACCATTTTCATAGATAAAACCAATGTTATTAAATGCAGTTGGATTGTTAAGTGCGGCGGATTTTTTCATCCATTCCAATGCCTTGGCATAATCTTTGGGAACACCTTGTCCGTCAATATACAAATTGCCAATATTGCTCATTGCATCACTATTACCAAGTGCGGCAGATTTTTTATA
This sequence comes from Hyphomonadaceae bacterium UBA1933, assembly GCA_002337085.1. Taxonomy (GTDB): domain Bacteria; phylum Pseudomonadota; class Alphaproteobacteria; order Caulobacterales; family Aquidulcibacteraceae; genus Pseudaquidulcibacter. Next base: position 995,745 of record DDFH01000006.1, on the reverse strand, counting down.
CCATTCCATTGCCTTGGCATAATCTACGTTTACGCCATATCCGATTTGGTAATAAAAACCAATCTTATTCATTGCCATAGCATTACCTAAATTGGCAGCGCTTTTATAGTATTCTAATGCCAGAGTATAACTTGCTGCACCATTAGCTTTTTCGCCATTTTCATAATATATGTTGGCCTCTGCTTTGTTAGCAGGATCATTATTTGCTACTGGCTTCATGCTTTGCGCATAAGCAAAACTTGTATCCATTGAAAACGGAATTATTGCAAAAAAGAAAAGTATCATTAGCTTCAATACAGATTTTGCAATTTTCATAAATTACTCCGCCCCAAAAATTTTATAATCAATGATTTTATAGCACTCGCTAAATAATAATTATAAAAAAAATCTAATGCAATGGATAATTATATTCACTTTCTAAATTCGCATAATCTGTTGAATAATTATCACTAAATGACGCACTATGGTCATAAACCTATAAATTTAAATAGGTCTGTTTGGAATTTTATTTCATAAATTTGGTATGATAAAATTATAAATTGCCCGCCGCGCGTTGCAGCCTATCATTAATCGCCTCACCTAGCCCAGTATTTGGAATGCGCGCGACTTTTATGGTTTTTGGGGTTTGTAAATCGGCATTGCGCATGGCGCGGTAGAGGTTGGCGGCAACTTCGGTTAGGTTTTGGGTCTCGGATAATTGGATTATTTGCCCGCATACATTTTGCGGGATAGTGCCAAATGCCAAAAACACCTCATCCGCCTCCGCGCTATCGGCGTTTAAAACCATTTTTGCTTTGGGTGAATAATGGCGCAATAACATTCCTGGGGATTTTGGCGCATTTTCATCATTAAGGCTTGGGATTAAAACCCGTTTTCCAATTGCCTTTTCGATGTCTTGCGCGGTAAAAAAGCCTTTGCGTAGCAAATGGATTTCGCCGTCAAAGACACCAACAACCGTGCTTTCAAGCCCAACTACACAATCACCACCATCAATAATCACGCCCAAACTATTGCCGAGCTCGGTTGCAACATCATTGGCCGAAGTTGGGGAAATTGAACCAGACACATTGGCAGAAGGGGCGGCAATCGGCTTACCAAAGCCCGCGATAATATCCTGTGCCACTCTATGTTTTGGTGCACGCAGTGCAATGGTTTCAAGACCCGCACAAGCAAGATCGCAAACACCACCAACGAGTTTTGGAACAACAATAGTAAGTGGTCCTTGCCAGAATATTTCGGCAATTTTTAGCGCAATTTCATCAAACACGCCGTATTTTTCTGCCATCTCAAGGCCAGTTACATGGGAAATAAGGGGGTTAAAATTCGGGCGGTTTTTGGTGGCAAAAATCTTGGCAACCACATCGTCACGGGTTGCATCCCCACCCAAGCCATAAACGGTTTCGGTTGGCAAACCGATAAGTTCGCCATTGTTCAAACTTTCAATGGCGCGGTCAATATTTAAAGAATTGGCGGGGTAAATATTATTCACACCCGCCAAATAAAACAATTGAGAATGAAATCCAAGTATTTATTACTTTGTCGCTGTCACTTTGATATTTACGGTTACATTGCGCGAAACCCATTCACCCTTGCCATCAGAAGCAAGGCCGATTTTTAACTTCATGCGGTCAATTACAACTTTGCCAGTCATAACCGCCTGATTACCATTGGTTTGCAGTGTAAATGGCAAGGCAAGTTTATATTTAACGCCCTTTAACGTTAAAAAACCATCGGCAACATAGCTATTGGCACCGGTTTTACGGAATGAATTACTTTCATATTTCGCATTTGGGAACGCCTTGGTATCAAGCCAATCTTTTAGCGGTAGATTATCCATCGCCTCACGCGATGGGCTTGCAATTGGGTTAAGTGGTATATTCACCACCACCGATGATGATTTCAAATCATCTGGGTTGAATTTGATATTTGCCGAAAAATTGTTGAAATTTCCGGTAACGGGCTGATTGGTCCATGAGGTTGACCAATAAATCCCGCTTTGTGCCGCATTAACTTTCCAAAGTGGTGCATCAGCAAGTGCGGAATTTAAAGGCGCAAAGACCCCTGCCACACCAAAAGCCAGCGCAACCAATTTCATATTAATTTTTGTCATTTTAAAACCTGTTTAAAAAGGCAGCATGCGTTTGATAAGATTATCTTTATCAACAAATTGATGTTTTAGCGCGGCAGCAAAATGCAATGCCACAAGAACAATGCCAACCCAAACCAATTTGCTATGAAGGAATTCAGTTACATGATGCACTGTTTCCATGCCAGTAAGCGGCAATAATGGAATTTCAAAAGTTCCCCAAAATTTGGTTGGGAATTTGAAAGAGCTAGAAGAAATCATAACCCAACCAATCAACGGAATACCAATCATCAACAAATATAAACTGTGATGGGTTGCCGCCATAATAATCTGGTCACGGCGTGGCATTGGTGGCAATGGTGGCGGTGGGTTCATGATACGCCATGCAAGGCGGAATAATGACAGAAGCAAAATGGTTAAGCCAACGCTTTTATGGATTTGCATAACTTCGCGCACTTTTTCCTTAGGTAAGGATTCAGTGGACCAGCCAAGGTAAATCGCATAAATAAGCAATAGAAAAATTGCCCAATGCAAAAGCATCGCAACAAAATTATAACGTTTAACCTGAACTTCTGTCATTATCGCCTCTTATTATTTTATTTTTTCAAGAATTCGGTTTCAATAATAAGGTTTACTTCATCGCCAACCATTGGAACATATTTATCCGCCCCAAAATCAGAACGTTTAAAGCTGCCAACGGCAGAGAAACCCATTGCCTGAACACCGCGCATTGGGTGAATCTTACCACCGTTAAATTTCACCTGCAAGGTTACAGGTTTGGTAACGCCGTGGAAAGTAAGGTTGCCGGTCAACGCGCCAGTTACATCGCCAGTTTTAACCAATGAAGTTGAAACAAATTTAATGGTTGGGTATTTTCCGGTTTCAAAGAATAAATCAGCAATTTCTTTATCAAAAGCAGGGTTACCAGTATCAACAACATTTGGATCAATTGTAATATCAACTTTTGAATTGGTTACATTTGAACTATCAAAATTAAGCGTGCCTGAAACCTTGTTCAATGCCGCTGTGTAGTTTGAAAAGCCCATATGCGTCACACGCCAAAAAACTTTTGAGTGGGTTGGTTCAATTTCATAAGTACCTGATGGCTGTTCTTTTAGATTTGCCGCAGTTGATGCAATCGGCGAAATTTCGGTTGGTGCAGAAACCACAGAGCTTACAACCTGTGAATTATCGGTAATAACACAACCGCCAAGTGTCGAAATGGCAAGTGCAGCAGCAGAAAATGTTAAAATTTTTGTGCGTATCATTTTTTTCTCCAAGCATAGTTAAATCACTTTATTGCGATTTTCTATCATTAAAGCCGAAATTAAAATAAAGAAACAATTAGTCAATCTTTTAAAGATTTTTAGCTGACATATAAAAACGCATACCAAAATAAGATTTTCGTCATTTAGCGTGTCAATTTTGTATAAATTACGTTGCGTAATAAGACTATTATATTAGCAAAAAGCTACATTTTTTTCTTTGCGGTGCAGCATATTTGTGTGATAGACGACTTTAAAAATTAAAAGTCGCAAAGTTTCAAGATTAAAATAAAATAGAGGGTAAAATGACATATAAAACGCCACTTAATGACATGCTATATTGTCTTAATTCTGTAATTCAGGTTCAAGATTTACTTGAACAGCCAAAATTCGCAGAATTTGATACGGATCTTTGGGTGCAAATCCTTGATGAAGCCGCCAAATTTGCCGATGAAGTTATCGCCCCAACCGACCGTACTTGTGACCAAATTGGCGCAAAACTAAGCGATGAGAAAAAAGTTGTGGTTCCAGAAATTCTTCGCCCTGTTTATAAGGCGTTTGTTGAAGGCGGCTGGCAGGGTGCTGCATTCGATGCCGAAATTGGCGGCATGGGTTTGCCGCGCACCATCGGCCTTGCCATTAACGAGGCCATCGGTTCGGCAAATATGGCATTTAGCCTTTGCCCAATGCTTACTGCGGGTGCGATTGAGGCAATTAATGCCCACGGTTCAGATGAGCAAAAAGCCGAATATCTTGAAAAGCTTTTAACCGGCGAATGGACTGGAACAATGAACCTTACTGAACCACAAGCTGGTTCAGATGTTGGCGCATTAACTACCAAGGCAATTCCGCAAGCCGATGGAACCTATAAAATCTATGGTCAAAAAATCTTCATTACTTGGGGAGACCATGATTTAACCGAAAATACCATTCACCTTGTATTGGCGCGCCTTCCCGATGCACCGGCTGGCACAAGAGGGATTTCGCTCTTTATCGTTCCAAAATTCCTAAAAGATGCGGCGGGCAATTATACCATTCGTAACGATGCCGGCCCAATTGGGGTTGAGCATAAATTAGGTATCCATTCGTCACCAACCTGCGTTATGGCATATGGTGAAGGTATTTGGGGTGATGAAAAAGGTGCAATTGGCTATCTTATTGGTGGTGAAAATGCGGGTATGCGCTGCATGTTCACCATGATGAATAATGCGCGTCTTAATGTTGGTTTACAGGGCGTTTCAGTTTCCGAAGCGGCATTGCAAAAGGCAAAATCTTATGCCCATGATCGCCGTCAAGGTAAGGCATTGGGTGACACCGAAACCTCATCACCAATCATCAAACACCCTGATATTCAGCGATCAATCCTTACCATGCACGCCAAAACCATGGCTGCACGTGGCATTTGTTATTTAAATGCTTTTGCGATTGATATGAAAGAGTGCCTAGAAGGTGATGAAAAGGCAAAATGGACAAGCATTGAGGGGATTTTAACCCCAATTTCCAAGGCATTTTCAACCGATATTGGTGTTGATAATGCATCTCTTGGGGTGCAGGTGCATGGCGGTATGGGCTTTATTGAAGAAACTGGTGCAGCGCAATATTTGCGCGATGCCCGTATCGCGCCAATCTATGAAGGCACAAACTCTATTCAGGCGATTGATTTAATCGGACGCAAACTTGCATTCGATAAAGGACAAGGCTTTGGTTATATAAGTGAAATTATCACTTCTATCGCCAATGATGCCGCAAGTTCTGCGGAACATAAGACTGCATTGCTTGCTGCCTTGGATAATTTGGATGAGGTGGCAAAATTGCTTATACAATGGCAATCAGGTGATGGAATGCAAAGCGCGCTTATTGCCGCAAATTATTTCCTTGAAGCCGCAGGAACAGTTCTTGGTGCCGCATTATTGCTTAAAGGCAAAAATAACGCCGCAACCGGACCAATTAATCACAATTTCAAAAACGCATCTGCACTTTGTGATTTCTATTTTGCCAATATACTTCCGTCTGTAATTTCGCTATGTGAAAAGATAAAAATCGGAAATCGTGGCATAAACGAGTATGATTATTCTATTTAATCAAATATTTATCAATAGCGCAGTATTTATTTACTAGAACTTTATAGATGCTGCGCTTTTTCTATTGCTGATACATTTTATTAATCTTTTATCTGCATATTATACAAGCAATGGTAAATGGTATGCAGCAGATAATCCAAGAAGAATTAAATGAATCCCAAGCACAGGGTTTCAGCTTCATTGACGATACTAATCTCTCAATGGTGCGTACTCGTGGACTATTATTTCGCCGCTTACAGGATGTTGTTGGCTTGCCATCGTCGCGCATTTCCCCGCAAGAACGCCATATGGCTGCGGATTTGCTGATTGAAATGCTGCGTGATGTTGATTTACAAACCCGTGTCCGTTGCTCCAAACGTATTTCACAACTTGTTGACGCCCACCCTCTTTTGCTTCGCTTTTTATCGCGTAATGAGATAGAAGTTGCACGCCCGCTTTTGCAGGTTTCAAACGCATTTAATGATTCGGATTTAATCGCCTGTGCCAAATCGCCAACCGTCAGTTCCGAACATCGCATCCTTATCGCACAGCGCAAAAGCGTCAATGAAGTAGTAAGCGACGTATTAGTTGAATTTGGCGAGCTTGACGTATGCATTGCCCTTTTACGCAATGAAGGTGCGCGCCTTGCCAATACTGCGGTCGAAACTTTGACCGCAATGTCAAAATCTTATACCGAATTGGTAACCTATTTACTTAAACGCCCAGAGTTACGCCCGTCACATGGTTTTACTATGTTTTGGTGGGCAAATTCCGAGGATAGAAGACGTATTTTACAACGCTTTGCGGTTGAAAGACTTACCCTACTTGATGCGGCACAAGATATTTACGCGCGCGCTGCGGCAGATAATTGGCAAGATGCTTTGGTTCGCAAAAGCTTGCAATTTATCGAACGTCGTCAAAGAAACCGTGCGGCAATTGAAAAATCACCCTTCGCCTCTCTCGAAGCGGCCGTCGAAGCATTCGAAGTAGACTTTAACCTTGACACAATCAGGGAAATTTCATTCCTTGCGGGTATCAAGCCTGCTTGTGGCGCACAAATCTTTACCGACCCTGCCGGCGAGCCGGTTGCAGTTTTATGTAAAGCGACCGGACTTAAACGCCGCCATTTGCGTATGCTATGGAAAGGAATGGATCGCCCGATAAATGACAATCCAGACGAACCGGATGCCTTTGCCCGCGCATCATTGGTTTATGACACATTGTCAATAAATTGCGCGCAAACCGTTCTTCGTTATTGGAATTGGTCATTAACATCTGCGATGTCACCAATTCTTGCAAGCCAAATGGAACAAGATGAAAACCTCGATTTCTCTACATCTATGAAGACTTCGCGATTAGTGTTTGGTAATTAGCTAACATAGATATAGTATTCATAATCGACAAAAAATACTTTTTATTTGTCCAATATTATCAATAAGATAGATTAGGGATTGTTTCGATATCGAAACGACAAAATGCAGTAAAAATATAAAAATTATTACTTTATTAGCATTTAGACTCTTGCGCACACCCACCCAAATCACCGATACTGATTCTCGGTTAAAAACAAATCAAAAATGCGTTTTTAGCAATTGGGGCAATACAAATAAAACACGGATTCTACTTTAGGGGCTTGCAGTGGAAAACTTTAGATCCAGATTGGTTTTGGACGAACAGCGGTTTTTATTTGATGTGTGGCGCATGGCTGCGGCAGGCAAAGATATGCCAAGTCGTAAAACCTTCTCACCATGTGGATTTGGGCCATTATTACCGTTTATTTCGTTAATAGAAGCAACAGATAACGAAAATTACAAAGTGCGCGTCGTTGGCTCTAACCTGCGCGACATCTTTAGCTCTGACCCCAAAGAAACGCTTTTAAAACGTGGTCTTTGTGGCTCTATTGATACGATTGAAGAAATTATCAATAGTAAAAACCCTGAATGCGGCTGTGCAGAAATTCAAACCATCTCGCGCCACGGGCAAGAGCGCCATTGGCTTCGCCTGCCTCTAGGTGAAAATGGAATTGTTAATTCGGTTATCGGCCTTGATTTATGCATTGGCGGCACACGCGCACCGGTTTGGGCAATGCAATTTAAACGTAGCGCGTAATCAAAGCTGTCAAAAACCACCTGTTCTTTATAACAGTAACAACAATAATAAGCTTTGTTTAATTTTGTGTTCTTGATTTTTAAAAGAGCATAAAATGAATAATCGAATATCCCGAAAAGAAAAAATCGCTGAAGTTGAAAAAGACATGGCAATTGTCCGTGTCGTAAGTGAAATCATCGCTTTTTCTAATGGCATAAAAGACGACATAATTGCGCCAACGCGCGGCAATCCGCAAAGCGCCTTTGCACGACAAATTGCAATGTATCTTACCCATGTCGGCTTTGGTATTAGCATTAACCGTGTGGCAAGCGCCTTTGGTCGCGATAGAACCACGGTTTCATACGCCTGCAACCTAATTGAGGACAAGCGCGATGAAGCTGATTTTGATAATTATCTTGATAATATCGAACGGCTTTTAAATGAAATTCCGCCCGCCGCAAATCTCAAGAATTAGCTATTGCAAATTCGGTGATTTTTTTTGCCATAGATTTTAGGCCATTGGCGCGACTTGGCGATAAAGCATCAAATAATTGCAATTCTGCAAGCGCCTTTTCCGGTGGAATGGCGGCAATATCAGATGCTTTTGCATTTGAATAAATACGGATTAAAACCCCAACCAATCCTTGAACAAGGGTTGAATCGCTTTCACCATGAAAAACCAAATTGCCGTTTGCGGCATCTTTTTCCATAATCAGCCAAACTTGTGAGGTGCAGCCACGAACCTTGGTTTCATCATTCTTTTGCGCAGGCAATAAAGGGGCAAGGTCTTTGCCAATATCAATAATATAACGATAGCGATCTTCCCAATCATCAAGGAATTCAAATTCGCCTTTTAATTCTTCGATACGTTCAGCAACTTCAGACATGTTCTTTCCTATTCCCTAACCCTTATAAAGCGAGAATTGCAAACACAATCCGTTAATTGCAGTTTTTTCTCGCCAATTAAGGGAAATGGCGCGACCACGCCAATATTTATCTATATACTAGACAATTGAAAGAAAATGGAATTAAGCAAAAACGCAACCAATAAAAAAAGTTTTGGTCTGCCAATGGTAATCGACATTGGCGGGGCAATTTTTATTGCCGTTTTCATAGCTTTGAATATTGCATTCAATAAAGGCAATGTTTTCTTTCGCGATATTATTAATTATTCGGCCGCGCTAATTTTTCTTTCAATAATTTTCGCCATTTTCAACGTAAAAAAACAAGTAATTTTGCTTCTTGTTGCCGCTGCGGCAATCTTCCTTGGTGCGATTTATGGCGGCCTTGGGGGCGTTACCGGAATTGTTTGCGTCTGGATAATACTTGCGGCATTAAATTACGATATTTCAAAGTTTGTCGGCATCATTAGCACATTTATAGTTGCCATAATTCTTGCCATTTACTCATTTTTATGGGGAAAATTAATTGGTGCAGCTTATTATGATTGGGCGATTTGGCTAGTTATAATTTATTCATCATATTTAACCTTGCGCCTATTTTTCATTAAAACCACAAATACAAATCTTGTGCCACAAGAAATTGTGCGCAAAGAAATTATCGAAAAGCCAAGTAATCAAAGCCAATATTTCGCGGAAATGAGCCATGAAATAAGAACCCCCTTGAATGCAATCCTTGGCTTTGCCGATACCATGCAAGAAGAGGTTTTTGGGCCATTAAACACCAAATATAAAGAATATCTTGGCTATATCCAACAAAGCGGCAATCACCTTCTCGATTTAGTTGGCGATATTCTTGATATGTCAAAAATTGAGGCGGGCAAATATAACCTTAATTTCACCGAAAATAATCTAGTCGAAATTTGCAAAAGCGCGATTTCATTGTTGAAAGAAAACGCAGGCCGCCAAGGCGTGAACCTTAATTTTTATGGCATTGGCGAGTTAATTGCAAAATGTGATGCCCGTTCGGTGCGGCAAATTATTTTAAACCTGATTTCCAACGCCATTAAATTCACCCCCCAAGGCGGGCAAATAAATTTATCATGCTTTGGTAATGATGATAAAATATGGATTGAGGTAAGCGATACTGGCAAAGGCATGGATGCCGAAGAATTAAAACATATTACCGAAGCATATGTATCGGGTGAAGACAATCCGCAAAACACCCGCAGCACAGGCCTTGGCCTTAACCTTGTTAAAAAGCTGGTTGATTTTCATAATGGCAAACTAAGCTTTTCATCAGCCCCCGGCAAAGGCACCAAAGTTTTGGTTGAATTGCCAAAAAATTAAAACTCGGCGCCAAAGGCAAATGCGGTGATTACGTCCCCAACCTCGACAACATAAGATGTTGTGCGCCCCATGGCGTCAAACAACTCAACCTCATAATAATCGCGGGGATCAAGGGTTGCGGTTTTGCGCGTAACATCATTGGAAAAAACAAATAATTTTCCATTTTCTGTATTACTACTAACGCTTCTTTTGGTTTGCGCACCAATTGAATATGACGCAATATAGGAATCTGTGCCAATTCTTAATGCGGGTTTGCCGCGCATTGATTGGGTTGGCAAGCCAATCCGTAAGCTATTACGAAGATATACACGCGCGCCAGCAATTGACATATTATTGGTTTCAACCGCAAATGCCAGACCATTTTGCGCCAAAACATAACCAACCTTTACCCCACCGCCAACATCTTGCCAGGCACGCCAATTATCAACACCGGCCCGCGATGCGGTCCATGAACTTTTTTCACCCGGATATTGCACAATAAATTGCGACTTCCAGCCATTATACGCCTTTTTCAAGCGATTGGCTTCAGATTGCACCAATGGGTCAGAGCATGGTTTATTTGCCACCCCCTGCTTTGCTTGATTAATTAATAGATTAACCCTTTCCATATCCCAATTTTGACGCAAAATATCGCCGCGCGCCTGCATCACAAAGGCATTCATCGCGCGTCGTTCAAATGTGGTAAAAAGATTGCATCTTTTATCAAGCTCACGCATTGCGACCCGCTCGGCAAATGTTTGTTCGAGCGGTGAAACCTGTGCTGTTGCTGAATTCACAAAAAATATTGAAAGCAAAATCGTGATTATCAGAGTATTAAAATGTTTCATATAATTGTCTTGGCAAAATTCTTTTAATTTGAAGTAAAATAATTCAATGATGCGCAATATAAAAATTAGATTTTGGATTGATGCCCTTTTGGCGCGCGCCCATGCTGCGGGTGCATCTGGTTATATTGTTCACAAGGGTGATGAAGATGCCGGCAGCATAATCATAAAAATTATTAGCTTTCGGGAAATCCCTCGTATTCTAATTCAATCACGCAATATGGATGGCGATTTAATATTTGTTGATATTTCGCAAACCGTTCTTAAAGGCGAAATTGATTGCCGTATGGCAGAACAACTTACCGATGAGTATATAGAAAAGCGAATAAAACAAGATCGCGATGTATGGGTTGTTGAAATCGATGACAAGCAACTGCGGCATTTTCTCACGGAAACCGTTGAATAATTAAATCTTTACTGTTTGCTGATACATTGCTTTTCTAATCACTGGGAGATTTTCTTGCTATTCTTGCTGAACGACAGAATTTTAAAAATCGCAGGCGGCATCGAATTGCTTGACAAAGCGGGCGTGCCCCATCAATTAATAAACAAATCCGGACTTGGCGACATAATCCTGGCATTACAAAATGCCTTTGTTCTTGACCCCAACTTTCATATAAATCAGCCTGAAAAGGCGGCAGCATTGGCATGGATTTTAAATTCAAAGTCAAAGGCAAATGCGGCTGTTTTTATCGCAACTACGCCAAAGGTAAAATCACCATCGCAAATTGGTTATCGCCTTGCAAATACTGATTTGACCATTTTGGGGGCCTTTCATTCTTTACAAGAACAAGGTCGCCTTAGCAGCAATATGATAAATGATGTGATCTGGTCCAAAATTCCGGGGTAGTTTAATTTAAAATATTATTTGAAAGATAATTCGTGAGGTGGGGTGATTAGTTTTATAACACTAATGGCCTTTATCTTTGCAACCTCACGCAATCGACAAACCAATATGCAAATACTTATTCAAAATTTCATGAAAACTCTTTAAAGGCACGGCATGCTTAAAAAGACATATCAAAAATTACGCGAACTTGCAGCCTCTACTAAGGCTGACCCGACTTTGGCAATGGTTTCATTTGCCGAGGCTTCGTTCTTTCCAATTCCGGTCGATATTATGATTTTGCCAATGTCCACCATGCGTCCTGAACGCTGGGTACGCACGGCAATAATCGCAACGATTTTCTCGGTATTGGGTGGTTGTTTTGGTTACGCAATTGGCATGTTTTTGATGGAATCTATCGGCAAACCATTGATGCACTTTTATCATTATGACGATAAATTAGTGCATTTTCAGGAACAATACCAAAAATGGGGCGCATTGATTATCTTGATAAAAGGTTTGACCCCTATTCCGTTTAAACTTGTGACAATTGCTTCTGGGCTTGCGCATTTTAACTTTGGGATTTTTGTTTTGGCATCGGCAATCACCCGTGCCGCACGCTTTTTCCTAGTGGCTTGGGCAGGGGCAAAATTTGGCCCAAGTATTGAGCCATTTATTGAAAAACAGCTTTATTGGGTTACTGGTGCATTTGCCGTGATTATTGTTCTTGGCTTTTGGATTGTTACTAAAATATAGCACTTTATTAATTGGGTAATTGGGCATAAAAGAATTTATTATTTCATTAGGTTCTTTAATGCCCAAATCCTTGCGCGCAATCACACCATTTTTGCTCTTATTAATTGCCTTTGTTGCCGGCTGCATCGCCTATGCCCCGCAAAAGGTTGCAGAAATCGTCAAAATCAACAAAGACGGGCAAATTAGCGCCACCTATGAAGGTGAATTCAATAACCTCGAAGGCTTTATCAAAAGCATATACCAAGAAAAAGGTGATAAATTTGATATAGATGAATATCGCAAACAATCTTTTGAAAATTTAAAACAAAAAGATTACCTAAGCGATATTTATAATACCGCCCCCGATACCTATCACATAAAATGGCACGAAGACACAAGCCTTGATAAATTATGGGATACAAAACTTTTAAGCGGAAGAGGGGAAGACGAAATCCCAAGCTTTTTACGCCTTACAGAATATAATCAATTATCAAATGATGCCTATCAAATATATTCTGTGGTTCAAGGGTTTGATAAGGAAGATAACAAAGACCCCTTTTACAAACAACTTACCAAAAACTATATCAATAAATTCAAATTACTAACCCGTGTTGAATTACCAAAAGAATGGATTTTAAAGCATAATGCCGACAAGACCACAGAATTGGGCGACGGCATGGTTGCACTTGAATGGAAGCTTAATTTAAAAAAAACCAAAGAAATTTCCGTGATTTTTTCAAAAGATCCGCGTGACTTAAAACTCTTTCAATTGATGGATGCGCCAAAAGGTTCTTCATGCAAAGGCCTTGTTGGTGAACGATGCAAATGTGGCCCATTTAAAATAACTTCGGCCACAGGTAATGTTTATGCTAACCAAGCCTATGAGCTTCATCACCCAAATGGCATTAAGAAAGGCTGTTCAGATAAGGATGGCAAGGTCGAAGCAGTTCTTTCAGATATAACAGGTGAATGTAGCGTCACGCTTTTATATGACGAAGCCAGCAAAGAAATGTGTGCCGCAAAATAATTAATTGGCCTAAAATCTAGTCGGCATGCACCGCATCATTCAAATCAAAAAGTTGGATGATACCGTCAATCATATCCTTGGCATTTTCATCCTTAAGCATCTCTTTGGCATAGCTTCTAGCAATTGGTAGAATATCCTTGTGAATTGCAATATCGGCAATTTTAAAATTCGGGAGCCCTGTTTGTTTTAAACCCAATAAATCACCACCACCGCGCAATTCAAAATCATTTTCGGCAATGACAAAGCCGTCATTGGTCGCCCGCAGGGTTTCAATCCGGCTTTTGGCAGTTTCACCAAGTGGTGATTGATAAAGCAATAAACAATGGCTCTTTTTATCGCCGCGCCCTACCCGCCCGCGCAATTGGTGCAATTGTGCCAGGCCGAAACGTTCGGAATGTTCAATAATTATAATACTTGCCTCTTTGACATCGACCCCAACCTCAATCACCGTGGTTGCAACCAGAATTTTGGCATCCCCAGTCCTGAAACGTTCCATTGCCGCATCTTTTTCGGCGGATTTTAGGCGACCATGTATAAGCGCGACTTTATCTCCAAATAGTGCCTTTAAGTGATTGAAGCGGTCCAGAACGTTGGTAACATCAAGGTTTTCACTTTCTTCAACCAACGGGCAAATCCAATAGACACGGTCATCATTTTGAATGGCGCGCCTAACGGCCGCCTCTAATTCGCCTAATTTATCCATTGGCATGGCGCGGGTTTCAATGGGTTCGCGCCCTTTTGGCTTTTCATCCAAAATACTTGTGTCCATATCGCCATAAAGCGCCATCGAAAGTGTGCGCGGAATTGGGGTTGCCGACATTGACAATAAATGCGGCATCCGCCCCTTTTGCAAAAGGGCGCGCCGTGCATTAACGCCAAAACGGTGCTGTTCATCAATCACAACAAAGGCAAGGTGTTTGAAAATTACTTTTTCTTGAAACAAGGCATGTGTGCCGAACAGAACATTAATTTCCCCCGCCTCCAATTGTTCCAAAATTTCACGGCGCGCCGCACCTTTTACTTTTCCGTTTAAAAGTGCCGATTTGATACCAATTTCTGCAAATATTGGGCTAAGTGAATTATAATGTTGTATCGCCAATATTTCGGTGGGGGCCATAAATGCCGATTGCATCTTTGCCTCACACGCCTTAACGCAACCCCACGCCGCCACCAATGTCTTGCCCGCCCCAACATCACCTTGCAAAAGCCGAAGCATCGGGCGGGTACGCGCCAAATCGGTCGCAACATCATTAAAAGCCCGCGCCTGTGCATTGGTTGGGATATAGCCTGTTTTGGCAATCAATGCCTTGGTCAATCTGCCATCACCAATCAAAGGCTCGGCAATATCATTATTGCGGGCATTATTGGCGATTTGCAGGGTTAATTGACGTGCCAAAAACTCATCAAAGGCAAGACGTTCGCGCGATTTGGCATCTGGTAAAATATCGCTTTCATGTAATGGGTTGTGCGCGGTTTGCAACGCCTGCCCAAAACTTTGCCAGCCATATTGGAATTTAATATCATCTGACAACCAATCAGGAAAATCGGCGGCAGGGCGCGCCGCCTCTTTACAAATTTTACCCAAAGTTTTTTGCGAAAGCCCCGCAACATTGGCGTAAACTGGTTCAAAATGCACATTCAACTCATCACTATCCAAATCGAGAATACGCGAAGGGTGCATCATTTGTTTTTCATTATATCTTTCAATCACCTCACCCGTAATAATGCGGGTTGCGCCAGTTGGCAGACGTGAAGACAAATATTTCGGATTGGGGTTAAAAAATACGAGCGTTAAAAAACCAGTATCATCCGAAACCCGCACGCGGTACGGGCGGTTTTTTACCGCCGGCTCATGGGCATCAACAAAAACCTCAAAATTCGCATTTGTGCCATTTTTGGCATCGGCAATTTTGGAATTAAACCTGCGATCAAGATAACGAAACGGCAAATGCAATGCCGCATCCTTTACCAAATCCCCACCAATTGCCTTTTCAATTAAAGGCGCAGTTTTTGGCCCCACACCATTAATACGGACAACAGGCAAAAACATGGGATTTAAAAAGCTTGGACGCATTTCACAAGATTATATTGATATTGAAAAAAGGGCAAGGAGGACGATTACGAATTACGGGTTTTGTCATACCGGAATTTTTCTGCAAGAAAAATGTCCGGCATCTAATGATTTTATGAAACAAGATGATAAAGCAAATAACATTCACCACATCCCTTAATTTATTAATGATAGCATTTTGATTTAATAAAATTCCATATAAAACAAATAAACACCGCCCAATTTCCATAAAATCACCCCCCAAAAAATCGCTGTGAAATGCTATCAAACGCTATCATTCTTTTTGTCGCAAGTTTTGTTAAAGGCGTTATTATAAAGGGGTTTTGTAGATTGGGGATAGGGAAACAATTTCCATAATCTCGCACCATACATAAAATGGGACATGATATAAATTAAACCATCACATTGTTATTATTGATTTTTATTTCAAATTTTGCGCCACCGCCACGCCATTCACCCACTATGCAACGGCTTCCTTGGCAACAAGGGAAGCAAAGAGTAACAAACTTTACCCTCCCCTTGCGGGAGGGTCGGGTGCGAAGCACACGGGGTGGGGTCGGCGGCGGTGATTTTATAAATAAATTTTCGGGTAGTTAAACGTCGCCAACCCCCTTCAGTCGCTACGCGACAGCTTCCTTGGCAACGGGGGAAGCAAGGAGATTGTTACTAAAATGATTTTAATTTTACTTTTTTCAAAGTTGCGGATTAAGGATTAATAATTAAAGCTGTCACCCCGCACTCGTTGCGGGGTCTAATTTATAAACTACTTTATTCATAAAAAGATCCCGCAATTAATGCGGGATGACAATTTAAGAAAAATAGCAAAAAAACCTATCCCCCGCGTAATTTGCGCCAGGCTTCTAGTTTGGGTAATATCCGCGCCTCTGCGCCTGTGTCTTTGGGCGCGTAAAGTTTGGGTTGCCCCATGCGTTCGGGGAAGCCAGAAAGACCCGAAACCCCGCCCACAACATCGGGGTCGTATTGGTAGTCCTTGCCATAACCCAATTCTTTCATCATTTTGGTTGGGGCATTTAGGAAGTGTTTGGGTGGCATTTCATTTTGGGTTTGTTTTGCTAAAACCTGTGCGGATTTAAACGCGGTATAAACGGCATTTGATTTCGGGCTACACGCCAAATGCACCACCGCTTGTGCCAATGCCAATTCGCCTTCGGGCGTTCCTAAATGGTGATATGCCTCTTTGGCGGCAATACAAACCGACAAGGCATGGGGTTCGGCAAGTCCAATATCTTCGGATGCCATGCGAATTACCCTACGCGCAATAAACATCGGGTCTTCGCCACCATTTAACATCCGTGCAAGCCAATATAATGCCGCATCGGGGTCTGATGCCCGCACAGATTTATGGAGGGCGGAAATTAGATTATAATGCTCATCCTTATTTTTATCATAGGCTTGCGGCTTTTTTTGTGCGAATTTCAAAACCTGTGGAGCGGTGATTTTATCACCCTTATTAAGTGCAAGAATTTCGCCCGCAAGATTTAATAAATAGCGCCCATCCCCATCACAAAGCGCGATTAATGTGGCGCGCGCATCATTTTCAAACGCATTTTCTTGATTAAAATGGACTTCGGCACGGTCAAGCAATTGGTTAAGTGCGACCTCATCAAGCGCATTTAAAACAAATACCCGTGCGCGTGATAAAAGCGCAGAATTAAGCTCGAAAGAAGGGTTTTCGGTGGTTGCCCCCACCAATGTTACCAAACCACTTTCGACATAGGGTAAGAAGCCATCTTGTTGGGCGCGGTTAAAACGGTGAATCTCATCAACAAATAATAGGGTTTTACGCCCCATTTGTTTATATTTTTCCGCCTGCTCAAATGCCTTTTTTAAATCGCCAACGCCGGAAAAAACCGCCGATAATGGCAAAAATTCCATACCAGTTGTTTGCGCCAAAAGCCGCGCAATTGTGGTTTTACCCACCCCCGCTGGCCCCCAAAGGATTAGGGATGAAAGCCGCTTTTGCAAAAGCATTTGCCCCAATGGGGCATCATCACTTAAAAGATGGTCTTGCCCAACAACTTCGGCAATGGATTTGGGGCGCAAAACTTCCGATAACGGGCGAAAATCACCGCCCGCCATTGGCTTTTCATCAGTACTGAATAAATCACTCACAAAAATAAAACTGCCGTAATCGCCTGACCATTGCGTAAAATGGTTACCTGCCCCTGACGACCAGAGCCAAGTTTGCCTTCAAAGTCTTTGACGTTTGTAACAGGCTGACTATTTATTTCAAGCACTACATCACCAATTTGGAAGCCAGAGCGTGCAGCAATTGAATTACCGTCAACATTGGTAATAACAACGCCTTTTTGGAACATATCAATGCCCAAATCATCGGCAACAGCAGGCGAAAGCGTAACGATTTTGATACCGTCAAAGCTATTTTTGCCAGTAATTGGTTTTTCATCACCACGGCTTCCCGCAGGGGCAGTAAGTTTTCCGGTTACGGTTTGTTTATTGCCACCACGATAATATTCAAAAACAATATCTTCACCTGGTGCTTTGGTTGCCGCCAAATAACGTAATGAGCTTGCATCCGTGACCGCAGTTCCACTTAAAGAAACCACAACATCGCCACGTTTTAAACCCGCCTTTGCCGCCGCAGTGTCGGGGTAAATATCGGTAATTAAAACCCCAGACGGTTTTGGTAAATTAAGGGTTTTAGCCATGTCGTTAGTAACGGTTTGACCACCAATACCAGTCCAAGCACGCACAATTTTTCCAGTGGAAACCGCGCCATCAACCACGCGCTTCACCATTTCCGCAGGAATGGCAAAACCAACACCCGCAGATGAACCACTTTGTGAGAAAATTGCCGTATTAATGCCCACCAAATTACCATTCATATCAACCAATGCACCACCCGAATTACCAGGGTTAATCGAGGCATCGGTTTGAATGAAAAACGAGTAATCGGTAATGCCGACATCGGTTCTGGCAAGTGCCGAAATAATCCCTGCGGTAACGGTTTGCCCGACACCGAACGGATTACCAATTGCCAAAACCTGATCCCCTACTTGGGCGCTTTGGGTATTGGCAAAGTTTAGGGTTGGTAATTTTTCACCAGCAGTATCAATTTTTAAAACCGCCAAATCGGTGCGGGGGTCGGTAACAATTACTTTGGCCGGAAATTCGCGGCGGTCACCCAAAACCACAACCAATTGCTGCGCACCTTCTACAACGTGATTATTGGTAACAATCACGCCATTATCGCGAACAATAACGCCTGAACCTTGCGATTGCTGCGCCTTGTCAGGAATTTTCAACAAACCCCAAAATGGGTCAAGGGCAACCCGACCCTTTTGGATTGATTGGGCATAGACATTCACCACCGCGCCCGATGCCTTTTTCACCACTGGTGAATAAGACATAATAGCATCGGTTTTGGTGGACGGAACAATACGTGAAGATTGATTATCGGCAACCAATGTGGTTGACTGAGCGGGCTTTTGATTATCTAGAAGTTTCGGGACACCAATTGCGGCAAGACCGCCCATCCCTGCTGCGACCAATAATTTCACTATCATAGAACCCGCTCCGCCTTTATTTGCCATCTTCTTTGAACCTGTTTAAAGTTTCTCTTTAAACCAATAATTCAAATTTATTTAGTGAATTATTTTTCAAGTTCAAACCCAACATTGACATTTACTGACATTGAAACCTCACCGGCTTGTACTGGTGCGGCTTCAGCAGCGTCCATAGACATTTTTGCCATTATTGGTGCAGGGGCATAGGCTTGTGGAACATAATTACCGCTTTCACTGATTGAAGTGATGCGTTTAATTTTCATTCCCGCAGATTTGGCATATAAATCAGCCCGTGCGAGTGCTTTTTTCATTGCCTCAACCCGTGCGCCATCAAGTGCCTTGTCTGGGTCATCAATGGTGAAATTTGGGCCGGAAACATTATTCATGCCTTTTTCAACCATGGAATCAAGCACTGGGCCAAC
Source organism: Hyphomonadaceae bacterium UBA1933 (assembly GCA_002337085.1). Taxonomy (GTDB): domain Bacteria; phylum Pseudomonadota; class Alphaproteobacteria; order Caulobacterales; family Aquidulcibacteraceae; genus Pseudaquidulcibacter. Next base: position 976,544 of record DDFH01000006.1, on the reverse strand, counting down.
TTTTGCCATATCGTGAATCCGCACTGTTACAGTGTTTGAAACCTGATAGCCTTTGATAATTGGTGGTTTGCTTGAAACATAGACATATTGCGGGCTGATGGCAAAACCACTGGTTTGAATGTCTTTATCGGCAATACCAGTTGCTTTAATGGCGGCAATTGCCGCATTCATGGCGCGTGAATTGTCCGCCATTGCGGTTTTGGCATCTTTTGCTTGGGTGATTACACCACCAGAAACAATTGCCAAATCAGGGGTTTGCTTAATTTCAGCATTAGCATTTATAAACATTGTGGTTGGTGTTGGCTGATTGCAACAAGTTGCAGTCTGGGCAAAAGCACTTCCGGCAATTAAACCAGATGCTAAAACAGATGCCGCAGCCATAACACCAAGTTTATTTTTAAAATTCTTCATTAAGTCCTCCTAAATGGGTATTTTATGTTAATAGATTGTCTAAGCTGAATAATATTATAACAAATTGCTCCCAATAAGGACGGATTTTAGGCTTTTTTGCGGCATTATTAACTTTAAGCAGCAAGAGATTGCAGATTTCACCAACATTTGCACTTGGCTTTTTTAATTTTCGCCATTAGTTAGGTTTCCAACCTACACGGTTTGAAAAGTGGGTCTTTAGCTCAGTTGGTTAGAGCCGGCCGCTCATAACGGTCTGGTCGTTGGTTCGAGTCCAACAAGACCCACCACATTCTCACTTTGCCGCCTTCGCGCTTCGCGCTCACTTAGCAAAGTGGAAACAGGCGGACAGATTTTTTTGAAAAGCGCGGTTTCCAAAAAATTCTGACACATTGTTTAACTCGCTACGCTCGGTAATTAATGGCAAATGATATTGTTCTTCAATTAAAAGATATTTGCCTTGTAAGGGGTGCGAAGCCGATATTTTCGGGGGTGGATTTATCGCTTTTAACGCGTGAGCGTATGGCATTGGTTGGCCCCAATGGGGTCGGTAAATCAACACTTTTGCAAATTATTTCTGGTCATATGGAATTTGACAAGGGTGAACGGGTACTTGCAACCGGCGCATTTATTTCCACCCAATTTCAAGAACCCGATTTCACTGGCTTTTCCAACATTGTTGAATGGGTTTCGCAAGACATTCCGCGCACCCATAATGATGAACGCGAACAAGGAATTGTCCGCGCCCAAGCAATTGCCGCATTACATGATTTTGGGCTTGAAGAAGATATAAATATCCAAGGTTTATCTGGAGGTGAGGCGCGGCGTGCCGCCTTGGCGCGCGTTTTTGCCGCCGAGCCAGATTTAATGCTGCTTGATGAGCCGACCAACCATTTGGACGTTGCCGCCATTGAAGCGTTAGAGGAAAAATTAAAGGCGTATAAAGGTGCGATCCTATTAATTTCCCACGATAGAACCTTTTTGGAAAATGTTTCAACTTCGTGCCTTTGGTTGCGCAATGGCAAGGCAAAAAAACTGGGGCAATCGTTCAAGGCGTTTGATGAATGGGCGGAAAATATTGAACAACAAGAAACCCGCGCCCTTGAAAAACTTGACCTCCGTTTAAAAGAAGAAACCCATTGGCTTTCACGTGGGGTAACGGCACGGCGTTCAAGAAATATGGGGCGTTTACGCAGACTTTATGAAATGCGTGAAACTCGTGTACAGGCATTGGCAAATCTTTCGGGCGCTGCGGCAAGTGTTAAGGCACAATCGGGTGATATTTCCTCCAAGCTTGTCCTTGAGGCAAAGAATGTCCAAAAAGCTTATGATGAAAAGCGCCCACTTATCAAAGATTTCAATTTGCGGATTTTACGCGGTGATCGGATTGGTATTGTTGGGCCCAATGGTATTGGCAAATCAACCCTTATTAAAATGCTTGTGGGCGAATTAAACGCCGATAGTGGCAATATTCGCCGCGCCAAAAACCTTACACTTTCGTATCTTGATCAAAGCCGTGCAAAATTAGACCCCAAAGCAACATTGTGGGAAACCTTTGCCCCACATGGTGGTGATATGATTATGGTGCAGGATGTGCAGCGCCATGTTGCCGCCTATGCCAAGGACTTTTTGTTTTCATCGGCGCAATTGCGCCAACCAGTTGGCTCTTTTTCAGGGGGGGAGCGTAACCGTGTTATGCTTGCGCTTTCGATGGCGCGCCCAAGTAATTTCCTAGTTCTCGATGAGCCAACAAATGATTTGGACATGGATACTTTGGACGTTTTAGAAGAAGTATTGGCAAATTATGATGGCACAATCATTCTTGTAAGCCACGATAGGGCGTTTCTTGACCATGTTGTAACCTCAACATTAGCACCACTTGGTGATGGGCGTTGGCTTGAAACCGCCGGCGGCTGGAGTGATTTAGCGGCGCAAAACTTGCAATTAATTACCCACAAACCGCAAAAAGTGGCGGTTAAAAAATCCCCGCCACCACCTACTGCACCAAAGATACAAACCAAGCTAAGCTATAAAGACGAATATCGCTTGACCGAGCTTGAAAAGCTTATTCCACAATTAGAAGAAAAAATTATCAAGCTAGAAGAAAAACTATCTCAAGACGGGCTTTATGCCAAATCGCCCGATGAATTTACCCGCCTTAGTGTGGAATTGGACAATGCCAAAGAAACCCTTGATAATCATGAAATGGAATGGCTTGAGATAGAAGAGAAAAAAGCCGCTTTGGTCAAATCTTAATCTAATTTTAACCGAATAATTTAATACATTTCCTTTAAAATTGCGCGAATTGCATTTTTCAAGGGGCAGAATGTGTCTGTAAAGTTGAAATTAAATCCTAAAAAAGGTCTTTATTTTTCTTTGCCATTGGTGGCAATGACCGCAATTTCCACGACATTTGCCTTTGCCCAATATACGCAAATGGCCAATAATACACAAATGACCAGTAATAATGTGCCACAAGGCATGGCGCGCACCGCAACCATTCAAGAATGTGCGCAGGCCTGTGCCGCAAATATGTCATGTGGATCATTCGTTTATTATACTCAGGCGGCAATGGCCAATGTTTGCCAGCTTACCTCTTCGCAAACGCCATTAAATATTGTTGGTGCGATTTCTGGTGTGCCACATCGTACGCAATCAATGGGAGCGCCGATAAACACACCTACCCCGCAAAAAAATCTGGCTACAAATTATCAAAATGTACCAAATAATCAAAATCGTGGTGCAGGAAATTATGCGGTCACACCATTGCAATATGGCTCTTCCGCAAATACTCCAAACTGGAATGTGCGCGCCAATCAACAACCGCAGCCGCAGCCACAAGTTCAATACACCCCCCAACCGCAACAAGCGGCACAAGGTGGGGCCATAAGCTTTGTACGACCTGAAACTAATCAGCAGCAGCAAGGCCAAATGCAAAAATATAACCCGCAGCCGCAATATCAACCTCAGGCAAATTATCAGCCGCAACAATATAAACCGGCACAAAACCAGCAGCAGCCTATTCCGGTGACCAAAGTGCAGACCTATGCCCCCGCACCACAGGCACAGCAGCAATATCAATATTCAACACCAACTCCTGCACCACAACAAAGCTATTCAGCCAATGACGTAAATTATCAAAACCATGCACGTCAACCTATTCCCGAATATTCTGTTGCCCGCGCCACTGAACAAGCCAATCAACAGGCAATGCAGCAGCAAAGCATGCAGCAACAGGCCGCAACACAAAATGACGATACCGCTGAAAAACCAGTAAGAGAGGCCAATCTTGGCCCATTGCGTCCACCTGCAAAAACCCAGATGGAATATGATAAATATCGCGATAAGGACGGTATGGTTGATGCCGCCGCAATGCGTCGCGATATGTTGAAAAATGAAAAAAGCCCACGCTATTCAGTTGAATCTGAGTGGCAGGGTATCGCACAAACTTCTGACGCCAATCAGGCGGCAAAAATATATGAAAATTCGGCGCCCGTGCCATTGCCACCAGAAGTAAATGAAAAAGACGTTTTAACCGAAGAAAAAACTGACGCAGACAACAAGCCGAAAAAGAAAGGCTTATTTTCAAAAATTTTCAAGCGCGAACTTGATGAATATGCCGAACCAGCAACTGAAGATAGCGCAGATAACAGCCAAAATAATGGCCCATTACGCAGAAAATAATCGCTATTGATTGTTTTTTGCACGTTTTATTTACTTAATTATGCAAAGATAATTATACTTATTAATTGTGGCAAACCGCCAACTGACTACATTAGGGGTCGATATGGAAATTGGTCAAAGATATACCAAATTATTGGAAGTAGCCAAAGTAGATTCCTCTGAAAGAAGACGTGAACTTCTAAACGAAATTACTGATTTATTCTTTGAATCAGAAGAAAAAACACAAGTTGAAACCGCATTATTCGGCGAATTAATGGCAAAAGTTGCGTTTGAATTAAACCAAGAAGTGCGCAAAGAATTGTCAATGAAGTTTGAAGGTGGTGAAGCCCCGCGTGAACTTGCCCTTGCCCTTGCCAATGACACTATTGATGTTGCGTATCCGATTATCCGCTCTTCAAAATCATTCACTGATGGTGACTTGATTCAAATCGTTGCCGACAATGAAACCCAATACCAATTAGCGGTTACCGAACGTGATACCCTTTCCGAAGCGGTTTCTGATGCCTTGGTTGATCATGGTGATGATAATGTTGTTGCATCATTATTACGTAACGAAGGCGCAAAAATTGGTGATACAACTTATGGAAAAGTTGTTGAGCGCGCCGAAGCAAACCCCGCATTACACCATCCATTTGTTATGCGTCAAAGCGTGCCTTTGGAGTTTTTGAACGAAGTTTATATGACGGTTGGCCCAAACCTACGCCGCGAAATTATGGAGCGTAACCAAAGCGTTACCCCAGAAGAGTTAAACCGCGCAATGGAAAAAGCAAAACAGCGCGTTGTAATTAAAAATTCCGCATTGCCCGAAGATTATGAGCGTATGGAACGCAAATTATTGATTATGAAATCAACCAATAGCTTTTCGGCACAGCAATTACCAAATATTTGGCGCAACGGTGACCACACTTTATTCCGCCTAGCTTTTGCCGATTTATGCGGGCTTGATTATCAAACAATTGATAATCTTGTTAAACGCAAAGATATTGATGGCCTTGCAATGTTGTGTCGTGCCAAAGATTTGGAACGCGGCCTATTTGTTGCTCTGGCAGTATTTGTTTTAGGTGACGAAGGTATGGGCAATGCCGAAAAGCTTGGCAAGCTATACAATGACGTTCCAATTGATGCCGCCGGGCGCGCACTACGCTTTATGCAAGTGCGCATGAACGTAACCAAAAACGCGGCCTAGTTTTCCAAAAATTTCGCAAAATCTTCAAGTAGACCGGCAACGGCAACTTCGGCAATTTTTGCGCCCTTTTCTACTGTGGCTTGGGTTGGGTCGGATGATATACGACCATCGGCAAAGCGATTACGGTAATCTACGGCATCACGAATTGGACCTTCTGGGGCAATTTTGGGGTCAAGCACCATTTGATTTAGAACCTCGCGCTCTGGATAGCCCCAATATGTCAAGGCAACTTCGGATGCTGTACCATGTGATCCATGTCCAGTTGGGAACGTTTCAAAGCATAATTTGGTGATATTTGGTAATTCCCACCAATTCATCATTTTGTGGGCGAAAGGTGCTTTTTCATTTTTGAATGAATATGGATAATAGGTTTCGGAAAATGCCGCATTAATTGTTGCGCAATTACCGCCATGCCCATTAAGCCAATAAATATGTGTAAAACCATGCTTAACCAGTGAATTGGTCCAATCGACAATGGTGGCAATCATAGTTGATGGCCGAAGCGCCATAGAACCAGCAAAGCCCATATGATGCTGTGCCTGCCCCACCGCAAAAGTTGGCCCAACAAGCAAATCATTATTTTTTTCCGCCTCATACGCAATTAATTGCGGGCAAAGGGCATCAGTTCCGATTAAACCAGTTGGCCCATGCTGCTCATGCGAGCCAATTGGAATAATAATTCCGGTTTTTCCGGCTTTGATACGTTGTTCGACTTCTTGCCATGTGGCGGTGGTTAGTAACATTTATCTTCCTGCTTCGGTGAATAATTGATTTAATCAACAAATATTTAGCGCACCAAAACAACAAAGCAAATGTTTTATGCTCCTGATGGCTGTGGACTACGTTTTGCGCCTTTTAGATTGGCACCGGCAAATATCGCACCATGCAAATCCGCCTCCATAAAACTTGCCTGTTCTAGGTTGGATTTATCAAACCTTGCATAACGCAATTCTGCGCCATCAAAGCAGGCATGTTTAATCGTGGTTTGATTTACCGGAAGCGGTGACAGATTAGCACCACGAAAATCGGCTTTTACAAGGCGGCACCCTTAAAACTTGCACCCCTTAAATCACAATTCACGAAAACCGCACCGCGCAAATCGGCATTTTCAAAATTCGCCCCCTGCAATTGGGCTTCCATAAAAATAATTCCGGTTGCCACAACTTCGGACGCGGTTAATGCCGTTAAATTCATGCCACGCAAAAAAGTTGGCAGCGGGCGCAAGTCCCGTTTGCTAAAATTGGCATGGCGGCCAGATTTGCCATTGGTTTTCCACCATTCCTGATGCTCAGATGCCATAACCTTTAGCTCATCAACAGATTCCATAGCTTTTTCATCAGGTGACATTAAAGCACCTTTTACCGCATCACCACTTGGCATACGTCCACCAAAATCAGTACGGGTAAGGATTGCGTCGTGAAATAAAGCCCCTTCAAGACGCGCGCCTTTTAAATCCGCCCCTTCAAGATTTGCGCCACCCAAATCGGCATTTTTTAATTGTGCACCAGTAAGTTTTGCACCACGCATTGAACAATCACGAAAGACCGCCCCATTTGCCGAAGCACCATTAAACCGTGATGAATCAAGTGTTGCGCCAGTAAAATTGGCACTTTCTGCGTCACCAGCGACTTTTTTATGTTTTATAACCGTAAAGCCATTTACCTTATCACTATACGCAACCACGCCCTCACGGAAATCAACTTCTGATAAGTCGGCAAATGACATGTCGGCCCCCGCAAGATATGCCCCGCGCACATCAGCGCGATACATGCTTACCGATTTCATGTCAGCATTGCGGAAATTTGCACCAGTTAGAACTGCACGGTTGAATTTTGCCTTTACCAAGCGGGCATGTTCAAAATTGCACCCCGTCAAGTCTGCATCAGTGAAATCTGCGCCTGATAAATCTTTCTTTGAAAAGTCTGCAAGTCGTAAGACAAGACGTTTCCCGCCATTTCTGGCAAGAAACAAACGGTGCATATTAATCAATTCTGCGAGAATCGCATCATCGATCTTAAGATAATTAACAGTCATTTATAATTATATTCTCCCTGACCTGTTATATTATTTTAAAAAATAAAGGTATATGTACAAAAAAACCAAGATAAAACACTATTTTATTAAGAAAATCATACTATTCATTTTTATTACTTGCTAATTATCTAAGTTGCCCATAAATTATCCAACAAATGACGCCATTTAATTCTTATTATTACTTGCTAATAATAGGTTTTTACTAATATTCGACACTGCAAAAAATAATAAAAAAAAATGCATAGCACCAAAGTAGTAGTTGACTATAAGCTATGAAATCTTGCAAATGTGCCATCCGTTAGAACAACAAATCAAAAAACTAGGGTTCACCAAAACAAGGTTTATATTGAGGAATACCAAATATGTCTAATTACGCACCTCCCGCAGACTTGGCGGCAAATGCCCATATTAATAAAGAAAAATATGAGGAAATGTACAAACAGTCTATTACCGACCCCGATACTTTCTGGGCGGAGCAGGCGAAAACATTAGATTGGTTCAAAGAACCAACACAAATTAAGACCACATCATTTGACGAAGATACTTTTGGCATTGAGTGGTTCAAAGATGGCGAATTAAACGTTTCCTATAATTGTATTGACCGCCACCTTGAAACCCGTGGTGAACAAATCGCAATTATTTGGGAAGGCGATAATCCCAAAGAAAGCAAAACCTATACCTATAAACAGCTTCACCTTGAAGTTTCAAAATGGGCAAACACCCTGCGTTCATTAAACGTGCATAAGGGCGACCGCGTAACAATTTATCTTCCAATGATTCCAGAGGCGGCATTTGCAATGCTTGCCTGTACCCGTATTGGCGCAATCCATTCGGTGGTTTTTGGTGGTTTCAGCGCCGAATCTTTGGCGCAACGTATCGAAGACTGCGATAGTAAACTTTTGATTACTGCTGACTTTTCGGTTCGCGGCGGTAAAACCGTTCCATTAAAAGCCAATGCGGATATTGCGGCTAATATGTGTCCTGTACTTGAACATATTTTGGTTGTGGCACGCACTGGTGACCCGGTTAGCATGATGGCGGGGCGCGACGTATATTATCATGATGCGTCACGTCACGTTTCCCCGCGTTGTGAACCAATTGCATATCCTGCGGAAACCCCGCTTTTCATCCTTTATACCTCTGGCTCTACTGGCAAACCAAAAGGGGTTCTTCATACAACTGGCGGCTATTTGCTTCACGCATCTTTGACGCATAAATATGTGTTTGATTATAAAGACGGTGAAGTTTATTGGTGTACGGCTGATGTGGGCTGGGTAACTGGTCACTCTTACATCGTTTATGGCCCACTTGCGAATGGCGCAACTACATTGATGTTTGAAGGCGTTCCTTCATACCCTGATGCCTCACGCTTCTGGGAAGTGGTTGATAAGCATCAGGTCAATATTTTCTATACTGCACCAACCGCAATCCGTGCGCTTATGCGTGACGGTGATGAGCCAGTTAAGAAAACTTCACGTAAATCGCTGCGTATCCTTGGCTCGGTTGGTGAACCAATCAACCCAGAGGCATGGCGCTGGTATTACGAAGTTCCTGGCGATAGCCGTTGCCCAATTGTTGATACATGGTGGCAAACCGAAACCGGTGGCGCAATGATTACCCCACTTCCAGGTGCAACCACATTAAAGCCAGGTTCGGCAACCTTGCCATTCTTTGGCGTGCAGCCGGCATTGGTGGATGCCGAAGGCAAAGAGCTTGAGGGTGCAACCGAAGGCAACCTTATTATCAAGGATTCTTGGCCGGGTCAGATGCGTACTATCTATAATGACCATTACCGTTTCTTCACCACATATTTCACCACCTATAAAGGTAATTACTTTACTGGTGACGGCGCACGCCGTGACGAAGATGGTTATTTCTGGATTACTGGTCGCGTGGATGACGTTATCAACGTATCTGGCCACCGCTTTGGTACTGCGGAAATTGAATCGGCATTGGTATCACATGGTAAAGTTGCCGAAGCAGCCGTTGTTGGTTATCCGCACGACATTAAGGGGCAAGGTATTTATGCCTATGTTACCCTTAACCTTGGTGATGAGCCATCGGATGAATTGCGCAAAGAACTTGTGGCATGGGTTCGCCAACATATTGGCCCTATCGCAAGCCCTGATAAAATTCAGTTTGCGACAGTCGGCCTACCAAAAACCCGTTCTGGTAAGATCATGCGCCGTATCTTGCGCAAAATTGCCGAAGACGATTTTGGGGCATTGGGCGATACTTCGACCCTTGCCGACCCATCAGTTGTTGATGATTTGATTGAAAATCGTCAAAACAAAAAATAATATAATTAAAAATTACCTATCAGGAGAATGCCGCCGGTGTGTAAACATTGGCGGCATTTATATTAGGATAGAATTCAGGATAAGGTTTATATAATTCTGCTTTGAAATTTTTGGGGTTTGGCTTGGGGAATTGCCATCATAAAGCAAACCATCAATTACAAGCGTTATATAACCATGCAAGAATGACCAAATATCATTGGGCAAGGTCGCAATTAATAAAGTATCTCTAAAGCCATTCTTTTGTGTAATCCGCTCGATTGCCATTTGCATTGGTATCCGACTTTGGGCAATTGCATTTGCCAAATCCTCATCACTAGACTTAATGACATCGCGGTTAAACATGACGCGGTAATAACCCTCATGTTCAAGAGAAAAATCAATATAGGCATTCAACATACCAAATAATAATGGGCGCGGCCGCAGATTTTTAAGCTTTACAAATTCATCATCAAGGTATTTTGCCAATAATAAATAGCCATTCGCCGCCACAGCAGCCAATAATTCATTTTTGGATTCAAAATGGCGATAAACTGCGGCATGGGTAACGCCCAATGAATTTGCAATTTCACGCATTGAAATTTCAGTATCTTTTTGTGCCGTAACAAAACTAATAGATGCCTCTATTAATTCATCTTTTAGGTTGCCGTGATGAAACTTTTTTTCTTCAGTCATTTTTACCCTAAAAATTGTCAAACAAGCATAAAAGTAATTGGATAGTAAAGAAGCCTTCCCAACGAATATACGCCAAACCATTAGTTGAAAGATACTAAACACTTATACTAATTTAAATTTGACTTCATCTCAAATTAACACAAAAATTGAATGGAAATTTTTGTTTTTCATACGTATTTGCGGACAAAATGATTTAATGTTATGGCTTGATGATGTATTCAAAAACTATATTGGTAACTGGCGGCGCAAAAAGAATTGGCGAATGCATTTGCAAACATTTCGCCCAAAATGGCTGGCACGTGTTGATACATTACAACAAATCGAATTCTGATGCCGAAAATCTTGCCAAACAAATCAATGAATTTGGTGGCGCGGCGGAAACCGTCTATTTTGATCTTAACCAGCCTGAAAATATCGATGAAATAATAAAGGCACTTTGCGAAAATCATCCTGATTTACAAGCTATAATCAATAATGCCGCCGTCTTTGAATATGATGATGCCAAAGCCGCAGATAAACAAATTTTTGATGAGGCAATGCGGGTAAATTGCCTTTCACCAATTTTGATTACACAGGCATTCGCAAAATATAGCGATAAATCATTGCCACGTAATATAATAAATATCCTTGATCAAAAACTTGAAAACCTTAACCCCGATTATTTTTCTTATACAATTTCAAAATTTGCACTATCGGGGGCTATGGCGATGCTTGTTATGGAAATGGATAAACAGGGCATAAGAATAAATAATATCGCCCCCGGCATCACCTTGCAAAGTGGCGACCAAACTGAATTAGAATTTGCCAAAACCCGCGCCATGAATTTATTACAAAGGCCAGTATCAACCCAGGCAATTGCCAATGCCGCAATGATGCTTGTAAACACCAATATTGCCAATGGGCAAACCATTCACGTCGATTGCGGGCAGCATTTAGTCCCACAAGAACGCGATGTTATGTTCCTTATCAGAGAGAGTTAAATTGACTTATACTTTATTTTTAAAAAATTATCAGGCAGACTTTTCAATTGGCATACATGATTTTGAAAAAGCGGCACGCCAACGCTTGATTATTAATATTGAACTAGAGGTCAATAAAACAACTTTTAAAGACGACATTGAAAATGTTGTGAATTATGATTTTCTGGTGTCCGCACTTGATGAATTAAAAACGCAACAACATTTCAATCTACAAGAAACTATTTGTGAGCAGATGATTGATATTTGCAAAGCCAAACCGCAAGTGATGGCAATAAAAATCACTACTGAAAAGCCCGATGTCTATCCAAATTGTGAGAGTGTAGGCTGTCTAATGAGCTGGAAAAGATAATTATAGTTTTTGTTGCCAATTAATATCTTCATAATAGCCGTGATTGGCATCATGTTCGGACACGGACACTTTACGCAAGACGGCATTGCCATATTGCGCCCTGCCCGCCTCTAACCATTCACTGACGCGTTCAAAAATCATTTTGGCAAATAATTCCACGCTTAGGGCCGGAACTACTAGCAAGTCAATAATTTGCTTTTCGTGCAAGGTTTTGAATGTTGCAAGTTCTGGGTCAGTTTCGGCAACAAAAGTTTTATGGTCAAAATTATCAACCAAATATTGCTTAATTTCTTTTAAGCCCCCAAATGGAATTACCCAATTACGGCTATCAAGCTCTAATGAAACAAATTCCAAAGACACTCTTAAAGCATAACCATGCAAAAAATGGCAATGTGAAGTATCAGACCATTGGCGAAAACAAACCGAAAGCCCCAAGGCATGGTCGTAATTTTTAACTACGCCAAAAACATAATTAGATTGGTCTTTATTAATGTCTGCCACGACGCCCCCAAAACCTTAAAAAAAATGCCCGCATTCGCGGACAAGCCCTATAAAGCAAGATTTTGTTTTTAGCAAAGATATTAGGCACAAAGCCTTGTTTAGCCTTATGCCGCCCAAGACATCCAGAATGAATCGTGATGGGCATCATAGAATTTTTTAAGACGTTCTGGATCAACCTTTTCATACCCAAAAACCGTATAATGAACCAAACTTGCACAGATTGGCGCAACAAACAAATTCACCATAAGTTTTACATCAAATTCTTTTAATTCTTTTAATTCTTTATTTTTTTGCGCGCGTTCAAACAATGCATGCATGGCATCAAGAAAGCGTATCTGCATTTTGTCATAAACAATCTTTGTAATTTCCGGGCAAATGCCCGCCTCCATAATTGCAATTTTGTATGGAGTAAGAATAAGCGAACTTACTATCATATCGAAATATTTATCAAGTGTTACCTTGGTAATTACTCGCGCACTTTCTTTAGAATTATTAATATAATCAATTAATTGGTCATATTCATGTGTAACTGAATCTTCGAACCATTCGGAAAATAGTTTTTCTTTTGAATCGAAAAAACGGTAAACTACAGGTTTTGTAACACCGATATAATGCGCAATATCGGTCATACGGGTTCCATAATAACCCTGCTTTCTAAAAAGATCGCTAGCGGCATCAATAATCTGCTGACGCCGATCTTTAGAATTTGTCTTGTTTATAACATCCAATATATTTTATCCAGAGACTACAATTTCATTTAAAAATCTAACATCCAAGAAAATATGCTAAATATTTACAATATTTTTCAACATTTCATTAAACATTAACAGGTGTTTATTCAGTTACCTGTCGGTATTTTGAAATTAATTGCAGCATCTAGGTATTTTTTACTTAGGTTACAAAGTTTTATTCAAAACAATACATAAAAAAAGACCGCCAATATATTACTGGCGGTCTTTTAATATTAAAAATTATGTTTGGGTGATTAGAAGTCCATACCACCCATACCGCCCATGCCACCAGGCATAGCAGGCATACCCGCATCTTTCTTAGGCGCATCAACAATCGCAGCCTCAGTAGTGATGATAAGGGCAGCAACAGAAGCAGCATCTTGAAGAGCAGTACGAACTACTTTCATTGGGTCGATGATACCTGCTTTTACCATATCAACATATTCTTCGGTTTGCGCGTTGAAGCCGAAAGCACGATCAGGGTTTTCAAGAATTTTTGCAACAACGATTGAACCTTCAACACCAGCATTTTCAACGATTTGACGGATAGGTGATTGTAAAGAACGTTTTACGATTGCGATACCCGCATCTTCGTCATCATTGATGCCTTTAACAGTAATAGCTTCCGCAGCGCGAAGTAGAGCAGCACCACCACCAGGGACGATACCTTCTTCAACCGCAGCGCGGGTTGCGTTCAATGCATCATCAACGCGGTCTTTGCGTTCTTTAACTTCAACTTCAGTCATGCCGCCAACGCGGATAACTGCAACACCGCCAGCCAATTTAGCAAGACGTTCTTGAAGTTTTTCACGGTCATAATCAGAAGAAGTTTCTTCGACTTGGCGTTTGATTTGTGCAACACGTGCTTCAATTTCTTCTTTAGAGCCTGCACCGTCAACGATTGTGGTATCGTCTTTTTTAACGGTTACTTTTTTCGCAGTACCAAGCATGTCCAAAGTTACGGTTTCAAGTTTGATACCCAAATCTTCAGAAATAACCTGACCACCGGTCAAGATTGCAAGGTCTTCAAGCATTGCTTTACGACGATCACCAAAGCCAGGTGCCTTAACCGCACATACTTTAAGACCACCACGAAGTTTGTTTACAACAAGTGTTGCAAGTGCTTCACCTTCAACATCCTCAGCAATAATCAAAAGCGGACGACCGTTTTGAACAACTGCTTCAAGGATTGGCAACATTGGTTGCAAAGAACCGATTTTTTTCTCGAAAATCAAAATCATTGGATCTTCAAGAATTGCTTCCATTTTGTCGGCATTGGTCACGAAATATGGTGACAAATAACCACGATCGAATTGCATACCTTCAACAACATCAAGTTCAGTATCAGCTGATTTTGCTTCTTCAACAGTGATAACGCCTTCGTTGCCAACTTTGCTCATGGCATCGGCAATCATTTGACCGATTGAAGTTTCGCCGTTTGCAGAGATAGTACCAACTTGTGCAATTTCTTCAGAACCAGAAACTTTTTTCGCAGATGATTGAAGATCAGCCACAACATCGGCAACTGCTTTATCGATACCGCGTTTAAGATCCATAGGGTTACGACCAGATGAAACAGCTTTCATGCCTTCGCGAACGATTGCTTGGGCAAGAACGGTTGCGGTTGTTGTGCCGTCGCCCGCGATGTCATTGGTTTTTGACGCAACTTCACGAAGAAGCTGTGCACCAAGGTTTTGAAACTTGTCTTCAAGTTCGATTTCTTTGGCAACTGATACACCGTCTTTGGTGGTGCGTGGTGCGCCAAAAGATTTTTCGATAACTACGAAACGGCCTTTAGGGCCAAGGGTTACTTTTACCGCATTTGCAAGAATGTCTACACCTTGCAACATTTTTTCGCGTGCATCTGAACCGAAATTAACTGTTTTAGCAGCCATTTTTATCTCCAATTAAAAATTTTATTAGCCAAGAATACTAAGCCAAAATACCAAGAATATCGGTCTCTTTCATAATCAACAGGTCTTGACCGTTGATTTTAACTTCTGTTCCAGACCATTTGCCGAAAAGCACTTTGTCGCCAACTTTAACTTCCAAAGCAACAAATTTGCCATCTTCATCACGAACGCCAGAACCAACAGCGACAATCTCGCCTTCTTGTGGTTTTTCTTTTGCGGTATCAGGAATGATGATACCACCGGCAGTTTTAGTTTCTTCTTCAGTGCGTTTAACCAAAACGCGGTCACCTAATGGACGAAAGCTCATAGAAATACTCCCTTTGTATGAGTTTCAGAAAAATATAAATTAACAGAGCTTGAAAGGGGACTGTTTTAGCACTCACCCCACTCGACTGCTAACAAGCCTGAGGTAGGATTACGAAGGGGAAGAGTCAAGGGTTTACTGCAAGAAGTTTTTGTGAACTTACTTGGGCAACAAAGTTGGGCAACAAAAAAGCCCAAGCAATGCTTGGGCTTTTTAATGAGTAAATAACTATTTATGAAGATTTGTTACTAGTTTTATCATTTATATCTTTTACTAGTTCACGGAACATATCAGAAACTGCCCTATGGAAATTTTCATTTACGATTTCAGCCGGTTGGGTAGAAATCATATAAGTATCCCCTTTAAAGTCAGTACGAGAATAAGTCTTGTCAACGATTTCCTTACCTTGAGCATCATAAACCTTTGCCACCATTTCAACAGAAACTTTCGGCGTCACAGCCATTCCAAGGTTTGATAATTGGTCGTATTTATAAGAAAAGTTGCGCACTTGAACATCTAGATTATATGTTCCATCAGTATTAGCGACAGCAACTTGAACGCCATCTTTGAAAGAGCCACCAAGAACCACAAGACCTGCTTCACGAGATATCTGTCCCATAGGTAGTGTAATAGATGTTGCAGCACCAGTTAAAGACGAAGGGCCGCCAGTGAAAACCATTTTTTGAGCTTCATCTGACATAACCAAAGTTGCTTTTCCCTCAATATTGGCGCCCGTTCCAGCACCGCCAACATATTTTGGATTATATTGAAGAGAAGAAGCACAACCAACCAACATTGATGAGCCCAACATTACCATTGCTAAAATAGATTTTTTCATAATCATCCCCCTATGATGCAGGTTGCTCAGAAGGTTTAGACGCTGTTGCATCAACAGGATCCAAAGTTACTTTTAGCGGATTTGGCTTTAAGTCATACATTGCACCAGATGCCGCATCAACGCCAACACCAATTATACCACCGGCAACCACATTGCCCGCCATACCTGCGCCACCTTGCCCAGAAATTGCATGGGTAACGTGACCAGTCCATGGTTTGTAACCTTCTTTTGAAATCGTCACATCAAATTCAGCTTTACGCGGCATTTTGAATGTGCACGGCGTTGCATCACATGCAAAACCGTTATTAGTTTTTACCTGTGCATTGCTTGGCGTAGACTCAACTGAAAAAGCTGTTGTTGTACCACGCGTAACAGTCGCACATGCCCCAAGGCTTAGAAGCAAAAGCGCCAAGCCACTAACTTTAAGTAAATTCATAAAAAGACCCCCTTTTTAACTAGAGCGAAATGTGTAATTTTATTTTTTAAGATTGTAAATTATATTTCTAGAACTAGCTGTTTTTTATTACATTATTGTAACGTTAAAAGCCTTAGCATTCCCCATATGCTTAAACCTGCTTTATTTTTTTCAAAACATTGTATTAACCCCTAATGCAAATCAATTTTAAAAATCGCCTTATGCCTATGATAATGGGCATTGTTAATGCCACGCCGGATAGTTTTTCTGATGGCGGTCGCTTTTTTGACACTGAAAATGCGCTTGAACACGCGCTTAAACTTATAAAAGATGGCGCCGATATTATTGATATTGGCGGCGAAAGCACACGCCCGGGCGCAAAAGAAACCTCAATCGAAGATGAAATTAAACGGGTAGTTCCATTAATTGAAAAATTGCGTGCGCAATCCGATATTATTATTTCAATCGACACTCGCAAACCCGAAGTTGCGACAGCAGCAGTAAAAGCCGGCGCAAACATTTGGAATGATGTAAGCGCGCTATCATTTTCTGACAATTCACTAGAAACCGCTGTTAAACTTGATGTTCCCGTAGTAATAATGCATTCAGGTGGCGACCCAGAAACCATGCAAAATAATCCGGCCTATAAGGATGTTTGCACCGATATTTTGGCATTTTTGGCGGCACGAATTGGTGCATGCATCCAAGCGGGCGTAAAACGTGAAAACATCATTCTTGATGTTGGGATTGGTTTTGGCAAAACGCTTGAGCATAATTTATCTTTACTTTCACGCCATAGCAGGTTTCAAGCATTGGGATGCCCAGTATTGCTTGGGGCATCACGCAAATCGTTCATCGGCAAAATTGATGAAAGTGCAAATGATCCACTTTCACGCCTTGGCGGCTCATTGGCAATTGCGCTTTATGGTGCAGATAGTGGTGCAGATATTATCCGCGTGCATGATGTTTACGAAACCCATCAGGCGTTTTTGGTACGCGCCGCAATCAATGCGCGCAAAGGGATTGATTATTAAACCTTATCCCCAATATTTGGTTCGGCGTCATTATTCACTCTTTGGAGCAAATAATGACCATAGAGACCGAAAAACTATACAAACGCGCATTTGAATTTGACCGCAAAGGTTGGCATTGGCCGCATTTTAATGTTGATGAATTAAAATGTGACTGCGAACATTTTTGCGAGGGGGAATATTATCACTCCCCAAAATTCCTTGATGCGCTTGAAAAAATGCGCAGGATTTTAGATGCGCCAATCATTATAAATTCAGGGCGGCGTTGCGCGGGGCATAATCACGCGGTTGGCGGTGCACCATTATCAATGCACACAAAAATGATAGCAATTGACATCAAAATACAGCCCCATTCACGAAAATCACTTTATGAGGCGGCAATTCAATGCGGCTTTACCGGTATGGGATTTGGCGTAAACTTCCTGCACCTTGATATGGGGCGCAGACGCAGATGGGACTATCCGCATGCAATAGAGCTTTGGAAAAAAGAATTGGGCTTTAATCCATTGCTGCGGTAAGTGTTATTTTTTAGCGATTATGGGCGTCTTTATAAACCAAATTTTTATCACGACGCCCAACTGCAACAACCACAACAGTTACACGCAAATCTTCAACACGATAAACCAGACGATACCCAGCGGCACGCAGCTTAATTTTATAACAATCCTTCATTCCACTTAACTTTGAAGAAGGAATATGGGGATTTTCAAGGCGTTCAGATAGTTTCTCTTTAAACTGCAATTGCAAATTTGCCCCAAGTTTTTTC
The DNA here is from genome assembly GCA_002337085.1 of Hyphomonadaceae bacterium UBA1933. Lineage (GTDB taxonomy): Bacteria > Pseudomonadota > Alphaproteobacteria > Caulobacterales > Aquidulcibacteraceae > Pseudaquidulcibacter. The sequence goes on along the minus strand of DDFH01000006.1, from coordinate 958,432 downwards.
CATTCCTTTAATGCAGATGGCAAAAACTCAAGGCTATAACTCATTCAATTCAACCTTTATTGGGGTTTCATTGGCGCGGGATTTGATAATTTCTGCAATCTCAAGATCTTCAAGCCTATCCATTAAATCTTCATATAATTTTGCAGGCAAAAGATATGATGCAACCTTGTTGTGATTAAGAATCGCCACAGCCTCATCGCGGGTTTCACGAATTACATTAGATAAATTCTTTTTTAAATCAGAAATACTTATGGCAATATCAGCCTCAACACGTTGCATATTTAACCCTTTATTTTGGTCTATATATAGCACATAATTTACACCCTTTCAATATTGTATGTACAAAATATAATTTCAAGCTAAATTATTTAAAAAGGGGCAGGAAATGGCAAAAATTCTGGTGATTGATGAAGGCACATCGTCAACCCGTGCAGCAGTTTATAATGAAAACTTCTTGCGCGGGGAATTTGTGCAATTGCCAGTCCCACTTATATCCCCTTCCCCTGACATTGTTGAACAGGATGCCAATATTATTTGGCAAAATACTTTTGAGGTTGCCAAAGAGGCGGCGGATAATCAAAAAATTGATTGTATCGGCATAACCAACCAACGCGAAACCACAATTCTGTGGGAGCGAAAAACCGGAAAGCCAATTCATAATGCCCTTGTATGGCAAGATAGACGCGGCAGCGATTTTTGCGATGAATTGCGGGCGACTGGTCTTGAAAAAGTTTTAAATGAAAAAACAGGTCTGCTTGCAGATGCCTATTTTAGCGCCTTTAAAATTCGCTGGTTATTGAAAAATATTGATGGGCTTTTTGCGCGTTGCGTGGCGGGGGAAATCGCATTTGGTAATGTTGATAGCTGGCTGGTTTGGAATTTAACCGGCGGCAAAATACACGCCACCGATGCCTCCAACGCTTCGCGCACTGCATTATTCAATATTCATACTAACCAATGGGACATGGAATTATTGGCGATGTTTTCCATTCCGCCGCAAATCTTGCCCGAAGTACGCGATTCCAACGCCAATTTTGGCGAAACCACACTTTTTGGTGCATCAATTCCCATTACTGGCATATTGGGCGATCAACAGGCGGCATTAATGGGGCAAAATTGCGCAACAAACGGTCAGGCAAAAATCACCTTTGGCACGGGCGCATTTTTAATGGTGCAATTGGAAGATAGGCCAACAAATTCCACCAATAAAATGCTTTTAACCATCGCAAGCCAGATAAAGGGTAAAACCAATTATGCCCTAGAGGGGGCGGTTTTAAATGCGGGAACCGCCATTCAATATGTCCGTGATGAATTGGGATTGGTAAAAACCGCCGATGAAACCGAAACCCTGGCACAATCCATTCCCGATAATGGCGGGGTTTATTTTGTGCCGGCCTTTACGGGGCTTGGCGCACCGCATTGGCGACCTGATGCACGTGGAATTATCACGGGGCTTGGCCGCAAAACTGGGCGCGCACATATAGTTCGCGCCGCACTAGAGGCCAGTGCCTACCAAACCCGTGATTTACTCGAGGCATTAAAAAAAGATGGCGTAAATATTGAAATTTTGCGCATTGATGGCGGCATGGTTCACAATGAGTTCTTTTGCCAATTTCTTGCCGATATATGTGATATTAATGTTGAAAAACCCGGTGACCTTGAAATGACCGCAATGGGCGCGGCACGAATTGCAATTAATTCCGGGGCAAATCTGATTGAAAGCAAAATTTATAAACCGCAAATGCCAGACATTTTAAGACAAAGCCTTATTGAAGGCTGGCAAAATGCGGTTATAAAAGCCTAATTATTTAACAAGAAACGGGATGGTATCTTTTTCACCATCACCATCAATTGGTAGAGTTAAAGCGGCATCCCACGCCTCTGCCTCTGTTTTATATGGGCAATCAGTTTGCTTTTGCACTCTATCCGACGGGCATTTAAGGACATAGGTTTGGAAAATCATTTTTCCATCTTGTTGCACAAATTTTCCACGTGAATAAATCGCGGTATTCATCATTTCGATATCTTCAGGGCTATCGAGTTTATCTTTTTCAGAAAGCGGCAAAGAGAATGCAAAAGCATAAACATCTTTTTCATTTGGTGATTTTTTAAACCAGATTTTTGCTTTATGAATTAGATTATTGTCAAGATATGATAATTCGTTCGCAGGGCTATTCTTTTTAATTTCTATCAAAAGCTCTTCGCCTTTACTTTTGCCCTCTTTTGCCTCAGAAATCCCCTTGTCCATAACCGCATCTTCGCTAAGAACAAAAGTCACCTTATCTTTATTTTCAAATGGCCAATCAGACACGGCCTTTGGCAACGGCGCAGTAACCGTTGTGCAACCTGCCAAACCGACAAAACCTAATAGTGTTATGATTTTTTTTAACATTTCCAACCTTCCAAAAGTAAAGAAAAGTTAATTAAAATAAAATTAAGGCTTTAATTCGGCAAATCTATCACGAATTTTTCTATCAAGTTGATTGCGAACTTCGATAAAGGCATCCATACGCTGTTCACGTGTTCCTTCTGCCAATGAGGGGTCGAACGTATTCCAAAACTCAACCTCCAAAGACAAGTGGCGCGTAAATTCAAGTGCGCGGTGATGTGCTTCTGGCGATAAGGTTATGATTAAGTCAAAATTATCATCGTCCAACATATCAAAGGTTTTTGCACGATGTTTTGATAAATCGAACCCCAAATCATCCATTGCAAAAACCGCCATGGGGTCAATCGTCCCTTTTCTAAGGCCGCATGAATCGCAATAAGCGCGCGTCCCAAAGCGAAGTTTGAATAATGCCTCCGCCATTGGTGAACGTATCGAATTCATAGTGCAGGCAAAAAGTATAGCCTGTGGCGGTCTCTCAAGGCTACTCTCCATTTCACAGCCTTATGTGAAGCGCACATACAAGGGTAAAGAGCCGCCGCGCCGTGTCGAAATTAAGGTTTATTTTGCCTTTTAAGCGAAGCTCCAACAGTTCGGTTCCTTCATTATGAAGGCCACGCCGCCCCATATCGATTGCCTCAATCTGTGAGGGTGTAGAATTGCGAATTGCATGGTGATAGCTATCGCAAATCATCAAATAATCACGAATAATTCGGCGTAGAGGCGAAAGTGATAATATATGCGTTTTTACCGGCGCTTCATTGGCATCGCGAATATCAAATACAAGTCTTTGATCAGAAACAGAAATATATAATTTATATGGCCCTGCGTCAGTTCCTTCGACTTCAAAATAGTTTTCTTCGAGTAGGTCGAAAATGGCAATTCGTCTTTCGTGCAAAACATCCTGATTAGCCATTGCAAGGGAATCGGGGTCAAGCTCGACATCCGTAAGAAAATTAGTATTTTTCGCGGATTCATTCCCCATATTTCTTCAACCTAATATCAACACTATGACCATGCGCTGGAAGCCCTTCGGCACGCGCCAACACACTGGCATATGGGCCAATATTTTCAAGTCCTATTTTAGTCGCACGCAGTAATGTTGTGCGCTTCATGAAATTAAGGACTGAAAGACCCGATGAAAAACGCGCGCGCCGCCCAGTTGGCAATACGTGGTTTGGCCCCGCAACATAATCACCCAAGGATTCGGGCGTATAATGCCCAATAAAAATCGAACCGGAATGACGGATATATGGCAAAAACTCATCAGGGTTTTCTGTGGCAATCTCAAGATGCTCTGGTGCGCCAATATTCACCAAATCAATTGCCTCAACAAGTTTTTCAACAATAATTACCGCGCAATAATCGCGCCATGATGCAGCCGCAGGTGCCGCAATAATGCCATTTGCAATTTGGGCATCGACCGCCTGCATAACCTTTTGCCCAAAGGCAGTATTATCGGTGAAAAGAATAGATTGCGCCTGCTCATCATGTTCAGCTTGGGCCAGTAAATCGCACGCCAAAATTTCGGCATCCGCACCCGCGTCGGCAATGATGAAAACTTCTGATGGGCCGGCAACACTATCGATACCAACATCGCCAAAGACCAGTTTTTTTGCCGTGCTTACAAACGCATTCCCAGGGCCCACAATAACATCAACCGCGTCCAAACCTTCGACACCATAGGCCATTGCCGCAATCGCCTGCGCACCGCCAACGCCGTAAACATCGGTAACGCCCGCAATTTTTGCCGCCGCCAAAATAGCCGGATTTTCATGCAATTTATTTGGCGGCGTTGCCATTAAAATTCGCCCTACCCCCGCCACCTTGGCAGGAACAGCATTCATCAAAACACTTGATGGATAAGCCGCCAAACCACCGGGCGCATAAAGCCCCGCCGCATCCACAGCCCCCCAGCGCCAACCCATGCCAATGCCGTCTGCATCCTCGTAAAAGCCATCTTTGGGTAAGGATTTTCCGTGGAAGTCGGCAATTCTTTGCGCGGCAACTTCAAGCGCTTTTAAAACTTCTGGCGCACATTTATCGGTTGCGGCATCAATTTGCGCCGCAGTGATTTTAAAATTATCTTGGGTTAATTCGTATTTATCAAACTTTTGCGATAATGCTTGCAAATGGGCAAAACCGTGTGCACGCACGTCTTTAATGATTTGGGCCGCAATAATTTGTGCCTCATCAACATTTTCCCCACGTGAATTTAAAAGGGCTTTATATTCCCCCATAAATCCGTCATCTTTTGCAAACAAAAGTTTTGCCATTATTTATCACCATTATGGTCTGGACGTTTTTTTACATCCATCGCCTCGCCAATATCGCCAAGGATAATATCAACGCATTCAACCCCAAGCGAGATTTTACCACCGCCTGCAAGTTCAAATATTATTTCACCTTCTGGCGGTTCATTAGACGATTTAAATTCAATAGACAGAATAGACTTTGGTATTTGGGAATTTTTATCAACCCCAAGTGCCTTCACGCTTTTTACCGATGAAAAGGATAATAATGCCTGAACCCGTTGGTTCTTTGCGTCATCTTCCCATCTGAAGCGATTTATCAAAAGAGTAAATTCACGCTTTTGTGCCGAATAGGTGGCATTTTGTGCCAAAAACAACGCATCCTGACACGCCGCCGCAATGGTATTTAAATCTTCGGCTTCAAGTGCAATCAGACGCATTTTACCCCCTTATTCAGCACCACTTATGCGGGCGATTTTCGCGCCGCAGTTTGAAAGCTTTTCTTCCAAATTCTCAAAACCACGATCAAGGTGATAAACCCGACCGATAAGGGTTTCCCCTTCGGCAACAAGACCCGCAATAACAAGTGAAACCGATGCCCGCAAATCAGTCGCCATAACTTGTGCGCCTTTAAGCTGCTTGACACCGCGAACCACCGCCTCATTACCACGAACCGTAATATCAGCGCCAAGACGGCGCAATTCAGGCGCGTGCATAAAGCGGTTTTCAAAAATATTTTCACGGAAAATACTTGTGCCATCGGCAATGGTCATAAGCCCCATGAATTGAGCCTGTAAATCGGTTGGAAAACCAGGGTGTGGCTGGGTATCAATATCAACCGCTTTGATAGGAACGTTTTTGTCGCGGGTGATTTTGATATAATCTTCACCAGTTTCAACACCAACGCCCGCCTGACGCAGGGCATTAAGCAATGCACCAAGGGTTGATGGTACAACATCGGTCAAAACCACCTCACCACCTGTGGCGGCAACACAACATGCGAAAGTTCCGGCTTCGATACGGTCTGGAATAACTTTGTAATTAATGCCTTTTAATGAGGTAACACCCTGAATGGTAATGGTTGATGTGCCCGCACCTTCAATCTTTGCACCCATTGCGATTAGACAATTGGCAATATCCACAATCTCCGGCTCACGCGCGGCATTTTCAAGCACAGTCTCACCATCGGCAAGCACCGCCGCAAGCATTGCATGTTCGGTTGCTCCAACTGAAACAAATGGGAATACCACATGCGCCCCTTTAAGCCCGCGCAATGCCGCCGCCTTTACATAGCCACCTTCAATCACAATATCCGCACCCATTGCTTCAAATGCTTTAAGGTGAAGATCAACCGGGCGCGCACCAATCGCACAACCACCAGGCAAAGAAACCGTGGCATGACCTTCACGCGCAAGCAAAGGCCCCAAAACGTTAAAGGTCGCGCGCATTTTGCGAACTAAATCATATGGCGCGATAGTTGAACGAATTTCAGGAATATGGGTTTGCATCCGCCCTGAACCTTTTGGCCAATAAACGGTCATGCCCAATTGTTCCAAAAGCTGCACCATAAAGCGGGTATCCGCAAGCTCTGGCATATTTGTGATTACCATTGGTTCACTTGTCAAAAGTGCCGCCGCCTGTAACTTAAGGGCAGAGTTTTTTGCACCCGAAATATGAATTTTGCCGTTTAATTCATTCCCACCGGTGATGGCGATTTTATCCATTTAAAGTAACCTTTTTATATGCACATAAAAATATATCTGGCTTATGCCTATTTATGCCTAAATATTAAAGTGCTTTAAGCATAATTATTTTGATTTATTCTGATTTTCCTGTGCATTTTCTTTGCGGCGGCGAAGATTATCGCGCAAAGCTTTGGCAAGCTTTTCTTCACGGGTTTGTTTTTTTGATTTTGGCTTTTGCGGTTTTTGCTCTGTCATTGGCCAATTATACCTTTTGCAATTTAACTCTAAAGTTCTGCATAAGGTTTTCAGCATTTTTTTCAATAAATTTCTTTATTGGTTTTCTCCAGTTCAAATATAAATTACATAGAGTTTAATTATAAATTAGAGTTATCACCTTATTTAGTATCGATAAGTTACAACAATTATTGGCATAACAAGTTGATTAAAAACGCTGAAGAAACGTCACATTTTGCAATCCTCGATGGTATGCGCGGCATTGCGGCAATATTTGTGTTTATGTACCATTGTTTAATAAGGTTTAACGCCTGGTGTTACGGTAATCAAACAGACTTAATTGGTATGTCAATGATGGCTGTTGATTTCTTCTTTATGCTTAGTGGTTTTGTTCTTGCATATTCCTATGAAAGAAAATTGCAAGATGGTTTTGAATTCAAAAAATTTATAAGCCTTCGGATAATACGCCTAAGCCCAATGGTTGTTTTAAGCGCCGTGATCGGTTTTATGGTTATTCAATCAATGGCATTAAGGGTTACTGGTGCCTTTGATAATAATAGCATAAACGACCTCATGCTGACAATATTCATGGTTCCAAAGGCATTATTTGGCGGGCAAGATATGTTTCCGCTTAACGGGGCGCTATGGTCATTATTTTTTGAATATATCGCATATATTGGCTTTGCTTTGGTGATTATAAAATTAAGCGATAAAAGGCTTTTTATACTGTGCACATTTGGCTTTTTGGGCTTTATGTTTTGGGCATATCAAAGCCTAGGTATTAATTCACCCAAAACCGATGAACCAACAATGCTTGGCGGGTTATTAAGAGTATCATTCTGTTTTCCATTAGGCGTCTTTATCTTTAGAATGCGCAATAGAATACCGCGAACAAATATAGCGATAACAATAGCTTTGATTTTGTCTTTGATACTGTTCTTTTGCCTTCCAAGAAGAGCATTACCATTTTGGATCTACCCATTATTATTCACATTAATTTCACCAAGCCTTATTCTATTTGCCTCTAAGCATAAGATAAAAGGCAAATGGCTTAAAACATCAAATTTCTTGGCGGATATTTCATTTCCATTATATGTTATTCACTCCCCAATAATTGCATTAATAGGCTTTTTCGCAAATAATACTTTCCACTTACAAGGCAATAATGCCGTAATTACTCTATGCTTGGTCACTATACCTTCTATGATTATAATTTCATATTTATTGGCAATATATTATGATGCACCAATAAGGGTTAAGTTAAAACAAGCCATGGAAAGACGATGGATTTATAAAATTACAAATACTAAATCCGCTTAAAATAACAAACTAAACCGCTTGCAGCATTTGTCAAAAAAATATCATATAAAACACTTCACATAAGAATTTTTTTAGACTAGGAAGCAAAAATTAGTACCACATCAGGTATGCCGCAGTAGCTCAGTGGTAGAGCACGTCATTGGTAATGACGGGGTCGGAAGTTCAATTCTTCTCTGCGGCACCATTTTGACCTTGGTCAACAATCTACTCTCTCATGTATTTGGATTATTTAACCTTATGCCTATTTGTTAAGCATAAGCAGTATTCACGTGCAATAAACGCCTTTATTGTATTCATGATTTCACATTTAAATTACAAACATGTGCTTTAAAGCGAGCTTAATTTAAGAAAGTTGGACAATCTTGCAGAAAGAAAACCAAAGATTTATATTATTGGATGGGATAAGAGGGTTTGCGGCAGTTTTTGTTGTTTTCTTTCATTTATACAAAGCAGAACCACCTTTAATCAAACATGAAATTCATTATGCATATTTGGCCGTTGACCTATTTTTTGTGTTAAGCGGGTTTGTATTAACCCATACATATTGGTCTCAAGGAATTGCAAAATATAACTTTAAAGAATTTTTGATTAGAAGGATTATAAGGCTATACCCATTATTCTTTCTTGGAACAATTTTGGGATCAATCGTTGAGATTTATCACCTTTTCACCTTGCAAGATATTTACTTTGCAAAATTGTTCAACACCCTATTGAACTTATTATTCATCCCATCATTATATAAACATCAGGCTGAAACTTGGTTGTTTATCAATGGAGCTGCGTGGTCATTATTCTATGAATTACTTGTGAATATGTTCTTTGCGGCATTTTTGATTTTTGTAAGAAACACCAAGTTGTTGGCGTTATTGATATTAGCGTCAGGAATAGCCTTTTTCACCCTGTCTAGTTATGGACATGTCGAGGGTGCAGGTTTCATGTTTGGAAGCTGGTATATGGGGATATTAAGAACTTTATACTCTTTTGGCCTGGGAATTTTATTTCATCGCCTTGAATTGCACAAAAAATTCAGCTTTCCGCCAATTGTTGGCATCTTAATAATAGCATTACTTTCGATAATATTTTTAATGCCTGAAGTAAGTGTAACCCTTCGATTATTCATGCAAATGGTATGCATACCAATTCTGGTTATGTTTGCAGTTTGTACATCTACATATAAAAAGCTAAATAAAGTTTTTGATTTTTTTGGGATTACATCTTACGCATTATATATTCTGCATCAGCCAATTGTTTGGATTTACGGGACTTTATTAAATAAATACAATATAGAACCCTCATATTTGCTTGCTTGTATATTTGTGACTTGCGTCATTATACTTTGCGCAATTTTAGACAAATATTACGATATTCCGGTTCGAAAATACTTAATGTCAGTAGTTAATAATAAGAAACGTAAGTCATTAGCTACCGCGAAATAATACAAAATTATACGCATGACATAATTATATGTGAATTTTGGCTGATAAAATTTATGCCAATTAAATCTCACAAACCATCATTTTAATCACTTGACTAATTTATTCAATTGATTAATTTAGTCAGATGATTAACTTGGTCTCTAAAAATGCCGAACCTCTTCAAGGTATTGCCGCGCGTGGCGAGGTTACGCGTGATTTATTGGTTAAATCGGCGACCTTTATATTTGCGCGCGATGGTTTTCATGCCGCATCTACCCGTGCAATTGCCGATAATGCCGGCGTTAATCAGGCATTGATAAAATATCATTTTGGTTCAAAGCACGGGCTTTATATTGCGGTTTTTGAAAATATTGCGGCATTTGTAAGGTCACGCCCTGGCGATCGCATCAAATATCTTGAAGCCCTGAAGGCAAGCGGGGAATTTAACAAGGCTACTGCCCGCATTGCAATAATGGCAATTGCCGAGCAGGCAATAGAAACCATGTTTCTTGAAAATATGGACAATGTTGCAAATCTTGTGCTTCGTGAGCAACAAAAACCAACTGACGCATTCGATATTTTATACGAAGGTTTTATGCGCCCGGTTTTAGAGGCGCTTTCATTTATCATTGCCCAAATTCGCCCCGATTTAGCAAAAGAACGGCTGCGGGCATTTTCTATGTCAATGTTTGGGCAGGTTATCGCCCTTCGTGCTGCGCGCGCCACATTATGCCGCTTTATGGGGTGGGATGAAGTTGGTGATACGCAAAAACAAATCCTAAAAAATCAATTACGTGAAAATCTAGAGAAACTGATCGGTGAATGAATGAAAAAGTTTATCCCATTGATATTGATTGCAATAATTCTTGGTGGCGGTTTATTTTATTGGTATAAAATCCGCCCTGCCAAGGATCAAGATATTTCAAAACTTTATGGCAATGTTGAAATCCGTGAGGTTGAGGCATCATTCCGCCAAAATGGTCGCATTGCCAAAATCAATGTTGATGAGGGCGATAAAGTTTTGGAAGGGCAAATCATTGCCGAGCTTGACCCCGACACATTTGAAGAAGCACTGCAAAGCGTTAATGCCGATATTTATTCGGCAACTGCGCAATATGAGAAGCTAAAAGCCGGCTCACGCCCGCAAGAAATCAAGCAGGCACAGGCACAGGTCGAACAAACCGCCGCCACCTTGCAAAATGCCCAAAGCGAATATAATCGACAGGCATCATTATTGCCAAGTGGTTCGGTATCACAACGTATTGTCGATGGCGCAAAAACCCAGCTTGAACAGGCAAAGGCGGCAAATAAAGCAGCCATTGAAGCCCTAAGCCTTGCACAAACTGGCGCTCGTAAAGAGGATATTGCAACAGGCTATGGCAAAGTTTTATCGGCCCAGGCGGCAAAAACCAAGGTTGAAACCGCACTTGATGATACAAAATTACGCGCACCAGCAAGTGGAACCATAATTTCCCGCAATAAGGAAAATGGTTCGGTGGTGTCTGCTGGCACGCCAATATATACTGTATCGCTTGATAACCCTGTCTATATTCGCGCCTATGCCCCCGAACGCGCCCTTGGTCTTATTCCCGTAGGGACAATGGTTGAAATCAAAAGCGATGGTAATGACAAAATCTATCACGGGCAAATTGGTTTCGTCTCGCCAAAGGCGGAATTTACACCCAAAACAGTCGAAACCGAAGATTTACGAACCGACCTTGTTTACCGTATTCGCATCGTTGTTAAAGATAGTGATGGCAGGTTGTTACAAGGCATGCCCGTAAGCGTTACCATCCCTAAAACCAATAATGCGCAAAAGGCAAAATAAATGCCCGAAAGCCCCGCAATCAAATTTCAAAATATTGTTAAAAGTTTTGGCAATATCAAAGCACTTGACGGCGTAAGTGCGGAGATAAAGTCAGGGCAATTAACCGGTATTGTGGGCCCTGATGGCGCGGGTAAAACCACATTAATGCGCATTCTTGCAACCTTACTTCATGCCGATAGCGGGATGGTTAATGTTGCGGGTTTTGACCCCAAAACCCAAAACCAGAATGTAAAAGACGTTATTGGATATATGCCGCAACGTTTTGGTCTTTACGAAGATTTAAGCGTTCTTGATAATCTGTTGCTTTATTCAAAACTACGCCGTGTTGATGCAAAGACACGTGAAAAACTTTTTGCAAGGCTTTTGGAATTTACCCGTCTTGAGCCATTTACAACCCGCCTTGCTGGGGCGTTATCAGGCGGCATGAAACAGAAACTTGGGCTTGCCTGCGCATTATTGGGTGAACCAAAAGTTCTATTACTCGATGAACCTGGTGTGGGCGTTGACCCCGTATCACGTCAAGATTTGTGGCGCATGGTCGAGGATTTGACATCAGATGGAATGGCGGTTGTTTGGTCAACTTCCTACCTTGATGAAGCAGAAAAATGCGCCGAGGTTTTACTGTTTAATGAAGGCAAAATTCTTTTTGACGGTAAACCCGATGAATTAACCCAAACTTTAAATGGACGCAGCTTTCTTTTAAAAGGCGATGCCGAAATGCGCCGCAAAGTTCTTGGTGTGGCATTAGAGCTTGATGATGTCTGTGATGGCACAATACAGGGTTCGGCAATCCGTCTGGTAAAAAAATCCAATGCTTCTGATGACGCAATTATAAAAACTGCAAAAGAATTTGATTATATTGCAACCCATACCAAGCCACGTTTTGAAGATGCTTTTGTCGATTTATTGGGTGGTGGCCCGGGTGGTCATTCCAAACTTGCCGATAATTTTGAATTAGAGCGCGACATTTCCCAAACCCCGGTTTCATGCGTTAATTTAACCAAACAATTTGGAAAATTTATCGCCACCAATAATGTCTCTTTTGAAGTAAAAAAGGGGGAGATTTTTGGGCTACTGGGCCCTAATGGTGCGGGAAAATCAACCACTTTTAAAATGTTATGCGGTCTTTTAATTCCCACTTCTGGCACGGCACGGGTTGCGGGGCATGATTTGCGCAAGGCCGCCAAAGAAGCAAAAAGCAATCTTGGCTATATGGCGCAAAAATTCTCACTTTATGGGCTTTTAAGCGTTGGACAAAATCTTGAATTTTCCGCTGGGGTTTATGGTTTAGATGGTAAATTAAAGCGCGAAAGAATTGATGAAATGATTGATATTTTCCATCTTGAAAAATATCTCTCTTCAGCACCTGGCGATTTGCCACTGGGGTATAAACAACGCCTCGCCCTTGCCTGTGCATTAATGCACCGCCCGCCGGTTTTATTCCTTGATGAGCCAACCTCTGGCGTTGACCCCCTTACCCGCCGTGAGTTTTGGATGCACATAAATGGCCTGGTTGCCAAAGGCGTAACCATAATGGTGACAACACATTTTATGGAAGAGGCCGAATATTGCGACCGTGTTGCAATGATGTATGGCGGCAATTTAATCGCGCTTGATACACCCGATGGGCTAAAAGCATCGGTCGAAACAAAAGACTTACAAAACCCGACAATGGAACAAGCTTTTATCGAGCTTATACGCCGTGTCGATGCCCAAAAAGGAGAAGCAGCATGAAAAGTTTTAGCTTTTCCAGACTTTGGGCTTTAATAATCAAAGAAACCAAACAGATGCTTCGTGATCCATCCACGTTTTTGGTGGCAGGGCTTTTGCCAGTAATTTTGTTATTGCTATTTGCCTATGCGGTATCGCTTGATATTCGCAATCTTCCGATTGGCATTGTCAGACAAAGTGACAGCGTAAAGGCACAATCCATAAGCGCGAAATATTCGGGTTCACGCTATTTTGTGGTTCACCCTATGCGCAATATGGTTGAGGCACAAGAAGCAATAAAAATTGGCACAATTCGCGGCATTGTGGTCATTCCCGAAAATTTTGACGAGCGGATAACACGCCCATCACTTGGCCCAATTGTTGAAATTATTTCAGATGGTACACAGCCAAACACCGCCCGCTTTCTTGCCAATGCTTCATCCGGGGTTGCGCAATTATGGCTGCAAGATAATTTTGCAAATAGCCCACAATTTCAAGCCACAATGGCGCGCCGAATTGATGTTATTCCGCAATATTGGTTTAATGCCGAAATTGAAAGTCGGCGGACACTTATCCCTGGTGCAATTGCCATTGTTATGACTATGATTGGCACGCTTTTGACCGCGATGGTGGTGGCACGTGAATTTGAACGTGGCACAATGGAGGCATTAATGGCCACCCCCGCCAGCCGAATTGAAATATTGGCGGGAAAATTAATCCCCTATTTCCTTTTGGGGCTTGTCGCGACCGCAATTTGCACACTTTTGGCGGTGTTTGCATTTGGTGTGCCGCTTCGTGGTTCTTTGCTTGGCTTATTTGCATCATCATCGGCATTTTTAATACCGGCATTGGGGCAAGGGCTTTTGATTTCATCGGCCACCAAAAACCAATTTGTGGCATCACAAATCGCCCTTTTCGCAGGGTTTTTGCCCGCAATGATGCTGTCTGGCTTTATTTATGAAACCTCATCAATGCCTGTACCGCTTCAGATTATGAGCAATATTGTGGCGGCGAAATATTATGTTTCCTCACTTCGTTCAATATTTTTGGTGGGCGATGTCTGGGGCGTGCTTTTACCCAATATCGGCTTTATGCTTTTGATTGGCGCTTTATTCTTTTTCCTTGCCTTTAGGGCGACTGCAACGACATTGGACGGTAAAAAATGAAATTGTTTTCACCAACCCTATGGGCGCAAATCATCAAAGAGCTTTTATGCGTATTACGCGATAAGAAAGCCCGTGTTGGCCTTATTGCGCCGCCATTGATGCAATTATTCATCTTTAGCTTTGCCGTTACCCTTGACGTTAAAAACATTGATATTGGCGTTTATGATATGGATGGCGGGGCTTATGCCCAAGAATTTGTTTCATCGGTTGCCGCATCAAAATTTGTTGGCAAAATTGTTGCGGTTTCATCCCAAGAAGAAGTTGAACAAAGCATTGTTAATGGAAAAAATCTGGTCGGAATTATTATTCCGCAAAATTTTTCACGCGATATAATCAATAAAACCCCGCCCAAAATTGAACTAATTGTTGATGGACGCCGCGCCAATGCCGGGCAGATTGTGGTTTCCTATATTGAAACCATTGCCAATTCCATGGGGGTATTTACCAAGACCGCAGTCGATAAAAACCCCGATAGAACGGGCATAAGATATTGGTTTAATCCCACGCTGAATTATTTCTGGTTTGTTGTGCCATCGCTTGCCCCGCTTTTGGTATCAATGTCGGCACTTGGTGTAACCTCTATGTCAATTGCGCGCGAGCGTGAGTTGGGGACATTTGATCAATTGCTGGTTTCGCCCGCAACCTATGTTGAAATAATTATCGCCAAGGCTATGCCTGCGATGATTATTGGCCCACCCTTGGGGATGTTTATGGTGTTTGCCGCACTTACGTTTTTTGGCGTTCCATTTACGGGCAATTTCTTTTTATTATTATTATCGCTTTTTGTGCATGTCTATGCGGTGATTGGTTTAGGTTTAATCATTTCGGCATTTTCACAAACCCAGCAACAAGCAATTTTGGGCGTATTTACCATTATGGTGCCGATGGTTTTAATGTCTGGCTTTGCGACACCATATGAAAATATGCCGCAATTTTTACAAGACATCGCCCTATCCATCCCTAATCTTTATACTTTGCGCATTGTTCAAGGAATTTTCCTTAAAGGGCAAGGTTTTATGGATGTTCTGCCATCGCTCATGGCATTAATGATTATCGGCACATTATCGCTAACCGCATCTTATTTTATCGTAAGGAATAAATTGCAATGAAACAGCAGTTTTTTATCCCATTATTCGCATTAGTTTTTATCGGCGGTTGCGCGCATTTTGAAAGTGCAAAACCCAACACACCCAATATAAAAACTGGAAGTTCGGCGGCAAAATTGCCCAATGTCCCCGTTAAAGAGGTTGTGCTTTCAAAATGGTGGTTGGCATTTAATGACCCCACACTTACCGCATTAATTGATGAGGCAATGGCGCAAAATTATGACATTGCCCTTGCCACCCACCGCATTGAAGAAGCGCGCGCACAAAACCAATTTTCACGGGCTGGCCTTGGCCCTGCACTTGTGGCAGGGGCAAAGGTTTCGCAAAACCAGCTAAGTGAAAATGGTGCAATGCCAATTACCAAACTTCCTGGGGTTTCGCGTGACCAAACCGTCTATCAATACGGTTTTGATGCAAGCTGGGAAATTGATGTTTTTGGTGGCCTTAAAAACCAGATTGATGCAACCGATGCCGCCATCAAAGCGCAAATATACGGACGTGAAGCCACAAAAATGTCTATCGCCGCCGAAATTGGGCGCAATTATTTTGAACTTAATAACACCACACGCCAGCTTGCGGCCACACGTGAATATTTGGGTAATCTTGATCAAAGTATTGCACTTTTAAAAATCCGCGTACAAAAGGGCGATATATCGCAAAAGGATATTGATGAAACCATCGCCAAGCGCGAAAATTATGAAAGCCAAATCCCAACATTAGAGGCCAAAAGACGCGATTTATGCTTTGCGATTGCCACACTTTTGGGAAAACCACCTGAAAGCACCTTATATCTACTTTCTGCCCCTACTCAAAATGTGCAAATTTTCGCCTTTCCAGTGGGGCAACGCGCCGAATTGCTTGAACGGCGCCCCGATATTCAGGCAGCAGAGGCAAAATTGCAAATGACCGCCTCACAAATTGCGGCGACCAAGGCGGAATATTATCCCAAATTCACAATTTCCGCCCATGCGGGTTGGGAAACTATGGATTTGAATAAGGCATTTGACTATTCATCGCTTGCCACCACCATCGTCCCAGGCATTCAATGGCGCATTTTCGATAGCGGACGGGTAACGGCACAAGTAAACGCCGCAGAGGCACGTGATAAACAGGCAATGGATGAATATTCAAAATCCGTCATTACCGCATTATCCGATTCCGAACGCGCTCTTAATGGTTATAAAGCGGCAACTGATACAATCGCCGCAAAACAAGACGCCATAAATGCCCAAAATGAGTTTTACCAACATCAGCTAAGACGCTTTAAGGCAGGTGATATTTCCAAATTGGAACTTTTGGATGCCCAAAGATCCTTAAAAGATTTGCAAATACAAAACATTCAAATCGAGGCCCAAGCACAAAGCCAATTAATATCGCTTTTCAAGGCCTTAGGCGGCGGTTGGGATAATAAATGAAGCATACAATGTCATATAAAACCAACATTATGTAAAAACAATTTGACTCTATGTTAAAAATATCTAACATTACCTTCATAAAATGATGGAGGTTAATATGCCATATCGGGAGAAAATTGCATGGCTATCATTGGGCGCAATGATAATCGCATACGGAATTTATTTTACGGTCGTAATTGGTGCAAGTTTGAATAATAAACCAATTACCGATTTTACAACGCTTATTCTATTCACGGAAATTGTTGCAATACAGGTTGCGATTTTAATTGTTGGGCATTTGTATTTCCGCTTTAAAACCCCTATTGATGCCAAGGCAAAAATGGATGAACGTGACCGCGCAATTTCCCAAAAATCTATGAGCATTGCCTATTATGTTTTAATGGCGGGAATTATTATGGTTGGCATTGTCTTGCCATTTTTGGGAACAGGTTGGAAGATTGTAAATTCGGCATTATTCATGATTGTTATTGCTGAATTTGTTCAATATTCACTGGTTATTTGGGGTTATAGAAAAGGCGCATAATGATGGGTAGAATTACAAATAATATCCGCACATTGCGCTTTATGAATGGGGAAATGTCCCAAGGCGAATTGGGCGAAAAAGTTGGCGTAACCCGTCAAACCATTGCCGCCATTGAGACGGGGAAATATTCCCCGTCTCTTGAGGTTGCTTTCAAAATTGCGGGCGTGTTCAATGTTACACTTCTTGAGGCTTTTGGCTGGGAAGTGTCTGAATAGGTGGAACTATTCCACTAATTCACGATATGCGCGCCATGTAACGTGCCCCAACCATGGGAAAATCACAATCAAAGGCACAAAGGCAAAAAACGCCGATAAAACAAGCATTACGGCAATTACAAACGCCCATGAAAACATCAAGGTTTTATTGGCCATTACAGCACGGTAAGAGGTTGCCATTGCACTAAAAGCATCAATTTCACGATCATATGCAAGTGGAATTGAAATTGCAGAAAAAACAAAACCAATAATTGCCAACATTGCGCCCAAAGCCGTTCCCACAACAGCCATCATCATGCCTTGTGGGGTATTAAGCACAAAATTTATAAAATCATTATGCCCCATCATATCGCCAGAGCCATAGGTAAAGGCATAAAGCAAAGTTGCAACCCGCAACCAAACCAAAACCATAAAACCAAGGAAGAAACCAATAAATGCAATTTGTGAGCCTGATTTCGGCTTGAAAGGTGCTTGATATAAATCGTCAACCCGCGCCCAATTTTCTAAACCATTTGAAATTGCATAAATCAAGGAAGCAATGATTGGTGCAGCAAAGGCAAATGCCCCACCCGCAACAGGTATTAATGCGGCATAGCCACTGAAATAAAGCGATGAAATAATTATAAGGGAAATCGCCACCACAAGACCGCCGACCTCAAAACTTGGCGTATTGCTTCGCTTTAAATCAGACCAACCATCTTTTAGCCATTGCCAATGTGAATCACGGGAAAGTTTGCGGATTTTTACCCCGCCAACGCCGGCGGCATTAATTGTACCGATAATCATTTCTCTCTCCTGACAATTTATTTGCGCTTTTATGCGTTCTCGTTTTCATGCGACATATTGCCTCACTAAACGGTGATTTTGTCAAGTTAAAAAACGATAAATTGATTAGAAATCTTATTATTTAAATAGTGCCACTAAAAAATCGGCAATCTTGGGCGTCAAAGCGCCCAAAGCAAAAAGCCCAAAGGCAATAAGAATTTGCGGTAATTTTATCATTTTTCTCCCCTGTTATTCATTGCATCATAACAGGGGAGTGATGATATTTACAAGCCCATCATGGCTTCGACTTCTGGCGTATATGCCGCCTTATTTTGTTATACGGGTTTCACCCATTGATTGAAGCACTGATTGTAATGCTGCACCAATTTGTGAAGAGCCAGTCAAATCGAAATAATAAGGTGGTTTGGTTGCACAACCTTCAAGCAAGCTATCATCGCCTTCTTCAAGTTTGATAACAAACATGGTAATTCCCAAATCCTTCGCATTTTGACATGCCAGTTTGGTGCGGTCGTTTATTGTGCTTGCATTTGATGTCCAACGGTTTTTGGTATTGGCACCATCTGTTACAAGGATAATAGTTTTTCTGGTTGATTTATCGCTAAAGGCGGCGCCATCACTATAAGGTAATGATGGTGACAATACCTCCATTGCAAACTGCAAACCAATTGTAATGTTTGTATTGCCAGCAGGTTTTAAAGCATCAACTTTTGCATTCAATGCATCAAAATCTGTTGTAAGGCCGATAACCGATTCCAATGGTTCATAGTCGCATAATCTTGCTGTGTACCAAGTAGATTTATCACTAGGTTTTGCTTCGGCCGCATCGGTATCATGTGGCTGATCGCGGTCATAGATACAACCTGTCCATAAATCTTTATGATCTGGTGTCGGCGGGTGGAAGCCTACGCGTTGTGTATTTGAACTATAATTTGTATAGTTCCAAGTAATATTATTGTTATTACCAGTTACTTCATATGTTCCAGCAAAACCATTCGCAAGCGCTGGAATATAGGTCATATAATCTGGCATTTTTGTATATTTTGCACCAGGGTTAGAGTAATAATTACTTAAATTGCCCTGATTAGTATAGGTTGTTGAAGATTCATTGGTTAATTTCTCTGATGAATTGCTTGAGCTACAATGATAGCCGGTTTCATCAGTATAAGAATTATAACAAGAACCGCCGTAATATGACCATTTTGCACTTTGAACATAAATTTTATATTTGCCGTTTATCACCTCATATGATTTTGCAACCTGATTATAAGTTGCATTTGAGCCAGACCAAGTAACCTTGGTTTCATAATAAACAGCATTATCATTACAAGCTACGCGGTCGGTTGCATTTTTGCACATTGCGTCACGCTGTGCGAACGCTACCCAGCAGCTTGGCCAAGAAGTTGAACCTTTGGTACTGTCGCAGCCATACCAAGTGTCCGCACTACCATAATTCACATTGGTATAAGATGTCGAAGGCTGCATTTTCACCATTGTATTAAATGGCACGATACCAACCTTTACGTTGCCATTGGAACTTTGCGGCTGCAATTGGCCAAGAACGTTTTTAACCGCCGCTTTTAGGTTAACCATACGGTTATTTTGCGCCATTGAACCAGTGGTATCAAGAACAAATACAATCTCGTTTGGCCCCATTGCTGCGGTTGCACTGGATGAGGCTTTAATATCAAAATTGTCTACGCCAACGATGCCGGCAAAAATTG
Source organism: Hyphomonadaceae bacterium UBA1933 (assembly GCA_002337085.1). Classification (GTDB taxonomy): domain Bacteria; phylum Pseudomonadota; class Alphaproteobacteria; order Caulobacterales; family Aquidulcibacteraceae; genus Pseudaquidulcibacter. The sequence continues at coordinate 938,670 of DDFH01000006.1, read as the reverse complement.
AATTCAGCTTTGCATCAACAACGACGCCCATCATTTCGTTGCCATTTTCGGTATATTTACCAATGGTTACATCATCAACCTGTACATTTGCACCGATTGAGGCTTTGACAAAATTCTTTGCATAAGTAATTGCCTCTTCATCAGTGCCACGACCATTTGTTGTGTTATCAATCGCGGCGGCATCTGTTGCCGACTGAAGCTGTTGCTTGGCATTGGTAATACGTGCCACCTCGACACCTGTTGCAACGAATCCCGCAAGCGGAATACTTGCAAGAGCAAATAAAACTGCAACGTTTGCGCGGTTGTTTTTTGTTAATTTAACAAAATCCCGCTGTAATCTAGCCAAACACTCCTTGGCTGTTTTTAGCGCACACATATTATAACCCAACTTATTATATTGCCCAGTTTTTTTATTTTATCTACTAAAGTATCAAGACAATGTTTAATTAAAGTTAAAAATATAGATTAAATACAATTAATTATAGAAATCATTTTGTGTTAGACTTTTCTACAAAAAACAGGTCTTTATGGCATATTTGCATTATTATTATACTTAATAAATTGCAAAAATCAGGTATTTACATAGTATATATTGGTTAATATTTGTATTTTTATTAAATACACTCTTGACTAGACATAATAAAGGGGGCGAATTACGCCCCCATTGTTATTGTTTTCAATTAAATTTATTTTTTAATTCAGAACGCTTGCATCATAATCATTATCAAAGATTAACTTGCCCAAATTTTCTTTATCAAGCGTGAAATGTGGAATAGGCAAAGTATTTTTGCCTTTATAGCCACCCATTAACTTAACAAAGCGCGCATAAATCACTTTTAGATAATTCATCAATGGTGATGAGTTTCTAAAAGAAGGTTTCATGCCAAAATAACGACGAAGGCAACCATTGGCATAAAGCGTATTTGCCCGCACCAAAGCTTCGGTTGTCAAAAATTCGGTTGAGAAAGAGACATTAACGCAATCATGGTTTTCAATGCGGTGCGGCGCATTTTGACGCCATGTCAAAAGCTCACCAGGTTTTAAATCATGGATTAAAAGGCAATCATTATCCCATTCTGGTTTTGGGCGTAATTGCTCATCCTTTTCTTTGATTGCGATGCTTTCCATCTGTTCATCAGTAAGATATGGATCTTCTGGCGGATAAAGATAAACTTTTTTGGTTCCACGGATTTGCACCAATAAAACCAATGGCATATCCGCATGATAATAAACCTGTGCCTTGGGCGATGAAATCAGCATGCCCATATCGTGCTTGAAAGTATTCACACCTGTTTTTTGCTCAATTTCATTGAACAAGGCTTCACAAACTTCGTTTACTTCGGGAGCGGCTTTATTCGTGCCGCGCAGGTTTAGCCAGATGCGACCATTTTTAACCGCCTCCATTAACTCTGCTCCACTAAGGTTATTATGGCGACCCAAACACCATTGCCCCCAACCATGCGGGTCTTTCCCCATTGTGAAAACTTCTAATTTATCGCGTGGATACGCATCAAGGATTTTTACAAGCCCTTCATCCGAAAAAACCGGATGTTCATGCAAATTATGTTTCACCAAATAATCATCATGTGTAAAGTTTTTAAGAGTGTCTTGTTCCCACTCGATAATATTACCCATTCCATACTCCAAAAATTTTAATTTTTTATCCGCTTTGTGGCATTTGCCAATGCAAAACCGATACCCTTTATTCTCCCCGACAATTCAAGTTCCAAACACGCAATCTGGTCTATTCGCCGTCTTAATTTATTATGTATTTTGCCGATTTTTGTATCTTCGTTCCAAATCTCGCCATCTTGTTTAGCCACAAGTCCAGTGCGGCAAATTTTGCCATGACGCACAAGATGTGAATCATTGGAGAATGTGGATTTATAGCGGCTTTCACCAACCGAAAGATCGTAATAATCAATCCCCTGCCCTTTTAGGACATCCAAAATCTCGACCAAGAAAATTTGCCCTGGTGAATATTGGAAAAAGTCCTGATCATAGGTCGCAATCCACGGATGCATGCGATTTCCAACACGCGGGCCAAATTGGAAACAAATTGGTGTTTCATGCGTCATCAAACTAATCATGCAGCCATAATAGTCAGGATCTTGGGAAAAGAATAATTTTTCCATCAATTTCTCGACCCATTCGGGGGCCAAAAAGTCATGCACGCCGGTATGAATGGTTTGCGCCCGCTTAAACTCAATCATTTTGCGGAAGTGAGCTTCGCTTTTGTCATTAAAAATGAAATGCTCTTCACCATAATCATCAATTAGATGGCGTTTAATGCGGCGATAATTTTTTTGGTGCTTTTTGCTAAGGCTATTGGGAACAACATCGGATTTAGTATCAATGCCATATGCCAATTCCTCTTCACCCTTTATTGTGCCGCAAACACCATATGGATCAACAAGGCCGATAACTTGTAACCTATCTATCCCTACTGCTTCCAAAGCATCGGGAAGGCTTATTTTTGCATCCGCATATGAAACAAAGGCGGTATAATCCGAAAATGGTGCCCCCGCCGGACGGGCAATTTTTGACGAGCGTTTATGAAGCGCCAAAAACCCAACCGACACGCCGTTTTCACGCGCCACAATAACCTCAACATCACCACGAATTTCATCAATAATTGCGCTAAATTGTGGCAATAATACTGGTGAAGCAAAACGCATAGTTTTGGCACACATATCACGCCAAATACTCTCTTCTTCTTTTGTAATACTACTTCTTTTTATTAATTTATATTCAACCATATCTTTTCCCATGACACGCTTTATCTCATAAAGGGGTAAAGATAGGGTTATTAAAGGGTGGATAATTACATTGGGGTAAGATTGGAAAAATTCTAAATCTTCAATTTGAATATTGCACCAATTTTTCTAATTTAGATAAAAAGAACCTATCACTCCATAATTCCAGTGACTTTAACTCATCTTGTTTTATGAAGCGTTGCACATCTTTTTTTGCATCTTGCCAATTAATGCTTTTAATTTTTTCTTCTAAATTTTGCTTCAACCAATCTATATCAATAGCTATTTTGCCAGTATTTGCCCAGGGCCCTGATTGTTCTAATGCAGCATTCAAATGTTTTAAATTCGGGGTAATACTTTTTGCAACATACCAAGAAAAGTCATACCAATCACGCCCCTTAAAATAAGGTCGGCAAAGTAGGGCATGAATTTTTAATGCAAAATTAGACGCCAAGTCTTGGTGTCTAACTTCATAATCTGTTGGAAAATCAAGGAAAGAGCTTGCCTCATCTGAATAAGCCGGTGGGTTTGTGTCAATTTCCAATTTAATTTTAATTGTCTTTGCTTGACCATTATTGCCGAATGTAAGGTTTAGCTGATTTATAATCGCATTATCTTTTATAATTGCCTGACGGATTGCGGCATCCATTTTTCCACTTGGCTGAACCTCAAGATTAAGACCAAATTCCGCAAATACTTTTGTTAAGGTTTTTAAATATGGCATCCAATCAAAAGCTTCATTTGCTTGCCGTAAAATAAAATCAAGATCTTCGGAAAAGCGGTTTAAACCATGTAAAATCCTTAGACTTGTTCCACCTTGAAAAAGTGCGACATCGAAAAAATCAGCACGCCAAAGACCATAAAGGGCAATTTCTTGCATCACTTCTTTGGTTGCATTTTCCAATTCAATATCATTGGAAGCATTATATTGTTTTAGCTTTTCTCTAATAATATCAATCATATCGATTTCCATTTTTCGCATTGGCTTTTAAAGCCAGCACAGATTTTTCTAGCTCTTGCAGGAAATTATTGGCTGCCTTGTGCATATAAATTGATTTAAGTTTGGCAAAATCTTTCTTGCCCAAAGATAAAAGGTGGCTTTCATCAACCCGTAAACCATTAATGACCCAACCCAAATCGCGCCAAGTAATTTTTCGCAAAGCAACCAAATCCATAAGTGCGCGCAAGGGCTGGGCAACAAAGGCAGTAAGATTATTTAACCTTACCCTTTCAACACCTTGCAAAAATTGGAATTGATTGATTGCAAGCGGTTGAAAGGTAAAATGGCCAATTTTATCGTTATTATAAACTATGGTTTTGCGTTCTGGTGTTACTGATGCAATCGTATATACTGCTTCGGGAATCCAGCCATAATACGCCAATGCAGTTTCAAACGAGATATAACTTCCATGAACCATTGCTTGGGCAATTGCAAAGGGGTGAATATTTTGGGAATAGATTTTTGGGTTTAAAATATATTGCCCACGCTTAATCTTAATTACCGAATTATCTTTCAACGCACGATTAACCAAGGCATATCTTCGCGCATCACTTCCACCAAGCAAGTCACGTAATTGGCTTTCGTTAAATACCCGATTGGTAAGATTTGATTTTGAAACACATTCCGATAACACACTCATAAAATTCTTAATACTTCCAAAAAGTGAAAGTTTCAATAATTTTTTGAAAAGCGTGTGATTAATTTATAACAAGCAATATCAACACAAACACATAATTTAACGACACAGCATCGAAACAACTGCAAACCCTACAATTTCAACTCACTCGGATCAATGTGGTATGTGGTGTTGCAAAATTCGCAGCGGGCGTGGATTTGGCCGTCGTTTTCAATCAAGAATTCTGTATCTTCTTTTGGCATTTGCGACATCAAAAGCACCAATTTCTCACGGTTGCAGGTGCAGCGCGCAAGCAGATATTTTGGCTTAAATACCATGATTTCATTTTCATGGTAAAGGCGGTGCAAGATTTCCCCGGGTGGAATTTCGCGGTCAAGCAATTCATCGGGCGAAAGGGTTTCAAATTTAATCACTGCCTCGTCCCACAAATCTTCGGTAACACCGCGCGCACTATCGGCGGCAACGCGTTGTATCATAAAGCCATATGATGACCATTCGGCATGCTTATCATCTGATTTACGCGCCGCAAGAATGATTTTACTTGGGATTTGTTCCGATTGCATGAAATATGTTTCCGCAAGATCAGATATTTTATCAGCCTCAATCGCGACCTGCCCCTGATAACGCTCCATATTCGTGCCTTGATCAATGGTAATGAGCAATATACCCATACCAAACAAATTGGGCAAAGTATGCGCAAGGCCAGAATTGGCAAATTCGTCATAAAAAACTGGGCGGCGTTTTACCATACCACGCAAAGTGCCATCGGTATTAAATTCGGCAACAATAAACTCAAGCGGGGTTTCTTCGTTTTGATATTCGGACCGCAATTCAACAATCATGCGGCCATTAAATTTCAATGACGCACCACAAAGCGCCGAAAGCGCCAACATTTCCCCCAAAAGCCGCCCAAGTTCATCGGGCAAATCATGGCGGGTTATAATATCATCAGCGGTCGCAGGCCCAAGGCGAACCAATTCACCACGAACCGCCGCCCCTTCGAATACAAAACTGAAGGCAATATCATCTGAATTTATAAAAATATCGTGCGAAGCGTCATCCATGCGCAAATAATACACTTATTTTTTTATTTTACGCAAATAGTTATTTCTCAAGACACCAGCGTAAAACTGCCTTTTGCGCATGAATGCGGTTTTCAGCCTCATCAAAAACCTTGGAAGATGGGCCATCAATCACGGCATCGGTCACTTCTTCATTGCGGTGCGCAGGAAGGCAGTGCATGAAAATTGCACCATTATTTGCCTTTGCCATCAATTCCTCATCAACTTGATAAGGGCCTAATGCATCCATGCGGTCGGCAACATTGGTGTCACCCATTGAAACCCATGTATCGGTAACCACACAATCGGCACCGCTTACGGCAAGTGCAGCATCGGTCAAAACCTCAATCTTTGCGCCCTTGGCAATGGCTTTGTTGACGATTTTATTATCAGGCTGATAACCAACCGGACACGCCGCCACAAGTGAAAAGCCAAACACTGCCGAAGCTTCGATGAAAGAGGTCAAAACATTATTGCCATCACCAACCCATGCAAGGCGGGCATCTTTTAAATTAAGCCCCGCCTCTTCCATGGTCATCAGATCCGCCATAATTTGGCATGGATGTGATTTATCGGTAAGACCGTTAATCACTGGAACCGAAGCCCAACGCGCAAGTTCAACCAAGCTTTTGTGCGAATTTGCACGCAGCATGATTGCATCCACCATGCGTGAAAGCACACGCGCAGTGTCGGCAATGGTTTCCCCACGACCCAATTGTGAAGTACTGGTTTCAAGCAAAACCGCAGACCCACCCAATTGACGCATACCAACATCAAACGAAACGCGAGTTCGGGTCGAGCTTTTTTCAAAAATCATCGCCAAAATATGCCCCGATAAAGGCGCACCATTATCGTGCGCCCCCTTTGGCATACCAAGACGCGCATTTTTCATTTCATGCGCCATTTTAAGAATATTTTTAAGCTCACTCGCGTCAATCGCGTCAATGTCAAGAAAATGTCTCACGGTGGGGGAGGCCTTTTATTTGTTTTTTAACTCTTCTCTAGTTTCAGCAAGCGCCTTATCAAGGATTGCAACCGCCTCTGAAACGTCGTCTTGGGTAATGATTAATGGTGGAACAACCCTTAACACATTACCGCCGGCAACCGCAACCAAAAGACCATTATTAAATGCCTTGGTGCGAACGATTTGTGGATCGATAGTAAGTTTAATACCACGCAAAAGACCCTTGCCGCGAACTTCTTCAATTAATTCTGGATAAGTATCTTTTAAACCTTCAAATGCCTGACCAACTGAATTTGCCATTGCATTTACGTTTTCAAGGAATTCAGGCTTGGTGATTTCGCCAAACACCGCATGACCAACCGCCATCGCAAGTGGGTTACCACCAAATGTAGAGCCGTGAACACCTTTTACCATACCAACCGCCGCTTTTTCAGTGGCAAGGCACGCGCCCATTGGGAAGCCGCCGCCGATACCTTTGGCAGCCGCCATAATATCAGGGGTAACACCAGACCATTCATGGGCAAACAATTTACCAGAACGAGCAGCGCCAGATTGAACTTCGTCATAAATCAAAAGAATGTCATTGGCATCGCAAAGTTCGCGAATACCTTTTAGATATTCATCAGATGCGGCACGGCAACCACCCTCACCCTGAATTGGTTCAAGAATGATACCAGCAGTTTTTTCATCAATCATTGCTTTTAGCGCGTCAAGGTCGCCAAATTTACACTGTTTAAAGCCAGGCAATGCAGGGCCAAAACCGTGAAGGTAGTTTGGGTTTGCCGCCGCATTAATACCGCCATAAGAACGACCATGGAATGCACCATCAAAACCGATAATATCAATTTTCTCTGGCTTGCCTTTTTCAAAATGATATTTACGCGCAGTTTTTAAACATGCCTCAATTGCTTCGGTACCAGAGTTGGTAAAGAAAACCACATCGGCGAAAGTTACAGATGTCCATTTTTCCGCCAAACTTTTTTGCAATTCAGTTTGGTATGAATTTGAAACGTGCCATAATTTATTTGCTTGTTTAGTAAGCGCATCAACCAAAATTGGGCTCGCATGGCCAAGGCAATTAGTGGCAATACCGGCAACAAAATCTAAATATCGGTTACCCTTGTCATCAAATAATTCAACACCGCGTCCCTCAACAAAATTTGCTGGCGACGGTGGATATACAGGCATCAAAGGCGATTGCGACATTTACTCTCTCCCAATAAAAAGTTCTGCAAAAAAGTTTTGTAAAAACTTTACTATAAAAACAAAATTGGCGACAAAACATCATCGCCAACAATTAACATAAATTTTGTGGAAGCTTGTTACCAACCAATCCAACAAGCCGCATCTTTTAGTCCTTATAACTGTAATTTTCCAGTGTTAATTTTCGTTATAACAGACTTTTAACAGTTGAACTTAACTATTCTAAAGCCTATATAAATCAACGTTTACTAATCATTAACGAAATACTAGATTTAGATATTAGTTCCAGTGTTCGTGATTTGCCTGTGGAAAAGTTCCTTACTAGGGCTTGTGGTTGGTTAAAAGTTTTCATACGATAAATTGTATAATGAAGAGGTACGGAACAACAACCTGCACTCTTCGTAAAATCGCCAATAATACTATATGTTGTTGTATAACTGATGGGGTCTTTTTATGAGCTGGACCGATGAACGGGTTGAGACGTTAAAAAAATTGTGGATTGATGGACTGTCCGCAAGTCAAATTGCTAAACAATTGGGTAGTGTGACCAGAAATGCCGTTATTGGCAAAGTTCACCGCCTTGGCCTTGCAGGTCGTGCCACACCGTCACGCCCGGCAAAGAGACCAACGAGACCTGCACGTCCGGCAGTTGTGGCGGAAGCACCACCGATTAAAAAGGTTGAAATCAAAGAACCAGTTGTTAAACCAGTTCTTGAAGAGCCTGTTAAAATCCATACCGAGGCGGCGTTTGCCAACCTTCGTGATGAGAGCCGTGCAAAATCTGGCAAGCTTCTTAGCGTGCTTGAACTTGGCACTTGCATGTGCAAATGGCCAATTGGCGACCCAACTGATGCGGAATTTGGTTTCTGTGGTGCAAAGACCCACGGTAACTGGCCATATTGCGCAGAACATGGCGCGGTTGCTTATCAACCACAGCTAAGCAAAAACAAAGGTGCGTCACAAGGCCAAGCCATTACCACTGCGGTTGATACCGAAGAAGAAGCAAAAATCCGCAAGGCGCTTTAATCCATCTTTCAGTTTAAACAAAAAGGCTTGGGAAATTTCCCAAGCCTTTTTTGTTGCGCCTAAATTTACCAAAACTCGATAACGTCAAATTTTAATCATAATGGCTTGTCGTCATCTTCAAGCAAAATGCGGCTGGCATCGCCTTTTGGGTCTTCATATTGCTTGTTTTTTACCGTCCAGATAAAGGCAACCAATGCCAAGGCCGCAACGCCAAATGCGATTGGAATTAGAAAGATTAGGGTTTCCATAATATTCCTTTATGCAAGCACAGACTATTTTTTATATAAACGCAATGCGTTCAAACTAACAATAACTGATGACATTGACATTGCAAAGGCAGCAATTGGCGGGGTAACAAAGCCAAAAATAGCGATTGGCACAGTTATTAAATTATAAAATGCTGAGAACCAGAAGTTTTCAAGAACCCGTGATTTTGCCATACGGCTAACCATGATAGATTCATAAACTGAATTCAGATTTTCACCAGAGAACACCATATCAGACGCCGATTGTGAGGCATCCGCCGCCGCCCCTGGGGCAATTGAAACCAATGCCTTGGCAAGCGCAGGCGCATCATTTAGGCCATCACCAACCATAAGGGTTTTGCGACCTTGGGCATTTAATTCATCAAGCCTTGCCGCTTTGTCAAACGGCGACGCCCCAGCAGTAAATTTTTCAATACCTGCCGCTTTTGCCGCCGCCTCTACCGCGCCCAATTTATCGCCGGATAAAACCTCTATACCCATGCCCAATTTTTTTAATTTTACGATTGTTGCCACGGTATCATCGCGCAAAGTATCAGAGAATGCAAAACGAACAGCTGCTTCATCACCCTTGCGATACCACATTTCGGTTTCGCTATTATCCGATTGCGCACCAACCCATTCGGCACGACCCATGCGTATTTTTACGCCGTCAACATCGGCTTCTACGCCGTAACCAGGGACTTCTTGGGCATCTTTAATGCTTGGCCCAGGGCCAGCAAGACGGGCAATCGCGCGGGCAAGTGGATGACGCGATGCACGCGCTAGCATTGCCGCCGCCACAAGGTTTTCATCGCTTATTTCATTGCGATTAATAAGGTTTGGCTGACCACGGGTTAAAACCCCGGTTTTGTCAAATACGATATAATCAATACTTGCCAAACGCTCTAGCGCGTCACCAGATTTCACCAATACGCCATTTTTAAACAAACGACCACTTGCCACCACCTGCACCGCAGGAACCGCAAGACCAAGCGCACATGGGCAAGTAATAATCAAAACCGCACAGGCGTTCCAAATTGCGGTTTCAAACCCGCGTCCGGCAATTAACCAACCTACAAAAGTCAAAAGTGCGGCGCCATGCACCACAGGAACATAAAGCTGTGCCGCCTTATCCGCCAAACGAACATAAACTGATTTCGATTGTTCGCCTGCTTCCACAAGGCGGGCAATTTGCGCCAAGAAGCTGTCATCGGCAACTTTGGTTGCCTTCATAAGCAACTTACCAGTAAGGTTTAATGAACCGGCGCGTAAATGGCTATCGATACCAATATCAATTGCCTGTGTTTCACCGGTTATAAGTGAGAAATCACCCTGCGAAACCCCTTGAATAACCACACCATCAACCGGAATCCGGTCACCAGGGAGGATTTCAATAATCTCACCTTCTTTTACATCAGAAACTTTGACGGATTTAATTGTGCCATTACCCTGAATGACATTTGCGGTTACGGCCTGTAATGCAAGTAACTCTTGGGCGGCAATCCGTGATTTTTGGCGTAATTTATGATCAAGATAACGACCGATAAGCAAGAAAAATTCCAGCATAACAATCGCTTCAAAAAACGTATGCTCGCGGAAATTAATAGTTGCCCAAAGGCTCAAGGCAGCAGTAAGGATTAATGCCAATGAAATTGGCACATCCATATTGGCATGACCTTTTTTAAGGTTTTTCCAAGCACTTGAAAAAAATGGAATGCCCGCATAAGCCCCCGCAGGGATGGCAATCATGGCGGCAAGCCAATGGAAAAATGTCCGTGTTCCCGGCCCCATTTCGCCGAAAATTCCGGCAAGCCAAACCGGCTCAACCAACATCATGACGAACATCATCGATGCGCCCGCCACGGTCATATAGATTAAAAGCTTTTTGGCCTCGGTATCGCTTACACTTTGGGCAATGTCGCTTTGGAATGGAATTGCGCCATATCCAAGATCGATAATTTTTTGAACAATTTTGGCAGGGTCAAGATTTTTATCGTGCCAGCCCGCAATAAAGCGACCAGTAGAAAGGTTTAGGCGCGCCTCCTCAATGCCGGGAATTTCGCTTACACCGCGTTCAATTTTACCAAGGCAATTAACGCATTTCGCGCCTTTTACAAGTAACTCAAGGTTATATTCACCTTTGTCACCTTTACGCACAAACGCCTTTGGATCAGCAGCACTTCTTTCGGGTGCAGCAATATCCAAACCCGATGGACAACCACGTGCCTCATCAAAATCATTTCCTGCTAGCGTATTGATAGCGACGTCTCCGTAGTAAAATCTGGTTCACCAGCTTTGGTTGCCTTTGCTTCAAAGAGCCATTTACCAGGGCCAAGCTTTGGAACAACCGCTTCATAAAGCCCAGTTTTTATTTCTTTGAAAACAAGTTTATGGTCATCTTTATTTTCGGTATTACGATATAAAATACCGTTCATGTTAAGACCATTAACTGGCTGGCCGTTTTTATCAAGCATTTGGGCGGTGAATAGCGCATCGCCACCCGCCCCACGCGTCATAGACAAAGTCATGTCCCAGCCAAGGTTTTTTTGTTTTTCACGCGTCTCAAGGGTTTCATTGAATTTCAACCCTTCCATATAGGCGTGCTGAATTTCACCGGAATTGGTGGAGATTGCTTTGTAAATGAAAATACCATTTACGGTAAAGACAATCCCAAATCCAACGATGAAAATAGTAAGGATATGCCAACCCGTAAGCGTGCCTTTGCTCGCGGCAGGGTTGGCGTTTGTTTCTGGTAAATCAGTAGGCATAATTACTATATAGCCTACTCTGTTCCGGTAATAAAGACGGATTTTGAAGTAGCAACTTCATTAGTTTTCAAATCACGTACTTTAACTTTAATAACGACAGATTTCGCTTTTTGCTGTTCAGGCGAAGCAACCACAAAAGTTCTAACAACAGATACTTTATTTGGCTTGGTTTCCATCAAAAGCTCATTGTTTTCAAACTTTCCGGTTTCACCTTCTAAATGTCCATTTGTAATTCCTTCAAATGTGATTGCGACATTTCTATCAGCACCCGACATATTAAGAATCTTTAAGGTATAAGCATTGCGAACGCTTCCGTCAGAAAGTGTAACAAATAATGGCGCACGATCCCTGATAACGTTCACACCGATAGTGTGGCGAGTTAATAGGCCATATAGCATTGCACCTGAAACAATTGCAAAGATAGTACCATAGAAAATAGTTCTTGGACGGATGAAATTGAATTGGCTGGTTTGACCTTTTAGACGACGATTAATATTGTCTTCTGTGTCATAGCCAATCAAACCTCTTGGGCGACCAACTTTGTCCATAATCTCATCACAAGCATCGATACAAAGCGCGCAGTTAATACATTCAATCTGCAAACCTTCACGAATATCAATACCCGCAGGGCAAACTGCGATACATTGACGGCAATCAACGCAATCGCCACGACCTTCCCAGCTTTGACCTTTTTTATGCGGACCACGTGGTTCGCCACGGTCATGTTTATAGGTTACTGATAATGCTTCATGATCCAACATCGCCGCTTGGATACGTGGCCATGGGCACATGAATGTACAAACCTGCTCACGCAGGGTTCCGGCAAGTGCATAAGTAGTAAATGTTAAAGCACCAGCAAAGACATAGGCTGAAAAAGGTGCTTTACCAGTTAAGAAGCCACCCAAGACGACATAGGCATCGTTAAAATACATAACGAACCAACCACCAGTCATCAATGAAATGAGCAACCAAACAGCATGCTTGCCAATTTTGCGCCATGCTTTGTCAAAAGACCATGGTGCTTTGTCAAGGCGAATACGTTGGTTACGGTCGCCTTCAAATAATTGTTCAATCCAGATGAATAAATCTGTCCAAACAGTTTGTGGGCACGCATAACCACACCAAACACGACCAAACAACGAAGTTGCAAGGAAAAGACCAACACCAGCCAAAATCAAAAGACCGGTAATATAATATACTTCCTGTGGCCAAATTTCGATTGGACCAAAATAAAAGCGTCTATGTTCAAAATCCGCCAATACAAATTGGTCAGAACCAGAACCTTCGCGCGGCCAGCGCAAGAATGGAAGAATATAATATATACCCAAAAGGACAGCTACTACGGCCCATTTAAGCTTTCTAAATGTACCCGAAATATTCTTCGGATAGATTTGTTGGCGTTTGTTGTAAAGTTCGCGGGTCTTGGCAGAGTTAACCGCATTTACATTTTCCTGAACCACACCTTCAGCTGAGTGGACAGGATCTTTTTGTTCGTGATTATTAATTGTAGTATTCATGATGCCACTTATTAATCTCTAGAAATGGTGATTACCATTAGACAGAATGACGCGGGTCGCAGGTAAAATGCATTTATTGTCCGCAATTATTTTATTTAAAATACCTTGATTAAGAAAAGGTTTTTATATCCCTGAAATAGCGAAAGCGGCATTGGAATCCAATGCCGCTTTCGTATAAATTTTAAGCGCCTTACTGTCCGCCACCCAAAGAGTGTACGTAAACAGTTACTGCATCAATTGTACCTTCATCAAGACGAGCGTGCCAAGTAGGCATCACGTTACCACGACCGTTATAAATCTGGTTGTGGATGTCTTCACGGGTGCCGCCATATAGATAGATTTTATCTGTAAGGTTAGGCGCACCTTGAAGGTGGTCACCGGTACCAGTTGCGCCGTGGCAAACTGAACATTGTTCTTGGAACAAAGGCGCACCAGCAGCAGCAGCTTTTGGATCTGCACCTTTTACGCCAGACAAAGTCATAACATAGTCAGTTAGGTTATTGATTTGAGTTGCATCAAGCAAACCGTCAACACCGAAGTGAGGCATTTGGCTTAGACGTTCTTGTGGATCACCAGAACGAATACCATACTGAATAGTTTGTTTGATACCGGCATAAGAGCCGTCCCATAGCCAATCGTTGTCTGCAAGGTTTGGATAACCTTTTGAACCTTGGCCACCTGCACCGTGGCAAACCGCACAGTTGTTTGCAAATGTTGCTTTACCTGCTTCTTGAGCAAATTGGAACAATTCAGGATTGCTCTTAACTTGATCAAGAGGGGTTGCAACCAATTTAGCAAACATAGGTGCGCGTTTGTCTTGAAGTTCTTTAACTTCTGCATCAACACGGATACGGTCAACTTTAACAGTATCAGGCAATGCAGCAATTTTTAAACCGTGCGTGTAGTCGTTAAGCATAGGCCAAGCAGGCATTACTAACCAATAAACTACGGCCCAGGCAATACAGCCATATAATATATACAACCACCAACGAGGCAACGGGTTGTCTAATTCCCGAATACCATCCCACTCATGACCGGTGGTTTCAACGCCAGAGTGATCGTCAACTTCGCGTTTTCCCATTACAATTCTCCAATCAGATGACTAACCTTATAAAGGTCTATCATCATCTTCTTCCAACGGCATATGTGCCGCTTCATCGAATTTCGTTTTGTTCTTAGGCCAGAGGGCGTAAATACATACTGCTAGAAATATAACTACAAAGTATATAGATCCGCCCTTCTGAGCAAAAGCCGCAAGGGCTTCGTACGACATCCTAACGGATACCTCCAGCTTTCTTAGGTTCATAAGTTGAGAAATCAACCATAGTACCCAAGACTTGAAGGTAAGCTACCAAAGCATCCATTTCAGTAACTTTTGTTGGATCACCATCAAAGTCACGAACGTTTACTTTGCCGCCATAGCGGGTTTGAAGACCAGAGCTGTCAGCATTTGGATCTGCTTGAGCCAATAAGTCATCTTTCGCGCTTGCAATATCTTCTTTGGTGTAAGGAACACCAACGATTTTATTGGTATTGATGTCATCTTGAATGTAAGTTGGATTAACCATCTTAGTTTTCAAGAATGCATACGGAGGCATAATAGACTCTGGAACAACCGAACGAGGGTTGGTCAAGTGTTCAACGTGCCAAGCGTCTGAATATTTGCCGCCAACGCGCGCCAAATCAGGACCAGTACGTTTTGAACCCCATTGGAACGGATGGTCATACATAGACTCTGCAGCCAATGAATAGTGACCATAACGTTCAACCTCATCACGAAGAGAACGGATCATTTGTGAGTGGCAAGTATAGCAGCCCTCACGAACGTAAATGTTGCGGCCAACCAATTCCAATGGCGTATAAGGACGAACGCCTTGTACTTTTTCAATGGTTGACTCGATTTTGAATAGTGGTGCGATTTCGATAAGACCACCAATACTTACCACGATAATAATACCGAGGAGAAGAACTAGCGAGTGACGTTCAAAAACACCGTGTTTACTCATTAATGACATATTTCAATCCCCCCAATTATTCAGCTGGAACCGCTTTAGCTTCAGCAGCTGCAGCAAGAGGTTCTTTCGCAGCGATGTCGCCTTTTGCAGTACGCCATAGGTTATATGCCATAATCGCAGCACCAGTGGTGAACAACAGGCCGCCAAGAGCACGGATCATATAGTATGGTTTCATTGCTTTAACAGTTTCAACGAAGCTGTATTCCAAGAAGCCAAACTCGTTATAAGCACGCCACATTAGACCTTGCATGATACCAGATACCCACATAGCAGTGATGTAGAACAAGATACCGATGGTAGATAGCCAGAAGTGTACTTCAACCAATTTAACTGAATACAAGCGTTGGCGTTTCCAAACCCAAGGGGTCATGCAGTATAGGGCACCGAAAGATACCATACCAACCCAACCAAGTGCGCCAGAGTGAACGTGACCAATGGTCCAGTCAGTGTAGTGTGACAATGAGTTAACCGCACGAATTGACATTGCAGGGCCTTCGAAAGTTGACATACCGTAGAATGCAACAGAAGTAACAAGCATACGAAGAACTGGGTCTGTACGTAGTTTGTCCCAAGCGCCTGAAAGTGTCATAAGACCGTTAATCATACCACCCCATGAAGGCATCCAAAGGATGATTGAGAATGTCATACCCAAAGTTTGAACCCATTGAGGCAACGCAGTATAGTGAAGGTGGTGAGGACCAGCCCACATATAAGTGAAGATCAATGCCCAGAAGTGGATAATTGACAATTGGTAAGAATATACCGGACGTTCCGCACGTTTTGGAACGAAATAGTACATAATGCCAAGGAAACCAGCGGTTAGGAAGAAGCCCACCGCGTTGTGACCATACCACCATTGTGTCATTGCGTTCTGAACACCAGACATCAATGAATATTGTTTAGAAGACCAAACGTTAGCAGGAACTTCTAGGTTGTTTACAAGGTGAAGGATCGCAATTGTTACGATAAACGCAAGATAGAACCAGTTTGCAACATAAATATGTGGTTCTTTACGTTTCCATAGAGTTCCTAGGAAAGTTACAAGATATACAACCCAAACAACTGTAATCAAAATATCGCTGATCCAGTTTGGCTCTGCATATTCCTGACCACCAGTAACCCCAAGAACGTAACCAGTAGCAGCAGGAACGATTACAAGGAAGTTCCAACCCAATGTAACAAACCAAGGAAGCAAGCCACCGAAAATACGCGCGCGGCTGGTACGTTGAACTACATAAAAGCTTGTAGTGATAAGAACGTTACCACCGAATGCGAAAATCACACCAGAAGTGTGAACAGGGCGCAAACGACCAAAGTTTAAGAAACCAAATTCTTTAAAATAAAGGAACTCTGGGAAAGCAAGCTGGGAAGCGATAATCACGCCAACCAACATACCAACAACACCCCAGAAAGTTGCCGCAAAAATACCAACTTTGATGAGTTCATCATCATAGCGGCTTTCGTCAATTGCCAATTTGCCTTTAGACGCTGCGAAAGCAATGCCGAAAAGACCTAAAGCAAAAAACAATGTTAACTCAACTGCCATGACCCTCATTCCAAGATCATGTGCAAAAGCCGTTGCCGCAACACCCCAAAGCAAACCAAGAGCGGCAAGAAGAGCGACAACATAAATGTCGATTCTAACCCCTGGTTTACCAAAGCCTGTCAATCGCAACGGTGCAGATTGTGTAGCATCAGTCATTGAACCACCCCTAATAAATAACACATAGATACCACCCGTATAATACTACGGTGATGGAAATCAACCTTTCCAATGCGCTATTTTTAATATTAATGGGACATGACTTAATGTCGCATCATGGTTTTTTACTGCTATTGGGAAAAAAAATTCTGCAATTTGCAAGTGGACATTCCGTCCAAGTCTGGGCTTTTGTATCATTCCGTAAAAAACCAAATACTTTAGGTTTAAGGGTTTGGTAAATTTACAAAAGAATCAGTTTTCGAGATATTTGAACCATTTTTCTTTTATAGCGTCTTCAAAATCTATTTCATGCGCCTTGGCAAAAAGGATTAAATGGGCAAAAACATCGGCAAGCTCATCTTTGAACTGCTGTTCTGATTCTTTAGATGGTGCATTGCGACCACGACCACAATAATCATTATAGGATTTAGTCATTTCACCGACTTCTTCTATAAATTTATAGAAATACCAATCCTTGTCACGCGCAATATCAAATCTTTTGGCATAAATATCCGAAACCTGCATAATTTTTTGCGTTAATTCTTTACTATCCATCTGCTATCCAACCATTATATAATGTATATATACATATATATGTCTATGTATGCCGTAATTGGACGCATCATTTGGTGCAAAAACAATCAAAGCAAATTGCGCGCAATTGTCGCGCTTGGTTTTAGCAGATTAAGTATTTACGAGTAGGACATTATATCCTATTGCAAACAGGTTAGTTTTTTGGGGGCGAATATGAAATCAATCGCTAAGGCTATGAATTTGGAAATCGGTTTTTCTAAATCTGGCATTATGACATCAGTTTTGTGGGCAATAGTAGGTCTTATTTCAACCTATTTAACAACCCTTTCACCTGAGGCACAAATTTCAGGACAGGCTTTCTGCTCTTTATTTACAAATAGCGGTAATGGCTTCCATGAAATGGGTTTAATCGGACACTGCCCATATTGCTATGTTGCTGTGGCTGCCTTTGGTGCTTCTTTGATTTCTCTTTTCAAAAAAGCATAATCATTTAAGTAATATCTCGAAATAAGCCCGAAGGTTCTGCCTTCGGGTTTTTTGATTCAGGTTGGTTTATATAAACAAAAGCCACAAAAAAAGCCGCCAACCTTGGCGGCTTTTTGTTAAATGTGCAAAGTGCTAATCGGTAACTGTGAATTCAGTTCTGCGATTCTTTGCATAAGCCTCTTCAGTAGCAGCGGCATCAAGCGGCTTGGTTGCGCCATATCCTTTTGCAGTAAGCCCCTCGGCCGGAACCCCCTTCTCTACCCAGAACGCCTTAACAGCATCCGCGCGAGATTGTGATAATTTAAGGTTCGCATCGGCATTGCCACGTGCATCAGTATGCCCAGCAACTTCGATTTTATGTGCCTTACATGCGGTTGCGATACCAGTAAGAACGTTGAGCAAATTAGCAGAATCACCGTTCACAGTCGCCGCACCAGTTGCAAAATTAATGGTACGTCCCGCCATTGTATCGGTGAACGCTTTTGTACATGCTGCCGCATCAGGGTTTTCACCCAATGCCGCCAAAGCCGCACCGATTGGCGTTTCAGTAGAACCAGCAACTTTAATATCATCAATAACCAAAGTGCCTTTACCGTCAGAAGTTTCAAGCGACATTGAAAGATCCGCAAGCGCGGCATCTTTTGCATTCTTGTCAGCAGCTTCACCAGAAGCAATCAAAGAAGTTCCATTTAATTTAAGGCTTAGCCATGGGAATTTTTCTTTAAGGCCGTCAACAATGCCACCAAACCATGCCGGTTGTTCTGCCTTAACTTCAGCAGTCATAGCAGGAACTTCAGTTTTTGGGGTTCCTTTTGACAAAGCGTACCAGCCAAGACCACCAACAGCGACAATTAAAAGCAATGGAATAAGAACGCCACCGCCTTTTTTGCCTTCTTCAACCAGGCCAGACGCAGCAGCACCAACGCCAGAAACCGCATCTTTTGCAAGGGCAGCACCTTTTTCAGCAACGTCATGCGCCGCATCAAGACCTTTATCCGCCAATTCAGCCGCACCTTTACCAAGATCGCCCGCAGCAGCGGCAACACCACCAACAGCCGCCGCACCAGCACCTAGCGCAGCCGCACCTGCGCCACCGATTTTTTCAACGCCGTCTTTAATTGCATCACCAACATCCTCGGCAACGTCGCCAACTTTTTCAGCCGCGTCTTGCGCGCCTTTTGTTACTTTTGTGGCAACAACACCAGCAACTTCAGTAGCATCTTCAACAACATCTTTTGCAGTTTCCGCAGCCTTAGCAGCGGCAGCCTTTGCACCCTTTTTTACTTTTTCGGTAACATTGCCTGCTGTTTCAGCAGCATCTTCGGCAATATCTTTGGCGCCATCAACAACATCGCCGGCAACGTCAAGAGCTTTGTCTTTTACTTTGCCAATAATGCCAGCAGCAGCACCCAAAGCATCTTTCGCAGCATCTTTTCCTTTTGCTGCCGCTTTGGTCGCTTTTTTGGTTACATCTTTGGCAACATCCGCACCTTTATCAGCAACTTCTTTTGCCGCTTTTGCACCCTTTGCTGCTGTCTTTGTAACAGCAGCTTTAGTCTTTTTGGTTACAGCAGATGCAGCGTCTTTTGCCTCATCCACAATTTTCTTTCCAGCCATAAATATCTCCTGATACTAAATACGCACTTAAGCGTTTAGAAATTCTCTTAAGAATCCCCACCCTCTCAACGGCACTTTTGCTACAAATCGAATTATTTTGCAATGAGAATTAACTATATTTGAGCAATAGATTCATTGCAATTATAAGTACAAAATGTTGCAAGGTCTAAAACTAGGTAAATAAAGAACTAACAACAGGTCAAAATAATATTTTTATTTGCTTTTGATGGTTTTTGTGGCTATTGCGCACACCATGACTAAAGACGCTATTAATAACCCTTTTGAAGACGCAAAAACCACCGCAAAAACCCTTGCCGAGGCATTGCCATATATTCAGAAATATGACCGTGAAACCGTGGTGATAAAATACGGCGGCCACGCAATGGGTGATAGCGAAAGCGCAAAGAAATTTGCCGCTGATGTAGTGCTTTTAAAACTGGTTGGCATTCATCCGATTGTGGTTCATGGCGGCGGCCCGCAAATTTCAGCCATGTTAAAAAAGGCGGGTGTTGAAAGCCGCTTTATTGATGGTTTGCGGGTTACAGATAAAGAAACCATGGAAATTGCCGAAATGGTTTTATCGGGTGCGGTCAACAAAGAACTTGCCCACCTTATCACCGATGCCGGACGTGAGGCAGATGTGCGCGGCGTTGGTCTTTCTGGTAAAGACGCCAATCTTTTCAAAGTTGAAAAAGTTACACGCACCAAAAAAGACCCTGATTCCAATATCGAAGCAGTGGTTGATTTGGGCTTTGTTGGCGACCCCGCCAAAGTTGATGCTCAACTTGTGATGTCACTTCTAAGTGCGGATCATGATTATGTTCCTGTAATCGCGCCAATTGGCGTTGATGAAAGCGGGGCAACATTCAATGTAAATGCCGACACTGCCGCCGGGGCATTGGCAGGTTCGGTAAAGGCAAAACGCTTTTTACTTCTAACCGATATCGCAGGCGTTTTGGACGAAAACAAAGAATTAATCCGTGAAATGGACGTAAAACGCGCCCGTGAATTAATTGAAACTGGCGCTGCGGTTGGTGGCATGATTCCAAAACTAGAGACCGCAATAGCGGCAATCGAAGCAGGTGTTGAAGCGGTTGTTATTCTTGACGGTCGGCAACATCATTCAATCTTGATGGAATTGTTCACCTCAACCGGTATCGGCACGCTGATAAAGGCATAGATGTCATACCGGAAATTTGTAAAACAAATTATCCGGTATCGCGTCGTAGAACGTAACAAGATACCGGACATTTTCCTTTGGAAAATTCCGGCATGATAAAATTAAGGTTTGGCTTTGAACAAAAATTTACATAAATTATATGCCGCCAAGGACTGGGTCTTTGACCTTGATAATACCTTATATCCGCAAGAATGCGCGCTATTTCCGCAAATTCAGGTAAAGATGAACCGCTATGTTGCCGATTTTCTTGGACTGCCACTTGATGAGGCGCGTGCCATTCAAAAAAAATATTATGTTGAACATGGCACAACACTTAATGGCCTGATGCTTCACCATGATATTGATCCATATGATTATTTGCACCATGTGCACGATATTGATTATTCAATTTTAAAACCCGACCCGCGCCTGCGGGATGCTATAAACGCCCTGCCCGCACGCAAAACCATTTTTACCAATGGCTCGCGCAAACATGCCGAAAACGCATTGGCGGCACTTGGGCTTGAAGGGATTTTTCACGATTTAATCGATATTGCCGCCACCGACTTTAAACCAAAGCCGGAAAAAAGCGCTTTTGAAACCCTTATCAAAACCCATGATATAAACCCGCAATCTGCGGTAATGGTCGAAGATTTATCGAAAAATCTTGTCACCGCGCATGAAATGGGCTTTATGACGCTTTTGGTATGGTCTCACCACGATTGGGATGACGAACCAGAGGGACATAAGCCAGCAGGTTTAGAAGACACACAAAAAGAACATATCCATTTTAACACCGATAACCTTGGCGGTTTTATCGAAAATGTAATTAAACAGGGAAAAGAATAATGACTGATACCCAACAGCTTCAAACCATTATCGACACCGCATGGGAAAACCGTGCCGAAATCAATATCGCAACCACAGGCGAAGTTCGCGATGCGGTTGATTTTGCCCTTGCGGGGCTTGATCGTGGCGAATTTCGTGTGGCGCAAAAGAATGATGGTGATTGGGTTGTAAATCAATGGCTTAAAAAAGCGGTTCTTCTCTCTTTCCGCCTTAATGATAATATGGTTATCGACCCAGAACATGATAGACACCTTATCCAGCCCGCAGGGCGCTCATTTGATAAAGTGCCTCTAAAAACTGCACGCTGGAATGAGGATGATTTCCGCAATGCCGGTTTCCGCATGGTTCCTGGTGCTGTGGTTCGTCATGGTTCTTTCATTGCCAAAGATGCGGTTTTAATGCCGTCATTCGTGAATATTGGTGCATATGTTGGTGAAAAAACCATGGTTGATACTTGGTCAACTGTTGGCTCTTGCGCACAAATTGGTGCGAATGTTCACCTTTCAGGTGGCGTTGGTATTGGTGGCGTACTTGAACCACTTCAAGCGGGGCCCGTTATTATTGAGGATAATTGCTTTATCGGTGCGCGTGCAGAAGTTGCCGAAGGTGTAATCGTGCGTGAAGGTGCGGTAATTTCAATGGGCGTATATCTTGGGGCATCAACCAAAATTATCGACCGTGCAACTGGCGAAGTTTTCCGTGGTGAAGTTCCGTCTTATGCGGTTGTCGTCCCTGGCTCATTACCAGATCCAAAAGGTGGCCCAAGCCTTTATTGTGCGGTAATCGTAAAACGTGTGGATGCACAAACCCGCTCTAAAACCGGAATTAATGAGCTTTTGCGTGATTAATTTCTAAAAATTTTATCAAATAAAAAGGGTGGCAACTATAAAATTGCCACCCTTTTTTCTTAATATTTGCCGCTTAATAAAACTTCGGCGATTTGCACGGCGTTTAATGCCGCACCCTTGCGAAGATTATCATTTGACAAGAATAACGCCAAACCATGTTCAACGGTTGGATCTTTGCGAACGCGGCCAACAAAAACCGGGTCTTTGCCGGTTGCCTCAAGCGGGTTTGGAATATCAACCACCGCAACACCTTCCGATTTGCCAAGCAATTCTAATGCCTTTTGCACCGAAATTTCGTTTTCAAACTCGGCATTAATTGACAATGAGTGACCGGAGAATACCGGAACACGAACACAAGTTCCAACCACTGGAAGCTCTGGAATTTCTAAAATACGGCGGCTTTCATTGCGCAATTTGATTTCTTCTTCGGTGAAGCCATCTTCAACCAAAACATAATTTAGCGGCACAACATTATATGCAATTGGAACCGCCCATTTTTTTGCTTCTGGCAATTTAACATTTTCTGGATGGCGGGCAAGTTCGCCGCAATTATCACTTGCGGCCTGAATTTGGCTTTCTAAAACTTGGCAACCTTCAACGCCGCCGCCAGAAACCGCCTGATAAGTGCTTACGGTTAGGCGTTTTAAACCTGCGGCACTATGCAATGGTTTTAAAACTGGCATTGCCGCCATTGTGGTACAATTTGGGTTGGCAATAATTCCCTTTGGAATTGATTTCAAAGTGTGTTGGTTTACCTCTGCAACCACCAAAGGAATGTCCAAATCATCACGCCATGCCGATGAATTATCAATCACAACCGCACCCGCAGCGGCAACTTTTGGCGCCAAGGCTTTTGAGGTTGATCCACCCGCCGAAAAGAACACAATATCAAGGCCAGTGAAATCGGCGGTTGCGGCATCTTCGACCACAATATCTTTATCGCCGCATTTTACAACTTTTCCAGCCGAACGAGCGGACGCAAAAAGCCGTAATTGACCCAATGGAAAGTTACGCTCTAATAAGATTTCGCGCATCATCTCGCCAACCAAGCCAGTTGCGCCAACGATACCGATGTTTGGTGGATTATTCTTTAGCAAATTATTTTGTGGCACTTTGTGCATCTCCTATTGTTGCGAGATGCGGGGAAAACAAAACCCCGCATCTTCGCGGGGTTGTTGTTCGTATGACTGCCCTTAAATTACGCGCCCATACAAACCCACCCCGCCACAGCGAGTTGGTTTAATGGTAATCTTTGTAATCATTTGCTTTGTCATCCCGCGCCGATTACCCAACAAATTATTCCATGTCAACGGCAATTATTGCAATTTTTTGATAAATATTGATGGGCTTTGAAGGTTTAGCAGGATTTTTTTGCGAAAACCCAAATATTTCAAAACTAAATCCAGAACAAAATCTATAAAACATGAAGATAATATTGCTCTTTACAATTTTACCTATTTTAGCTAAAATACATAAATTAGATATTTTAGGTAATTTTATGCAAACTATAACAGCCACAGAATTTGTGAATAATTTTGGCAAGCAAAATATAGATGTTCAACGCGATGTGATTGAGGTTACATCACACGGACGGCCTGTTGGTTATTACATTTCTGCAAATGAATATGCGGTCTTGAAAAAGATTAAGAATAAAAATGTTCCATATGTTTCAATTCGCCCACAAATAATTGCGCAAGCTGATAAAATCAAAAAAATTGCTAAAGACCACAATGCGACAAGTATAAGTCTTTTCGGCTCGGTTGCACGCGGTGAAGATAACAAGAATAGTGATATTGATTTCCTTGTCGATTTTCCAAAAAATTACGATTTATTAAAAGACAGAATTGGCCTTGGGCAAGCATTAGAAGATTTACTGGGGCGAAAAATTGATTTGGTATTGCGTAGCGAAATGAATTCAGACCTTGCACCATCAATACTTTCATGGACAATAAAATTACAAGGCAATGAATTATGATTAAATCTTGGCTACCACACGCCAACCATATCATAAAAACAATTGATCAAATCTTTGAATTTCAAACACGTGGTGATATTGAAACAGATGAATTAGTTTATGCTGGAACTTTAAGAAATTTACACACCATTTCTGAATCTGTCGGGCAAATTCCAAATGAAATTCAAGAAATGCATCCCAATATTCCTTGGCGACAAATTCGCGGCTTCAGAAATTTTATAGTCCATAATTACCTTGGAAATAACATTGATATAAATGTTATTAAAGCAGTTTTGAATAAAAATTTGCCCGAATTAAAAGAAGTAATTGAAATAATTATTGCACAGCAAGATGCATAATATCTTCCATAATTCTATTTCTAAGACGGTGATTTCCGTGCATCCATATTCGTTACCATATTCCCAGTTTAATAAATTAATGCAAATCGCTAATCATTAATTTTTTTCTGCAATTTCCTGTCATAAATTACACCATTTTTTCATTTACCCCTTGAAGACATCAAAAACTTTCCCATATTCCCCGTGTTCATTATGGTTATTGGGGAATGGGCAGCATGAACTTCAAGGTCTTGAAACGCCCGCAATCCATAATCATATAAGGTTTTAACAATCACTGGCTTGCGCCTCAAAGCGGGCAATGCCAAATCTAGAAAAGCGTGGGCTTTTAAGACACGCGGAAGGAAAGTAAAAATGGGAAAAATTATTGGTATTGACTTGGGAACTACCAACTCTTGCGTTGCCATTATGGACGGCAAAGCCGCAAAAGTTATCGAAAACTCTGAGGGTGCGCGTACAACCCCTTCAGTAGTTGCCTTCACCGCCGATGGTGAGCGTATGATTGGTCAACCGGCACGCCGTCAGGCAGTAACCAACCCCGACCAAACCTTTTTCGCAATCAAACGTTTGATTGGTCGTAATTTTAACGACCCAATGGTTGAAAAAGACAAAAAACTTGTTCCATACGAAATTGTAAAAGGTCCATCTGGCGATGCGTGGGTAAAAGGTCGTGATAAAGACTATTCACCTGCTGAAATTTCCGCCATGACTTTGACCAAAATGAAAGAAACTGCCGAGGCTTACCTTGGTGAAGAAGTGACCCAAGCGGTTATTACTGTTCCGGCATATTTCAACGACGCACAACGTCAAGCAACCAAAGACGCGGGCAAAATTGCGGGTCTTGAAGTGCTTCGTATCATTAACGAGCCTACTGCTGCTGCGCTTGCATACGGCCTTGATAAAGGTGGCAACCGTACAATTGCGGTTTATGACCTTGGCGGCGGTACATTCGACGTTTCAGTTCTTGAAATCGGTGACGGCGTATTTGAAGTTCGCTCTACCAACGGTGATACATTCCTAGGCGGTGAAGATTTCGATATGCGTATCGTTGATTATTTGGCTGAAGAATTCAAAAAAGATAAAGGTATCGACCTTCGCAATGACAAATTGGCATTGCAACGTCTTCGTGAAGAAGCTGAAAAAGCGAAAAAAGAACTTTCAACCACTACTCAATATGAAGTAAACCTTCCGTTCATCACCATGGACGCTTCTGGTCCGCTTCACCTTAACTTAAAACTTACTCGTGCTAAGCTTGAGGCATTGGTTGAAGATCTTATCAAACGCACAATTGAACCATGCAAAGCGGCTCTTAAAGATGCTGGCTTGGCAGCAAGCGAGATTGATGAAATCGTGCTTGTGGGTGGTATGACCCGTATGCCAAAAGTTCAAGAAGCGGTTAAAGAATTCTTTGGTAAAGAGCCACACAAAGGCGTGAACCCAGACGAAGTTGTTGCAATTGGTGCGGCAATTCAGGCCGGCGTTCTTCAAGGCGACGTTAAAGACGTTCTTCTTCTTGACGTTACCCCGCTTTCACTTGGTATCGAAACTTTGGGCGGCGTGTTCACCCGTTTGATCGAGCGTAACACAACCATCCCAACCAAAAAATCACAAACCTTCTCAACCGCTGACGATAACCAATCTGCTGTTACCATTCGCGTATTCCAAGGTGAACGTGATATGGCGGCTGATAACAAATTGCTTGGTCAGTTTGACTTGTTGGGTATTCCTGCGGCACCACGCGGCGTTCCACAAATCGAAGTTACTTTTGACATTGACGCAAACGGTATCGTTTCAGTTTCTGCAAAAGATAAAGCAACCAATAAAGAGCAATCAATCCGTATTCAGGCAAACGGTGGTCTGTCTGATGCCGATATTGAGCAAATGGTAAAAGACGCCGAAGCAAATGCCGAAGCCGATAAAAAACGCCGCGAAGAAGTAGAAGCTAAAAACCAAGCCGAAGCATCAATCCATTCGATTGAAAAACAGCTTGCTGAATATGGCTCTAAACTTGAAGCGGGTGATAAAGGCGCAATCGAAGCGGCAGTCGCAAAAACCAAAGACGCTGTCCAAGGTGGCGATGTTGCGGCAATTCAAGCTGCTAACAACGAATTGATGCAAGCAGCAATGAAAATTGGCGAAATCATGTACAAAGAACAGCAAGCAGCAGAAGAATCTGCGGCGCATGCTGATGCTCAGGCACATGCCAAAGCCGATGGCGATGATATTGTTGACGCTGAATTCGAAGACGTTGACGGCGACAAAAAGTAATTAACGCCCTTATATCCTCCCCTGCGAAAGCGGGGGAGGTGTCGTTTTGTGTAAACAAAATGACGGAGGGGGCAAACAAAGAATATTCACAAAGCCATGACCACCCAAACCTGTTATTACGAACTTTTGGAAGTTTCACGCGATGCCGATGGCGCGACCATCAAATCTGCGTTCCGCAAAGCGGCGATGAAATATCACCCTGACCGCAATCCAGATAACCCAGAGGCCGAAGCAAAGTTTAAACAGATTAACGAAGCTTATTCTGTGCTTTCCGATGATCAAAAACGCGCTGCTTATGACCGTTTTGGTCATGCCGGCGTTAATGGCGGCATGGGCGGCATGGGTGGTGGCGGCTTTAGTGGCGATCCATCTGATATTTTCTCCGAAGTTTTTGGTGACATTTTTGGCGATGTTTTCGGCGGCGGACGTGGTCGTAAACAAGGCCCGGCACGTGGTGCTGATTTGCGGATGGATTATGACATCAGCCTTGAAGAAGCCTTTAAAGGCGTTGAGGCGGAAATCAAAGTTCCAACCGAAGAAACCTGCGAACATTGTGACGGCACGGGTGCAGAACCACCACACAAGCCCGAAACCTGCCCAACATGTGCTGGTTCTGGTCAAGTTCGGGTACAAAATGGCTTCTTTATGATGACGCGCACTTGTCATCATTGCCATGGTCGCGGCACAATAATTGCCCATCCATGTAAAAAATGTCGTGGCAAAGGTGCGGTTGAGATTGAACGCAAACTTTCTGTCTCTATCCCTGCGGGGGTTGAAGATGGGCAGCGTATTCGCCTTGCCGGCGAAGGCGCACGCGGCGCACGCGGTGGCCCAAAAGGCGATTTATACATTTTCCTTAGCATTAAAAAACATGCCATTTTCGAACGTGATGGGCGTGATTTATATATGCGTATGCCCGTCCCGATGACCAAAGCGGCATTGGGCGGCAAAATCGAAGTTCCCGTGATTGATGGCGGCAAAGCCGAAGTTGAAGTACCAGAAGGTTCACAAACTGGCAAACGCATCAAATTGCGCGCACACGGTATGACACAATTAAAATCGGCATTGCGCGGCGACATGTATGTTGAATTATTTGTTGAAACCCCACGCAAATTAACGCCAAAACAGCGTCAATTGCTTGAGGAATTTCACGCCGATTGCTGCGAAGCCTCCCACCCCGAAACCCAAGGCTTTTTCGACAAAGCCAAGAAATTTTGGGACGGCTTGAAGAAGTAGAATTAAAGGCATTCATATGCCTTTAACGTCTCTTTCAAGGCGGTTTTTAAATCTGTGTGTGGGATATTGTTTCCCAATATTTCTTTAAGACCCGCGCCATCAAAACGCATTTCATAATCCCATAAATAGCGCATTTTAATAATCTCACTAATGGTTTTATTAAAAGGCGCGATTAGGGTGAAAAGCCACCATGGTAATTGGTTTATTTTTATTGTGCGCCCCGTAATTTCACCAATTGCGCCCGCCAATTCGGCACTTGTAAAATAGTGATTGTCAAAATTAAAACTGGTAACCCCTTGCAAACCATCCGACTTTTCCAAAAGATTGGCAAAGCATTTTGCACAATCGGGTAAATATGCCCATTGGTGGCGCGTTGCGGGGTTTTTGGATGGGGAATTTATTGAATTTACCGCTTTACCCTTTTCAATAATCCCTTCGGTTAGCCAGCTTGAACCACTTTGCGCCCCAAAGAAATCGCCCATACGCAAAATTATGGTTTTGACACCTTTTTCATTTTCAAGAAGCTTTTCAAGCCGCACACGTATCATACCTTTTTCAGATATTGGATTTTGCGGGGAGTTATCGGCAATATTTTCGCCCAATATTGGCGCATAATTATAAATATTACCAGGGAATAGGATTATTGCCCCCACCTGTTTGGCGGCATGAATGGTGTTTTTAAGCATTAATTCCGGTGATGTTTCCCAATTTTTATAACCAGCAGGGTTAACCGCATGGAATATTGCATCCATACCTTTGGCGGCCGCCAAAACATCACCCGAATTTTCGGCATCACCCAAAATCCATTCAACACCATTTTCAAAACCAGATTTCTTACGGCTTAGGGCACGAACATTCCAACCACGAATAAGGCATTCACGCATAAAGGCCCCACCCAAAGAACCCGATGCCCCCAATATAAGAATATTTTTCATTTAAATCTCCTGAAAAACCTCCCATAACAAGCAATTTGATAAGTGTAATTGAATTTATAATTACTTCTGTTATTCATATTTGAATGACAATGCAGGATTTAGACTGGAACGCACTTAAAATTTTTGGCAAAGTTGTCGAGACGGGGAATTTTTCCCACGCTGCCAACGCCTTTGGCATCTCCCAACCCACCATAAGCCGCGCGATTGAAGGGCTTGAAGAAAAATTAGGCTATCAATTATTCACCCGCACGTCAAAGGGCCTTGTCGTAAGTGATGCCGCCAAAGAGCTTGCGCAATATACGCGCGCAATGGGCATAAATTGTGAAACCTTTACCCGTGTTGCCAGTGCCATGGGCAATGAAATCAAAGGCACAATCCGAATTAGCGCCAGTGAGATTGTCGGCATTTATATTTTGCCTGATTTGCTAAAGAAAATTGGCGAAAAATATTCTGGTTTGGATTTTGAAATCATTGCATCTGATGAAATTGCCGACCTTACAGAGAGGGAGGCCGACATAGCCATAAGAATGGCGAGCCCCGCACAAAACGCACTTTTGGCACAAAAAATTGGCGAAATTGAAATTGGCGCATTTGCCAACCCCGAATATCTAAAAACCCATGATACGCCAAAAAATATCGATGATTTGGCGCAACATAATATGGTTTTTTATGATGTTTTATCGCCCTTTTTAATACCCTTTAGCCAAGAATTTCCCATCATAAGCAAGGCGCATTTTAAATATCGCGCCGCCTCCCCCGCCGTGCAATTATCATTGGTTTTAAAAGGCGCAGGAGTTGGCTTTTGCCAAGCGGGGATTGCCAATTATTACGGACTAAAACGAATATTGAAAGACGAAATTAATATAAAAATCCCTGCCTATATCGCAATGCACGAAAATCTAAAAAATCAAAAACGCTACATCACAATTTTCCGTGAACTAGCGAATGAATTACGCGATTATATCAATGGGATTATACCCCAAACCGATAATGCCCAGTGATTGGAAAGGCAAAGAGGACGTCTTCCTTTTGTGTGCCGCGTCCTATATTATGAATAATCAATGGGTTGCCGCTTAATAGTGCCTTGTCACCCGATACAATGCCAATATGTGCCAAGCCTTGCACACTTTGGGTTATTATATCACCTTCGCGGTATTCAGAGCCTTTGTCGGAGACAGCAAGTTCCGCACCGCGTCGTTCAAAAAAGCGGCGCAAATTTGGAACACGGCGGTGATCAATATTTTTATCCGCGCCCTTCAGACCCCAATTTTTCGGATATTTTGCAAAATTTGCCGCCATATCATCATGCACAAGCTGCTGCAAATCAATGCCCAAGGCATCGCGATAAGCACGGATTACCACATCGGTGCAAACGCCTTTAAAACGCGGCACATCGCCACCCGGATATTTTAAAACCGTATAGGCAGGGTCATATTGCACAGTAACCCCAATTTGCGCGGCAGCGGATTTCACAAGACGATTTGCCTTTGATATTTGCGCATCAGCAAACGCATCTTTTGCCATAAAAGAAAGCGCACCAAGACCAAAAATGAATTCTTTACGATTAATACTGCCCATATTTTCTTATTGATTTTTAATTGGGCAAAAATATGACGCTATAAACCAAATCGGAAATGGGCAGTAACTGGATATTTGCGCAAAATATCCTCTTCTACAATTGCTTTACCATTATTATGGATAACAAGATTTTGCGTGCGCCAGCCATTAAATTCGCCTGAAACTATGGCAATATGCGGCTTTGACTTTATTTTAAAAACCACGATATCGCCGGCAGAATAATCACGGTAATCAATGGGAATTGGCAATTGCGCACCTTGTGACACAAAATATTTCTGCAAATCAGCGGCACATGATTTTTGGCTTTTCTTCTTGCCTTTTTTAAGTGAGCTTTTGTTTTTATAATTATTATTACTTGCTGCAATCGTCTTTAAATCAATTCCCAGGCCGTTTTTATAGGCATTTAGGATATAATCACATTCATTATTACCATTCGTGGAGATTGGCGCAGATATTTGCGCTTCAACAGCCTTTACAAACACTGTGGCCTTGTTGGTGGTGGTTGGGTATTGGGCGTATGAAAAATTGGTTCCAATTATCGTAGAAAAAATTAGACCAATAAAAAACTCTTTGTATTTCATGGTGTTAACAATGTTGAATATATATCGCTTTATTAAACCAATCTTGCCGAAACACAAGAAAAAAAGCCTCTGGATATTACTCCAGAGGCAGGTAATCGATGATTACAAATACAGGCTAACTCGAAATCTTTAACAAAAACTCTTCAAGATCATATTCTTTCAGTTTGCGATAAAGTGTCGAACGACCAATCCCCAATCTGCGCGCAATTTCGGTCATATGTCCGGCATAAAGGTCGATGGCATATTGAATTAAGTCACGCTCAATTTGTTCTAATTTACGCAAATGCCCACCGTCATCAAACATTGGAATGAATTGCGGAACTTCGCCATTTGCCGCCACTTTTGGCATAAGCATTGGAATACCATTTGGCGAATTGGCAATTTCGGCAAATTCCATTTCAGGCTCTGAATTGGCGGCGCGTAATGTTAAATCTGGCATTGCGGCCTCAAGCTGCGGAAAATCTTCGGAGGTTAGATAGTCATTGTCACACAACACCATTGCACGATAAAGCATATTCTCAAGCTGGCGCACATTACCCGGCCATTCATAGGCCTGTAACAAGCCATTGGTGCTTGGGGCAACGCCCAACACCTTTTTACCCATTTCGGAATTAAAGCGCGCAATAAAATGTTTACAAAGTGCCGGAATATCTTCCTTACGCTCCCGTAGTGGTGGCGCATCAATTGGAAAGACATTAAGGCGATAGAATAAATCTTCGCGGAACAATCCATCATGAACAAGACGCGCCAAATCCTTATTGGTGGCGGCAATAATACGCACATCAACCTTGATTGGGCGTTTTGCACCCACTGGATCAACCTCAGACTCTTGTAAGGCACGAAGCAATTTCACCTGCATCTCAAGCGGTAATTCACCAACTTCGTCAAGGAAAAGCGTGCCGCCATCGGCCTCTTGGAATTTACCCATATGGCGTTCGTTTGCACCGGTAAACGCGCCCTTCTCATGACCAAAAAGGATTGATTCAACAAGGTTTTCAGGGATTGCACCACAGTTTACCGTGATAATTGGCTTGTGCGCCCTATCACTTTCACCGTGGATAGAGCGGGCGATAACCTCCTTACCGACACCTGACTCCCCCAAAATCAGAACCGGTATATTGGCGGTCGCCGCCCGCTTACCCATTTTAATGACTTGACGCATGCTGGCCGCCCCCGCAACCATATCGTCAAAAGTCATCTGTCCGGCAGCTTTCTTTTTAAGTCTGCGGACTTCCCCTGTTAGTTCCCCAACCTTCAAGGCATTGCGGATTGATACCAACACGCGCTCTGGGCTTGCCGGTTTCACAAAGAAATCGGTCGCGCCCGCCTGCATCGCTTTGACCACTGTATCAATACCGCCCGAAGCAGTTAAAACCACAACTGGTAAATCATCACGTTTTTTGCGAATTTGTTCCAACGCCTCCATACCCGAAACCCCAGGCATGATTAAATCAAGCAGAACCACATCAACCGCCGGGTCATTTGCCTGTGCGACTGCTTGTGAACCATCTTCTGCGAGGCGTGTTGCAAAACCCTGACGTTCAACAGCGGCCTGTAAAAGGCGACGTTGCGCAGGATCATCGTCAACGATTAATATCGTTTTAGTCATAATTCTTCCACCATACCAAATTTCACTTTGGCCAAAGAACCTTCTGGTTCTTATTTTCGGGTCACATTGGACCACTTTTTTAATTTGTTATGATGCAAGATAATATAAAATTGAAAATAAATGGTTTATTTTGGGACACCAAAACCCCCTTTTTCAGCCCAAAAACAAGCAATTACAGTTTATATTTGGTTAATGGGGGGGAACCTTGTAAAAAATCCTACTTGGCAACGAGGGAAGCAATAATACGCAAATTGGAAAAATGAAAATTAAATTGTTCTTATCGAAATTTAGCAATTCCTCAAAGTAATTGAAATATCATCTTCATCACAAAACACTGAAGTTTTTACTTTTATATCAGAAAATGCATCGCATGCAGCAATTTCCCAGCATTTAGCTATACGCCGTGCCAATGACAAGCAATTCTTTTTATCTAAGAGATTAAATTGTTCGGAAACTATAAACATATTTGCCCAATATTGAGCATCTTTTTGTGATAACCCGTCTAATTTCCTTTGCTGATAGTTATAATCTCCACCTACTGTTTTAACTAAAACCATTTGATCAATAATTATGAAACTGGGAAAAAACAATTCAATCATGCAATTTTCAATATCTGTTCCAGCCTCAAAATGTCGATATGCAAAATATAAATAGTCTGAAGGTGTATATTTATCACCACCGTTCACCTGTTTCATTTCATTATATGATGGGATAATATCTGGCTTCTTCATATAATTACTATTCACCTAACAATCGTTTATCTTATTTATTTTGCAATTTTGATATATTCATGGACACAATATAAAACATTCTATATGTTTATTTTTCCTAAAAAATCATATCTAATCGTAGTCATAATTCCTATTTAATCACACTTAAATGATATAAAAATAAGTAAAAAATAATATGTCTTCCATTGAAACAATTGACACAGATGCCTTTACAAGCCTTATCCATGAAGTTGGGTTTCGTGTTGAAAGGAAAAACGAAAATTATGGCTATCTTAGAATTGTCATCGATGAAAATATTCCTCTGGATCAAAGTTGCTACATTTACAAATATGATGCCAATAAAATACCGATAGTCTACCTATCATTTGTCATGCTTCAATGGTTCGATGATTCATCAGACAGGATTTTGTTTATTGAAAATAGCCTTTCATATTTCACCTATGAAGAAATTTTTTTATTTGCGCGCAAAGCATTAGGTGAAGATAGGGATTTATTACAAGCCCCCGCAATTAAATTTTCATATGAGGATTGGAAATTTAAAGACGTTACCGATTTGGAAGTAACAGACCAAAAGTTTATAATGCTTTGTTCAAACTTTGTGGCACTTACTTTGATTTCAATGTGGGATGCTTGTCTTTTTTCCATGGGGTCTTTGGATTATATAGATATTTCCGAAGGCGGTTTATATTTTTATTCTGGTAATGCCAATAAATTGGAACGCATTTCTAAATTGTTAGACTTATTAGAAGCATAAACCCTCGCCACCGTCCGACTGTTTGCAAAATCCACCTTCCCTCAATGGACGGAGTTATTTCCGTACTTAACTGCTTCCCTTGAGGGAAACTGTCACCCAGAGGGTGACTGAAGGGTGTCGGCAATAGTGATTTTATAGCAAACGTTGCAGGTAATTAAATATCGCCAACCCCCTTCACTCCTTCGGGGAGCTTCGAAGCAAAGAGCAAAAAAATCTTTTGTCACCCCGCATAAACAAAGTGCATTGCGGAGTCCAATATTTTTAGATGCCGAAACTAGAGTGGCATGACTAATTTTGTAAGCTTCCGCCCTTCTGCTTCCCCATAGAATGGGGAAGCTCCCGCGAAGCGGGTGAAGGGGTTGAAATGTTAAAAATTAACCCCTTCCGTCAGCTTCGCTGCCTCCTTCCCCAAAATTGGGGAAGGAGATGTGCCAGATTTATCCCCACGTCTATAAAAACCCTTAATATTCAGTGTAATTTAGCTTTTATTGGGGCGGTGGTGTGGATTTAGAATGTCAGGGTTTATGCGTGCGGTGTGTTTTGCTTTGCTATGTCAACAAATGTCAACATTTCACGGGAGGCACAAAAAATGCTGAATAGCTTGCACAACTATTTGATTAATAGTGATTTTAGTGAAGAAAATTTTGTTACAAAGGGGTAAAAATGGTTAAAAACGAGGGTAAATGGTTACATTTTGAATTGATGAGATTAGTTATTGGGGTAACAAAGCCACCCTTCCGTCCGCTTCGCGTCCACCTTCCCTCAAGGGAAGGAGTTAATTTCTTAATTCTTAATTCGTAATTCTTAATTTATTCACCCTTCCCCCAAAATCTCGCCCGCCAAATATAATGACCCGCAAATAAGGACGCGTGCATCATTATATTTTCCAACCGCGTGTTCAACCGCACTTTTGGCATCATGCATTGCGATTGCTTCAAGCCCATGGCGGGTGGCGATTGCCGCCAAATTTTCGGGCATGGCAGCATTGGGGGTCGATTTAATGGGGATGGTAATTACAAATGGTTTTAGTTCGGAGAATATTTTGAAAAATCCATCACTATCTTTATTGGCCAATTGCCCAGTGATTAAAACCAATGGCTTGGGCGGTAATGAGGCAATAAAATTCTTGGCGGAAATTGCACCATGCGGGTTGTGACCACCATCAAGCCAAAGTTCTGCCCCCGCTTTATTGGCGATTTCGGCATAAATACCACTTGTAAGGGGTTGCATACGTGCCGCCCAAACTGCGCTTTTTATGCCCTTTGCAATTGCCCCCTCATCAATGCCCAACAAATGTGCCGCCATAATGGCATTGCCCGCATTTTCATATTGATGCGCGCCGTGCAAAGACGGCTTGGGAAGCTCAAAAAAAGTTTCATTGGTTTGAAAACAGGTTTTGCCATATGATTGATAACAATCCCAATCGCGCCCAAAAAAGTATGGTTTTGCGCCAATTTTTTCTGCCTCATCCTCAATCGCATCAAAAGCGGTCTCATTTTGCCGCGCAACAATCACTGGCGTGCCATTTCGTAGAATGCCACATTTTTCGCGGGCAATCCCCGCCAAATCATCGCCCAGAAATTCTTTATGATCATAATCAATCGGAGTAAGAATGGTAAGCAGCTTTTTATCAATCGCATTGGTGGCATCAAGGCGACCACCAAGGCCGGTTTCAAGTAAAAGATAATCGGCATGATTTTCCGAAAACGCCAAAAAGCCCGCCAATGTCTCGGCCTCAAAAATTGTAAGGGGGATTTGTTTTGAAATTTCTTTCACGCGCTTTGCGTATTTTAAAAGTTCGGCTTCGGAAATTTGCTTGCCCGCAATCACATATCTTTCGTGAATTGTTACTAAATGTGGGGAAGTATAAATATGGCAGGTTTTGCCCGCCGCCTCTAAAATTGCACGTAAAAATGCAATTGTTGACCCCTTGCCATTGGTTCCCGCCACATGGATGATTGGCGGCAATTTCTGTTCAATATCATCAATTAAACCAAGTGCAGACTGCATACGCGCAAGGGATAAATCAATAACTCGTTCAAAGGCATAAAATATTTCAGCAGAATTTGAATTTGACATAAAAGTGACACTTGTTGTAATCGGAATTAATAGGTTGGGTTAAATATGGCAGTCAAGTTAAATAAAAATCGTATGTTAGAATCATGGGCATTATTTATAATATGCGCATTATTACTTTTATTTACCAAGCCATTCACTGCACAGGGAAGCTTGGCACATGAAATTGTCCGGCTTAGCGGAATTTTTCTGGTTTTAATCTGTGTGATGGGGCGCATTTTTACGACTGCTTTTTTGGGCGGTCATAAAAACCAAAAAGTGATTAATTATGGCCCTTTTTCGGTGGTTAGAAACCCTTTATATGTGTTTTCAATAATCGGCGTTTTGGGTGTAAGCCTTGTTAGCCAAAGATTGGGAATAATAATTATTGCCCCCTTGGGGACAATAATTATTTATCATTTTTTGGTAAAGCGCGAAGAGGAATTTTTGCTTGAAACCTTTGGGCAAGAATATGCCGAATTTTGTGAAAAAGTGCCGCGCTTTATCCCTAATTTGGGTCAATATCATGCCCCTGCACTAATCGAAACCGACCCAAAACGCCTGTTCAGTTCGCTGTACGATGCTTTATGGTGGTTTTTAACAGTGGGCGTTATCGGAATTATTCAGCATATTCATTTTTAAATTTCTGCTCAACCACGTCCCAATATTTTTCCATCAAGTCAATGCCGGTAAAGCCAAGATAGGCACGAACACCAGTTGGTGAGGTTACGTTAATCTCTGTAAGGCGGCCGGCAATAACATCGATGCCAACGAACAATAAACCGCGTTCTTTTAGGGCCGGACCAATTGCAGCGCAGATTTCCAAATCGCGCTCACTTAATTCGGTTGCCGCCGCAGAGCCACCCGCCGCAAGGTTGGAGCGAATATCATTCCCCTTTGGAATGCGGTTGATAACGCCCGCAGGCTCACCGTCAATCAGGAAAATACGTTTGTCGCCGGCAAACACCTCTTTGACAAAGGCTTGAACCATTAATGGTTCGTTTGATGCCGAAAAGAACAAGTCCAAAAGCGCGTGCAAATTGCCGTCTTCTGGCTTGATGCGGAAAACCGCCGCCCCCGCATTGCCAAACAATGGCTTGATAACAACATCACCATGTTTGGCACGGAAATCATCAATTGCTCTGCGGTTTTTGGTTACCAAGGTTGGCGGCATTAATTCGGGGAATTGCAACGGGAAAATCTTTTCCGGGCTATTATTAACCCAGAAAGGATCATTAACCACCAATGTTTCGGCGGCGACCATATCAAGCAAATGCGCCGAAGAAATGTAATTCATATCAAATGGCGGGTCTTGACGAAGAAAAATAACATCCAAATCATTGGCAAGGTTTAGGATTTTTTCTTCACCTAATTCATAGTGATTGCCCTGTTCACGTTTTACTTTTAACGGCTTGGCATAGGCATAAACCACGCCTTCTTCGTAAAACACATGTTCTGGCTGAAAAATCCATAATTCATGCCCCCGCTTTTGCCCCTGTTCCGCCATTGCGAATGATGTATCGCCAGTTATATTGATATTTTCAATTGGATCCATTTGCAGGGCAACGCGAAGTTTGGTCATGATTTTTTCCTTTTATGCTTATTTAGTTATTCAGGTTTGATTGTTCAATTTATAAAATTGCCCCAAACTGCGCTTTGTCGTTTTTATTCAAGAAATAGTGCAAAAACAAAATTATTTTCCACTTTGGAAGGAAGAACTATGAAATTAAAATATACAATTCTTTATGTTGATGATGTTGCCGCAAGTGTTAAGTTTTATGAAAACGCATTGGGGCTTGGTTTAAAAATGCTGCATGGTTCTGGCGAATATGCAGAAATGGAAACAGGTGAAACCTCTTTGTCATTTTGTGCGCGTTCTTTAATGACCCAAATAGGCAAAGAAACCACGAAAGCAAATCCAAAAGCACCAGTTTCGGAAATTGCCTTTGAAACCGATGATGTTGCAAGTGCATTTGAAAAGGCGGTAAAAAATGGCGCAAAACCAATATCAGAACCTGCAATGATGCCATGGAAGCAAATGGTCTCGTATGTTGCTGATTTAGATGGTTTTTTAATTGAGATTTGTTCGCCAATCTTAGATGTCTAGAAATAAGCATCACCAAGCATTAGTTTATTAAATGCTACGTCATCTACTATTTGTTTTGGTGTGCGTCCAAACCATTTCACCATCGCGCGGGTAAGGTGTGATTGATCGGAATAATTGCAAATATATGCAGTTTCGGAAATTTGACGATTTGCAAATAAAATTCTTGCCGCAATCCTTGCCCGCGCCAATTGCCGCCAATACTTTGGGCTTTTGCCGGTTTTTGCCAAAGTATATCGCTGTAAAGAGCGAACCCCAACCCCAAGGTTAGCCGCACATTGTTTAATTCCTAAACCGACTTCACCAAATGCTAAAAGTGCTTGATGAAGGTTTTCATCAAATTCAACAAACTCTCTCGCTGTCTTTATTGCCTCATCTGCTGGGTGTTTTGAATTTTGCATATATTCAAGCATTGCATAACGATTAATTTTTACCGCAGGGTGAAACCTTATACCTTCAATATAGGTTGCTTTGGAAATTATGACGCTATCGCATGTTTCAGGAAGTTCGGTTATGTGCCAATCAATTTTTCCATTATTATTAATTGTGAAAATTATATCGCTGCAACCATCGGGCGGAATCTCGATTAATTCATCCTTATTTGAAAAATATCTCCAATGTTCAAGCGCATGCTTCATAATTTCACCCAATTAAATGAAGGCCACGACCATTATGTTTTAGCCAGTCCTTATATTTTTTATAATCGGGCATAAGGCGTTCAAGTTCGGCATAAAATGCACGCGAATGGTTCATTTCTTTTAAATGTGCAAGTTCGTGCGCCACCACTTCGCGAAATACTGCTTCTGGCGCAAATATAAGCCGCCAAGCAAACATCAAGCTACCTTTTGAATTACATGAACCCCACCTGCTTTTAGTATCGCGCACCGCAACCTTTGAAGGAATGCGGTTAAGTTTAGGGGCAAATTCATCGACCAATTCACGCGCTTTTTGTAATGACATTTTGCGAAGTGCAACGCGGGTTTTTTCACTAAAATTAATTTCCGATGATGGTATAATAAGGCGTGCCTGATAGTTTTCTTCACCTTCACAAGTGATAAATTGCAACTTGCTGCGTGGTGGCGCGATTTCCAAACGGGTTTTAAATCCCAATAATGGAATTATCGCCCTAGGGGTAAATGAAACCACATTTTTTGCAATATTATAGTTGCGATCAAGCCAATCACCATGCCCAGCCACAAAATTTTTAATCGCCGACATATCAATGAAACGTGGCACAGTAATGATAACGCTTTGATGATCACGGCTCATGCGCATACGCATTGAACGCCCACCACGATTAAGGCGTATTTCAGCGCGAACCACCCGCCCACCATCGAGGTGAAGCGTCTCAAAAAATGGAAATTTTTTAAACAATAATAGATTCACAAAAGTGATTTAGCAGAATTTCAGTAAGATTGCATAAAAAATGTTGACCAAAACATAATTTACTTTAAATTTGTTATAACAATTTTATAAGAGGCCATTATGAGCGCACCAAAAAGAAATTATAACAAAGCTGAACTAATTAAAAAAGACCTTGCCCACCATATGCCCGCCCAGGCGGATTATTCGCATATTGAGGCACGCGGGGGATCAACCATTATCACCCGTGCCGAGGGGTGCAATTTTTATGATATTGATGGCAAAGAATACCTTGACGGTATGGCAGGGCTTTGGTGCGTTGCCGTTGGTTATGGTCGTAAAGAACTTGCCGAAGTTGCCTATGAGCAAATGTTGGAACTTCCGTATTATAACTCATTCTTTAAGACTGCTAACGTGCCGGCAATTGAACTTGCCACAAAAATTGCGGGTATTGCAGGCGGCAAGTTGCAGCATGTATTCTTTAACTCATCGGGTTCGGAATCTGTTGATACTATGTACCGCGTGGTGCGCCGTTATCATGCACTTATGGGGCAGCCAGAGCGTAAGGCATTCATTGCCCGCACTAACGGTTATCACGGCTCTACGGTTCTGGGTGCGTCTTTGGGTGGCATGAGTGCGATGCACACAATGGACGATGCGCCAGTGCCTGATATGCACCATATTATGCAACCATATAAATTTAATCTTGGTTTTGATGAAACCGAAGAGGCATTTTGCGACCGTGCCGTTCAAGCACTTGAAGATAAAATCCTTGAATTAGGTGCCGACAAAGTTGCCGCCTTTGTTGCCGAACCAATACAGGGCGCAGGCGGGGTTATTATTCCACCAGAAGGATATTGGAAAAAGATTGAGGCAGTTTGCCGTAAATATGGTGTGCTTTTGGTCTGTGATGAGGTTATTTGCGGCTATGGGCGCACGGGCGAATGGTTTGGTCACCAAACTTATGGTGTTACACCAGACATTATCACCACCGCCAAACAACTTTCATCAGGCTATGCCCCAATTTCGGCAACCATTATTTCAAGCG
The DNA here is from genome assembly GCA_002337085.1 of Hyphomonadaceae bacterium UBA1933. Lineage (GTDB taxonomy): Bacteria > Pseudomonadota > Alphaproteobacteria > Caulobacterales > Aquidulcibacteraceae > Pseudaquidulcibacter. The sequence goes on along the minus strand of DDFH01000006.1, from coordinate 897,712 downwards.
ATATTTTCGAAGTTCTTAAAACCAAAGGCGAAGATTTCGTGCATGGTTATACTTATTCTGGGCATCCAATGTGTGCGGCGGTTGCCCTAAAAAACCTTGAGATTATGGAAAATGAAAACCTTGTTGCCAAAACCCGCAATGAAACCGCACCATATCTTGCACAGGCACTAAAACGCCTTGAAAGCCATGAATTGGTTGGGGAGGCACGTTCAAAAGGCTTGCTTGGGGCAGTGGAAATAGTTGCCGAAAAAGGCACTAATAAACGCTTTGGCGGCAAAGAAGGCAAAGCCGGACCAATCGTGCGCGATATCTGTATTAAAAACGGGCTTATGGTGCGCGGCATCCGCGATTCCATCGTGATGTGTCCACCACTTATCATAGATAAAGCAGGTATCGACAAAATGGTCGATATTATAGAAAAATCATTAAATGAAGCCAAAGCAGAATTAATGAAAATATAAATATAAATATAGCCCCGCATAACAATTTGCCCCGAAAAGTTTTAGACTTTTAGGATAAGGCGAAGAGCAAAAAATATTGCGGGGTTTTATTTTGCCTTTGAATTATACGTTTGAATGGCCGATAAAATCGCGGCGTCATTCGCAATATCTTTAATTAGAATATCAGGCATTTGTGGAATATTATTCCCACGCGCCCGTCCACGATAAACCTTCATGGGAATTGAAATATTCGCATAGCCAGATGGCAATTGCTGCTGCCTTACATCCATATATAAAGTATCCGCACTTGTAACAGTGCCAATTTGTTTGACACCCAAGGATTTGTACAAATCAACGGCATCAAGACAAGCAGATGCGCAGGTATAATCAGTCACAATAAATGCATTGCCATTAAATAGCTTCGTGGCATTATTTTTATTTGCGACTTTATCATCATCTTCATCGTCTTTATCGACAAAGTATTTTTTGCCTTTTGCCTTTGCTGCCTTCATACCATTTATAGATTTTTCAAACCACTTAATAGCTTCTTCAGATCCATTATTTGCTTGATAGTCTTTTAGCCCTTCTTCAAGGGCCGCAATATTTTTATCTGATACACGCCAATCAACCGAACTAACACCACTTGGGGAATGTTCTTTGACATAATCTTTTCCCCAGACGACATAGGCAAATTCATAAGCCCACATTGACGAGCCACCACCATTGCCACGAACATCAAAAACAATATATTTCGCATTTTGTAATTCAGTAGGATTTTTTTGCACCGCCTCTAACATTGGTTTCAATGCCTTATTTGCTTCGGAATCGCTATTGCCATCAAAAGCCGGCCATTTAAACCAAACCCCACCCCCCGGTAAGACCTGTTGCGAAAAGTTTAGCTTTGTGGATGGATGTAATAATGCAAGTTTTTTACCTAATAAATCATTCCCAAAAATTCGCCATTGCAAATTATATGATTTTGCTTTGCCATCTTGTTTGAAAATACAAGATTTAGGCGATTTCACAAAAGGATTGCCAAAATCACCCATTATATAATCTGCAAAATCAGCCTTTTGGGATTCTAAAAACCATCTACCACGAAACTGTCCCTGCCGCTCATATGCGATTTTTTCCGCCGATTTACCATCACATGATATAAGTTCCGCGCCATTAGAAGGGATCGACTTATCGTCCGTATCGCCCGCCCCAACAATATATTTACCGCCATCATATTTTACCAAAAAGCCTGGCCATTTATCATCGGTTTTGAAATTATTATTAAACCCAACGCCTAAATGCCCATCGTTAAAGCTGGCAACATATTCACGCAATGCCCATTTATAACCGCCGTAATCTTTTACGATTTTTGCACGCGCCTTAGCTTTTAAAATCCCTGCATCAAGAGTTTTTAAAAATTCTGGATTTAAATTATCATAAGTCCCGGGGTGGGAATCGAGTAATTCATCATGAATGGATTGCGCGTCTTCAATCAAAAGCTTTTGCCAATCGACCTTTACGTCTTGAGCAAGTGACGATGTTGAAATTGTTAATATTGGAAAAAATGAACCAAAAATATATTTTGCAATACCCATAGCATCCAAACCCCACATCTTATTTTCTTGAACCATTGTTTCTCAATAAAATATATATGACAAGTTTTTTATGCAACTTTATTAAAAGGCCTTTGAAAGACCAATCTTTACAAGTCTTGATGGTGTTTTTACACGCTGCGCACTCGTGTAACCTTCTCCATGAATATTATTTGTTACGCTTTCAGATACGCCAAAATTCACCAAATTAAGTTGCAAAGATATACCACGTTTAAAATTGTGATTATATTCAATTTCATTCTGCCACGTGGCAGAACTATCCATGCCTAGGCCATAGGTCTTACCATTGTACCTAATCATAAAAGTGAAGGCATTGGCTTTGTCGGGATTATAATTAATATTGATTTTTGAATTTCCACTTTGGTATTTCAAGCTTCTAAAATCTGATAATGATGAGGGGGCGGTAACTTCACTATGGAATATTTCAAAATCAAAACTTGCATCCAATTTGTTGGAAAGCTTCTTCTTTATTGATGCAGAATAGCCATAAGTGTTTGATGTGCCGGAATTGATATACGATGTTTCATAAACCCTATCATCACGCAAAATCGTATATTGGTTTATATCATCCTTTGTGTCGCGATAATACACGCGCTGATTTATTGAAATAGCCTTATTATCGTAAATATAGCTTATTTCACTTTGCAGTTTTTGAGCCGTCTTCAAATTTGGATTGCCCCGTGTAATTGCAAAGACACTGTTATACACAGGGGCTGGATTAAGAACCGTAATATCAGGTATATCAGAACGTAATGTGATGCTGGCCATCAATTTATTTTCATCATTCAAAGTTTTTGCAAGATGAATTGATGGAAGTAATAAATTGGTATCTTTTATGCCGCTAATTGAGCCCACATTATTTTTTAAATCCCGACTTATGAGTTCATATCGTAGGCCGTATTTAACTTCAAAACTTTTTAGTTTTGTTTGCATCTGTCCATAAGCTGCAAAATGATTATCAGAGTAATCGAGAAGATAATTTTGTGTTTGTCCAACATCGGTATAATTGGTGAAGCTTTGATTATCTTTTCCCACAATTATAAAATTGCTCAAACCTAAGAAAAGTGTTTTGTTATCGTTTATTTTCTTTTCAACATCTGTCTTGGCGTCACTATACCAATAATCAGTATTAAGCCATGAAGTGCGTGGATTAGCACCATCATAGCCTGTCGTACTACGCCAATTAGAAAGATTAAAATTAAGGCTCGAAGTTAAATGATAATCATCTTGCTTATTATCTTCATAACTTAGGGTGCCAAAATGCCTTAAATCGGTAAATCGTTGATGCATTAAATATATTTCTTGATAGTCAATTCCATTACCGGTGAATTGCTCGCTTTGGCTTGTTTTATTGCGATATAGGTTTTTACTTATTCCAAATTCAAGGCTAAGGTTTCGGCTATCGGAAAAGTTTCTAAGCCATTTTGCATTTGATCTGATAAAATCGAATGATGCATTTTGATTGATATTACTATTTTGAATATCATAACCATTACTTTGTGATGAATCATAATTTGAAATGCCAACAGTTTTCATATCTTCTGGTAAATGGGAAAATGACAAGCTTGCATTAAAATCCCATTTAATGCCGCCATGCGTTATATCTAATCCCGCACGATGCCCCTTCAAAGTATCGGCCTTGACACTTGTTGTGCCTGACCACCCTGGTTTAAAATCTTTCACGGTAATAATATTTATTACCGCCTGTGTATAAGACGAAAATTCGGCACCAGGGTTTGAAACCACCTCAATCTGCTTTATCTGGCTTGCAGGGATGTTCAAAGCGATAGAGCTTTTGACCGGATGCCCATTTACCAAAAAGCTTACATATGCGCCACCATTCATGGTAACGCTTTTCGTTGCCGAGACAAAAACATTCGGAACTTTTTTTAATATGTCGCTTGTATCAAGGCTTGCGGCATCTGGACGGATTTTAATATTATAGACGATGCGGTCAACCTTGACCTTTGTGTCCGACTTCTTTGCCGTTACCACAACAACTTCTTCATCTGCTGTGGGATTTCCACCTTCTGATTTACCTATATCTTGTGCAAAGCATATGTTTGCAGACAGAAATGCAGACAGAAAAACGGGTGCAAAAATATATTTCATAACTTTAAGATGCCATAACAGCTATGGCATTACAAGTTATTATTTCTTCCAATCCGTTGATTGTTCAATCAAATATTGCCTAAATGCCGCGATACGTTTTGAGCGGCGAAGGTCGGCAGGATAAATGAAGAAAACATCAAGTTCAGGGCCAGGGTTTTCAGGTAAAATCGCAACCAAATCTGGCTGCTTTTCTGCCAAATAGGTTGGCAAACCACCAATCCCAAGACCTGCCGCAACCGATGTAACCAGTGCGGTAATGTTATTAATGCTCATGGCGGCGGTGCGGGGTTTTTGGGCATCACGGCCCATAGTAAGCGCAAAATCAAGACGTTTCATTTCGTCAGAATCGCTCGCGCCATAGGCGATGATGCGATGTTTGTCTAAATCGGCAAGAGTTTGCGGTGTGCCATTCGCTTCAACATAAGATTTTGAGGCATAAAGCGCAGTTTTCACCGAGAATAATTTGCGTTGAATAAGGTCGGCGTGCGTTGCCTGCCAAAGCCTAACTGCGCATTCGGCCTCCAAAGTGGTTAAATCAAGTTCACGATCATCCAAAATAAGACGCAAAGTAACCTCTGGATATGCATCCATAAACTCACCAAGGCGTGGTGCAAGCCATGTTGAGCCAAAGCCGATTGGCGCGGTAATCAACAACTCCCCCTGTGGGCGATCGCGCGCGTCTTTAAGGTTGGATTCGGCAACCGCCGCAATGGTTGCCATTTGCAATGTTGATTGTTGCAAAACCTTGCCCGGACCAGTTAGGATAAGCCCACGCGCATGGCGGTGAAATAATGGCACTCCCAAGTCTTCTTCTAGTGCAGCAATCTGGCGCGAAACCGCAGATTGCGAAAGACCAACCTTTTCCGCCGCAGCAGTTAATGAACCAGTATCAGCAGATGCATGAAATGTGCGTAATTTATCCCAATCAATCATGGTCAACACTTTCTAAAAATTTTTCAGCATCCAATGCCGCCATACAGCCCATGCCCGCTGCGGTTACCGCCTGGCGATAGTTTTCGTCGGTTACATCACCAGCGGCAAACACACCTGAAACATTGGTTTTTGAAGTACCGGGTTCGACAAGGATATAGCCATTATCTTTCATGGCAACCTTACCTTTAAAGATTTCAGTAGCAGGAGAATGACCAATGGCAACAAATACGCCATCGCATTTAACTTCTGATAAATCACCGGTTACAGTGTCTTTTAGGCGCACACCAGTAACACCACGCGGCTCGGAATCGGCAAGAATTTCATCAACGCCTTTATTCCACAAAACTTCAATTTTTGGATTATTGAACAAGCGATTTTGCATTACTTTTTCGGCACGCAATTCATCGCGGCGGTGAACAAGTGTCACTTTGGATGCAAAATTGGTAAGGAAAATTGCTTCTTCAACGGCGGTATTGCCGCCACCCACTACGACAACCTCTTTCCCACGATAAAAGAAACCATCGCATGTTGCACAAGCAGAGACCCCAAAACCACGCAAGCCTTCTTCTTCAGAAAGCCCCAACCATCTCGCCTGCGCACCGGTTGCAATAATCAAAACATCGCCAGTGTAAACAGTGCCACTATCACCAATGGCTTTGAATGGACGCGATGATAAATCAACCTCCATAATCCAATCGCCAATGATTTCAGTTCCCATACGTTCGGCCTGAGCGCGCATTTGCTCCATAAGCCATGGACCTTGGATTTCGTGTTCAAAGCCTGGGTAATTCTCAACCTCAGAAGTAATGGTAAGCTGCCCCCCTGGTTGCGGTCCTTCAAGAATAATCGGGGAACGCATCGCGCGTGCCGCATAAATTGCTGCCGAATAGCCCGCAGGGCCAGAACCAATTATCAAAATCTGGGTGTGCTTTGTTTCCACCGCCTAAATTCCTTCTTATATTTCAAACACCTAATTTAGTTAGTTTTGAGGCTTTTGCCAATGATTGAAAATGTCATTTGCAATTGATTTTATGTTATTTGGCATGACATTAGCGTTTTTAAAGACCTTGCCATTGAAAAATTCCGCGCTGCCGCTTTGGATAAAGCTTTGGTAAAGGTTATCAAACTTTTTTGAACCGCCTGAAAGGCGCAAAATATTAATCGGCAAACCAAAAAATGCTGCATCCGAAAGCATATTTGCACTGTCTTCGGTTATAAAGGCAATATCTGCATTGGCAAGCCATGATAAATACGGATTATCGCCACCTGTCTCTGGGGTATAAAATTCATAATTTTTGGCGCGCGCGAATCTTTCAAACGCATACTCCACCTTGGGCGGGGTGCGGCGCGATGTGGTGATACAAACATGATAGCCGACCAATAATTTTAATTGGGCAATGATTTCGCTGGCGCGGCCTTCGGTGAATTTATGGGTTTTGGAATCTCCACCCAAAACTACAATTGCTAATGGCTTGTTTTTTTCATATTTGGCACGGGCAGTTTCAATGGCGGCCGTTGAATAATAAACCAAACCGCCAAGGGTTTCATAGACATTTTCACCCTTTACATTGTCATGCTTGGGCGCAATCACAAAATCGAACTTTTCGGATGGGACTTTGGGATCTTGTAACTGAATTGTAAGAATTTCACCGCCCAATTTCTTTTTTAACATCAAAGAATATGGAATGGCGCGCCGCCCATTGGCAATTAAAATATCGGGGGGATTGTCAAAAACCACACGCTCTTCTTTTGGCAAAGCGGCAAGCGGGAATGGCCACATTTCGGGGGGCAAAAATACCTGCGGGGCTTCGGGGGATATTTTTACAATTTTTATTTCCGCATCGGGAATAAATTCCTTGATGGCATTGGCGAATGCGACTGCCTGTTTTTCAATCCCTGCCCGTCCATCTGATAATGCCCATATTGTGGTCATAATTTATACTCCGCACGAAATATGAATTTACTGTTATGCTGAAATTTTGCAAAGCAAAATATCCGATATCTATTGCATAAATGCGCGCCTTAAATGCCTATGCAAACTGGGCGTGGTGCTTTATTTAATAGGTGTGATTAATACGCCATTTTTCCAAATGCCTTGTTGTAGAACACTGCCATCGGCGGCGTATTCGATGCCGTAACCATCAAGCAAACGATTTTCAAACTGCCCTACCCAACGCTTTCCACTGCTAAGTATGGTAACTCCATAACCATTTAGTTCATTATCTTTAAATTCACCAGCGGAAAATTGCCCTTGTGTCTTTCCTCTAAAAACTATCAGTGCAAGACCGTTTAAGACTCCATCTTTAAATTCACCATATTGAATGTCATTGTTAAAGGTAAAAACTGATAAGCCTTCGTTTTGACCATTAATCCATTTGCTTGCCTGCATATAATTACTTCCGTATTGTATGCCGTATCCATCAATTTTAGGGACTTTAGTTTTGCCAACAACGGCATCGTAATCAGATAATGAAAATTCACCTACAAACCTTTTACTCTTATCATCTTTAAAGGTTTTAACACCAAAAAATTTTGAACTATTATTATAATCTTGGCCACTAAAATACATTTTTTGCAAATATCCAGCATTACTTATGGTATAAGATTTTTTGACATACCCCGTTTCACCATTTTCAGCCCTTTTGGCAGCTTCTTCGGCTTGAGTAGCGATTTCGATTGCCTTGGTCGCGACTTCTTCAGCCTCTTTTGCTTTAACGCGAGCAGCTTTTTCGGTGTCGAGAGCGCGTTCTACGGCTTGGGCTAATTGGTTGACGGCGGCGGATTCTGCGGGGGTGGATGTTGACGTGGCAGAGGGGGTTGTGGTGTCAGGGGCTACCGTACCCTCCGGCATTTCAACTGGGATTTCCACGAAATTCTTGTCACGCCAGACGCGAAAAATTGCTTTATAACCCGTGCGAAATTTTAAAATAATTGGGCGCACATCATCAGCGGTCGTAATAGTTTGCCCGCTGATTTCTGTGATAATATCCATTTGCTTAAGACCGCTTTTTTCGGCAATACTATCCTTTTCCAGCTTCATAATAAGCGCGCCTTTAGTGTCCTTTAAACCCGCAAATTCGGCAGTTTGGGCATTAACATCCTGCAAACCTACCCCAAGGTGTCTTTCGCCTGGTACGCGTTGCGCTGTGATGTCGTTTTGGGATTGTGGGCTTGTTGATGGTATTTCCGCATTTTGTGTAGGTTTCCATTGCACATAGACTGGGTTCATTTTTTGATCGACAACATTATTGGAGGAACTATCACTTGCCCATTCTGCCGCCAACGTGTTGGCTTCTGTCGCAGTGGATTTGGGGACACACGCGCTTGTGGTAGCGCCGTCCGCTATTAATGAGTCTAAACTATACCCTGAGCTTAATAAAAATGCTTTATATTCGCTTTCATATTTGTCGGCGAAACTTAGCGAACTGGCATATTCATCATTATTCTCAAAGACCCCAATATAAGCATTATAAGTAATTTTCCACCTTAAAGCTGGACCAAACAACCCTAATTTCGGAACAACTTGTTTTGAAATTGGAACAATGGCTGCGCAGGCCCAATATGTCTTTGCCTCTGCCGTGGTTACAAAAACAATAGGGAAAACTGCCGAAAAAATAAGGCATATTTTTTTAAGATATTTTTTCATTTTATTGCACCCTGATATAAATTACACAAAGTTAATAAGATGAAAATTTAATCTTTACAAGATGCAAGCAAAATAAGGGGCAAGCCCCCCTTGCGACATTGGCGGCAGTATTAATAAACTACTAGAAAATTTCTCTATATCCCATTACATCGCAATTGCGCAAAGAGGGGCAGATATTATTTCCACTCAATATCCATGATTTCAAGAGAGCGTGTGCCAGATGGTGTTGTAACCTCGACAACATCGCCAACTTCTTTACCAATCAAAGAGCGTGCAATAGGTGATGCAATCGAGATTTTACCAGCTTTAACATCAGACTCATCTTCACCTACAATTTTGTAGGTGTTTTCTTCTTCTGTGTCTTCGTCAAGAACTTTTACGGTCGCACCAAATTTCACAGTTGAGCCCGACAAATGTGAAATATCAATAACTTGCGAGCGTGCCATTTTATCTTCAAGCTCGCCAATGCGTCCTTCAATAAAACTTTGCCGTTCCTTTGCCGCATGATATTCAGCATTTTCAGAAAGATCACCATGCGAGCGTGCCTCAGCAATCGCCGCAATGATAGAAGGTCTTTCAACAGTTTTCAATTTTTTTAATTCTGCATCAAGGAGTCTGTAACCCTCCTCGGTCATTGGCACTTTTTCCATTTTAGGAATTCCTGTTTAAAAAATTAAATTGGTTATTGTTTTGCGTTTCGTCAAGCATATGCTTGCAGTGGTTTAACCTCTATCGGTTTTTCCTTCTCAGCGATTATGGCACGAATGGCGGCGCGCGCACCGGCAACAGTCGTGTAATAAGAGATTGACTGCATCAACGCATTACGACGAATTGAATATGAATCCGCAAGCGACTGCTTACCTTCTGTGGTATTGATTACCATCTGAATTTTGCCGTCAATTATAGAATCAACAATGTGTGGACGACCTTCAAGCACTTTGTTAATGCGTTTTGCCTTGATACCATTTTGGGTTAAAACCCGCTCAGTACCTTCTGTGGCAAGGATATTAAATCCAGCTACTTCATATTTTCTTGCAACTTCGACAATGGCTTTTTTATCGCCATCTTTTACCGAAATAAATACAGTGCCGCCGGTCGGCAATACCATTCCCGCACCCATTTGCGACTTCAAAAACGCCATATCAAAGTCTTTATCAAGTCCCATCACTTCACCTGTTGATTTCATTTCTGGCCCCAAAATTGGGTCAACACCAGGGAAACGAGCAAATGGGAATACGGCTTCTTTTACCGCAACATGATTAAGCTTTTTAGGCTTGAGGTTAAAGGCAGCCAATCTTTCGCCAGCTTGAAGTTTTGCAGCAATTGACGCAACCGGAATATTTACCGCCTTGGCAACGAATGGCGCAGTACGTGAAGCGCGTGGATTGGCCTCAAGAACATAAATTTCCTCATCTTTGACGGCGAATTGTACATTCATCAAGCCTTTTACTTTTAATGCAAGGGCAAGTTTGATGGTTTGCGCTTCAATTTCTTTGACGATTTTATCCGGCAATGAATATGGCGGCAAGGCACATGCAGAATCGCCAGAGTGGATACCAGCTTCTTCAATGTGTTCCATAATGCCCGCAACAAAAACATTTTCACCATCGCATAGGGCATCAACGTCAACTTCGATGGCATCACGAAGATATTGGTCAATCAATACTGGGTTATCACCAGATACAATCACCGCCTCACGGACATAGCGTTTCAATGAGCTTTCATCATGCACGATTTCCATCGCACGACCACCCAAAACATAAGACGGACGCACAACAATTGGATAGCCAACCTTGGCCGCGCCCGCCAATGCCTCTTCCTCTGTGCGGGCGGTTGCATTGCGCGGCTGGATAAGGTTGATTTCATGCAAAAGTTCTTGGAAACGTTCACGATCTTCGGCAATGTCGATTGAATCAACACTTGTACCAAGAATTGGAATGCCCGCATCCTCTAAAGGCTTGGCAAGTTTAAGCGGGGTTTGACCACCAAATTGCACGATAACCCCCATCAACTCACCATTTTGTTGTTCACGGTGAATGATTTCTATAACGTCCTCTTGGGTCAATGGCTCAAAATACAATCTGTCCGAAGTATCATAATCGGTTGATACGGTTTCAGGGTTGCAATTGACCATGATGGATTCAATGCCCATATCTTCGCACGCAAATGCCGCATGGCAGCAGCAATAGTCAAATTCAATACCTTGACCAATACGGTTTGGACCACCGCCAAGAATTACAATTTTCTGACGATTAGAGGTTTCGGCCTCACAATCCACAACACCATTACCAGCAGGCATTTCATAGGTTGAATACATATAAGGCGTGGTTGCGCGGAATTCGGCGGCACAAGTATCAATCCGTTTAAAGCATGGAACAACGCCCAAATCACGGCGCGCTTTGGCAACATCATTTTGCTTTAGGCCAAGGATTTTGCCAATTTGCGCATCACCAAAACCATTTGATTTCACATAACGGAAGTCTTCGGCATTGTCTGGCAAGCCATGTTTTTTAAGCAAATCTTCAATAGAAATAATTTTTTCAATTTCGCGCAAGAACCAAGGGTCGATTTTTGAAACATTGTGAATTTCTTCTACGCTAAAGCCCATGCGGAACGCCTGACCAACGCGCATAATGCGGCTTGCCTTTGGTTTTGCCAAGGCCGCCAATAATTCATCGCGATCTTCATATTCATTAACCGCATCAAGACCATCATAGCCAGTTTCCAAAGAACGAAGTGCTTTTTGGAAAGATTCGTTAAAGGTTCTGCCAATTGCCATCGCCTCACCAACCGATTTCATCTGGGTGGTTAGTGTGGTGTCTGCACCTTTATATTTTTCAAATGCAAAACGTGGGATTTTGGTTACGATATAATCAATTGTTGGCTCAAACGCGGCCGGCATTGCGCCGCCAGTAATATCATTGGCAATCTCATCCAATGTATAACCAACCGCAAGTTTTGCCGCCACTTTAGCAATTGGAAAGCCCGTTGCCTTTGACGCAAGTGCCGATGAACGCGAAACGCGCGGGTTCATTTCAATAACAGTCATACGACCAGTTTTGGGATCAAGTGCGAATTGCACGTTTGAACCACCCGTCTCAACACCAATTTCACGCAATACCGCAATCGAGGCATCGCGCATACGTTGATACTCTTTATCACTTAGGGTCAATGCAGGTGCAACAGTAATGGAATCACCGGTATGGACCCCCATTGGGTCAATATTTTCAATTGAACAGATTATGATGCAATTGTCGTTTTTATCACGCACAACCTCCATCTCATATTCTTTCCAACCAAGAACGGATTCTTCAACCAAAATTTCAGTAGTAGGGGACGCATCAAGACCGCGCGTACAAATTTCTTTAAATTCTTCTTGATTATAGGCAATGCCACCACCAGTGCCACCCAATGTGAAAGATGGGCGGATAATTGCCGGCAAACCAACTTGTAACAATGCCGCCTCGGCCTGTTCCAAGGTATGGGCAACATATGATTTAGGGCTTTCAAGACCAATTTTATCCATTGCATCGCGGAAAAGCTGTCTGTCTTCGGCTTTTTCGATGGCATCAGGCTTAGCACCAATCATTTCAATGCCGAGACGTTCAAGGACGCCACGTTTATTTAATGCAAGTGCGCAATTAAGTGCGGTTTGCCCACCCATGGTTGGCAAGATTGCGTCCGGACGCTCTTTTTCAAGGATTTTTTCAACCACATCAGGGGTAATTGGTTCGATATAGGTCGCATCCGCTAAATTGGGGTCAGTCATAATGGTGGCGGGGTTGGAGTTTACCAAGATTACGCGGTAGCCCTCTTCCTTCAATGCCTTACATGCCTGCACACCTGAATAATCAAACTCACATGCCTGACCGATAACAATTGGTCCCGCCCCGATGATTAGAATTGATTTTATGTCCGTGCGCTTTGGCATTTTATATTCCCGTTATGGTTTGCGTTTGTATTGCTTTTCAGAACTATATTTCGCAAAAAAGCCCCCGCAGCACTGAATCGCTGCGAAGGGCTTGAAGCTACGGGCGTATAAAGCACTTAATGAAAAAGTGCAAGGAAAATTAACGGTTGGATTAACGTTTTATTTTAACGATTTTGCGCAGGAACCCATTTAACATCCAATGCACCATTGCCATTGGCACGGCGCGCGGCCACGAATAATAAGTCTGATAAACGATTTATATATTGCATTGCGGGTTCAGAAACCGCCGCACCTGTTTCGATTAGTGCCGCAATTTCACGTTCGGCACGGCGGGCAATGGTGCGGGCAACATGAAGATTGCTTGCCAATTTTGAACCGGCCGGAAGAACAAATGAATCAAGTGGCTCAAGAACCTCATTCATTAAATCAATTTCTTTTTCAAGACGCTCAACCTGTGTGGCAACAATTCGAAGTGGAGTCCAGGTTATTTCTGGGCTGTCTGGGGTTGCCAAATCCGCACCTAAGTCAAATAAATCATTTTGAATACGGGCCAGAATTTCATCCAAAACCTTGTCTTTTTCAGCGTGTAGCCGTGCTACACCAATAAAAGCGTTGCATTCATCAACACTTCCATATGCCGCAAGGCGCGGATTGGTTTTATTGACAAGCTCACCAGTGGCAAGGCGTGTAGTTCCTTTGTCACCAGTTTTGGTATAGATTTTATTTAATGTGACCATGCCAAATGATAATTGTTTTCAAATGGTTTGTCACCCCTAAATACCAAAAAATCTATTATGAATCTTGTTCTTCATTCGCAATATTAACGCCGCTTGGCATAATAAATTCTTTTAATTTATTGCGGAATTCGCCCATTGACTTGGTTAAAAATGCACCAAGTGAATTATTGACTGGTTGCTCTGTGGAGTTTTCATTTGCGGCTTCGGCATTGTTGGCAATAGTTTCATTGGCAGGTTGTGCCGCGTCATGGTCTTTATTTGCACCCTCTTCGGCCTCGGCAAGGGTATTTTGAATTTTTGCAATATAAATTCGAAGTTTATTGACGTAATCTTGATATTCCATACTTGATTTTTCGGCAATACTCGCGCTTTCTAAATAGGTCAGCAGGTTTTGATTTGCTTCAAGCAATTTTTTATCAACCACAAGACCAACATCACTATCAACACTCATATAATGAATTGTACCAATATGGCTGCCCAATGTTGATTTATATGAACTAATCCATTCGACAATTGCATGCGCAGTAGTTGATAAATCAACAGTATCATCAAATTTAAGTGAATCGGATGCCTGTGCAACATTTTCATCAGTTGCAGCAGAGGCTTTATTGAAAACCAACGAGTCAACATTGGTCAAAAAATTATTTGACGCGTTTACAGCATTTATTTCCATGATACACCTTTAAACTATTAAGGTACGCATAAGCTACCCACAAGTAATTAATAAAACATAAACCTTAAATTACAATTCATTGTTTTTATTACTTTCTATATAGCTCTTAATTTATTTCTTGCTTGTAATTTTTTGTAAATCGGAAAATAGTCAGAAAGATATTCAATTTATTGCAGGTTCTAAAATGAAGTTTTCAAAAGCGCTACCGGTTGCCGCAATTGCGCATATATTCCTTACCACACCAACATTTGCCCAAGATTATAAACCGACAGAGCGTTTTGCCGAACTAGCATTAAAATGCGTGCATAATGAATACCCAAACCATATTTCCCACGCACTTAATTCCGCCAAAGATGCCCAGGAACCACATGTTTTATACCCCGCATTTTACGGTTGTCTTGACTGGCACTCTTCGGTTCATGGGCATTGGCTTTTAGCCAAGCTGGCGGGAACATACCCCAATGCACCATATGCAGCGGACGCAAAGGCAGCGTTAAAACAATCAATTACACCAGAAAACATTGCCGGTGAAGTTGCGTATTTAAACACCCAAGGGAGGGCATCATTTGAACGCCCATATGGCTTGGCGTGGGCATTACAATTACACAAAGAACTTTTGACCTCAAAAGATGCCGATTTGCGCGCCCTTGCCCCAATTTTTGAACCACTGGCAGAAGCATCGGCAAATAAAATTAAAACTTGGCTTCCCAAACTTAATTACCCAATACGTATTGGGGAACATAACCAAACCGCTTTTGGCCTTGGCCTTGCCTATGATTGGGCGATTGCGACGGGTGATAAGAATTTTGCCGAACTTATCAAGTCACGCGGTGAATATTATTATGGCAATGATAAAAACTGCCCGCTTTCCTATGAGCCAGATGGGGAAGCATTTTTATCGCCGTGCCTAGGCGAGGCAAGCCTTATGGCACGGATTTTACCACCTGCCGAATTTGCCAAATGGCTAAAAACCTTTTTACCACAAATCCCAAAAGACGGCAGTGCAAAATGGCTTTATCCCGCGATTGTTACAGACCGCTCCGACCCAAAATTAGCGCATTTGGATGGCTTAAACCTTTCACGCGCTTGGATGTTGAATACAATTGCCAGCCATTTGCCAAAGGGTGATGCGCGCATAAAATCATTGCACTTAACCGCCAAAGCCCATGCCGATGCCGCCCTTCCCAATGTTACAGGTGAACATTATGAGGGCGGGCATTGGCTGGGAACATTCGCCGTTTATTTATTGACCCAAGAAGGCGTGAAGAAATAATCTAAATTATTCCTCAAGAAGTCTTCTTGCGATAACTTGTGCCTGAATTTCGCCTGCACCTTCAAAAATGTTTAAGATGCGGGCATCGCACAACACGCGTGAAATCTGGTATTCAAGCGCAAAGCCATTGCCACCATGAATTTGTAGTGCGTTATCAGCACACGCCCAAGCAATGCGCGCCGCCAAAAGTTTCGCCATACCTGCCTCAAGGTCGCAACGTGCACCAGTATCTTTTTCCAAAGCGGCAAAATAGGTAAGTTGGCGCACACCCATAATTTCCGCCGCCATTTGCACAATTTTATTGTGAACGCGTGGGAAAGCATAAATATAATCACCAAATTGCTTACGCTCGGTGGCATATTGAAGGCCAATATCAAGTGCGTTTTGCGCCACACCAATCGCCCGTGCCGCAGTTTGAATCCGTGCCGATTCAAAGGTTGCCATAAGGTGCTTAAAGCCCATACCCTCAACCCCACCAAGCAGGTTTTTCTGTGGCACTTCAAAACCATCGAAGCCAAGTTCAAACTCTTTCATACCACGATAACCAAGGACGTGGATTTCGCCACCAGTCATCCCCTTGGTTGGGAATGGGTTTTCATCTGTGCCACGTTCTTTTTCCGCCAAAAGCATTGAAAGACCTTTGAAATTACTGGTGTTTGGATCGGTGCGCACCAAAAGCGTCATTAAGTCGGCGCGTGCGGCATGGGTAATCCAAGTTTTGTTACCAGTGATAACATATTTATCACCCTCTTTAACCGCACGGGTTTGCAATGAACCCAAATCAGAACCGGTATTCGGTTCGGTAAAGACGGCAGTTGGCAAAATTTCACCCGAAGCAATTTTCGGCAAATAATGTGCTTTTTGCTCTTCATTATTACCATTAATAATCAATTCGCACGCAATTTCGGCACGGGTTCCAAGTGAGCCAACGCCAATATAACCGCGTGACAATTCCTCAGACACAACGCACATTGCCCGTTTACCAAGACCCGAACCACCATATTCCTCCTCAAGAGTAAGGCCGAAAACCCCAAGCTCGGCAAGTTCATTGATGATTTCCATTGGGATATAATCATCTTTTAAATGCCATTCATGGGCAAAAGGTTTTACCTTTTCATTGGCAAATGCAAAAAATGTATCGCGCACCATTTCCAAAGTCTCATCAAGACCAGTATTTTCAATAGTCGCCCGCCCCTGTACTTGGTGGATTAATTCGGCGGTGCGGGTTTTTAATTCCTGGGTATTAAGGGCGATAATTTTTTGGCAGACCGCGCTTTCGATTGCTTCACGCGCCTGCATTTTAATACCAAGGTCATGGGGGCGGATACGCTCCACTTGGGTCATCATGATGCCGGCAGCAATATCAGAAAGATAATCGGCAAATAAAACCACACAAAGATTGGCTTCAATTTCTGTGAACGCTCCATTTGCCGCAAGCTCATTCGCCCATTTTGCAGTTTCAGTAAGGGTCGAAATATAGGTTTGATACCACGCCAAGCCATGCAAAATATGCTGTTCTTTATCAACCAATTTGCGGTCAATCTTGCCGCCCACAATTACTTTTGCCTTGGCAAAACTTACTGCGGCATCGCGAACTGGTTTTAATTCTTTTACGGCACTGGTTAAAAGTGCGGGTAATTCATTGATTAGGTTTTGCATATTTTCTGCTGCTTGTGACATGGTCATCTTCCCCTGATGTATTTATGCTGCAATAGCTAAATCAGGAAAATGACTATTTTTCAATAGAACTATGGTCTCAAATGCTGCAATTGCGAAAAGAATTAATCTTTTTGCGGGCGGCCGAACAAATAACCTTGTAAACCACTTACACCAATTTTACGTAAAATATCGGCCTCCATTTCGGTTTCTACCCGTTCGGCAATGGTTTCAAACCCAAGGTCATGGGATAATGTATTAATCGCCTTTACGAATGCCTGATTATCTTTGCGCTCATTGATAGCCTCAACATAATTGCCGTCAATCTTAACTTCATCAAGCGGCAAGATTTTTAACGAGCGGAATGAGGTATAGCCCGCACCAAAATCATCAAGCGCAATTCGCGCATTCGAATCCTTTACCGCCTGTGCAAAGTTCGCGGCAATATCAAGGTCGTGAATCGCAATGGTTTCGGTAATTTCGATGGTAAGGCGTTCGTCATGGCTGTTATCATTTGTAAGAATTCCAAGAAATTCTTGGCGTGCCGCCTCATCGGCGATGGTTGCCGCCGAAACATTCACCGCAAGCCTTATGTCTTGATTGGTTTCTAGCTGACCCAAAGCAAGGCTAAGCGCACTTAGATCAAGGCGGGCAATAAGCCCTGCCCGCTCCGCAGCCGGAATAAATTCAATCGGGCTGGCAATTGAGCCATCTTTACGCAGCATACGTGCCAAGCATTCATATTGCCGAATATTTCCGGTTTTAGTATCAATAATCGGCTGCCGGAAAAGACACATACGATTTTCATCAAGCGCTGCTAATAATGCCTGCGCCTCTTTATCATTGGCAATATCGCTTTGGTAGCCGGAATTGGTACGACGCAGGGTTATAATCCCGCTTTCAACTTCTTCACGAATTTCAAAATGCACGCCATCAGGCTTAAAAAGTCTTACGCCATAATTATTATGGCATTGGCGCAATTTATTTCCAAAATCATTCACGCCCAAAAAAGAACCAAGCTCATCAAGATTTTGCGGCAATGGTGAAAGGTTAAAGATGCTTGTCCCAAATTTATATGCCGAATTACCAACCCATTTTAACGCGCCAGCACCATCAACCAGACATACCATAGTCTCAAGCAAATTTAATGCCGACCATAATAATCGTCGTTCATGTTCATTGGTGCTGAAAAACAGGTTTTCGGCATGAACAATATTTTGCCCACCAGATATATTTTTGGCATCAACATTTTTTATCGGCGAATTCATCTTGGTTAGACTGCCCCTTGCTAAACCAGAATAGAATAGATGACATGATTTAATATTAAGGTGAAGATTATAGTTAACAAATAGTAAATTATTTTACATATTGCAGTGCAGCAGTGATTCTAAACCAAAATTTTTTGGCATGAAAACTGCGGGATATGGCATATGATAAACGGGATTTCTTCATATTCTGCCTCAGGCGTATCAAAACGGAACAATGTTCCGGCGATTTCGCGCGTGGAAACCGTTGAAATGAATCCCGATGCGACACGCATCAATGTTTATGAACATAAAGAAAAACAACAACAAAGAAACCAAAGCCAATATCAAGGATTTAACCCATTCTTTGCCGCACACATCCTTCGTGAAGCCGAAAACCTTGATCAAGAAGTCGATTTAAAAACCAGCATGAAGGCATATTCGGGCGTAAGAAATAATTACACCAATTTGTTGGCTGTGGTTTAAACCGTTTATTTCGCATTTTCCACACGCCTGACCCCCTCGCATTTTTCACACATCCGTCATCCCGCATTTACATCCGTCATCCCGCATTTATTGCGGGATCTTGAAAATTTATAACCCTCAACATTTCCATATTTCACCCATTTGTAACAATTATTTTCTTCTATAAAATCATTATTAATCAAATAATTGCGCAAATTATTCAGTATTTTTGCCACCCCTCGAAAATGTTGACATTTGTTGACATTTCAAAATTTTGAACAAATTCAAAAACGAAAAAAACAACTCGCGTAAAACCCTGACATTTCCTGACATTTCACCCCTCATTTACTCATTCCACTAAAGTCAATTTGGCATGAATATTAAGGGGGTTTATTAGTGTGGGGATAAAAATAATTACGGATTACGGGTTTTGTAATGCCGGAATTTTATGAAATAAAATGTCTGGTATCTCGGTCAATAAAACCTTCTATTCACTCATTTAAAAAAAGCGTTTTTTGATAAGACAAACAATAATAGAAAAACAATATGATAATTTAATCCGTATTATGTCCCCGAAATTAAAAATAATAATTAAACACAGTCAAATATATCCGTTTCAATTAGCATTGGGGAAACATCAAAAAATTCAACTCCCAAGCCATTAAAGTTTATAATGTCATCTTCATATGCGTGACAAACCCTTATAACGCCATCATCTCCTACAAAAATAAATCTACAAGTTTTCATAGATTTAAAATTTGAACACAATGAATAATCAGGAATACTTAAGCTAAAAGACATCTCAATTGAATCACACAATAATTTTAACAATTCGCTAGTATGTATATTCTCCCAAACTTGCTTTTGTGAATTATCAGGGTTGGTAACATAATGCCTTATTAACAGAAAATCATTTTTTGAAATAAAATAATCCTGCACAATCTGTGCGATTCTATTATATTCTAATTTTGTCATTTCAGGAAAGCGATATTCTATAAGTTTCATTATTTCCCTATCCTATTTAAGTTTTCATCATATGTACCGAGTTTATTAGCACCGGTTCAATAACAAAACGAAAACAGGGACATGATATGAATTAAACATTCACCCAACACCCCATAAACATTGCTGCAATTACTACCCTTTAAAGATACTAGATTTTTATTGCCTCAACGCCCCGATTCAATAAATTTAGATATTCGCCATATACAAAAATCTTATGGCGTTCTTTTCCAGTGACTTCTTTAACAATCCCCAGTTCTTCGAGTGTTGTGAAGCTTCTAATTACCGTAGGCTGAGATAAGCCGGTTTTTTCTCTGATTGTCTTAGTATTAGCTATTGGGTTGCGCTGCATTATTGTATGAATAGTTAGAATTGCAGCAGCCGATTTACCTGATGTTTCAATAAACTCTCTGTCTCGTTTGAATAAAGCAATTATTTCTTGTGCTGTTTGAGTTGCTTGGTTTGAAGTTTCAATGACCCCATTCAAGAAAAATTCAATCCATTCTTCCCAATTTCCAGTTTCTCGAACAGATTGAAGCAAATCATAATAAGTTTGACGATTGGCTTTAAAAAATAACGATAAATATAAAAGTGGTTCCTTCAGGATACCTTCGTGGCAAAGTATAAAGGTAATCAACAGACGCCCTAATCGACCATTTCCATCAAGGAAGGGGTGAATGGTTTCAAACTGGACGTGCGCTAATGCTGCCTTTATTAGCACTGGCAGCTTTATGGTCTCATCATGAAGAAATTTTTCAAACTCTCCAAGGCATTCCATTAATATTTCTGGCGGCGGTGGAACAAATTTGGCATTTCCCGGACGACTACCTCCAAGCCAGTTTTGTGAACTTCTAAACTCACCAGGCTGTTTATTGCCGCCTCGTGAATTATTCATCAACCGTTCGTGAATCTCTCTTATCAATCTTAAAGATAGAGGGAATTCTTTCATTCTTTCTATGCCATAACTCATTGCCGAAACATAACAAGAAACTTCCGTAACATCGTCCATAGGGACGCCGGGCACTTCTGAATTTTCAAACAAAAGCAAGTCTGATAATGACGATTGAGTTCCTTCAATCTGCGATGATAAAACAGCTTCTTTGCGAACATACATATAAAGAAACAAAGATGCATCAGGTAGAACCATACTCATGCCATCGAGCCTGCCGATCGCTGTATTTGCTTTATCAAGCAATGAATATAATTCTGCCAATTTTAAAGGAGGATCAGGGGGCAAAGGTTTCGGAATATAGGCGTTATAACTTTCCCCACCCACGACCGAGCTTTTAACGTAACGACCAATTCTATTCTCTAAATCCATTTAACAAACATTTTCTAGCATTTATGTGCGTTAGAACTGTATAACGCACATAAATGTTCTTTGCAACAAATTAACGAACATTTTTCGCTAAAATGTTCGTTAATTCTTAAATGCGGTAACGTAAATAGGTGAATTGATATAAATAATAAAATGTGACTTGAATATCTATCCAACGCAATCACATTTATTGATAGTTCATATCGTCCCCGTCCCCAAACTAAAACCTATCCTTCAGCCCCCGAATATACCCGTAAATTTCGTAATCTTGCTTACCCGCCTGCCCTAGTTCGGATTTTAGATTTTCATAGTCGGCCAATAAAAAGGGGTTGGTTTTTAGTTCGGTGCCGATTGTGGTTGGTACTGTGGGGATGGATTTTTGGGTTAAATCATCAATGTCCGTGATGCGTTCCTTCAATTCAGCATTTGAAAGACCCAAGCTTTCACAAAATCTGGCATTTGCCGCCGAATATTCGTGGGCGCAATAAACCAATGTTTCCTCTGGTAACTTTTTAAGATTCTCAAGCCCCGACCATGCCAATTTTGCATCGCCTTCAAACAATCGCCCACAGCCCAAAACAAACAAGGCATCACCCACAAAAACAAAGCCCAAATCGATGAAATAATAGCCAATCTGCCCCAATGTATGCCCACCAAGGTTTAGGATTTTTACATCATGCCCACCAAAAGAAAGCGTGCCGCCGGGGGCAACCACTTCATCTAGCGGGAAGCCATGTTTTACAACTTCTTCTGGGCCTTTTAAAATCGCGCCAGAGGCATCTTTGATTTCCTGATTACCGCCGGCATGATCGGCGTGCCAATGGGTATTCCACACTTCGGAAATAATAAGATTATTTTTTGCGGCGAATGCCATAATCTCACCTGAATCGGGTGTATCAATACATAATGCTTTATTGGTGTTCAAATCTTTGATAAGAAAACCGTAATTATCTTTTAAACATTTGAATTGTAATATTTGCAACATGAAACGCCCTTTTGGAAATGATTAATGCAATATACTATTGATGACCTAATTTCTTTTTATGGCGGTAAATATGGCAAAGTTGCAAGCAAATTTATCGCCGAAGAAATAAAAAAACCTTGGGATAATTTACAAAATATGGAAATTTTGGGCTTTGGCTATACCTGCCCATTGCTTGATTATATTTGCGAAGATAATTTACCCCCAAAAGAGCCAAGGCGGATTATCAATTATAATTTCCCAGACACTAATTCCCCTGGTAAAAATATTCAAAAATACAATCCATTTGGCAAAAACATCACAATAATTGGTGAGCCTGAGAACCTGCCATTTATTGAAAATAGTTTTGACAGAATATTGCTGTGCCACGCCCTTGAAGAAGCGGCAAATCCGCAAAAAATGCTGCGAGAATTATGGCGGGTTTTACGCCCGGAGGGGAAGATAATTTTCATTGTTCCCAATCGTCGTGGCCTTATGGCACGCATGGACAACACCCCCTTTGGTCAAGGGCGCCCATATTCCAAAACCCAATTTTCAGAATTTCTAAAAGACAGTATGTTTGAAATTAATATTGCCAAACGTATTTTCTTTTTGCCGCCGGTGAATAGTCTTGCAAATGACAAAGCCGCGAAAATTTGTGAACAAATTGGGCAGACATTATTACCCCATCTTGGTGGTTTATTATTCTTTGAAGCCACAAAACGCATTGCAATAGAGCCTGATAGAACGGCACTTAATAAAAACCAAAAAACCGAAATCGCCACTGCCTCTTATTTTAGCAAACATAAATCTAAACCGCATAAAAATTAGGCAGGATAAATCTTAAACATCCTTTCGATATTAATTTTTATTGTGATATTCAATTTCCCGATAAATCTGTTATAGTCAATTTAAGTTATGAGAGAAGCACTTGAGCTTTATCATTGGGCAAGAGAAGGGGTAGATAATGAAATTAGTAATGGCAATCATCAAACCTAGCAGATTAGACGCGGTTCTTGACGCTGTGGGTGATGCCGGTGTGTCCGGTCTTACCGTTACCGAGGTTCGCGGTTATGGTCGCCAAAAAGGCAAGACCGAAGTTTATCGCGGCGCCGAATATGAAGTAAAACTATTACCAAAAGTAAAAGTTGAAGCCGTTGTAAATGATGACGTTGTTGATAGCTTGGTAGAAGTAATTACTGCGGCGGCAAATACGTCTAAAATCGGCGATGGTAAAGTATTCGTGCTTGATGTTGAATCTGCCCTTCGTATCAGAACTGGTGAAAAAGATTCTGCTGCATTGGTGGGATAATAATTCCATTTATGTCTATAAAAAGCCTGCCCTTAATCATATGGGGCAGGCTTTTTCTTATGGGCAGGATAGTTCTTGCTTAAAATTGTGGATTTTCACCTAAAACTTGGTAATAGAGTGCCATGAGCAACGAAATAACCAATAATACGCCCGATGTTTCAGTAATTATCCCTGTCCATAATGAAAGCGGGGCCATTGTTACCTTAATCGAAGAAATAGAAGCCGCACTTTCGGGGTTTGGCTATGAAATCATTGTGGTTGATGATTGCTCCAAAGACGATACATTGGAAGTTTTGCAAAATGCCAAGGCATCGCACCCTAATCTAAAAGTCTTTAGCCACATTAAAAACGCGGGTCAAAGCCGTGCCATATATTCCGGCCTGCAATTTGCCAAGGCACCATTGGTTGGCGTCCTTGATGGCGATGGGCAAAATGATCCCGTTGACTTCCCTAAAATGTTGCGAATTTTAACTGCACCCGATGCCCCAAAGAAACTGGCAATGGTGCAGGGTATGCGCCTTAAAAGACAGGACAGCAACGCAAAAAAATACGCGTCAAAAATCGCCAATGCGGTTCGTCAAAAACTATTGAATGACGGCGCGATTGATTCTGGCTGTGGCATTAAAATAATCCGCAAAGAAGTTTTCGACACCCTTCCCTATTTTGACCATATGCACCGCTATATGGCGGCATTGGTTAAACAGGCGGGATTTGAAACCCAATTTATCGAGGTTCACCACCGCCCGCGCGAAACTGGGCAGTCAAAATATACCAATATTGGTCGCCTTGTGGCGGCACTTACTGACTTGATTGGTGTTATTTGGTTGGGAACCCGCCGCAAGAATCCAGAAGGCGTAAAAGAAGTTTAATGCATTGTGAAATTGCATAAAACATCGTTAATAAAGTATTTCCAATTTTAAGTCATATTCGCCTCTTAATTGGATACGGCGAATGCAGCGCTTTTTTGACATATTTCCCTTGTTGCTTATACCAATCGTTATTTATGCGATATTCGCATTAATGGCTGGTACGGGTAATAGTGTCGATACCTTTGCCACTGATCTTGAAAAATCTGCCTTTATCATAACCATGCCATCGGGTGCGCCGTGGGGAATTTCCGGCGGCAATATTTTGGTTGGCTTTGGGATTTTGGTATTCTTTTACGAATCCATTCGTGGGGTTGCCGCATCACCCTATGCAATTGTCCACCATACTATTAGCGTTCTATTATCGCTTAGCGCGATGGGGGCATTTGTTTTGTTTGAGAATTTCTCAACCTCAACCTTTTTTCTATTAATGCTTATGTGCGTGCTTGATATGATTGCCGGCGTGATTGCCAATATCGCCCAATCTGGCGGTTGGCACAATGACTAATTAGCGCCCAAAATCGATAATTTTACCGCCGCACTTGATGGGCGCCCCGAATATCCAATCCCTGGTGTCAATCCGACTTCTAATGTTCCATCTTGTAAAAGCACAAATGGGTTTGGTGCACGATTCAAACGAACCTTTTTGATTTTATATTTTTTATTATTGAAATATTTAGGGGGAATTTGCGAAAGCCCATCGGCAATCCGTTCAAGGGAATCATATACCAAATATGATTGCAGCCCCCCCGTCACCTCAATCCGCACTGATTGTAAATATTTACCAGTAAAGCGCCCCGCAGACCTATCAACAGCGGATTGCAAAGAACCACTATAAATTTGGTGTTGTGGGATTATTGTTTTTGATTTTCCGGTAAGCTCTGCGGCAATACCACCGCTATCAGAACTATTGAAAATCGTGATGCCGCCAAGGCTATTAATCCTTAATACCACTTGACCAACATCATTACGCAAAAACTCATCACCGCGTGGGCCGGAAACCGAATTAAGAACCCAAACCTCATCGGCATTGTCAAATTTAAACAAAATCTGCTTGCGTTTGGTTCTATCAAGTGAAAATCCGATATTGCCCGCGTTAAAGTGCGCAACATCGGGGATTTTATTCGCCGCCGCAGAAGGGAAAAGTTTGGAAAATTCTGAAAAGCTGCTTTTTCGTTTTGGTTCACAATGTGCGATAATAGGATACGCCACGCCAAATAAAATGACGATCATGAAAAGCAATTGCTTTAATACCAATTTACTCTGAAACCTTGCGACCATAATTTTTTATAAAACAGAATTACGGCAAGAAATAGACACAAAAAAGCACTGCTTCGCAATGGATTGCAGTGCTTTTTTAATATTATGACAAATAGTTACGCAGAAGCAGCCTGTGGTATTGCATCTTCGCCTTGGCTTTGCGCCTGCGCAAGTTGATTTTGCGCTGCAAGACCCTGCATGATTGCAATATTAATATCAATCAATGGCTCAATATCTTCATTTTCGCGAATAACTTGCGATGTATATTTGCTAACAAACATTGATAATGAAATGATTGAAGCGCGCAATTGCGATGGCAAACCATTTTGTTCATTTGAACAATCCATGGCAAGAAAATTCCAAACACGCCGATTCCAATCAAGCGCCTTCATTTTTGCGCCTAATTCAGTGGATGGAAGCGTCTTTACCTCGTTAAGTGCACGGGTTACTTCAGTAAATAGACGATACTCCGTTTCACGCGGCGTCTCTACCCTTTGTTGAACCTTCTGATATGCTCTTATTGACATTCCCCAACAACTCCGACTCAAAATCAATTACTTTGCGACATCTTGCGAGTGCTTTGTAATATTCACCTGCAATAACATCGCGAGATATCGCCACACATTCCTCTAAAATAGGGACATGGCGGACAGCAGACATAAATTCGGTCATTCTGAGTGCGAATTCATTGTATATTTCAGCAGCGTCATCGCTTGAAAGATACATCATCATTACCGGGAAATAGATTCTTCTTGCCGGTGTGTTTGCTTCATGCGACTGCATAATGTCCTTTTCACGAAGAACAGAAGCCTTATTCTGAAGCAACATCGTGGTACGTCTGTCGCCATTCTGAATAACCGCGCCGTTAAGAACAATTTTCTCGTTAGGTTTCAATGAAAGCTTTAAAGGCATTGCCAACTCCAAAAGTGAGGGCGCGTTATTTCCGAACAATTGGAAACTACCACACTCCTATTAGGTATTTTTAAAAGAACATGGTTAACAAATTGCTTTCAAACATCTTTGAAATGTATAAAAACATGTTTAAATGAGGCAATGAGAAGGAAAAATATGTATTTCAACGGCTCTGACGAATATGTAACAACCGAAGATTTAAAAATCGCGGTTAATGCGGCGATTAAACTTGAACGTCCCCTGTTAATAAAGGGCGAACCGGGAACTGGCAAAAGCGTTCTTGCCGAACAAATTGCCAAATCACTCGGTTTGCCACTGATTGAATGGCATATAAAATCGACTACCAAGGCGGTTCAGGGGCTTTATGAATATGATGCGGTTTCACGCCTTCGTGATTCGCAATTGGGCGATGAACGCGTAAAAGATGTTAAGAATTACATTAAAAAAGGTAAATTATGGGAAGCCTTTGAACGAGATGGTAAATGCGTTTTATTGATTGATGAAATTGACAAGGCCGACATTGAATTCCCCAATGACCTTTTGCAAGAACTCGATCGGATGGAGTTTTTTGTCTATGAAACTGGTGAAACTATAAAGGCAAAAAACCGCCCCATCATTATCATTACTTCAAACAATGAAAAAGAATTGCCGGACGCATTCCTGCGCCGTTGTTTCTTTCACTTTATTTCATTCCCCGATACCGAAACTATGGAAGCAATCGTTAAGGTTCATTTCCCAGATATTAAACCGCGCCTAATTAATGCGGCATTGAAAAGTTTCTTTGATATTCGCAATGTTAATGGCCTTAAAAAGAAGCCGTCAACAAGCGAATTATTAGATTGGATAAAGCTTTTGGTTTCCGATGAGATTGACCTTGAAACCCTGCGCGAAAAATCACCGAACAAGCTTATTCCCCCGCTTTATGGTGCATTGCTAAAGAATGAGCAGGATTTGCAATTATTCGAACGTCTTGCATTCATGGCACGGCGTGAAAGATAGTTTGCGATTAATTTAATCTGCTAATGGAATTATAATTTTAACGCCTAATCCAACGCCATTCTCATTTGGCAGGCCATCGACTAATTCCATTTTGCCCTTGTGGGCCTCAACAATTGCTTGGGCAAGAGATAGACCAATCCCCGTCCCCTGTGATGAGCGGGCGGCATCAAGGCGAACAAAACGTTTTAATGCCTCGCCGCGTTGCTCTGGCGGGATGCCCATACCGCTATCGGCGATTAAAATTTCAACATTTTTATGATCTTTATGGGCAGAAAATTCTATTTTCCCTTGCTCGGTATATTTTACGGCATTATCAAGCAAGTTTGTTACCGCCTGCACAAACATGGATTCATCAATTTCCGCAAACAGACTTTTTTCAATATCAATGACAAATTCAAGCTGTTTATCGGTGACGCTGGGTTCAAAAAATTCGCCGATTTCATCCAGCATCTCGCTTAGGTCAAGACGGCTAAGATGCCCGCCTTGCCCTGCCTCAAGCCGTGAAAGGCGAAGAACGCCGTTAAATGTGCTTACGACACGGTCTAATTCAGAAATGGCGTTTTCAATTGCTTCGCGCAATTCATCATCATTTTTTGCGTCAATCATTGAATTTTCAAGATTTGCCCGCAAACGGGTTAGCGGTGAACGCAAATCATGGGCAATTGAATCCCCAATTGTGCGCGAGGATTGTACAAGCTTTTCGGTTCTATCAAGCATCGCATTCATATGCTGGGTTAGAACGTCAAATTCATCACCCAGGCCATTATTATAATTTTTAACGGGGGCGCGAACCGAAAGATTGCCCGCCATAACTTTGCGCGTGGTTTGTGATAATTCATCCACCCGCCGTGCAGCACCGCGCGATGCCAAATATCCGGCAATTATCGCAAAAGCCAAAACCGCCAAAGACCCCGTCCAAACCGCATTGACCACTTTTTCCGCCAAAGTATAGCCAGGGCCAAGATCATGGGCAACAAACAAACCATAACCATCAGGCCCCGCCAAAAACACACCGCGCGCGGCATGTTTGCGGTTTATATTATCTTGTGGAAAATAGGTAAAAGAGGTTGAGCGAATCGGAACTTCAAATAGGTTTTCACCCTTTTTAGGGCGCGGAACTTTTGATAAATCCATTGGTACGGCATCAATATTACCCGATAAAATATTGCCTTCCGGTGTAATCAGAACGAATAAATCTTCCATCGAGGATGACGCACGAACAATCACTTCACCATTCAGGGCGTTTACACCTTTTTCCGCCCAGATTTGGGTAAGTTCGGCAAGTTCATCGCGGGCGATTCGGTCGGCATTAAATGACAAAACCCCAACCGTAACCACATAAATATAGCCCAAAAGCAAAAGCGCAAATGCCGAAAATAGCGCCGCAAAACCAAATGCCACTTTAAAAGTAGTGGTACGAATAATCGAAACCATATAAGCGCGAATATCGCCCAGTTTTTCAATTAAACGGGGCGATATTTTTTGAATATATTGGTTTAATTTGACTTTCAAATCACGCTTCTAATCTATAACCAGTTCCACGAATTGTGTGTAGCATAGGATGGTCAAAATCTTTGTCAATTTTTGAACGTAGTCTTGAAACGTGAACATCAATTACGTTGGTCTGTGGGTCAAAGTGATAATCCCACACCTTTTCTAGCAACATGGTGCGGGTAACAATCTGCCCTGAATTACGCATTAAATATTCAAGCAAGCGGAATTCACGCGGTTGCACGTCGATTTTATTGCCCGAACGTGTAACTTTACGGGTGATTAAATCCATTTCCAATTCACCAAGCTTTAGAACTGTTTGACGGCTATCGGGGTCGGTACGTTTTCCCAAAACCTCAACCCGTGCAACAAGTTCCGCAGATGAATATGGCTTGGCAAGGTAATCATCACCACCGGCTTTTAAACCTTCGATACGGTGTTCAACATCGCCAAGCGCCGAAAGGAAAAGCACAGGGGTGGTAATACCATCTTTGCGCAAATCTTCAACAACCTGCATACCGTCTTTACCCGGTAACATGCGGTCAAATACAAGCACATCATAAGAAAGCGTACGCGCCTTTAGCTCACCTTCTGCACCATTGTGGCAGACATCGGCAGCATGACCAGCGTCTTCTATGGCGCGGGCCATAAATTTGGCGGTATCAACGGCATCTTCAACAATTAATACTCTCATATTATATCCAATCTCTTTCAGGATTAACTAATCAATATCGCAAGATATGCACCACGACCTTGTGGGGTTTGGACATAAACAGGAATTGATTTTTTACCCTGACGTTTTGCATCTTTGATTGCATTTTCAAGGTCTTTTGGATTGGCAACATTTTGACCATTGGCCTCAAGAATTGCCATACCAGCAGAAACACCTTTTTTCGCAGCGTCTGATTTATCGTCAATATCAGTGATTAAAACACCTTTTGTATCGCTATCGAGGCGAAGACGTTGTTTTGCGGTTGGGGTCAAAGACGAAACCGTCATACCCAAACTCGTGCCGCTTTCCACCTTTGCATTAGCCACAACAGGACTACCTTTTGGGTCATCAAGTTGCGCCAATTGTTTTTCCGATGGACGCGGCGCAATTAAAACATTTGCAACACGTTTTTTGCCAGAAGCATCAATAACTTCAAGTTTAACGGTTTTGCCAACTTCGGTTCCGCCAACACGACGGGTAAGGTCGGATGCACCATTAATTGGCTGATCATTAAATTTAACAATCGCGTCACCACGTTTCAAACCGGCCTTTGCCGCAGGAGAGCCAACATTAACCGAGCCGACAATCGCACCTTTTACATTGCTTAGGCCATAAGCATCGGCAAGATCTGGTGACAAATCACCAATTCCAACGCCTAGCCAACCATAAGAAACCTGTCCGCCTTTTATCAATTGTTGGGTCACGCGTACCGCAGTTGATGAAGGAACCGCAAAGCCAATACCAATATTGCCACCAGAGCCAGAAACAATCGCGGTGTTAATACCAATCACACGACCTTGCATGTCAAAGGTTGGGCCACCAGAGTTACCAGGGTTAATTGGCGCATCAATTTGAATGAAATCAGCGATATTCTGACCGCCAACATCTTCACGACCCAATGCCGAAACAATACCCGCAGTTGCCGTACCGCCAAGACCAAATGGGTTACCAATTGCCACCACCCAATCGCCTACGCGAACATTGGTGTTGGTTTCAAATTGAACATATTTATAATTGCTACCTTCAACCTTGATAACGGCAATATCGGTTCTTTCGTCTGTACCAATTACTTTGGCAGGTAATTCTTTGCCGTCTTTAAGGGTTACTGTAATTTTGCTGGCATCTGAAACCACGTGGTTGTTGGTTACGATATAACCATCAGCAGAAATAAAGAAGCCAGAGCCACCGCCGCGCGCCTCACTACTACCGCCACCGCCTTTATTTTTTGGCATATTGCGGAAGAATTTTTGCAATTCTGGCGGCAAATCTTGTAGTTGCGCATCCATTTCATCATCAGACGGTTGCTGAATTGACTTTGTAACCTCGATAGAAACTACCGCAGGTGAAACCCGCTCCACCAAATCGGCAAAACTTGGCAATGCCGAAGCAGCCATTGGCGCCTGTGCCTGAATTGCCTGTGCCTTTAAAAGATTTGGTGAAAGCACCTGCCCCGCACCAAATGCCGCAATACCAAGCGCCACCGCAGCAGCACCAGTCATTACAGGTCTTTTCAAGAAACTTGGTTTTGATTTTTGTTCCATTAACTTCTCCGATAATGTGGAATACATATTTTCCTAACATTACAAATGTTGACAAAAATTATGGCTAAACAATGGCTAAAAACATAATTTTCTGTGTCGTGTATCAATACTATATAGGTTTTTGACAAAATAAACATAATTTTCCGTAATGTTTACCCACTTGCATTAATTAACCATTTGGTTTAATAAATAGCGCATTATTTAATCAATAGGTTAAATAAAAGGGAAGTGCGATGAACAAAATAGATTTGATTTTTCATGCTTTATCAGATGAAACAAGGCGCAATATTTTAACCCGCCTTTGCGACAATGGGGTAATGAATAATAATTACACTATTAATGAGCTTGCAAAACCATATGAAATTTCACTGCCCGCGATTTCAAAACATATAAAAGTTTTGGAAAAGGCCGGCCTTGTCATTCGCGGCAAAGATAGGCAGTTTCGCCCAATATCAATAAATTACGCCGCCTTCCGCGAAATCGACCAATTTTTGGCTATTTTTAGGCGCGGCGCAAACCTTCACAATGCCCGCCTTGCCAAACTTGGGGCAGAAGAATTTTTCATAAAGAAATAATTATTTTTCTTCGAGTTCTTTTAGCGCTGCAAGCGCCTCGGCATCTTCTTCTGTTGGAATGCTTTCAGGTGGAATAGTTTCTGGTGTCGATTTTAATTTACCCATAAGCAAAAGTATAACCGCACCGCCCATAAGCAAAAGAATGAAAGGGGCCGCCCAAAGTGCAATAGTGGTCGCACCTAATTGAGGGCGCAACAATACATATTCACCATAATGATTGGCAAAATATTTGCGGATTTGATTATCTGATTCGCCTTTTAAAATATGCTCTTTAATGACATCGCGCATATCGGCGGCGATTTTTGCCGATGAGGTTGCAACAGGTTCAGATTGACAAACAACGCAGCGAATTTCTTGCGCAAGGTTATTGTAACGCTCATTCTGTTTTGGATCTAATTGCTTTTGTTCCAAACTCTGGGCAAAGGCGCTTGTCGCAACCAAGCCAAAAAGCATAATTATTGACGCAATAAGTTTTTTCATGACGCTGCCTTTGCAATATCACCCGATGCCTTTGGCGCGGCAACCCGAAGACCACGATCAGCCATACTCAAGAAACCGCCCAATGCAATTAAGAAATAACCACCAAAAATCCAACCAATGAATGGGTTGAAATAAACCCGCAGCACCCATTTCGAAGCACCACTTTCTGAATTTGGTTCACCTAATGCCATGTATAATTCACCGAATAGGTTTGCC
This sequence comes from Hyphomonadaceae bacterium UBA1933, assembly GCA_002337085.1. Taxonomy (GTDB): domain Bacteria; phylum Pseudomonadota; class Alphaproteobacteria; order Caulobacterales; family Aquidulcibacteraceae; genus Pseudaquidulcibacter. The sequence goes on along the minus strand of DDFH01000006.1, from coordinate 865,347 downwards.
TTGCGATCCACTTCGGTGGTTGGCATTTTTGCCGCCGGATAATAACGACGCGCGGGGTTAAGGATAATGGTCTTTTTGCCATCATTAACCGAAATTTGTGCCGCATCGGAATAGAAGTTTGGCCCCTCTAAAGAGGCAATTTTATCAAGCGTAATTTTTCGCCCTTCAAACTGCACTGTCTCACCAATGCCAATCGCAAAAGTCTGTTCTTTTTGGAAAGAGGTTTCAACCACCGCACCAATAACGAATACGCCAACGCCCAAATGGGCAATAAACATGCCCCAATACATTGGACGAAGTGCAAAGGCGCGTTTTACAACGTCATTACTTTTGCCAAGACCTGCCTTTTGTAAGAATTCAGAAAGCGCACCAAGTATCAACCAAACGCCCAATGTCACACCAACCGCACTCATTGGTTTATTTTTGGCAATAAATGCCACCACAAGCCCGCCAATAATTGCAATTATCAATGCGGGTATCAGCTTTTTCGCATGTGTCGTAATTTTCGACCTTTTCCACGAAAAGAAACTTGCGAGTGGTAAGAATACCAAAATAATCGACATTAATGGCGTGAACACTGCATTAAAATATGGCGCACCAACCGAAATTGCCCGCCCATAAATTGCCTCACCTAAAAGCGGGTAAAGCGTGCCAACCAAAATGGTAAGGGTAGCAACCACCAAGAACAAATTGTTCAAAACCAATGCGGTTTCGCGCGAAACGGGGGCAAACATCCCCTTATCGCTATTCATAACACTGGCGCGAAGGCCATATAGCAAAAGACCGCCGCCGGTGAATAATGCCAAAATCAGCAAAATCCAAACCCCGCGTTTTGGATCGAGCGCAAAGGCGTGAACCGATGTCAAAACCCCAGAACGAACAAGGAAAGTGCCAAGTAACGATAATGAGAATGCCAAAATAGCAAGCAATACCGTCCATGCCGCCAATGCCCCGCGTTTTTCGGTTACAATCGCGGAATGCAATAATGCAGTGCCAAGCAGCCACGGCATGAATGAGGCATTCTCAACCGGATCCCAGAACCACCAGCCACCCCAGCCAAGTTCATAATATGCCCAATAAGCGCCAAGCAAAATACCAATTGTCAAAAACATCCATGAGGCAAGCGCCCAAGGGCGAATAATACGCGCCCAAACCGCATCAACCTTGCCATCAAGCAAACCCGCAATCGCAAGCGAATAAACTAATGACATGCCGACATAACCCAAATACAAAAATGGTGGGTGTGCCGCCAATGCGGGGTCTTGCAATAATGGGTTTAAATCATTGCCTTGGAATGGCGGATTTGGTAGGCGGACAAAGGGATTTGACGCAAAAACCACATAGGCAATTACCAATGCCACAATCAAACCCTGCACACCCAATGCGCGTGATTTTAAGGTCCATGCCAATTCTTCTTTTGAATGGGACAAAAAGGTTGCAAAGCCCGCGCCAACCAATGCCCAAAGCAACATTGACCCTTCATGATTGCCCCAAGAGCCAGCGATTTTATAAATCAATGGCTTAAGCGAATGGGAGTTTTCAACCACGTTTTTCACTGAAAAATCGCTGGTAAGATAAGCGTGGATAAGCGCAATTAATGCGATTGCCGCCCCCACAAATGTGATGTCGGTTGCGCGTTTCGTGAATGTATAAAAACGGTAATCCGCGCGCTGCCCACCGATTAAACCCGCGCAGCTTTGTGCCAATGCCGCAAACATAGCGAGAATTAATGCAAAATGCCCAATTTCAACAATCATCAAATTACCTTTTCACAGCATTATGGCTGTTTTTGTTCTTTTAATGCGGCTTCAGGGCCGCGCCATTCACCGGATTTTTTCAAAGAATCGGCAACCTCTTTCGGGACATAATTTTCATCATGCTTTGCCAAAATTCTTTCTGCCTTGAAATGCGTGTTGTCGGTAAATTTACCTTCGGCAATAACCCCCTGCCCTTCACGGAAAAGGTCGGGAACAATTCCTTTATAGCTAACATTAACATTGGCAACATTATCGGTAACAACGAAATTTATTGTGCCATCATTGGTATGCTTAAGGCTTCCAGTTAGTACCAAGCCACCAAGGCGAACTTCACGGTTAAGCTTTGGTGGCGTAACCAAAACATCTTTTGGCGCATAGAAAAACGATACGGTTTTCTTCATCGCAACCGCACCCAATACCGTGCCGCCACCAAGAATAACCGCGCCCAACGCAATCCAAATTAGGGTTTTATGCCGTCTTTTCATATTAACACCCTTTAACCACCCATATTTCCGCCATTATTAGAACCAGAAGATGATGATTGTAGCATCATTGCCGCCACTTCCAATATTTGGGTTTTAAATTTGTCATTTTTATAGAGATTTATACCATCTTCATAGGTTTTCTTGGCCTCATCAATCTTGCCAGAGGTCAAGAGAACTTTGATAACCGAAACCCGCAAACCAATATCTTCAGGTGATTGTTTAAGCGCATCAACACGATTTTGAACCATGGTTTTTATAAAATCTTGGGGATTGCCACCGGCCGCCATTGCCGCCATGAATGGCGCTTCTGCACCGCCCATTGCGCCGCCACCCATTGCACCACCCATCATTGGGCCTTTTTTGCCACCCATAGTCGGGCCTTTTTCAAGCTTTGAAATTTCAGGTACTATGCGGGTTAAAAGACCAAATTGTTGTTGGCTGGGCTGATTATCATCTTTTGAAGGGAATCTTTGCCACGCATCGCGCCAAATATCCATTGCCGCAGCTTTATCGCCCGCCGCCCATTTAAACTGACCAGAATAAAAAAGCGCAGTCATATTATTTTTATCAAGTGCCAATGCATCTTTGATTGCGCCATTGCTTTCAGGTGAAGGCACATTTCCAGAAAGCCTAAAAATAACGCCGCCAATTTCGGCGTAGATTTCTGAATTTTTATCATCACGCCTTAAAGCCGCTTGATATGCCCGAAGCGCCTCATCATCGCGACCTTCACCAGCAAGGATTTTACCCATCAAAAGATGCGGAACCGCATCTTTTGGTTTTTCGCGCATTTTCTGTTCGATGATAAGTTTAATTTCACCAGTGGTTAAAGTATTGGGATCGCGCGCCAATAATTCTTTTTCACGCTTGGCAATTGGCATATCGCCAAAGCCAGGTGAACCAACAAAGAAATAGGTCGCAATTGTTGAAAGCCCAAATAATCCAATCAATAATGCCACATATCGCGGATTTATTGGTGACGAAATTTTCACGCTTTCTCGTTTATTGCGTGCCATGCGACGCCCAATTTCAAGGCGGGCATTTTCGTAATCGGTTTCATCAATCTGCCCTAATTCGAGCGATTGTTTCAACTCTTCAAGTTGTTTCTTATAAATTGAATTGGCATCAATTGCCGGCGCTTCGCTTTTTTTCAAGCTGCCCATAAGATACCAGATTGCGGTAAATAACAAAATTAACGCAACGGCAAAAAATAAAATTAGGCTTAGGTTAGAAGTTGCTTGTCCCATGATTATGCAATGGCTTTTATTTTCTAAATATGCAAGTTAAAGGCTCATTTAGGGGTGAATATTCACAAATAAAAGAGTGGCAAAATGTAGCGGGCTTTAAAAATCAGCCATAAACCCTGCGTTCAAAGGATTTTGCAGCAGCTTCATCATCAACAATGCGGGTTATTTCTATGGTCAATCTGGCCCAATCATCGAAATATTTACCCTTATTATTTTCATTTAATTCCAAAGAAATGCCACTTCTTAAGGCATCGCAATGTTTCAACATATCTTGCAATGTGTTTTCACGCGCAACTTTAAAGCCACCTAGTGGCGCAAATAAACGAGTCTCACGGATGAATTTGGAAAATTCATATGCCAATTTATACTTAGAATCATCAATCGGCGCATTTGTACGCGGAATATCCAAATAGCCCTTTCCTTTTACCATTGTTCTATCAATTGGTAAGGCACGTTGCAAATAGCCAAGCGAACGTTGGCACAAATCTATAAGTAATTGGGTTGCCCTTGCGCGGATACTAAATAATTCTTTTTGCCACGGCCCATCATTTGAAAGTATTTCTTCACGTTCAAAACCATGCGAAAATTTATTATATGCTTCAACCTCATGGGCCAAAACATCGCCGTCAAAATCGCCATTTCGCGCATCATTGAATTTATTTACGATTTCACGAATTTGCCCAAGCAAGCGTTCACCAACAATTTTATAGGCAGTGGCATCCAGTTTTCTATCATTAACCAGTGGGTTGATACTTTTTAAAATCCGCAAAGTCATCCATGGTTTTGACGAATTTGCCATGATTGAAATCATAAGCTCGGCAGTTAAATCAAGGTTTGTATTTTCAACTTCTTTGAAAAAAGTCATATATTTATTGAATGCTGCGCTTGAAAGATTTTCAATATCAAAATCAATGCTAAGGCCGGCTTCTTTGGCTTTTTGATGGGTTTGCAATAAGATTATGAACCGTTTTGAATCTTCAAAAGAAATGGTTCTATCATGATTATTAAAAAATCCATCGTCAGGATTTTGTAGAAATTTTTGTGCAATTTTGCTGCGCAATTCGCTGGCAATATTTTGTCCCAAGCCAACATTACCAATGCTTAGGGCATCCCTTGCACGTTGTTCATATTCATTAAATTCGGCAGTATCAGAAGTCTTTTTTATGACTTCCCAAATCTTGCCCAATGAATCACGTTTAAAACTTCCGGGTAAAGGCGCAGATTTATATTTATCGACAAATAAAACGTCAAAAGGCTCAAAAAACAGGCGTGATAAATTGGGAAAACGCGCGATTTCACCATCAAAAGACTGCACCTTTTCGCGCAATGTCGCAATCATTTCATCAATTGGCAAATTATGAATATTTTGAGTTTTTAATAATTCAAGTTGCGACAACAACCCAGCAGCCACAGATGCAGATGCATTGGCTATTAAAGAGTTTAATCTTTCTATTTCCTCATTACGACTATTTGACATGTCTGTTATAAAACCAGCCGCTAGTAACTTTTTTAAATTTTAGCTTAAAAAATCTAAATACAAATAGTTAATTTATAGTATCAGCAGTCGGCAAGCGCAGGTTTGCGCGCAATCCGCCCAATGGCGATTTTTCAAAATTCAGGGCGCCACCATAAGCGAGCGCCAATTCATTCGCGATTGAAAGCCCAAGACCAGAACCATTAGACGTCTCATCAAGTCTTACACCACGTTTTAGTGCGTCTTTGACTTGGGATTCAGTTAACCCATCGCCATCATCATCAATTAGAATATGAATGAAGCCTGCATCACCCTCGTCAAAGCTAATTTCGACCAAGCCGCCACCATATTTACAGGCATTTTCCGCCAAATTGCCAAATAAATCTTCCAAATCCTCACGCTCACCACGGAATGCAGCAGTGGTTTTATTCAAAACCTCGACCAAAACCCCTTCGGCGCGATATAATTTTGCAAGTGTACGGGTAATATCATCAACCACCGGACCGATTGGGGTTCGCGTCCTAAGGGTTTCGGCACGCGCGGCAGCACGGGCGCGTTTTAAATAATGCTCCACCTGTCTTTGCATGGTTTGGGTTTGGCGTGTCACCAGTTTTGAGAATGGGTCATCATGCTGCCTCGCCTCATTTAGCATTACGGAAATCGGGGTTTTTAGCGCATGGGCAAGATTGCCAACATGGGTGCGCGCACGTTCAACAACCTCTTCATTATGCTGTAAAAGGGCGTTTAATTCACTGGCAATTGGTGCAATCTCAATCGGCAGGTTTTCGTCAAGATGCTCTGCCTTGCCGCTTCTTATATCCCCTAATTGATCCCCCATTTGCCGCAAGGGTTTAAGCCCCAGTTTAACCTGAAGAATGATTGCCAGCATCAAACCAACCACAAGGGCAATAAGAGACGCCATAAGAATAAGGTTAAAGCGGCTTTTGGACTTTTCAACCTCTGTCCTATCAAAAGCGACCACCAATATTGTGTTTGTACGCCGCCCAGGAAGCGTAATTTGCCGCGCGCCAATTCGCAAACTTTCCCCACTACGGCTAATGTTATAATAAGAATCTACGCCTGGTTTGCTTTCAGCTTTTTCGACGACACCTTCAGGTAAATTAATGGTTTCATCAAATAAGGATCGTGAACGCACCTGATTGGCGGTTATTTTTCCAGCCTCATTAATATCGGCCGCCATCCAATAATAACCAGATAATGGGCGCGTAAAACGGGGGTCAGTTGGCGGGCGTTCGATAATAAGTTTGGCGGATTTATCGACATCCGCAGTGGCTGCCAGAGTATCAATATATACACTTATCGAGTTTTCAAAGTTTTTATCAACATAATTGCCAAAAATTGTCGCCAAGCCAAAACCACTCGCCAATAATGCCGCAATCGACCAGATGATTGCAACCAATATTAGACGTAGCGTTAGTGACGTAGTTTTTTTAAGCAATTGCGCCATTAAATCACTTATCAGGATTAATTAGCTGATACCCTAAACCACGAACCGTAAGAATTCTATCTTGCCCGATTTTTTTGCGCAGACGTCCGACAAAAACCTCAATAGTATTGGAATCGCGGTCGAAATCTTGGTCATAAATATGCTCAATAATCTCGGTACGTGGGACAACGCGACCTTCGTGGTGCAATAAATAGGTTAGAAGGCGTAATTCGTGGCTGGTAAGTTTAATGGGATTACCATTCACAGTTGCCCGTTGCGCCCGCGTATCAAGGCGCAAATTACCAGATTCCAATGCCGATGTTGCATGCCCTGCCGCACGCCTTACCAATGCGCGCAAACGTGCAAGCAATTCTTCGGTATGAAATGGCTTGGTAAGGTAATCATCCGCACCGGCATCAAAACCAGAAACTTTTTCCGCCCATCTGTCACGCGCGGTTAAAATCAAAACCGGAAAATCCTTGCCATCTTTGCGCCAACGTTCAAGAATTGTTACGCCGTCAATCAATGGCAAGCCAAGATCAAGGACAACAACGTCATAAGGTTCGGTGTCGCCTAAAAAATGTCCCTCTTCACCATCAGAAGCAACATCAACCGCATAACCAGAATCGGTTAGTGCGCGTTGCAATTGGCGGCGCAAATCTGGATCATCTTCAACAATTAAACAACGCATTTTCACCTCTCGCGCAAAGAAACTTAAAAGAGAACCGCGAAATTAACCGCGACGGCTGATGATTTTACCGGTTTCGGCATCAACAACAAATTCAATAATTCGACCGCGATTTTCAGAAGGCTCCCACCGAACAACATAAACCTGTCTGCCACCATCATTTACTAATTGGGCATCACTTAAACGGCCGGGAACATTTTGATTAATAATCTGTGCAACTTCACGCAATGAAAGTATCTGCCCCCTATCGGCATATTTAGTCATTGGCGGAACATAATTTGAAATAAAACCATTATCTGGCATTTGTGGCACGAAATGCGGGCGAGCCAACGCAATATTCGGCGCCATGCCAATCAATAATAATCCAGTTAATGTTGCAGCGAGTTTTTTCATACTGCCTATTTTACATATGTGATATGAACAGAATTTGAATGATTTATATAAAATTCTTTATTCTTGATTTTCTAATATGGCAAGCAAGTTTATTTTAAAATCAGCATGTTGCTACAAATTTTTCAAAAATTGGCTGTGACGCACTTTTTAAATCATATTCATAATCACTTTTGGGCCATAAAAGTTCGGGATGCCATTGCAACCCGATTGCGAATTTTTTGCCCTTGATTTCAAGCGCTTCTACGGCACCATCTTCGGCAAAGGCAGAGAAAATCACATCATCGCTGGCTTTTAAAAAACCTTCATTATGATGTGAATTGACGATTACTTCTGGCATACCAACCATTTCAGACAATTGGGTATTGGGGGCAATTTTCACCTTGTGTAAAGTTTCTTTCGAATTGTGATTTATTGCGGTTTTAAGGTGATGCGCCAATCGATAAGTCATTTTTGCACCATAGATTACGCCCAAAACCTGCATACCATTGCAAATTCCAAGATAGGGTCTGTCGGCATCGACCCATTTTTTCAATAATTCGCTTTCAAATTCATATCTATCAGAATCGGGTGAATTGCTTTGTTCGCCATCAATATAGGCAGCATCCGCAAACCTTACCCGTGCACCAGTGGACATAAGACCATCACAATTGGCAAGCGCAAATTCACCCGCCTCTTTGAAATAAGGAATCCCAATTGGCACGCCACCCGCCGCATAAATTGCATTGAAATAGCCTTTGTTTGCCTCGTAAAAGCGACCACCTTTTGAGGTGTCTTCATCCATAATTATGGCAATTAGTGGTTTTTTCGTCATTATATTTTCAATATTCTATTTAGTGCCGTTTTTTTGGGGCTTCTGCTTTACGTGACCAATTTGCAAGCAATTGCAATAATTCGGAATTGTCACCATCGGGCAAAGTAATTTCAAGATGAATATATAAATCACCAATCTTATTACCCTTTGCAACACCGCGCCCTTTTAGGCGTAAGGTCTGACCGGAATTGGCATTTGGCTTAATGCTTAGGGAGACCTTACCAAGTGGTGTCGGAACCTCTATTTTCGTACCTTCTAATGCCTCATTAAGGGTGATTGGCAAATCGGTATGAACATCGATGCCGTCAATACGGTAATTTCCATCTGGCTTGATATTGATTGTAACCAATAAATCACCATTTGCACCGCCGGCAACACCCGCGTTACCTTTGCCACGAAGGCGGAGAACCTGCCCCTCGCTAACGCCAGATGGGATAGTAATATCAATCGCACTGCCATTAACATTCACACGTTTTTTTGCGCCAACAATCGCGTCAATTGTTTCGATGCTTAATGTGGTGCTTAAATCTGCGCCTTTACCTGGTGGGCGGGTTGAGCCAGTACGCGCCCCACGTGCGCCACGCATATTTGCGCCAAAAATATCACCAAAAAAATCTTCAAAATCGGGGTTTCCAAAACCTGTTGAAGCCTTGGCACGACCACCACCCATATTCATGCCCGCAAATGGGCCACCGGGGCCAAATGGATCACCGCCCGCAAAACCACCTTGGAAGCCACCATTTCCGCCGCCAAAGCCAGCAAATTTTGGATTACCATCGGCATCAATTTCGCCACGGTCAAATTTTGTTTTTCTTTCATCATCGTCAAGAAATGAAAATGCGGCAGAGATTTTTTTAAATTTCTCTTCGGCTGCTTTGTTATTTGGGTTTTTATCGGGATGGAATTCCTTGGCAAGTTTGCGATATGCCTTGCGCACTTCGGCAATTGGCGCACCCTCATTCACCCCAAGAATATTATATGGATTTTCTGCCAATGTTAAAACTCCTTAAGTACGTATGTATTTAGGGTTTTTTGACAAAAGTAAAAGGGGTTTTATGAATAATTATAAGGCTATTATTGCACTTGCATAATTACCAATAATATTTTTATCGTCAATTTGTGCCACTCGGAAATTTATATTGGGCATTGTTTGACCAAAATCATTGAGTTCCATGGCATTGGTATAGATAAATTCATTGGTATTGACCACCATGTTACTGATGGTAACATTTCCTGATAATATCTCAATAATATATTTTTCATTGATATTTGCTGGCACTTCTGTTGCTTCCCAGCCATCACCATTACCTGCGGCACGGCGAATAAAACCAATATGCACACCATCTGACTTACGCATCGCAGATAAATGACAGGGTGCGAATTGCTTCTGCCCAGAATTTTCAAAAATATAATTTTTAATATAACCGGTTTCATCGGCGAACCCAGATGTTGTGAATTGATAATCCATATCAATGCCAAGATATTGACCATCAAGATGAACCTCTATGCCCGCATCATCAAGCAATAGTGCAAATGTGCCATCCGCAATTTCTGGCGCTTCTGCTACACCTGAAAGCCCGCGCACCACACCAGTCAATTTATAAGTTTTGCTTGAGATTAAAGCCGCATTGGCAAAATAAATTATGTCTTTAACAATATCATTCTCAATAAATGCAAGATAGCCAGAATTTGGCAATTCACCAATCGCCATATAAATTTGAATTTCACAATTTAGCTTTTGCGAAATTTTAGACTGCGCAAGATTACCATTTAAATAGCCATAATTTGCAGATTTATTGAGCGTCACAAGACTTAAACCATTAAATTTTAGTTCAACTGCACCAAAAAAGGGGGACTGGGCGACAAAAACCTTGGCATTGCAATCATTGGCGGCAATGAAAGGATATGGCAGCGATAATATCACCCCAAAGAGCCGTGAATATATTGTGGTTGGGACGGATTTATTTAGTAATTCGCCTTTATTGGGGGCGATACCATCACAAAATGCTTTTGATAAATATAGCGTTGTGAAAACATCATTTTCAATGCGTTCAACCCGCCAAATTTCGCCATCCAAACTGATATTATCACCAATCTCTAGCATGAGTGCGGCATCAATCCCGACCCTTATTTGCGCGGTTTCAACACCATTTTGCGTAAGTGCCAAGAGATAGCGCGCAATTTCATCGCGCACTTCGCGTCCGGCAATTATTGGCAATGAAAATTGCCCCCGTTTCCCCAACGCCGCATCGCCTACCACTTCATGGGAAATAATATCATAATCAACATCAGACGCATAACAAGAAAATTGAAAACGTGAAATTTTATCGGCAAATTCTTTTGACTTTTGGACTGTATTTTGGGCATCATCCAAAATTAAATCATCAGGGGAAATTATTTTTAATTCTTCATTTCGTTGGCGAGTCTTGAAAAATATAATATCCCCACTTTGGTTGACCTCTATCCCAAAGGCATAGATTAGATTTTCAAGGGATGTGCGCGCATCTTGGGGATTTTCGATTATAAAACCATCAATAATCCCCAAAACACCAGATGTATTGATATTTTCAATACCGGCACGCAAAGCAATATCTTTTATTATTTCTGCTAAATTCCCCTGCCCCATACGCCCCATAAGCCAATGCCCTTTGGGCATATTATCACTATCTGCCCAAATATCGGAAAGCGCGGGAAATGCCGGATAGGGCCTTGCATCCCATGCCCAAATATAAACCCCATCCATATCAATCATCTTGCCAGCATAATGGTTTGATTGCGGGTTTTTATTACCAGACCAATAGCTTAAAAATGCGCTTAAACAATTGCGTTGTTCCATATCATCGCGCGTGCCAGTTGAAAAATAAGGGATGGAATTTTCAATTGATTTGGCATCGGGAAAAGCACTTGGCTGATTTCCCGCGCGGTCAATTGCGGCATACCCAAGCTCAAGCAATTTTATAGGTTTTGATTGGGCAATCCACGGGGTTGGGTTTGGCTTTTTTACCCCCAAAACACGTTCATAATGCGGGTTTGACCAAAAGCCACGTAAATCCTTTTGCCGATATGTCCATTCCTCGTGGTAAATTGTGTCGATAATTGGGGTTTGGATTTTATTATTTCTATCATCCAAATTTTGATAATAATAATCATATGCCTCACCACCTTCAATATGGTTTTGAAAATCGGCAATTGAATAGCTGGCATCACTCGCGTGACGATCAGAAATTGGGGCATAATAATCAATCCCAATGAAATCAATATTGTCATTCGCCCACAAGCTATCAAGCGGGAAATAGGTGTTATTATCCGCATAATATGCGCCATATTCCGTCCAATCCGCACCATATGAAATTTTGGCATTTGGCAAAATTGCCCGCACTTCAGAAGCCAAAGCAATAAGATTTTCAACAAAGGAGAATTTATCCTGCGCGTCCCTAATATGGCTTAGGCCAACCATCTCTGATCCCAAAAGGAAAGTATCAACCCCACCCGCAGCCGCGCATAAATTCGCATAATGCAAAATAAAATTGCGATACGACCACGTCTTGCCATTATAAAATTCATTGATTTTGCTGCGGGCGGCGGAGGTGTTATCACCGCCAACAGAAATGCGCCCACGCCACGGATAGCCCGCGCAATCCATCATGATAAAAGGGTTAAAAGTAATTTTTAGCCCGCGTGATTTAATTTCTTTTATCGCCTCAAGGACGGATGTATCACACGGTGTGCCGCCATAGGCAACATTGCCATTATAATTGCTTATAATATCCGCGCTTTCGCGCCCAAGCCCCGCAACCGCCCATTGATAGGGTGATGTAACCTTATCCTTGCGGTCAATTTTCGGCTTTATCTCGCAATTTTCGGCGTTTAAATCAGTGCCAAACCATGCCACCACGAGCGATATATTTTTAACCTGTGGCAAATCACGTTCAAGATTGTCCAAAGCAACCAAGAAATCGGTTTTATTGCCACTTTGGTTATTATTAACCCCATCGTCATGCCCTGGCTCAACCAAATGCCTGATGGATGTTGTGGCATAGGCAAACTCACCCGCACCCGGAATTAAACAGACACCTTTTATCAAATCCTCTAGTCGGTTTTGGGATGATTTGGGGGGACAAAAAACTTCAAATGCAAATTGCGGGATTCTATCGCCATAATTATCAAGGTCGAAATCTTCGAACACAATATAGGCAATGTCATTATAACGCGGCGTATTTTTAATGCCTTCGATTGCCTCGATTAACGGGTCTTTATCTTGGAAAGGTGTGCCGCGATAAAGGCGATATTCGGTATTATTCAAATCAAATTCATCGCCATTGACCCAAACCTTACCGAGACCCGATATTTCACCCTCACATAGGGCAATGGCAAAAGAGATAAAATATTTGTTTTCAGTGATTTTTTGCCCCGATTTACCGCCGATTTTACGTTTTATATTGGTTTCTTTGAATTTTGAGGCCCAAATAATCTGCCCCGATATTTTGGCGCGCCCATAGATAATTGGCAATGGCGCACCATCAATTGATGATTGCACCGACAATGTGCCAAGTTTTGATACAGCGCGTACCCGCCCCCCTAGTTCAGAGGATAAATAGCCGTCAATTGACGACCCCACCAAAGACCCCACAAAGCCGCCAATCGACCCAAATGCCGAAGCCCCTATTGATGATAAAATTATCGAAGCCATTATTCGATACCTTTAAAAGAATAAAATGAAACCACCCGTTTTTTGAACCAATTGCCAAAACTATTTTCGACCACACCTTGTGACCAATGGGCATGAATTATGGTGGTTTCACCGGTTAAAATCCCGCAATGAAAATCCGCCGCATTAATTGTGCTTTTTAATAAAACCACATCGCCCACATTTGGGTTTGTGGTTTCATCCATTGCAATTTTTAAAGCCGCAAAAAGGGTTTGATTGCGTGGCGGAACCACTTGCCCCATGGCAATTAAAATAATCTCAAGAAGACCCGCACAATCACAACCTACATTTTTTAATGCCATACCCGCCTTGAACGGTGTTCCCAACATATCGCGGGCAATAGCAATTATTTCGGCCCGCCTCATGCCCTTCTGCCCCCATCATTGCCAGAAATTGCAGGCCCAACAAAAGCATCCGATTGACCAGGAAGGTGCGGACACCCCCGAAAATTATCGCCATTTAAAAAACGGGATTTGCAAATTGTGAAGCTCTTATTGCACCCTTTAAAAAGCCTGATTAAATCGCCCATATTCGGCAAAAGCGGTAATGGTATTTCGGGATAAATAATGGTTGAAATATTGTTTTTAACAATGTTTTTAATGCCAATTTCAAACCCTAATAATGCCCCACTTTTGAAAACAATCTTGCCAAATAAATACTCTTCAAAATTTGGCAGCGCATTGATTTCAAGATAATCAAGCTTTGAATTAATCAATATTTCAGCGTCATAAAAATGCCCCGCCGCCACAAGATTGACCCCACATTTTCCATCGCCCAAAATTGCATCGCAATTACGGCTTATGGTGCGCCCAATTTGGTTTTGGAATTGTTGTTTTTGCCCCGATAATTCAAATTCAAAGCCAATATCATTTTGATTAATACTATTGATAAGGCCATTAAAAATAGTGGTAAAATTATTTGTATTTTGCCAATCAAACAGGATTATTTCAACTTTTGCACTATCCCATTTTCCAAGTTTTATGTCGACTTCTTCGATAATGCCAATATCAAAACCGCCGAATAAAATACCATTGTCATTAGCAAATCCAGATTGCTTTTCACCATAACCAATATCAAGCGAATTGGCGGCAATGAATAAATTTCCATCAATAATAATGTCGCAATCATGCCCAGAAAAATAAACTTTAACCCCATCATTACGGGTTAAAATATAGCCATATGCCAAGGTTTGACTTGTGCGTCCAAGGCTTTGTAAAAAAGATGGTGACAGGTTTTTCATTGCAACACCTCTTTTATCAAGATGTCGGAAATATGCCCGTTGGTCTGCCCATCAAGTGATAGTTCCAATTGCTCATTATCAAAGCGGGCAACACAATCAAATTCAAAGCCCGCACTTATAATCGCACCCAAATTTGGGGCATTGGTGAAATTTATAATTCCGGTCAAATAATCAATTGCAAGACCATCTGTTTTCAAAACACCGTCAATTGCAACCATAACCGAACTTGGAACCGGCTTGGTGATTTTGCGGGAATAGATATTTGCCGTATCACCATAATTTTTTACAAGTTGAAATGATTTATTCACACCATCACCAACCCCAATTTTTTGATCATTTTTGTTGTGGCTATGATTTGGGGCGCAAGATTTATTATCAAACGGGTCGCGAAAGCGGAATGAAAACAACTGCCCCATGCGCGCCTCATAGAAATCAACTATGGCTGATAGATCATTTAAATCGGCGTTTTTTGAAGAAATTTGCCAATGTCGCAATGAATTGGCATTCGCGCTTATACGAATTTCTTTGCCATTTTTGCGGGTTACAATATTGGTGCGGCGCATGGGGCCGCCAATTGCCCCGCGTGCGATGCGCATTGGAAAGGTAACGTCATGAAAGCTCATAAACCATTCCTTCCTTTGTTCACGGCACGCGCCAAAGCGGTTGAAATCTGATTTGCCGAACGTTTAACATCAGATAAATTTCCACCCTGCCCCACATGGATATTGATATTAATGGGTTGGGATAGTTCATTTTGAATTGTGCCAGCAGTTTTAGGGACAAACATTTCAGGGCCATTTTCACCGACCAAATATGCGCCACCAATATTCACACTACCGCCACCGGCACGCGATCCAAAATTCGTGGCAAATGCCGAAACCACCCCCTCAATCGGCTTGGTGACATATTGATTAATCGCGATATTTGATAAATCACGCAAAATTGCCTGCGCCATAGTTTTAACCGACAATTCACCAGAACGCGCCGCCGACCCAAGGCTTTTGGAAATATCACTGCCAACCTTGTCGAAGGCGCGGGAAATTAATGCCGCATTTTCATCGGCAGACTGTGCGAGATTACCCAAATCTTCGGCACTTTTTTGATATTGATTATCTTGTGTCATTATCAAATTCTTTCAATAATTTTTCAAATTCAGGGCGACTTAAAGATTGGGAATTTTCCCCCACCAGCATTTTCCATTCCAAAACCGATAATTGCCAAAATTCGCGGGGCATCATGCCGATGGATAAGGCAAAACGTATCATTTGCGCCCAATAATTTCGTGATTGCTCTATGTGCATTTTTCAAAACATTCGGCAATTTTTTGCGCGGCAATTTTGGGGTTAAGGTCGGAATTTTTAAGGGTTTCAAGCTCAAACAATTCGCCACCGCCTTTTAATAAAATCATCAACACGATTAGAATTTCTTGTGCGCCCAAATTCCCCATTTTTTGCCCCAAATCTTGAAGGCTTTGGGCGGAAAATGCGGTCTCAAGCTCTGCTAATGCCCCCAAAGTAAGGCAAAGTTTTTGGGCTTTGCCATTAATTTCGATTGCCACTTCACCACGTTTTTGATTGATAATCATAGTATATTAAACCCAATTTGCCCCGCTGAATTAAGGGTCATGGAGAAGTTTGCCTCACCGTCATAATTGCCGCCATATTCAAGATTTGAAATTATAAACAGCCCTTCGAGTTGCCCGAAACTAGGGATAACAAGCCGCCAGATACGGGCATCCTGGTTGAAAAATGCGGCGCGGACAATTTCATCGGCGGCTGTGTCTTTGAACACGCCAGAACCCGTAACCGAAACTTCCTTTAAACCTGCATTGGGCAAAAGTTCGCGCCAATTACCCGCCGAATCCGATGCCGTACCATCAATTGCCTTAGCAGAAAGCGCAATGGTACGCGCCCGCAAACCACCGATAGTTATAAAATTTGGGGTTTCCGCCCCATCAGAGATTTTCAAGAGAATGTCTCTTGCTGCTTGGAGTGTCATTGTATATCCTTTGATTATAGGGTGGGGATTAATTGCCCCCTCCCCCGTTCGCTACGCTCACAGGGGAGGAGAAAAATGTTTATGCAACCAAAATTTTAAGCCGCACGACACCCAAAAAAGTTCGCCCATCTATGGCGCGGTAAACATCGGCATAATTGGTCATGATAAGAATGATTTTGGTTTGTTCGTCTTCTGGTTTGGCATTGATTGCCCATTTTTGAATTGCCGCCACCGCCGTTTTGGCATCGTCAATACCGTTGTTTTTACAGGTGATTTCAATGGTGGCGGTATATTCAATTGCCCCTTCATAATCGCCCGCCACAGGTTTTTGTTCCCACCTGCGCCAAACTGCAAAGGGCATAAGCGCGTGTTTGACGGGTGCATCATAAATGCGGGCGGGGTTACCCAATGCGGACCGGATACCCGCATCGGACTTTAGGGAAGAGGTGATTAATTCTTGAACCGCAATCATAGCCGCACCCCATTATTTAGGTTTGGCTTTTGGATATCCCCGTCACGGGTTTGAATTGCGCGGTTTATTTCTTCTAAAATTTCCAATTTATAAGTATCGGGAACGGATGCCGCATCGGAAAAACCGGCAAAATAATCAATTTCCAGACCTTCACTATATCGGTTGAGATAGAATAAATTATCCTGCAAATCTATAAGGTCGTTTGCCGTAGTCATAATCCCATTTATGGAATTTCTAACCGCTTCAATCGCCGTAACATTGCGGTAATCAGGCCTTAAATACGGCTTTTGCCCGCTTTGCCCCGCTAAATAGACCGCCCGCTCTATTTCCTTTGCCGAAATGTTTTGGCGCAGTTTTCGGGTGATAAGGGCAGTGGCACTACGTGCCTCCACCAATTCCACCGCCGCCTTTAACAATAGCAAAAGCATATTATCATCGCCGTCTGTGCCAATTCTTAGATAGGTTTTCACCTCATCCAAAGAAAGCGGAAGTTCAGATGGCGGCACCAAAACAATATTCGTCATTTATCACCTAGGAAGCAGCAAATTTAAGGAATTTAATCGCGTCATAATCCTGCACACCACCGCCTACGCGCTTGGTTACATAAAACAGGACATAAGGCTTGTTGGAATATGGATCTCTAAGCACGCGAATATCGGTTCTATCGACAATCAAATAGCCTTTTTCAAAATCGCCAAAAGCGATTGAAAGGCTGTTTGCCGCCACATCTGCCATATCTTCGGCTTCATAGACATTATAGCCAAGCAAAGTGGTTGGTTGCCCCGCAATGAGTGACGGCTGCCAAATATATTGCCCAGTGCTGTCTTTGAATTTGCGCACTTGCCCCAATGTGCGGCGGTTCATTAAGAATGACGCATTGGCGCGGTATGGTGTGCGTGGGGCATAGGTTAAATCAACTAATTTATCGACCGGATTGGTCGCCGCAAACGCACCCGCCGCACCAGTTGCGATATATCCCAAAGAGCCATAGGTTTGGGTCGCATCCGCAACCACATTATATGCGGCAATCCCTTTTGGTTTATTTGTACCATCACCAGTAATAAAGGCGGCACTTTCAGCGGTCGCAAAACTTTGGGCGATTTCACCTGCAAGCCACGCATCAATATCAACCGCCGCATCATCCAGCAGGGTTTGGGTGGCGGCCGCCATTGCATAAATCTCACCAATTGGAAATGCCAATAAATCAAGGCTTGGGGTATTGGTTTGCGCACGCGCACCGGTTTCGGCAACCCAACCCACCGCCGCAGCAGTGGTTGCAATTGGCTTTTTAAACGTCCCTGAATTGGTTGGACGCACACTTGCAATTTTGCGCATTGGCGAAATATTTGAAAGTACACGTTCAATTACTGCTTGCACTTCGGCGGGGGCAACATGGCCGCCATCTGAAGCAACAGTTGCCGACAATGATTTTTCCTCAACACGGTGCAAGGCATTTTCATCACCACGGCGCATGAATTGCGACCATGCCTGATTATGCGCCGATTTTTGTTCACCCTCCGCGCTTGCTTGTGGGCGGGCGCCAATAAGTGCCAGCCTGTCAAGGCTTGCTTGGGCTTGTGACAAGGCGCGATCAATACGATCAACCTTTTCTTCCAACAAGACATCATAATTAACTTTATGGGGGGCAATTTTGTGTTCAAGACTATGAAGCCTTTCATCATTAGCGGCTTTGAATGCCTCAAATGTTTTCATGATTTCGTCACGCGCGGCCTTTGGATTGGGCGCACTTTTATTTTCAATATCCTGCATTAATAACTCCTCTTATGCTGCGATAGATTGATTGATGGTTTTCAGGCGGGCGCGCGGCAACATCGGAAACGCCACCAAGGAAATTTCCCGCAAATCAATTTCTTTTAGAATGCGACCGCCATTTGCGGGGGTGAAATCAAGGGTACGAAAGCCAATTGAAAGCCCGTCCATCTGCCCTGATTTCACCATTGATTGCGCATGTGCGGCATCATCATTTGCGTCATAAATTAGCCCTTCTGCCCAAAGGCCGATTTCATCTTCAAAAAGTTTTGTCCACTCGCCAATTGGGCGGTTGCCATTATGTTGATAAAGCATGCGCACCGACCCTGCGGGTAATTGTTTAAGGCTGTTGGCGAATGCCCCGCGTTCAACAATATCCCCCGCCAAATCCTTGATACCAAACAGGCTCGCATAGCCCGCGATTTGCAAAAAACTCATTTATTAGTTCCTTTATCCAACCTGTCTTCAATACGATTAAGGCTTTGGCGGGCGGCCTGCATTTCGGCTTCTATGCGTGCCATGCGCTCATTGATGGGGGCTTGTTGATTGAGGCGAATTTCAAAACTATCTAACCGCTCGGCAGCGCCACCAATCCAGATGAATGCGGTTATTGCCTGCAATAAAACCGCAAAAATAAAGGCAAGATTGATGCGGGAATCGAAATATTTTTCCATCATTCAAGCCCCGCAAGTTTGCGCTTTTCGGCATCTGTAAGAAATGTTGCATTATCTAGACGCGCCCAAAGGCTGTCGCGCTCTGTACCAAGTGCGTTTACGGCATCGAAATTGGCGGTGATGAAAACGGCGGCTTCTGTCCATCCATTTAAAAGCCCCGCCAAAGCCGCAGAAAATTTATTAACCAGTGGAATAATGGTTTGGCGATAAAAAGCGTTATTGGCCTCTTTATAGTTTGAATAAGTATTATCGCCAGGGATGCCAAGCAACATTGGTGGCACTCCAAAGGCAAGGGCAATATCACGCGAAGCCTGCCTTCTGGCCTCCACAAAATCCATTTCTTGTGGGGATAATGACATTGGCGACCATTCAAGACCGCCTTCAAGCAATAAAGGGCGCCCCGCATTATTTGCACCAGTATGGGCAAGGGTTAGCTCGGCCTTTAGGCGTTCAAATTGCTCATCCGAAAGGCGCTCCATGCCATTTTGACCACGATAAACCAATGCACCCGATGGGCGGGCGGCATTATCAATTAATGCCTTATTCCACGCCCCACCCGCATTATGAATATCAATTGCGGTGGCGGCGGGTTCGATCGGGCTTTGGCCATATAAATCATCACAAGGATTAAAGGTTTTAAGGTGTAAAGCTTGTGACCGACCTGTTACCATATCGCGCCAAAGACGACGTTTAACAGTGCCGATTTGTTGTTCCCAACCGATTATCCAGCCATTCTGCCCCTTGATAATTCGCATTGTATCGGGGCGCAGGGCAATTAATTCCTTGGGGATATTATCAATTGCCACAATTTCAAGATAGGCATTACCCGCAATTTGCAAATGCCCGATAAAGGCTTCGGCAAGCTCGCTATAAGTTTGTTCAAAATTTGGTTTATCAATCAATGACTGATAGGGATGGGTTTTGCCTTCTTTATCTTTTAAAACCAAAGGAATTGATGCGACCGCATCGGCAATCATTCTTACGCAACGATAGGCAATCGGATTTTGGCGATAACCTTCACGTGCCAAAGCACCATAATCACGCGGTGTCCAAACCGGATTACCAAGGTTTGCAAAGGCAAGAAATGAATTATTCTTAGCTTCTGTTTGGGCATTTTTTCTTTTTGCAAATGAAAACATTTTGATTTCCCTTTAAATTGGTCTGATTTTGGGATTGGATTTTTGCACCAACAAAAGATGTGTTAGCGCATGGACAAGGGCATCCATACGATTGGGGCTACCGCGAAAATTCTGTGTACCGAATGAACACATCTCGTCTTCAAGGGCGGGGAAATGGCGGTTGTGGCAAATACGGTTTTGCGCGTATAAAAGTGCCACTGGTTCGGCGCGCACTCGTTTCGATTTTGACGCATGCACCAGCCTGACCATCGCCTCGGGGGATTGCAATTTGATGATTTCGCGCACCATCTCCCCGCCCTGATTACCCTCGGCAAGGATGTAATTGGCGGCATATTTTTCATAGGCCTTTGCAATTACCGCCGCCCATTCATTGGGCGCTTGTCCTTGGGTAGTTAAATCATCGATAACCCACGCGTTCTTGCCATTTTTTCCGGCAATAATTATCCCACAAGCATCAGCATTTTTGCCCTTGGTAGCCGGTGGATCAACCGCAATTAAAATGGTGTCAAAATCATGGGCTTTTGGCAAAGCACGCGCACGTTTAATATCATCGCGTGACCATAATGCCCCTTCGGGATCTTCAATTAATTCGCCGAATAATTCTTGCCGCGCCCAAATGCTGTTATCAAAACGTCTTTCCAAATCATCGACCACGCCTTTTGCCAAATTGGCGGCATTGTC
This sequence comes from Hyphomonadaceae bacterium UBA1933, assembly GCA_002337085.1. Taxonomy (GTDB): domain Bacteria; phylum Pseudomonadota; class Alphaproteobacteria; order Caulobacterales; family Aquidulcibacteraceae; genus Pseudaquidulcibacter. The sequence goes on along the minus strand of DDFH01000006.1, from coordinate 844,363 downwards.
ACGGGTTGATGAACGGGTAATTACGCAGGTTTCATCAAGCAATAAATCCTTGACCCATGGCACTGGGCGTGGGGTAGTGGTTAAAACAACTTTTGGATTTTCGCCCAACCGAAGTGCCGGACGCAAAACATCCAAAACCGCGTCCCCATCCGCCCATGCCGCAAGTTCGTCCCCCCAAGCAAGGTCAAACTGTGGCCCACGCAAACTGTCGGGAACTTCGGCAGAATAGGCATAGGCAATTGCGCCATTAGCCCATGTTAAAATCCGTTTTGACGGCTCATATTTTGGGGCAAGTTCTGGTGGCGCAATTGCCAACAAGCCAGATTTACCACCAACCATAACATTGCGAACATCGCCCAAAGTTGCACCAATAAGCGCGATTGAGCTTGCATAACCTTGTGCGACCATATCAGTCACCCATTCGGCGGCGGCGCGGGTTTTTCCCGCACCGCGACCGCCCATAAAGAGCCACGTCCGCCAATTGCCCATTGGTGGCATTTGTGCAAGGCGCGCCCAAAACCGCCAATCCTGCATCAACATTTCGAGGCGGTGCAGCGGTATGTTGCCCAATAATTCCTTTCGCTTCGGTGGCGGCAAGGATGCGATCAAGTTTGCGTTCAAGCGCGGCAAATAAGAGGTCGCGCTCACGTCGTTTTTGGGCAATTCTTTCAAGATTTTTTTCCATAATCATCACTCATTGAACCGTGTGATTATGGATGCGATGCTTATGGGCGGTGATTAAAAAAGATTATTCAAACCCATAATTGTTTATTTTCAATGCGTTATGGTTTTATAAATCCAAATTATCCGCAAAAACTGTTTTAGCTTTGATGAATCACTATATTAAATTTTACCTGATGAAAAAGCCTGAAAACCACGTTTACCGCGCCGATTTAATGGAAGCCAAGCGGCGTAAAAATGTTCGCATGCAATTATTAAGCATCCTATTCTGGGGGCTGTTATGGGGCTGCATGATTGGCGGCGGAATTTTGGGATTTAATTATTTATTTGGCGATATGCCAAGCGTTAGCTCTGAACAAGAATTATGGGTTTCCAACCGACCATCATCGTTAGAAGTTGTTGATTCCCAAGGGCGCACCATCGCTTTGCGTGGGCCACGTTTTGGAAGGCGTGTGCCAATTGATGAATTGCCGGCGCGCGTTATTACCCCATTTCTTGCCGTAGAGGATGCACGATTTTTTGAACATAAAGGCGTTGATTTTGTTGGCGTGGGGCGCGCCCTAGTTAAAAACATTGCCGCCGGACACACAGTTCAAGGCGCATCAACCATCACCCAACAGCTTGTTAAAAACGTATTCTTAAACCCACACCAAACCATAAAGCGCAAGGCACAAGAAATGGTTCTGGCGTGGCAAATTGATAGCAAGTTTCCCAAAAAGAAAATCCTAGAGGTTTATTTAAATCGAATTTATTTTGGTAATAATGCCTATGGTATTGATGCCGCTGCATGGCGTTATTTTTCAAAAAAACCGCAAGAACTCACTCTTGGTGAGGCTGCCATGCTCGCGGGGCTTCCAAAGGCGCCAGGGCGGTTATCAATCGATATAACCGCCAAGCCCGCACTTGATAGGCGCGCCGTAGTTTTACAAAGAATGGTTGATGCACATTTCATCACCCCGCAACTTGCCGCAGATGTTGCCAAAGAGCCAGTAGTCGTAAAAACTACTCCCGACCCTGATGAGGGTGAGCTTGCCTATGCTGTTGATATGGCAGCGAAAGAAATTGATACGCTTGACCCGCCAATCTCACCTGATCGCATCGCAAGAATAACTATTGACCCACGCATTCAACAAGATGCGGTTGAAACCATTCAAAAAATCTTGGCAAAAAACGCTGGCTCTGGTGTTAATCAGGCGGCATTAATTGCGATTGATAAGCAAGGGCGGATTTTGGCAATTGTTGGTGGGCGCTCTTATAAGCAAAGCCAGTTTAACCGCGTAACACAGGCCAAGCGCCAACCAGGTTCAACCTTTAAACCACTTGTTTATGCCGCCGCACTTGAAATGGGTATGACGCCCAACACCATCAAAGAAGACAAGCCAATTAATATCAATGGCTGGAAGCCACAAAACTTTGGCAAAACCTATTCTGGCAAAGTTACACTTTCAACCGCATTGACGAAATCAATCAATACTGTTGCGGTCGAACTTGCGGTGCAAATCGGGATTGACCGTGTCATTGGCACGGCGCAGCGTTTGGGCATTGAAAGCCAATTACCAAAACACCCATCAATCGCCCTTGGTGCTGGCGAAGTGACATTAATGGATATGACAAGGGCCTATGCCACGCTTGCCAATGATGGGGTTCGGGTTGAACCATATTTAATCGAGCGGGTTGATACTACGCGCAACACCATTGCCTATGAACGCAAAAGCCACGCCCCGACCCAAGTTTATGACCCGTTAAAAGCGCGGCAAATGACTGCGATGTTGGGCGATGTTATTGCCTTTGGTACTGGTCATCGCGCACAGCTTGCCAATGGGCGCGAGGCGGCGGGTAAAACCGGAACATCACAAAACTTCCGCGATGCGTGGTTTGTTGGCTATACCGCCGACATTATTTGTGGGGTTTGGGTAGGTAATGATGAATTTAAACCCATGAACGGGGTTTCGGGTGGCACATTGCCGGCGATAATCTGGTCAGAATTTATGAATAAAGCCCATGAAGGAATGCCACTTAACCCACTTCCAACCATTGACGATCTAAACCGCCCGGATAGCCAAACCATGGCAATGTTTTATGAAAACCTTGCGCAATTTTTCTCATCCGCAGGCGGCGAATCCCTTGGTGCATTGGGGCAAGAACGAAAACGGGTAGAGCAGTAAAAACTACGGATTACGGATTACGGATTACGGATTACGGATTACGGATTACTTTTCACGGTTTTTTGTATTTTTGCAAGAATATTACATATTTCAGAACAATCATCGTTTATTGATTTAAACATTGCATCATCAATTAAATTAACTTCGCGAAGTAATTTAACCCAATATTGTGTTTCACGCGCCTCCTTATAAGCGATTGTAATTTTTGCAAAAAAAATCTGCTCGCGTTTGTCCGCCAATTGCTTCTTCAACATTCGCGCCAATACTGGTTCCGCTTTTTAGAATTTGCTTTGACAGCACGAACTCTTTGTGGTCAAGAAGCAAATATTGAGACAGGCGATATATCCGCACAGCAAATTTAAAACTTCTTTCTTGAATAAGGTTGTATTTTTCTGCCATAACCATCCAAACTTCGTAATTCGTAATTCGTAATTCGTAATTATTTCCCTACTTCTTGCAAAACCTCATCCCACTCATCTTCGGTTACTGGTTGAACCGAAAGGCGGGTCATTTTTACAAGTGCCATATTCGCAAGTTTTGGGTTATTTTTTGCTTCTTCAAGGCTGTATGGGCGTTGCAATTTTTTAACCGCGCGAAATTTAACGCATTCCCATTTTTCATCAGTTGGGTCGGGGAAGATTTCCTGACATACTTCGCAAATGCCGACAATTTCTTTACCAATATTGGAATGATAGAAAAATGCCTTGTCGCCCAATTTCATGGCGCGCATATTGTTGCGGGCAAGGTAGTTTTTTACGCCTGTCCAAGCCTCCCCCTCATCACCTTTTGCCACTTGTTGATCCCATGACCATACATTGGGTTCAGATTTTATAAGCCAATATGCCATTTTTTGCTCTCCATATTTTCAGATTGCAAAAAATGGCATTGGTTGCAATGTCTTATTATGATTTTTACCAGTTATACTGTCATGCCGGAAAATCCCATGGATTTATCCGGCATCTCGTGAATACACCGCCGAGATACCGGACATTTCCTTTGGAAATTCCGGTATGACAGGATTTATTTTTTTAATGCCGGACTGTTTGTCACTAATCTTAAACCCGCCATAACAAGGCCGATAGTGGCAATTGCCACGCCTTGGAAATGTTCGGGAACAAGATTGATAACGCCAATTTGTTGCAAGCTGCCGATGATTGTGATTAATGCCGATGCGGCAAGGGTTTTATAGCCTTTCATATTACCTCCTGATGAAAGGCATATGATAGTTTAGGCATTTATTGCGGGGATTATTATAATTTATTCCGCAACCATATCATCACGGTGAACCAGCGCAGGACGGCCGGAATAGCCCAATATTTCCTCAATCTCGCCCGATTTTTTACCCATAATCATTTGTGCATCATGGGCATTATAGGCGGACAAACCACGGGCAATGATTTTGCCATCGGGTGATTTAATGGCAACCGCGTCGCCACGTTCAAAGCTACCTTCGACCTCTTTGACACCAACAGGTAAAAGGCTGCCGCCTTTTTTTAATGCCCCTGCCGCCCCGTCATCAACCACATACGCCCCCTGTGGCTTTAGATTATGTCTAAGCCATGCAAGGCGTGCGGTTTGCGGGTCAAGCTGTGCCGCAAATGTTGTCGATTTATCGCCCGCCAAAGCGCGTGCAATCGGGCTTTTGTCACGCCCATCAAGAATCATAACGTTGCAACCTTGGGAAATTGCGATTTTTGCGGCATCGATTTTTGTTTTCATCCCGCCAGAACCAACGCCAGCTTCTGCATTTGAGCCACCGGCCATTTTTTCAATTTCTGGCGTAATTGCCTGTACCAATGGAATATGCCGCGCCTTTGGGTTTGAGCGTGGATCAGCAGTATAAAGACCGTCAATGTCGCTTAAAAGCAGAAGATAATCCGCACCCACCATTTGCGCCACACGCGCCGCCAAACGGTCATTATCACCATAACGAATTTCTTCGGTGGCAATGGTGTCATTCTCATTAATAATCGGCACAATACCAAGTGAAAGCAATGTATCAAATGTTGCGCGCGCATTAAGCCAGTTGCGGCGGCGTTCGGTATCATAGGCGGTCAAAAGTGACTGCGCACAATGAAGATTAAAGCCACCCAAGGCATCTTGCCATGCCTTCATTAATTCCACTTGCCCAGTGGCGGCGGCGGCCTGCTTTTCTTCAATTTTAGTTTTCTTTTTTAGCCCAAGAATCTTGCGCCCCATCGCCACCGCGCCAGAGCTTACAACCAAAACCTCAGTGCCATTTTCAAGCAAGGTTTTAATGTCATTAGCAAGGGATTTAAGCCATTCACCGCGCACTTTTCCCGATGATGTATCCACCAAAAGTGACGAGCCGCATTTAATCACAACACGTTTTGAATGTTGTAATTTACTGGTTTCATCCAAATTTGTTCGGTCTATGGTTGCCATTCTTGGGGGGTGTCTTCTTCAATTTCTGGTACAGTGTCTTTAATACGCCGCTTTTTAATTTCTTCAAATAAAAGCGCAAGCACTTCTTTTAAGCCATTATGTGAAATTGCAGAAATAAGATAAACTTTTTTGCCCGTTGCCGCCTCTAATGCCGCTTTTTTTTCTTCTTGTTCTTCGGGGAGAAGCGAATCGATTTTGTTTATAGCGATAATTTCAGGCTTGCCGCCCAATTCATCGGAATATCCCTCTAATTCATTGCGCACAGTTGTATAGGCTTTTACAATGTCATCCTCTGTTCCATCAATGAGGTGGAGCAAGATTGCACAACGTTCCACATGCCCCAAGAACCTTGTCCCAAGACCTGCACCTTGTGCCGCCCCCTCAATTAATCCTGGAATATCAGCAATGATAAAATTTGATTCGGGGCCCAAATAGGCAACGCCAAGATTTGGGTGAATGGTGGTAAACGGATAATCGGCGATTTTTGGGGTCGCCTTGGTAACCACGCTTAGGAATGTAGATTTTCCGGCATTAGGTAAACCAATAAGACCGGCGTCAGCAATCAATTTAAGCCGTAGCCATATCCATTTTTCTTCGCCGGGAAGACCAGGATTGGCATAATCGGGCGCTTGGTTCACGCTTGATTTAAAATGCACATTGCCCCAACCGCCATTGCCGCCTTTTAAGAAGGTTATTCTATCACCTAATTTTGATAAATCGGCGATAATGGTTTCTTTATCTTCATCAAGGATTTCAGTGCCAACCGGAACTTTTAGGATTTTTGGTGGTGCACTTGCGCCGTGTAATTGGCGTCCTTGTCCCTTTTTGCCGTTTTCAGCCATGATATGCGGTGCATAGCGATAATCAATAAGGGTGTTAAGGCCGTCCGCCGCCTCGAATATAATGTCCCCACCTCTGCCGCCGTCGCCACCATCAGGACCGCCATATTCAATGAATTTCTCACGGCGAAATGATTTAGAGCCAGCCCCACCATCACCGGATTTTACATAAATTTTAACAAGATCAAGGAATTTCATGGTTTTATATAGCCTTAACAGGTTTAAATGTCATCCTGTATTTAAACCCAATATATAGCAAAAGTGTCTATCTTATTATAAGAGACCCCGCAATAAATGCGGGGTGACATCGTGATATAATTAGTTCTGAAAATAAAAAAGGGGCGTATTACCGCCCCATTTTTTCAAAATTGTAAAAAGTGATTATTCCGCAGCTTGAGGCACAACAACAGAAATGAAGGTGCGCTTATTTGCTTTTTCGCGGAATTCGACTTTACCGTTAGCAGTTGCGAACAAAGTATGATCTTTGCCCATGCCAACATTATCACCAGCGAAAAACTTTGTGCCGCGTTGACGAACCAAAATATTTCCAGCAACAACATTTTCGTTGCCGTATTTTTTTACGCCTAAGCGTTTTGATTCTGAATCGCGACCGTTACGGGATGAACCACCAGCCTTCTTATGTGCCATGACAAATATCCTTTATTATGCGTGAACCGCAGTAATTTTAACAGTAGTTTCAAACTGGCGGTGGCCACGACGACGACGATAAGTGTTACGACGGGTCTTTTTAATGACGTAAACTTTATCACCTTTTGAAGTGTCAACCAATTCAGCAGAAACCGAAGCACCAGCAACAACAGGTGCGCCAACTTTAACGCCATTGTCATCACCAACCATCAAAACTTCTTCAAATTTGACAGTAGAGCCTGCTTCGCCCTCAATTTTTTCAACAACGATTTTATCGCCCGCAGCAACTTTATATTGTTTGCCGCCTGTTTTAATAACCGCGAACATCGCGAAAACCTTTCAAACTGCGTTTACAAAACGCTAAAAACCAACATAAAACGCGCCCCATTTGGAATTTGGGGCGAAATAAGAGTGGTGGGCTATATAATTTTGCAGAACATGAGTCAACGGGCTTAGGCAGGTTTTCTATACATTTTCTTGACATTTTACTGTCTTTGAGATGCCTCTGCCACGAGTTTTGCAGTTCCGCTTTCGATTGCGGTTTGCAATTTTTCCATAAATTCCTGCCGCTTAAGGCCAGGTTCAATCGGTTCAAGGAATTCAAACACCACTTTTCCCGGGCGTTTTACCAAACCTTTGTTTTTCCAATAGCAACCAGTATTAAGGGCAAGCGGCACGCAAGGAACACCAAGCATACCGTAAATCGCAGCAACACCGGGTTTATAATCAGGTTCGGCACCAATTGGCTGACGTGTACCTTCGGGAAAAATAAGAATCGGGCGGTTCTCTTCAAGGCGGACTTTTGATTCTGCCACCATGCCTTTTAATGCCGCCATGCCGCCATCACGATCGATTGCAATCATGCCAGATACTTTAAGATACCAACCAAATATCGGAACTTTAAACAGTTCTTTTTTAAAGACAAATGCAGGGGTATTCATCATTGTGAAAGGCGCAACCGTATCAAGTGTTGATAAATGCTTGCCCGCGACCATTACTTTACCATCACGCAGGTTTTCAATTCCCCGCACTTCAACAGTAATCCCTTGAATATATTTAAGACCCCATAATTCAGCACGCGACCAAGCATTGACAACATTAAGCGCATATTTCTTGTTAAAAAGAACCGCAATTGCACCAATACTGCCAACAAAAAGAATCGCCAAGGCGAAATAGATTTCATAAATTAAAGAGCGTAAAAAAGCCATTTATTCGTGTTCCGGGTCAAAACCTGTAATTAATCTTAGCTGCGCGAAGACATATTTTGAATATTCAATTGTCAGTCGCCGCACCGCATCTTTATTTTCCCACCAATTTTTATGCATAAAAGGCTCTGCCCGCACGGGATAGGGAATAAATTCTATATCGCTATTGGCAGACTTAATCTCAAGCATTGAACGTTTTATATGGTAATTATCAGTAATAATTATCAGGCGTTTGAATTTATTGGCCCTTGCCCATTCATGGATTTCGCGGGCATTGCCGATTGTGTCGGTAGCCTCTTTGCCAAGCATGACACAGCAATCATAAAGCGCCTTGTCCCCGCCGGTTACAAGCCGCAATTCATTGGGGGTAGCCTCTTTAAAAACCCCTGAAATCAAGAGTTTTTTGCCCATACCTTCTTGTAAAAGGTTTATCCCCTCGGTAAGGCGGGCGCGCGAACCGCCAGTTAAAGAAACAATTCCGTCTGCGGGTTTCAAATCCTCTGGCGGTTTCATTGTAACCACATCATCGGCAAATTTGAAAAAACCCGCAATAATAAATAGGCAGGCGCCAAGCCCGACAACAAAAATCAATCTGGAAACCAGCGATGCAATAAAGCTCGACAAAGATGGCTTTTTGCAATTTGTTGCCATTTATACCAACTCTTTTAAGGTTTGGCGCGCCGCAATACGTGCCGCAAAAGATGCCGCGAATGCAGTTAAAATTGGCGCCAAAATCAAAATCCAAATATCATAAAATTTTAATATATCATTGGAACTTGTCAAAGCACTCGCCCCAATTTTCATAATCAAAATTCCAGTAAAGACCATTACACCTGCCGCGAGCGAACCATATGCCCCAGATACAAGCCCAAGACGCATAAAACGTATCTGCACTTCGCGGGCAACAAACGCATCTTCTGCGCCAACAAGGTGAAGAATTTCCACAGAATCACGTCGTGATTCCAAGGCCGCACGTGCCGCAAAGCCAATCGTTGTAATTGCCGCCACAATCAGCGATAAAAGCGCCATAATCGCAAAACCGCGCAAAACCGCAGAAGTTTTTATAATTTCGCCGGAATAGCGGGAATGGTCATCAATCTCTATCTTAAACCCCGCACCAGACAGATTTTTTTGAAGATTATCTTCTGTGCCTTCAATTTTTCTATCAAGGCCAACTTCAATAATATTTGGCAAGGGCAATTCATCAATCAAAACCCCGATATTAGCGCCATAATTACGCAATAACTTCTTTGCCTTTTCCTTGTCCATAATATTTGCGGCTTTTACCCCCGGCGTCTTTTGAACAATTATCAAAGCACGGTTTAACGATGCCTCATCACGCGGGCTATCAACCAAAACCGTCATTGCGCTTTTTAAATCCGAAGTCCAAGTTTCGGCGGCACGAAATCCGGCGCGTGCTGTTAATGCCGCGAGACAGCCCAAAGCACACATAATCGCCACAACAATAGTTAGTGGCCTTGCCTGCCGATCATCGGCGGGTAAAAGCGGGGTTTCACCAATACCAAACAGCCTTTTAATCGGCAGGAAAATTGGGGCATCAAAAATCTTTAAAAATTCACCCATTAACTGCCCCCTAAGTTTTCGGGCGGGGTGTTAAATTGCTCAACCTTGCCTTTATCAATGCGCAATACCGGCGCACCAGCGCGGCGCACCATTTCATGATCGTGGGTTGCGATTACAATGGTTGTTCCCAATTTATTTAATTCAATAAAAAGCCTTATAAGACGTGAACCCATATCGGGGTCAACGTTACCCGTTGGCTCATCGGCGATGATTAATTGTGGTTTTCCCACAACGGCGCGCGCGATTGCAACCCGCTGCTGCTCCCCACCGGATAGGGTTTCTGGTAAGGCTGACATACGCTTTCCAAGGCCGACCCAACCCAAAAGCTCTTTAACATCATCCTCATATTTAGAAGGGTGCATGTTGCGAACCCGAAACGGCAATGCCAAATTATCAAACACACTTAGATGTGGCAAAAGACGGAAATCCTGAAACACCACGCCAATTTTGCGCCTTAATTGCGGCAAAGAATCACGCGATGCCCCCGCCACATCAACACCAAACATTTCAATATTGCCGCCAGTCGGTCGCAGCGCCAAATACATCAATTTCAACAATGTCGATTTGCCCGCCCCTGATGGACCGGTAAGAAAATAAAAGCCACCCTTTTGCAACTCCAACGAAACATTTTTTAATGCAAAGCTCGCGGGTTCATTTTCGGATTTAACCTTATTATAATTAAGATATACATTATTAAACCACACCAAAGGACGGTTTGGTTGTGCCTGTTTAAAAATGTCTCTTTCTGACTGCGAGATTTTTTGTTTCATCAGTGGACTAATTTTGCGAATAAGTATTATGACTATTTTAGTTATATGCCAGTTTTAAAAAATAGATAAAGTGTTTAAACAGTTAAATAAGTTAATATTATTTTTAGCAAATAGTTTTGCATAGATTTATCAGAGTTATTACATGATACTTGATTGTCCTAAATGCCATGCAAAATATAATATTGCCGACAGCATGATACCCGCTGTTGGTCGCAATGTCCGTTGCGCATCTTGTGGTCATTACTGGTTTCAAAAATCGCCGACTTCATTGGTTTTAAAGCCCGATATAAATGGCGGCGATAATTATCGCATGAAGTTTGAGGAAGAAGGCCGCAAAAAGCCCAATGCCCCCACCACCCCACGTTTTGGCAATGTTGAGAAAAAGCCACATGAATTAGTGCGCGAAAAAGCATTCTCCAAGGCAAAACTTTTGCATTATTCGGCAATTAGTGTCGCGTGGCTTACCGCGCTTACATTTATGGTTGGCGGAATTTTATATGGTGTTGCCAATCGCGAAATGGTTGTTAAAAAATGGCCAAATTCGGCAAGTTTTTTTGCATTACTTGGCGCGCGTGCTAATACATACGGCCTTGAAATCACCAAGGTGCAGGTTCGCGCCGGACAAGATACCGAGGGGCAGCGTCTGGTTATCGCGGGCGTAATAAAATCCACGTCCTACGTTGCAAAGCCAGTTCCCTATTTACGCATCACATTGGTGGATGACCATAATAAAAAGGTTGCCAGTTGGCTTGCCGACCCCGGCATAACCATCATTACCCCGATGGCGGAACAACCGTTTGAATCAATCCGTCGCCCAATTCCACAAGGCAATTTGCGCGCAATCGTGGTCTTTAACGATCCACCAAGCGATTTGCCAAACGGGAAAGAAATTGCATCCAAGAAAAAAGATACCTTGATGGGTAGTGCCGGCACATCAAACGCCACAACAACTGCCGCCCCCGAAGGGACAACACATGCCGCACCGGATACACATGCGGCTGCACCCGCTGCACCCGTTGAACACGCGGCCGAAACATCAAAAAAAGAAGATACACATAACACACACAATACTGCGGTAGGGCGTTAATGAAAATCCTAGTCTCAAGAGAAGAAATTGCAAAACGTGTCGGCGAATTAACCACTGAAATCTCCAACAAATTAGAAGATGACGCAATTGTGGTCGGGCTATTACAAGGTTCGTTTATTTTTATGGCGGACATTATGCGTGGTCTTGCCGATAATGGCAAAACCCCACAAACCGACTTTCTATGGTTATCATCATATGGCGACACCAAAGAATCCGGTCGTCTTAATATCCTTGCCGATTTGCAAAGGCAAATTATGGGGCGCCAAGTCCTGATTGTTGATGATGTTTACGACACCGGAAAAACCATCATTTTTGCCAAAGACTATCTAAAAGCCAAGGGCGCAAAAGAGGTATTAACCTGTTTAATGGCGCGCAAACCCGCAAGTAAACACCTTCCCGACCCAGATTTTGTTGGCTTTGAATTACCCGATTATTATTTGGTTGGTTATGGCCTTGATAATGGCGGCTCTGGTCGTGGATTGCCCGATATTTGCTATATTCCAAAGGAATAATTGCGCTAACCGCCAATATAATCTATCTAAACAAAGGTGGATTAAGCATCTTAAAACCATCTTGCCTATAATAAGGAAAATGTGGGTATGGCGCTTCACGCTTGCTTGCGGCATCTAATTTTGCCATTTGTTCGCCATTAAGTTTCCAGCCAATAGCACCAAGATTTTGGCGCAATTGTTCTTGATTACGCGCACCAATTATTACAGATGAAACGCTAGGGCGTTGCGTTAACCAATTAAGCGCGATTTGCGGAACGGTTTTCTCTGTTTCCACGGCGATTTCTTCGAGTGTATCTATCACCCTATAAAGTAATTCATCATCAACTGGTGGTGCAAAATCAACTGTGTCATGCAAACGACTATTAGCAGGTAGAGCTACGCCGCGCCGTATCTTGCCTGTTAATCGCCCCCAACCTAATGGACTCCAGACCATTGCACCTAACCCTTGATCTAAGCCTAAAGGCATTAAATCCCATTCATAGTCACGCCCTATAAGTGAATAATAAACCTGATTAGCGACATAACGTTGCAATCCATATTTCTCTGAAACCGAAAGCGATTTCATTATCTGCCAACCTGCAAAATTTGATATACCAATATAACGCACCTTCCCATTTTTTACGATTGCATCAAGGGTAGTTAATACTTCTTCGACAGGCGTATTGGCATCAAACGCATGGAGTTGGAATAAATCAATATAATCAGTACCCAATCTTATTAGTGCATCATCAACCGCCTTTATTAAATGCAATCGTGATGAGCCATAATCATTTGCCCCATCACCCATTGGCAGGCTTGATTTAGTAGAAATAAGGATTTTATCGCGCCTACCAGCTATTGCAGCCCCTAAAACTTTTTCTGATGCACCATTTGAATAGACATCAGCGGTATCAAACATATTAATCCCCGCCTCAAGGCAGATATCAACAATATTTGCTGCTTCTTTTATATTCGTATTGCCCCATGCTCCAAATAATTGACCAGTACCGCCAAAAGTACCTGCACCAAAACTAAGAATTGGAACTTTTAGGCCTGAATTCCCTAAATTACGATATTCCATAATAACTCCCTAAACATATTGAATAGATTTTTTTGACTTGTTGATATTAAATGCAATCAAGCTAAGAATAATTGCCAAAGCAGGGAATATAGCCGCAGCTATGGGTAAATTTCCAAGCCCCAAATTACTATCAATCACTAAACCGCCAACATATGCACCAATTGCATTACCTAAATTAAAACCTGCAATATTTAGGCTTGAGATAAGGCTTTGACCTGCGCCTTTTGCCTGTGACAATACCCATGTCTGAAGTGGTGACGCGGTTGCAAAACCTGTCGCCCCCATAAAGCCAATGAGTAATATGGCAGACCATTTACCATGAATTGCAAATTGCATTATCAACAATGAAACCATCAGCAAAAACAGTGTAAGTAATACCCCAATTTTCACATTCTTATCAGTAATATAGCCGCCAAAAATATTGCCAATAACTAGCCCTAGACCAAATACTAGCATTATTGGTGAAACTAATTTTTGCGAAAAACCGCTAATATTGGTTAGAATTGGGGAAATATAGGTGAAAACACCAAATACCCCCGCCCAAGCCAAAACCGTTACAAACATTGCAATTGGTGCGGTACTTTTGAAAATAATACCAAATTCACTTGCCCAATTTATTTTTTGAATATCTTTATTTTCATCTTTGGGAACAAGGAATAATATTATTGCAAAGGCAATAATGCCGATTAAAACCACAAAATAAAATGTAAGGCGCCAACTATACCTATTCCCAATCCATGTTCCAAATGGAACGCCTAACATGTTTGCTAGGGTCAATCCTGTGAACATTATGGAAATTGCGGCCGCTTTACGATTATCGGGAACAAGATTAGTGGCAACCACCGAACCGATACCAAAAAATGTACCATGCGCAAAGGCAGTGATAATTCTTGCTAACATTAATGTTTCATAATTTGGGGCAATAGCACAGGCAAGATTGCCAATAATAAAAATCCCCATCAACCATAAAAGCGCATTTTTATGAGACCACTTCCCCATTAACATAGTTAGCAATGGCGCACCCAAAACTACGCCTAAGGCATAGCCCGAAATTAATGAACCCGCTGTTGAGATTGAAATTCCTAAATCTGCGCTAATCTCATTTAATAATCCCATGATTACAAATTCCGTCAGCCCGATTCCAAACGCACCTATGGCTAAGGCAAATAAAGCAATTGGCATAAACACTCCTGATATAAACAATTTCAACATTATAGACAAAATTCAGATATGATATATAAGACTTAAAGAATTTTATTTATGAATTGAAAGACATTATAAGGGTAGGAAATGCCACGCGCCGATGTTAATAAAATTGCCGAAATGGAAATCTTTGCACAAGTTGTTGAGCATGGTGGTTTTAGTGCCGCCGCCAGTACATCTTCCATGACGCCTTCTGCCATAAGCAAATTAATAGCTAGGCTTGAAAACCGTTTAAACGTGCGCTTGATAAACCGCTCTACACGTAGGTTTAGGCTAACTGATGAGGGTAATGAGTTTTATGAAAACTCATTACGTATCTTATCGGATATTGAGGAATTAGAACGCAGTACTAATAGACGTGAAAAACCTTGCGGGCGAATAAAAATAAGCACTAGTGCATCATATGCAACCCATATACTTGCGCCAATTTTGCCCAAGTTTATTAGATTATACCCTGAAATTTCCATTGAATTACTTCAGACAGATCAGATTTTAGATATAATTTCTGAAAAAGTTGATGTTGCAATTCGTGCGGGCCCTCTAAAAGATTCTAGCCTAATTGCACGTAAATTGGGTGAAACTACAAAAACCATTGTTGCATCACCAGATTATATTGCCAGAACCTCTATGCCAAAGACTCTATCTGACCTTAATCAACATACGATAATTAGCTTTAGTTATAAAAGAGCCATAAGAGGCTGGCCTGTATTGAATAATGGCGAAGTAACAATTTTCAATGCATCAGGACAAATCAGAGCAAGTGAAGGCGAAGCAATTCGACAATTAGCAATAAATGGCAATGGCATAACAAGACTTGCGACCTTTACTATTTATGATGATATTAAAAATGGGCGATTATTACCAATATTAGAAGACTTAAACCCACATGAAAAAGAAGAGTTCCATGCAATACATGTTGGTCATAGTGGTCTATTACCTGTACGCGTTCGCGTTTTATTGGATTTCTTAGTAGAATTTGGAAAACTGCAACAATCCGCAAAAATTGTTTAAATGCGTTTTTAACTTTATTCTGGCATTAGGCGGTCTAAACAAGAACATTATTTAAAATAAGGCTTTTTATAAATGTGCGGCATCATTGGTATTATTGGCAAAGAACCTGCAACCCCAAGACTTATTGAAGCCTTAAAGCGGCTTGAATATCGCGGTTATGATTCGGCAGGGGTTGCGACATTGGTTAATGGTCATATCGAACGCCGCCGTGCTGCTGGCAAGATTGTTAATCTTGAAAAAGAAATCGCCGATGCACCACTTGCGGGCAATACTGGTATTGGTCACACACGTTGGGCAACCCACGGCGCACCAACCGAGCGCAACGCCCACCCCCACGCCACCGACAAAGTTGCCGTGGTTCACAATGGTATTATTGAGAACTTCCGCACCCTACGTGAAGAATTAATTAGCCAAGGCTATGTTTTCGATTCCGAAACCGATACCGAAGTTATCACCCAGCTTATTTCACATTACCTTGACAAGGGTGAAACCCCACGTGAAGCAGTTATCAAGGCATTGGCGCGGGTGCGCGGCGCATTTGCGATTGCCTGTCTTTTCACTGGTAAAGAAGACCTTATGATTGGCGCGCGCCAAGGCAGCCCGTTGGTGCTTGGTTTGGGCGATGGCGAAATCTTCTTAGGCTCCGATGCAATTGCAGTTGCGCCATTCACCAATCGTGTAATCTATCTTGAAGAAGGTGATTTGGTCGAATTTTCATCAAAAACCTATAATATCTATGATAGAGATCGCAAAGAAATTTTCAGACCTGTTGCAATTGTTTCGGCATCTGCAGCGGCGGTCGAAAAAGGCAATTATCGCCACTATATGCAAAAAGAAATTCATGAAGAACCCGATGCGGCGGCACGCACCATTGGGCATTATCTTGACCCATTGGATGAGAAAGTTTCATTGCCAAATTGCGGTATTAATTTTGCCGAAATCGATCAGATTTTGATTGTTGGCTGTGGCACGGCGTATTTGTCGGGGCGGGTTGCCGAATATTGGTTTGAACAGCTTTCAGGCATTTCGTGCGAAACCGATATTGCCTCTGAATTCCGCTATCGTAGGCCGGTTGTTGCAGGTCGTGCGGCGGCGATTTTCATTTCGCAGTCTGGTGAAACTGCTGATACTCTCGAAGCACTCCGTCTTTGTAAGCGTAATGGTTGGAAAACCCTTGGTGTGGTCAATGTTGCCACATCATCAATCGCGCGTGAAGCCGATGCAGTGCTTGAAACCCTGGCTGGCCCAGAAATTGGGGTGGCATCAACCAAGGCATTTGTGGCGCAATTATCCGCCCTTGCCGCCACCGCCATCGCCGCCGGTGTTGCCAAAGGCACAATTGATAGTGAACGTGAAAAAGACCTTGCCCGTCAATTGATGGAAACCCCACGCCTTATCCGCGAGGCCTTGGAAATGGAAAATGCCATCGAAGAAACCGCCAATGATATAAGCCATGCCAAAAGCATTCTTTACATCGGACGCGGTGTTTCATACCCAATCGCGCTTGAGGCGGCATTAAAACTAAAAGAAATTTCCTATATTCACGCCGAAGGCTATGCGGCGGGTGAATTAAAGCATGGGCCGATTGCACTGATTGATGAATATACACCCGTAATCGCGGTTGCGCCATATGATGAATTAATGGAAAAAACTATTTCCAACGTGCAGGAAATTGCCGCACGTGGCGGGCCAATAACCCTGCTTTCAGACGCCAAGGGCATTGAAGAAGCCGCCGACGCGGTGAAACATTCCGTTCGCGCGCCAGAGTGTGAGCCATTCCAGGCACCTTTTGTTTATTCACCACTTATCCATATGCTTGCCTATCACGTGGCGGTTGCCAAAGGTACAGATGTTGACCAACCACGCAATTTGGCAAAATCGGTTACTGTGGAATAGCTTGCTAGACAATTTGATTCTATTTGCGCCAATACAGTATATATAGGCTGTATTGGTGTGAATATTTGCATATAATTTACGCCACGCAATATTTTAAAGTATTAATCATTCAAACTTTAAAAATAACTCTTCATTCAATTAATTAAATACAATAACGAATACAAATTTAATATTGCATTTAAAATAGATATATTAATGACGATTTTTTATTTTAAATAATTAGCATAATATTTACCATATTGTTCATTTTACTCTTTAAAAATTAATAAAAGCGGACACGGAGTATTTATGAACAGGTTCAATAATCTTTCATCATTAATAATATCTGTCGCAGTGTCAGCAATGTTTGCACCTATGGCGGCAAATGCTGCTGGTGACACTAATGTCAGGTTAAACACAAATGCAAAAGTGGAAACAAAAACTAATTCTGTCGCAGTAAGTTCTATAAAAAAACCAGTTGCGCCTACAATTAATTCACCACAAAAAAGCGCAATAGTAAAAACAGAAATCAAAAAAACCACTGCACCACAAATAAAGCCAGTGGTAAAACCACAAGTTAAACCCTTGACTGCCCCGGCAATCAATAAAACCAATATTCCACAAAAGCCAAAATTGGCGACCAAGCCAGTCAAGGCTACCCCACCACCCAAGGCACAGAAGCCAGTTGAACCTGAAAAGCTTAAAAAACCAAAGCCAGTTGCCAATAAAGAAATCAACGCCAACTCAATTCCAACTGCGGCAATAAATGTTTGGGAAAAAAGTGCGCGTCAAAAATGCAATTCATGGGGCGCTAAATTTGAAAACACTGGTTTCAGCGAAATCGGGCAAAGCAATGGCAATAATGCGGCAATTGAAAAAATCTTTGCAAACCATAATAATGCTTATTTAACAGGCGATTTTAATGGCGATGGCAAAAAAGATTATGTAATAATCACCCCTGACGGTGGTTGTAAAACCGATGGTAATACTAGCTTTGGAAAAAGTGGCCCACCCAATCAATTCCTGATTTCTAATGATAAAGGGTTTTCAATCGCCAGTGGTTTTAACGCCTGGACAGGCCCCCAACAAATTAAGCATGTTGGCAATAGTGACATTATCGAAACCAGCAATCTTTATAATGGAAAATGTGGACAGGTTGCCAAAACCACATGGGGATGGGATGGCGAAAAAATTACAATTATTGAACGCCGCAACCCGCAGGGGCAATTGGTTAATCAAGAAGGCTGCCTAATATTGCCGCCAACCAATGTTAATGCACTGCAAATGGGAAATAATGTTAAAAAACTTGACTTTCCACCAATTGAACAAGGCTTTTATTCTTATTCTGTTACCTGCTCTAGTGCCGTATCAGAAAGCCGTCGCGATAGACCAAGTAAATTTATAGGATTGTTCAATTCGCGGGCTTGGGGGTATTTTTACGATGATGGCATTGCATGGAATAATATTCGTCTTGAAAATTTGGAATTGATAAGTGAAAATCAATACCGCCTGCACCTCCGTTATCTTGGCAGCGCAAATAGCAATGACTTGACAGAGGCAAATATGAAAATCTTGGGCAAAGATAGATTTTCAATAACACTAAAAGGTTATACCACTACTTATAACCTTTGCACGGATGCCATTGTTCCAGATTGGCTAAAGGCGCAATTTGTGAATTAGTCCTTTAATAAATCTGGTAATAAATCGGGGCGGCGCGCCAATGTGACCGCCCTTGATTGTTCGGCTTTCCATTTATCAATTGCCGCATGATTACCGCTTAAAAGAACTTCGGGAATTGCCTTGCCCATAAATTCACGGGGGCGTGTATAAAGCGGGTATTCCAAAAGCCCGTTTTCAAAGCTTTCATTGTCACCGCTTTCTTTATTACCCATAACACCGTCAAGCAGGCGAACTGTGGCTTCTGTCAATAATTGGGCGGCAATATCACCCCCCATTAAAACCACATCACCAACACAAATCTCTTCCATATTGGCGATTTCAATTGCCCGTTCATCAAGCCCTTCAAAACGCCCACAGAAAAGCACCAAGCCATCACCCTTTACCAATTCGCGAACTCGTTTTTGGGTAAGTGGCTTACCACGTGGCGTAAGATAGATTATCGGGCGGCTATTGGCATCCGCCGCAGTAATCGCAGCCACCGCAACATCAGGCTTTATAACCATTCCGGCACCCCCACCCGCAGCCGTGTCATCAATCTGGCGGTGTTTACCATGCCCAAATTCACGAAGATCTATGGTTTCTAATTCCCAAACGCCCTCTTTGCGCGCGCTATCAAGTAATGAGACCCCAAGCGCGCCGGGCCATGCCTCTGGTGTTATAGTGATAACGGATACTTTAAATGCCATAGAACCCATTTAGAAAAAAAAACACGTCTAAGCAATGCAAATATATTTGTATATTCTGGGTTTAAGGCATACATTACCAAAATGATTAGAATCGAGACCGAATTATTCATTTCTCATCCTCCTGAAAAGATTTGGGAGGTTTTGATGGATTATGACAATTATCCGAAATGGAATCCTTTCATACGTCAAATATCAGGCGATAAATGTTTTGGCGGCAAGTTAAAAATAAAGACTACTAATCCCGGTAAAATCGGCAAAAAAGGTGGTGAGAAGCTTTATTCCTTTAACCCCAAAATAATGTCTTATGAAACCAACAAGTTTTTCGCTTGGAAAGGCGGCTTCTTATTCCCCAAACTATTTGACGGCGTACATTATATAAGGCTTCAGCCAGCGGGAAATGGAACACTTCTTGTTCATGGTGAGGCATTTTCAGGCTTGATGATTGAAATAGTCGGAAGAAAATTTTTCAAAGATTTTTCAATTGGCTATTCGGCAATGAACATTGCGCTGGCAAAATATTTAGGCTAAATCAAAGCGTTTTTTATCACGAGATATTACGATGACTATACATAATCCGCGCAATGTTTGTGTTGGCGCAATACAGGCCTCTTATTCAACCGATATGCAGGCAAATATTGAAAAGACCATTGAATATATTGAGCTTGCAACGGCGGCGGGCGCGCAAATTGTTTTGCCATCTGAATTATTTCAAAATATCTATTTCTGTACCACACAAGATGAAAGATGGTTTTCACATGCCTATCCCGTCGCATCGCATCCTTGTGTTACCCAATTACAGCCAATTGCAAAA
Organism: Hyphomonadaceae bacterium UBA1933; assembly: GCA_002337085.1. Lineage (GTDB taxonomy): Bacteria > Pseudomonadota > Alphaproteobacteria > Caulobacterales > Aquidulcibacteraceae > Pseudaquidulcibacter. The sequence continues at coordinate 824,140 of DDFH01000006.1, read as the reverse complement.
AAGCTTGATATCGTAATTCCAGTTTCAATCTATGAAAAAGATGGACCACGTTATTATAATAGTGTGGTCATTATTGATGCAGATGGCGAAATATTAGGCACATACCGCAAAAGCCATATTCCTGACGGCCCTGGATATATGGAAAAATATTACTTCCGTTATGGCGATACTGGCTTTAAGGTTTGGGATACAAAATTTGCCAAAATTGGTGTCGGGATTTGTTGGGATCAATGGTATCCCGAATGCGCACGCGCAATGGCGTTAAAGGGTGCAGAATTATTATTCTATCCTACAGCAATTGGCTCTGAACCCCATGATAACAGCCTTGATACAAAAGATCCTTGGCAGCGGGCAATGATTGGGCATTCTGTTTCCAATATTATTCCGGTTATTGCCGCCAATCGTACAGGTATTGAGCAAGGTTTAGGAAGCCCACAGCACTTTTATGGCTCTAGCTTTATTGCCAATCACCGTGGTGATAAAATTGCCGAAATGGGGCGCGAAGAAGAAGGTATAATCACAGCAACTTTTGACCTAGATTTTCTTGAAACCCACCGTGCAGCATGGGGTTTCTTCCGCGATAGGCGCCCTGATTTATACTCAAAAGACTAATATTTGCCCACGTATCTCCCTATAAAAAATAGGGCTTTCACTGAATTGTAATATAATATAAGGTGTTAATCCTTGTGCCAAATAATTTTACCATTATCGCCATTTGGACGATATTTTTGCAATTATTTGACCGTGTAAACGTTTAAACATCCCTCAAAACGTGAAAATCGTGCAAGGTCTCATCCTGAAAATTTACTATTTGTTTACATCTCACATCCTTGACTCAGGCAAAATTCTATTATTAAGCTTAACCAGTCGTTATAACATAAATTGTGGAGACATTTTTTATGGTATTGCGGCTATTCCTTAACTTAACAATACTGGCAGAATGCAGTTTTTGGATAATTGCCAAGGGGGAGAGGATAATTTTAGCATTTTTGATGATTTCATGATGTTTAAACGTTTGAGGCTAATTAATAGGCAGGAAAATGTTAGTTTGTGAAAAAAAGTGTCAAAAATTGCCAAAATGTCGCAATTAGGGCTTTTCATTTTAGACTTTGGTCGTTAGTGGTATAAGTCCGCGCTGAATTGTTAGGTATTTCTTAATAATTGGTTTTAACTTTTTGGAGGACATGGGCTCAATGTTTGCGCTCTTACAAGCTAGCGGTGCTACTGACACCGCAACAAACGCGGCAGTTACTGTCGCAAATGCTACCGATGCTGTTGCTAATGCTGCCGCTGCTGCGCCAGAGGCAATTTCTGCTGCTGAATCTGCTGCTGCTGCAGAAGCTGCTAAAGCTGCTGCTGGACAGGCTCACACATCGTTGTGGGACATGGTTTCTGATGCGACAATCGTATCAAAAATCGTATTGGCTATTCTAGTACTTTGTGCGATTTATGCACTTTCACTTTTATTTGAAAAAGTGTTGGTTATGCGCGCAACTAAATCAAAAATCGCTAACTTTATGTCGGCTTTCAAAAAAGCTAAAACACCTGATGAAGCTGCGACTTTGGTTGCTAAACAACCTGATTCAACTATCAAAAAAATGTTCACAGCTGGCTGGGCAGAAGTTCAAAAAACCCGTGATATGGGTCTTTACAACATGAAAACTGGCGATCACACCCTTTCTCGTATCCAAACCGCAATGGACTTGGAACAGAACAAAGGTGTTGAAGATCTTGGCTCAAACATGACCTTCCTTGCATCAATCGGTGCAAACGCGCCATTCATTGGTCTATTCGGTACAGTTTTTGGTATCATGAACTCATTCATCGGTATCGCGAACTCACAAACTACTTCTCTTGCGGTTGTTGCTCCTGGTATTGCGGAAGCGCTTCTTGCAACTGCGGCTGGTTTGTTGGCTGCGATCCCTGCGGTTTTGATCTATAACTTCTCTTCTAAATCAATTGGTCAAGTTGGTGGTTATATGGACGACTTTAAAGCGGAATTTTTGTCATTGTTGTCTCGTGACATGGATAGCAAAAACTAAGCGTGCAGCCAAAATAACAGGAGGCCGCTTATGGGTGCTAAAATTTCAACTTCAGGAAGTGCAAAGCGTGGTTCATTTGAAACCAATGCAGAGCCAAACATCATCCCATTTGTGGACGTGATGCTTGTTCTTCTGATTATCTTCATGGTGGCGGCACCGATTGCCACCGTGGATATCAAGGTTACTTTGCCTGAATCAAAAGTTCTTCCGTCTAAAAGACCACCTAAACCTACATATGTATCTTTAAATAACGATAGTGGAAAAGCCACTTATTACGTTGGTAATAATCAGGTTGATCCAATGGAAATCGGACAAGAGGTTTTGAAAGAAGTTCCCCGCAACGACAAAGATGCGGATACTTTGGAAAAAATCATCACTACACGTATTTACGTACGTGCAAACTCCGATACGCCTTATCGTAATGTGGTCTTTATTATGAACCGCCTTCAAGAAGAAGGTTTTTTCAAAGTCGCTCTGGTTGGCGAAGATACTAGACGCTAACCAAAGGAGAATGAAATGATTTCTCTTATGAGAATCCAAAATATAGCTTTAGGGGGGGCATGAGATGGGTGCAAAAGTATCTACATCTGGTTCCGCCAAAAGAGGATCATTCGACACCAATGCCGATATGAACATTATTCCGTTCATTGACATTCTTTTGGTGCTGTTGATTATCTTCATGGTGGCTGCCCCAGTTCCAACTACGGACGTTAAAGTGGACCTGCCACCGCCGGTTCCACCTCCTCCTGATAACCACCCTAAAAAGCCAACAGTTGTTGACGTTCGCGATGATGGCACAGGTAATGCTGTGTATTTCGTTGACGGCGCTTTAACAACCCGTGACGCTTTGCCGGAAACTGTACTTGCGCACATTAAAATTAACGTGCCAGATACACAAAACCGTCTTTTAGAGGTTATCCGCGTGCGTGCCGACCAAACCCTTCCATATGGTGAGGTTATGGGTACAATGGCATTGCTTCAGGAAAAAGACTTCCAAACCATTTCGTTGGTTGCAGAATCTGCAATTGATGAATCACAGTTAAGACAATAGGGGGACAGATATGGGAAAATATCGTATTTGGTTCATCCTTTTGTCAGCAGTCCTTTGGTCTGCGGCGCTTTGGGGTATTTCAAAGATTAAGCCGACTGTTATCCAAGACTTGTTCAAGGATACTAAAGCAATCAAGACTGAGGTAGAGCCACCTCCACCTCCGCCACCACCTCCACCGCCACCAAAACCAGAAGTTCCACCTCCTGCAAAAATTCAGGAAGTGAAAACCAAGGCAATCAACATTGACGTACCACCTGACCCTGTTCAGCGCGATGTAGTAGAGCATACTACACCACCGCCAACACCGGTCACTAATACGCAAGTTGCACCACCACCTTCTCCGCCTGTTGTGGCACCCGTTGCGCCACCTTCATGCCAAGAGAGGGATTCTGGACCTTCGCAATTACGTGCATTCAACGTTGAGCGTGCATACCCACAACGTGCATTGGATCAAGAACTTGAAGGTACGGTTCGCGCAACATTGCAAATTGATGCAAACGGTAACGTTACTGGTGTTTCGGTTAACTCATCTTCAAACTCTGTATTCGATTCAGCGGTACAGCGTGAAGCGGTGAGAATGAAATACAGACCAGCACGCAGAAACTGCGAAAACGTTTCTGGAAGTGCGTCACTTACTGTTCAGTTCAAATTGGACTAATCTGGTTTAACATAGATTATCAAAGGCCACTCTTCGGAGTGGCCTTTTTTATTGGCTTGAAAATTAGTGAATTGGGCGCTAATGGGGGGCAATGAATATGAAGACAAATAATATACAGGCAAAAAAAATTGGTGTTGTTTCACTTGGTTGCCCCAAGGCTCTTGTGGATTCCGAAAGAATTATTACCCGCCTTCGTGCCGAAGGTTACGAAATCTCGCCTGATTATCAGGGGGCTGATGCGGTTTTGGTAAATACCTGCGGCTTTCTTGATTCGGCACGTACAGAATCACTTGATGCCATTGGTGAGGCAATCCGCGAAAATGGTAAAGTTATTGTTACTGGATGTCTTGGCGCTGAACCAGATGTCATTATGGCCGAACATCCAAAAGTTTTGGCGGTAACAGGTCCACAACAATATGAACAGGTTTTAGGTGCAATTCATGATGCAATCCCGCCCGAACACAAACCGTTTGAGGATTTGGTTCCCGCCTCTGGCATTCGTCTTACCCCGCGCCACTATGCCTATTTAAAGATTTCTGAAGGCTGCGATAACCGCTGTTCATTCTGCATCATTCCTTTTTTACGTGGTGATTTGGTTTCCCGCCCTGCCAATGCGGTGATTGCCGAAGCTGAAAATCTTGTGCGGGCGGGTGTCAAAGAGCTTTTGGTCGTTTCACAAGATACATCTGCCTATGGCCGTGATATTAAATATGCCACGTCATCGTTTAAAGGCAAAGAATATCGTGCAAAATTCTATGATTTGGCAGCGGCACTTGGTGAGCTTGGGGTATGGGTGCGGATGCATTATGTCTATCCCTACCCCCATGTTGATGAAGTAATTCCATTGATGGCACAGGGGAAAATCCTACCCTATCTTGATATACCATTCCAGCATGCAAGCCCACGTATTTTAAAAAAGATGGTTCGCCCTGCAAATATCGACAAACAGGCAGAACGCATCAAAAAATGGCGCGAAGTTTGCCCTGATTTATGCATTCGTTCATCATTTATCGTTGGCTTCCCTGGCGAAACCGAAGAAGATTTTGAAATGCTGGTGGATTTTGTGCGTGAAGCAGAAATTGACCGCATTGGCGTGTTTAAATACGAAAATGTTGTCCACGCCACATCACGCGATTTTGATGAACAAGTTCCAGAAGATGTCAAACAATCACGTTGGGAACGTTTGATGGAAGTTGCCCAAGAAGTTTCGGCAAAACGCCTTGCCACAAAGGTTGGCCGTGAGATTGATGTTATCGTTGATGAAATCGACGAAGACGGCACAATAATTGCCCGCACAATCTGGGATGCACCCGAAGTCGATGGCAATATCTTTATTGACCCAATAGACGGCGTCAATGTTGGCGATATTTTCCGCGCCCATGTGGATGAGGCGAGTGAGTATGATTTGTATGGGGTGAAGGTGTAAATAGCCACCCTAGTTTCACTCACATAGCGATTTAGAATCTACAAACAATAAAATCAAAATTTAAAGGCTTGGGATATCCCCAAGCCTTTTAAAATATATGCAAGCTATTTTCCGAAACCGCGCTTTCGGAAAATAGCTTTCCTTGCGTTCCACTTTGCTAAGTGAGCAAAGCGAAGGCGGCAAAGTGATTACATCCCTGGTATCCAATTCGTTCCCGCCAATGGTAATCCCGCCATTGCCGCCGCCTCGATGGTAAGTGCAACTAAATCCTCACGTTCAAGGTGATGGACGTTTTGTTTACCGCACGCGCGTGCAATTGTGGTTAGTTCCATATTGAGAGTTTTGAGATAATTCTTAAGGTGTTTTGCACCCACTTCTGGGGTTAAGCGTTGTTCCAAAATCTCGTCTTGGGTGGTAATGCCAACCGGACATTTACCAGTATGGCAATGGTGGCAAAAACCTGCACAAGTTCCCAATGCCGCATAATCAGCAGACGCATCATGATGTTCACCATTTTGATAATAGGTTTCACCATTACAGCCAAGGGCAATCAAAACCCCCTGCCCTATTGAAACCGCATCCGCCCCCATTGCCAATGCCTTGGCAACGTCTGCACCGGTTCTGATACCGCCTGAAACGATTAATTGCACTTTGCCTTTCATATCAAGATCTTCAAGTGCCGCGACCGCCTGTTTAACTGCCGCCAATGTCGGAATACCAATATGTTCGATAAAGCAAGTTTGGGTTGCCGCAGTACCGCCCTGCATCCCATCAACCACAACCACATCCGCGCCCGAATGCACCGCAAGTTTAACGTCATTAAAGGTTCGTGTTGCACCAACTTTTACATAAATTGGTTTTTCCCAATCGGTTATTTCACGAAGTTCTGTGATTTTAATCGCCAAATCATCAGGGCCCGTCCAGTCAGGGTGACGACACGCGGAGCGTTGGTCAATCCCTTCTGGTAAGGTTCTCATTCCTGCAACACGCGGCGAAACTTTTTGTCCCAATAACATACCGCCACCGCCTGGCTTTGCACCTTGTCCTATAACCACCTCAATTGCATCGGCCTTGCGCAAATCATCGGGATTAAAGCCATAACGTGATGGCAAACATTGATAGACAAGGGTTTTGGAAGACTGCCGCTCTTCTTGTGTCATACCGCCGTCACCAGTGGTGGTTGATGTGCCAACTTCGGTTGCTGCGCGCCCCAACGCCTCTTTAACATTTGCCGACAATGAACCAAAGCTCATGCCCGCAATTGTAATCGGAATTTCAAGCTCGATTGGTTTTTTGGCAAAACGTGTACCAAGAATAGTTTTGGTTGAGCATTTTTCACGATAGCCCTCCAAAGGATAGCGCGAATTTGATGCCCCAAGGAAAACCAAATCGTCAAAACTTGGCAATTTACGCTTTGCGCCCATACCACGGATTTCATAAAGACCATGCGCCGCCGCATTGCGAATATAATCAATCGCAGAGCGGTCAAAACTATAAGATTCTTCTTTGGAAATTGATTTATGTTCAGCCATTTTAATTTTCCTGACCTGATTTAATATTCTTGGTTTGCGTCTGAGTTCCAGTGATAAAGCGATTTTGACGAGGCAATGCGTTTAAATTCCTTGGGATCAAATTTTTTGAAATCTTCACCCGCTTGGGATAATAATTCGGCAACCACTGCATAATCATCATCTGTCATTGGTTCAAATTGCGCATCCGCACCCAATGACTTCACCTCGCCACGAAGATAAATAATTGCCTCATAAAGACTGTCGCCAAGGGCGTCGGCGGCATTGCCACAAATAACCATGCGCCCCGCCTGTGCCATAAAGCCAGAAAATGAGCCAACAGAGCCGCCAACCACAATATCCCCACCTTTTAAAGAGATACCACAGCGTAATCCCGCGTCGCCATTAATAACCAAAAGCCCACCATGCGCCGAAGCCCCCGCACCATTTGACGCAAAGCCTTTGACGTGAATTTTGCCAGACATCATATTTTCGCCAACACCAGTTCCCGCACTTCCAGAAATGGTAATTTCGGCATCCTTATTCATGCCGCCAGCATAATATCCGGCATGACCATCAATTATAATTTCCAATTCCTTATCACAGCCGCAAGCAATTGAATGTGCGCCGCCCGCATTGGTGATTGCGATTTTATCGCCAATATCGGCATCCTTATGAATGAAATGATTAATTTCACGAACCGGAGTTTGTTCAAGGTCGAATGTTACGCTGCCCATACATACATCTCCTCTGGTGCGGGTTCGAATACATTGGCGTTTTTAATGTCTGGCAGATGCGCTAAAGATCGAAATTCAGAAGCAATCGCCACATAATCATCGGTTTCGGCAACCATTGCTGGCTTGCACGCAAACGGGTCGCGCACCAACGCCAAACTGTCGGCAGTTCCCATTAAGAAGGTATAAAAGCCATCAAGCTCATCAAAACATGCTTGTAATGCTTGTTTTAAATCATCACCTTCTGATAGACGCCATTCGATAAACCTGCACGCCGCCTCGGTATCATTATCGGTTTCAAATTTAATACCGCGTGGTTCAAGCATGCGGCGGATATAATTTGGATTGGACAATGAACCATTATGAACAAGGCAGAAATCTTCGCCCGCAGTGAATGGGTGCGCGCGTTCCGGCGTTACCGCACTTTCGGTCGCCATACGTGTATGACCAACCAAATGCGAACCTTTTATATTTTTAAAATCATAACGATCGGCAATCGAGGCAGGCAGACCAATATCTTTATATAAATCAATCTTCTCACCGGTTGAAAGCACATAAAGTTTTGGGTAATTTTCGGCAATCCAATGTTTTACAGGCTCTGGATTACCAGAAATGTACAGAATTGCATGATTATTCACGGCATGTACTTTGGCGGGAATGCCAAGGTGCTGATTAATTGCCCCTTCCAAACCTTGCCAATTAAATGATGCCCCTTCACTCGTTAATCCTGAATAAAGGCTAATTTTCTTGTCAAAATTTCCAACACTTGATGAGAAAACAGCAAGACCTGCCGAATCCGGCCCGCGTTCTGTCATGCCCACAAGCATCGGAACCATAAATTCACCAAGGCGGTCATATAGTTCCGGCTTTTTTAATAATAATCCAACAATTCCACACATTTTGCTTTTCCGTTATCAATAAAACTCAAGATATGATTTAATTTCCCAGTCGGAAACATGGCGCATATATTCGACCCATTCCATATGCTTAACTTTCAGGAATTCATCGACCACATCACCCAAGGCATCTTTTAAAACTGTGTCTTGTTCAAGCGCAATTAGTGCCTCATGCAGGTTTTGCGGCAAGGTATCGATACCCATATCTTTGATTTGTTCAGGGCTAAAATCATAAAGATTTTCGTTAATTGGGTCTGGCGGGGTGATTTTGTTTTCAATCCCATCAATCCCTGCAGCAATTACTGCGGCGGCGGCCAAATATGGGTTACAAGAACCATCGGCAAGCCGCATTTCAATCCGTCCACCAGGGATGCGAACCATACAAGAGCGGTTATTATCACCATATGAAATATAGGCCGGCGCCCATGTCGCCCCCGATAAAGAACGCCCAACAACAAGGCGTTTATATGAATTGACGCTTGGCGCACAAATTGCCGATAATGCCTTGGCATGTTTCAAGATACCGCCAACAAAGTGATACGCAAGTTCAGATAAATCCAGACCATTCTTATCGGTTTTATCCTCGAATAAATTGCCTTTGCCACCAATCGGACCAAGCGAAATGTGCATATGCATTCCATTACCTGGGCGATTGGAAAATGGTTTCGGCATGAATGAGCAAACAAGGCCTTGTTCACGCGCAATTTCCGATGCCGCCATTTTAAAGAAAACATATTTATCCGCAGACGTTAGGCATTCATCATAAGTATAATTAATCTCAAACTGGCCATTGGCATCTTCATGATCAATTTGATAAATATCATAACCAATTGGCTTTAAATCACCGACTAATTTTTCAACAAATGCCCGCGCCGCAGACAAACCTTTATAATCATAACAAGGTTTAGTAAGAGTATCGCCATCATCAAATGGCGCAATTGTGCCATCGGGATTTTTCTTTAAAAGCGAAAATTCAGGTTCAAGCCCCGTAAACATTTCATAGCCAAGTGCCGCAAGTTTTTCGCGTTGCGCCTGTAACACTACGCGCGTATCAATATGCCACGGTTTATTCTGCACATGACCATCGCAAACCATGCGGGCAAAACCTTTTTGCCACGGGACAAGCGATAGGGTGCTAAGGTCGCCTTTTGCCATGAAATCAGGGCTATGGGGGGCAAGACCAAGCCCCCAAACCGCAAAGCCCGCAAAGCCCGCGCCAACATCCAAAATATCTTCTAAATGGTCGGCTGGCACCGCTTTGGTTTTTGCCACGCCGTGAATATCGACAAATTGCGCCAGAATGAATTTAACGTCATTATCCGCAATGAATTTCTTTGCTTGTGCAAGGTTCATAGGTCGCCCCCGATTTCCAACAATGTTTTAAACAAATACGAACCATAGGTGGGGTCGCAATAAATGCGCACCTCTGGCAGACCCTCCTCCTCTGATAGTAATATTGTCACGCCGACCCCCACCATTGAGGTTAAAAACAATGGTAGGTCCTTTGCATTGGCTTTGACAAAATCAATTGCGCAAGATTGGGATAGAATTTTGTAAATTGCCGCTCCTCTAAGCAATAAACAGCAATCCTGACGCAAAACTTGATATGCTTTGTCGGGCTTAGGAAGGTCGTAAAACTTACTTACCCCCACACCTTCAAGCAAATATTCACTGACCCCAAGTCTCATGACGATTTTTTCATTGTCAACAACTGCCGAATTATATTTTTCAGGCAGTTTTATGTCTTGGGATTTTAAAAATTCTTCTGCACCCTTGCCTTTGATGCCAAATTTCTCGGCATTTGAAATGTCCTTGATTAACAGGCCATCTTTGGCAAATTCGGTGGTGGTGATATTTTCAAATGATAATGGTGAAATCATTTTGCCACCCCTTTTTGATTTAGGTTTTCGGGGTCATAAAACGGAGTGTTTACGATATTTGCCGCAACAAAAGATCCATTGCTAAAACGGATTTTGATTTCGCTGCCAATTGCCGCAAGTTCAGGTTTTATGTGACAAAGACCAATTATCTGCCCCAATTTTGGTGATTTTGTTATGGATGTAATCCGCCCCACAATGTCGCCGTTTTCAATTATAAGATGGCATTCTTGGGGTGGTGCGCCCTCATAATCCTTTGGCAATGCAAAGCCCGCAAGCACTTGGGATTTTGGCTTTTTGGCAATTATTTCAAGGCTGCGCTTGCCAACAAAAAACGGCTTGTCCATTTTTAATGCCCAATCAAGTGCGGCATTATATGGGGTTGAAAGCCCGTCAGTATCTTGACCGATGATAATATGCCCTTTTTGAAGTCTAAGCACCCTTTGTGCCTCTACACCAAATGGGGTTGCGCCCGCAGTGATAAATTCATCCCAAATTTTATGAATTTCGAGTGCTGACGCATGGATTTCATAACCTAATTCACCAACAAATCCGGCACGAATTATGCGGCATTTAACCCCTGCTACAAGTGCTTCACGATAGCCCAAGAAGGGAAAATCGTCTAAATTCAAATCAGTGAATTTAGCCAAAACCGCTTTTGAATTTGGCCCCGCAAGGTTTATTGCGCCAAAGCTTCCGGTATGATTTACAATTCCGCAATCAAGCCCCCAAATCATGTTAAGACGGCTTAGCTCGCGGTAAATATTTGCCGCACCCGATGTTGTGGTCGTGAAATAGAAATGATTATCAGAAAGGCGGGCAATAATGCCATCATCAACCACCACGCCAGTTTCATCACAGGCAACGCCATAGCGGCAATTACCAATTTTCAAACCCTTATATTTTGAAATATAGACGCGTTCCAAAAATTCGGCGGCATCAGGGCCAATAACTTCAAGTTTGCCCAATGTTCCAACATCAATAATGCCGACATTATCATGCACCGCCATAACTTCTGCATTAATGGCATTTTGGCGGGAAATACCATCACGGGCATAATATTCGGGGCGTTGCCAATTGCCTGCAAGCATAAAAACAGCATCCAAAGCCCCATGCCGTGAATGCAATGGGGTTACACGGTTTGGAGAGAACCCGCGACCACCCAAATGTTTCATCGGCACGGGGTGATAGAACGGCCTTGCGGTCGTGGTTCCAACCTCCTGCGCAGGTTTACCCGTTAAGCGCGCAAGGATCCGCAAGCCATTCATATTGGAATGTTTCCCCTGAGAAGGGCCCATGCCATTGGTGGTATAACGTTTCAAAAGCTCGATATTATCAAAGCCTTCTTGAACCGCATTTTTGAAATCTTTTAATTGCAAATCTTCATCAAAATCGACAAAATTTTTGCCATGCTCATGCTCAATAATCGGCCAAGGATGATTGGGTTTTTGGGTTTCTGCCAGCGCTTTTGGCAATTTAATTTTTGAATTTTTAACAAAATTTGCGGCACTTATCCCGGCAAATTCACCATCGCGCACACGGGTTTCATAGGAATAATTGCCATTTAATTTACCACATGCAAAAACTGAATTTAGCAATACATCGGGAATGAATTGTGAAAGCGCATCATCAAAACGCATTTTTGTATTTGCCTGATATAAAAGGTTTAGCGCCGGGGCAAAACCAGTTGCCATCACAACACCGTCACAAGCAATTTCCGCTTTTAAAGTGCCCGCAATTCCATCATTAAACTCATGGATTTTTACTCTTTCGACCTGCTTGTCTTTTCCTGCTACCGCCTCATAAATGCAAGATGCCGTATAGACAGGAATATTTTTCGCAACAAATTCTTCAAGACCTGAAACTTCATCGCCATTGCGTAGATCAACAATTGCCTTGATATTTATGCCATTGGCAAGCGCGGTTTTGGCGGTTTCATAGCCATAATCGTTGGCGACCAAAAACACCGCATTTTCAATAATTTTGACCGAATATAATTTCAAAAGCCGTAAAAATGCCCCGGCCAACATGATATTTGGCAAATCATTATTTCTAAAAACTGGGGGCTGTTCAAATGCACCACTTGCAACAATCACGGTTTTGGCGCGCATTTTGGTCATATGGGTTTTGTGAACTAATGCCACCCAATTATCGGCATAATAGCCTGCCGCATAACAATCGCTAAGAATACGGATACTTGCGGCTTTGGCACGTTCGATTAACTCATTTGGAATATCGGTGTAATTAATGCTGCCGCCGATTTGCGAATTTTCATCAACCAAAACGACATCAAGGCCATTTTCCGCCGCCGCCAATGCCGCCGATAAACCCGCAACCCCCGCACCAACAACTAAACAATCACAAAAACCGTAATCCTTGGCAGTTTTAATTTTCGGGGTTTTAAAATCAACATTTCCTAAACCGGTCATAGCACGGAACATTTTTTCCCACATCGGAAACAATGCCTTGGTATGAAAGGCCTTATAATAAAAACCAACCGGCAGGAATTTTGAGAAGCGTCCTAAAATACTTGCCTTGTCATTTTCGACACCGCCAAAAGTATTAACCGCCTTTAATTTCATGCCATCTATTACTTTGGTCACATCTGCGCGGATATTAGGGATAAAATATTGCCCCGAAACATCGTCAACAATCACATTCATATCATGATTAGCAAATGATAGCACACTACGCGGGCGGTGATATTTAAACGAACGCCCAAGAATTTTCACACCATTGGCAAGCAAGGCACTGGTGATGGTATCGCCTTCAAAACCTTGATATTTTTTGCCTTCAAACGTGAAAGCAACAGGCTTTTCGCGATTAATAATTTCTGATGTTTGTTGAGGCAGTCTCATTTTGCGCCCCCATCATAAAGATAGGTTTTCAATATTGTGTCGGTTAATGTATCTCGCTCGGCAACAAACCAAGTATTTGACGGGCTATGACACCAAAATTCTTTTTTGATGCCTGGTGCGCCATTTTTATTGAAGACATAATCAGACCATTCTTCATCACTGCAAATATCGGGATTGGGCGGTGTTTTTATCGCGCCCCAATAATAAAATTCTGAAATTGGTCTTTCGCCATTTATAGGACAGGTCATAATCTTCATTTTCTTGCCCCCTAATGCCCGACCGAAGCCGCACCTTTTTCACCCGTTAGCTCGTAATTCTTGAAGCGTTCGGATGAGAAGGCAGTGATTAATTCATGCGGTTTATCATTGGCGATTGTGTATGCCATTGTCTTTCCTGAAACTGGGGTTGCCTTAAAGCCATACGTTCCCCAACCGGCATCTAGGTAGAAGCCATCAATGCGGGTTTTTCCCATTATAGGTGCAAAATCAGGCGTCATATCCGCCATACCGGCCCATTGGCGCATGACCTTCACCTCCGAAAGAAATGGAAACATATCAAGCATTTGCGCGCTTAAACCCTCTGGGAAATCAAGCGTAGAACGGGTGGAATGAACCTCATAAGGATCAAGGCTTGCGCCCATTACCAATTCCCCGCGTGAAGATTGCGAGATATAAATATGCAAAGAACCCGAAACCAAAATTGTATCAAGCCAAGGCTTCAAAGGCTCTGACACCATTGCCTGAAGCGGGTGGATGAAAATTGGCGTATCAATATCAAGCATCTTTAGGATTCTTGGGGTTGAGCCTGCGGTCGCCGATAAAACCTTGGTGGTTTCTATATAGCCTTTGGACGTTTTAACACCACAAACCTTGCCGCCCTTGGTATCAATTCCCAAAACTTCGGTGCGTTGGTGAATTTCTACGCCGCGCATATTTGCGCCACGTCCATAACCCCACGCCACCGCATCATGACGCGCCACAGAACCTGGGGCATGATATAATGCGCCCATAATTGGGTGATGCCCGCATTGTAAATTAATCATTGGGGCGTGTTTTTTTACGAATTCCGGGCCGACAACTTCGGAATCAATTCCGTAATGCTTGTTCACCTCGGCACGCCAACGCGAAGTACGCATTGCCGCATCAGTATGCGCAAGCGTAAAGTGACCGCGATTAGAATAGAAAAGGTTTAAATCAAATTCGGTTGATAAATCCTGCCATAATTCAAGGCTTTTATCGTAAAATTGTGCGCCTTCTGGCGTTAGGTAATTTGAACGGATGATGGTGGTATTACGGCCAGTATTACCACCGCCAATATAGCCTTTTTCAAGAACGCAAACATTGGTTATGCCAAAATCACGCGCCAAATAATATGCACATGCAAGGCCATGACCACCACCGCCGATGATTACTACATCATAAGAGGGTTTTAATGCATCGGGTGCATCAAACATCCTTGGTTCTGGGTGCTTTTTGGAAAGCCCAAATCTTAACAATCGCCAAGGCATGTTGTGCACCCTTTCATCATCTGAAAACCACCGTTTTATTGCCAAGGATTAAAACACGATCCTCGATATGGTAACGAAGCCCACGGGCAAAAACCTGTTTCTCAACGTCCTTGCCATAACGAACCATGTCTTCTGGGCTATCGGAATGGTCAATGCGGATTACGCTTTGTTCGATAATTGGCCCTTGATCCAAATCCGCAGTAACATAGTGGCATGTCGCACCCACCAATTTTACACCCTTATTATAGGCTTGGGTATATGGTTTCGCGCCGACAAAGCTTGGCAAGAAAGAATGGTGGATATTAATAATTTGCCCTGGATAACTTTCACACATCTTAGGGCTTAGGATTTGCATATAGCGCGCCAAAACCATAACATCGCCTTTTACGTCATCAAAAATATCCATGACTTTTTGATACGCTTCAACTTTGTTTTCGGGAGTTACCGGAACATAATGGAACGGGATTTTATGGAATTCGACCAATTCACGGAAAGTTTCATGATTGGAAATCACGCACGGGATTTCAACATCTAATTCACCCGAACTCCAACGGCCAAGAATATCGTATAAACAATGTTCAAGCTTGGAAACCAAAATAACCACGCGCTTTTTAACCGCGCTGTCAGTTAATTTCCATTTCATATCGAACTTTGTCGCAATTTCGGAAAAACCTGATTTAAAAGTATCAAAATCTACATCAAGGCTATCCGCCAAAATCTGTTGGCGCATGAAATAGGTATTTGTGCTTTCATCTGAATATTGCGCGGCTTCGGTTATCCATCCTTTATGGGAGGCGATAAAATTACTTACAGCGGCAACGATGCCAACAGTATCAGGGCATGTTAATGAAAGCGTATAAAATCTTTTAGTCATTTTGGTATTCCTTTTTCGGCAATACCTTCATGCCTTTTATAAACTTATGTGCAATGCAAATTTGCATTTTATGCAACCCTGTGAAACAATAGTGAACAATATGAAACAGGTTTTCCACATAGGTTTATCTGTGTCAATAATTATTTCACACAAGGAAACATTTATTCCTGTGGATAATTTCAGGTGAATAATGACAAATAATGATACAAGTGGAAATTTAGAGCGTTTTTTAGGCAATACAATCAAAGACTTACGCCAACAACACGGTCTTACAATTGCCGAAGTTGCCGACCGCGCAGACATAAGCCGTGGCATGTTGTCAAAAATCGAAAATGCACAGACCGCCACTTCTTTGGACACATTGTCTAAATTAGCAGCAGCATTAGGGGTATCGCTTTCCGCCCTTTTCCGTAATTTCGACAATAAAACCGGTGGCGCACAGCTTGTTAAAAAAGGCGAAGGCATGGAAGTAGTGCGGCGTGGCACAAAACGTGGCCATACATACCACCTTTTATCCTATGACCAAGGACCAACCAAACATTTTGAACCATTTCTAATCACTATTGATTCTGAGAGTGAAACTTTTCCTGCATTTGAACACCCCGGCACGGAATTTATTTATATGCTTGAAGGCAAGATACAATATCGCCACGGCGAAGAAACCTATATTCTTGAACCCGGCGACAGCCTTACCTTTCGTGGTGATGTACCACATGGCCCCGATAAAATGATGCAGGTTCCAATTAAATTCGTAACCGTATTAATGTATCCACACGAGGATTGATTTTAATAAACTAGAATTCCCTTGTAAGGCCAAATTCAACTCTTTGACGGTTATATTTGTATAGATTGATATTGGATTCACTATTAGAAAAGTTCAAAGAAATATAAGGATGTGAACCGAACCACAGCCAGTCACGTTTTGAAATTTTCATATTTAATTCTGTACCTTTATCATTGCGTGCAACGCCATACGCAAAAGAAGCAGCATCAAAACGCCGTTCATTATAACTAATTTGCGTTAGTGTAGTTGTATTAAGCGGAGTGTTAAATAGCTTTCCCAAGCTAATGCCATATTGATTATAGTTTTCAGAATCGGCATCGGTATTATTATTACCAAAAGCAACTGAATAAAAATGAAATGATGAGTTATTGCTATATTTGGTTCTAGTAATACTAAAATTATTATACCAGCCAGAACGGTAATCAGAAAATAAATCCTTGCGGTAATAACCCATATAGTCAAGCCGCCAGTCAGTACGCTTTATAAACTTATCAAAAGAAACTTTAATACCGGTTGATTTTTCATATATTTTCCCGGCAATCCAAGACTGCCAATATTCTGGTCCAATTGAAAACAAATATTCCCCGTCATTGGAAAATTCGATGCCGCTATATGCATCAAGCCTTAAAAGATCGGTATTATGCCCAGGGGCATCAGTATAATCATAATTTCCAGAAAAGTTTAATGAAGTTCCATTGTTTATTCTTTTAACAAATTCGGCAGCGCCGTTTAGCCCAAGCGATACCCCACTCTTTTTTCTCGCGTCATCATCAAGACTGAAAGGCAAACCAAATATATCAATATATTTTTCATTGGTCGCTGAATTGTAATTACTATCAGGAATAATTGCTATAGTTGTAGTATATTTAACGGCACGGCGGCGGTTAATTGCGGCAAGCCGTTTGTTGGCCATTTCGACACGCAATGCATCAAGATTGCCAGAAAGCGCCATTCTATAAGCTAATTTTGCCTCTTTATCTCTTTTATTTCTATAATGGAGTTCGCCTATCTGAAACCTTGCCAAGGCATCATCTGGATGAATTGCCAAATGTTTTTCAAGTAGGATGATAACATCGTCATCCATTCCCAATTCCATCATAAGCTGCACCTTAAGGCGCAACCCCTCACTGGTTTGCAGCAACGACGGAGATGAATTCAATAATTCAAGTGCCTCTATATACTTGCCATTAATAACCAGAATTTTTATCGTTGCCGCAGCCGCACCATCCCCCTGAAGCACTATTTTTTGTGAAGCACCATCAGACGCTTGTGCACTTGCATAATTTGAAGACAAAGCACCACAAATCAATGCCAATATGGCAACGATAATTTTAATTCGATTTTTTTTGAACCAAATTACAGACACAAATTAAACTATTACTTCTTGCTCATGGCGCCAGCGCCAGTGATATAGGCACCTTTGGCAGGGTCACCTAATTTATAGGTTAAACCGGCCTCTTTAGGTTCTTTGCCTTTTTCACCGAAGAAAGCACCATTAACATTGCCACTTATCCCCAATCCACCACCACTGATTGGTCCAGTTATTGCAGTACCTGTAAATGTTGATGAGCCACTAATAATATTAGCATTAAAGTTAAAGTCTAATTTCTCACCTAAATTTACAAGTTTGCCATTAGCATCCATAAAACGGAAATTAGATGTGTATCCATTTATTGCACCTGTGCCAAAATTGGCAGTCATGTTAATGTCGCTTGCAGTGCTATATAGTTTTGAACCATCTGCTACACGGTATATCCCACGCGTTCCACCGGCAAATGAGGCACTTCCACTTGTCGGCATATCACCTGGTTGTGTTTGTCGACCATAGACCATAAAGCCAATTTGCAACTGGGTATCGCTGACTTGGCGGTCAAATTCAGCAACCTGAACATAATCAAGTGTACCGCTTAAAGAGTTAGAAACATCATAAAGATACAGATAATTATTATAATTATTTTGTTGGGCAGTTTGAGCTATATATTTGCCCAGAACATCACTCCCGCCATACAATCCTGTAAATGACTGTTTATAGTCAACGCCATTTATTTTGTAGGTAATCGTATAAACGTCATCAGTGTCACTGTTGGTTGCGCCTGGGTCAACTTCAACAGAAACATCGCTCGAAACATTGGTTATATAAGTTGAAAATACTGGGTTTGCCGCACCTGGTGCGGCATTTTTCACATCCAACAATGCAGAAGGCCCCCAAAATGTTTCTGCAACAGTCAAACATCCTCCAGCAATACATCCCGAAGCAGGAGGCGGTGGCGGTGGTGGTGGCGGTGGCGGCGGTGGTGGTGGTGGCGGTGGTGGCGGAGATGGAGGGGTCGCATTAGGATTATTACCCGCAACCCCAGCGCCAGCCATGTATGAGCCAGAGATTGGATCACCTAATAAATAACTCATTCCAACTTCATCAGGAGCTTTACCTTTTTCACCAAAGAATGAGCCAGTAACCAAACCATCAAGACCGATACCACCGTTTCGGCTGTTGGCAACACCAGAAAAAGTACCATTAGAAGATATTAATGAAGCCGCAAAATCAAAATCAAGATTTTCGTTTAAATTTGCCAATGTGTAATTGCTTCCCAAACCACCATTGCCCTGATACCAAGCTTTAAAATTGGTTGCTGAACCATTAATTACACCACTCGCGAAATTTGCCTGCAGCCACAAATTACTAGTTGTCGAATACAAACCACCAGTACTTCTTAAATATTCGCCAAATGTCGTCCCTGTAAATGTTGCGGTTCCACTAAGCATTGCAGGCGTAAAAGCACCTGTTTGCATTCCAAAGACCCCATATGCACGACTATCTTCTGGCCAATGGTTTTCATATCTGATGAAAGGGAAAACATAGTCAAAATCACCGCTTTCGCTGGTTTTGGCATCTATCCAATTTACGTCAACAAAACCACAATTATTTATTGATAAATTACAAGTATAACGCCGGCCACTCAGCGGTCCAAAAACCTGCGCTTCATAGGCTTTACCCATAGGTATATTATTTGAAATAGCAGTTTTATCTAACGTGCCATTTTGGTCATAATACCATACAAATGATTCATCATCCCAAGCAGTTGAAGAACCCGCGGTAAATTCCATTTTATTAGATGCTTTTTCAGGGCCAGAAATTTCGGTATAATAATTACCTGGATATTTCTTATTGCTACTAAGAATTATTGAAGGGCCTTGGATTACAATTCCTGCCGCAGCACAAGCTAGTGACCCTGGCTTTGCGGCACAGTCATTCGCACCAAATCCTTTATTGGCAACAACTGGTGGCGGTGGTGGCGGTGGTGGCGGGCTTACGATTGTTGAGCCGCCTCCCCCGCCGCCACAACCAGCAAGAGGAAGCATCATACCTAAAAGCGAAATTCCAACAAATTTTGATTTTTTCACGCAACACCCATAAGAACTAAAAGTTGTCACGGTTACTATTACATAAAATTAATGCTTGCAATCTTTGATAGGACAAAATGCAGCATAAGATACAAATTGTCACAGGTGGAGTTTCAATTATTTCCCAGAAACTATTTATCAGTCCGATAAATTTTAAATTCCCACGGATTTAATTCAAGTTGTTGGTTATGAACAATCGATGCGGGTTCACCATCCAAATCGTAATAATTTCCAAGATAGAAATCATCATGCAAAGTTACTTTGGCAGGTTTGGCAGAAAAATTAAAAACCCCAACAACCTTGTTTGCATTTAGCTTTCTAAGGAATGAAAACACATGTTGCGGATTGTCATTTTCAATTTTTATCATGCGCCCGCCAAATTGCGCGCTTTGAAGAGCGGGATTGGAGCGTTTAATTGCCACAAGTTTTGAAAATAATGTGGTTATATCGCAATCGCCCCATTTAATTTCATCTTTTTCAAAGAATGCCAGACGCTTTTTATTACACGCCTCCTGCCCATTATGGATTAAAGGTATGCCTTCGCCAATAAAACTAAGCGCGATTGCAGCAGGCAAAGCATCACCAAATGCCTCATAGCCAGTGCCTTCCCATGCGTTTTTGTCATGATTTTCGGTAAATACCATACGCATTGTATCTTTGGGCCACGCACTTTCGTTGGCGGAATAATAGCCATAAAGTGAGGTTGCATCACCCTTACCATGGGCGATATTTTCCATTGAATTATACCAATCCCAGGCATAAGTCGCGTCAAATGCCTTGCGGTGTAGGGAAATATCCTGCCACTCACCAAGCATGAAAACTGGCTTTATTTTATCAAGTTTGGCGCGTGCAGTATCCCAAAAATCAACCGGAACATAGCCCGCAACATCGGCACGATAACCATCAATCCCATAGTTTTTTACCCAATAAACCATGGCATCTGTCATATATTTTCGTAACTCTGGTTTGGAATAATCAAGGTCAATAATATCAGACCAATCCCACCATGGTGTTGGATGGTAATGCCCCTTTATATCACGTTCCCACCAATCGGGGTGCTTTGCCACCATCACATTATCCCATGCCGTATGATTTGCCACCAAATCAAGGATTACGTGCATTCCTAATTTATGTGCCTCATCAACAAAGGCTTTGAGATCATCCTTTGTGCCAAATTCAGGATTAACCGCAAAATAATCACGAACAGAATAAGGGCTTCCCAATGTGCCTTTACGGTTCTTTTCACCAATGGGATGGATTGGCATAAGCCAGACAATATCAACCCCCATTGCCTTAAGGCGTGGTAATTGCTTTTGCGCGGCTTTAAATGTGCCTTCTTTGGTAAAGTTGCGGGTATTTAATTCATAAATCACCGCATTACGTGACCATGTTGGATGGGTAATTTCAACATAAGGCTTTGGCTGATAGTCTTTTAAATCATCGGCATAGGCAAAACCCGCGTATAGAGCCATTGAGATCGCAATAATTGGCAATAAAGCACGTTTCATTACACTTCCTCCTTGATTCTAAGCATTGATATTGACGCCAAAAGCATCACGCCCGCCGCAAAACCCATTGTATAAATTGGATCATGCGGGAAAAAATGCTTTAAAATCGTTCCCATCACGGTCGCGACCAAAAGCTGCGGCACAACGATAAAAACGTTGAACAGCCCCATATATATGCCAAGCTTTTGCTGCGGTAGGCTGGATGCCAATATCGCATATGGCATGGCAAGGATTGATGCCCAGGCAATCCCAACCCCAATTTCAGAGATTATCAAAAGGTTTTGGTCTTTTATAAAAAAGAAGCTTAGATAGCCAAGCGCCCCAAATAAAAGACAAATCATATGGGTTTTAACTTTGCCGAATTTTTCCGATAAAAACGGTAATAAAAATAATGCCGCCAAAGCCGCAACGCCATTATAAACGGAAAATAAAATGCCGACCCAATTTCCGGCATCGTTAAATGCCTTTGATTCAGCGTCCACAGTTCCGAAAATATTTTGCGCAACAACAGGTGTCGTATAAATCCACATAATGAAAAGTGCCGACCATGAGAAAAACTGCACCAATGCCAATTTTTTCATAATGCTAGGCATACCCGAAAAATCACCAACAATCTGACTTAACGGGTTTGATTTTCCATTTTTCTCAAAGAAAATCGCAACCATTCCCAAAATTGCATAAGCTATTAAAAGCCCGCCAAGTAATAAAACCTCTTTTTCGAGATTAAACTTTATTACCGCGATAATAACTGCAAAACCCGCCAAAGCAAACGGCGAATAAGCCATATAATTTTGGTTTAGTTTTGGCGTTTCATAAGAGGCTTCATCATTTTTAAATGATTCCATTTCTTCTGGGCTATATTCTTTGGTAGTTATAACTGTCCAAAGAACCGCAAGAAAAATGGCAAGCCCACCAACCCAAAAACTGAACTTCACACTATCGGGAATCGCGCCATTAACCGCCTCATTGGAAACCCCAAAGTGGCTAAGAAGATATGGAAACATTGAGCCGACAACCGCACCCGCACCAATAAAAGCAGTCTGGATGGCATAACCTTTGGTATGTTGATTTTTATCAAGCATATCCCCGACAAAGGCACGAAAAGGCTCCATAGAAATATTCAACGATGCATCAAGCATCCAAAGCATCATTGCCGCAAACCATAAAGCAGGCGCAAGTGGCATAACAAACAGTGCAATTGTCGCCAAAATCGCGCCCGCAAGAAAATATGGACGACGACGTCCCAATTTCCCCCAGGTTTTATCCGAGAAATGCCCAATAATTGGCTGTATCAACAAACCTGTTAAAGGTGCAGCAATCCACAAGGCGGGAAGATTATCAAGACTTTCACCAAGGCTTTGGAAAATGCGGGACATATTGGCATTTTGCAAGGCAAAGCCAATCTGAATCCCAAAGAAGCCGAAAGACATATTTATCAATTCAGCAAGCGTTTTTTGCGGTTTATTCAATTTCCTCTCCTTAAGTGCTTTATTATTAAGCGCCTTATTATTTGGCGTCTCATTTTTATTGTAAAAAATGGATACAAAAGCTTGGCGCTTTTAGCAAGCATATTTTTTGCAAATTTTTGCAAATATATACCACCCATTAAGCAAAACCCTGCAATAATATTTAAAAATCCAGCAAAAGCATATATTATTTGACAAATAACTCTAGACATTTTATGAAAATATCGTAACATATAGCAACTAATTTTTGCAAATTTTTGCAAAAGGCACAAAAGATGCCGAATTTGTCAAAAGTTACAAACTGGGAGTGAGGAATGAAAATCAATCAACGTCACGTTAAACGTGCGGGCATTAAACCGTATTTGCTCGCAACAAGCGCAGTAGGTCTATTCTCTATTGGCCTAGTAACAACTGCTTCTGCGCAAGAAACTACCGATACAAAAAAAGATGATACAGTTGTAGTGGTAACTGGTATCCGCAAAGGTATCCAAGACGCCATCAGCGCAAAACGCAAATCCGCCTCTATCATAGAAGCCGTTTCTGCTGAGGATATTGGCAAATTGCCAGACAATTCAATTGCCGAATCAATTGCTCGCCTTCCTGGTATTGCGGCACAACGTACAAACGGCCGCGCGCAAACTCTTTCAATTCGCGGCCTTGGCCCTGATTATACCGTAACCACGTTTAATGGTCGAGAACAAGCATCTACCAACGATAATCGTACGGTTGAATTTGACCAATATCCTTCCGAATTGGTTTCACAGGTCAAAGTCTTCAAAACGCCTGATGCAGGTATGTCTTACCAAGGAATTGCAGGTACTGCTGATATTGAAACCGTTCAACCATTGGCTTACGGCAAAAAAACTATTGCAGTTAATTATCGCCGTGAACAAAACGACCAAAAAGCAAATGTTCCTGGTTTCGAAACCGGTGGCAATCGCGCAAGCTTAACCTACATCAATCAATTCCTTGATAAAACTTTAGGCGTTGCCCTAGGCGTTGCATACAATAAAACCCCTTATCAAGCGCAAACTCGTGAAGTTTGGGGATATGCAGATGGCCCGAATAACACTTATGTAGTCGGAGGTGATAAAGATGGCATCCAGTCTTCATATTATGAGCGAACTGGTTATTTAGGTGTTGTTGAATGGAAACCGAATGACAAATTACATTTAACCATTGATGGTTATCATTCAGATTTTAAAGAATTACAAACCATTCGTCGTATGGAGTTCGGCACACAATGGAGTTCAGCCACACTTCAACCTGGATATGTTGCACAAAATGGTCGGATTGTAAGCGGTCAATATAATGGCGTCACAACAATCATTGAGAATTACAACAATCAACGCGATGCCAAGGTTGATTCTCTTGGCCTAAATGCCGATTATAAGTTGACCGATACGTGGAATCTAAATGCAGATCTAAGTTGGTCAAAAGTTGACCGCACTGATTTGCGCGTTGAATCAACTGGAGGAACAGGGCCAAATGGTTCAGTAGTTACCGACAATATCAAATTTACCACAGACCCTGATGGCGTAAGCCATTTCACATCCGGTCTAGATTATTCTAATTTCAACACCACTTATCTTACCGACCCCGGCGGTTGGGGTGGTGGTCCTTCACGCTCAGGATATGTGGGAAATCCGCATATAACCGATGAAATTAAAGCGATGAAGCTGTCACTTAAGCACAAACTATCCGGTGATGGGCCATTCAGCTTTTTAACATTCGGCCTTAATTATGCTGAACGTACAAAAGATAAACACCAGTGGCAATCAATTCTTTATTTGAAATCAGGATCATATGCCGTGGTTCCTGACGCATATCGCACTGGCGTACTTGATACCAACTTCTTTGGCAATGCCCATGGCATGATAAGCTATGATGCGCTTGGTCTTTATAATTCAGGCTTTTGGAGAACCGTTGACGCGCGAGATGATACAAATTCAGGTGGCGGAGACCGCGTTTCCGATATTACAAGCACATGGAGCGTAAGTGAAAAACTAACCACTGGTTATGTTAAACTTGATATAGATACCAAAGTTAAAGATATTCCTTTATCAGGTAATATTGGTGTTCAAATTCAAGGAGCCGACCAAAGCACTACATCAGGTTACGCAAATGACCCAAGCACAACTGGCGGCGTATTGGTGGTTTCATCTGTGAAAAATGGCGCCAATTATGCCGACATACTACCAAGCCTCAATCTTAATTTTGCATTGCGTGACGATATTAATTTACGCTTCGCGGCAGCTATGACAATTTCACGCCCAAGGATGGATGACATGGCTGGCGGCGGCGGCTGGAGCACTGCGAGCAATAGTTCAGTTATCGTTAACAATGGCAATGTATATTATTGGTCTGGAAACGGCGGCGGCAACCCAAAACTTGAACCATGGCGCGCGAATGCCTATGACATTTCCTTAGAAAAGTATTATGGGCGGAAAGGTTATATTTCTCTTGCCGCATATTACAAGGAATTGACAAGCTATATTTATAATCAAACACAAATGGTTGACTTTACCGGCTTCCTACTTCCTGGACAAACTAGTGTAAATGACCCAGTTCCAGCGGCCTATTCTTTGGCAAATGCAAATCGCACTGGCTTCAACACCATTAAAGCCAATGGACAGGGCGGATATATCAGAGGTGTTGAATTTACTGTCTCCCTGCCGTTCGAAGAAATTACGCCAGTTCTCGATGGCTTTGGTGTTATCATAAGTGCAGCTTATAATGAATCCAAAGTCTCACCAACTGGAGTAAAAATTGAACTACCAGGCCTATCGCCAAGGGTTGTAAACTCAACAATTTATTATGAGAAAAACGGCTTCTCTGCCCGTATAAGCAATCGTTATCGCGGTACATGGCTTGGCGAAGTTCCGAACTTTGATAGTTCTCTTGGTGCACATTATGTCAAATCTGAAAGCATTATTGATGCGCAAATTGGTTACGAATTCAAGGATGGTCTTGCAAAAGGTCTTTCAGTGAATTTATCAGGAACAAATTTAACTGATGAACCATTTGTTCTTTATGATACAAAAAATCATCCTGAACGTGTTCTCAAATATGAAAAATATGGCCCAACATATGCTCTATCAGTTAGTTATAAATTCTAGTTTTTGCCAATATTAAAAATAAATGCACCTGCCATTAAAACTGTGGCAGGTGCTTTTTAATTTATAACCATTTTCTTGGGGGAAATTATGATTAATGGTGAGGTGAATAATATTACAATTGTGGGCGGTGGTTCTGCTGGCTGGATGACGGCGGCGGCGCTATCAAGAATGTTTGGGACAACCCACAAAATTACACTAATTGAGTCAGAAGAAATAGGAATTATTGGCGTTGGTGAAGCCACAATTCCATCTATTCATTTATTCCATCAACTATTGGGTTTAGATGAAAATGAATTCCTTCGTGAAACCAAAGGAAGCATAAAATTAGGGATTGAATTTGTAAATTGGTATGAGGTTGGTCACCGATATATGCACGCCTTTGGCACAATTGGCAAAGATACTGGCATGGTGCAATTTCATAATTATTGGCTAAAATCATACCTTAATGACCCAAAAGACGATTTATGGAAATATTCATTAAACTATCAGGCGGCAAAACATAATAAGTTTGAGCGCCCTGAAAAAGTTAATTGCGCGCCGCTTGATGGAATGCCATGGGCATATCACTTTGATGCATCTCTTTACGCAAAATATCTCCGCAAATATGCCGAAGCAAAAAGTGTAAAACGTATCGAAGGTAAAATTGTCGATACAAAATTAGATGCCGAAACCGGATATATTGCTAATGTTGTAATGGAGAATGGCACAGAGGTTGATGGCGATTTATTTGTCGATTGCTCCGGCTTTCGTTCATTACTCATGGGCAAAGCATTAGGGGTAAAGTTCCTTGATTATACCGATATTTTACCGGTTAATCGCGCGTGCTATGCTCCGTGCCAAGGGGTTTCACCAATAACACCATATACGCGCGCAACCGCACAGGATGCCGGTTGGTCTTGGCGCATCCCACTGCAACACCGCATTGGCAATGGCTATGTTTATTGTGCAGACTATATTTCAGATGATGAGGCTTGCTCAGTTTTGCTTCGCAATCTTGATGGCCCCGCACTTGCCGATCCCAATATTGTAAAATTTGGCGCCGGTCGCCGTGAATATAGTTTCCATAAAAATTGCGTAGCAATTGGTTTATCAAATGGCTTTCTAGAACCATTGGAATCAACCGCAATTCACTTTATCCAAGGTGCAATTGCCCGCCTTATCGCATTGATGCCAGTTAAAGGAATTGATAAAAATCTGGTGGATGAATTTAATGAACAAGGTGCAACCGAATTTGATATGGTTCGCGATTTCATTGTCCTTCACTATGTCGCACAAAGCAGCGGTGAAAATCGCCTTAAAAGCAAATTTTGGGATGACAGACAAAAAATGCCAATCCCAGAAACCTTAAGGCATAAAATGGATTTATTCCGCAACACGGGAATCCTTTCGCCCAATATGTATGATTTGTTTAAATATCCTAGCTGGCTTCAAGTTTTGGTTGGCCAAGGCGTGATTCCACAAAATCCACATGCTTATGCCAATTCTATCGATGTAAATAATCTGCAAGGCTATCTAGGAAGCATACGCCAAACCATCAACAACGCTGTGGCGCCATTGCCATTGCATGACGATTTTTTAAAACGGGCAATATCAAATTAATGCAAAACTTTGCAAAAATTTGCCAAAATCATTAAATCTTATAAATGCCTTTATTTAAAGGAAAAAAATAGGGTTATTAAAAACTTTTTGCAATCAATAAGTATTTTTTTTGTGGACTTTTGCAAAAACATAAGGCAGAATAATCCACGTATAAAATATTAAAAAATAAAAGAAGGGGGATTTCGTTTGGCGCCGGATACGCCGCGAATTTATTTGGCGCATGCCATAAATCATCCGATTTCACTTCTTTACAATCTTGCGTCCCCTGCCATCTCCCCAGTACAGCAGGGGACGCATACTTTAACTTTTTACAATGGGTAGTGACGAAATGTTCATTAAAAAAGCGAGTTTTGCCACAAGTATAATTCCTTTAATTGCCCTTTTTTATGCGGGCACTGCACCATCTTTTGCAATGGCGGGCGATAAGTTTGTAAATCGCCTACCCGAAGATGAAATCACTTATTTCCTTTTACCGGATCGTTTTGAAAACGGTGACACATCCAATGACAGGGGTGGTCTTATTGGCGACAGGCTAGTAACTGGATTTGACCCTACCTCTAAGGGGTTTTATCATGGCGGCGACGTAAAAGGGCTCATGAATCGTCTTGATTATATCAAGGGGCTTGGGGCAACCGCAATTTGGGTCGCACCAATTTTCAAAAACAAACCAGTTCAGGGGCCAAAGGGGGACGAAAGCGCAGGCTATCATGGTTATTGGATTACTGATTTCACCACGATTGACCCACATTATGGCACCGAACAAGAATATAAACAACTAATAGATAAGGCCCATAATATGGGACTTAAGGTCTATATGGATATTGTGGCCAACCACTCGGCGGATGTGATTCAATATAAAGAATGTATTGATAAACCTTGCCCATATCGCAACACCAATGATTATCCACAAAAGGCTTACACCCCCTTTATTCCAAAGGGTGAAGAAAATGCCAAAACCCCGGCATGGACAAATGATCCCCAATATTACAATAATCGCGGAAATAGCGATTGGTGGGGCGAAAGCACAATAAAGGGTGATTTTTCTGGGCTTGATGATTTTGATACCTCTAACCCACGCGTGATTTCTGGTTTTATAGATATTTACGGCACATGGATTGATAAATACAAAATCGATGGCTTTAGAATTGATACATTCAAGCATGTTGATAGTATTTTCTGGCAAAAATTTATACCTGCTATACAAGCGCGCGCCGCAAAAAATGGTATAAAAAACTTCCATATTTTTGGTGAGGTTGCATTTGATAACCCATCTGTTGGCACACTCGCCCTTTATACAAAGCGCGATAAATTACCTGCGGTGTTAGATTTCTCCTTCCAAGGAACAGTTTTTGGCGTAATTGGTAAAAACGAACCCACCGATAACTTCACCCTTCTTTTCGATAGCGATGTTTTATACCAAGACGGCTATAAAACTGCATTAACTAACCAAACCTTTATCTCAAACCATGACATGGGTCGCTTGGGCATGATGCTTCGTAAAGCATTACCAAATGCAAGCAATGAAGAACTTTTGGCACGGGTAAAGCTTGCCAATGCCATGCTTATGACACTTCGCGGCAGCCCAACAATTTATTCCGGTGATGAGCAAGGTTTTACTGGTCATGGTAATGATCAAGCAGCACGTGAAGATATGTTCCCGTCAAAGGTGTCATCTTATAATGACAATGTTTTGTTGGGAACAACTGCCACAACGGCTGACAATAATTTCAACCCATCGCATCCATTGTATCAACAGTTAAAAATGTTGGCGCAAATTCGTCAATCCAATATGGCGTTAAAGCGCGGGAAGCAAATTATCCGTAAAACACAAAATGGCCCTGGCATATTGTCGGTTTCGCGTGTGGATGATTTAGGAAATGAGATTGTCATTGCATTCAACACCTCTGACAAGCCAATAAATGAAAAAATCAGAACCAATTTCAAAAGCAAAAAGTGGAATGATTTAATAAATAACGGCGTAAACACGTCGGATACAAATGCGATATTACAAATTAATCTTGAACCTTTTGGCTATGCGATTTACAGAGCTGTAAAATGAATAAAATAATGACACAACAACACTTTAGTAAATCTGAAACCGAATTTCCTTGGTGGAAAGGCGCTTGCATTTACCAAATTTATCCTCGTTCTTTCATGGACACGAATGGTGATGGCATTGGTGATTTAAAAGGCATTACTGAAAAGCTTGAATATATCGCCTCATTGGGGGTTGATGGCATTTGGATTTCACCATTCTTCACCTCGCCTATGAAAGATTTTGGTTATGATGTTGCGGATTTCTGTGGCATTGACCCCATGTTTGGAAATTTGACGGATTTTAAAGAATTATTGGCAAAAGCGCATTCTTTAAATCTAAAAGTAATTATTGATCAGGTTTATTCCCATACATCCGATGCCCATGAGTGGTTTCAAGAATCCCGCATCTCAAAAGATAATGACAAATCTGATTATTATGTATGGGCGGACGCCCAGCCAGACGGCACACCGCCAAATAACTGGCAATCGGTTTTTTATGGCCCAAGCTGGACATGGGATGCACGCCGCAAACAATATTATTTCCATAATTTCTTGCCAGAGCAACCGGATTTAAATGTTCACAATCCCAAGGTTCAGGAAGAAATTTTGAAAGTTGCGCGCTTCTGGCTTGAGCTTGGGGTCGATGGCTTTAGGTTGGATGCGCTTAATTTCTTGATGCACGATCCTGAATTTAGAGATAACCCGCCAAAAACTGATGGCATTAAAACCCGT
The DNA here is from genome assembly GCA_002337085.1 of Hyphomonadaceae bacterium UBA1933. Taxonomy (GTDB): domain Bacteria; phylum Pseudomonadota; class Alphaproteobacteria; order Caulobacterales; family Aquidulcibacteraceae; genus Pseudaquidulcibacter. The sequence goes on along the minus strand of DDFH01000006.1, from coordinate 794,062 downwards.
CCATTTGACTATCAATATCAAAAATATTCAATGTCGCACCCCGATATTCCGGCATTTATTGAAAAACTAGCGGGTGTTATCAATTCATACCCCAATCGCTTCACCGTTGCCGAGGTTGGTGGCGCCGAAGCGGCAGTTGAAATGCGTGAATTTACCAAAGGTAATACAAGGCTTAATACCGCTTATGGCTTTGTATTTTTATATGCCGATGAAATTACGCCAAAATTGGTGCAAGATGCGGTATTAGGCTCACAAGATTTTTGGGTTTCATGGGCGTTTTCAAACCATGATGCGCCACGTTGCGTATCAAGGTGGGCAAAAGGGCGCGATGAAGCGGCGGCGGCGCGGTGCTTTATGGCATTGCTTGCGGCGATGCGGGGCAATATCTTTCTTTATTATGGTGAAGAATTGGGGCTTGAACAGGCTGATATTCCGTTTGAACAACTCCAAGATCCTGAGGCGATTAAAAACTACCCCCTTACACTTGGGCGCGATGGCGCACGTTCACCAATGGTATGGCAGGGAAATGGCGGCTTTTCAAACGGTCAAAGCTGGCTACCAATTGATTCTCGCCACTTTCCAAAAGCGGTGGCAAACCAAGAAGCGAATCCCGATTCGATGCTAAATTACACGCGCAAGATAATGGCAATGCGCCAATCAACACCAGAATTATTATGGGGCGACATTAAATTCACCAAAGTTGACGAAAATCTCCTAATTTTTGAGCGTGAATATGATGGTGAAACCGTCATTTGTGCCTTTAATTTAGGCTTTGTGACAGTAAATTATCAATTTGTAAAAAATTCGAAGATTTTATTACAAGTCAATGGTGCAACACTTGAAAAACTTCCGCCTTTGGGCATATTATTATTGAAAGTTTAGGCCATTGCCTATCAGGGAAAACAATTAAGGGGGTTGGCAATGCCAACCCCCAAAATTATTCTTCCAAAAGACTTCTTAACATCCATGCGGTCTTCTCATGTACATTAAGGCGTTGTGTTAATAGGTCTGCCGTTGGTTCATCGCTTGCCTTTTCAACAATTTCATAAAGGCTTCTTGCGGTTCTTGCCGTTGTTTCTTGAGCATCAACCAACAAGCTAACCATCTTTAGCGCCTTTGGAACCCCTTCAACTTCTTTAACACTCGCTAATTTTACAAATTCCTTATAAGTGCCGGGTGCAGCAAAGCCTAGGGCGCGAATACGTTCGGCAATTTCATCAAGTGCCGTCCATTGTTCGGTATATTGCGTCATAAACATATTATGCAATGTGTTGAACATTGGGCCGGTTACATTCCAATGGAAATTATGTGTCATCAAATAAAGTGTGTATGAATCAGCAAGTAATTTTGAAAGACCTTCGGCAATTGTTTTGCGATGATCTTCTGAAATGCCAATATCAATTTTCTGTTGTTTAGCCATAAAAAAACCTCCAAATTTCTTGGAGGTTTTATAACATTATGGATTTTATTTATCCAATCAATGTTTTTATGGATTTTAATAGATTTTATCTATAATAAAATATGCCCATAATTTCTATGGGCATATTTCAAATCTATTGCGCCTTGATACGGATTGCAGCACCACCCGAAACCCCAAGGCGATAGTTTAACACGTCACCTTTTTTAACAGGTTTCTTTTCGATAATCATATCATATGGATTAGTGCGCCAATCGGCATTTGGCCCATCGCGATAAATTTCCGCAACATATTTTTTGCCGTCATCAAGGAAATCAAGTTTCAAGGCAACATCACGCGGAGTTTCGTTATTTATCGCACCGACAAACCAATCATTTGATGCACGGTCTTTACGGGCAATGGCAACATATTCACCAATTTTACCATCCATAAATTTGGTATCTTGCCAATCAACTTTTAGATCGCGGATGAATTGGAAGGCTTTTAAATTAGCCTCATAATTCTCTGGCAAATCGGCCGCCATTTGAACTGGTGAATAAATTACAACGTAAAAAGCAAGCTGCTTGGCAAGTGTGGTTTGGATTTTTTGCCCATTCTTACCTTCCATTTTAAAGATGCCAGGTGTGTAATCCATTGGCCCCGATAACAGCCGGGTAAAGACCAAATTAATCTCATGATTTGGGGTATTTGGCGGTACGCCCCACGCATTATATTCTTGGCCACGCGCACCTTCACGTGCCACCCAATTTGGATAGGTACGGCGCAGACCAGTGTCTTTAATTGGCTCGTGCGGATTAATTGCAATATGACGCTTAGCCGCCTCTTCAACCACTTTCAAGTGATGCTCGGACATTCTTTGTCCATCATGCCAGATGCGGATTTCATCGCCACTATCACATGAAATAACCTCGCCGGCATCGCCAACATAACCGGTTTTAATAGCTTCAATATTATTGGCTTTGGCATAATCTAGTGCCGCATCCAATTGTTTTTCATAATTACAAATATTCGCACCGGTTTCATGGTGGCCAATAATATGAACGCCTTTCTTGGCGGCATATTTTGACAAATAATCCATATCAAAATCAGGATATGGTTTTTTGAAATCAAAATCCCGACCATTGGCAAACCATTTGCCATCCCAGCCAACATTCCAACCTTCTACCAACACACCCCTAAACCCATATTTAGCAGCAAAATCGATATAGCGTTTTACATTTTCGGTATTTGCACCATGTCGTGGGCCACTATTCCATGTGGTTTTATCAAGGTGCATTTCCCACCATACGCCAACATATTTTTGCGGGTGAACCCATGAGACATCACCTAATTTATTTGGCTCATTCAAATTAAGTTCGATATGGGATTCCACCAAACCGCCAAGGTTTTTTGAAATAATAATTGTGCGCCACGGGGTATAAAATGCGCCGTCCCTTTTCACCCTTATGCCATCAGGTGATGGTGACAAAGTGGTGCGGAAATTTTGCCCTGAATAGCGGCGCATCCACATTGCTGAATAATCAACCAATGCCGCCTCGTGAAATGACATGTAATAACCGTCTTTGGTGGAAACGGTCATTGGCGTGTGCGCCTGTGTAACCTCTTTTAACGGGGTGTTTTGATATAAATATTCATAACGGTTTAATTCGCCTGCCGGAATCCAAAGTGCGTTTGATTCCGGTGCAATATTAAATTCAGTAAGCTCATCTTCGATTTTATATTTGCGATTTTCTGGGAAATAATATCTAAAGCCCATACCATCATCAAAAACACGGAAGATTACAGAAACCTTACGCTTTGCACCCTCAACTTCTGTGAAGTTAAGGGTCAATTCATTATGGTTATCTTTTACATAACGGGTTTCACCCCAAGGCAATTCCCAAGTTTCATTTTTGGTATCAGTTGCAGTCGAATCAAGTTTCAGGCCACGTTCAAGACGACCCGTATCGGTCATCAAAAATGCCATAGTTGACGGGGCAATCATTTCCTTGCCGTCTTTATCAACGATATAACGAATCCGCCCCTCCCCATCAAGGTCGATTTTAACATCAACGCTCTTATCAGGCGATTTCACTTCCCCGATAATTTCAGCATTGGCAAAACGCGCGCCAAACAGGAAAAATGACGCAAGCGCCGCAGATATTAATAGTTTACGACGATTGCCGTTTTTAATTGCAAATTTTTGCATTTTTCCACCCTTTTATTGTTTATTTTTGTTGACTTATTTAAGAAAAACCTGATGTTTTCCTTTTACTAATAGCTTTATACCTTAGTTTTTATATTCATTGCAATGTGAAAATTTTTGCAAAACACTTTTTTCAAGGGGGAAATATGTCGTCTAATAGCAAGAAATTGGGTGACATGCGTAAATTAGAAGACCTTGCACAACTTGCTGGGGTCTCTATTTCAACTGTTTCGCGTGCCTTAAGCGACCATCCAAATGTTAACCAAGCCACCAAGAAACGCATCTGGCAATTGGCAATCGCCAATAATTACCAATTCCGCCGCTATACCCCCGCCGGCCCATTGGGTGCAGAGGCAACAATCGCCATCGTCATCCCACGCCCACAAGCGCGCGAACCAAAACTTTCGGATCCATTCATTCTTGAACTGGTTGCCGCAATTGGCGAAGCAAGCCGTGAAAGAGGTGTTGATTTTCTGGTTTCCCACTCATCACCATCAAATCATGACGAGTTGTTGGAGGTTATGGAAACCAATCGTTCGGATGGTATTATTTTCCTTGGGCAATCAACATTACACGAAGATTTTAACGAACTTGCGCAAAGCCATGCAAGGTTTGTGGTTTGGGGCGCTGAATTACCGGGGCAGCAATATTGCTCGGTTGGTTCTGACAATTTCGTAGGTGGAAGACGCGCCACAAGACATCTTTTACGATTGGGACGCAAACGTATTGCCTTTTTTGGCGATACAGTCGCCGGCGAGGCCTTACAACGCTATCAAGGCTATCTTGAGGCATTGCGTGAAGTGGGGATTGAGCCTGATCAAAACCTAATTTTACCAACCCACTTTGACGCCGTTTCAGGTGAAGCAAGTGCCAGCGAATTAATCGGTGAGAAACGGGAGTTTGATGCAATTTTTGCCGCATCGGACATGATTGCAATTGGTGCATTACGCGCATTGAAACGCAATAATATCCGCGTGCCGCAAGATGTTTCAATTGTTGGCTATGACGATGTGCAATTTGCAAGTTTCTCTGACCCCGCACTTTCAACAATATCGCAAAATGTGGCGCGGGCGGGCAAATTACTGGTTTCAAAACTGATTGCATCAGGTGGTGAGGCCGAGATAGCATCGGAACGCGTGCCAACCGATTTAATCGTACGCGAAACCTGTGGTGGATAGTATAGCGTTTTAGGCGCGCATTTCCTCAACTGGCTTTCCACCAAATTTTTTACGCAATGCGAAGAATGGTCGTTCAATAAAATAATAGGATAATAGTGCCAATCCAAGGCTACCGATAATGGCGACTATCAATAATTTGGCGGGTAAAATTACGTCGCCAACATCTTCACCAATCATACGGTAGCAGCCCCATAAAACTGGATAATGCCATAAATAAAGCGAGTATGATAAACGACCAAAAAATCTAATTGGTTTCAATTCCAGAATATTCAGGGCGAAGCCCATTGGCTGAAATGCATATAAATTCAAGATTAGGATAAAAATTCCAATGCCTTGGACGCTATAACGCATGGTCGCGCGGAATGTTTCATCACGGTAAAGCAAAGAAAATAATATTATTCCAATACCTACGCCAACCCAATGCCAGCCAATCAACACATTAAGGCGCTTTTTTGATGACGCAAAGCCATCGAAAAGCACCGCCAATAAACAACCCCACGCAATACTTTCAATTCGGCAATCAGTTGTAGAATATGTATAAGTTTCAGGAAGTTTTAGCGCAGTAAATGCAAAATAGCGCCAGATTGCAACCCCAATAATTAGTGTGAGTATAAGTTTTAGGCGTGATGTTTGATTGCGTCCAAAAACAGCAAGCGCAAATGGGAATAGTAAATAAAAATGCTCTTCAACCGCCAAGGACCACAAATGACCCCACGGTACAATCCGCTCAGCCCAACCAAAATATTGCCAGATTACATCATAATAATTGGCGAAATATAATAAGGCACTAAAAGTTTGCCCAGTTGTCGCTTTGACGCCAAACAAAAGGCTAAAGAAATAAGTGAATGCCACAAAGGCATAAAGCGCAGGCATAAGGCGCAAAAACCGCCTGATATAAAAGTTTGGAAGATTAATATTGCCGCCTGTTTTATTCTGTTCGCCAACCAAAAGGCGGGTAATTAGAAACCCCGAAACAAAAAAGAATATCGTAACCCCAAAGCCACCAGGAACAATTTTCCCAAGCCCAAAATGCGACACCAGCACAATCAATATTGAGATTGCACGCACACCGTCAAGACCTGGAATATAGTTTGAATTAGCGGAAAGAGAGATAAGGTTTTTGTCTTTGGTCATTGCAATTATTATATCCTGCAATGCCCGCACTAAAGTAAAAAGTTTAATTCTTTTGTAATCACCACTAATTTGCAAGCAGTAGTTTTTTAAACCTTGCCGCAGAACACGCTGTCTTTGCATCGCATAATGGTTGCGATAATATTTTGCTGGCGTTTGATTTTAAATTGCCGAGGTTGCGCATCTCATCCAAAGTTTGGGAGCGGTAACGAACCACAACATATTCGCCACCTTTTTTGCTGCGCCATTTTTCAAATATTAAAGCACCACCGGGTGAAGGATCATCTGGTGCAAGGTCGCCGGCAACCCAGTGTACATCTAATGCGCCGCCAATATTGGCAATATTTGTATCGTGACCAACAAACACCGAATATTTTGGTGCATTGGCGGCAAATAAGCCATTTTCAATTTCTTTTAATAATGGCTTTGCGCCAATTTTTGCAATCGCACTTGGACGGGCAATCAAATTAAATTCCAAGGCATGGAATTGAGAAAATGCACGAACATCATCGACGCTTGCTTCACCAAAACCAACATCACTTAATGGCTTACCATCAGTATATTGTAGCAAAAGTACTTGTGCCATGGTCGATGCAATATCAAGACCGCCGTCAATTTTTACACGCCCACCTTTTTTAATGCTAAAATCGGTTTTTAAATCATTGAGACCACAAGCTTTATTATCTGGACAAATTGGTGGCGCACAACAACCACTTATCTTATCCAATTTTGCCAAAAGTGGCGCATATTTTTGATGAAGTGCTGCAAAACCACCATTTGGCAATTGCCTTTGAGCAGCAGCAAGCAACATTGCACTATCAAGATTTACCTTGCCTTCAAAGGGTGAGAAGCGTTTATCAACACCGTCCAATGCCACATGTTCAACATTAATATTGCACTTTGGCGCGATGGTTTTTCCATAAATCTCTGCGGTTTTTAGGGTGCGTTGATCAACATCGGCAACCACGTGCAATGATTTACAATTAGAACCCAAAAATCCACGATAATTTCCGCCGTCAAATTCTGCAAGTTTGGTAATTGCCAAACCACCATGGGCAGTTAAATGACCATATGGCACGTCCCATTTTGCCCAAACGCGGTTTGTTGCACCTTGGGGGACAAAAACCTCTTTGGTTGGCGGGCGAATGCCATGACGCATGATGACAACAACCCGCTCTAATGTTGGCTTATTATCATGTGTTTTTGCAGTCGCCCAAATTGGGGATAAAACCAAAAATGCAATTAACGCGGAAATTATCTTTTTCATGAATTAAAACTTTGCCTCAACACCGAAAGACCATGTTTTGCCATAAAATTCGTTTTCAACCAAATGATTACGTTGGCCAATATATCTGCGCCATTGTGATTCATTAAGGTTTTTACCTTGAACAAATACTTGAACATTATCGGTAAGCGCGTAACCAAGTTTAAAGTCAACTTTACCACGACCATTTGTATAAATATCGGTGGCTTTGGTTTCGCCCAATGTATCCAAGAATTCTGAACGATACGAATAAGCAAGACGTGCAGTAAGGTTTTTCTTCTCATAGGTTACTTCTGCAGTTCCGGTGGTATCAGAAGTATAAATTAAACGAACTTTGTCACTTCTGCCCGGTGCACCATCGGTTGATGATTTTTGCAAGGTCAAATTAAGATTAACCCCAAAGCCATCAAATGGCGCAGGCAATGCAGTAAATTGATTTACATAGCTAAGCTCGACACCATAAACCATTGCATCCGAAAGGTTTGCAAAACTTGATAGTGAATAACCATCATAAGTGCCACCTGAAACTTTGCTGCTAGTTTCAAAAATTGGGTCTTTTATATCTTTATAAAAAGCCTGAACTGATGCCACACCACCCTTGCCAAAATAATGCTCATAACCCAAATCAAGATTTACGGATTTAAGCGGTTTTAGGTCGGGATTACCCTGCTCTATTTTATCGCCACTTGTGTCGATATTTACATATGGCGCAATATCAACATAATTCGGTCTTCCGATCGAGGTTGTTACCGCGAATCTTAATTGCTGATTATCGCCAAGCGCGTATTTGCCAACTACTGACGGGAAGAAATCATTATAATCTTTTGAACCAAAGTTATTAAAGCCAAGGTCAAGCGGTGAAGACAATGTAAATTTCTTTGCCGCAAATTCTGAATTAGTGTGTTCAAAACGGATACCTGGGATAATTGTCAAATCGCCGTTCACAATGGTTGCTTGCGCATAGGCGGCGGTAACTTTTTCTTTTACGTCATAGTCGCCACCCAAATCAGAAGCCGCAGAAGCCGCACTATCAAGCACAAGAAGATTATTCGCGTGCGCATAATCAAGTGATTTTTGGAAATCAACGCCCGGGCCAAACGCATATTTAGAGCCGTACATTGGGTCAACTGTGCCATTAGTAAAGTTTGAAAGCACAAGACCATTCACACTATACGCACGGTAATCAATCGCGCTTTGTTTATGGCGATCTGCATATTTTACACCGAATTTAAACTCAGTATTGCCAAACATTTCGGTTGGCATTGTGTAATCAGCTTTGAACTGGTTCAAGTCTTCTTGATAATGGTCGGCTTCCAAAATAGCTGCTTTAGACTTTGAATCTTTAGAAGTATATTGTGAAGCATCATAATAAATTGACGCCGGTGTGACGTTGAAAAGCGTCTCATTCAAATCAAGCGTACCAGTTAGGTTTTTCTTTCCGCTTGTGAATAAGAAGTTATAACGCGGGTCGTCATTCTTTTTGGCACTTGAATTTGTGAAATCAATTTCAAGTTTATTTTGCCCCATGAAATATTTACCGCCAATATTCATAGTTAGGATTTTTTCATCCTCATCACGATATTTCATGTCGCGTGTTGCGGCTTTTGCGGCAGTAAATGAATAAGTATCATTACCCAATGATGTTAAAGCAGCACCATCAAGATTCACACGAAATTGCTGACGTTGTTCAAGATCGGTAAAGTGTGAATAAAGGGTTTTGGCATATAATTGCAAATTGTCATTAGGGCGATAATCAAGGTTTAATGCCGCACCTTGGCGATTACGAATTACATAATATGAACGCAATCGCCAATCATCGGGTTTACCATCAACAGACCAATTTTCTGTACCTTGAATGTTTTCTGATGCTTGTGGGCGTCGCGATGCGTTCAATGCAAAGGCAACGCCAAATTCTTTATTGGCACCAAATCTTTTTGCGCCAGAGAAATCAGCATCATAAGCATTTTTCTTATTCAAATCGATATAAGTTCCGCTCACACGACCTGCGATGAATGGCTTCTTTTTATCAAATGCCGAAATGGTTTTGATATTAACTACGCCGGCAATAGCATTGGCATCATATTCTGCGCTTTGATTTTTAATAATTTCAACAGAACCAACCAAGCCAGCCGGAACGGTATCAAGCTTAACCGAACGTGTATTTGTTTCTGGTGCAGCAGCCTCTTGACCATTTACCCGTACCGCAGCCATTGATGGATCAAGACCGCGAATTACAACATAACGCCCCTCACCTTGGTCATCATCCATTGTGACCCCTGGTGCGCGCTGCACAGCCTCGGCAACGTTTTGATCAGGAAGTTTGCCAGCATCATTGGCGGTGATAATATTTACAAGATTTTTTGAATTTTTCTGCTGATCGATAGAATTTCTTTCCGCAGCACGCGTTCCAAATACGACAACGGTTTTCGCATCTTCATCGGCATAAGCATAGCCCGAAATCAATGCCGCAGACGATACCGCCGCAGCAAGAATAAATTTCTTTGACATTTGTGATTTACCCCTAATCAACACCATAAGTATTTGGTGTCGATAGAGGTGTTGTTTTGCAAATACGCGAATAATTGGTGAAGTTTTTGTGACGTTCCCTATAAGAACATTAGCCCAAGCGCGAGCGCAAAAGCAATAAATGCCGCATATGACGAAGCCATCATTCGCAAAATTGGATTATTGGGTATAAAGCCAACACCACGAATAATTCCTGCCGCCATTGCCCACATAAACAGCATCAAAACACTGTGATTAACCGCACCATTTTTGGCAAAAACAAATGGATAGATGCTGCCTAAAAACATTATACCCAAACCAAGGGTCAGGGATGACCAGCTTATGCCGGTCATCCCATCCTTTTGGGGTGGTTTTGTGTTATTTTGAATTACGGCGTTCTTCTTCATTTTCGCCCCATATTGCGTTTAAAATTGCAAATAGAATTGCAAAGCCAACGCCTAAAACCCATGCGAAATACCACATTATAAATACTCCTTAATAGACGCTGTGTTTGTTTTCTTCGATATATTCTTTGGTGACTTTACCGCTCATGACCTTGTATGCCCATGAGGTATAAAAGATAATGATTGGTACAAATATCACCGCTGCCCAAAACATCACCGCGAGGGTAAGGTGGCTTGAAACACTATCCCAAACCAAAAGGCTCGATTTTGGATCAGTTGAAGAAGGCATAATGAATGGGAACATTGAAACCCCTGCGGTGCCAATAATCCCTGCCATCATCAAAGAGGTAAAGATAAAGCCCACGCCTGGACGGTTGATTTTCCCCAAAAGAATTGCCACCAGCCCTGCGACAAAGCCGAGTGCTGGAACAGCCATACTTATCGGCATGATTGAATAGTTTTTCAACCACGCACCAACTTCATGAGTAACCGTTTTATCAAGTGGGTTTGGCAACGCGCCAATGTCATAATTGCCAACAAGTGCATAACCACTAATGCCCATTTTTAACCAGATACCCGCAAGGGCAAATAGCACAAGTGTTAATGGGCCAAAAATCATTGCCGCAATTTTAGAGCGATTATAAATATCCCCCTCGGTACGTAACATAAGATAATTTGCACCATGGAAAATAATCATCGAACTTGAAACCAAGCCGCACAATAATGCGAATGGGTTTAATAAGGCCCAGAAGCTTCCGGTATAATGCGGCAAAAGATTATTATCGAAATAGAATGGAACACCTTGTAAAAGATTGCCAAATGCCACACCGAAAATCACTGGTGGCACAAATCCACCAATAAACAAACCAATGTCCCATGTTTGACGCCAAGTTTTATTTTCGATTTTCGAACGATAATCAAAGCCAACTGGTCTAAAGAATAATGACCATAGAACCGCCATCATCGCCCAATAAAAGCCAGAGAATGCGGTGGCATAGACAAGTGGCCATGCTGCAAAGACCGCGCCACCCGCTGTAATGAACCATACCTGATTACCATCCCAATGCGGGGCAACCGTATTGATAACAACACGTCTTTCAGTATCACCCTTGCCAACGAATGGAAGCAATGTGCCAACGCCCATATCATGACCATCCATAATGGCAAAGCCAATCAAAAGAACGCCAACCAGCACCCACCAGATAATTTTTAAAATTGTATAATCTAACATTTTAATCCCCTGATTAATGCTGTGTTGCGTAATTTTGTGGGCCAAGGCGGGCGAATTTTATCATAAGATACATTTCAACCACCAAGAGCAATGTATAGAAGCCAATAAAGCCAGCCAAAGAGCCATAAACATTGGCAACACTAAAGGCAGAGACCGACAAATGGGTTGGTAATACGCCATAAATTGTCCAAGGTTGACGACCATATTCGGCAACAAACCAACCAACTTCAGACGCAATCCATGGGAATGGCAATGCCAATGTTGCAGCAGTCAAAAGCCATTTCTTTTCAGCAAAATTGCCTTTTACCGAATAATAAAATGATGCAATGAACAAGAATAACATGGTAAAACCAAGCCCGACCATTAACCTAAAGCTCCAAAACATTGGGGCAACTTTTGGAATGGTATCGTTGACGGCTTTGGTAATAATTTCTGGTGTAACCTCGTCCATATTGGTCACATATTTGCGAAGCAAAAGACCATAACCTAAATCGCCTTTAACTTTTTCAAATTGTGCCGCAAGTTCAGGGTTTTTCGGATTTTTACGCAATTCATCAAGCATTTTAACCGCAGTAATACCCTTGATGATACGTTCTTTATTTTCCGCTTTAATTTCCAAAATGCCAGGCAATTGTTTATCGACACTACGTGTGCCGATTAGGCCAAGCACATAAGGGATTTTAATTTCCCAATTGTTTTTTTGTGCCTTTTCGTCAATCGAGGCAACCAAAGTCAAACCCGCAGGGGCTTTTTCAGTATGCCACATGGCTTCGAGTGCCGCCATTTTTGATTTTTGTGCTTCGCTTACGGTATAACCAGACTCATCCCCCAAAACGATAACCGAGCAACTTGCCGCCAAGCCAAATGCAGCGGCAATACGGAATGAACGTTTGGCAAATTCAATATGCTTGTTACGTAATAAATAATAAGATGAAATTGCAAGCACAAAGATTGCACCAGTTACGTAACCTGCCGAAACCGTATGCACAAATTTTGCCTGTGCATCATGGTTGAAAATAACGTCCCAAAAGCTAGTCATTTCCATACGCATAGTCACATAAGAAAAATCGGAACCAACCGGATTTTGCATCCAACCATTGGCTATCAAAATCCATAATGCAGACAAATTGGTCGCAATCGCCATTAGAATGGTCACCATCAAGTGTTTTTGCTTACTTAATTTATCCCAACCAAAGAAGAAAAGACCGATAAAAGTTGATTCCAAAAAGAATGCCATCAAACCTTCAATTGCCAACGGCGCACCAAAAATATCACCCACATAATGCGAATAATATGCCCAATTGGTGCCGAATTGGAATTCCATTGTAATACCGGTGGTTACACCAAGAGCAAAGTTAATCCCGAATAATTTGCCCCAAAATTTTGTCATATCCTTGTAAATTTGCTTGCCCGTCATGACATAGGTGCTTTCCATAATCACCAATATGAATGTCATCCCCAAAGTAAGTGGTACGAACAAGAAATGGTAAAGCGCGGTAATTGCGAATTGTAACCGCGAAATATCTACCAAATGCTCCTGCATAATTATCGCCTTTTCTTGAGTTATTTATTGATAGAAAAATGTGATTCTACCGATTGTGGCGTGACCGAGACCTTGTAGTCGTTAATAAAAAACGCCCAAATAAGGGTAAGCAAAACCAACTTGACCCCAATAACAGCAAAGATTTTTTTGACTAAACCACGGTCTTGCATCTACCGCTCCTTATATTGTTGCATCGTCTATACAACAATTAATTGTTGTATTAGTAGTGCAACAATTAATTGTCAATTATTTTTATTAAAGATTAACCCCTGATTTAAACGCAAACATAGACTAATTGATTGATTTTAATATGTTTTAGGTGGGACAAAATGTCAGAAATAATATTCAATACGTTACTCCCGCCAAAGACTCATGCCAACTAAACTTTGTTTAACATATCCGAATATTTTGTGATTATCAATTACCAAGCATCACGCTCGGAAATATTTTTATCATTATCTAAGCAACTATGTCGCATAGTAAAATTGTCGCATTTGGGGCAAAAAGCATAAATTAAATTGCATTAAGTAAGGACAATTAAAGTGACCAGTGCAAAACCGCGCAAAAACGCAAAAAACCCATCTGTTAATCCGACTATTGCCAAATATGATATTATTATTGTTGGCGCGGGGCCAGCGGGTCTTTCAACGGCAAAAGCGGTATCGCAGCTTGGCTTAAGAGTAGCAATAATTGAACGCCAAGGCGTGGATGCAATCCTTGAACCCAAATATGACGGTCGCGAAATTGCACTTACCCACCGTTCACAGCATATGATGTCTGAACTTGATATGTGGGACAGGATTGAACCTCAAGAAATTTCAATCATTCAATCAGCCAAAGTTTATAATGCGGGTGAAGAATTCTTTATGGGGCTTAGCTCCAATGATACCAAGCAATTGGCATATATCATTTCCAACCATGAAATTCGCAAAGCGGCGATTGATGTTGTTAAAGATGACGCCAATATCAAAATCTTTGATAATGAAGGCATTGAAGATTTAAAAATTAATCCCAAAAATGTAATGGTCAAACTTAAAAGCGGGGTTGAGCTTGATGCAAAACTTTTAATCGCTGCCGACAGCCGTTTTTCAGATATTCGTGACATGGTCGGCCTTCCGGCTTCAAAATATAATTTTGAAAAAACCATGATTGTCGCCAAAATGCGCCATGAAAAATCGCATGATTATATCGCAAGTGAGAATTTCCATATTGGTCACACAATGGCGATTTTACCGCTTAATGATAATTGCTGTTCAATGGTAGTGACGGTTAAACATGATGAAGCCAAACGCCTTATGGCACTAAGTGACGTAGAATATACCGAATGGTGTTCTGAAAATTTTGGTCATAAATTGGGTAAAATGGAACTTATAACCGCGCGTTACCCATATCCGTTGGTGGGTGTATATTCCGATAAATTCGTAGCAAAACGTTTTGCACTGATTGGCGATGCTGCGGTTGGAATGCACCCGGTTACCGCACATGGTTTTAACTTTGGCCTTACCGGTATCGAGTTTTTGCGAAACTCACTGCGAAGTGCCTTAGCGCGCGGTCAAGACATTGGCTCATGGGCGGTTTTGAAAGATTTTGAAACCAACCATCAGCGTGCAACCCTACCACTTTATCTTGGCACGGCAGCGATTGTGAAGCTTTATACCAATGATCACCCAGTGGCACAGGTAGCGCGTAAGGTTTTAATACGTGTTGCCGATAAAATGGCGCCCATCAAAGGTGTGATAATGGATAAATTAATGGATGACCATGCCGGAAATCCAATGCCACTACCGCGCCCATTACAATTGTTAAAATTATTGCGCAATGCCTAGAAGTTAACGATTAAAATATCCAAATCCTTGGTAGGTTCAAAATCTTTTTTGAATACTTCAAATTTGGTAGGTGATGTTTTTGTTACCCCATCCATGCAAAAACTTACAAGGTTTTTTGGGCTACCTTTATCAATTGTAAGGTGGAAGTTTTTAATTGGCCCTTGCCAATTTGCACCCGATTTAAGAACATAACCAAGCCAAGTTTCAGAATAATATTGCTCCTTGGCGATTGCCGCCGCCTCGGCTTTTTGAAAGCCCGAAATAAAAGATTTATCGGTGCAATATTTTTCGTCATATTCTTTTGCGAGATCTTTATTTTCACCCAATACAGAAAGCGCACCACCAACACTTCCTCCCGCTAATGGTCGGTATGAATGTACAACTGAAATGGTTTTATGTGCAGGGAAAACTTGCTCTCTTACAATGCTGGTGCGTGCCGACCACGCAGGTGTATATGTATCATCACTGTCTTTCTTCAAAAGGCCTTGTTTTTCCAACTCGTCCATTTGCTTGACCGAAACATTATCAGACCAGTCTTTACCAGTGCCAAGCAGCGCCACCCAATCAATCGGCAATTTATATTTTGTTAAAACTGCACTGACATCCTTGCCACCAACTTCTGCCGTAACAATTTTACGGTATGAAATTGGTTTACCATCGACAAGGGTTTTAAAATTCAAATCATCATAATTCGGAAGGTTCAAATCCTCATAATATTCATCGGTAATTTCATATGGAATTGCAGGCAAAGGAAACGAAACCGTGGTTTTAATATCCTTGTCCGAATTATTGGTAAATTTATAAGAAACCTTGACCAATTCAGCAGAAATAAACAAGTCTTCTGAATCCATGGAAATATATTTGCTTTGCACAAGTTTTAAACCGCCCAAGGCATATTCCGCCTCGCTATCATTGGCGAATGTAGTTTGCGGCAACGATGCCGAAAGCGCAAAAACAAACAATGAAGCACCAATACGTTTCAACATAATCCATACCTTTACAAAGTATAATGTTATAAAGCTTGCCAATTTAATTAATTGATTTTAATTGTTTTGCAACGGGGGTTAGGAATATTGTCAACAAAAACAACTTCGGGCGTAAAGCAGATCCGAATAAGAGACAACGCATCTGAATTCAAACCATATAGTTTTGCAGATTGTTTTGTAATAAAAACCGATAAAATACTTTCGGCGGAACAGGCGGCAATAATTGCAATTGAAAAAGGTCCAAAGTGGGTAATGCCGCTTATGGCATTGCGTAATTTGCTTGTTGCACCATTCGGAATCAAAACTAGCGCACCTTTAGATGAAAACCAAAAGACAATCGGAATGTTTCCCAT
This sequence comes from Hyphomonadaceae bacterium UBA1933, assembly GCA_002337085.1. Lineage (GTDB taxonomy): Bacteria > Pseudomonadota > Alphaproteobacteria > Caulobacterales > Aquidulcibacteraceae > Pseudaquidulcibacter. The sequence goes on along the minus strand of DDFH01000006.1, from coordinate 778,039 downwards.
TATCCACAAAAGCGATGATATGCTTGTGCTTGGCTTTGATGACAAGCACCTGAATTTTAGGATTGTGATAGAGGTTGAAACCATTCATTCAAACAGATTTGTTTATTCATCAACCTATGTGCAAACCCACAATATTTTAGGCAAGGCGTATTTGTTTGCGGTCAAGCCATTTCATAAAATTATTGTTTCGCAATCACTTTCACTGGTTGCTAAAGCAAATTAGCACGTATCCACGCGATTTCGTCACGCAGGGTTTCGGCAACAGGTCTAAAATCAAAACCTAATTCACTATGGGTTTTGGTGTGGTCAAAATTCATCACACCCTGTTCCCGAATTAATAGTTTTAAAGACGCAATGCTAATCAAAGCAGGCTTTTTAAACAATCTTGCACCAATCTCACTTATATAAGCCATTAAGAAAAGCATCGGGATTGGTGCTTTGAATGTTGGCGCTTTTATACCGCTTATTTTTTCTAACATCGCCAATAGTTCTTCCATTTTCATAGTGCGCCCCGCCGCCAAATAGCTTTCCCCTTGCCGCCCCTTTTCAAGTGCAAGAAGAGCAATTTTTGCAACATCGCGTGCATCAACCAATGAAAATTCACCCGGTGGAATGGCAGGAAGGTTCTTTTTAAGAAAATCCATAACCATCAGTCCCGCTGATGTTGGCCCCATATCACCCGGCCCATGCATCCACCCCGGCAAAACAAAGCGATAATTTAAATCATGGTGTTTGTTGGCAAATTCATATACTTCGCGATCGGATAAAATCTTGCTGCGATAATAATCATCAACCTTATTTACATCGGCAAGGTCGTTTTCAGTTGTTGCCCTATCTTTAAAGCGATCCAAAACCGCAATTGAAGAAATATGAACATAATTCCGCACACCTTTATCATAGGCCTTTTGTAATAAAATCTTGGTTCCCATAACATTGGTTTCGTATAATTCCTGCCAATGCGTGCCGCCTTTATATGAATCCCTAAAAAATGCCGCAGTATGGAATAATGCATCAATGCCCGCAAAATCATAATCAAGGTTTTTGATGTTAAACATATCGAATTCGACAAATTCGACTTGTGGCAAATCTTTAAATTGCTGCTGCGCCTTTGCGATATTGCGCACCATTGCTTTTACATTAAATCCTTGCGCAATTGCTTCACGTACAAGATTATTTCCCAAAAGACCAGTTGCACCAGTGACCAAAATTGTCTTTATTGTCATTGTTTAGATTCCCAATTTAGTTTAAGATACTATTTGGTATCTATTTCACATACTAAATAGTATGTCAATTGCTTTTAGAGGTTAGGTTGGAAAATAAATCGCAAAAAACCACCCGTGCAGTTTCGCAGGCGCAAACTCGAGAAAAGTTAATCGCAGCAGCACAAGAATTATTCACGCAAAACGGGCTTAACGGAACATCGATTGATAAAATAGTTGCCAAAGCGGGTTTTTCAAAAGGGGCATTCTATTCAAACTTTGCATCCAAAGAAGATTTAATGCTTTCGCTTTTACGAAAACATAAGGATGATACTTTTGAAAGTTTTGCTGATTTAATTGAAAAATCTGCACCGGAAGACTTATTGGACCAAATTGAAAAATGGTTGATTGATGGCAATCAAGATAAGGATTGGATTATTTTCAATTATGAATTAGCAATTAATGCGGCGCGCAACCCTGAATTTAGTGCTGATTATGCTGAATTCATGGCCGCACAATATAAGGCATTAGAAGAAACCTTGAGCGCGATTTTTGCAAAATTGAACCTGAAACCCAAAATCCCAATCTGCGAACTAGCTGTAATTATAAAACAACTAAGCCATTCAGCCGCCCTGCAATCACTTGCCGAAGGCGGCGGAAAACTAGAGGGGCGGGGTTTGGTTGCATTTTTGCGAAAAATCGCCGAATAACCCCGCCGCCACCGATTTTATTTGCGTAATTGCGAAATATCACGCACCGCACCAGTATCAGCAGAAGTGGTCATCGCCGCATATGCCTGTAATGCTTGGGAAACATAACGATCGCGTTTTTTCGGTGTAAAGGCATCATGTCCACGCGCCTTTTCGGCCGCCAATCGTTTTGCCAAAACCTCATCAGAAACATCAAGCGCGATTGAACGGTTTGGAATATCGATTTTGATAATGTCACCTTCTTCAACCAAGGCAATCAAACCACCCGCCGCAGCTTCGGGAGAAGCATGACCGATTGAAAGCCCCGATGTCCCGCCAGAAAAACGACCATCAGTAATAAGCGCACATTGTTTACCCAAGTGTTTTGATTTCAAATACGAGGTTGGGTAAAGCATTTCCTGCATACCAGGGCCACCTTTTGGCCCTTCATAACGAATAACGACCACATCACCCGCAACCACCTGATTTGCCAAAATTGCCTTAACCGCGTCTTCTTGCGATTCATATACTTTGGCAGGGCCAGAGAATTTCCAAATTTCTTCATCAACGCCAGCGGTTTTTACGATACAACCATTTTCCGCCAAATTACCATAAAGCACCGCCAAGCCACCATCTTTGGTAAAAGCATTATCTTTTGAACGAATAACGCCTTTGGCACGATCTTTATCAGTTTCTTTCCACAGCATAGATTGTGAGAATGCAGTTGCCGAACGAACGCCACCTGGGCCCGCACGGAAAAATTCATTCACGCCATCATCGTTCGATACCATAATGTCCCATTTGGCGATTGCGTCGCCCAATGTTGGCGCATGAACAGTTGGTGCAGAGGTTTCAATCAAACCAGCGCGTGATAATTCACCTAAAATGCTTATGATACCGCCGGCGCGATGAACATCTTCGATATGAACAGTTTGCACCGCAGGGGCAACTTTACAAAGGCACGGAACTTTACGTGAAATACGGTCAATATCCTTCATGGTGAAGTCGATGCCGCCCTCTTTAGCGACTGCAAGAATATGTAAAACCGTATTTGTTGACCCACCCATTGCCACATCAAGCGCCATCGCATTTTCAAGTGCGGTTTTATTTGCAACATTGCGCGGCAAAATGCTTTCGTCATTTTGTTCATAATATCTTTTGCAAAGCTCGACAATTTTTTGACCAGCTTCTTTGAATAATCTTTCGCGGAATGTATGGGTTGCAACCACGGTTCCGTTTCCAGGCAACGACAGCCCCATCGCCTCAGTTAAGCAATTCATAGAGTTTGCGGTAAACATTCCAGAACAAGAGCCGCAGGTTGGACATGCCGCATCTTCAACGGCCTTTACTTGTTCATCGGAAACGCTGTCATCGCCAGCTTGAATCATGGCGTCAATAAGGTCAAGTGAATGGGTTTTATCACCAATTTTAACTTTGCCTGCCTCCATCGGGCCGCCAGAGACAAAAATAGCAGGGATATTAAGGCGCATAGCCGCCATCAACATTCCAGGTGTGATTTTATCACAATTGGAAATACATACCATTGCATCGGCACAATGCGCATTGACCATATATTCAACAGAATCGGCAATTAAATCACGTGATGGTAATGAATAAAGCATGCCGCCATGCCCCATTGCGATACCGTCATCAATCGCAATTGTATTAAACTCTTTGGCAACGCCGCCTGCCTTTTCAATTTCGCGTGCAACCAATTGCCCAATATCTTTTAAATGTACGTGCCCAGGAACAAATTGGGTAAAGCTATTGACCACGGCAATAATCGGCTTTTTGAAATCACCATCTGTCATGCCGGTCGCACGCCACAACGCGCGCGCACCCGCCATATTTCTTCCAAAAGTCGAGGTTTTTGAACGTAATTCAGGCATTATTATCCCCATTGGGTCATATTAAAAAAATTTTGTGCCTTATGCCCTATTGTACGCCATTTTTAAAGTAATAAGTACATCAAAAATAATATTTTGCCGTTTTTTAGCTAATTATTCGATTTTTTCGATTATTTATAACTTTATTATCAATTAGACTGAACTATATTTCTCTAATAAACAGGTGGCATGAATATGATTTTTCAAACCACCCCTAAAATAGTCACACTCCGCCAACAGTCTCTTGCCATTATCCCCGGTCTTTTGATTTGCCTTGTGATTGCCATCACCGCCTTTGCAATTCACGGGCGGCCAGAATTAAAACAGTTTTCGCCATCAATCATCGCCGTAGTCATTGGGATTTTAATTGGTAATTTCATAAAACTGCCAGCGGCAGCAAATACAGGAACCGCCTTTTCAAGTAAAATCTTGGTGCGCATTGCGGTGGCATTATTAGGAATACAAATTTCAATTGCCGAGCTTGTGAACTTTGGGGCTTTGCATATTTCAATGACAATCTTTGCCCTTGCCAGTAGTTTTATTTTCATCAAGACAATTGGCAAATTCATTGGTGTGGAAAATAAATTAACTGAACTAATCGCCGCCGGAACCAGTATTTGTGGTGCGGCAGCGGTTTTGGGTGTTAATACTGCCACCAATGCCGAAGATGAAGACGTTGCCTATGCCATTGGTATGGTGACAATCTTTGGCACTTTATCAATGCTATTATACCCATTTTTTGGAAATCTTTTGCAACTTGGAGGCAATCAATTTGGCATTTGGAGTGGGATTTCAATTCATGAAGTTGCCCAAGTTGTGGGTGCAGTTTCTGGCAAAGATGCCGCAACAATCCATATCGCGACCATAACCAAATTAACCCGTGTCTTAATGCTTGCACCACTTGTAACCCTTATCCAATTTAGGCGTGGCAAAAGCAGCAGCAAAAACATAAATGGCACAAAAATGCCGATTCCATTATTTGTTATCGCCTTTATTATTTTTATAATAATTGCCAATGTCTTTACGATACCTGTCGGTATTAAATCTGAAATAGGTAAATTATCATCCTTCCTGCTTACCGTTGCATTGGCAGGTATGGGATTGCACACCAAATTTAGCGCAATTGGAAAAATGGGCATAAAACCACTATTATTAGCACTATTGGGAACAATATTCATATCACTCCTAGGATTAGGATTAATCGAATTTATTGCTTGAAAAGGTCAGAATAATATGTAATTCAGATTAAATGATGACATTAGATCAATTGCGAATATTTATAAAAGTTGCCGAAACAGGTCATTTGACCAATGCCGCAAATGAACTTTGCCTGTCGCAATCGGCCGTAAGTTCTGCAATTTCACAATTGGAATTTAAATATAATCTGAAACTTTTTGATCGCATCGGGCGGAATATAAAAATTAACGCCAATGGGCGTGCACTATTACCAGAAGCTTATAAAATAATTGCCCATGCCAAAACCACTGATGAGTTATTAAAAGATTTATCTGGCGGCAACCATGGAACAATTGATGTGGTTTGCAGTCAAACCATTGGTAATTATTGGCTTGCGGGGAAAATATCTAAATTTCGCAAAACCTTCCCCAACATAAAAATCGACACAAATATAGCCAATAGCGATAAAGCGGTTGAAATGCTTGAACATGGCATTGCCGATATTGGCATTATCGAAGGTAAAAACCATTCCAGTCTTGAACAAACCGAAATAAAGGGGGATGCCTTATATTTTATCGCGCCACGCGAACTTCGGCTTTGGGCCAATGATATAAAAATCAAAAACCAATTGCAGAATTTAAAATTCGTAGTGCGTGAAAAGGGTTCAGGAACACGTCATAATCTTGAATTATATCTTTCTGAATATGGCATTGAGCTTAATCAGGATAATATTGCTCTCACCCTTCCATCCAATGAAGCGGTATTATCGGCGGTCGCGGCCGGGGTCGGGGTATCTTTAATTTCAGAACTTGTCATAAGCGGCATTGGCAATAACGATAATATCAACCGCTTCCCTAGTGGGATGGCGGCACGCAAATTCACAATTCTAACCCTTAAAGATCGTGCAAAATCACGCGCATTAATGGCATTTAAAGCCATGCTTATGGAAAATTAATCCGCAGCCTCTGGGGTATCTGTATCATCATCGCCAAGGATGGTTTTTGTTCGCGCAATCGCCGCAAGCTTTTCATACCTATCGCGAAATTTATCGAGTGTCTCTTCTTCCAATTCTTCGAGATCTAAAAGCGCGTTATGTGCGCCTTTGGTGGCACGGATTAATTCATCAAGTTTAATCTGGATTGCTTGCGTATCACGGTTTTGCGCGTTCTGAATTAAAAACACCATCAAAAAGGTAATAATCGTCGTTCCAGTATTAATTACCAATTGCCAAGTATCTGAAAAATTAAAAATTGGCCCGGTAACAATCCAAATAACAATTGTAAGAACCGCAAGGTTAAAAACCACTGGGCGTCCGGTGAATTTTGCCGCGTCTTTTGCAAACTTTGCGTAAAATGAAGATTTTGCCATATATATCCCTATTAAGCCCTTGTTCCCATGTGAAGCCTAAAATAGGACATCACCATTTCAAACGTGAACCTAAAATATAGCCAATAACGCCAAGTATAACAACGGGTGAAACATAACAAATCATATAGTAGAAAATACTATCCATATTGCAATGAAACGCATAGGAAAATGCCGCAATTGCACCCGATAAAACCCCCGCCATTGCGCTTTGCATTTGCGGATTCGCCGAGGCACCATTCTTTAGCCAGATATTCCAAATTACAGCATAGACTAAACAACCACCCACAAGAATTATCGACATGCAGGTTTGATACGCCCCAAAATTAATATGGGTTAATTCATTTATAAAATCACCATTAATTACCAATTTTGCAATTTGATAAATTATAATTCCACCAAACAGAAGCATTAGCAGAATTGTGACATATGATTTTTCTTTAATCGGTCGTGAATTATTCATTACAAAAATAAATGCCGCAATCAAAACCGATAGCAAACCACCATTTTTCCATAAAATCACACCGGCTTTAAATGCATCTAAAATATCACTTCTCATGCCAAAGAAAGAAATAATCAAAATGGATAAAACCATGGTTGCAAGCGCGGCAACGCCACATAATACCCAAATATTCAATGGGCGGGTTGGCTTTAGATCGTCAACCAAATTATCGATAAAGCTATCGTTGAATTTATTAGACATCCGACACCTCCGATATTTTTGCCTGCATAGTTTTAATACCGCGATGAATTATTACTTTGACCGCCGAAACACTTAACCCAAGTTTTTCCGCGACTTCTTCATTGGTTAATTCTTGTAATTTTACCATTTCAATAATTTGCGCCTGCTTTTGCGGCAGTGTGTTTAAAAGTTTTTGAACGTCATATTTGGCACTAATTTCAGTTTTAATTTCCGTCGCGAAGTCAGCGTCTAATTCAACCTCAATATAGCGCAGGTTTTTGCGTATCCTATCAATCCATTTGTGGCGTGCCACCGCAATCAACCACGGCATAAATTCGCGCTTCACATCAAATGTTTGCTTTTTATTGTGAATTGCCAATAAGGTGTCTTGAACCAAATCATCAACCGCGTCGTGATGAACCCGTTTGCGAAAAAATGCCTCAAGCCAAATTTTAACTTCACCAAGCAAAATACGATAATTTGCCTTATCGCCCGAAAGCGAAGACAACATAAGACTATGCCAATTATCCTTGTTCAAAATCTGCATAATTACAAATACGCACAGTTTCACAAAAAGTTACAGAGAAATGTGAAAATATTTATTTCATGATTTTTGTAACCTTTTCCGAAACCACCACGTATTCGTTTATATCGCGGCCAAATTCAAAACTATCGAGCCCCGATCTATCAAGGAGATTTACAATGAACAACCGTACTAAAATCATCGCCACCACCGCAACCATCGCGTTTCTAGCGGGTACAAGCATCATCGCTACCGCATCAAATGCCGGAAGCAATAAAATGATGGCAAAACCTGCAATGGAAAAATGCGCCGGCGTTGTAAAAGCTGGCAAAAATGATTGCGCAGGCAACGGTCACTCATGCGCTGGACAGGCGAAAAAAGACGGTGACGCCAATGAATGGGTAGAAATTCAAAAAGGTACTTGTATGAAATTGGTCAACGGCAAAGTTGTTGGGTAATTTTAATCATGGGATGCCGAACAATCGGCATCCCACCATTCAAATGGTTGGTAATAAAATGAAATTTCCAAATCTTTCTCTATATAAAAAATTGCTACAAGACCTAATATTGCTATTCATAAGGCTATGGCTTGCCAATGTTTTCTTGCGCTCAGGCCTTTTGAAAATCGCATCATGGGATTCGACACTTTATTTATTTGCCAATGAATATAATGTCCCGCTTTTACCGCCTGAACTTGCCGCAATTCTTGGCACAACTACCGAAATTAGTGCAGGCATCGCAATATTGCTTGGGCTTGGGACGCGTTTTGCATCCATAGCCCTTTTATGCCTTACCGCCATTATCGAAATTTTCGTCTATCCTGGCACACAAGAACATTATTATTGGATGATTTTATTATCAATTTTAATTGCATTTGGTGCAGGCCAGTTTTCACTTTTTGCCCTAGGTCAATTTGTCCATTGTAAAACCAAAACTTTGCCGTAAAACGGTTTTAGTTATGGAGTTTTACATGGATAAGAAACAGGCGTTCATCGCAACCACTGCAACAATCGCATTCATTTCGGGCGCAAGCTTTTTTGCAAATCGGTCCGAAGCTAGTATGGATAAAAAATCACCTGCCACCGAAATGTGTGCCGGTGTTGTTCGGGCGGGTATGAATGATTGTTCTGCCAACGGTCATTCATGTGCAGGCATGGCGAAAAAAGACAATGACCCAAATGAATGGGTTAGTCTGCCAAAGGGAACTTGTAAAAAACTAGCAAAAGGACGGATTATCGGATAATCCGCAAATAAATGACATTTCACAAATGCGGCATTAATGCCAAGCCTAGCCACTTTGAAGATTTATTACACGATAAGCCAAAAATGGCACTGCTTGAATTTCATAGTGAAAATTATTTCCACCCCTCCTATGCCCGAAGCTTTATGCCGCATTTAAGGGCGAATTATGAATTCTCTTTTCACGGGGTTGGGTTATCACTTGGCAGTGCGGATGGATTATCAAAACAACATCTTGGGCAATTAAAAAGCCTGTTTGATGAGTTTGCGCCTAAATTGGTTTCCGAACACCTAAGCTTTTCGGGGTTTGGCAATATCTTCACGCCGGATTTACTTCCTTTTCCCTTAAATAATCAGGCTTTGGAAAATTTTGTTCGCAATGTTGATACTTTCCAAAACTTTATTGGCCGAAAAATATTGATTGAAAACCCCTCGCTTTACATTGAAGTCAAAGGGAATGAATATTCGCTCAGTGAGTTTATGAATATCATTTGCCAAAAGACTGGCTGCGGAATTTTGCTGGATGTCAATAATCTTGAGGTTTGTCGGCAAAATACAGATTTTGATCCATATGCTGCAATTGACGAAATTGCAGTTGGCGCAGTGGGTGAAATCCACCTTGCAGGTTATGAAATCAAAAATCTTTCTGATGGCAAAACAGTTTTTATCGATACCCACGGGCACAAAACCTATCCCAAGGTTTGGGATTTATATTCAAAGGCAATTAAGAAATTTGGTGACATACGAACCATAGTTGAATGGGATACCGATGTTCCACCATTATCCGTGATGATTGAGGAAACCAATTTGGCAAATGAAATCAAACAAAAGGCATTATCTCATGAGCGCGCCTAAAGATGAATTAGCCAAATTTCAATCTGCCTTTATGAATGAAATCTATTTTCAAGATAATGGGTTTCATCCATTTTTAGCGGATGAAAAATACCAACCCAATATGGGGATTTATATTAATAATTGCCGCCTTATCTTGGGCAATATTTTAAAAGATAAATATCCATATTGCGCGCAAATCATAGGCGATGATTTCGAACATTATTCATCCGTTTTTGTCAAACAATACCATTTGGAAATTGGCAATGTTACGCTTTACGGCTATGAATTTGCCGATTTTTTGGCAGATAATGATTTTGGTGAAATAACGAAATTATTGTCTGATTTAGCAAAAATTGAATGGGCAAAATATTTGTGCGAACTTGCGCCATTTGAAAAGCATCTGGATTTTAATGCCTTTAATGGTGAAATTGCAAAAAATGGTGGGCAAAATATAAAGCCCACACAATCATTAAAAATTATTGATTGCCAAACCAATGCCTTTAATTTGTTTCAATGTTTGAAATCTGATTGCATTAATGAGTTTGTGTTTTCAGAAATAGCCCAAAAAATAATCCTTTGGCAGGGGCGGAATTTTGAAATCTCAATGATGATTGATGATGGCGTTATTCATAAAATCATTGAAAATATGGAACAGCAAAATATTGCCGATGCGATTGACAATGCGATTTCACATGTCGCGAATACAGATCAGGCACATATAAACCAGGCACAGGCGAACTTCGCCTATGCCTGTGAAAATGGTTTATTTATTGGCGTTTAATTACGCTGCTTTGGCCTGTGGCTTTAACATTCCAAGCAATTTACCAAAAGTTTCGCGTAACTCCGCACGAGGAACCACAATATCGACCATACCGTGTTCTTTTAAATATTCAGAACGCTGGAAGCCAGGTGGTAGCTTTTGGCGAATTGTCTGTTCAATAACGCGTGGGCCGGCAAAGCCAATCAATGCGCCCGGCTCTGCAATATGAATATCGCCAAGCATTGCATAAGATGCGGTAACGCCGCCTGTTGTCGGGTCGGTCAAAAGCACAATATATGGCAATGCCGCATCACGTAGTGAATCAATTGCCAATGTTGTGCGCGGCATTTGCATCAATGATAAAATCCCCTCTTGCATCCTTGCACCACCTGCCGCAGTCACACAAATCATGCCACAGTTTTTTGCAACCGCAGTTTCAGCCGCTTTAATAAACGCCTCACCCGCAGCCATGCCCAAAGAACCGCCCATGAATGAGAAATCCTGCACAATGACAACAACGTCATTGCCCTTAATTTTGCCATAGCCAATTGACATACAATCACGCACATTGTTTGCTGCGCGTGCTGCCTTTAGGCGATCAACATATTTTTTGTCATCTTTGAATTTAAGTGGGTCTTCAACCACTTCTGGCAAATCAATTGCTTCATATTGGCTGTTGTCAAAAAGCTGCTTAAGGCGGGTTTCACCCCCCACGCGCATATGACGACCAGATGGTGTAACCCATAATTTCGCTTCCAAATCGGCACGGTAAAGCATTTCGCCAGTATCAGGGCATTTAACCCACAAATTATCAGGTGTATCGTTTGTTTTCTTTTTAAGTAATTTATTGATACCGGGACGAATTCTGTCTAACCAACTCAAATCTATAACCCCATTTTCTAGTTTTTAACTGCCGCATTTTTCATGCGCATTGCAAAATCTTTGGCGATTTTCACACAATCATTGCCGTCTTTATAAGCGTTAAAAACTATATCGACAAGTGCAGCGCCAATAACAATACCATCTGCAAGCTGTGCGGTGTTATGTGCCGCCTCTTCTGTACGGATACCAAAACCAATAGCAACAGGTAATTTTGCCGCAGACTTAACAAGACTTACCTTGTCTTTGATGGCGTCGGTATCAATTGCTTTGGTTCCCGTAACGCCGGCTACCGAAACATAATAAACAAAGCCAGATATGTCTTTGATAACCTTTTTAAGGCGGTGCTCATCCGTGGTTGGTGTGGCAAGGCGGATTAAAGCAACATCATTTGCCTTTAAGCCAGTACGCAATTCCATATCTTCTTCGGGCGGGTCATCAACCGCAATCACACCATCAACCCCACAATCGGCACAATTTTGCGCAAATTTTGCGTAGCCCATGCTCTCAATTGGGTTTAAATAGCCCATAAGCACAATTGCGGTATTTTGATTTTTAACACGAAAATTTCTGACCAACTCAAAAGTTTTTTTAAGGGTCATTTTATTTTCAAGCGCACGAATTGCCGCCTTTTGGATTGAAATACCATCTGCCATTGGATCAGAAAATGGGAAGCCGATTTCAATAATATCGGCGCCACCTTCGGCAATATTTTCCAAAATTTTTGCCGATATTTCAGGGGTTGGATCACCCGCCATTGTATAAAGCACAAGCGCAGCGCGATTTTCCGCCTTGGCATTTTCAAACGCTTTTGAAATTCTGCTTACTGGCATATTATCCCCCGATGTCCGTGCCAATCGCATTGGCAATTGTGAAAATATCCTTGTCACCACGTCCTGAAATATTAAGGACAACCACACCACCTTTGCCGATGTCTTTGGCAATCTCACCGATGCGTGCAAGTGCGTGTGATGGTTCTAATGCAGGCAAAATTCCTTCAAGGCGTGAGCAAAGTTGGAATGCCTCTAATGCCTCATCATCGGTGGTGGAAAGATAAGTCGCGCGACCAGTATCTTTCAAGAATGATAATTCAGGCCCAACCCCAGGATAATCAAGACCCGCAGATATTGAGTGTGCATCCAAAATTTGCCCATCATCATCTTGCAATAAATAAGTACGGTTACCATGAAGCACACCAGGGCGACCACCTGCCATTGCGGCGGCGTGTTTATCGGTATCAAGGCCAAGACCCGCCGCCTCAACACCATAAATTTTGACATTTTCATCATTAAGAAATGGATGGAAAAGACCAAGTGCATTAGAGCCACCGCCAATACAGGCAACAATTGCATCAGGAAGGCGACCTTCGGCAGCCAAAATTTGTTCCTTGGCTTCTTTGCCAATCACGCTTTGGAAATCGCGCACCATTTGCGGATATGGATGTGGCCCCGCCGCAGTTCCAATGATGTAGAATGTATCATGTGGATTGGAAACCCAATCGCGCAATGCCTCATTCATCGCATCTTTTAAAGTCTGTGTACCAGAAGTAACTGGATTAACCTCTGCGCCCAATAATTTCATGCGGAAAACATTTGGGCTTTGGCGTTCAACGTCCTTTGCACCCATATAAACCATACATGGCAAGCCAAAACGTGCGCAAACTGTTGCGGTTGCCACGCCATGCTGCCCCGCGCCAGTTTCGGCGATAATGCGGGTTTTTCCCATACGTTTTGCAAGCAAAATTTGACCAAGGCAATTATTAATTTTGTGCGCGCCAGTGTGGTTTAATTCTTCACGTTTGAAGTAAATCTTTGCGCCACCATAATATTCGGTCAATCGTTCCGCAAAATATAAAGGACTTGGGCGACCGACATAATGGGTCATTAAACCGGAAAATTCGGTTTTAAAATCCTCATCATCCTTATATTTATTATAGGCTTCTTCGAGTGCCAAAATATTCGGCATAAGGGTTTCGGCAACAAAACGCCCCCCAAATTGCCCAAAGCGACCATTTTCGTCTGGATAAGCACTCCAGTCATTATGAAGTTGTTTGTTCACAAGATTAACCTTTACTATTTTGGCCCTTTTACAGAGCTTATAAAGTTTTCGATTTTCGTGATGTCCTTTATTCCCAATGAAGATTCAATTCCAGATGAAACATCGACAAAATTTGCATTTGTTGCAGCAATTGCCCGCGCAACATTCAATGGCGTTAAGCCACCCGATAAAATCCATGGTGATTTGGTTTTTAGGCCATTTAAAATATCCCAATCAAATGAAATCCCAAAACCACCTTCATTTGTTGCCCCCTTGGGTGCTTTAGCATCAAAAAGTATGTAATCGGCAATCCCATCAAATGGGGAAATTTGCGCCAAATCCTCTTTTTGGGAAATTCCAAAGGCAAGGATGGTTTTAAAACCAAGGGCATGTATTTCATTAAGCCTTTTTACGGTTTCAACCTTGTGCAACTGCACCCAATCAATGCCAATTTCTTTAAGCCCAAGCAGAAATTCATCATTTGGGGCAACTGTAACGGCAACAATTTTTACATCTTCCGAAAGGCTTTTGGCATATTTAACAAGTGCACCCGCCGTCGCAAAATCAATATTGCGCGGGGATTTTTCAAAAAGCACCAGACCAATAAAATCCGCACCATTTTCAATTGCTGCACGCACCGCTTCATTGGTTTTTAAACCACATATTTTTACCTTGCATGCATTTGAATTATTCATATTTGCGACTTACGACATTTTATTTGCCCGCTCAAGGGCAATCTAAATTTTTACATTGAACAAATTTTAGTCTTTATTAGATTTATTGTTGCGAATAAAACCTAATGCCAATGAATGATATAATGGTTTGCGGCAAACAAGACGTGAAACACTAAAGGCAAGCAGGCTAGTGGCAATAATCGGGATTATCATATTATGATCATCCGTCATTTCCATTACCACAACCATTGTGGTCAATGGCGCCTGCACAACCCCTGTAAAATATCCAACCATCCCCAAAAGCGCCATTGTCGTTAAAGGAACCATCGGGACAATAAAATGCAAATCAGACCCAAGGCCAGCGCCAGCGGATAAAGACGGCGCGAATATACCACCAGGAATCCCACTAAGGCTTGAGGATAGGTTGGCAAGAAATTTAAGGAAACCAAAACCTTGAGCCACATGTCCACTGCCGGTTAACATATTCTTGGCCTCATTATATCCGGTTCCAAAAACATTAGTTCCACTTATTACGCCAATCAGTGCAACCACAAGACCGCAGCCAGCAGCAAAATAAATATTTTTCTTGACGAATAAACCGCCAAAAAAATTACCAAGATTGCGTGAAAAATAAATGTTAAGGTTTGAAAAAGTGCCACCCAAAAGCCCACCGCCGATGCCACAAACCAAAACTGCGGCAACGTCCCCAAGCCCACTAGTATGCGCCGAAGCAATACCAAAATAAGTGTAGTTACCAATCAAAGCCAAAGAAACCACACCCGATAGCATCACAGATAATAAAATAGTGCCAGAGGTTTTTTGTTCAAATGACTTACCCAATTCCTCAATAGCAAATACCACACCAGCAAGTGGGGTATTAAATGCCGCCGCCACACCGGCCGCACCCCCGGCATATATAAGAGCCTTTTCATCAATAAGTGCGCCACCAAACCGCGCCGCCTTGCGCATGATTGCCGCGCCAATTTGCACACTTGGCCCTTCACGACCAACAGAGGCACCACACAGCAAACCAATTAAAAGCAAAACAACTTTGCCAAGAGCAGTTCTTACCGACAAAAGAAAATCAACCGCTTTATTGTCAGAACTTACAAGTTTCCCGGCGGCAATTACCTGTGGAATCCCGCTTCCTTTTGCGCCTTCGAACCATTTCTTCGTGACCCATGAAGTCAAGGCAAAGCCAAGAGGGGTAATTATAAGCGGTGCATATTTTGCCTTTGTTTGCAGCCACATAAAGCTATTTTGAGCAAAATCAGCCGCCATTGCCAAACCAATGCAGACAACGCCAACCAACAAACCGCTTACCCATAAAGCTAATTGGGATTTCCAATGTTGTAAACTCGATAAATGTGCGAAATTGGCGCCAAGACGCTTAAATAATTCTTTCATTTTTTCCCCGATGGAATCTTAATAGGATTAAGGGAATGCCATGTCAAAAAATATGCGCAAACTAATGCTATATTTTTTGTAATAAATTACAACAAAACTAAGAAATAAATAATATAGCCAATACGTTTATAGAGACGAATTTAAAAATAAAGCTATTGCTTATTTTGCAATTCGCAACTTACTAATAGATTTGAACATTTTTTTCATAGTATCACCAAGACTGCTTGCCGAAGTTACATCATAAAAATATTCTTTTTTTGTAGCACATTGGCTTAGAAGGTTTTGATCCCCTTCTTCTAGCCTTACTACAAATAAGGTAATTCCGGCATCTTTCGCATTTTGGCAAGCAAGTGCAGTTCGTGCATCAACATCGGCCTTATTACTAGAGAATTTATTATTGTTATTCTCACCATCGGTAATGACAATCATATATTTTTTTCTAGTTTTATCGTTAAAAGCAACACCTTCTGTATATGGCGCATCAGGGCTTAGTATTTCCATACCAAATTGAATGCCGATTGTGATATTTGTATAGCCTGCTGGCTGCAGCGCGGCAATTTTATCCTTTGCACTATTTATGTCGCTAGTAAGTGGTAGAACGGTTTCTAATGGCTCATTCTTACAGCTACGGGCTGGGTATAAGGAATCAGGCTTTGCGGCATCTGCTGGTTTGGCATTTACATCATAATCTTGATTTCTATCAATGAGGCAGCCAGTCCAATCTGACTTGTGATCGCTTGAAGGTGGCGTAATCATGCGGCGGACGTTGGTGTTATAAACGGAATAGGTTTTATCAATTCCGTTTGACGCACCATATCCATCTGGAAACCAAACATCGCCCGTACCATCTTGATAGCGTAAATCAAAACCAAATGGTGCCATTGAACCATAATTTTTTATTCCGCCATCATTATAGGTTGGGGTTTGGTTATATGGCACAAGATTGGTGCTCGCGACTGATGTCTGTGCATCATTATCAATCCCGCTTGAACCGCCAACCCACGCATAATGCGCACCGGTTTCATCAGTTGATAGAAGCGTATAAACCGAGTCAGTCCACCATCCTGTTATAGTATGCTTATTAATTTTATATTGCGCACCATCAAAATAATATGCGACCACAACCTGTTCATAATAATGGCGACCAGCATAGTCCCAAATCGGGCGGTCATAGAATTTTGCTGTGTTGCGACATGTGTTTTCATCTGGCGCATCTTTACAAACAATATCCAAATTCCAAAAATAAACTGGACAAGAAGGCCAAGTTGGACGACTTGTATCTGTATAATCACAATATTGGAAATTATTGGCTTTGCCATAATCAACCCACCCATATGAGGTTGAAGGGGCAACCTTTACCTGCGTATTAAACGGCACAATCCCAACTTTTACGTCATTAAAATTGACACCAGATGCATTGACCATATTCGACAAAACATCATTCATCGCTGATTTAAGGTTTGCCATTCGTGAATTATCAGCCATTGACGCAGTGGTATCAAGAACAAAGACAACTTCGGCCCCCGCACCATCGGTTACGACCTGTGAATCAACACTAATATTATAGTAATTAAACCCCAAAAGCTGACCTAAAAAGGGTTTTACTTTAGCATCGGTGTGGAGCTTTAATTGACCGACACCGTTTTCGGTTACATCGGATAATATGGATGAAGGTTCATAAATAACGCTACCTGAAATTTGGGTGGCAATATTATTTTCTATTTTTTTATTATTAGCATCATTTATTTCACCGCCAACAATGGCGACATCAAGCAAAGCAGCGTCATTTGCAGCCTGAAGCGATGAATGTGCATAGGATATTCGCGTCAATTCAATTGTTGCCGATAGTGCAGATGCAATTGCGCCTGCGGCAACACTAAATATCAGCGCAACATTGCCCCGTATATTTTTCCTTATCACACTCACCCCCGTCACATGCGATAAGTCTAATATAATATAGATTAATTTTTATGGGCTTTACTTTATAGGATATATTTTATCCCTAAACTTAACCTTTTATTAAGTGTAAATTTGCTTTATTTTCAATTCTTTGCGCTAATTGCCAATAAGAAAGACGCACAACTTCCAAGCAACAGCTTCCACGGGAAGGCAAGGTTGAGCAATATTTCAGATATCCCCAATGATTTCCCAATATATGGCTGAAGCAATGCAATAAAGACAAACCCACCAATAAGGGCGGTGATAATAGAAATTGTATTGCCGCGATTGGTGAAAATGGCGGCAAAATAAACACCTAAAAGGCCAGCATAGGCAAAGGTCATAACACCCAATACAAATTCAAGGAATGGCACATCAGTTGCCTTTTGCCAAATATAAGACAAAATCGCCATACCAAGTAAAATAACAGAAACAATAAGCATCCCGACCATACCGGCCTTTACAAAATGTTTCTCTGGATAGTTTTTGGACGCAACAAGTGGTTTGTAAAAATCTTGCACCATTACTGATGACATAGAATTTAGCGCAGAATTAACCGTTGAAATCGCCGCCGACAAAACCCCAACCACTGCCATAGCGCGCAACCCAACGGGAATTTCAGTTAGGATGAAATACATAAATACCGAGATATTTTCACCCTTAAATTTGGCAATTGGTGCGCTAGCATTGCTATAAAACACATAAAGCAAAGAACCAATTACCAAGAAAATTGAAACAATAGGGATTGTATAAATCGCGGCACTATAAAGGCTTTTGATACCCGTTTTAGCATCTTTTGATGCAAGCAATCTTTGGGTTATATCTTGATCCAAGCCAAAACTTGCCAGTGACAATAATGACATACCGAAAATAATTGCCCAAAGCGAGAATGGGGTCTTAAAATCATTTGTTAGGTTAAAAATGCGGGTTTTATCAATTCCATTCACTGGTTTTAGTTTTGCGATTATGTCACCAACTGGCAAATTAATAAGGTGCAACAAATAAAATATCGAGCAAATAGCAACGCCAATATAAATTATGAACAAAATAAAATCTGTCCAAATAACGCTTTTTAAACCACCAAAGAAACAAATCGCAAAACTGAAAATAATGATTAGGAATGATGCAATCGCAATTTTCTCAAATGAAATATCACCAAAAATAATCATAGAGACGGCAATCGCAGCAAGATAAATTCTTGAACCTTCTGCCAATACACGACCAATTAAAAACATCCCACCGGCGGCACGCATTGCGGTTTTTGAATATTTTATCTCTAATAGCTCATAAACTGTTGAGATTTTCTCGGCATAAAAACGTGGGATTAAAACCACGCCAACAAAGGCAGCACCAATTAATGTCCCGATATTTGTGCTTAGATAGGTATAATCCCCCTTGAACCCAAAATCAGGAACCCCAAGAAACGTTGCCGCAGACTGCATAGTTGCAACAGTCGAAATCGCCGCCAGCCATGCAGGGATTTTACGTCCGGCAAGAAAATAATCCGCCTCGGTCTTAACTTCTTTTCCATCTTGACGTTGCAATAAAACCCCAAACAGCGTCAAGCCAATGAAAAACAACGCAATGATTGCCCAATCCAATAGGGTAAAAGGTATTATATTCAAATGGATCCCCTCTCATTGATAATTAGTTTTTTATTATTGGGCACTATACAATTGTACAAAACCATTTATCAATTGATAATCGAAAAATTTGCTATGGTATATCAAAAATGTCTGATGAAATTGAAATATTAATTCAAAAACTTAAAACCCTTGAAGAAGAAATTGAAACCGCAATAGAGACGAAAAAAGCAAAATTCTACCAAGGAGTTCAAGACGGAAAAGCAGTTTTTGATGAGGCAACAAAAAAAGCCCAACGCAAAGTTAAAATCGGAATTGATAAATATATTTTCAAATCAAAATTTGCCACAATTATAACCGCACCAGTTATTTATGGCATGATTATACCATTTGTAATTCTTGATATTGCCTTGGGAATTTATCAGCTTTGTTGCTTTACCGCATGGCAAATTCCACGTGTAAAACGTTCAAAATACATTATTATAGATCGGCAATATCTTGGTTATTTGAATATTATTGAAAAAATCAATTGTGTATATTGTGGCTATGGCAATGGACTTATGGCATATGGTCGCGAAGTTGCGGGACGCACCGAGCAATATTGGTGCCCAATTAAACATGCAATGAAAGCCCAAACCCCACATGACCATTATAAGAATTTTGTCGAATATGGCGATTTTGAATCATATAAAGCGCAATTGGAAAAATTACGCGGTGATTTACGCAAATTAAAGGACAAATAGGGGTTAGGAAAAATCTAAAATCCCACCATTTACAAGCCTTGTTGCCGCCAAAAGTGCGGCCGCAGAGCCAAGGCCAGAGCTTGCAGCAAGATAGCGCGGCTTCCAGATTGGGTTAAATTTGTCTTTGAAATTATGAAGTCCTTCAAAATTGTAAAAGTCATTCCCAAGGTGGAAAATACTATTACCAACCCGATGCCAAACCGGCGCAAGCGGATGGTTTTCAAGCCCCGAAAGTGGTGACAACCCAAGCCTAAAGGTTTTGAAGCCGTTGTCATGCCCCCATAAAATCAATGAAGTAAATAAATATTCCATGATGCCGTGGCTTGCATCTTCACGGTAGCGCATCAAATCAATTGAAAATTCCTGTTTGTCTTCGGTTTGCCAGATATTTGTGAATGCCGTAATTCTTCCTTCGAAGCGGGCAATTGCAATATCAAATTGTGCAATATATTGCTCATTAAAATTGCCGAGTGAAAAGTGTTTTTCGGTTGCCTCTTTTGACAATATCCAATTATCAGATACTTCATGCAATTCTTTTATAATCGCGGGCACATCTTCACGTTTGATAACAGAAAATTCAATATTCTCACGTTTATGACGATTAAGGCTGGTGCGTAATCCTTGCATCTTCTTGCCAGTCAAAGAGAAGTTTTCGGTGTCAATGCACGCCTCTTCCCCCAATTTCGAAAGCGAAAGCCCCATATCAAGATACAATGGCAGGTATTTTTCACTTACTTGGAAAAAGGCAACCTTGGCGGCATGCATATCCGCCTGTTCACGAAACTTCCAAACCAAATCGGCAAATTCAGATACATCGCCAATAGGGTCTCCCATTGCAATCCATATTTGGTTTCTAACCGCATACATTATAAATGATTTTTGCTCTTTGCCAAAAATAAAGAATTTATCGCCAAGGGTTGCCAATGCGGCCTCGGCATCATCGCTAGTTTTTATGATGTCACCAACTTTTTCTATATCTTCTTGTGTTGGTTTTTCAATTCCATCTGCGCCACGTGTCATTAGACGGTGTAAAAAGATAATAGATATCAACGCCCCCATAATTGGCAAAGAACGCAAGAACCGCCCTGCTTGTGGGTGCTCTTCAAAATCAAACCACAACTCATCAGAATATGGAACATGCTTGTAGGAATAAAAACCAATATAAACCATTACCCCAAGCGCCAGGGCAATCAAAATCATAAATTTGATATTGAAATTATTACTTAGAAGCGCTGATTTCCGATAAAACAATCTTTTGAAGGGCAATATAGATATAAATAATAACGATAAAATTATGGCCTCTTCATAATCAAAGCCTTTTAACATTGCCGCAAAAATGCCAAATAATAATAGTGATAGCGTTGCGTAATACGCACTATCAATGCGCATACTTAACGAACGCGCAATGAATAACATCAACACGCCAGTAACAATTGCGAATTGGTGCGAAAATTCCACCAAAGGCATTGGGACAATAAGTTTAAGTATATTGAATCGCTCTTTAACCGCAGGAGTAAATGCGGAAAAAAGCAAAATAAGGCCACCTAAAAAAAGTAAAATTGCGAATAAATTCGGCAAAAAGTCTTTTAATAAACCCCGTAATAGTTTGGTCTTATAACTTTCAACTTTGGCTTGTGTGTTCATTGTTTCTGAATAACACCTCATTAAATCTGATACAATACAATTCAACTTTTTTGGATAATTCAAACTTTATGTAATTAAATTCTTGCAAAAATATTGCTTTTATAAATTTGCAAATCATAAGATATAAATCTTGAGGGAAAAATATGTTTGGTCTTATTATGTTGTCTTTTGCACTTGCCGCACCTGAAGAAGGTGTGAACAAACCTTTGACACCACCAACACCTGAGCCCACCCAAGAAGCAGTAAAAGTTGATTTTTTTGCCAAAATCGATGAAAAAACTACATGGCAAATCCTTCAGAAAGATACTGACGATTTGGCAAAAATTTTCCCTGGTGTTTGGGATAGCGATAATCAGTCATTTTTTGAACCAACACTTAATATTCCCAAAGAATTACGCCATCCTCATCTTTATGCCAAAGTTGTGGCTTTAAAAAACCCTGCAATGGGCGACAAGGCATTCATGGTTGAATATCGTGAAGGTGGTAGTAATGGTAAAATTCTAAAAACCCGCTTTTTCACACTTGCACCTGACGTCCAAAACCGCGCAGTAAAACAAACTATTTACGAAGTAAAACCAGATTTTAAAATTGGTGACATTAATTCCATAACTCCTGAAAACCTTATTAAATCAGAAGGGTGCGAAATAAGTTTTAGGCGCCGCACATCAGGCTTTACTGGCGACACTTCTGGCAATTGCAAATTACTTATGAAGGGCGGGAAAACCATCCGTAGTTCTGAGCATCATGACATTGACGCCAATTTCTGGGAAGTCACCGATATTGGGATTGATGAAACTGGGGTTCGGGTTTATGGCAACCTTGATAATAGCCCCACAAAATTGCGCAAGGCGAACATATATGAATGTTGGGCTAGTTACCGCGATAAAACTATTTCAAACATCTCAACCTATGACGCTGGTGGTGAAATGAAGCTTGATTTTGGTGCCAATTCAGCTCGCCTTTTGCTTCGCAATGTTGATTGGGCAATTGGCAATAATCGCCCGTCGCTTACACTTTATCTATATGAAAAGAATAATGATATTGCACAAATCTATTCTTGGACCGATGAAGGCGCAAATCGTATTGCCCTGGCATCTGGTGATTATCAGGCAAGCTGTACCAAGCAATGAGTAGTGAAATCGACGATTTAAAATGGCTTGGTGGCGCAAACGTGCGCGGTCGCACAATTGGTGATGTTTGGCAATTTGAAATCAATGAGGTTACGTCACAGGCAAGGGTTTACAAACAAGCCTTGCACGAATTTTTCCGAACCCAAATGCCGCTAAGGCCCAAATGGGGTGAATTTGAGGTGGATATTCAAATCCACCTCAATCCCAATTTCCCACAAATCGATGTTGATAACGTCGCCAAAGCCGTGCTTGACGGCATCAAAAGCCATGTTTTTGTTGATGACAGCCAAATCATGCGCCTTTTGGTCGAAAAACTCCCATCAGAAAGTGAGAAGCTTTTTATCGAAGTTCGGAAACGCTAATCACGCAAACTCTGGAAAATATAATTGCTTCATACGTTTTAAATAATTTTTCAAATTGGCTTTTGAGTTCACATAATCATTAAGTGGACTATTGAAATAATCGGTTGAAACGCCCCAAAGCATCGCAAAAACCATTGCATCATATCCACAAATATCATTGCCCAAAATAAAATTATTATCGCCCATCAAATCTGATAAAGCAGCAATATCCTGTTTGCCAAATTCTGTTATTTCATCATAATTAAAACGCCCAATACCATGTGCAAAACGTGCCTTTTTTGCATTTTCAAACATGTCACTGACGATTTTTTCACGCATTGCCTCTGGCACATCGTCAAAGAAATGGCGTGGCCCTTTATTAAAATTTTCTTCAATCCCCCAACGATAGCTTACCTCAACCCAATAGAGGTGATTTTCACACATTTTTTCTGCCATAAATCCAGTTGCAAGGATTTTGGCATCGTAACCACCGCTAAAATCTGCATTATATTCGCGTTCAAGATATTTTTTAATAAAACTTGTATCGCCAATTATTTCACCATTTTTAGTGGTTATATATGGCATTTTATGACGTGGCGCGACATCCCAATCAACAAATGCCTCCTCATATTCAATACCTGCCATTTTAAATAAAACTATTGCTTTGATTGCATAAGGGCTTGGGTCAGCAAGACCCCATAATGGTTTATATTTGTGAAGTTTTATCATTTTTTGCTCCTTTGTATTTCATTCTTTAAAACATCACTGCTGACAGCATTATGTCAGCAACATGCCGTAAAATTCAAAAAAGCTCAGATATTTGTATTGCTAAGGTAATTCATAATATTACGCCAAGCCGCAATGTCGGAATTTTCAACATTTTTAAAGGCATCGGCAATTTGGCGCATTTGCTTTCCAGTTAAAATCTTTTCAAGGTGATTACCCTCTTCGGAAAGTTGTAATCTTTTTAGGCGGCGATCATTATTATCGGCAACCGCCTCGACCAATTTCATTTCAATCAATTGCCGCAAAGGTGCGTTTAATGCCTGCTTACTAATCGCAAGGGTTTTCAATAATTCGGAAATAGTAAGGCCGTGATTACGACCAATAAAATACAAAACCCGATGGTGCAGACGCCCAAGACCTTTTTGTTCAAGGGTTTTATCGGCATGGGAAGTAAATCCGCGATATGCGAAATACATTAATTCAATCGAACTTCTGAGTTCTTTTTCCGATAATAGGTCAACCATATTGACTTATTATTGCAAATATGAAATTCTGTCAATTGGTCAATTATATTGACCTTTTGTATTTCGGGAGAAGGATTAAAATGCAAAAACTATCCGCAAGGTTAAAAGATTTAAAAGCATCGCCAGTTCGCGCCATGTTGGAGGCATCAATTCGCCCCGATGTTATTTCATTTGCCGGCGGCCTACCCTCTGAAGATAGTTTTTTTAAATTTGATGCTGCATCAGCATTTTCTAGTGCAATGCAATATGGACCGAGTGAGGGCGAAAGAGAACTTCGTGAACTTATCGCGAATGAATTAAAGGTGCGCAATCTTGATTGTGATGCCTCACAAATCCTTATCCTCTCAGGCTCACAACAAGGAATAGATTTGGTTGCCAAAATGGTAATTGATCGCGGAACCACCATTGCGGTTGAAAGCCCAACCTATCTTGCGGCATTGCAGGTTTTTCGCTTTTTTGGTGCTCAATTTGAAGAACTGCCAGAAAATATTAATGATATTGCATGGTCAAAATCTAACCACCCTCCCCTTGCGTATGTGATACCAACATTCCAAAACCCAACAGGTAAATGCTGGTCAAAAGACGAACGTGCGGCATTTGCAAAAACTTGTGTAGATAATGACGTTATTTTGTTTGAAGATGATCCATACCGCGATCTTGCCTATGACGAATGTGAAAGAACGCCTGTTGCGGCATTTATGAAAAATGGCTCATGGGTTTATCAGGGGTCATTCTCGAAAATATTGTCCCCTGGCTTACGGATTGGTTATATTGCGGCGTCAAAAGACTTGTTTCCCCACCTTTTATTATTAAAACAAGCCGCCGATTTGCATACCAACCGCCTAAGCCAATATTTGGTTATGAATTATCTCAAATCCCCATTACGCGGTGAACATATAAAAAACCTAATCGAAAATTATAAGCAAAAACGTGATAATTTTGCTTTGCTAATGAAGAAAAACCTTGGCAATATGGCAAGTTGGGATGCACCAGAAGGTGGCTTATTCTTTTGGGTTAAATTACCGGAAAATACGAATATGCAAAACATATTTGAAAAAGCAAAAGAACGAAATGTTTTGTTCACACCGGGTGGGCACTTCTTTGCCAATTCCGAAAGTGCATATCCATCAATGCGCCTTAATTTCAGCCATGCCTCAATGGAAAGCGCTGACCGTGGCCTTACCATAATTGGCGAATTATTGCGTGAAAATCAATAAATACAAGGGGTCAAATGCGTAGAGCCGACAGATTATTAGACATTATTCAAATCTTGCGGCGCTATCGTTCACCGGTGGCTGGTGAAATCATTGCCAATGAGCTTGAAGTTTCATTACGCACCATTTACCGCGATATCCAAGCTCTTATCTCCCAAGGTGTGCCAATTCGTGGTGAGGCGGGTGTTGGTTATATTCTTGAAGATGGTTATGACTTACCACCCTTGATGTTTAAGGTTGATGAAATAGAGGCATTAATCCTTGGACTTTTGTGGGTAAAACGGCGGGGTGATGAAAAATTAATACTTGCGGCTAGTGATGCAATGGCGAAAATTGAAACCATTGTTCCACCAAGCTTAAAATCATCTTTTGATGAGATAAGTTTGGTTGCGCCACCCAATTTTGACATTGTTGCCGATAATGTAGATGTTTCACAAATCCGCAAAGCAGTTCGTGAAAAATATAAAATCACCTTTGATTATCTTAATGCCGAGGGCAATGCTACAAATCGAACAATCCACCCATTTGCAATTTCATATTTTGAACGACAACGCCTCGTGATTGGCTGGTGTGAATTGCGCGGTGAATATCGCTCTTTTAGAACCGATAGGATGGATAATCTGTTTGTTGAATCACAAAAATACAACACCCACCGCAAGCAGATGCTAAAAGAATGGGTTGAGATTAATAAAAAACGTAATTGTAACGTATAAAAGCCCCTAGAAGGGGCTTTTGGTTATGCTGGCTTTTTGCTGATTTCTTCGAATTGACCATGTGGTCTAAAACGGTATAGATAAGTTGGCGCCAACGATTCAACACTTACAAGCTCATTGATGCCCAAATCTTTAAAACCAAGCGCTTTTTCAGAAACCACATTATCGGTTTTCATCAATTCAATTTGATCGCCAGTAAATGGTGCATCAAGAAAAGGGATAAATTTGGTCAAAAGGTTTACAACGCCGCCACCAAATTTCATCAAACCAAATGGCACTTTCATATAACCACGCGGACGCGCAATTGTTGCCTGAATATATTTGATGATTTGTTCAAATGTATAAGTTTCAGAACCGCCAAGTTCATAGGTTTTTCCTTGGGCAGCAGGGTTTTCAAGCGCCGCAAGAACCGCAGTTGCAACATCACCCGCATAAACAGGCTGAAACTTTGTTTGCCCGCCGCCAATTAATGGCATAATCGGTGTAAGACGAGAAATCGCCGCAAATTTATTATAGAAATTATCTTCTGGTCCAAAAATTACTGATGGACGCAAAATTGTTGCGGTTGGAACATTTTTCAAAACCACATCTTCGGCCATCGCCTTGGCAACCGCATAATCAGATTTTGAATTTTTATCCGCACCAATTGCAGAAATTTGGATGAATTTTTTAATGCCTTTGGCCTTTGCTGCCTCGGAAACAAGGCGCGCACCATGATGCACAGTGCCATCAAAAGTTTGTTTGCGTTTTTCATTCAAAATCGCAACCAAATTTATAACTGCATCAGCACCATCAACCGCACGTTCAACAGATTCAGCATTGCGAATATTTGCCTGAACCAATTGCACCTGACCAACCACGCCCATAACGCGAAGATCATTGCCAAGATGCGGGCGACGCATAGCAACACGAACCCGTTTGCCAGCCTTACATAGCGCGCGAACCACATATTTTCCAACAAAGCCAGAGCCACCGAAAACAGTTACCAATTCAGACATATAGATTCTCTCTTGAAACAATCGATTTTTCACTAATATTTTGTGAGTTAGTTGTCGAGTAGCAAAATGATAAAAAAACGCCTCTTAGCTGAAAGAAGGGGTTTTATTTTAACCATTTTGCGCCCATATAGCCCAAAATAAATGCCTTATCTTGGAGTGTTTGATGTCTGAAGCATATGACGTGGTAATTATTGGTGGTGGCCCTGGTGGTTATGTTTGTGCAATTCGTTGCGGTCAATTGGGATTAAAAACCGCAATTATTGAAAAACGTGGAAGATTAGGCGGAACTTGCCTAAATGTTGGCTGTATCCCATCAAAAGCACTTTTACATGCTTCACATGCCTATGAAGGTGCTGCCCATCATTATGCCGACTTGGGTGTTGAGGTAGCTAGTGTAAAACTAAACCTTGAAAAAATGATGGCAAAAAAGGATGATGCAGTTGACGGTCTTACCAAAGGCATCGAATTTTTGATGAAAAAAAACAAGGTTACTTATTTAAAAGGCTTTGGTAAAATTACTAGCAAAAACAAAGTTACAGCGACTGCAGAAGATGGCTCGGTTACTGAACTTGAAACCAAAAATATTGTTATTGCCACCGGTTCCGAAGTTGCACCATTGGGTGATATAAAGATTGATGAAGAAAAAATCATTTCTTCAACCGGAGCTTTGGCATTGAAAAAAGTGCCAAATAAATTGGTGGTTATTGGCGCGGGCGTTATTGGTCTTGAGCTTGGCTCGGTTTGGCGTCGCCTTGGTTCAGAAGTAACCGTTATTGAATATCTTGATCGCATCACCCCAGGGGTTGATCTTGAAATTGCTAAAGGTCTGCAAAAATCACTAACTAAACAAGGCATGAAGTTTGAACTTGGTAAAAAAGTTACTTCTGCAATTGCCAGCAAAAAAGGCGTTACTTTGACCTTTGAACCTGCGGCAGGTGGCGACGTTACAACATTAGAAGTTGATGCGGTTTTGGTTGCGGTTGGTCGCCGTCCATACACTGATGGTTTAGGTCTTGAAGAAGTTGGCGTTGAAAAAGATGCGCGTGGCTTTGTTCCAAATCATCACTGGAAAACCAATGTTGACAATATCTATGTAATCGGTGACGCAACCCATGGCCCAATGCTTGCCCACAAAGCCGAAGAAGAAGGTGTTGCGGTTGCCGAAATTTTGGCTGGTAAACCTGGTCATGTCGATTTCAACAATATCCCTGGCGTTATTTATACTACCCCAGAAGTTGCAGGTGTTGGAAAAACGGAAGAAGAATTAAAAGCCGCTGGCGTTGAATACAAAGTTGGCAAATTCCCGTTCATGGCAAACAGCCGTGCCCGTGCCAATTATGAAACCGATGGCATGATAAAAATTCTTGAAGACAAAAACACCCACAAAATCCTTGGCGTTCATATGCTTGGTGTTGGCGTAGGCGAAATGATTGCCGAAGCAGGTCTTGCAATTGCCTTTGGCGCTTCTGCCGAAGATATTGCCCGCACATGCCATGCCCACCCGACCATGAGCGAAGCCGTCAAAGAAGCTGCAATGGCGGTTGATGGCTGGGCAATACATATTTAGAAAATTTGCGCAGCAAATTTTACTCCTCGACTTGTCCCAAAAATCTGCAAATTTTTGGGTCTCATTGTGGATTAACTCAGTATTTTAGAAAAATATTAAAAGGACGCCAAAAGGCGTCCTTTTTTTCATTATGCGGCGATTGGTTCTCTTGCATTCATTGCGGCATCGTAAAACGCAATATCATCACGACTTATTGAACTTTTCCCAATTTGTGGCGGCAACATTAAAGTTACAGGCGCATTAATATTAAAATATGAGCGCGTTGCATTTAATGCCTGTTGAGTGATTGAAAATTCAAATGCCAACGCTTGCCGCCCAACATCATATTCAATTGGGGTTCCAAGCCGCCTGGTTGGCCATTGTAAAGCCAATGCAAGTTGTACTAAATTTTCCTCGCCAATGCCTAAAAGTTTTTTTACACCGCGCATTAATGACCATTCAAGTGTAGCAGTACATAAATACCCAAGTGCGAGTTTTTTATGTTTAGGGTCAAAATTCCATGAGGGCGCAAAACGTGTAAATTCCCAACAATCATGGCCTTCTTGTATTGGGTTCATGACATATTTTTTCATAGCCGTCCCCAAAAGATAATTACTAGTTGTAGGATTATAACGACAATGACCAATCAAATCACCACTCTTGTCGAAAATTAAATGATATTCCACACCTTCTACAAGATCCATTTCATCTTTTTCAATCCCGTCAATCATGGGCAGGTCTGTCCATCCCATTGTTTCAACAAATAATTTTTTTCGCTGAACGAACATTTCTTCTAAAAAAGCTGCGTAAAAAGCTTTGTTTCCTGAATTTACTATATGCACTAACATTTTCTACCTCCTATTGAGGCAGACCACAAAGCACATCTTTTAGTTGTTTTATATAGTAATAATTCTTAAACGCTGCGCATGGCACATCTTATGGTTACTTTTTATACATTATGTCTATTTATGGTTAGTATCCAGTATAAAGCCCAGGCTTATGAAAAGTTAGTAGCATCGAAGAAATACAAATCGCGCTTAAGATACTAAGACCAACGTGATAAATATCGAATACAAAGAATGAAGATCCCAAAATCAACACGTCGGTTGAAAGAATGGTTCGCCCCGCATTTATCCCCTTTTCGCGCTGAAGATACAATGCCACAATACCAATCCCGCCAGAGCCAGTGCCATGACGTGCCTGACCCAATATACCAATACCAATTGCAATGCCGCCAAATACGGCTGCAAAGACTGGGTTAATTGACGAAATTGTTATCACATGGGGCGCCCCCATTGTCATCAACATTACCAATAAATTCGCGACCACGGTTTTAACAGTAAATTCCCATCCCATGAAGAAATAGCCGAATATGAAAAACGGTAAATTCACCAATGTAAACCACATACCAACCGGAAAACCTGTTACATATGATAATAATAGCGATGTACCCGCAACCCCGCCGGTGGCGATATGTGCAGTTTTAAGCAAAATCACACCAAGCCCCATCAATGAGGTTGCAGAAATAATACCAAACCAATCCTGAAAAAACGTATGTTTGATTCTTACATCACTATCCGGCATATAATCTCCATTAATAATGGGCACGAAATAACGTAATATTGGAATGTGAGCAATCATTATTGTGCGTATAGAGAATTTTAAGCAATGATATGCCGTATTTTTACGCAATAACGGCATATATAAGCTAACAGAGTTGACATTAGTTATATACAGACGTTATATAAAAACTTACTCTGGTGCACATGTAAACGTTTTCATCAAATATGTTATATATATAACTTGTAAAATTTAGGTAAAAGAAAGGCTGCGCATCTATTTTAATGTCGCAGCCCAAGATAAGTCTCAAGTAAAAAGGCGCTTCCTCCCCGAAACGCCGCAAAGTATATCCCTAACTTGAGAGAACAACTCTACCTATCTCGTGTATGCCAAGATGTCGCACCTTTGTCAACACCCTTATGCAATAATTCATAGTTTTTTGTGAATTTAATATAAAATTCTTATTTTGCTTTTTGCGATAATTTCAGCTCAAAATACTTTGCAATTCGCAAATGGCGATAATAGGCAAAATTCATGGCGCTTAAAAAACCATAAATCCCCCGTAAAAAATGCCGACGTCCGATATACGCCTTAAGAAAGGTCATAGGAAATTCAAACACAATACGAATAGGCGATATTTTCTTTCCGCGCTTTATTAAATCAAGCGCCTGTGCGTCCGCATAGGAATTTAGTTTTATAATCTGCTCCCCCAATGAGCGCACAGAATAATGACAAACCCGACCCTTTAGGTGTGTAACCACTGCCCCATCGTTTAAATCGACACGATCATGCACGGGGGATGGATTATAGCGACCAATTTTTTTATTATAAAGACGCACCGGCGAAAGCGCATAGGCAAATTTATGTGGCACGGTTTCAAACGGAAAAGTTTCCACAATTGGAAATGCAAATCCCTGTGGTGCGGGTTCGCCATTCGCAAACAAAGCTTTTATTTCGTCATAAAGTTCTGGGGTTATAACTTCATCGGCATCTAAATTTAAAAGCCAGTCATTTTTACAAGCATCTTCGCCAAATCTTTTTTGCTCGCCATAGCCGCACCATTCATTATAGATAACTTTTGCGCCATAGTTTTCTGAAACCACAACTGTATCGTCACTAGAGCCGGAATCAATTACAATAATTTCGTCCCCCAAATCCTTAATTGCAGCAAGGGTTTTACCAATGCGGTCACCCTCATTTTTGGCAATAATAAAAATCGATAATTTCGCGCTCATATTTAACAATCTTTTTCAACAGGCTTATGTTGCATCTTATTTGTTACATCCATCTTAGATATTGTAATAATTTTGTCATCAAAATACTGCAATAGCCGCCTTATATGTGTATAATGGTCAACAGCCCTTATAGACCATAAATTAAGACAGCCTAAATATATCACAGTATGAAGAAACTTTACGATTTTCTTGAAATTCCAATCATAGTAATATTGTCTGCCGTTATTGGCAGCAGCCTGTTACTATTTGATTTACCAGCATGGATCGCGATTTCAAGTGCCGTCTTATTGGTTCTAATTATTGCAAAATTCTTCAAATATATAATTCGTGAAATTGAAAAATTAGAAAACATTCAGGCAACCAATCAAGATG
The DNA here is from genome assembly GCA_002337085.1 of Hyphomonadaceae bacterium UBA1933. Lineage (GTDB taxonomy): Bacteria > Pseudomonadota > Alphaproteobacteria > Caulobacterales > Aquidulcibacteraceae > Pseudaquidulcibacter. Next base: position 746,422 of record DDFH01000006.1, on the reverse strand, counting down.
GTGATAAAACAGTAATTAACGAAAGCAACCTTGCGCAATCACCAACTTTTGCAAGCCATGCTTTTGACGCAATTAAAACCCCTATCTTTATCATAGACCAATATAGCCGTGTTAATCTTGCCAATCTTGCGGCAAAAAGGCGATTTGCCATTGAATCCCTTGGGGCACGTGTTGAAACATCGGTTAGAAGCCCCGAAATTCTACGTGCTGTTGAACGGGCCATGGATGAAAACAAACTTGTATCGGTAAATATTGAACACCATTTCCCAGAAACGATTTATGAAAACATCGAAATAACGCCATTCAATCATGATGGGCGTTTTTTTTATATCGTAAGCCTTAATGACGAAACCAATCTGCGTAAGGCAGAAAAAATGCGTGTTGATTTTCTTGCCAATGCCGGCCATGAGTTGCGCACACCTTTAAGCTCTATTCGCGGCTTCCTTGAAACCCTACAAGGCTCGGCAAAAGATGACGAAAAGGCACGTGAGAGATTCATTGCCATTATGGTGACACAAGGCGAACGTATGTCTCGTTTGATTAATGACATATTGTCATTATCTAAAATCGAACTGAACGAACATTTGCCGCCAAAAGATATTGTTAGCCTTAATGGTACACTTGATTTTGCAATTAATTCCACCTCACCAATAATTGAAAATTATAAAAGCGAAGTTGTTTTAAACCTGCCAACAAATGAGGTTTCAATAATTGGTCAGGCCGATCAAATCCAACAAATCGTAATCAACCTCCTTGAAAACGCGCTTAAATATGGCGCTTATGGCGAAAAAGTTTTAATAAGCGTGGGGCATGGAATTGACCTTGAAACCATTCAAGAAATTGGCACAAAATCCATTGCTGGCTCGTCCTATGCCACCCTTTGCGCACCACAAAAAATTGCCGGACAAACCTATTCATATGTACGCATTGAAAATGCTGGCAAAGGCATTGAAAAGAAATATATGTCACGCCTTTCAGAACGCTTTTATCGAATCGATGATGAAAGCGCACATATTAAAGGCACGGGTCTTGGATTAGCGATTGTGAAACATATCATAAATCGTCACAAGGGCGGCTTCCTTGTTGAAAGTACGCCACAGATAAAGACCGCTTTCACATTTTTTATACCAAATTAGTCATAAACCACGCGCACTGTCACGAAAGTGTCATATAAATGTCATTTAAGCGCGAAGATTGCCAACTATTGGAGGGGCAAGGATAATGTTTATGACGCAATTTGCTAATTTTCCAATTGGTTTAATCGGGGCAATAATGCTTTTGGGATTTGCCAGCTTTGCCTTCTTTGATGGCGCACGCAATGCCCATATTATGGCATCGAATCTTGGCGAAAATCGTCACAGATACATGCACTCTTTACCCTCTTATCATGGCTGGTTTCATTTTTCATTGGTATTTGTTCCTGCAATATTGATTTTATTGATATTCAATGTCGCAAAACCCTCAATTGCCGAGGCGATTTTAACAGCCCAAATGCCGCAATCATATCATTCATTAGGTGCAGACGATAAGGCGCTGTTTTTGTTGAATGCGCAAAAAATCGCGTTTGGCGGCCAGCCATCACAAGATACACCAGAATTAGATATGGCAGCAGCAAAACTTGCAAGCTATGAATTCTATATTGGTATCAGCAGTGTGATTGTCGCGGCAATTACAGCTTTGATGGGTTTTTTATATTCAAAAACCACGCGCAAAGTTACATTCCGCGCCCGCAACCACGTGGAATCAGTCATTAAGCTTATTATGATACTCGCCTCTGGTATTGCGGTTTTAACGACCTTTGGCATCATTTTATCATTATTATTCGAAACCATAAAATTCTTTGAAGCATACAACCCGCTTGCATTTTTGTTTGGGACGCAATGGTCGCCACAGATTGCAATTCGCGCCGATCAAATCGGACAATCAGGTTCATTTGGCGCGGTTCCACTATTCCTCGGCACATTCATGATTATGCTAATTGCAATGTGTGTGGCAGTACCAGTGGGTTTGGGTTCAGCAATTTATTTATCGGAATATGCAACCGAAAAATCACGAACCTATATTAAACCTGCACTTGAATTATTGGCGGGAATTCCAACAGTTGTTTACGGGTTTTTCGCACTTTTAACGGTTGCACCATTAATTAAAACAGTTGGTGAAGCGATTGGGCTTGAAACCTCATCACAATCGGCATTGGCGGCGGGATTGGTTATGGGGGTAATGATTATCCCATTCATTTCATCACTGTCCGATGACGTGATTAATGCGGTTCCACAAAGTCTTCGTGATGGCTCTTATGCAATGGGGGCAACAAAATCGGAAACGATTTCGCGCGTAATTCTTCCTGCTGCATTACCTGGTATCATTGGCTCGGTTCTTTTGGCGGTATCACGCGCATTGGGTGAGACCATGATTGTGGCGATGGCTGCGGGTCAAAACGCGAATTTATCTGTTAACCCGCTTGATATGATGACCACGGTAACCGTGCAAATTGTAACCCTTTTGACTGGTGACCAAGAATATGACAGCCCCAAAACGCACGTTGCGTTTGCACTCGGCTTTGTTCTTTTCTTTGTGACACTTATTTTGAATATTATCGCACTACGAGTTGTGCAGAAATATCGTGAAAAATATGACTGATAACGCAGAACCAAACATCAGGGAAATTGTAAAATCCCGTCTTAAAAAGCGCTATAATTCTGAAAAGCTATTCCGTCTTTTTGGGGTATCGATGGCAGGCTTGGCAATAGTTGCTGCGGCGACGCTTTTGATTTCAATTTTTTCACAGGCAATTCCGGCATTCACAGAATCCCGCCTTGTAATAAATTACCCATTAGAGGCATCAAAAATCGACCCAACCGGTAGCAAGGATAAAGACCTTATCCGTTCGCAAGGGGATTTTGGTGGCATTATTATGGAACAGCTTTTAAAGCGTTTTCCAAACGCCGAAAAAGATGGCGGCGTAGATTCATTAATGACAATGGTAACCTCAATTGCCACGTCCCCAATGGCTAAACAAATTTCTGAACATCCTGAATATATTGGCAAAACGATTAAGGCAAATTTCGCACTTAATGATGATGTTGATATGTTCTTGAAAGGTGGCTTTGGTAAAACCGAAACCAGCGATATTGCGGCCCCTCTTGAATATTCACTTGAGAATAATTTGGTTAAAGTCACATCTTCGAAAAATGGTTTCAAAGATTTAAGCAATGAAATAAATATCAAACTGCAAAATGAAACCGCGAAGGCAAAGGTACATATCGCGTCAAAACAAGGCCGACTACAAACTTTGGACGCAGAAATAAAAGCGATGGGTATGCCAAATATGGCAGATCCACATTATGTTGAACTTGATGACATGCGCACCAAACTTCAGAATGAAATTGATAGTGCGCAAAAAATATTAGAAGCGTCAAAAAGCGGGCAAAATGGCGAAATTGCGTTAAATGACAAATTCCCATCATTGATTGCCTATGCTGGTGGTGGTGCAATAAAAGTTTTAAAAATCGCGCCTTCATATATTGTTGCTGAAAATCTTGTGACACCAAACCAAGATTTAATTTCTGCTAAGCCACAAAAACTTGTGGTTCAATATATTGAAACCCCGCAAGACGGCCGCCCAATCGATGATAAAATGATTGCCTATGGCACAATCTTAAAGGCAGAAGGTTTTATTAAACAACAACTAAACTTTACACTTCTAACCCGTTCAGATTCCAACGATCCAGAAATGGCAGGTCTTTTGTCGGCAATTGTTGGTTCTATCCTTACGCTTATTGTTACTTTTAGTATCACAGTTCCGGTTGGGATTTTGGCGGCAATTTACCTTGAAGAATTTGCGCCAAAAAATGCAATTACCGACATCATCGAGGTTAATATTAACAACCTTGCCGCCGTACCATCAATTGTTTTTGGTTTACTTGGCTTTTCAGTGTTTTTGCACTTTTTCGAACTGCCACGTTCGGCACCTATTGTTGGCGGTATTGTTTTAGCACTTATGAGTTTGCCGGTTATTATTATCGCATCACGCGCCGCATTAAAGGCAGTGCCACCCTCAATACGTGAAGCTGCATTGGGGGTTGGTGCATCAAAAGTGCAGGCAATTTTCCACCACGTATTACCAATGGCAATGCCGGGCATGATGACAGGTTCAATCCTATCTATGGCGCATGCTTTGGGTGAAACCGCACCATTATTGATGATTGGTATGGTGGCATTTATCGCCGACTTGCCAAAAGGTTTTAGTGATGCTGCAACCGTTCTTCCGGTTGAGGTTTTCATGTGGGCAGGTCGTCCAGAGCGGGCATGGGATGCACGCACCTCGGCGGCGATTATCGTCCTATTATTATTTATGATTCTCATGAATCTAAGCGCAATTTATTTACGCCGTAAATTTGAAAGAAGGTGGTAATATGGAAAAAATTATTAAGCCACCGCAAACCAATAAAAAACCTAATATGGAGATAACAGTGACCGCAGAACCAAACAATAATGCCAGTCACAATAATCACATTGCCCCTGAAACCATCAAAGTTAGGGCAGAAAATATTGACGTATTTTACGGCACAAAACAAGCATTGTTTGATGTAAATATCGACATTCCAGAAAAGACCGTAACTGCATTTATCGGCCCATCTGGTTGCGGTAAATCAACCTTCTTGCGCTGTATAAACCGTATGAATGACACGATTGATACGTGTCGCGTTGAAGGCAAAATCCTGATTGATAATGAAAATATCAATGATAAATCAATCGACCCCGTAATGTTGCGCGCGGCGGTTGGTATGGTTTTCCAAAAACCAAATCCATTTCCAAAATCAATTTATGAAAATGTGGCATATGGCCCACGCATCCACGGCCTTGCCCACAAAAAGGCCGATTTTGACGTAATTATTGAAAAATCATTGCGCAAAGCTGGCCTTTGGGATGAGGTAAAAGATCGCCTTGATAGCCCTGGTACTGGTCTTTCTGGTGGTCAGCAGCAGCGTTTGGTTATTGCGCGCGCGATTGCGGTTAATCCAGAGATCATTCTGATGGATGAGCCATGTTCCGCACTTGACCCCATTGCCACCGCAAAGATTGAGGAATTGATTGACGAATTACGCGCCAATTATTCCATCATCATTGTTACCCACTCTATGTCACAGGCCGCACGCGTTTCGCAACGCACCGCATTTTTCCATCTTGGAAAATTAGTAGAGGTTGGGCCAACCGAACAAATGTTTACCAATCCAAAAGATACAAGAACCCAAGATTATATTACCGGACGTTTCGGTTAAGAGGTTATTATGACAGATCATACAGTAAAAGCATTCACCGACGAATTGGAAGGTCTTGTATCCGCAGTATCAAGAATGGGTGGCCTTGCCGAAAAAGCGGTTATTGATTCAATTCGCGCTATGTCAGGCCGTGATATTCGTGTTGCCCAAGAAGTTATCGCCAATGACATTGAAATTGACGATGCGCAGCGCGACATTGAAAAACGCATCATGCGCCTTTTGGCACTTCGGCACCCAATGGCAAAAGATTTGCGCCAAACAATTGCCGCATTAAAACTGGCGGCGGATATTGAACGCATTGGCGACCTTGCCCGCAGCATTTCACGCCGTGCAATTACCATTATCGACCATGAGCCTATCGCGCTGACCCGCTCTGTTGAGCGTATGGGTAAATTAGCATGTAATCAGCTTAAACAAGTTTTGGATGCCTATAATTCACATCAAGTTGGTGGTGCGATTTCTGTTTGGTTCCAAGACGAGGAATTGGACGATCATTATGCATCACTTTTCCGCGAACTATTAACCTATATGATGGAAGACCCACGCAAAATTGGCCCGGCAACTCATTTGTTGTTTGTCGCAAAAAATATCGAACGTATTGGGGATCATTGCACCAATATGGCAGAGGTTATCCATTTTCTAGAAACTGGTGAAGACATAAGCGGCGTCCGCCCAAAGGGTGAAACGGATTCCGATAATACAAAGACAAAATAAGCAGGAGCTTGAAATGCGTCCATTAATACAAATTGTCGAAGATGATGAAGCTTTAGAGGCTTTGCTCGCCTATAATCTTGAAAAAGAGGGCTATAAAATATCGGTTGCGAATGATGGTGAAGAAGCACTTCTACAAATAAGTGAAAAAACGCCCGATTTAATCATTCTCGACTGGATGTTGCCAAAAATTGCAGGGATAGAGGTTTGCCGCCGCCTAAGAGCGCGTACCGAAACAAAAAACATTCCTATAATTATCCTTACCGCACGTGCCGATGAAACCGATAAAATTCGTGGTCTTGATACTGGTGCTGATGATTATCTTACCAAACCATTTTCAATTACCGAATTAAAAGCACGTATCCGCGCGGTTTTACGGCGTATCCGTCCGGCATTGGTTGATGAAATTGTAAAATATCATGATCTTGAGATTGACCGTGTTACCCACCGTGTGAAACGTGGTGGTGCTGAAATCCATCTTGGGCCAACTGAATTCCGTCTTTTAAACCACCTTATACAGCATCCTGGACGTGTATTTTCACGCGAACAATTGCTTGATGCGGTTTGGGGTTCAGATGTTTATGTAGAAGCGCGAACTGTTGACGTTCATGTGGGGCGCTTGCGCAAGGCGATTAACATCCCTGGCTGTACAGATTTAATCCGCACCGTTCGTGCATCTGGTTATAGTCTTGACGCCAATAATTAATTTCATTTAAGCCATTCAGCCATTGTTAAGCCGCGATTTATCATTATAATCAGCATAAGGGTGATGAAATGAAAAAAAACGGCTTAATATTTATCGCAATCGGCTCATTGGCTTTTCTTGGCGCATGCCAAACGATTCCGTATCCTGAACGGGTCGCAAAATATGAAAATGATATAAAAGCGAAATTTATTGGTAAACCAATGGATGATTTGGTGCTTGCCTATGGCGTACCACAATCAAGCTATGATTTATCGGACGGTCGCAAAATGGTTCAATATGTCAATGAAAAGAATGGTGTTACCGGTGGTAACACTTGGATGAATTATGATACCGTTTATGCTGGCTCACGCGTTGTAACCCGCCAAGATGGTTCAAGAGTTGCCGTTCCAATTTATCGCAGCGTCCCTGTTTGGGAAACTGAACCAACATATACTTATCACCTTAAATGCACCAAACGCTTTGTAATTGATGCCAATAAAATTGTACAAGATTTCAGGTGGGAAGGTAATTCCTGCTTTTAATCAGCAGCAGCAATTACCTTATCCATATAATCGCCAATTGCTTGCCAACTATTTTCATCTGGTGAAAGACCTAGGCGAACCACAACCATATCTTTCGATGGGATAACCACAATCAACTGTCCCTGATGTCCACGCGCCATAAAGGCATCTTCTGGGCTGTTTTTTAGTAATGGCTTGCGGTCTTTAAGGTTTAGCCACCAATGAGCACCATAATTGGCGGCATTTTGTGCCTCTACTGGGGTGCGAACAAAATCAACATAGCCTTGTGGCAAAATGCGCTTTCCGTCCCACACACCGTCACGTAGGAATAATAAGCCAAATTTTGCATAGTCGCGTGCTGTCGCATAAAAGAATGATGAGGCATAAAGATTGCCAGCGGCATCAAATTCCGCAGCAGTGTCTTTCATACCAATTTTTTGCAATAATTCAGTGAATAAAAAATCCCTAAAGCGGGCGCGACCAGTTGGATCTTTTATATCACGTGGACCAAGCGCGCGTGACGCACCGGCGGCAATCATATTTGATGTGCCAGAAGAATAATTCCAATAAGTTCCGGCATCGTGTTTTTGCTTGCGACTTGTTACATATTTAACCACATCTTCTTTTCCCGCACCAAACAACATAATTGCGGCATCATTATTTATGGGGTCGGAATAGTTTTCTTCACGCCAATCAAGACCATCAGTCATATTTAATGCTTGTTTATAGGTGATTTTACGACGAATATCACCATCTTTATAATGTGGATCATTAATCGCGGCATCAAGTTGTAATTTGTTCTGTGCAATCTCAACCCCAACCAAAGCCGAAAGGATGGATTTTCCCATCGACCACGAAATTAGCTTGCTATCCTTATCATAGCCTTTGCCATAATTTTCATAAATGATTTTACCACCCTTTATTACCAAAAGCGCGCGGGTTTCACCCAACTCCTTATTGTTATTATCAAAAGCACTATTGGCAACAGCAGCAATTTTCGCATTATTGACATTTTCAACTTGCCAACCATTAGTTGGGAAAGCAACACCCGCCGCTTGTGCAGGTAATTGCACAAGATTAGGTTTTTTATGTTCTTGGGCGGCATAAACACCACCAGCGGTGACCAAAGCACCCAAAAACAAAGCACTTAAACCCAAAACTCTGGTAAAAACATTCACTTTTAATGATAATCGCATTTTAATATCCAAATTTATGAGATAAACATAATCCAACTTGAATGAATCTCAAAGGTGAAATGGCGTGAAAAAACTGCCTTCTTTTACATCTATTATCGGAATCCTATTGCTGGTGGTCGCAATTGTCGGCGCAGTGATGTTTTATTATGCAAAAAAATATGCCGATATTGGCGCTGGGCTAATGGCAAAGCAAATGTGCTCTTGCCTTTATGTGCAAACCCGCGATGAAAACCAATGTCTTGATGAAATGAAAGTAACCCTTGGCAAGCATTATAAATCCGTAAAATTGGTTTATATGTCCGAAACCGTGTTTGCCAGCGCATCGGGAATGTCGGTTGCACGCGCTAGTTTGACCCCCGGCTATGGCTGTTCTGTGACAAAGTTTGACGGACAAATGCCAAATGCTGTTTTGAAATAGATAAATTCTTGCTAAAGGGCTTTAGCTGATGCTTTTACCCTTTTATTAGATATGGTCGTAAAGTCTTAAATCATGAATTCAACAACAAATCCTGAAATCGAGCTTTCAATTGTTATGCCTTGCCTTAATGAGGCTGAAACATTGGAAATATGTATTCAAAAATGTCAAAAATTTATCAAGGAAAATAACCTTTCTGCGGAAATCATTATTGCCGACAATGGATCGACCGATGGTTCACAGGAAATTGCGACAAAAAATGGCGCACGAGTTGTTCCTGTTGCTGTTCGCGGTTATGGCGCGGCACTTATTGGCGGTATTCAATCGGCAAAAGGCAAATTTGTTGCGATGGGTGATGCCGATGATTCATATGACTTTGCATCATTAATGCCATTTATCGAAAAGCTTCGTGGCGGTGTTGAACTTTGTATGGGCAACCGCTTCTTGGGTGGAATTGAACCGGGTGCGATGCCACCGCTTCACAAATATCTTGGCAACCCCGTCCTTAGCTATTTAGGGCGGATTTTTTACAATTTACCAATTGGCGACTTCCACTGTGGCTTGCGTGCATTTAACCGCGAATCAATTTTGAAATTGAACCTAAATACAACGGGTATGGAATTTGCCTCTGAAATGGTGGTTAAAGCTGGATTGAACCATTTAAAAATGGCAGAAGCACCAACCACTCTGAAAAAAGATGGCCGTTCACGCCCACCTCACCTCCGCTCTTGGCGTGATGGTTGGCGCCACCTTAAATTCCTTCTAACCTTTGCGCCTAAATGGCTTTATATGTTCCCTGCCTTATTGCTTTTGGTTCTTGGTGTTTTGGGTCTTGGTTGGCTTTTACCAGGGGATCAGCAATTCGGATCTTTGCGCCTTGGCGTACATACCATTCTTTTCTCTTCTGCCTTTGTCATTATGGCGGCACAAATCCTTAGTTTTGCATATCTGGCGAGATTGTTTGGGGTTCGTGAAAATTTCTGGAAAGAAACCGATTTTATCAAAAATTTCCGTGCGTGGTTTACGGTTGAAACTGGCTCTATCATCGGCGGTATCATGATTTTCCTTAGCATTGCATTGGCGGTTGCTGCGGTGATGATTTGGGGTAAAACAGGCTATGGACAGCTAAATGAAAGCCAAATGATGCGCCTTGCAATTCCATCAATGCTATTGGGTTGCCTAGGATTACAAAGCATCTTTACTTCGTTTTTTGCAGGTCTTTTAACACAGCCAAAACCGCAAAACGTTTTACATTAAACTAGCTTTGTAATTCTTCGACCACTGGCTTGTCATTATGCGATAATGTTGAGCCAATGGTTGCAAAGATTATAAGCGCAATGGCAATTATTTGTATCAATCCGAGGTTTTGCGATAAAATTATTGCGCCCGCCAATGCCGCAAATGCGGGTTCTAAAGACATTAATAGTGAAAAACTTTGGCGTGAAAGTTGTTTTAGTGCCATCATTTCAATCGAATATGGAATAGCATTAGTCAAAAGCCCAAGCGCAAGTCCAAACAATAATATTTTTGGCTCAAACAAAATTGCGCCGGCATTCACAATTCCGATTGGAACCGTGAAAAGGGATGAAACAAAAATCCCCAATGCGACAGCCGTAAGACCATCAAAATCTTTGCCAAGGCGATGCCCCGCAATAATATATCCCGCCCAACCGATTGCCGCCAAAACCGCACATAAAACCCCAATTTTATCAAGATGTGCGCCAAATTGGCTGATTGGCATAAGGAAATATAGACCAACACAAGCAAGCAAAACCCATAGGAAATCAAGCGGTTTGCGCGATGATATAAGGCTTACAAACAAGGGGCCCGAAAACTCAATGGCAACCGCAACACCTAACGGAATACGTTCAATCGCAATATAAAAGGTTAGATTCATCAACCCAAGACTAATGCCGTAAGCAAGGAATTTTTTAAGATCAATTTTAGAAAAATCAATCTTCCACATACGGGCAATGAAGATCATTGAAACCAATGAAAATACTTGCCGCAATGCGGTTGCACCATATGGGCCGGTTTCTTTCATTAAAAACGTGGCGAAGCCTGCACCGCCTTGAAAGAACATCATAGACAGGATTAAAAGGAAGATGCCGATAAAGGGATTGGTTTTTGGGGTGTTCATTCACACCCCAATAATTCAAGCCGTCAGATATTAAAAGATATCAAACGTCATTTTATATGAAAATGACTATTTTGCCTTAAGTTTATGCTGTAGCAACCAATCATAAACTTCGGGATTATTATATGTTGCCGTCCATGAATCATGATTTGCATCTGGGTAATAAGTTGCCTTTACATGACCACCGCAATCATTAATCCAACGTTCCATATCTTTTGAATGAATAGGTGAAACCACATCATCTTTCATGCCATGAAACAGCCAAATTGGAACATTTTTCAATTTGCATGCAAATGCGACATTTGAAGGTGCTGCAACAGGTGCAATCGCTGCAAACTCATTAGGATGGGCAATTGCCCAATTCCAAGTTCCGATGCCACCCAATGATAGCCCAGTAACATAAATACGGTCTGGGTCATAATTTGTGCCAGCAATCGCCGCTTTTAAAGTCGCATCAAGGCGGGCATCATCCCACATTTCATTGCTTTCAAGCTGTGGCGAAATAACGATAAATGGCAAGTCATGGCCATTCTCAACCAATTGCGGTGGGCCATGAACTTTCACAAGATTAATATCATTCCCGCGCTCACCCGAACCGTGAAGGAAAACCAGAACTGGTGATTTTTCACCCTTTGGGTCATAATTATCCGGCATATAGCGTAAATATTGGTAAGAGTTACCCTGCTTTGTAAACGCAACTTGATGACCAGAATGTTGTTTTTCTGGTAAAGACGCACAACCAGTCATAAAAACCCCCATCATTAGTAGCGGTAATATTGATTTCATTTCCCTGTAACCTCTTGCTTTATAAGTTTATATTATTTCAAACTTCACTAGATTTTGTTTAAACTCAGCCCCTCTAACAACCCTTGAATAACCAAATCAGGCACAATAGCATCAAAAATCCCTGTTCCTTCGAACATAGAGGAAAAACCACCCGTGCCAATAACAAATGGCTTCTCGCCACCAAAACATTCAGTTGATAGACCCGCAATAATTTCTTTGCACGCACCCAAATGCCCGTAGTATAGACCAGATTGCATAGAATTTATGGTATTTGTACCCAAAACATTATCACATTTACGAATTTCAACATTTGATAATTTCGCCGCTTTTGAGCCAAGCGCGTCATTAGAAAGCCGCAAGCCCGCAAGGATTACACCACCCATATATTCACGTTCTTTTGTAATGGCACAAAAAGTAGTTGCTGTTCCCAAATCAATCACAACCAAATTTTTGTCTGGATATAATTTTAACGCGGCAATGGCATTGGCAATTCTGTCGGCACCAACTTCGATTGGATTGTCATATTTATTATTTAATCCGGTTTTTACAGTCGCATCCAAAAAAAATGGTGCTTTATCAAAATATTTCATGCATGCACTTGCCAAAGAATGGTTATCTTGTGGCACAACCGAGCAAATAGCGATTTTCTTAATTTTTTCAGGATCAAAACCATTTTCACGCATTACAAGACGCAAGAAAATCCCAATTTCATCTGATGATGCCCCGCTTTTAGAGGCACGGCGAAATTGAAATATAACTTTATCATTTTTGACAAGACCGCCGTAAATTTGGGTATTGCCAACATCAAGCGCCAAAATCATCTTACCCCCCACATTATATAATTACTTATGAAAGCCCCCAGCGCATCAACGCCTTTTAATTCGGTGATTTTTTCCGAAGTTTTACCAAAAACATTAAAGCTGTGTTGTGTTTTATCACCAGATATTTGTTCCAAGGCATTGTGAACCACTAAATCGCAATTAGCTTCAAGAATTTGTTTTTTTACCGCCACATCGGCATCATCTATATTATTGGTGAGTTTGAAACCAATTAATTTGGATTTTGGCGATTTTTGTTTAATTTGGTTTATTAATTTTGGGTTTTTAACCAGTTTTATTTCAATTTCTTGGTTGGTCGATGGGATTTTTGTATCGGTGTCGGTTGCATTGCCACCTACCAAAACTTCTTTTACTGAATAATCGCTTACTGCTGCGGTATGTATTACAAAATCAAAATCATTTTTGCCAAGGGCATTGTATAATTCATGCTCCAGGCTTTTGAAATCGGTGAAAATAGTGGTTTCAACTTTTGCATTCGGTCTTGCACCAGATTTGGCAGTTAAAAAATGAACCTCAAAACCAAAGTCTGACAGAATATCAGCAAGGCGTGCCCCAGTTTTGCCGCTTGAAGTATTGGTAATGGCACGGACATTATCAATTTTTTCTACGCAGCCCCCCGAAGTTATAAGGATTTTAGGCATTTTAATTGTTTCAATTGCTTTTGCCTGAGGCTTTTGCCCCAATGCCTTGACGATTTCATCAAAAATCAAATCGGGGTCAAGCAATTTTCCCGAACCAACCTCTTGGCAAGCCAAAACGCCAGAGGCAGTTTCCAAAATTCCAAATCCATATTCACGCAATTTCCCAACAGATAATTGCGTAGCAGGATGCAAATACATTTGTGTATTCATAGCCGGCGCAATTAAAAATGGTTTAGAAAAATCATGGGCAAGGGCGAGCGTAGTTAAAAAATCATCGGCAATGCCGTTTGCAACCTTATTGATAAAATTTCCCGTTGCCGGTACACAAATGACCAAATCTGCATCACGTATAAGATATATATGATCTAGCGCACGCCCAGCCTCAAAAGTATCTTTTGCAACCTCTTGACCCGATAACGCTTCAAAAGTGGTTGCTCCAACAAAATTCAATGCTGAATTTGATGCCGCAACCTTTACCGCAAATCCATTTTGCACAAGTTTGGAAACCAAATAGCACGCTTTATATGCGGCAATTGACCCCGAAACCAATACAAGAATTTTAGATTTTGGCATTATCAATCAACCTCACCTCGCTGCCATCATGCGTTAGATTGGTTTTTACCGCAACAAAGCGACGATTGCCAATGTCTGTAACATAATCGACCACAAAGCCAGCGGTACGCAGTTCTTTTTCTGCCGCCTCCGCTGTTTTGGCGTTGGTAATAATTTTATAGATTTTGGGTGCAAGGGCGCGCCCATCAGAATTTAATCGAACATTGCGCGATGATTTGGCAAGCCCATCAGCTTCACGAACAATCGCAACGGGAACAATTTCCAAATCCATGAAAAATGCCGAAACCATGCCTTTGATTAATTCAAGCTGTTGGAAATCCTTTTCACCAAAATATGCCTTGGAGGGTTTTACGATATTAAAAAGCTTCATAACAATCGTTAAAACCCCGTCAAAATGACCTGGGCGGTCTTTGCCACATAATTTTTTTGAAAAATCATTTTCGGCAAGAACATAACGATAATTATCGGGATAGATATCATCATATTGCGGGGTAAACACCGCATCGACACCAAGCTTTTTAGCAATCTCTAAATCTTTTTCAATTGTGCTTGGATATTTTTCAAAATCTTCTTTTTGATTAAACTGGGTTGGGTTTACAAAGATTGATAAAACCACAATTTGATTATCACTGCGCGCATTTTTAATTAGCTCTGCATGGCCTTCATGCAATGCACCCATTGTTGGGACAAAGCCGATGGTCAAACCTTGCATATGCCATTCATTGCGTGCGGCAATCATTTCAGTAGGATTTTTAAATATTTTAGGCATTAATAAGATTCCGCATCATTCGGATATTCAGCATTTAAAATTGCCTCATGAACCTTGTTCAGAACTGTTTTGGTTTCTGAAAATTGGTGTGCAAATTCGCGAACAAAACGCGCCTTGTGACCATTATTAAGCCCCAAAAAATCTTGCCATACCAAAACCTGTCCATCGCAATCTTTACCTGCACCAATGCCAATGGTTGGGATTTTTAATGCCTTGGAGATTTTTTTACCCAAAACCGCAGGAACACCTTCTATAACAATAGAAAAACATCCCGCTGCCTCAAGGCGCAACGCATCATCAAGGATTTTTTGCGCTTTTTCATCATTGCGACCCTGTACCTTGAAACCGCCCATAGTGTTCACAAATTGTGGGGTAAGGCCAATATGCCCCATAACCGGTATACCGCCTTCGACAAAATGCTTGATAATTTCAAGGTTGCCGTCCGCCCCCTCTAATTTTACAGCATGGGCGCCAGCTTTTAGTAATTCACCCGCCGCAGCAACCGCATTCTCAATCCCTCTGCGATAAGTGGTAAACGGCATATCGCCAATGATGAATTTTTGCGCCCCCTTGGCCTTAAAGCCACGCGCAACCGCCGCAATATGCGCCGCCATCATCGGAATATCGGCCGGTAAAGTTGAATCATAGCCATAGATGGTCATAGCAAGACTGTCGCCAACAAGGACACAATCAATATCACTTTCGGCAACGATTAATGCCGATGAGTAATCATAACAAGTGACACATGAGATTTTAGTGCCATCAAGTTTCTTTTTCGCGAAATCATGAATATTCATAATTTCCCCCTGAAATTTGTTTTGCAGTGCAATATAACATCTCAAAAGAAATGCCAAGTGATTGTTTTTTAGCTCACGTCTAAAAGCTAAATCTCTTACGCTTTTTTTGAACTTTGCCGACGCCTTTTACAATTTCTTTCGCACCACCAGTGATTAAAATGCCAAGCTTGTCATTAAGATTGGCATCACTTTCCGAGAGTTTTTGACCATTTATAAGGTCTTCACCAATTAATTTAACGATTTCAGGGCTTTCAGAAAACTTCAAATGTTCGGAGGCCCCACCGCCTTTTACTGCGGTAACATCAATGACACTCATATTAACGCTGTTAACGGCGCTTTTATAAGGCTCTCTTGAAAAATCCACTAAACCCAAACGGTCAATATTACCACCAATAATACGTGACATTTTCAACGCCTCATCATTCTTTGATACCAAAAGTGATATTGTCGGCAGATTTGTTCCCAAATCATAATATTGGTTTTTAAACACCATGATATCAATGTCAGGCGAAGCAAGAATAATATTATTTATTTTTGGCGAAATTAAGCCATCTTGTAATTTTATGGTTCGCAATGCCTCCATAGTAAGCCAGCTTCCCATCGAATGCGCAAAAATATTCACATGCTGCACGTTTTCATTCTTGATAAGTTTTTCTAGCAAATCGGCAAGTGCAGCGCGTGAATAAGTGGCGCTTTCACGATCATAATCATAGGCAAGAATTTTGCCGCGTGATGGCCACGAAAATAATATGGGCGCATCCTTCATATTACTATCGTGTACAATTTGCGCCAAAAGGAAAACCCCGCCATCATATGGCGTATTAAACCCATGCACAAAAACTAAAAAGTTACCGTCATATTTCGCTGATTTCTCTGCAATCCATTTATTAAAGGCGGCGTCATCAAGCGAACTAACCCGTAAAGTGGCAAATTCTTTTTCAGGGTTAGGTTGGCGGTTTTTTGGCCATTGTATCCTTCCCGCTTTACGGTTTTCAACAGGCGGAATAGAGACATCAATATCATTATAATGGTTTTCATCGCCCCGAACGCCGGAATAAAGTAATGCAGGATTTTGCGATGGCTTACGATTAGTCACCACCATTAAATTAACTTTATCTGCTTTGGATGCTACATTTGCGTAGCTTGTAAGTGGCGTCATAAGACCAGGAGGGCGTGTGGAACACGCCCCCATAACCAAACATAACGCCAACACCATTATTTTCGTGTAAAGTTTTGTCACAGATTACCATTTCAAAATTTATAAAACACAAAACTACTATATTATTTTTTAAAAATTATGAAGCTCTTTGAACTATACCCTACTAATTTTAATGCGATTTTTATTTATTCACCAATTCCTTCAAAAAGCGCAGAAGAAATGTAACGTTCGGCAAAACTTGGAATGATTACCACAATATTCTTACCGTCATAATTTCCAGAGTGTGCAAGTTTGATTGCGGCACGAAGGTTTGCACCAGATGAAATGCCCGCCGGAATTCCCTCTTCACGTGCTAATTCACGTGATGTGTCAAAGGCTTCATCATTCGAAATAGTGATAATTTCATCAATTACCGATCTATCAAGTACTTCTGGAATAAAGCCTGCACCAATCCCTTGGATTTTATGTGGGCCGGGATTGCCACCTGATAATACTGGTGATGCTTCGGGTTCAACCGCAACGATTTTAACGCCATCAACTTTTTCTTTTAAAACCTGACCAACGCCGGTAATTGTGCCGCCTGTGCCAACACCAGCGACAAATGCCGCAACATCACCAGCGGTATCATCCAAAATTTCTAATGCGGTGGTTTTTTTATGAACCGCAGGGTTCGCAGGGTTAACAAACTGCCCAGGGATAATTGAATTTGGGGTTTCTTTAACAATTCTCTCTGCCTCTGCAACTGCGCCCTTCATACCAGCTGAACCGGGGGTTAGAACAAGTTCCGCACCCAAAAATGCCAGCATTTTGCGGCGCTCCAAAGACATGGTTTCAGGCATAACAAGTTTTAATTTATAACCACGTTGTGCAGAAACAAAGGCAAGCGCGATGCCGGTATTGCCCGAAGTCGGCTCAACCAAAATGGTATCTTGATTGATGAGGCCACGCTCTTCTAATTCTTCAATCATCGCCACACCGATACGATCCTTTACAGATGCAATCGGATTAAAAAATTCGAGTTTGGCAAGAATATTCGCCTTTAAATTATATTTCTTGGCAATTTTATTCAACCGCACCAATGGTGTTGCACCAATGGTTTGGGTGATATTGTCGAAAATTTTGCCATTACTGCGTTTTTCGATTTGGCTAGTCATAATAAACTCCTGCAATTTTCATAGAATATAATTCTTTGGTTTATTTTATGAAGTGCTAATATTGGAATGTTTTACACGTTTACAGCAGTCAGAATAGAATTTAATTCTGGTTATTTTTTGGCAGTTTATGCTCGCTTTTCTTGACTGTTTAACCAAACAACACAAAAAGAACATTATGAAAACACTGCGCCAAAAAGATATGATGGGTGGCATTGCCCGTCTTGTTGAAACTAAAAATGGCTTTAGTGCCGTTTTAATCAAAGGCGGCAGGGTTTTGGCACAATCGGACGGTGACGATGCCGAAATGGTTTGGAATTCATTACTTTCTGGCGGCAATCGCTCTTTGACCAAAAAGGATGAGGGAGACACAAGAAATATTTACCACGATGTCCGTAGTTTTATTGAAAAAACATCTAATGCAATTTTTCTTACCGGTCGGGCGGGAACAGGCAAAACCACATTCTTACGCGATTTTCTTGAGCTTTCGGATTTAAAATCATTGGTAATTGCGCCAACTGGTATAGCGGCATTGAATGCAGGCGGGCAAACCGCGCATTCGCTTTTTAAATTTCCGCCCAATTTAATCCGCCCCCAAGATGTTAAACGGGTGCGTGAAGGTCGCTTGCTACGCAGTATTGATATTTTAGTTATTGATGAAATTTCTATGGTGCGTGCAGATTTGATGGATGGCATTGACCGTTCGCTTCGGCTTCATCGCGGGGTCGCAAAACCATTTGGCGGAGTAAAATTGCTTTGCGTTGGTGATAGTGCGCAATTACCGCCTGTTATAAAAAACGAGGAATATGCAATTCTTGATGATTGGTTTGGTGGGGCATATTTTTTTGATGCCCCAAGTGCGCGCGACCTTGATTGGAGTGTGGTTGAGCTTTGCCATTCATTCCGGCAAACTGATGAGACATTCTTGTCAATCCTAAATCGTATTCGCAAAGGTGTCTTTTTAAATGAAGATGGCGATATTCTGCGCCAATGTGTGCGTGAGGATTTCCCACCAACTGATGAGGTTGATGTAATCCTTACCACTACCAATGACGGGGCGCGTAGAATTAATGACAAGGAAATGGCGGAATTAAACACCAAATCTCAAATCTATCAATGCGATGTCGAGGGGCAGTTTGATGATAAACTATTCCCCACCGAAGGGGATTTGGAATTAAAAGTTGGCGCCAAAGTTATGCTTTTGCGTAATGACCCCGACAGACGTTGGGTAAATGGCACATTGGCAATTGTTCACGAACTTTTGAAAGATACAATCAAAGTTCGTATTGGCAAATATGTCCATGAAGTTGAACGTGTTGATTGGGAAAGATATCAATATGATATTGACGAAAATGGCGAACCAAAACGCAAAGTGGTTGGTGTTTTTACCCAATTGCCAATCCGCCCCGCCTGGGCATTAACAATCCATAAGGCACAAGGTTTGACATTTGATAGTGTGCATATTGATTTTGGGCGCGGCGCATTTGCGCACGGGCATACATATGTTGCCCTTTCACGTTGCCGCACCCTAGAAGGGCTTAGCCTTTCACGCAACCTGCGCAAAAGTGATTTGGTATTTAATCAACATGCATTTGCGCTATATGATGCCGCAAATTTAGATGATTTTGGCGAGTATAAAATTGGGCGCGCTGTTATGTCATCCTTATAAATTACATTTTTATATTGATTTAAACATATAAAGATGTATTTAAGTGTTTAAATATTTTTACGGAGATGCTAGTGGCTCGTCAAAATTATGTATTTACTTCTGAAAGTGTTTCAGAAGGGCATCCGGACAAAGTTTGCGACCGGATTTCGGATGAGATTGTTGATTTATTTTACCGCAAAACCCTTGAAAAGGGTTTAAATCCGTGGGTCACACGCACGGCATGCGAAACATTGGCAACAACAAACAAAGTTGTTATCGCTGGTGAAACCCGCATAGAAGCCGAAGTTTCAAAAGAAGAAATTATCGAAACTGCGCGCGCCGCCATTAAAGATATTGGCTATGATCAAGATGGTTTTTCATGGAAAACTGCTGATATTGACGTTCTTCTTCATGGGCAATCTGCACATATTGCGCAAGGCGTTGATGAGGCGGGAAATAAGGAAGAAGGCGCAGGTGATCAGGGTATCATGTTTGGTTATGCCACCAATGAAACCAAAGAATTTATGCCTGCTCCTTTGTTATATTCTCATAAGATCCTGAAAACCCTTGCTGAATTGCGCCATTCGGGCAAAGAAGCATGGCTGGGTCCCGATGCAAAATCACAAGTTACCGTGCATTATGAGAATGGTAAGCCACGCGCTGCAACCTCTATCGTGCTTTCTACCCAGCACCTTGATGAAAATATGACCTCTGATGATATTGCAAAAATCATCAGACCAATCATTCAAGGCGTTTTGGGTGATAGCTTACCAATTTCAAAAGATTGCATTTGGCACATTAACCCGACCGGAAAATTTGTAATTGGTGGCCCTGATGGCGATTGCGGTCTTACTGGTCGTAAAATCATCGTTGATACATATGGCGGTGCCGCTCCACATGGTGGTGGCGCATTCAGCGGAAAAGACCCAACCAAGGTTGACCGTTCTGCCGCTTATGCAGCGCGCTATTTGGCGAAAAACGTTGTTGCCGCAGGCCTTGCTGATAAATGCACCATCCAGCTTTCATATGCGATTGGTGTTGCCGAACCATTGTCAATCTATGCTGACTGTGCCGGTACAGAAAACTGTGATTTAGATGCCCTTGAAAAACGCTTATTCGAAGTTATGCGTCTGACACCAAGAGGCATCAGAACCCATCTTGACCTTAACAAGCCGATTTATGCCCGCACTGCAGCATACGGTCACTTTGGTCGGGAACCGGATGCCGATGGCGGTTTCTCATGGGAAAAAATCGACCTTGTGGATAGTTTGAAAGATTTATTGTAATAATCTTACATTATTTACCAAATATCAAAATGCCCCGTACTTGCTGCGGGGCTTTTTTATGTATTATATTTGTTCAATATGCAGGCATTATTTTAGCAATATAGCCCGCATCAAAATAAATTAATCTAAAGGTGTATTTTACATCAAGATAAGGTTGTCAAATCGCGGAAAATTACTATTGTGTGCAATGTATTTTGTATTTGGGGGCATTATGCGAAAACTTGCATCATTATCTTTGATTTCTTTACTTTTAATATCACCTGTAATTGCTAATGCAGATACTACTTCCGACATTGCAGCATATAATGCCGCTTTTGATAAAGGTGATAGCGAACAAGCTTTAAAACTATTAAAAGTAGCTTTAGAAAACGCAAAGTCATTACCGCCCGATAATGCTAAACTTGCGATGATTGCCTATGAAAATGCATATTATTACGCCGTTTTTGAAGATTATAAGACCGCCTATTCGGCAATAAAAATCGTTGATAATGCGTTTAAATTAAAACCTGAATTACAAAATGGTTCAGATATAGATGAATATAATTTCCTATCTACACTTATAAAATTTATTGCTGATGAAAAATCTAGTGATGATAAAAAAACTGCACAAATGTTGGATAAAGCCACCGAAAAAATTAAAGACAAAGAACGACAGGACTATTTATTCTACAAGTCAAATATGGTGTTGAATTATTATTATTTAAAATCATTTGACTGGGAAAAATTGGCCAAAGGTTCGCAAAGACAAATTGATGCACTTGAAAAAACGCAAGATGAAAAACTAAATGATTATAGAATTCTTGCTTATTTAAATCGTGGACAGGTAAAATTTGTGCGTGAGGTTAGAGGTGGCATTCCTGTTGTTACCGGAACCC
Source organism: Hyphomonadaceae bacterium UBA1933 (assembly GCA_002337085.1). Classification (GTDB taxonomy): domain Bacteria; phylum Pseudomonadota; class Alphaproteobacteria; order Caulobacterales; family Aquidulcibacteraceae; genus Pseudaquidulcibacter. The sequence continues at coordinate 724,951 of DDFH01000006.1, read as the reverse complement.
ATATTACAGGGAAAAACCATTCAGGTTGGGAAGATGCGCTAACCGATATTGCACTTGCCGAAAAGTATTATGGCAAGCCCAAAAGCATAGATGATGCCAGTGCAGCGGGATTGGACGGTTGGTACGGGATGATAAGAACATACGCTATAAACTACCATAAATCTGATAAGATACATGAAACTATTGAAAATATAAATAAATCCGTTGGTTTAAATGAAGATGGCTTTTTCTCAAGTATTGAGAGAAAAGAATGTGATAAAATATTCGATGATAAGCTTGGGAAACGAATTAGTTTCGACTCATACATGACATCGCGTAATAGTTTCGGTTATGCAAGAGCAGTTTTTGATATTGATAATGAAAATACAATCAAAAACGTTCGTATCCTAAGCTCTTTCCCTAATGAAGGTTTCGGACAAAATGTTGTCGCCGGAATACAAGGTACAAAAATCACCAAGTTAAAACCAGGAACACCAAAAGAGTGTTTGACTAATTACTTTCTGGGAGTTCAATTTGTTACGGACTAAGGTTAAAAATACTTTCAAATAAAATACCTTAGGAATAATCAAAAAAAGTATGCGATTGCACTTCATAGTAATATAAATCAAAAAAGCCCCCGAATTTTCCGGGGGCTTTTTATTGGGTAAAAGTTGGCGGGAAAAATTATTCCGCGCCGTCTTCTTTATTTTCTTCTTTAGCTTCTTCGGCGGCTTTTTTCTCAAGATCTTCGCCAGTTTCCTGGTCAACGACCTTCATAGAAAGGCGAACTTTGCCACGATCGTCAAAGCCCATAAGTTTAACCTTAACAGTGTCACCCTCTTTAACCACATCAGAAACCGCAGCCACTTTTTTCGGTGCGAGTTGTGAAATGTGAACAAGGCCGTCTTTGTTGCCAAAGAAGTTTACGAATGCGCCAAAGTCCATAACTTTAACAACTTTACCTTCGTAAATTTCGCCAACTTTGGCTTCATCGGTGATACCTCTGATCCATTTAACGGCGGCTTCAATCTTCTCTTGCTCATTAGATGCAACTGAAACAGTACCGTCATCTTCGATTGATACTTTTGCACCGGTTTTTTCAACGATTTCACGAATAACTTTACCACCGGTTCCGATAACTTCACGGATTTTATCGGTTGGAATTTTAAAGCTTTCGATTTTTGGTGCAAAAGTATTAACTTGACCACGATTTTCGGTCAAAGCATTCGACATTTCACCAAGGATGTGGAAACGTGCCTTATGGGCGCGTTCCAATGCCACTTTCATGATTTCTTCGGTAATACCCGCAACTTTGATGTCCATCTGAAGCGATGTAATACCTGCTTCGGTACCCGCCACTTTAAAGTCCATATCGCCAAGGTGATCTTCATCGCCCAAAATATCAGTCAATACTTCGAATGAGCCATCTTTTTGCAAAATAAGACCCATTGCAACACCGGCAACCGGTGCTTTTAATGGAACGCCAGCATCCATCAACGCAAGTGACGAACCGCAAACAGTCGCCATTGATGATGAACCGTTTGATTCAGTGATTTCAGAAACCACACGCAAAGTGTATGGGAATTGCTCTTTTGAAGGAAGAACCGCCTGCAAAGCACGCCATGCAAGTTTACCGTGACCAATTTCACGACGACCAGTTGCACCCATACGACCAACTTCACCAACAGAATATGGAGGGAAGTTATAATGAAGCATGAAGTTTTCTTTTTGAAGCCCCATAAGTCCATCAACCATTTGCTCGTCTTCATTGGTGCCAAGGGTGGCAACAACAAGTGCTTGGGTTTCACCACGTGTGAAAAGTGCCGAACCGTGTGAACGGGTCAAAACGCCAACTTCTGGAACAATCTTACGAACCACATCAACCGGACGACCATCAATACGGCGGCCTTCTTTAACCACAGCAGTACGAACGATATCAGCTTCTAATTCTTTACAAACATCTTTGAAAAGAACTTCGCTCATACCTTCTGGTTTTTCTTCTGTGGCAACTAACGCTTCTTTAGCTTCGGTTTTTGCGGCATCAATAAGGTTATGACGCTCTTGCTTATCAGCAACGCGGTATGCCGCATCAATTTTTTCACCAATGAGTGCTTTTACGGCATCAAATTCAGCGGTATGATCTTCTGGTTCGAAATCCCACATATCTTTCGCTGCACGTTCTGCAAGGTCGATAATCGCATTGATTACAGGCTGCATTGCTTTATGGGCAAAACCTACGCCGCCCAAAACAACTTCTTCTGAAAGTTCATAAATTTCAGATTCAACCATCATCACAGCGTCAGTTGTACCGGCAACCACCAAATCCATGTCGGATTCTTCGGTTTGTTGCAAAGTCGGGTTCAAAACATATTCGCCATTCAAATAGCCAACACGTGCCGCACCAATTGGGCCCATGAAAGGCATACCAGACAATGCAAGTGCCGCAGATGCCGCAACAACCGCAAGAATATCTGGGCAGTTTTCGCCATCATGCGAAAGAGTAGTAACAACAACCTGAACTTCGTTTTTAAAGCCTTTTACAAAAAGCGGACGAATAGGACGGTCGATTAAACGAGAAACCAAAGTTTCAAATTCGGTTGGGCGCGCTTCGCGCTTGAAATAACCGCCAGGGATACGACCTGATGCGTAATATTTCTCTTGATAATTCACAGTTAGCGGAAAGAAATCAGTACCTGGCTTAACGCTTTTTGCGCCAACCGCAGTTGCCAGAACTTGTGTATCGCCATAAGTGGCAAGAACTGCCCCGTCGGCTTGGCGGGCAATACGCCCAGTTTCCAATGTTAGTGTGCGTCCACCCCATTCGATAGATGCTTTTTCGATATTAAACATTTAACTTCCTTACAAGATAATACCAGCCCTCTGATATTACCCGACATATTGGGGAACCCTTTCCCCGATTTGGCATTTTGCCAATTGCTTTCCTACCCCATGTAGAAGAGCAAACATTGAATTGATTTCTTTACGAAATCAATAAGCGCCGTAAAAAAACGACGAAATCTATATTTTAGTTGAAAAGACCCCATCATTGCTGATGGGGTCTGAAATTTCTAACGACGTAGGCCGTGTTTTTCGATTATGCCTTGGTAGCGTTTTACATCACGCGATTTAACATAATCAAGCAAACGGCGACGCAAAGCCACCATAGTCAACAAACCACGACGTGAGTGATTGTCTTTTTTATGGGCTTTGAAGTGTTCGGTAAGGTTTTGAATGCGAACGGTAAGAACCGCGATTTGCACTTCAGGAGAACCAGTATCGCCTTCAAACAAAGCATTCGCTTTGATAACCGCTTCTTTAGCTTCTTTAGTAATCGACATCTTATATACTTTCTTTAAGTTTGAAAAACGCGGAACGGCTGAAAATAGCCCGCCCGCACGTCGCCCAAGGCAATCGCAACACCATCACAAACCGCCAATACCGCACGGGACATATCTTGCCCCGAAATATTACGTGGTCTGCGCTTGGCCTTTAATTCATCCATTTGGGGTGGAAGAACCAAAATTTTACGCCCCTGCCGTAGGTCAAAAACCTCTGCTTCTTTAATGGCAAGCACCGGGATGTCGCCCAGTGCCGTCTCAAAAGGCAAAAGTAATTGCAACGCAGGGGCGTCTATACACATTTTTTCAAGATTTTCCAGTGTTATCGCTGTTTCTTGTTTAAATGGCCCAACAGAAGTCCGTCTAAGGTGAATAATATGCCCCTCTGCCCCCAATTTGTGGGATAAATCGCGCGCCAAAGAGCGCACATAAAACCCTTTTCCAGAACGAACAAAAAAAGACGCTGAAATGCTATCATTTGCTATCAATTTTAATTCGTAGGTTTGAACTTTACGTGCCGCAAGTTCAAATTCCTCGCCATCGCGCGCCAAATCATAGGCGCGTTCACCATCAACCTTAATGGCAGAATATTTAGGGGGGATTTGATCGATTTCTCCCAAAAATTCAGGGATAATATTTTCGATTTCCTGTGTTGTTGGGCGCAATTCTGAGGTTGCAACCACGTCACCCTCTGCGTCTTGGGTGGTGGTGCTAGAACCCCATTTTATCGTAAATTCATAGGTTTTTTGTGCTTCCATAAGCCAAGCAACCGTGCGGGTTGCTTCACCAAGTGCAATAGGCAAAACCCCGGTTGCAAGGGGGTCAAGCGTTCCGGCATGACCGCATTTATTGGCATTCAAAAGACGTTTAACCTTATTGACCGCATCAGTCGAGGTTAGCTCCAATGCCTTATCAAGCACTAGCCAACCATGAATGTCATTTCCCTTTTTTCTACGCTTGGACAAGATTAGAATTCCTCATCCTCATCAAGGGTGAAATTTTTACGGTCCAAATCTTGTTGCACATGCGGTTGCGCCAAAAGCCCATCAATTTTAAGCGCGACATCATAGGAATTATCGGCAATAAATCTTAATTTCGGGGTGAATTTGGCATCAATCTCATGCGCCACTTGCCCACGCAAAAACGCCGCCGCATGGTTCAAAGACTTGGCAACAATTTCAGGATTATCATCACCCAATGCCGATACAAAAATATTGGCGTGTTTAAGGTCGGGTGACATGCGCACCTCACCAATTGTGATAGAGATACCCTTTAATGCCGGATCATGGATTTCACCACGCGCAATAATATTCACCAATACGTGGCGAATATTTTCCCCCGCCCGAAGTTGGCGGTTGGTTGGCCCCAAAGTTTCTTTTGATTTTGAATTTCTTTTTTTCATTTTGAACCCTTTTATACTCTTTTTGATAAAAAAGAGCTGTCGCCACGGGCGACTGAGGGAGCATTATCATTTGCCCCCTCGGCCTCGCTACGCGAGCCACCTCCCCCGTTTGTTAAACTTACAGGGGAGGAGAAGCACTTAAAGGCTTCGTTTAATAATTTCGACTTCGAAACACTCGATTTGGTCGCCTTCGCGAATGTCTTGATAATCTTCAAAGCCCATACCGCATTCTTGACCGCCCGAAACCTCGGAAACTTCGTCTTTGAAGCGTTTAAGGGTTGAAAGTTTACCTTCATGAACAACCAAATCATCACGAAGCAAGCGAACGCCACAACCGCGTTTGATTGTTCCCTCGGTAACGCGGCAGCCCGCAATTTTACCAACTTTGGAAATCGAGAATACTTGAAGAATTTCAGCATAACCAATGAAGGTTTCTTTGCGTTCTGGTTCAAGCATACCTGAAAGAATGTCTTTTACATCATCAAGCAAATTATAGATGATTGAATAATAACGAATTTCAACGCCTTCATTCTCCGCTTGCTCACGTACGTGTTTTGCCGCACGTGCGTTAAAGGCAAGAATAACCGCACCAGATGATTTTGCCAAAAGCACGTCAGACTCGGTGATACCACCCACGCCCTGATGGATAACGCGCGCCGCAACTTCATCATTGTTCAATTTAGCAAGTGAAGCCGAAATCGCCTCGGCAGAACCTTGAACGTCAGCTTTAACAATGAATGGGAATTCTTTAAGCTTTTGCTCTTTGATTTTCGCCAACATTGTTTCAAGACCAGAACGTGAAGAGGTTTTGATTTGCGAACGATCACGTTTCAAACGAATACGATAATCAGTAACTTCACGCGCACGCGCCTCATTTTCCACGACAACTAATTGGTCACCAGGCTCTGGTGCGCCATCAAGACCCAAAATCTCTACCGGTTGCGCAGGTAATGCGGCATCAAGCACTTGGTTACGTTCATCGGTCATCGCACGAATACGACCCCATTGCATACCGGCAACCACAATATCACCACGTTTCAATGTACCACGGTGAACAAGAACGGTTGCCACAGGGCCACGACCTTTATCAAGTTTCGCCTCAATAACGATACCTTCGGCAGTACGGTTTGGATTGGCCTTAAGCTCCATAATTTCCGCCTGAAGCATGATAGCTTCAAGAAGTTTATCAAGGTTTTTCTTTTGTTTTGCCGAAACTTCTACCGCTTGGGTATCACCACCAAAATTCTCGGTGACAACGTCATATTGCAATAATTCAGAAAGAACTTTTTCTGGGTTTGCATCGGGCTTATCAACCTTGTTCACGGCAACGATGATTGGAACACCCGCCGCTTTGGCGTGGTTAATCGCCTCGATAGTTTGTGGCATAACGCCGTCATCCGCAGCAACCACAAGGATTACAATATCCGTAACCTCGGCACCGCGTGAACGCATTGCAGAGAATGCCGCGTGACCAGGGGTATCAAGGAATGTCACCTTGTCACCAGATGGCAAGCGAACCTGATATGCACCAATATGCTGGGTGATGCCGCCGGCCTCACCAGAAACCACATCAGCTTGGCGGATTGCGTCAAGTAATGAAGTTTTACCATGGTCAACGTGCCCCATGATGGTAACAACCGGTGGACGTGGCAATTGGTTTTCATCGGTATCTTCAATACCTTCAAGACCAATTTCAACGTCAGATTCAGCAACGCGTCTTGGTGTATGACCAAAATCAGCAACAATCAATTCCGCAGTGTCGGTATCAAGAATGTCCGTGCCTTTCATCATCTGACCTTGTTTCATCAGATATTTAACAACATCGGTCAAACGTTCCGCCATACGGTTGGCAAGTTCGGCAACAGTAATAACCTCTGGGATTACAACTTCGCGCGATTGTTTTGTTGGTTCTTGCTGTGTGCGGCCCATACGACGTTCACGTTCTTTTTCACGTGCGCGGCGCACAGATGCCAATGAACGTTGACGTTCACCATCGCCATCAAGCGCAGAAGTAATGGTAAGTTTACCAGAACGGCGCGGCGCCGCATTTTTATCACGTGAAGCAGGAACAACCTTTATCGGTGCTTGTTTTTGTTTTTTAACACGACCACCAAGTGATGATAAAATATCTGGTGAAGCTTCACTGTCTTCAGCTTCTGGCTCATATGCAGGTTCTGCTGCCGGGCGTACATCTTCTTGATGATTTTGGACTGGCTCATGAACAGGCTGTGCCACATGTTGTACAGGAGCTTCTTCAACTTCTTCTTCAACAGATGCCGCAGCTTTGTTTTTCTCAGCCTCAAGGCGGGCGATGCGCTCTTCTTCTTCGCGGCGAAGGCGGTCAAGCTCTTCACGTTTTGCGCGCGCCTCGGCTTCACGTTGTTCACGTTCCTGACGCTCTAATTCAAGTTCACGCGCACGCCCCAACGCCTCTTGGCGCGCTTTCATTTCCGATGCCGACAAACTTCCAGCCGAATTTTGAACTGGCTCAACATGGGTAGGTGTAATTGTTCTTGGCTTTAGTGCAGCTTTTGGCACAAATCCTGGGGTTGGTGACTTTGCACCAGTGGCAACCGGTGCATCAGCACCACGTTTTTTCTTTACCTCAACGACAACCGTTTTCGAGCGCCCATGAGAGAAATTTTGGCGCACAGTAGAGCCTGCTGCCCCACCACGGTTAAGGCTAAGAGGTTTACGCGCATTTGCGCCGCGATCATTTTCGTTATTATCAGTCATTATGTTCCATCTGCCTGCATTAGGCGTTGCAGGGCTTTTCCATCAAAATCGCCAATAAATCAAGTCTTGTTATTCAATTTTACCAATATTTATTTGAAAACTAAATCTCCCGCATCTCAAGAGGGTTCGTATCGTGATTTAATCCTCGTATCCAATTTTCATCATAAAGCGGCATAAAACCTTTAAGACGCAATATTTGTGCCTTGTAATTCTTGGCAAATGTTCCATGCCGCATAACGACATGTGCGCAATTTGCCACCCCTAATTTTGACGAAAGCTGATCCATTGTGAAACAGCCAATAAGTTTTTGCGCCACTTTGTCACCAAGGCGCGAAAGCAATTTAAACCGCCCATCATTTGAGCTGTCACTTGCCTCAATTAAAAAGGCAGCATCATTATCTTTGAGAAAGTCTAATGCCTTGTCTGCGCCAATTATAAGCTGATTTGAGCGTTTGGCAAAACCCAATAAATCAAGGCAGTGATTTGATAATGCAATACGCGTTCGAGCCACCAAATCCGCATTCGGCAGCACTTTACGCTTTAATGATTTGGCAAACGCGTTTCCAGAAACCGCTTTGGCAAGAATTTCGGCATCCGCACTTATCCAGACACCACGCCCCGGCGCACGTGCGGCAACATCGGGGAAGATTTCCCCGACATCATCCGCGACAAACCTTATAAGTTCGTCATTTGATTTTATCTCATAGGTTTGGGCGCAACGCCGCTCTTGGCGATGACCTTCACCCCGCTCATGCTTGTCCATCGGTTGAAGCCGCCTCCTCAGTTTCATCGGTTGCAGCCTCTACCCAGCCCATAGCAACGCGTGCCGCCATAATGATGGCGTCAGCATCTTCGGATGAAAGATTAAAGCTATCCAAAATACCGGCTTCACGAACACGTTCGCCGTTTTTAACTTCAAACCAGCCACGCAAATCATCAGATACCAGACCAGCAAGATCTTCAACAGTTTTCACGCCACCCTCTGCCAATGCGATTGCGATTTGCGGGGTGATGCCATCAAGGTCAAGCAAAGCTTGTTCAATTTGCAGGCTTGAAATTTTTTCTTCTAATTCTTTTGCCTTAAGTTCAAGATGTTCACGCGCACGTGCTTGAAGTTCTTCGGCAACTTCTTGGTCAAAGCCTTCGATTTCCATCAAATCGTCAATTTCAGTTCCGGCAAGATCTTCGATGCTCTCAAAGCCTTCAGAAACCAATAGACGGGCCATCATGTCATCAACTTCAAGTGCGCCAATGAATAGATCAACAAGGGTTGCAGTTTCTTTTTCACGACGCTCACGCTCTTGCTCTTCGGTAAGGATGTCGATTGACCAACCAGTAAGCTGTGAAGCAAGGCGAACGTTTTGACCACGACGACCAATCGCAAGTGATAATTGATCTTCTGGAACAATAACTTCAACGCGATTTTCATCTTCATCAAGAACCACTTTTGAAACCTCAGCAGGTTGCAAAGCGTTTACGATAAAGGTTGCAGGATCCGGAGACCATGGAATAATATCAATTTTCTCACCGCCCAATTCACCAACAACGGCTTGAACACGTGAACCACGCATACCAACGCATGCGCCCACAGGGTCAATTGAATTATCAGAAGTGAAAACAGCGATTTTCGCACGTGATGCAGGGTCACGGGCAACTGATTTAATCTCAATAACGCCGTCATAAATTTCTGGAACTTCTTGGGTGAATAATTTCGCCATAAAACCAGGGTGTGAGCGAGAAAGGAAAATTTGCGGCCCTTTTAATTCGTGCTTAACTTCATAAATATAGGCACGAACGCGGTCACCCATATTAAGGGTTTCACGCGGCAAGGTTTGGTCACGGCGGATAACGCCTTCACCACGACCCAAATCAACAAAGACATTGCCAAATTCAGCGCGTTTCACAGTGCCGTTTACAACCTCACCAACACGGTCTTTGAATTCGTCAAATTGTTTCATACGTTCGGCTTCGCGAACTTTTTGGGTGATTACTTGTTTACCAGTCAATGACATAACGCGACCAAAGTCAAACAATGGCAATTGTTCGGTAAATACATAGCCAACTTCAACATCTGGCTTTAGTTTAACCGCATCTTCAAGCGCGATTTGTTGTGCTTCGTTCAAAACCTCATCATGGGTTGGCACAACGATTTGACGACGGGTAATTGTTAATTCACCGCTTTTTGTGTCGATTTTGGCAACGATGTCGTGGATTGCGCCATAACGTGAAAGTGCCGCTTTGGTAATTGCGCCTTCGATAGCGTCAATAACGACCTTTTCATCAATATTTTTTTCAGCAGCAACCGAACGGGCAATTTGCAAAAGTTCAAGTCTGTTGGCACTGATTGCCATGTTAATCTCCACTATCTTCAGGGGTTTCAAGTTCAATTTTGCCATCATCAATGGCGGTTTCAATTTGTTCTAATTCGTCATCCTTGGCGCGGCGCGACAATGATTCACGGATTAATTCATCGGTTAATACCAATTTGGCATTATGTAGCCACGCAAATGGAATAAGCGCGGTTTCTTCTTCACCTTCAAGGTCGATTGAAACATTATCGTTATCTGTGCCAACCAAAATGCCAGCGAAACGCTTCTGCCCCTCAACCATGCGGTTAAGTTCAAGCTTGGCACGAAACCCTGCCCAACGGTCAAAGTCTTTAAGACGAGTAAGCGGGCGATCAATACCGGGTGAAGAAATCTCAAGATTATATTCACTACTTATTGGATCGTGTGCCTCAAGAATTGGGCCAATACCACGTGACAATTTCTCACAATCGCCAGAAGTCATAGAACCATCAAAAGTTTCCGCCATAATCTGCAATGTTGGGCGTTTAGAGCCCATCATGCGGATACGTACGATTTCATAGCCCAAATCCTGCGCAGCGGGTGCAAGCAAATCAAAAAGGCTTTGTTCAAAAGGTGTTGTCGTAAGCATGTTACCAAATAAACCAAAAATAAAAAAGCGGCTCGAACCCGAGCCGCCCAAGTCATTTTTCAATGACTGGAATAAACTGTTAGGTGCTTTATAATATGGTTTTATGACTTTGTCACGACATTAAAGCACAATTTATTTTTTTATCGCTTCTTCTAATTCTTTGACTATGATTCTAGTCATATTAAACATTGCGCCCATTGCCTTTTGTGCGGTTTCTGGGTTTTGCAATAATTCGGGCAGAATTTTAGGAATCACCTGCCACGAAATACCATATTTATCAGTCAGCCAACCACATTGACTTGGAATGCCGCCATCTTCGATAAAGGAACGCCAATAATAATCAACTTCATCCTGATTATCGCAATCTATATATAATGAGAATGCAGGGTTTAGGGTAAAATGATCGCCACCATTAAATAGTGTCAAACTTTGACCGAGAATTTCAATTGTTCCATAGAAAAACGTTCCATCAGGACGCTTCTTAAGCGAATGCACCGACGTATTCTTAAATAACTTTTGATAAAACTCGATTGCTTCGGCGGCATTATCTTTTAGCCATAAAAATGGAGTAACTTTGTTCATTTATCCTCTCCTAATTCATAGGTTTCGGGTGATTTACCATCCACGGCACGCCAAATTTATCAATCAACATCCCAAAACGATGCGCCCAAAAAGTTTCAGAAATTGGCATATTAATTTTGCCGCCCTCAGCCAGCGCCGCAAAGAATTTATCTGCATCATCATTATTATCGGTAACAATATTAATGCAATAACCAGAATGCCCACCATGCATTCCTATTGGGGCATCACCGCCTTGAATTAATTTATCGCCAACCTGCAACGTCACATGCATAATGCGTTCAGCCGCTTCAGGTGAATGCTGATAATCACCTGGCGCATCTTTATAACGGAAAAATGCGATGATTTCACCACCCAAAGCCTTCTCATAAAAATTAAAAGCCGCTTCGCAATCGCCATCAAATCCAAGATAGTTTACTATATCTTTTATCATTATACGCTCCCTATTTTATCCTGCCATTGGCAATGATGGAGCATATCACACTTTCTTGGAATGTAATCTTAATTCATTTTTTTGAATGTTGGCGCAGCTGGTTTAGTTGCAACAGGCTTTGCAATAGCTGGTTTAACGGGTGCGGGTTTAATGAGTGCAGGTTTTGGTGCAGCCTCTTCAATTGCAACAGTCTTAACCGCCAATGGAACACAGTGTGATACAAGTGTATTTACCGCATCCGCACCAGGAGCTACGACAGAACCTTTGACCCCAAGCGCAGAAATACTCATAGAGCCTTCGCCCTTTAAAACGTTAAGAACTTGTTTGGTTTCAAGCCTGCGGCTTACTTCAAGCATTTCATAAGAATTTGCCGATGCAATGTATTTCATGCCCGCCGATGTCGATGAATGAACACCACCAAACGAAACCCGTGTATCTTCACCAGAAGAGGGTGATGGTAAACCAGAAACCGAAATACTTACACCGCCGGCTGGATTACAAGCCAATGAAACCAAAAGTGATCCTGAATTTAACGGTGATGCAATTCGCGTTGGTGAAGTAGTTCGCCAATTGCCGTTATTTTCAACAACATTTTCAAGCACGGGTGCAAGCTGCGGTATGGCATCTTGGGCAGATTTTTTATTGTATATTATCTCACCAGTTTGCAGATTATATGTTCCTTCAACCCTGTAATTTTGCGGGGCAATCGCTGCCCCCTTATTATCCTTGTCGCAAAAACCACCAATTACAAATGACTTTTTACCATTGGCAAGATATAGGCGTGGTTCATAAAGCATATTGCCCAAAATCTCGGTCTTATGTCGCGGAACATCAACGACAATTGCCTGCGAGGTGCATGGCGCTGCATTAATCGAACTGGCAACTAATATAAGGCGATCTTTGAATATGCCTTTGTTGGGTTCAATGCCAACGATGCGGATATTTTCATTATTTGCATTTGCTTTGGTATTTTTATCATTATTAAAAGATAAATTAAGGGCGTTTTGCGCAGTTTGTGGAAATATTTGTTTGTTATCAATAAAGGCGGCCAGTCCATGTTCGCTTGATTTAATTTCGAAAATGCCGTCACGGGTTAAATATTGCCCCTGTGCAAGTTCTGGCGGATTACCATCCATCTTAACCAATTCAACAAATGCCGCACCAGGTGAAAGTGCCTTTCCATCATGCCGAATTTGCGAAAGCACGATTGACCCTGGCTCTTCTGAGGCCACAAAAGTTAGAACCACAGATTTGGGAAAATCTTTGACCGGTGCAATCAATGCACTTTCTTTTTGCTTTTGTGATGGCTCTTCAAAATTAAAGCGGATTTCGATTTTGCCATCGCCTTTTTCAACTTCCATATTGGAATTATAGCCGGCCTGTGATGACTTTACTTCATATTCCGAAATCACACGTTCGACCGTTAGACCAGTGGCAACAGGCTGCGCACCCTCAATCGGTGTCGCAAGCACGTTTTGCGGCCCAATTGAAATCATCAAAATGTCTTTATTTGTATTGCCTTTGTATTGTGTATCTTCAATCTTGGGCTTGTATTTCAAGAAGGGAAGAATAATACCACCAGTAAAAAAACCAATAACACCGCAAAGCGCACCAAAAAGCATAAAGGTGCGCAGACCGACGCGCGCACCATGCACATCGACGGCTTTTACAGCAAGTGACTCTTGATCTTGATTCTGGTTACTCATCTTTAATTACACAATTTATAATTAATTAATTGAAGTAATTTGATTAAGACAAAGTAACCAAAATATTAATGACTAGTATTTTTTCAGAACCTCAAATGGATCTTCTGATAAAATTGCCCCGTTGGTAGCAATAATTTCTGAGTAATATTTTGCACTATTCTTTGGCGTTCTTTCTAATGTTTCATAATCAACATGGATAATACCAAAACGTTTTGAATAACCCAAAGACCATTCAAGATTATCAAGCAATGACCAACACATATAGCCGCGAATATCAACGCCATCAGAAATCGCATTGTGAATTGCCTGAAGGTGACGCTGCATATAATCAACACGAAGTGGGTCATGCACCTTGCCGCGAATTGCTTTTGGTGGATCAAAGAAAGCTGAACCGTTTTCAGTTATATAAAGCGGGGTATCACCATAAAGTTCTTTGAACCATTTCAAAGTGTCATAAAGACCTTGTTCAAAAACTTCCCAACCAGTTTCGGTATAGGTTTTATGCGGTACGCGGACACCCTTTGCTTTTAAATGCCAATTATTAGGCTCATGGGCGGTAACAGAACGTGTATAATAATTGATACCCACGAAATCGAGTTTTTGTTTAATTAGCTCATAATCTTCGGCGGGCTGGGGTGGGAACCAAGCATCCTCAAAAATTTCGGCCATTTCATCGGGATACTTACCCTTGAACGCCACATCAAGATATTGGCGATTCATATAGGCATCGGCACGCTTGGTTGCCGCAACATCTTCTGACGAATCGGACGCTGGATATTTTGGCTCGATGTTTACGACCAACCCAATTTCATGTTTGCCGATTTCACGATATGCCTTTACCGCCGCACCATGCGCACGCATCAAATTATGCGATGCAAGTGGGCATTCAGCACGGTTTTTATGACCAGGTGCCAAAGCGCCAAATAAATAGCCACCATCAGTTACAACCCATGGCTCGTTAAGGGTGACCCATTTTTTTACCCTGCCATCGAGATTTTTATACATAACTGACGCATATTCGGCGAAATAATCAGCAATGTCATGATTTAACCAACCGCCAATATTATCTAGCGCCTCTGGCAAGTCCCAATGGTAAAGCGTTAATAATGGCTCAATACCTTTTTCAAGCAATTTATCTACAAGGCGCGAATAAAAATCTATACCTTTTTGATTAATTCTTCCACGACCTTCAGGAAGAATGCGTGACCATGAGGTTGAAAAGCGATATGCCTTCATCCCCAAAGACGCCATTAATTCAACATCTGATTCCCAACGATTATAATGATCTGTTGCAACATCACCCGTATCACCATTAAGCATCAACCCAGGAGTGTGTGAAAATTTTTGCCAAATGCTCGGCCCCGCGCCATCAGCCAAAGGTGAACCTTCAATTTGATATGCAGCAGTCGCAGAGCCCCATAGAAACCCTTCAGGAAACTGAAACTTGTTTGACTTGATTCCGTCTGGCATAAATCCCCCTTGTTTGTTGCCCTTTTAATTGGGTATCAATAATTATGTAAACGTTTACGCATTTTTACAATCGCTTGCAATAGATTTTTTCAACAACTCTGCTTATACAGATGTTAAAACGTGCTAATATTGCCGATTAATCATATGCTTTATGCGATTGAAAAACGGTGAAATATAACTAGAGTTGCGCAATCAAAGACAGGCAGTCGCATGTCTTTATCAAGGGAATTATTTTGGAAAAAGCTACAATTAAAGATGTTGCCAGGGCGGCAAATGTTTCTATTGCCTCTGCTTCGCGTGCGTTGAATGGCGTTGGAAGAATTGCGCCAGTTACAAAAGATAAGATTTTGCAGGCGGCACGTGAATTGAATTATGTCCCACATTTTGGCGCACGATCCCTTATACGCAAAAAAACTGATATATTTGGGATACTTCTTCCCGATTTATATGGCGAATTCTTTTCCGAATTGGTGCGCGGGGTTGATACTGCGGCGCGGGCCGCAAATTATCAGATTCTATTGTCATCATATCATAATGACGCCAACGAAACCAAAAGCGCCATTGCCGCAATGCGCGGGCGCGTTGATGGCATTATTGTTATGACCCCCTATGAATTTGGTGAAATTACTTATTCCGATGTGATTGGTGCGCCCATTGTCCAAATTGCCAGCCTTAATAACCACGGCGGCACACCAATTATCGCAATTGACAATTTTGAGGGTGCAAAAATTGCCACCGAACACCTTATAAAGCAGGGCTATAAAAACATTGCCCATCTTTCTGGCCCTAAATTTAATATGGAAGCCAAGGAGCGTTTAAACGGTTATCTTGAGGCAATTAAAAATATTTGCCCTGAAAAAATCTACGAAGGTGACTTCCGCGAAGAAAGCGGCTTTGAAATCGCCGAACAATTGGCAGATGACATTAAAGGCGGCATTATTGATGCGGTTTTTGTCGCCAATGATATGATGGCGGTTGGATTAATTAACGGCCTGAAAGAAAAAAAGATGAAAGCACCCGACAATATCGGGATTGTTGGCTTTGATAATGTGCCAATCGGTCGTTACATCACCCCAAGCCTTTCAAGCCTTGGGGTTGATATGTCGCAATTGGGCAAAAAAGCCGTTGAGATTCTTAATCTATTGGTGAACGGTAAGCCAAATAGCACGGATGCAAATAAACTTGTTGTTTTCACGCCACATTTGTTTGAACGTGAATCATCGATAAAACCTATATCATAATAATTGGATAAAAATAAAAACCACATTATCTGCATCTTCTTATGAGTTTCTTATGCGTAAACGTTTGCGCAAATTAAAATTTTGTGCAAGACTGATTGCTAATTAAAAATATTTGTCGAAAATATCGGCGCGAGTTACAGGGATTTATTATGAGACGCAGGGATTTTTTAATTTCTTCAGCCGTGTTTTTGTCTGCCTGCACAACGGGCGCAGGAGACATTGCTCTTTCAGATAATGAATTTGACAAAATCCTTGATGATATTGAACGTCGCACCTTTAATTTCTTTTGGGAAACCACTAATCCTGAAACCGGCTTAACCCCCGACAGATACCCAAGCCCTTCGGCAAGTTCAATTGCCGGTGTTGGTTTTGCATTGGCATCATACCCATATGCGGCAACACGCGGCTATATTTCCCAAGATCAAGCAAAAGAACGAACCCTTACAACACTTCGCTTTTTATGGGGATTAAAACAAGGGGCTGAACCACGTGGAAATGCGGGATATAAGGGATATTTCTACCACTTCCTTGATACAAAAACCGGTGAAAGACTAGCAAAATGTGAATTGTCATCAATCGATACCGCGCTTTTGATGGGCGGTGTGCTGTTTGCCGGTGATTATTGGTCTGGTGACAATGATATTGAAGCCGAAATACGAAAACTATCACGCGATTTATTTAACCGCGTTGAATGGTCTTTCATGCTGAATGAAAGTGGCCGTCTATCTATGGGCTGGCATCCAGAAGATGGCCTCATAGTTTCCGATTGGCACGGTTATAATGAGGCAATGTTGCTTTATATAATGGCGATGGGCGCTGAAAACCACTTTTTATCATCCGAAGCTTGGGCTAAATGGGCAGAGACTTATCCAAATTCTTGGGGTGATTATGCGGGATATGAGCATTTGATTTTCGCACCCCATTTCGGGCATCAATATAGCCATATATTTATTGATTTCAAAAATATTCAGGATGAATATAACCGTGCCAAAGGCATGGATTATTTCGAAAATACCCGCCGCGCCACCTATGCACAACGTGAGTATGGCATTAAAAACCCGCTTTCGTGGAAGGGCTATTCCGCACAAAATTGGGGTATAACCGCATGTGACGGCCCAATTG
Organism: Hyphomonadaceae bacterium UBA1933; assembly: GCA_002337085.1. Classification (GTDB taxonomy): domain Bacteria; phylum Pseudomonadota; class Alphaproteobacteria; order Caulobacterales; family Aquidulcibacteraceae; genus Pseudaquidulcibacter. The sequence continues at coordinate 708,008 of DDFH01000006.1, read as the reverse complement.
ATAAAGAGCTTGATTATATGGGGCAAAAGCGCCGCTTCATAACCTATGCGGGACGCGGTGCAGGTCTCTATAATGATGGGCGAAATACATTTGACGATGGTACAATCGCACCAACCGCCGCCATTGCCTCATTACCATTCGCGCCAGAAATCGTTAAAGAAGCCACCGCCTATATGTATAAAACCCACGGGAAATATATTTATTCCCAATATGGCTTCCTTGATAGTTTTAACCAATCTTTCCAATATGATATTCCAGTGCAGCATGGCAAAGTTATCAAGGGCTTTGGTTGGGTTGATGGCGATTATCTGGCAATTGACCAGGGCCCAATTTTGTTGGGTATTGCCAATTATAAAAATCAATTCATCTGGAACATTATGCGCGATAACGCGATTTTACGGCGCGGTCTCGTCAAGGCTGGCTTTAAAGGCGGGTATTTGGACGCAAAATGATAAACCGCCGCAACACCATTTTAACAATGATTGGCGCGCCGCTTTTTGCCGGATGTTCAAAAATTTTTGGTAATGAAAATGCCCATTCTGGCAATGTCATTAACTTCTGGGGCATGGGGCGCGAAGGCGAAGTTGTCGGGCAATTATTGCCAAAATTTCTATCCCAAAACCCAGATATTCAGGTAAAAGTGCAACAGCTTCCGTGGACTGCGGCGCATGAAAAACTTTTGACCGCATTTGCTGGAAATACACTGCCTGATATTTCGCAAATTGGTAACAGCTGGCTTCCTGAATTTGTGGCGATTGGCGCGGTTGATCGACTTGATGGCTTTTTACCCCAATCAAATATCAAAAAGGCCGATTATTTTGAAGGCATTTGGGATACAAATGTTATTGACGGTAAATTATACGGCATTCCTTGGTATGTTGATACAAGGGTTTTATTTTACCGCAAAGACACATTGCGTGCCGCAGGATTCAATAGCGTCCCCAAAGATTGGGATGGTTTTAGAGATACCCTACGCAAAATAAAGGCAAATGTCGGCAAGGATAAATATGCAATCATCCTGCCCCTTAATGAATATGAGCCTTTGTTCAATCTCGCCTTAAGTGTCAATGACCCGATTTTAAAAGACAATGCCACGCTAGGTAACTTTGATTCCAAGGGCTATAAAGAGACACTATCCTATTACAAATCACTATTTGATGAAGGGCTTGCGCCATTAACTGACGCGAGCCAAATTTCAAATATTTATGATGAATTTGCCCGCGGTCTTTTTAGTTTTTATATCACTGGCCCATGGAATATTGGTGAGTTTAAACGCAGACTTCCCGAAAATATGCAGGATGATTGGGCAACCACACCAATGCCAATTGGGCCATCGGGGGTTAATTATTCTTCTGCGGGTGGTTCAAGCCTTGTGGTTATGAAAAACTCCAATAAAAAACCTGCGGTCTGGAAATTAATTGAGTTTTTGTCACGCCCCGAAGTGCAAAAAGAATTTTATGATTTAACTGGTGATTTACCCGCACAAAAATCATCATGGGCAATGGGGCAACTTGACACCGATAAATATTCACGCGCCTTTTATGAACAATTACAACATGTGAAACCTGCCCCCCCTGCCCCTGAATGGGAGAGAATTGCCCAAGAAATGCGAATTGTTACCGAGCAAATGCTGCGCGGGCAATATGACGTAAATGGTGCAGTTTTGGAAATGAATAAACGCGCCGATCGCATCCTTGAAAAACGCCGTTGGATTTTGAAACGGGGGCAAACTCATGAATAAGTCACCCTTTAATACTGCATTGGCTGGCTATTTATTTGTTGCACCTGCAATGATTGCGATTGTGGTGTTTTTCTTTGGCCCGGCATTGGCGGCATTTATCCTTAGCTTTACGGATTTTGATATTTATGCCCTTGCCGATATTCGTAATTTGCGCTTTGTTTGGTTTAAAAATTACACCGAATTATTGGCAAACCCACTTTTTTGGACGGCGTTAAAAAACACCCTGTTTTTCGTGTTTGTCGGTGGTCCATTATCAATGGCGGCATCATTATCAGCGGCGATTTTGCTTACTGAAAATTCGGTTAAATTAAAGGCATTTATCCGCACTATTTTCTTTGCGCCCGTTGTCACAACCCTTGTCGCCACCGCAGTTGTTTTTAAATATTTATTGCATACCAAATATGGCTTTATCAATTATGGGCTTGAGCAAATCGGAATTAAACCGATTGATTGGTTGGGCGACCCACATTGGGCAATGCCGGCAATTATTGTTTTCGCGGTATGGAAAAATTTCGGCTATAATATGGTGATTTTTATTGCCGCCATTGGTTCAATTCCAAGTGATTTATATGAAGCCGCAAAAATTGATGGCGCAAGCCCATGGCAAAGGTTTTTAAACGTTACCCTCCCCGCCCTTGGCCCTTCTATTCTTTTGGTTTCAATAATGACTATGACCGGCTATTTTCAACTTTTTGCCGAACCATATGTCATGACCCAAGGTGGCCCTGCCGAACAAACCGTCACCGTGCTCTATATGATGTATGAACAAGGCTTTAAATGGTGGAATTTGGGAAGCGCCTCTGCGGTGGCATTTGTATTATTTGCCATGATGCTTGTGATGACCCTGATACAAGGGCAGATTGCCAAATTGCAGGGGGTTAAATAATGGAAAAATTAAAATCCCTTTTGTTTAATTTGCTTGTCTGGCTTTTGGTGTTTTTGGTCGCCTTCCCGCTTTTATGGATGGTAACGACATCATTCATGCACGCGGGTGAAGCGGCATCATTCCCCCCTCCACTTTTGCCAAAATCACCGACATTGGATGCGTATCATGAATTATTTGCGGGCAACCATATTGAGGTTTATTTTTTCAATAGCGTCATTCTTGCCGTTTGCGCGACCATTCTTTCGCTTAGTTTTAATGTGATGGCAGGTTATGCCTTTGCCAAATTGCGCTTTAAGGGGCGCGATGCAATGTTCAATATCCTTTTAAGCGCGCTTATAATCCCAGCACAGGTTGGCATGATGCCATTATTCTTATTGTTAAAAACTTTTGGTCTTGTAAACACTTATGCTGGCGCATTAGTACCATGGATTGCCAGTGTTTTTGGAATTTTTATGGTGCGCCAATTTTCGCAAGCCATACCAGACGAAATGATAGAGGCGGCACGGGTTGATGGCGCAAACGAGTTTCAGATTTTTACCAAACTAATCATCCCCAATTTAACGCCAATATTGGTGACATTGGGTCTATTTACCTTCCTTGGAAGTTGGAATGATTTCATGTGGCCATTGATTATTTTAACCGATAATCAATCATATACTTTGCCGGTTGCACTTGCGGTTTTATCACGTGAACACGTCCAAGATAGTGAATTAATGATGGCTGGTGCAGTTATAACCGTGCTTCCAGTTTTGTTATTATTTTTGGTTCTACAAAGATATTATATGCGCGGCCTATTGGCGGGGAGCGTGAAGGGATGAGAAAGTTTTTATTTTTAACCACCGCACTTTTGCTACCTGCATTTGCCAATGCACAAAACCTTGATAATTTTGACAATATAAGTGCATGGGAAGCTGCGGCATCCGATGGCGTAACGTCACTTAAATCTTCGGTCAAAGGTGTTGATGGCAAGGCAATTCGTTTTGATTATGATTTTAACAATCATGGCGGCTATGCCTTTGTGCGCCGCAAATTACCAATTTCATACCCAGAAAATTATGTGATTTCTTTTTATATTCGTGGGCAGGGTTTAAAAAACAACCTCGAATTCAAACTATCAAATGCCAATGGTGATACAGTTTGGTGGAACCAAAAACGGGATTTTGAATTATCAAATGACTGGCAATTAATCCGCATAAAAAAACGCCAAATTTCATTTGCTTGGGGCCCCGTCAAAGATACCCCCCTCACCCATTCCGATGGCCTTGAATTTGTAATAACTGCGGGCAATGGCGGCAAAGGTTTTGTTGAAATCGACAATTTAAAAATTGAACCACTTGATGCCGATAATGCCCCACCACCGCCAATTAAAACCACAAAAAATGGTGACAGCCAAATTTTTTATCTTGGACGTGTGCGTGAATTTGGCGGCCTAAGCCTCGATTGGGACAAGATTGGCAATATTTCATATGATATTGCATCATCGCTTGACGGTAAAAAATATACCCCAATTCAAAGCATACAAAACTCTGATGGTGGCAATGATTTAATAAAAACCACCGAAGCCGAAGCAAAGTTTATCAAAATCACCTCTAAATCGGCAAAGGTAAAAAATTTTACTATCGAACCACTTGAATCTGGCGCAAATTATAATTCATTCCTTTATAATGTTGCCGCCAATTCTATTCGTGGTGCCTATCCGCGCGCCTTTTATAACCAACAAGAATATTGGACATTGATGGGCGTTGATGGCGGCGGCAATCAAGGCGCATTAATTAGCGAAGATGGCGCAATTGAAATCGGGCGTGGCGGTTTTTCAATTGCCCCCTTTGTCATGGATGGGAACAAGCTTTTCACATGGGAAAATGTAAAAATAAGCCATTCTTTAATGGATGGCTATTTGCCAATTCCAACCACAATCTGGTCGGGTGATGGATTTGAATTAACAACCACTGGCTTTGTATCGGGAACGAAGGAAAGTTCATTCGTTCATGGGATTTATGAATTAAAAAACACTTCCAACCAACCCAAAACCATAAAACTGGCATTATATACACGCCCAACACAGGTTAATTCACCTAAACAATTCTTGGCGACCGAGGGTGGGTATGCACCAATAAATTCGGTGGATGTAAATAATATTTCCGCAACAATTAACCAAACCAAGATTAATTATTCGGTTGCTGCGGATAAAGCTGCCGCAGGTGATTTTTATGGCGGCAATCTGGTTGAAAAATTTGCCGAAAACCAATTGCCAATAACCCAATCAACAAAAGATAATATGGGTTTGGCACAGGGTTTGAATATTTATGAAATCAAACTTGGCGCAGGCGAAAGCAAAAATATTAGTTTTAACGCACCGCTTAATGGCCAATCAGCAGCCACAATGGATGACATGATCGCGTTAAAACAAACCGCCGATTTTTGGCGCAAGCGCCTATCAAATGTTGATTTGAAATTGGGTGACGGCGGTCAAGAGCTTGCAAATACAATTAAAACCTCAATCGCCAATATCCTTATCATGCGTGACGGTGTGATTTTACGCCCTGGTGCGCGATCTTATGCCCGTTCATGGATACGGGACGGTGTAATGATTGCCGAGGAATTATTGCGTTATGGCTATACACAAGAAGCAATAGATTATCTTGATTATTTTTCAAAATATCAATTTGATAATGGTAAGATTCCTTGTTGTGTAGATTTTCGTGGTTCTGACCCTGTGCCAGAAAATGATTCACAAGGCGAATATATCCACCTTGTAAAATTGGTTTATGACTATACCAAAAACCCTGAAATCCCTAAAAAATACTGGAAAAATGTCAATGCGGCCTATGATTACATGAATAATCAACGCCTTTCTGAACGTACGGACGACAAAATTGGCACTGATATGTATGGTCTTTTGCCGCCAAGTATTTCACATGAAGGTTATTCGGATAAGCCCGCTTATTCTCATTGGGATAATTTTTGGGGTTTGAGAGGGTATGAAGATGCACAAACAATTGCGGTCGCGGCGGGGCAATTACAAGCCAATGATGAGATTTATTACGCCAAAATGCAATTTGCCGAAGATATAAAAAACTCTATTGCCGCCACCCAAAAACGCTATGGTTTTAAATATATTCCGGGGGCGGCAGATCGTGGTGATTTTGATGCAACCTCAACCACAATCGCACTCTTATTGGGGGTTGATAAGCATTTCCCACGCGAATGGTTCTATGCAACATTCGATAAATATTGGGATAATTTCATAAAACGCCGCGATATTGATAAAGAATGGAAAGATTACACCCCTTATGAATGGCGGGTCGTAAGCGCATTTTCACATCTTGAACAAGCTGAACGCGCCGATGCGGCAAGTAATTTCTTTATGAATGACCGCCGCCCCCATGAATGGAACGCCTTTGCCGAAGTTGTTGGGCTTGAAATGCGGACACCACGTTTCCTTGGTGACTTACCGCATGGCTGGGTCGCCAGTGATTTTATTCGCGCCGCAACCGACCGCATCATTTATGAGGATACCAACACATTGGCAATTGTGATTGGCGCGGGTTTAAACCCAGAATGGCTATTGGGTGACGGCATAAATATTGATGGTTTGGTTACCACACAAGGCAAAGTTTCCGTTATCGCCAAAGGCGATAATAAAAAAATTGAGCTTAATCTAAAAATTTCTGGCGCGGAATTTCCAGTTGGCGGGTTCATTATCCCGCAAAAATTATTTGCGGGTAAAAAACTTTATATAAACGGCAAGTTACAAGCCACCAAAGCAGAAGATTACTATTTTGGTGCACCTATTGTTGAGATGAAATAATGGCAGGCATAGAATTAAAAAATATCAAAAAAAGCTTTGGCGATAAAAATCAGGTCGAAGTCATAAAAAACATCAACCTTGACATAAAAGATGGTGAATTTGTGGTTTTTGTTGGCCCATCAGGTTGCGGAAAATCAACGCTTTTACGTCTTATTGCCGGTCTTGAAGCCCCAACCGAAGGACAGGTTTTTATTGGTAGCAAAGATGTTACCAATGATTCGCCACTTGAACGCGGCATTGCCATGGTATTTCAATCATACGCGCTTTATCCGCATATGAATGTTTATGATAATATGGCTTTCGCGCTAAAACTTGCCAACAAGCCAAAAGATGAAATTGATGCTTCGGTGCGTGCGGCGGCAAAAACCCTTAATATCGATCACCTATTAAACCGTAAGCCAAAGGAATTATCAGGCGGCCAACGCCAAAGGGTCGCGATTGGGCGCGCCATCGTTCGCAAGCCAGAAGTATTCTTATTTGATGAGCCATTATCAAACCTTGATGCCGCACTGCGTGTAAAAATGCGTTATGAGTTTGCACGCCTTGGCGAAACTTTGGGGAAAACTATAATTTATGTTACCCATGACCAAATAGAGGCAATGACCCTTGCTGATAAAATTGTTGTTTTAAATAATGGCTATATTTCGCAATATGGCGCACCTTTAGAGCTTTATAATCACCCTGAAAATATTTTTGTTGCGGGCTTTATAGGCTCACCAAAAATGAATTTTATAAATGCAAAAGTTATCGCGGCAAATACAAATGATGCCAAAATAATTATCAATAATTATTCTGAAATTGCCATTAAAACCAATTCGGAATTAAGAATCGGTGACGACGTAACCATTGGCATTCGCCCCGAACATCTATTTATTTCTGAAAACAACGGCTTATTTAATGCTAAACTGCAATTTGTAGAAGAATTAGGGCATGCCAAATACGCATATTTTGAAACAAATGATACAAAAGAAAGCGAAGACAAAATAACCTTACAACTTGCGCCCGAATTTGCAGCAAAAATCGGTAAAAATCATAGCCTTAGCTTTGATTTATCGCATATCCATGTTTTCAATAAAGATGGTAAAAACATCACACTGTTTTAATATTCACCAAGACTAAACCATAAGTATTATTTAAATAGTCTTCATTAAACCTTATTAACTTTAATTGCTTTTTTACAATATTTGGCTAACAAGCTGTTAATGAAGAATTTTGCGAAAATATTAACCGGAACTATTGCCCTTGTCGGGGCAGGGTTTGTCGTATTTAACCAATTGCAAGACAAGGGTATTGTTTCGCTTGGGGCGATGAATCCGCCTATAAATTCGCAAAATAATAATGCCGCCAATAAAATTGATGAAATTTTCAGCCTTGATAATGGCGCGCTAAAAAAATCCGATGCCACCATGATTATAAATTTCCTTGAGGGGGCGGAAATTCATGGGCTTGCGAAACCGGATCTAAGCATTCTTACAGCCAAAATTAATAAGGGTGAAAAAATCACCGAAGAAGATAAAGCCCTTCTTAAAAATGAATTGGTAAAATTCGGCAATAATATGAATGGCGGGCGGGTTCCTTGGAAAAATGTATCTGGCTATTGGCTTATGCGCGCCAAGGCACGTGATTTTGGTGCCGAATTTGATACAGCCGATGCCAATAATAACCTTCAAGGTTTTGTCAATTCACTTGCCCCGTCACACAGTGCATATACGGCATTAATTGAAATGCGCACAAAATATGCGGCAATAGTGAAAAATGGTGGGTTCATCAAAATTGGTGATACAAAAGAACTAAAACTTGGGATGACAAATGAAAAAGTCGGCACGCTTCGTAACCGACTTGCACAAGAAGATTTCACGGCATTAAATAGCACAACCCCAACTTATTTTGATGATGGCCTTAAAAAACAGCTTGAGAATTTTCAAAAAAGCCACAATTTAAAAATCACTGGCGAATTGAACGAAAACACCATCAAAGCACTTGATATAAGCGCCGCTGACAGACTTAAACAAATTGATCTAAACCTTGAGCGTGAGCGTTGGTTGCCACGCGAAAACCCTGCCGTCCGTATTGAAGCAAACATAGCAGATCAACGTGTTGTCATGTGGGACAATGGTGTAAAACGTATTGAAATGCCGGTAATTGTTGGCAAAGATAGCACAAAAACCCCAATTCTTGCCGATAATATACGTGCCGTGGTTTTCAACCCACCATGGTATAAGCCAGCATCAATTAAAGGCAGTGTACGGATTCAACCCCCCGGCCCTAGTAATTCATTGGGGCGCGTCAAGTTTGATATGGAAAATGGCCATGCAATCTATTTGCACGATACACCAAACCACGCGTTATTTGATGTTCGTAACCGCACTTTTAGTCATGGCTGCGTGCGCCTGCATTATCCCAAGGACTTGGCGGCAATTTTACTAAAAGATAAGGGTTACACACGCGAAAAAATTGATGCAATTACTAGCACGGTAAAGACACAAGCAGTTAGGCTTGATATCAAAACCCCTGTACTAATTTTATACAGAACTGCCTTTGTTGATGAAATTGACGGCAAAAAGGTTGTTTATTTCACTTCCGACCCTTATAAATGGGATAAAGCACTTGATGTATTGCTTAATGGGGGCAAAATTAGTGTTGATGAAAATGCTGCTGAAAAAGTGGTAACAAATAAGAAACCAAAAACGGATAAAATTGCGAAAAATGATGTTACGCCCAATGCGGAAACTCAAAATGCAATTACAAACCAGATAGTGGTGGAAAAATTTGATACTGCTGCCCCTTAATAAAATTAATGTCTGTGACGTTTTTTTAATTAGGTTTTTTTAGGCAAATAATTTATCAAAGGAACATGATGATTAACAAAAGACAACTTTTGCAAATCGGGGCAGCCAGTTTAATAAGTGCCGGTCTTGTTGAAAACGCCTTTGCCCAACCTGTTCGCGTTGAAAACTTTCGCGGACAAATTAACCTTGAAGATGAATTAATGGCGGATTTCTTTGGTGGCAAAGAGCCAGAGGTGCGCCGCCTTAGCCTTTATAATCTTCACACTGGCGATCAAGCAAAAGATATTGTTTATAAAGAAAAGGGACAAGTTGTTTCTGATGCTTTATCAGAAATCAATTATGTTCTTCGTGATTTCCGCACGGGCGATGTAACCCATATGGATGTGGCATTGATGGATTTGCTCGATTCACTTTCCCGAAAACTTGAGGTTAGTGTCCCTTATAACGTAATTTCCGGCTATCGTTCACCAAAAACCAATGCCATGTTAGCAGAACGTTCGGGTGGGGTTGCCAAAAATTCTATGCACATGCAGGGCAAAGCAATTGACATTCGTGTCCCAGGCGTTGAACTTTCACACCTTCGCAATGTTGCTAAAGAACTAAAAATCGGTGGTGTTGGCTATTATGCAGCAAGTGACTTTGTGCATGTTGACACGGGCCGCGTTAGATATTGGTAAAAAGATTATATTTTTCAATATTTGCAATTGCCGCGCCCATCAGCGCATATGCCGATAATCCAGAGCCAAAAAATGAAAAATCCGAAACCGTTATTGTAAACGGGCAAAGAAAAGACGTTGTCAATAAAATTGACCGCCGCATTTACAATGTAAAAGATGATCCCGCCGCCAAAACTGGAATGGCGCTTGATATTTTGGATAAAATCCCCTCGGTTCAAGTTAATGCTAATGGCAGGGTAAGCCTACGTGGCGATCCATGGGTTACAGTTTTGATCGATGGCAAAGCACCAACCAATGGGCAGCAAGCATTACAATCAATGTCAGGCAATGATATTGATAGGGTCGAAGTAATGACAAATCCGTCGGCGCAATACGCCCCCGACGGCACATCTGGCATTATTAATATCATTACAAAAAAACGCCTGCCGCTTGGGTTTTCAGGTAATCTAAGCCTTAGGATGAATGACTTTGGGCAAAGAAACAGTTCTGCTCAATTAAACTTTAAATATGATCGCCTGACCATAAAAACAATTGTCAATTATAGTCATGAACCAATGCCAAGTGATGGCAAAACAATCTATATAATTCCGTTTGTGGCACAAACCATTTTTAAATCCGACGGTCAAATGGATAGTAAGCGCTTTGACATTACCGCAGATTACAAATTAAACGACAACCATAGCTTAACGTTAAAGGCAATTGGTTTTGGTACCGTGCACAAAACTAAAAACTATAATTATTATGCTTCCAACACATTAAATTATGGCGGGGAAATAACTTCACGCAATATATTTAATGGACAAAGTTTGGAAGGAACATATAATTATAATAACGAAAACAATGGCACTAGCTTTAGTGTAGATGCAGCACGTGACGTATATAAGCCGAATAATTCTTCGCAGACAATAAATAATTTTTCGAATGGCGATACTTCCAATTACGGCTTAAATTCCCAAAGCCATATTACTTATAATGATTTCAAATCCGACTTTGAACGCAGTTTTTCAGACAATAAAAACCTAAGCATGGGATTTGAATATCTTGATGTAACAAGCAATCAAAACAGTAATTATTTTGATAATGGAGTTATTTCTGGCCCATATGGCGGTACGTATTCCCATGAATTCAATGGTAAACAGGCGCAAACCAGCTTTTATACAACTTATCAGCAAAATATTGGTAAATGGACAATCCTTCCCGGGCTTAGAATTGAAAATGAGGAAATAAATGCGGCATCAAACGGCATTTCCACATCTCATAGTAAAACTAGCCTTTACCCATCCCTTCACCTAAGCCATGATTTAGGAGAAAATTCGAAACTCAAGCTAAGCTATTCTCGCCGCGTTGACCGTCCTGAAATATTTGAATACGACCCCGGCATAATTAATGCCACGTCAACCACAAGGCAAACAGGTAATCCCAACCTTAAACCATCTGATACCGATTCTTTTGAAATTAATTATAATTATTCTAAGGATAAATTTAATTACGAAACTTCAGTTTATTATCGTAAGACCTATGATTATAAATCCGATTATTCTTTTGTTGATAGTGACGGAATAATTGTTACCCGTCCTGAAAATAATGGGCAATTGGCATCTGGCGGTTTGGAACTTAACCTCAAAACACCGCTCGATAAAATCGTAAAAGGGTTTAGTTATTCAACAAATCTAAGTGTATATTATCGCCAAGTTCCACAATATAGCGGCGGGGTAAAAGATTTTTATGGCTTTGCCGGCAATAGTTTGTTTGAATATCAAAGACCCAAGCGCGCCAAAGATTTAAATGGCGATTTATATCAGCTAAAAGTAATTTATCGCGCGCGTGCCTATGATTCACAGGGATATTCGGCGGGTTATTATCGTACTGATTTCACCTATCAGCATAATATTTCAAAAAATCTTAGCCTTGTTGCATCGGCAATAAATTTCACCGACCAAAATCGTCTAAAAACCGTGGTGAAAAAAGATAATCTTTACTACATAAGCAATGGATTGAACTATCAAAGCTTTGTAAAAAGCGTTCAATTGGGATTATCCTATAAATTTGCAAAATGATAAATTGTTGATAAATTTTACATGAATTTATTTTAATAAAACCTATAAATTTGTAATTAATTAAATTAAAACAATATATTAAATATCATCACTAAAACAATTGATATTTTTTATTATAAAAATTATTGATAATATATTGACAAGTTTTAATCCCAGTGTAACGTATTGCCAAAAGAAACATTAAAATACGGAACAAAGGGAGAGAGAGATATGTTAAGACGAGATTTCATCAAATCCAGTGCTATTTTACCGCTTTTAGGCATGGGACTTCCATTAGAAGCATTAGCCGGAAGCGCTGATAAAGGTGGATTAAAAGCGGCGTTTTATTATGCCTATACCCTTTATGAATTTGCCCGCAACGAACAAAAACTTGCAAAATGTCTTGGCACACCAGGCAATATTGGCAAAGTTACAATGCGCAATTATCTTGCAAATGATACATCACGCCAAGTAACCGCACCCAACAATGACACAATTTATTCGTCTTGCTTTTTTGACCTTGTAAATGGCCCCATTGAAATTGTCTCACCCGATGGTGGCGATAGATATTTCTCAATCGTCTTTATGGATGCCTTTACTGATTGCTTTGCATATATTGGCACACGCGCAACCCACGGCAAAGGCGGTCGCTACTGGCTTGCTGGCCCTTCTTGGAAAGGAAAAGTTCCAGAAGGTGTAACACTATTTAAATCCACAACAAATGACGTTTGGATGCTAGCGCGTATCCTTGTTGACAGCCCAGAAGATCTTGAGGCAGCAAAAGCATTCCAACAAAAAATTCAAATCATAATTCCAGAGAATTATCCACCTGCCCGTGGTTATCAAAATGCCGCAACTGATGACATTAAAGATGCCGCAAGCTTCCTTACTGTTGTTAACGAGATGCTGCACCGGTCACCAGTTGCCGCAGGGCAAACATTGCGCGCCAAAAACTTTGCCGCATATGGTATTGGCCCGAATGCAAAATTGCCTTCTAAAAAAATCCTTGCACAATGGGATGCATTAATCCCACAAGGCATCAAGCAATTAAGAGAAGCATTCTTATTCCATGATTTAGTTGTCGATGGCTGGAGCTATCAACCACGTGGCGTTGGTAATTTTGGCGACGATGATTATTTACGCGCAACCGTTGCACTCGGTGGTCTTGCAGCCCTTACCGAAGATGAAGCAATGTATTTCCATTGCAATTTTGCTAATAATGGCGAAAGATTATCCGGTCAAAATTCTTATATTTGGCGCATCCCCCCCGAAGGGGTTCCCGTTAATGCATTCTGGTCTTTGACAATTTATGAAGGCACGCCAGATGGTCGTTGGTATTTAATCAAAAACCCTATCAATCGCTATTCAATCGGCAACCGCACCCAGGGGCTTGTTCGTGAAAAAGACGGTAGCATTATTATAAGAATTCAAAATGAAAAGCCCGATGGTGAAATGGCCGCAAACTGGTTGCCATCAACCAACGAAGCGCCAATCAGGCTGGCCTTAAGGGCATATTTACCGAAAAAAGAATTGATTGAACGCAAATGGCGCGTTCCGCCAATCATTAAAGCTTAAAGTTTTTTTATTTTCAAACCTGTTTGATTTCCAAAAGTTGCGCATCACTCCCCCTTTATTGGCGCGCGGCTTTTGGGAATCTTTTTAATTATTATCAATAATAATATCATTATAAATAAATCAAGCCCCACCCACGCCCCGCGCCATAAATCCCAATGATCAAACAGCCTAAAAACCACTAAAAGCGCTATTAATAGCTATATCAAACATATTATTAACAATAAATTATAAAAATATCTGCTAAATTATCAATAATTTTCCTTGACAGCATCTTTCTTTATGGCATAAAAATTATCAATAATTTTGCAATGATTGGCCAATACCAATCAATTCGCAAACAGAATAATTTGACATCAAATAGCAATTTCGGGGAAGAAATGAGAAAATCTGTTATAGTCTCTGCGGCACGTACACCGATTGGTCGGGCATATAAGGGTGCATTTAACGCAACACCATCACCTACTCTTGGCGCATATGCGTTAAAAGAAGCAGTAAAGCGTGCCGGTATTGACGCCGCCGAAATTGGTGATTGTGTGTTCGGCTGCGCATTACAGCAAGGCTATCAGGCAGGCAACATAAGCCGAAATGTGGCAATGCGTGCGGGCCTTCCAATCACTGTACCAGGTCAAAGCATTGATAGACAATGCGCATCGGGTCTTATGGCAATTTCTATTGCATCAAACCAAGTCGTTAATGAAGGCATGGATGTGGTTGCCGCCGGCGGTGTTGAATCAATATCATTAGTTCAAAATCAACAATTCCGCGTTGAAGTCGATAAATCATTGGTGGCAATTTTGGATGATAATTATATGCCAATGCTTGACACCGCCGAAGTGGTTTCAAAACGCTATAATATCTCGCGCACCCAACAGGATGAATACTCACTTCAATCGCAACAAAGAACTGCCAATGCCCAAGCAAACGGCTATTTTGATAAAGAAATCATCGCCTGTAACGTAACCGTGGCGGTAATGAACAAAGAAACCGGTGCAGTTGAATATAAACAATCCACTATAAATAAAGATGAAGGCAACCGCCCCGAAACCACCATTGAAGCATTATCATCATTAAAGCCAGTGCGGGAAAATGGTGTAATTACGGCGGGCAACGCGTCACAATTATCAGATGGCGCGGCGGCATTAATCATGATGGAAGAAACTGCGGCGCAAAAAGCCAATCTTGAGCCATTGGGCGCATATCTTGGGATGGCTGTTGCGGGGACAAAACCTGATGAAATGGGCATCGGCCCAGTGTTTGCCATTCCAAAATTATTGAAACGTTTTGGTCTTGGCATCGAAGATATTGGCATTTGGGAACTTAATGAGGCATTTGCAGTTCAAGTTCTTTATTGCCGTGATCACCTTGGAATCCCGAATGAGCTTTTGAACGTAAATGGCGGCGGCATATCAGTCGGGCATCCATATGGCATGACGGGTGCGCGCCTTGCGGGACATGTCCTTTATGAAGGCAAAAGACGCGGCGCAAAATATGGCGTTGTGACCATGTGTATTGGCGGCGGTCAAGGTGCAGCCGGTCTTTTTGAAATCTATTAATTATAATTTTTGGGATGATACGGAAATAAAATGGGCAAAGAATATAAAACACTGCTTACTGAAAATATTAATGGCGTAGAAATAATAAAATTAAATACCCCGCCATTAAATTTATTTGGCAAGAATTTACGGGTTGAAATCGTTGACGCCATTGAAGCGGCGCGCAATGATGATAATATCAAAGGTGTGGTTTTAACCTCATCCACCACTTTCTTTAGCGGTGGCGCAGATATCACAGAATTTGATAGCGGTGATTTAGACCCTAGCCTGCCCTTCATTATTGATAATATCGCCTCCTTTCCAAAACCGTTTATTGTTGCGGTTAATGGCCCGGCCTTTGGTGGTGGTTGTGAAATTTCATTGGGTTCACATCGCCGACTAATGACACCAAATGCCACTTTTAGCTTGCCTGAGGTCAAACTAGGCATTCTTCCTGGTGCGGGCGGGACACAAAGAATGCCACGCCTCATAAATCCTGCACTTGCACTTGATTTGATTATCAAAGGCGGCATCATTAATGCAAAAGATTCAGTTGAAAGCGGGCTTGCAAGCGCAATTTACTCACCAGAAGAAATCATTACCAAAGCGGTTGAAATGGCGCTTGACCTTGCCGCAAAAGGGTCAGAAGCATGGCAGAAACCAAAGTTTGCAGACCCAGCTACCCGTGCCGATTTTGATGCCGCATGTGTTGGCTATCGCAAAAAACTAAAGCCGCTTGCAACGACTGAATTAATTATAGAGGCGATTGCTGCTTGCTATGATACCGAAATTGAAGCTGGCCTAAAGCTTGAAGGGGATTTATTCATAAAGCTTCTGAAAGGTGAACAGTCCAAAGCCTTAAGATATGTCTTCTTCTCAGAACGCGAAACCACACATAACCTTCCAGGTATTTCCAAAGAAACCCCAGCAAAAGAAATTAAAAAAGCTGCGGTAATCGGTGGCGGCACAATGGGTGGCGGGATTGCCATGTGCTTTGCGAATGCAGGCATCGAGGTTAAAATCATCGAAACTTCTAATGATGCGCTTAATAATGGAATTGGTCGCATCAAATCAAATTACGAAATTTCTGTAAAACGCGGTAGTTTAAAACCAGAAAAGCTTGAAAAAGCAATGTCATTAATCACCGGCTCGACCAATCTTGAAGATTGCAAAGATGCCGACATTGTTATCGAAGCAATTTTTGAAGATATGGTCATCAAAAAGGATTTATTCCAAAAGCTTGATAAAATTTGCAAGCCAGAGGCAATATTGGCGTCCAACACCTCATTCTTAAATATTGATGAGATGGCAGCACAAACATCACATCCAGAAAATGTTATTGGTCTTCATTTCTTTTCACCCGCAAATGTAATGCGCCTATTAGAAATTGTTAATTGCGCCAAAACTTCTGCGGTAACACTTTATAGCGCGGTCAAACTTGCTAAAACCTTGAAAAAGCTTCCAGTTGTATCAGGTGTATGTTTTGGCTTTATTGGCAACCGTATGCTTATGGCGCGAATTGAGGCCGCCAACGAAGCATTGCTACAAGGCGCACTACCCCATGAAATTGATGAGGTAATTACGGATTTTGGTTTTGCAATGGGGCATTTCGCCATGAGCGACCTTGCAGGGCTTGATATTGGTATGCGCATAACAGAAGCCTTTAACCTTGATCCAGGCATTGCTGGAAGCCTTGCCAAAATGGGGCGTTTGGGCCAAAAAAATGGCAAAGGTTTCTATAAATATAGTGAAGGTTCACGGGTTCCAGAACGCGATGAATTTGTCGAAAACTTTATTGCCGAACAATCAAAAGCCCTAAAAATCACGCGCAAAAGCTTTAGCAAAGAAGAACTAATTGAAATTTTATTCTATCCGATGATTAATGAGGGTGCAAAAATCCTTGAAGAAAAAATCGCCCTCAAGGCATCAGATATTGATATGGTTTGGATTAATGGCTTTGGTTGGCCTGCTTATAAAGGTGGTCCAATGTATTGGGCGGGGCAAATTGGTTTGGATAAAATCCTTAACTCGCTTGAAAAACAATATGAGCAAACTGGCAATGAAAATTTAAAGCCGTGTGAACTTTTACGAAAATTAGGGGCGTCAAAAAGCAAATTTTAAAAATAAAAACGCCATAAATTAAAATATCAGGGAGGAAACATTGAATAAACCTGAGAAGATTTGGGAAAAAAACTTTCCGCAAGGCGCAAAATGGAATGAAAAATTCAACATAACTAGCCTTTGCGAATTAATGGATGAATCGGCGAAAAAGTTCAAAGACAAACCCGTTTTTGAATATCGTGAAACCAAAATTACCTATGGTGATTTTGGCAATATGGTTCAAAAACTTGCACAAGGGCTGGTTAATCACGGTATTAAAAAGGGCGATAAAATCGCGCTTTATTTGCCCAATACGATTTTTCATCCTTTGGCATTTTTTGCGGTTTTAAAAGCGGGGGCAATAGTGGTTCATTTGTCGCCACTTGATGCGATTAATGAGCTGCGCCAAAAATTAAAAATTGTCGATTGCCGAAAAATTATAAGCATAAATCAAGAAGTATTTTGCAAAAATACTTTTGCATTTGTTGATGATAAATCCATTGATGAATTAATTCTATGCGATGATAATTTTTGGGGTAAATCACCACTAAATCTGTCAAACTATCCTGGCAATAACGCTGTCACCATGATTGATGAAATCATGGCAAAGGCATCTGATGTGTCGTTACCAATGGTTTCGGTTGATGACACTGCCCTATTGCAATTCACAGGTGGGACAACCGGCTATCCAAAAGCCGCAATCCTTACCCATAGCAATTTGTCAACGGCTGTAAATCAATCACGTAACTTTACCGAACCTTATGAGGTTAGGCAGGGCACAGAAACCGCCATTTGCGTTTTGCCATTATTCCATATTTATGCGCTGGTTGGTGTCTTGTTGCGCCACGTAATTGATGGCAGTCGTATTCTTATCAAAGAGCGTTTTGATATGGACGAAATAATCTATGACATAGAGCATAATAAGGCGAGTGCGTTGGCAAGCGTGCCAACCATGTGGTTTGCATTATTACACCACCCGCGCGCCAAAGAAATTGATTTTTCGGCACTTAAATTCTGCGTAAGTGGTGGCGCACCTTTGCCATTTGAAGTTCATAATAATATCGAAAAGCTGATTGGGACAATGCTTGGTGTTGGTTGGGGCATGACCGAAACCTGTGCCTCTGGAACACGTGTTCCTGTGGGGCAGAAAATAAGGCCACGCATCATTGGCATCCCAATTCCTGAGGTTGATATTAAAATCCTTGATTTCGACAATGATTATAAAGAAGTCGCATTTGGGCAATCGGGTGAAATCGCAATTAAAGGCGGAAATGTCTTTGCAGGCTATTATAATGACCCCTCTGCCAATCAAGAAGCCTTTAAAGATGGTTATTTCTTAACTGGTGATATTGGTATATGCGACGAAAATGGTGTTTTTGAAATTATCGACCGCCGAAAAAATATGATTATCTCTGGCGGCTTTAACGTCTATCCAGTTAATATTGAAAACGCGATTTATCAAAGGGACGGGGTTGCCGAATGTATCGTCATTGGTATTCCAGATGAATATCGCGGACAATCGGCAAAAGCTTTTGTTAAGCTAAAGCCCAATGCAGAAAAATTCACACTAGATGAATTAAAAGAATTTCTTGGCGATAAATTGGGTCGTCATGAAATTCCAACGGCACTCGAATTTAGGGACGATTTGCCCAAAAGCGCCGCCGGCAAGCTTTTGGCACGGGTTCTAATTGACGAAGAAAATGCCAAAAATGCATCATTAACAAGCGCATAAAGGGATAAAATGGAACTGGAATTTACCGCTGAAGAAATGGCTTTTCGTGATGAGGTGCGCAATTTCATCGAAACCGAAATGCCAAAAGATGTCGCCTTTAAAATGGCGAATGACCGCGAACTTGAAAAACAAGACTTCATAAAAGTTCACCGCAAATTATATGAAAAAGGCTGGGCCACTGCGCATTGGCCAAAAGAATGTGGCGGCGCAGATTGGACACCGGTCCAAAGGCATATTTTTGGCGAAGAAATGCAGCGTGCGTCTTTGCCAATGCCGCTTGAATTTAATGCCAATATGGTTGGGCCGGTAATTGCGCATTTTGGCTCAAAAGAACAAAAAGAAAAATTCCTTAAACCAACCGCTAGTCTTGAAATCTGGTGGTGTCAGGGTTTTTCAGAACCAGGTGCAGGTTCCGACCTTGCATCACTAAAAACTACTGCGGTGCGTGATGGCAATGAATATGTCATTAATGGACAAAAAACTTGGACAACACTGGGTCATTTTGCCGATTGGATATTCTGTTTGGTTCGTACCGATCCGAACGCTAAAAAGCAAAAAGGCATTTCATTCATTCTGGTTGACATGAACACACCAGGGATTGAGGTGCGCCCAATCATAACCGTTGAAGGCAATCACGAAGTCAACGAAGTATTCTTTGATAATGTTCGCGTTCCGGCTGAAAATTTGGTTGGTGAAGAAAATCGTGGCTGGGATTATGCCAAATTTCTTTTGTCAAATGAGCGCTTTGGCATTGCCAAAATTGGCGTGGCAAAACAAAGGATGCAGCGCATAAAAAATTATGCCCAAACGCCTGATGCCAATGGTGAAAAGCTTTGGGATGATGCATTATTCCGCGCCCGCTTTATACAAGTGGCTTCGGATATAAAGGCGCTTGAGATAACGCAATTGCGGATTCTTGCAAAACAGCAAGGGCATGATTCCGATGCGCCTGATCCATTGACTTCAATGTTGAAAATAAAAGGTTCGGAATTACAACAAGCAACCACCGAATTATTGCTTGAGATTGCAGGCAAAGATGGTGAAAGCCCGCAAATCCGTGAAATTTACAAAACCGGAAATCAAGATTTTGAATGGCTTGACGCGGTGGCATCATCATATTTCAATAATCGCAAATTATCGATTTATGGCGGCTCAAACGAAATCCAACATAATATTCTTTCCAAAGCAATAATGGGCTTTTAACAATGAATTTTGACCTAAACTCTGAACAAATTCAAATCCAAGATAGTTTTGCCCGTTTTTTTGCCGATGGCGCAAAAAAGCATTCGCGAACCTTAAAAAATTCTTCAAACAATAGTAGCGAATTATGCCTTGCAGCGGCAGAAATGGGAATTTTGGCAATGCTATTTTCCGAGGGAAATGGCGGCCTTTATTCTTCACCAACCGAAACCATGATTGCGATGGAAGAGATTGGCAAATCATTATGCAATATCCCACTTACGGAAATCGCCTATGCTTGCCGCATTTTGGATAAATCAGATGATTTTGTCGGCAAAGATGAGCTAATCGCAAGCATAATTTCCGGCGAAAAGACAATTGCGATTGCCTTTGACGAATTTAATAACCGAAGCAATGGGGCAATTGTAAAAACCAATGAAAATAATGGGGTAATCAATGGCGTGAAAACCAATGCCAACGCAGGGTTTGATTATTTCCTTATAAATGCCAAAATGGCAAATGGTGAAATTGGTATTTTCCTTATTAAAGGAGACGCCAATGGTTTACATATAAAAAATTATATAACACACGACACTTCTGCAAAATGCAATTTGCATTTTGAAAATGTGGCTGCGGTAAAAATTTGTACAGATGCCAAGATAATTTCTTATTCTGCGGATTTTGCTACAATCGCACTTTGCTATGAAGCAACCGGCATGATGCGAATGCTAACCAATCTTACGACAGAATATCTTAAAACCCGCAATCAATTTGGTGTGCCTTTAAGCAGCTTTCAAGTTTTGCAACATCGCGCGGTTGATATGCTAATTGAAACTGAACAAGCGTTTTCAATTGCCATTTATGCGTCATTATTACTTGATAATAGTGATGTTGAGGCACGCAAGATTGCGGTAAGTAATGCAAAATTACGTGTAAACAATGCTGCCAAATTTGTATCACAACAAGCGGTGCAACTGCATGGTGGGATTGGTATGACAGATGAATATATTGGCGCCCATTATTTCAAACGCCTTACACTATTTTGTAATATGATGGGCGACAATTATTTTCATTTAAACCGTTTAAATCTTGAAAAAGATATATTGGAAATCTGAATATGATAATGAATAGACGTGAAAATATCGGGGCATTTTTAGGTTTAATGGCCAATGTTGGTATTGTTACGTCTAGTCATTCTGCGCAAATGAATGAGAATTCATTCCTTAAAGATATTCAGACCTATTTTGATTTTGGCAATAAACAAACGGGTCGTTCGGGCGATATTAATGCCGCCATTTGGCAAGAAAGCGAATTAGCCAAACTTGGATTTAAAACCAGTCGTCAAAAACTAAGCGTGATGGGTGCAAAAGACTTAATATCTTTTATTGAATTTGGCGTGGATAAAATTCCACTTTTGCCACAATACCCGCTTCAGTTCACACCCGAAAATGGAATTGATGGCGAATTTGCTTACTTTTTGCCCGAACAAAAAATAACTAATATTTCTGGTAAAATTGTGCTTTTACTTTTGCCATATGGGCGTTGGTCAAGCATTCTGCACCCCTATATTTTAAACCCATTAAAGGCGGCGGCGAATGGTGGTGCGGCGGCAGTAATTATTGGCACAACAGGGCCAAGCGGTGATGCGCTTGCCCTTAATACCCCAATTAAACTTGATGGTATTAATATTCCAATTGCCATAATCGACCAAATTGGGCGCGGCAAATTATTATCAAATCCGCCACAAAAAATAAATTTCACCCAAAGTGGCAGCCTTACCAATTTCGATAGTTTTAATTTAATTGGCAAATTAGATAAAGGTTTTGATAAATGGCTTGTGGTTTCTAGCCCACGCAGTGGTTGGTTTTCATGTGCGGCCGAACGTGGCCCCGGGGTTGCAGTTTGGCTTGCACTTGCAAGGTATTTGGCAAAAAGCAAAATTAAATACAATCTGGCCTTTATAAGCACCTCGGGACATGAGTTTGAAAATTTCGGGACGGAAATCCTTGCCCAGGCAGATTTGCCCAAGCCTGATAAAACCCAATTATGGCTTCACCTTGGGGCGGGTTTTGCGGCAAACGATTGGTTTGAACTTGGGGTGAAATTGTTAAAACTAAACAATGTCGATGCCCAAAGAATTTTATATTCATCACCAAATTTCAACGAGCTTTGCACCAATAATTTTAAAAATCAGGCTGGTTTGGAAATCACCCGTAACGCCAGTGCCAAATCCGCAGGCGAAGCCGGAAAAATAGTTGAAAATGGCTATGGAAATATTATTGCCTTTGCCGGCGCACATCGTTTTCATCATAGCCCAAATGACAATATGGATTGCGTGAATATTAATGCAACCCAAACGGTTTATGATTCACTATTGCAAATAATAAAGCAATTATAGCAGGGAGCAAAATATGAAGCCCGTACACACCTTTGTAATTAGCGTTTTCGCACTTATGTCCTGCGCACAAATTGCATCTGCGCAAGAAGTGACAATAAAATACGGAACGATTGAAGGCAAAAAACAAGATAATTCAATAAAATATCTTGGTATTCCTTATGCTTCTGCACCAATTGGCGAAAAGCGTTGGACAGAACCTTCAGAGCCAGCAAAATGGTCAGGGGTTTTAAAGGCCGATAAATATGGGGCATCATGCGTTCAATCTCTAAGTGCCGCCTTAAAAGCGACTTCACGTGATGAACCAATGGGCAAAGAAAGCGAAGATTGCCTATTTGCCAATGTTTTTGTTCCAAAGAATGGCGGGAAAAACCTTCCGGTTATGGTATGGATACATGGCGGGGCAAACCGTATCGGTTCATCGTCAAATCCGATTTATGATGGCGATAAATTTGCACGCGATGGCGTAATACTTGTAAGCTTTAATTACCGCCTTGGGCTATTTGGTTATTTTGATCATAAGGCTTTGGCAAATGATAAAAATTTTGACGGCAATTTTGGAACTTTAGATCAAATTGCGGCATTAAAATGGGTGAATGAAAACATATCTGCCTTTGGCGGCGATAAAAACAACGTCACTATTTTTGGTGAATCTGCCGGTGGCGGTGCGGTTCTTAATCTAATGACAATCCCACAGACACAAGGGCTTTTCCAAAAGGCAATTGTTGAATCGGGCGGCGGATGGCAAAAGTTCAAAACCCGCGAAGAATTTGCAAATGAAATCACCAATAAAATGGAAAATATGGGCATTGCCGCCAACTCATCAATTGCCGACCTTAAAGCAATTCCTGCAGAAAAGCTAAGCCAGTTTGATTCTGGTATGGGTTTTGGGCCATATATTGATAATAAATTGGTAAAAACAGACGTTGCCACCGCCTTTGCCAATTCGCAATCAGCCAAAGTTCCATTAATAATCGGCAGTAATTCTAACGAAAGCTCTTTGATGGATAGGTTTGGCCTAAAACCAACGGCAATTTTTGCAAATCCACAAAGTAAAAACCTCGCGGATGCAATATATTCGGGGCAAAATCTTGATGACACCCAAAAGGCACGCAAATTCTTTACGGATTCGGTTTTTGCCGCACCGGCATACACAATTGCCCGCGACCATTCTGTAAATAATAAAACCTATTTCTATAATTTCTCTTATTTAGCGCAGATTATGCGTGGTCGTGCCGATGGTGTCGGACATGGTGGTGAAATTCCATATGTCTTTGAAACCTTCTCTACAATTGGGAGAATTGCGCCATTTTTAACACCACGTGACAATGAACAACAATCTATCGTCCATACAATGTGGGTGAGTTTTGCGAAATCAGGAACCCCTTCTACCAATTCTATTGAATGGAAGGAATTAAAAGCCGATGCACCATCAATGATGTCTTTTGACGATAATAACCAAAACGTGCCAGTCTCAAATGCCGCAAAATATGAAGCAATTGAAAAGGCAATTAAGAAGCAGAATTAATTAACCTTGCTAAACAAATCGCGGCGTTGTTCCATAGTACGAACCAACATGCGATAGGTAAAGTCGGTTAACTCACGCGAGGCACGCTCTGCCTCATTCGGGAGTTTTGCTTTTATCATTTCAATCACAATACGATAAAGCGCAATTGAACTAGAGCTTAGCTCAGGCTGCAATTGGCTTACACTTTCGTGGAGTGCAATTTGGTGCGCCCAACGAGCGAGTATTGCGGTCTTATTTAACAATTGCTCCGAAAAATCACTTTTCGACAATGAAGCAATATAGCGTCCCAATTCCATTGAATGATTAAAATGAGTATCAACATTATTTGCCGCCAAGGCTTTTTGATTATAAACATCAAAAGCTTTATCAAGTTCTGCAATATTGCTTTTGTCAAATCGTTCAGCAGCAAGGCGACATACCGCGCCAAATAAGCTTGTAAGCAATGTATAGATTTCATGAACTGCTTCTGGCGTAAGCTCTATAACGTGCGCACCACGCCATGGTACAACCTCAACAAAACCAGCCTGACTAAGGTGGCGGAATGCCTCACGCACTGGGCCATGCGAAACTTTGAATTTTTCGGCAATCTCGCGCTCCTTTATCCAAGAGCCAGGCGGAATTTCCCATGTAATAATTTTCTTCATAACCGCATCTGCGATTTGGCGATCTAATGTTTTTGAAGATTTATCTTTATCTGTCATCTCCCCACCCGTATTATTATTCATTATAAACTCCAAATAAATTAGAAAATTATTGATTATTTTCACAGCCCACGAATGCAATTATAAATAATATTTCTATTTAATCCATCCTTTATAATGGATTTATTCTAAAATTAGCAACAAAAAACACCGTATCCCTAAAAATCATCGCCCAAACAACCAACCGGAATAATTACCTATAAATAAAAGACTTTTAAGTATAAATTTCTCATAAAAATTATTATTGCCGCACCTAAACATAATTTTAGAAAAATTTTTTACATTTAATAGTTAAAAAATATTGACAATTTTGTATTTTGGTATGACAAGAATTGTCAATAATATTACAGGGAGGATAAACCAATGAATATACGGTCTGCATTTTTTGCAGGGACGGCGGCTATTGCCTTATTGTGCGACGCAGGCACTTCATTTGCCGCAACACAAGCTACAAATGATGCCGCAACAGAAGCCCAAGACAAAAGTACCGCTAAACAGGCGCAAGAGGGTGATACAGTTATCGTAACCGCGAGACGCCGCTCGGAACGGCTTATTGATGTTCCGGCATCTGTAAGTGTGGTTTCGGCACAAACTCTTAGCGATCGCGGTGGTGTTACCAGTGTTAAGTCACTTGTTGAAGGTCAAGCGGGCGTACGTTTTTACGATTCAACTTCGCCAACAAATTCAGAAATTTCTATGCGCGGCTCTCCGACTGCACGTGCTACAAGCTCTGATCCTGCGGTGGGCCTATATCGTAGTTCGTCATATATTGGCGGCGGCGCAATCGGCGGTCGTAGCTTTGCTAAAATGGATTTATTTGACGTTGGTCGCGTTGAAGTAATGCGTGGTGCGCAAGGTGCATTATATGGTCGTAATGCCGTTGGCGGCGCAATTAATATCGTATCAGCACTTCCTGAATACGAATCTTATAAAGGCTCTGTTGATTTAAAATACACTAGTGAGACTGAAGGCAGCCAAGCACAAGTCGTACAAAATATCGCTTTGGGTGAAAACACTGCAATCCGACTTGGTTATGATTATATCAAACAAGATAAAGGCTTCTTCAAAAATCCTGACAATAACACCTATTTTGATATTTATGATGGTAGCGGCTATCGCGCACAATTACGCCACAAAATGTCTAATTGGGATATCAACTTCTTGCATGAAGGGCAAGATTACCGTGTTCCGGCTATCTCATATCGCATTTATATCGACCCCAATGCGGCATCTGGCTTCCCGTTTGGTTATCATCAGCCACAATTTAGCTATGCTTGGAACTTCAAACCATATGCTTATCAAAAACAAACCACAGATATATTAACCCTTGCTGGAACTTATCCATGGGGCATGATTATTTCCAACACAATGTACCGCGACCGTGAAACCTATTATCAATATGATGGTGACGGCCTAAATGCTGCCGATTATAACGCAAATAGAGCCAATGGAACATTCACACGCGCACTTGATCCAAACGTAACATCAACAAACCTTGATCAAACCAAGACGTTCTCACAAAACCTTCAGTTCAACGGTAGCTTCCTTGATTCAAAATTAAACTGGCTAGCTGGTTTTGAACTTTTGAGGATTCAAAGCGACAGCGTGGTAACATCAGGCCGCACACCAACCCAGGCAAACCCATCACCGGGTGCGCGCTCACCTGCAAATGTAAATTATGATTCAAGCGCACTTTTTGGCTCTTTAGGTTACAAAATTACGCCAAAATGGGAAGTTTCATACGAAGGGCGCTATACATCTGATAAAAAGCAGGTTGACGCAAAACGTTATGACTTGTTAACAGGTGCGCAAGCTGGTGGCAGTGCATTTAATATCGATTCAGAGCTATCGCCGACCAACTATTCATATAACTTTGTAACATCATACAAAGTTCTACCGCGTCTAACCGCCTATGCAAAAGTTGGTACTGCTTATAGATCTGGTGGTTTCAACACAAATTTGGGTGACCCACGTCAGCCAATCACAATCCCTGCATCTTATCAAAACGAAGAAACCACCGCATATGAAGTTGGTTTCAGAGGTAGATTATTCGATAGAATAAGCATCGCCACCGCATATTATAAGAATGAGATTGATAATTTAATTGTGCAAACGGATAATGGCTGTCGCGCAACCTATCCAGGCTGCCCAATTACTGCAACCTCATTCCTAACCAATGCTGGTAAAGCTGAAGCCTCTGGTATCGAACTTGAATTATCGACAATGTTCAAATTATTGGGCGGTAATTTGCGGATTGATGCCAATGGCTCTAAACAAGACGGCAAAGTAACCGAGGGACAATATAAGGGTTCAAGCTTGCCACAAGCGCCGGATTGGACGGCAGGTCTTGATTTACACTACACACATCGCATAACCGATGTCGTTGATGGCTTTATGCACGTTGATTATAACGGGCATTGGGGAGGTCAGCAAGAACTTGTGCCGCCATTATTCCCAATCAAGGACTTACAGATTGTGAATGCCCGCATCGGTGCAAAATTCAAAGGCTATGAGATTGCATATTTTGCAAATAACGTTTTCGACAATGTTGATATTATTTATCAATCAACAACCGCAAGGCGTTACAACCAACCATTCACCTCCGGTGTACAACTTATAAAACGTTGGTAACACCAAATTTAAAGCCCGCCAAATTGGCGGGCTTTTTATTTCTTTAGTTATAATAATAAATGTTTATGGCACTAGAAAATTTTTTGTTATGAGGTTAAAGATTGCTCCATGACAAAGACTACCTCCCCATCTGCAAATGAAACTACTTCTTTTGGCTTTCAAGAAGTTCCCGTAGCGGAAAAAGCATCCAAAGTTCGTGATGTTTTTGACAAAGTTGCATCTAAATACGACATAATGAATGACATCATGTCTTTCGGTCTGCATCGCCAATGGAAAGATGCGGTTGCCGCGCGTCTTAACCCACGTCCAGGTGAAACCATCATAGACATGGCTGGCGGTACAGGTGACCTTGCACGGCGATTTAAAAAAATTGCTGATCGCGCGCAATATCGCAATGGCGGAGATTCAGCACGCATCATCGTTTGTGACATTAACGAAGAAATGATTATGGCCGGACGCGCGCAGCGCGGTGAAGGCGGTCTTGAATGGATGGTGGTTGATGCCGAAACCTTGCCATTTGAAGACAATAGCGCTGATGCTTATGTAATTTCATTTGGCATCCGCAATGTTACCAATATCCCAAAGGCATTGCGCGAAGCATTTCGGGTTTTGAAAAATGGTGGTCGCTTCTATTGCCTTGAGTTTTCAAAGCCAACTGATGACTTTTTACAATCAATGTATGATGTATGGTCATTCAAAGCGATTCCTAAAATTGGGGGCATGATTGCCGGTGATGAGCAACCATATCAATATCTCGTTGAATCAATCGCAAAATTCCCTGATCAGCTTACCTTTAAAAAAATGATTGAGGATGCAGGCTTTTCACGCGTTGGCATAACCAATTTCGCCGGCGGCATTGTTGCAATGCACGGCGCATGGGTAATAAAATAGAGGTTATACAATATGCCAAGCCGGATTTTACGCCTTATCGAAGTGGTTTTTACGCTCGGGCGTTATGACGTTATTTTACCAAAAGAGTTTCAGTCACTTGTTCCAAAGGGGGCAAAGGCGCTTGGCTCTACGCTTAGAAGCGGTGAAAACATTGAAGAAAATGTTGGTGAGCGCCTTTCAAAGGCACTCGAAAAACTTGGCGTAGTTTGGATTAAATTAGGACAGGTTTTGGCAACCCGCCCTGATATTGTTGGGGTTCATCATGCCCGCGCACTTACCAAATTAAAAGACCGCGTTGCGCCATTTGCCGACATTGAGGCAAAAAAAATTCTTGCTCGTGAATTTACGGATAAAGATGAAAGCAAATTGACAGCAAAATTTGGTGAATTGGGTTCGGTTGTGGCGTCCGCATCTGTGGCACAGGTTTACAAGATTACATCGCCCAAGGGTGGGGAATATGCGGTTAAAATCCTGCGTCCCAATGTTGAAAAAGAAATTGCACGCGATATTCGCGCCCTTAAACTTGGTGCAAAAATAATTGAATTTATTTCACCCAAATCTCGCCGCCTGCGTCCGATTGCACTGGTTGATACAATTGCCCGCTCTATGGAACTTGAGACAGATTTACGCCGTGAAGCTGGTGCGGCAGATGCCTTTGCACAAATTGCGGCAATTGATAATTTCATCAAAGCCCCAAAAGTTAATTGGGAATTGTCAACCAAAGACGTGCTTACCACCGAATGGGTTGATGGTATTTCGCTTACTGATGATCGCGCACTTATAAGCCAAGATAGTGTCAAACTTGCCGATAATATCACGCGGGCATTTTTAACTACCGCGCTTGAATATGGCTATTTCCATGCCGATATGCACGAAGGGAATTTGATTGTTACCCCTGATGGCAATATTTGTGCGGTTGATTTTGGCATTATGGGGCGGCTTGGCAAAAAAGAACAAAGATATCTTGCCGAAATACTTTATTGTTTTATCAAACGTGATTATCGCGGGGCGGCAAAAGTGCATTTTGATGCCGGCTATGTTCCTTCCACTTATGATATTGGTGAGTTTGGAATTGCGCTGCGTGCGGTTGGTGAACCCATTTGGGGCAAACCTGCAAGTGAAGTTTCAATGGGGCGCGTTCTTTTACAATTGTTTGATGTCACAGAGCAATTTGGCATGAAACTGCGCCCTGAGCTTGTGCTTTTGCAAAAAACAATGGTTCAAGTTGAAGGTGTCGCACGGTCAATTGACCCTAATCACGATATTTGGAAATCAGCACAACCAATTGTTGAACGATTTATGAAACGTGAAATCGGGCTAGAGGGAATTTTGGAAACCTCAAAAGAACATTTGACAACGCTTGCGCAATCAATAATGAAGCTACCGATACTTATTGAAAAGCTCGAAGAATTTCTTGAGCAACAACAGAAAAATTAAAGAAATCTGATTTGAACCGTATAACACTGACCATAATTCTTGCGTCCCTTTCGATGATTGGGCCAGTTGCAATTGATTCCTATTTGCCCTCATTCGGAAGCATTGCAAAAAACCTGCACGTGTCAGAAGCCGCCGTGCAACAGACCCTTAGTGTTTATTTAATATCTTTTGCTATTTCGACACTTTTTATCGGCACATTATCCGATAGATTTGGTCGCAAGCCAGTGGCGGTTATCTCATTAATTGGTTTTTCACTGACTTCGGTTTTGGCATCATTTTCACCTAATCTTGAATTTTTAATATTTTGCCGTGCTTTCCAAGGCATCTTCGGTAGTGTCGGCGTGGTTATTGGGCAATCAATTGTAAAAGATAAGTTTGAAGGCGCGGATGCACGGCGTATGCTTGCCAATATTTTGATGGTATTTTCAATCGCCCCCGCAATTGCACCAATCATGGGCGGTTTTTTGGAATCCCATTTTTCGTGGCGTGCAAATTTTTATTTTATGGCTGCATTCACTGCCCTGATTGCGCTTTTGTGTATTTTTAAGCTTGAAGAATCTTTGCCTATCAATCATCGCCATAAATTAAACTTTGGCTCTTTGGTAAGTGGTTATTTGGGGTGTTTCACCAACCCAACCTTTACATTGCGCGCCATGTCCATGGGGTTTTCTTTTGGCGGCATCGGTATTTATATTGCCTCGGCATCTGGATTTATTGTCCATATTTTGGGGTTAAAAGAAACCGATTTTGGCTGGCTTTTTATTCCTATGGTATGCGGAATGATAATTGGCTCACGCATTAGCGCACATTTTGCCGACAATATTTCGGCAACCAAAATGGTATTTATCGGAATGGTAATCGGGCTTTCAGCAGCAATTATTAATTTCACCTATAATTTCTTATTTACGCCAAAATTATTATTGGCAATCATACCATTATTTATTTTCGCAATTGGCATGACCATGACCAACCCATGCATAAACCTTATGACACTTGAATTAATGCCGGAACGTAAAGGACTTGCATCATCGGCATCTAACTTTATGCGGATGGCGGTATTTTCAATGGGTTCAGGGGTAATCGCCCCCCTAGTTTTCAATAGCGCCCACAATCTGGCACTGGCAATGCTTGGGTCATATGCAATTGCCGTAGCGCTTTGGTTCCTAAGCCTTAAAACAGCAGAGCTTTCGACAAAATAAAAGGGAATTAGCTTAACAACCAATTCCCTATTATCTCATTCTATTGTTAATTATTGCAAGCGCAGCCGACGCACTAATTGCCCACAATAATTAAAATTTTACCAGATGTGGACACGGTCTATAGGTGCCTCATACATTTTGTCACCGGGTTGAACATTAAATGCTTCATACCATGCATCAGAGTTTTGGATAGTTCCGTTTACGCGGAATTTTGCCGGTGAATGCGGGTCGGTTTGCACTTGGTTACGCAATGCCTCATCACGAGATAGTGAGCGCCACACTTGCGCCCAACCAAGGAAGAAGCGTTGTTCACCAGTAAAGCCACCCAATACTGGCGCAGGCTTACCATTCAATGACAATTTATATGCGACCATACCCATCGTTACACCGCAATGGTCACCAATGTTTTCACCCAATGTAAGTTGGCCATTTACTTTAACACCTGGCAAAGCTTCGAATGCACCATATTGGGCAACCATTCTTTGACCAAGTTTATCAAAGGCAGCCACATCAGACGGTTTCCACCAATCATGCAGAACGCCTTTTTCGTCGTATTTTGCCCCTTGGTCATCAAAGCCGTGGCCCATTTCGTGGCCAATAACACCACCAATAGCACCATAGTTAATGGCAGGATCTGCAAACTCATCAAAGAATGGTGGTTGCAAAATTGCGGCAGGGAAAACAATCTCATTATAAGTTGGGTTATAATAAGCGTTTACAGTTTGCGGGGTCATAAACCATTCATCACGGTCAGTTTTTTCAGAAAGACGTTTAACCTCAATCGCATGGTCAAACATCATTGAACGACGGTTATTACCCAATGCGTCATCAGCAGAAATTTCAAGCGCAGAATAATCGCGCCATTTTTTTGGATAACCAATTTTTGGGTTAAAGGTCGCCAATTTCTTTTTAGCGGCAACTTTGGTGTCGGCACTCATCCAAACAAGGTTATTGATACGCATCAAAAACGCCTTGCGAAGGTTTTCAACCAAAACTTCCATTTGCGCCTTGGCACTAGCGGTGAAGTGGCGTTTCACATAGATTTGACCAATTGCTTCGCCTAATGCGCCGTCAATTGCCTGTGTGCCACGTTTCCAGCGTGCGCGTTGTTCTTTTTGACCATTAAGGGTTTTGCCATAAAAATCAAAATTGGCATCATCAAACTCTTTTGGAAGTAATGAAGATGTGTTTTTTAGCAAATGGAAGGTCAAATAGGTTTTCAAAGTATCAACTGGGGTCGCTTTGAATAATTTTGCCAATGGTTCAATTGCTGTCACTTCGCCAATAACAAGATCATCAACATTATTCATGCCTGAAACGGTAAGCGCATCAACCCAAGGATAATCAGGGGCAATAGTTTCAAGTTCTGACCGTTTGCGAAGGTTATACATTTTTGTGCTGTCGCGGCGGTCAGTAATTGGCCAATGAAGTTTCGCAATTTCGGTTTCAAAGGCAACAATCTGTGACGCCTTGGCATCCGCATCAGAAATATTTGCCAAGGTGAACATTTTGGCAATATAAGTTGGATATTTTGCGCGCAAATCTTTCATGCGATCATCATCTTTTAGGTAATAATCACGTTCCGGAAGGCCAAGACCACCATGTCCGATTTGAACAATATAACGGTCAGGATTACCATCATCGATATTAACCCCCCAGCCAATTGGGCCAGCAACCGGTAAATCAGGACGGGCAATAAGTTTTGCAATATCTTCATGGCTTTGGGCGGCATCAATACTTGCCAATTCAGGCTTAAGCGGTGCAATACCTTTTGAATTAATCAAATCGGTATTCATATAAGCACGCCAAAAATCACCAATCTTTTGCTCAATAGTGCCTTTAGCAGCTTTTTTAGAAGACAAGTCATCAATAATTGCTTTTACGTCTTTTTCAGACTTTGCACGCAACTCATCAAAAACACCCCAACGAACACGGTCATTTGGAATTGCATTGTTTTTCATCCAATTGCCACCAGCATATTGAAAGAAATCGTCACCTGGTTTTATGGTTTTATCCATGCCACCAAGGTCAAAACCAAAAGTCCCAATTTGTGGCTTAGATGCTGCAAAAGCAAAAGAACCAACACTGAGATTTAGGGCAACACTTGCGGCAGCACCCTGAACACTTCCCATTAAAAACGCACGTCTATCCATTTTAGCTCCGATTACAATACGGTTAAAAATTGCGACAATAACGCTTTTACGGTTTTATGCAAACCACTTTACAGCTTGAAATGCAATTATTTTGCAAACAGGATTACATTTTTGTAATTTACATGCACGCCAGACACCTAAGGCGTTTCTGTATCGATTTGTGCGCTTTGATGCGCCTCTTTTGCATAATAAAGTAAAGACGCAACAATTATAACCAAAAGCACGGCCTTGGCAGATAAAATAAAATATGTATCAAGCATTGCGCCCGCAAAAGTTAGGACAACAAACACCGCAAGGGTAAGGAATAACAAAATCCATTTAAACATTGCCACCTCCTCTTTAAAGTAACTGTTGAATTAGGTTTTGCAATGCAAAGAGAATAACACAAACTTCTATATTTTATGACTTAAAAATAATACATTTTATATATATTTTTAAAACTGGTCAAAGATTGCCCCTTTAAACGTCAACAAGCGATAATTTTGACCAAACACCAAAGCTTTTAAATGTGAAATTGCGAATCTATTATTCACAAATTCGATTTTCCATATTGGCTTATATATTAATGATTCTTTGGGGCAAAACCAATTATTGCGCCAGCAACATCACAAAGCGCAAAAAAAATCACAAAACATGCGAAAAATATTGCAAGTTTCTGCATACAAATACATTTATGATGTTGCGAGTATTAGATTGCCATGATAACAGCCACCGAAAATTCACGGTCAATCTAAAACTTTGGTCGTGGAAGGCAAACGCGGGCTTGAAATATAATTTTTTCATATTAAAGGGTTGGCGTTTCCGGTATATATGGTCCACGACCATTCATACAGACGGCATAATAGATTTATGGGGCAAATATGTCACAAGTAATTGAACGCTATGCTTCAACTTTGTTTGGGCTGGCGACTGCGGACAAAAAAGTTGCGGCAGTTGAAAAAGAAGCAGGCGCACTTTTTGCGGCGTTTAGTGAATCGGACGAATTAGCAGGTGCTATGAAAAGCCCGCTTTATCATACCGCTGAAAAAGCAGCAGTATTATCGGCAATCGGCAAAAAATTAAAAGTATCGCCTTTGGTTCAAAATTTTGTTTCCGTGGTTGTTGAACATTCACGTGCGCCTGAATTGCCTGCTATATTAAAAGGTTTCCTTGACAAAGCCGCAAAAGCACGCGGCGCAGTTAAAGCAGAAATTACCACTGCTTCTGAATTGACCAAGGAACAATTAGAAGAATTAAAGTCTAATCTTTCTTCGGCTTTCAAAGCTGAAGTAGAAGTTGAGACTTCGGTAAACCCAGAATTAATTGGCGGATTGGTTGTAAAAGTTGGTTCGCAATTATTTGATGATTCAATCAAAACCAAGCTTGATGGTCTAAAAAACAGTCTGAAAGGTGCATAGGGCAATGGATATTCGTGCCGCAGAAATTTCTAAAATTCTAAAAGATCAAATCAAAAATTACGGTGCAGATGCTACGGTTGCTGATGTTGGTACCGTTCTTTCCGTTGGTGACGGTATCGCCCGTGTTTACGGCCTTGACAGCGTTCAAGCCGGTGAGATGGTTCAATTTGGAACCGGCGTTAAAGGCATGGCTCTTAACCTAGAGCGTGATAACGTTGGTGTGGTTATCTTCGGTGATGACCGTGGTATTAAAGAAGGTGACACCGTTAAACGCCTTGGCGAAATCGTGTCTGTTCCTGTTGGTAAAGGTCTTCTTGGCCGCGTTGTTGACGCATTGGGTGAACCAATCGACGGCAAAGGCCCATTGGTTGATATCGATGACCGTAAAAAAGTTGACGTAAAGGCACCTGGCATCATTCCACGTAAATCTGTGCATGAGCCAATGCAAACCGGCATCAAATCTATTGATGCTCTTATCCCAATCGGTCGTGGCCAACGTGAGTTGATTATCGGTGACCGTCAAACTGGTAAAACTGCAATCGCGATTGACGCAATCATCTACCAAAAAGATGCGCATGACCGCGATGCTACTGAATCAGAAAAACTATATTGCGTTTACGTGGTTATCGGTCAAAAACGTTCAACCGTTGCCCAGCTTGTAAACACTCTTGAAGAGCGTGGCGCATTGAAATATTCAATTATCGTTGCGGCAACCGCTTCTGATCCTGCACCTCTTCAATATATTGCGCCATTTACCGGTGCA
Organism: Hyphomonadaceae bacterium UBA1933; assembly: GCA_002337085.1. GTDB lineage: Bacteria > Pseudomonadota > Alphaproteobacteria > Caulobacterales > Aquidulcibacteraceae > Pseudaquidulcibacter. The sequence goes on along the minus strand of DDFH01000006.1, from coordinate 672,855 downwards.
ACAATGGGTGAATATTTCCGTGATAACGGTATGCACTCACTAATCATTTATGACGATTTGACCAAACAAGCGGTTGCTTATCGCCAAATGTCACTTCTTCTTCGTCGTCCTCCTGGTCGTGAAGCTTATCCTGGTGACGTATTCTATCTTCACTCTCGCCTTCTTGAACGTGCGGCGAAATTGAATGATGACAATGGCGCAGGTTCTATGACTGCACTTCCAGTTATCGAAACCCAAGCGAACGACGTTTCTGCATATATTCCAACCAACGTGATTTCAATCACAGACGGCCAGATTTTCTTGGAAACTGATTTGTTCTATCAAGGTATTCGTCCTGCGGTTAACGTTGGTCTATCAGTTTCTCGTGTGGGTTCATCGGCACAGGTTAAAGCAATGAAACAAGTTGCGGGCCCTGTAAAAGGTGAATTGGCGCAATACCGTGAATTGGCGGCATTCGCTAAATTCGGTTCTGACCTTGATGCGGCAACCCAAAAAACACTTAACCGTGGCGCACGTTTGACCGAACTTCTTAAACAAGATCAGTTCGCGCCGGTTCCAGTTGAAGAGCAAGTTATCTTGATTTACGCTGGTACAAAAGGTTACTTGGACGGTATCGAAACCTCTCAAGTTAAGCGTTATGAACAAGAATTGCGTCAGGCTTTGGCTGGAAAATACAAAGCATTGGCACAAGAAGTTAAAGACAAAAAAGACATCAAGAAAGATGGCATCGAAGGTAAAATCATCGCTGCGCTTGATGAATTCACCAAAGGTTTTGCTGCTTAAGGATTTAAAACATGGCTTCCTTAAAGGATTTTCGCACCCGCATTACCTCGGTGAAATCTACACAAAAGATTACCAAGGCATTGCAAATGGTGGCGGCATCTAAATTAAGACGCGCACAACAGGCTGCTGAGGCTGCGCGCCCTTATTCGGAGAAGATTGCAGCAACTGTTGCCAATCTTGCTGCTTCGGTTCAGGGTTCAGCAGCGGCGCCAAAACTGTTAAGCGGTTCAGGCAAAGATGATGTGCATTTGGTGGTGGTTGCCACTTCTGAACGCGGTCTTTGCGGTGGTTTTAACACGAATATCGTGAAAAAATCTCGTGAATTGGTGGCAGAGCTTCAGGCTGATGGCAAAAAGGTAAAAATCCTTACCGTCGGCAAAAAAGGACGCGATCAGTTAAAGCGCCTATTTGGTGAGTTATCGGTTGGTCACATCGACTTTTCACAAGTTCGCACAATTGGCGCGGCACAATCGAAAGAAGTTGCCGACAAAATGGTCGAATTATTTGATGCTGGTGAAATTGATGTTGCACATTTTGTATATTCAAAATTCCGCTCTGTGATTTCACAAATTCCAACTGTGCAGCAGCTTATTCCGGTCAAGGTTGAACTTGCCGAAACTGATGCAAAGACTGATGCCAATTCTGGTGTCTATGAATATGAACCATCAGAAGAAACTATTCTTGAGGCATTATTGCCACGTTATATGAATAGCCAAATTCTTCGTGGTCTTTTGGAAAATAACGCTGGTTTCTATGGCGCACAAATGGGTGCTATGGATAACGCAACGCGCAATGCCGGTGATTTAATCAAAAAACTGACGCTGCAAATGAACCGCAAACGTCAGGCAATGATTACCACCGAATTGACAGAGATTATCGCAGGGGCGCAAGCCGTTTAATTTGTTGCCCCAAACGGGCGAAATGATTTTGAGAGAGTGAGAAAAGATATGTCTATCGAAGCGAAAGGCAAAGTTTCACAGGTTATTGGTGCGGTTGTGGACGTTGTATTTGAAGGCGCACTTCCTGATATTTTGAACGCATTGGAAACCACAAACCAAGGCAAACGCTTGGTTCTTGAGGTTGCGCAGCATTTGGGCGAAAACGCTGTTCGTACCATTGCAATGGACGCGACCGAAGGTCTTGTTCGCGGTCAACCAGTTTCAGATACTGGTTCACCAATCATGGTTCCGGTTGGTCCTGGCACATTGGGTCGTATTTTGAACGTTGTCGGTGAACCGATTGACGAAGCAGGCCCAATCAATGCACCAGAAGGCGTTCGTTCAATCCATAAAGCGGCCCCTGACTTTAAAGACCAAAAACCAAACCCAGAAATTTTGGTTACTGGTATCAAAGTTGTTGACCTTCTTTGCCCATATGCAAAAGGTGGTAAAATCGGTCTGTTCGGCGGCGCGGGCGTTGGTAAAACCGTTCTTATTCAAGAGCTTATCAACAACATCGCAAAAGCATACGGTGGTTATTCAGTGCTTGCAGGCGTTGGCGAACGTACTCGTGAAGGTAACGACCTTTACCATGAGATGATCGAATCAAAAGTGAACGTTGACCCTAAAGAAAACAATGGCTCGACTGAAGGTTCTCGTTGTACATTGGTTTATGGTCAGATGAACGAACCTCCTGGCGCACGTGCTCGTGTGGCTTTGACTGGTCTTTCAATCTGCGAATATTTCCGTGACGAAGAAGGTAAAGACGTGTTGTTCTTCGTGGATAACATCTTCCGCTTTACCCAAGCGGGTTCAGAAGTGTCTGCACTTCTTGGTCGTATTCCTTCTGCGGTGGGCTATCAGCCAACACTTGCTACCGATATGGGTGGCTTGCAAGAGCGTATTACCTCAACCATTAAAGGTTCAATCACTTCGGTTCAGGCGATTTACGTTCCTGCGGATGACTTGACCGACCCTGCTCCTGCGGCATCATTCGCCCACTTGGACGCAACCACAGTTCTTAACCGTTCAATCGCGGAAAAAGGTATTTACCCTGCGGTTGACCCACTTGACTCAACATCTCGTATCCTAGAGCCACGCGTTGTTGGTAAAGAACATTATGAAACTGCTCGCCGCGTTCAAGAGATTTTGCAACAATATAAAGCGTTGCAAGACATCATCGCGATTTTGGGTATGGACGAATTGTCAGAAGACGACAAATTGGTGGTTTCTCGTGCGCGTAAAGTTGAGCGTTTCTTATCTCAACCGTTCCACGTTGCGGAAGTATTCACCGGTTCTCCTGGTAAATTGGTTGCACTTGAAGACACTATCAAAGGCTTTAAAGGCTTGGTAGAAGGCGCATATGACCACCTTCCTGAGCAATCTTTCTACATGGTTGGCAATATCGACGAAGCAATCGAAAAAGCCGCTAAAATGGCGAAAGAAGCTTAATAGCTTTAAACTTTCGAGATAAAATTATTAAAAGCCCCGAAACTTTTCGGGGCTTTTGTTTTAGTTGCGACAATTCGCATGTAGCGAAGCCCCCAGTATAAGCCTATTATGCCCCCACCTTGAGGCACTGTGTTTTGAGAAACAAAAGTGAAGCCAAGGCACAGTGCAGGTTTTCGGAGGATAAGATGAAACGCTCATTGAAAAATGCATTGAAATTGATTTGTGCTTCAATCGCCATAATGGCTACTATCGGCGTTGTAACAAATGCCAATGCGCAAAGCGCAAGAGTAAAAGCCGGTCAAGCCGCGCTTGAAGAGAAAGACTATACATCCGCAAAAGATAAATTCCAAAAATCATGCGAAGCCAATGAGGGCGATGCCTGCTTTTTACTTGGGCATATGTATTATATGGGTAACGGCATGGATCCATCGGATGATGATGCCCTTAAATTTTTTAAAATGGCATGTGGCTTGAATAATGGCACGGGCTGCACCCACCTCGCCAATATGTATGACAAGGGTTATGGCGTGGATATAAACCCCACAAAGGCCAAGGAGCTTTATACCAAAGGCTGTAACCTTGGCGACCATGAAGGTTGTGACGCAATCGGCAGGAAATAAAAGCTATTCAAAACCCTACCCTCGCCCTTCGGGCTCACAATTAAAACATTAGAACAAATTCAAACAATCGTTTGACATTTATATTGCTAGTCATTTATTAAGGTAACTCCTTCCCTTTAGGGAAGGTGGCAAAATGCGAAGCATTTTGACGGAAGGGTGAACGGTGCAGATGTTTGCAATGCTAAAGCCACCCTTCAGTCACGCATTCGCGCGACAGCTTCCCTCAAGGGAAGCAAGTAAATAAAAAGGGACGAAAAATATGCACCAATTATTCAAAAACTTGCGTTTGCCGCTTATTGGCTCGCCGATGTTTATTATTTCCAATCCAAAAATGGTGATTGAACAGTGTAAGTCGGGTATAATTGGTACGTTCCCTGCCCTTAATGCGCGCCCGGAGGCGCAGCTTCACGAATGGCTTGATGAAATCACTGATACATTGGGTAATTATAATACCCGAAACCCTGATAAGCCCGCCGCCCCATTTGGCGTTAATCAAATCGTGCATAATTCCAATGCTCGCTTACAACATGATGTTGAGGCATGTGTTAAGTACAAAGTTCCGCTTGTAATCACCTCACTTGGTGCTGTGCCGATGGTCAATGATGCCATTCATTCATATGGTGGTGTGGTGATGCATGACATCATCAATAATCGCCACGCAAAATCGGCAATTTCCAAGGGTGCTGATGGCTTAATCGCGGTTGCTGCCGGTGCGGGTGGTCATGCGGGAACATTATCACCATTTGCGTTAATTCAAGAAATCCGTGAATGGTTTGATGGCCCGCTTGCGCTATCGGGCGCAATTGCCACGGGTGATGCCATTTTAGCGGCACAGGCAATGGGTGCAGATTTGGCGTATGCGGGTTCGGTCTTTATTGCATCAGACGAAGCACGCGCCACCCAAGAATATAAACAAATGATTGTTGATTCGAATGCCAATGACATTGTCTATTCAAACTATTTTACGGGGATTCACGGCAATTATTTAAAGCCATCAATTGCCAATTCAGGGCTTGATCCCGATAATCTTCCTGATGCCGACAAAACAAAAATGGATTTTGGCGCTGCCGCAACCGGCGCAAAGGCATGGAAAGATATTTGGGGCTCTGGTCAAGGGATTGGCGCAATCAAAGAAATCGCGCCAATTGCCAAAATTACCGACCGACTTGAGAAAGAATATCAGCGTGCCAAGGCGCGAATTTGTTCCAAGACACTTTCTTAACGGCTTCTAAATTGCCAGGGGTGCGCATTTCGTGCAGATCGGAAGCAACGACCGCGATATTTTCTATCATACGCTTTGCAGCACTTATTTGTGTATCTTTGGCGTGAAAAGTATCGTCGTCCATTTGCTCAACCGCGTGTTCAATAATCACGGATTGTTCAACCGGAAGCGCCATCACCGCCTCCATAAGACTTTTTGCATTTTCAACCGAATGGCGGCCGCCATTAATTGCGCCATAGCCAACAAACCCAACCGGCTTGAAATTCCATTCATTATACAAATAATCGATTGCATTTACAAAAGATGGCGGGGCACACGAATTATATTCCGGTAAAATAAATACAAAGGCATCAGATGTCTCAATAATATTTGACCAAATTTTTGTATGTTCATGTAAATAATGGTGTTTTGATGGGTGATATGGCTCATCCAATAAAGGCAAATTCACCTCTGCCAAATCGGTTAAAACTACCTGAAGGCCATTGTTATTTTGCTTTGCAACCTCGTAAAACCACTTGCCTATACAAGGGCTAACCCTATTTGGACGGGTTGAAGTAATAATAATATTCAATTTCATATCAAACCACATTTATTATATTTTTATTCGTCCATACATTATAATATTCTAAATGCAACAATTAAAATATCGACATTCCTGACCAATTTAACATGTATTATAGCTATCTATAATTACATGAATTCAAATTTGACAAGCATAATATAGCGTCATTTATAATAATCACATTATTTTATTATGAACACTTAAATATAATGAGGCCTTAATTAATTAAAGCAATCGATTTCTACATAAGTATAATCTTTATAATTACCTTCCAAAATTAGGTTTATTAATATCTTGCCCTGCATCAATTACTTCTTTGCGCATTCTACGGGCGCGGGTTATTGTATCAAACAGAAGTTGACCATCATCCCAACGTATTGCGCGTTTAAGGGCGGTTAAATCCTCTGAAAAGCGGCTTAGGATTTCAAGAATTGCATCCTTGTTCAAAAGAAAAACGTCGCGCCACATGGTCGGATCCGATGCGGCTATACGGGTAAAGTCACGGAAACCTGATGCCGAATATTGAACCACTTCGGATTCTGTTACATGTTCAATATCTTCAGCAGTGGTAACAATAGTAAAAGCAATCAAATGCGGAATATGCGAGGTTACGGCCAAAACCATATCATGACGCTGCGCATTCATGATTTCGACATTTGCGCCCAGAGCTTTCCAAAATTCGACCAATTTTTCCTGTGCCGCTTTATAATCCACACGCTCGTCATCAAGCGGGCAAATAATCGACCAGCGGTTTTCAAACAGGCTGGCAAAACCGGCATCAGGTCCTGAAAACTCCGTCCCTGCAAGCGGGTGACCAGGAACAAAATAAATATCATCACGCAAAAAAGGGATGATGTTTTTAATAATTTCACCTTTTACCGAACCCACGTCCGATAGGATTGCACCACTATCAAGATATGGCATAATCTCTTGTGCCACAGTGGCAATAACGCCTGATGGGGTGCAGATAATAACCAATTCTGCACCATGTAAAAGGTGGGTATAATTATCGTAAACAACACCCAAGCCAAGCTCTTTGGCACGCGCCCGCACGGTTTCAGAAGCATCATAAAGCGCGGTTTCTTTGGCAAGTTTCGCCGCATTGACTTTATGCGCAATAGAAGAACCAATCAATCCGATACCAATTATCGCGAGCTTTTCAAACATCATTTAAACTCTTTCATTGCCTTTATAAGCAATTGGTTGGCCTCGTCTGTGCCAATAGAAATACGTATATTTTGTGATAAATTATAAGAGCCAATTTTGCGGGCAATTATGCCAAATGATTTTAAATGTTCATCAAAGCGATTGGCAGTGTTTTCACTATCAAACTCAACCATAATGAAATTAGTAACACTTGGAATTGCCTTAAAACCATTGTCCGCAAATTCGCTACTTAGAATTTCTAGCCAATTGCTATTATGGGCATTTGAAGCGGCAACAAATTCATGGTCGTTCAATGCCGCAACCCCCGCCGCAATCGCCGCAGAATTAAGATTAAACGGATCGCGCACGCGGTTCATCGCATCAATAATGTTTTGCGCACCGTAACCCCAGCCGATACGCAATGCTGCAAGTCCATGAATTTTTGAGAAGGTGCGTGTCATAATTACGTTTTCAAATTCCCCTGCCAGTTCAAGCCCAGCAGAATAATCATTATTATTCACATATTCGGCATATGCGGCATCGAGAACCAATATAACATGTGAAGGCAAGGCGGCATGAAGACGCTTTACTTCATCAAAACTTATATAAGTTCCCGTTGGGTTTGATGGATTATCAAGAAAAATAACCTTGGTCTTTGGGGTAATTGCGGCAATTATTGCATCAATTTGGGTTACATAATCCTTGGTCTTGGCAGAGATACACTTTGCGCCTTGCTGCTGCGCCAATAGGCCATATGCAAGAAAGCCATATTCAGATTGAATAATCTCATCACCCGGTGCAATGAATGAACGTCCCAAAAGCTGAAACAACTCATCTGAACCATTGCCGCAAATGATACGATTTACGTCAAGACCATAACGACCCGCAATTGCTTCACGTAATTTTGTATGCGCACCATCAGGGTAAGAGTGAAGGTTTTGCGCTTCTTCAATAAAGGCCTGACGTGCCTTTTTCGAACATTCCAATGGGTTTTCATTTGAAGATAATTTGTGAACCTTATCAAAACCAGCGATTTTTGATTCCCCGCCTTTATAAGGCACAATATCCATAATATTATTAATTGGTTGTGGACGCATTATTTTTTTCCGTTAAATTTTATGGCGCAACATATATAGAAAAACAAATTTTTAGGCAATTGAATAAGCGCCAAGGAAATAGACACCATTTGCATTATCAGCCAGGGTTTCGTGAAACCCTTTTAATAGCCAAAGATTATGGCTTGATGATTTTGAAATAACCTCACCTGCAATGTTTTTAGCGGCGGGAGCGGCGATTAATGAATAGTCATTTCCGGTTTCAAGCGGGGTGATTTTGGCAAGGCATAAAGCCTCTGGGCAAACATCCTCAATATGCGGGAGAGCCATGTTAATTTTTAACGCCTGATACTCTGGTAATAATAGCTTTTGCCACCAATCCTGATTGGCATCGGGGAAAGGTAAAGAAAGAATCATATTTTCTTTTTCAGAAGCAATTTTAATCGCGCTATCGCAATCTGGTGCAATTTGTGGAACAACCGCCGCACCAAATCCCATGCGGCTTGCAGCGTTTGAACTTTCGACACAAACCACTTCCATTGGTGCCTGATTGGCAAGGTTACGCGTAATCATCGCCCGCCAGACCATATAAGAAAGGCGCCGACCCAATGTAGGTTCGCGCCTTAAAATTTCGCGTATAATCTCAACTTCGCGTTTAGGGCGCCAACCAAAGCCAAGCTCAATATTCGCAAGCTTTGCATCCTGAATTTTTGAAAACGCAACCTTCTGCGCAATTTCTGTACGGCGCACCAAAAGATGCGCAATCTCGGCATCTATTTCGTCAATGCGGGCACGTAAAAGGGCAATATCGGTTTCGTCTTGTTTATCTGTCATGATATTTTGCAAATGAACAATTTTTGCCGATTTAGCAAGTATTTAATGGCGTTTTTGCGATATTATTGCACGAAACATCATTGCCAAGAATAAAAAAGGCGCAATAAATATAAAACCAAATTTTTCGCCCAAGTCCCCGTTTTTCATAAAAAAACGCGCGAAGCCCATGAATTTATAATATTCAATTGTAATTTTTAATGCTTTTGAAGTGCCGCCAATGTGAAGTGCCTGGGCATTTGGGTTAAAAACCACCTCGCCCCCCGCTTTTCTGAACCTTGTGCAAATATCAATGTCTTCAACATGCAGGAAAAATTTTTCATCAAAACATTTGAGGTTTTTAAAATCCAACCTGTGAATTACAAAAAATGCACCACTTATATTGGCGACGGGTGTGATTTCTGATGGAATTGGTGTTTTATCAAGATTGAAATCATCTTTAATGCCCATAAAGGCGAGCATTGCATTTTTAAGGCTTAATTCATTGCGCCGTGCGCCCCTTTGCTCACTGCCATCATGATTTTTTATCAAGCCACCCATTATTTGATTTGGCGCAACTTTTGCCATTTCCACAAGGGCATTTTCTTCTAATTCGGCATCTGGGTTTAGAAAAACCAATATATCTCCTTTTGATGCCTTTGCCCCCTTATTGCATGCCGCACCAAAACCAATATTTTCTTTATTTATTATATAAGTCAAATTCGGCGTATCAATTGACATTTGTTGCAAGCGGCAACGCGTCTCATCATCATTACCATTATCGACAATTATTACTTCAAAAGCCTTTTGCAAAAGCGCAGAATTAATCGCATTAAAAACCGCCGCACCAGTATGATAAGTTACGATAATGACGCTAATGCGTTTGCTATCAGACAAATTCTTGCAATTCCTCAACGGTCTTTTTAGGCTTTTTCTTTGGCAAAACGTTTAAGTATGGATAAATAATCGCAAAGAACAAACACATCCACAGCCATTGTTGCCATGCACCATATGTAACCGCCCAACCAAAAATTATTGCGGTCAAGCTTGCCGAAATTGTCGCCGCAAGTTGACGATTTTTACCAGCCGATCGCAACAACCAAAAGCCACCAAAATTCATGGCAATGACAAATAATAATGCGCCTACGGCACCACCTTCTAACCACAAATTCAATGGTGCAGAATGGGGGTGCATTTGAATTACAGTCCAATCAAAACCACGCCACTTTATTGGTTGATCAAAAGTTTTTGCCGCATCCAAGCCCCAACCCCAAATTGGTTTTTCTTTTATGCGGTCAATTGCATAAAGCCACATATCGGCACGCCGCCCATAAGAAAGTGGGATAGTATCATCTGTCCATAAACTTTTAGCAAACCTTGCAACCGGCCCGTAAATAAACGGTGCAAACGCAACCAAAATTGTTGCCACCAGATTTACGGAAATTATAACTAATCTTGGGAATAAAAGCGCAAGCCCATAGACAATTCCCGCCACAAAAAGCGTAATTATATTTAAATCAATACCAAAGCGGGTCGAAAGGAATAAAGTTGCGACAATCACAAAAATTTTCAATTTAATGTCTAGTTTTTGTGCCTCTATGGTTAAAAGGACAGGAAATAAGAAAATTATCAAAATATATGCGCCGCGCCCAAGATTGCGCTCCATTTCTTGCGGATCTTGGTGGGGCACAGCAAGATGGTATAAATGATAACCACTCATTGCCTCATAAGATAATAAAAGCGCGGCAATCACAAAGCCAGCAACAAGCCCGCGCCCAGCAATGAGTTTATCTTCTCCATTACCCGTCATGAAGTCCCATGACAAAAATGGCAAAAGCAACACGCCAACCAAAAGGCTTCGTGCAGTTTGGTTTATTATTTCAGGCTGATTAATGCGGGTAAGCACAAGATAAGCAAGCGCGGCAACAAAAAACATTGTTGAAAAAGGGCGCTTTAAAACGCCCTTTATCACATCTGTAAATCCGCCGTTAAATATGGCAATAATCAATGCCCAAAATGAGGTTATTGCAGCCAATGTTGGAATATCAACCCCACCGAACAAAGTCATAAGACCAAGTCCGATACCGGTTACACCAGCAATTGCGCCCTTTTGCGTTGATTTCACCATTTTTATTTAACCTATTTCATATCAGGTGGCAGGCTTTCTGTTGAAAGCATTGTTATCGCATCTTCAAGTGACAATATTTCTTGTGCTTGAGAGCCAAAACGGCGAAGCGCAACTTTGCCTTCTTCCGCCTCACGCGAACCAACAACCGCAATAACAGGAACTTTTTGCAAAGAATGTTCGCGAATTTTAAAGTTGATTTTTTCATTGCGAACATCGGTTTCGGCACGAATACCTGCTGCGCGCAATTTCTGGCAAACGTCTTTAGCATATTGCTCGGAATCCGAAGTGATATTGGCGACCACAACCTGCACCGGTGCAAGCCACATTGGGAAATTACCGGCATGGTTTTCGATTAAGATACCCAAGAACCGCTCAAAAGTTCCCAAAATCGCGCGGTGTAACATTACAGGGCGATGTTTTTGGCCATCTTCACCAGTATATTCGGCATCAAGACGCTCAGGCAATACAAAATCAAGCTGCAAAGTACCACATTGCCATGTACGACCTATTGCATCTTTCAAGTGGAACTCAAGTTTCGGACCATAGAACGCACCTTCATTAGGTAATAATTCCACGATTTCGCCCGCTGCCTCTGCGGCTTGCTTAAGCATATTTTCGGCATAATCCCAAGTTTCATCTGAACCAGCACGAACGTCAGGACGAAGCGCAAGTTTAACTGAATGAAGCTCGACCCCCAAATCATTATAAACGGTACGCAAAAGTTCGCAAAAGTCTTTGGTTTCCGAATAAATCTGATCAACGCGACAGAAAATATGACCATCATCTTGGGTAAAGTTACGTACGCGCATAATACCGTGCAAACCGCCAGATGGCTCGAAGCGGTGGCAACAACCCATTTCCGCCATACGAAGTGGTAAATCACGATATGATTTTTGACCTTGGTTAAAAATTTGAACATGTCCAGGACAGTTCATCGGCTTAACCGCAAGAATTTCTTCTTCAACAGTTTCGCAAGTAAACATGGCGTGGCCGAACTTTTCCCAATGCCCAGACTTTTCCCACAGGGTTTTGTCCATTAATTGTGGAGTTTTAACCTCAACATATTCAGAAGCTTCAATTTTGCGACGAATATAATTTTCAAGCGCGCGATACATAGTCCAGCCTTTGGGGTGCCAGAAAACCATGCCCTTTGCCTCTTCTTGCATATGGAATAGGTTTAGTTGACGACCCAATTTACGGTGGTCTCGTTTTTCGGCTTCTTCAATGCGAACCAAATAGTCTTTAAGCCCTTTTTCATCAGCCCATGCAGTACCATAAATACGTTGAAGCTGTGCATTTTTAGCATCGCCACGCCAATAAGCGCCAGCAAGCTTCATCAATTTAAAGGCTTTACCAAGACGCCCAGTGGACGGCATATGTGGCCCACGGCACAAATCTTTCCAATCATCACCTTGTTTATAAACAGTAAGGGTTTCACCTTCTGGAATGATTTCTTCGATAATTTTAGCTTTGTAAATTTCGCCAATTTCGTTGAAATGCTTTATGGCAATTTCACGATCCCATTCTTCACGAACAATTGGTAGGTCACGGTCAACAATTTCGCGCATTTTGGCTTCAATTTTCTCGAAATCATCGGTTGAAAATTTCTCTTCGCGCACAAAGTCATAATAATAGCCATCTTCGATTGATGGACCAATTGTGATTTGAGTATCTGGGAATAATTCTTGCACTGCCTGTGCCATAATGTGCGCAGCATCGTGGCGAATAATTTCAAGGCCTTCATCGCTATCACGGTTGATTAATTCAAATGTTTGCGGCGCATCTTTTGGTTCAATTGGACGAGATAAATCCCAAACTTGTCCGTCAATTTTTGCGCCAACCACGCGCTTTGCAAGTGATTTTGAAATGCCTTCGGCGATTTCAAGTGGGGAGATATTATTTTCATATTGGCGTATTGCGCCATCTGGAAATTTTAATTCAAACATTATTGCTTCTCTATGTTTTTTTCTTCTTGAAGTGATTTATTTAAATTTTCAAATTCTTTTGTTTTATTATCTTCTAATGGTTTATAGTCTTTTGGATCCCTAAAACGATTATCCCAATCGCCATAATCCCAAGGCTTATACCATTTTGCTATCGGTGCAGTTTCGGGTGCGGGGTCAAAACCATGCCCCCCTTTGGGATGACATCTGCAAACCCTTGCAAACCCCATCCACGCCCCTTTCCACGCACCATGTTTCCTAACACAATCAGCCGCATAATCTGAACAAGTTGGCAGATAACGACATTGATTACCAATTAAAGGTGACAGAAAAATTTTATAAAGCCGATATAAACCCAGTAATAACAAGGCAGGTATTGAGACTTTGCCATTATTACTATTACCCGACAAAACTTACCCTTTGTTTTTGAATTTGAAGCTTTTTTGTGGGAATTAGCTGCCGCTTGCGACGCGCCCACACAACGCCGCCGGCATTAAGCGGTAGTAGTTGTTGTAGATGTGTATAAGAACGCTACTGACATAAAAAGTGCCTATAATACAATTATTATTCTTTTGCAAACATTTCGTCAAAAATTGCACAAGCCGCTTCCCATGCAAGCATCACGGAAGCATGGCGTGGCGGATAATCGGCAACCGCCTCAAGATAACGCAACTCCCAGAATCGGCCCTCAGGTGGTTTTCCATTCTCTTTTAGCATTGAACGCAAGTCATCTCTGGCTTTAAATATCTCTTGTGGTGTTGCACCAATTAAATTACGTGACAAAATTGCCGCACTTGCCTGCCCTAATGCACAAGCTTTTGGATCAATTGAAAAATCCATGACAACGTTGTCTTTGTTATTATAAGAAATTTTCAAACCAATAGTCGAACCGCAAATACGAGATGTCTTTTTTGCCTCGCCAAATAAATTATCATTTATTTCCAATGCGTTATCGATATTTTCGATTTGTGTCGCAAGCTCAATAACCTTTGAATTGTAAACGCTCATATTTCCACCGAATAATCTTCCAAAGACTAATCTTATATTTCATCTTGGGAAAAAAATAGACATACATTAGCCATAATACTGAAACAATTTAATATAATTGTTTGATAAATTTTTCGAGCTGATTTAATAGTAGCGGACTTTGTGTTTTATTAATTCAGCAAGCCAGTGTCTATAAACTGGATAGCAATAAACGATTCTGATAGGTGGCAGGTGAAAGATACTATAAGATCGCCCTTTACTAAGGGATTGTTCGCCGATTTATTTATTGGATTAATTGCAATACTTATTGGCATACTGTCTTCTATTGACACAGACCTAAATAATGAAAAATTGATACTGACCAAAATATTTGTTTACTTTGGTGCGTTGCTTTTCTCATTGCTAATAACAAAGTCATGGCAAATGGTGTGGCGTTGGACTACATCCGATGATTTGATGCGTATTGCGCAAGCGGTCTTAATTACGTCCGTCCTTTATGCAATCATTATAGTTTCTCTAAATTTACGATTTACGCCAAAAGTACCATTAATCGTATCGTTGCTTTTATTATCTTTCATGATGGGCGCACGCGGAATAGCTCGTTTTATTTCAACGGGCGGTAACATTATGGCATTAAGCGCATTGTTCAGACCCGCCGCCCCCAACGCGCCACCCGCGATTATGGTTGGCGGAACCGATGCAGTAACCTTGGCAATTCACCAAGCTAGGAAAAGCGGGCCATTACCATTCAAACCGCTTGCGATTATTTCTACCAAAGGCAACCAAATCGGAAAAGTATATTCTGGCGCGCGTGTATATTCTGGTGAAAACTTTGAAGCAACCCTTCACCAATTAATTCAACGCGCACTTAATGAATATAATTATAATCATGTGCGAATCATATTGGTCGGCGACAACCACCCAGAATATGTAAAACAAGCAGCAATTGGCGCAATGAACGATAATAAAGTTCGCCTTTCACGCATGCCAGAAATTGGTTCAAAAAAACTTTCCAATGTTAATCCAGAAGACGTTCTTGGACGCCACAAATATGATTTGGATCCAAGCGGTCCGTATAAACTTATTGAAGGTAAGACAATATTAATTACTGGCGGTGGCGGCACCATCGGTTCTGAGCTTGCGCTTCAAGTTGCGACATTCAACCCAAAACGAATCGTTATTGTCGATAACTCAGAGAATAATTTATATACAATCAACCAAATCATGAGTGAGCGTTTCCCAAAAGTTGAAACCATTATAAGATTAAAAGACATTCGTGATTATCGCTCTATTGACGATTTATTTGATACATATTTGCCGCAAATTGTATTTCATGCCGCCGCTAATAAACATGTGCCATTAATGGAAGAACACCCGCGCGAGGCATTAATGGTTAACCTAGGGGGGACAAAAAATGTCGCCGATGCCGCCGTAAGAACTGGCGTTGAGGCATTCATCCTTATATCAACCGACAAAGCGGTCAATCCAACTAATCTTATGGGCGCGGCAAAGCGTGCGGCGGAATTATATGTTCGCCATTGCTTTGAAAAAGAAGGTTGTAAATTCTTTTCAACCAGATTTGGTAATGTTCTTGGCTCATCTGGTTCAGTTATGCCACTTTTCGAGCGCCAAATTTCGGCAATGGGGCCGGTTACTGTTACCTCAAAAGAAATGACCCGTTGGTTTATGACTGTTAAAGAGGCAGTTGGTCTTGTATTACAATCGGCGGCATTAGGTGGCGGTATGATTACCAGTAAGAACGGAAAAAGGGTAAAATATAATTATCCTCTTTTTGTACTTGATATGGGCGAACCAATGAAAATCATATCCTTTGCCGAGGCCATGATACGCCTAAAAGGTTATGAGCCATACAAAGACATCGATATTATTGAAACGGGCATTCGCCCAGGTGAAAAAATTCACGAAGAAATTTTTTATGACTATGAAAAAGCGGTCGAAACACCAATTGGCGGCGTTCTTGGGGTGAAATCCACCAAGGAATTGGATGAAAATCTAATTGAATTAATCGAGAAAACCGTTAAAGCAGCAACCAAGAATGATATTCGGGAAGCCTTGAAATTATTAGAGCGAATTGTTCCCGGATATAAGGTATCCAAGAAATAATTTTATTTCGCAAAATTTGGTTTGGTAGGTTTCATGTCACAAAATATTGTTCCGCTTAAACGCGCGCTGATTTCATTATCAGATAAATCGTCTTTAGAAAAAGTTGCCAAAGTTTTGGCCGCAAAAAACGTTGAGATTCTTTCAACTGGCGGAACGTCAAAAGCATTGAAAGATATGGGCATTCCGGTTGTTGACGTTTCTGAAATCACAAATTTTCCTGAAATGATGGATGGTCGCGTTAAAACCCTTCACCCAATGGTTCATGGTGGCCTACTTGCACTTCGCGATAACCCAGATCATGCCAAGGCAATGAATGAACACGGAATCACTGGTATCGATCTTTTGTGGGTCAATCTTTATCCATTTGAAGAAACTCTCGCAAAAAATGCCGATTTTGATGAAATGATTGAAAATATCGACATTGGTGGGCCGGCAATGATTCGTGCTGGTGCCAAGAACCATGGTTTTACCGCAGTTGCCACAGATAATGATGATATTGAACTTGTACTGGCAGACTTAGAAGCAAATGGCGGCACAAGCCACGAAACCCGTAAAAAACTTGCGGCACGTGCTTATTCCCGCACCGCTGCATATGATGCAGTGATTTCAAATTGGTATTTTGAACAAACCAAAGAGGAAAGCCCAAAATATCGCACAATGGGCGGCGTTAAAGTGCAAGAAATGCGCTATGGCGAAAACCCACACCAAAAAGCAGCGTTTTATTCAAATGGTGACAAACGCTTTGGTGTTTCAACCGCAAAACAGCTTCAGGGTAAAGAATTATCTTATAATAATTTGAATGATACTGATGCCGCATATGAATTGGTGTCTGAATTTTCACCCAAAGAAAAGCCCGCAATTGCCATTATTAAACATGCCAACCCTTGTGGTGTTGCCGTTGGTGCAAGCCTTTTGGAAGCATATCAAAACGCCCTTGCTTGTGACCCCGTTTCTGCATTTGGTGGTATTGTTGCATGTAATCAAATTTTGGATGGTGAAACCGCCAAGGCAATCGCCGAAATCTTTACCGAAGTGGTTATCGCGCCAGAAGTTACCGAAGAAGCTAAGGCGGTTTTTGCCGCCAAGAAAAACCTTCGCTTACTTGTTGCTGGCGGCTTGCCAGACCCAACCACTGATGCCGTGAATTATCGTAATATTGCAGGTGGCTTCTTGGTGCAATCGCGTGACAATAAACCAGTCTTGCGTGAAAATCTTAAAGTCGTTACCAAACGCGCCCCAACCGATAAAGAAATCGAAGATATGCTCTTTGCTTTCAAGGTTGCCAAGCATGTTAAATCAAACGCCATTGTTTATGCCAAAGACCTTGCCACAGCAGGAATTGGCGCGGGACAAATGAACCGCCGCGACAGTGCTTATATCGCCGCAAAACGCGCCGTAGAGGCCGCCAAAATGGCTGGCTGGGACAAGGCAAAAACCATTGGCTCTGCGGTTGCATCTGATGCCTTCTTCCCATTTGCTGATGGCCTACTCGAAGCTATTGAAGCGGGTGCAACCTCGGTTATTCAACCTGGTGGTTCTATTCGTGATGAAGAAGTTATCAAGGCCGCTGATGAGCATGGCATTGCAATGGTCTTTACTGGTCAAAGACACTTTAGACACTAATTATAAAAATTTGCGTGGCAAATTTTGCTCTTCAACTTGTCCAAAATGTCTACACTTTTGGATTTCATCACGTATTTAAAAGGCTTGCCAACGGCAAGCCTTTTGCTTTTAAATTTTAACATAAAGTTTATTTATCAAGCCAAGAAATCTTTGCTATGTTAGATTTATGAAAAAATTCCCAAATGAACCATTAAGCGAACGAGCAAATCGTATTGCGCCAAATTTCCAAATTTTCCGCCCCGAAGGAAATGGTCCTTTTGCGGTGGTTTTCATGTTCCATGGTTGCGGGCGACCAACGTCGCCAATGATTGAATATGCCGAAACCCTGCAACAATCAGGGATTGCCGCAATTTTGGTCGATTCCTACACCCCACGAGATATTAATTTAGTTGAGGCAGGAACATTAATTTGCACCGGATTACAATTCCACGGTAAAGAGCGTGCCGGTGATGTTGCCACTGCATTATATTGGGCGGAATCACAAAATTGGATTGATAAAGATAAGATTGGGGTTGCAGGTTGGTCACATGGTGGCTGGACCATAATGGACGCATTATCGCAAGAAGATAAAATTGGAAAAAATGCCAATTTAAGTGATACAGGTAAAACCCCACTCGATAAACTAAAATTTGCCTTTATAATATACCCGTGGTGTGGGGCGGGCTCTTATTCATTTGCTTATGGATGGCAAAGACATATTCCTGCACACATGATTGTTGGCGGACGCGATATGGTGGTTGGCGATTTTTTTCCCAAAAAGACCGTTGAACGGCTTAAAAATGATGGTGTGGATATTGAAATTTCATTTTTTGAAAAGGCAACCCATAGCTTTGATGAACAAGGCACTTTTCACCCTGCGCAAAGATATTCCCGCAAATATACTGATCTAGCCTGTGAAATATTGCTAGATTTTGCCCAACGTCAATTTAAACAAAAAGCATAATATATTAATAAACACCAAAAGCCGCCCGATATGCATCGTGGCGGCATTCAGAAACATTTTATTTTGCGATTATCTGATTGCCAAAAGGCCTTCACGTTGCGCGCGTTTGCGTTGCAATTTGCGGGTACGACGCACAGCTTCCGCTTGCTCGCGGGCGCGTTTTTCAGATGGCTTTTCAAAATGATTGCGACGCTTCATTTCACGGAAAGTGCCTTCACGTTGCATTTTTTTCTTAAGAGCTTTCAACGCTTGATCAACGTTGTTTTCGCGCACTATAATCTGAACCAGGGTCCTTCTCCTGTAAATAAGAGTTAATCTAAAATAAAATGATGGGCGGCTATAACTAAAACTAGCCGCCATGTCCACACCTTTAGTCAATTAAACCCTGCGATTCATAAAAAAATCACACAAGCGCGGTTAAAAGTGATGGGCAAAATGTAAAAACCAAATCTTGACTTTGCACATGCAACGCGCCAAAATTTATTCTCGCTAATCATATAGCATATTTTAAAGCCATTATCAAATGACCAAAGTTGAATTAAATTCTGAAAAAAACGCTTTATTACAAGCATTCCTAGAAAACGCCGCCTTTGATGGCTTTTCGATAAAGGGTCTAAAGGCTGCCGCACATAAAATTGGGCTTAATGATGGGGAATTGCAAATTCTTGCCCCAAATGGCGTAATATCAATGATTGATTATTGGTTTTTACAGGCCGATGATTTTGTCCTTGCAACCCTTGCAGCAAGAAAAGCCTTAAAGATTCGCGAAAAGGCAACCTTGGCAATTCGCAGTCGCCTTGAATTTTTAGGGCAATATCGCGAGGCGCTTCGTCATGCACTTATGATTCTTGCACTACCGCAAAATTTGCCGCATTCATTGGCAATTGGTTATCGTTTTGCCGACAAGGTGTGGCGTGCATTTGGCGATACATCAACCGACTTTAACTATTATTCAAAACGAACAATGCTTTTGGCGGTTGATGCATCAACCGCGACCTGTTTTGTGGGTGATGAAAGCGAAGATAATTCTGAAACTTGGGCGTTTCTTGATCGCCGCATTGAAAACATTATGCAAATCGAAAAAGCCAAATTCAAACTACGTGAATTCAAAGCAAAGCTTCCAGACCCCGTGCCATTATTGGCGGGGTTACGCTTTGGCAAAAGGCCAATGCCATAATTTATACCTCACGCTTATGCTCGGGGCACTCGCTGAACGCTCGTGCTATTCCCTCACCGCTCCGGTGGGGCGCGCGACTCCGCGCGGCACTCAGTCGTGCTTGCGCTTCGCTTAAAATTATACCTCACGCTTATGCTCGGGGCACTCGCTGAACGCTCGCGCTATTCCCTCACCGCTCCGGTGGGCTATTCCCGATAACTCTAATTCTTAGCAGGCAAGCAACTTAGGCCAAAATTTGATTTTGGAGTCCAGGGTGGGCAAACTGGCAATGGATCAACATGGGTTGGCGGTGCTTTATACTGTGGTTGAACCTTGGGTGCGATTTTACTACCCAAATGCCCATCCAACGGTTCCCAATTAGGGCATTTCTCATCACGCTGGCGGTTTAATGCTGCGCAGTCTGCGGTTCTTCCCATCTTAGCAAGTAATGAGCCATTTTCATTTTCTTCAAAAACATTGCGCCCACCGTATGATTTTGGTGCATTTGGTAATACGCCACCTGATGCACCACTAGGTGGCGCACCACCGCCCCCACCAATCGCCGTAACCCCGCTTGAGCCACCAGATGGCGGTGCAAGCTCCCCACCATTTGCTTTTGGTGCGTTGGCACTCTGGCGCATGGCATCTTGTTTTTGTTTTTGCTCATCAATGGCTTTTTGGCGCGCCATATCTGCCTGACGTTGTTTCTCTTCATAATTGCGGTTTAATTCATCAACATTAATTCGCAAATCATTTGCCGGGCGATTAATATTAGGATTAACGGTTTTAATATTATTTGGCGCATCAAGTTTTTGCGCATTAATTGGGCGCTTTACATCTATATCAGGGCTTTGCAATTTATTTAATTGCGGGGTTTTAACATTAAGATTTGGAACGGTGGCAAGGTTTATTTCTTCTTGCTCCTCAATTTTATCAATGTTTGGCATTTTTAATTTTTGCGACTTTTGCATTTGTATTTGTTGTGGTGAAAGCTGCACTTTTGCCGGTGGAATAATTTCTTGCTTTAATTCTTCGGGAACTTGCTCTTGTGGTACTATTTGCGGGGCTTGCTGCTGCACATTTTCTGGTTCTGGCATGGCTTGCCGCACGATTGGTGGCACTTCTTTTTGTGGAATGGGTTTAGAGGTTTCAACAGGTGGAGGCGGAACTTTTTCAATGGGTGGAGGTTCTACAATATCAACACCATAAACCACGTTATCTTTTTTAATTATCATCGGTTCGATATTAATTAACGTAACCAATAATAATAAATGCCCGAAAATTGTAATGGCAAGAACCCACGGCTTAGGAAAGCCATTTTCATCAAACGGGCTTTCGGCAAATGCCAATGCACTAGCCTTTCCACCTATATTGCCAAAATTAAAAAATCTATCAGACATAAAGCGAGTAAATAGGTTTTTTGTATAATTTCAATTAAAATTATTTTGAAAAAATGCCTAATTCCATGCCGAAACCGTAATTATTTCAAATGTTGCCCCAACGCGACCATCGCTATCAGCATTTTTCTCCTGATAATTTGTGGCAACTTTTGCAATTAATTGTCGGTTTAATGCGGCGGCGTTTCGGGTCGCAAAGGCGGCGGTTTCGCCCATTGTCTTTAGTTCACGAAAAAGCGCAAAAACATTATCATAACGCGCACGCAGAATTTCTGAAGAACTTACGGGCGATAAAAAGCCCGCACGGCGCAATAAAGCGGCGGCATTTTCCAAATCAATCATTGGCGAAATACGCATTGATGCCCCACCGGTTTCTTCTGCTTCAACGCTAAGAAATGATTGGCGCAATTCATTTAACGTTCGCCCACCCAAAAATGAGGCAATGAATAAACCATCTTTTTTCAATGCGCGTTTAATGCGTGACAAAAGCCCAGGTAAGTCATTCACCCAATTCAAGCAGCTATTGGCAATTATTAAATCATATTTTGCCTCTTCAAGCGGAATGTCGGCAAGTTCATTAATGCATTTTGCGCCCGCAAACTCCGAAAAAGAAGGCTCATAAAGGGTGATTGATTTTATTTTTCCACCCGCCCCCAAAAGGTTTTCATCCGCCAAAGCCGTCGAAAATTCACCATTTCCAGAAAATAGTTCCAAGGCATAATCAAAATCTGGCTTTAGGGTTTTTATGGTATCAATATTGCCTTCAAGCGAGAAATTATGAAGAAAAAATGGGTTTTTCGGATTGAACTGCGCGCGCACAAGCGCCCTCTGTCTGCGGGACAGGAAAAGTGCAGTATCAAACAATAAATCGGATGCCCCCAATGCCATATTTTGCTAATAGACATATTTGTTACGCAGGTAAAATCATAAAATTATGAAATTTGCATTTTTTAACACTATTATCGACCTGATCTGGCCACCTATGTCACTGCTTAGTGATACTAGAGTTAAGGTTAATGGCACGATTGAAATTGAAAAATGGCAAAAGCTAAACTTTAACTATGGCGCAAAATGCTATTGCTGCGGGGTTAAATTAAATGACGCACCCAATCCCGAAACAATATGTGGGCAATGCCTTGCAGAACCACCATTTTTTGACAGTGCGCGCGCACCACTTTCATACGACGAAAATTCAAAGCAATTGATATTGCAATTAAAACATGCGGGTCGGCGCGATGGTGTTAAGACTTTTGCCGCCATGATGCGCGATTGCGCACTTAATCCTGAATTAGCAGATGTCATAATTCCCGTACCAATACACAGAAAACGTCTTTTTGAACGCGGTTTTAACCAATCAGTCTGGCTAGGACAGGAATTAGCTAAAATTTTAAACAAAGATTTTGATGCCTTTACCCTTAAACGCACCAAAAACACGCCATCACAAAATGGCCTAAGCCAAATCGGGCGAAAAAATAACGTAAAAGCCGCATTTTCAGTGCAAAAAACTGTTACGGGTAAGAGTATTTTATTAATTGATGATGTATTTACCACGGGCGCGACCATAAATGCATGTGCTAAGGCATTAAAGCGTGCGGGGGCAAAAAGAATTGACGTCCTAACCCTTATGCGGGTTAATTCTCACAACAATTCCAATGAGCCAGAGATGACAGCGGGCATAATATATGAACAAGTTTGAAGACGTCCTTAAAAATCAAAGACCGCGCAATTTTGCAACCGCCTTTGCCCTTATGCTTGCAAGCCTGATTGTAATTTTTGTTTTGTGGAATTTGGCACAAGTAGCGGCAATTCTTGGACTCGCGATTTATGAAATGATGCCATCATTGAAAAGTGGCATTCCATTTAATCAAATTGAGTTTATGGAAAAAGTAAGCAATCTTGCCAAAATTCCGCAAGGTGATTTTGCTGCCGAAATAAGGTTTGCAGTTTTTGTTTTATTCTTTTCATTCGGAATTGGGCTTTTGACCACGATTTTATGGCGCAAAGTTTTTGAAAAATTGCCGATTTTGACCCTTTTCAGTGGCGCAAGCCATTTTCGCTTGAAATTATTCTTTTTGGGTGCCGCGATTGCCCCGCTTATAATTATTATTTCATCACTATTATCACTTGTTGCAGGTGAAAATAGTTTTGCGGTAATGACGACAAGATATAATTCATTGGGCTTTGGTCATTATATAATTTTATTGCCACTTTATTTGCTTGCCTTTGGTGTGCAATCAACTTTTGAAGAAGTCTTTATCCGCGCTGGATTTATGCAGCATTTGAGAAGGCTAAAGGCACCAATATGGCTTGCGGCAATTATATCCAATGGCGTTTTCGGTATGCTACACTTTCAGCCAGGTATTGATAAAAGTGTGCTTTTGATGACCGCATGTATGGGCCTATCCTTTGCCTATTCAACATGGCGCACCAATGGCATTGAATTATCAATGGGTGCGCACATATTGAACAATTTCATGGTTGGCGCAATTATTGGACAAATGGACAATAAAGTAATTGGTGACGAAGCCTATTTTGGCGGAATTGTCTATTTATTGTTTTTTGTAGTTCTTTTGGAATTATTTTTAAAACTTTTCCCTGATTTCTTGAAAGAAAAAGGACGAGATGGCGTAGGTGCAGACTTAATTGCCTGAGCAAGTTTTGCAAAAGTCTTTTTGACCTTTTGCTGCGGCACTTCGGACATTTCACCACGCTCTAATGCGCCAAGTTCAAAATCACCATATTTAACGCGAATAAGGCGGTTAACCTGCAACCCAAGTGCGGCAAGAACTTTACGAATTTCACGGTTTTTGCCTTCGCGCAAAACAACGCGAATCCACGCATTTTTTGTGGCATCACGTTCAAGAATTGCATCGATCGAACCATAATGAACCCCATCAACTTCGATACCATCTTGCAGCGTATTGAGCTTTTCTTGGGTAATATCGCCAAAAGCACGGGCGCGGTAAATCCGTTCAATACCCGAGCGCGGCAATTCCAAAAGACGTGCCAATTCGCCGTCATTGGTTAAAAGCAATAGGCCTTCAGAAGTTAAATCGAGACGACCAACAGAAATCACACGCCCTAAATCTGACGGTAAATTTTGGAAAACTGTTGGTCTGCCATCGGGATCTGAATGGGTGGTAACAAGGCCAGGTGGCTTATGATAAACCCAAAGGCGGGTTACTTCTTTTTGTGCCAATGGTTTGTCATCGACCATTATTTTATCATCATCGGTAACATTTAGTGCGGGCGAAGTAATAACTTTGCCATTTACTTTTACACGGCCTTCTTCGATGATTTTTTCGGCTTCACGGCGCGAACAAACGCCGGCACGTGCCATGGTTTTGGCAATTCTCTCACCACTAAATTCTTTTTCCATTTTCTATCCTTTCAGAACACGCCCTTCACAGGTGGTTTGTTTTCTATAATGTTTTTTGTTATGGGAATAAAGATGGATAAACATATTGAATTTATGCGCCTTGCCATACAAGAAGCAAAGAAGGCAGAAGATATTGGCGAAGTGCCAATTGGCGCCATCATTGTTGATTCTCAAAGCGGTGAAATAATCGCACGCGGTTATAATCAACCCATCAAGGCCCATGACCCCACCGCACATGCCGAAGTTATTGCAATGCGAGCGGCAGCACAAAAATTTGAAAACTATCGTCTAAAACCCGAATTATGCCTTTATGTTACACTTGAGCCATGCACAATGTGCGCCGGTGCAATATCCTTTGCACGCATAAAAACCATTATTTTTGGTGCATATGATAAAAAGGGAGGCGCGGTTGAAAATGGCGTAAAATTCTTTTCGTCCCCCCAATGCCACCACCGCCCAGAGATCGTTGGCGGCATATTGGAAAATGAATGTTCGGAACTGCTAAAATCTTTTTTTGCGAAAAAACGCAAATAGTGTGCTTGAATATTTGGCAAATAAGACCAATATCTTAATAAATTAGAGTAAGATTTATTATATTCTTGCAAAATTTGAAGAATGAAAGAA
This sequence comes from Hyphomonadaceae bacterium UBA1933, assembly GCA_002337085.1. Lineage (GTDB taxonomy): Bacteria > Pseudomonadota > Alphaproteobacteria > Caulobacterales > Aquidulcibacteraceae > Pseudaquidulcibacter. The sequence continues at coordinate 647,963 of DDFH01000006.1, read as the reverse complement.
GTCTGTCATTATGAAGTTTGTTCTTAGAAATGCCAATGTTAATGATATTGACAATCTCGCGCGGGCTTATGTGAAATGCTGGCACGAGACCTATTCTGATATTTTGCACACCAAAGATCTTGCTGAAATCACTTTTGAGTCGGCACTTAAAAAATGGCGCAGTGATTTTATTGAACAAATTAATGATGCAGACCGTGCAATTTTCGTAATCGAAAACGAAGATAATGAAATTATTGGCTTTGCTTCCTGTGGTGCAACCAATCAGCGGGCGCAAAAAATTCTTGGGCAAGGCGAAATTTTCGAATTATATTTGCGCCGCGACCATCAAGGCTATGGTCTTGGCAAGGCATTAATGCTTGCGGTTTCACGCTGGCTTATTAGTCGTGGCCTATTTACCGGTGGCACATGGGTTGCCGAAGACAATGTGCAGGGTTGCAATTTCTGTGAAGATTTAGGGGCAGCGCCTTCTGGTCGTCGTGAAGATACCCTTGAAAATGGTAAACTTGTGTCAATTGCCTATGTTTGGAATGATTTTTCTGACGTTGCCCAGCTTGAAGGTGCCGTTCCCAATTGGGAAGAGCGTAAGTAATTTTATTTTACTTCGACACTATAACGCCCATTTTTGTGGTGTAGCATAAGATTTATATCAAACACCTGTGATAAATTGGCGGCGGTTAAAACATCGTGCTTTTCGCCTTGGGTAAAGATACGACCATCCTTGATTAAAAGCACTTTTGAAATTTCTTCAAACACTTCTTCAATATGGTGGGTAATAAGAATTACTGTCGTGCCATCATTGGCAAGGGCGCGCATCATTTCAATAAAATCAAGCTGCGCCTTTATATCAAGGCCAACCGTTGGCTCATCAAGCAATATAGCGCGAACTGGGTGAACCAATGCCCGTGCCACAAGGCATTTCCGTAATTCGCCGGTGGACATTGTACCAATTTTCTGACCCGACAGGCGTTCGATGCCAAGACGTTTTAGTGCTAATTTCGCCTTATCTTCATAACCTTGCTTTATAATTTGGTGCGGGAAAAGCCCCAATGTCCCAAAAAAACCACTCATGACCGTTTCAAGTCCAGTCAAGTTTCCACCATCAACGCTGAATGAATTGTGTAAATCATTGGTTACTATACCAATATAGCGGCGCAATTCGGCAATATTCCACGCATCTTCACCCAATATTTTACGTTCAGAAAAATCAGGCACTATTGATGGATAAAGCTCGCTACTAATTAATTTAATAAGTGTTGATTTACCCGAACCATTGGGACCAAGAATTGCACAATGTTCGCCATCGGCAATTACAAGGTCAATATTTCTCAAAACCTCGGTCTCAAAATAACGAAGGTTTACATTTTCAAATTGTAAGATTGGTGTTTTTGTCATTGTTGTTTTTCGTGTCGTAAAAGCCACTCTTTGATTGGCAAGCCGCCACCATAACCGACCATTTTGCCATTTTTTCCAATCACACGGTGGCAAGGTATTATTATGGCAATTGGGTTTTTATTGTTTGCGCCACCAATGGCACGCACGGCCTTTATATTCCCTGCGATTTTGGCTTCTTGTTGGTATGATATGGTTTCGCCATAGGAAATTGTTTTCATGGCATCCCATGCCTTTTGTTGAAACGACGTACCAAAAGTTTTTAATTTGATATTATCGAAAGCATTCTTTGCGCCTTTAAAATAGGCATCAAGCGCGGTTTTTAGCATTAGAATAAGCGGTGCCGCAATAATTTCATATTTATTTTTGCCAAACGCATTATCAAAATAATTTTTGTAATCTTCACCAAAGCCAAGGACATACACCACGTCATCAGCATCATAGAATAAATGGATTTTGCCAAAAGGGGCACTATATTCAGATTTAAATATTTGCATCAAAACAACCTCGCCAATTTAGCAATAAGCAAAACCATCAAAGCCGAAAAAGCCATTAAAATAAGTGCGAACCAATGCCCTTCGGGTGAATTAAAAATTGCCCAATGGCTAAAGTTCATACCGAATATTGATGCCAAAAGGGTTGGCGGCGCAAATAGCAACGTAACCACCGCCATAAAGCTTAAAGCACTGCTCTGGCGGGCGTTAATAAGACCAAGGGTAGCATCCAGCAGAAAGGTCAAATCATTGGTCTGGGACTGGTTTAAATTTAGCAAATCGGCAATGTCATCTTTAAAGGCAGTTAAAGCTTCACGACTAAACCCGAATTTTCCTTCATAAGAATGCAGAAAAGCATTCATACGCGCCAAGTCAAACAAGCAATCACGACAAAGCGCTAATTGCGCACCCAATTGCCCAAGTTTTTTAAGGCGTGGTTCGGCCTTTATTAATTGTTTTTCTGCCAAAACTGGCAATGAAACCGCGTCCAAATCATTGCCAATACGGGCAAGTAAGCCTGCTTGGCGTTCAATCAACGCTTCTAGCATTACTTGCAAAGTATCTGCCGGAGTTTTAACCCCATCTAGTCGAACCGAAGCACGGGTTTTGCCGGTTTCCAATGCCTTTAATGCATGCTGATGATAAGAAATCAAGGCATTTGGCGTTAGGATTAACCCCAATGTCGAACGATGATAAACCGCGCTTGGGGGAACTGGTTCATAAGGGCGCGCACCAATACGGGCAGGAACGAAAATATTAAGGTATAAATTTCCCTCATCCTCATAGAAACGTGCAGATTCTTCTATACCGCGAATTTCCGATTGGGTGACAATATCAACGCCAAAAATCTTCTCTACAGTTTCGGTTTCGGCATCATCATTGCCAAGAATATCAATCCAAAGACAATCATTTTTATTCAAATTTTCCAGATCATTTTTTGGTAATGATGGATTTGTTTTTGGATAAAAAATAATCATGTCTTTCACTTACTATCTAAAACTGGCTATCTAAAACTGGCTATCTAATAATCTGGTTATTTATTACGGCGAATTTCCTTTTGCCCAATATCGTTTCGATAAAAAAGTGATGGCGCATCAATTTTTTTAACTGCCGCATAGGCCTTATCAAGTGCGTCCTGTAATGTATCGCCATTTGCAGTTACATTCAAAACCCTCCCGCCATTAGTGCGCAATTGCCCCGCATCATCAAGCTTTGTGCCGGCATGAAATACAAAAGCGCCAGTTTCATTTTCAGCATTTTCAATATTGTTAATTGTACCATTTTTTTCATAATTTTCGGGATAACCCTTGGCAGCCATAACCACTGTAACCGCACTTTTCCCCGTAAAATCTAGTTTGGTTTCAATCTTTTCTTCACGCGCAATTTTATCCAAAATTTCGGCAAAATTATCAGGCATGAATTGCATTAAAATCTGACATTCGGGGTCACCAAAGCGGCAGTTATATTCAACCACGCGCGGCACACCATCTTTAATCATAAGACCAACATAAAGCACGCCATTATATGGATTGCCCTCTTTTGCCATTCCTTCAACTGATGGAATTACAATTTCTTTCATAATTCGGGCTTTTACATTTTCATCAACCAATGTGGTTGGTGCATATGCCCCCATTCCCCCAGTATTTAGACCCTCATCATTATCAAAAGCACGTTTATGATCCTGGCAAACCGGAAGCGGGATAATGTTTTTTGAGTTACAAAGTACGAAAAAGCTTGCCTCTTCGCCTTGCATGAATTCTTCGATTACAAGCTCACTAGAGGCATGACCAAACTTGCCAGAAAGCATTTCATTAACTTCTGCCTTTGCGTGATCAAGGGTTTCTGAAATTACTACACCTTTACCAGCAGCAAGACCTGATGCCTTTAAAACATATGGTGCAGATAAGGTTTCCAAAAATTGGATTGCCTTATCACTTTGGGTAAATACGCCATAAGCAGCCGTAGGAATATTTTGGCGTGCCATAAAATCTTTTGAAAATGCCTTGGATGATTCCAACTGCGCCGCCGCCATTGAAGGACCAAAAGTGGCAATGCCCAAGGCACGTAATTTATCTGCAACGCCCAAAGACAATGCAACCTCAGGGCCAACAACTACGAGATCAATTTTTTCATCAATGGCAAGTTTTACAAGACCGTCCACATCTTCGGCATCAACGGGAAAGCATTTGGCAATTTTGGTAATACCGGCATTTCCAGGCGCTGCGCACAAAAAACTAACAGATTTTGATTGTGAAATTTTCCAAATCAAGGCGTGTTCACGCCCACCAGAACCAATTACCAAAACTCGCATGAAATAAACTCCCGCAATATTCCATAATGGATTTTGCGGGTTTTAAAAGCCTTAAATCACTAGAAAAGTAGATTATTAAACACCAGTAGAATTTGAGATTTTATTTGTGATAAGATTATACATATTGGTTGTTGCACCAGAAAAATTTGAAACGCCTGCAACAATACCGATAACCATAAGGGCGATAATAAGACCATATTCAATGGCCGTTGCGCCCTTCGTGTCTTTAGAAAACCCTTTTAGTTTCAGCGTTAATTTTTCCATATCACAAATACTTATATAAAAATTCCTTTAAAGGAATATCGGCAGGTGGCATGTTGAAATTATCAAATTCCTCCTTTGACACCCAGCTTAAAGCCTGATGTTCATAAGGATGGATTGCCCCTTTCCATTCCCTGATTGCCCATAGTGGCATTAAAAGGTGAAAATCTTGATAACAAAAACTAACAAATGTTAGTGGAATTAAGCTTTTTTCATTAACCTTTATTCCCAATTCTTCTTCTAATTCACGGGTAAGTGCTTGTTCGGGCCGCTCACCTTCTTCTATTTTACCTCCTGGAAACTCCCAAAGGTCGGCAAGGCTTTTACCTTTTGGCCTTTGCGCCAAAAGCACATGGTTATTTTCATCAATAAGGGCGGCAGCAACAACAAGAATTAATTTGGTCATAATGTTTTTTATGCCATTCACGAAAAAACAAAAGCCCGACGCACAGTCAGGCCTCTTCAAAATAAATAAAAAGGGCGGTTGTTAACCGCCCCATTAAGTCAAGTTTTTTTAATAATTATTCTTTTGGTGCAGCCATCGTAGTTTGCGATGCCGCAATTTTTGCTTGTGCAGCTAAATCTTCAACACTCAAAGGGATAAGACCACGAGTAACCAAATAACCTTTTTCACCAGCAGCTTTTGGTGAAGTAAATTCAAGCAAATAATCTTTGATGCTTGGGATTAAAGGGATATTGGCTTTTTTGGTATAAAAATACAATGAGCGCGATGCCGGATATTTGCCTTCGATAATTCTGTGAAGTTCAGGAATTTCACCATCGATTGTCGCAGCTTTTAGACGATCTTTATTTTCTTCATAAAAAGAATAGCCAAAAATACCGTATGACGCTTTGTTAGTGGTAAGTGCCTGAACAATCAAATTGTCATTTTCGCCCATATCTTTCCATGCACCATCTTCACGGATTGCAGTTGATGCAGCTTTAAAGGCATCTTTATCTTTTTCTTGCAGTGCTTTTAAGAATGGAATTTCTTCAGCACCTTTTTCCATGATTAATTCAACAAAAGCATCGCGTGTGCCAGAAGTTGGCGGTGGCCCCATAACTTCAATTTTAATTTTTGGAAGCGCTGGGTTTACATCGCTCCAAAGTTTATAAGGATTATCAACCAATTTGCCATCAACCGGAACTTGTTTAGCAAGCGCCATATAAAGGTCTTTACGGCTTAGATTTAATTCTGCCCCATCTTTCGAATCCGCAAGAACGATGCCGTCATAACCAATTTTAAGTTCGATAATATCTTTAATGCCATTTTTCTGGCAGTCGTCCCATTCTGATTTTTTCATAGGGCGCGAAGCATTGGTAATATCAACGCCTGAAAGACCAGTGCTTGAGCAGAAAATTTTCATACCGCCACCAGTTCCGGTCGATTCAACTTTTGGAACCTGATTGCCGCTAGATGTTGCGAATTGTTCGGCAACAACAGATGAAAAAGGAAATACCGTTGAAGAACCAACAATCGCAATTCGGTTACGAACTTCTTCTTTTTTGCCACAGCCGGCAAGGCCAATGGCGGAAATCGCCATCAACATCATACCATATTTAATAAATTTGCTTTCCATAAATCTCTCCGTGATAAAATTTATCTTTTGGATAATTTGTCTCTAATTGTTTATTGTCACAAAATTGTGAAACTTCGTCAGAACCCTATTTGCAATCTGATATTATAAATATCGCTTTTTATGTCACGGCTTGTATTTTGCACAAAATCAAAATCACTATGCGCATAGTTAAAACGAATTATTGTCTTTTGGGCGAGATACCAATTAAGCCCCAAAGTATAGCCCTTTTGAGTACCACCCAAACCTTTATCTTGTAGATTGAGATAATCATATCGCCCTGTGAGTGCCCATGCGCCCATGCCACCGCCATAAACCGATTTTTTGGGTTTTATTGCCCCAAAAGTCCCGCTTTTTACACTATATGGCCGATGCTCCCCACTTAAGACATAAGCTGCTTCAATGGTTGCGCCATTAAAATTATAAGTAACATTATTTGACTTCACATTATTTTGTTGGGCATCCAATATTATCCAATATGGCCCATTTGATAATGCCGCCTCTAGGCCAATATTGGTATCATTTTTGCCAATTGCACCAGTTTTTAATAACACGCTTTGATAATTCATTTGAACTGGTCGTGCAGAATATGAATACAGCCCATCATCTTCACGGGTGCGATAACGAAAACTTGTTCCAAGATGCAGGGTTAGATTATCCTCATTAATTGGCGCAATTGAAAAACGGCTTTGCACAAAATTGCTTTGTGAAAAGAGCCTGTCCATTGGAAGCACTAATGAACCGCCGTAATAACCAGTCACCCATTGCCAGTTTTTACCATTTTTACGAACCACAATGCCAACATTGCGTGAAGCTTGGGAAAATACAATTGACGCCATCCCTTTTTGGGAAAAAGTCTGAACTTGGGAAGATGTCACGCCATCAATTGGTGAACTTTGATAATTCGAACCAATAAAAAGCGAAGTGTCTTTATTCGGGATATATTCAATATATACGTCATCCCATGTTACATCGCCATCCGCCACCCAGGCCTCTAATTTATAATGTAATTTAGGATTTACTTTGCCAGATAATATAAAAGTGGCACGGATTGGCGATGTGTCCTTAAATTTGGTATCAGCTCCAGTTTCATAATCATTTTTCAGATTATAAGAATCGGCAGTCAAACGGGCAGATAATTTTATCGTTGCGCCATTATCAAATTTATACTCAGGCTCAAACTCTTTTGCCGCTGCAAAAGATGCCGAAAATAAGACTGGTAATAAAATTAATCCACCAAAAAACTTCATAAAACCCCACTTGTTCGCGGCCGTTTATAAAGTTTTTATGACAGAGGTATGACAAATACCCGATTAATTATGACACTTGTTAAATTTTTATGACAATTACAACAAGCGAGACCGCATTGCTTGTGATAAGAGGTCAATCAAAGATACCGCAATTACAAGAACCACAACAATTGCCGAGGTTTCTTCATATTTAAATGCGTTAATTGATTCAAACAGGGTTTGACCAATACCACCCGCACCAATCAAGCCCAAAACCGTTGCTGAGCGTGCATTCGATTCGAAACGATAAAGTGAGAATGAAGTCCACAATGGCGCAACCTGTGGCAAGACCCCCCATTTAATTTCATGCAATTTGGTTGCACCAGTTGCCCGCACACCTTCAACAGGGCGGGAATCGGTGGCTTCTACCGCTTCTGAGAATAGTTTACCTAAAACCCCTGCGGTGTTTAAAGCCAATGCCAAAACCCCCGCCAAAGGTCCAAGGCCAACCGCAACCAAGAAGACAGTACCCATTACAAGACCATCAACCGAGCGTAAGAAGTCCATTAGGCGGCGCATTGGCAAAACCAACCATTGCGGAGACACGTTTGACGCGCACATAAAGCCAAGCGGAATTGCCATCACCACCGCAAAGAATGTGCCCCATAATGCAATCTGAATGGTAAGCCACATATCACGGACATAATTCTTCCAATCCGAAAAATCAGGGTGCAAGAAGCGCGATATAAAATTGCTCATATTCTCGGAATTTTCAAATAATTTTGTAACTTTGAAAATTTCGGTTGGGGCAAAACTTACGACCAATAATAAAATAATGCCGCCCCATAAAATATAATCAAACATTTTATCAGAAAATGGACGGGTTGGCGGGGTTAAAGCGCGACCTTTATTTTCGGCATAAAAACCTTTGGCATTTTTATCTACATTAGCCATTATTTTGCACCACTATCAGGTTTAGTTGTTGTTTGAGCGTTGTTAAGTTTCATAGCTTTTTGAACAGCCGCCGCCTCAACGGGGTCGGTTGGTTCGGACCACAAAAGCGGAACCGGTTTTACAGTTTTTTGTTCTTGTTCAATTGCATCGACAACTTTTTGAGCCTGTGAAATTTTAGCAACATCGCCAGTCTTTTTAGCGTTAATTAAATCTAATTTGGCTTCCATATCACGTACAATCAACAAATGTGTGTCGTTTGCTGGCTGGAACAGACCAAATGATAATGATTTAAGAATATCACGTTCGCGCTTTTGTTGCGCCGCATCACCTTGGCGACCATAATTTAAGAAGAATTTACGAATTTTCTCTTTTTTGTCGGCAGATAAATCTTTACGCCAAATAATTGGATCTTCTGGTAAAGTTGGCGAAGTCCAGATTACACGAACATTTTTCAACAATTCAGGATGCTCTTTACCAATAACCTGTAAAGAGGTTGAATTATTGGTGGCAACTGGAATTTGCCCATTGGCAACCGAATAGAAATTCGCCTCATGGCCTGCTGAACGCACAACTTTAAAGCAGTTTTGTGGGTCAATATTATTTGGCGCGAATAAATAAACCATAGGAACCAAAGTGCCAGAGGTTGAAGACGCGTCACCCATACCAAATTCCAAAGTACGATCGCACCTTAATACGTCATCAAGATTGATTTTTGATTTGGCGTTTACAATCAAAACCGATTGATAGCCATCAACCCCAGAAGTATCAGCAGAGCGTAAGAATACTTCTGCCTTGCCGGACTTGACCGCCTCTAAACCTGATTTGTTTGAAAACCAACCAACCTGTGTTTGCCCAAATGCCATTGCCTGTACAAGTCCGGCATATTGGCTTTGGAAATAAGGCTTAATATCAAGGCCGGTTTGCTTGCGCATATCATCAAGGAACGGCTTCCAACGCTCCTTAGCATTTTGTGAGTTTTCAGTCGCAAGAATAGAAAAATTAATATCCGCCTGCTTGTGCGAGCTTTGCTTATAAAGCATAAATCCGGCACCACAAACAATCATCAAAGCAAACAACCATTGGACAATTGTTAAGAAAATATTTGATTTTTTTGTGGTTTCAAGTAGCGGCGGGGTTTCTTCTAATGGTGCTGCACCACCAGATTCTTCATCATATTCCGCACCGTAAATTTCAATTAATTTGTCACGAACCAACCCGTCTTTTGGCCCATCATAAACAATTTTACCCGCCTTTAATGCAACCACACGGTCACAGAATTTAAGCGCATATTCAATTTGGTGAAGCACAACAACCACGGTCACACCGTCATTTTTGTTTAAATCTTCAAGCAATTCCATAACTTTGCGGGCAGATACAGGGTCTAATGATGCCACAGGCTCATCAAGGAAGATTGCCTTCGCCCCTTGAACCAATGCGCGTGCAATCGCGCCACGCTGCTGCTGCCCCCCAGATAGGACATTTGCACGTTGGGCGGCATATTCGGCAACACCCACACGATCCAACGCCTTCATGGCAAGTTCTTTATCTTTTTGTGGCCAATTGCCAAAAAAACCTTTCCAGAATGGTAAACGACCAAGCGCGCCAAGCATAACGTTTTCAAATAGGCTTAGGCGACCGACAAGATTGAATTGCTGAAAAACAAAGCCCACTTTGGAACGTGCAGCGCGAACACTATTACAAAGTTCGCCGTCTTTCTGAACCGGAATCCCCATTAATGATACTTCGCCACCATTTTTATCGGTTAAAATTAAACCGGTAGTAGCGCGCAAAAGAGTTGATTTACCCGAACCAGATGGCCCGATAAGTGCAACCATTTCACCTTCTTTTACTTTTACGGAAACATTATCTAGTGCGCGGCGTGTGCCATAAGTACGCACGAGATTTTTGGCTTCTAAAATTTTGCCCACATTCAGCCCCGAATCTTATATTATTTAATACGGCGGATTAGTTTTAGCTTGTTTTTCCAAAGAGTCACGACACTTTTGTGACATTATCCGCTCTGTTGATGTATTAATGCCCGTTAATGGGAAAATTTGAAATCTTCTACCCTTTGGTTTTTAGATATTCATTTGCTGCATCAATTGCATTTTTAACCGCCATTTTTGACTGTGGTGCGTTCTTCCAACAACTTGCGCCTAAATGGGCGGCAACCATTGTGCAAATTTCGTCAACCGTCTTTTGTGACAAGGTTTTGCAATCGTGAATGCCAATTTCTTCAAATCTATCAATAACTTTATCACCGACAAATTTTGCCGATTTCAAGATTTCACGTTCATTTGTGTCGAATTTTCCCATTTGATTTCTATAAACAATATACATAAAATTAATAGGGTCATTTTATCGCATTTGCATAAATATGCGTACATGCTAATATATAACTATGGCTATTGAATCAGAAATAAAACTTACACATGGTGAAATGGAAATTATCGCAGAAGAAGCGTCACAGCTTTTGACGGCGATGGGCAATCCCAAACGGCTGCTGATACTTTGCAACCTTTTGGGCGGCGAAATTTCGGTAAACGATTTGGCGGAACGCGTTACCCTTAATCAGGCGGCATTATCGCAGCATTTGGCAAAATTGCGCGCCCTAAAACTTGTGGCAACCCGCCGTGAGGCACAGCATATATATTACCGCATCGCGTCAAACGAAGTATATGAAATAATGGCCGTATTGAATAAATTATATTGCGACACAACAGATGGATTTAAAAAAGCCTGTTAATTCCAACTAAAGTAAATTCATCATCTCATAGCGCAGTTGTGACATACCCACATTCTTATGTGAGGATGCACAAACAAGTGCTGGGTGCGCAGCCGGACGTTTTTTAATCGCATCAAGGGTCTTAGTTTTGACCTTCTCAAGGTCTACAGCAGAGATTTTATCAACCTTGGTCAAAACAATCTGATAGTTTACAGCAGCCTTATCAAGGGCGCGCATAACCTCTTCATCAGATTCTTTTATTCCATGACGTGAATCGACCAAAACGAAAACACGCTTTAAAACCGCACGGCCCATCAAAAACTCACGAGTTGCATCGGTCCAACGCTTTATTTCAGTTTTTGGCGCACGTGCATAACCATAACCAGGCAAATCGACAATGCGCATAACTTCATTGCCTTCGGTATTTTTCAAGGCAAAGAAAATCAATTCACGAGTTCTTCCTGGCTCGGAAGAAGCGCGCGCCAAACCTTTACGGTTTAGAACCCCATTAACAAGGCTTGATTTACCAACGTTCGAACGGCCAGCGAATGCGATTTCAGTAACCGACATTGGCGGCAAATCTGACATATTTTTTGACGCCCACAAGAATTCGGGCGATAAACGCAAAAACTCGCTGTCTATTACGCCCTCTTCAGTCAATTAAGCACCTTTTTTCTGTTTTAGTTTGGCAAAAAATTCGTCAATTGGGGTTGAGCTACCTTGGCGTTTTGCAATCACATATTGCTGCACGATGGTAAGAAGGTTTGACCAAGTGTAGTAAATAACCAAACCAGATGAGAAGCTAGCAAACATAAAGGTGAACATGATTGGCATCAAGGTCATTACCTGTTGCATAGTTGGGTCAGTTTGTGGCGCTGTTGATTGCATTTTTTGCAATAATACCATCGATAGCCCATAAAGAATTGGCCAAATACCAATTCCTAATGCCACGCCAATAAGTGGAATATGGCTTGGGTCATATGGCAACAAACCAAAAAGATTTAGGATTGAAGTTGGATCTTTCGCAGACAAATCTTTAATCCAGCCATAGAATGGTGCATGTCGTAATTCAATTGCCACCGACAAGGTTTTATATAGTGCCAAGAAAATTGGCATGGTCATAATCATTGGAATACAACCCGCAACCGGATTTACTTTTTCCTTTTGATAGAATTCCAAAGTAGCCTGTTGCTGCTTTTGTTTGTCGTCCTTGTACTTTTCCTGAATCTCTTTCATCTTTGGGCCAAGATCGCGCATTTTGGCAAAGCTTTTGTATGATTGATATACAAGTGGGAAAGTCGCAACTTTTACAACAACAGTAAATGCCAAAATCGCCAAGCCCAAAGAACCAATATTTTTATCAAGGAAAATCAAAAACCAATGGAATGGTTTGGTAATAAACCATAATTTACCCCAATCAATCGCATCTTCAAAACGTGGAAGATTTAACTGTTTGCCATATGCTTCAAGGGTATTGGTATCTTTTGCACCTGAATAAATATGTTCAACATTCGAAATAGTTTGCCCCGCGCCAATATCATGCGCACTGCCAAAGAATGAAGTTTCATAAATATATTTTTTATTGCCTAAATCTTCGGCTTTCATATTGGCTTTGAAAGTTTCGCCTTGTTTTGGCAATAACGAAACCAACCAATATTCATCAGAGAAACCAAGCCAACCCTTATCAGAGCTTAAATCAACTGATTTACCCTTTTTAAGTTCACGGTAGTTTAGACGTGATAATTTGTCGTCAATTACACCAACTGTACCTTGGTGGTTTGCACCAGATTTTGCAGGAGGCGGCTCTTCAAAGCGGCGCACAACGCCATAAGGTTGCAATTTTACTGCCGCAGTTCCGGTATTGGTTACACTATCAGTAAAGGTAAAGACATAACCTTTATCAATTTCAATTTTACGGGTAAATTTAATCCCCTGACCATTGTCATATTCAAGCGTTACAGGGGTTGTTGGGGTCAATGTTGTGCCTGAAACAACTTTCCAAATTGTATTTGGGGTCGGAACATTAACATTTGAATTATTAACATCCGCCCAGCCATAAGCAGCATAATAACCAAATTCAGAACCTTGCGGGCTAAGAAGGGTTACGTCTGGCGAATTTTTTTCAATAGTTTGCTTGTAGTTTTTTAATGAAATATCATCAAGACGAGAACCGAATGTTGAGATAGAACCTTTTACCAATGGCGCATCAATTTGCACACGCTGGGTCATTTTCAAAGCTTGGTCGCGTGGAACGATTTTTTCAACCGCTGTTGCAGAAGGTGCAGTCGCATTAGGGTTTTTAGCAAGTTGTGCTTGTTGCGCTTTCACAGCAGCCTGACGCTCTTTTTCACGAGGCCCTGCCCAAAATGTCTGATAACCAAACAATATTAATAGCGAAGCAGTGATAGCAATCAAAAAATTCTTGGTATCAGGTGTATTTGGATTTTGCTGCATATTTAGCCCTAATGCTTTATTTCACAATTAATCTATATAGTACCAGACTTCTGTTTTGTAAGTCTGTTTAGCAACTTGAGCAAATCTTGCTCAAGCTCTTGCCAATTTGCGCTTGTGGTTTGTGGTCTTGCAATTGCCACATAGTCAAAGCCTTCTTGCCCTCTTTGTGGCAGATGGTTTTTTAACAATACCCGCAAGCGCCGTTTGGCACGATTGCGCATTACAGCATTACCAACCTTTTTTGAAGCAGTAATACCATAACGTATTAAACTATTTTCTTTGTCGTCAGTAGGGGAATTTTCGGCCAGTCTTGGTTTTGGCTTTCTTGTCTGCAACGACAAAAATCGCCCACCGGCTCTTTCTCCCTGGGCGACATAAAGAAATTCAGCTCTTTTTTTAAGGACTGCAATAATCAGGCTTTCGTCTTTGACCATTACATTCCCCATAAAAAGGCATTTTCGTGGTACAAGTTCCGCAAAGATGCCTTCGTTCAAACGCCTAAAATTAGGCGCTTAAACGTTTGCGTCCTTTTGCACGGCGACGTGCCAAAACAGCCTGACCACCACGGGTAGCCATGCGCGCACGGAAACCATGGCGGCGTTTGCGAACGAGTTTAGAAGGTTGATATGTCCGTTTCACGGTAGTTTCTCCAAACAGAGGTAATTGAGTAACTGTAAAAGTTACGAATAAAAAACAAGTGGCTGCTGTTATTGGTCTTGATTGAAAAAGTCAATCTTGTAGATGTGTTTTTGCTGAACATTCTTACAAAATAAACGGAGAATCACATAAAAATGACGACTTCCCCCCCAACTAACAAAAATTCACGCGAAAAAATACTTATGCTTAGCTCAATTGCTTCGGTAAGTGTTGCATTTATTTTAGTCGTTATAAAGGCATTTTCCGTAAGATTTTCTGGTTCAAATGCGGTTTTGGCATCTTTGGCGGATTCCGGCCTTGATTTAGTAGCCTCTTTAATAACCCTGTTTTCAGTTCGTTATGCGCAAGCCCCGCCTGATGAAGATCACCGTTATGGCCATGGCAAGGCAGAGGCGCTTGCCGGAATGTTTCAAGCGGGTCTAGTTGCAATCTCTTGCGTATTAATTGGTACAAGCTCGGTCGAAAGACTTATTCATCCGGTTGAAATTCGTCCTGAAGGCGGTGCGATTTGGGTTATGATAATCTCAATTATTTTAACCACCGTACTTATTAGCTTCCAAACCTGGGCATTGCGGCAAACCGGCTCTATCGCGACCAAAGGAGATAGGGCACATTATCTAAGCGATTTATTATCAAACGCTGTGGCGCTAGTTGGTATTTTCTTAGCAATAAAATTTAAAATTCTTTTCGCCGATGCGATTGCTGGTCTATTCATTACAATATGGCTTTTCATTGGGGCATGGCATATTGCAACCGAAGCCATTGACCACCTTCTTGACAAAGAAGCACCAGAGGATGTTCGCGAAAAAATTCGTGAAATCATTCTTTCAATAGATAAAGTGCGCGGTATGCATGATTTAAGAACACGGGTTTCTGGAAAATGGCTTCATGTGCAATTACACCTTGAACTTCCGCCAAATCTAACTTTGCAAGAAGCCCATCCAATAGTTGTTGAGGCCGAAGCGCGCATACGCGAAGCCTATCCAGACACCGACACAATTATTCACGCCGACCCCGATGAAGAAGGTGAACCGCATGGACATCCTGAGTTTGGGCTGCACTAATAATTTTCATATGATAGTTTTGTGACAATAGTTGCACGATAAATGCAATAATTATTAGAATATTAGGCTTTCCTTTACCGAACAACATTAGAACCGTCTAATTATGTCGGGAGACGCTTATGCTTAATATGTTAGATTCAAACACAATGGAAGATTTTGCACAAAATTCTGGTAGCACTTATCAGACCAGTATAAAAATCTTGAGTAATATACTTAATCGCGAGCATTTAGATGGCGAAATACCGAGTAATGAATTTTCTCCTATAATCCATCTTGCCCAAGCAACAATTAAGGAAAGCGACCGTAACGCTTTATCATTTACCGTCAACAGCTCTCTTAATGCCAGCAATATTCAGGCATCAATCGCACGTTCATTTTCTGAATTAAAGAATAGTGAAAGTGAAATTTCGGCAATGGCATCGGCGATTGAAGAGCTAACCGCCTCAATTTCACAAATCGCATCTCTTGCAAAAGATACTGACGTTTCATTAGAGGCGGCAGCGGCTAAATCTTCACAAGGTGCGCAAGAAGTTGTCGGCGCAGCCAAGTCAAGTGAAAGTGTGAATGAAGCCCTAAACCTTGTCGACACCGATTTAAAAAACCTTTCTGAAGCCACAGGCGACATTCGCGGCATGGCTCAAGAAATTGAGAATATAGCATCACAAACCAACCTTCTGGCACTAAATGCCACTATCGAGGCAGCACGTGCCGGTGAAGCGGGTCGGGGCTTTGCCGTTGTGGCGCAAGAGGTAAAACAACTATCTTCACAAACCGCAAAATCAACCGAAACCATTCGGGTACGTATTGGTCGTCTCGAAGAGGCATTACATTCAATTATCAATGCAATAAACACCGCAAAAAGCGCAGCAAGTGAGGCAACCAGCGCCGCGCAAATGGCGGCAAATAGTGTTTCGGAAGCATCAAGTGAAGTTGCCCAAGGCGCACATGGTGTTGCCAATGTTGCCCATGTCC
This sequence comes from Hyphomonadaceae bacterium UBA1933, assembly GCA_002337085.1. Classification (GTDB taxonomy): domain Bacteria; phylum Pseudomonadota; class Alphaproteobacteria; order Caulobacterales; family Aquidulcibacteraceae; genus Pseudaquidulcibacter. The sequence goes on along the minus strand of DDFH01000006.1, from coordinate 631,876 downwards.
TTGGTGAGCAAAAAATGGCGGTCGATGAATTAACCCAAAGCGCTACACGCGCCGCAACCTCGGCAACCGAGGCAATGAACTTACTTAACGAATCGGTTGAAGTTGCAACCCATTCAGACACACTAATTGAACAAGAGCTACATGTTCTAGAAATGGCGCATGTCGATAATTATGTGCTTTACCGTGCAAAATCAGATCACATACTATGGAAGAAAAAATTGGCTAGTTTGATTTCAGGCATGGCAAGCCTCGATGAACGCGAATTAACCGATCACCATTCTTGCCGCCTTGGCAAATGGTGGGGTGAAGTGAAAGATAAAAGCGCAAACCTATCATCGACATTTTACGCCCTCGATGCGCCGCATAAATTGGTGCATGACAATGGTAAAGAAGCGGCTAGACTTTATAAATCAGGTGACGCCAAAGGTGCAATGGACGCATATTTCAGAATGGATGAGGCCTCTAAACAGGTTGTCAGATTGCTTGACGACCTAATATCCGAAGCCGAAAGGAATTAGCCTAAAAACAACCCCGCCCAAAAGCGGGGTTTTATTTTGATAAAATCACTAAGATATTATGCATACTTATTAGAACTGCCTAATAAGTATGCAATTTTGTTACATTTGCTACATTTTTATTCTTTTGTTTACACAATAACCTTACTTAAAAAAGTAAATATGAGGTTATAAACGTGTTAAACACCCTAAAAGCAAATAATGATTCAGTATTCGCAAATTCTACAAATAATGAAACAATTAAAAACCAAGCGTTTTTTAAAGATAGCCTTACAATTCTAGGCTCAATATTAAATCGCGAATCAATTAATTGCGAAATTCCAAAAAGTGAATTTTCGCCAATAATTAGCCTTGCGCAGGCAAAAATTAAGGAAAGCGATAAAAATGCACTTGCCTTTGCGGTAAATTCTTCACTTAATGCCAGCAATATTCAGGCATCGATTGCCCGCTCTTATGCCGAAATGAAAACCAGTGAAAGTGAAATTTCGGCAATGGCATCGGCAATTGAAGAGCTAACCGCTTCAATTTCACAAATCGCATCTCTTGCAAAAGATACGGACGTTTCATTAGAGGCGGCAGCGGCTAAATCTTCACAAGGTGCGCAAGAAGTTGTCGGCGCAGCCAAGTCAAGTGAAAGTGTGAATGAAGCCCTAAACCTTGTCGACACCGATTTAAAAAACCTTTCTGAAGCCACAGGCGACATTCGCGGCATGGCTCAAGAAATTGAGAATATAGCATCACAAACCAACCTTCTGGCACTAAATGCCACTATCGAGGCAGCACGTGCCGGTGAAGCCGGTCGTGGCTTTGCCGTTGTGGCGCAAGAGGTAAAACAATTATCGTCACAAACCGCAAAATCAACCGAAACCATTCGGGTACGTATTGGTCGCCTCGAAGAGGCATTACATTCAATTATCAATGCAATAAATACCGCAAAAAGCGCGGCCAGTGAGGCAACCAGTGCCGCGCAAATGGCGGCAAATAGTGTTTCGGAAGCATCAAGTGAAGTTGCCCAAGGCGCACATGGTGTTGCCAATGTTGCCCATGTCCTTGGTGAGCAAAAAATGGCGGTTGATGAATTAACCCAAAGCGCTACACGTGCCGCAACCTCGGCAAGTGGCGCAATGGATTTGATTAATGAAGCCGTTGGTGTTGTTGCCGAATCTGAAAATAGCGTAAACCAACAATTCGTAATTCTTGAACAAGCAAATGTCGATAATTACGTGCTTTACCGCGCAAAATCGGATCACTTGTTATGGAAGAAACGCCTTGCTGGCTTGATTTCTGGCATGTCATCGTTGAATGAAAGCGAATTGACCGACCATAATTCTTGTCGCCTTGGCAAATGGTGGAACAATATGAAAGTTGAACACTCCAACCTTAGCAATGCCTTTTATGCCATTGAAACACCGCATAAATTGGTGCACGAATATGGCAAAGACGCCGCAAGATTATTCAATAATGGCGATCGCCATGGCGCGCTTGAAGCCTTCTTTAAAATGGACGAGACATCCAAAATTGTCGTCCAAAAACTTGATGAACTTATTGCCGAAGTTGAAAGAAGTTAAATTAAAGCCCCGCCTAAAAGCGGGGTTTTGTTATAAATCTTGTAAAATTTCTTCCATTTGGGTGGCGCAAATATTCCAACCCTCATGAAAGCCCATTTGTTCATGTTCTTTCATTGCTTCTTCTGTCCAATGGCGGGCGGTTGCGATGTATTTTGTTGTGCCATCGCCCAAATCCTCTAATAGAATTTCGCCAACAAAAAATGCACGCGCCGAAGGCATCCAATCTTTTATAAAAGCATCGGTAAAAACAAGGCGCTTATTGGGTTCAGCTACCAAGAAAACACCATCATTTGGAAATTCTTCGGCATTTGGGCCATACATTGTCATTCTTGATGCGCCGCCGACACGAACGTCAAGTTCATGAACTTTTACATGCCACGGCTTGGGGCAGAACCATAATTCAACAACTTCTGCCTTGGTCCATGCCATCCAAATTTTTTCTGGCGAGGCATTTATTATGCGATTTATTGATAGTTCGTATTTTGCCATTTTTTGCTCCCTTATTATTTTTATTAAGGAATCAAAAATAAAAATTCAGTGCGGTTTATTTATGGCAGGGTCAGAAAAGGTGTCCGAAACAGCATCCACCAAATGGCACGAACTTCCCTCTTGAATTTCATCATAATCAAACACTTCAAGGGCAGAAACCGTGGGGGATGACATCTCATCGCCCGCATTGATTTCGGTATAATGTCCAACAATCATAATAGAAGTTGGGTTTTTAAATTTGTATTTTTGTAACTTATCCAACATTGGCGCTTTTGATACGGGGGAATTAAGCAAAATATATTCATGCGAACCAATGTCACAGCGTTTTAAAATTAATTTATCGCCCTTTTTTTCAATAGTGCCATAGAAGATATCAACGGAATTATGATCTTCTTGGGCTGCTTGCGCAGCCGCAATCTGTGGCAGACATAATATCAAAAGGGCGATAAATAATTTTTTCATACAAATCCTACTTTGCGGGAATATAAAGTTCCCCGCCTATTTCATGGAATTTTTCACTCATTTGTTTCATACCTTCATCCGCGTTTTCGATTGATGATGCAACAAATTCTTGTGAATTTTGCTTTGCGGCAAAGTCCCGCACTTCTTGGGTAATTTTCATTGAACAGAATTTTGGTCCACACATTGAACAGAAATGCGCGGTTTTCGCACCTTCTGCTGGCAAGGTCTGGTCATGATATTGTTCGGCAGTATCAGGGTCTAATGACAAATTAAACTGATCACGCCAACGGAATTCAAAGCGTGCGCGTGATAATGCATCGTCACGCACCTTTGCCGCTGGATGCCCCTTTGCCAAATCCGCCGCATGTGCCGCAAGTTTATAGGTTACAACCCCAACCTTCACGTCATCACGGTCTGGTAAACCCAAATGCTCTTTAGGTGTTACATAGCAAAGCATCGCCGTGCCATACCAGCCAATCATTGCCGCACCAATGCCAGATGTAATATGGTCATACCCCGGTGCAATATCTGTGGTTAGGGGCCCCAATGTATAGAATGGTGCTTCGCCACATGCCTCTAGCTGCTTATCCATATTTTGTTTGATTTTGTGCATTGGCACATGCCCTGGGCCTTCAATCATCACTTGGACATCATGTTGCCATGCGATTTTTGTAAGCTCACCTAATGTGTAAAGTTCGGCAAATTGTGCTTCATCATTTGCATCGGCAATTGAGCCTGGACGCAAACCATCACCAAGCGAGAAAGCAATGTCATATTGCTTCATGATGTGGCAAATTTCCTCGAAATTATCATAAAGGAAGCTTTCTTTATGATGGGACAAGCACCATTTCGCCATAATAGAGCCACCACGTGAAACAATACCTGTAACCCGCTTTGCCGAAAGCGGAATATAGGCAAGGCGAACACCGGCGTGAATAGTGAAATAATCAACGCCCTGCTCGGCTTGTTCGATTAATGTATCGCGGAAAATTTCCCATGTTAATTCTTCGGCAATGCCACCCACTTTTTCAAGCGCTTGGTAAATTGGAACAGTGCCAATCGGAACTGGTGAATTTCTGATAATCCATTCACGTGTATCGTGAATATTTCGCCCTGTTGATAAATCCATAACCGTGTCGGCACCCCAACGGATTGACCACACCATTTTATCAACCTCATTGGCAACATCAGAGGCCACCGCAGAATTACCAATATTGGCATTGATTTTGACCAAGAAATTACGCCCAATTGCCATTGGTTCAGTTTCTGGGTGGTTGATATTGTTGGGAATAATTGCCCGCCCACGTGCTACTTCATCACGAACAAATTCTGGTGTCACATAATCGGGAATCGATGCCCCAAAATCCATGCCATCGCGCACATATTCTTTAAGACGCGCCCGTCCCAAATTTTCACGTTCGGCAACATAATGCATTTCAGGTGTGATAATGCCTTGGCGCGCATAATGCATTTGCGAAACGTTTTTTCCTGCCTTTGCCCGAAGTGGCAATAAAGGAACATTAGGAAACGGTTTCACCCCGCCAGAGCGATCCGGGCCAAGTTGACCATTATCTTCTGGTTTCAAAGAGCGTCCTTGATATTCCTCAACATCACCGCGCGCCATAATCCAATCACGGCGTAATGGTTCAAGACCTTTTTCAATATCAATTTTTACATTTGGGTCGGTATAAGGGCCAGAAGTGTCATAAACACGCACCGCCGGTTCATTTGCGCTTGGTTCAAGGTCGATTTCACGCATTGCAACTTTATAATCACCAACATATATTTTACGGCTGCCGCGAATTGGGCCAGTTGTTACATTAAGATTATTCGCCATTTGGTTTCTCTCTATTATAGGCGAAAAGGGGGCGTGGCGGATATTCCGCAGTCCCTTCCCTTCGCAAGTTTTAACTTACAGGTTCTACGGGTCGTATAGCGCAACCTATACCTCTCAGCCAAAGCATGGCTCCCCGGGGGTTTATCGATTTTGGTTTCATATGTTATTTTCGCTTTGTAGTCCAGCAATTATGTTGTTAAATGAAAATGCGCCAAACCAATGAAACTTGTAACCATATCTTCGGGGGAAAAATGCAAGAATTTTACATTGCTGGCAAAGATGGCGTAAAAACATTTGTCCTTAATTTAAAACCAACAACACCAAGTGCAAAGCCACCGGTGTTTTTGATTCATGGGCTTACCCGTAATCACAAGGACTTCTCCCCAATTTTCGATATATTGCTTAACTTGGGGCATGAGATTTTTGCAATCGATGTCCGTGGTCGTGGCAAATCCGATTATGATAAAATTGCCGCCAATTATAACCCCGTAACCTATGCGATGGATGTGGTCGCAATTTTTGAAGAATTAAAAATTTCGCCCGCCATTTTTATTGGCACGTCAATGGGTGGTTTAATTTCAATGCTTCTTGCCTCTTTCCGCCCCGATTTGTTCAAAGGCATAATTTTAAACGATGTCGGCCCTGAGGTTGCCCTTGGCGGCATTAAACGCATCCGCTCTTATGTCGGCAGTGGCTCATTATTCAAAACCCTTGATGAGGCAGCAGCAGCGGTAAAAGCAATAAATCTTGATGCCTTCCCCACCCGTGATGCTGACGATAAATTCTGGCTTGATTTTGCCGAACGCACTTGCCGCAAAACCGATGATGGCTTTGTCCTTGATTATGATCCGCAAATCCGTGAAAGCGTATCAAGCGCCGACCCCGATGCACCCCTTCCCGATATTTGGCCACAATTCAAGGCAAATATTGCCATCCCAACCATGTTGATACGCGGCGCCATAAGTGACCTTAACACCCCCGATATTGTCGCCAAAATGCACGAGGTAAAAGCAGATTTAATTGTGCGCAATGTCCCCAATGTCGGCCACGCCCCAATCCTAAACGAACCCGAAGCAGTCGCAGCAATCAAGGAATTTTCGGCGAAGTTCTAATTGTAAAAAAACGCTGTCAAACGCTATCAAATGCTATCATTTAATTTTGCTTACCAACTCGGCTATTATAAGGCAAAATGAAAAGTGGGGATAAATCCCCACCAGCCATGTTTTGCTTTACATGACTTATCTGCCCACAAACAATGTAGGTAGTTTTATTGCAATTATTTCTGTGCCTTGGGGCCAAAGAAAAACCACAAAATCAAACCGCCAAGCGGGAAGAAGAAAACCAAACAGGCCCATAGCACTTTTGAAAGGCCGCCACTGGTTTGGTTTTGGAAAATTGAATAAACTGCCCAAACCGCCAAAACGAAATGTACAAAAAGCCAAAAACCGCCACCGCCATGCGCCAAACGCTGAAACATCTCTAACATTGTAATAATCCCTTTTTGTCTATATATGGGCAATAAATTAGATTTGACAATATTTTAATGACAGACAACCCCAAAAATTTAAACAGTTCTGAAAACAAAGAAGAATTTGAAATTAATATCGCTTCCGAAGGTAATATCAAGGCGATTACTTTGGGCTGCCGTCTTAATTTATATGAAACCGAGGCGATGAAAAAGGCGGCGCGCGGCCTTAATCAACCTGTAATCCTCGTAAATACCTGCGCCGTTACCGCAGAGGCAGTGCGCCAAGCCAAACAAGCAATCCGCAAGGCAAAACGCGAAAACCCTGGTGCACAAATCCTTGTGTCTGGTTGTGCCGCACAAATTGACCCCGCAAGTTTTGCCGAAATGGATGAAGTTACCAAAGTTATTGGTAATTCCCAAAAGGCGGATGAAAAAACCTATCTCAATCTTTTTCATGATGATGCAAAAATCGTGGTTGATGACATCATGTCCATCAAAGAAACCGCAGGGCATTTGATTGATGGTATCGAGGGGCGGACAAGAGCCTATATTCAAGTCCAAAACGGTTGTGATCATCGTTGTACATTTTGCGTTATTCCTTTTGGGCGCGGTAACTCCCGCTCTGTCCCCGCGACAGAAATTGTAAGGGTGATTAACCGCCTCGTTGATAGGGGCATAAAAGAAGTCGTGCTTTCGGGCGTTGATTTAACCGCATGGGGTGCAGATTTGCCGGGTGCGCCAAACCTTGGCAATTTGGTGGATAGAATTTTTAGGCTTTGCCCAGATTTACCGCGCCTGCGCCTTTCATCAATTGATGCGGTGGAAATTGACGACACGCTTTTCAGGCATTTTGCCGAAAATCCACGCCTCATGCCGCATTTGCATTTGTCTTTGCAGCATGGAAACAACCTTATTCTAAAGCGGATGAAACGCCGCCATAGTCGTGAACAAGCAATCGAAATTACATCACGCCTCAAAGCCGTGCGCCCCGAAATTGCCTTTGGCGCAGATATTATCGCGGGCTTCCCGACCGAAGATGAAGAGCATTTTGCCGAAAGCCTGTCATTGATTGATGAAGCGCAGCTTAGCTTTGTTCACGTATTCCCCTATTCCCCGCGCCCCATGACTCCGGCGGCAAAAATGCCGCAACATCCGCGCGGACTTATCAAAGAACGGGCAAAGATTTTGCGTGACCATGCCGCAGCGGCGTTACAAAAACTCCTAAATGCCGAAGTCGGCACGGTGCAACAGGTTTTGCTTGAAAACAACAATCAAGGCAGATTGGACAATTTCACCCGCATAAAAATTCCACATGATACAGCAGGCGAAATCATAAATGCCCGCATTATCGGCGTTGACGGTGAATTTCTACTTGGGGAAATGATTTAACCGCTATTACGAATTACGAATTTTGTCATGCCGGAATTTTTCTGCAAGAAAAATGTCCGGTATCTCGTTGAAAAAGCCAAATATATCGCATAAATCCCCCTATTTTTAACCGTTTTTCACCCCTTTGTAACAACACTCCACCCCAATAAAATCATTATTAATCAATGGCTTGCCAAAATATTTCGGTGTCTTTTTGCCACGCCTTAAAATGTTGACATTTGTTGACATTCTCAATCTCAGACAAATTCAAAAGCGAAAAAACAAACAGGCAAAACCCTGACATTTCCTGACATTTATCAGCCCAGCATCAGGCTTTAATTTAGCTGATATGTCTTATTATAAGGGTAAAAATCACGGTGGTGATAGCGCCGCCATCTCCTCCCTAACGAAGTTGGGGAGGTGGACGCGAAGCGGACGGTGGGGCGGGGCAACGCCCCGTTAAAATCTTACAGTTAAGAAAATGCGCACCGCACTCCCCTCCACCATACTTCGCATGGCCCCCTTTCCCAAACTAAAGTTTAGGGGGGAGAAGTAAAACTATCCCAATGCCGCCCGCTGTAATTCGAATAATTCGCCGCAGCCTTGTTTTGCAAGGTTTAATAGTTCTTGGAATTCGGCTTCGGTGAAGGGGCGTTCTTCGCCGGTGGCTTGAACTTCGATTAAACCCAATCCTTCGGCAATGATAAAATTGGCATCGGCTTCGGCGTTGGAATCTTCGGCATAGTCCAAATCAAGCACGGGTTGCCCTTGATAAATGCCGCATGAAATTGCCGCAACCGCCGCCTTGATTGGGTTTTCGGTTAATAAACCTTCTTCAAGCAAATATTTAACCGCGCCTTGTAGGGCAACATATGCACCAGTCAAACTTGCGGTGCGTGTGCCGCCGTCAGCCTGAATAACATCGCAATCAAGCAGGATTTGGCGTTCACCCAATTTTTCCAAATCAACCACACTTCTAAGACCACGACCAATAAGACGTTGAATTTCTTGTGTCCGCCCCGTTTGTTTGCCCGATGCCGCTTCACGGCGACCGCGTGTATGGGTGGCGCGTGGCAACATCCCGTATTCCGCAGTAATCCAACCCTTTTTTTGCCCTTTTAGCCAATTGGGAATTTTTTCTTCCACTGTGGCGGTTACAAGCACATGGGTATTACCAAATTTCGCCAGGCATGAACCTTCGGCATAAGGTGAAAAATTGGGGATAAGTTCGATTTTACGGGTTTCATTATTTTGTCTTTGAGACGGACGATTTGTCATAGAATATCTTTCTGTTTCGGCTTGTTTAGATGGACTTTGCCCGTATATCAACCGTAAAAAGCAAATATAATTACAACTCTTGGCTACTTGTAGAAATAAATACTACATGCTATTCCGCGCTTAGGGTGTGGTTTATGGCTGGCGGTACAGAAGAAATAATAATTAATGGTGCGTTTCGTATCCTTGATGACAAGGGGCATCACTTTGTTGATATAAAAAAAATCGAAGAGATTTATCAACTTGCACCCGAAACAGGCAAAAATTACTTTGCCGACAATAATGCGCTTTTATTGCGCCTCGCAACAATTGAAATTGATAGTTTGATAAAAGCTATCCCCGCCGTACAAGCAGCACCATCATATAATAACGTGGTTTCAATGATGAATTTTTTCATTCATTGGGCACAGAAATATCCATATCGCTTTGCCCTTATATTCCGCAAATGGGAGAACACACTTCCAGAATTTGAAGACATGAGCGCCAAGGCAAAAGATTATATAATTAAAACCTTCACTAGCTATGCCCCGCGCCCAATAAAGGGGCAAACCCCCGAAAAAATCGCGTTATTATTATGGTCAATTTGCATTGGCGCGGCAACACTTGATAATATGAATTTGCTTGAAGGGGATGAGGCGCACACAACAAATCCCGAAGATTTGATGCTTACAATCTTTAGTCTTTTGACGAAATAATTATTGCTCTTTTTCTTCTGGCTCTAAGAAGCCATCTGGTAAATCGCAAACCATTTTTTTGTTTTTCATATCAACAATTGGCACATTGGCGCGCGTAAATGGTACAAACCAGCTTTTTTTGACATTTGGGGTATCTTCAACCTCAAGCAAGTCTTCACCGGTTGTGATGATTGCTTTAACACGCCCCATATAATTGCCGTCCAAATCCTCAAGCTTTAGGCCGACTAAATCAACCTGATAATATTCATCTTCTTCAAGCTCGGGGAATTTATCACGTGGCACATAAAGTTTTATATTGCGCAATGCCATTGCCTCTTCACGAGTAATGGATTTTTTCGGGAAAAATGAAAATCCCTCTTTAATGGCACGCCATGATTTTACTTCAAATAAAATATCGCCCTTTTCATTCAAAAAGGGCGAATATTCAAAGATTGCCTCTGGGTCTGCGGTGAATGACTTTACGCGCAATTCACCACGCACCCCAAAGGCACCTTGTATAACACCAATCAATACTTTGGCATTATCAGACATAAATTATTCAGAAGCCGCTTCTTCGGTTGCAACTTCTTCAGCTGGTGCAGCAGCCGCCTCAGCAGCAGCAGCTTTTGCATCTTCTTCTTTTTGAAGACGTTCAGCAGCACGCTCTTTAGCTTTTTGACCAGGCTCAGCTTTTTGTGGGTTGTTACCATTGGTCCAAGTACCAATACCTTGTTGAGCAAGATAGCGTGCAACACGATCAGTAGGTTGCGCACCTTTTTTTACCCATTCAGCAGCTTTTTCAAGATCAACAACAAAACGCTGTCCTGATTCAACAGTTAAAAGTGGGTTATAAGAACCAATTTTTTCGATGAAACGACCATCACGAGGAGAGCGCGCATCAGCAACAACAACACGGTAAACTGGACGTTTTTTAGAGCCACCACGAGCCAAACGAATTTTCAAAGACATATTTTACTTCCTTACTTAAATTTAAATTACTTTTTCTTACCAAAACCAAAGCCACCTAAACCTGGCAGACCGCCGCCAAGCCCCGGTAAACCACCGCCACCAAGCCCAGGAAGGCCTTGTGGCATATTCTGTCCCATTGACGGCATAGCACCTGATTGCAGTGCCTTTTCGCCCAATGCTTTTAATTGTTCTTCACTTGGCATGCCGCCTTTCATGCCACCCATTTTTTGCATAAGGCCCTTCATGCCGCCCTTGCCGATGGATTTAACCATATCAGCCATTGAACGGTGCATTTTGATAACCTTATTAACCTCTGCCACATCAACACCGGCACCCGTTGCAATACGGCGACGACGTGATGCGTTTAAAAGGTCTGGCTTTTGGCGTTCTTTTTTGGTCATTGAAGAAATGACCGCGATTTGGCGGGTTATAATTTTTTCATTTACCACGCCATTATCAAGCGCTTTTTTCGCCGCCTGCGCACCCGGTAACATGCCCATAATGCCGCCAAGGCCGCCCATATTCTGAATTTGGCGCAATTGCATCGACAAATCGTCAAGGTCGAATTTGCCTTTTGCCATTTTGGCAGCCATTTTTTCGGCCGCCGCCATATCGGCATTTTCAACCGCCTTTTCAACCAATGCAACAACGTCACCTTGGCCCAAAATACGCCCGGCAATACGGCGGGCATCAAAAACATCAAGCCCGTCAATCTTCTCACCAATACCTAAGAATTTGATTGGCAAACCAGTAACCGCACGCATTGACAATGCCGCACCACCACGCCCATCACCATCGGCACGGGTTAGGATGATACCAGTTAAGGGCAAACGTTCATGGAAGCGTTTTGCAGTTTCGACCGCATCTTGACCAGTTAAACTATCGGCAACCAAAAGGATTTCCGAAGGATTGGCGATTTTGGCGATATTTGCCGCCTCAACCATCATTTCCTCATCAATCGAAGTCCGACCAGCGGTATCAAGAATTACAACATCAAAGCCGCCTAATTTTGCCGCCTGCATCGCACGTTTTGCAATTTCAATCGGTGACTGACCTTGAACAATTGGCAAACTCTCTACTTCGGCTTGGGTTGCCAAAATCGCCAATTGCTCCATCGCCGCAGGGCGACGGGTATCAAGTGATGCCAATAATACTTTTTTGCGGTCTTTTTTCTTAAGGCGAAGCGCCAATTTACCAGTGGTCGTAGTTTTACCAGAACCTTGAAGACCCGCCATCATAATAACCGATGGTGGGGAAGATATTTTCAAATCTTCTGGCTCATGGGCGCCGCCCAATGTTTCAATCAAGGCATCATGAACGATTTTAACAACTTGTTGCCCTGGTTTTACGGCACGAATTACTTTTTCGCCAACGGCTTCTTCTTTTACGTTGTTAATAAATTGCTTAACAACGGGCAAGGCAACGTCCGCCTCAAGCAGGGCGACGCGAACCTCACGCAGTGCCGCCTCAACATCTTTTTCCGAAAGCGCACCGCGTCCGGTAAGATTGTCAAAAACACTACCTAATTTTTCCGTTAAAGCATCAAACACTTCTAAAAAACCTTTCAAACGCACACAACGCAAAACACCCCGCAGGGCGATAACGCTGTGCGGGGGGACCACTCTACCCCATTCGTTTTACCCCAAATTTTTATGGGACGAGCCTAATTTGGTAAACGAGATCGTGCAGACATGGTTATTTTGGCAATGTGCCGAAATTCTTGCGCGGGCTATATAGGAAAAAAGTTAAAGAGTCAAATTATGTCGGGAAACTATGCAAACGCCGTACGGCAATTTGCGCATGTGCCGTGGGTTTCGATTAGGGTGCGGGTAATTTGGAAATCCGCTTTTTGGGCGGTTTCATTTATCATCGCCTCGACCGCAACCAAATGAACCTCACTCACGCTGCCGCATTTATCGCAAATCATCACCATTGGGACATGGGTATCATAATGGCAATGATCGGAATGGGTGCAAACGAAATAGCTGGAATCACTTTCAATCTTGTGAACCAGCCCCGTGCGGCACAGAAATTCGAGGGCGCGGTATATGGTTGGTGGCTTTGCCGGGCTTCCATTTTCTTCGCGGATACCGATAATGTCATAGGCTTTTAGAGGTTTAGAAGCCTCCAACAATTTTTTCATGACCATGCGACGCGGCGCAGTAAAGCGTTCGCCAATTGCCTTGGTTTTTTCTTCGGCTCTTAATAATGCGCTATCAATTACGTCTGACATGGTATGAATGTAGTGCAATCAAGCCCCAAGTCAATGAGACGAATTAGCATTTCTTTTAGGAATGTTGAATTTAAAGGGTGCGATAATTGCCCGTAGCTTCTCGATGCCAAAACCCGTAATTGCTGCCGCAAGGGCGATTAATATTGGATCAAGCAGTAATCTTGTTAATGACAAGCCGCCCCCCAACACTGCAACACCCACAAAGCAAAGCAAAATAATCGCGGCGGCATAATAATGCTTTTTAACGCGGTTTTCGTTGGTAAGTAAAAGCACAAGCCCCAAAAGCCCCAATGCCAATAATATTACAAACGGCAGCATTGCCGGCAAAAGGCCAATAAAATTAATGGCATTGCCCGCAGCATCACTTGCCATGCTATTTTTAAACATATCAGAAAGTGCCATTTTTACGCTATTTATCGCACTATATGATTTAAAAGCATTCAAAAACGCCAAAACCATGAATAACCCAGGCCCCCAGATTAATGAGGTAACAAGTCCATATTTTGCATCGCTTTTAAAATCATTAGACGTAAATCTTGCGATTAAGAAAATTAAAATTTGCGGCCAAAAACTGATGGGGCGCAAAAATGTAATTATAATGGCAAGCGTGAATGCAACCCCAAGACAAAGCTGGCTCGAAGTCTTTATCGCACAAACAATATTATATGCCATTAAAACGCATAATGCCGCAAAAAGTGCATCATCTGGGCGTTCCCACAAATTGGGCGCAAGATTAAATAATGGCAACACCACAATCAAACTCGCCGCAATTGCCCGCGCCCAAATTGGCGCATCAAATAATTTGGTGATTTTAAAAATGGCGAACATCATTATCGCCGATGGCACAATCGAAAATAATTTAAGACCAGTTTCACCAAAGTTTTTCAACAATATCGCCCGAAAGAATGTTTCACCATCGGTAATGGTTTTTGGTGTTTGTAATGGCAATGCACCTGAAGAAAATTCATGATAAGCCCCAATTAAAATTGGCGCAAAAACCGCAAAGAAAATCAAAAACGGTACAGCGCGCCATAAAAACTCATTACCAAGGCGTAAAGCCCCAGATAACCGAGATTTGTTATTATAAATTCTTGCTTGTGCCATTCTGTTCATAGCTACTCAAAGCACGAAAGCCCAAAAAATTCCATTCAATTAGCCAAATTGGCGAATTTACATAAAACAGCAGCATGGTTTTCGTTAAATACTCGAATTTAATATCCTTTTTAAAGGCTTTTAAGCAAACCTTCTGTAATCAAATGAGGCAATGTGGATTTCTACTGATATTATAGCTTGAACTTTGGTCACTTATTTAATAACAAGCCCGCCTTGCACATTAATGCGCACCCATAGCTCAGCTGGATAGAGCAATTGACTACGAATCAATAGGTCGGGCGTTCGAATCGCTCTGGGTGCGCCATTTTCCTTCATTTCATGCCCTTACCGCTTTGCTAATAATCAAGCTTGGTTCGAACCATTTATAAATCTCATCTTTATAAATTACTTAATTGGGCAATTTAAAATAGTTCTATCTTTAATATTCTTTTATCGCACTTAGCTAATTTAATTTGTAATCTTAGTTTTAAGCCGCGCTAGGCATAAATTAGCAAACAAGCACATTTTTTATGCATAAAAACCATATAATACATATGCAAACACTAATACTTAAGTATAATTCCTTATAAATTTACTTGTGATTAATAAATTTTAATCAATTATAAATCAATATCTGATTACCATGCAGTAATACAATTTATAATTTCATGAGCGAGACGCCTTTTCCCAAGCGGCATTCATATGATTAAGCAAAGTATTATAAAAAGCCTTTTTGATGCCTCTGGAGATGCAATCGTTATCACGAACTGCAATCTGGAAATTATAGAATTCAACCACGGCGCCGAAACAATTTTCGAATACAAAAAAGATGATGTAATTGGCAAAAGTGTTGAAACCCTAATACCTGAAAAATACCGCGCACATCACCCTGAAATTAGCGAAGATTTTCGCACCAATAAAAACCCAACCCTTGGGAAAAGTATTAAAAGACGTGTCTTTGGCCGCCGCTCCGATGGTACTATATTCCCGGCACTAATCAGTATCACAAAAACCGGACATGGCGAAAACGCATATTTTTCGACAATATTACGCGATATTAGCGTTTTGGTTGAAACCCAAGAAGAATTGGAACGCTCTTTAAATATGGTAAAAGTCGCATCTTCGGATGCGGGTCTTTATATTTATGAATTAGATTTAAAAACCAATAAGGTTTATTATTCAAAAAATTGTAGTTTTGTTTTTGGCGACTACCCACCCGAAGCTGAAAACTTTGCTGAACGCATTATGCACAACATTTATCCCGATGACGCTGATGTTTTACAAAATGCGTGGGAATTATTGTGCACACATAATAAAACTTTTGACGTTCAATTACGTTTTGTCCGCACAGATAATAAATTAATTTGGGCCAAAATCATCATTGAACCCATTCTTGATGAGAACAACCAGCAAATCCGCCTTATCGGAAGTATAAAAGATATAAGCCGCGAAGTAATTCGCAAACAAAAACTTCAAGAATCCGCCTATCGACTTGAACTTGCTATCGAAAGTGCAGGAATAACGGTTTTTGACCGCGATTACGCTCGTAATCAACTTCATATTATCCAAAACACGGCAAGGCTTTTGGATGAAATGACGACTGTTAATCAATTCCCGGATTTCATTGTTGAAAAAATCCATAAAGATGATCGCAAAATGGTTCTTGAGCGAACTGAAGAAGCCGTGGTTACACGCGAAACAATAAATATAAATTTTCGTATGTATAACCTTGATAATTTTTTGGTCTGGGTGAATTTAAAAGCGCGGTTTTTATATGGCAATGATGGCGACATTGCACGTTTTATCGGGGCAATTCGTGACATTAGCGAAGATGTAAGCGCAAAAAACAGAATATCATCTGTTGCAAATCGTTTCCGTATCGCAACCCAAACTGCTGGCATGACAATCTATGAGGTTGATTATATCAACGACATTGTTACCGCCGAAAACGCCTACGAACCCGATATTCACGGCACAAGCACAATAAAGGTATTTCACGAAAAAATCTGGGCCAAAATCCACCCACTTGACCTTAAGATGGTGAATGAGCATTGGGAAAATTGTGTTAAAAATAATGCCCCCCTCAAACTTGAATACCGCGAACTTAATGAACAAGGTTACGCAAATTGGGTAAGTGTTACTGGCGAATTTCTCGAAATAAAAAATGGTAAGCCAACAAAATTCATCGGTACACGCAGTGACATCACCGCAAAAAAACTAAATGAGCAGCAATATCTAAACGCCAAAATTGAGGCAGAGCGCGCAAATGAGGCCAAAAGCCAATTTCTTGCCGCCATGAGCCATGATATGCGCACCCCATTAAACGGAATGCTTGGGTTATTACAAATTTTCCCACGCGAAAATCTAACGTCAAAACAAATCTCCCTTCTCGAAACCTGTTTGAATGGTAGTAAATTTTTGTCGGCACGAATTGACGATATTCTTGATTTAACCAAAGTTGAACAAGGCATGATTGAGCTTGTCGAAAAGCCATTCAATCTTGATAATATGTTCACCAATCTTATCGGGCTTTTTGAAGCACAAATTGAAAAGAACAATGTCAAATTTATCCTTGATATTAGTGGCGCGAGTGGGGATTACATTGGTGATGCTATCAGGGTACAGCAGATAATCGATAACATCATTTCCAATTCGGTAAAATACACACCGCAAGGTAATATTTACATCAGTGCCAATTATAATGGAAACATGCTTGAAATAGTCGTCAAAGACGAAGGCATTGGCATGGATAGGCAGACCGCACGCCGCCTATATTCACTTAACTCCTGGGCTGGGGAAGACATGGTGAATACCATTGCTGGCTCTGGCATTGGGCTTGCGGTTTGCAATCAACTAACCCGCCTTATGAAGGGTGCTATTTTTGCGGATTCTGAACTGGGCGAAGGCATGACGGTTACTTTACGCCTCCCACTTGAAAGAATTCAAAACCATGAAACTTTGCAAATTGATGCCACCGAAGAAGTTGGCGATAATGGAAGTGGCGAAGATTTAAAAGTCTTGGTTGCCGAAGATAACCCAACCAATCAATTGGTAATCCGCACTATGCTCGAACAAATCAATCTAGATGCAGAGATTGTTTGCAATGGCAAAGAGGCGGTTGAACGCTGGCAGAATGAAAATTTCGATATAATCCTTATGGATATTAAAATGCCGGTGCTTGACGGGCTTTCGGCAACCCGCGAAATACGGAATCTTGAATGCAAATCACACCGTGACCGAACCCCCATTATCGCGGTTACGGCCAACGCCTTAAAAGAGCAAATCGACCTCTATCTCAATAGTGGATTTGATAATGTAGTACCAAAGCCAATTAACATAAGCACACTCTTTAATGCCATTGAAAGCGCGCTTGAGGCGGAAGAAGATGTTGATTGTCATAACACTGTTGCCAACTAATAATATACCCCGCTTGACAAGAATTTAAAGCGGGTTCATGATTAAGAGTATGAATAAAAACAATAATAAAAATACTATCGAAAAAATTATAAACGAACTTAACGAAAAATACATGGCGGCGTCCGATGCCCTAAGGGTTGCATTATCGGAATATGTCAAAACACGAACGCCCCCAAGCAATGAGACGCGGCAAAAATTCCGCTATCCACAATTAATCTTAAAATATAATCCTGATAGACCGCCACCGGTTTCCGCGCGCGCATATGCAAAATTTAACTTTGCCGGAACCTATCTTGGAACTTTTACCCACCCTAATGAATTTGCCCATTATTTGCGCGAACAATTAGAGCCATTGTTTGACGAATATGATCCACAATTTGAAGTCACATATTCTGATCAAGAAATCCCTTATGGTTTCGTTATGGAGGGGGCAAATGAACTTGGGGTCGGCGATGTTCCCCCTGATGAATTAGCACGCCATTTCCCAACCCCCGATTTAAATCATGTTGGCGATGAGGTTGCAGACGGTCTTTGGGATATTAATGGGCAAAATGTTCGCCCGCTTTCACTTTATGATGGCCTAAGGACGGATTATTCCTTAAAGCGGCTTTTACATTATACCGGAACCGATTGGCGCAATTTCCAACCATGGATATTGTTCACAAACTATGCCCGTTACGTTGATGAATTTGTAAAGTGGGCTGCGGAAGAAATAAAAAATCCAAATGCCCCATATTATAAACTTGTCTGCTCTGGCGGGGTTGAGATTGATATAAACAATGCCGATGATGCCGTGCGAATTACATCGCAAAGCGATTGGCGCAAATATCAAATGCCTGCTTATCACCTCCTTAGTAAAGAGGGTGAGGGTATAAGCCTTGTAAATATCGGGGTTGGCCCATCAAATACCAAAAATATTACCGACCATTTGGCGGTTTTGCGCCCGCATTGTTGGTTAATGGTGGGGCATTGCGCGGGTTTGCGTCAAAGCCAACGGATTGGGGATTATGTCCTTGCCCACGCCTATTTGCGCCGCGACAATGTGCTTGACGATATTTTGCCGGTTTCAGTTCCAATTCCGCCAATTGCCGAAGTGCAAATCGCAATTTTTGAGGCGGCAAAGCAAATAACCGGCGAACAAAAAGAAACCCTTAAACGCCGCCTAAGAACCGGTACAGTGGTTAGTTTTGCCGATAGAAATTGGGAATTATATTGGTCTAAAGAGCGGCAGCTTATTAATATGTCACGCGCCATTGGCGTGGATATGGAAAGCTGTATGGTTGCGGCACAAGGTTTCCGCCACCGCGTTCCATACGGCACATTGCTATGTATTTCTGACAAGCCAGTGCATGGTGAAATCAAACTTCCGGGTGCGGCAAACGTATTTTATGAACGCGCAATTCAAGAGCATTTAAAAATCGGTATTCGAACCATCGAAAACCTTCGTAATGAAGGGCGCGTGGTTCATTCCCGCAAACTTCGCTCTTTTGATGAGCCACCATTCAGATAAAATAATCCCCCTCAATGACATTTCAAAGAGGGGGTTGTTATTTATATTAAACCTTCTGCCTTTAATGCCGCCTGAACCGCAGGGCGACCAGCAATGCGTTTTGAATAATTTGCAAGATGCGGCCAATCCACGAGTTTTAGGCCAACATGGTTCACCCAATTGGTTATTGTAAACAAATATGCATCGGCAATTGTGAATTTATCGCCCATAATAAATTCCCGATCATCAGAAAGTTCTTTTTCAAGATAATCAAGGCGAAGTTTTACATTGCCCAATGCATATGCCTTTACCTCATCACTTGCCATAGGGTTAAATAATGGCGAAAAGGATTTATGATATTCGGCGGCGATATAATTTAAAACGCTAATCAATTTTGCACGCTCAACAGATGGGGCAGATGGCGCAAGACCTTTGTCAGAATATGTGTCGGCAAGATATTGGGTAATTGCGACCCCTTCGGTAATTAAATCACCGCTATCAAGCGCAAGTGCCGGAACTTGACCTTTTGGGTTAATTTTAAAATAGTCATCCCCGTTTTCAGTTTTTTTGGCGCGCAGATCGGTTTTAACTAATTCAAACTCAACACCAAGCTCACGCAAGACAATGTGTGGCGATAGTGAACATGCACCAGGGCTATAATATAATTTCATATTATCCTCTTCTTTATTGAAGCTCTTACCCTATTCGCCATTATTACATTTGTAAACATAGTAACTTTATGTTACTGGTTTTATAGGTTTACAATCGGTAACCTGATTTCCGAATTTGTACTTTTTCAAACAGGCATAAACAATGCTAAAACATCGCCCCGCAAAATTTAAACCCCCTACTGGCAAATGTTACATCACAGAAATCATGGAACTTTTGGGCGGTGCATGGACACCGGCATTAATATGGAATCTTTCTGATGGTGCGCGCCGCTTTAGCGAGCTAAAGTCATATCTTGTACCGATTTCTTCTAAAATGCTTAGTTCGCGTTTGGCACAATTACAAAAGAAAAATGTGATAAAACGTATCGTCATGGACACAAAACCGCCATCGGTTGAATATGAACTTACTGATTTAGGAAATGAATTATTGCCAGCCATAGAAAAAATGGCACAAATTGGTGCTAGGCTTCGTGACTATAATGAAAACGGTAAATAGGGGGTTTTGATGAACCGCTTTATAAAAATTGATGGTGTTCACAATTTTCGCGACTTTGGCAGATATAAAACCAAAACTGGCGACAGAGTGCGCGAAAAACTACTATTTCGTTCAGGACAATTATCGGGCCTAAGCCAGAATGGGCAAGATGAACTGTCCCAATTAAAAATCAAAACCATTGTTGATCTTCGTAAATATAATGAGCGGAAATTACAACCCAATCAAATTGACTGTACAATAAAACAAATAACTGGAAACATTGAAGGTGACGATGGTGAATCCCTGCCGCCGCATTTGCAATTTTTACGTGACGAGGATGTAACCGCACAAAAAACACATGATTTTATGCTGCAAACCTATCGTCGCCTCCCCTATGAACCAATTCATATTGAGATTTTCAAGCAGGCCTTTGAAGCACTTACCACGCCAGACAACCCAATATTGGTTCATTGCGCGGCAGGAAAAGATAGAACCGGCATCCTATGCGCCATAATTTTAAAAACCTTGGATGTTCATGATGACGATATTATGGGTGACTATCTTCTAACCAATAAGGTTCATAATCTTGATGAATTGGTTGAAAAATACGCCGAAAGTATTTCCAAACGCATTGGAAAAAAAATCCACGTCAACGCCATGCGACCTTTGGGTATAGTCAGTGAAGAATATCTAAACAGTGCCTTTGACGAAATATATAGTAACGAAGGCTCTTTACTTGGCTATTTGAACAATATTGGAATTAAAGAAAATCAATTATTGCAAATACGTAAGAATTTAATTCAACGAAAATAAACCTTTAGGATGCTTTTCTTTTTTTATATTGCGGTTTATCCTGATGTGCGGGGTATAATATGCATAAGTATGAAGAATTGATATATGGCTTCATAGAGGAAATTGACTACTCAAACGACTTTGAAGATCTTAATGCCAGATTTGGTAATATGATTAATGAGTTTGGTTTTGAGCAATGGGGCTGTATTCAAATTTCTTCGGCAAAAAAACAAATTAAAAGCCCACTTAGGCGTACTTTTGGTAATATCCCTGGCGAATGGTTCAACCACTATCGCGATAGTAATTTTATTTTTGATGATTATGCCGCAAAAATGGTGATGGATTTGCAAAAACCATTTTGGTGGAGCGAAATTGTCAATTCGTTTCCTCTTGAAAATAAGCATATTCGAATTTTTGAAGAAGCTAAATCATTTGGGCACGAAAATGGCTTTGCTGTCCCTTTAAAATTCGCGGATGGAAGTATCTGGAGCTGCCTTTTAACTTCGGGGCAGGATACAGAAAACCAAGAAATCAAAGACGCGCTTAACTTGGCCGCACAGTTTTTTGCACGCCGTGGAATGTGCCTTAAAAGCAAGTCGGCAATTATCCAAAAAGATTATAGGCTTACAAAACGACAAAGACAAATTGTTGAATTATTGCGGCACGGAAATACTCAGGCAGAATGCGCATTTCTACTAAAAATATCGCACTCCACAGTATTCAACCAAACCAATGAGGCAAAAGAGCGCATGAACTGCAAGACAATTGCTGAATTAGTTGCAGAAGCAATCCTTCACGGTGAGATTGACATATAAATTAAGAAAATTGCCTATTTTTTTATATTAAATTTTTTTTAAACATACGATGTGGGCAATTAGTTGCCCGTTCTAATCTTCTAACCTCGTTGAAGATCACTCTGTGGCCCTGTAAATTCAATTTCTTTGTAAATTCAGTTTATTCGGGCCACATTTTTTATTTGCTTACATGTAATTCTGTAACTTTTACGAAAATATCCTTGAAGGCATCGCCAATTTCACTTGCATCATTAACCGCTTTAAAGTTTGTAGTTTTTGACGCACATTGCATCAAAAGATTTTTAGATTCTTCAGTTGGAATAGAAAGACCTACCGTATAAACTTCAACACCTTTGGCTTTTATATTGTTACAAATTTGTTTGGTTTTATTATCAAGATAGTTTTTAATATCGACATCGGCATATGAACCGCTTGGCATAAAGTCTTTTGCATAGCCCCAAGGGGTATAAGCACTTGTTAGCGGGGTACTAAACGCATTCACCGCATTTTCACCGTCGGTGAAGAATATAATTATCTTTTGTACACCAGAACCATATGCAGCCCCCTCATCAAACGGAAGCCCCGGCGAAATCACTTTAAAGCCCCATGCTAAACCGTGGGCAAGGTTAGTGCCACCCAAGGCGTTTAATTGGTCAACCTTGGCGGCAAATCCGGTGTAGTTTGTGGTTAACGGTGTAATGGGTTGTGAATCACAAGCAAAATTTGGTCCTTGCGGCTCAAAATAATTTGAATAAAATGTATATGATGGTCTGGTTATAGGAGCAGTCCATGCGGATGGATTAGTACCATTTATTCCATATTTGCTAAGGTCCTTTGCCTTGCTTAAATCATCAAACCCACCCTTATCCTGGATATAACTATTCGGATACATGATTTCATTATCCGGTTCATCCGGCCAAAACCATGGAACAAAAAGGCTTTTTGGGTTGCCGGCATTTGGTGGTTCATCGGTCATATCCATATCATTCGGACGTTCCATAATGCATCCGCTGAAACTTTTTCCCAAATGATTTAGTAGCTGCCACCGATTAACATGGCTGGCAAAGCCATTGTCTTGCATAGGCGATAATGCGTTAATATCCATCCAACTTGCATTGGCATTGGCGGGATCAATATTAACATTATCAGTAAATGGCACCATGCCGATTTTAAGATTGATATTTTGCGCCTGATAATTTTCCAAATCAGAAACCATTTTTTTAACAGCTTCTTTTAGTGCGTCCATTCTTGCCCCAACCATAGAGCCAGAAGTATCAAGAACGAAAACAACTTCAATGTTTCTGGTTCCGATTGTAATGTCACTATCAACCTTGCCATTCATTTCAGAAACACCAATCAAGCCGGCGAAAAGTGTCTTGGTCTTAAAGGTTGCTGTTGCATGCCATGTATCACCAGTTTTACTGACCACCGCATCCGATAACTTAAAACTTGAATCATTATTGCTTAATTGTATGAATTGATTGACTTTTTGTTGAACTGTATTCTGATCTAGGAAAGCTTGTTTGTCAGTGAATGGATTTAAAAGCGCAGAATCCAACAGATTTTGCGCCTTTGTATGCGCGTTTGAAAGCTGCGAGATATCAAATCCCAATGCCATTACACCAGTCACAGGAATGACTGCCAATGCGAATGTCATTGCAACATTTCCCCGAACCGATGATAATAGTTTTTTAATCATAATTCTTTCCTTGCCCGCATCTTATCATTTTTTAAGAAAAATTATGGAAAGAAATATGGTTAATTTGCCCTAAACTTACATTAGTTTTTTCTAATATTTGCTGTTACTCAACGGTTTTTATAGATTGCCCCTCAAATTACACAATAGAGGACACGTGGCAAAATTTTATGCAATCTGTGCAAAGCATAAGCAATTGAAATAATACCAATTTTATTTCAAGAATAGAAAAACAAATTATATTATGCATTTTGCACTAAATTACGCGGGAATGTTTTCCGCCTGACTTTTCGATGTATTCATCAAACGCCATCGCCACCAAACGCACAAAAGGTTTGCCTTTTTCAGTAACAATTACATTGTCACCATCAATAATGCATAGGCCATCACTTTGCGGAACTATAAGTGCTTTGCGCGCAAATTCGAAATCCTTGAAGCCACCAAATGGCGCCAAATCAACCGCAAAATCACCCAAAAGGCGATCAATAATTTCACGCAACTTTTTATCACGCAAAGACGTTGGCACACCGCGAACCGTTGGAAACTCACCGGCAATAATCGCCCGCGCCCATGCACCAGGTTCTGGATTATTCTGAACATAGCCTTGGGGCAAGGTCGAAATTGATGAACAGCCAATGCCAATAATCGCATCCGCAGTTTCGCAAGAATAACCTTGGAATGAGCGCTTTACAGTTTTATTCAATGCCGCCTGCGCCAATGGATCATCGGAACGGGCAAAATGGTCAAAACCAATTGCTACATAGCCAAGCTTTTCCAAGGTTTCTTTGATTGCCAATGCCTGATCATAACGTAGTGCCGTATCTGGCAAATCAGCCTCATTAATCAGCCTTTGGCGTTTTTTAAACCACGGCACATGGGCATAGCCAAAAATCGCCAACCTATCCGGGTTTAATGATGCCGCAGTGGTGGCCGAATTTATCGCGTCTTCTAATGATTGCTGCGGCAAGCCATAAATCAAATCAAGATTTACTGAATTAATCCCTGCGGCACGGAGTTTTTTAACCGCACGTTTCACAAGTGATGTATCCTGCACCCGTCCAATGGCTTTTTGCACGTGGTGGTTCATATCCTGCACCCCCAAAGAGGCACGGTTTACCCCCGCCTCTACAAAAGCCGCAATATGGCTATCATTTAATAGGCGTGGATCCATTTCAACCGCATGCTCGACAATATTTGAAAAATCAAATTTAGCTTTGGCAGTGTTTACAATTTTCAAAAATGTTTCTGGCGAAAGGATATTTGGCGTGCCGCCACCCCATGCAATAGACTGCACCCCACGAGCCTTGGTATTATCTGCCACCAATTCGATTTCTTTTACCAATGTATCGGCATAATCAAGAATTGGCTGTTCTTTACGCGACGCAAATGTATGGCAACCACAATAAAGACAAATCGACTTGCAATAAGGCACGTGAAAATAAAGGCTTAAAGAAGTATCAGACGATAATTCATTCAGCCATTCTTTATGGGTTTGCGGGGTTACATTGGCACTAAATAAAGGTGCAGTCGGGTATGATGTATAACGCGGAGCAACCTTTTGCGCAATTTCTTCTAAATTAATATCCATCACATCCCCTAATCACTAAAATGCAAAATAAGCAAGTGTGTAAAGATGGCGCATAAACCCTATTTTCTATATTGTTTTATACGCTTATTTCTTATTAATCCGACCGATATGGATTGTCACCCTATCGCCTTTTGAATAATTCAAGCCTGATATTGGTGCACCAATTTCATTAAAATTCAGGCCTTTGGCATTTAATTTTGCTATAAATTCATTTTTCAGGCCATCTTCAACAATTGCTGGCGCACCAATTTGTGCATATTGTACTGCATTAACAACACTATCAAGTTTTGCATCAGTACGGGTAAGGAAAATAAGGCTTGGCTCTTGATAACCTGCGCCAACAAGCGGCGGCAGTTTACCCCCCTGTGACAAACGCGGGTGCAAATTTAGCGCAAGCAATTGATTGGAAACCCGCCCCGAAACATCAAGTGCTGGAACATTTGGCAAAAACTGCCCCTTAAACAATACCGAAAACATCAAGGCAGTGAAGATGGCCATTACGCCTGAATATTTCGAATTGATTATGAATAACAAAAGCGCACTTAATGAGCCAACACCAATAATGCCCGCCAAAATGGTTGCCGATGGCAGCATTTTGGGCATATCTTTGTAAACAAGGGCAATTGGCAAGGCCACAACAACCAAACTCGCGAAGGTAAATAAGCCAATGCCAAGCCATTTCTGCCAACCTTTAAAGCCATTTTCAAACAGCCCATACGCCCCCAATAGCAATATCGCACCGTGCAGTGGCATTGTATAATGCGCAAGTTTTGCGGGGCTTAGTTCAAAAATAATCCACGCCGGTATTAACCACGCCAATAAAAATTTCACCCTTGAATCTTTGTTCTTGGTAAAGCCAACCCACGCCGCAAAACCCATCAAAATTGACGATGGATAAAGCAATAATGGCGACAATAATAAATGCAGTCCTGGCGGGGTGGATTTGGTTTCGGCATGACCCGATAATTTAGGGGTTAAATCTTGTGAAATTGCATCAATATAAAATTGCCAATTGGTTTTAAGGCCAATTAAAATAAACCACGGCAAAATCATCACGGCAAATAATGCAAGACCTCGCCAATCCCAAAGTGGTTTTTGCCACGCCCAATTTTTATCCCAAATACTAAAGGCAACAATCGCAAGGCCGATAATCATCAATGGCACGGGCCCTTTGATTAAAAAGGCCATGCCAAAAGCAAACCAGAATAAAATCACTTTCCAAATTGACTTTTCGCCAAATCTTAACGCGGCAAGCGCAAAAAACGATAGTGCGATAAATCCAGTCAAGGTTGCGTCGGTTTTGGCAATGTGCGCCTCGGTTGATAAAAGCAATGTCACGGCATTGGTAACGCCCGCAACCAGACCGATTTCAGCACTAAATAGCTTTTTACCAATCATAAAAACGGCACACGCCGCCAATGATGCACCAAGCAATGAAACCATGCGGAAAGGGAATGGATTACGTTCTCCCACCGCGCCAAATGCCTCCACACTTAGGGCCTGAAGCCAATGAATGCCAACGGGCTTTTTATTACGCGGTTCGTCTTGGAATGAAATGCGCACAAAATCATGGCTTTCAAACATTTGGGTTGTTGCCTGCATGAACCGGCTTTCATCGCGGTCAAGTGGTTGCAACCGTAAAGCAGGCAAAGTTGCATAGGCAAAAATCAATGCGATAATTATGAAATATGGCCTGAAGCCCTTTGATAATGAGGATAAAATCGACATCTAAACACTCCAGACCCGAACCTTTTTAATATAGCGAATTACGCCAAAAACCACAAAGCCAAGGGGAAATAAAATCGCACAGAATATAATCAACAGGCTCTTGATTCCATCAATATCGTGACGCACTTTGTTTTGCAAATCACGCAATTCTTTGCGGGTTTGCAATAAATGTTGTTGCGTGGCCTTTACGTTTTGCGAATTTGGCGCTTGCCCAAACAACGCACCTGCGGTTTGTGATGACTGGCTTTGTTCCAACGCGCCTTGATATTGTTTTAATTCTTCGCCTAATTGGGTTTGTTTTAATAAAATTTGTTGTTCGGCATCATTGCGAATATTCTCAACCATTGTCAAAGTGCGTGGCACGGCGGTTTTTGACCGCAAAGACAAAAGCCCATTTTCGCCAACCAAAACCTCGAGAGCATTAAGAACAAAGTCCGAATTATCGGCAACTTGTTGGTTGTTATTAACATATAAGGTTTCGTTTAAGAAATCGACATCGCCAACCAAAACCACCTCTTGCCCCTGTTTGCCTTTTAAAAGCGCGGCAATTGGGAAGGCCTCACCCAATGGGGTGTATTCCTCTAATAATCTTTGCGGGCTTGGTGATGATAATGCCAAATCCTTATTAATCAGCATTGCATCCTTGCTTGTGGTAAAAAGCGGAATGAACGAATAATCATTCCCACCAATATTATGAATTGATGATGGGCTTGCCACATTCAAACCCTTTGAAAGACCATTAACAATGGCATTATCACCCGTCTTGGTGGCATTGAAATAAAGTGGTTGTGGTGCAATGACGTTGCGCCCATCAACATTGGTCTGAACCGGTAACGCACCTTTGCGATCAATCACAATATCGGGCGCAATATTTACGCCCAATGGGGCGAGAATTTTATTAATTGATGGATCAAAACTTGTTGCCCCCAATTTCGCATCAAAGGAAATTGATGACGCCCCATCGGCCATAATAAAGGCCTTGCCGCCACGTGCAATATAATCAGAAATCATTGCCAATTGCGCATCATTTAATCCCTGTGGCTCGGCAATTAAAAGTGCCGCAAGATTCGATGGCAATGCCGAAAAATCATCATTGATGAGGATAGTATCATAATTATCGGCAATATTTTTGGCGATGTTATTTTGTGGTTTCCCATCGCTAAAAAACCATGGCAAGCCAGTTAAAACCCCAATGCGTGGCACGCTGGTCTTTGAAAAATCACTAATCATTTTGGTGATTGAATATTCAAGATTATTTTCAAGCTCGGGCGCAAAGAATGGAATAACCGCCTGCCGCCCCACTGATTTAGCAATCAGTCCAAAATAAATGCCATTCTCGATATTCTCACTATCTTTATAGGCAACAAGGCCATTTTCAATTGCCTTATCCTCACCTTCTGTGAATTGCTCTATATCGTGTTCACGGAAAATGATTTTGCCATTTGATGCACGTGCATATGATTGCAATAAATCAACTACCCTTTGGGCGTAATTGCGCAATGGTGGGTTTTGTGCCGCCGCAGTTTTGGAAAAATAAAAATCAAAATAAATCGGATCTTTATAGGATTTGATAATATCTCTTGATGCTTTGGAAAGGGTGAATAATTTATCGGCGCTTGTATCAATGCCGATCCCTTTGCTGGCAAATCCCGCCCCCCAATTAACAAGGACAAAGCCAAAAATCATCGCCAAAATAAGATATAGGGGTTTTAATTTTTTCATTGCAAAACCCCGCGCTTGCCCAAAATCACCACCAGCCCAACACCAAGCCAAAGAGCGATAAAACTTATGAAAAATATTATTCCATTAAGTGGGATAAACCCACGGCTAAAAAGATCAAAATAATCGGCAATTGAAAAAATGGTCGCAAAGCACCGCGCACCTTCGCCAAATAACAATGTGATGCTATTCAAGACCACGGGCATGCCCATTGCCACAAAGACAAAACAGACAAAACACGAAAGCACAAAGACCACAATCTGGCTGTTTGATATCGCACTTATGGCAAGGGTAACCGCCAAAAATGCCGCCGCCATTAAAAATGACCCCAAAAACCCGGCGGCAACGACACCATTATCAACATTGCCCAAAATATTAATTGCCACCCACAAAGGCACACAAAATAAAAGGGTCAACGCAATAACCGCAAGCCCCGCCAAATATTTCCCAATTATCAATGTGATATTTGCAACCGGAAGCGCAAATAATATTTCATAAGTTCCTGTCTTGAAATCCTCTGACCAAATTTTCATTCCCAATGCGGGAATAAAAACCACATATAAAAATGGGTGAAATTGGAAAAAGCTTTGTAAATCTGCCTTGTTAAGTTCGATAATCTGCCCAAAATGTACGGCAAATAAAACCGATACCGCAACAAAAACCGCAATAAAAATATAGGCAAGTGGGGTTGCAAAATAGGCGGAAAATTCACGCCTGAATATGGCTTTTAAACCGTTCATGCACCCGCCCCTATGGTTAGATTATTGAAAATTTCATCAATATTTTGGCCACGTTTTAAAAATTCATCGCGGGTTTCATCCTTGATAATCACGCCATCATTTATCAAAATCACGCGGTCACAGATTTGGGTAACTTCATCAAGAATATGGGTCGAAATTATAATGATTTTATCTTTGGCAATTGCTTTTATGGTTTGCCTTGCGCGAAGTTTTTGATTGGGATCAAGGCCATCGGTTGGTTCATCAAGTATCAAAATTTCTGGGTCATGCAATATTGCGCCCGCCAATGCCACACGGCGTTTAAAACCCTTTGACAGGGTTTCGATGCGTTGATGAAAAACCCCTTGGATTTCGACTTTTTCCACAGCAGAAATGATTTTATCTTTGGCATCCTTTAGACCACGAACATCAGCCATAAATTCCAAAAACTCTTTGGGCGTCATATCACCCCATAATGGCCCACCCTCTGGCAAATAGCCAAGATGGGCGCGGGAGTTTTCGGAAAGTTTTTCGCCATTGATTTTTATTGCACCGGAATTTGCGGTATAGATACCATTGATAAGGCGCATTGTCGTGGTTTTGCCCGCACCATTCGGGCCAATAAAACCGATTATTTCCCCCGCCTTTGCGTTAAAACAAATATTTTTCAATATCTTTTTGCCCGAAATGGCAAAATCAATATTTTCAAGTGAAAGCGTGGTTGACATCACTTTCAATTGGCAAAAAAACGGGGTTTAGTCAAATGAAATTAAAACAAAGACCCCGCAAAAGCGGGGCAGTAGAGCTTAATTAATGGGGTAAGTGTTTAAAAAAGCCAAGGATTATTCTTCGTCGGCTTCTTCTATTGCTTCTGGCTCTTCGCCAAAATCATCGGCAACATCTTCAAATGAAATTTCTTCTGCTTCAACAAGATTTTCAGGTTCTAATTCTTCAGACATTTTAGCCTCCTTTGGACTAATGGGAAGGCTAATTTAAATTCATGCCAATCTAATGAAGAATTTATTGCAAAAATAAAAAACTTGATGACAAAAAAGCCCTGCGGTGCAGGGCTTTTAAATCATATATCCAACTATTCTGGCACAAAGTGCCGAGGGCGGAAGTGGTGAAAAATCACACTTTACCAAAAATCAAAGTGGCATTAGTTCCGCCAAAACCGAAGGAGTTTGACAAAGCGGTTGAGAATTCACCCATTTTGCGTTCCAAAAGGATTGGCAAATCGGCAAAATCTGGATCAACATTATCAATATGCGCTGATTTGGCCATAAAATTATTTGCCATCATCAAAAGCGAATAAATCGCCTCTTGCACGCCCGCAGCACCCAAAGAGTGACCAGTCAAAGATTTAGTTGATGAGAAGAATGGGATTTTGCTGCCGAAAACGTCGCGCAATGCACCCGCTTCTTTGGCATCACCAACCGGGGTCGAAGTACCATGTGGGTTGATGTAATCAATGGTTCTTCCACCGGTCATTTCGATTGCTTGCTTCATGCAACGAGCCGCACCTTCACCAGATGGGGCAACCATGTCATAGCCGTCAGAAGTCGCGCCATAGCCGATGATTTCACCGTAAATTTTGGCACCGCGCGCTTTGGCACGCTCATATTCTTCAAGAACAATCATGCCCGCACCGCCCGCAATAACAAAACCATCACGGTCTTTGTCATATGCGCGTGACGCAACAGAAGGGCGGTCGTTATAGTTAGAAGACATCGCACCCATGGCATCAAACATATCAGATAATGTCCAATCAAGTTCTTCTGAGCCGCCAGCAAACATTACATCTTGACGACCATATTTGATGTTTTCATAAGCATTACCGATGCAATGCGCAGAAGTTGCACAAGCAGATGAAATTGAATAGCTTACACCCTTGATTTTAAACCAAGTGGCAAGAACCGCAGAAAGACCAGAACACATTGCTTTTGGCACGGCAAAAGGTCCAATTCTTTTTGGGCTATTGTTTTTCAATGTAGTTTCCGCCGCCGCAACGATAGAGCGGGTAGATGGACCACCAGAGCCAGCAATAATGCCAGTACGTTCGTTGGAAACATCGCTTTCTTCAAGACCTGCGTCTTTGATTGCTTGTTCCATTGCAATATGGCCCCAGCCCATACCTTCGGACAAGAAGCGCGCAGCACGGCGGTCAACCATTTCAAGCCAGTTTAAGATTGGCTTTGCATGAACCTGCGATTTAAAGCCATGCTCTTCATATTCATCGGCTTTAATGATGCCTGATTTTGCCTCAAATAGCGAATTCTTCACTTCTTCAATTGAATTACCGATCGAAGAAACGATACCTAAACCTGTAACAACAACACGTCTCATTTTATTCGTCCTGCCCCTAATCTTGTTAAGCTATTTGGCCGATTAACCTAATTGGCTCTTTAGATTTTGCGGGTCAAAAAGACCAACACGCAAATCTTTTGCGACGTAAATTAATTTATCGTCGGCGTATAATGCACCGTCGGCGATGCCCAAAATAAGTTTTGATTTAAAAACACGTTTGAGGTCGATTTCATAACGACAAACTTTAACATCAGGTGTAACTTGACCCGTGAATTTGATTTCACCCGCACCCAAAGCGCGACCTTTGCCAGGCAAGCCAGACCAACCCAAGAAAAAGCCAACCAATTGCCACATCGCATCAAGGCCAAGGCAACCAGGCATTACGGGGTCGCCTTGGAAATGGCAACCAAAGAACCATAAATCTTCCTTAATATCTAATTCAGCAGAAATATGACCCTTATCATATGCGCCGCCGGTTTCCGCAATAGATGTAATTCTATCCATCATAAGCATATTAGGTAGCGGCAATTGCGCATTACCTTCGCCAAACATTTTACCTTCGCCACAGGCGATTAAATCTTCATAAGAAAATGATGATGGTCTTTCCATAGTTGCTCCGTAAGCGATTCAAATTATAAACCTGCACCGCTTAGCACCAATTGTAACAAATTGCCAAATATTTTGATGTAAATTTTGCATCATAGATTGGTCGTATGCAATAAATGGACGTAATTATCTACGCACCATATGCCTCTATGGCGCGAATCCAACCTTTATAACCGCCAACTTTTATGCGGCACCACCCTGGTGTTTGTTCAATAATTTCACCAACCACACCATTGGCAAGGTTTGCGATTGCTTTGCTGTCATCGCGGGGTTTATCGCGCAAAATTACCGCATTTGCACCATTGGGACGGATCATTAATGTGCGCTTTGCATCAAGCATGCGCTTATGAACCCAAACAATTGTACCATCAGGATCTTGGATTTTGCGCCATTCTTCGGTCTCGGCAATAACTTTTACCGGAAGGCCTTGGCGATGATAAATAAATTTAACAGGATAATCTTCATCAGGGCCGGCGCGACCATTTATTTTATTATATTTCAAAGAAACAAAGCGCGGAACTGGAAGATGTGATGGGGTTTCCCCCTTGGCACGGTCATAAAAACGTTTGCCATCAAGAATTTGTTGCGCCTGCGCGCCATTGAATATTAATACGCATACAGAAATACCAATAAAAATACTGGCAAAAATATTGATAAATGATTTTGATATAATGGTTCTGCCAATCATATTACGCAACTTTGATTGATTGTATCGCCTGCATAACAACTTTGTTCAAGCCCTTAACCACCTCATCGCGAACCAGAGTTTCGGAAGATGGCGTATTAATAAGTGCCTCCATAGATTGGAAATGCGTGGCAACGATATCAGGACGCATTTTTGGGGTTCGACCAAATTTTTCCATATAGGTGATAACACTCCAACAGACTTTGCTAAGATGCGTGTCACCAATTTGCCCAGCAATACCCAATATTTTCTGTGCAGTTTTGTGTAATTCCTCAATCGCCGATGGATCATTAGTATAAAGTGCGGCAAGCGAGGCATTAAGGCCACTTGTAAGACCTTTTAAATATTGTTTTGCACGTTTTTCGGCAACGCCGCCTTGGGTCAATTCTAATGGGTCATCATAACGGCGGTATTTACCGAAATATTGCCCTGCGGCGGCTTTATTGCGGCGGCGGCATGGGCCAATATAGGTATCGGTAACCACGAAATCACGTGGGCGCTCAATAACTTCTTTTATTCTGGCAATGATTGACTGTATCGCAAGCGGTTTAAGGATAAATGTATCAACGCCGCAATTAACCGCCTGCTCGATTTGGCTTTTTTTATTGTTTGACGTCACCATGATAATAGGTGTCATACGTGCAACTTCGTTGCGCATGCTTCTAACCTTGGTGGTAAATTCAATACCATCCATATCAGGCATAACCCAATCAAGAAATATTACATCAGGAATTGCATTTTCCATTGCATCAAGCGCATCGAATCCATCAACCGCAAACGACACAATAGGCACGCCAAGAACGCGCATGATTTCATTCATCAGATTGCGGTAAAATGGCTGGTCATCAACCACTAACACCGAAAGCTGATTATACTTTACACTTCTGCCTTTTCGACTAATTACTGTCAAAACGCGCTCCTATCACCACTCTAGATAATGGCAACATGATTAATTTTCGATTACCAAACTGATTAAAATACAAATATTTTTTCTTGCCCCCTTATTCTTCTTTATAATACGGGCTTTATGATTGACATTTGTTGCATTTGAGATATTTGCAGCAAACGGAACAAGCAATGACAAAAGAGCATCGTATTTTTCAATCATCAGAGATTTTCAAGCTTGAGGGCGGAAGCGAAATCCCAACCCTTCACGTTGCCTATGAAACCTGGGGTAAATTAAATAATGCCAAAAACAATGCGATTTTAATCTGCCATGCTTTGACCGGCGACCAATATGTAACCGGAACCAATCCAGTAACAAAAAGAAATGGTTGGTGGTCTGATGTGGTTGGTAAAGGCAAACTTATTGATACAGATAAATATTTCGTGATTTGTTCAAATGTTATTGGTGGCTGTATGGGGTCATCGGGCCCAACTGATTTGGATGCCGAAAATAACCAAATTGCCATTGATTTCCCAATTATTACAATTGGCGATATGGTTCATGCCCAATATCTTTTGGTGCAATCATTGGGTATTGAGAAATTATTTGCGGTAATCGGCGGCTCTATGGGCGGGATGCAGGTTTTGCGCTGGATTGCTGATTATCCCGACAGGTTGAATTGCGCCGTACCAATTGCAACAGCGGCACGCCATTCGGCGCAAAATATCGCCTTCCACGAAGTTGGTCGCCAGGCAATTATGGCAGATCCAGAATGGAAAAATGGACATTATCATAAAAGTGGCACCTTCCCGTCAAAGGGGCTTTCGGTGGCACGTATGGCGGCACATATTACTTATATGTCCGATGTTGCTTTGCACCGCAAATTTGGGCGCAATCTACAAAATCGTGATGCCGTCACCTTTGGGTTTGATGCCGATTTCCAAATCGAATCTTATTTGCGCCATCAAGGGACAAGCTTTGTTGACCGCTTTGATGCCAATTCATATTTATATATAACGCGCGCAATGGATTATTTCGATCTTGCCTCTGGCTTTGATAATAATCTTATAAAAGCATTTGAAAAATTTAAAGGTCGTGCCTGTGTCGTCTCTTTCTCTTCTGACTGGCATTATCCGCCATCTGAAAGCCGCACAATTATACGCGCAATGATGGGCGCAGGGGTCAAAGTATCGGCATTAGAGGTCGAGACCGATAAGGGGCATGACGCATTCCTACTTGATGAGCCGATTTTCCACCGTGCTTTGGGTGGATTTATCGATTCATCGGCACGCATTTTTGGTATAGAAGGGAATTAAGATGTTAATGACCCTAAAAACCAGACCTGACTTTGACGCAATTATTGAAAACGTGCCGACCGGGGCAAAAGTTCTTGATGTTGGTTGCGGTGATGGTGAATTGCTTGAGCTATTGCAAACCCATAAAAATGCTGATGTCCGTGGACTTGAAATCTCTGATGAGGGTGTCGCAAGTGCGGTTGCCCGTGGACTATCGGTTATTCAGGGTGATGCCGATAAGGATTTGGGCATTTTTCCAGCCAATACATTTGATATGGTAATTTTGTCAAACACAATTCAAGCGACAAAAAAGCCCAAAGAAATTCTTGAACAAATCAAACGAATTGGCAATCGTGCGATTATTTCGGTTCCCAATTTTGCATATTGGAAAGTGCGTTCATACCTTTTCCTAAAAGGTGAAATGCCAGTTACCAAAGAACTTCCTGACACGTGGTATGACAGCAAGAACATCCATTTTTGTACCGCGCGTGATTTTGAAAAACTTGCGCTTGAATGCGGGTTTAAAATTATTTCCGTTACGCCAACCACCAATGACCGCAAAGGGCATAAAAAGCCCCATGTCGATTTTTTTGTAAATCTATTTGCGCAAAAAGTGGTTTTCGCATTAGAAAAACTTTAGGGGCTAATTAAATGACTGCACGCATCGCACCATCAATACTTTCTGCTGATTTTGCCAATTTGGGCTCGGAAGTTCGCGCGATTGAGGCGGCGGGTGCGGATTTGGTGCATTTTGATGTTATGGATAATCATTATGTCCCCAATCTTACCATTGGCCCATTGGTGTGCGAGGCAATTCGCCCACATGTATCAATCCCAATTGATGTGCATTTGATGGTAAAGCCTGTTGATGCCATTATACCAATGTTTGCCAAAGCGGGCGCAAATATCATCACTTTCCACCCCGAAGCATCGGATCATATTGACCGTTCATTGCAATTAATTCGTGATAATGGCTGCAAAGCGGGTTTAGTTTTAAACCCCGCAACCCCGGTTGAATGCCTTGAATATGTCATGGACAAATTGGACATGATTCTTTTGATGTCGGTGAACCCTGGTTTTGGCGGACAATCATTCATTCCATCAACGCTTACCAAACTTAAAAAAGTGCGCACCCTGATTGATGCCCATAAGGCAAAAGGCGGGCAGGATATTTGGCTTGAAGTCGATGGCGGCGTAAAGGCCGATAATATTGCCGAAATTGCGGCAGCGGGCGCGGATACTTTTGTGGCGGGGTCAGCTGTATTTGGCGCAAAAGATCCTGATGGCGGTTATAAAAACATAATTTCAACCCTTAAGGCAAACGCTGGAATATAATCCGCACGCAAAAAATTGTTTCAGACTCACATTTTTCCTTGAAAAATTGGGCATTTCCCGTCATGCGTCCCCGCAAAGGTTTTAGCAATTTATCGGGGAATAGCATGAACAGCGAAATTGAAACCAAAATGGCGAATGCCATTCGTATTTTAAGCGTCGATGCGGTTGAGGCGGCAAAATCAGGCCACCCAGGTGCACCAATGGGCATGGCGGAAATTTCGGTGGCATTGTGGGGCAAACATCTTAACCACAACCCTAAAAACCCAAAATGGGCAGGACGTGACAGATTTGTTTTATCAAATGGTCATGGCTCTATGCTTATTTATTCATTGCTACATTTCACTGGCTATGATTTGCCAATGTCTGAAATCAAAAACTTCCGCAAGCTGCATTCAAAAACTGCTGGTCACCCTGAATATGGTATTACTGCCGGTGTTGAAACCACCACTGGCCCACTTGGTCAAGGTATCGCCAATGCGGTTGGTATGGCATTATCAGAAAAATTATTGGCGGCAGAGTTCAATAAAGATAATCACAAAATCATTGATAACTTCACCTATGCTTTCCTTGGCGATGGCTGCATGATGGAAGGTATCTCGCATGAGGTTTGCGGGCTTGCCGGAACACTGCGCCTTTCAAAATTGGTGGCGTTTTATGATGATAATGGCATTTCGATTGATGGTCATGTCGAAGGTTGGTTTAATGATGACACCGCAAAACGTTTTGAGGCTTATGGTTGGAACGTAATCCGCGATATTGACGGGCATGACGTTGCCGCCGTTTCAAACGCAATTGATTCTGCAAAAGCACAAGCCGTTAAAGATGATGGCAAACCAACCCTTATCATTTGCAAAACCGTAATTGGCAAAGGCTCACCAAATAAAGCTGGTACACATGATGTGCATGGTGCGGCTTTGGGCGGTGATGAAATCGCGGCAACTCGTGCGGCTTTGGGCTGGAAATATGCGCCGTTTGAAATCCCGCAAGATATTTATGCGGCATGGGATGCAACCGAAAAAGGTGCAAAATTAGAGGCTGCATGGAATGAAAAATTTGCCGCGTACAAGGCTGCATATCCAAAAGAAGCTGCTGAGCTTGTACGCCGTCTCAATGGCGATTTAATCCCTGATTTTGCAGCGGTTGCCGATAAAATTTATGCCGAAATCGCGGCAAACCCACAAGTCGTTGCAACCCGTAAAGCGAGCCAAAATGCGCTTTCGGCATTTGCACCATTTGCACCAGAATTTTTTGGCGGCTCTGCGGATTTAACCGGATCAAACCTTACCAATTTCAAAGGTTGTGTGGTTGCAGGTCGTGATAAATGGGGCAATCATTTATCTTATGGCGTGCGTGAATTTGGCATGGCGGCAATGATGAATGGTATGGCACTTTATGGTGGCTACCTTCCATTTGGCGGCACTTTCTTGACCTTTAGTGATTATTCACGCAATGCGATTCGTATGGCGGCATTGATGAAAATCCGCGTAGTTCATGTCTTTACCCACGATTCAATCGGTCTTGGTGAAGATGGCCCAACCCACCAATCAATTGAGCATATCCCAAGTCTGCGCATCATTCCAAACCTTGAAGTTTGGCGCCCTGCCGACAGCTTGGAAACTGCTGTTGCTTGGGGTGCGGCTATTTCGCGCAAGGATGGCCCAAGCGCACTTTGCCTTTCTCGTCAAAATCTTGCGGTTGTGGCAAATGCTGAACATATCGAAGGCATTAAAAAAGGTGGCTATATCCTAAGCGCAAAAGATAGTGCCAAGGCAATTATCCTTGCCACCGGTTCCGAGGTTGAGATTGCAATCGGCGCGCAAAATGCCCTTGCTGAGCAAGGAATTATGGTCAATGTGGTTTCAATGCCATCGACCAATGTCTTTGATAAACAATCAAAAGAATATCAAGAAAGCGTGTTGCCAAATGCGCTTCCTGTGGTCGCGATTGAGGCTTCGCAACCAGACCTTTGGCACAAATATGTTGGGCGTTCTGGTAAAGTTTTGGGCATTCCAACCTTTGGGGAATCTGCACCAGCTAAAGATTTATACAAACACTTTGGCCTAACGGTTGACAATTTGGTACAAGAAGTCAAAGTAGTTTTGTAGCTTTAATTTTAAACCTAGGGAGTTATTGATGGCTTTCGTTTCACTTCGCCAACTTTTAGACCACGCAGCAGAGAATAATTACGGCGTTCCCGCATTTAACGTAAATGATATGGAACAAACCGTTGCGATTATGGAGGCTGCGGCGGAAACCAATTCTCCGGTAATTTTACAAGCATCTGCGGGTGCACGTAAATATGCCTCTGAACCAATGCTACGCCACCTTATGCTTGCTGCAGTTGAGCTTTATCCCGATGTTCCCGTAGTTCTTCACCAAGACCACGGTACGTCACCTGCGGTTTGTCAGGCATCAATTCGTTCTGGCTTTACCTCGGTAATGATGGAC
Source organism: Hyphomonadaceae bacterium UBA1933 (assembly GCA_002337085.1). Classification (GTDB taxonomy): domain Bacteria; phylum Pseudomonadota; class Alphaproteobacteria; order Caulobacterales; family Aquidulcibacteraceae; genus Pseudaquidulcibacter. The sequence goes on along the minus strand of DDFH01000006.1, from coordinate 593,276 downwards.
GGCTCTTTGATGAGTGATGGCAAAACCCCATCTTCTTATGAATATAACGTTGAAGTAACCCGTGAAGTTGTTAAATTCTCACACGCGATTGGCGTTTCTGTTGAGGGTGAATTGGGCTGCCTTGGTTCGCTTGAAACTGGCATGGGTGAAGCTGAAGACGGTGTTGGCGCAGAAGGTAAATTAGACCATTCACAACTTTTAACCGACCCACAAGAGGCCAAAGATTTCGTTGCCAAAACCGGTGTTGACGCCCTTGCAATTGCAATTGGTACTTCACACGGTGCATATAAATTCACCAAAAAACCTACTGGTGACATTCTTTCAATCCAGCGCATCAAAGAAATCCACGCAGTAATTCCAAACACCCACCTTGTTATGCATGGCTCAAGCTCTGTGCCACAAGAATTATTGGCGATTATCCGTGAATTTGGCGGCGATATGAAAGAAACCTATGGCGTTCCTGTTGAAGAAATCCAAGAAGGTATCAAACACGGTGTTCGTAAAATCAATATCGATACCGATATCCGCCTTGCTATGACTGGTGCAATTCGTAAAGTGTTCGCAACCAACCCTTCTGAATTTGATCCACGCAAATATTTGGGCCCTGCAAAAGAGGCGGCGAAAAAAGTTTGCCTTGCACGCTTTGAAGAATTTGGCACAGCGGGACAAGCGTCAAAAATCAAACCAATTCCATTGGAAAAAATGGTTTCGATATATAAATAATCGCAAAAATTTAAATGAATTTAAAAGGGTGCATTTTGCACCCTTTTTTATTTTGCAAAACATTATATTTTGGCTTTAAATATCAAAGGGGTTTAAATTGTTAAAACGTGTTTTTATTATTGCCATCAGCACAGCATTCGCCACCAATTGTATGGCCGAAGACCTAAGCTGTAATTACCCCGTCAAACCTGGTGATAGCGCGAAAACAATCAAGGCACGCTATGGCAAAAATGCCGTCATAGATACGATTAATTTGCCAGAAGGCGAAACCGCAAAAGGCATAATCCTTTATCCCAAAAACAAATTAAAGCGTATCGAAATTATTTTTGACGATGAAGAAATGACCCGTGTTGGTAGCGTTACTGTGCGCACAAATAAAAGTGATTGGAAGTTAAAAGGCCTAACCAATTCTGATCGCCTTAACAAAGCCGTGGCAATTAATGGCGCGCCAATTTCAATGGCTGGCTTTGATTGGGATTATGGTGGCTATACCGGTGATTTTCATAAGGGTAAATTAGCGGGGACAAAAACCTGCCAATATGGTTTACGCTTTGAACTTCCTGAAAACGCCACCGATTTTGACAATATTATCGGTGACATTTCCATAAACTCTAATGACAAAGCGGTTAAGCGCAATAACCCGCTTATTTCTGAAATATATGTCGAATATTCTTATTAGGAAAGAGGTTTAAAAACAGCCCTTACCTTCAAAGGCAAAGCTTTCGACCAATTTTTGTTTATTAACAATAAAGCGTTTCACGCATTTGGCCTCATTGGAATTATAGCCGTCTGGATATTCCATTGGGAACGGGATGCCAATGCCAAAACCGCCATAATTGCGGTGATGCCAACCACCGCCCCAACCGGTTCCAACACTTACATAACCAGAAGAGCGCGGATAATAACCATCCTTTTTGGTCTCAAACTGAAGCATCTCACGACCATCAGTTAATGGATAGGTTGAAGTTGGTGGACCAAGGTCAAGCACAACATTGTCAACCGATTGGCCGACATATTTGTCCGAAACTTGCTTTTGATATAATGCCGCCCGATCTTTATAAGGGACGGTTTCACAGGCTGCTAAACCAAGAACAGCAATTAAAGTGGGAATTAATACAAGTTTTTTCATATGCTGATTACGCCACAAAAAACGACATATGTCGAATAAAAAATATTTTACCATTCTATTATTTTTAAAATGAATACATGATGAATTTTTTGTGCGCCAAAAAAGCTGTGGACGAATCTGTAATTTTTGTAACTTTTCGGTTGCAAATTTCCCCAAAGCAGACAGGTCGCGACTTGTGCACAGATTCTAACTTGTGCCACTATTTCCAACTGCAAAAAATATGAATAAGTTCTTACCAAGAAAGCCCGTCATTAAGGGTTCATTAATCAATTTCATAAAAAAAATGAATTTCATATGAAATTGCATATTGACCAAAAGGGCGATTAGGACACACTATATATTGTGTCTTGGGGCTAAAGACATACACACTATATGGGAATTGTGACAAATATTTGTAATTTAAATGTTTTTTAAATTACGCAGTTTTCACAAATTTTTATAAACTATTTTTGTTTGGGCGAAGGAATAATCAACAATGGCGCAGCACGATAATGCAACGGTACAAGCAAGTGATAATCAGGATAATTTGAAATCCGTTTCACAGGGCGAACTACGTCGCGGCAAGCCAAAACCATTCAAACTTAGCCTTGTGCAAAAGGTTGAAATCGATCGTTCACGTGACGATCTTTTGACCGATTTCGGCAAAACTACTTTGGAAGATCGCTACCTTCTGCCTGGCGAATCTTTCCAAGATATGTTTGCACGTGTTGCGACCACCTATGCCGATGATGCCGACCATGCCCAAAGAATTTATGATTATATTTCACGCCTTTGGTTTATGCCTGCGACCCCTGTGCTTTCAAATGGTGGTGCGGCGCGCGGCCTACCAATTTCATGCTTTTTGAATGCCGTTGACGATTCGCTTGATGGTATTGTGCAAACTTGGAATGAAAATGTTTGGCTGGCATCAAATGGTGGCGGTATCGGCACATATTGGGGTGGGGTTCGTTCAATTGGTGAAAAGATTTCAACCAACGGCCATACCTCTGGCATTATTCCTTTTATCCGCGTGATGGATTCTTTAACTCTTGCGATCTCGCAAGGCTCGCTACGTCGTGGTTCTGCTGCGGTATATCTTGACGTTCATCACCCAGAAATCGTTGAATTTTTGGAAATTCGTAAACCAGCTGGCGACTTTAACCGTAAATCATTGAACCTTCACCACGGCGTGAATATTACCGATGAATTTATGGAAGCCGTTCGTAGTGGTGGTGATTTCGCACTAATCAGCCCAAAAACGGGTGAGCAAGTGCGCACCATCAAGGCACGCGATTTATGGCAAAAAATTCTTGATGTTCGTATGGCAACCGGTGAGCCATATTTGCTTTTCGTTGACAATGTGAACCGCGCAATGCCAATGCACCAACGTAATCTTGGCTTTAAAGTGCGCCAATCTAATCTTTGCGCCGAAATCATGCTGCACACTGGTAAAGACCATTTGGATAATGATCGTACTGCGGTTTGCTGCTTATCATCATTAAATGCCGAAAAATTCCTTGAATGGAAAGATGATGAAAGATTTATTGAAGACGTGATGCGCTTCCTTGACAACGTGCTTGAGGATTTCATTGCCCGTGCGCCTAGTGAAATGGATAATGCGAAATATTCGGCTTTCCGCGAACGTTCGGTTGGTATGGGCATTATGGGGCTTCATAGCTTCTTCCAAAATATGGGCATCCCATTTGAATCAGCAATGGCGAAATCATGGAATAACCGCATGTTCCAACACATACGCAAAGGTGCGGATGCGGCGTCTGTGAAACTTGCACAAGAACGTGGCCCTTGCCCTGATGCGGCCGAAAGTGGTGTTATGGCACGCTTTAGCCATAAAATGGCAATCGCACCAACGGCATCAATCTCTATCATTGCTGGTGGCACTTCTGCGGGTATTGAGCCAATCCCTGCGAATATTTATACTCATAAAACATTGTCGGGTTCATTCTCGGTTAAAAATCGCGCATTGCAAAAACTTCTTGCCGAAAAAGGTAAGGATGATGTTGCCACCTGGACCTCAATCCTTGAACAAGAGGGTTCTGTTCAACATCTTGAATGCCTTGATGAACATGAAAAGGCAGTGTTTAAAACTGCTTTCGAACTTGATCAACGCTGGATTATTGAGCTTGCGGCAGACCGCACACCATATATCTGCCAAGGGCAGTCATTGAACCTATTTATTCCTGGTGATGCAGATAAATGGGATCTTCATATGCTGCATTGGTCGGCATGGGAAAAAGGTATTAAATCACTTTATTATTGCCGTTCAAAATCTATTCAACGGGCTGCGGTTGCGGGTCGTGATGGTTATGACAAAGGTGAAAATCCCGATGTTGTTGACATGAAATCGGCGGCAAAAACCGATTATGACGAATGCCTAGCATGTCAATAAAATAAAAATATACATAAAACAAATAGATGGGTGGGACAGTGTCCACCCATTTATTTTTAATAATTTAAAAATAACTTTTTTATACTAAATGCTTCTGGGGACTATAAATTCAGGGATTTGGTTAAATGGCTGAGCCAATAGAAATTTATAACTGGCTACGGATTAACGACTATATAACTACATCAGGGATGATAAATGATAACAATATCCGATATCTGGCGGATATTGGTGTTGGCCATATAGTTGACCTTGGCATGAGTAATGATTTAGCGCAAAAAGTTGCGAGCATCATGGCAAAAGGCATGGATTACATCCATATTTTTGTGCAATATGATAACCCAAGCGAAGAGAATTTCGAAGAATTTTGTGGCGTTCTTGAGACCCTTAAAGGGGATAAAATCCACATTCATGACAGATTTAACTTCCGCACAAGTGCATTTCTTTACCGTTATCACCGCGATATTTTAGGATGGGAAGAACCCAAGGCCCGTGAGCTTTTGGAACGCATCTGGGATCCATATCCAAATTGGTATAAATTCCTTAAATGGGAATAATAATCATATTGGCGCAATGATTAGAATTTCAATATAAAAATAAACCCCACCTATGGATTACGCATTGCAAGATATGAATAAACCTTATTGGGGGTTTCGATATTGTTTAACTTTACTAATTCAGAAAATGATTCGGGGGGGAATTTATCCCAATCATTTTGTTTAACCTTTAGGCCGACCGCCTGCGCCACCTCAAACACATAATCGCGGCATGTGATGGTTTTTCCGCTTATTGAAGGGCGTAATAAGTATTTATTTTGGTTGCGCCATTTATCATCCACCAAAAGCGCGCGCGCATATTGGGCATCATCAACCCGCAAAACCAACTGCCAGTGGCGATAAAGCCCTTCATCATTGCGCATAACGCCGGCAATTGGCTTCTGACCGGTAATTAATGCAGCAGGCGATATAATGGATAGGATTAATGCACGGGCCGCCTGTGCCTTTGATGCCGCATAAAAACCAGCCTCTTTTTCACCATGGGCATGTGGTGGTGCTTTATCCCACACCACCCATATATGCCCAAACCAGACTTTTTTATCTGGCTGCGCCTTTATCGCCGAGATTATCAAGGTTTTGCCAACCTGCCCTTTATCATGGCGCATATCGGCATAATAAGTCTGTGGCTTATCATCAACAGTCATCGAATATGATTTTAGCCATGAGAAAGCGAGAATTGAAAGATTTATAAAACACCACAGAAAACAAATCGTGATAAGGGTAAAAACGCCCTGCCATACGCGCTTTACGAATATTTGTGATTTTTCCATTGCAAATCCCGATAATTGGATTGGCATTCCAAATTGCCGCCCCATCTGTCGGAATCAAAAAATAGTGCCGCTATGCAACATGGATTTAAAGAAAATTTGAAATTTTAATTACAATAGGGATTTTACCGCAGCGACCACAATTTCGGGATGCTCATTTTGAATGAAATGCCCAGAATGGACAATTTCCACCTTGCCGCCAAAATCGCCCACCATTTTACGCATCGCTGCATGCCTTATGGTTAGATATTCATCCGCATTTTGCATTTTGCCAACATTATCGGCGGCAAGTATAATGGTTTTATCAAGGTGATATGTTTGATATTTCATCACGGGATCATCATTTAAATCGCTGTGATAAAATTCATCGCGCACCGCCAAAGGGGCAAATGACATTGCTTTTTTAAGCCTAGCAAAGTCTCTGGGGGCAATTTTAGCCAAGGTTTTAGATTGATATGGGATTGATGGATCAATCAAGACCATTCCTGCAACTTCATCACGATAATTAAGGGCGAAATGACGGGCGAAACTACCACCCAATGAATGACCGACCAAAATATATGGCGGCTTTATTTTATTTAATGCCAATTCTTCATGTAATTCTCTGGCAATATTGCTTGCCCCACGCGGCTGCCCGTCAAATTTTACACTGCCATAACCCTTGCGGTTAAAAGCAACTACTTGTGAAATTTGTGACAAGGGTGGAATAATCTTGGCAAAAGATGAAATATCGCTGCCTAGTCCATGAATTAAAACAATTGTCGGGGAACCCGCCCCACGAATGATTTTGTCCTGTTGCATTTTGTCGCGGGCAAATGAGTTACCACCAGCAAAAAGCGGCAATGAGGCGAAAAAAGAAGTCGTAACAACACGACGATTTACGTTTATTTTAGGCATTTTTTAACTTCTGCAAATCTTTGTGGCTAAAATTGGTCTGGCTATTTCCTTAAAGCAAGAATCTGTGAACAAAGTGTCAATCTTAACTTTTTCTTAAATACAAATCACAATATTTAGTGGTTAGTATTTAACCTCTCCACAATATGTAGGTGCTGTCATGACAATTATAAATCCAAACCTAAGCAAAGTCGGTCTTTTAACGCCTTCTTATGCTTATAAACCATTCCGTTATCCATGGGCTTATGATTTTTGGAAGAAGCAGCAACAAGTTCACTGGCTTCCAGAAGAAGTGCCATTGGGCGAAGATTGTAAAGATTGGGCAACCCGCCTTTCGGATCAAGAGCGTAATTTGCTAACACAAATTTTCCGTTTCTTCACCCAATCGGATGTTGAAGTAAACGACAATTATATGGACAGATACGCCCATGTATTCCGCCCAACTGAAATTAAAATGATGCTTTCGGCGTTTTCCAATATGGAAACCATTCACATTGCCGCTTATGCACTTTTACTTGAAACTGTTGGTATGCCAGATACTGAATTCACCGCCTTCCTTGAATATAAGGAAATGCGCGACAAGCATGATTATATGCAAACATTTGGTGTTGGCTCTGATGAAGATATTCTTCGCACCGTTGCGATGTTTGGCGCCTTTACCGAAGGTCTTCAACTTTTTGCATCATTTGCAATGTTGATGAACTTCCCACGCTTCAACAAAATGAAAGGCATGGGGCAGATTGTTTCATGGTCAGTTCGTGATGAGTCGCTTCACTGCGAAGGCATGATTAAAATGTTCCACCAGTTCGCGCGCGAAACCGGAAAACTTAATCAATCCATCAAAGACGATATTATGGATATGTGCAAAACCACGGTTGGCCTTGAAGATAAATTTATCGACCTCGCCTTTGAAATGGGGCCGGTTCAAGGCATGGAAGCCCAAGACATTAAACAATATATTCGTTATATTGCCGATTGGCGCCTAGATCAGCTTGGCTTGCCAACCTATTACGGCGTAAAAGAACACCCAATCCCTTGGCTTGTTCCGCTTTTGAACGGTGTTGAACACGCGAACTTCTTTGAAGCGCGCGCAACCGAATATTCAAAAGGCGCAACCAAAGGCGAATGGGGTGGCCAAGGCGGGGTTTGGGATATGTTTGACCAACTACAAGAAAACCGCAAAAAAGACCCTGATTATAATCCTGACACGATTTATGTCGGCGTTTAATCCACTTTTTCACAATCGAAACTTAAAAGGCTTGCCAATGGCAAGCCTTTTTAAATAATTGATAATGTCTAAATTTTTTGGAAGCCGCTTTATCTATCCGAACAAGTGAGCAACAAAGCTGCGAAGTCGGAAGGATGTTAGCGCCGTGGCCCATCCGCCCCAACACAAACCGCCTTGTCATCATACCAAACGCCACCGCGTTTATAGCAATCATCACGCATCATAGCGTTGCGTTCGGCAGCTTTATCAGGATCAGTCTCAACCGGACCAAGCGCACAGGCAGTTTGCGAAATACCAATCAGCAAAAGCAAAAATGCTATTGTTTTTGTTTTCTGATTTTTTCTAATTCGATATTTATCCATTTTTCCTGATTCCTTTGCGCTGTTTTACTAGGCTCGCAATAATTATATTCAGAAACCCACTTGCCACCAGCATCACTGCAAGCATTGATGCGTTTCACATTATTGGTAGCATTATCAGGAGAACCAGATGCACAGCCACAAATCAAACTAAATAAAATTAATAAAGTTGAATTTAAGGCTATTTGTTTCATTATCAAATCTCGTTTTTAGCAGCTTCCATAAGAGCGCTCATTTCGCGGCGAACCACATGCTCGGTGATGTCGATGTTTTTCGCTTGAAGATCGCCAAATACTTTTTTGAAAACGTCTTCTTCGCCTGTTTCTTTAAGGTCAGAAAGAGCAACATGTTCAGCATATTCTTCAGCAGCAGCACCATCTAATCCCAAAAGACCAGCAGCCCAAAGACCCAATGCTTTGTTACGGCGCGCAGTTACCTTGAAGATTTTTTCTTCTTCTGATGCATATTTTCTTTCTTCAGCTCTTTCACGATCTTCGAAATTGCTCATAATTTATCCCCGGTTTATACTTTAAATATATCGCAGTGACGCCAATATTCAAGGTCTGTTTCATAATCAAGGCAGACTTGAGTATAAATGTGAATATTTATGTATTTTTACCGCCTTTGCTTGCATAAAACACTATAAAAAGCGTATAAGCCAGATTGCTTCACATGTGGTCGATGTGCTAGCTGCATTTTTGATTCAATTTAACTTATTGAGGGCTTCGGATGTCACGGCGCAAAAAAATTTATGAAGGCAAAGCAAAAATTCTTTATGAGGGCCCTGAACCGGGTACTTATATCCAATATTTCAAGGATGATGCGACCGCATTCAATGCGCAAAAGCATGCCATTATCGAAGGAAAAGGCGTTTTAAATAACCGCATTTCCGAATTCATCATGACCCAACTTAATTCAATTGGGATTCCAACCCACTTTATTCGTCGCCTAAATATGCGTGAGCAGCTTATCCGAGAAGTGGAAATCATCCCGCTTGAGGTGGTTGTGCGCAATGTTGCCGCTGGCTCAATTTCAAAACGCCTTGGCATACCTGAGGGTGAGGTTTTACCACGTTCTATCGTTGAATTTTATTATAAACACGATGCACTTGGCGATCCACTTGTAAGTGAAGAACATATTACTGCATTCAATTGGGCTGCAACCCAAGAGCTTGATGACATTATGGCGCTTGCATTGCGTATCAATGATTATTTGTCTGGCTTATTTGCCGGTGTTGGCATCCGCCTTGTGGATTTCAAACTTGAGTTTGGTCGTCTGTTTGAAGGCGAAATGGTAAGAACCGTTCTTGCCGATGAAATCAGCCCGGATTCTTGCCGCCTTTGGGACGCACGTGACGGCAACAAGCTTGACAAAGACCGTTTCCGTCAGGATTTGGGCGGGCTTTCCGAAGCCTATACCGAAGTTGCCACCCGTCTCGGCATATTCAAAGATCCAAATGGCGCATTCGTAGAAGGTTAGATTTATGAAAATTCGTGTTGATGTAAAACTTAAAAACGGTGTGCTTGACCCACAAGGGCGCGCGGTTGCACATGCACTTCATACGTTGGGCTTTGAAGAGGTTGAAGATGTGCGCATCGGCAAAGCCATTGAGCTTGAAGTTAACGAAACTGACAAAGACAAAGCCAAAGCACGCGCCGTTGAAATGGCGCAAAAGCTTTTGGCCAATCTTGTAATCGAATCATATACGGTCGAAATTTTAGGTTAAATTCTTTTTTTCGCCCTATTTAAGCCTTTTAAGTGTCAAATTTCATGGCATATTAACCTTAATTAATATGGGAATTAAGGAAGGTCGAAAAATGGGTAGAAGTTTTAGAATAATAAGCAATATTGCAATTGTTTCGCTTTTGGCGTCGCAAATAGCTTCTTGCGCGCATGAAGCAAAAAGTGCGGATATCAATCAAGACACTATAAAGGAAATTGATGTTTCCAAATATGAGTGTCCAAAATCTTTTCACCAGGATGAACGTCGTTCCGCACCGTTGGTTGGTATGTCGGCACCAATGCCATCCGCAGTAATGGCACCTGCACCACCACCGCCACCAGCCCCAGTTACTGCTGGAAAAATGCAGGCCAATAATATTATTGTTACTGGAAGCCGCATAAGTAACGCGCCAATTGTACCGCAACAACAAGACACTGAAAAATACCCAAATGCTGCAATCAATAGTGTGAAGCGGGTTGCCGAAGAGGCAACGTCAACCTTTGCGATGGAGGTTGATACTGCATCATACACCAATGCCAGAAGATTTATTAATGAGGATGGACGTCTTCCCCCATCTGATGCGGTTCGTGTCGAAGAGTTTTTGAACTATTTTAAATATGATTATTCAAAAACCCATGACAAAAGCGTGCCATTCGCAACCGATGTTACGGTTGCCCCCTCACCATGGAACAAAGATAAACAAATCATCCATATTGGTGTTAATGGTTACGAAGCACCAAGCAATAAACGCCCACCTTTAAATCTTGTGCTTTTGCTTGATGTGTCAGGTTCAATGTATTCCGAAGATAAATTACCGCTTGCGAAAAAGGCGATTTATACCATGCTGCCGCAATTAACAGCGGATGATCGGGTTTCGGTTGTTGTCTATGCCGGCGCAAGTGGCACATTGCTTGAACCCACCAAAGGCAGCGATACAAGAACCATCGTCTGTGCATTAGAGGGGCTTGAAGCCGGTGGCTCGACCGCAGGGGCAGAGGGTATCGAGCTTGCCTATAAACTTGCCGAAAAGAATTTCAAAAAAGATGCGGTCAATCGGGTCGTTCTTATGACCGATGGTGATTTTAATGTTGGCATCACAGATCCGCGCAAATTAAAGGATTTCGTTACCGAGAAAAAGGACAAAGGCATTTATTTATCGGTCTTTGGCTTTGGGCGCGGCAATTATAATGACGATATGATGCAGGAATTGGCACAAAATGGTAATGGTATTGCCGCCTATCTTGATAGCCTGTCCGAAGCGCGCCGCGTTTTGCATGACGATTTCCAAGGCAATATGTTCCCGATTGCCAATGACGTAAAGGCACAGGTTGAATTTAACCCTGCCTATGTTTCTGAATGGCGTTTGATTGGCTATGAAACCCGCAAACTAAACCGCGAAGACTTTAATAATGATAAGGTTGATGCGGGGGAAATCGGTAAAGGCCACCAAGTAACCGCGATTTATGAAATCACGCCAGTTGGTGGAAAAGCATCGGTTGACCCACTACGTTATCAAAAAGAAAATGCAACCAAACCAAATAAAAATGGTGAAATCGCATTTTTAAGATTACGCTATAAATTGCCAGGCGAAACCAAATCGAAACTTACTGAACGGGCGATAACCCAAAAAGATGTTTATGAAAATTTGGCCGATGCGCCAGATAAAACCCGATTTGCCCTTGCGGTCGCTGCGTTTGGGCAGAAATTACGTAATGATCCTTGGATTGGCAATTATTCCTATGACGACATTGCAACACTTGCAAATGGTGCAAAGGCAAACGATCAATATGGCTATAAATCCGAATTTGTAGCGCTGGTTGAAAAGGCGAAAAATTTATCGCACCTTAACGGGGATAAAGATAAATAAAACTTGTAATGCCGGATATTTGTGAAATAAATGTCCGGCATTATTTTTATGGCATTATTTTAAATAAGAGGAAAACCAAATGTCTTTACATACCGCAAAAATTAATTGGGAACGCGGTGATGCCGTATTTTCGGATGCCAAATACTCACGCGGACATTTGATTTCTTTTGATGGTGGGGTTTCAATTGCCGGTTCATCGGCACCGGAATCAGTGCGCCCACCATTATCAAAAATTGATGCCGCCGACCCCGAAGAATTGTTGGTGGCAGCGGTGGCATCTTGCCATATGTTGTTTGCACTCGATTTCACACGCAAAGCAGGATTTGTGGTGGATTCTTATGAAGACAATCCCGAAGGCAAATTGGCAAAACGCGAAGATGGCGTTGTGGGCATCACCATTGTTACACTGCGCCCCAAAATGGTTTTTGCAGGGGCAGAACCAACCAATGAACAATTACACGAAATTCACCACAAGGCACACGAGGCATGTTTTATTGCCAATACCCTTAATTGCCCGGTTGAAGTTGAAATATAGGAATGGATTAGGAACTAATTGCGCTATCATGTAAGTGAAAATTTACAAACCCCACCACAGTTTCAAGTTGGCCTAAAACCAATTTTGGAAAATGAGTGGCTATTGCCCGATGATGGTGCATATTTTCTTGCTGAAAAACAAACCCTACTTGATAATGAGCCGGTCTTTGCGGCCTTTGCTGATAGTATGCCTGAGCAGATTGAGGCAGCACAAATAATAGCACAAAATATCGGCCAGCAATATCGCGGTGATGAACCGCCCCTAAAGGCAATATCACGGCATATTTCCGATGATACGATTATAATGGCAAAACGGGGCGGCGAATGGCAATTAATTGCCTTTTCATTATGTTCACCAACTTTTTTTAGTGCCGAATACGCACTCGGCAAATCACTGCATCTACTTCATGAGCCCATCCCGACAGGGGATTTTAAACTATCCGATAGGATTGCGCGAATTTTTGATAATTTAAAACCCGAAAGCATCCTTGAACGTTTTAATTGGACTGTACAATGGTCAAACCAAAGCTATACACCTAATGGCGCTATCTTGCGTAAAATGGCCGATGAGGGTGATATTAATGATGCCAATGAAATGCTTTATGAACGTGTAGAGCGGCAGACCATAAGACTATTGCCAGAAACCGGCGCATTATTATTCACCATTCGCATTCGCCTTACCAAAGTAAGCGATATTTTAAAGGATGATGAGGCACGCCAATATTTCGCCAACGCATGGGAAAATGCCCCACAAAACGTTAGGGATTATAAAAAGTGGTCGCATCTTGAACGCCACATAAAACATTTATTACAAACTTATAAAAAGGAAGAACATGTCTGATTTAACCCTATATGTTGGAAATCGCGTTTATTCATCTTGGTCAATTCGCGGATATTTGGTGGTAAAATATTCGGGGTTGGATTTTAATATTATCGACATTGACCTTGACCAAGTCGGTTATGGCAAAAGACAAATAAGGGACGTTCTGGAGCTATCACCCACCGGCTGTGTCCCAATATTACAGCATAAGGGTCTTTTAATTTGGGATTCATTGGCAATAGCAGAATATCTCAACGAGCTTGCACCCAACGCCAATCTTTATCCAAAAGATAAAAATGCCCGCGCTATCGCCCGCGCATTAACTTGCGAAATGCATTCAGGATTTTCGGCTTTAAGAAACAATATGGCACATAATCTAAAACGCCGCGTCAAAGAACAAGATTGGGACACGGATACAAGATTTGAAATAAAAAGAGTCGAAGATATTTTCACACAAACGCGGGCGGATTTTGGTGGTAAATTCCTGTTTGGGGACAAGCCAGGGATTGTTGATGCCTTTTATACGCCAATTGCATCACGTTTGCGCACCTATAATGTTACAATTTCTGATGCGGCGCGCGAATATTGCGAAACACTATTATCGCAACCAGATTGGCTTGAATGGGAAAAATCCGCACTAGAGGGGTGGAAGCCATTTAACGCAGGCCCGTGGGACACAATTTACGAATAGAACCAACCAAGTGGGTGGTGATTAATCGCAATCCCGATAATCAAAAAATAACAAATCGCAGCAAGACCAAGCAAAGTAATCCGAATATGTCTCGGATTGTTTTTGCGCATCGCAACAAAGCCAAACACAATATATAAAACCACCAACAGTAATTTTAAATGAAGCCAACCATTGGCAAAAATCTCTTTGGGTAAAATTGTGTAAAGAATTGCCGCCGCAGTTAAAAGAGTTATGTCAATCAAATAGCTTAGGATTCTTACCCCAAACAAATGGCACCATTTTGCACCAAATAATGATGCCAATGCACGGGTAAAAAACAATGCACCCGACAAAGAAATTGCCCAAATATGCACCATTAGAATCTGCGGATAAAATTCAATCATTATTTTCAACTATAATTTTAGCTGTATTAATTTTGTTTTTTAGAAATAAGCCATAGCAATAGTTTAATATCCATTTTTAATACATATTAAACGCGCATATTGCGCGTTTATGTCGCATTATTTTGTTGGGATTTACATCTAAAGAAAATATATGAGACTTACACGATATACTGACTACGCATTAAGGGTTTTATTATTTCTGGCACCACGTTCAGGGCTGACCACGGTCGGTGAAATTGCGAATTTTTACAAAATTTCTCAGAATCACTTAGTTAAAACCGTCCAAGATTTGGTCAAATACGAATATATAGAGAGTTTTAAGGGGCGTGGCGGTGGAATGCGGCTTTTGAAATCGCCTGATAAAATCAATCTTGGCGAGTTTGTAAAACGTTTCGAACCTGATATGCGCCTTATTGATTGCATCGGTTGCAAGATTGCGGGTTCATATGCGCTCCCCTTACCGCTTAATAGGGCAGTAGCAGCCTTTTTACAGGTGTTGGATCAATATAGTTTGCAAGATATTGTTGATTCTAGCGAAAATCTTTCAATAATATTCGGAAACAGGGCAAAATAGCATTTTTTTGTTCATTGCAGGAATTTCAGAATTAAAATTCATAATTTACACTAGCGAATTTGCAACAATTACCCTAATTGGGAATTATAGGGTGGATTTGTTATAAATGGCACAATCGGGTTCAACAACTTTTGGTTCATCACGCAGGCTTTTGAAAAGCTTGCGCGAACTCATGGTCGAAGAAACCGATACTCAGACCCGCCTTGACCATATGGTGACACAAATTGCCAATGAGATGGTGGCGGATGTTTGTTCCATTTATTTGCGCCGCAATGATGGCACGATGGAATTATGTGCCACTGAAGGTTTGAGTAGGCAGGCGGTTCACAATACCCGCATGAAACAAGGCGAAGGTCTGGTTGGCTTGGTTGCCGAAGGTGCAGAACCAATAAGTCTTTCAAATGCGCCAAGTCATAAACGTTTCTCTTATCGCCCTGAAACTGGTGAAGATCCTTATCAAAGCTTCCTTGGCGTGCCTATGCTAAAGGGTGGTCGTCTTATTGGGGTTTTAGTGGTGCAGAATCGTGCATCAAAAACCTATCCTGAAGATGATGTTGAAACCCTGCAAACCATCGCCACGGTTTTTGCAGAAATCGTTACCACCAATGATTTATCGGATTCATTGGATGATTTTGATATTAAACCACGGCAGGCATTAAACCTTATTGGCAAAACCTTTTCAAATGGCTTGGTAAAAGGCTATGCAGTTTTACATGCGCCTGAAGTTGCGGCAACACGCCTTCTTGCCGATAATTTAGAAGAAGAAGAAGCGCGCATAAATAACGCACTACGCGAGTTGCGGAATGGGCTTGAAAATCTTTTAACCGGGCAAACCACGTCATTGGGTGCAGTTCCACTCGAAGTATTGGAAATGTTTTCATTATTATCGCGCGATCGCGGTTGGGAACATCGCCTACTTGAAGGGGTGCGCGCCGGCCTTACCGCTGAAGCAGCAGTTGAGCAGGTGCGTTCTGAACACCGCGCAAGAATGGCAACCGCCAAAGACAGCTATATTCGCGACCGCCTCCATGATTTAGAAGAGCTTGATAACCGCCTATTACGTCACCTTGCTGGCACAAATATCATGCAAAGCCTTGGGCAAGATGCCATACTTGTGGCACGTGATATTGGCCCTGCGGAATTGCTTGAATATGCCAATTCGGATTTAAAGGCCGTATTGCTGGAAGAAGGTTCAAATTCTTCCCACTCCGCGATTATTGCCCGTGCAATGGGGCTGCCAATGATTGGGCAAATAAATGGTCTTGTTTCACTGGTTGCCAATAATGATCCAATAATTGTCGATGGTCAGGCGGCGAGTGTATATCTGCGTTATGACCCCATGGTTGCCGAGGCATTTGAAAACCGCCTAGAGGCCGATACCATTGAAAAGCAACGTATTGGCGCATTAAAAGACGTGCCAAACATCACTTTGGATGGTGAAAAAATCGGGCTTTATATCAATGCCGGCTTAACTCATGATATGGATCAGCTTGGAAAAACTGGTGCTGATGGGGTTGGTCTTTTCCGCACCGAATTTCAGTTTATGGTCGCCAATTCGTTACCTCGTGTTGATGCGCAAACAAGGTTTTATAAAAATATAATTGATAATTCACGCGACCTTCCAGTTACTTTCAGAACGCTTGATTTAGGTGGCGATAAAATCGCACGCTTTATGAAAGGCTTCAAAGAAGAAAATCCGGCAATGGGCTGGCGCGCGCTTCGCCTTGGCCTTGATAGAAAGGCCGTGCTTGCATATCAGTTACGGGCAATTTTACGCGCCACA
Source organism: Hyphomonadaceae bacterium UBA1933 (assembly GCA_002337085.1). Taxonomy (GTDB): domain Bacteria; phylum Pseudomonadota; class Alphaproteobacteria; order Caulobacterales; family Aquidulcibacteraceae; genus Pseudaquidulcibacter. The sequence goes on along the minus strand of DDFH01000006.1, from coordinate 576,861 downwards.
GAAGATAAACATCTGCGCATAATGTTCCCATTAGTTTCAACGGTTGATGAATTCCTTGACGCCCGCAAAATGTTGCTTGATGAAATGCAATGGGCGAAAAAGCAAGGGCGCACACCACCATCAAAATTTGAAATTGGTGCAATGATAGAAGCACCCTCAATTGCATGGGATGTTGCACGAATTGCCAAATATTGCGATTTTTTATCAATCGGCACAAATGATTTAATGCAATTCTTTTTTGCCGCTGACCGTGGTTCTAATCACGTTAATGACAGGTATGATATTTTATCCCGCTCGGCATTGGGCTTTCTAAAATTCATCAAAGATAATGCCTGCGATACGACATTATCAGTATGTGGTGAACATGCCGGAAGAGTGATTGAGGTCTTGGCTCTTATTGGTATTGGTTATCGTAATTTCTCAATGGCACCAACTGCGATAGGCGCAATCAAAGAGCTAATCCTTAAAATTGACACCCAAAAGGTGCGCGATTTTGTTTGTCAATATCTTGCTGATGAAAGCAAAATTGATGATTTTGACCTGCGTAATGCCTTAAAAGAATTTGCAATTGAGCAAAGTTATATTGTTTAACTACATTTCATTATTGTAATAATACTTGTAACACTTGTGCAACCACCATACACTTTCTGCATAAATATGTGACATTTCTTTCAAATCACATCAAATAGAGCTTGTTTGCAGTGCAAAAATCATATTTAGTGACATAAATTAATAATAAATCTATGCTACCTTATATTTAAGGACAATAGACGCGCATTGTCATTTTTGGGATACATTTCCAATCTCGACTTGTGTGATAGAATGGGTTTAACCTTAATTTAAGTTTGAACAATTAATTGGTTTAAATTGATCAAGTAAAAGTGCGGAATTTGAATGACACCTGAAGAGGCGCAAAAATTAGTTGAATTTGCAAGGACGAAATCGCCCTCTCAGGTTCGTTTGCGCGTTGTAAGTTCGATTGATAATCCTGAAGCGGATGGTGCGGGCGCAAAATTACAACAAAGACGTCGCGAAATGGGTCTGTCTGTTGTTCAAGTTGCACAGGTTTTAAAACTTAGACCGGATCAGATTGCCGCCATAGAATCTATGCAGTTTTCACGCCTTCCCGGCCTTGGCTATGCACTTGGCTATGTGAAGGCATATGCCGAATTACTTGATTTTGCAGACATCAAAGCAATTGTTGACGATTATAAAGAGGCTTGGTCGCCAGAGCAGAAGCGAAACGAAGAAAACCGCAAAGTATTGAAAAATCAATTTGCATTGCCATTTGGTATCTTTATTGGCTTTGGCCTTATCGTTTGGTTGGTTGCGACTTCTGTAATTAATAATATTGCCGCGCCAAAATCCGACGAAGTAATCAAAGCACCTGATGAAGCGATTAAAGAATGGTCTGACAAGGATATTAAAACCGCGTCACGTCCAATTGTTGCGATTGACCCGATTATCGGCATCCAAGCATCACGTAAGGCGCGCCTTGTTTTGCGTTCTGAAGATGGCGCATTGGTTATGGATAGATATATTAACCCAGGTGAGAATGTTTCAACCGATGGGCTTGGTCGTTTCATAATTTCTGCTGATGATGCTGGTGCATTTGTTGTAAATGGTTACGGTTTTTCTATTCCTGTTGGCGCTGGTCATACACCGGTTTCAATGTGGCGCGTTCCTGATTTAAAAACCATGGCTGATGCCCGTGCAAAAGAAGAAGCCGCAGCAATAGCAGCACAACAACAAGCAGAGGCTGCAAAGGCCGCTAAACAAGCACAACTGCAAACCAATGCAAAACCAACCGCCACAGTTAATAACGCAACACCTGCTACAATTGCACCTGCTACTGCACCGGTTACACAACCTGTGCCGCAAACCGCAACCACGGCAAACAAACCAGCACAATAAACTCGTGTAAAGTTCATTTTATTGCCTTATACGCATTGCAAAATTAATTGGACTAATCAAAAACCTGCAATCAATAACAAAAAATCTGGAAAGCACCTTATGTTAATGCTAAAGGGGAAGCCTAAAAGCACATAAAGCGGCAAATAAAAGAAAACGCACCAAATGAGCAATCATAATAATATTGATACAATCCGTCCTTGGCGCCATATCGAGCGTCGTAAGTCACGCAAAATCAAGGTTGGCAATGTTGAAATTGGTGGTGATGCACCGATTTCCGTGCAAACCATGACCAATACTTTAACCGCAGATGCCAAAGCAACAATCGACCAAATTAGACGCTGTGAAGAAGCTGGGGCAGATTTGGTTCGTGTATCGGTTCCCGATGTCGATTCATCGGCCGCACTAAAAGAAATTGTAAAAGCAGCACAAGTTCCAATCATTGCCGACATTCACTTTCACTATAAGCGCGCCATTGAATCCGCACAGGCTGGTGCGGCATGCCTTCGCATAAACCCCGGCAATATTGGCAATGAATCCCGCGTGAAAGAAGTTACCAAGGCCGCCAAGGATTACGGCTGCGCAATCCGTATTGGTGTAAACGCAGGTTCATTAGAGCCAGATTTATTAGAAAAATACGGCGAGCCATGCCCCGAAGCCATGGTTGAAAGCGCCCTAAGCCATGCCAAAATTTTGCAAGATCATGATTTCCATGAATTTAAAATTTCTGTCAAAGCCTCAGACGCATTCTTAACCGTTGCCGCCTATATGGCGCTTGCCGATGCGATTGATTGTCCTTTGCACCTTGGCGTTACCGAGGCGGGTGGCAAACGAATTGGCACGGTTAAATCATCAATTGGACTTGGTAATTTATTATGGGCCGGTATCGGTGATACAATTCGCGTTTCATTATCCGCTGAACCAGAAGAAGAAGTTCGCGTTGGGTTTGATATTTTAAAATCACTTGGCCTTCGCACACGTGGTGTTAATATCATTTCTTGCCCATCATGCGCCCGCCAAGGGTTTGATGTCATCAGAACCGTTGAAAAGCTTGAAGAGCGCCTTGCACATATTACTAAACCAATCTCACTTTCGGTGATTGGCTGCGTAGTAAATGGCCCAGGTGAGGCATTATTTACCGATATTGGCTTTACTGGCGGCGGCAAAGGCTCTGGCATGATTTATCTTAATGGCAAAACAATTGCCAAAGCTGAAAACGAAGAAATGATTGACCGCATTGTTGAAATGGTCGAAAAACGTGCCGAAGAAATGAAATAATAAAAAGGACTTGCTGATGGCAAGTCCTTTTAAATTTATTAGCATCAAAAAATAGGCGTGCTATCTATTCAAACCCACCTTGTTCAGGGCGGAAAGTATTTATCCGGCGGTCGGTTTCGGCCTTGTCAGCAGCACTAAGTTTGCCCGCAATATCTTGCGCGTGTGACTTGGCATCGGTATCACCACTTTTTGCTGCAAGTGAATACCAATAATATGCCTCTTTTGGATTCTTATCGGTTCCAATGCCACGTTCGGCCATTGCACCAAGATTAAATTGGCTGTCTGTCATGCCACGTTTTGCAGCTTTACGGAAATTATCAGCCGCTTTGGCATAATTTTTTTCGCCGCCTTCACCATCGGCATAATATACACCAAGATTGTGTTGCGCCTGACGCGAACCAGCAAGAGCCGCTTGTTCGGTTAGTGCTTTGGCTTTTTTAATGTCTTTTGGTACACCCTGCCCACGTTCAAACATTTTCGACAATTTATTCATGGCACGCGTATCACCTGCGGCAGCAGCTTTGACATAGATTTCAGCTGCACCTTTAAAGTTTCCCGCTTGCTCTAACGCCAATGCCTGACCATAAACGGTTTTTGCGGCAGGTTGGCTAGCAGCGCTCGCAATCGCCGGCATGGCATTGGACGACATCTTTTTAGGCTCAACTTTTTTTACGTCAGGCTTCTTAGCCTCTTGTGCAACAGGTTTGATTTCATTTGTTTTTGTTACATTTGCGGCAGGTTTAATCACTTCTTGTGGCTTAGCTGTTGTATTTGCAGCCGTTGGCACTGTCGCTTGTGTAGCCAGCGCAGCAACAGGTAATGCTTCTGAGGTTGTTGGTGCAGAAATTTGTGCAGAAGCTGTCGCAGCCTGTCCAGTTGTTACGGCCTCATGATTTTTTATTGCGGCAGGCAAATCAGAGCTGGTTTTAACCACTTTCTGTTGTTGCAAATAATTGTAGCCAGCATATGCACCAGACGCAACCAAAACCCCTGCCAGAGCGACACCTAATGGTGAAACAACTGGCTTATGTTCAATATTTTTTGAATTTAAGTCATGCAGCTTTGCTGGCTTGGTTTGTTTTAGTTTTTTTGCCGCTTCTGAACCAGGTTTGGAAGAAGCTTCCAGAGGCTTTTTTTTTACCTTACCTTGTTTTTTACCTTTTTCATCAGCAGCAGAAATAGCCGCCATACGGGCTTTTTCCAAATAATCCTGACCAAATGGTTTGCGCTCATTAGACCCATCTTGCTCGTTGTTTAGCTCACTATCGAATTCATAGGTTTTGCTTTGCAATAATTCCTGTGAATTAGGGTTATAATCACCCTCAAATTCAGACAATAAAGTCAAATCATCATCATTTTTACCAGTGGCTTTATTACTAAATACGGCTTCATCAATATCATCATCTTCATGACGCAAAAAATCATTTTCTTCGATATTAGGTTCATTGAAGAAATTAAAATCTTCATCAGATTCTGAAATAAAGACATCGTCTGCTTTATCATCACTTGCGAATAAGCGACCTTCAGATGGGATTTTAAAATCTTTTGGTGCTTTTAACTCTTCTTCAAGCGCTAAATTTTCAGCATCGCTCAATGCACCGGGCACAGGCAATTCATAATCGGGAATCGAATATTCAGGAACTTCAAATTCAGGAATCTTTGCATGAGTTTCCGCTTTTGCCGCTTTGTCATGGCTGAAAATATCATCCAATTCAGATGCCAATGAATTATGCTCATCATTTGAGGCAAAACCACCTAAACCAAATGGATCAATTTCATCTTGTTCCAAAGTTTCCATTTGAACAGGCATGCTAACCGCATCTATATGTGCATCTGCAATTTTGGCATCTTCTTGCGGTATAGATAATGTTTCATGAGCTTCTTCTGGCTCATCAATCATTGCAAGCTTGATATCAGATGGCGCATCTTTTGCTTGGTTCAATTGATATGAATATTTTGATGGCTTGATGGCTTCGGAATATACATTATTTTTATTACCCAATTCCATATTTTCAAGACGTTCCACCAAATCAACCAAGGTCTCATGCAATGGCTTGGTTATTGATTGGGCCATATCTTGCGCAGCGCTAAGGCGGGTTTCAAAAATGTTTAGCTTGTCATCAATTAACTTGCTTGATTCAACAGTATTTTTGCGAACAAGATCGGTAATATCCTCGTGCGCACTTTCAAAACGTGACTCAATAACATGCTCTTGCTTTTTAATTCGGTCTTCTAATTCACGGCTACGATTTTCAAAAACGCCTAGACGTGTATTTAATTGTTCGGCAATTGTGTTCAAATGTGCATTGGCCTGATTAACAACCGTAGAAGACCCGCTTTCAAGCTCGTTCAGGCGTTCATCAATTGCATTACTAAGTCTGCCGATTTCCATTTTAACAGCAAGGTGTGAATCTTTGGCATTGGCGTTGATTTCTTCAATCTCACGTATTCTTCTATCCATAGATTCAGCAGTGCTGATTAATTTATTACCGATGTTTTCAATCGCATCAACTGTCCCTTTTTCACTGGCTTCGATACGATCATTTAATTCATTGATAATGCCGGAATATTTTTCTTGGGCTTCGGCTTGGGTCTTGGCAACAATTGTCTCGATATTATCTTCAATATCGGCAATTCTACCCACAAGTGTTGCGATACGGCCCTCGATATCTTGGCGCATACGTTCATTGTCATCGCCTTCAAGATTAGCAAGGCGAGCAGACAATTCAACCAAAGCATCACGCATAGAGGCATTAGTCTTCTCTGTATGCTCGGCATTTTTATTGTTAAAATCTTCAACATTTGTTAGGCGGTCATTGAACTTACCAAATTGTGTTGCCACGCTCGAATTAATCTCATTGACAGATTTTTCGAGAATTTTTTCAACGTCAGCCGGTGTAAGGCGATTATTCTTTTCATTTACCAATTCCTGCTCGATGCGGGTGGTGCGCGAATTGGTATCGCTTAGTTGACGCATGATTGAATCAAGCGAGGTTTCAAGCGCTTGCAAAGAATGAATAGTGCGTTGATTATTATCGTTGCTTTCAAGACGGCGCAATTTTTCATTAATTGTATTTTGCGCTTCTTTTAAATCTTCAAGTGTGTTGGTGATTCTTTCACTTTTTCTCTCAAGACGGGCTTCTCCATCTTCAAGACGACGGGCAAGGCTTTCAACATTTCTATCGCTGCCAACCAATGGAATTGGGGCATAAGCATTATTATTTGCAATTGGCGCAGGCTGTACAAATGGCACAGCAGCGGGTTGGGCAAACGCAACCGGTTGCGACACTGTCTCAAGCTTTCGGTTCAGCATTTCCATTGCAAGAGCAAGTCTTGAAGTTTCATTTTGAACTGGGTTGGCTTTTGGCATGTCATCATAATTGATGCCAAGATTTTCTGGCTGGTTCATATCGTCTGCTCTGCTGGAAAAGGGTGACGGGTTGACGTCTTTTATAGCATTACCGAATACAGGCTTTGCGCCAGTATATTGGGTATCATTTTGATTAGAGCTATATTGTTTATAAATATCACGCAGTGATTCAGCCTTTGGCTTTTGAACTTCGACTTCTTCAGGATAAACAGGTTGATTATCAAGAGCGTGTAAAAGAGCCTTTTCCGAATCACTTTTACTATCGGCTTCTTCGATTAAATTGTTAATCCATTCACCAATAGTAAGGCCGTTTTCACCGGCAATCTGCTTCGCAGCCTCGCGGTTATTCGGCTTTATCCCCTTTATACTCCAAGGGTTTTTAAGCGGTTCCGAATTTTCTTTTGTTTGATTCATGCTCATTGCTCAAAAATAACTATGCGTCATTATCAAAGGGCCAAACCAACAAAATCTGCTTCACAGACACAATTCGGATATAGTTCGACTTCTTCGATTCATTGAGAAATGAAATGAGTTGGTAAAAATATGGTTAATAATTATTAAACATAATATATTGGTGAAGTTTTATATTGTTGAAATATAAAGACTAAATATTTTTCAACATTAAAAGACAAATAAAACTATATTAAAACCTAATCACGGCAAGTAGAAACTTTACCACCAGAAACAATACGAATGTATTGCCCCTGCTTTACACTATGCTGTGTAACTTGTTCACATTTGCCGCGTTCTTTGCGGGCCCAATGCCCATCAACACAGGTTTGACCATTTTGTGATTGATAACAACGTGCCTCAATATAACGCCATTTGCCGTCTTCCGGTAAATTGGTTACATAACCATAAGCATATGGTGCAGCCTCATAGCCATTTGATGCAATTACGGTTTCACGCATTTGATTACGCGGCGCGGCAATATTCATGGCTTGCGAAACTCTTTGATAGCTTTGTGCCAAGGATGCAGATGAAATCAAACTTAAGCCACCTAATGCAAGCAAAATCACTTTTTTCATAGACACACACCGATTTTTAATTAACCTTTTATTAACCATAAAAGAAAAATATTTTTAATCACTCCTTTTCCCTTCATTGGTGTGCGATTTCAAAATTTGACCACATTTTGCGCCTATTAATTGTTAGGAAGTTACAAAATTTACGTTGACGTAAACGTAAATTTATTTTATGGCTGTCTTATGGACAAAAAAATATCCGATAATGACAGGGAGCGAAAAACCTATTCCATCCGTGAGTTGTGCAAAGAATTTGGCACGACCACAAGGACTTTGCGCTTTTATGAAGACAAGGGCATTTTATTCCCTACACGCCGTGGCACAAGCCGGATTTATTCAGCACGCGACCGCGCACGCCTTTCATTGGCGCTTCAAGGAAAACGCATTGGGTTACGCCTCGAAAAAATTGCTGAACTTTTGAATCTTTATGACCTTAAGGGCGGCAAGTTAAAACAAAGCGAAGAAGCAATTCTTATTTTCAAAGCGCAAATCAAGGCGCTTGAACAACAGAAAATCGATCTCGAAGAAACCATCAACGACCTGATTACCCATACAAAACGGGTTGAAGATGAACTTGAATTTATCCGTAAAACGGAAATTGATACAAAAGGTGAGGTAAAGTAATGTATTATAAAGCACCCGTAAAAGACATTGAATTTTTGCTTAATCAAACACTCAATGTAGATGCACATCAAAATCTTGCCGGTTTTGCCGATGCCGACAAAGATACACGCTCGGCAATTTTGGAAGAAATGGCGAAATTCTGCTCTGAAGTTCTGACACCACTTAACAAAGTTGGCGATCATCAGGGTTGTAAATTAGACGCCGATGGCAATGTAACCACCCCAGATGGTTTTAAAGATGCCTATAATCAATATATCGAAGGCGGCTGGTCAACTATTGGTGCATTGCCTGAATTTGGTGGGCAGGGTCTGCCATATTATCTTTCTGTTGCCTTGAGCGAGATGGTATCATCGGCAAACATGTCATGGGCAATGTATCCTGGCCTAAGCCGTGGCGCATATGCGGCAATTCTTGTTCATGCCAATGATGAATTAAAACAAAAATATCTTCCAAAAATGGTTGACGGCACGTGGACCGGTACAATGAACCTTACCGAGCCACATTGCGGAACCGATTTGGGGCTTCTTCGCACCAAAGCCGTACCAAATGCCGATGGTTCATATGACATTACAGGGCAAAAGATTTTCATTTCCGCTGGTGAACATGACATGGCGGAAAATATCATTCACCTGGTGCTTGCCCGTATCGAAGGCGCACCAGAAGGCACAAAAGGTATCTCACTTTTCATCGTACCTAAATTCATGGTCAATGAAGACGGTTCACTTGGTGCACGCAACCCAGTTAAATGTGGCAAGCTTGAAGAAAAAATGGGTATTCATGGCAATGCAACCTGCGTCATGAATTATGATGGTGCAAAAGGTTATTTGGTTGGTGAAGAGAACAAAGGCCTAAAAGCCATGTTCGTCATGATGAATGAGGCGCGCCTTGGCGTTGCACTTCAAGGTCTTGCCCAATCAGAAATCGCATATCAAAATGCGCTTACCTATGCCAAAGACCGTATTCAGGGGCGCGCATTAACTGGTGCGGTTAATAAAGATGGCCCTGCGGATCCGATTATTGTTCACCCTGATGTGCGCCGTATGTTGATGGATATTAAGTCATTTAACGAAGGCGCGCGTGGTCTTTTATATTGGGTGGCTTTGTTATCAGATATTGCACATTTATCTGATGACAAAAAACAAAAAGAAATTGCCGAAGATTATATGGCACTTATGACGCCAGTTATGAAAGGCTATTTCACCGATAAAGGCTTTGATAATGCGGTTATGGCGCAACAAGTTTATGGCGGTCATGGCTTTATCGAAGAATGGGGCATGAGCCAATTTGTACGTGATGCCCGTATTGCCATGATTTATGAAGGCGCAAACGGCGTTCAAGCACTTGACCTTGTGGGTCGTAAAATCGGCGCAAACAACGGTCGTGCAATCCAACGCTTCTTTGGCGAATGCGATAAATTGGCGAATGAAGTTGGTAAAAGAGGTGAGTTGAAAAAATTCAAAGAAGGTCTGAAAACTGCGAAAAACGCATTATTTGATGCTAGCCTTTGGATGATGAAAAACGGCCTAACCAATTTCAACAATGCCGCCGGCTCATCATATGATTATATGCATTTGTTCGGCATTACCGCCCTTGCCTTTAGCTGGTGTAAACAAGGTCTAGCACTAGGCAATGATAATAGCGAATTTGCGAAAACCAAAATCAAAACCGGCACATATTTCATGGAACGTATTGTTCCAATGGTTGATGCCCATCTTGGCAAAATCAAGGCTGGCTCAAAAACCATGATGGAAATGGGACTTGATGAGTTTTAGGTTATAAAATGTCATGCCGCACTTGTTGCGGCATCTCATTCATGGTTCACGAGATGCCGGACATTTTTCTTGCAGAAAAATTCCGGCATGACCGCAAAAATCTTAATTCTTATCCCAAAAGTGCCTTTACCGCCTTGGCAATTACCAATTCCTCATCGGCCTTGATAATCTGAACCTTAACATCGGAATCATTGGCGTGAATAAATTCTGTTTTGGAAGCATTCTTAGTCTTATCAAGCTTCACATTCATGAAACCAAGATATTCAATTATCTTCTCACGCACCAAGGCCGCATTTTCACCAATGCCGCCGGTGAAAACCAAACGGTCAAGCCCGCCCAAAGCAACCGATAAAGAACCAATTTCACACGCCGCACGATAGGCAAATAAATCAATCGCAATATTGGCATCATCACAATTGGCGGCAATCAAATCACGAATATCATTAGAAATTCCCGAAACCCCCAAAAGCCCGGATTTTTTGGTTAGCATAGCCTCAACATCTTTTGGGCTATAACCTTCTTGATTTATCAAATAAAGCAACAACCCAGGATCAACCGAACCCGAACGTGTCCCCATCATTAAACCATCAAGCACGGTCATGCCCATTGTTGTGGCGATGCTTTTACCATTTTTAATGGCGCACATACTTGCACCATTGCCAAGGTGGGCCGCAATAACCCGCCCGCCATTGTCTTTTTCAGTTGCTAAAATATCGGCAACATTTTGATATGATAGCCCGTGAAAGCCATAACGCTTAATACCGCGCGCATAAAATTCTTTGGGAATTGTCATCATGGTTGCAAGCTGTGGCTGCGTCTGGTGAAAGGCAGTGTCAAAGCAAGCAACTTGTGGCAAATCAGGGAAATGCGCTTTTACCGCCTTGATTGCCTGAATATTATGGGGCTGATGGACAAAGGCATAGCGGATTAAATCTTCCATTTTTGCCATACTGTCATCATTCACCATCACAGGGCCATCAAAATAATCACCGCCATGAACCACCCTATGCCCCGCCGCAACCGTATTCACTTCGGGCAAATAGGTTTTAAAGCCATCAAGCAATGCCTCGATCATTACCGCATGGCCACCGGTTTTAGGCGGAACAAAATCGACAAATTCATCCGCTTTATCGCCAACAAAGCTGCAAACTGCGCCGTCTGGCTTTTCATCAATCGTGCCGTGCAAATATTGGTTCAGGCAATCCATGCCATAAAGCGCAAATTTAACGGATGATGAGCCAGTGTTAAATACAATTATCCCTTTAACATCTTTCATCATTAACCCCTATTCGGCAGCAACATTTTTTTCATTCAACGCCTTAAAGCGTGCCAAAAGCACACCCAACGCCGCCGAGGCACGACGAGCAAAAAGCGAATCTGAACGTGATGTAAGCATTATTGGAACCCGTGCGCCCAAAACAATCCCTGCGGCGTCCGCACCCGCAAGATAAATCAATTGTTTGGCAAGCATGTTTCCAGCTTCTAAATCTGGTGCAACCAAAATATCTGCATCACCCGCAACCACTGAAACAATGTGTTTTGTATCAGCCGCCTCGCGCGAGATTGCGTTATCAAATGCCAGTGGGCCATCAAGAACACCACCAGTAATTTGTCCGCGTTCCGCCATTTTGCATAGTGCAGCAGCTTCGATAGTTGAATTAATGCGGGGGTTAATAGTTTCCACCGCCGAAAGAATGGCAACCTTTGGCTCTTTAATATCAAGGGCATGGCAAAGATCAATCGCGTTTTGGATAATGTCGCGCTTATCTTCCAAGGTTGGATAAATATTAATGGCGGCATCGGTAATGAATAACGGCTTGTGATAGCTAGGGACATCAAGCGCGAACACATGGGTAATGCGGCGCGCAGTGCGCAAGCCTTCGGTTGAAGACATTACCGCACTCATAAGCTCATCAGTATGCAATGCACCCTTCATTAAGGCAGCAGCTTGTCCGGCACGGACAATACGTACACCTTCGGCAGCGGCGGCATGGCTGTGACTGGTTGGCACAAGTTCGACATCAGAAATATCAACGCCGGCTTCATCGGCAGCACGCCTGATTTTTGCTTCTGGTCCGACCAAAATTGGTGTAATAAAACCCGCTTCTTTGGCCTCCATCGCACCACCAATTGAGGCAGTGTCAACAGGATGAACCACAGCGGTTCTTAAAGGTTCAAGACCATTAGCAGCATCAAGCATTTTGGCATATTTTGCGCCGATTTTATGCATTATTTTCCCCTACTCAAGACTATTTATAAAACAGACCCATTAATGCAATTTAGTTAACAAATCTACGACTTTGGTCGTAGTACATTGTCGCAGGGGGGGGGTAAAACCAATTATTGCGGCGCAGTGGTTTTTACAATTTCCTTTGCCGCCATATTTCTTTGCAATGTCCGTAAATTCGGAACATTAATGGTTGCAGTTAAATCAGGGTGGCGCAAATCATTGTAATCAATCGCGCAAAGTGTGGCAATTGTTCCAAGATTATAGGCATCTGGATTTACTTCGCTATCAAGAAATTCCAAGACCCGTTTAATGTGGTTTTGCAAGCGGGTAATATTATCAGTAAATTGTTTTCCAATCGGACGGATTAATTCATAACGCAATTTAACCGCAACCTCAGAAGCACCATCGGCAAAAACTTCAAGCCTGCGCTCTTCAAGACCCAAATCATCGGAATAAAGTGATTTATTGCCAGACATAGCAATTAAATAAGAGCAAATCATATCAGAGCCAATAACAGAACGTCCATCTTCCAATATTAATGTTGGAATTTGCACAATTGGGTTTACGGCAATTAATTCCGGTGGGTTTTCAGATGGCGGTGCATTCACAAGCTCGATTTTACCAACAAGTCCGGTTTCAAAGGCAACAATGCGGCATTTACGGGCAAATGGTGACGCGGGGGCATAGAATAATTTCATTTTACTAATTCCATAACATAATTCATGCGTAAAGTTTCGGCGACTCGATAGCCAACATCAATCAAGCTTTGCTTTAAATCGGTTTCCCAATCTCCGTCACCCCGTTCAAGGATGATTAATTGCGGAAACAGGCTTTTGGGGGCGGTTTTGAAAAATGGTAACAATACACTTTCCTCAAAACCCTCAACATCAATTTTAAATGCCTTGACCTTAGTAATGTTTTGCGACCGTAATATGTCTAGCAATGGTTTCACATCAACCTCAACAAAGCCACCACCTTGTCCCAGACGCTGCAAAGATGCTTCACCATCATTGGCGGCGGAAATCGACATCATCATTTTTGAATCATCCGCACCTGCAGCAATTTGAAGTGGGACGATATTAAATTCTGGATTTAAATCAGCATTGGCTTTAAGGCGGGCAAAAACTTTTGGCTGCGGCTCTAATGCGATTACTTTTCCTGAACCAACAAACTTTGCCGCCCACATTGAATAGCCGCCAATATTTGCGCCAATATCAACAAACACATCGCCATTAACCAGGGTTTTTGACAAAATCTCACGCTCTTTAAAATCGAAACGATTAGGTGAAAATACAAGGCGTTTTTCGGCAATATTACGGCTTGGGTCAAGGCGCATTTTAATGCCAAACGTTTCCAAATCATACGGAGGTTGCTTTATCCGCGCGGTAAGACGGCGGGCAATTGAAGCCACGATTTTTGGCCCACCCTTAGCATCATTGTCACGAGACCAATTTATGAGAGATAATTGAAATTTTGTGGGAGCGAAATATCCGAAATTTTGCATTTTCACATCTGATTAAGTTGATTTTATATTGAATATAAGATTATTCATATTCATAGGTTATTCTTTAATTTAGAATATTCTTTTCTGATACGAGATGAAAGCATGAATTTACAGGAATTAACAGCAAAAATAGATGCCAAAGCAAAAACACATGCCCCCATTGGCGTAAAATTCAAACTTAATCTTGTTGATGCAGGTATTATTTTCATCGACGGGGCGGACGAAAACAAAGTTTCCAACGATGATAAAGATGCAGATTGCACCATAAGCATAAGCATTCCTGATTTTCTTGACCTTGCAAAAGGCAATTTAAATCCGATGGCGGCATTCATGGGTGGGAAATTAAAAGTTGATGGCGACATTGGCGCCGCAATGAAATTGCAATCTTTCTTATCGTGATGCCAATGCAAGATTTTTTAATTGATGAATTAACCCAACAATTAAATAACCCTGAAATTTATTGGGTCGATGGCCCGCCAAATATTGAAACCGGGCAAATTGTACGAATGCGGGTTGCCTTTGTCCCCACAAGGCAAATCCCAAAAGGTTCATTTCTCGTTATTCCTGGACGCACTGAATATATTGAAAAATATGCAAAAACCATCATTGAACTTAATGAGCGTGGTTTTAACGTCCTGATTGTTGATAATCGTGGGCAGGCAATGTCAGACAGATTATTGGATGATAAAATGTTGGGGCATATTGATAGTTTTGATAATGCCGCAATTCATATTCAGGCGACATTCCTAAAACTGCGCGACCGCTTACCCGAACCTTTTTACATGTTAAGCCATTCAATGGGCGGCATGATTGCCATGCATATCCTATTGCAAGATTACATTCCAATAATTAAGGCCGCGATTTTTAATGCACCGATGTGGTGGCTAAAACCACTGCCATTTGCACGGCAATTATCGGCGGCGGTTTGCGCCCTTGGTATGCGTAAAAAAACCGCAATGGGAACACGTCATATTTGGTCACCACAACCTTTTTCGACATCAGACGTGACACACTCACCACATAATTTCAGACGCAATTCGGCATTAATGCTTTCCGAACCACGCCTGCAACTTGGCGGACCAACCAATCAATGGATAAATAAATCTTTCCAAATGATGGCAGGGTTTACCAAAGAAAAATTAGAAAAAATCAAAATTCCAGTTTTGGTTTATCAAGCTGGCGAAGAATTAATTGTCGATAATGACGCGCAAAACCGAATTGCAGCAGACCTTCCCAATGCCTGCCTTGTCCGCATTGATGGCGCAATGCACGAGATAATGGTTGAAAAAGAGGAATATCGGCAAAAATTCTGGCAGTATTTTGATGGTTTCATGCAAAACAACTAAACTGCAGATTCTTTAAAAACCCCATTGAACTCGGGGAAAAGGTGATTAACTGCTTTATATTACGAGTTTAGGGCAACAAACTTATGCTTAAACTTGCAAATTAACAATAAATACGCCATTTAAGCGCAAAATTCATATAGCAAAGAAAATATCATGCTTAATGCCATTACTAAAATTTTTGGATCTTCTAACGATCGCAAAGTAAAATCCCTTATGCAGCGCGTTCAACAACGCATTAACCCATTAGAGGCAGAAATATCTAAACTTTCTGATGCTGCACTTGCCGCCAAGACCGCTGAGTTTAAACAAAAACTAGAGAATGGCGCAAAGTTAGACGACATTCTTGATGAGGCATTTGCAGTAGTCCGCGAAGCATCAAAACGTGCCCTTGGGCAGCGTCATTACGATGTGCAGCTTGTGGGCGGCATGGTTTTAAACTCTGGCTCAATCGCGGAAATGCGTACTGGTGAGGGTAAAACCCTTGTGGCAACCGCACCTGTTTACCTTAATGCATTAGAAGGTAAAGGCGCACATGTCGTAACCGTAAACGATTATCTTGCACGTCGTGACGCATCATGGATGGGACAAGTTTACAGCTTTTTGGGGCTTTCAACCGGTATTATCGTTCCTGATTTACGTGATAGTGAACGCCGCGCGGCATATAATTGCGATATTACCTATGCAACCAATAACGAATTAGGTTTTGATTATCTTCGTGATAATTTGAAATATAGCCTTGATGAAATGGCACAACGCGGACACCATTTTGCAATCGTGGATGAGGTCGACTCAATCCTTGTTGACGAGGCGCGAACACCACTTATTATTTCTGGTCCAACTGATGACCGTTCTGATTTTTACCGCAAAGTTGATGAATTAATCTATCTTCTCGATAAATCTGATTACGAACATGACGAGAAACAAAGAACTGCGGTATTCACTGAACAAGGCTCCGAGCATATTGAAGAATTGCTTGTCCAACATGGCCTGCTTCAAGGTTCATTGTATGAGGTTGCCAATACTTCAACGGTTCACCACGTGAACCAGGCATTAAAAGCCCACGTGCTTTTCCAACGCGATAAAGATTACATCGTTAAAGATGGTGAAGTAATTCTTATTGACGAGTTTACTGGTCGTATGATGACTGGTCGCCGCCTATCAGAAGGTCTGCATCAAGCAATCGAAGCAAAAGAGGGTGCTGATATTCAGCCAGAAAACCAAACTCTTGCATCCATTACCTTCCAAAACTATTTCCGTCTTTATTCAAAACTTGCTGGTATGACCGGTACTGCGCAGACCGAAGCGGCGGAATTTGAATCTATTTATGGGCTATCGGTTATTGAAATTCCAACCAATCGCCCTGTTCAACGGATTGATGATAACGACCTCGTATTCCAAACCGAAGATGCGAAACACCGTGCAATCGTCCGCGATATCGAGGAAACCCATACCAAAGGTCAACCGATTTTGGTTGGTACGGCATCAATCGAAAAATCAGAAGTGATTTCCGAGCTTTTGAAAAAGAAAAAAATTCCACACAATGTTCTTAACGCCCGCTATCACGAACAAGAGGCGGAAATTATCGCCGATGCCGGCGTTCCGGGTGCGGTAACCATCGCCACCAACATGGCAGGTCGTGGTACAGATATTCAGCTTGGCGGTAACCTTGAAATGCGTATCGCCAAAAAGCAGCGTGAACGTGAAGCTGCATGGGGTCGTGAAATGACTCCTGAAGAGATTGAAAAATTAAAATCTGAAATCGTTCCTGAGATTGAAAAGGCAAAACAAAAATCGCTTGATCTTGGTGGTCTTTACGTTTTGGGTACAGAGCGTCACGAAAGCCGTCGTATTGATAACCAGCTTCGTGGTCGTACTGGTCGCCAAGGTGACCCAGGTCGTTCACGTTTCTATCTATCAACCGAGGACGATTTATTGCGTATTTTCGGTGGCGACAAATTCAAAAATCTTATGTCTTCAATGAACATCCCAGAAGATGAACCAATTGAAGAGCGCATGATGAACAAAGCCATGGAAATCGCGCAAAAACGCGTTGAGGCCCGTAACTTTGACATCCGTAAAAATCTTTTGAAATACGATGACGTTATCAATGACCAGCGGAAGCAAATCTTTGAAGAGCGTAAAGAATTCATGCGTGACGATGATGTTGAAGAAACCATCGCCTTTATGCGCGAAGAAGTAATTGATGATTTATGCGCCCGCTTTATGCCGCCAAAACTATTGCCAGAACAATGGGATGGTGACGGCCTTCATGAGGCAGTTAAATCTGGGCTTGGCGTTGACTTACCACTTAAAGAGTGGATTTCTGAAGAAGGCGTTGACGATAACGATATTAAAAATCGTATTATCGAAGCCTCAGAAAAACTTTGGGAAGAAAAAGTTGCGGTTATTGGCGCCGATCAAGCACGCGATGTTGAAAAACAAGTATTGCTTCAAACCATTGATGCAAAATGGCGGGAGCACCTTGTAACCGTTGATCACTTACGCTCAGTTATTCACCTTCGCGGCTATGGACAGCGCGACCCATTGATTGAGTATAAAACAGAAGGCTTTACATTATTCGAAACCATGCGTGAAGAATTGCGCAATGATGTGGTTTCAATCCTGCAAAACCTACAAATCATGCAACGCCCGCCACAAGAAGTTAATGCAGGCCTTATCGAAGGTGCGGATATTTCCCAATTTGGTGAAGGCTTCATCAATCCATCAGATATAAAGGCATCGCATCCACGCCCTGATACTGATCTTGATGAAATGGGCGATGATGCGGATGATCTTGTACCATCACCAATGGGCGATATGCCAAGAAACTGGCTTAATACCCCACGCAATGCCGATTGTCCGTGCGGAAGCGGCAAGAAATTCAAACATTGCCACGGCAAAATTGCCTAAACCCTCCTCCTCCCCTGTGAAACGGGGGAGGTGTCACGTAGTGACGGAGGGGGCTTTTGCCCGCAAGGATTTTTTTTCTTGCTATTCGGTTTACGGAAAAGTTTTCAATTTTTCCTACCTCATCGGTAGCGTAAGCGGCAAAAAATTCAAACATTGCCACGGAAAATAGCTTAAACATCAAAGCAGCCCCCTTCCCCCCCCTGTAAAACGGGGGAGGTATCCCAAAGTGAAAGAGGGGCTATTTTTTTATCGCGCTTGCATAACGTTTTGAAACTTCATTCCAATTAACCACTTGCCACCAGGCATCGATGTAATCGCCACGTTTGTTTTGATATTTCAAATAATAGGCATGTTCCCACATATCATTGCCCAACAAAGGTGCGCCCTTTACTTCGGCAATATCCATCAATGGGTTATCTTGATTGGGGGTTGATGTAATCGCAAGTTTGCCATCCGCACCAACGATTAACCAAACCCAACCCGAACCAAAACGCCCAAGCCCAGCCTTTTTAAATTCGGCTTTAAAATTATCCATTGATCCAAAACTGCTAATAATGGCGGCATTCAATGCGGGTGAAGGCGTACCAGATTTTGCAATTGGCGCCATGCTATTCCAAAAGAAAGTGTGATTCCAATGACCACCCGCGTTATTATGTACTGCGGGCGGCAACGTTCCGGCTTTGGCAATTAATTGCTCAAGACTTTGCCCCGAAAATGCGGGGTTTGCAGCAATAGCCTTATTAAGATTATCAACATATGCTTGATGATGCTTATCATGGTGAATTATCATAGTTTGCGTATCAATCGCCGGCTCAAGCGCGTCATAGGCATATGGCAAAGGCGCCAATGTAAAGTTAGTTATTGGCGCGTTCATTGCCTTGGGTGCATTCGCTTGTTGCGCGCTTGCAAATGTCGGCAGCATAAAGACCGTCGAAATTGCCATAATACTTGCTGAAAATAGTTTCATATTGCCTCTCATTGCCATGCTCATTATTCTGTCCTTTAAAAATTACTATTACCGCAATAATGGGCAATAGCGCCAAAGTTAAAATCGAATGAAAAATCCCCACCATCACAATCATGCAATGGTGGGGATTCCTATACGGCTATTTTGCCGTATATGCCCCGTCCACAAGGTGATAAGAACCTGTGATAAAACTTGCGGCATCTGAAAGTAAGAAGCAGACAAGTGCAGAAACCTCTTCAGGTGTTCCCAATCGACCAATTGGATGAAGCGGCACAAGCGCGGCATTCAAAACCGTATCATTGCCAATACTGTCCAAAAGTGGGGTTTTAATAAAGCCTGGGCCAACCGCATTCACGCGCACACCTTTATGCGAATATTCAAGTGCAGCATTTTTGGTAAGGCCAACAACACCATGTTTTGCCGCGACATAGGCGGCAGAATTGGCAAAGCCAACCGAACCTAAAATCGATGCCATATTAACAATGGCACCGCCGCCATGTTTTAACATTTCGGCAATTTCGTATTTTGTTCCGTAAAAGACACCGTTAAGATTAGTGTTTATTACTTGTAACCATCCCTCAACACTTAGATCAGCAATCGGATTTGCTTCGCCACCAATACCGGCATTATTAACCGCCAAATTAAGGTGACCAAATTCTTTTACAGTAAAGTCAACCAGCGCCTTAACCTGTGCTGCATCGGAAACATCAACCTTGAAAACTTTTACTTTGTCACCCAGTTCGGCGGCAATATGGTTTGCCCCCTCAATCTTATAATCACCAATAACAATTTTTGCGCCGCGCGAAAATAATTCGCGAACAATCGCCGCACCAATGCCCGAACCGCCGCCGGTTACAATTGCTACTTTGCCTTCAAAATCTTGTGACATTTTAGTCTCCTTTATTGTTGACTAAAAATATCGGAAATTTAGGGCAAGATTGTGATGAAAAAATAAAAATTAGCTAAAGAAACCAACTAATTCTTTGGTTTTTTTCAAAATTGGGGCTGCAATTGCATTTGCCCGCTCCGCACCCTCTCTAAGGATTTTGTCGATATGGTCGTGATTTTCCATAAAATCACGCATTTTCGTGCTTACTGGGGCAAGTTTTTCCACCGCCAAATCGGCAAGTTTTGGTTTAAACAAGCCAAAGCCAGCACCCGCAAACTCCGCGACAACTGCTTCTTTTGTGGTTTCGGCAAGGGCGGCATAAATGCCCACCAAATTATCAACCTCGGGGCGAGTTTTTAATTCGTCCATAGTTTCAGGCATTGGGAATTGATCGGTACGTGCCTTTTTGAATTTTTTGGCAATTGTATCGGCATCATCAGTAAGCGCGATGCGCGACAATTCCGCAGGATCCGATTTTGACATTTTCTTTGAACCATCTTGCAGATTCATAACCCGTGCCGCCTCTTTACCAATCAATGGTTCAGGAAGCGGGAAAAAGCCCTTGGCCTTGAAGTCATTATTGAATTTTGCCGCAACATCGCGCGCCAATTCCAAATGCTGTTTTTGATCTTCGCCAACTGGAACATGGGTTGCGTGATATGCCAAAATATCCGCCGCCATTAATGCAGGATAGGCAAATAACCCCAATGACACACGCTCTGAATTTTCGCCGGCCTTGTCTTTAAATTGGGTCATACGTTCCATCCAACCCATACGTGCCACGCAATTTAAAATCCATGCAAGTTCGGCATGGGCGGAAACATTTGACTGCACAAAAACAATGCTTTTTTCAGGGTCAATGCCCGCCGCAAGATAGGCGGCAGCCACTTCACGGGTTTGTAACACAAGTTTTTTTGGATCTTGTGGTACTGTAATCGCGTGCATATCAACCACACAAAAAATTGATTCCATTTCGTATTGCAAAGGTACAAAACGCTTAATAGCACCCAGATAATTACCAAGGTGAATATTTGCGGTTGGTTGCACGCCGGAAAAAATACGTTGTGGGCGTTTTGGTTTTTCTTGTTCTTCAGACATGTGATTTCTCTTTAAATTGCGGGGTCTGTTTAGAAGTTTTTTTTAATAAACGCAAATAACAATTGCCAGATTTCTGCTTTGCGATAGATTGAGCAAAAAGAGGTTTTAAAATGATGATTTCACGGCGCGCTTTAAATTTTGGTTTAGGTTCACTTCTAACATTGCCATTGATTGCAACGGATGCAATTGCGGCTACGCCGGAGGATGCCAAATTCGAAAAAATCGCCAAGGATTGGCTTGAGAATATGCTTTCGTCATCGCCGGTTTCGGCGACCCAAATTGGCGACCACCGCTTTGACGGTATTGTTGATGATTTAAGCAAAGCTGGAATTGAAAAAGGACTGCAGGCGTCCAAAAAGTTTTTAAGCAAGCTTGATAAAATTAATAAATCTACTCTTTCGCCACAAACCGCGATTGATTTTGAGCTTTTGAAAAATTCACTCAAATCTCAAATATGGGAAACAGAGGTTTTGAAAACATGGGAGTGGAACCCGCTTTATTACCAGAATATTATTGGAGGCGGTGTTTATAATGTTATGGCGCGGGAATTCGCGCCGATGAAAAATCGAATGTTCTCAGCAGTTTCACGGCTTCAAAAAGCCGAGAAAGTAATCATGCAAATGCGCGAAAACATCATTCCCCAGAATGTTCCAAAACCTTATGCTCTGACATATTCAGCACAAAATAAGGGGCTACATTCAATTGTTGATGAGATGATCAAACCGAATCTTGGTGTATTTGATGACGGCATTATGCGTCCATTAGTCGATGCAGTAATTGAAAAATTTTCGGAAGTTGTGAATGAAAATCAAAAATGGATTGATGAAACCCTTGTTCCCGCCGCCAAAGGCGATTTTAGGGTTGGCGCAGAGGTTTTTGACAAACAGCTTCAATTTGTATTGCAATCAGACCTAACCCGCGAAGACATCAAGCAAAAAGCCCTTGAACGCATTAAATTTGTGCGCGGTCAGATGTTTGAAATTGCCAAAAATTATTACACTGACGCAATCCCTGCGACCCCTGACGAAGCCACAATTCAAAAAGTAATTCAAAACGCAATCGACAAGGCGGCAGAGGCGCGACCGGAGCGCAACGCATTGGTCGAAACCGCAACCGCCATGACCGAAGTTGCGCGTAAATTCGTGATTGAAAAAGACCTTATCACACTACCTGATGGCCCGGTAAAAGTTATTTTAATGCCGGAATTCCAACGTGGCTATGCGGTTGCATATTGTGATAGCCCAGGGCCTTTGGATAAAAACTTGCCAACCTTCTATGCGGTTTCACCAATTCCCGATGATTGGACAAAAGAACAAGCCGATTCCTTCCTAAAAGAATATAGCCTACGTGGGATTCAGGATATTGCGGTACATGAGGCAATGCCGGGGCATTATGTGCAAATTTTCCATGCCAATACCTATCCATCAATTTTGCGCGCCATTCTTTCAAGTGGTAGCTTTGTTGAAGGTTGGGCGGTTTATGCCGAAAATATGATGGTTGAACAGGGCTTTAAGGCCGATGACCCACTTTACAAATTAGTGCAGTTAAAAGTGCAACTTCGCACCATAACCAATGCGCTTATTGATCAAAAAATCCATTGCGAAGGCATGACAGAAGATGAAATGATGAAGCTTCTAACCGAAACCGCCTTCCAAGAAGAAAGTGAGGCACGCGGCAAATGGCGGCGTGCGCAATTATCATATACACAATTATCAACCTATTTTGTTGGCTTTATGGAGCATTTGGATGCCCGCGCCACCTATGAAAAGAAAATGGGTGGAAATTTTAACCTTAAAAAATATCATGATGGTATTTTGGCATTTGGCAGCCCGCCAATGAAATATGCAAAGGCAAGTTTATTGGGATAGATTAATTAAGGATGTCATGCCGCACTTGTTGCGGCATCTTTCTGTTTCAAATGCTAATATTAAAAAAGACCCCGCAATAAATGCGGGGTGACAATTTAAATTGTTACGCCTGCAAACTACGTCCAATTTTTAGGAAGCGTTCACGACGATGTGCCTTGATTGCCGCCGCATCCATGCCGTCAAAAGATTTCAACGCCTTTTCAACCGCTTCACCAACCGATTTAATAACCGCATCAGTATGACGATGCGCGCCACCCAATGGTTCGGGGATGATTTCATCAATAACGCCAAGGCCCTTAAGGTCTTGGGCAGTGATTTTCATGCCAATGGCCGCATCTTTTGCCTTATCATTGCTGCGATAAAGGATTGATGCCGCACCTTCGGGTGAAATCACCGAATATATTGAATTTTCAAGCATAAGTACCGAGTTTGCAGAAGCAATCGCCACCGCACCGCCAGAGCCACCTTCACCAGTTATCACCGCAACCATTGGCACACCAAGGGTTAGACAGCGCTCAGTAGAACGTGCAATCGCCTCGGCCTGTCCGCGTTCTTCGGCATCAAGACCAGGATATGCGCCAGCCGTATCAACCAATGAAATCACCGGAAGCCCAAATTTTTCCGCCATATCCATAAGACGAATTGCCTTGCGGTAACCTTCGGGGCGCGCCATACCAAAATTATGTTTTAGGCGCTCATCAGTGGTTTTGCCTTTTTCATGGCCGATAATCACGCAATTGCGCCCTTTAAAGCGCCCAAGACCACCCACTATCGCCTCGTCATCGGCAAAATTCCTATCGCCTGCAAGCGGCACAAAATCTTTTACCAATGCGCGCACATAATCAACATAATGCGGTCTCTCGGGATGACGGGCAACCTTGGTCTTTTTCCATGGATCAAGATTGGCATACAAATCCGCGAGCGCTTTATTAGATTTCGCCCGCAGTTTAGAGATTTCATCACGCACATTCGTGCCAGTTCCGGCAGCAGCAGCAGCCGTCAATTCATCGATTTTCTTTTCAAGCTCAACAAGCGGCTTTTCAAAATCCAGAAAATTTGCAGTATTTACCATGCCACCTCACTAAGCGGGAAAATAAGTTTCATCAAGTCTTTATTGCAATCTATTAGATTTGCGGACCTTTTCAACACGCTTTATAATATATTTTCGGCCTTTTAAACGCTGTTTTAAATTTTATAAATATTTTTGCGCACCTTTTGGCTAAACTTTATCCACATAATTTACAGGTGAAATTTGCATTTGTTAAGAATTGGTGTGTATGAACACCTTGTAACAACAGCTTTAAGGCTTAAATAAAGAGATATTTGAGTTTTTCGGAGAATTTTTATGCGTCTTGATGAAGAAGAAACCCCCAAAGCACCGGAATCATCACTTGCCTTGCTCGAAAAGGCATTGCTCGATTCCCGCACAATTCTTTTAACAGGCGCAATTGATGATACCCAAGCACGTCGCGTTACCGAGCGTTTGATTGCATTATCTGCAATTTCAAATGACCCGATTTTGCTTATTTTATCATCACCTGGCGGCCATGTTGAAAGCGGTGATATGATTCATGATATGATTAAATTCGTATCAGCGCCGGTTAATATCCTTGCAACCGGTTGGGCGGCATCTGCGGGCGCTTTAATTTTTGCCGCAGCACCAGTTGAGCGCCGCTTCTGCACACCTAATACCCGCTTCCTTCTTCATGAACCACGCGGCGGCGTTGGCGGTATGGCATCTGATGTTGAAATTCAGGCACGTGAAATTATTCGTATGCGTGAACGCCTAAACCGTATTTTTGCGGCGGCGACGGGTCAAACCTATGAAAGAATTGTTGCCGATACTGACCGCGACTATTGGATGAGCGCGTCAGAAGCAATTGATTATAATTTCGTCGGCAAAATTGTTTCGTCAAAAGACGAAATCAAATAATCCAATTGATAGTGAATTTAAAAAGCCCCCGTTTAAATCGGGGGCTTTTTTGTGCTAATAAAATAAACATGCATAGAATTATTATACTTTTGCAATCAATTTTTCATTGACCTTATTGCAACCTTATATATTATTTTGCTCATTGGGTTATTCAGGGGGCAGTTATGAATAATTATAGGCATATAGTCCAAAACAAGTATGTTGCAATCATCGGCACAACCCTAGCAACAATTGCTGTATCGGTATTTCATTACCAAATTGACGATCTAAGCTGGGAAATTAAACGTTTTGCAAAGCTATCAAAAGCGTCAACCATGCAATGCGAAGGCGTTACAACGAAAGCAAAAGTAATGCGCCCTTTCAATATTGAACGGGCATACCCCAAAATTGCTGAAAGCAAAGAAATTGAGGGCAAGGTTGTTTTGTCACTATCGATAAATGAAAAAGGCTATGTAACTTCGGCGGATGTAATTGAAGCATACCCATCTGGCATTTTTGAGAATGCGGCAATAACGGTTGCAAAGAAAATGCTTTATTACCCAGCAACAGATAATTGCACGCCAATGCCATCAACCGCCAAACTTACAGTTATGTACAAAATGGATGATTAAGCGACAAATTCCTGCAAAGTGCCTTCATACGCTTTCCATAAATCATCTTTATGAATTTTGAACGCGCCCGCAATTTCGAGGCTGTTTCCTGCGGCAACCCCGATTTTACGCGATGCAAGCCCCTTGTCGAACAACATTTTATTAACCGCGCCCTCATTTTCTGGGGCAACAGCGATCAAGAAGCGTGCCTGATCTTCGGCAAAAAGTGCGGCATTAAGCGGAATATCATCCTGCACCTGTCCAACAATACCAATATCAGAACCCATAGTCATTTTCGCAAGACCAAGTGCCAAACCACCGTTTGATAAATCGTGGCACGCCTCAATCAGACCTTTTTCATTAAGCTCTAGAATGGTTTCGCCGGTTTGTTTTTCCAAAAGCAAATCAACTTTTGGCGGGGCGCCATCTTCACGGCCAACCAACACTTTCATAGCAGTGGTTGCGCCCATATTATCGGTGGTATTGCCGATAAGGATGATAATATCACCCTCATTAATGCCACCATAACCAATGGCGTCATTATAATTATTAATAAGGCCAACACCGCCGACCACAGGGGTTGGTAAAATTGGCGTCCCCATGGTTTCATTATAAAGTGAAACGTTGCCAGAAACGACAGGATATTCCAAAACCTTACACGCCTCTGCCATGCCTTCGATTGCCATAACAATCTGCCCCATGATTTCAGGGCGCTCTGGAGAGCCAAAGTTTAGATTATCAGTAATCGCAATCGGGGTTGCACCGGTGGCGATTATGTTGCGATAGCTTTCCGCCACCACTTGCTTACCACCTTCATATGGGTCATTTTTAACATAAAGCGGTGTGCAATCGCACGTAATCGCCAATGCCTTATCAGTGCCATGCACGCGAACCAATGCAGCATCTGATGCATGCGAAGAATCCGCCAATGTATCCGCCATAACGTGGCGGTCATATTGTTCCCAAATCCAGCGTTTTGAACAAATATCAGGGCTTGAAAGGATTTTTAAAAGTGCTTCACCCAAATTGCCCAATTCACCGATTTCACGCGCGGCAACTGGCTTTTCAACCTCTGGCTTGACCCAAGGGCGATCATAGTTTGGTGCATCTGATGACAATGGACCAACCGGAATGTCACAAACAACTTCGCCATTAAATTCAAGAACCATGCGTCCGGTATCAGTGGTGTAGCCAATAACGGCATAATCAAGATCCCATTTTTGCATGATTGCTTCGGCAATATGCTCCTGCCTTGGCTTAATGATGGCAAGCATACGTTCTTGTGATTCGGAAAGCATCATTTCATATGGTGTCATATGGGTTTCGCGAACCGGAACATCATTCATTTTCAAAACAATGCCAAGACCTTCTTTACCTGCCATTTCAACAGATGATGAAGTAAGACCCGCCGCACCCATATCCTGAATGGCCTCGATGCAATCGGTTTGCATCAATTCCAAAGTTGCTTCGATAAGCAATTTTTCCATGAACGGGTCACCAACCTGAACAGTTGGGCGTTTTTCATCGGAATCCACATCAAATTCAGCCGATGCCATTGTTGCACCGTGAATACCATCACGACCAGTTTTTGAGCCAAAATAAACAATTGGCGAACCAATTTTGGCACCGCGTGAATAGAAAATCTTGTCTTGTTCAGCCAAACCAACGCACATTGCATTTACAAGAATGTTACCGTTGTATGAGGCATGGAAATTAGTTTCACCGCAAACAGTTGGCACGCCAACGCAATTGCCATAACCACCAATCCCCGCAACAACACCGTTTAAAAGGCGTTTTGTATGTTGGTTTTCCATTTCGCCAAAACGCAAAGCATTGGCAAGCGCCACGGGGCGCGCACCCATTGTAAACACATCGCGCATGATGCCGCCAACACCGGTTGCCGCACCCTGATATGGTTCAATGAATGATGGGTGGTTATGCGATTCCATTTTAAAGATAGCCGCCTGATTATCACCAATATCAATAACACCCGCATTTTCACCTGGACCTTGAATAACCAATGGGCCAGTAACCGGAAATTTCGACAAATGGCGTCGCGATGATTTATAGGAACAATGCTCCGACCACATGACAGAGAAAATGCCAAGTTCCAATAAATTCGGCGCACGACCAAGACGGTCGAGGATGATTTGATATTCATCCGGCTTGATGCCGTGTTCAGCGATAATTTCGGGGGTGATTTCGGTGTTATTTGTCATAATCAGCCCATAGCGGATTCAATTCAAAGTGTCAGCTTTTTTTGATAATTTTTAGCAGGAAATCACACTTCCCGCCACCCCAAGAACCAATCGGCGAAGTTTTGCAAGCCTGTTTTTATGTCCGTGGTTGGTTTAAAGCCATAATCATCGGAAATTGCCGTAATATCGGCACAGGTTTCAAAGACATCGCCTTTTTGCATCGGTAAAAATTCTTTGATTGCCTTTTTACCAAGTGCAGTTTCCAAAGTTTCGATAAAGGTCATTAATTCAACCGGATTGTTGTTGCCAATATTATATATTTTGTGCGGCACGGTTTCAAAATGTGCGCCGCGTGTGGCAATACGGGTAATACCGTCAACAATATCGTCAATATAGGTAAAGTCGCGGCGCAATTTACCGTTGTTGAATACCTTTATGGGTTTACCTGATAAAATCGCCTCACTAAAGCCCCAATATGCCATATCTGGGCGCCCCCACGGGCCATAGACGGTGAAAAAACGCAAACCAATTTGCCGCAAGCCATAAAGACTTGCGTATGAATAGGACATAGCCTCGGCCGCGATTTTGGTTGCGGCATAAAGTGAGACGGGTTTATTTACAAATTCGGTCTCTTTGTATGGCGGGGTCGAATTATTTCCGTAAACCGATGATGAAGAAGCATAAATGACGAGTGGTGAGCGCGCATGACCCCGCGCAAATTCCAAAACATTCAAATGCCCTGAAAGGTTGGAATCAGCATATGCAAATGGGTTTTGAATTGAATATCTTACGCCTGCTTGCGCCGCCAAATGGATGATTATTTCAAATTCACCAAGTTCGGATTTGCGGGAATTTATCTCATTCAAATCCATTTCGATAAATTCAAACCCTTGCAGTGGGCGCAAACTATCAAGGCGCGCAACCTTTAATGCAGGGTCATAATAATCATTTAAACAATCAATACCCGTCACCTCATGCCCCATGCCAAGCAATGAATGGGAAACATAAGAGCCAATAAAACCCGCCGCACCGGTCACAAGAATTTTCATTTAGGTTAAATAGTAGATTTTAGTAGTTTTGATAAGAGGGGAAAGGCAATTGGGGATTAAGAATTAAGAATTAAGAATTAAGAATTTTGCCGTACCTTAAAATGTTGACATTTGTTGACATTGCAAAGCTTGAACAAATTCAAAAGCAAAAAAACAGCCTCACTCAAAACCCTGACATTTCCTGACATTTCACCACGCCTTTGTCCGCGTCTTCAAAAAAAAACGCGGACGCAATATTAAGGGTTATTTTCATTGTGGGGATAAAGTGAATTAAGGGCTTTGTCATGCCGCACTTGCCCACGGCATCTCGTAAGTTTTAAGAACAAAGTTAAAAGACCCCGCAATAAATGCGGGGTGACAGTGGTTATTAATATTACAATGAAGTAGGAAAAGTTGCAGACTTTTCCGCAAGCCGAAGAGCAAGTAAAATAAATGCGCGATTACGCCGCCTCTATAAGCCCACGTTCTGCCGCCATATCGCGCACGATGAGGTAGGAAAAGTTGCAGACTTTTCCGCAAACCGAAGAGCAAGTAAAATAAATGCGCGATTACGCAGTTTCTAGTAACCCACGTTCTGCCGCCATATCGCGCATTGCATCTTGCAGTTTTTCAAACGCACGAACCTCAATTTGGCGGATGCGTTCGCGAGAAACCTTAAATTCTTCAGCCAAATCTTCCAAAGTTGTCGGATGGTCTTTTAGGCGGCGTTCACGAATGATTTTCTGTTCACGCTCATTAAGTTTTGCCATCGCAGCGGTCAAAAGCTCCATACGGGCGTCATATTCTTCATTGCGCGCCAATACGGTTTCTTGTGAATCTTCATCGGATGCCAACCAATCTTGCCATTCCGCGCCACCTTCTTCACCGCCAATTTGCACGTTCAAAGATGCATCAGGGCCTGACATACGGCGGTTCATATTCACTACTTCTTCTTCAGAAACGCCTAATTTGGTTGAAATATCTTCAAGTTGTTCAGGGCGCAAATCGCCATCTTCAACCGCTTGCATTTTATTTTTTAGACGACGCAAATTGAAGAATAGTTTTTTCTGTGCCGCAGTTGTCCCCATTTTTACGAGCGACCAAGTACGCAACACATATTCTTGAATTGATGCCCGTATCCACCACATTGCATAGGTTGCAAGGCGGAAACCTTTTTCAGGGTCAAATTTTTTGACCGCCTGCATCAAACCAATATTGCCTTCGGAAATAACCTCTGCCATTGGTAAGCCATAGCCGCGATAACCCATCGCCATTTTGGCAACCAAACGCAAATGCGAGGTCACAAGGCGTTCCGCCGCTTGTGGATCTTCGTGTTCACGCCAACGTCTTGCAAGCATATATTCTTCATCCTTGGCAAGCATTGGAAACTTGCGGATTTCAGATAAATAACGCTGCAAACCTTGTTCAGGACCTAAGGTAAGTGTCATAGAGGTTGTATTAGTAGCCATTTTATTCCCGCAACTTTAATTCATGAGCATTCAACTTAGGAATTAAATAAGGCAAAAAAAAGGGGTAAAAATAAAGATTTGATTATGTTTGTGCAGTGGGTAGAAAGTTTTGGTTATGCTATCCTCCCCTGCGACCAACGGGAGCGGGGGAGGTGGACGCGAAGCGTTCGGAGGGGGCAAGCATCATTTCTGCAAATGCTTAGATAGCTTTAATTCCCAAACCCGTTTCCCAAGAAATTCCAATATTCCACCAAGATTATTGTAAATATCAAGGTTTCTTATTCTTACAATTTCAAAGCCTTTGGTTTTAAGATAATCTTCACGGGATTTATCATTTTGCAATTCTTCATCGCTTATGTGTGTTGCGCCATCAATTTCAATTATCAGACCTATTTCAATTGCGGCAAAATCAACAATGAATGGCGGGATTGGGTGTTGGCGGCGAAACTTCACGCCTTCAATATTTGCGCCTTTAATATGTTTCCAAATTATCGTTTCTGCCTTGGTAAGTTTTTGGCGGTTTTCTTTGGCAAAGTTTTGAATTTTGGGATTGCGCATAATATATAGATTATTGGAGTTTGATATGGCGTCAAGCCCCCTCCGCCGCCTTTGGCGGCACCTCCCCCGTGAGCAAGCTCACAGGGGAGGACAATTGTGGGTTTATATCCCCAACACATCGTGCATGTCATACAAACCTGGTGGTTTATCGGCAACCCAAAGGGCGGCTTCTAGCGCGCCTTTGGCAAAGGTGCTTCTGTCCCAGGCTTTGTGTGATAGAACTAGGCTTTCAGTTTCGGATTCAAAGCGAACATCATGTTCACCAACGATACCACCACCACGAATTGCCGAAAAACCAATCGAGCCTTTGACGCGCGCACCAGTAATGCCTTCACGCGCAGGTGTTCGAAGATCTGATAATGGTTTACCACGACCCTCTGCGGCGGATTCGCCCAAAAGAATCGCTGTTCCAGATGGCGCGTCAACTTTGCGTCTGTGGTGCGCCTCGATAATTTCAATATCCCAATCTTCGCCCAATACCGCCGCAGCTTTTTTCACAAAGCCTGAAAGTAAGTTTACGCCCAATGAGAAATTTCCGGTTTTTACAATGGCAAAATGTTTGGCAAATGATTTTATTTTTTTATTTTCATCATCGCTGAAACCCGTTGTGCCAATAACCACTGCTTTACAGCCTGTGGCTTTTAATGCCTCCAAAGTGGCAAGGGTTGCGGCAGGGCGGGTGAAATCAATAAAAACCTGTGCCGATTTTGCGGCAACTTTGATGTCAGACGAGATTTCACCACTTACATTCAAGAGGTTTAGTGCATCTGAAATATGTTTGTTTAAGGCGGCACTATTTGGCGCCTCGGTTCCGCCAACCAACATGAAACGACCATCCGCCGCAGCCATTGCAGCAAGATTGCGCCCCATTGCCCCCATAATACCGGCGATTGCGATTGGTTTTGGCATTGTAACCTCCATTATAAGTTAAAATATTTTTCGATTATTTTATAATAAATTTCGCGCAAAGCATAAATATCTTTGGTCGCAACATTTTCGTTTATTTTATGTAATGTTTTGCCAACAATGCCAAATTCAACAACGGGGCAATAATCTTTGATAAAGCGGGCATCAGATGTGCCGCCCGTGGTTGATAATTCAGGCACAAGTCCAGTTATATCTTTTGCCGCCGCCTGAATAATATCAGTAAAACGGCAGGGTTTGGTAAAAAACGGCTCCCCGGAAATGGCAATATCTGGCTTTAATTCCGCACCCATTTTGGCATTAACTTCATCACAGCATTTCTCAATCCATTGTTTAAGAGAATTACCACTGTGATTAGTATTAAAACGGATATTAAAGCGCGCACTTGCATTTTCTGGGATAACATTTGATGCGGGATTACCAACATCAATCGTTACAATTTCAAGATTGCTTGGTTGAAAACCCTCTGCACCATCGTCCAATTTATGGCTTTGCAAAAGATGCAAAACTTCAACCAATGGCGGAATTGGGTTTTTGGCAAGCGTGGGATAGGCAACATGCCCTTGAATGCCATGCGAATTAATGGTGCAATTAATTGACCCCCGGCGACCATTTTTTATCATATCACCCAACACTTCGGGGCAGGTTGGCTCACCGACTATGCAATGGTCAATTTTTTCGCCATCTTGGGCAATTGCCGGCAATAATTTGCGCGTGCCATTGATTGCCGCCCCTTCCTCATCGCCAGTTATTAGCAATGAAATAGAACCTTTTGGCACACCATTTTCCGACAAATATTTTTGAACCGCCGCAACCCAGGCCGCAATCGCACTTTTCATATCGCACGCGCCGCGCCCAAATAAATCGCCATCAATTATTTTTGCCGCGAATGGTGGATTATCCCATTTATTTAAATCACCGGTTGGCACAACATCGGTATGACCCGCGAAACATAAATTGGGCGCAGTATCACCAAGGCGGGCATAAAGATTATCGACATCCTCAAAAACATAGCGTTTGGTTTTGAAACCAAGGCTTTTTAAGACTTGCTCCAATAAATCAAGCGCGCCCCCTTCGATTGGGGTAACCGACGGGCAATTAATCAAGTCTATGGTAAAGTTAACGGGATCGATTTCTTTTGGTGCCATTGTCATCTTTAGTCTTATTCTTTTAAATTTGTTTGCCCGCTATATAATGAAATTGCATAGATTAAAACTATGAGTATAACAAAAAAACCATGACAAATAAAAAAACGGACACTTTTCTTAATTATTTAAAGATTTTTATTGGCGCTTTATTAATCGCGTCTATTGTTTTTTATGTTTATCACAATCGCAAAAGCGTTGAGACCGTTTATGGCGAAAAGGTCTTAAGTATAAAAGTTTTCCCACAATTAGAGAACCAATTAGGCGATGTGCGCCGTATTAAAATCACCCACACCAAAGGCGCAATTCAGCTTATAAGGCAGGGTAATGAATGGATTATGCCCGAACGCTCTAATTTCAAAGTATCAAAATCTTATCTTGAAAGCTTTACCAATGCGATGCTTAATTTGCGTCAAGGTGATTTGGTTACTTCGGATCCCGCAAAATTTGATTCTCTTCAAGTTGGTGAGCCTGTGGAATTCGGGCGCGGTAATATTGTTGAGTTTTTTGATGCCCAAGATCAACTCATTGCCGGAAGCCATATTGGGCAGGTGGGTGATGCTTCTTATGTTCGGGTATTGGGTGAAAATCAGGTTTATAACGCCTCACCTATATCGATTGATTTAACCGATATTTCACAATGGCTGGAATTGGATTTTTTAAATATCTCACCTGAAAATATTATGGCCACAACATTAATCACGCCAATGGGTCATAAATTTGATATTATTCGCAATGCAGCAGGGGATTTTAAAGCCGGTGATAAATCGGGAATCAATATCACACGCGCGGCAATATTAATTAGTAAAATCAAATTCAAAGATGTTGCACCGGAAAAGCGGATTTCATCGCCACCAAAAGCTAGTGAAATTGTAACCCTTAAGAATGGTGAAAAAGTTGAAATCAGCCTTATTGAGCAATATCACCTCTATTGGCTTAAAATCAAAGCACTTTCCAACAGTGATTACGCAAAAGAAATCAATAAAAATGCCGATGGCTGGGCTTTTGAAATTGATAAATCAATTGCTGATGATTTTGTGGTGAAATAATACTAATATACTATTGTTTTTGTGCTTATTAGTTGCAAAAGGTCTTGAACTCAAAAAAATTATTGTTTATTGGGGCGACAGGAAAATATTGATATGGCAAATGTAGATACCGATAAAATGCACTTTTCTCTCGTCTCTCCTGAGCGTGAGTTGTTTTCAGGCGAAGTTGATCAAGTTGTTGTTCCTGCACAAAGCGGTGAATTCGGCGCATTAAAATTGCATGCCGCAACTATGAGCGTGATTAAAAAAGGCATTATTAAAATTTTTGAAGGCAATACAGAATCAAAAATGTATATCGGTGGCGGCATTGCCGATGTAACGCCTGATGGTGTTACCATCCTTGCAGAGGATGCGGTTGACCTTAAAACAATCAATAAAGACGATGTTGCGGCTGAAATCAAAAATGCACAAGAAGATTTGCGCGATGCGAAATCTGATGCTGAAAAAGCTGTAAACTCTGAAAAATTAGAGCGTCTTGAAACCATTCTTGCAAACGCCTAATATCTTATATCCCATATTGGGAATTTAAGTGGTGAAAATAATGCGCTTTTTGGTGGCTGGTAATACCGGTCAATTGGCGGAGTCCCTTCTAAAAAGGGCTGCAAACTTTGGCGCGCAAATTATATCGACCAATGAAGATAGCGATTTTTCAGTTGATGATTTACAGGCACAGATAAATAATACCAAGGCTGATTTTTTTATAAATCTTATCGGCATTTCGCATCCTGATTTTTTTAATAAAAATATCACGAGCAGCGATAGGTTGGAACTTATTAATCTCGTGGAAAATATGGCAAAAGCAACCAACGCCGCAAATATCCCCATAATTCACCTTTCTGGGCATCAGGTTTTTGATGGCAAATCAGAAGCGCCCTATACGGAAAGTACCGCACCATCGGCTGAAAACGAGATTGGCAGAATCGGCATAAGGGCAGAAGATGCAATTGCGCAATTTAATCCCAATCACGTAATTCTACGCACATCATGGCTTTATGGCCCAGATTCAAAGAGTTTTTTTGCAAAAATGCAAAAAATTGCTAAATTGGAAAATGACCTAAATCAGGTTTTCAAAGAACGTATGGGTTCACCAACATCGGTATATTCTCTTGTAGATGGCATATTTGAGGTTGCTGCAAATTTGCATAGCATGAAAGAGAATCGTGACTTGCGGGGGACATTCCATATTGCTAATTCGGGAATTGCTTCTCAATTGCGCTTCGGGCGTTATATTTTGGCATATTGTCAGGAAATTTCGCAAAAACACAGCGAAGAACCAAGTAATCAGAATTACGATTCCGATGCAGATAATATAATAACGCAAAATGCCGCGCTGAATTGTGATAAATTATTATTTTCACATGGTGTCGCATTGGACGATTGGCAACAAGCGCTTAGAAATATTTTAAACGAAAGTTTTGGGACAGTTTTGGAAAATAACAAGAATGACGAATGATACAATAATTGCCTTTGCCCATAAACTTGCAGATTCTGCTAGTGCTGCAATCCTACCATATTTCCGCACCAGACTTAGTGTCGATAACAAATCCGCTAATGGTTACGACCCAGTTACGCTTGCTGATAAGGCGGCGGAAACCATAATGCGGGAAATGATTGAAAAATATCGCCCCAATGACGCAATTTTCGGCGAAGAATTTGGTGAAAAAGAAGGCACTTCGGGCTGGCAATGGATTCTTGACCCCATTGATGGTACACGTGCATTTGTTGCCGGAACCTCAACTTGGGGCGTATTAATTGGCGCATATTTTAATGGTGAACCAAAAATTGGCATTATTGCCCAACCTTTCACTGGCGAACGCTTTGTATCAGATGGCGGCAAAGCCAAATGGCAACAAAAGTCAAAAAGCAAAATCATAAGAACTGAGCCGAGTGTTACATTAGATACCTGCGTGCTTGCCACAACCGACCCATTCCTATTCACTGGCGCAGAGGCAGAGGCTTTTGGAAAATTGCGCGCCCGTGCGCCAATCACCCGTTATGGCCTTGATTGCACGGCATATGGCTTGTTGTCACAAGGTAATATTGGGCTTGTGGTTGAAAATGGTTTAAAGCTATTTGATATTGCCGCACTTGTTCCCATCATTGAATGTTCCGGTGGCTATTTCACTGATTGGCACGGCAACCGCAATACAAGCGGTGGGCGGGTTATTGCGGCGGCAAACAAGAATATTCTTGATGAAGCAGTGGCAATTTTATCCGGCGTGGAATAAAAGCTTACTTGCTGTAATTCCCCATATTGCCAACAAAACCACATTGCCAATTGCGAAAACCAAAAACCGCAAAATCACATTATTGAAAAATATATGCACAATGGAATGAACAATCCGCATTCCAACATAAATCCATGACAACATAATCAGTAGATTACTGGTTACACCTGCAATTTGAATCACAATCGTGATGAAATAAAACAGCGTTGGAAGCTCGGTTAAATTCATATAATTGCGATTAGGCAGCTTTACATAATTAGGAATCCTGTCGGTTTCTCCCAATTTAAAATCTTTGGCAGTTGCGCTTTTATGTCCTACCGCCCAAAATCTTGTAATGGGAATCATTAAAAGCACACAAAACGTCCAAAAACCCAATGCAATCGCAGGTATAATAATTTGCATTTAAAAAACCTAAATAAAGATTTGACCCAAATATAGATATGAAAAGACAAATACAGCTTGTCGCAATTCAAAAAAAATGTAAAACTATAATCAAAGAAATATACAGTTTAATTTAGCCGAAATAGACCGCCAGAAACGGTGGGAAATTCGGTAAATATGGGGTTTTTATGGATATTGGTCAAAGCATGCGCCTTTTGGGTGCCAAAGTTCGCGGTTTATTTATACCTAAACCAAAAACCGACCCTTTTGCTGGTGCGGATGTTCCACCTGCACAATTAGCACCTGATAGTGTGCCTAAAAAGAAAAAATCTTGGAAATTAATTCTGGTTTTGATTTTAGTGCTTGGCATCATTCCGGCCTATTATTTCTTGGGCGCAGTATTTACCCACCGCATAAATGACGAATTAAATTATAAAGTTCCCGCCCCATCAAATGGCAAATCAACCACGGTTGAAGTTATTGCGGGCTTGATTGACCGTGAAGTTAACAAAACCAAATGGGCGCCAAATGTGCAACCATTTGAACCTGCGGCGATGCTTCGCTTTGGCGGCAATATGGTGAATTTCCAATCCGGTCTTGTTCGCGCCCTTTCAACCACTGTTTATGAAATGGAAAACCGTCTTGCCCGTACCCGTGGCACGTCACAGGCGGATGTGGATATGGCTGCGGCACGCCAAGGCTTGTCACGCTCTCCTGAAACATGGATTCTTGATCCATTGCCAACCTCTTCTGCCGATCACGAATATCGTAAAGCCCGCGAGGCGTTGATAAGATACAATAACCGCCTTGCATCTGGACAAGCAGTATTTGAAGTGCGCGCCGATAACCTACAAGGTGTGCTTGACCATATCGCACTTGATTTGGGTGGGGTTTCAGATTCTCTTGATAAACAAATGGAAGATGGCAGAAAGGTTTTCATCGACCGCCGCGCCGATAAATTATTCTATTATGCCAAAGGTGAGGCATATGGTTATTTCATCGTATTGCGTGCATTACGCGAAGATTATGGAAGCGTTTTGCAACAACGCGGTGTTGATAAATTATATTCCGAAATGCTAACCGAGCTTGCAATGGCGGCGCAAATGCACCCGCCAATCGTGCAAAATGCTGCACCAGATGCACTATTAATACCAAACCACCTTGCAGTCGAAGGGTTCTATATTCTTCGGGCGCGGGCAAAATTACGTGAAATTACCGCCGTTTTGCAAAACTAATAAACAGGTGAGACATGGGTGAACAAAGAAAAATTTTGTGTATTTCCGATGGTTCGCATGAATGTCGAACCGCTGTCCTCTTTGGGGCAGAGCGGGCAATGCGCAATGGTTCCGCACTGGTAATAATGTGTGTGATTAATTCAGCCGATAATTCATTGGTGTCGGCACTGGGTGCCGGTGTGCTAGAAGAATTGCGGCTTGAGGCACTCGATAACCTTCAAGAATTGTCACAAATCGTCAAGCAAAGAACCGGCATTGTGCCACAATTATTTATTAAAGAGGGTGAGATTCATCAGGCAATTCGTGAATGTATCAACGAAGATGCCGCGATTAAAACCCTTTTACTTGCTGCGTCATCATCCAAAAAAGGCCCTGGCCCATTGGTTGGGGAGGCGACACGCGGCACAATGGCCCTTGGGGTGCGTCCAATTGCAATCATGATTGTCCCAGAAGAGCTAAGCGATAGCGAAATTAGTGAACTGGCAAGTTAATTGCTTTGGCACTTGACCTTACCCTACCCCAATCACTATATGTTGCATGAACAAGGTTACAATTAATGTTTATTCAAACCGAAGCTACACCAAACCCAAATACTTTAAAATTCATCCCTGGCCGTCATGTCTATGATGGGATTTTGGAATTTCATGGCGCAATTTCTGCGGATATGTCACCCTTTGCGCAGACGCTTTTCAAAATTGATGGCGTACGCTCTGTCATGTTTGGTGAAGATTTTATATCGGTTTCAAAGAATGCCGATATTGAATGGGCACACATAAAGCCAGAAATTCTTGGCACGATTATGGATGGCTTTGTATCCAATATTCCACTTTGGGTATCGGATGAAAAGCCAGTGAAATCACCAAAAAAATATGATGGTGAGGCCGCGCAAATCGTTGAAGAAATTGAACAATTGCTTGAAACCCGCGTTCGCCCTGCCGTTGCCCAAGATGGCGGCGATATTGAATTTGAAGAGTTTGATGTGCAAACTGGCGTGGTTTATTTGCGGATGCGCGGGGCATGTTCTGGCTGCCCATCATCAACAATTACCCTGAAAAATGGTGTTGAAAATATGATTAAACACTATGTTCCAGAGGTTACGAGGGTTGAACAAATAATTTAATTGTTTGCTATTTATTCTTTCTCGCCATCAATAAACCATCGCCAATAGCAACAAGGTTTGCGGTAACGCGCGCATCTTCCATAATTGCTTTGGTTAAATCCACAATGGCATTGGTTTCTTTGTCATCTGCTTCTGGGGCAACAACCCTGCCACGACGAAGCATATTGTCAAAAATCATCAAACCGCCGGGACGCAACAACTCTAGCGCTTTTTCATAATAAACTGGATATTTTGCCTTATCGGCATCGATAAAGACAAAATCAACATTGGTTTTGTAACCTTCGGCGAGCAATTCATCGAGCTTTTCTTCAGCCTGTCCAATGCGTGGCTCTATAACATCATCGACACCCGCCATTGACCAATATTTTTGGGCAATATCAATATATTTATGCGACATGTCCAAAGCGAACATTTTTGCGCCAGGGCCCGCAGATTTACGTAACGCCAAAGCCGTTGTAAGTGCCGAATAGCCCGTGAAAACCCCAATTTCAACCGCAATCCGCGCCTCTATCAGGCGTATCATAAATGCCATAAAGCCACCTTGTTCGCGCGCAATTTGCAAATTACCACGCGGGTGCGCAGCAGTTTCTTCGCGACAAAGCTTTAGTGCCTCATGCTCATCATAATTGATTGCATTGATATAATTAAAAATCTCTGGGGTAAGGGTAATAGTTTCACGTGTCATAAGCGGCTATTAAAGGATATTTTCGTTTTCGCCAAGATTATTTTTCTTTAAGCCAAAAATCATAAGCGCAGCAATGATACATAAACCACCAAAAACAGGCGATCCATAGGAATCCTGCCCCTGCCATAAAAGATAATTATAATGATATTGCATATTTGACACTGCGGGTTTGACAACAAGCTCCAAGAATGACCAAACCCCATGCGCGGCAACCACACTTAAAAAACCGTGGCGTTCAAATAATACCGCCATCAATAGGCCAAGACATAGTGAATTGAAAATATATAATGGCTGATAATAACCTTGGGCTGCTTGTAATGCCGCAAAACCAATTGCTGCAACAATGATTGCCACTTTATCACCAAAAAATTGTTTGGCGCGGGTTTGTAATACGCATTGCAATAATATCTGTTCTGCAAGGGCGTGTAAAAGCATTAGAACCAATGCAATTGCAAAGGTCGGAATTGAAAAATCTTTGACAAATGTAAAATTGCTGATTGCCTTAGAGTAAAATAACGCACCCCATACCACTGATAAAATCATTATTATGGTTTCAAGACCTGCTGAAAAACCACCAAAACCACCCCAATTGATTTGAAATGATTTATTTGCCTTGGCATAAATAAGAAATAAACACAGTGCGATTAAGGCGTTTATCACCTCACGCAATGGAATTGATGCCCCCATATTCGCAAGGCGATAGCTTAAAAGTAATGAAAAGCTGCCGGCAAAATATGCATCGGCAACGGCAAAAATAAATATTGATAATAGGTTCAGTATCTTCGTCATTATTCAAAAAACAAATAAAACATAATTATGATATTATTACAGTAAAAAGCAGCCTAAATATGAAATGACAACATATTATTAAATTTTTAACCATAAATTATTTCTGATTAGAAAATTAAATTATGAATTTGCCGCCACATATCTTTCTTTTGGTTACCATCCTTAGTGCCTTTGCACTAGGGCTTTTGATTGCGCGTATTTATTATAATTGGCGT
Organism: Hyphomonadaceae bacterium UBA1933; assembly: GCA_002337085.1. GTDB lineage: Bacteria > Pseudomonadota > Alphaproteobacteria > Caulobacterales > Aquidulcibacteraceae > Pseudaquidulcibacter. The sequence continues at coordinate 536,522 of DDFH01000006.1, read as the reverse complement.
TTTAATAAACAATCGAAAATTTATCGCACCGAACAGGCAAATTTGGGTGATTCTTTCTTGATGCTTCGTAATGCCCGCACCTTGGGAATGTTATGGCGTATTGATGATGATGCCGATGATACCAACCCGCCGGAATTAATTGGCGACACAGATTTGCAAAAGCATTTTGCAGGCTTGCTTAATTGTCAAACAGATAAAATTTACGAAACACTTGTAAAAGGCAATGAGAATTTAAAAACACAAATTAAAGAATTGCGAAGCAATGGCAAATCATTCGAGACCTTTGCCCATAGTCTTGAAATTGCCGGCGAAACCGATGGCGCAAATGCCATTCTTTTATTACGTCAAGCCCCAGTTAATTACGGCGCACGTGGCACCAATAGCTTTTCCTTTCCCGTATTTATCTGCAATTCAGAAGGCCAACTTTTGTGGGGCAATAAGGCATTTCTAAATGCCGTTGAAATCCCCAATATTGAGGATGCTGTTAAAGAAAATGCCCGCCTTGATGGCAAAATTGCTAGCGATATTATTGACGCATTAAAAGGCAAACATATAACTGATACACGCGCCATTTCCATTGATGGGAAACGCCGCATGATGCGGATTTTCCTTGCCCCAATTTATGACCGTATCATTGGTGCGGCAATTGATATTGAAGATGAGTATGCGCGCAATGAAATCCTTGTCCGCGAGGCACGCGCAAATCTTGAAACCCTAAACCAACTAACCGATGCAGTGGCGGTTTTTGACGCGGCGCGTGAATTAAAAACTTATAACCACGCCTTTGCCCGCCTTTGGGGTTTTGATGAAAGCTATTTGGATGAGGCCCCAACCCATTCAGAAATCCTTGACCGCCTACGTGAACGGGCGCGCCTTCCCCATCAGCGTAATTATATCGAATGGCGCAATGCCGAAATGGCATATTATCAAACAACGCAGGCAATCCCTGATGAAACCTGGTCTTTGCCAGATGGCCGAATTTTGCGCGTCATGCGCCAAAGGCAGCCAACTGGTGGGCTTTTGGTTCTTTATGAAGATATTTCCGACAAAACATTATTACAAGCGCAATTTAAAACCCAAATCGAAGTACAAAGAACCACGCTTGATAAATTGCGTGAAGGCATTGCGGTTTTCTCTAGTGATGGCAAGCTTACTTTGGCGAACGTTTCATTCCGCAAAATGTGGCAGTTGGATGATTCTGCAATGGATGAGCATCGGGATTTTGCCGCCCTCGCCCAAAATCTAAAAACTCTTTATGGTGATGAAAATTTTTGGGATGAATTATGGGCGCGGGTTTGCGACCCATCGCAAGAAGGTCGCCGCGAAACCCAAGGCTCTATCGAACGAAATGATGGAACCCATTTAACATGGCTTACCCGCCCATTACCCGATGGCGCGACTTTGGTTGCCTTTGTTGATGTGACTGCACACCATAAAATTGAGGCATTGTTACGCGAAAAAGCCCTCGCCTTGACCGAGGCAGATCGCCTTAAAACCTCATTCCTTGAAAAAGTATCATATCAATTGCGCACGCCATTGAATACTATTCTGGGCTATTCGGATTTGTTGACCTCTGGCTTCTCAGGTGACTTAAGTGACATCCAAGCCGAACAAATGAAATTTATAAAACAAGCTGGGGAACAGCTTGAAACCATGGTTGGCCATTTGCTTGACCTTGCGATAATTGATGCCGGACAAGCTGCCTTGGAACTTGGTGACGTTGATGTAAAAGATGCGATCACCACAATTGCCGAAACTTCGACCACTAAATTAAATGAAACCACATTTAATCTTGTAATTGACTGCCCCGACAATGTCGGCAAAATTCGTGGTGATGATAAACGCTTTAGGCAGATTGTCGCCAATCTTTTAGGCAATGCGATGCGCAATGCAGTTTCCGGTGATGAAATCACAATTGGCGCAAAACGCATTGGTGAAAGTGTTAAACTATTTATCGAAAGCCCTAATCATAATAATTTGGGTCTATTTGGTAATTTTGATTTTGATGCCTTTACGGAAGGCTCAAAACGTGGTGGTCTTGGCCTTGTATTGGTTAAAAAGTTTGTGGAAATGCACGGTGGCTGGGTTGCTATTGACCTGTCCAATAACGAAAAACTTAAGATAAATTGCCATTTTCCGGTAATCGCCAAAGAGCAAATCACAAACCCTGAACTGGAACTGCTTTAAATCCCCCCCTTGCCCATCAATACAATTCTGCTATTGCTTCGGGAATGAGTGAAACACGTCTTATTCTTGCCTCCCAATCAAAAATCCGCCGCCATGTTCTTGAAAATGCTGGCGTAAAATTTGAAGCCATTGCATCAAATGTCGATGAAGAAATGGCAAAAATCGCGTTGCGGGAAACTGGTTTAAAACCATCTGAACAAGCGCATGAATTGGCAAAATTAAAGGCGCAAAAACTATCCCGTAAATATCCAGATGCCTTTGTTATTGGCTGCGATCAAATGCTGGCCCTTGATGGTGAGGTTTTTGATAAGGCCGCCACAATGGATGAGGCGCGCGCAAGATTAAAACATTTTCGTGGAAAAGCCCATTATCTACAAAATGCGATTGTAATTTATAAAAGCGGTGAATTTATCTGGCGCCATGATAGCGCCCCAAAATTAAAAATGCGCAGCTTTAGCGATGAATTCCTTGATACCTATCTTGCCCAAAGTGGGGATAAAATCTTGTCCTCTGTTGGTTGTTATCAATTAGAAGGTTTGGGTATACAACTTTTTGAAGAAATAAATGGTGATTATTTTGCAATTTTGGGCTTGCCTTTATTGCCACTGCTGACATTCTTACGAAATCATAATATTGTAACAGCATGAGCAAGATAAAAGCATCAACCGAAATTTATGGGATTTTTGGTTATCCCGCCAAACATTCACTTTCACCGATTTTGCAAAATGGGTGGATAAATGATTTTGGGATTAACGCCGTTTTTGTCGGCCTAGAGGTAAAACCACAAGATTTTGCCGTGGCTTTGAATGGTCTTAAAAAAGTTGGGCTTAAAGGCGGCAACATTACCGCACCTTTAAAAGAAGATATTGCCAAACTTGTCGCCTTTCCTTCGCATGAAGTGAAAATAATCGGGGCGGCAAACACAATTCGTGCAAAAGATGATGATTTTGAAGCCATTAATACCGATGGCATCGGCTTGACCGTTGATTTGGATTATAATTTCAAAGGCTGGCGTAGCGAATGTAAAATTATAACCATTATTGGCGCCGGTGGCGCGGCACGTGGTGTTATTTCCGCACTTTTAAGCGATGATGTGCGTGAAATTCGCTTTGTTGGGCGCACAATTGCCAAATGCGAAGAATTGGCAAATATCGGGCGCATTCTTGCCGGCGATCGCAATATTAATTTCAGTGTTTATAGCTGGGATGAAATGGCACAAGGCATTGCAGGTGCATCATTGGTGATTAATGCCACCACACTTGGTTTAAAAGGCGTGGGAACATTGGATGTTGATTTATCGCCAACCACCAAAGATGCCATTATTTATGATATGGTATATATGCCAACACCAACCGCATTCACAATTGCGGCAAACAACCAAAAAAGACATGGTCTTAACGGGCTTGGAATGCTTGCTGGGCAAGGGGTTTTGGCATTTGAATTCTGGTTTGGTTCGCGGCCTGATTTTATGCGCGGCCTCGAACGCTTAAAAGCACAACTAAAATGAAAGCAAGGGACGCATGAAACGAATCGCAATTACCGGTTCAATCGGCACGGGCAAGTCCACCATAATTAAAATGTTCAAAAAACTTGGTGTTCCGACATGGGATGCCGATATTGCGGTTCATAAACTTTATCGCAAAGATGGTCGTGCCTATGAGCTTTTGGGGCAAGAGTTTGGTGATGCTATCCTCGGTGAAAAAGAGATTAACCGTGAGGCTTTGGGGAAAATTGTTTTAAACAACCCAGTGGCAATGAAGAAACTTGAAAGCTATATTCACCCGCTTGTTGCCCAAAATCGGCAAGAATTTTACAATGAAATGGCACCAAATAATCCACCTTATGTGCTAGTTGATATTCCTTTATTATTTGAAACCAAATCAGAATCGCAGTTTGACAAGATTATTGTCGTTAATTGTGATTTTGAAACCCAAAAACAGCGCGTTTTATTGCGACCCAATATGACCGAGGAGAAATTCTTATCTATTGTTGCAAAACAAATGCCGGGTGATGAAAAAGCGGCACGCGCCGATTTTGTTATCAATACCTCAAAATCAATTGAAGAGACAAAAAGAAAAGTAAGACAAATCGACAGAACGCTTAGGGGCTAAAATGCGTGAGATTGTTTTCGATACCGAGACCACGGGTCTAAACCCCGAGGAGGGGGATAAATTGGTGGAAATCGGCATGGTCGAATTAATGGACCTTGTGCCGACCGGTAAAACATTTCATACCTATATCAATCCATTGCGTGACATGCCAATGGAGGCATTTCGTGTGCACGGCCTGTCCGCCGACTTTCTTGCCGACTTTCCAACTTTTGCCGACCCACGGGTTGCCGATGCCATGCTTGATTTCATTGGTGATAGTCAGCTTGTGGCACATAATGCCGAATTTGACCGTGGCTTTATAAATTATGAATTGAAACAGCTTGGCTTGCCTGAAATCACAAAAGAACGCTGTGTCGATACGGTTCTTATTGCCCGCAAACAATTCCCAGGCGCACCGGCAAATCTTGATGCCCTATGCCGTCGTTTTAATATCGACCTAAAAGACAGGTCATTGCACGGCGCATTGCTCGATGCACGGCTTTTGGCGGCGGTATATCTTGAATTAAAAGGTGGTCGTGAACGTAGTTTCGGCTTTTTAAATAGCAATAGTGGGCGCAACGGACGTGGCGGCCTTATAAAAGAATTTGAAAAACGCGGCGTGCGCCCCAAAACCTTGCCAAGCCTTATCACCCCAGAAGAAGCGCAGGCGCATCAAGAATTCATCGCCAAATTGGGTGATGAAAGCTATTGGGCGAAATTAAGCGCCGAATAATTATGATTTTAGTGCCGCCCAAACGCTTTCTTTAAGGATTTTGGCGCTGTCCTTGTCACCACGGCATTGAAGAAGCGAAGCAATTGGCCCCCAAATTAGCGACAATGCAATTGGCTTTAATTTAATATCAATATCACCCGATACCGCCGCTTCATCAATGAATGCAGTGATTGAAGCTTTAAACTTGCTATCATCCTTAAAGCCGTGGGTGGCAAGATATTCGGCAACTTCTGGCTCTTGCTCAATAAAATCTGTCAATCTATCAAATACAAGCGCAAAGCGACCTTTCATATCAAGGCGTGCAGGAATTGGCGCAAGAATGAATTTGCAAAATACCTCTTCGCATCGTTCCTCAAGTAATTTGTCCAACTGCTGTTTATTGGGAAGAACACGGTAAATTGTTCCAACCGCAAGTTCGGCCTTTTTTGCAAGTTCCTGAATTGAATAACCATCGATATTATTGCCAAGACGTAAAGCAGCATCGGCAATTTGTTTTTCAATATCTTCAATTTTTTGCGGAGAGCGGCGCATGATTCAATCCTTTATGAATGTTCATTCATTTAAATATTTCACATATATGGGTTAACAAAATGCTAAAAATTCCTATTATATAGATATGACCCAAGAAACTATTTCCAGTGCTTTGGATTTTGCCGAAAAAAATCTTCAAAACTCTATCAATAATCTTTTTGAATTAATGAAAATCCCTTCGATTTCATCGGAAAAGGAATTTCGCCCCGAATGTATTCGTGCTGGGCAATATCTTGTTGATATGCTTAATGAAATTGGATTTGACGCAAAATTGCGTGAAGGAAAAGGGCTTCCGCTTGTTGTGGCGCATTATAATAATGCCGAAAGCGATAAACATGTTCTTTTCTATGGTCACTATGATGTGCAACCAGTTGACCCACTTGAATTATGGACCAGCCCACCATTCGAACCATGTATTAAAAACATTAATGGCAAGGATGTGATTTTTGGACGCGGCTCATCCGATGATAAAGGGCAGACCCTTACTTTTATCGAGGCGTGTCGTGCGTGGATTAAAACCAATGGCAAATTGCCGTGCCGCGTAACCTTGCTTTTAGAAGGTGAAGAAGAATCCGACACCATATCCCTAATTCCTTTTATGCATGAAAATAAAGAGGAATTAAAAGCCGATGTTGCCTTTATTTGCGATACAGATCGTTGGGACGAGACCACACCGGCAATTACCATTGGCCTGCGCGGCAACATTACAGGCGAAGTAAAAATCATTGGGCCAAGTCGTGATTTACACTCTGGGCTTTATGGTGGCCCAGCACGCAACCCGATTGTTTTACTTGCCGACATGCTTGGCAAAATGCGCGATGATAATGGCCATATTACTTTGGACGGTTTTTATGATGGCGTGCCAGTGCTTACCCCCGAAATAAAGGCAAATTGGGCAACCCTTGGCTTTGATGATAAGAAATTTTTGGGCGATGTCGGATTATCCGTCCCTGCGGGTGAAAAAGGTCTTACCGCTTTAGAGCAATTATGGGCGCGCCCCACAGCAGAAATTTGCGGCATTCATGGCGGCTATACCGGGGACGGCTTTAAAACCGTTATCCCGTCTGAAGCCTTTGCCAAGGTTTCTTTCCGCCTGGTTGGTAATCAAGATCCTGACAAAGTTTGGGCGGCATTTGAGAAACATATTAATTCACTTTTGCCATCTGACTGCCAAGCGGTTTTCAAAAAATATTCCGGTGGGCGCGGCGTTGCCATTGATACCACCAACCCATTGATAAAATCGGTTGAAACGGCATTGAATGACGAATGGCAAAAACCACCTGCCCTAATGGGTTGTGGCGCATCAATCCCCGTAGTTAGCGACATTCGTGAAATCCTTGACATGGATGCACTTTTGGTTGGTTTTGCACTACCAGATGATAACATCCACTCCCCAAATGAGAAATATGATGTGAATAGCTTTAATAAAGCAATTCGTTCATGGGTTAGAATTTTGGGGCAATTATAAACCCACATAAAAAAGCCCCCAATTGGGGGCTTTTCTTTTTGGTTTATTGCGAATTATGCAACCAATGCTTCAACGTCTTTTTTAACCTTATCAGAAGCCGCCGCAACAGTTTCAAATGTGCTGTTGATTTCGGTTAGTGATTGGGTAATTTCATTTACCGCACCCACAGCAGACTGCATATTTTGTGAAATATCGCCGGTAACTGCGTTCTGTTGCTCAATCGCGGTTGCAACCGATGCCACATTATCCAAAACATTTGTCATAGAGCTAGAAATAATACCAAGTGATTCCACAACCTCGGTTGAAACGCTTTGCATTTTCTGAATTTCCGCAGAAATGGTTTGGGTTGAAGTTGTGGTTTGGTTGGCAAGGGTTTTAACCTCTGATGCCACAACCGCAAAACCACGCCCTGCTTCACCTGCACGCGCAGACTCAATTGTTGCATTCAACGCAAGCATATTAATTTGCTGCGCAATTTCTTGAATCATAGTGACAATTCCGTTCATCGAAACCGCAGAACGATTTAGCATATCCGCAGATTTATTTGCGCTTTCGGCGTGTTCAAAAACGTTTTCAACGGCGGCTTTGGCATTGGTCATATTTGCAGAAATTTCGCGAACGCTTTGGCTTAATTCTTCTGATGCCGCCGCAACTGAATTCACAATTGCACCAGTTTCAGCAGACGCCGCAGATGCTTTTGATGTCATTTCAGATGCCATATTAACCTCACCGACAACTTGACCAAGATCGTCATTAATTCCTTTGCTCAAACCTTCATTGGCAAGGCGTTTAAGAACGGTTGGGGTAATATCGGTTGCAAATTTTACCACTTTTACAACAGTACCGGTATCATCAAAAATTGGGTTGTATGAAGCTTGGATATAAACTTCTTTGCCACCTTTGCCGATACGTTTATATTCAGCGGCTTGGAATTTACCTGCTGCAAGCTCATTCCAGAAAGTTTTATAATCCGAACTTTGGGTATATGCAGTATCGCAGAACATAGAATGATGTTTATGCAAAATTTCGCCAAGATTATAACCAAGAGTTTTAAGGAAATTTTCGTTTGCGGTGATAACTTCACCTTTTGGCGTAAATTCGATTACCGCCTGCGAGCGGTTAATCGCATCAATTTTACCTTGGGAGTCGATCGCTTTATTTTTAGCATCGGTAATATCGTACGCAAATTTAATAACTTTTACCACATTACCGCGGTCATCCTTGATTGGGTTATAAGATGCCTGAAGCCAAACAACATTGCCACCTTTACCAATACGTTTAAATTCACCAGCATTAAACCGACCACTTGCAAGATTATTCCAAAATTCTTTATATTCAGGACTATTTACAAATTTGTCCTCGCAAAACATTCTGTGATGACCGCCAACAACTTCGGATAATGTATATCCAACAGTCTTTAAAAAATTTTCGTTTGCCGTTAAAATTTCACCAGTTGGGGTAAATTCAATAACAGCTTGTGACGCGTTAAGCGCATCAAGTGTTGCGTTTGAATTGCCTTTATTCTTTGAAAACATCCTACACCTCGATTTGGATTTGAAGATTGCTGCGTTGCCCATGCAATTTATTTATTTATGAATCCTAATATTATTATCCACAGGTAAACAAATAGTAATTTTTTAGCTTGGATTTGATAAATTTCCCGATATTTTAAAGGGTTTTTACACATAATTAAAATTTCAAAAAGTCTGGTAACAATGGAAAATATTTTGTGACTTTATTAATTGAATTTCTGGGGCTATTAAGCCGCAGTATATTATTTTTTATTAGTTTTTTATAAGGATTCATCATGGCGACCCAACCGCAAAAGCCAATTAATTTCATCGATTTAAAGGCACAACGTGAATATCTTGGTAAAAAAATTGACAATGCAATTATGGGCGTTGTTGATTCTTGTGCTTTTGTCATGGGCCCCCAAGTAAGAGAGTTTGAAGCAAAACTGGCGGAATTTGCGGGCGCAAAATTCGGTCTTTCATGCGCAAACGGGACTGATGCAATCGTTTTACCATTAATGGCATGGGGCATTGGTGCGGGGGATGCGGTTTTCTGCCCATCATTCACATTTGCCGCCACCGCAGAGGTTATTCCTTGGACTGGGGCAACCGGCGTTTTTGTTGATATTCTTGAAGATACATTCAATATCGACCCCGCAAAACTTGAAGAAGCCATTAAAAAAGTTATTGCCGAAGGTAAATTAAACCCAAAAGTCGTTATCGCAGTTGATTTGTTTGGGCAGGCGGCGGATTATCCAAAAATCCGCGCAATTTGCGATAAATATAATTTGAAACTTATTTCTGACTCGGCGCAGGGTTTTGGGTGCACATTGGGTGGCAAACACCCAATCGAATGGGCGGATGCACAAACCACATCTTTCTTCCCGGCGAAACCATTGGGTTGCTATGGTGATGGGGGCGCAGTTATTACCAATTCCGAAGATGATTGGCATTTGATGGATTCAATTCGCGTTCATGGCAAAGCGGTCAAAAATGATTTGGTTGGCAAAAACTTTGACCATGACCCTAAATATATGAATATGCGGATTGGTATGAATAGCCGTCTTGATACTATCCAAGCGGCAGTTTTACTTGAAAAAATTGCGGTTTTTGCCGAAGAAATTGAAAAACGTAATGTTGTTGCCGCCCGCTATTATGAAGGTCTAAAAGATGTTTGCGTTGCCCCAATCGTGATTAAGGGTGGGGTTTCAAATTGGGCACAATATACAATCCAAGTACCGAACCGTGATGGGTTAATGGCACATTTACGCGAAAATGGCGTCCCAAGTGCCGCTTATTACCCAATTCCAATGCACGTACAGGGGCCATATCTTCATTTCGTAAATACTGGTTATGGGCAATTACCAGTAACCGAACATATGGCAGACGCTGTTATGTCATTGCCAATGCACCCATATATGGACGAAGAAACCCAAGATTATATCATTGCAAAAATTCGTGAATTCTTATCAAAATAATTTTTTGAGACCGAATTTTCCGTCTTCGCTAATATAGGCAAGCAGGCGCGCATTTTGTGAAAATGCCAAATCAACGATGCGTGCATCGCCTGCCCTTAGATTGACTTCTTGTAGGTTTTCAGGGGTTGGCCCAGCAATATAATGCGGTGTCTCATCACCAATTTCAATCAAATCAACCCCGCCATCATTATAGCCGAGTGCAATCATATGCTTTGCCGAGGCCGCAGTAGTCACAAGACCACTTCGGGTGCGGAAAGTTTTGGCGGGTTTATTAATCGGCCCTTCATAAGTGTCAAATGGCCATAAAACGCCAACTGGGCCGCCAGATGTTATCAAACCTGCACCACCTTCAACCCATGCCAAAGATGTCGGCTTGGCAGGATAACCCGCCATGCGAAATGCAACCCCATCGGTAAGGCGCCAACCAACCATTGCTGGCTCCCCGGAGGCGGCAACAATGAATTGCAAATTTGGGCTAAACTCACAGGCATAAACACCACCAGGAACCGGAAAATCAAGTGGAGGTTCATCGGTTTTAAGATCATAAATGGTCATACCCTTACCGTGCCCAACCACTAAATTATCGCCCTTTTGGTCAAAGGCGATATAATTGGGGGACATTGGCGGGGTAAATTCAAAAATCAGGCTGTTATCAATAAGATTTATTACCGAAACTTTGCGGCTTTGCGCCACGGCAAGGAATTTTGAATTGGAATTTACCTTTATTGAATCCGCAAAATCACCTTTGAAATGATGAATTTCTTCAACTTTTCCATTAAGCCTAACACGTGCTATTTTACCATCATCGCCAAGTGCAATAACACCAAAAGAAAGCGGGCAAAGTGCGGCGGAGTAAATCCCGTCATCGAGTGTAATTAGATGTTTGTCTTCATAAAAAATTTGCCCATCACCAAAGGTAAAAAGTGGCTTTTCACCACTAAAAAAACAATTCACACCTTGGGATTCAACTTGGCTTTCAAAAATCATTTTTTAACTTTCCAAACCATTATTCCAGAGCCTGTTGGCGCTGGAACCAATTCAAGATAATCAGGATATTTTTTATCAACTAATTGCTTCATAAGACCATTTGGGCTTTCACGGCTAATGATTTCTGTTTCTGCTGATTTGGTGCAAAGACCCAAATAATCAACCCCGTGTTGCCGAATTATTTGCAATGCTTCATCTGGCTTGGCAAGGAAAATTGAATAGGCAACCATATTACCTTGGTTACGGTGATATGGTGCAGCAAGAACCTTTTGATTGGTGGTCAAAAGTGCCTGCGCCCCAAAATCAATGTGTGAGGCAACCAAACCATCCGGTAATGCAGCAAGTGCCGAAAATGCCTTTACCCCTTTACAACTTACACCACCGCCAATTGCGTAATTACTGGTCTTTGGCTTTGCCTTATTGTAAATATTGGAGACCATATTTGGCACCATCGGGTTGACAATAATCAGCACCAAAAGCGCATTCAAAAGCCCCTGATTTTTCAAAATTGTAACAAAAAGTGCGGCGGCAACCACCACTGAAAAAGTCTGTGCCAAACCCGCCATACGCAATTGCCAGAAAAACGCCAAAAGGGTCAATGAAATTAAAATCGCCCCCAATAGCAACCAATTTTCAAGCGCCATTGCATCACGTTTTTTATCGCGCCACAAAATAAGGATTTTAATGGCAACTGCAATTGATGCCATAACTTCAAAAAAGCCCAAAGTAATCGCCGTATCGGGGCGCGCCTTATAAAGCGGGTGGGTTTCAGTAACGGCATTAAGCCATAATTTATGCAATAATGGGCTAGTTTGGTAATATGGTTTTTCAAGCAAAATTGGGAATTGTGCGGCAACCAATATTACGGCAATTCCAATCGCAAAAAGCGCAATAAAACGCATCTTTGCCGAAGTATATGAAAATAAAAGCGTTGATAAAAACAAGCCACCCGCACCGGTTAAAATCGGCAAAACTTGTGCAATGCTTAGCTTATCATTTTGCCCCACCAAATAATTTTGCGGCGCTACATTAATTAAAAACCCGCAAACTACAAAAAATGCCAAAGATAGCGTGAAGATAGCGGTAAATTCACCATTACCACGCGCCCCCCAAACAAGCGCAGCCCAAATAATCATAACTGCAACAATTGGCACTGTTTCAAAGCCAATAGTTATTGAAAGCGCAATCGCAAGGCCCGCAACCAATGCCCCCTTTTTATTTTGTGAAAGCAGTCCCCATAATGCCAAAAGTGCAGAAATAATCTGCAAGCCGTGGTGATCAACCCGCGCGGGCTGAAAATAAGTCATCGCGCCAACGGTTGAAAGCCCCAAGAAAGCAGCAACATAATAAGAAAATGGTTCTTTTTCAAAGCGACTGACAACTAGCCCCAGAGTTAATGCAAAAATACCGCCCAAAAACAGCGGTGTAAAAAATGCCCCAATCTTTTCGGCCTGTAATTCACCCATAAAGGGACGCAGGATTAATTCCACCAAAGCCAGCGGCAGGTCACCAATGCGTGACCAATGAATATCGCCACCATTTGGCGGGTTAAGGCGATGGTTTAATAAATCATAAAACCCTTGCCCATGCAGCCATGCCCGCACCTCGAGAATACGCATGGCATCATCATTATCTGGCACAATCCATTGCATTACTTTTGCCCAATCCGGCGAGGAAATTCTTGCAATCATGGCGCTAATAAGGACCAGAAGCAAAATTGGGTGCATGGTTTTAAACAGGTTTTTCTTCATGTGCCTTAAATACTTTTTGAACACTTGTTTAGGGTTTATATAATCTTTACCTGCATATCATAATGAATTCCACAGGTGTTTCATTTATAGCTATAAGATTGCGCAGGAAATGATTAAAAACTTTAAAACGATAATCACACTTTGCCTTTTTGGTTTTTTGACAATTGGTGCGAATAATTCATTTGCCACCCCCAAAAATAATGCCAAGGCCAAGCCATTGGTTTATTCAAAATCCGTAGCCCAATATCTTAAAAATTCCGCTTGGCGCACAACAGAATGCAATGAGGATGGTAATTTCCAATCCTTTGTTTTCAACCCGCAAAAACCAAAAGTCGAAGTTGGCTATGGCGCAAAAGGTGAAGGTGAACGCCTTGAAATGCTAAAAGCAGACATAAAAGGGGAATTTGTGGAAATCGAAACCCGCGTCTGCGCCCCCGTTGGCTGTAACCACACTTATGAGAAATATAAAATCCTTGGGCAAAACCAAATTCAAGAATGGTCGTTCGTTGGGCAATTACCCGATAATCCGCCTTTGGTTATGGTAAAAGACGGTATCGCAACCAATGACAATTCAAAGGGGCGTGTTTTCAACCGCTGCACAAAATAATTATTGCGCTTGTTTTATTGGTTTGAAATAACGTTTTAACACCATACCATTTTTGGCATTATCATCGCGCATAAACCACGCCATTCCTGCGGTAGGAAGTTCAAATAATAATAATGCTTCTTCACTATTTACGTCTTCGGGGTTAATCGCGCCGCCACCAAACATAAAATAACGGCATATTTCATGAAGCCCTGGGTCATGGGCAATTAACATCACGTTTTTTTTACCACTTGCAATGGCTTCATTTAAATAGATTTTTGGTGCGGCAAGATAAAATTTATCTAATAATTTTGCTTGGCTATCAGGGAAAAAACCGTGCGCCCTTTCCCAAGTTTGGGCGGCACGTGCCGCAGTTGATACCAAGGCAATATCGGGCTTAAAACCCGCCTCTTTTAGGCGACTTGCCTGATTTTCTGCATCCCTTTGCCCGCGTTCAGTAAGCCCACGTGAAAAATCGTCATCAACATCATAAATTTTTTGCGCCTTGCCATGGCGGAATATAACCAAATTTTCAATCGCAGAATTTTTAAAAATATTATCCATGCACGTTCTTTATATGAAAATTCTGCCGTTTAAATGTGGCAAAAAGTTATTTTTGTTGTAAAGGGTTTCCAGACAAAACCACAATTCTATTTAAGTAGTAATACAGAAAGCAGATTATGACTGATATTGGCGGCGAAAATAACAAATTTGCACAATTAGCACAAAATGCAAAAGCATGGCCTTTTGAACAGGCACGCGCCATTGCACAGCGCCTAAAACGTAAGCCAAAGGATGTCGTGATTTTTGAAACTGGCTATGGCCCATCTGGCTTGCCGCATATTGGTACGTTTGGCGAAGTTTGCCGCACAACAATGGTAAAACATGCTTTTGAGGTTTTAACTGAAGGCAAAGTAAAAACCAAACTTATCTGTGTTTCAGATGATATGGACGGAATGCGCAAAGTTCCAGATAACATTCCAAATTACGAAAAATTACAAGAATATTTGCAACTTCCATTGACCAAAGTTCCCGATCCATTTGAAAAATTTGAAAGCTTTGCCCACCATAATAATGCAATGCTAAGAGGGTTTTTGGATAGTTTTGGTTTTGAATATGAATTTAAATCTGCAACCGAATTATATACTTCGGGGGCATATGATACCGCGCTTTTAAATGCGCTTAAAAAATATGATGACATAATGAAAATTATGTTGCCAACCTTGGGTGAAGAGCGCCGCGCCACCTATTCGCCATTTTTGCCAATTTCACCCAAAACCGGTCGCGTGCTTTATGTGCCGATGAAAAAAATTGATGCGGAAGCAGGGACAATAACTTTTGATGATGAAGACGGCACAGAAACCACAATTCCTGTGACTGGTGGCAATGCAAAATTACAATGGAAGCCAGATTTTGGTATGCGTTGGGCGGCGTTGGGCGTTGATTTTGAAATGTTTGGCAAAGATCACCAAACCAATGCCAGCGTTTATTCACGCATCTGTAAAGTATTGGGTGAAGAAGCCCCTGTTCAATTTGTTTATGAGCTTTTCCTTGATGATAAGGGGGAAAAAATCTCAAAATCAAAAGGCAATGGGATTGCGGTTGAACAATGGCTTAAATATGCACCAGAAGAATCATTGGCGCTTTACCAATTTACCAAACCAAAAACCGCCAAAAAACTATATTTTGATGTAATTCCAAAAGCGGTTGATGAATATTTGCAATTCCTTGACGCCTATCAAAAACAAGAATGGCCAGAGCGTTTTGAAAATCCAGTTTGGCACATTCATTCAGGTAATGTTCCAAAAATTGGTTCACCAATTTCATTCAGCCTATTATTAAATCTTGTTGCGGCGGCTGATGCTGGCTCAAAAGAGGTGCTTTGGGGCTTTATTAAATCTTATGCCCCTGAGGCGAGTGCAGAGGAAATGCCACTTCTTGATAAACTGGCGGGTTATGCGATTGAATATTATCGTGATTTTGTATTGCCAACCAAAAAATTCCGCGCACCAACCGAACAAGAGCGTAAGGCAATTATCGAACTTCGTGCTGTTCTTGCCGAAATGGGCGACAGCCATGATGGCGAAGCAATTCAAACCCAAGTTTTTGAAATTGGTAAAAACAATGGCTTTGAAAACCTACGCGACTGGTTTAAAGCATTATATGAAGTTCTTTTGGGCCAAGAAACCGGACCACGTTTTGGTAACTTTGCGGCTCTTTTCGGTATCAAATCAACAATCAAACTAATTGATGAGAAATTGAAATGAAAACAAACATGCGGTCTTTAATAATATTCGGACTTTGCCTGAATATATTTATTACAAGCACCGCAGCCGCAGAGTTAAGCCCACGCGCACTTCAATTATATAATATTGGTGATTATCGCGGCGTTGTCTCAATTGCCAGCGCACATAATGATGCTGATAATTATGCACTTGCGGCACGTGCCTTGGTCACCGAAGCCTCTATTTATCGCCCATCAAAGGCAAGTGATAAAACCCTTAATGAAGCGCAAGCACTTGTGAATAAGGCGCTTAAAATCGACAAAACCCATAAAGAGGCGCTGTTGATTGATGCCATAATAACCCTTATCAAAGCGCGCAAGGCCGGAAAAATTAAAGGCTTTGCCGCAGGGCTGCCGCAGCTTGGGAAATTAAAACTTGATAATATCCTAAGCCTTTATCCCAATTATGGTGAGGCATGGGCATTACGCGCCGCTTGGCATATGGAGGCAGTATCAAGCGGTGGAAATTCTGCGGCACTTTTGGGCGCAAGCGCCGAAAGCGGCATCAATGAATATAAAAAAGCGATGCTTTTGGATAATGACAATGTAATGATAAAATTTGCATTCGCAACATCCTTAATTCTTCTAAATCGCAATCTATATGAAAATTCTTATTCCAAGCTTTTAGACATTTGCGCCAATGCCAAACCCGCATCAAAAAGTGAGCAGGTTTTTGTTGCTCGTGCCAAAGAACTAAAGGCATCCGTCGCTAAAGGCGATATTGATGGCGTGTATGAAAAAGTTAAGTCATGGCTTTAAAACCCAATCATAAGTCATTCCAAGCAGATTTATTTATATACAAAGACACACAAAAGCAGTAGAATGACCAACATTGACCTTGACGTAAATTTCGAACATTTTCATATTTAGTCCTATGCAATCAATAGCTTATAAAATAGAGCGTAAGGATGTCTGGCAACAAGCGCAGCAGGTTGGAACATATTTTGGCTCTGCCCTTGATGTGAAAGATGGTTTTATTCATCTTTCGACACTGGATCAACTTAATGAAACTTTGCGTCTATATTTCACTGGAATTGATAATCTTTTGATTATTATGGTCAATCTATCGGTTTATGGTGATAAATTAAAATGGGAAACCTCACGTGGCGGTGCGCAATTCCCGCATCTTTATGCCCCACTTGAGATGAAAAATGTTATTGAATGCTTTGATGCCGATTATGACGGTGCAACACCAATAACGCCAAAAAACATGTTAGAATATCTTAAAAATGGGCAAGCCAATATAGGAGCATATAAAAGTGAAATATAAGATTGCGGCCAGCCTTATGAGAAAATTGCCCGCAGAGACGGCGCACCGCATTACTATAAAGGCGTTATCAACTGGTGCAGGGCCAGTTTTTAAAAGGAAGCAACGTCTTGAAACCAAGGTTGCGGGTCTTACCCTTCCCAATCCGATTGGTATGGCAGCAGGCTTTGACAAAAATGCCGAGGCTGCGGACGCATTATTCCGCGCTGGTTTTGGCTTTGTAGAGTGTGGGACGGTTACGCCATTACCACAATCGGGCAACCCCAAACCACGTATTTTCCGCCTTAAAGAAGATGATGCCATTATTAATGCCATGGGCTTCAATAATGTTGGATTACATGATTTTGTTGATCATTTGCGCAAGCGCGCACATTTACCGGGAATTATTGGTGCAAACGTTGGTGCCAACAAGGATTCTGAAAATAAAATCAACGATTATGCACTTGGTGTAAGAAGGGTGTGGCTACATTCCTCTTATATTACCATGAATATTTCGTCCCCCAACACCAAAGGTTTAAGGGATTTACAAGGTGCGGGCGCATTAGAAGATTTATTGGGAACAGTGAATGAAGTTCGCGATATTCAGACCAAAACTCATGGTCATCGCCCTTTATTTTTAAAAGTTGCGCCCGATTTAGATGAGAAACAAATTGCCGACATTGCGCGCCTTGTTAAATGGGCAAAAATCGATGCACTAATTGTTTCCAATACCACAATTGACCGCCCAGAAACCCTTAAAAACCCTAATAAAACCCGCCCTGGTGGCTTATCGGGTCGCCCATTATTTGAAAAATCAACCGAAGTTTTAAAGGCTTTTAAATCAGAATTAGGGGACGAGATTGATTTAATTGGCGTCGGCGGCATTATGTCTGGTGATGATGCCGTTAAGAAACTAGAGGCCGGCGCAAAAGCCATCCAAATATACACTGGTTTTATTTATCGCTCCATGGATTTAATCTATGAGATTGAGCAGGCAATTGCCGATTATCGCGGCATAAAATAAACCATAAAAGCTTTAAATTAAGTAAGATTAATTAAAGTTCGGGTAACTTTATTTTGCTATTATCCCAAAATAATTTTGTATTGTGGGTATTAACAAGTGGCAATTTCGAGCTATTCAGCAGCGACTGCACTATCTATCCTGAGTTCATATTCAGGTAATAGTTCATTTGTGTCCAGCATTTACCCAGATGCCTCCTCAACCAGTAATTCCACACCAAAAACCAAAAATATTACAAAGCTTACCCCATGGGATTCAAGTGTTGCTAAAGCAGATACTATTAAAACAGCAACCAAGACCCTTAATGCGCCATCGCTATTTTCTGGCGGCTTGGGTTCTGGTGCTGGCTCTGGCGTAAAGAGTGAGAATGACCACGAATTATTCCTGATTTATAATGCGGTTGATAAATTAAAAGCGCTTGCCGATTATGCCTCAAGCAGCACTATTTCAGACAAAATGCGCGAAAAAATTCAAACGCGCATTGAATCTGGTCTTGCAGAAATTGATGCGCAATGCCGTAAAAACGGCCTGGATGGCGCAACCTTGATTTCTGGCAAAAAATATTCGTCACTTAAAACCGATAAATTGGGTTCAACCCTTACTAATTATACTACTGGCGTGCTTGCCAATGGTGATGAAAATACCGTTCCGTCACAATTTTTAGGCAATGTAAAATTTTCGGTTTCTGTTACTGAAGATAACGTTTCCAAAAGTGTCGATATTGACCTTTCGGGTATGGGAAGCACAGAAAGAACTGTTGGAAATGTTGCCAATTTCATCAATGAGCAATTATCAACAATTGGTGTTGAAACCCGTTTTAGCCGTGTAGAAACCACCAAAGCATCAACCATTAAAGGCATTGCGGATACTAAACAACAAAGTTTTAAAGTTACTGTTGGCAATGGTGAACATGTAACTTTTGGCCCTGCTAGTAATGATAGTGAAACCGCAATTTATGTTGCGGGTGCTGCAACCTATAACAAGGCAACAACAACCACAACAACCACTAAAACAACAACATCCAATGCAGATGAAGTTGTGCAAAGTGTGTTATCACGCATCGACCTTGCCTCTGATGGATCAACTGAAAAAGTTTCTTCGACCGCATTTACAGCGACCAAGGGGCTAAACCTAAAAGCAATGACCAAAGATGCCGATGGCAATATTTATGTTGTCGCAAATATCGATGGCACATATACTAACGCCAATAATTTGGAATTTGCCGCCAAAGACACCAATGATGTAGTTTTACAAAAAATTGATACTGCTGGAAATGTGGTCTGGTCCCGCTCTTTGGGGTCAGAGGCTTCGGCAACCGGTTATTCGATTGCGGTTTCAAATGATGGTACAGTGGCGATTGCTGGTTCTGTTAATGGTTTGGGCGACACCCAAAACTCAACAACTGGTAATGGTACAGATTCATTTGTTTCAACATTTGATGCCAATGGCCAAGACCTTTGGTATTATCAAAAAGGTGCATATGGTACGGATCAGGCACTGGATCTTAAATTTGATGATAGCGGCAATTTGATGGTTCTTGGCAAAACCTCAATGGCATATGGTGGTGCTGATACCAATGGCGGAACCGATGTTTATGTCCAATCATTTGATGACAAAGGGATGGTGAATTACACTAAAACCATTGGCACATCTGGCAATGATGTTCCTGTTGGCATCGAAGTTAATGGCTCGCAAGCCTATGTTGCATGGAATACCGAAACCGAGGGGCATATAAGCCGTCTTGATACTGCCACAGGTAATTTTGCCGCCGCTGATTATTTAACCTCAAGCAATGGCATCGCAACAATTTCCGGGCTTGAAATTGATGCTTCTGGCAATGCAATTATCGCTGGCAGTACCGCCCTTGGCAATGTTAACGACCAAATTCGCGGCATAAATCTTTTAACTGGGTCAACAACCTTTTCCGAAGATTTAGGCGGAACCCCAGTTCGCAATTTTAGTGTTGATGGTAATTTGGTGAATGTCGCCCTTGAAGGCACAACCGACGAATTGGCAAAAGATACAACAGCACGCCAAACCTTGCTAAAAGGCTTTTCATTAAATGATGGTTCGCAAATATATTCAACTGCCGCACTTGGCGAAGCAACTTCAAACGTAACCGTTATTTCAACCCAAAACCAGTCAAAATCATTGCAAGCACTTGGCCTTCCACAAGGTGAGCTTAGCTTTGATAACACAAAATCGCTTACTGATTTAACTGGTCTGCGGGCAGGTGATTATTTTTACCTATCTGTAAATGGTAAAACCGACCGTAAAATTACAATTGATAACGGCGAAACCCTTGTTAGCCTGCAAACGAAAATTAAAAAATATCTTGGCTCTAATGGGACGACAAGTGTTTCTGGATCTAATGGCAACAAATATCTGTCCATAAGCGCCAAAAACACTAGCACAATCGAACTAAAAGCAGGAAGCGCAAAGGCCGATGCGTTGGCACAATTAGGTTTAAGCGAAGGCTTTATTACCAATGGTGCAACGGCATCAACCACCGCCGTAACAACTGGAACCAACAATGTTCCCGTGGTCGCACTTGAATTACCAAGCGAGGTTGATACTTCGGACAAGGCATCTGCTACATTGGTTGCAAGCCAATTATCAAGCGTATTAAGTCGTATCAGAAGTGCATATCGCGCTATATCTGACGATCCAGATATGGTTGCGGCACGTAAGCAAAGTAAGGCCGCCGCAAAAAGCTCAAAAACCGGTAGCTCAGCAGCAGTTGCCGCCTATAATGCACAAGCCGCACAATATGCGGCAGCATTGGCAAAACTAAGCGCGTAATTATTCAATCCCAGAATTTTGTAATGCCGCCGTCAATTTAGGCAAGGTTTCCGCATCAGCAGGCAATAATCCATGTGGCGCGTTTTCAAGCGGGATAAACATTGCTTTGTTGCCCTGTTTTAAAAGCTTTTCATATAATTTTTGTGTAACGCCGAACTTAACCGTGTCATCTTTATGTGAGGCAATAACAAAGACTGGGTTTTCATAGTTTGCCAATAATTGTGGAATTTTAAATTCGGGTGTATCGTTAGAAACCTTAAATCTGGCAAAATTTGCTAATATTGGTTTTATGCCATGTGCCGCATCTTCATAATTGGCAAAAGTTCCCGCAAGAACCAATGCAATTGCATCGGGATTGTCATGCGCCAGAGATGAACAAACGCCACCGCCAAATGAATGCCCATAATAAATAATTTTGCCATTATTATTTTGTGCAGCAATTTCTTTAGTTTTTTGTGAAACTAATTTCAAAGTCTCTTCAAATTGGGCTTTGGTTGCTTCACCCGCACTATCGCCAAGCCCTGGGTAATCAAACGCAAAAACATCACCATATTGTGCCAAAGCCTGCGCATATTTATAGCCACGATAATTTAGGCGAAACGCATTTCCGCCACAAAATACCACGAGTGGCTTTTTTCGGTCTGTCTGTATCTGTGAATATGCAATTTTACCAAATGATGCCGGCAATTCCCCACTTTGTGCAATAAAATTATAAGGCAATTTTACTTGGTCAAAAGTGCTTCTTTCCCCAAAATCAATTTTATGCGCCGCCGCATTTTTGTTGGTTATAAGAACCATATCTTTGCCAATATTTACATTAACACAGGCAACAAGCAAAAATGTTGAAGTAATTAAAAGTGGGAATATTTTTTTCATTTCTAACTCCGGCGACAACCATAGTTAGACAAAGCCCTACCTTGTGACAAGAACTATATTATTAATTTATTTTATATGTATCAAATAAAAAGCCCTGTATTCAGGGCTTTTTTTTCAATGAAAAATAAATTTCAAAACAACGCAATTTAAAACATTCTTGTCTGAATAGTCTTCAACCCATCATGATTATAACATTGCCGGAATAACACGATCAGGCGGTTTATGGCCATCGGCAAAAGTTTTGATATTAATGATTACTTTTTCACCCATCGCAGTCCGCGATTCAATAGTTGAAGAGCCCATATGTGGAAGCAATACAACATTTGAAAGCTTTTTGAGTTTTGGATTAATTTCTGGTTCGTGTTCAAATACGTCAAGCCCAGCCCCCGCAAGCAATCCTTTTTCAAGCATACGCGCTAATGCCGCCTCGTCCACAATTTCACCACGTGCCGTATTGATAAGG
The DNA here is from genome assembly GCA_002337085.1 of Hyphomonadaceae bacterium UBA1933. GTDB lineage: Bacteria > Pseudomonadota > Alphaproteobacteria > Caulobacterales > Aquidulcibacteraceae > Pseudaquidulcibacter. The sequence goes on along the minus strand of DDFH01000006.1, from coordinate 514,508 downwards.
TATGCAGTTGGTTTCAAAAGTTGAAGACGGCGCGCCGATAATAAATGGTAGGTTGCAGGAGTATGCGGGCAATTTACCGATACAATGTCCATGCGCGCCAACATTTGATCAAGGCTTTCCCAATATGTCGCCTCTAACTCCTTCTCGATTGCCGGGGCAACTTTTTTACGGTTATGGTAATGAATTTGCATACCAAATGCCTTGGCGCGGCGGGCAACCGCCTGACCAATACGGCCCATGCCGATAATGCCGAGGCGTTTATTTGACACACTGCGTCCAAGCATCCAAGTTGGTGACCAGCCAGTGAATTTATCATTATCAATAATTTCCGCCCCCTCAATAAGGCGGCGCGGAACTGAAAGAATAAGTGCCATTGTAACATCGGCGGTATCTTCGGTTAAAACCCCAGGGGTATTGGTGACGGTAATGCCACGACGGTTTGCGGTTTCAACATCAATATTATCAATACCTGCGCCATATTGGGCAATAAGTTTAAGGCGATCGCCCGCACGAGACAAAACCTTGGAATCGATTCTATCGGTAACAGTTGGAACAAGAATATCACAACGCCCCACAGCATCAACCAATTGCTCATAACTCATTGGTTCATCATTTTGGGATAATTCCGTGTCGAAAAGCTCTTTCATACGGGTTTCAACCACTTCAGGCAGTCTGCGTGTAACAATAACTTTTGGTTTTAAGTTTGGCATATTTGTTCCGCTTGTATAAATTATATTGGCGTAAGGCTATAAACGCAAATTCAGCGCTTTGCATCCTTTAAATATTGTTTATCAGAATGTTTTGCAATAATAATTAGGACTAAAGGATAAAACACACAAGTCAGACATTTTGACGCCTGCTATTTAACGAAAAATATGACCCAAGCCACAAATAATAATGACTGGTATGAAAAACCAAAACCACAAGAAAAGCCAACACCAAAATGGCTAATTCTGGTTTTGCAGGCATTGTTTTATGCGATTTTTTCAGGGTTTTTAATCGCCAACGCTTTGGCGGTTTATAATTATATTTTCCCACCACCGCATCAGGAAATTATGGCAACTGATTATGAAATATTTGCACTATTACTAAATAGCTTACTTGGCGGTGTGGTTGGGCTTGTATTTGGCTTCATACCAACAGCGATATTATTATGGCTTTTGCCATTAATTCCCAAAATGCAAAAATTATGGCAAGTGGCAATTATTGGCATAATCGTGCCAATCACAATCCTTTATGGCTTTGATATATTATTAAAAGCCAAAATGAACGGTATATTGCCGCTTTCCCAATATTTAATTGTGATTGTTTCAGGGATATTGGTCGGGCTTGTGGTTTTCAAACCCGACTTAAAATCTTATTTCGCGCCAAAACCAAAAGCCGAATGAAGGCGTTGTATCTGCTCACTAACTGGGTTGGCAGGGGCTTCGGCATTTTCAACAAACATTGCATTATCAAGGCGATCAATACGTTTATAAAGCGCATCAGATTTATGCAATAAATCAAGCAATTTAGCCGGAAGTTCAGATGAAATCTGGCGGCTTGAAAGACAAATGGCTTTTGCACCAATACGATATTTTGAATCGCGAGCGTCAGTTGGTGTCATTTCACCTTCACGAACCGCACGCTGTACCAAAAGCCAACTTGCAGCCTGCATAAGGCGCGTCGTAAGACGCATTGATTCAGATGCATATTGCAACGCCAATACTTTATCGAGTTTTTTTGATTCTGACCGACCTTCACCATCGAGATAGGCGGCAGTTGCCTCAACTAAATCCATGCCATCAGTAAATAATTTTTCAAACATGTCCGAACCGGCAAAAGCACGAATTCTATCATTCTCATCATTGGTATTTGCTATATCTATGACCATCTAATTACCCATTATTTTAGATGCTACTTGCAAGCACCATGCCAGATATAAAATTTTGGCGATAATTATTTTTTGCCAAAAAGCGCGTTTGCTGCATCAAGTGATGCTTTTTTTGATATAATTTTGCCTTCGCACCTAATAATTTCCTCTTTTAGGCGTATAATCCTATCTTCCAACTCCTCAATAGAGTAAATGTCAAGGTCTTGGGGTTTGGCATTTTCTTTTGGCAATAAGTCATCATCTGTCATATTTAGATTCCATTACCTAATGAGTATCAACTAATTGGGGACTTCCGTTTCATTAGATGACAGATTAAAAACAGAATATCAAGATAAACCGTCAATTTGGGACAATAAGTTTGATCATGCCAGAATGTGAAGCAATTATTAGTGAAAACAACACCTTGCAATTGGGAAAAATTGAAACCCCCGTCCCGAAAGATGACGAAGTTTTGATAAAAATTCACTTTGCCGGTATAAACCGCCCTGATTTATTACAATTAAAAGGTGACTATCCGCCGCCCAAAGGCGCATCCCCCATTTTGGGTCTTGAGGTTGCCGGGGAAATCGTCGCAATTGGTAAAGATGTCAAAAATTTAGCGATTGGCGACATGGTTTGCGCGCTTTTATCAGGTGGGGGCTATGCCGAATATGCAACCGCATATTATGGTTGCTGCCTTCCCATCCCCAAAAGCTTGAAATTGGAACAGGCGGCAGCATTGCCGGAAACAATTTTCACCGTCTATACCAATGTATTTGATGCCTGTGGTTTAAAACCAAATGAGACATTATTAATCCACGGTGGCGCATCGGGGATTGGCACTGCGGCAATACAAATGGCAAAGGCATGGGGTGCCAAAGTTCTTGTTACTGTTGGTTCTGATGAAAAGGGGCAATATTGCAAATCTTTGGGTGCGGATATCGTAATTAATTACAAAACCCAGGATTTTGAGGAAATTGTCAAAGAAAATGGCGGCGTCGATGTCATTCTTGATATGGTTGGCGGAAAATATGTTCAGAAAAATATCAATATAATGAATGAATTTGGTCGCCTTTGCTATATTGCATTTTTAGAAGGCGCAAAAACCGAAGTGAATTTAATGCGGCTTATGCTTAAACGCCTTGTGATAACTGGCTCGGTTTTAAGATCGCGTGCCAATCAAGAAAAGGGCGAAATTGCCAAAAAAGTAAAAAGAGATATTTGGCCCATGATTGAAGACGGCAAATATAAAGTAATGATTGACGAGATTTTTGACCTTAAAGACGCTTCACACGCCTTGGAAAAAATCGCCGCCAATCAAACCATGGGCAAAATAGTTTTAAAAGTTCTTTAGCCGCCCCGACCAATGGTCAAAAAATAGCCAAGCATCAAAGCCCCTGCCGCAATTCGGTAATATGCAAAAGGGGTGAAGCCTTTTTGGGTTACATAATTCAAAAATGGCTTGATAACCAACAATGCCGAAATGAATGAAACCACAAAACCAACAGCGGTTAGAATCAATTCATGCCCGCCCGATGCCATTAATTCATGGCGGCTTTTGAATGCCTCATAGGCAAATACGCCAACCATAGTTGGAATTGCCAAAAAGAATGAAAATTCTGCCGCCGCTTTGCGCCCTACGCCTAAAAATAGCGCGCCAATAATGGTTGCGCCCGAACGTGAAGTTCCGGGGATCATTGCAAGGCATTGCACCACGCCAATTTTAAAAGCGGTTTTAACATCAATATCATCAACCGTTTCAAATTTAATCTGGTGAACCAATCTTTCGGCAAAAATAATGATAACACCACCAATTATCAAAGATACTGAAACCACAATCGGATTAAATAATTTTTCTTTGATAAAATCATGCGCAACCGCACCGATTAACATTGCCGGCAAGAATGCAATGATAATTCCCAATGCAAACATTTGCGCCTGACGCTTTGATGGTAAATCAAGTAAAACCTGCCACAGTTTTTTAAAATAAAGCACGCAGATTGCCAGAATTGCGCCAAGTTGAATCATGGTCTCAAAAGTATCGGGGAAATGATTACCCATCAAATCTTTGGCAAGGATAAGATGCCCTGTCGAAGAAACAGGCAAAAATTCGGTTATACCTTCAACGATGCCTAAAATTACCGCATCAATAAAATCTTTTAGCGCGCCCATATTTGTTCCTTTGTTAATAAGGATTATCATGCTCCTATTACATGGTTTTTGGCAATTGACAAAATATATTGCCATATAAATTAAAGGAAATTTTGCGCCCTATTGACACATTATTTCCATACCAATTCAAACATATAAGTCGCATCCCCGCTGCAATAAGGGCGCATTATTTCCTTTTTCTGCATAATTCATTTGAAATCATGGCTTTTAATAGATAAAACCCCCGATAAATCACAAGCCCCAAAATCCAAAGGTGCAAATATGGCTGAACCAATGCTTAAATTCGTCAAACTAGACCAACAAATGCCGCAAAAGCGCGATGCAGACACGCGCGCCAGCGACTTTCTTGAAATTTATGGTGAATTTATTTTACAAAAGGCAGAGGAACAGGCTTCGCGTTGTTCGCAATGTGGTGTGCCTTTCTGCCAATCTGGTTGCCCTTTGCAAAACAATATCCCCGATTGGTTGCGCATGACCGCAACAGGTCGCCTTGAAGAAGCTTATCAGATTTCATCGGCAACCAATCCATTGCCGGAAATTTGCGGCCGTATCTGCCCACAAGATAGATTATGTGAAGGTAGTTGCGTTATCGAACAATCAACCCATGGTGCAGTAACCATCGGCGCAGTTGAGCGTTTCATTACCGAAACCGCATTTAAAAATGACTGGGTTGGCTCATTAAAAGCCCCCAAGCAACGTGACCAATCGGTCGCAATCATTGGTTCGGGCCCTGCGGGAATTGCGGCGGCACAGGTTTTAACTGGCCTTGGCTATCAAGTAACGGTTTATGACCGCCACGACCGCGCGGGCGGCCTATTAATTTATGGCATACCTGGCTTTAAACTTGAAAAAGATATTATCACGCGCCGCATCAAACAACTTGAAGAAGCGGGCGTTAAATTTGAACTAAATGCCGATGTTGGAGGCAAGGTTAAATTTTCTGATTTAAAAGCAAAATTTGATGCGGTTTTAATCGCAACCGGCGTTTATAAAGCCCGTAAATTGGGGCTTGCGGGTGATGACGGCGCATTACAAGCGTTAGACTTCCTTATCACATCAAACAAAAATGGTTTTGGCGATAAAATCCCGGCGTTTGAAAGCGGTGAAATGAATGCGGCAGGCAAAGATGTTGTCGTAATCGGCGGCGGCGATACCGCAATGGATTGCGTACGGACTTCAATCCGCCAAGGCGCAAAATCAGTTACCTGCCTTTATCGCCGCGACAAAGCAAATATGCCAGGTTCAGCGCGCGAAGTTAAAAATGCCGAAGAAGAAGGCGTGGAGTTCAAATGGCTTTCTGCACCGAAAAATCTGGTGCTTGAAGGTGGCAAAATTACGGGCATTAATGTTGTTAAAATGCGCCTTACCGAAGCGGATGGATCGGGGCGTCAAGGCATTGAAGAAGTTAAAAACTCCGAAGAAATTGTTCCGGCGGATATGGTTATTTCTGCACTTGGTTTTGAGCCAGAAGATTTGCCAAATGCCTTTGGTGCGCCGGAATTAAAAACCACAAAATGGGGAACATTGCGCGTTAACGCCAATAGTTTCCAAACTGAAATTGAAAATGTTTTCGCCGCTGGTGACATTGTGCGCGGTGCATCATTGGTGGTTTGGGCGCTAAAAGATGGCAAGGATGCCGCCGACCAAATCCACAAATATTTAAAATCTCTTGCTAATTCAAAAGCTGCATAAATTTAAGGGTTTCCACAGATGACCAAAGAAAACCAAGTTTCCGACATAACCGCACATTATCTTGCAATGCGCGATACCCTTATTGAAAATGGCGCCTATAACCCAGAAGATGAAAAAGATTCCTGTGGGGTTGGTATGGTGGTTTCACTTGATTCCACCCAACGCCGCGAAGTTGTGGCAATGGCAATCAAGGCGCTTAAAAATGTTTGGCACCGTGGTGCGGTTGACGCCGATGGTAAAACTGGTGACGGTGCGGGCATTCGCATTGATGTGCCACAAGAATTCTTCCGCGAGCAGGTTCGTCTAACTGGTCACAAACCCTCTGATGAGCCAATTTGTGTTGGGCAAATCTTTTTGCCACGCACCGATTTTGGCGCACAAGAGCGCGCACGGACAATTGTGGAATCAGAAGTTTTACGTGCTGGCTTCTATCTTTACGGCTGGCGTCAAGTTCCGGTTGATATTTCCGTTATCGGGCAAAAAGCCAATGATACCCGCCCAGAAATCGAACAAATTCTTTTCTATGATCCACAAGGTCGCGACCCAAGAGAAAAAGAACGCGCACTTTATCTTTGCCGTCGCCGTATTGAAAAACAGGCATTAACCGCAAATTTGCTTGATTTTTATATCTGCTCATTCTCCTCCCGTTCGGTGGTTTATAAAGGTATGTTCTTGGCGGAACATATTGATACATTCTACCCAGACCTTCAGGATAATCGTTTCGTTTCTTCGGTGGCAATTTATCACCAACGTTATTCAACCAACACCTTCCCGCAATGGCGCTTGGCACAGCCATTCCGCATGCTTGCCCATAATGGTGAGATTAACACCATCAAAGGCAACATCAATTGGATGAAAAGCCACCAAATAAAAATGGCGTCGCAAACTTTTGGTGATTATGGCCCAGATGTTAAACCGGTTATTCAGCCAGGGTCTTCGGATTCGGCTGCACTTGATGCCGCATTTGAAATTCTTGTGCGCGCAGGTCGCAGTGCGCCAATGGCAAAATCACTACTTGTTCCAGAAGCATGGGCAAAGCACGAAGAAGTTATGAAGCCATCACATCGCGCATTATATGCGTATTGCAATGCGGTTATGGAACCATGGGACGGCCCAGCAGCACTGGCGATTTATGATGGTCGGTGGGCTGTTGCAGGTCTTGATAGAAATGGTCTTCGTCCACTCCGTTATTCAATCACCGAAGATAAGATTTTGGCGGTTGGCTCTGAAACCGGTATGTGCCCGCTTGATAATAAAATCGTGCTTGAACATGGCGCATTGGGGCCGGGTGAAATGCTTGCCTATGATACCCATAATAAAAAGCTTTATCGCCATGAAGAAATGGTTGATAAGCTTGCGGCGGCACACCCATATGAAAAATGGTTGGAAAACGTTTTTGAACTAGAAGAAAAATGTGGCCCAGGTGAAGAACCACGTCTGTTTGGCGACAAGGATGAATTCCGTCGGCGTCAGATTGGTGCAAGTTTCTCATTCGAAGATATGGAAACCATTCTTGCACCAATGGCAGAAGAAGGCAAAGAAGCAATTGGCTCAATGGGTGATGACACCGCATTGGCAATCCTTTCCAAAAAATATCGCCCTTTATCGCACTTCTTTAAACAAAACTTCTCGCAGGTGACAAACCCACCAATTGACCCACTTCGTGAAGAGCGCGTCATGAGTTTGAAGACACGTTTTAAAAACCTTGGCAATATCCTTGCCCAAGATGAAACCCAAACCGATGTGTTTGTGGTCGAAAGCCCGTTTATCTCAACCGGAACCTATATTCGCATGCTTCCAGTTTTTGGTGACAGCGTGGCATTCATCGATTGCTCTTTTGACAAGCCTAAAAACCCTGCCAAAGCGGGCGATGGCCTTAGAGAGGCTTTATCACGCATTCGTGCCGAGGCCGAAGATGCGGTTCGTTCTGGCAAAAGCCAAATCGTTCTTACTGACGAATATCAAAGCGCAACCAAAATACCTGTGCCAATGATTTTGGCAACTGGTGGCGTTCATGCGCATTTGGTTGACAGGGGCTTACGTACTTATTGCTCTATCATCGTTCGCTCTGCTGAATGTCTTGATACACATTATTATGCGGTTTTGGTTGGCGTTGGGGCAACTTGTGTCAATGCCTATATTGCGCAAGAAGCAATTGCCGACCGCCACGCACGCGGGCTTTTGGGTGATTTAAGCCTGAACCAAGCTGTGGTGAATTATAAAAAAGCCGTTGAAGCGGGCTTGATGAAAATCCTTTCTAAAATGGGGATTTCAGTTATTTCATCATATCGTGGTGGTTATAATTTTGAGGCATTGGGGCTTTCCCGCGCGCTTGTTAGTGAATTCTTCCCCGGCATGCCATCACGTGTTTCTGGTATTGGTTTGATTGGGATTGCCAAAAAATGCTATGAATTACATGAAATGGCATGGGAAAGCGCAAGCAATGTCTTGCCAATCGGTGGCTTTTATAAATTGCGTGCCGGCGGTGAACAACACGCGCTTGAGGCAAAACAAATTCACTTATTGCAAACCGCTTGTAATACAGGATCTTACCACGCCTATAAGACTTATATCAAATCTTATGAAGGTCGCGATCCGATGCAAATTCGTGATTTGCTTGATTTTAAACCAATCAATCCATCCGTTCCGCTTGAAGAAGTGGAAAGCATCAACAACATTCGCAAACGCTTTGTAACCCCTGGTATGTCTTTGGGCGCCCTAAGCCCCGAAGCACATGGCACATTAAACATTGCCATGAATCGCATTGGCGCAAAATCAGTATCGGGTGAAGGTGGCGAAGACCGCGCACGTTATCAGCCATTGCCAAATGGCGATAACCCTAACTCTGCGGTTAAACAGATTGCATCAGGACGCTTTGGCGTTACTGCTGAATATCTAAACCAATGCCGCGAAATTGAAATCAAGGTTGCGCAGGGTGCGAAACCGGGTGAAGGTGGGCAGCTTCCGGGCTTTAAAGTTACTGAATTTATCGCAAAACTTCGCCATGCGACCCCGGGCGTTACCCTTATTTCACCGCCGCCACACCACGATATTTATTCTATCGAAGATTTGGCACAATTGATTTATGACTTAAAACAAATCAACCCAATTGCCAAAGTTTGCGTGAAACTGGTTTCGCAAGCGGGTGTTGGTACTGTTGCGGCAGGTGTTGCCAAAGCAAAAGCCGACATCATCCTTATTTCTGGCGGCGTTGGTGGTACTGGTGCATCACCGCAAACCTCAATCAAATATGCAGGTTTACCGTGGGAACTTGGCCTTGCCGAGGCACATCAGGTTCTGACCCTTAATAATCTTCGCGATCAGGTATTGTTGCGCACCGATGGCGGCCTAAGAAATGGTCGTGACATCGTAATGGCGGCAATGTTGGGTGCAGAGGAATATGGAATCGGCACGGCATCATTGGTTGCAATGGGCTGTATCATGGTGCGCCAATGCCAATCAAACACCTGCCCTGTTGGGGTTTGTGTTCAAGATGAGGCATTGCGCAAAAAATTCACTGGTAACCCTGAAAAAATTGTCAACCTTATGAGCTTTATAGCCGAAGAGGTGCGCGAAATTTTGGCGGAGCTTGGCTTTAAACACCTTCATGAAGTTATCGGCCGTACCGATTTATTGGCACAGGTTTCACGTGGCCCATCTTCATTGGACGACCTCGATTTGAACCCGCTTATGGTGCAGGTTGAAGGCTTTATTCCTTCTGACTTCTCAAAGCCAAAACCACGCATCGAGGTTCCAGAAGCCCTTGATGAGCAAATCATAAATGATGCTGAACCATTCTTTGAACGCGGTGAAAAAATGCAAGTGGCATACCGTGTGCGCAACGTACAACGCGCAATTGGCACTCGCGCCTCTTCGCATATTGTGCGTAAATTCGGTATGGACGGCATTGCCGAAGGTCGCCTTGTGGTGAAACTTGAAGGCTCTTGCGGGCAGTCATTGGGTGCATTTGGTGTAAAAGGCCTTACCCTTGATGTGGTTGGCGATGCCAATGACTATGTTGGCAAAGGCTTGTCAGGCGCAACCATCATGCTTCGTCCATCACGTTCATCGGGCATAACTCCGCATAAAAATGCGATTATTGGTAACACTTGTATGTATGGCGCAACATCAGGCAAATTATTTGCCGCAGGTCGCGCGGGTGAACGTTTTGCTGTAAGAAACTCTGGCGCAACTGCGGTTGTTGAAGGTGTCGGCGCAAATGGTTGCGAATATATGACTGGTGGAACAGTGGTTATCCTTGGTAAACATGGCGGCAACTTTGCGGCGGGTATGACCGGCGGCATGGCCTTTGTTTGGGATGAAGATAATATGCTTCCGAAAAACATCAATGAAGATAGCGTGATTTATCAACGCATCGAGACCCCATATTATCTTGATATGTTTAAATCATTGGTCTTGGAGCATGTTGAAAATACCAACTCAGCGCGTGGTCGTGACATCCTTGAACATTTCGACATTGAAATTCAAAAAGTCTGGCAAGTAGTTCCAAAAGAAATGCTTTCCCGTCTTGAAAATCCTGTGAAAGCTGTGGCGGCAGAGTAGACTTAAAACCCCACCCTCGCATTACTTCGTAATGCTCACTCAGGGTTTTAGAACATAATGAAAGAAATTTTTGGAAAGCGTGGTTTTCAAAAATTTCTTGCAAATAAATCAAAAAAAGCCCAAGCAATGCTTGGGCTTTTTATTATAAACCGTATAAAATGTTGAATGTTATAATTCCGCGATAATTGCATCGCCCATTTGCGCAGTTGATAGGTTGCCACCCAAATCCTTGGTGCGGGCGCCTTTTTCGAGTGCTGATTTGACCGCCGCAAATAATTTATCCGCAATTTCAGGCGCATCAAGTGAATAGCGAAGCGCCATTTCAAGCGATAAAATCGCCGCAATTGGGTTTGCCAAGCCTTTGCCCGCAATATCAGGGGCAGAGCCGTGAATTGGCTCATAAAGACCTGCCATACCATCCGCACCCAATGCCGCAGATGGCAATAAGCCAATTGAACCAGTTAAAGCCGCCGCCAAATCAGATAAAATATCGCCGAATAAATTATCGGTCAAAAGCACATCAAATTGCTTTGGATCGCGCACCAATTGCATTGCTGCATTATCGGCAAGCACATGTTCCAAGGTTACATCACTATAATCCTTTGCATGAACTTCGGTTACAACCTCGCGCCACAAAAGCCCCGAATCCATAACGTTTGATTTTTCAAGACTTGCAACTTTATTGCCGCGTAAACGCGCCAATTTAAAGGCAACATGGGCAACCCGTTCAATTTCCGCAGTGGTATAAACCGCATTATCATAACCGATTTTTGTGCCATCTGCCAAAGTGTCAACGCCTTTTGGTTTACCAAAATAAACCCCACCGCAAAGTTCACGCACGAACATAATATCAAGCCCTTCGATAAATGGCTTTTTCAATGATGATGCATCGGCAAGCGCTTCAAAACACAATGCCGGGCGCAAGTTTGCAAAAACATCCATTTCTTTGCGCAGATTAAGCAAACCTGCCTCTGGGCGAATATCGCGCGCAACACCTGCCCATTTAGGGCCGCCAACCGCACCCATCAAAACCGCGTCAACTTCTTTGGCGCGCTTAATGGTTGATGCCTGAATTGGTTCACCTGCGGCGTCGATACATGCACCGCCAAATAGTGCCGTTTCAACCGACAGTTCAAGCCCATGCCGCGATTGCAAAGCGTCAATAACGCGGTTTACTTGTTCGATAACTTCGGGGCCAATACCGTCACCTGGCAATGTTAATAGAGTTTTTGTCATTTCACACCTTTATGCGCCTGCAATAAAACGGGCGGTTAAGTGTGTCAAACCAAAATATGCAAGATTTTTTTGAATTTTAGAGATTTTCGCAAGATTTTTCTGTCTGGTGCTTCTCAATAGCTTTTTTAAGGTGTTTTTCAATCGCAATGGTTGGCGCAAACAAAACACAAAGTGGCCCAAGGCTTTGGGTCAAAACTTCCATTAAATGTTGTGCAAAATGTATCAAAACGCACCTTTAACCAAATATTAATCAAGGTTAAGCAAATCTTAAGCCAATTGTCAAAGCCACTTTGAAAGCAAAACGAATTAAGGCATAGCAATCATATGTTTGGAACGTCTCGTAATAGTATTAGCCCGCAATTACAAAAGCTGATTGATATTTTATCAAAGGTTCAAGGTCTTGGGCCAAAATCGGCACGCCGTGCGGTTTTGCAGCTTTTGAAAAAGCGGGATGTTTTGCTTGCGCCATTAATTGATGCCATGCAGGCCGCCCATGATGAAGTTTGCACTTGCTCTATTTGCGGCAATCTTGATACCTCTGACCCCTGCGCGGTTTGCAGCAATGAATCGCGCGACCATAATATTCTTTGTGTAATTGCCGATGTTGCCGATTTATGGGCGTTTGAACGTTCGGGTGGGTTTCGTGGGCAATATCACGTGCTTGGTGGCTTATTAAACGCATTGGATGGCATTAGCCCAAGTGATCTTCGCATCCCACAACTTATTGAACGCATTGAAAATGGCAAAATCACCGAAGTTATCTTGGCGCTTTCGGCAACGATTGATGGGCAATCAACCACGCATTACCTTGCCGAAGTTCTTGAAAACAAGGGGGTTAAGGTTACACGTCTTTCACATGGCCTGCCAATTGGTGGGGAGCTTGACCATATTGATGACGGCACATTAATGGCGGCATTAAAGGCGCGGCGCGAAGTTTAACCACGCAATAATTTTATACAAAATAGGCGTAAAGAACTGGCCAGTGGCTCTGCCCCACGGTTTAAATCTATTTCACTTATGATACTTGCCAATGATTGATTGTTTTTGGTGGCATATTCATGGATAATATCCCAAAATTCACTTTCCAGTGCGACCGAGGTTTTATGCCCCTCCAAAGTGAATGATTTTTTCAAAAGGGGCATTATTCATCACCTTTATCTAATTTCTCTTGGTCTAATTTTAATTTTTCAAGCCGTTTTTGATCAAGTAAGTTTTGTTTTTTGGCAGTATCTTTTAATGATTTTGGCGTGCCGAACAAAATACGGTTATTTTGCGCGTTTTTTTCTTTTTCTTTGCGCGCTTTTTCTTTTTTGAATTGTTTAATACTTATTACATTGGACATTTATAATCTATATCAGAATGGCGCGGGGGATTCAAAAAATATTTTTTCGCCCGTCATTGGATGGGCAAAATGAATATAAGTGGCATGAAGTTTAAGCCGATCAAAACCATCTTCACCAATGTAAAATTTATCACCACAAATTGGGTGGCCAATATGAATTGAATGCACCCTTAATTGGTGGCTGCGCCCCGTAACCGGTGTAAATTCAACCCTTGAGACATTATTTTCACGTGACAAAACCCGATATTTGGTAAGGCTTGGCTTGCCAATTTCATAATCAACCTTTTGCCTTGGGCGGTTTTCCCAATCGGCAATTAGTGGGGCGTCAATTATGCCTTCGTCATGTTTCAATTCACCGTGCAAAAGTGCCAAATATTTTTTGGAAACTTTTCTATCCTCAAATTGCCGTGAAATCCGCCGCAAAGGAACAAGCCCGCGCGCCAATATCAAAAGCCCAGAGGTGGACATATCAAGGCGATGCACCACCATAGCATCAGGAAAATATTCCAACGCCCGATAAGCAACACAATCCTTATTATCATCTGCCTTCCCAGGGACACTTAAAAGTCCCGAAGGTTTATTGACAATTATTATTGCCTCATCATGAAAAACTATATCAAGCGCGGGTTTTTGCATAAAGCCGTTTAGGAGATTTCATTGCAAAGCGCAATATAAACTAGCTTGGCATATTTGTGGCACAATCAAAGGCGCGCTTGTTTAAATTTTGTGGGTTGGCAACCGCATCACTTGTCTGCTTGTCCATCTCGGCTTTTACAAGCTCATTGACCTTATCACCTGCAACCCCTGCGGTGTCGGCTTCGGTAAATACGCGCTCTAGCCATAGATTTGTTGCTTGTGCCACTCCTGGCTCTGCCGACCAATCAGGGGCCGCAAGTGCCGCAATTTGCAATGATGCCGCACAGCTTAACGCCTTTTGCAGACCTGCACTATTTTGTGCCATTTGGCTTGCCTTGCGAATTTTGGTTTTGTCATCAATTTTGATGGCATCTTGCGAAAATTCGCTGTTTTTTTTGCTATAAACTGATTGCCAATCAGAAATATCATTTGTGGTTTCGGCCATTTCTTTACGGGCGGCAATTGGATTAGTTTTTTTCTTTTGCACAGCTATTTCTGGCTTAGAATCTGTTGTAACTGGCGCAGCGACAGTTTGCGGGGCATTGTCACGATGTGCATTGGCAGATGGCACATACCATTCACCCGGCGCAGGTTTATATGACCAATTTTGTGCCAATACCGGTGTGGCAATCAATAAAAATGGTAAAATATATCCCAATTTGGTACGCATAGTTCAAAATCCTTTTTTGCAACCATATATTTGCCCCATAGCTGCAAAGAACGCGCCAATGTTTGTGGCAGTTTATATTGACCTTAAAAATAGGTCTTATAAGAATGTCACCAAGAGGAAACCAATGACAGCAAATAAATTTTATGGCGAAGTAAATTTTGACGGCCTAATAGGCATGACCCACAATTACGGCGGTCTAAGTTTTGGCAATATTGCCAGCGCCAACAATAAAGCAAGACCTGCAAGCCCAAAAAACGCCGCGAAACAAGGGCTTGCCAAGGCATGGCACCTCGTGCAATTGGGTTATAAACAAGGGATTTTTCCACCCCAAGAACGCCCATTCCTACCTATATTAAATAAAATTGGCTTTGAGGGTGACAAAAGGCATTTATTGCAACAAGCAGCACAAGATAAACGCTTGCTTGCCAATATTTCCGCTGCATCATCCATGTGGGCGGCAAATGCAGGAACAGTTTCCCCAAAATATGATTGTACAGACAATAAAATCCACTTCACACCAGCCAATTTAATAACCAACACCCACCGCGCATTAGAGGCGGCACAAACCACCAAAATGCTTAAAACAATTTTTTGTGATGAACGCCGCTTTATGGTGCATAATCCATTGCCTAACCAAGGGGTTTTTGCTGATGAAGGTGCTGCAAATTTTATGCGGATGAGCGCACAGCATGGGCAAAAAGGAATTGAGATTTTTGTTTATGGGCGCGATGGTTTTGAAAATTATGACGGCAAATTTCCGGCACGCCAAACCCTGCAAAGTTTTGAAGCAATCGCACGAAACCACCTGCTTGAATGCGACAAAACCATTTTCACGCGCCAATCACAAAAGGCAATTGATGCCGGCGCATTCCATAATGATGTGGTCGCCAGTGCCAATGAAAATATATTATTTTATCATGAATATGCGTTTGAAGACGAAGAAGGCCTTAAAAAGGAAATCGCCAAAAAATGCGATTTTGAACCAGTTTTCATTCGCGTTGATAATGATGATGTACCGATACAAGATGCCATCAAAAGCTATTTATTCAATACGCAAATTCTATCAAAAATGGGTGAACGTATGACAATTATCGCCCCTATGGAATGCTATGAAACCCCATCGGTTAAAAAATATCTTGATGAGTTAGTAACCCGCAATACACCAATTGGCGCGGTTGAATATGTTGATGTTCGCCAAAGTATGAATAATGGTGGCGGCCCCGCTTGTTTACGTCTGCGCGTTGTTATGGATGACGATGACATAAAATCAATCAAGGCACGTGTAATGCTTGATGAAGGCCTTTATCATGACCTTGTGAATTGGGTTGATAAATTCTACCCAGAAACCCTATTGCCAGAAGATTTGGACGATTTTTCATTGCTTGAAAATAATTATGCCGCCCTTGATGAATTAACCAAAATTATGCGTTTGGGCGATAATTTTTATGATTTCCAAAAATAAAAAAGGCACTTCAAACCGAAGCGCCTTTTCAAACTTAATTATAGTTATTAAAATTATGCGTTGCCAACTTCTTGTTGACCTTGACGTTGCGCCATATAAAGGCTTGCAAAGTCCATAGGATCAATCATCAATGGCGGATAGCCACCATTGCGGGTTGCATCGGCAACAATTTGGCGCGCAAATGGGAACAAAGTGCGCGGCGCCTCGATAAGCAACATAGGCTCAAGGTTTTCTTGAGGAATATTGTTGAATTGGAATAGTCCTGAATAAACAAGTTCGGTTACAAAAAGAACCTGACCTTCGCGTTCGCTTTTGGCATTGATTTTAAGATCAACTTCAAACACTGTTGGATCTTCCATACCGCGTGCGCTTACATCAAGCTGAAGGTCGATTTTTGGCTGTGCGCCTTCGCGCAAAGATGCCGGTGAATTTGGGTTCTCAAAAGAGAAATCTTTAATATATTGTGCAAGAACATGAACCGAAGGGACAGCTTGCAATGCCTCTGTGGCAGCGCCATTTTCGATTGGCTGGTTTTCGTCAGACATTTTCGGGTTTTCCTTTTTCTGGTGCGACCCCAGCTAGAACATTTTTTTATCAAGAGCAAGTATTATGGGCAATTCGGCAAACATAAAAAAACCTAATTTCATAATTATAACTTGAGAAGTGGGTCAACAATCCTTATGTTGGACTCAAAGAAAGGTAAAAAAGTGGAAATTATATTTTTTGCGGTTGTCGCTTTGTTGGTTATTGCACGTTTATATCAGGTTTTGGGTCAAAACCGTGGTGCGCCGCCGCCATTTGTAAATAATGGGCAAAACAAGCCAGATGCTTTTGGAAATAATGATATTTCTGAGCCAAAAGAAATTCCACCACACCCGTCTTTGATGCCGCCTTTGGGTGAAGATAAGCCTTATGTTGCACCAACATTTTCACAATATGGTGACCTTGCGCCAAAAATTCTTGAAATCGTGCGTTATGATAGTGGGTTTGACCCGCAAAACTTTACCGCACAGGCTTATAGCGCATATGAAACCATTATCACCGCCTTTTCCACCGGGGATGAAAATACATTACAACCACTTTTGAGTGATAATGTATTCACCGCTTATAAATCTGCAATTGAGGCACGCCGTGCAACAGGTGGCGGTAAAATTGATATTATCCGCCTTTTAACGCCAGAAATTAAAGACATTTCCATAAATGGCAAAGTCGCAACAATTGACGTTTTGTTTCAATCTACATTAACCGAATCAAATGCAAAACCACGGGCCGTTAACGAAATCTGGAGTTTTGAGCGTAATATTGGCTCTAAAAACCCGATTTGGAAACTAATTGCCGTGGAGCCAGCGTGAAGATAAAAACATTAACCAATACAAGCCGCCTTTCTTTACTTGCATTATTTACCGCCTTTGGTCTTGGCGCGTGTGTTAGCACGGGTGAAGTTTCGCATCCGGTAAATAACCCGCCAAAAAACCAAAATAACGAAATTCCAGCTTTGCCACCATTACCACCAGTTACAGGCACGCAAAACAATAACCCACCGCCCAACAATGCGGTTACCGCACCCCAAGCAAATGGTGAAATTGCCTTTGCTCGCATGGGGTTTAGCGACCTTCCCAATTGGTCAGACACAGATTTAGAAGCAGCACGGCAAGCATTCCGCAATTCTTGTGCGGTTCTTGTTAAACGCAATAATGCCTATTATCTTGGTGAAAAAATCGCTTATGCTGGCAAGGTTGCCGATTGGAAAGGTGTTTGTTCACTTGCCAATAATCCAGATATTTCAACCCGCGCGTTTTTTGAAAACAACTTTACCCCTTGGCGTCTAAGTGCGAAAAATGGTGGGCGCGGGAAATTAACTTCTTATTTTGAGCCGATTTTACACGCAAGCCTAAACCAAACCAGTGTTTATAATGAACCATTGTATGGCAAGCCATCCGATTTAATCACACTTAATCTATCCGATTTTGACCCATCTTTGGCGGGTAAAAAAATTGTTGGGCGTATAAATGGCAATAATTTTATTCCATATCGGGCGCGCGGCGAAATCAATGCCTCCAACGCACCCATTATTGCCTGGGCAAAAATGGGCGAGGCGTTATCACTACAAATCCAAGGTTCTGGTCGTTTATTATTAGATAATGGGCAGCAATTGCGCGCGGCATTCGTTGCAACCAATGGGCAACCTTTTGGCTCGGTGGCACGCGAACTTATAAAACGCGGTGAACTTCCTGCTAGCCAAGCATCGGCAGACAATATCACAAAGTGGTTTGAAAAAGCCGCACCCAACGATGCCAGAAGCGTGATGAATGCCAACCCACGCACCACATTCTTTGAACTCCAGGCGATTAAAAACCCTGCGGATGGCCCAAGAGGTTCGCAGGGTGTGCCACTGGTTGCCAGCGGTTCATTGGCAATTGACCCATCAATTCATGCTTATGGTGTGCCAATATTTATTTTTGCCAATGCCTCTGCGCTTGGAAATTCTATTGAAAACACCTTGACCCGCCTTGTAATTACACAAGATTCAGGTGGCGCAATCAAAGGGCCAATTCGCGGTGATTTATATTATGGAACCGGCGATGAGGCGGGCTTTGCCGCTGGGCGAATTAATCATGAGGCTGATTGGTGGGTATTACTACCGAATGGCCTGGATCCCACCAAGAAATAGCGGGAGGGTTGGATGCGCCCACTTAAACCCGAAGAAGCAAAATTATGGCATAAAGTGGGTAAAACCACCAAAGGGTTAAAGGGCAAAGCGCATCACAAACTTGCGGAGCTTGAAGCCGTAATCCCAAAAGAAGCACCAATTGAAGAGCCAATAGGTAAAAAGAAAACTATAAAAATTGCCACGACAAAAAAGGTCGTGGTAAAAAAGATAATTGCGCCTGTTGCCGATATTGGCAATGAAAAAAGAATACGACGTGGTCGTTTGGAAATTGATGCCACCATAGATTTGCATGGCATGACGCAATTGGTGGCACAAGAACGCCTTAGAGGTTTTATCTTAATGGCGTTATCGCAAAATTATCGCAATATTTTGGTTATAACTGGTAAGGGTGTTGAGATAGCACACCATAAACACGAACCTTTTGATATGTTCGCCCCATCCCAGCGCGGGGTTTTGCGACAAAAATTACGTGATTGGCTTAATACGCCCGACCTTCGCCCCTATATTTCCGGCGTATCTGAAGCCAACCAAAAACACGGTGGATCAGGCGCTTTTTATGTCCGCTTGAAACTAAAGAATATGTAAATAATTTTTGAAACCGCGTTTTTCAAAAATTATTTTCCGTTTTCCCTACCCGACCAAGTGAGCGCGAAGCGCAATGGCGGGAGTGTTAATCAATCTGGTGCATGTCCCAATCTTTTTGCCTCACGCAGCCGACCGCGAACCACATAATTATCAACTTCTTTTGGCTCTAATTCGATGGCGCGATTTATATCGGCTTCTGCACCACTATAATTTTTTTGTTGCAATCTAGTTTCAGCGCGAAGGCGTAATGCAAGTGGTAATTCACCACCAATTTTCATTGCCTGCGTTAAGTCAGTTTCGGACGCATCCCATTTTTCTAGCATGGCATAAGTACGCGCACGGTCAACATAAATGTTGGCATCATCACTTTTAATAACTAGGGCATCATCAAAGGCACGTTTTGCATTTTCTGGATCTTCGGCAATTAAAAATGTATTTCCCGATTTAACCAAAAGCGACAACCTTTTTGCCTTGTCACCCGCATCTGTTGCATTGGCAATCATGTATAATTTTTTTGCGCCATATGAATATTCTTCGCGCGCAATATTCACCATCGCCAAACATTCTTCTGCCAAAAGACCACCATTATGAATGCGCCAGTTTAGCGCCGCATCATATGCCTTATCTGGGCTAGTTGATGCCAGTTTCACACAATCGGCAAGTTTTTGATTATCTTCCAAATCGTGTTGAATGCGCTCTGGTGAATGCTTGGGCGGCGGGGTATCATCTGCCAAAACAGGTGTGGCAATAAAAATTAATGCAGCAAGTGGGTAAAAATAGTTTTTCATAATTCATATATAGAGGTAAAAATTAATTTTGCTTCTTAATTTTATGCAATGAGGTTGTAAATTGCCTTTTAATAATAATGAAAATAAAATTCCAGTCTATGTAATTACCGGTTTTTTGGGCGCGGGTAAAACCACGTTGTTAAACCATTTGCTTACCAATCCAAATGGCAAAAAATTTGCGGTTATTGTCAATGAATTTGGCGAAATCGGCATTGATAATGATTTAGTCGTTGGTGCTGATGAGGAAGTGTTTGAGCTTAATAATGGTTGTATTTGCTGCAACGTTCGCGGCGACTTGATACGAATTTTAGGTTCACTTTTTAAACGCAAATCCCGCTTTGATGCGATTATTGTTGAAACCACTGGCCTTGCCAATCCGGCACCTGTTGCACAAACTTTCTTTGCTGATGATGATATTGCGCGCAAATCTTATCTGGCATCAATTGTTACTGTGGTTGATGCGGTTCATATTTTGGAAAACCTTGATGAATATGAAGAGGCGCGCAATCAAATCGGCTATGCGGATTTAATTATTTTAAATAAAGTTAGCGAAGTTGATGCCGCACAAAAACAAAAATGTATTGCCGCAATTCGCCAGATGAATTCCGGCATTGGAATTATTGAAACCGATAATTCAAATGTTAATTTTGGTAAAATCATTGGTAAATCGCGTTTTAGTCCAGAAATTCTTAATGAAGAAAACCTGTATTTTAATGCCCCAAAAGAAGAGCATCACCACGATTGCCATGACGAACATTGCGACCACCCACACCATCACCATCATCACGACCATGATCACCATCATGAGCATAATCATTATGATGGCGTAGAAGCGATTGCCCTACAAAGCGATAAAAAAATGAGCGAAGAGAAGTTCACCGCCTTTTTGTCGAAAATTATCGATTTATATGGTGCGGAAATGCTGCGCTTTAAAGGAATTATCGACATTGAGGGGCAAAATCGCCAATATATTTTCAATGGCGTACACATGATGGTTGAAGCAGATTATGGAAATTTATGGGAAAATAAGAAACGATATTCACGCATGGTCATCATTGGCAAGAACTTGCCGAAAGACCTTTTAACTTCGGGCTTCTTATCTTCAGTTGCAATGTAAAA
Organism: Hyphomonadaceae bacterium UBA1933; assembly: GCA_002337085.1. Lineage (GTDB taxonomy): Bacteria > Pseudomonadota > Alphaproteobacteria > Caulobacterales > Aquidulcibacteraceae > Pseudaquidulcibacter. The sequence goes on along the minus strand of DDFH01000006.1, from coordinate 493,720 downwards.
TGTCTTTATCTATAAAAAAACCTCGTTTTTAGTTACATATACCCAAGAAAATGCAATAAAAACCGCCATTTTCACACATTTTGTCTTGACGAAAACGTGCAAACAGCCTTTGCGTATTTCAACTTGATAAATATATCAAGCTAAAAACTTTGCGGCACTTATTAAGTGTCAAAAACCTTTTTAAGTGTCATAAACTTTTGGAGAGCTTAATGAGCAAAAAAGAAATGATTGATGCAGTTGCTGAGAAAACTGGCATCACAAAAGAAAATGCATCTAAGGCAATTGACGCCCTAACTGCATATATCGAAAAAACTTTGAAAGCTGATGGTGAGGTTACTTTCGCTCCTTTGGGTAAATTTAAAGTTTCTAAGCGTGAAGCTCGTATGGGTCGCAACCCTTCTACTGGTGAAGCGGTGCAAATCCCTGCAGCTAAAGTTGCTAAATTCCTTCCATCAAAAGCATTGAAGGAATCTTTGAACTAATTTGTTCAAAAATTTATATAAAAAAGGGGTGCCGCAAGGCACCCCTTTTGTTTATGGGCTGAATATTATCTATTACATGCCATAAGCTTTTAAAGCTTCGATAACGGCATCATTAACAATTTTTCCGCCTTTAACATTCAAACCAAGCGCAAAGCCAGCATCATCTGCCAATGCTTTATCAACACCTTTATTTGCCAACTCAAGCATATATGGTGCAGTAACCGCATTAAGTGCGTAAGTTGATGTAAGTGGTGCCGCACCCGGCATATTGGCAACGCAATAATGCACAACGCCATCAATTACATAAGTTGGGTCATAATGCGTAGTTGGTTTAGAGGTTTCGAAACAGCCACCTTGGTCAATTGAAATATCAACAAGAACCGAACCGTCTTTCATTTTTGGCAACATTGCTTTGGTAACAAGTTTAGGCGCAGATGCACCAGGGACAAGCACAGCGCCAATAACCAAATCAGCATCATATACGGCGGCCTCAATCGCACTTGGTGCAGCCATAAGAGTCTTTACACCGCCATTAAGCAGATTATCAATTTTAACCAATGCTGCTTTTGAACGGTCAAATACGGTTACGTCGGCATGCATACCTTTTGCAATTTGCGCGGCATTTGTGCCGGCAACACCTGCACCTAATACAACCACTTTAGCAGGGGCAACACCCGGTACACCGCCCATAAGACGACCCAAGCCGCCTTGTGGTTTTAAAAGGCAATGCGCGCCAACTTGTGACGCCATACGGCCCGCAACCTCACTCATTGGGGCAAGAAGCGGCAAACCGCCATCTTTGCCAACCACGGTTTCATAAGCGATTGCGGTACAGCCAGATTTCATCAATGCTTTTGCTTGCTCTGGATCTGGGGCAAGGTGAAGATAAGTGAAAAGAATATGGTGCGGTTTTAATTTTTCGCATTCCACCAATTGTGGCTCTTTTACTTTTACAATCATTTCAGCAGTTGCAAAAACTTCATCCGCTGTGGCAAGAATTTTTGCACCCGCAGCAACATAGGCATCATCTTTTACGCCAATACCAGCGCCCGCATTGGTTTCAACAAATACTTCATGACCCGCATGAACCAATTGAGAAACGGTTTCCGGCGTTGCGCCAACGCGGCTCTCTTGTGGTTTAATTTCCTTAGGTACGCCAATTTTCATTGCACTCTCCATAAACACTTATTGTTATAACAATAGAAGTTATTATGTTTTTTTTGGCGAGTCCCACTCAAAACACTTGACAAAGCAATTAAATGCGGTGGATTATTACATGAAGTAGAGGATATATGATGGAAACCGTCACCCTAGATGCAAATGACCGCAGAATATTACGAAAAATGCAACAAAATGGACGGATTAGCATTGCTGCACTTGCGAACGAAATGTCATTGTCCGAATCTACATTACGGCGCAAGCTTGAACGCCTTGAAAATGAAGGGGTTATTAAAAATTATACTTGCGTAATTGATGCCAAAAAATTGGGTTTTAATATTACGGTTTTTGTTTCAATCAAACTGGGCGCGCAAACCGACAGAGACCTTAATTTATTTGAACGCGCAGTACGTACCCAGCCAGAAATTCTTGAATGCTGGCTAATGACCGGAAGTGATGATTATCTATTGCGAATCGGCGCACGAAATATCGAAGATCTTGAACGCATTCACCGCGAAGTTCTCACCAAATTACCGAATGTTATAAGTGTTAACACCGCAATTGCAATGCGCGAAGTAACCGTGGCAAAAGGGGTTCATGTATAAATTATGGTTTCACAAACCGCGCAATAAAGAAGCCATCAAGACCACCTTTTTCAGATAGCATATAGGGCATTATGCGCACTGTGCCATCCGATGTGATTGCATCGGTAATATCCAGAACTTCATCTGATTTGATTGGGTCTAATTTGAGGCCCGCCTCTAGTGCAGAAGCAATCGCCAAATCCCCCTCTTCTGGTTCTAATGAGCAAACAGCATAAACAAGGCGACCACCCGATTTTAATGCGCCCGCAGCACAACGAATTAATTCACATTGAATTTCGATTAATTTCGGCAAATCAAATGGGTTTTTAATCCAAAGCGTTTCCATATTGCGGCGTAATGTTCCGGTTGCCGAACAAGGGGCGTCAAGCAAGATTGCATCAAACTTTGTATCTTCAACCAAGGTTTTGGCATCACCAGATTTTAACTTTGCTTTTAAATTGGTGCGGGCAAGATTTTGCGCAACAAGTTTTAACCTGTCATCGCTTAGGTCAAAGGCGGTTATATTTGCGCCATCCGCCGCAAGCTGCATAGTTTTGCCGCCAGGTGCGGCACACATATCAAGCACGCTTTCGCCCACTTTGGCATTGATTAATTTAGCAGGAATCGACGCCGCCACATCCTGCACCCATAATAAGCCATCATTCCAAGTGGAAAGTTCTGTAAATTGTTCAGGTAGTGATTTTACCCTTATTGAATTTGGCGCTATTAATTCACCGCCAAATTCTTCTAGAATTTTTTCTTTATCCGCATCTGAAACACCGGATTTAATGGTGAAATCAACTGGTGCCTGGGCTTTTAAACATTCCGCAAGTTTTGCCACCGCCTCATGACCATATGCGCCAATATAACGGTTACGCCATGCAAGCGGGATTAAATCAATATCACTTAATTCTGGATTATCTGTACCAGTAATAATTTTACGCAAAATCGCGTTGGCAAGCCCCGCCATTGAATAAGTTGATTTATTTGTCTTAGCGAGTGAAACTGCACGGTCAATAATTGCGTGGGTTGGGGCAATTGCACCCAAATGCTGTGCGACAGCGGTACGAAGCAAGGCCCGCATATAATTTGCAGCAGGGTGTAATGGCTTTTGCAAATAATTATTAATCAAAATTTCAATCTGGCCATAATAGCGAATTGTATCTTTGGCGATGGCGGCGGCAAAAGCACGATCCCGCCCCTTTAAATCAGCAAAACTTCTTTCGCTGTTCATAGCATCGTCAAGCGTCTTACCCTCATCAAAAATTTTGATAATAAGCTTTGCAGCCGCATCACGTGCCGGATCAGGGCAAAATTGCGGTTTTTCAGGGCGATAATTCCTACCGACAGAAGATTTGTATCCTGCCTGTGGTTTTTGTCCATATGGTGGTTTTTGATTATTTTTCACAAGCCAGTGTTACTCTTTCTGCAAAGCATAAATCAATATGAAAATATGATTTTCTTTTGTTTCAGGCTGCTATATATTGTCGCTTATGACCGAAAATACAGACATTTCTGAAGAATCAGTACCAAAAACCCTTACCCCTGAAGCTAAACGCGCACTCGCAGAGGCCGAAGAAAGACGAAATTCGAACGCAAGCCAAGACAGACCAACCGAATATGGCGGTCGAGGTGGCGCTGAACCAACCCGTTATGGCGATTGGGAAAAATCAGGAATAGCGCACGATTTTTAAAATCTGCACTTTTGCTGACTCTTAATTAGAAAAACTGCTTGCCTAACCTTGACTTATAGGGAAATGGCGGTTATTTGCGCCCCTTCAAGTTTCACTGAACAAGTTTCGCCAATAGGCAAATCCATTTAGGAATACAAAAATGAAAGTTAAATCTTCTTTGAAATCGCTTAAATCACGCCACGCTGCGTGCCAAGTGGTTCGCCGCAAAGGTAAAGTATTGGTAATCAACAAAGTTGACCCACGCTTCAAAGCTAAACAAGGCTGCTGCCGTTAATCACGGATTATTTAGGCTTTGCCTATATAAAAAATCGCCCCTGAATAAAATTCGGGGCGATTTTTTGTGTTCAATGTAACCCTTATTATTTCCAATCAGGGATTTTTTCCATTCCGAAAATTTCGTCATAGGTTTGACGCGGACGCACAACTTCCCATTTATCGCCGCTTACCATCACTTCGGCCGCTAAAGGTCGTGAATTATAGTTTGACGCCATTGAAAACCCATATGCACCCGCCGACATAAACGCCACCAATTCATCAGGTGCAACAGGTTCCATCAACCTATCAACCGCAAAAGTATCGCCAGTTTCACAAATTGGGCCAACAATTGTGGTTGGCATTTTATTTGTCCCCTTTACGGGTTCTTTTACCGCAAGCAATTGGTGATATGCCTCATAGAATGCAGGACGTACAAGGTCGTTCATTGCCGCGTCAAGCACCACAAAATCACGCCCACCATTTTCCTTGGTAACGATTGAACGGGCAAGCAATATGCCCGCATTGGCGGTAATAATCCGTCCTGGCTCAATTTCAATTTCAACATCAAGCGGGTGAATAATGGCGCGAACAATTTTGCCCCATGCGGTCAAATCTGGCCCTTCGACGTCTTCTTGATAAATCGCTGCCAAGCCGCCACCCAAATCAAGGCGTGAAACCTTGTGCCCATTTGCCCGTAAATCCTTGACCATTTGTGCCAAAAACTCATAGGCCTGTTTCAATGGCGCAAGGTCAATAATTTGTGAACCGATATGCACCGCAAGACCAACTGGCTCAACGCCATTAAGGGCTTCCGCACGGGCATAAAGCTCTAAAGCACGCTCTTTTGAAATACCAAATTTAGAAGTTTTTTTGCCGGTTGAGATTTTATCATGCCCACCCGCAGCCACATCAGGATTCACACGGAAAACAATTTTTTGAATTTTGCCAAGGCGTGTTGCCACTTCTGACAAGGTTTCAAGTTCTTGAATAGATTCGATATTAATCTGATGGATATTTTGCGAAACCGCGTATTCAAGCTCGCGCACAGTTTTGCCAACGCCAGAAAATACAATTTTTTCAGGTGCAACACCTGCACGAATTGCACGGCGGATCTCACCTTCTGACACCGTATCTGCACCCGCGCCAAGTGCCGCGAGCGTTGCGATAACCGCACTATTGGTGTTGGACTTTACAGCAAAGGCAATTTTCACATTTAAATCACCCAATGCCGCCTGAAGCGCCTTGAAATGATGTTGCAATGTTGCGGCGGAATAAATATAGGTTGGAGTTCCAACTTTTTCCGCAATTTCCCTGACCGGCACATTTTCGGCGTATAATTCGCCGTTCTTATAATTAAAGTGACGCATATTATTTTTCTGTCTGATTTGATTGTTCTTGTTGTTGCTCTTGTTGCTTTTTAGCCTTATATTCTTTTTTAGCCTTACCCCACATTGGTGGCGCGGTATCAAGGCTTCCCTTTATACCACAGGCAGATAGACAAAATGCAAATAGGGTAAAAACCGCAATTTTCTTTATCATAGCTTTGCTTTCCAAATTTCGATTTGCTTTAAGACATTTGACGGTGCAGTTCCGCCATATGATTGGCGAGAATTTACAGACGCTTCGACCACAAGCAATTCTTTTGCTTCAATGCTTATACGTTCATCGATTTTTTGCAATTCTTCAAGCGGCATATCGCATAATTCGGCATAACCCGCCTGCTCTGCTGCTTTTACAACCGCACCTGTTATATGGTGCGCCTCACGGAATGGGATTGCATGGGTTCTTACCAACCAATCAGCAAGATCGGTGGCGGTTGAATAGCCAAAGCAAGCCGCCTTGCGCATATTTTCACGATTAAAGGTGATTTTTTCCATCATTTGCGCAATTGAAACCGTGCAAAGCCAGAAATCTTCAAACGCACCAAAGGTTAAAACCTTATCTTCTTGCAAATCCTTGGAATAGGTAAGCGGTAATGATTTAACAATCATCAATAACGCCTGTGAGGAGCTTGAAATCTTTGCCGCTTTGGCACGGATTAGTTCGGCGGCATCAGGGTTTCTTTTTTGCGGCATGATTGACGAACCAGTTGACCAATCATCTGAAAGCCGCGCAAACGCAAATTGCGATGATGACCACAACACAATCTCATCGGCAAGGCGTGATAAATTCACCGCCGCAATTGATAATGCACCCAATGCCTCCATGGCAAAGTCACGCGATGCAACACCATCCATCGAATTGCCTGCGGGTGCATTAAAGCCAAGCTCTTTTGCCGTTAATTCACGGTTTATCGGATACGGTGTTCCCGCAAGTGCCGCCGAACCCAAAACGCAATCGCCCGCATTGTCATATGCGGCCTCAAGGCGCTTTATATCACGCGCCAACATTTCGACATAGGCAAGTAAATGATGCCCCAATGTTACGGGCTGTGCAGTTTGCAAATGGGTAAAGCCCGGCATAATCCAGTCATGATGTTGTTCGGCACGCTTTACCAAAACTTTTTGAATATCTTTGATTTGTTTAATCGTGCTTATAGTAGCGCGGCGTGTCCAAAGTTTGAAATCATTTGCCACTTGGTCATTTCTCGAACGGCCAGTATGAAGGCGCTTACCAGCCTCGCCAATCATATCGGTTAAGCGTGCCTCGATATTAAGGTGAATATCTTCTAATTCGACCTTGAATTCAAACTTTCCAGTGGCAATTTCATCGGCGATTTTTTTCAAGCCTTCATGAATTTTTTCTTTGTCTTCCGCGCTAATAATTCCGCATTCGGCAAGCATTGAAGAATGCGCAATAGAGCCGTCAATATCCTCACGCCACATCTTATAATCAATACCGATTGAGGCGTTGATTGCCTGCAAAGCTTCAACGGGCTGTGCTTCAAATCTGCCGCCCCACATTTTTTGCCCTTTATCCGGTTTGATTTCTGTATTATTCATTCTCTATGACCCAAATCACCAAAAAGACTTTACCATTTTTATCAGCAATCGCGATACTTCTGGCCGTGCTATTTGCAATCTATTTTATTTACAACAAAGCGTCCTTTAGCACCTCGGACAATAGTTTGAAAAGGCATAAAATGGGCGCATTGGCAGCATTACAATTCCCGACAGCAGAAAGTTTTGCCCCAAATACTGCTTTTGTTGACGAAAATGGCACGCCACATACTTTGCAAGAATATAAAGGCAAGGTTTTGGTGGTAAATCTTTGGGCGACTTGGTGTCCGCCATGTATTCGTGAAATGCCATCACTTGGACGACTTGCAAGCTATTATAAAAATGGTGAATTAAAAGTAATTGCCATAAGTGCAGATAAAAAAGCTGATAGCATCAAAGCACAAGAAAAATTAAAAGAATTATCAGGCGGCGCGTTAGAGTTTTACCATGATCCCGACATGGGGTTGCCATCTGAATTAAAGGTTACAGGCTTTCCCACAACCATAATTTATGACCAAAATGGCAAAGAAGTTGCTCGCCTTATGTCAACCACGGAATGGGATTCGGTTGATGCCCGATCAATGCTTGATGACGTTATAAAAAATGTTGCGAAAAACAAGTAATCGTTAAAAGTTTTGCGTTACTATTACCTTTTTGGCGATATTGTGCAAATATAACATTGTATTATTCAAAATTTTGGAAAAAAACATTCCCAAATCGCAAAAAGATGTTATATCCGCATCAAATCATTTCAGGAGCATAAATTGCGTACTGCAGAAATCACACGCAAGACCAAGGAAACCGATATTTCGGTTAAAATTAACCTTGATGGAAAAGGCAATGCCAAGATTAATACCGGCATTGGTTTCCTTGACCATATGCTTGAGGCATTCGCAAAACATTCGGCAATCGATCTTGATGTTACTGCGGTTGGTGATTTGCATATTGATATGCACCACACGGTTGAAGATACTGGCATTGTAATGGGTCAGGCTTTTAAAAAAGCCATTGGCGATTTCAAAGGTATTGTTCGTTTTGGTCATTATTACTGCCCACTTGATGAGGCATTATCACGCGCCGTTGTTGATGTTTCCAACCGCCCACATCTTGAGTGGCGTGTTGAATTTAAACGCGACAAAGTTGGCGATATGGACACCGAATTATTCAAAGAATGGTTTGCCGCTTTTGCCGGAAATGCAGGTCTTACCTTGCATGTTGAAAGTCTTTATGGCGAAAACAGCCACCATATCATTGAGGCAAGCTATAAAGCACTTGCCCGCGCACTTAAAATGGCGATTGCAATTGATGACAGACTTGGCGGGGAATATGCTTCGACCAAAGGGGTTTTATAACGGACAGATAGATGCTTACGATAATTGATTATGGCTATGGCAATCTGCGTTCGGTTCATAAGGCAATCGCCAAAACTTGCGACATTGATATTTTTGTTACCAACAACCCTGATTTAATCGCAAAATCGGATCGGATTGTTTTGCCTGGCGTCGGGGCATATAAACAATGTATGGATGGCCTTAAGGCGATTGATGGCATGGTTGAGGTTCTTGAAAACAAGGTTTTGAAACATGGCACACCCTTCCTTGGTATTTGTGTCGGTATGCAGCTTTTGGCAGATTGCGGCATTGAATTTGAAACTTCACCTGGTTTGGGCTGGATAAATGGCAAAGTAACCAGACTTGAACCCAATGACAAAACTTTAAAAATTCCACAAATGGGCTGGAATGAAGTAACGCCTTTGGGCAATAAAGTGTTTGCAGATGCGTGGGATAACACGCAACAAGACGTTTATTTCGTCCACTCTTATGCTTTTCGGGCAGAAAATGAAGAAGATATTGCCGCCACATGCCAATATGGCGATGACACTTTTGCGGCGGCAGTAGCAAAAGATAATATTATGGGATTTCAGTTTCACCCAGAAAAAAGCCAAAAGGCGGGGCTGAAACTATTGGAAGCGTGGTTAAAATTATGAAACTATATCCGGCAATTGATTTAAAAAATGGCAAAGCAGTTAGATTATTCAAAGGTCGTTTCGATGAAATGACGATTTATGATGATAATCCAGTTAATCGCGCGCGTAATTTTTCGGATTGGGGCTTTGAATATCTTCATTGCGTTGACCTTGATGGCGCCCTAAGCGGGCATAGCGTCAATGTGGATGTTATCAAAGACATTCGTGCCAATATTGATTTACCGATTCAATTGGGCGGCGGTATTAGAAATATCGAATCAATTGAAAACTGGATTGCTGCGGGGGTTTCACGTGTTATCCTTGGCACGATTGCGGCACGCAATCCGGCATTTGTTCGTGAAGCGGCGGAAAAATTTCCGGGTCATATTGCCGTTGGTATTGATGCGATTGATGGCAAGGTTGCGGTTTCAGGATGGGCAGAGGCAACCAATATTGACGCGCAAGAACTGGCAAAAAGGTTTGAGGGCGCAGGGGTTTCGGCAATTATCGCAACCGATATTAATCGTGACGGAACAAAAACCGGTATCAATCTTGAATATACCCAAAATATGGCGAATTGCGTTTCAATTCCAATTATCGCTTCAGGCGGCCTTAAAGGGGTTGAGGATATTATCGCAATGAAAAAATTGGCCATAACCCCTGGCAATCGTGCAATTCATGGCGCAATCATGGGCAAGGCACTTTATGACGGTATAATTGACCCCAAAGAAGCATTGGGGGCAGCCGCGTGAGTTTAAAGACCCGCATCATTCCCTGCCTTGATGTAAAAGATGGGCGCGTTGTAAAAGGTGTGCAATTTGAAAATCTGCGCGATGCGGGCGACCCAGTTGAGCAGGCAAAGTTCTATGATGAACAGGGTGCGGACGAAATCTGCTTCCTTGATATTTCTGCCTCGCATGAGGGGCGGGCAACCCTTTATGATGTAGTTTCCCGCACTGCGGAGGTTTGTTTTACCCCGCTTACGGTTGGTGGCGGCGTCCGTTCGGTTGAAGATTTCCGTGCCTTGCTTTTGGCGGGGGCTGATAAGGTCGCAATTAATACTGCCGCAGTTAAAGACCCCGATTTAATCACACGCGCTTCACGCCAAGTTGGCTCACAATGTGTTGTGGTGGCAATCGATGCCCGCCGTGTCAATAAAGTAGGGGAAGCCCCAAAGTGGGAAATCTTCACCCATGGCGGTCGCACACCGACCGGCATTGACGCCATTGAGTTTGCACGCCTTGCTTGGAAAAATGGCGCTGGCGAGCTTTTGGTGACCTCTATGGATAAAGATGGCACCAAAGATGGCTATGATATTGAACTTATTTCAACTATCACCTCGATGGTTGATATTCCGGTTATTGCATCGGGCGGCGTGGGCGACCTTGACCATTTAGTTGAAGGCGTAACCAAGGGACACGCCAATGCGGTGCTTGCCGCAAGTATTTTCCACTTTGGTACACACAGCCTGGCCGAGGCGCGGGATAAATTAAAAGAAGCGGGTCTTGAGGTCCGCAAGGTTATTTAACAATGAGCGATGAAATCACATTGGGACAGGCATTAGATTTTCTTTTTGCCGATTTAGATGCAAAAAAAGATGCCGACCCAACAAAATCATATACTGCAAGCCTTTTGCAAAAAGGCCCTGCAAAATGTGCCAAAAAACTTGGTGAAGAGGCGGTTGAACTTGCCTTGGAAATTGCTGCGGGTGAAAAAGAAGAAATTAAGGCAGAGGCCGCAGACGTGCTTTACCATTTTGTGGTGGCGCTTATGTCACGCGATGTTTCATTAAACGAAGTTGCACAAGTTTTGGCAAAGCGTCGCGGCATTGGCGGGCTTGATGAAAAGGCTTCACGCAAAAAATGATTGAAATAAAACCTGCTACAAGTGCTGATGCGCCCAAGCTTGCCCAATATATGGCTATGCGGTTTAGAGATACCTTTGGGCACATCTATGACCCGCAGGATTTAGCAGATTTTCTTGATGCAAAATATAATTCATCAACAACACTTCAACATATTGAAGCATCTGAAAACTTCATCCGCATTGCTTGGGACGGTGACGAAATAAAAGGTTATATTTTTGGTGGCCCCATGAGCCTTCCTTTTGAAGGATATGCCAAGGATGCGTATGAAATATACCGTTTCTATGTTTCCGACGACCAAAAAGGCAATGGATTAGCGCCCAAACTATATAATGAATTAATGCAGCATGTGAAAAACATTGCCGCACCTGAACTTTTTCTTGGCGTTTGGTCACTCAATGAGCGCGCGCTTAGTTTCTATAAGAAATTAGGATTTGAGATTGTCGGAAAATATCTGTATCAGGTTGGCAAAACATTGGATGATGAGCGCATAATGCGCCTTAAATTATAAATTTATATTGGCATAAAATGAAAACCTATTTTCTTGGTATTGCTGGGGCTGGTGTTTCCGCCCTTGCATCTATTTTAAAATCGCAAGGTCACGAAGTTACAGGCTCTGATGAAGGAGTGTTTGCACCCATTTCAACCTATCTTGACGATATTGGCATAAAATATAGCGATCATTTTGATGCCGCAAATATTCCGCAAGGTGTAGATTTGGCAATTATTGGCACCACCGCCAAAATCAACCCCGCAACCAACCCCGAATATATTGAGATTATTAAACGTGGCATACCGCATTATAATTTCGCCACCTATCTCGCCAAGGCAACAGAGGGGCGTGACAACCTTATTGTCGCCGGAAGCTTTGGCAAATCATCGCTTACCGCACTTATCACCCATATATTGTTAAATGCGGGTCGTAGCCCTGGTTGGTTTATTGGGGCAATTGCCAAAAACCTTGACCGCACCGGCAATTGGGGAAGCGATAAAGAATTTATCATGGAAGGCGATGAATATGTTATCAGCCTTGATGATAGACGCTCAAAATTTGAGTTATATTCGCCAAAAGATATTTTATTGTCATCAATTGTGCATGATCATATCAACATGTTCCCAACAATGGCGGAATATGAAGAGCGGTTTGCAAAGCTTGTCCGCAAACTTCCTTCTGATGGTTATATTTTTGCGGCAAATAAATATGAGCCCATTCATCGCATTATCGCCGAAAATGGCAAGGCTGCACAAACTATTTATTATGGTCTTGAAGAATGTGATGGCTTTTATGCCAAAGACATTAAAACCGGTGAGATTTCAACCTTTACCCTTGTAACCCCACAAAAAGATGAAATAAAACTTTCTACTCATCAATTGGGATTGCATAATATCGAAAATGCAATTGCCGCCGCCGCATATTGCCTTACCAGAAAACTGATAACCCCAGAACAATTACAAGATGGCATCGCCAATTTTGCAGGCGTAACCCGCCGCCTAGATAAAAAGACCATCCAAAGCACGATTCCGGTTTATGAGGGGTTTGGCTCATCCTTTGAGAAGGCACATTCGGCAATTGAAGCCATAAAACTTCATTTTCCCAATAAAAAATGTATCGTAATTTTTGAACCACACACTTTTTCATGGCGCAATCGTGATTCACTTCATTGGTATGACACAGTTTTCAATGGTGTTGATGAAGTTTATCTTTTGCCACCACCAACCCACGGTGCAGCCAACCATAGCCAATCAAGCCATGATGAAATTATTGAACGCACACAGAATGCGGGCGTAAAAACCATTAAAATCAATGATGATAAAGATTGCCTTGAAAAAATCATCCCTTCTTTAAAGGGTGATGAAGTAATTTTATTATTATCATCTGGCCCACTTTTTGGTTTACCTTCAAGCCTTCCACGCAAGCTTGATGAATTATTTCAGTCGTAAGACTTCTAAAAAGTGTAAAATTTGTATAAAGCAGAATTTTCATGAAAGTTTTTGTTCCAAAAGCGTTCATCACCTTGAAAAGGGTGGCGCGCCTTTGCTGTTGCAGGAGATTTAGATGTCCGAAGTTTTAATGCCAAAAGCTACTGCTGTATGGCTTATCGATAATACCGCACTTACCTTTGCTCAGATTGCAGAATTTTGCGGTTTGCACCACCTAGAAGTTAAAGGCATTGCCGATGGCGATGTTGCGGCAGGTGTTCGTGGCCAAGACCCGATTGGCGCCGGTCAGCTTTCACGCGATGAAATCGCTAAAGGCGAAGCCGACCCTAATTACAAAATCAAGAAATTTGAAGGCCGTGTGATTGAAATCCCGCAAGCCAAAACCAAACGCCGTGCGGCACGTTATACCCCATTATCACGCCGCCAAGATAGACCAAATGCAATTGCGTGGTTCTTGCGTTATCACCCAGAAGTTACTTTTGCACAGATTTCAAAACTTATTGGTACAACCAAATCAACAATTGAATCTGTTCGCGATCGCACCCATTGGGACAGCCCAAACATCAAACCAGTTGATCCAGTTGGCGTTGGCCTTTGCGGGCAAATCGAGCTTGATGGCGTTATTGCCCAGGCTGCCGCGAAAAAAGCCAAAGAACAGGCAATGAAAGAGGCAGGCATCGTAGAAGGTGGCAACACCGCAGATGACGAATAATTCAAAATAATTTCGTTTAAAGCCACGCTTTCGAGCGTGGCTTTTTTATTGCGCAAAATTTTTGCAAAATAAATTCCTTTTAAAAGCAATTTATTTTTGCTAGAAACAGTTTATAAGAATTATTTAGCCGGAATTCTTTTTTGAAAATCACTTTTTAGGTGAAAATACCGTGTTTTAAACACCTGCGGCAAATGTGAGGCTTGACATATTTGATTTTGCTTTGCAAATCTACACAGCTTCATTTTTGGGCACTTCATTTTCGAATAGCCTCATTTTGAGGAAGTTTGGTTTTGAAGCGATTTTTTTAAGCATTGTTTTGCTTCTGGTTTTGGGGTTGGAAAGTCTTGAATACCACAAATTATAAAAATACTTTGATAACTGTTGCGATTGATTATACCGCACCTTTTGCCAAGACCAATATTCGTGCCGGAACAATCGGGGCTTTGCAGCTCGAGTTATTGCTTGCTTCGCCATATCTTATGACATCTGATGATTTATTGTTTGAGGTTTTTGCCTTGCGTGGAAAAATCTCTGATGCCGACCGCCCTGCTGCTCGTGAAAAATTCTTCCAAAAGCCACAATCATGCTTGCGCGCCTCACCATTGGTTAAATCAATGGGCTACGGCATACATCATGATGAAAATGAAAAAATTGCCGCCTTCCCCGTCGAATCGGAAGAATATAAGGCGCTTTTGAAAAACCCTGATGTTAAAAAAACCGCTGGAATGCGTTCAAAGCGGGTTTAAAAAATGGCAACCTCCAAAGAATATAGTGAATATATATTGCATGTTCTGGGGGATGGCTTTTCTTTAAAATCAATGTTTGGTGAATATTGCCTTTATTATATGGGCAAAACCACCGCCTTTGTTTGCGATAACCGCCTTTTGATAAAACCCACAAAACAAAGTGTGCATTTGGACGAAATCTGTGAGATGCAAGAAGCATATCCGGGGTCAAAACTTTATTATCTTGTTACAGATGATCAATTATCAGAACCGCGTGGATTCATTGAAACCATGAAGGCAATTTCGGCGGCAACACCGGACAAAAAACCCAAAAAGAAACATTAATATATACATCTATACAACGGGGGAATAAATTTTGAAAGCTCTATGTATGTTTCAAATTCGCCTATAAGGTCTGTTTCTTGTCCTGATATATCACTTATTAACTCCCTAAAACTATAAGCTTCACGCATAAACTGGCAAGATTTCGATAATAAGCTCCATATTTCTTTGACTTTTTCTTTTTCGTAATCAGAGCCAACTAAAGTAGCGACCCAAATCTGCATACCGCTTCTAATTTCCAAATAAATTATTTCAGAAAATTTATTATCAGCACCTATTTTTTTTAGCGATGTCAGTAGGCGTTGCTGAGCCGAATAACTTTCTCTGATATTTTTAATTATAAAGTCCAAAATAGCTTTCTTATCTTCCAGTTCATAATCTTCGGGAAAAAAGAGCATATCTTCAATTCCATTGAATGAATGACTAAGAGCAACTCTAAACTCATGCGCTCTCATTAACGCCCCCGATACCCTATCAAAAGGCATTTTTCTAATAACATGATATAATTCTGTAATTTGAATACCGTATTGCCCTTTCTGAAGTTTATTAGTTAGCCAGTTTATCATTTTATTTATTATCCTTAATTCATCTAAAGCTAACTAACTGTTGAGAATTTATTCATTCTTAAATACACAGTTTAGCGAAATTATTTTGGAAACCAATACTATCCTTAGATATAAAAACGTCAAGCAACAACCCTTGCAGCATAATCTGCAACCAAAGTTTATGCCCATTTACCCTTCACAATTTGGCCTATAATGATATAGAGGTGCGCAAAATTCTATAATAAAAGGGTAACATCATGACCACAACACGCACCGAAACCGATACCTTTGGCCCAATCGAAGTAGAATCCGACAAATATTGGGGCGCACAAGCGCAACGCTCTTTAGGCAATTTTAAAATTGGCTGGGAAAAACAACCCGCGCCAATCGTTCGCGCATTGGGTATCGTTAAAAAGGCGGCGGCACTTGCCAATATGGAACTTGGTAAAATGCCAAAAGATTTGGGTGAAACCATTATCAAAGCCGCTGATGAAGTTATCG
This sequence comes from Hyphomonadaceae bacterium UBA1933, assembly GCA_002337085.1. Classification (GTDB taxonomy): domain Bacteria; phylum Pseudomonadota; class Alphaproteobacteria; order Caulobacterales; family Aquidulcibacteraceae; genus Pseudaquidulcibacter. The sequence goes on along the minus strand of DDFH01000006.1, from coordinate 478,012 downwards.
AAGGGAAATTAAATGATCATTTCCCACTTGTGGTTTGGCAAACTGGTTCTGGTACACAATCAAATATGAATGCCAATGAAGTTATCTCAAACCGCGCGATTGAAATGTTGGGCGGTGAAATGGGGTCAAAAAAACCAATCCACCCAAATGACCATGTGAATATGTCACAATCGTCAAATGATACTTTCCCGACCGCAATGCACATTGCCTGCGCCGAAGAAGTTTCAAACCGCCTTATCCCTGCGCTTACCCATCTTCGGGATACTTTGGCGGCAAAATCAGAAGAATTTAAAGACATTATCAAAATTGGCCGTACCCACACCCAAGATGCAACACCGATTACATTGGGTCAAGAATTTTCGGGCTATACCCAACAAATCACCAATGGCATCAAACGCCTTGAATTAACCCTGCCGATGTTAATGGAACTTGCCCAAGGTGGCACGGCGGTTGGCACTGGCTTGGCTTCACCAGCCGGTTTTGCGGATTTGGTGGCGAAAAAAATTGCCGCAATCACTGGTCTTGGCTTTACCTCTGCCCCAAATAAGTTTGAGGCATTGGCGGCACATGACGCAATGGTTTTCACCCATGGTGCAATCACCACCGTGGCAATGGCGGCATTCAAAATCGCCAATGATATTCGCTTCCTTGGCTCTGGCCCACGCTCTGGCTTGGGTGAATTGGCACTTCCTGAAAATGAGCCTGGCTCATCAATTATGCCAGGCAAAGTAAACCCAACCCAATCAGAAGCACTGACCCAGGTTGCGGCACACATCCTTGGCAATAATGCGGCGATTGCGTTTGCAGGTTCACAGGGGCATTTTGAATTAAACGTTTATAACCCAATGATGGCGTATAATTTCTTGCAATCGGTTCGCCTTCTTGCCGATGCGGCGGTTTCATTCACCGATAATTGTGTGGTTGGAATTGAACCGCGCCTTGAAAATATCGCACGCGGTCTTGCTAATTCATTGATGCTTGTAACACCTTTGAAGGAAAAATATGGCTATGATTTGGCTGCCAAAGTTGCCAAAACCGCCCACAAAAACGGCACAACTTTACGCGAAGAAGCAATTAAATTAGGTATCAGCGGCGAAGACTTTGACGCAATCGTTGTCCCAAGCAAAATGATTGCACCAGATCCAGCGTAAACATAAATATCTGTCATACCGGAATTTTATGAAATAAAATGTCCGGTATCTTACCATATTAAAGCACAAGATGCCGGACAAAATCCTTACAGATTTTTCCGGTATGACAATTTAGTTTCCAAAAATCTTTGGCGCATTAATAAAAAAACCACCCCAATGGGGTGGTTTTTAATTTGGCAATTTAAGAGTTTTAATTATACCCGCAAAGTCTCAAGAATCTGTCTTTTAATTCTTTATCGTCTTTGAATACACCGGTGAATTTGGTGGTTATGGTTGAAACATTGGGGTGATGAACACCGCGTGTTGTCATACATTGATGTTTGGCATCAACCAAAATCGCAACGCCTAATGGCTCAAGAGTTTTTGTAATCGCATCGGCGATTTGCTGCGTCATGGTTTCTTGGGTCTGAAGACGTTTACAGAAAATTTCCACCACGCGGGCAATTTTTGAAATACCGACCACATTCTTTGACGGCATATAGGCAACATGCGCCTTGCCAAGGATGGGAACCATATGGTGTTCACAGTGGCTTTCGACATCAATATCACGCAGCATTACAATATCATCATAACCACCGACATCCTCGAATGTACGGGATAATTCGGCGATTGGGTCGGCATTATAACCCGCAAAAAATTCTTCATAGGCATCAACAACGCGCTTTGGCGTGTCAACAAGACCTTCACGTGTTGGGTCATCACCCGCCCAGCGCAAAAGGGTACGAACGGCATCCATTGCTTCTTCACGGGTTGGTTTAGTGTTTACAGGTGCAACAACCTGTCCTTTTTCATTCATCATGTCCATTCATCTATCCCTGATAGCAGCGGAGAAAAGTTGTAAAAACCCGCCGTTAATATTAATCAATTAAACGCAATTTGGTTCAGTAATGCAAATAGATTATTTGTGCAAATTATTTTACAAGCAACCAAAACCATATTCAGGCTTATATTTATGACCGAAATTTTCTTATTCAACACCTTGGAACGTAAAAAAACGCAATTAATACCGCTAAACCCTAAAAGAGTTACCATGTATGTCTGTGGTCCAACGGTTTATAATCGCGCCCATATTGGCAATATGCGCCCGGCAATTGTGTTTGATGTGCTTTACCGCCTTTTACGTCATACCTATGGTGATGATAGTGTGGTCTATGCCCGAAACATCACGGATGTTGATGATAAGATTAATGCCGCCGCCCTTGCCGAAGGAGTGGATATTTCGGTTATTACAAAAAAATACACCGAAGTTTACCACCAAGATATTCAATCATTAAATGTGCTTTTACCTAATCTTGAGCCACGCGCCACTGCGCATATTGGTGAAATTATTGCACTAATCCAAAAATTAATTGACGAAGGTCATGCCTATCCTGCCGAAGATGGGGTTTATTTCCATGTCCCAAGCATGAAAAATTATGGCCGGCTTTCTGGGCGCAACCTCGAAGATATGCAGGCCGGCGCACGAATTGAAATTGATGAGAAAAAGAAAAATCCCGCCGACTTTGCCCTCTGGAAAGCCGCAAAACCCAATGAAGTCTCATGGGATGCGCCGTTTGGCGCAGGTCGCCCGGGGTGGCATATTGAATGTTCGGCAATGATTGAGAAGAATTTAGGGCAAACCATCGATATTCATGGTGGTGGGCATGATTTGATTTTCCCACATCATGAAAATGAAATTGCGCAGTCTGAATGTGCGCATGGTGGCGTAACCCTTGCCAATATTTGGATGCATAACGGCTTTTTAAACTTTGGCTCTGAAAAAATGTCAAAAAGCCTTGGCAATGTTTTAAATATTGCTGAAATAACCGCAACCTTTAAACCAGAAGCCGTGCGCCTTGCCATGCTTTCGGCTCATTATCGTGCGCCGCTTGATTGGAATGATGATTTAATCACCCAAAGCACAAAAACCCTCGATCGGCTTTATCGCGCGCTAGAAAATGTTTGGATTGATGGGGTCGCCGCACATGCCCCACAGGCGCTAATTGATGCATTATGCGACGACATCAACACGCCACAAGCACTTGCCGTTTTGTCAGAGCTTGTGAAAAATGCCAATAAAGCGCAAACTGAAGAAGAGAAAAAACAAGCACTCGCGGAATTAAAGGGCGTTGGGGCATTATTGGGCATATTACAACTAACCCCAGATGCGTGGTTTAATGATAAACCGCAAGACGATGATTTAAATGCCCGTGTTGATGCACTCGTTGCCGAACGCACCGTGGCCCGCGCCGAGAAAAATTGGGCGCGCGCCGATGAAATCCGTAAAGAGCTTGCGGATCTAAAAGTAGAAGTAAAAGATAGTGCCGACGGCGCAACATGGCGCTTTATTTAGGCAATTATCAAATAAGGGATGGCGAAATGAGCAAGAATATATTTGGCATTATGGCATTTTCGCTTTTGGCACTTGGCGGGTTGACATTGAGTGGTTGCGATAAATTATTCCCGCCCAAAGAAGCCCCGCCACCAGAGCCAGTGGCAGAACAACCAACCGACCTTTTGGATGTCGATAAAGGCGCCACCGATGCATTCCGAAAAGATATAAAAGCACGGTTTAATGGTGTTAATGACATGAAGGTCATTGAAGATTATTTTACTTCACAAGGGTTTGATTGCTCAAAAGATCCAACATCCCCTGGCGATCGCGCTTGTATCAAGGTTGATAATAAGGGAACTTGTTCAATTCTTTCAATAATCCGCACCCAGCCGTTCACACCAGATGGTGCACAAATTATCAAGGGCTGTAAAGTTGCGCCGGCCCCGCAATAATCTATTAAATACTATTATTTTTGAAACCAAAGATGGGGCAGAGGTTTTTCAAAACCCCATTGAAATAATTGCGCCATTTGATATAGACGAGACCATCAATGCAATTGCAAAAATTGATGATGCGGTTGAAAAGGGTTTTTATGCCTGTGGTTATTTTTCCTATGAATTTGGTTATTTATTAGAAAATTCACTACGTCCGCTTTTGCCGCATAGGCGGAAGCTGCCGCTTTTGTGGTTTGGTATTTATAAAAAATGCACCCTATTATCACATTCTGAATATCATAAATTCACCGAAAATAATATGTCTTGCCACGAATATATAATAACCAATCCGGTGCTAAATGAAAATTTAGAAAGCTATTCCCACAAGCATAATAAAATCCATAATGACATTGAAAATGGCATCTATTACCAAACTAATTTTACTTTCAAATTAAAAGGAAAATTCATTGGGGATGAGCTGGCACTATTTAATGACCTAAAGGTACGGCAAACACCGAAATACGGCGCATTTCTACGAACTGAGGCATTCAGCATAATATCACTTTCACCAGAGCTAGGTTTTGAAATTGAAAATGGCAAAATAACCTGTCGCCCAATGAAAGGAACAGCACCAATTGGCGGTGCAGAAATCCTATTGAATGACGAAAAAAACCGCGCCGAAAACCTAATGATTGTTGATTTAATGCGCAATGATTTTTCGCGTATTGGCAAGAATGTAAATGTGCCAAAATTATTCGCAATAGAAGATTATGAAACCTTACATCAAATGGTTTCAGAAGTTCGCGCCGTTTTAAAACCAGATATAAAAATAATTGATATTTTACGCGCCATTTTTCCATTGGGTTCAATCACCGGCGCACCGAAAATAAGTGCGATGACAGCAATTGCAAAATTGGAAAATGCGCCACGAGAAGCCTATTGCGGATCAATTGGCTATTTTTCTAAAAACTATTCACGCTTTAATGTCGCCATTCGTACACCAATCATTTTTGGTGACGAATATGAAATGGGAATTGGGTCAGGAATTGTTTATGATTCAATTGCAGAAAATGAATTCGAAGAATGTAAATTAAAGGCACGCTTTTTAACCACAATCACACAAGATTTTAGCGTTTTTGAAACCCTTAAATGGGACAGATATGGTGGTTTTATACGTAAAAACTTACACCTTGAACGGCTTGAAAAGACAGCACAAAAATTCGGGTTTTGGCGTGAATATAATTTTGAAAAAGAGCTTGCGAAACTTGAAAAAACAATTGCATGGGATGCGGCACGTATAAAAATTTCGATTGATAAAAACAATTTTGAAATCCAAACGTTCCCATTTTATGATGACAAAAAGGAGTGGAAATTCCAACTTTGTGAAACAAGAATAAATTCCCAAAACCCTTGGCTTTATTATAAAACTTCAATGCGCAATTTTTATGATGACGAATGGCAAAAAGCCAATAAAATAGGTGTTGACGAGGTTGTTTTCATAAATGAAGCTGGTCAAATTACCGAAGGATCACGCACCAATATTTTCATTGATATGGGTGATGGATTACTTTTGACACCCCCCATTAATTGTGGGCTTTTAAATGGCGTTTTAAGACGTGAATTAATTGAAACCGGCAAAGCCAAGGAAGCAATAATTTTGCCAGAAGATTTAAATTTGGCGCATAAAATATACCTTGGAAACAGTTTGCGTGGCTTAAAACCTTCTGAAAGGTAGGTTTTTTATAAAGTTAAGCCCTCTTGACCTTAATAATGTTTCGCAATAAGCCAACAATATGCAAGATGATATTGAATATCTTAAAGGTGGATTTCGACCATTTTTTACCGCTTCGGCGGCGTGGGCAATAATTGCAATCGCGATATTTGCCGTGGATTTATTCTTTAATGTGCCACTTCATAGCAAAATGGATATAATTTTATGGCACCGCCATGAAATGATTTTTGGTTTTGCGGGCGCGGCAATTGCGGGATTTTTATTAACTGCTATCCCAAATTGGACGGGTGGCAAGCCAATTTCTGCAAAGAACCTTGGAATTTTGGTTTTTGTCTGGGGTTTGGCAAGAGTTGCCAATTTATTTTCCGAATATTTAGGTTTTGTATTTTCAATTTCATTCGATATTGGTTTTTTTCTTGTGCTTGGCACTTATGTTTTTGGCGAAATTCGCGCCGCCAAAAACCGCAATATCCCGATTGCATTAATGGTTTTCCTGTTGGCGATTGCGGCTCTTTATGATCATCTAAGTATTATATTCCCATTTCTTTCCCCACTGTGGGGCAGTTATTTTGCCCTTGGCGTGATTGTTATTATGGTGTCGCTAATTGGCGGTCGTATAATCCCCGCATTCACTAAAAATTATCTAGTTAAAAAAGGTGTTGAAAAAGGTTTACCAATACAGGCAAATAAATTCGATGCCTTGGTGATAATATTCACGGCAGTTGCGTTACAATTCTGGATATTTGCGGGCAATAAATTGGCAGGTTGGTTAATGATTATTGCCGCTATTTTGCAATTCGTACGCTTTATTCGTTGGTCTGGATATAAATGCTTTGATGATGCCTTGGTATGGGTTTTACACCTTGCCTATTTAATGCTTGTAGTAGGTATTGGCGCAATTGGCTTTTCGCTATTGGGTTATATGCCACCGGCGGCAGGCGTTCATACCATTACAATTGGCGCAATGGGCATGATGATATTGGCGGTTATGACCCGTGCAAGCCTTGGGCATACTGGGCGCGCGTTAAAGGCATCACCACTTGCGGTGACATCATATTGCGCGTTGTTTATTGCATTGATTTTCCGCTTTATGGCAACCATAATTATGGCCAAATATCCGCTTTTTATCGGCTTGGCGGCAATATTTTGGGTAATCGCCTTTACGCTTTTCCTTATTGAATATGTGCCATATTTCGCCGGCAAACGGGCAGACGGAAAATAATTATTCCGCCGCCTTTTAAATTTTTGCCTTTTTAGGGGCAAATTCCGCCCAGCTATAAAGTGCCAAACCACCCCAAATAAGCCCAAATGTAACCGCCTGGTGCATGTCAAACTTTTCGCCATAAAAAAGCGACATGATAAACACCAAAGACGGCGCAACATATTGCAACATCCCAAGGGTGGACATTTTTAAATGCCGTGCGCCAAATGCAAAAAGTGTCAATGGAACCGCCGTTGCAGGCCCAGTAAGCAATAGCCACAAACTATCTGAAGGTTTAGATCCCAAAAGCGGAATCCCATGACCGGCAAGAAAGATAAAGCCCGCAATGGCAATTGGCGAAATCGCAAGCGATTCCCAAAACAACCCAACCGCAGGCTCTACCCGTACTTGTTTTCTGATTAATGAATACCCTGAAAATAATGCCGCAAGGCCGAGGCCAAGCACCGGAACATGGTGATTAATCAAAGATTGATAGGCAACCGCAACCGCAGCCAAAACCACCGCAAAGATTTTTAATTTACCTAATTTTTCTTTGAATATAAAAATGCCCAAGGCAACATTCATTAAAGGATTTACAAAATAACCGAGGGATGCCTCCATAATCATGTTATTGGAAACCATCCATGTATAAATCGTCCAATTAAGGCCGATAAACAAACCCGAAAGCGCAAGGTATTTAATGCTTGAGAACGGAACTTTAAACGCCGCAAAGCGGGAAGTTACAAGCCCAATGCCAAACGCCCACGGCACTGTCCATAATACCCGCGAGCAGGTTACAACCCAAGGCGAAACATCTTTCATTTGTTTAAGATAGACGGGTAAAAAACCCCATAGAACAAATGCCAAAAAGGCAATCAAAAGGGCAGAAGTTGGTTCTTTTTCTTGTGTATTCGTCATATTATAATTTCTTCATTAGCAATTAAAAAAGCCCCCCAATCGACTTGGGGGGCTTGTAAAATAGGTTTAAACCTTTTTAGCCGACCAAGCCTTTATCAAGCATTAGTTTCGCAATCTGCACCGCATTCAATGCCGCACCCTTGCGAAGGTTGTCAGAAACCACCCACATCGCAAGGCCGTTTTCAACGGTTGGATCTTTGCGAAGGCGGCTTACGAATGTTGAATATTCGCCAACACAATCGATAATGGTTGTATACCCACCGTCTTCACGGCGATCCATAACCACAATACCCTCTGCATCTTCAAGCACCTCAAAGGCTTGTTCAACGCTAATTGGGCTTTCAAATTCAACATTAACCGCTTCACCATGACCAACGAATGTCGGAACACGAACACAGGTTGCAATAACCTCAATTTTGGGGTCAAGAATCTTTTTGGTCTCAACCGTCATTTTCCATTCTTCTTTGGTTGCACCATCATCCATAAAGACGTCAATCTGCGGGATACAGTTAAATGCGATTTGCTTCTGGAATTGCTCAACCTTTATTTCATCATTCACGAAAATTGCCCGCGTTTGGGTCCAAAGCTCATCCATGGCTTCTTTGCCTTTGCCCGCAGTTGCCTGATAGGTTGCAACCACAACCCGTTTGATTTTTGCAATTTCGTGAAGTGGTTTAAGCGCAACTACCATCTGAATGGTTGAACAATTTGGGTTGGCAATTATATTTTTCTTTTTAAAATCATTCAAGGCTTCTGGATTAACCTCTGGAACAACAAGCGGAACATCGGGATCCATACGCCATTGTGATGAGTTATCGATAACCACACAACCTTGTGCCGCAATTTTTGGCGACCATTCTTTTGAAACCGAACCGCCAGCAGACATTAAACAAATGTCAAAACCAGTAAAATCGAAAGTTTCAAGTGATTTACATTTTAAAATCTTGTCGCCAAAAGAGACTTCCTTACCAATTGAGCGGCGTGATGCAAGTGCAACCACCTCCTCATATGGGAAATTGGTTTCATCAAGGATATTCAACATCTCACGCCCAACATTACCTGTTGCGCCGACCACTGCGATTTTAAGACCCATCGTCTCTAACTTTCCATCTATCCATTAAAAATCCGCAAAATGCGGAAATTGCCTAAAGCCAATAGGCAGCCGCACCCCTTAAAGGTTTTTGTGCAAAAGTAAAAGTAAAAAATCGCATTTTTCCTTTTAGTTGCAGTTTTATATTGTTAAAAGAATGTATGACTTATACAGATTCTTTTGGTAAACGCCTAAATTTACGCGCCCTTGAACTTCAAAACCCACTTTGTGTCGGTCTTGACCCTTTTCCTAATCTTTTGCCAGACCTGTTTGGTGACAAAGCTCAACTTGCCAATTGGGAAAACTTCTTTTCAGAAATCATTGAAATCGTTGGCGCAAAAGTCCCCGTTATAAAACCGCAAATCGGCCTATTTGAACCTTTTGGTGGCGGGGCGGTTGGCACGATTGACCGCCTTTCAAAAATGGCAAAGGCAAAGGGGGCATATATAATCCTTGATGCCAAGCGTGGTGATATTGGCTCGACCGCACAAGGTTATGCTGATGCCTATCTTGGGGCAAATCCGGTTATTGATTGCGATTGCATTACCATTAACCCCTATATGGGCATTGAAACCCTTTTGCCATATGTCAAATATGCCAAGGAATTGAAAAAATCGCTGGCGGTATTGGTGCGCACATCAAACCCAGGATCAAAAGATTTTCAGGATTTAATGATTGATAATGAGCCACTTTGGGTAAAAGTTGCAAAAGCATTGAAACCAATTGAGGAAGAATTATCCGATGGTGAATATTCGTCATTAATGGTGGTTATCGGTGCAACCTTCCCCGAACAAGCGGTAAAATTACGCGGCATTTTACAACATACCCAATTTTTAATCCCTGGCTATGGCGTACAAGGTGGTAGTGCCGAAGGTGCATTGTCTGGCTTTATCAACAAAGGCAACCATTTAGAAGGTGGCTTTGTAAACTCATCGCGCGGGGTTTTATATCCCAATGGCGCCAAAGATGCTGCAACCCTTGTGGAATGGAAACAAATCATTGCAAAGGGCCTTGATGCCACGATTGAGGATTTAGCACGTGCGTCCCGAAATGTCGTTGGGGGATGATATGTTATAATGCCACCCTAATTATGGGATGGCTGATTAGGAAAAACGAATAAATGAATTCAATATTCAGACGCGACAATCAACCCAATGTCTTTACGATTGAACCCAATGTGCGGTTTTTGGGTGAATTGGCGCGGGGGCTGAATAATGAATTGGGCGGCGATGATTTTGGGCTATCCGATGCCATAATTTTCCTGCCCACCCGCCGGGCGGCACGTGAACTTGCCAATGAATTTATGAAAGTGCGCGATGAAAAGGCAACAATCCTTCCGCGCATCCGCACGCTTGGTGATATTGAACCCGATGATTTAAAACTTCAGGAGCTTGATACAGCACTTTTGCCAACAATCTCGCCGATGGCGCGTAAATTTCTATTGGCAAAATTCATTGCCGCCAGAAATACCGCAAGCGGCTGGAGTTCGGATAGTGTTGCCGCATTGGGTGCGGCTGATGCTTTGGCAGAATTATTAGAAAGCGCCGAACTAAGCGCCGGGCCAGAAAACCCAGTTGACTGGACAAAGCTGCACGAATTAGTCGAAGAAAAAGAATTGGCTGGGCATTGGGAATTATCAACCAAATTCCTTGAAATTGTTACCACTGTCTATCCTGAATATCTGGCGTCTCTTGGTTTGCTTGACCCTGCGCACCGCCGCCGACTTGCCATTGAAAAACTAACTGAAAATTGGGCAAATACCCCACCAACGCATCCGGTTATTATTGCGGGTTCAACCGGCGCGGTACAATCAACACGCGGTCTTATGCGTGTGGTTGCAAGATTGCCCAAGGGGGCAATTATCTTGCCAGGCCTTGATAAAAAAATGGGGGAAGAGTGGAAAAATATTGCACGCGACCATTCCCACCCACAAAGAGCAATGCATGATACAATTGGTTATATTGGTGTGCAGCGTGAAGAGGTAAAAGAATGGGAAATTTCCGAATTACCGCCCAAGTATTTGCGTGCGCGCCGTATAATTCTCAATACCGCCCTCACCCCGCGCGAAGCCACCGCAGACTGGCGTAAAACTATCGATAGGATTGGTACAGAAACCATCAAAAATGGCCTAGAAGGTCTAAGCATTATTGAGGCCGATACAGAGGATGAAGAAGCAACCGCAATCGCCCTCGAAATGCGGCAAAGCCTTGAAGAAAATGGGCAAACCTGCGCCCTTGTCACCCCAAGTTCGGATATTGCCCGCCGTGTGGCATCAAAAATGCAAAAATGGGGTGTTGACCTTGATGTATCTTCTGGGATTGGGGTTGGTGAAACCCGCCTTGGAATTTATTTAAAATTAATTGGTGAATTCATCCTTGATTACGGTAACCCCGTGGTTTTGGCGGCATTGCTTGCGCACCCATATTGTCATTTTGGCCTAAGTGCATGGGATAAAAAGGTTTGCGCGACTTCATTGGAACTTGGTTTATTGCGTGGGGCGCGCAAACATCAAACCCTTGATGAATTAATTAATCTTGCCCAAGAAAAAGATGAAAAAGCATGGCGCGATGCCCGCGCAAAATATGATGAGGCATTAAAGCTTCTACAAAATATTAAAAATATTGCGGCGGAAATTGAAGCCATAAAAGCCAGCAATGATTTGGCAGATGTCGCAAAAACCTTGCTTTTTGCCTGTGAAAAAGTAGCGCAAAATAGTGATACTGATGGTGGCTTTATTTATAAGGGTGAAGCAGGTGTTGCACTTGGTGCATTCTTTGCGGAACTGCTTGAAAACGGTGGCGATTTCGCACCCAATGATTTGCCAGATGGAATTAATATCATCAACTCATTGCTTACCAATGTTGTGGTGCGCCCACGTGGGGCAAACCCATATCTTGCAATCATTGGCCCGCTTGAAGCGCGCCTTTTAAGTTTTGATAAAATGATATTGGCGGGTCTGGATGAAGGCGTGTGGCCAAAGCCACCAGATACCGACCCATTTTTATCGCGCCCAATGCGCGAAAAACTGGGGCTGCAATCGCGTGATTTACGCCTTGGGCTTTCGGCGCATGACTTTGCACAACTTGCCTCAAGTAAAAGGGTTATAATAACGCGCGCGGCACGGCGTTCCGGTTCACCATCTGTGCCGTCACGTTTTTTATGGCGCTTAAAAACACTTAACCACGGTGCATTGGGCCATGAATTGGGTGAGGCAATTTTAAAAAGCGGTACACAATCATTATCAATTGCGCGCGCACTTTTGCCAAAGCGTATGCAAAATTTAAATATTGCACCACGCCCCAAACCGCCCGTTTCGGCACGCCCAACACGGTTTTCGGCAACCCAAATTGAAACTTGGATACGTGACCCATACAAACTTTATGTCACCAAAATTTTGGGTTTGCGCGATCTTGAACCAATTGGGGGCGAAGTTTCATCAAAAGAGCGCGGCTCGGCAATTCATGCGGCAATGGAAATTTTACCCGATTGGGCAAATGGCAGTCCCAAAGACCCAAAACAAACTTTGCTGGATGAATTTGCCAAGCAATTAAAACTTGCAGGTTTTAGCGGCGAAGAATTATCAGATGAACTAGCCCGTCTTGAGGCAACAGCCGAATTAATCGCGGCCAACGAGGTTGCCCGCCTTGAACAAAATATCACCCAATATGCCGAAAAATGGGCGGATTATTCATTTGCAACCAAATCTGGCACATTGGAAATTTTTGCCAAAATTGACCGTATTGATGTTCACAAAAATGGTGATTTTGAAATATGGGATTATAAAACCGGCACTCCGCCAACCGATAAACAAATTTCATCTTTAATCAGCCCACAATTACCAGTTACCGCCTTTATTCTTGAAAATGCGGGGGGCTTTAAAAATGGTGATAGCTTTTGCGAGCTTGGACAATTAAAAACCTTTGGCCATATCCATATTGGCAATAATAACCCTGCGTTTAAGGAATATTCTGGCTATCAGGGCAAGGGTAAACCACAATTAGAAATCACAGATTTGATTGACAATACGCAAACCACGCTTACCAAATTATTTGAACAATATTGCAACCCCGACATGCCATATATTTCCAAACCGCGCCCGCAATTTTCACCCAAAGTCAATTATGAGGATATGACAGACCGTCTGGCACGGCGTGCCGAATGGGCCAATGCCACCGATACCGAAGGGGGTGGCAATGAGTAAGATTGACACCCAAGTCCTACTTGAAAACACCAATAAAAACCAACGCATTGCCGCAAGCCCCGTAAAAAGTATTTGGGCCTCCGCCAATGCCGGTGCAGGTAAAACCAAGGTTTTGATTGATAGGATTGCGCGGCTTTTGCTTGCCGGTTCTGATCCATCAAAAATCCTTGCTGTTACCTATACCAAGGCGGCGGCGGCGGAAATGACCACCCGTCTTTTTAACACGCTTGGCGATTGGGCCACTGAAAAAGATGATATTTTAAAAGAGCGCCTTAAAAAACTTGATCCAGACCTTGTGCTTGATGATGAATTATTATCGCAAGCAAGACGGCTTTTTGCACGCGCATTGGAAACCCCTGGTGGTTTGAAAATTGAAACCATTCACGCATTTTGCGGTAACATCCTAAAACGCTTCCCACTAGAGGCGGGAATTGCGCCGAATTTTGAAGTTATTGAAGAGTCCGAAGCAAATAAATTAATGGATTTGGCGTTTTTAAATGCCGCCATAAAAAGCCCAAGTGATTTTAAGGCTCTTAAAGCAATTATGCCAATTGATGGCCTTAATTTTAACCTTTTGAATGCGGCGCAAATGGCGGGAAATCGCAAAATTGCACAAATTGCCAAAGCAATTGCCCAAAGTCTTGAACTTGAAGAAGTTACAAGTTTTGAAGAAACCATTGCCCGTGCGACCCAAGTAATTGATATGGGGCTTTTAAAAGAATGCGGCGACGTCTTGGCAGGCGGCAGTAAGACCGAACAGGATAATTCCCAAAAAATCTATGATGCACTAGCCGCCAATGATGACGATAAATTTGCAGCACTTTTACAGATAATAACCACAAAAGGCGGTGAACTTTCGAAACGCTATCCGGCAACCAAGGCACTAGAAAACCATCCCGCAATTATAAAATTATTCGGCGAAAAAGCATTATTCCCCGATGGGCAAATGGGGCAATTTTGGCATTTGGCACAAATTGCACAAAAGTCAAAAATTTATAATGATACATTGCTTCTTATAAAAACTGCGCGTGAATTTAAAAATGAGTATCTACGCCTTAAACAGCGCGCTGCGAAGTTGGATTTTGGGGATTTATTACAAAAAACTTCTGAGCTTTTGAACCGTGATGAAGGTTCGGCATTATGGGTTCTATACAAACTTGATATGGGTTTGCAGCATGTCTTGATTGATGAATCGCAAGATACTTCTGCCGAGCAATGGGATTTATTAAACCCTTTATTATCTGCTTTAGAAGCGGGTGAAAGAAATTATGCCCGCACCAGATTTGTGGTTGGCGATGACAAGCAATCAATCTATTCATTCCAAGGTGCAAGCCCAGAACGCTATTTGACCGAGCTTGGCAAATTTAAACAAATTACCAATATTGGTGATGTTGAATTTAAAGACGTTGATTTCAATATGTCTTTCCGCACAGGGCAAAATATCCTTGATGCCGTTGATGAGGTTTGGGGGCATTTATACACCCCACCCAATCAAGCGCCAGAGGTTAAATTTGCCCCCACCCGCCATTATTCTGCACGTATAGGGCAGGCAGGGCAGGTTGAAATCTGGAATATTGAAATGGGTAAATCCGATGATAGTGAACGCGAAGCATGGGATCATCCACTTGATGAAATTCGGGAATCTTCGCCGATTAATCAGCTTGCCGAAAATATTGCGCTTGAAATCAAACGCCGCACCGATGGCACACACTTTATCAATATTGATAAAGACACCATTCGCCCATTGGCGGCAAAAGACTTTATGATTTTGGTAAAGACCCGCAAGGCGCTTTTCCACCAAATCATTAAACGCCTTAAACATTATAATATTCCGGTGGCGGGTTCGGATTTGATTATTATCAAAGAAGACCCTGCGGTTATGGATTTAATTGCATTGGGTCGTTTTGCATTGCGGCCCGAAGATGATTTTAATCTTGCCTGCGTCTTAAAAGGTGTTTTTTGCAACCTTTATGATGATGATACGCATTTATTCCCGCTTGCCTACGGGCGCGGTGGCAAAAGCCTATGGCAAGTATTGCGTAATAATGAGGACGGTGTTTTTACCAAAGCAAAAGAATTTTTGCGCGATATTTCCGACAAAGGGGCATCATTCACACCTTTTGAATTTCTAACCTATGTTCTTGAAAGAAAATTACCAGATGGGCGTACTGGCTGGGAAAGCCTAATTTCACGTTTGGGGCGCGAATCCAAAGAAGCGGTTGAGGTTTTGCTCGATCTCGCCTTAAAGGCAGACAGTATGGGGCGTGGGCATTTATTGTCATTCCTTGACATGGTCGAATATGAAAGCGGAACCCAAAAGCGTGATTTTGACGAACATTCAGACGGTGTAAAAGTTATGACCGTTCACGGGGCCAAGGGGCGCGAAGCACCATTTGTAATCTTGCCTGATACTACACGTGGAATTGGTGGCAATAATCGCAATATTTTCTATGATGCTAAATTTCAAACCCCGCTTTTGGTAGTTGGCAAAATCGTCAATTTACCAGTCCTAGATGACCTAAAAGAAGCGGCAAATCAGAAATCACTCGAAGAAGATGCCCGTCTTTTATATGTTGCTATGACGCGGGCGCGGGATAGGCTTTTGTTATGCGGCCATAAATATATGAATGGGCGTGATAAAAATTCATGGTATGCCGCCTTTGAGGAAACCTTGCTTAAAAATGATAATTTCAAAGAAAAAGAAATTACCATAAAAGGCGACACAAAAAGCATTAGGGTTTTGGGCGATGAACCCAACACCAACCTTGCCATCAAAGAAGCAAATATAAAGGCAATAGACGAAATCAAAATCCCCAATTGGGCAATTAGTGAACCAAAGGTTTTTGACCCACCGCCGAAAATGGTTGCCCCCTCTGCCCTATTTGATGAGGATAATGAACCACCCACCATTTCACCGCTTTTGGGCGGAAACAAGTCGCGCTATTTGCGCGGGGCATTAATTCACAATTTGCTTGAACTTTTGCCCAATGTTACCCCCGAAATCCGCGAAGATTGGGCGCATAATTGGGTTAGAAACCGCAATATTGATAGTGATTTGAAAGACGACATTGTTCATCAATCACTAAAAATCATTAATGATATGAATTTCAAAGATTTATTTGGCAAAAATAGCCGTGCCGAAGTGGCAATTGTTGGCAAGGGTAAAAATCTTGATGCCAATATTGTCGTAAATGGTAATATTGATCGCCTTGTTATTAAAGACAATGAAATATTGGTGCTTGATTATAAAACCAATCGCCCGCCACCAACCAATGCCACCAATATACCCAAAGTCTATATAAATCAGATGGCGGCATATCGCGCAGTTTTACAAAACCAATTCCCAAATCATAAAATTACCTGCGCACTTTTATGGACCGACATCCCACTTTTGATGGAAATTTCAGGAGAAGTAATGGATTTAGCCGTTACAAAAATAAAACAAATTTAAAGAAATGTCTTTTCTACTAATCAAATCATTTGACAGTCAGATTTAAATAGCAATGATAAGGATTGCATTTAAAAACTTGAAAATAGATTATTGCATATTAGATATAACTATTATGCATTGTCTGTCAGGAGATAATTATGACAACTTTACCAGTAAGCGACGATAGTTTTGAGCAAGACGTATTAAACTCTTCAACCCCCGTGGTTGTTGATTTTTGGGCGGCTTGGTGTGGGCCTTGTAAAATGATTGCCCCATCATTGGAAGAAATCGCCTCCGAAATGGGTGACAAGGTTAAAATCGCCAAAATCAATATTGACGAAAACCCAATGATACCAACGAAATATGGCGTTCGCGGCATTCCAACACTTATGATATTTAAGGATGGGAAGGTCGTCTCGACCCAAGTGGGCGCGATGGCAAAAAATCGTATCGACGGCTGGATTAAAGATAGCATTTAATATTAACCGGACGGGGATTTTTTGATGATTGGTGTCGTTGTCGTTAGTCACGGTGATTTGGCGGTTGAATTGGTCAAGGCTGCTGAACATGTGGTGGGCAAGCAAATTCAAATGACGCCAGTTTCAATCGGACCTGAAGATGATATGGGCGTAAGGCGACAGGAAATCTTGGACGCATGCAATGCCAATGATTCCGGTGATGGTGTCATCATTCTTACCGATATGTTTGGCGGAACACCTTCAAACCTTGCAATATCCATTATGGAAAAAGGCAATTTTGAGGTGATTGCGGGGGCAAATCTGCCAATGCTTATCAAACTTGCTGAAGTTAGAAAAACCGAATCAATTGCACGCGCCGCCTTCGCTTCCCAAGATGCGGCGCGTAAATATATTGCGGTAGTGTCATCACTTTTGGCAAACTAAAATAAATGGCAAATTAAGAAATTGATGACATACTAAATAAATGGGGGTGGGGGAAATGACAAAATTAAAAAAGACCCTGAATATTACGAACAAACGTGGGCTTCATGCCCGTGCAAGTTCGAAATTCGCGGTAACAGCTAATGAATATCCTGACGCAAATATTATTGTTTCCAAAGATGGTGAAGAAGTATCTGGCTATTCCATTATGGATTTAATGATGCTTGCGGCCGGTATTGGTTCATCCATCGAGGTTTTTGCCGAAGGCGATACCGCAGAAGCCGCACTTAATGCACTTGAGCAATTGGTGAATGATAAATTTGGCGAAGGTGAATAATCACGCCACTTTACGCATAATTTTTGCCAAAGACATAAACGAGCCAAACGCAATTTCACTTAAATAGCCGGTTAAATTCTGGCATAAATCGTTTGCCGCACGCATATTATTATCATTAATGGCGTCGATTGTTGCAAATAATGCCCGCTCCTCATTCCTAAACCCTTCTGCACCAGTGGGTTTAAAGCGCATATCAATATCACCCGCCTGATTATTCGCCCATGCAATTATTTGCGCGCTATGGATTAATTCATCGGCATCATTGCCAAACCAGTCATGAATTGCCTTTAACAACCCGCGACAATGAAACGCCCCCGTACCATTACCCATTATACAAGCACGCAAAGCCCAAATAACAAGAAACCTTGGCATTTCTGATGAGCCAAGGTCATCAAAATTAACATCGGGATGCGCTAATGCGCGGTTATTTTCAAAATGATTTGTATCAATATTTTGTAACATCTGCCACTCCATACTTTCAACATACCGCTATTGCAAATCATTCGCAAGTTAAAAATTGAATTAGAATGTGAAATATAATAGTTTTCGTTGTCGTATTGATACTTAACTACAAGAACGTGGTATCTTTTATATAATTCCGGTATGGCAAGAATTACTTTGAAAATTCCCGAATAAAATCGCGTTGAATTGGGTAAATGTATTTTTTAAATTTCTTGCCGTTGAAAACGCCATAATGCCCAACGCCTTTTTGAACATGGTCTTTGTGTTTGTGTGCAGGGATAGATGTGCAAAGGTCGTGGGCGGCCTGGGTCTGTCCTATTCCTGAAATATCATCAAGCTCACCCTCAATGGTTAAAAGCGCCGTATGGGTGATTTTTTCGGGGCGCACCAACCGCCCACGATGATAAAACTTACCAAGCGCCAAATGATGCTCTTGGAATACTTTCTCGACAGTTTGTAGATAAAACTCCTCGGTTAAATCTAAAACCGAAAGATATTCATCATAGAATTCGCGGTGACGTGTGGCTGATTCCCCGTCCCCCTTTACCAAATCATCAAAATATTTCTTATGGGCATCAAGGTGACGATCTTGATTAAGTGACATAAAAGAAATTAATTGTACAAACCCCGGATAAACCCGCCGCATTGCCCCCGGATAATTCATCGGCACGCTATAAATCATATTTGATTTGAACCAAGTAAAGGGGCGTTCTTCGGCAAGCTGGTTGGCAATTGTTGGCGATTTGCGCGCATCAATTGGTGAGCCAACAAAACACATTGTATCAGGAACATTTTCGTCGCCATCTTCACTCATCATAGCGATTGCCGCCAAAACCGGCGGCCCAGGCTGACAGACCGCAATCACATTCACACCTTTACCAAGGTTGGTAATCATATTGCGGATATAATCAATATAATCATCCAAATCGAAGCGACCACTGACAAGCGGGACATTTTTGGCATCCGCCCAATCGGTAATATAAACATCATGGTCGGGTAAAAACCCCTGAACCGTACCTCGTAAAAGAGTCGCAAAATGCCCTGATAATGGGGCAACAATTAAAACCTTGGGGCTATTATTAATATATTCGGCAATTGCCTTGGGTTTGTTTTTCGTGTCTTTTTTAAAATGGATAAGGTTGCACCAATCCCCGCTCCAAACAACCTCGGTCGTAATATCAACTACTTGATTATCAATGGTGCAATTATCAATTTGCCATTCAGGTTTGCAATAATTTTTGGTAATATCATCAAATAGACGCGCCGCCGCCGCCACGTTTTTAACAATCTCATTCTCAGCAAATGGGTTTAAAGGGCTTTCAAGCCAATAAGAATTAACAGCATTAACCGCGCGCAATGGCATTAAAGCGGCACGCTGCCATTCAAGCATAGAATAAAGCAATCTTATCTCCCAATTGTTGCGGCGCACAATAAATGCCACAAAACGCCGTTTGAGTAAAGATTGACTAAAGCATCGTGTTAAAAAGTGTATATGGTCTTTAGTAAAAACGATGCGAAATCAAAAATGATAGCACGTGCTAGTGCTTAGCATCTTTATCCAATGCCGCAATACATTGTGCCATCTTTTTCGGATTGGTTTGATCAGAGAAGAATGTCGCAAGTTTACCCTTACGATCAAGCATGTATATTATTGAAGTGTGATCCATAACATAGTCTTCAGGAGCCGCATTGGGTGGAACAACCTTTTTAAAGCCGACCTTATATTCTTTTGCCGCCTTGTTAATCTGCTCCTCACTACCTGAAAGGCCAATCAGACCAGTAGGGAAACCACCAGAAACAATATATTCCTTCATTTTTTTAGGTGTATCGCGCGCGGGGTCGATGGTAATAAAGACTGTTTGCATTTCTTTGCGAAGTTTTGGGTCTTGTTCTTCGAGCGCATTCATCGCCGCGCCCATATAGGTCAATGAAGTTGGGCAAACATCGGGGCAATAGGTATAACCAAAATAAAGAAGCGCTGGTTTTCCCAATAAATCTTTGTCGGTGAATTTAACATTATCCTGATTTACCAGCTCGAACGGGCCACCAATTTCGGCGAATGAACGTGTGGTGCAAGCATCATCAACCCCATCCACCTTCTTAAGGCCGCCACGATCAATAAATTGATAGCCAGCAACACCAATAATTACCAAAATTGCCGCCGCCGGCGCAATAATACCAAAATTTAGATTGGTTGCTTTAGGAAGTTTTGTCATATCTGCTAAAAATCGCTTCTAAAAAAAAACAATATGTGTATTTCTATTATTTATGGCTATTAGTGAAGCAATAAAAGCAGAAAATAATCTTAAAACGACCCGCATGGAATTTTCGGGCCGCCTAAGGCTTAGAACGCTTGTTGCCCTGCGCTGGCTTGCGATTATTGGGCAGTCGATTGCCATCATTGTTGTTGGATTTTTGTTTCATTTCCCATTGCCATTGGCATGGTGCTTTGGTGCAGTTGCGGTTTCATCTTGGATTAATATTATCCTTGCCTTTGCGCTTCCTTCACAAAGATTATTAAAATCATGGGAAGCAACCACGCAAATATCATTTGACCTATTGCAGCTTACATTCCTTTTATATCTAACTGGCGGCATCACTAATCCGTTTTCGGTATTGGTTATTGCACCGGCAACTATTGCGGCGGCAACATTAAGACCGCGTTGGGTTTTGTTCATCGTCATATTGGCAATGGCATGCGTTACATTCCTTCATTATAACGCAATGCCTTTACCGTGGTATCAATCCTATGGCATTGAATTACCACAATTATATAAAAGCGGTCTGGCAATCGGCATCATCATCGGTCTTTTATTTACCACTGCCTATGCTTTCCGTGTTTCTGCCGAGGAGATGCGCCTTGCCGATGCATTAATTGCGACCCAAAAAATCCTTGCCAAAGAACAGCAATTGGCGGCAGTAGGCGGCTTGGCGGCGGCGGCGGCACACGAACTGGGCACACCCCTTGCCACCATACAGCTTACGTCAAAAGAAATGGTGCGCGACCTTAAAAGTGGGCAATCGCAAGAAGACGCACAATTGATTTATGAACAGTCATTACGTTGCCGTGATATTTTGCGGAATTTATCTTTGCAAAAATATATTTCCGACCCAACGGTTGAAAAACTTCCCATCGGACAATTATTGCAAGAAGCCGCAGGGCGTCACAGCCAAATCGACAAAGCCGTCCTTTTTGACATCAACCCACCAAGTGAGGATGCCGTCCTTGTGGTGCACCGCATGCCAGAGGTTTTATATGGCCTTGGCAATTTCATTGAAAACGGCCTGCAATATGCCAAGGAAAAGCTTATAATCCGGTGCATGTGGAATAATCGTGTTATTGAGGTTGAAATTGTGGATGATGGTCGTGGCTTTGACCCCGACATTCTGCCCCGCCTTGGCGAACCTTACGTTACCACCCGTGGCCATGGTTCAAGCGGTGCGCAAGTTCGTGAAGGCATGGGGCTTGGTTTCTTTATTGCCAAAACCTTGCTTGAGCGTTCGGGGGGGCATGTGCGCTTTGGTAATCAGGCAAGCCCGAAGTCAGGGGCAATTGTGCGTGTGGTTTGGTCACGCGATGATTTGGAATATAAAGAGTAAGCATGGAAAACGCGACAGTCAAAACCAAAAGCGTTTTTATTGCCAATATATTGCTGTCACTATTTGCTTTTTTTATAATTAGCCTTCATGCCAATATATCTACTAAAGATTTATTATGGGGCGTCGTTGCATTATTTGCGGGTTTTTTGACCACTAATCCCAAAGACCTTCCGCAAAATATAAATTTACCAATGGCATTACGTATTAGTATATGGTCAATCGGAATAGTCATCTTGGCAATTGCTACACGTATCACTAATTTCGGGCATATTGGCGCAGTATTGATACTTGCCGCATTTTTTACCGGAAGTAGATTAAAAGATATAAAATCGCGCTTTATATAGCTGTTTTTTACCTATTCAGTTTATGCACTTTACGTGCAACAAATGTATGGCTATAAACTGGGACATTAAACCAAATTGCCGTTATAAAAATAAGTTGAGATAAATATAATATGACCAACAAATACGAAGAAATTTTGGAAGGCATTCCGGATAAAACACTATTGGTAATGGATGACGATGGCCCATTACGTATGCGCCTATCTCGCGCACTTGAATCACGAGGGTTTCAAGTAAGTGTCGCTAGCTCTGTTGCCGAAGCTTTGGCAATCGTCCGCGAAAAACCACCGGCATTTGGTGTATTTGATATGCGCCTTGAAGATGGAAATGGTTTGACGGTTGTTGAAGAAATGCACAATCTTCGCCCTGAATCGCGCGTGGTAATGCTTACTGGCTATGGTAATATTGCAACCGCAGTTGCCGCAGTTAAGGCAGGGGCCGCAGATTATTTAGCAAAACCGGCGGACGCCGATGATGTTATGAAGGCACTATTGGCAATCCAAGATACATTACCAGAACCACCAGAAAACCCAATGTCTGCCGACCGTGTTAAATGGGAACATATTCAGCGTGTATATGAATTATGCGGGCACAATGTTTCAGAAACTGCGCGCCGCCTTAATATGCACCGCCGCACTTTGCAGCGTATCCTTGCCAAGCGTGCGCCAAAATAACGCATAAGTTCAAAAACGTTTCATAATGAAACAAAATAAACGCCGGGGTTTGTATCAAACCTCGGCATTTTCATTTTTGGACAGAATTTTTACGGCATAATTTTTAATCCAAACGTTGCCCGTGCCAAGTTTTTGGCACGGGTATTTTATTGTTTTTATTGTATTTTTTACACATATTTCCCTAAATCAGAGAATTGAAAACCGCCAAATTCCCAATGTTGGCACAAAACTCGCGACCTCCTTGACATCACAACAAGCGGTTCAAACCGCAAATAAAAAAAGTTTTAGGAGCTTAAAAAATGAAAAATGTAGTAAAATTCACAGTATCGGTTTTAGCACTTGGTTTTGCACCAGCAGTAGCAATGGCAGGCAATTGTAACCAAACCCCAACTTGCGGCAACAATGAACCAGCAGCTACTCAAGATACTTCTTGCAATCAAACAACTGCATGTGGTGCCAATCAAGAAACCACCACCGCAACAGAAGGCTGCACCTTAAGAGGGCCTTGCGATCTTGGTGCTGATGTTGAACGTAACATCAACCAACAAGCGCAACTTGGTAACGTTGAATCTTATTCAACCGTTTCAACACATGAATCATTAGAAGGAACTGAAGGTTCGGCAACTGCGGTTGGTAACCTTATGTCTGGTTCAACTAATTCTGTTGACCTTTATGCACAATATGACCAAGCAACCAAAGGCAATGTAGTTGCCGATTCATTGGTTGTTGTTGATGATGCACAGGGCAACACATATTCAACCGTTACTGCACAAGGCAATAGCGGACAAGTGGTTGGCCTTAACAACGCAACTTATACTTATATGCAACAAGAAACCCTTTATGGTAAAAACATTTACGGCGTAAACACCGTATCAGTTGACCGCGCCGACAATATCGATGCAGTTACCCAAGTTGCTGGCAACAATTTCAACACCGCAGTAGCAAATGGCTATCTTCAAAACCAAAGCGGTCAATATAATGCGTCAAATACTGTTGCCTCTACTTATGTTGAAGGTAACACAGTGTTTGGTTATGTTAATGCGCAATCTGTTGCTGCTGGTAACTCTCATGTAACTGTTGGTCAGAATGCAGAAATTAATTCTGAAATCGAACAAAAAACTTATGCGCCTGTTCTTGCTGAAACTGCGGTAAGCGTTGGTATCGCAAATGATGCGGCGGCAATTTCAACCGCTTATGGCAACAACACTTCAATCACCAATGAATGGGGTCGCGTCGACCTTAGCGGCAACCAAGAAACCAATGATTCAGTAACTGCAAATAGCGAAATCGTTCTGAATGATTGGGGCAACACTGCTTATGCCGACGCTTCTGCAACTGGTAACGGCGTATTGATTTCAAATATCGGTGACGATGCAAACCTTGTAATGGCACAAAATAATTATGGCAACGTAAGCGCAACTGCAAACTTTATGGGATCTTCTTCAATGGGTGGCGTTGGCGGTGCAAACAGCTTTGCAGTTGGCAACACTATCACTGGCTTTGTTTGCGCAGGTTGCAATGGCGGCAGCGTAAGAATGAACTCTCAAACTTCACAAACTAACTATGGCAATGTTTATGCAAGCACTAACATTACTGGTGGTTCTTCAGGTGCATTGGTTGGTTCTGCAATGGCAGTTGGTAATAACGCAACTTTTATCGCCAAAGGCTCAAATTAATCTAATTCTCAACTCCTAAAATACTTCATGGGCAGTTCTTTGTGAACTGCCCCTTTTTTTATTTGCAAATATGTTTATTAAGGGTGTGAATTATTAGTTGAGGAATATTATGGCAAAGCCGGACTGGAAGCGTGTCGAAGCACATTTGAACAAAACATTTGGTGCATCAAATCTAAAATTACAAAGCCGCAAAACCGATGATGATTCGGTTGAAGTATATAAAGGTGAGGAATTTCTTGGCCTAGTTTACCTAGATCAGGATGAAGGCGAAACCTCTTATATATTTGAAATGGCAATTTTGGACATTGATTTGGACGCATAATTTTGCCATGTGCAACGGCACTTATGTTGTTTTTTTAAGCAAATACAAAGACATTCAGCAATACCATATGGTAATGACCGTCCTTTAAGTTTTCATTTACCAACACACTCATTGTTTGTTTTCAAATCATAGGAACAAGCAATGAGTGAGCATGAAATCGACATTCGCGACATCGCCGAAAAGACAGCGGCGGCAAAAAATATCGCCAGAAATAAAGTCCGTGAAATTCAAGAAATTACCGCTAATTTGCGGATATTATCACTAAACGCACTTATTGAGGCGAAACGGGCCGGCGATATGGGGCGTGGCTTTTCGGTAGTCGCCGAAGAAGTAAAGAGCATTTCCCAAAATGTTGAAATACTTTCAAACGCCCTTTCCAAAGAATTGGGTGATGAGATTGAAGAATTAGAAGTCGCCACCACAAAAATGGCAGAACAATCAATGGGAAACCGTTTGATTGATTTATCGCTTAATGCTGTCGAATTGATTGATAGAAATCTTTATGAGCGCACCTGTGATGTTCGCTGGTGGGCAACAGATTCGGCAATTGTTGACGCTAGCGCAAATCCAATTGATGCAAACTGTGAATATGCCTGCCAACGTCTTGGTGTCATTCTTAATGCCTATACGGTTTATCTTGATTTATGGCTTTGTGATTTACACGGCAATGTAATCGCAAACGGCCGCCCAGACCAATATAATGTTATTGGCAAAAATGTTGCCGACAGACCATGGTTTAAACACGCAATTGCCCAGTCAAGCGGCGATGATTATGCCGTTGATGACATTGCCACAGAATATCTGTTAAATAATGCACAAATCGCGACTTATTCGTGTGGGGTGCGTGAAAATGGTAATTCACATGGTAAATTAATAGGGGTTCTTGGCGTGCACTTTGACTGGCAACCACAAGCAAAAACCATTGTCGAAGGGGTGCGCCTTTCGGAGCGTGAAAAACAGATATTCGAAGTCATGCTAGTTGATGCCAATCACAAAATCATCGCCTCTAGTGGCCATAACATTTTTGAAAAATTGGCAAACTTTATGCCTAGCAAAGAGGCTTTTGGCTATCATAAAACTAATGACGGGCGGCATATCGCATTCCACAAAACCCCTGGTTATGAGACTTATCAAGGCCTTGGCTGGTACGGGGTCATCGTTTCAAAATAAAGATTGCAAAATTTTAATTTTATAATATCTCTTATAAAAAGAGGTGGGAAATGGGCTTTAAAGGCAATACCTTATTAATTGGGTTCGCAGTATCTGTTTTGATGTCAACAAGTGCATTTGCAAAGGATGCAGAACATAATGTTACATTTGGGACAAAAACAAGCCCTGAACCATGGTATCTAACACTCTCTTCCTGTGCTGGGCAATTACTTTTCATAAGTCAGCATTATGAAATAAAAGATGAGAAACTAAGAAAAGTTCTCGGCGACAATGCAAGCATGCTTGCCACCGTTGCGCGTGACAGATTGGTTATAGATAGAAAAATCGGGGCCGAAGAAGCAAACAAAATTGCACTTGCCGCCACAAGCGAAAGCAGCAATCATGAATGGAATGCCTATTGGACGTGGCGCGCAGCCAATATGCTTGATCAAAAACGTAATGAAAAAGTTGGGCAATGTAGCAAATATTTTCAAGAATATGTTACTACATTCCCCGAATTATTTGGTAAAAAATAGCGCTGACCTAAAGCACTTTTAACATTGATGCCACAAGCGGGTGGCGAACAATATCTTTGGCTTCAAGGCGAACCACAGCAACATCTTCCACTTGTTCAAGCTGATTGGCAATTTGTGCCAAACCTGACATTTCTGGCAATAAATCGGTTTGGTGCGGGTCGCCCGTTACCACCATGGTTGAATTCCAACCAAGACGGGTTAGCAACATTTTTAATTGACCATAGGTACAGTTTTGCGCCTCATCAATCACCACAAAGGCGTTGTTCAAAGTACGACCACGCATAAAGCCAACTGGTGCAATTTCGATAATTCCTTCGCTCATAAGCATTTTAAGGCGTTTAGGTGATAATCTATCAGAAAGCGCATCAAGTAGCGGGCGCAAATATGGCCCCAATTTATCCTCAACATGCCCTGGTAAATAGCCCAAAGATTCACCCGCCTCAACAGCAGGGCGGGAAAGAATAATCCGTGAAACCTGTCCTGATTCCAATGCTTCCACAGCCTTGGAAACCGCAAGATAGGTTTTACCCGTTCCGGCTGGCCCAATTGCAACAATCAACGGCGAATTATCAATTGCCTTCATTAAATTTTCTTGGCCATCAGAGCGGGGCTTTACATGACGCAGGAAGCGTTGATCACGCCTTTCCTCCTCATCATTGCCTAAAGGAGACCAGCCAAATAATGAACGAACATTATTTTCGCCTTCATTCTCGTGATGAATATGCTCACGGGTTTTGCGGGTATTTGGTCGTTTAGCCATGTCTGCACCTCTCCTGATTAACGCCATTCTGGCATTTGAATAAGCCATGATGACGCAAATACGCCATTTCCGGCAAAATGATGCTTTGCCCCATTTTTATTTTTATTAGGGCTATAATGAAAATATGGAATTTTATGCGAAAAAAACAAGCCCCCTCTAACATCTGCGGGGTAAATATGCCTTTGGCAGATATTTGCCACTTGGCCGCCAATTAAGAAACACCAAAGACCATTATGTGGTCTCCTTCTACAAGGCTTGTTAGTATCAAAGTATTATCGACTCAGATAACTTTATAATGATAAGGTTCATTTACAATGTTTAATGAAGAGTTAATGTCACAAAAACATGTCAAAAAATATAAGGTTCGGCAATGACAGCATATAATTTAGGCAAT
This sequence comes from Hyphomonadaceae bacterium UBA1933, assembly GCA_002337085.1. GTDB lineage: Bacteria > Pseudomonadota > Alphaproteobacteria > Caulobacterales > Aquidulcibacteraceae > Pseudaquidulcibacter. The sequence continues at coordinate 450,391 of DDFH01000006.1, read as the reverse complement.
TTTTCACCTGACTATCCAAAAAGTGGCAATTATTGGGTTGCCCCCACAGCAGTTCTAATCGGCAAATGCGTGCTTCATGAAAATGCCAGCATTTGGTTTAATGCCGTGCTTCGTGGCGATAATGAGCCACTTATAATTGGTGAAAACAGCAATATTCAGGATGGAAGCGTTCTTCACACCGATATGGGTGCGCCACTAACCATTGGTAAAAATGTAACCGTTGGTCACATGGCGATGCTGCATGGTTGTGAAATTGGTGATAATTCACTTATCGGCATTGGTGCAGTTATTATGAACCATGCAAAAATCGGGAAAAATTGCATAATTGGCGCCAAGGCATTAATTCCAGAAGGCAAAGTAATTCCCGACAATTCACTGGTAATGGGCGCGCCCGGTAAAATTATTCGTGAAACCACAACCGAACAACATGCGGCACTTTTGAAATCTGCGACGCATTATGTAAATAATTGGAAACGCTATAAGGTTGAACTAAGTCCAAAAAACTAGGTCTATTTTTTAACCAGCCTTAGACCCGGATTGCGCGGGGTGCGTGGATCCGGCGGCACTAATTCTGCAATCGAAAAACGAATTGCTGGGCGCGATATTGTGACATTTGCGGCGATTGGCTGAAAAAGCCCCAACATTCTGGCAACACCAGATTTTTCCATTAGTGGCAAAAATACCATCTCAATTTCGGTGCGTTGACCAATCTTTGCGCCAAATGCAACGATGCGTGCCAACGCTGGCCCTGGTGCGTGAATCGCGGATTCAAGCAAGGCGCGGATTAATACCTTGTCAGGCCCAAAGAAAATCGTGCTGATTTCGTTGTCTTTTAAATCGCGACCAACCCATGATGTGATTTCTTTGCCCAATGTTTTATAAACAAACACACCTTCGGCAACTCTTTGTATCATAAAGAGACGATCAATCATTGACCCCACATCACGTGACGCAAGATTATTATTTACCAGACTATCACCAAGACCATTAATTGTCTTCCACGAGTTAAGTAATAACCGTGTTTCAGGGTGAAGTGCATTAAATTGCATAAATTCATCTCCGCTAACAAATTCTTTGCTTTTTAGTGTTACAAGCATTTTGCGTGCCAAGAACCGGCATGTTTTTGGTGGGAATTTAACCGTTTTTCGGAGCTATTTTTACGAAGATTTGGGGATGTAATCGCCGTTAATAGGTCGATATAATCAAATTTTCGGGGAGTCATAAGATGAATGTATCATTTAGAAACACTGCAATAATTGCTGTTCTATCGCTTATTGGCGGTGCAGCACATGCACAATCGTCTTGTTGCGGCAGTGGTTCATACACTGGCGGCATTACCAATATCCCTGTGGTTTCTGGGCAAGGAAGTGCTAATTGCTGCGGTACTGTTAATTCGCAAATAGTTGCTGTACCTGGGGTTTATGTTCCAAGCAATTATGGCACGACAGGTGTTAGCAGCAATACTGGCAGCAACATCAACACAACTGATGGCAGCATGTATTATGGCGGAAGCAATTATTACTACCCAGGCAGCTATAACAGCAGCTCAGGCGGGGTGATACTTGGCGGCGGTGGTGGCGGTTATTATGGCGTGCCGCAACCAGTTTATAATGGAAATATTGACGGACTTAATGTTCAAGGCGGCGCGCAAAAAGTTGCAACTGCGGAAAAAGTTGTTGAAACCAAAGTTATTACTGAAATCGTACCAATTCGCGCTGTTTGCATGGATGACAAAAACATGCCGCACCCAGCGTCACGCACCGATGCCAATGATAAATTGGCAAATGAATTCACTGGTGAAGTATATCGTTGCATGGCGGGAACGCATATGGAGGCGATGATTGGCCGTATGGTAGACGGCAAGGCAGTTTTTGATGGCGGCCAAGCATTAACCTGCACCAAAGGTCAGGCACTTTCATATAAGGGTGGTAATTTAACCTGTATGGCACAAATTCCAGCCGGCAATTGTAACGAACGCTCGCTGCTTCGCCGTTTTGGCCCAGGTATTAAATATGTTACCCTTAGCCGCACCATAAAGGTTGAATCACAAAAACAAGCACAAGTTCAACAACAGCAACAACAAATGCAATTCCGCTCATCAATGTTTGTTGACGGTGGCGTTGGTCAAGGTGTTTGGTAGCTATTAGCCTAATTTAGAAAAATCCAATTAAATAAAAACCCGCCAAATGGCGGGTTTTATTATTTTATTGCTCTTCATCACCCTTTTTCTTGTCATCTTTCTTTTCAGGTGGTGGCGCATCAGCCTTTATTTGCCGCGCCTGAAGTGACATAGCTTCACCAATTGCATTTGACTCATCGGTGCAGGTGATTTGTTTTGTTAATATTTCCACATTGTTAATTACGCAAACGCTGCTGCTGCTAACACGGATACCTTCAATGCTATCGGCACTGAAATTGGCCTCGCGGTTAAGCACTTTTTGCGACTCCATCGCCTGCGCACGCGCCTTTACTTCGCGGGCAAAGAAAACCAATGCCGCAGATTCAGTAGAACGACCCATAGCACCCGCACCAGTTGCCCAATGACTTACGCTAGTTGAAAAAGTGCGTGCACTTAATTGACCAGATACAAAAAGACGACGTGCAATAATTGACTCGGCAGCAAAATAAGCCTCCGCAGAGCGGACATCACGATTTTCAACAGCATTAAAACCAAGATACTTTGCCGCATCCATTGCAAGTTTTTGTTGCTCTGGGCTTTTGTCGGCGCTGATATAAATTTCTTTCCATAATGCAACCGCCTGTGGTGCATTGCCATCGGCATTAAATTTCACTGCATTTTGCATTTTTTCTGCCAATGCAGAAGGCAGAACCGCCGCAGCAAGAGGTGCTGCAACAGGGGCAGTAGTTACATTTGCAGTTTGCGCATATGCAGTAGAAGCGAATAATCCAATGCCCAAAAGACACTTGACCATAATTTTTGAGCTTGAAGCCATATTCACAAACATTCCTTAAAAAATAAAAGACGCTTAAAACAGTCTGTACAAGACATTCCTAGACCTTGCGACGGAATTTTTCATCACCTAACTTCAGTATCACACACATTCTGAACAGAAACCAAACGGTTTTTCATTATAACACATTAAAATATCTTCATAAATATGTTGCAAAATCAAAAAAAATGCACATTTAGATAATCTATGCTATTAATTAGCAAATCACGGAATTTTTATATGTCAGTTTTGGTTGGCCTTGCCGGTTTGGTAATCGCCCTATACACAATTTATAATGGACTTGGTCTGTGGATGGCACGGCATGTTACTGCGCTTGAGCGTGGTGAAGAGCCAATGGTCGATGAAGATGGGCTTACGATATATGACCATTTGCCGCCATCGCATCTTGAGATGATGAAATATTATTCCATCGGCTACAAAGGGGTTTTGTGGCATTTGGCATTTTTATGCCTTATTGCGTCAATCGGTGCATTAATTGCCCAATCGCAATATGCAATTTACCTTTATGGCATCGCCCTTGGCTTAGATTGTCTAATCTTTATCACCTATGACAAAAAAGCGGAATTTCTTGCCAACACATCTGAGGCGGAACGTATGTTTGATATTTTCCAATATAGTGTTTTGCTGGGTGCATTTTTGATTTTGGCGTGGAACCACATGCAATTAGCCTAATGGCTATAATTTAAGGCACATGCTCTCGTCGGCAGCTAAATTTTGCGCGGCCATTTCTTCGCCTACCAAATCAATATTTTCATCAATTGCATTTTCAATAGCGGCAAAAAGCAGGTTTGGCCTTATTGGCTTGGCGACGTGGGCATCCATACCTGCGGCAAGACACTCGGCAACATGATGCGTCATCGCATTCGCAGTAAGTGCAATAATTGGCGTGCGCAGACGTTTGGTTTTAAACTCTATTTCGCGGATTTTTTGGGTTGCCTCTGGCCCAGACATAATCGGCATTTGAACATCCATAAGAATGATATCAAATGTATGGCTTTCCCATTCTTTGACGGCATCAAGGCCATTTTCAACAAAAGTAACTTGGGCACCAATTTGCTCAAGGAACATTTTTAAAACAAGACGATTATTAGCATTATCTTCGGCTGCCAAGATACACAATTCACCAAGTGCATCATTTTCTTCTAATGCAACATCAGCATCTTCAATTTCTGGCTCTTGTGCTTTTTCGACAGGGATAGCAAGCGTGAATGTTGAACCATTTCCAACCTCTGAATCCACGAAAATATCGCCGCCCATAATTTGCGCAAGCTGTTTACAAATTGCAAGACCAAGGCCTGTGCCGCCAAATTTTCTCGTGGTGCTAACATCGGCCTGCGAGAACTTTTGGAACAAGCGCATTTGTGCTTCTTCATTTATTCCGATGCCAGTATCTTTTACCGCAAATTCAATCATATATTTGCCGTCTTGCTCAACGGCAGAAACATTTACGCTAACGCTGCCCTCTTCGGTAAATTTGATGCCATTGGAAATAAGGTTATAAAGAATTTGTTTAAGACGAGTTGGGTCGCCAAGGCACCAAATATTTGGTGCATTATGAAGATCAATATTAAGGGTAATCCCTTTGTCATGGGCGCGAATTGCAAAAATTGCCTCTGATGAACGAACAAGGTCACCCAAATTAAAGGCAATATTTTCGATATCAAGCTTACCGGCCTCAATCTTAGCAAGGTCAAGCGCATCATTTAGCAAATTAAGTAAAATATCACCAGATTCACTAATCACATGGACAAAGTGTTTTTGTTTTTCATCAAGGCTTGTTTTCGATAATGCCGCCGCCATGCCCAAAATACCATTCATTGGTGTTCTTATTTCATGACTCATTTGCGCGAGGAAAGTTGATTTTGCCTGATCGGCGGATTCGGCGGCCTCTTTTGCGGCCTCTAGGTCACGGGTGCGCATTTCAATGCGTTCTTCAAGATGGGTCGCATGATTGGCAAGTGCATCACGCGCAACCATTAATTCTTCGGCCTGTGTTTTGAAGATTATGCCCAGACGACGCCATAAATAGGCCGCGACACCCAATGACATTACCAACCCAACAAGACCAATAACCAACATATGATGCGCACTATTTACCGCATTCATAAGGGTATTATAAATTTCGCTGCGTGCCTGTTCTTTTAATGAGTTCTTTTTGATATTTAATTCGGCATAGCGTGAATCCATAAGCATGGATTTTGCGCCCTCAACATTACCGCTTTCAGCCATTTTTACGGCCGCAAGTTCAACATCGCTCATAGCAAGGGCGGTATCATAGGTTCTGGAAACCAGTTTATCGTCCGTAAGGTCTGGTGCAATCTCACGGGCGCGCAGCATCATATCATTACGTATATCTTTATATTTATAAAAATCTTGGAGTGCTTTTTGATCATTTGAAGCAATATAGATTTTTGCGTTATAGGTTGCCTGAAGATCCTGAATTGTCGCTTCTGACCATAATTTTTCAAATTTTCCAACATTGGTAGAGCCAATAGCAAGGTAATTCATGGCATAAAATGCCACTCCCCCAATCGCAACCGATGCGACAAGGAAAAAGAAAAGAGCAGACCATAAAAGTGGACGTATTTTCCAGTTCTTACTCATATTACCCAATGTAATTTTTAAAATAATCGGTTACAAATAATACGAAATGAATAATAAATAGTTTAGGGAACTGATTTTAGGAGAATTTAATGGAATATGAGCTTATTTTTTATAGTAAATGTTCAACAGCAGTTAAAGGTCTGGCATTATTAGAAGCCAATGGAATTAAACCCAAAATAATTAATTATTTCAACAACCATCTTTCACAAGGTGATTTAAAGTCACTTGCAGAAAAAGTTGGAAGTGTAAAAGCAATAATACGTGAAAAAACCGCAAAAGAGCTTGGGGTTTCATTGGAACAAAGCGATGATGACCTTATTGCTGCAATTGCCGCCGAGCCCAAGCTTTTACAGCGCCCTATACTTATTAAGGGTGACAAAGCAATTGTTGGAAGACCAATTGAAGAGATGTTGAAACTTATTTAGGCTAAAACAAATTATTCGGCATTTTTATCTTTGCTTTGGTTTTGCAATAAACTTACGCCAATTAAAATCACCACAAGCGCAAAAAGCGCTGTCGCGGGAATGCGTTCTGAAAAGAAAATATAACCAATAAAAAGCGCAACAATCGGCACGAGATTTGAAAAATTCGCCACCATTAATGGGCCAACCCGATGCACCGCCTCGACATATAATATGCCCGCGAGTGCCGTTGGCCCTATACCGATTAAAATAGCGGCAATTATTGATGCCTTTGAATATTGATGGGCATTTTGCAAAATATCATTAAATGCAAACGGTAAAGCAACAAATGCCGAAATAAAAATAAACCCGAATGAGGTTACCAAAGGGCTAGTGCCGCCACCGCCCATACGTATCATCACAACGGCAGAGCCATAACAAAATGCCGCCCCCAATAATTGTAATTGCGCACCAAGGGGTGCGCTTTGTGCCGCAACATTGCCCAAGTCAGGCGCCGATAAAATTACGACACCAATCACACCCAATATTACGCCGATTATTTTCTTTGGCCCTAAGTCTTCGTCACGCACCAAGAAATATGATAATATCGCCGCCGCCAGCGGCATTGCAGCAAGATAGATACTTGCAAGCGCAGATGGAACTTTGGTTTGTGCTTGGGCAATTAAAAAGAATGGCAATAATGAGCCAATAACCCCAACCCCGGCAATCATTATCCACGCTTTATAATTATTAAAGCGTGGCATTTTTTCACCCTTAAAGAATAAAATAACGCCCAAAAACGCCGAGCCGGCGGCAAGACGTAAAAACACGTTCGCCATTGGTGAAATTGTTTGCAGGGCAATATTGTTTAACCCATAAGCAGACGCCCACAAAACCACCAATAATATTAATTTTAAAATATCAACTATTTTCATTTTTTTAATTGGCAAAATAATCTTTTGCGTTCTGAACATCGATTGCAATCTGCGCTTTCAGCTCGTCAAGACTATTATATTTTTCTTCGGGACGTAGAAATTTGTGAAGTTCTATAATTATATTGCGTCCATATAAATCGCCATCAAAATCAAGAATGAAAGTTTCAAATAAAGGATCGCGGACACCAGTTGTTGGCGTTCTACCAAAATTGGCAACCCCCGACCGCAATACACGATCCCCAATATCAACCTTTACCGCATAAATGCCAAACAAAGGTTCAATCTGTTGATATAATTTTATGTTTGTAGTGGGAAAGCCAAGAACCCGACCCAATTTTTGCCCATGTTCAACCACACCTTCAATCGTCCACGGATGCCCCAAAAGCTGATTAGCAAGGTCAATTTTCCCCTGTTGCAAAGCCTCTTTAATGCGGGTTGAGGAAATTCTAAGGCCTGTATCATCATTAATTGGTTCAAGAATTGTAACTTGTATTGAGTGCTTTGCGCATTCTTCACTAAGTAATTTTGCGTCACCAGTGCGCCCTTTACCAAAGCGGAAATCATGACCAACCACAATATGTTTCGGCGAGCAGCCGTTAATGACCACCTTATTTATAAACTCAAGCGCGCTTAGAGATGCAAATTCCTCATCAAAATTCAAGGAGAAAATAATATCAACCCCAATTTTTTCCGCCAGAATTTCCGTAATCCGACCAGTGGCAAGACGCGAGCCATGTGTATTCTTAGAAAAGAATAATTTTGGTGGCGGTTCAAATAATAAAAGCCCAAGCGGTTCATCAGGATGTGCTTTTTTTGCAATTTCTAAAAGCGATTTGTGCCCAAGATGCAAACCATCAAATGCGCCCATTGCAATTGTTGCACCTTTGAATTCTTCGGGAACTCGTTCAAAACCAGAAAAAACTTTCATTTCCTAATCCGTTATGATTATTCAGCAGGAACCATAACCAGCGCTTCGCCAGTTAAAACAGTTTTACCATCAACTGATGCAGTTGTGGCAATTGTAACAAACTTCTTATCGGGATTTAATTCCTTAATTTCAAGATGCACATCAACCTTTGCACCAACTTTTACAGGACGACGAAATTGAAGGTTTTGACCAACATAAATTGAGCCAGGCCCAGGCATATTCATACCGATTGCCGCCGACACCAAACCAGCCGTTAAAACACCGTGAACGATACAATTCTTAAATTGTGTGGTCGCTGCATAGGCTTCATCAAGGTGAATCGGGTTATTATCACCACTTGCTTCTGCAAATTTTTTTACGTCTTCTTTTGAAATAATCTTAGAAAAATCAAATACTTGACCAAGCTCTAATTCACCGAAAGTATAACCACCTAATTGATTTGGCATAAAAAAATCCTTCTTTTTCAGTTTTAGTAACCTTTCTTTAGCGTCCTTCTGTTTAAATAGCATCTGCCAAAGTGGGTATTTGCGGAAAAATCTGCATTTTGTGGGAGTTTATAATGGCAGTAGATATGAATGCGCCAGTTCTTGTTGTTGATGATTATCAAACAATGATCCGTATCATTCGTAACCTTCTTAAGCAACTAGGCTTTGAGAATGTTGATGAAGCTTCGGATGGGCGCGAAGCGTTAGAAAAATTAAAGAAACAAAAATATGGTCTGGTCATTTCTGACTGGAATATGGAACCAATGACTGGTTATGAGCTTTTACGCGAAGTTCGCGCAGATGAATCGCTTAAGCCGACACCATTCATTATGGTAACTGCGGAATCTAAAACGGAAAACGTTATCGCCGCTAAAAAGGCAGGTGTAAACAACTACATCGTTAAGCCTTTTAATGCACAGACTTTGAAGGCAAAAATTGCCTCGGTTTTGGGCGATTTCTAGTATACACAGGGGATTAATATGGCGACACCAGAAGTCGTTCTACGAGTTAAAGACGCGCTAAGCAGATTGAAAGATGCGGATCTTAAAGATCCTCGTCTTGGTGAGGTTTTAACCCTCGCAAGCCAAATGAGCGATGCTATGATGGCATTCTTTGGCTCCATGGATAACAGCCTTTATGGTGAATTGCGCTATTTGTCTGCTTATATCCAAAGAACTAGAGCTGAAATTTCGGCTTTGCGTCCTAATGACATCAAAAACGACGGCATACCGACAGCGGGTGCAGAACTTGATGCAATTGTTGCCAACACTGCCGAAGCAACGCACCGTATCATGGAAGCCGCTGAATCCGTTATGTCGGCTGATACATCTGATGCACATGCATATCAAGCATATGTATGTGATAAGATGCTTGAAATTTTTGAGGCTTGCTCATTCCAAGATATTACCGGACAACGGGTTAAAAAAGTTGTCGATACACTTCGCCATATCGAAAATCGTATCGATCGTTTTGCCAAAGTTATGGGTGTCGAAGATGCCGAAGTGCAACTTTCACCGGAAGAGCAGCGCAAGAAAGACTTATTGCTTAATGGCCCTGCGTTAAATGGCCCTGAAAACAAACAGGACGATATTGACGCGATGTTTGGTGGCGATGATGCAGGGGCGGCAATGTCACAAGACGATTTGGACGCTCTGTTCGATTAAAGCCATCTTAAAGTTTCATAAAAAGCCGACCATTCTAAGCATTGGTCGGCTTTTTTGTGCTATTGTCATCTAACGCAAAATTATTTGACTTGTCATAATATAGTCAACATTGTTAGTATTATAAAGTCATGACATTTAACCTGCCACATTACCCAACTTTTTGGGCGCGACGCGCCGATTTTATCATCCATCTTGTAGGCATTGTCTTTGCATTGTTTGGTGGTGGTCTTTTGTTGGGTCTTGCAATTTCAAATGGTTTGGGTGGTAAAATTGCCGCCGCATCCGTTTATGCTTTTGGCCTTGTGGCAATGTTGTCTTTTTCGCTGGCTTATAATTTTGCGAAACCAAATTTTCAACCATTTTTAAGACGCCTTGATCATGCTGGCATCTTTTTGATGATTGCCGCATCATATACACCATTCACCACCCAAGTGTTACACGGTAATTGGGCAATCATTATGACCAGTGTGGTTTGGACACTTGCTATTTTGGGGATGGCTGGGAAACTGTTTATGCCTGGTCTCGGCAAAATTATCTGGGTTGTATTTTATCTTGCCCTTGGTTGGGCGGCATTGATTGCCCTTAAACCAATGATGAGCAATATGCCTCTTGCGGCAACAATCTTGCTTGGTGTTGGTGGGTTATTATATTCGGTTGGAACAATTTTTTATGTTTCCAAAACCCTTAAATACCGTCGCGCCATTTGGCACGGACATGTGGTTGCCGCCGCGATTGTACATTATGTTGCAATTTTGGTTGGAGTGGTGTTGCATTAAGTTTTTAAAAACTTCTTGCATATTTAAAGTTTTTTACCCAAACAACCTTGTGAAATGCCCCATTTTACGACCTTGTTTGATGTCTTTTTTGCCATAGATGTGAACAAAGACATTGCCATCAGCCGCAAGCTTAAAGGCATGAAGGATTTCATCGCCCAAAAGGTTTTCCATCTCCACACCACGTGCCATTAATGCACTTGAGCCAAGTGGCAAGCCGCAAATTGCCCGAATATGCGCCTCAAACTGGGAGGTTTTGCACCCTTCAATAGTCCAATGCCCAGAATTATGAACGCGCGGTGCAATTTCATTGACCACAAGACCATGATTACCAACAAAAATTTCAACGGTTAGAGTGCCAACATATTTCAACGCCTCGGCAATGGTGCGCCCAATGTGTTTACATTCTTCGATTTGGTCAAAATTTAATGGGCTTGGAACCATTGATTTACGCAAAATACCGTCTTTGTGGATATTTTGGGAATTAGGGAAATATAAAATCTCGCCATCCTGACCGCGCGTCAAAATCATCGAGGTTTCAAATGAAAAATCAACAAAACCTTCAAGCACACATGGTTGTTGACCCAATTCTTCCCATGCTTGCGCTGCTTCGTCTGCATTTTTAATTACAAATTGCCCTTTGCCATCGTAACCAAAGCGGCGGGTTTTTAAAATTGCAGGTAAACCATTGGTTTTTATTGCGGCATTTAAATCATCCAATGAATTAATTTCATAGAATGGCGCACATGGCAGCCCTAAAGAGCGCACAAATTCCTTTTCCGACAATCTATCTTGTGTATGCCCCAAGGCATCAGGATTAGGATAGATTTTTGCATATTTTTCAATGATTTTTACGGCGTCAACCGGAATATTTTCAAACTCAAAAGTTACAATATCACAGGATTTTGCGAATTCTTCGAGTGCGGCCTTATCTGAATAAGATGCACAAAAATGGCAATCTGTAATTTGTGATGCAGGGCAATTTTTTTCAGGTTCAAAAATCGCGATGCGATAACCAAATTGGAATGCCGCAAAGCTTAGCATGCGGGCAAGCTGCCCACCGCCAATAATACCGATTGTTTTATTGGTATCCAAAGTCATGATTTAAACCGGCGCATCCTTAACTGCATCTGTTTGTGCCTGACGGAAGATTGCGACCTTTTTGCCAAGTTCATCATCAAAGGCAGCAAGAATTTGTGCCGCCAATATACCGGCATTTGCCGCACCCGCCGAACCAATTGCCAATGTGCCAACCGGAATTCCTTTTGGCATTTGCACAATTGATAAAAGTGAATCTTGCCCCGAAAGCGCCTTTGACTGCACAGGGACACCCAGAACCGGAAGCGTGGTCAAACTTGCCACCATTCCGGGAAGATGCGCCGCACCACCCGCACCAGCAATAATGATTTTAAGGCCATTATCCTTGGCAGCTTTGGCATAGTTAAACATTCTTTCCGGCGTACGATGCGCAGAAACAATCTTTACCTCATGCGGCACTTCCAAAGCTTGTAAAATATCTGCCGCTTCTTTCATAGTTTCCCAGTCAGACTGGGATCCCATTATGATTCCTACCAAAGGTTTTTGCATTAAAATCCCCAAAAATTGCTTATTACCCGATGTTTGGCAAAATTATAAGTCGCCAAAAGGCGTAAAAAGCATCATAATTTTAACAAAATCGCACTTTAATGCGCTTTATAATAAATATTAACCCCGAACTAACAAAATTCATTCAATTTTCACAAAAGTGGTGTTAAAGAACAATATGACTTCGAAAAACCAAACAAAATCTGCAAACCAAATACCGCAAAAAGACGTGCGCTTAAGGATTGTTGACGATTTTGTTAATGCACCACGAATGGAAATAATCAAAGATGCTGACCCTTTGAATATTTATGGTGTACCACAATCGGAAATGACACCGCTTGTGCGTCAGGCGCTTTCGGCAATGCATAAAGAGATTGTTTCACTTAAAAATGAGCGAAACCGCCTGAAGTCAGAACTTAGGGACGCACTTGCCCTTGCCGATACCGACCCATTAACAGGCATTCTAAACCGTCGTGGTTTTGAGCGGGAGATAACACGCGCCATTTCATTTGCACGCCGCATGAATGTTGAATGCACATTATTATTCTTTGACCTTAATGGCTTTAAACAAATTAATGATACATACGGGCACGCTGCTGGTGATCTTGTAATCAAAGAATTTGCAAAAAAACTTAGTCAAAATTTGCGCCAATCTGATGTTGTTGGTCGCGTTGGTGGCGACGAATTTATGGCGCTTTTGGTCAAAGCCAATAAAGAAGAGGCATGCCACAAAGCCGAACAATTCAATGACGTAATAAAAAATATCGCCATTCCGTACAAAAATAACGTCATCGGCATTAAATGCACGATTGGGGTTCATACCGTAAAACACGATGAAAATATTGTTCAGGCAATCACAAGTGCAGACAAAGCGATGTATGCAAACAAATTAAGTGATAAGATTGCTTCACTTTAAGTTTTGCAGGAATTGGCAAATCTAAAATAATACTGTAATTATCCTTTGTTTTTTATTCAAATGAATATTTTATTTTCAATGTGGGGTAATATGGCAGATTCAATCCTTGTCGGCGGAACCGCAGATCCGGTTCAATTAATCAATCTTAGTCTTAAACGCGCGAACCGACATGGTTTGGTGGCCGGTGCAACAGGAACAGGAAAGACTGTAACCTTGCAAGTTCTTGCCGAAGGTTTTGCCCGTGCCGGGGTTCCGGTTTTTGCGGCAGACGTAAAGGGTGATTTATCAGGCGCCTCACAAACATGGGAACCATCTGATCCATTTAAAAAGCGTGCTGAGATGCTTGGCCTTGCTGATTATCACGGCGAAGCAAATCCAGTAGTTTTCTGGGATTTATATGGCAAAAGTGGCCATCCAATCCGCACCACAATTTCGGAAATGGGCCCAAACCTTTTATCACGCCTTATGGATGTTACTGATGCGCAATCAGGCGCATTAACCATTGCCTTTAAAATGGCGGATGATGAAGGTCTGCTCCTACTTGATCTAAAAGATTTAAAAGCTGTTTTTGATTATATGGCGGATAATGCCGACACAGTTTCACAAAAATACGGCCTTGTTACCAAACAAGCGATAGCAGTGCTTCAGCGTAAAGTTCTTGAACTTGAAACCGCCGGCGCAGATACTTTTTTCGGCGAGCCAGCACTAGATTTAAACGATTTCTTCCGCACTGATTTATCGGGTCGTGGCATTATCAATATTTTGGATGGCTCAAAATTAATGGCATCACCCACCTTATACTCAACATTCCTTCTTTGGATGATGAGTGAGCTTTTTGAAATGCTTCCCGAGGTTGGTGACCCAGAAAAACCAAAACTTGTCTTCTTCTTTGACGAGGCACACCTTTTATTCCGTGACGCGCCAAAGGCACTTTTGACCACAATTGAACAAGTTGTGCGCCTTATACGTTCAAAAGGTGTCGGTATTTATTTTGTTACCCAAAACCCACAAGATATTCCTGAAACCGTGCTTGCCCAATTGGGTAACCGCCTGCAACATGCGTTGCGTGCCTATACACCATCGGAAATGAAGGCGGTTAAAACTGCGGCGGAATCTTTCCGCCCTAATCCGAGTTTTAGCACTGAACAAGCCATCACCGAACTTGGCGTTGGCGAGGCATTGGTTTCAACATTGGATGAAAAAGGTGTCCCAACCGTAGTCGAACGAACATTCATTCGTCCACCAATGTCACGGGTTGGCCCTGCAAACCCCGATGAGCGTGCGCGCGTGATTTCTGCAAGCCCGATTGGTACAAAATATAATACACTGCAAGATCGCGAATCTGCATTCGAAATCCTAAGCAAAAAAGAAGCTGATCTTCAGGCATCAGAAGCCCAAGCACAAGCACAGGTTCAGGCGCAAAAAGCCGCCAAAGCCCAGCCGCAACAACAAGAAGAAGGCGGAATCGGCGGTTTCTTGTCTGATATTCTTGGCGGTGGCGGCCGTAAACGTCGTGGTGATTCCCTTGTCGAGGCGGCAGCAAAAACCATGGTTCGCCAGGCAAGTTCATCGTTAACCCGCTCATTAGTACGCGGCATTTTGGGCAGCTTAAAGCGATAATATCGTTGCATTAAAATATAAAAACCCCGTGTTTATCACGGGTTTTTTTATTGAGCGGCATTACAGAATAAATTACGGCTGTTTTTGAACCGTATCACCAACAGGAACAACGGTTGAAATATCTTCATAGCCGATAAGTTGGCTTGCGAAGGCGTCTTGCCCGCTAATATTTTGGTTATAATAAACATCATACATTGCCAATTGTTCTGGTGGTTGGGGTGTATCGATTTGCGCAATGATTTTTGTTTGCGATTTATTATTAAAAATCAAACCAGACATATCTGAATTTACAAACACAAACCCTGAAACCACCAAAACAAGCGCGGAGACCGCACCAATCCGTGACCAAAAACCAAAATTATCATTCGCCACACGTGCCTTCTGCACAGGCAAATCATTGTCCATTTGCGCAAGAAAACCTGCAACAAACTTGTCGGTCGGGCAGACCGGTACAAATTCATCTTGCGGTAATAATTTTTCAAATTCTTTGTTCTGCATGTTCATACCAAATATTAAACGAATTTAATTTACCAATCCGTCGCTAAACTCCTGCTGCTTTATCATTTCTTTCAATTTACGTTTGGCGCGGGCAAGCAATGACTCGACTGCCTCAACGCTTATGTCCATAATTGCACCCGCTTCTTTGGCACTTAACCCCTCATAATAAGTTAGGATTATGGCACTTTTTTGCCGAGAAGGTAAAGTTTCAATCGAGGCACCAAGACTGCTTGCGGATTGGGAAACGATTAAACTTTGTTCTGCAGAAATACTATTCGAAACATGATTATCGTCAATCTCTTCGGCAATATATTTCTTTGCGGCCCGTAATTTATCTATACAAAGATTGTAGGTAACGCGGTAAAGCCAGGTTTCAACCTTTGCCTTACCAAATTCCCATTCGGGAATAACTTTCCATAGCTTTAATAATGCTTCTTGCACCACCTCTTCGGCATCCGCCTGATTTTTAAACATGCGATATGCAAGAGCAAATATTTTCGGGGAAACAGCACGAACCAAAGCCTCCGCTGCGCGGCGATCACCATCGCGCGTTTTTTGCAATAACTTTGTCTGCAAATCTATCAGCAGAGGCTTTCTCCGTATCTATTAGTTACGCGGTTGTTTAAAATCACGTCCATGCTTGTATTTAGAAGCATTTGCGGCTTCATCTTTGGTAATTTTACCATCATGATTTGTATCAGCAATATCAAACAATGGGAATGGCATTGCATCCCATTCAGCTTTGGAAATTTTTCCATCATGATTAGTATCTGGGTTACGAGGGCCATCTTTGCCCATATGACCGCCACCCATTTTCATCATATCTTTGCGATCTGACATTTTATGATTTGGACGACCAGCAGCAAATTCAGCCATAGTAAGCTTGCCATCATTATTGGTATCAAGCTTTTTGAAGAAATCCGCATGGCGAGTTTTGAAATCAGGGCGTTTTGCCATATCGGGACGATTTGGTGGGGTAAATGCATTCCATTCATCAATGGTTATTACGCCATCTTTGTTTTTATCAATGGCTTGAAACATTGATGCCTGACTGGCTGCCATACGCTGTTGCATTTTGTCTATCTGTGCTTTGCGATGCGCCGCCATTTCTTCACGGGTTAAATAACCATCATGATTAGTATCAATGGCATTAAACATTGCATCATGTGCCGCCTTTACTTCTTCACGTGTGATAACACCGTCATGATTGGCATCGATTTGGTCAAACAGGCCACCAGGACCATTAAAAGCACCGTCTTTAAAGCCCATTTTGTTGTGGTGTCCACCATCTTTCCAGCCATCTGCAAAAGCGGGGCTGGCAAACATTGTCACAAGTAAAGCACCCAAAATTGGTTTTGATATTTTCATATTATTCCTCGTCAAACTTTTCAAATTAAACATGAATGGCAGGGGGTTGCCACCCAAAAACTTGCAAAATCGATTTTGTCTATCTGAGTTTATAACGAAGTGGTTTTGCTATTCCGTCGCAACAACGTGAATTAAAGTGATGTAATGGAGTTTGAAAGGCTTTCCCATGCCTCTTTAACAACATTACGCGCATCATTTAGCCCGGCAAGCGCAACATTAAAATCAGGTGAATTCAATACATTAGCAATGGCTTGCTTTGATACATTTGTTTCCGAATCTAATTGATAGCCAGAACCGGAAATAATATCCAAAATTTGCCGCGCATTGTTCAAATCTTCACATGCCTTGATAAGGCGGCCAACTTTTTCTTTCTCCAAAAGCCCAAATTCACCAAGATTTGCCAATGCCTCTGCGGTATTCGCGCTTAGAACAAAGTCAAATTTATTGGCATATATAAGCTCATAGGCTTGGGTTAAAAATTCCAAGGTTATGATGCCACCATCAAGACGTTTAAAGTCAAACTCACCACGCGGTTTAAGGTGTTCGGCAATTTTGCCGCGCATTTCCATAATATCGGTAATTGTTTTTGCCGTATCACGCTCACGAGTAAGTAATTTATGTGTCGTATTCCGAATTTTATCCATTAATTCAGCATCACCGGCAATTGGTGTAAGGCGGGTAAGGGCCTGAAACTCCCAGGTCCAGGCTTCTGCTTCATAATAAGATTTGAAGGATGAATAACGAACCGCAACCGGCCCTTTTTTGCCAGAAGGACGCAATTGCATATCAACCTCATAAAGCGGGCCCTCGGCAGTTAAAACCGATAATGCCGCAACCAATCTTTGGGTTACTTTGGCAAAATAGCTCTCAGCACTTAAAGAACGCTCACCAGAAGAGTTTTCAACGCCTTCTTTGGGTTCATATATCACCATTAAATCAAGGTCGGAATTCGCACTTAATTCCCCACCGCCTAATTTACCCCAACCACAGACCGCAATTTGCCCGTCAAATTCGCCAAATTGCCGTTCAACCTCTTTAATGGCATAGGGTAAAAGACATTTGATGCAACATATGGCAAGATCAGAATAATTTTTTCCCGCGCTGATACCATCTGTGCGATTATGCAAAAGGTGATAGCCAATGCGAAATGCTTCTTCGCGTTTGAAACGGCGCACAATATCAAGTGCTAATTCAAAATCTTCACATATTTCTAACTGGCTTTGTAATAGTCGCATTCTTTCGCCATCAACATCTTGAACCAATGGCTCCAAAAAGCGCGGTGATAACATTGCGTCTAAAATTGCGGGGCGTTTTGCCAAATCATTGGCGAGTGATGACGAAATTGCCAGCGTCATACAAAACTCTGTCAAAACTTCGGGTTCGGTTTGGAATAATGCAAGGGTTTGCACGCCCGCCGAAATCCCTGTCATAAAATCACTAAAGCGGGAAAAAACCAAATCTGGCTCTTGGGTGTCAGCAATGGTTTTCAATAATTGTGGGGTTATATTGGTAAGAATTTCACGCGCCCGTGTGGTGCGGGTGGCGCGAACACGCCCATGATGCCATGAACGAATTGTTTGTGAAACCAAGGCCGGATTTTTGAAGCCTAGACCATAAAGGGTTTCAAGGGTTTCGGGATCATCATCAACACCCGTAAAAATTAACGAGCCGCCATCAACCGACAAACTATCACTTTCAGGGAAAAGCCCAGTGATATGGTCGCGCACCATTTCACGACATTCACGAATTGCCTTATCAAAATCATCGAGCGATGAATAACCAGAAAGTGCCGCAATGCGCGCGCGTTTTTCTTCGTTTTCAGGCAGTGAATGCGTCTGTTCATCTTCAAGCATTTGAACACGGTGTTCAACATCGCGCAGGAATGAGTAAGAATATGTAAGCTCTTGAGCAATATTCTTGCCAATTCTTCCCGCTTCACTAAGCGCTTTTAAACCATCGACTGTGCGCGATTTGCGCAATGAAACATCTCGCCCGCCAAGGATTAATTGCTGGGTTTGGGTGAAAAATTCAATTTCGCGTATGCCACCACGCCCAAGCTTCAAATTAAATGCAGGATTATCATAATCGACTGAACGATTATGCTTGTGGATTTGTTTTAATATCGAACCAACATCCAAAACCGCCGCATGATCAAGATATTTACGCCAAATGAAGGGTTGCAAAAAGTCAATAAATTCGGTGGCGCGGGCGAAATCGCCGGCTATTGGTCGCGCCTTTATTAATGCCGCGCGCTCCCAATTTTGACCCACTGCTTCATAATAGGTTTCCGCCATTTGCGTTGACACCGCAAGTGGGGTTGAAAGTGGATCGGGACGTAGGCGCCAATCAACACGGAATACATAATTTTCAGGCGTTACGTCTTCCATAATTTTTGAGACCGCCCCCAAAAGCCGCACACAAATTGGGCTTGCTTGATAGGCGTAATCCTCATGGAAAAAATCACGGTCATAAAATGCCGCCAAGTCAATATCGGATGAATAATTTAGTTCATTGGCCCCGTGTTTACCCATTGCAATAATAAAAAGCCCAGGCACAACACCATCAATAAAGGCACGCTTATCGCGGTCTGGCGCATCATCGCATGCCAGTTTTAATGCCGTTTGCATGGCAATATCGGCATAATTTGAAAGATATCCCGTTACTTCCAAGGTTTCTAAAGTTTTTGATAAATCATAAACCGCGAGGGCAAAATGCATTTTTGCCTTGCCAATGCGCAATTGTTTTATGGCATCATATAAAGGCAGCTCACGTGCATTTTGCGCCATATCACACAATTTTGCGAGATATTCATTGGGGTGTGTTGTGGTTAATTCGTCAAAAAGTTCAGGATATTTGCGATTTATTCTGTCGAGATACGGGGCATTTGCAATTGCAACCGCAAAAGCATCCTTTATCCCCCCCAGTGAATTTATTTTATACATGGGTGGGATTTTAACGGATTTCCAAGCCGATTTAAAGGGAAATTATTATCCCTCTTCGGCCTCTGCTAGTCTTTTTGCTGTATCATCGGCAATTAAAGCAGTTACAAAATCGCCCAAGCCGCCGCCATCAAGCACGTCATCAAGTTTATAGAGTGTAAGGTTGATGCGGTGATCCGAAACCCGCCCTTGTGGGAAATTATAAGTGCGGATTTTTTCTGATCTATCACCCGAACCAACTTGTGATGCGCGGGCATCAGAGCGGGCCCTAGCCTTTTCTTCGCGTTCTTTTTCATACAATCGGGCAATAAGGTTTTTCATTGCATTGGCACGGTTTTGGTGTTGCGATTTTTCAGATGCCGTAACCACAATACCTGATGGGATGTGGGTAATACGTACCGCAGAATCGGTTTTGTTAACGTGCTGACCACCCGCACCAGAGGAGCGATAGGTATCGATACGAATATCTTTGTCATGAACCTCAATATTGGTTTCTTCGGGAACTGGCAAAACCGCAACCGTTGCCGCCGAAGTATGCACCCTGCCCTGCGCCTCTGTGGCGGGGACACGTTGCACACGATGCGTACCAGATTCAAATTTCAGCTTACCGAAAACACCATCGCCATTGATGGTTGCAATAATTTCTTTAAAGCCGCCGGCGTCACCTTCGGAAAGTGAATCAAGCTCTAATCTCCAACCCTGACGTTCGGCATATCTTTGATACATACGATATAAATCGCCAACAAATAGCGCCGCCTCATCACCACCGGTTCCGGCGCGAAGCTCTAGAATAACTGATGCGTCATCATCTTCATCGCGCGGCAATAGAAGGATTTGCAACTCACCTTTTAGGCTTTCCAAATCTTCTTTAACCTGTGGCATTTCTTCTTGCGCCATTTGCGCCATCTCATCGGACGCGGGCAAGGTTTCAATCAGCTCTTGCAAATCGGTCAATTCTTTTTCTTTGCCTTTTAATGCACGAATGGCATCGGCAACGGGCGCAAGTTTCGCACGCTCTTTTGAAAGACGCATAATTTCGCCACCGTCACTTGCCACCGAAAGACGGGCATCAATTTCTTCAAAGCGGTCTGCGACTCGCAGTAATCGTTCTTCACTTAAATTCATAGATTAATCTCTGTTATGCCCCGCTATATCATTTTTTTGACTTTAGCCAATTGGGAAATCTGATAAAAGTTTCTCTTGTTTGGTGAAAAGGGCTTTAATTTCAAATATTCGTGCTATTCTTGTGTAACTTTATAATAAAACTTGTGATTAGGGGTAATTATGTTGAAAGATAATCTGACAATTTCTCGTATTACTATTGCATTAATTTGCAGTAGCGCAATAATTCTCAGCGGATGCGCTTCACATAAACCTAAAGCAGAGGCACGCGTATGGGATGATAAAGTGGTTATTGCCGACCCTGTGACACCTTTGCCTCCGCCACCACCCCCACCACCAATTGCTAGAAGCTTTGACCACACAACTGAATTTGCAGGCTGTACTGGTAATTTTGCGGTAACTGATATGGGTGGAAAAACCATTCAAGCCGGGCGGGCATTCAATGCACCAGAAGGTTTGTATCTTTTAGATAAAATGGGCAATAAAACCGGAAATATTATTGTTGCAAGCACTGGAATGACTATTTTGTTTAAGCCAGATTGTAATTGTGGTGCAAACCAGAACCAGATGACACAATCAGAGCCAAATGGTATGCATCATATGCACCCCAATTGCGGTAATCAATAAATGTAGCATATAACAAAACGCCCCGAAAATTTCGGGGCGTTTTTGCTTTGCGACTATCTGTCTTTGATTTCTTTCATCTGGGCGGCATCGGTTTTTTCTTTACGACCGTCCATATTTTGCCATTGAATATATGCAGGTGTTAGAATTACGATAAATAGAACTGGCAAGAAGAAAAGGATCATTGGAACAGTAAGTTTTGCTGGAAGTGCCGCCGCCTTTTTTTCGGCCTCGGTCATGCGCATTTCACGGTTTTCTTTTGCCATTATCCGCAATGCAGAACCAAGTGGAGTACCGTATTTTTCTGCTTGAATAAGTGATACAGTAACCGCCTTAATACCAGGGTGATTGGTACGACGAGCAAGGTTTTCATACGCCACGCGTCGATCTTGTAGATACGCTAGCTCCGAATTTGTAATGCCCAATTCCTCTGCAAGCGGGATAGAGCTTGTGCCAATTTCCTCAGAAACGCGTGCGAATGCAGCCTCAATCGACATACCTGATTCAACGCAAATCAACAAAAGGTCTAGCGCGTCAGGAAATGCGCGCATGATTGATTGTTTACGCTTGGCGATAATATTGCTTAAAAGAATATTTGGCAGATAGAAGCCCGCCGCACATGCACCCACTGCAATTAATAATTTACGGTTTGCGGTCATCTCATTACCCGCAACAAATAAGTACGTTAGTGCAAGTAAAAAGAATACGATTGGCGTTGTAAAACGTGCAAAATAGAAAACAGAAATATATTTTGGGCCACGCATACCAGCCTCAAGCAACTTGTTTTCAACATTGGGATCTTCAAGTAGTGATTTAAGGTTAAGTTTAGCCACAATTTTTTTAAAGGCCGAGGTATCTTCACGCCGCAATCCTGACTTTTCTTTTACCCCCAATGCAGCACGGCTTTTTCGCCGCAATTCATCGCGATCCGTAGCAACAGATTTCATACGGCTTGCAAGTTTATCTGAACTCATAAGCGGGCGTAAAACGGTAAATGCGGTAACAAAAGCAGCACCTGCCATAATACCCGCAGCGATATTATTTGGATTGGTGACGACTGATGCGAGTCTACTTACATCGGCAAAGAAATCAGACATAGCACCACCTAAATATCAAAGTTAATCATGTTGCGCATGACCAAAACACCGCTGCCCATCATGCCCGCTCCAACCATCAACATCATATGACCAGTTTTGTCTGTGAACAAAAGTTTCATATAATCCGGTGAAGTTATAGAAACCAAAACACAAACCACAATCGGCAATGCACCGATAATACCAGCTGATGCCTTTGCCTCTGATGACAATGCTTTTACTTTTTCGCGCATCATCTTACGGGCGCGCAAAACAGTTGATAGGTTGTTTAATGCTTCTGATAAGTTACCGCCCGCCTTTTGTTGAATAGCAAGAACGATTGTAAAAAAGCTAACTTCAGGTGTCGGGACACGTTCGTATAATTTTGACATAGCTTGCTCAAGCGTCATACCCATCTGCATGGAATCAACAACCCGGCGAAATTCGCCCGCTAATGGCTCTTGTGCTTCACGACCGATAATTTTCAAACATTCAAAAAGCGGAAGACCAGATTTAACCCCGCGAACAATAACCTCAATTGAACCTGCAAATTCGGCGATGAATTTCTTTTGGCGCATACCAATCAAGAAATCTATAACCCAACGCGGCAAGCCAAAACCAGCGACAGCAGCGGCAAGCGGAATAACAAATATTGGTTGGTGTAATGCAAATGCAACCGCAGCGACAAAAATCCCAGCGCCCAAAGAGAATAACCAAAAGGTTTTTTCGTCAATGTTCAAGCCAGCTTGTTCAATCTTTGCAGAAAGTGAAAGGCGCGCTTTTTTAAGCTTCTTTTCACGCTCTTCCATTTCTTTAAGGCTGCTCATCATTTTTTTACGACGGTCGCCTTGCGCATCGTTGGTTTTAACTCGTTTTGATAATGATGAATTGTTTTTTACAACAGACGATACACGTTTACCCGCTGTTTCATCTTCTCCCATAACTAGGGCAAGACCAACTAGCACAACAAAAACCGCTACTGCAGCTGGTAAAATCAAATTATTGTCCATTTTTGCCCCGCATTATTCTGCCTCATCAAGTGCTTCGGCGAGCTCTTTTTCAAGGCCGAAATATCTTGCCCTATCCCAGAATTTTGGACGCGCAATACCTGTTGAACGGTGACGACCAATGATTTTGCCATTGGCATCTTCGCCCTCAATTTCAAATGTTAGCAAGTCTTGGGAAATGATAACATCGCCTTCGAGACCAATAACTTCGGTGATGTGTGTGATTTTACGTGAACCATCGCGAAGGCGAGCTGCCTGCACCACAACATCAACCGAGCCGGAAATCATCTCACGAATGGTTTTTGGCGGCAAAGAGAAACCACCCATTGTAATCATGGATTCCATACGTGAGATACCTTCACGTGGGCTGTTGGCGTGCAATGTACCCATAGAACCATCGTGACCAGTGTTCATCGCCTGTAAAAGGTCAAAAGCTTCAGGGCCGCGCACCTCGCCAACGATGATACGTTCAGGGCGCATACGCAAACAGTTTTTAACCAAATCGCGCATTGTTATTGCACCCATACCTTCAAGGTTTGGTGGACGGGTTTCAAGACGCACAACGTGCGGCTGTTGTAATTGCAATTCGGCGGCGTCTTCGCAGGTGATTACGCGCTCATCAGGGGCAATAAAGCCTGTTAAACAGTTTAAAAGCGTTGTCTTACCCGAACCAGTACCACCGGAAATAAGTACGTTACAACGGCAATTACCAATAATACCAAGAACCTTTGCGCCCGCCTCGGAAATTGAGCCAAAACCGACAAGATCTTGCATTTTCATCTTGTCTTTTTTGAACTTACGAATTGTCATGGTCGGACCATCAAGTGCCAATGGCGGTACAATTACGTTTACCCTTGAACCATCTGGAAGACGCGCGTCGCAGATTGGTGACGCTTCGTCAACACGGCGGCCAACTTGTGACACGATACGTTGGCAAATATTCATCAATTGCTGATTGTCGCGAAAACGTATTGGGGTTTTGGTAACTTTACCACCCACCTCAATAAACACCGCATTTGCGCCATTAATCATAATATCTGCGATGTCATCACGTGCCAATAATGGCTCTAATGGGCCATAGCCCAAAACGTCATTAATAATATCGCCTAATAATTGCTCTTGTTCCGAGGTTGAAATAACGACCTGTTTAATAGCAATGATTTCATTCACAATGTCGCGAATTTCATCGCGCGCGATTTTAAGATCCAATTGCGCCAATTGTCCCAAATCAATGGTTTCAATCAAGGCGTTATAGATTGACGCTTTCAGGCGGTAATATTCTTCATCCCGTGTGTCGGCAAGGTCTTGACGTTCGGTATGTTGTGGCTGAGTTTTGGTTACAACCTTGCTCACACGTTCCTCAATCTTTGCAGATGGCGGCGGGACATTGGTGTTGGCAATTTTTGGAGCCGCAGGCGCAGCAGCAGGGGCTTGCTTCTTCGCAACGTCTAACGTTGGAGCCGGCGGTGGCACAGGTTTTGAAGCCTGTCCAAAACTATTTTGTGAACGCCTTCCAAAACTCATTTTGAAATCCTAACCTTGCCCAAATTTAAGTGATTTTAATTTGTCAAAAACCGAAGTTTTTTCCTTTTTTTGTGGCGCGCGACCGGTAAAGCTTGCAGCAAGATAATCAAAACCTTCAAGACATTTTGATTGAGGGCCAACTTCGGCAACCATTTGACCATTATTTGCAGCAGTACCAAACAACAACGGATCGAATGGCAATACCAATATAGGCTCTGCACCAATGGCACTTCCAAAATCTTTTACAGGGATTTCAGGGCGCTTTGGCATACCAACTTTGTTCAAAACAATCTTTGGCAATGAATCATTTGCACGAACCGACTTTACTTGATCAAAAATGTTTTTCGCGTTGCGTAATCCTGCCAAATCTGGCTCGCAAACAATTACCACTTCATCGGCATTAATAAGTGTATGTTTTGACCAATCGCTCCAGACATGTGGCATATCAATAACCACAAACGGCACACCACGCCTTACGCCATCAATCAAAACCTCATAAGCCTCTTGATGAATGTCAAATTGTTTATCAAGCACACTTGGCGCGGTGAACAATGTCAATCGTTCGGTAAAGCGTGTTAAAAGACGATCAAGCAATACGTCATCAATACGTTCCGGTGCTTCTAATGCTTCGGCAACGGTGTTTGCTGAATCAACATTGAAATCAAGTCCTGTGGTTCCAAAAGATAAATCTAAATCCACAAGGGTGGTATTAACCCGCGCATGCTCTGCCATACACCATGCAACATTGTGCGCAACAGTTGATGAACCAGTGCCGCCTTTTGCACCTACAAACACAATGGTTTGACCCAAAAATGGTTTAGACGGGTCAATATAAAGTGATGAAATAGCACGAATAATCTGTAACGGTTGAAGAGGTGGCACAAGATATTCAGAAACACCACGGCGCAATAATTCGCGGTAAAGGCCGATATCATTCGCCTGACCAATCAAAATGACTTTTACGCCATCATCGCAAAGTGATGCAAGTTGATCTAATTGTGTAAGTAATGCTTGTGATGGTGCAGTACTTTCAACAATAATCAAATTTGGAACAGCCTGGGTTTGATAAAAATCAATCGCCGCATTCATACCACCCATTGAGACGGTTACTGTTGCCTTGGCAATTCGGCGGTCGGTCGATGCCGATTGCATCAATTGTGCGGTTTCGGCACGTTCACAAAAGACCTGAATTGAAATGCGTGGAACTGGTTGATCACCACCGCGCGCCAATTCACCAATATAGGTTTCTTCGAATGCAGAAGTATCAAAATCATGCGCCGATCCGACATCTTCTATGCCGTCGTCAACAGCAGTTATAAAGTCGATTTCATTGTCAAAATCAAATGGCTCATCCTTGACATCCAAACCACCGATTTCAAGTTCATCCTGCCAGTTATTGTCATGCTTTCCTTGCAACATTACTGTTTACCTCCGCCGGAGACAGTTCCAGAAACTGCAGGCAATTCGCCTTTACGATATTTATCAATTCCAACTTGTGTTCTTGAGGCATCATCTTTCCCAAGCTCACGGTCGCCCAATAAATCACCTGGATCGGCAACCATTGCGGCAATATTCGCATGGGTGGCACAACCAAAATTCACAGTCGTGCTATTCTTTGCGGTTTTGCGTGGGTCGATTTGTGACCATGGCACACATTCAACTTCTTTCGCCTGATAACGTGTGAATGAAACCATCACAGGATCTTTTTGCCCTGTCGCGCTATATGTTCCAAAGCTCATATTTTTGAAATCAACGCCGGCGCTATATAATTCTTTTTGGGTTTCACGAACCAGTGCGCTAACTTCGCCAGAGGTTGCACCACCTTGTGGGTATGAAACCACCACAGTGCCACGACCAACCGTAATAAATTCCTCGGCAAAAGACTTAATATTCGCGATATCTTTTGGGCTTAGTCTGCCCCCATCGCCAAACAGCATGATTCTGGATTCTGTTTGTGTTACTTCAGGACGATGAGCATCAAGGATAGTGCGTGTATCAGCTACGCTTTGATTTTCCTTTTCAACATCTTTTCTCATCGAAGTGGCACAAGCCCCTAATGCCAAAAGTGCTATCAGACTTATCATAGCTTTCTGCTTATTTTTCATAGTCAGTTCCATTTCTTTAGCCCGATTATTGAAGAACATGCCCAACAGGTGCATTATATGTACCTTCGGGTGCGCTGGTAGATGATGGCTTTACAATACGGTTCAAACGTCCAAGCAATAATGTGGATGCGTCAGATGCCGGAGAGAAACCATCGCCCGGTGTTTTAAGTTTATCTATTGTGGTTGGTTTAACGATATATGGCGTTACGATGATTACCAATTCAGTTTCTTTGTTCACAAAGTCACGAGAGCGGAATAAATTACCAATTACTGGCAAATCTTTTACCCCTGGAAGACCTTCAATCGCGGTACGTTGATCTTGTTGAATAAGACCTGCCATCATCATTGACTTACCAGATGGAATTTCCATCGTTGCCTCTGCACGACGTGTAATTACACCAGGGATTGAAAGCCCTTGGACGATTGATGTAGTGCCGTCAGCGTTAGTAATGGTTGAATCTGGCTGGCGATAAGAAACTGTTGTTGAAATCTCTGAAACTTCGGTCGAAACCTTAAGCGTAATTCTGTCTTGGCTGATTACGACTGGGGTAAAACCAAGGCCGACACCAAACGGTTTGAACGACACCGAAATACGGTTTCCTTCTTGGTTTGTCGGAACAGGGAATTCACCGCCCGCAAGGAACTTTGACGATTCACCAGTGGTAGCAATCAAATTAGGCTCTGCCAAAGTGCGGGCAAGGCCAACACGTTCCATCGCCTGAATGTTTGAATTGGCACTTTTATCTTGTACAATCGTACCAGGACCATAAGTCGTTTTTGAAGGAATAAGGGTACACACTGTTCCTGTTATGTCACAAGTTGCACTTGGTGGAGTATAATTATATCCGCCTGCACCCGCACCTGCTATTGGGTCAAACGGTGTAACACCAGAGCCATTATAAGTTACTGAGGAAGGCGTAACAAGGTTTTTTGCCCACGTTGCACCTAATGATGTACCGCCAAGAAATGATCCATTGGCAGAGAAACCGTTGGTGGTTGCAAAATTCAAGCCCCAATCA
Source organism: Hyphomonadaceae bacterium UBA1933 (assembly GCA_002337085.1). GTDB lineage: Bacteria > Pseudomonadota > Alphaproteobacteria > Caulobacterales > Aquidulcibacteraceae > Pseudaquidulcibacter. The sequence continues at coordinate 422,731 of DDFH01000006.1, read as the reverse complement.
TCTGGCAACAATTTGTTAAACAAATTGGTAGCCGCGAGGTTTATGCCAAGCTGTTTCAGAACGCTGCGCTGCATTTCAATAATGCGCACTTGAAGCATTACTTGATCTGATGCCATGATGTTCATCATATTGACGACTTTTTTCTCGTCACCACCAGCATATTGTTTTGAAATCTGATAGACCTTATCGGCAATCCCTGCATTCGGAACATTACCGCTTATTATTATACTGTCACCAACCCCATCAAAGGTTACGCGGGCATCGGGAACAAGTTTTTGCACCAACGCATCAAGTTCAGAAGTATCACGGGCGACCCGAACCTCTAAAGTTAAAATTTGGCGACCTTGGGCATCAAGAAAATACACATTGGTTTCACCAAGATCATTACCAAGTATGAAACCGCGCTTTGAAGTTCGCATAACCGCATCGGCAACCTTGGGGTCAGCAACGACAACATCGCGCGCTTCAACTGGAAGGTCGATAATTGCCGACTTTCCTTTTGGCAAAACAAGTCTTTGGGAACCGGCCTGTGCCGTAATTGCGACATTACCTGTGGTCTGCGCATTTGCAAATGATGCCGGAGCAAACAAAGCCAAGCAGGCAAGTGCAGCAGATGACAAATATATGAGTTTGGATTTATTGGTTATCATTGACCACCTCGGTAAACTTTTACGCCACTTTCCGCTTGCGCCATTGGCGAAGGAGTTGTGTTTGGCACGCCTTCTGGATTCATTTGCGAGCCACTTCTTTGGTTAGGAGGGGCGGGCTGTGAAAGCGCCAAAGCATTAGGTCTGGCTACCGTTGGCCCATTTGCATCGGCATATGAGCGCAGCGCCAATGAAATTTCACCAAGGCTATCTGCCTGTGATAATCTTTCAGAATCTGCGGGTGATAATTCCAAAGTTGCAGAAGACCCCGTCATCGCCTGCTGTCCTTTTTCTTGCATCACTCTTTGGTCAATCGCCAAAACGCGAACATTTTCAAGAATTGTTGAAGAAACTGTGCGGTTAACTGTTTGCGAACCAGAAGGGAAAGCAATGGTTCGGGTAAGAATAACATCAACGCGATTTTCAGGAAGAATGAAGCCAGCAACAGAAGTATTGGTTTTAACATTAATGGTTACTGCACGCATACCAGGTGTTAATAATGCCGCCAATATGCCATTTTTCGGATCGGCAATAACCAGCTTTCCGCCAACAATCGGCTCACCAATTGCTAATTGCGTTTTAACAACCGCACCAACAAAATGTTCAAGTGCCTTTGGATCTTTTCCTTGGGTGATGAATGTCGGGCCAACAGCATCACTTGGCCAATCGCGCCAAATTAAAGAATCTCTAGTAATTCTCGTGCCTATCGCTAAATCTTGATTGGAAACCAACACCTTCACAGTGTTAATCGCCGGCGCGGTGACGGCTTGTGCAACCTGTTTTGGTTGTTGGTTTTGGGTGAAAACGAATGCCCCGCCCGCGACAACCAATGCTACGCCAATAATCGCAATTTGTTTAACGTTCACTTCTTAGCCTCCACAAACCGTTCGTTTCCCTTGAAAACAGCCATTTTTAAAGAAAATTTTCCCTAAAAAGCAGACTGAATCGAATCAGTTTGGATGAAATTTTTATAACTTTAGGATAAGAAGGTCTAAAAAGTGGTTAACAAAATTAACTTTGTTTTTTAACAATTAAGAAATGAACAAGGGGGTTTTGGGAGGCTTTACAGCCTAGTGAAGCCAGCTTACTTGCGGCAAGGCACAAATACCACCAATGCACAATGCAACACCATATGGAATAGCCGAATGCTTTCTTAATAATTGGCGCAACCATTTTGGATTTCTTGGTAAACCTGCTTTGCTAGTTATAAAGCGCGCAAGCAAAAGTAACAACGCCAAAACCCCGCCGAAAACTGCCGTATAAAAAGCGTAAACCATCATTGGTGCTGAACCAAGCCAAATAGCGGTTGCCCCCACCAGCTTTACATCACCACCACCAAAAAGACCCGCCGCAAATAATGCGAAACAAATCATAAAGGCAGCAGCAGCAACCATTAAATGATAGAAAATATCATCAAGCCCAAGACCCAATATTGGGGCAACAATAAAAAAGCTTGAAAAGAATAGCATATTAAAACTATTTGTAATGGTGAAACTTTTTATATCACCAACTGCGGCAACGATAAGAAATACACAGAATAATGCGCCAGCAGCAAGGCCCGCAATATTATTATAGTTAATTGCAAAGTGTTCAATCATAAACACCTTGTACCATCAAAGGCTTAGGAAATTATTACTTTAATCTTCCAAATACATGTTATTGATTTTGCTCATCATCTTTACGACGTTGATACTTTTCAAGAGTGCCACGCAAAGACTTTAGACCGCCAGCTGAACTTGACGCCGATTGACGCCATAATAAAAGCCCTACGGCGCCCATCGTTCCCAAAATGAAAAACCATGGCCCATATAACCACATCGATGCCGCAATAGAAAAATAATAACCGCGAACCCCTTGTGAAAAATGGCTCATGGCAGGTTCAACAATCTGCGCCAGTGCCATTGACGTTTCTTCGGCTTCTTCACGGGTTAAATCATGGGGGACTGCACCCATTGCAGCGGCGCAATAATTCATTTGGCGAATTGCCCATGTAAAGTTAAAAAAGCCACGCGCCAAACATAATAATATAACGGCAAATTTAATATCAAGCACGATACGGCTTGATGCTTCTATACCTAATGAATTGACAATGCTTTTGGAAACCTGCCCCTCAAAAATTGCGCCGGCAATTGCCGCAATTAAAATAAGATTAGCAGATGCAAAAAAGCTCGCAGAGTTTACCGAATGCCCCAGAAGATTTGAATCAAACAGTTTTACTTCACGCGTAATGAAATTACGCATCCATTGTTGACGCAGGACGCTAATATGTTTGGCTATTAACCCCGCATGCGTTCCAATTGTCCGCAATAAAGGTTCATAGCCAAACCAACAAACAGCAAATATTAAAATGGCAATATAATCAGCTTTTTCCATATATTGTCTTATACAGTTTGGTTAAATCCACCAATTTCTGGATAGGTGTCAAGCAATGGCTTTACGCCTTTGTGGAACAAATCTTTCATATCCTGCTCTGAAATTGTGCTTTCAACAACCACAACCAATTCAGGCTTGTTTGATGATGCGCGAACAAGAACAAATGAACCATTCACAAGATTTACACGTGCGCCATTAATGGTATTAACATTTTTAATATCGGTTCCTAAAATCTTGCCACCATCGGCAGCAAGTTTTTCAAAACCGGCAACAATTTTGTCAACAATGCCGTATTTAATCTCGTCATCGCAATGGCAAGACATTGTGATAGAAGTCCAGGTTTTTGGCAAATCTTGTTTCAATTCAGAAAGTTTTGCGCCATTCGCATTATCAAGCATTTGTAAAACTGCTTTTGCTGCAACAATACCATCATCATAACCAAGACCATATGGCGCGCGGAAGAAGAAGTGACCAGATTTTTCAAAGCCAGCAATTGCATTAAGTTCGGTTGTGCGGCGTTTAATGTATGAATGCCCGGTTTTGTAATAATCAACCGTTACATTATTTTCTTTTAATACAGGGTCAATTTCATATGCACCGGTTGATTTCACATCAACAACAAAAGTAGCACCCTTATGGGTTTTTGAAATATCGCGCGCTACCAAAAGCCCAATTTTATCGGCAAAGATTTCTTCGCCTTTATCATCAACTACGCCGCAGCGATCACCATCACCATCAAAGCCAAAGGCAACTTCTGCACCGGTTTCACGCACCCGCTCCGCCATTGAATGAAGCATTTCAACATCTTCTGGGTTCGGGTTATATTTAGGGAAGGTATAATCAAGATTACAATCCATCTCGATTACATCCGCACCCATCATTCGCAATGCTTCTGGTGCATATGCACCCGCCGCACCATTGCCGCATGCCGCAATAACTTTGATTGGTTTTTTAAGTTTGAAATCACCAACAAGTGCCTTGATATAGCGCTCTTTCATGCCTTCAATATAGGTTAAAGATCCGCCAGCCCGCTCTACAAATTTACCTTCAAGAACGATTTCTTTTAGGCGACCCATTTCATCAGGACCAAATGTAAGTGGGCGCTTTGCCCCCATTTTAACACCCGTCCAACCATTTTCATTATGGCTTGCAGTGACCATTGCAACCGCAGGGGCATCAAGCGCAAACTGTGCATAATAAGCAACTGGTGAAAGTGCCAAACCAATATCCAAAACTTCGCAACCAGCGCGCATAAGGCCAATAGTGAGTGACTTTTTAATGGTTAAAGAATAAAAACGGAAATCATGGCCAACCACAACTTTTGTGGCGCCATATTCATGCAACAAGGTTCCAAGCCCAAGGCCCAAGGCCTCAACACCCAAAAGGTTTAATTCAGGAACTTTGTCATTACCAATAATGCCAAACCACCAACGTGCATCATATTCGCGAAAACCTGTTGGCTTTACAAGCGGGGTATTTTCAAATTCAAACGTATTTGGCAGCAAAGAGGATACAGGCGTTTTCATACTTTTCCCTATTTTTTAAAATTGCAATAAGCGATAATAACCAACAAATATAACGATGATTATGACTATACAAGCAAAATGATGTTACAAGATGATATTTGGGATGATATTAGGCAGTTTACGCCACTGTATCATCTTTTCTACGCCAAGGACCTTCGTAATTTGCCTTTTGGATACGACGTCTATCAGGGCCAAAATATGATGATGTGCGAATGAATGGGCGCGGATTGTCAATAATTGACTGGATGCGAAGCAAAAGATTTTTCGCGGTAACAGGTTTCACCATAAATTCGTTAACGCCGGCATCACGCGCACCAATTACTTTGGATCGTTCCGAATGCCCAGTAACCATGAGAATCGGCAAGAATGGGTTTTGACTATCGGCACCGGTGCGTATCATTTTGATAAATTCAATACCATCAATCATCGGCATAGATAAATCCACGATGAGAAGATCATAGTGGGTTGTAGTCATACTTTCTAATGCCTCAACGGGATCCGATGCCTCACGCACTGAATCAATTCCAATTGCCTTAAGCATTTCTCGTAAGAGTTTACGCATATGTTGATTATCATCAACCAGCAATATATTTATTGGCAAAGACATATATCAAAAACTACAATCAAAAATATTGTTAAAAACTATATTGGTACAAATAAATTACTTATTATTAAAATACTTATTGGCAAACTAAATCAGCTAAAACAAGCTTTATTATAAGTGTTTCAGAGTTTCAATAAGTCAATGTTTAAACAAGTGTATTATTTATAATCTAAACTTACTAATTAATTATTCACGCACCCCATTAATTGCCCCCAAGATATTGTTTTAATAATGTTAGAAAATGAACCAATAAAAACAGTGCTGCTAGCAATGATAAGAATGATATTTGCGGCCATGGCATATAGCGAATCTTGCCCAAAATTACTGGTCTTTTTGATTGCCACAAGCTAATTCCATAAAGCAAAATAACAATCACCATAATAATTGCGGTTAGTTTTAAATCCATTCCAAGCCCACATAAATTCAATAAAGTTTAATTTATATAGGTTTCAACGAAAGCATTTAAACGGCAATCGCTGTAATCGCGCGCTTTTTCCGTGCATTGTCTTTTCCCAAATTAATGGTTTTGTAAAAACCCGAAAAATTGCACGATACAAAGCAATAGTTTGTATCAACCAATAAAACGGCAATAAAAAATTTTGAAGCAATAGAATATATCTGCCATCCCTTATAACAGCTTTAATTGCAATCATTGCTTCAAGCATGGGGAAAACCCATATCAAACCCTGATTATAAGGATTTAATAATAGCAATAAAAGCATTGGCAGTCGTAACGCACCATAAAACGGACCACTAGCAAGGGCAAAAATAATTGATAAATATTCAAACCGACTTTGCTTTTTAATGCCTGTTTTAAAATTACGCCCCGCTACATCAAGGGTCTGCAAATGCCCCTGTATCCAACGTGTACGTTGTCGCAACCAGACACTTAGGCGCGGTGGCGCTTCTTCCTCGGTGGGCAAATAAATATTACCTGCCATATAACCAAAAAGTGCAAAGCGCATACCCAAATCAGCATCTTCAGTAAGATTGGCAGGATCCCAACCGCCAACCAACTTTAAAATTTCGACCTTAAAATGGTTTGACGTCCCCCCAAGTGGAAATACTTTGAAAAACCTTGCATAAAATGGAATAACCACACGGTACCAAGTTGCATAGTCAACAGCAAATAATGCGGAAATAAAGTTTTCACGATAATTCCATGGCACTAATGGCGCTTGCACTACCGCAAGCTTTTCATCACCGTTTAAAAATGCGTCATATGCTTCAAGTAATTGTTCGGGGTGGGGGCGATCTTCGGCATCATATACCGCAACATATTTACCGCGCACATATTCAAACCCAGCCTGTAAGGCCCGTGGCTTGGTTTTAATTTCGCCCTTTGGCAATATAATGGTTCGAAACTTTAAACGAGAATTATGTTTTTGGATTTCATCATAGGTTTTGACGTCATCCTCTTCACATAAAAAAATTATATCTAATTTATTTTCTGCCCAAATTAATTGCGAAAGCGCATCAACCAAATTTCCAATTACGTCTTTTTCGTTATATACCGCAATCAGCAAAGAATAGATTGGTAGGTCATCAAGACGTTCATTATACTTGTCACGTTTAAAAACCTTTGTTGCACGATTAAAATCAAACAATGTTAAAATGCGTATGATTAATAATGGCAGGTTAAGCGCAATCATAATATATGATACCAGTCGCCCAAAACCCGCAAAAACCCCGATAATCGCAACAAATGTGACAAACAAAACCAATCCCGCCACCACACGCCCTGCACCAAATCGTGCTGAAAAATTTGGGTTAAGTTTTATCAAGTAACGTTCAGCAGCTTTTATTTGTGCGACATTTAGTCTCATAGTGCTGTTGTGCGCAGCATTTTTTTCGGCAGGCAAAGATGCTACAATAGGCGCACTTTTAGGCAATAAAAGGGTCATTAATAACTGAATTTCTGGATATATTATTTAAATACAATACTAATAAATTAAAAACTTGGATGGTTGTAAAGCTATTTTTTTCTAATTTCCGTAAAATATTGCCATCTTGCGCAGCGAATAAATATCGGTCACTTAGTCTTCGAAATAGTTATGAATATTGAACCATTAATAAATGCACCACTTATATTAAAAGTTCATATCGCGACGGCGGCCGTCGCGGTGTTGGTTGGTGCTACTCAATTAATTAGTAAAAAAGGAACAAAATTCCATTTTTATCGCGGCTGGCTTTGGGTGTTTTTAATGGCGATAGTCGCACTTACCGCAATGATATTACCCGAGCGAAGACAATCAACCTATATTCTTACCACCACACTTACTGTATGGCTTGTTGTTGGTTTGCCGCTTGGTATTTGGGCAATAAAGCGCGGTAACATAATGCTGCACCGTGCCTTTATGCTTGGCCTCTATGCAGGGGGGTTAATAATTGCCCTTGTCTTTACCCTTACTCCAGGACGGCTTTTATACAAAATTTTCTTTTGACATTGAAATCACAAAGTTAGGGATTAAATATCTATTATTCTTTTTTGAAGGAGGAATAGATGTTTGACCCCGATAAAATTATTGCCGCTTTGCAGCGCGAATTACCAAAAGGATTAGATGCAATCAAAGCCGAAGGTGGCGCCTTGATTGAAAAGGTAAAAAGCGATGATAATAGCAAAAATACCGCGATGGGCGCCGCAGCAGCCGGTGCATTGGGTGCGGTTCTTCTAAGCGGGGTGATGGGTAAATTTGGTCGCAAAATGGCAACCTATGGCGGCCTTGCGGCTCTTGGCACACTCGCATATCAGGCATGGGAAAAACATAAAGGCGATGGTGATGCTGGCAAATTCCTTCCAACCGATAGTGCGGCACGCGCGACAATTGGCAAAGCAACGTTAAAAGCCATTATCAATGCCATGAAGGCCGATGGCAAAATTGATGATTCTGAACGCGCACGCCTTTATAACAAACTTCAAAAAGCTGCCCTAAGCGATGAAGAAAAAGCATTCCTTTTAGATGAACTTGAAAAGCCAATTGATACCGAGGCATTAGTAGCCGCAGCAACCACACCGGAAATCGCTTTAGAGCTTTATGCAGCTTCTTTGGTTGCCATAAATCCCGATGGTGCAGCAGAAAAGGCATATTTGGCAGATTTGGCAAACAAATTAAATCTTGCCCCAGAACTAATTGCCCATGTTCACGCGGCTGCATTGGAAGTTTAATTGCTTTTAAATAGAAAATGCTGCGCAACAAAATGCGCAGCATTTTTATTGCACTTAAACCATCCATGCTATTTTGCCTTGGCTTAGGGCAAATTAATTGATTAAAGTCTTTTTACACTTTTTATTCAAAATCGGTATCTCAAATATGACAACAGAAACCCCTGATTCCCGCTTTATAGACATTGATAAATGGTCGGCACTTGATGCAGTTAATGCAATGGCAGAGGGGCAGTTTACTGCGGTTTCTGCGGTACAAAATGCCAAAGAGCAAATCGCATATGCCGTTGAAAAAGCCCGCGAACGTCTTGATGGCACACAAGGGCGTATTATTTATGTTGGTGCTGGCACATCTGGTCGGGTAGCTGTACAGGATGGGGTTGAACTTGTTCCAACATATGGCTGGCCGTGGGAAAGACTGGTTTTTGCAATGGCAGGCGGTGAAGAAGCCTTAATGCGCGCCGTTGAAAATGCCGAGGACAATTTTGATGATGGTCGCCTTGCAATGGTGGAATATAATGTTGGCAAAGATGACGTAATTATTGCGGTTGCCGCATCGGGACGCACACCTTATACATTAGGTGCAGTTGAAGAAGGAAAGCGGCGCGGCGCGCTTACAATCGGTTTTGCAAACAACAACGGAACCCCATTAATTTTGGAACCGCATTGTTCAATTTTCCTTGATACTGGCCCTGAACCAGTGGCGGGATCAACCCGTATGAAGGCAGGAACATCGCAAAAAGTTGCGTTAAATATTTTCTCTACTGCATTAATGATTGCCCTAGGCGGGGTTTATAAAGGGCTTATGGTTGGCATGATTGCCACCAATCAAAAACTTAGACACCGCGCAGTACGGATTATTAAATCCCTAACCCATTGTGATGACAAAATTGCGCAAAATGCAATCAAGGATTCACATGGCAACCTTAAAGCGGCAATTTTAATCGCGCTAGGAATGGGTGATTTTGAACAAGTTTCAAAGACGCTTGAGGCTTCTAATGGCAATCTTAGGAAATCGTTGGCGGCATTAGAAGATTAATTGTTTAATACTTGAATTACGCTTTGAAAAATTCCAAATTTCTAATATAAAGGTTTCATTGATCTCAAGGAAAATGTCATGAAAATCACCCTTCCGGAATTAAACTCTGTTTTGCCGATGCCTGCACCCAATAAAGCATTGGTTGACGCCCTTTTAAACCGCCGCTCAACTATGGTGAAAGATATTGATCCAAATAATGGCCCTTCAGATGAAGAATTATTGGATATTTTAAAAGTTGCAACCCGCGTTCCGGATCATGGAAAAATTAACCCTTGGAGGTTTGTAAAGTTTAGTGGCGATGCGCGCCGTAAACTTGGTGTTAAAATGGCGGATATTTACAGGGCCAAACACCCTGAAATGGATGAAAACCATTATGAAATGGAATCGGCACGTTTCGAACGCGCGCACACAATCCTTTTATTAATTTCTAGCCCAATTCCACACCCAAAAGCACCAGAATTTGAACAATTGATGAGTGCGGGCGGGCTTGGTTTTGCCATAAATTTGGCTGCGAATGCTTTTGGCTATGCCGCAACCTGGCTTACCGAATGGGTGGCATTTGATGATGATATAAAGCCATTATTTAATATGACGGAAAATGAAAAAATCATCGGCTTTTTCTTCATTGGTAAACCAAAAAATGCACCAACCGAACGTGAAAGACCAAATATTTCCGAATTGCTAAGCGAATGGAAATAGGCTTGTTAGAAAAATTCCGTAATCTTATTGGTGATGACGGCGTAATCACAGACGGTGACTTAATTGCCCCGCACCTTAAAGAGTGGCGTGATAGATATTTTGGTAATACGCCGTTTATGCTTGCGCCCAATTCAACCGCACAGGTGCAGGAAATTGTTAAATTTTGCGGACAAAATCACCTAAAACTGGTGTCGCAAGGTGGAAATACCGGCCTCGTTGGCGGGCAAATACCAATGGGTGAAATCCTATTATCATTGCACCGCCTTAATAAAATCCGTGAGATTAACCCGCTTGATGATTGCATCATTGCCGAAGCGGGCGTGATTTTAGAAAATTTGCAAAATGCTGCGGCGGCAAATAATCGCCGCTTCCCTCTTACGCTGGCGTCACAAGGATCGGCAACAATTGGCGGATTAATTTCGACCAATGCCGGCGGGGTTCATGTTCGTAAATTTGGCATGATGCGGCAATTAATATTGGGGCTTGAAGTGGTTTTGCCAAATGGTGAAATTTATTCAGAACTTTCGGCGCTACGTAAAGACAATACGGGCTATGATTTAAAACAGCTTTTTATTGGTGCTGAAGGCACGCTTGGGGTAATAACTGCCGCAAGTCTGAAAATCTCTGCCCGCCCGAAATATAGTGTTGTTGCCATGCTTGGCATTGAAAATGCACAAATGGCGGTTGAGTGTTTACATATACTCGAAGAACAAACCGCCGCCATTACCGCTTTTGAAATTATGAATAAGCAGGCATTGCAATTTGGTATCAAAAACCTTGGTGCGCGCAACCCACTATCAGAATTACACAATTTCACCGCATTAGTTGAATTTGAGGGGGCATTTGCCGACCTTCCAATAAAGGTTGAAGAAGCCCTTTCAAAACTTTTGGAAGATGGCAAGATTAGCGATGCCACAATCGCCCAAAATGATGCGCAGGCAAATTCATTCTGGCACCTACGCGAAGGTATGAGCGCGGCACAAAAACCCGAAGGCCGCGCCGCAAAACACGATGTTTCAGTGCCAATCTCAAAAATACCTGTGTTCCTAGAACGCGCCGAAGCGGCGGCAAAAAATATCGTTAATGGCGCACGCATTGTTGCCTTTGGCCATATTAGTGATGGCAATATTCATTATGATGTTGCCCGCCCCGAAACCATGCCAGATGATGAATTCCAAAGTTTTATTAAAGATATAAATCATGCGGTTAATGATGTTGTGGTGTCTTTGGGCGGTTCAATATCTGCTGAACACGGCATTGGCGTGGCAAGAAAAGATGAGTTTTGCGTACGCGAACCCAAGCCACACCTTGAATTAATGAAGACATTAAAGGCGGCTATTGACCCGCAAAATATGCTTAACCCTAGAAGCCTATTTTAGGGGAATTTATTTTAGGCTTGGTTTCATCAATCTTTAACAATAACAAAAGCCCAATAAACATTGCGGGCATAAGATAAATCATTGCACTATCGGTTTTGATATTCATCATAACCATATGCCCCACCGCATAATTGCCAATGAATGACCCAAGGGTTGAAAATACATCAGTTCCAGAAATTGCTGTGGCCCGTGCCTCTGTATTAACGCTTTCAGTAATAAGGGTACGGGTTGCAGTTAAGAAGCCAAACCAACCAATAAGACCAATTGAATATGAAATGCCAATTATGAATTGATTATCACTTAAATATAGTATCGAAAGCCCAATCCCAACCATTATAGTTGATACATATATTATAATCTTACGTCCAAATATGTCGGATAATTTGCCGCCAAAAACATTACCAAGCATACCAAGCAATCCTGCAATCATGTAAAGCACAGTAATCTGTGACGGTTTCCACCCTAAATGTGTCTGTAAATATTGTGATAATAGGCTTAGGGCGGGGGAAACCGGTATCCAGAAAAGAAATAAAAATATTGAAATAAGACCAAGCGTTTTAAGATATGGCTTAATCTCTTTTAATGGGTTAATCACCGCACCATGAGTTGATTTTGCATTTATAAACGCCTGCGATTCACGCAATGAAAAATGCCACCATATCACCATGAATATTGGACTTGCGCCAAGGAAATAAAGGCTTCGCCATATTTCATGTACTTCACCAAAAATACCATATAATATTAACGCCAATGCATCACCTGCGGTTCCAAATAGCGCCAATAACCCCAAAAAATACCCGCGCCTGTCAGCACCAACCGCCTCGGCTAATAATACCACCGCCAATAGCTCACCTACCATGGTGAAAAGGCGGGTTGAAAACAATCCCGCCAAAAGCATCAAGGCATTTTGCGCACTGGCAACCAATATTGCTGATAAACAAAAACCAATAAATGACCAGATAAAGATAGGCTTACGTCCGATTTTGTCGGCAAAAAATACAATTAATATTGCAGGCAATGCACCAAGCTTTACAAAAGCGGTGATTTTCTGTGCAAAACTTTCAGAAAGCCCTAACGAAGCCTGATATTGCGGCAATGTAAGTGTCGAAAGCTGAAAATCATAACGGCTTGCCATATAGGCAATGCCAATACTTATTAAATATAGCCATATTTTTGGTGCGGGTGTGGTTGCCCCATTATTATTTTCCATCCGCCTGCCTATAAAACGGGATTTTTCAATGCCGCATAATTATTTTTTATCTTATTTACTTCTGATGACACTTTATTGACATTCAATATGCCATCATCAGGGGTCTTGAACAAGCATTGCAATTGCGAAATATTTGCCGCTTTATCAAGCCAAATATTCCAATCCTTTTGTTCAAGCGTCACCGGAAAACGGTGATGAATTTCGGAAAACTTCTCGCTTGCCGCCGTTGTTATAATACTTGTCGAAAGTAGAATTTCATCGCCAAGTTTTTTCATTTCCCAAAGCCCGGCAAAGGCAAGAGGCGTTTCATCATTGCGCTCAACATAATATGGTGTTCGCGTCTTGCCCTCACGCGACCATTCATAAAAACCATCAGCAGGAATTATGCAACGTCGTTTTAAAAACGCATTTTTAAATGATGGTTTTTCAAGTAAGGTTTCAGAGCGCGCATTAAAAAGCACACTATTATTTTCTATATCCATCCATTCGGGAACAAGTCCCCATCTGGCTTTTATAATTCTTCGCCCGCCATCTTTGCCAATTGCCACCATTAAAATGTCATTGGTTGGGGCAATGTTGAAATTGGCTTCATATTTACCATCATAAGAAGCGGCAAATATCTCCGCAAGTTTTTCCAAAAACTTTGCCAATGCAAAACGACCACACATGCAACCCCGCAAAACATAATTATTTACATTAGCATATTGACGAAAACGGTCAAATTAGCCCAGAATTGCCATAAGAGGTTCATGATGAGTGGCAAAATAGTGCTTTCTTCAATAATTATGGTGTGTGCAATAGGCGTTGCCGCCGCAATCGCACAAGAAACCCATAGCACTGACAACCTTCCAGCAAATCCAGAAGCTGTCACAGCGCCACAGCAAAACCAAACTAATAATGAGGTCGCTGCACCAGATGTGCAAATCCCCGATGAATTTGCTCCCGACCTGCCGCCAGAAGATACACCACCCACACCACAGGTTAAAAAGCAAACCTTAAAAGATGCCGGATATGACGGAACGTATGATGGTGAAGTCTATTGGCAAAATAGCCCAGAAGATCAGCAGATTATTGCGGCAACCCCACACCGCAAACGTGAAATAGAGCCGGCAAAAAAAACTAAGCTTATGGAATTATCGCGCATTATGGGCGCATTGCACGCATTGCGGGTTTCATGCATGGGCGCAGGTGACCAAACCTATCGCTCTAAAATGGCAACCATGCTCGACCTTGAAGCACCAAGCGCAGAATATATTCGTGATCCTTTAATCGTTGCCTTTAACTCTGGTTTCGAATCCTTGGGCCAGGGGCAAAACCCTTGCCCATCCGATAAAGACACACGTGAGGCATCATATGCCAAGCAGGGACGCGCCATTGCGTTACAAATGGCGCAAATTTACCGCACCGCCGCAGATACACATAGTCAGCCTAAATTTTAAATGGCTAAATTCTAAGAGTTCTAAATTTTAAACAACAAAAAAGCCCGAAACTTTGTTCAGGCTTTTTGGTTTTGAAATAATCGCGAAATTATTCGCCAATTATTCGCCAAATTATTCGTAAGTACGACCAGTTGTACGTTCTGCGATACGTGCAGATTTACCGCGACGGTCACGAAGATAGTAAAGTTTCGCACGACGAACTTTACCTTTACGAACCAACTGAATTGATTCAACATTTGGTGAATAAAGCGGGAATACACGTTCCACACCTTCACCGAAAGAAATTTTACGAACAGTGAAGTTTGCAGAAAGACCGCCACCAGAACGGGCAATACAAACGCCTTCATAAGCCTGAACACGTTCGCGCTCACCCTCTTTGATTTTTACGTTTACGCGTAATGTATCACCAGGTGAAAATTCAGGAATGTTTTTGCCTTCTGAAACGCGGGCAATCTCTTCTTTGTTAAGAGTGTCGATAATATTTGTCATTTTTAGTCCTTTGCACGGGTAAAATTAAAAACAAAGTTTTTAATTTTTTCGCATTTTTGTTGTTGTCAAAGTTCGCCTAATAACTAGGCGGTGCGGGCAATAGCTAAAAAAAATCACTTTGTCACTATAAATAAGCACAATTAGCATTTGCAAAATGATTTATATTTCATATTTATGGGGCATGAAACACGCGTCATTTAAAAACCCATTGCTATTTTTCTTTATAGCAGGCGTTGCATTTGCCCTTGGCGGCTATTTAATTTTTAAGGCATTGGCATGACCTTAATCACCGCATATCGCGAAAAAGCTGCTGCTGGTCTTATCGAATTTGACCCAGCGCAAGCAGAAGCGGCGGAATATTTGTCCGTTCTTGAAAACCGTCTAAAAGGTTTTAAACCCAATCGGATTAAATTCCTTTTTGGTAAGCCAGAGCCAATGCCAAAAGGCATTTATATTTATGGCAAGGTCGGTCGCGGAAAATCCATGCTGATGGATTTATTTTATGACAATACGAATTATCCATCTAAAAAGCGCATTCACTTCCATGAATTTATGGCCAAGGTTCATGATGATATTAACACATGGCGTAAATTGGATGAAAAACAACGCCGCGCCCAACCCCATTATGTAAAAGGTGCTGGTGACGACCCCATCCCACCAATCGCGCAAAAAATTTTCAACGAAGCCAGCCTGCTTTGTTTTGACGAATTTCAAATAACCGATATTGCTGATGCAATGGTTCTTGGTCGCCTTTTTAATGCCTTATGGGATAGGCAGGTGGTTGTGGTTGCAACCTCCAACCGCCATCCATCGGAATTATATAAAAACGGCCTTAATCGACAATTGGTTGTTCCATTTCTTGAGCGAATGACAAAAGAGCTTGAGATTCACTCACTCGATTCCGAGCGCGATTACCGCCTAAAACGCTTACAGGCCGAGCCGGTTTATTATTCCCCACTTGATAATGGGGCAAAAAACTTTATGGATCGCGCATGGGAACGCCTTACCTTTGGGGCAAAACCGCAAGAAACCGTAATTATAAATGATGGGCGCGAAATCCCGATTCCCCAAGTTGCCGCTGGTTGCGCACGCTTCGAATTTATGGATATTTGCGGAAATTTTGGTACATCAACCAGCCCACTTGGGGTGCGTGATTATTTACAAATCGCACGTATTTATCATACGGTAATGATTGAAAACATCCCTAAATTAGGGCGCGATCAGGCAAATGAAGCAACAAGATTTCGCAATCTGATTGACGCATTATATGAAAACAAATGCAAAACCATTATCACCGCCGAAGTTGAAGCCGATAAATTATATACTGACGGCACCCAAAGCTTTGAATTTGAACGCACATCTTCACGCCTATATGAAATGCGCTCCCATGAATATCTTGAATTAGAGCATATTGGCTAAAGGCATTGTGCCATATGGGAAATAATTGCTTTTTCCCCTTGACATTTGCTGGCAAAGATTGTCTATGCGCCAATTCTTATGGGATTTATCCCATTAATGGGCAGGCGAATTCGGCCATTTTAAAGTGTTGCATGGGTAACACCCGAACCGCCAAATAGGATTATCTATGTCTAAACGTCATAATGCTAAGTACAAAATCGACCGCCGTATGGGTGAAAACATTTGGGGTCGTGCGAAATCTCCTGTAAACAAACGTTCTTATAAACCTGGTCAACATGGTCCAACCGGCCGTAGCGGCAAACTTTCTGACTTTGGTTTACAGCTTCGCGCAAAACAGAAACTAAAAGGCTATTACGGCTCTATTTCTGAAAAACATTTCGCTGGTCTTTATGAAGAAGCTGACCGTATTAAAGGCAACACTGCGGAAAACCTTATCGGTCTTCTTGAGCAACGCCTTGACGCGGTTGTTTACCGTGCAAAATTCGTTCCTACTGTTTTCGCTGCTCGTCAGTTTGTAAACCACGGTCACGTTATGGTAAACGGCAAAAAAGTAAATATTCCTTCTTACCGTCTAAAAGTTGGTGATGTTGTTGAAGTTCGTGAACGTTCACGCACAATGGCATTGGTTCTTGAAGCTCTTGAATCTGCTGAACGTGATGTTCCTGATTATATCGAGCTTGATGCACCACACATGAAAGCAACTTTCCTTCGCGTTCCTGAACTTGCTGACGTTCCTTATGGCGCGCAAATGGAACCAAATTTGGTTGTGGAATACTACGCTTCTTAATAGATTTTAAAATCTACAAATTTCAAGCCCCGTCTTTTGGCGGGGCTTTTTATTTGCAAAATATGCTTCTTATTGCTAGTTCTTTTACATGCCAATTTTAAACCAAACCCCATCTAATATCCCCGAATTTTCCGTGTCCGAATTATCGGGCGCAATTAAGAAAACTTTGGAAAATGGTTTTTCACAGGTTCGGGTGCGCGCCGAATGTGGACGGGTAACAATTGCTAAATCAGGGCATATTTATTTTGATTTAAAAGATGATAAAGCGGTTATTAATGCCATCATTTGGGCGGGAACTGCACGCAATCTTAAAACCAAACCTGAAGAAGGTCTTGAAGTTATCGCCACCGGGCGCATCACCACTTTTGAGGGGCAGTCACGCTATCAAATAATTATCGACACAATTGAACCTGCGGGCATGGGCGCAATCTTGGCCCAGCTTGAGGAGCGGCGTAAAAAATTGGCTGCCGAGGGGCTTTTTGATGAAGCTCGTAAAAAGCCAATTCCCTATTTACCGAAAACCATTGGCGTTATTACATCACCAACTGGCGCGGTAATTCGTGATATTTTACACCGTATTACCGAACGCTTCCCATCACATATTCTGCTTTGGGGGGTGTTGGTACAAGGGGACAAGGCCGCCGCCCAAATTGTTCATGCCATCGGGGGGTTTAACGCCTTGCCAATTGACGGCGAAACCCCACGCCCAGATTTGCTTATTGTTGCGCGTGGTGGTGGCTCTATTGAAGATTTATGGTGTTTTAATGAAGAAAACGTGGTGCGTGCGGTTGCGGCATCTGAAATCCCAATTATTTCGGCGGTTGGGCATGAAACCGATACAACATTAATCGATTATGCCGCAGATTTACGCGCCCCCACTCCAACCGGTGCTGCCGAAAAGGCGGTTCCAGTTCGTGCTGAACTTGATGCTTATCTAAGCAGCGTTGAAGGGCGTTTAAAGTCGGCACTTTTGCGCCGCCTGAATAATGCCAAACTGGAATTAAATGCCATCCAAAGCAACTTACCCAAGGGGCAGGATTTGTTTGCCTATCAGGCACAACAGCTTGATAATATCGACCTACGACTTTTACCAGCGTTGCAAAACCAAATATCAAGGGCAAATAATAAATTTGCTAAAATCGGCACAAAATTTGGCACGCATTTACTGGCGCAGGATTTACGCCTTAAAAAGCAAAATCTTGCCGCCATTGAAAGCCGCTTATCTCAAGGTGTTAAAAACACTCTTCGTCACGAGATTATAAAAATCGAACGGCAGAAGGACGCCGCAACCCAAGTTTTTGGTCGTTTATCATCGGCCTTCAAACAAAATATAAATAGTTTAACAATAAAACTTGATAGCCTTGGCGGACGTTTAAATATCCTTGACTACAAAAATGTATTAAAACGTGGTTTTGCCCTAGTGCAGGATAAAAACAACCAAATTATCAAGAGTGCAGAAGAAGCAAAAAAGGCTCGCGAACTAAATATTATATTTGCCGATAGTGGCATAATTGCACAAATTAAGCCGCAAAAACCTGAACAGGGTGATTTATTCTAAAAAATGCTGGAAAATACTTACACATTATGATTTAGAAATAATAAATTAACTATAAGGTTACATTTTGTTTTGATTCGATTTTATAATAAAAAAATGGTTGTAGCTTGAGAAAAACCGCGTTTTCTTGTTTTTTTAAAAAAGCCTTGGGCACGTCATTACTATTGATGGCAGCACCATTTTTGTCGTCTTGCGATTGGGCCAAGGCAGATAATTTACGCGGTTTTGTTAATGGGGAAGACGCGCCACAGGTTGATATCCCACTAGAGCTTTGGGGTAAAATCGAACAGGCGGGAACAATTATCGGCAAAACTACACCATTTTCAAATATTGATGCCGCTGGTATAAAAGCAATCGCCGATAGTGAGGGGTATTTTGTATTTGGTTTTGACCGCGATGCCCCAAAAACTGCAACCATAACCATAACAACACCTGATGGTCACACAAAGTCCCGTACTTTTAATGTTGCGGAAAAGAAATATAAAATTATTTCTATTTATGGCTTACCCCCTGCAACCGTAAACCCACCTCAGAACTTGCTTGATAAAATTGATAAAGATCAAGCAGTAAAGCAAGAGGGTTTAAGTTCACGTGATGATGGTATCCGTGGCTATTTACAGCAATTTGATGTTCCAGTTAAAAATTATGCGATTTCATCACCATGGGGCGCGCAAAGAAGCCTTAATGGAAACCCTTTACAGCCACATTATGGCGTTGACCTTGCCGCACCTGCGGGAACGCCAATTTATGCCCCTGCGGATGGTAAAATTGTAATTGCCCAATCAGGAATGTTAATCGAAGGCGGCATGGTTGCCATCGATCATGGCCAAGGGCTTATTTCCATGTATCTGCACCAGAAAAAAATCATGGTACAGATTGGACAAATGGTTAAAAAAGGTGAAAAGATTGGGGAAATTGGCAAGGAAGGTCGGGCAACTGGGCCACATCTCTGCTGGCGTATGCGGTGGCGCGGGCGGCAACTTGACCCCATGGAAATGGTGGGCAAACAACCAGAAATTCAAGCTGATTAATATATAATATTTTATAGGGGGAAGTGAAAATGAGGCAAAAATTGGTAAAGAATATTTTCACTTTTAGTAAAATTGCACTTCTTTCAAGCATTGCTCTGGGTGGTGTTTTTTATATTTCGCATCAATCAGTTGCCATGGCCTCAACGCAAAATATTGCCAATAAAGATGTACAAATCCCCCTAAGCATGAAGGGAAACTTTATGCAATCGGGTGTAATTGTCGGGAAAACCGCACCATTTGCGAACATTAGCTTTGGTGAACCAGGCAAAGAGCCTGTGGTATTTAACGCCGACCGTGATGGTAATTTTGTTTTAGGGCTTGATCGTGATGCCGCCACCACCGCAGAGTTAAAGATTACGGTTCAAGGAAAGACACTTTCCAAAACCCTTAACATATGGGCTCGCACCTATAAAGTGACCGAGGTTAACGGCCTTCCACCAGCCAAGGTAAACCCGCCAGATTCGGCAATGGCAAAAATCGCCGCCGATAAAGAGATTAAAACCCGCGCATGGACATCTCTTGACCCATATGAACGCGGATTTCTTGAAACTTTCCGTTGGCCAATTGATAAAATACGTATCACATCACCATGGGGTGCGGTGCGCAAACTTAATGGCACATTGCAAACCCCGCATTATGGGGTTGACGTTGGCGCACCAACCGGAACACCAATTTATGCACCCGCATCAGGAATTGTTGTTATTGCCGAACCTGATTTATTTTATGAAGGCGGTCTGGTTGGTATTGACCATGGTCAAGGTTTAATTTCGTATTCCATGCATATGAGCAAGGTTGATGTAACCGCCGGGCAACGCCTAAAACAAGGCGATAAAGTTGGTGAAGTTGGGTCAACCGGTCGTTCAAACGGCCCACATCTTCATTGGTCATTAAAATGGCATGGAAGACAGCTTGACCCAAGTTTAATGGTGCATCCATTGCAGGAATATCAAGGGAAATAAATTATTGAATAATTAAAAAGACCCCGCAATAACTGCGGGGTCTTTTTATATTGTATAAATTTTCTAAGAATATGAACTATATTCCAAGCCAATTTTTCTTTTTGCCGTCTTCTATCTCTTCACCCAAGTGGCTGAATGCCTCCACGCCATCAACTGCGGGTGGGGTAACTTCGGCATCGGGTGCAGTGATAATTGCCGGCGGCACATCTTCGGCAACCGATTTTAATGCCTTGGATGGTTGCAAACGTTCAAGGCGCGGGTGAATAAGCTGCCCCTTGTCACCATAGGATTCAACCATTCTTGCCCAATCTTCATCCTCATAGGCAAAGGCATTGCCATCGGGGTCAAGATCCGACCAATCGGGTTCACGCGGTGCGGCAGCGGCCTTGTGCATGAATTCATCGAATTTCACACTGTCTTTAAGCAATTGTGCAACTTGTGCCTTTAATGCCCAAAGGCGTGAAGTGGCCCTGTCTTGCAATAATCTGTCAAGAATTGCACCCGCAGTTGCGGCATCACCGGCGGCAATTGCATCTTCAACCTGAAGGATTTTGCTTTCGCGGTGTTCAGGCTTAAGGCGAACCAATGCCTCCGCCCATTTTGCAACGGCTTCTTTGGTTTCATTTGCCTTAAGGTCACGGTAAGCAATGGCAAGTGCAGGGTGTGGCTCACGCTCCCAAGTTTGTTCAATGGTTGAAGCCGCCGCCCAAGTTTTACCCGACATATTTTGCAATCTTGCCGCCATTACCGCAGCCGGGGCAAAAGATGATGATAATTTTACGGCACGGGTTGAATATTCAAGTGCTTTTGATAATTCGCCCGCTTTTTCCGCACGATGCGCCGCCGCAGTCAAAACAACCGCACGCCGCCGTGCCAATGTTTGTTTACCAATAAGCCCTCGTTTTTCAGCATTATCAAGCGTGGTTAATGCCCCTTCCCAATCGCCATTATTAACGCGTTCCTTGAAAATCATTTCAATTGGCCATGTGGCTTTTTTAGAAACTTGTAATGCCGCATCAGCATGAGAAATTGCCGCCGCAAAGTTTGAATTTTTTTGTGCAATTTCGGCAAGACCTTTACGTGCCGCAACCTCATAACCTGCCACTTGGGTTAATTCACCAAATAGTTTTTCTGCCGCCGCATAATCTTCTGCGGCAAAGCTAAAACGGGCATTCATAAGCTGTAAGGTTGGGCTTTTCGGAAATAGATTATATGCTTTTTGCGCCACACGGCGGCTTTCAAGATAATCACCGCTTTCAAATGCGGCAAAGGCACTACCCATATATTCAATTGATTTTTTGCGATTATTTTCAAGGTTTGCACGGCTAATCTTCGCGGGCAAGGCAATAAGCCAACCCAAAAAGCCAATAACAACCATTAAAATTATTACCGCCAATAAAAGGCTTGCAACCGCAATCAATGGGCTCGTGGTAATGGTGCGCACACCATCATTATATGTAATAGTTCCAGTTTGCAGTGCCAAATAACCAAATCCAGCCACAAGAGCCAGAACCAAAATAATAATCAGAATAAGTCTTATTAATTTCATTTGCCAGCGACCCCCTGATTAGTGTTTTGTCCGTTTGCAATTGCATTATTATTTGCCGGCGGGGCAATTGTGCCAATTGGCGCTTGTACATTTGCGTTTTGTTGCTGCAATTGTGGCTGTTGCACTTGGGCATACATATTACGCTCAATCGCCGCACGAAGGGTTGAAATCTTAACCTCTAAATCTTGGCGACGTTTTGCCTCCTCTATCCATTTACCAACACTTTGCGGGGGATTAGGAAGGGTTTGCAATTCAGCAATTGCGCCTTGAAGGTCATCTAAATCCAGTTTGGTTTTGGCACGTGCCAATATTTCGGATGGGTTATTTTGGTTGTTTTGTTTAACCTCAACCTTAAAAGCATTGGCAAAAAGATTATGGAAAAATCCAGTTAACCCTTTTTCCTTTTTTTGCGCTTGTTGTTGGGCTTTGGCTACTTCGGCGCTTAGATCCATAAATTCTTCACGTAAAAGACCACGTGTTGGCGCACCGGTTTTTGCCAATGGCTCCAATGCGGAAACTTCTGGCAAAAATGGCAATGCAGAACGAACCGCTTCAAATTCCGGCATGAATGAACCATTGCGTCCCGCTGCCTCTGCCAATGACATAATTGCAAAAGTTGTTGCTGGTGATGGTGTTTGTGCAACCTGCTGCTGAAGGTTTGCAACCGTTACTTTTAATGTCGCAATTTCGGTTTGCAATGATGCAATAATTGCCCCACCAGTTCCGGTTGGGTCAAGTGCGGCAAGGCGGGTTTCAATCGCGGTTAAACGACCTGACAATCCCGCAATATCTGCCCGAAGTGGCTCTAATGTAATTGCTTGCTGCGCAGCTTGAACCTGTGCCTGTGGCACTTGGGTATTTTGCAGCGAAACTTTTGGCGCATTCGCATCGGCAGTTTGTGCAGGCTGTGTCGCATTTGGTGCATTATTTGGAGTAGCGGCAGCAGGGGCGGTAACATTAACCATTGGTTGGGAAACCGCCGCAATTGACTTTTGCAAATCGGAAATATCTTTTTGCAATTTATCAAGTTCAGCTAAATTTTGGCTTTTGGGCAGGAATGGTGTAATTTTAAGCGTTTGGGCAATATCGGGGCGTGCCTGAATAAATAATGCCAAATACGCGCCACCAAGTGCCGCACAGCATGACAAAAAAGTCGCCGTCATAAAACCAACACCACCACGTTTTTGAATAATAGTCTTGGTTTCAGGGGCATTAGATGCAGCCGCCGCAGGTTTATAATCCGGTGTTTCTTTTTTGATTTCTTCAACTTTTTTTGGCTCTACATTTGCTTCTGGTGCTGCAATGTTTTCGTCATTATTATCTATGTTTGACATTTTCTAATTCCCTGCCGGATTTTATAAATATTCTCTTGCCTATATTAACGGCTTATATCTATGTTGATTTTAAGTCTATTACAAATAAAAAGACAAGTCTCTATTGTGTCGCGTTGCTTGCATTTGCTGTTTGATTACCATCATTTGGCAAATCATAATAAACACAAGGTGAAGTTATTCCCCGCCCGTTAAAGCCCCAACGCCTATAAGAGCGTGAATCCACATGAAACCGCAAACCCGAATAAAAACCAAGCCCAATATGATATTCTTCACCATGTTTTTCATGGGCGCGACAGATTTTATAAAATAATTCCTTGCGCGGCATGTCGTGAACGGGAATTAAATCAAGCGCATAATATTCGGTATGTGCCGAACGCGGCGCACCACTAGCACAGGCATTTAATGTAGGGTTACGATAGCCCGACATTGCCTCCAATGCGCCAAGTTCGGGTTTTACATAATCGCGAATATAGGCAAGCGTGTTGACAATATTATCCCAAAACTTCATTGGCGGAACTTCAAACGCGCTTTCATGGCACATTCCCGCATCCGATGCCGTGCGCAATAATTGATAGGTTGGAACGATATTTAAAACCTGTCTATCACGCAAGAAATTTTCGAATTTTTTATAATTTTCACGATTCTCAGCACTTTGGCTGCGCCATATTTCAAATGAATATTGGCTAAAAATCTTGTCGGCACGGGATGATAATTCCTGTCTCACAGGGATATTGGCATTTGCAAACGCGGTTGCAAACAACAAAGTCACACCAAAAATCACTGGTCCAAATTTCATAATTATTCTTATAGCAATCTTGCAAAAATAAAAAAACCGTTTCACTAATTATTTTCGAAAAATAACAATCTTTTTAAAAACTATACTCATTTTCAGGGAGCACGAAAATGGAAACACGCGCCGCAGTCGCATGGGAAGCAAAAAAACCACTAACCATAGAAACCGTTAAATTAGATGGCCCAAAAGATGGTGAGGTTTTGGTTGAAATTATGGCAACCGGAATTTGTCATACCGACGCCTATACATTGTCTGGCTTGGATAGTGAGGGGAAATTTCCCGCAATTTTGGGGCATGAGGGTGCGGGCATTGTGCGCGCAGTTGGCAAAGGTGTTACCAGCGTTAAAGAGGGTGATCATGTTATCCCGCTTTACACCCCTGAATGTCGTGGCTGCAAAACCTGTTTATCCCAACGCTCCAACCTTTGCACATCCATTCGCGCCACCCAAGGGCAAGGATTGATGCCAGATGGCACAAGCCGTTTTTCAATGGGCGGCAAAGATATTTTCCATTATATGGGCTGTTCAACCTTTTCAAACTTTACAGTTTTGCCCGAAATTGCGGTTGCCAAAGTTCGTGAAGACGCACCATTTGAAAAAATTTGTTATATTGGCTGTGGCGTTACCACAGGCATTGGCGCGGTTATTTATACCGCCAAGGTTTGGCCGGGGGCGAATGTTGTGGTCTTTGGGCTTGGTGGCATTGGCCTTAATGTTATCCAAGGCGCGCGTATGGTTGGTGCAGATAAAATTATCGGCGTTGATATCAACCCTGCCAAAGTTGAGATGGCGAAAAAATTCGGCATGACGCATTTTATTAATCCAAATGAAGTTGGTCGTGACAAGGTAGTACAGGCGATTGTTGACCTTACCGGTGGTGGCGCGGATTTTAGTTTTGATGCAACCGGAAACACCGACGTTATGCGCCAAGCACTTGAATGCTGTCACCGTGGTTGGGGTGAAAGCATTATTATTGGCGTTGCCGAAGCGGGAAAAGAAATCTCAACCCGCCCATTCCAATTGGTTACAGGTCGGGTTTGGAAAGGTTCAGCATTTGGCGGCGCACGCGGGCGCACCGATGTGCCAAAAATCGTTGATTGGTACATGGAAGGCAAAATCAACATCGACGACCTTATCACCCACGTAATGCCACTTGAAAAAATCAATGATGCTTTTGATTTGATGCATGAAGGAAAATCAATTAGAAGTGTGGTGACGTTTTAAGGGGAAGGTTTTACCATGCCAAATTTCTTGCATGTAAGAATGGGGGAGAAATCTATTCATTCAGAATCTTGTATTCAAGGCGAATTCATTGGAATCGACTACGGAGTTTGGCACGATTTAAAAGAAATTCTATCAAACACGAGAACTAAGTATAATTCAGAATTTCGTAAAATATATAATAAATTTCATGAAAATGCTTCCAAGGAACAAGCATCATATGCTGGGGGAACTATATGGAGAGTTTCTAACCTTCTAAACATCGGTGACAAAATACTTGGTAGTGATTCAGATAAAAATTATTATGTGGGTTTCGTTTCTGGAGATTACTATTATGATGAAAAACAAGGGTTTTTACCACATAGACGTAAAGTTTCATGGTTAAAACAAAAGATAAGGCACACATATATATCTGATGAACTTAATGAAAAATGCAAAAACAGACATACTGCTGTAAATATTTCTGAATTTGGCGAAGAGATAAATCAGCTAATATCAGATTCACTAATCACAAACCCAAATCAAATCGCTTATTTACAGGGCATTGAAGGTATTGAATATGAAACAAAATATCTAAAAAAATCACGTAACAAAAATTTAGCAGCTGAAAGGCGAAAGATTGATAACAATACGTGTTTAGCATGTGGTTTTTATTTAAAATTAGGTGAAAATAGATTTGTTATCGATGTACACCATATAAACCCTATAGGGAATTTAAAGGATGTAACTGTGACAAAAATTGACGAACTAATTTGCTTATGTCCAAACTGCCACAGAATCGCACATTCTCGTGCTGAAAAGCCATTAAATATAGAAGAAATAAAAAGTATTATCATATAAAATAAAGATAAAAATAAATGACCCTTGAAACCATTTCCCAAAATAAATGCTTTGGTGGCGTGCAATATGTCTTTGCGCATCAAAGCAGTGCCACCAAAACTAAAATGCGGTTTGCCGCCTTTGTGCCACCGCATGAAGACGGGGCAAAGTTACCGGTGGTGATTTATCTTTCCGGTCTTACCTGCACCGAAGAAAATGTTACCGTTAAGGCAGGGGCGCAACGTATTGCATCTGAATTAGGTTTAATTTTCATTGCCCCCGATACATCACCACGCGGCGAAAATGTGCCGGATGATGCGGACAAGGCGTATGACTTTGGCCTTGGTGCGGGGTTTTATGTGGATGCAACCCAAGCACCATGGTCTGAAAACTACAATATGAAAACCTATATTGAAGAAGAATTATTGGCGGCAATTGGTGCAAACCTGCCCGCCGATATGGGGCGGGTTTCGATTACGGGTCATTCAATGGGTGGTCATGGGGCATTGACCATTGCCCTACGTAGCCCTGATAAGTTCAAATCGGTTTCCGCCTTTGCACCAATTGTTTCGCCAATTAATTGCCCATGGGGGCAAAAGGCATTGTCGGGATATTTGGATGATAATCAGATTTTTTGGCGTGAATATGATGCCTGTGCATTGCTCGAAGATGGTGCGGAACTAATCCCATGCTTGATTGATCAAGGCAGTGCCGATAATTTCCTTGAAGGGCAATTAAAAACCCACCTTTTCACAGAAGCACTAGGAAAATCTGGGCAAAAAGCGCAAGTTCGCATCCAAGAAGGCTATGACCATTCATACTATTTCATAAGCACTTTTATAGAAGAACATTTGCGCTTTCACGCGAAATATTTGCGGTAATTATTCTTTGTCGGCTAGATATGGTTGGAATGCCTCGACAATATCCGCCTGTGGGCGTTGGGGCATACCATTCATGTCAATGGTGACGGCAGTGATGTCATTGGTGCAAATCATGTCTTCGCCGCCTTTGTCATTCTTGCGGGTTATCCATTGTTTGATGTGAATCTTGGCACCATTAAGCGCCATATATTTGGTATGAACCAAAAGATTATCATCAATACGCGCCGCCTTTTTAAAGCGCAAATCCATGGCGATAACCGCAAAGGCAAGCGGCTTTTCACGCTTACCAATATCGGTATGGGTTATGCCGATTTCGCGCATATGGTCGGTGCGACCCCGTTCAAAATAGGTGACATAATTGCCGTGATAAACAATGCCCGACATATCCGTATCTTTATAATAAATTCTAACTGGAAGGATGTGGGTTTTGCCGTCTTCGGCAAAGCGTCCGCTATATGCATTGTCAATATCAGTCATGAATCATCGCCTATGTTGAAAGAAACCATCAGATATGGGAGGGTGTTTAAAAACGGGGGATGGTTCTTTGGCTCTTTATAAAACTTATTTGCGGTGGCTTGCAATATTGATTTTGATGTTTAATGCCGCATCTATTGCAGGTTGCGCAACCGCACCGAATGGTTTTACGGTTATTACATCACCCAACCCCATTGCAACGACAGCAAAAACACACAAAATATTTCTTGCGGGTTCAATCGAAATGGGCAAAGCAACTGATTGGCAGGCGGAAATTATAAACGCCTTAAAAGACACCAATGCCATTATTTATAACCCGCGCCGTAGTGATTGGAACAGGGATTGGAAACCCGAACTTTCCGACCCGCATTTCAAACAACAAGTCGAATGGGAATTAGCGGCATTAGAAGATGCCGACACAATAATAATGTATCTTGCACCCAATACCCAAAGCCCAATTAGCCTGATGGAACTTGGTCTTTATGCCAGAACGGATAAATTAATAATCTATTGCCCCGACGGTTTTTGGCGCAAGGGTAATGTTGACGCCGTGGCGGCAAAATATAATATCAAAACAGTTAGCACTATGGATGAATTAATTGCGGCGGCAAAATTGCGCGCCCATTAATCCTCATCCTTATCAAATAAATCGCTGCCTTTGATTTTTGGTTGTGGCAAGCCAAATAATTCATAGGCACGCGCCGCCGCCATGCGCCCGCGCGGGGTGCGCATTATAAAGCCTTGTTGCAATAAATAAGGCTCGATAACATCTTCGACACCGTCTTTGGCCTCCGCCAATGCCGCCGCCAATGTTTCAACCCCCACAGGGCCACCGCCATAAGTTTCGACCAGTGCGCGCAAATAACGGCGGTCAAGCATATCAAGACCATCGGGGTCAATATCAAGCCGACTTAGACCATGTGCCGCCACGGCGGCATCAAGTGCCGTTCCCGCCGCATCGGCAAAATCACGCACACGCCGCAAAAGCCGCATGGCAATACGCGGTGTCCCACGGGAACGTTTTGCAATTTCTTCAGCACCATCTTTGGTCAAATTTGCACCAAGCTTGGTTGCCGCACGTGCCAGAATAGTCATCAATTCTGGAACATTATAAAAATCAAGGCGTGAAACAATACCAAACCTATCGCGTAACGGACTTGATAAAAGCCCCGAACGTGTGGTTGCCCCCACCAAAGTAAAAGGCGATAAATCAATGCGGATTGAACGCGCCGATGGCCCTTCACCAATCACCAAATCAAGGGCATAATCCTCCATGGCGGGATAAAGAATTTCCTCAACATTCGCGGGAAGACGGTGAATCTCATCAATAAATAAAACATCATTGGGTTCAAGATTGGTCAAAAGTGCCGCCAAATCCCCTGCCTTGGCAATTACCGGCCCCGAAGTTGATTTAAAGCCAACCCCCATTTCACGCGCCACAATTTGCGCCAGTGTGGTTTTACCAAGACCAGGTGGGCCAAAAAGCAAGAGGTGATCAAGCGCGTCTTTGCGTGATGAAGCCGCTTTTACAAAAACCTTTAGATTTTCGGTTAAATCCTTTTGCCCAACAAATTCGTCAAAACCACTGGGGCGCAGTGCGCGGTCATGCCCCTCACCAGTTGCACGTTCAGAATTTAAAATTCGGTTATCATATTCTGTCACGATTTAAGCTCTTTAAGTGCCTGTTTCACGAGTGCATTAAGTTCAGGGTCGGTTTCGAATTTTTGATAGGCATGCGCCACCGCATTCATGGCATCAGATTGCCCAATTCCCAAATTTTGCAAAGCGGAAATTGCACTATTCCTAAGCGTCATATCGCCCAAGGCATCACGTCTTATTTCTTCGGTCTGGATTTCTTCGGATGGTGGGGTATAGGCGCTTGTGATTGCTTCTGATTTAGCACCATAAAGCGTTGCTGGCATTGGGCGCCCCTTTAATTCGGTGACGATACGTTGCGCAAGTTTTGGACCAACCCCAGAAGCACGCCCAACCATACCTTTGTCACCAATTTCAACCGCCTGAATAATCTGTGATGGTGATAAAATATCAAGTATTGCAAGCGCAACCTTTGCACCCACACCCGAAACTTCTTGCAGGCGAACAAACCACGCGCGTTCAACATCGCTAAAAAAGCCAAAAAGTTTTAGCGCATCTTCGCGAACATAGGTTTCAATGAATAATTGCACCGCATCACCATTTTTAAGACGCGCCAATGATGCCGTTCCTAAAAAAACGAGATAGCCAACACCACCCACCTCAATAATTGCGCGATCATCATAAAGCCCGGCAACCATGCCTTTTAGTGAACCAATCATTTTGCACCTATTAATCGTAAATTATTGCGCATCGACGAATGACAAATTGCCACCGCCAAAGCATCGTACGAATCCATTTTTTCTTTATTTTCTGAAACGGCATTGGGCAAAAGGCGTTTTACCATGAAAACCACCTGCTCTTTTTCCGCCGTTCCCGTGCCAACCACCGCTTTTTTAACAAGGCGCGTCGCATATTCGGCAACATCAAGATTACGCATTGCAAGGGCGGCAATTGCCGCACCGCGCGCATGACCTAATAGCAAAGATGACTTGTTGGAATTGGCAACAAAGGTTTCTTCAACCGCCGCCTCATCGGGATTATAGGCATCAATTATTTCGTTGATTGCATTACCAATTGTTCCCAGACGGCTGGCAAGTGGCATTTTAGAAGGTGGTGAAATGACGCCATGTGCCACCCAAGAGATTTTATTATTCACACTTTTCACAATGCCCCAGCCGGTATGATTAAGACCGGGGTCAATGCCGATAATTGTAATTGCACGCACAAAACTCATGACGTAATCATGGCGCTAAATTATGAACAAATCAAGAACTTTTATCTGAAAGCAATTTTTAATTAGGATATTATTTGGCAAGATGAATTGCCGTGGACATAAAGTTTGCCGTTTAAATCTTCTATGCGACCCTCAATTGTTATGATTGTCCTGCCGCGACTAATGACCTTGCCAATTATACGCAATTCACCAAGCATGGGGGTTATTGGTCTTATAAATTTTCCCGAAGTATCTAATGTTACAAGGCTTTCACCTTTTTTTAGTGTTGTATAGGCCGCCATTGCGGTGGCTGTGTCAATCATTGATAATGACCAACCACCATGTGTCGTGTGCATTGGGTTTGCAAAACGTTCCTCTGAAGTTGCCCTAAATTCCACGAACCCAAGCTCGAACGAATGTGGAATAATCGGCAAAACGCCCGCCATTGGCGGCATTGGCAAAGTTTTATCACCCATTGCCCCCACAAATTCCATGCCCGTCATGGACAAGCGTTGTGAATGTTCGGTCAGCCCAACTGGAAATTGATATTGTCCCATAATTCATCCTTTATAGTCATATACATATATATGTTGTATGCATATGACTATATTGTCAATATCATAATTGCATGTATATAATTCATTGTGAAAAGCATGGAAAATGACCATAAAATAAAACTCAATAAAGAGCTTAAAGAAGCCATGACTGGCTCTTGCCACTGCTTGGCGATAAGAAAAAAGGCGCGCCAAATAACTAGGCTTTATGACGATAAGCTAAGTAAATATGGCTTAACCGTTACACAGTTTGGGATAATGACCACAATACTCGTAAAAAAAGAAATCTCTGTACAAGAACTTGCAGATTTTCTTGACCTTAATCAATCGGCGTTATCTCGTGGACTTAATCCATTGGTGCGCGATGGTTTGTTATTATCACACGCCGATAAAGACGACGCAAGAAAACGTGTCCTTATGCTAACCGAAGCAGGCAAAAAGAAAATAAATAGTGCCGCAATCGGTTGGAAGGCGGCACAAGATGAAAGTGAAAAAATAATATAGCCCCGCCTATTCATCATTAAACAGACGGGGCATTAAATTATGCTTTTACTGATTTAATCCAATCATCAATCACACTTTCAAGAACGTCTAATGGCATTGGCCCTTCAAGCAAGACTTTGTCATGGAAGGCTTTAATATCAAATTTATCGCCCAATTGCGCCTTGGCTTTTTCGCGCAATTCCATAATTTTAATACGACCAACCATATAGCAGCATGCCTGACCCGGCCATACGCAATAACGCTCAATCTCAGTGGTGATGGATTCGATTGTATCACCAGTTGCTTGGTGCATATAATCAATTGCCTGTTCTTTTGACCATTTTTTCGCGTGCATGCCCGTGTCGCATACAAGGCGTGATGCACGGAATGCCATGGATTGCAAATAACCAATACGACCCGCAGGGTCATTTTTATACATGCCCAATTCATCGGCCAAGGTTTCAGAATAAAGCGCCCAACCTTCACCATATGCACCAAACCACAGCATTTTAGAGCGTAGGAATGGAAGACCTTTTGCTTCTTGTGCCAATGAAATTTGCAAATGGTGGCCAGGGACACCTTCGTGATAAGTCAATGTTGGCAACGTCCAACGCGGATAGGCAGCAGTATCACGTAAATTGATATAATAAGCACCTGGGCGTGAGCCATCAGGAGCAGGAGAATTATAATAACCACCTGGGGCGCCGGCTTCTGTATATGGCGGAACGCGTTTTACTTCGAGACCTGCCTTAGGAAGGGTTGCAAAGGCAAGCGGTAATTTGTCATAAATCGCCTTTACCATGCCATTAATATCGGACAATAATTTTGCGCGACCGGCATCATCATTAGGATAAAGATATTGCGGATCTTTATATAATTTTTGCATACGTTCGGCGATTGTGCCTTCGGTATAACCGATTTCTTTAAATGATGCGTCCATTTGCTTTTGCAGCTCGGTTACAAGCTTTTTACCGGTCTCATGAACCTCATCAGGGGTTTTGTTGGTGGTTGTCCAATATGCAAGTGCGACTTTGTAATAATCATCGCCCTTTGGCAATCTCCATACACCGGCGTCGTGGGTCGCCTTTTTACGCAAATCGGTAAAGAGCGCAATTAACGCCGCATATTGCGGATAGATTTTCTCTTTTACAATTTCGGTTGCTGTCATGCCATATGTCATGCCATCAAGCTTGGCGGCATTGGCTTTTTCAACCAAAGAGGTCACAAGCACTGATTTTTTTGGCTCAATATCAGTAAATGATTTAAGCTGTACCAATGTGGTATCAATAATAAAATCAGGCGGAATAACACCTTTTGCGGCATCAGCTTTTACGGTTACGATATTATCTTTTAATTGGGTTGCAAAGCCATTCAAACGCGAAATCCAACCATCGGCATCTTCTTTGGTTTTAATTGCATGTTGTGATGCCATAAAATCTGGGAAACCAACATATGCCCCAGTAAGCTGTGAAACAGTATAAGGGTTTGGAGAACCATATCCCGCATCGCCATAACCAAATTTAGCCGCCGCATGTGCATAATTTGCGGCAGAAAGTGCGATTTCACGGGTTAATTTATCATTTTCAGAAAGCCCCTTGGTTGGGAATGCTTTTAATTCTTTTATCCAGCCAGCAACCATCTGATTGCGTTTTTTACCGGCCGCCATTGATAAATCGCTTACTTTGCCGACATATGGCCCACCAACCAATTTTGGATCAAGCGCAAAAGATGTGCAGGTTTCCGGTGAATCGCGCAACATATCATTCGCGATTTTATCCGTAAGTGCATTGATGGTTTTATAACCCGTGGTTGCGGCAAATGCCGATGCCCCAAAAACTGTTGAAAACGCAAGTGTCGAAGCACCCGCCAAAGCATCACGTCTTGTAATTTGCATATTTATCAGATCCCCAATTAAGGTTTTTGGAAAAATTTTCTTATAATGAAGGTTAAGCACAATTAATTTTCCGCGCAAGGCAAAAAAGTGATATTTAATCACAATATAAAATAAGATTAATGCAATTAATTCTTAATTTGCAACGAAAATTAACCATATGGAAACCGAATATTAACCATGGTTGCCACAAACGCGCCAAATTCAGATTTTAAAGTGCGCTAAATTTTAAATATATGAGGCATTGGCATGGAGGCTCAAGAAGCAATAAATCAATTCTCTTTTGTGGAATTGTTCTTAAAGGCGGATATTATCGTTAAAATCGTAATGATTGGTCTTGGCTTGACTTCGGTTTTGTCATGGGCGGTTACAATTGACAAATTTTTCCAACTTAAAAAACTCGAAAAAGGTGCTAGATTTGTTGAACAAGCATTGGGCGATACACGTTCTGACGCGATTATCGAAGATGCCGCCCGCTCTGGTGATGCCACTGCTCGAATTATGGCAATTGGTTTGCAAGAGGCACGAATTGCAAAAAAAGGTGGAGGCCTTAGTGACGGGTTAATCACCCTTACTATTGAGCGTATGCAAAGAATTATGCAGGCACAAACTAGCCGTGAATTAGCACGCGCCGACAAGGGTCTTGGCATTCTTGCCACCATTGGTTCTGCGGCAACATTTGTTGGTCTTTTTGGTACGGTTTGGGGTATTATGAACTCATTCCGGTCAATCGCTGCATCGCATGACACCAACCTTGCGGTCGTTGCCCCTGGTATTGCCGAGGCATTGTTTGCCACCGCAATGGGTTTGTTTGCCGCGATTCCTGCGGTCGTATTTTACAACTGGCTAACAGGCGGGATTGACCGTTATGCAGGGCGCGTTGAAACCCTTTGTGATGAAATCATTGCCCGCGCGTCACGTCGCCTTACCGATGGGGGGCAATAATGGCAATCGCAGCAGGACGCAGAAAGGCACGGCGCGGCAGGCGCCTTATGGGCGAAATTAACGTTACGCCATTTGTGGACGTAACCCTTGTGCTTTTAATTATCTTTATGGTTGCCGCACCGCTGTTGACGGTTGGCGTGCCTGTGGATTTGCCAAAAACTGATGCTAAATCCCTTCCGAATGAACAAGAGCCGGTAAGCATTACCATCCTGAACAATGGGCAAATTTATTTGCAACAAGATCCTGTTTCTGTGCAGGAGGTCTTGCCCCGCCTTAACGCAATTACCAAAAATGATTTTGAGCGCCGAATTTTTATTCGCGGTGATTCCACCTCACAATATGGAATTGTGATGCAGGTTATGGCGACTATTAATGCCGCTGGATACCGTAATCTTGGGCTTGTTACTGACCCAACATCAAAAAATGACGGCGCAAAAGCTGACGGCACAAAATAAGGTTTAAAAAGCGGAAGTATTATGAAAGGCAGATTCTCAGCCGCAGTTATTTCTTCTTTTGGGCTACATGCCCTATTTGTGCTTGCGTTAATTTTTATGTGGCAGGCAAGACCATTTAAAATCGAACCACCTGCAATTACGGTTGATATTGTAACCGATGCCAATAGTGATGCCGTTATTTCATCATTGGAAACCAAGGCAGATTCAAAAATCGATAGCGGCAACCCAGATGGCAATAATATTCCTTTACCACCACCGCCAACAGCCGAACCAATTCAACCGCCCGCACAGATGGAAACCGCACCGCAACAAGTGCAACCCGCCGCAAAGCCCATACCACAACCTACAACGCAACCAACGCCCGCACCATCAACTACGGCGGCAAAACAAATAACCAAACCAACACCACAATCACCTGCTCCCGCGCCAATTCAAAGAGCCACCAACAACGCACAAAAACAACTTAGTAAAGCAACACCACAGTCCAAGCCAAGCAGTGCGCCATTTGGTGCAGAATTTGACCTTTCCGCAGCCATGAAAAGCGCAAGTGGCGTTGATGCCAAAGGGCGCAAAGCACCGAATTTAGGGTCATCTGCTAGCAGTGTTTCATCATCGGGCGGTAAGCTTGCAAATGATTTACGGGCACAAATAACGTCACAAATGAAACGATGTTGGGCCGAACCAGTAGGCGGCGGGGCAGCAGTCACCGTTGTAATTGCCATTAAATTTAATCAAAATGGTTCGGTATCATCAACTAAGTTAATTTCGCCGAATGGAATTGGCGCAAATACCGCCCAAAAAATTGCCATTGATAATGCCCTAAAGGCTATTCGAGACTGTTCGCCATTTAACCTGCCCGCCAATCGTTTCAATGAATGGGGCAATATAAACACAATGCAGTTTAACACAAAACAATTAAAATAAGCAGGAATTAATTTTATTGCCTAAAAAATGTCATTCTTGCGAATTAATAGCTTTAAAAGGGAAAACCTGATGCTTAAAAACGATAAAATTCTTAAAACAACGTTTGCGATGCTTTTGGGCGCGCTTTGTTTTGGCGTTTCGTCAAATGCATATGCACAGGTTAATGCCACAACCGCCCCGCCGACAGAAAAAAAAGACCTTGTGATTGATATTAACGAAGGCTTTAAACAACCAAAACCGATTGCAATCACCAATTTTTCTGGGCCAATGGGTGAAAATATTGCCCGCGTGGTGCGCGAAGACCTTGACCGCTCTGGCCTATTTACAGTTCAAGATCCCGCAACCTTTATTGCTAAAAACAATGACGTAAATTTGACACCAAAATTTTCAGATTGGCGTTATATTTCATCACAAGGGCTTGTAGTTGGTAAGTCACAGGCAATCGGCAATAAAATTCGTGTTGAATTTCGCCTATGGGATATTTATGGCGAAAGCCAGGTTTTGGGTCTGGAGTTTTCATCGGCACAAGAAAACTGGCGCCGGATTGCGCATAAAATATCTGATGCAATTTACAATCGCCTTACCGGAACGGGCGGCATGTTTGATAGCCGCGTGATATTTGTTGCCGAATCAGGGCCAAAAACCAAACGTATTAAGCGCCTTGCCTTAATGGATCAGGACGGCGCAAACCCAAGCTATTTAACAGATGGCAGTGAGCAGATTTTGAACCCACGTTTCTCAAGAGACGGCAAACAGGTGGTTTATACCGCACTTTCTGACAGGGGTTTGCGGATTTGGGTTCTTGATATCGAAACTGGTCGTAAAGAAATGGTTTCGGGTGTATCCAATCTTGTTTTTGCGCCGCGCTTTTCGCCCGATGGTAAAAGCGTGATTTATTCAATTGATAAAGGTGGCAATACCGATATTTACGTTAAAAACCTGCGCACCGGTAG
Source organism: Hyphomonadaceae bacterium UBA1933 (assembly GCA_002337085.1). GTDB lineage: Bacteria > Pseudomonadota > Alphaproteobacteria > Caulobacterales > Aquidulcibacteraceae > Pseudaquidulcibacter. The sequence continues at coordinate 386,328 of DDFH01000006.1, read as the reverse complement.
TTTACGCCAGCTTACACAAAATCCGTCAATTGATACCTCTCCGTCTTTTTCCGAAGGCATGGACAAAGTTGTATTTACTTCCGACCGCTCTGGCAGCCCGCAAATTTATATAATGAATGCGGATGGTAGCAATGAAAAACGCCTTTCTTTCGGGCGCGGACAATATTCAACGCCAGTATTTTCACCCAGTGGAAGTCTAATTGCTTTTACGAAATATGTTGACGGCAGATTTTATATTGGCATCATGGATGCAAATGGCGGTAATGAACATCTTTTAACTTCTGCTTATTTAGTCGAAGGCCCAAGCTTTAGCCCGAATGGGCGGGCAATTGTGTTTCAACGTGAAGAAGGCCCGGGGCAAAACCCAAGCCTTTGGACAATTGATATTTCCGGCGCAAACCTTCGGAAATTATCTTTTTCGGCATCGGGTTCAGACCCCGCATGGTCACCATTGAATTAGAATGTAATTATCAAAAGGAATTTTGTGATGAAAATACTGGAAACCAAAAAGCTAACAATCCTAAGTCTTGCCCTTTTGACGGCTTTGGGCGCTTGTGCGACCAAACCAAAAACTAACGACAGTGCGGTTGTTGCCGCACCAATCACTTCAGAAGCAAATTCCGTGACATCTGCCCCAATTACCGCCCCGACTGATAGCGATATGAATAGTGGCTATTCGGCATCTGCGGAATTGGTTGCCAAGGTTAATAATGAAATCGTAATCGCCGGAGAGCGCGTATATTTCGACACCGATTCATATACACTTTCTGCCGAGGCAAGAGCAATTTTGTCAAAACAAGCAAAAGTTTTGCAAAAATATCCAAAAGTAAAAGTTTTGGTTGATGGCAATGCCGATGAACGTGGAACCCGCGAATATAACCTTGCCCTTGGTGCACGTCGTGCCGGTGCGGTTAAAGACTATTTGGTTTCATTAGGTATTAATTCAAATCAAATCGATACCGTTTCATATGGCAAAGAGCGTCCGATTGACGAACGTTCCAATGCCGATGGTTGGGCAAAAAATCGTAATGCCCACACTGCGGCACAGCAAAATTAGATTTATTCATTAATTCGGGACGGATATTATCAGGGCTTGATATGGCAAAACTAATTGGAAAATCACTGATAATGGCGGGTGTGTGCCTTGGCGCACTATCTGCGCCGCTGGTGGCAAGCGCACAAGGCATTAAGGAGACCGAGGCATCACGTGCCTTGGTTCGCCTTGATGCACTTGAAGCACAAATACGCGACCTAACCAATCGTGTGGAAATTTTGGAAGCACAAAATTCTGCCCTTAAAGGTGAATTAGAACAGCGCAAGGCAACAACCGAAAATGTTGCTCCGTCCAATGTTGCCGTGCCGGAAGTGACGCCACAGCCCATTGATGCACCCGTAGCCGCACCGCAAGCCGATATGCAGCCAGCCACACAAATCAATAATCAAGTGGCCAATAATCAGGTAGCCAATAATCAGGCGACAAGCGTTAATCCACCCGCTTCAAGCACTGCCTCACCAGCTACTGCTGCCTCGCCTTCGGTTTCTATGGTGGCAAAACCTGCGGTATTTGATGCAAACAAAGTATTACAGAGCGCAAAAACAAAAATTCAAGCCGGTGAATATCAAAATGCCGAAGCCATTTTAACCGATTTCACTGATAATCATGCCGATGATGCCAATGCGCCCGAGGCATTCTGGCTATTGGGTGAAACCCGTTATGTGCAACAGGCATGGGCGCCCGCAGCACAAGCCTATGTTGCATATTTAAACAAAGCACCAACGGGGCCAAAAGTTCCCGATGTTTTGGTGCGCATTGCTGGTGCATTCCGCGAATTGGGTGATAATGGTCAACGTTGTAAGGCGTTAAACGAATATAAACGCCGCGCACCCAACCCATCTGCAATCTTAAAAGCGCGCGCAGATGCCGAAATGGCAAAGGCACCTTGTCCATAACATTGTCAATTTATTGAATTTTCTGTTTTTGGATAATTCCTAATTGTTTAATGGCTACCTTTGGTCTAATACGCACTTATGGGCAGTGATAATATTGTATTTAAGGGTATTTTCGACAAACTGAATGCGTGGTCGCGGGAATTCGGGGCAGAATTTGTCCTTGGATTGTCTGGTGGTGGTGATTCTTCGGCTCTTCTTTATATTTGCCACGAATGGTTAAAAACCCCATTTGCACGTGAATTTAATGCCAAAATCCATCCCATAATCATTGATCATAATATTGCGCAAAATTCTTTTACAGTTGCCCAAGTGGCATTGGTTTTGGCGCGCCGTCTTGGATTTGATGCCAAAATCTTGAAAATCACCAATAAAATTGAAAACTCATTACAGGAAAATGCCCGTAATTTCCGTTATGAATTATTAAAACAAGCGGCTTATGAAATCGGTTCTAATAATATTTTATTGGCCCATAATTATGGCGATAATATTGAAACCATCTTGTTTCGCATGCTGCGTAAATCCGATATTTTTGGGCTTGGTGCGATGCGCGAAATTAAACTTTATGAGTATAAAGGGCAGGTTGGGCATTTGTTACGTCCCGTACTTGATTTTACGCGCGATGATTTACGCAAAATCTGCCTTGAGCATCATATCGAATATTATGACGACCCGGCCAATGAAAGCCTTTTATTTTCGCGTGTAAAGCTACGTAAATGGCTTTTGAATAATAATATTGATAATAAAAAACTGTTGTCTATCGCAAATCAGTGCCAAAAAATTCGGGATTATTATGAAATCATATGCTTTGCCTTTATTGCCGGCAACGTTAGAGTTTTACCTGATTATGTTTTAATAAGCCTAAAAGATCTGCGGTGGCATAGCAATGAAATGCAAATTTTCATTATTAGCAAGTTGTTACAAATTATGGGCAATAGCCATTACCCACCACAAAGAAAAAAAATTGCCGACCTAATTGATAAATTAGACCCCGACTTTAAAGGGGTTAATTTGCACCATTTCACCATCAAAATTCGCAAAGCTTTGGTGATTATTTCCCGTGAAGGAATAAGGAAAAATCAGAACCAAAACCCTGATATAACACCACAAAAAACCTTTGAAGCCAAAAGTCTTATTCAAAAAGCAATGGTAATGTGCAATATTGTCCCATTTTCTTAAGCATAATTATAGCATATTTTGTGCAATAATTTGCCAAAGCCCCTTTTAACTTGTGAATTTGGGACTATTTATATATGTCTGGCAAAACATTAGAAATTGCTAAATGGGTTTGCCACCTAGCTATTTTTTCATTTAGTTTCCACTAAATGAAAAAGGGCTAGATCCTTTATTTTGTCGCATCGTGCGAGACGTTAATCAACTCCGATTAACTTCACGATGCTCTAGAAGGTTTGAAATGAAGATACGCGATCTTGCAATTTGGGGATTTTTTGTCCTTGTATTTATAACGATTTTCTCGCTGAATAAGCATCCCGTTGCCCAGCCACAGGCGGCAACCGCTTTACCTTATTCAACTTTTGTTGCCGAAGTTAATGGTGGGCAAATTAAAGACGCCACTATTTCCGGCGATAAGGTGCATGGCGAAAAGAAAGATGGCTCCCCCTATGTAAGTGTTGCACCAAGCAAGGATTCGGCATCTGATATGCTTTTAAAAGCTGGGGTTCAGGTTTCAATTGAAGATGAGCCAGGTCGCCCATCATTCCTAATGACCATTTTAGGCAATTTATTGCCATTGTTGCTTATGCTTGGGCTTTGGTTTTTGGTTATGCGCCAAATGTCAGGCGGTAAAGGTGGCGGCGCGATGGGCTTTGGTAAATCAAAAGCCAAACTTTTAAACGAAGCCAAAGGTCGTGTAACATTTGAAGATGTGGCCGGTATTGATGAGGCCCGCGAAGAGTTACAAGAAATCGTAGATTTCCTAAAAGATCCACAAAAATTCCAACGCCTTGGTGGTAAAATTCCAAAAGGCGCATTGCTTGTTGGCCCTCCTGGTACTGGTAAGACATTAACCGCACGTGCAGTTGCGGGTGAGGCAAACGTGCCATTCTTTACCATTTCGGGTTCTGATTTTGTTGAAATGTTTGTTGGTGTGGGTGCATCCCGCGTCCGCGATATGTTTGAACAAGCCAAGAAAAACGCGCCATGTATCATTTTCATCGACGAGATTGATGCCGTTGGTCGCCACCGTGGCGCAGGGCTTGGCGGCGGAAATGACGAACGCGAACAAACCCTAAACCAATTACTTGTTGAGATGGATGGTTTTGAGGCCAATGAAGGTATTATCATCATTGCCGCCACCAACCGCCCAGACGTTCTTGACCCCGCACTACTTCGTCCAGGTCGTTTTGACCGCCAAGTTGTGGTTGGTTTGCCTGATATTAATGGTCGCGAAAAAATCCTTAAAGTTCATATGCGCAAAACCCCACTTGCATCCGATGTTGATGCCAAGGTTATTGCACGCGGCACGCCGGGCTTTTCGGGTGCGGATCTTATGAACCTTGTTAATGAGGCGGCATTATTGGCGGCACGCCGTGGAATGCGCCTTGTAACCATGAAAGAATTTGAAGATGCCAAAGATAAAGTCATGATGGGCGTTGAACGCAAAACCATGGCAATGTCGCAGGATGAAAAGAAACTTACGGCATATCATGAAGGTGGTCACGCACTTGTTGCCTTGACCGTGCCAAACACCGACCCTGTGCATAAAGCAACCATTATTCCACGTGGTCGCGCTCTTGGTATGGTTATGCAATTGCCAGAATCGGATAAATTATCATTCTCTTATCAACAAATGATGAGCAGGCTTGCCGTTATCATGGGTGGTCGCGTTGCCGAAGAATTAGTATTCGGCAAGGATGCCATCACATCGGGCGCAAGCTCTGATATCGAGGCTGGGACAAGGCTTGCCAAAAACATGGTAACCCGTTGGGGCTTTTCTGACAAACTTGGCAAAGTTGCATATGGCGAAAATCAAGAAGAGGTTTTCTTGGGTCACAGTGTTTCGCGAACCCAAAATATCTCTGAAGCCACCGCACAAATCATTGATGCCGAAGTTCGCCGTTTGGTTGATTGGGGCTATCAAGAAGCCACACGCATCCTAACCGAGCGCCGTGAAGATTTGGAATCCGTTGCCAAAGGCTTGTTGGAATATGAAACCCTTTCTGGTGAAGAATTAAAAGACATCATCAAAGGCATAAAGCCAATTCGCGAGGACAAGGATAATGATGACGGTCGTGATGTAACACCAACCGTTCCAACCGTTTCCAAAGGCGGCGATCCGGCACCAACACCGGCTGAATAATGTAACTCACGCCAGTGTCACAATTTAATATTCAAAAGCCCAAGCAATGCTTGGGCTTTTACTTTGCAACAAGTCAATATACAGAGGTTGAATATTTAGATTCTTCGCGTTATGCGTATTGACGGTAGAGAACATTGAAGATTTTTTTAAAAGGTATTTTAGCTTTAGCAGGAATAGCCATTATGGTATTCCTAGCTTTATTTATTCCATTTTTAATTAAGCAAAATAAATTTTATAAAGCCACTCACCAAGAACAAAATCTAATATTATATGATGAGTTCTGTCAAAACATGCGCAAACATTATTACGACCAAACGTTCGGTGGGAATGATTGGAATAAAATTTGCAACTATTGGCGAAAAGATGCGCAAAATTCGCCGAACCCGCTCATTTTAAATATTGCTATGCGTAATGCATTGTCGCAACTCGGCAAGTCACATAATGAGATACTTCTTGTAGATAGAAATTCGCCCCATGAATTACCAAAATCAAGTGATGAAGCGGCAAAAAATGTTGAACGCATGATAGCAGAATTTAGCGATGCCATAGATGTAACAGGAATTCATACGACCACAGCTAATATCAAAAACCATAATTTCGAATTCATTTATGAAATTCCTGGTTTTAAATCAGAAGCAAAAGATAATTTGAAACAAAATTGGGTGTTTTTCGGTAAAATCGCCTCACCTATGAAAAATAAAGACGGTAAAAACATTCCAGTTCAATATGGCTACATAATTCCAAAAGAATATTTTTCACCGGATGTTAGGACGCCAATATCAATTCAAGAATATAATAATATCGGGAAATATGGGATATTTGGCACACGCGCCATAAAAGTAAAATTTATCATACAACAATACCCAGAATTAAATGGTCTATTCCGGCGTGAATTGCCAAATAATATTTTGTATTTAAGATTTGATAGTTTTCTGGATAATGAAATTAGCAAACAAGCCGCAAAAGCTATAAAAGAAACAGATAAAAATATCATACTTGATATGCGCTATAACCATGGCGGGCGTGAAAATAATGTCAAAAGGCTTTTAAACAGTTTGATGAAATCAAATATTATTATTGGCTATAAAAAAAATAATAAAAATACTTACCCCATAAAAACATCGATATTTTCAAAACCAGACAATAATAATATAATTGTGCTTACAGGACCAAATTCTTCAAGCGGTGCAGAAGTTATGGCAAGCGCGATTAAAAACACAAAGCGTGGACTTGTAATTGGTGAAACCACTGGCGGACGTCTTTTAGATTCGAAAACTTATATTTTGACAGACGGTAGTAAACAACAGATCGCAGTTATGGATTATCTCGATGCCAACAAACAACCTATCGAAGGGGTTGGGGTTGCACCTGATATAATCGTTCACCCAACTCTCGAAGGGATAAAACAAGGGCGTGATGAAATCCTTGAACGTGCCGTTCAGGAAATTTCAAAAACCCCATGAAATAAAAAACATCATACCCAATAAACACCCTTGACCTAGAGCATACTCCAGCATTTAGATGATATTATCACGATAGATTTCGTGATATGGGTAATTATGAAAATTGGTGAATTATCGAAAAAATGCGGGCTTTCAATAGATACTTTGCGTTTCTATGAAAAGATTGGCTTGCTTGAAAAACCCTTGCGGGACGGTGGCGGGCATCGGGTTTATGACCCCGCAATTATGCAATGGCTTGGCTTTTTGGCGCGGCTTAAAGAAACCGATATGCCGCTTAAGAAACAAGTTGAATATGCCAAGCTGCGCGCCATGGGCAATAAAACCGCCGCATTGCGCCGCGAACTTTTGGAAAACCATTTGCAAGAATTATTGGAAGAGCAAAAGCGCCTAAAAGATAATATCAACGCCCTAAAAACCAAAATCACCATCTATCGCCAAATTGAAAAGGATATAGATGATGACAACCAACATAAACCCCAACCAAACTCTTGAACAACGCTTTGCGATCGGGTGTGAAAACCTTGCCAAAATTGATGGCGAACAGGGGCAAAGGGTTATTGACGCCCTAAAAGATATTGCGCCCGATATGGCGCAATATGTTATTGGTTTTGGCTTTGGTGAAATTTATGCCCGAAGCGGGCTTGAAATACGCGCCCGCGAAATTGCCACTATTTCGGCACTTTGTGCCTTGGGGACAATTCCGCAATTAAAAGTCCATATTGCCGCCAGCCTTAATATCGGCATCACACGCCAAGAAATTATCGAGGTTTTTATACAAATGGCGCTTTATTGCGGTTTTCCAAAAGCATTAAACGCCATTTTTGCGGCAAAAGAAGTTTTTGACGAATTAGGCTAATTATTCAAATTTTTCATGCGCACCCATTTGCCCTTTAACCCAATAACCACTGGCTTTTAGGTTTTTGGGCGGGTGGTTGCGCGTGGTTAAAAGATATTCACGAATTTTACGTGTAACATGGGCTTCACACGCAACCCATACATAACCTTCGCCTTCAGGAAAATTTGTATTTTCAAGGGCAAATAGTAATTCATCTGGATTTGTCTTTTCACTTTCGGGGCGGATAGTCCATTTTAGTTTTAAATTGGCATTGGTTTTAAACTCTTGCCGTTCATCGGGGTTGGTTACTGCGATAATTGCGGTAACATTCGTGCCTTTTGGCAATTCTTCGAGGCGGCGAGCAATGGCGGGAATGGCGGTTTCGTCGCCAATCAAAACCCACCACTCCGCACCTTCAATAATTAGCGAACCGCGCGGCCCGCCAATTTCAATAGTATCGCCAGATTTTGCATTACGCACCCAATCGGTTGCGATTCCATTTTCGTGAAGCGCGAAATCAATCACCAATTCTTGGGTTTCTTTGTTGAATGCGCGCGGCGTATAATCACGCAATTCAAAACCATTTTCAGTTTTGAAAAATAATTTTATGTGATCATCGGGTGATATTGAAACAAAATTTGCCAAATCACCACCCGACAGCACCACACGACGCATATTAGGCGTCAGCATTTGATTTTCACGAACCGTCAACGTGCGTTTTTTAATGTCGTGTCGAATGCGATTTATAAAAATGCTCATTTTATTCGCCTGTTATTTCATCAATTGCGCGGCGTAAAATTTCAATGACGCGCTTTTTCTCTTCATTAGAGGCCATACGTTTTGAAAATAATGCTTTGCGCAATTGATGGCGTATTTCGTGAAATTCACGGCGCATATCAAAATTGTGCCGCCCGCCATCTTCACGACCCCATGCCTCTTCTGCTGATTCATCCTCATTAAAACGGCTGTTCATGGTTGCAAAACGTTCAGAGAATTTTTTGACTTTCTCCAATATTGTTGCAAGCTGTTCACGATTTTCATCAAGGAATTGCCTACCTTCTGCGGTAATTTTAAAGCGTTTGCGATTGCCATCTGCTTCTGATGTTGCATGACCTAATTCGGTTATGTAATTTAAAAGCGGGTAAATCATGCCAGGTGATGGGGTGTAAACGCCGGATGTCATGGCCTCAATCGCTTTCATAATTTCATAGCCATAGATTTCGGTTTCGCTCATTAGCTCAAGAATTATAAGATGCACTTCTTCCGAACTTAGAAGCTTTCCACGCATCCGCCCCATGTCTGGGCCACCAAAACCACGACCGAAGCCTTGTCCAAACGGGCCGCCTTCACCAAACATTCCGCGACCACGACCCCGTCCGCCAAAAGCAAATCTGTGATGATGGCCAAAACCATCATCTTCATCACAGCGACCAAATCCAAATTTTTTTCCAAATCTCATATTTTTATTCCTTTTTTCTATATGATAGGTCTTATATAATATCATATGATATATTTTGCAAGAGTAATATTTCGGGAATTTAATATAATTACAATTGACGCGGGAATTTTATGATGCAAATATTATATCTCAATATATCGTCTGCGGGGCAATAGTATGAATAAATTGAGATTTTTATCCAAATTTTTGTTGGTTTATTTTTACTGCATATCGCCAAATATTTCCCAAGCACAGGATATTGAACACGCCCCACTTGAGCAAAAATCACAAGTTTTCACGAAAATATATGACCAATTTTGCAGTAATATAAATGAACATTATTACGATGCCTCTTTTGGTGGCGTAAATTGGAAGGCAACTTGCATTGAAGGTCATAAAAAAGCAGCAGCAGCCACCAATCTTATAAAACTAGGGGCATTGATGCAAGAAGATGCAGATAAATTGGGTTCATCACATAACAAAATTTTGCCGGCAAAAATACCGGACGCAAATAATGATCCAATCTTTCTCGACACGATGGCACAGGTTGCAACTCAAAAAATTAATAGACTTGCAAAACCGCCTGAATACAAACCTGTAAAAGGCGCAAGCATTTATGCAAAGCCAATGATTGATGGAAATGTTTTTATAATCGGTAATGTTATTAATGGCTCTGATGCCTATAATTTGGGTATTCGCCCAGGACATGTTTTATTATTGAACGATAAACACAATGACAAAGAAAACAAAGTATCTTTCTATTCTGGAAAACTAATCCCGCTTACTCTTAGCGAGCTTCCAAAAGATTTCCTCACAAAAATACACGCCCAACAAGAACCACATGACTACAAAGCACTATTTGGAAAAGATGCTATACCTATTAAATTGGAAATAAAGAACAATATACAAAATGAAGAAATACTGGTTTCCGACAAAGGAAACGGAATAAAATATATCCGTTTTGATAATTTTGTAATTGATAAATTAGCGTCAAAAATCATGTCGTCAGTAAATAAAGACGATGCAAAGCTAATTATAGATTTAAGAAATAATGTAGGCGGGAAAGGTAATAATCTTAATGAGCTATTGTCATATTTCGTTAGAGATGACACTGTTTTATATGAAAATGCGTGTAGGAAAGATGCTAAATACGTAAAAGCAAGGCACACTGATTTTAAATACAATAATAAACTTATTATTTTGATTGGGCCAAGAACTTCTAGCGCAGCAGAAATGTTTGCAGCGGTTTTACAAAAGCAAAAACAAGCAATCGTTATGGGAAGTCGTTCAAGTGGTCTTGTTTTAAACTCGATTAAACTTCAACTAGAGCCGTATTACACCCAAAGCATACCGGTTTGCGAAGTAAAAATAGTAGGATATGGACGCCTAGAAGGCAACGGAGTATTACCTGACGTAACATTCGAAAACCATGTTATTGATGAAAAAGACTTCGATAAAGATACAGTTCTTGAAGCCGCAATTAGTAAATTCAATGAAAAATAGGCTCTTTATAAAAATCGTAGCCATTTCTTATTATTGAGTAAAAATGCAATAAAGGCAATAACCGCGATGAGTTAGGAAAAGTGTGAAGCGGTTTTCCGTAAAAACGAAGAGCAAAATTTGCCGCGCAAATTTTTTAATTAAGTAGTGGTTTTTTCTGTTGCCAGGAAAACCACCAAACCCCGCCTGAGACGCGTAGTGTCAGGGCTTAGTCGGATTTAACCGTAACTGCTTACGCAGCCAAAGCATAATCCTGTGCAAAATTATCGTTTGCATTTGTAAAAACGGGCTTTTAACGTAACCCATGCGGGCAAAAGCAACATTTTTAGACATCTGTCGATCCTATATCGGCCCCATAAAACACCGCGTGCCGAAGGTGGCATTTGGGAAAATGGTGGAGCCGCGGGGAATCGCACCCCGGTCCAGCCTGCTTATTATATGCGCGTTTATCGCCATAGTCTGGTGCGACCAGACAATGTTAGTATAAGTAAGTAAGCTTAAGAATTAAAGTACCAATAATGAAAATCATTCAGAAAAAATGCAAATAAAAACCGGAAACCACGTTTTTTGGGTTTTATTTTCGTAATTATCCAAATTTCTGAGTGACGAGCAAAGCGAGGAAGGTGGAAATTTGACCAATTAGCCTGCTTATTATACGCGCTGTTTTAGCCATAGTCTGGTGCGACCAGACAAATTTATATAATATCTACAATGATATAAACTAACCCGTAAAGGTGTTATTTCCTATTTTTCTTGGTGACAATTATAACGGCGCACATTAAAAATGCACGGCAAAATAAAAGAGATAAAAATGGTTTATAGTGAAATTACCTACAAAGTCGAAGATGATATTGCGCGCATAAATCTAAACAGCCCCAAAAACTTCAATGCTATATCGCAAAACATGGCGAATGAGCTGTTGGATGCATTGATAGATGCCGATAATATGGCAAGGGTGGTAGTTATTTCATCAGAGGGAGAAAACTTCTGCTCTGGTGCAAATTTACTTGATACTGGCTTTGACCTTGAAGATGATAATCGTGATTTAGGGCTTATCCTTGAAACCACTTATAATCCAGTGATTGAGCAATTAAGAAATATGGATACGCCAATTATCACTGCATTAAAAGGCGCGGTTGTGGGTATTGGTTGTTCGGTGGCGTTAATGGGTGATTTAATCCTTGCCCGTGATGATACCTATATTATGCAGTCATTTAAAAATATTGCGTTGGTTCCCGATGGTGGTTCTGCATATCTTTTGGCACGGGCAATTGGTCGGGTGCGGGCAATGGAAATGATGCTTATGGGGCATAAAGTCGGCGCGAAAGAGGCGCTTGATAATGGTCTTTTCACACGGGTTTACCGCAAGCATGATTTTGATAAGCATGTGAATGAAATTGCCCATGAAATTGCAAATGGGCCAACAAAATCATTGGGATATATTAGGAAAATTGCTTGGGATGCGCTTGATAACGGCTTTTTTGAACACCTTCAGGCAGAGCGTCACTATCAATGCGCGGCATCGCGCACCAAAGACTTTGTCGAAGGGGTCAAGGCATTTCGTGAAAAACGAAAGGTCAGCTTTAGTGGCGAATAAAAAACCCATCTTTGGTATAGTTTTGACAGATTTTGCCGTGCATCATTTGACATTTTCTTTCAAAAGCTGCAAATCAACAACATAATTATTTCAACAACTAAGTCGCAAAAAATTAAAAAAATAGCGAAATTTATCGGGGCAGAAATTGGCAGAGCTTTTCTCATGGGTATATACAGTAGAGGGATGGGTCTCTTTATTTACCCTTACGGCATTAGAAATTGTTTTGGGTATCGACAATGTGATCTTTGTATCAATTGCGGCCTCAAAACTACCGATTGAGACGCGTGACGCCGCGCGTAAGATTGGTCTATTTCTGGCAATGTTTCTGCGGATTGCGCTTTTAACGCTTTTAACCTGGCTTGCCGGCCTTACCGATGTTTGGTTTAGTATTTTGGGACACGGCTTTTCAAAACGCGACCTAATTCTATTGGGTGGTGGTCTATACCTTATTTACAAAGCCAGCGCTGAAATTTGGGAAATGCTAAACCCCGAAGAGGAGCATGAAAAGGCCGAAAATAACACTGGCAAAAGCGCCTTTTTCATGGTGGTGGCACAAATTGCCGTGGTTGACGTTGTCTTTGCTATTGATTCAATCATCACCGCCGTTGGTATGACCAACCATTTACCAATTATGATAAGCGCGGTTGTAATTGCGGTTGTTATCATGATGTATGCCACCGCAATTGTTTCACATTTTGTTGAAAAGCACCCAACCACAAAAATGCTTGCCCTTGCCTTCTTGGTATTTGTCGGCGGTATTTTGGTTTCAGACGGTATGGGACACCACATTTCACGCACCTATATTTATGCGGTTATTATTTTCTGCACAATTTTAGAGGCGTTGAACATCATTGCCCGCAACCGCATGGAAAAAGCGGCACTGGCAAAACTATCGCATGTGAAATACGAAGAGCCGCGCATAGAAGTTGGTGACGAAACCAGCGTTTCAGACGAAGAATAGCAAACTTGCCAAATCCGTCTAAAATCTTTAGATGGGGCATATGACAAAAATTAAAATTGCCACTTGGAACATTAATTCGGTGCGCCTGCGCGCGCCAATCGTTGCGGATTTTATCAATGAGGCTGCGCCCGATATTTTATGCCTTCAAGAAATCAAATGCCAAACCGCCGAATTTCCATCCAAGGTCTTAAAGGATTTGGGCTATAATCATTTTGTAATTCGCGGGCAAAAGGGTTGGCACGGGGTTGCGATTGCCTCAAAAATTCCTTTAACAGAGGTTGAAGAACCAAAATTCTGCATGCATGACCACGCCCGTGTGGCGGCGGCAAAAATTGGTGACAGCGATATTATAATTCACAATCTTTATGTCCCGGCGGGTGGCGATATTCCCGATGTGACGCAGAATGATAAATTTGCCCATAAGCTTGATTTTTTGGCGCAAATGGATGCGTTTTATAAACAAAAACAAGCGCCATATATTGTTGTCGGTGATCTAAACATTGCCCCACATGAGCATGATGTATGGTCACACAAAGCGCTTTTGGATGTGGTATCACATACACCGATTGAAACCGAAACCTTGGAAAAATTGCGTATTGATGGTGGTCTTTTAGATATTGCCCGCATCGCACATAATATGGATGAAAAACTTTATTCATGGTGGTCGTATCGCTCGGCGGATTGGACAAAAAATAACCGTGGTCGCAGGCTTGATCATATTTGGGTTTCCGACGTAATTGGCGATAAATTCGTGCCGCAATCATATAAAATCCACACCCATGCCCGTAGTTGGGTAAAGCCATCTGACCACGTTCCAATAACTATTGAGATGGAAATTTAATGGCAATAATTGGCATTGATACGGCGCTGAAACATTGCTCAATCGCCATTATTGGCGATGGAATTCATTATGAGCAATGTATGCCCGCGCCGTCTAATCAGGCGGAAATTTTGCCACAAATGTTATCAGATGCACTTTTACAAACTGGATTAAAATCTTCTGATATTAAAAAAATTGCCGTTACAATCGGCCCGGGGTCATTTACTGGGGTTCGGGTTGGTCTGGCATTTGCCAAGGGTTTGGCAATTGCTTATGGTTGCGAATTATTGGGCATAAATAGTTTTGAGGTATTCATTACCCAAAGCAACTACCCCAAAACAATTTGCGCAATCAATATCGCCGGAAGTGTGTTTATGGCGGCAAAAAGTGGTGATGATTGGGTATTGCCCCCAACCCGTTTTGAAGATTTTGCCGCAATTAATGATTATAAAGGCTTCACCCTTGTTGGTCATGCAATTCCTAATGAATTTGGAATTACCTCGGATGATTTTATTCACCCCTTAACCTTGTGTGAAATCGCGCAATACCAAAACCCGCAAACACGCCCACCAATTCCGCAATATATGCGCGGTGCTGATGCGGTTTTATGGCAAGGGGGCAAATTTGCAAACCATTAGGGAAATTAGTGCGGACGATATTGACCCACTTATAACACTTATTTCCAGTGACGCATCCGCACATTCTTGGGAAAAAAAAGATTTTGAAAATGCATTAAGTAACGAAAATCAAATTTGTTATTTGCTGGAAAATTCGGGATTTATCCTTTTACAAAAAGTGCTTGATGAAGCCGAAATAATTATGATTTGGGTTGCGCCTACAATGCGCGGCATGGGTCATGGAAAAGAATTACTTGAATATGCAATTAATGAACTAAAAAAAACAGGGATTAAAAACCTGTTCTTAGAAGTCGCTGAAAACAACCAAAACGCAATAAAATTATACCAAAAAGTTAGCTTTATTGAAATTGGTCGCCGTAAAGACTATTATAAGACCAGTGATAATTGTTTGGTTGATGCAATTACAATGAATTTGAGTTGCTGAATTGAAATAATTACTTGTAAAATACTGATGTTGCCTGTTATTTAGGGCGAAACACAATTCGTTACGGATTTAACACATGATGGAAGATAGAATCGAAAAACTTTGCGCTGAAAAAGGTCTGCGCATGACAGAACAGCGCCGCATCATTGCCCGCGTTTTATCAAGCGCCAAAGACCATCCAGATGTCGAAGAATTACATCGCCGCGCATCAGCAATCGATAAAGGGATTTCTATCGCCACCGTTTATCGTACTGTCTCTTTGCTTGAAGAATCGGGGATTGTTGAACGTCACGATTTCCGTAATGGTCGTTCGCGCTATGAAGAAATTGGTGACGACCATCACGACCATTTAATCGATTTACAAAGCGGTAAAGTTCTTGAATTTTCAGATCCAGAAATTGAAGAGCTGCAACGAAAAATTGCGGAAAAACTTGGCTACAAGCTGGTTGATCACCGCCTTGAATTATACGGGGTGCCTTTAAATAAATAAGGCAACAAAGGTTTATGTCAGAAAATAATAATACAAACACAAAGGCCAAAAAAGGGCTTTTCGTGCAATCCTATGGTTGCCAAATGAACGTCTATGACAGTGAGCGTATGGTCGATGTCCTTGCGCCGCTTGGTTATGCACCGGTTGAAAAACCAGAAGATGCCGATTTGGTAGTTTTGAACACTTGCCATATTCGCGAAAAGGCAACGGAAAAAGTCTATTCTGAAATTGGCCGCCTAAAAGTGCAAAAAGAAGCAAAGCAAAAGGCAGGGAATGGCGATATGATGATTGCCGTTGCTGGCTGTGTTGCGCAGGCAGAAGGTGCGGAAATTATGAACCGCGCGCCAGTGGTCGAACTTGTGGTTGGCCCACAGGCCTACCACCATTTACCCGAACTTATCGCCCGCGCCGCCCGTAAATCGGGTGAAGTTTTGGACACATCATTTGACGCAATCGATAAATTTGATGCATTACCAATAAAGCGTGGAAACACTGGCGCTTCGGCATTTTTATCGGTTCAAGAAGGTTGCGATAAATTTTGTTCTTTCTGTGTTGTGCCATATACACGGGGTGAAGAATTTTCACGCCCCTTTGCCAAAGTTATGGATGAGGCAAAATCACTTGTTGATAATGGCGTAAAAGAAATCATCCTTTTGGGGCAAAATGTTAATGCCTATGATGGCGGCGATAATATTGGTCTTGCACAATTGATTGAAAAAATCGCCGAATTAAATGGCGTTGAACGTATTCGTTATACAACTTCCCATCCATGTGATATGCGCGATGATTTAATTGCCGCACATGGCAGCATTGCCAAACTAATGCCCTATCTTCACCTTCCAGTGCAAGCGGGTTCTAACAAGGTTTTAAAGGCAATGAACCGCAAGCATACGGTTGAATCCTATGCCGAAACCATTGCACAGGTTCGTAAGCTGCGCCCTGATATTGCTATTGCGTCTGACTTTATTGTGGGCTTCCCTGGTGAAAGCGACAAGGATTTTGAAGAAACAATGGCGCTTGTCCGCGAAATTAAATATGCCAGTGCTTATAGCTTTAAATACTCCCGCCGGCCTGGCACGCCGGCTTCGGCAATGATGTATCAAATTGCCGAAAACATTAAGGATGAGCGTCTTCAAGCGTTACAAGCACTATTGGCCGAACAACAAACAGGCTTCAACGCCTCTAAAATCGGGCAAGAAGTTGATGTTTTGGTTACTGGTAAGGGTCGTAACATTGGGCAAATGCTTGGCAAGGCGCCATGGCAACAATCGGTTTTCTTTGATGGTGACGAAAGCATGATTAATAAAACCGTTCGTGTAAAAGCCGTCGGTGCTGGTTTAAATTCATTGGCAGGTGAATTATTAAAGGCCGATGCCAATGCCTAAAGATGACGATAATGACGACGGTCAGAGTATTGAAATATTAATCGAAGATGCGGCTTGGGAAACCAGCCTTACCGAAACCGAAAATTTTACAATTGCAATTGTGAATGCGGTCTTGGATGAATTCGAGCCACCGTTTGGTAATATTGATATTTTGCTAGGCAATGATGATCATATTCATGAATTAAATAAATTATGGCGCGGGCATGATAAACCGACAAATGTTCTATCATTCGAATCGGTGGATGATAATATTTTAGGCAATATCGCCATTGCCCACGATTATTGTCAAAGAGAGGCAATCGCCCAAAACAAGGCTTTCAAAGACCATATTGCGCACATGATTGTGCATGGTGTGCTTCATTTAATTGGTTTTGACCATATTGAAGATGATGAAGCGCAGGAAATGGAAGCCTTGGAGGTTGAAATTTTATCCAAATTGGGAATTAATAACCCTTATGAAACTGATGAAGGGGATTTAATAGGGGTTGATAATGCCAAGCTCTGATGATGGCAGTAGTGAGAAGAAAAGTTTATTCGGTCGTTTGCGTTCGGTAATCGCACGCAAAACCATTGATTCAGAATCACAAGAAATTATTGAAACCCTTGAACAGGCGGACAAGGACACCTATTCCCAAAACAAGCGTGAAATGTTGTTTAAGGTGGCATCATTCGACCGATTAAATGTTGGTGATGTTATGGTTCCGCGTGCGGATATTGAGGCCGTGGAGGCCGATACCTCATTGGGCGAGTTGGCACAAATTTTTGCCGAAAACCAACATTCACGTATGCCTGTTTACCGCGAAAATCTTGATAATCCGATTGGCTTTGTCCATGTTAAAGACATACTTTCCCTTTTAACCCCTAATAGCGAAGGCGTGGTTGAGGCAAGTTTTGACGATAAACCAATAGGTCGTATTAAACGGGATTTGGTTTATGCGCCGGTTTCAATGCGCCTGCCTAATCTATTGCTTTTGATGCGCGCCCAAAGATGCCATATGGCACTTGTAATTGATGAATATGGTGGCACCGATGGTTTGGTGACTATTGAAGATTTGGTCGAAGAAATTATTGGTGAAATCGATGATGAATATGATGATGAAATCACCAATGCTTTAATTGAGCGTGGCCCCGATAAATGGGAAGTTGATGCAAAACTACCAATTAAAGAATTTGAAGAAGAAACCGGAATAATTTTTAATACCGAAGATGCGGAATTAGAGGTTGATACAATGGGCGGCCTTGCCTTTGCAGTATTGGGGCGTGTACCACTGCGCGGCGAAATCATTAGTGATCTTGATGGGTTTGAAATGGAAATTATTGATGCCGACCCACGCCGTATCAACCGCCTAATAATTCGCAAAACCAACAATAAAAAAGATGAAAAAGGCGAAGATTGAACCAAATTTTGCAAAAACTAAATTCACTATTCATGGGTAAAGTTCGCTTTGTCTATTTATGGCTTGCGCTTGGTGGAATTGCGGCGGTTTTTGGTTTTGCACCTTTTTTTATTGCCCCGCTTTATGGTCTTGGGATTATATTTTTATTTTTCGCGCTTGAAAATGCACCCAATTTAAAGGCAGCATTTTGGCGGGCGTGGTTTTTTGCCTTTATAATGTTTGCGGCATCCATGTTTTGGCTTGGGGCGGCATTTTTGGTTGATGCCGAAAAATTCTTCTGGCTAATGCCATTTGCAATAACCTTATTACCGGCGGTTTTGGCAATATTTTGGGGCGTTGGTGGTTTGATTTATTTTAAATTCCGCCCACAATCGGCAACAAAATCATTGTGGTTTGCCGCCGCATTTACGTTGATTGAATATTTACGTGGAACATTATTCACCGGATTACCGTGGAATCTTCCGGCTTATATTTTTAATGCAGGTGGTTTGGTATCACAAAATTCGGCATGGCTTGGCCCATATGGGGTTTCACTATTCACAATTTTCGTTTTTGCCGCCATTGCCGTAATTGATAAAAAATGGGGCAAGCAAATATTCGCATTAATGGTTGCGGTTTGCGGCATTGGCTTTGGTTTTGGCTTTTATCATAAAAACTTTTCCCATTTAATTGCGCGCACAAATGCGCCAATCATCGCCACCGGACAAGGCGGCTTTAGCCAAAAAGAATTATACCAATCGGGCAATGAGCTTCATGTAGTTGAAACCTATCTTGGGCTTTTGCAAAGCGCCCCCGCAAAAAATGCAAAAGTCATAGTTTTGCCAGAAGGGACTTTTCCATTTTTATTATTGGAAGAGCCGTATGTTTTGTTTGAAATAAACAAATATATTCAAAACAAATTGTTGATTGTTGGTGCGCCGCGCCGTGATTTTAATAATGATGACATATATTATAATTCTATTGCCTTTATTGGTGGCAATCCAAAGGCACCAGAATTATTAAAACTATATGACAAAGGGCATCTCGTACCATTTGGTGAGTATCTGCCATTTAAATCTGTTTTCAATACATTGGGGATTTCAAGCCTAGTTTCATATGGTACAGATTTTAATAGTGGAACTGGGCCACAATTAATTAAAATTGCAGATATTCCGTTAATAGAACCTCGTATTTGTTATGAGATAATCTTTCCTAATTATACAAATAAAGAGAGTGTGAAAGCTGACTGGATAGTCAATGTTTCGGTGGATGCGTGGTATGGGGATCTTCTTGGCCCAGACCAGCATTACAACCAAGCAAGATGGCGCGCAATTGAGCAAGGAAAGCCCTTGATTCGTGCAGCCTCTGGTGGTTGGTCATCGATAACTGATTCTTTCGGGATGCCTGTTGTACAATTTAGAAGCGGTAGTCGTCTAATTTCTGCACCATTGCCGCCAAAAATCGAATCTACGCCTTATTTAAGGCTTGGCAACAGCATCTTTGCGGCATTTTTGCTTTCTTTCTTTGTTGCAGCTATTTTAATTGATAAAAAAGCTGTTATGTAGTTAACTAACAAAAACACTAAATAGAACGAGGTAATTTTATGAGTAACGAAAGAAGCTCAACAGCTATTGACGCTTATGTTGGACGTCGTCTTAAACAAAGACGTGAAGAGTTGGGTTTGAGCCAAGAAAAATTAGCAGACTTTTTAGGAATTTCCTTCCAACAAGTGCAAAAATACGAAAGAGGTTTTAACCGCGTTGGTGCAAGCCGTCTTTTCCAAATTGGTGAAGCACTTGGCGTTCCTACTGCCTTTTTCTTTGAAGGCGTTGAGCCAACTGGACGCGGCGGCCTAGCAGAAAATGATGGACCACAACCTTTACAGGTGGCAGAATTACTAGCCGCACCTGGTGCTATGGAGCTTTTGACAGAATATGCTAAAGTTACTTCGCCAGCACAGCGTAAAAAAATCGTGGAATTGGTGCGCGTTCTGGCAAATTAATCTCTAATTTGTTCGGATTGTTAAATTGCATAATATAAAAACCTTTGGTCGCACTCGTGGCAGGCCATTGTCATTTAGAAAAGCAAGTCTTGTTGATACAAGGCTTGCAGATTTTTTATTGCCTGTTGAAATTTCAAATGACGGCTCAAAAAACTTTGACCCCAAAAGCCTTATGCCAAACGCTAATGCGGTTTGGTTTGAAATAGGTTTTGGCGGCAGTGAGCATTTGATTGCCCAGGCAAAAGCCAACCCAAATACACTTATTATCGGTGCTGAACCGTTTTTTGACGGTGTTGCCAAAGCACTTGATGGCATTATCGAAAACAAGCTTGAAAATGTGCGTTTAATTAATGATGACGCCAGAAAATATCTTGAAAGCTTTCAAGATAATTCACTTGATAGAATTTTTATTATGTTTCCCGACCCGTGGCAAAAATTACGCCACCGCAAACGCCGCCTTGTAAACGATGCGTTTTCACAAGAAATTACAAGGCTTTTGAAAGATGGCGGAAAATTACGCTTTGCCACCGATTGGGCAAATTATGCGGAGACTGCACTTTTGGCACTTACCAAAAACCCGTCCCTAAAATGGCTTGCTGAAAGCCCAGATGACTGGTTAAAACCGCCACAAGATCATTTCACCACCCGTTATCAATTAAAGGGCTTGGGAGATTGCGTGCCACACTTTTTTGATTTCTCAAAAATATAATTATCAAATCTGATTTACACTAGAATCTGGTGTCTTTGGCATTTTCGTAGTGGATAATATGTAGTGGGTACATTTTTGTATCCAGCACAAAAAAAATCAGCCTAAACCCTGCGGTTTAGGCTGAAAAGTTATGAGAGGCACCAAATTGCCTATCAGGGAGAGTTTTTGGCTATAAATTAGAATTTATAACCGACACCTACAGAAACAACCAATGGATTAAGCGTTACTTTTGATCTCAAAGCGTCTGCTACATATGCGCCACCAGCAGTGGTTGCGCCAACATAAGCGTCAGTTTTGAAGAAAATTTGCTTAACATCGATGTTATAAGACCATTTAGAAGCTGTATTCACGTCAAGACCAAGTTGAACAGCAGAGCCGAAACCATCTTTTAGGTTAAGGTCAATATTGTTTTTGCTGTCTTCAGAATAGAACCAAATGTAAGTTACGCCAGCACCAACATAAGGAGAGAATTTGCCTTTAGAGTTGAAGTGGTATTTTGCAGTTACAGTTGGTGGAAGGTGAGCAACTTTAGCAACTTTGTCGCTAGTCATTGGAACAAGTCCACCAAGAGCAGCTTTTGCACCAGGAACGGTAACTTCGTGAACGCCGGTACCTGCGATTGCTTCAAAAGAAATATTGTCAGTTAGGTAATATTCAAGACCAATAGTAGGTACATAAGAATCATCAACTTTTGCACTTAGACCAGTGTTAGCGCCAGTTGTAAGAGTTGGTGCAAGAACGCCGCTAAGGCCATCACCAACAGTCAAAGGAGCTTTTTCATCTGGAAGGATGCCAGTTACACGAACGTCTAATTTAATAGTACCAGCTTTAGCAGTTACCAAATCTTGTGCATTAGCAGCAGTAGCGCCGAAAGCAATCAAAGCAGCAGAAGCCAAAAGTATTTTTTTCATTTTAATCCCCTCAAAATCGCGGCACGCCCCATTGTTTTGAGAACCAAACTCTCCAACGTGCCAACATTTGAAGGTTGCCTTTTGTTACTTTTTTAGCTGCTCTTCAATTAGTCACCTTGTCGCGCGACCTGTTGCCACGCGACAGCTTGTCGCATTTGCACAATTTTTATATGGTAATTGGTGGCTATAATTCGGCACTTTAAACTTGTTACATGACCATAATATATGGGTTTATAGTATTATTCGGGGGATAGGTGCGCATAATCCTTATAATTTCCTGCAATTGTATAATGTGTAATGCCAAAAATTATAAAACTGAAAAAAACTAAAAAGTTTATTCATTATCTCGTGGATTAACCCAATTAAACTAGACAATGTCACCAAACCAATGTCAGGAAATGTCAGGTTTTTGCGTGGTTTATTTTTACGTTTTGAATTGGTTCAAGGCGCAAAATGTCAACAAATGTCAACATTTTCAGGCATGGCAAAAAAAGACCACAGAACATAGATAATGGTTTGATTAATAAGGGTTTTAGCGGAAAAAATATTGTTACAAAAGGTCAAAAATGGTTAAAAATAAGACGAAATGATTGTACGAGATATTGGTTATTCAACCAGATGCCGGACAAAATCCTTAATTTTTAACCCTTAATTCTGTTTTGTTGCGGCTTTTTCTTGACCATTGACCGTAAAATTGCGAAAGGTAAATATAGCAAATAAACAGTCAATTCACGGAAGGAATATGAAATGGCTTATCCGACTGGAAACATTATGGCAGGAAAACGCGGCCTTGTGATGGGCGTTGCCAATGATAAATCAATCGCATGGGGCATTGCCGAACAATTGGCGGCACAAGGGGCAGAGCTTGCCTTTACCTATCAAGGCGAAGCATTGGAAAAACGCATGCGCCCATTGGCCGAAAGCGTTGGCTCAAATATTATCCTTGAATGTGATGTTACAAATGATGATGCAATGGATAAAACCTTTTCCGAATTAGAAGCAAAATGGGGTAAAATCGACTTTTTGGTTCACGCAATTGCATTCTCTGATAAAAATGAGCTTAAGGGGTCATTTGTTGAAAATACTTCACGTGACAACTTCCTTAAATCAATGGATGTTTCGGTTTATTCATGGGTGGCGGTTGCCAAACGCGCATCAAAACTTATGACCGATGGAGGCTCTATGATTACCCTATCTTATTTGGGTGCAGAACGGACAATTCCATCATATAACGTTATGGGCGTTGCCAAAGCGGCTCTTGAAGCGTCAACTCGTTATATTGCCCGCGATCTTGGCCCATCTGGCATTCGTGTAAATGCGATTTCTGCGGGCCCAATGCGCACCCTTGCCCTTGCCGGTATCAAAGGTGGTCGTGATTTGGTTGGTACGGGTCGTGAATGGTCATTATTAAAAGAAGATACCACAATGGAAGGTATTGCCGGCTGTGCATTATGGTTGCTTTCTGACCTTGGCGCATCAACCACTGCCGAAGTTGTGCATGTTGACGCTGGCTTCCATGCAGTTGGTGTGCCCGAACCTGCCGCAAGCGCGGAATAATATTGTTATTGCGTAATTATACGTGATGACAATTTTGTGAGAAAATGACAAATATCGCCAATATACTTTTTCCAATGCCAATTTCAGAAGGGTTTGATTACCAAATCCCACAAGGCATGGAATTAGGAATTGGCGATTTTGTTTATGTGCCGTTTGGCAAAACCACACGAATCGGCGTGGTATGGGCATTGGGCAATGTCCCGCCCAAAGATATTGCATTAAAAGAAATAATTTCCAAAAGCAGCACGCCGCCACTTGCGGCATCTGCAATAAATTTCGTTGATTGGGCGGCAAAATATCTGGTTACATATCGTGGCAGCATTTTGGGCCATGTTTTACGCCCGCAAGATGCCCAATCCGATGGCCCGTTTATCAAAAAAATCATTCTTGGTTCCGCAATACAGGGAAGACTTACTGAAAATCAGGAAAAAGTCGTCCTTATTTTGCGGCAGGACGATTATGTGCCGTTAACGCGCACGGAATTGGCTCAAAAAGCAGGTGTTTCGGTGGCAGTTGTTTCGACATTTATTAAAAAAGCTATATTGGCGGAAATTTCGGTTTGCGTTGATGCACCATTCGCCATACCGCAAGTTTTGCCGACTAAAACCGAATTAAACCCGGCACAAATGGTGGCGAAATCGGAAATTGCGGCGGCGGCAATTGAAAAAAAGTTCACCCCCTTCTTGCTTGATGGGGTTACGGGTTCGGGCAAGACCGAAGTTTATCTTGAGGCAATCGCCGACATTCTTGCCAAGGAAAAGGATGCACAAATCCTTATCATGCTTCCTGAAATTGCCCTTACGCAGACAATTATTTCACGTATTACCGAACGCTTTGGAATTAGACCCGCCGAATGGCATCATGATTTAGGGGCATCACAAAAACGCCGTGTCTGGCGCAGGATTAATGATGGCAACGCACAAATAATAATTGGCGCGCGTTCAAGCGTTTTTCTACCGTTTAAAAACTTACGCCTTATCATTATCGATGAGGAACATGATACATCATATAAACAAGAAGATGGTCTGCGTTATCATGCACGTGATATGGCAATTGTACGCGCCAAATATGCAAATGCCGCAATTGTAATGGCATCGGCAACCCCATCTTTGGAAACCCGCAATAATGCATTGACCCAAAAATACCGGCATTTGGTGCTTGCCAATCGTTTTGGCTCTGCGGTTTTGCCCAATATTGAATTGGTGAATTTAAAAGATTACCCACCGCCAAAGGATTGTTGGATTTCACCAATTTTGCGTGAAGAAATCGCCAATACCCTTCACCGTAATGAGCAGGTTTTATTATTCCTTAATCGCCGTGGTTTTGCCCCCGTGGTATTATGTAGCCGCTGCGGCCATAAAATGACTAGCCCTGAAACGGATTCTTGGCTAGTGGAACATAAATATAATAATACCCTTGTTTGCCACCTTACGGGATATACCATCCCTAAACCTGATAATTGCCCTGAATGTCATGGTTTTCAGACCCTTGTTTCAATTGGCCCAGGGGTTGAACGCATCGCCGAAGAGGCAAAACAACTCTTTCCCAAAAAACGTATCGAAGTTTTATCATCAGACACCGCAAACGACCCAAAAAAATTGCGGGAATTAATTGATAAAATGGAAAACCATGAAATTGATATTTTAATCGGCACACAAATCACCGCCAAGGGGCACAATTTCCCATTCCTTACGCTTGTTGGCGTGGTTGATGGTGATTTGGGTTTAAAAGGTGGTGACCCGCGTGCATCAGAGCGCACCTATCAACTTTTAACACAGGTCGCAGGACGCGCAGGGCGTGCCGAATTACGCGGCAAAGCAATAATTCAAACTTATTACCCTGAAAATGAGGCATTTCAGGCACTTTTAAACCAAGACAGAGATGGCTTTTTACAAATTGAAACCGAAATGCGCGCCGCAACCGGCTTTCCGCCATTTGGGCGTCTTGCCAATTTGCAATTAATGGCAAAATCAGATGCGGCAATTGAAAAAGCCTGCGAGATTGTCTCAAACGCCTTAATTGCCGCAGAGGGGGTGGAGGTTTGGGGACCCGCACCGCCGCCAATTGCCTTGGTAAGAGGTTGGCGCAGGCGACGTTATCTTGTGCGTGCCGACAGAAATGTTGATATTTCTGCCTTTATGCTGGCGTGGCGCAAAAAATTTAAACTCCCCCCCGAAGTTCGGGTTATAATTGATATTGATCCATACAGTTTCTTATAGAATTTTCAGAATGTATATTGCTCTATTTTACAAATTTTGGCATTGAATTTTGCATGGAAAACTTATTTCACTGGATTGCAGATCCCGCGCACTGGATGTCTTTAATAACCCTTACCTTTCTTGAAGTGGTTTTGGGCATCGACAATTTATTATTTATTTCAATTGGTGTTTCCAAATTACAGGGAAAACAGCGTGACCTTGCCTCTAATATCGGGGTTTGGGGCGCAATGGTATTACGGATTTTAATGCTTGGCGGGATTTTTTGGATTATTTCATTGGGTGCAAATGCGCTTTTCACCCTTCCCCATGCCTATGGCGAGTTGGTGGGGCACGGCAATGAAGAGGCAATCAAAGAAGCGGTCGAAGTTACCATAAAAGATCTAATATTAATTGCTGGCGGTCTATTTCTTTTGTATAAAGCAACCGAAGAAATCCATGCCTCTGTTGAAGGAACAGGCCATGAAGAGGGTAAAGCGGCAACCAATTTTAACTCAGTAATTCTTCAGCTTATCACCATCAATATTGTCTTTTCAATGGATAGTGTGATTACAGCGGTTGGGATGACCGATGTTTTGGGCATTATGATTTTGGCGGTGATTTTATCAACCTTTGTTATGGCGGTGGCAGCAAAACCATTGACCACATTTGTTGATGCCCACCCTACTGTAAAGACCCTTGCACTTGCATTTATTCTTTTGGTTGGGGTTGCATTAATCGCCGATGGTGCGGGCGTGCATATTCCACGTGGTTTCTTATATTTCTCACTTGCCTTCTCACTTGGAGTTGAGATGATAAATATTCTACAACGCAAAAAGAATGCAAACAGCGGGCATTAATCACTAAATTTTATCCCCCTTAATAATTTCGGGGTTATAACTTTGTATTTTTAAGCCGCGTTTAATGCCTTTTGTGCATTGCTGCTAACCCATTTTTGTAAAATGGCCTCAAGCGCCTTTAATTCCAATGGCTTAGTAATAAAATCATCCATACCCGCAGCGGCACAAGCGCGGCGATCTTCTTCCATCGCTGCCGCAGTTAATGCGATAATAGGAAGGGTTTTAAGACCCAACGCGCGGATTTGCAGTGTTGCCGCAAGACCATCCATAACTGGCATATGGAAATCCATAAAGACAAGGTCATAAGGTGTGGTTTGCACCGATTGCACCGCCTCTTCACCATTGCCAACCGTAACAACGTCGCAGCCCATTCTTTCAAGCAGCGATTTTGCCAAAAGCGCGTTAATACGGTTATCTTCGGCAAGAAGCACACGAACACCAGAAAGCTTTTTAGTGTTATCGGCGCGTTCATCATTGCTCACCTCAAGCATATCATCACTGATATTATCAAGTGCGAGTTTGACCCGTTCCAACAATGAACCAAGGCGCAATGGTTTAATTAAATAGCCAAAAGCACCTTTTTCACGATAGGTTTCGATTAATTCACGTTTTTCTTGACCAATCATGGCGATACAAGGTGGTGGACCTTTTAAAATTGTATCAATGGCGTCACTTTCAAAACCATCATCAAGCAATATGGTTTTTACGCCTTTTAAATCCTTAGTGCTGTTAAAACGAATGACAGACGAGCCATAAACACCAAGATTGCAGGATAAAACATCATAAAGAACATCTGACTTGGTGGCAATTGCAATTTTTTTGTTTTTGAAATTATATATATTTCTGGCGGGTTCAACGGTTTTAAATGGCAATTCCACGCTGAAGATAGTGCCGCCTTTTGGGTTTGGCATAATTTTAACATCACCACCCATTGCCTTAGATAGGCGCTTAACAATCGCAAGTCCAAGACCAGTGCCACCATATTGGCGCGTATGCGATGAATCCGCCTGCGCAAACTCATCAAAAATAGTCTCAATTTTATCTTGTGGAACACCGATACCGCTGTCTTCAACACTAAAACGTAAATACTCGTTTTCACGGGTTTCAACACGCAAAACAATACCACCAGCATGTGTGAACTTCACTGCATTAGAGGCAAGATTGAGGATAATTTGGCGCAATCGACCGTCATCACCAGAAACTTTTTTAGGGATATTTTTGCCAATCGCCACCATAATATCAAGGCCTTTTTCATGGGCGCGTGGTGAACAAATCTCGGCGATTGATTGCAACGTGTGAACCGGATCAAAATTCACGGTTTCCAAATCTATTTTGCCACTTTCAAGTTTGGCATAATCAAGAATATCGTTCAAAAGCCCCAAAAGATGCTGCCCCGAATCTTGAACAGAGCCAAGCCATGAACGTTGCGCGGACGTAAGCTCGCTCATACCTAAAAGACCAGCCATACCGATAATGCCGTTTAAAGGTGTTCGGATTTCATGACTAAGGGTGGCAAAAAGCATGGTTTTTGCACGTGCAGTTTCATCAGCATCAGGGCGAAATACACCAACAATCGTGCCATCTTCGCATTCATTGCATGTCCAACCATGGCGGCTTTCAAGCCAGGGCGCAAGTCTTCCTAATTTGGCATTTTCTTTGAACCGATTTTGTGCAAGTTGGTTCGAAAACAGGATTCGGCTGTTTTTTCCGGCTACAACTGTTGCCTCTGGAATGTCATCGATTGAAACTGTAATATTTTTCATGCTAGATGTATCGCATAAATCAGTTAAATTTATTTCAAAATTAAATTAAAATTTTATCGATTAAGGCATTTCCCCCATGCATAGCAAATTAGAACAAATGGCAAATACGGCAAAAACTCGCAAAATTGAGGATTTATTCAAGACTGGGTCACGTCTTGAAAAATTATGTTTGCAATTTGGTGAATGCTTTTTTGATTTCTCAAAATCCCAACTTTCCGAAGACGAGCTTGGTGAATTAATCAACTATGCAAAAGAAAAAAATATTGGCGATAAAATAAAGGCAATGTTCAACGGGGATGCCATAAACACCACCGAAAATCGGGCGGTTTTGCACGTTGCACTTCGTAACCACACACGAAATTGGCAAGCAAAAGGCAATGATGCAAACGACTATAAAGAAGTTATGAAAAATGCCAGTGCTTTTGCCCAAAAAGTCTTTAACGGCAGCGTAAAGGCAAAAAATGGCAAACCATTCACAGCAATTTTACACATTGGGATTGGCGGCTCTGACCTTGGTCCACGTATGGTTTATGAGGCCTTAAGACCAATAAAAGCAACAGGACCAATTTTACGTTTTTGCGCAAATGTCGAACCCACAGAATTTGTGCAAGCAGTTGCAGGAATTGACCCTGAAACCACTTTAATTGTTTGTGTTTCAAAAACCTTTACAACTATTGAGACCCTAACGAATTTTGCGCTTGCCCGTGAATGGTTACAGGCGGCAATTGGCACAGATGATAAAGAGCATTTGGTTGCAATCTCATCCGCACCAGACAAGGCAATGAAATACGGCATTAAAGAAGACAGAATTTTTGGTTTTGATGAATGGGTTGGCGGTCGTTATTCGGTTTGGTCAACTGTTGGTCTATCACTTGAAATGTCATTAGGTTCAGAGGTTGCCAAAGCCTTTTTAGAAGGTGCAAAAGCAATGGATGACCATTTCGAAACCACAGATATTGAGCAAAATATCCCGCTATTGGGGGGTTTAATTGGATATTGGAATCACACCTATTTGGGCTATACCACACGGGCAATTATTCCATATGCGGCACGCCTAAAGCTATTGCCACAATTTTTGCAACAGCTTGACATGGAATCAAACGGCAAAGGCATTGATAAAGATAATAATTCAATTGCAATTTCTGGCCCAGTAGTATGGGGCGCAGAAGGAACCAACGCACAGCATGCCTTTTTCCAACACTTGCACCAAAGCCCACAAATTACGCCGGTTGAATTTATCATCATTAAAGATGGCGGTACAAAATATGCGGCATCGAATCAATTAACACTTGCCAATGCCCTTGCCCAATCAGAAGCATTAATGCGTGGTAAAAGCCTTGAAATGGTCAAGGAAGACATGGCCAAAGCAGGAAAAACCGATGAGGAGATTGAACAAATCGCACCACACCGCGTGTTTACCGGCAATCGCCCTAATATTTGTGTAATTTTGCCGAAGCTTAGCGCATATGAAATTGGCGCATTAATTGCTTTTTATGAACACCGCACTTTGATTGAAGGGCTATTGTGGAACATAAACTCATTTGACCAATGGGGCGTGGAGCTTGGCAAAGTAATAGCCCTTGAAATCAATGATGATTTAACCAATGGTGCAAGTGAAAAACGCGACCCGTCAACTGCTAATTTGATTAAAATCTTATCATAAGTGTAATACGGATGACATAAATTTAACCTTAGAAGTATCTAATGTTCATATTGTGTTAAGCGAAACTGCTTTTTAATTGGACAAACGCAAAATTCATTATAAGCTGTAAGGCAATTTAATGAATATGCGTTAAATGTATGACGGCTCATAATTTATAATACGGGAGGGTCATTATGCAGACTGGATTAAAAAAATGCAGCGAGATATGATTAATAAAACATTGTTAAGTCGGCGCAATATTTTGGGTGTCTGTATGTGCGCACCTATTCTTGCATGTGCAAATAGTGCAAATGCACGCGGGCTTGGACTTTCAAACTTATTTGGTGGCAACACAAATAAAAATTTCGAAACATCCTATCGTGATTGTTTGGGTGTGCCGCTTGCGGTTTATAAAAATGTTCAAATCCAATCATTTGATAATTCACACATTGATATAAGGATTGCAGCGCCAGCAGAGGCACCATCATCACGTATGCCTATTATTGCCTGCTGTACCGATGATGCCCCTGGCCCTGATTATGATTTAATGACGGGTGCAATCGCGCAAAAAGGCTATCTCATACTTACCCTTTCTTATGCCAATGCCAAAATTTCTGAAGGCAGCGCATTTACAAGCACACGACGTGCGCAATATTTGCAATTCATGCTTGATAAGCTTCCAGACATTCTTAACTCTTATGGCGTTGATAAACGCATGGTTGACCGTGAGAAAATCGGTGTTGCCGGACATGGTGAAGGCGCATGGACTGCGCTTGAGCTAATTGGTTATGGGCGCGGCTTGAAAAACAATTCATCCTTTGCTGATGGGCGCATAACTTCTAGTTTTGCACTTATGCCAACGCCAATAACAAATATTTCAATGTCGCCGTCGCTTATAAATAATGATAGAATTTATGGCCAGGGCTTTATTGCCGGCGATTTAACCACTCTGCCTCCTCCACCTAAAGGCTCTGGTCTATTGGGGCTTGGCCTGCCAACCCAATCAACGGCTTTTGGCGGATTATTGGGTAAAAAGCGTGGCAAAAATAATGAACCAAACCAAAGGGAAATTCTTGCGGCGGCGTGTGCGGCGGGAAATTTATTCTTTGACTGGACATTAAAAGGGCAGAAAGAAGCTTATGAACAATTGGTTGCACTTGATGGCAAAAAACTGCCAAATATTCCAACCAGCCTGACAATGGTAAAGGCATAACCCTTTAATTTTTGCAGGTTGGGGAAAATATATTGCAGGTTACTGCTTTAATTGGCTTTAAAATCTCCAAACTGATATTATCTTAAATGAATTACGGTTTTTCGGAGAATAGCCCAAATGAGCGATGAAAAAGATGCAGCCCCGCAAGCTGAACCAGTGAATATTCAAGAGGTTGCAAATCTTGATAATAATGTGGCGGATAAAACCACATTGCCTGAAATCACTGTTAATAAACAAGAGCTTGATATTATTCGCGCACAGATTTCGTTGGAAGACCGTGCATCAATTGCCACATTTGGCGATGCCGCACAGAAAAAAGTTGTCGCATATGCCGATAAAATCCTGGCGCAAACCCGCAATAAGGAATTGGGCGAAACCGGTAAATTACTGACCGAAATTATCGCAAAGGCCAAAGGGCTTGATCCACAATCAATCCAGAAAAAAGGGTTTTTTGAAAAAATGTTCGGCAATGCCCGTGCCGAAGTGGAAAAGTTTAAAGGTCGTTATGATGATGTTGCCGGGCAGATTGATTCAATCTCAATCGAACTTGATAAAAGAAAAGACGGCTTGCGCCGCGATATAGCTGTCCTTGATGATTTGCATGAACAAACTGCCGCCTCAATTGCCCAACTAGCCACCTACATTGAGGCCGGCGAGGCATTTGCCATTGAAATGAAAAACTCTCGCCTTCCCGAACTTAAACAAATCGCAGAACAAGCGGCGTTGGCGGGTGACGGCCTTATTGAGGCACAAAATTACAAAGATGCCGAACAGGCATTAGATCGCCTCGAAAAACGGGTTTTCTATTTAAAACAGGCGCGCCAAATTGGTATTCAACAATTGCCGCAAATCCGTATTGTGCAATCAGGTGATGAGACATTAATCGAATCATTACAGGCATCAACCCGCCTTACAATCCCACTGTGGAAGCAAAAAATGGTTTTGGTTTTGGGGCTAAACCGCCAACAAGACGCGCT
The DNA here is from genome assembly GCA_002337085.1 of Hyphomonadaceae bacterium UBA1933. Lineage (GTDB taxonomy): Bacteria > Pseudomonadota > Alphaproteobacteria > Caulobacterales > Aquidulcibacteraceae > Pseudaquidulcibacter. The sequence continues at coordinate 354,306 of DDFH01000006.1, read as the reverse complement.
TGAGATGCAAAAGGCGGTTACCGATGCCACCAATGCGATGTTACGCGAAACCTCTGCAATGATGAAGAATCAAGCCATTTCAATCGAAGAACAATCCCAACGTGGTATTGTTGATCTTGAAACCCTTGAACAGGCCAACCGTGACCTCATCGAAACTATTAATGGCGTTATTCAAAAACAACAAGAAGGTCGTGTTAAACGTGCCGAGGTTGAGGTTCGAATGGGACAAATGACCGAAGAATTACGCCAAGCCCTTATTGATGCGGAAAGACGTTAAATTATGGCAAGGGGGGACGAAGACGAGCATAATTTAGGGCAATGGAAATATGTAAAGGAATGGCTAATTAGCCCCAAAGGCATTGGCATGATTGTTGGATTTTCGATAATTGCAATTATGCTCGAAAATCCGTGGGTGTTTTTTGGCCTAACTATGGGCATTATTGGCGCCGCCACTTCTTATGCCCGTAAAAAAAGCTCGCAAGAACAAGAGTTCATGCTTTATAAATATAGTCAAAAGACAACATCGGTTCCCCCAATCCAGCCAGAACCCGAAGATCCTGCAATTCATAAAAAAATTATTGAAGATGCCAAGCCTGATTTTAACGAAATTCGTGCGGCGTCTGCGGTTGCTTCTGGTGCGGTTGGCGAAAATTTGCGTTCCATTGTTAAAAATGCCGAAATGATGCAGCATGAATTATTGCGCGATTCTTCAAAACTATCTGAGGTACAGCGGGTTTTTACATATTATATTCCCGCAACCGCCGATTTATTGACCGCGCGCGGCAAGGCAATAATCAGTAATGACGAAGCCAAGACCCATGATATTGATAATATGATTGCCCGCCTTGAGGCAGCCTTTAGCGATTTTGCGGCGCGTATGCATGGCGAAGATGTTCGTTCAATTGATATTGATATCAAACTTCTCGACCAATCATTAAAACAGGATTTGCCTTTTGAAATTCGTAATAAAGAAAAATCCTAAAACATAATAATAATTTGCAATAAAACATTGCGATTTTTCAGTTTCCGCGTAGAATAGAACCATGGTCAAAACCCTTGAACCCGGAGCACAGCTAGCAATTCATGCCATCAGACGTGCCAGTCTGAAGGATGGGGCGTCGTGTCCGGTAAATACCGAGCGGGTTATTGCCGCACAATTATCAATGCGTGCCTTTGCACAAATTTTGCTTGAAGCGGGGCGGAAACTTAACCTTGGTGAGGTTGGCGCAATTGACCCCACACCAGATGAACGAACACTGTTAAACGTTATGTCTGCGGCACAAAATGACGATGATGATGCTTTTCTTGCCGGTTTACGTTGGCTCGTTGGGCGTGAACCATCGGGTGGAATACGTGAATGCGCCCGCGCTGCTGCCGCATCATTTGCCGCCGCAGGGTGGACATGGGGCGCACCAATTCCAAAACGCACGCCAGAGCCGCCATACGGCATGAAACCCGTTAGATCAGTAAATTAAAGCGATAAATAAACCAAATGAATTTGCAAAACCTTGTAATTGCCACCCATAACAAAGGCAAAGTCCGTGAAATTAATGATTTGCTTGCACCATTTGGGGTTAGTGTCAAAAGCGCACTTGATATGGATTTACCAGAGCCGGAAGAGACAGAAAATAGCTTTATAGGTAATGCATTGCTAAAAGCGCGTGCCGCTGCGTCCGTTTCTGGCATGACTGCACTTGCCGATGATTCAGGGCTTGAGGTTTTTGCATTGGGCAGTGAACCAGGAATTTATTCCGCGCGCTGGGCAGAAAATCCACAAACTAAAGAACGTGACTTTGCCTATGCCATGAACAAGGTTAAAAACCGACTAGAAACGCTGAAAACCAGTGATTATAGCGCGCGTTTTGTTTGTGTTTTGGCACTTGTATCACCAGATGGTGAGGAGCAGGTTTTTGAGGGGGAAGTACGTGGGCATCTAGAGTTTCCACCACGGGGTGAAAATGGTTTTGGTTATGACCCGATATTTGTCGCAAATGGTGAAAGCATAACCTTTGGAGAAATGGACGCGGCCAAGAAACACAAAATGTCCCACCGTGCGGATGCCTTTAAAAAGCTTGTAAATTCGGTGTTTAAATCTTGAGAAAGCTTGGATTATATATCCATTGGCCCTATTGCGCCAAAATCTGTCCTTATTGTGATTTCAATATTTACCGTGCGCGTGGGCGCGATGTTGATGGTCTGGTTAATGCAATAAAAGCCGAAATTTTGAAATGGCATAGCAAAATGCCATCACGTAAACTAACCTCAATCTTTTTTGGGGGCGGCACACCATCACTGCTTTTGCCGTCAAAAATTGGTGAAATAATTGCGCTTTGTGAAAAATTATGGGGCTTTGAAGATGATATTGAAATCACCCTTGAAACCAACCCAGATGATGCAGCAATTGATAAATTAAAATGGTTTAAAAAGGTTGGAATAAATCGATTATCACTTGGGGTTCAGTGTTTTTCGAATAATGGCTTAAAAGAATTGGGGCGCTTTCATAGTGCCGCTGAATCTTTAAGCGCCACTGAGAATGCGCGGAACATCTTTGATAATGTTTCAATTGATATAATCTATGCCCGCCCCAATCAGCACCTAGAAGAAATGCGGCAAGATTTCATAATTGCGTCCGAATTTGGCGTTGACCACATCTCACCATATCAACTTACTATTGAGCCAGAAACTGCGTTCGCACGCAAGGCAGCACGCGGGGCATTAATCCCCAAACCAGATGATGAGGCGGGTGAGTTTTATGATCTTGCGGGGCAAATTCTTGATGATTTGGGCTATAATCAGTATGAAATTTCCAATCATGCTAAAAGCCCGCAAAAATATTCAAAGCATAATTTACTTTATTGGCAATCACAGGATTTTATCGGCATTGGCCCGGGTGCACATGGTCGTTTTGGCGGGGTTGAAGATCGCATTGCAACCCTAAATCACCTTCGTCCCGATGAATATATTACGGCAATTAGCAAAGCCGCCACCGCCACCACTGAATATGATAAATTGTCGGAAATTGATGCCGCCCGCGAATATTATCTTATGGGTTTACGCATTAATGATGGTTGTGCAATGCTTGAAAATGATTGGGTTTTAAACCACGAAAAACTAAACACTCTGATTGATGATGGTTATATCGCCAAAGATGGTAACATCATAAAAATCACCAATGATGGGCGTAAGTTTGCGAATTACATTGTTTCACAAATTCTAGATTAATGCGCATCATTCCAATTATTAATTATCTATTGAAAAGATTGCGAACCTATACAGTCTGCAACATAACAAATTGAACTCTTAAAGTGATTACCAACACCAATCTTTGAAAATTCTAGCAATTCATTTAAGCCGTTCTTGCTGGTAAGTCGCATGCCTTCATACCTACAAACTGGAATTTGTCGGTTGTTAGAAAAGCGTCTATCGGGCCCACCATTTTTATTAACAAAGCGCCAAGTGTATCTGACTATTACTGCATCACTTGGAACGCTGTTTTCTTCGATGAAATTGGAATCAAATACACTAATCATGAGTTCCTTATATGGAACAGCACCAAATTTATTTTTATCTTCAACTAAAATTACGTCTGGAAAAAAATATAATTTTTGCCTTCCGACCATAATACTTGGAGGGTTAACATTTGATTTTATAACCGCTGGGACAGAAAAACCTAACATAGTTGGTGACTTTCGCACCAAAGAAGATGCGCCAGCATTTATTTTCATGCCGTAATAGTTTGTAATATCGCCCTTTTCTTCAATGTGCCATTTTCCACCGCAGTTTAAAAGTCCGTTAAAACTTTGAACTAGTTTTTGGTACGCTACATCAACATTGTCATCGATATCATAAAAAAGTACTGATGTTCGACGATAAGAATCAAACCATTTTCCTAAATATAAACCAGGGATGAACAAGAAAATAAGCCAAAAGGCCATTGAACTTGACACGTTAGCGCCAATAAAAAAGCCAAACAACCCAAATACAATTGATAGAATAATTGATAGCTTCTGTCTTGCTGCATTTGCATTTAATTCATCTAATAATTGCTGATGTGACTCAGATGTCATAGCCATTATGTCACCAGAATCTATGGCTTCCATAACAACATCATCTGCGTAATTATCTTTTATTTGCGGTGTAAATTGTGGCGTTTTGATCTTTCCACCAACACGTCCCAGTGACGCACGATAATATAATCCGCCACGTCCCGCGTGAACATAATGTCCACGAGGCCCTGTACCGATTCTCAACCCTTTAACGCCAACAGATAAACCAACGCCGCTTTTAGAAAAATTGAATCTAAACGGACCAGCAGAAACTGATTTTCTGAAATAAAACGACATACAAAACCTTAACTTTTGGAATTATTTTAAATCCATTAAGGTAAAATAGTCAACAGATGGCTTTAAAGTTGCAAACAGTTTCTAATGCGCATCATTCCAATTTTTGCCAATCCCCGCCTCGACCACCAGCGGCACAGATAAATCGACCGCAGGAAGTGCCGCTTTTTCCATTATTGGTTTGATAATTTCAATCGCATCTTGGGCATTGTTTTCCGGCACTTCAAAAATCAATTCATCATGCACTTGTAGCAGCATTTTAACACCAAGATCATTGGTTTTCAAAACTTCATCAAGGCGCGCCATGGCACGCTTTATAATATCTGCTGCTGCCCCCTGAAGCGGTGCATTAATTGATTGCCGCTCGGCATAGGCACGCTCTGCACCACCTTTTGAATTAATGCCTTCAAGATAGATGCGCCGCCCAAATAGCGTTTCGGCGTAACCGTTTTTACGCGCAAATTCCTTTTTCTCTTCCATATATTGTTTAATGCCAGGGAAGCGCGCGAAATAGGTTTCTATATAATCTTTGGCTTGAGCCTGAGATATACCCAATTGCCGTGCAAATGCCCATGCCGATTGCCCGTAAATTATACCGAAATTAATAGCCTTGGCACGGCGGCGAATTTCCGATGTCATTTCCGCCATTGGCACATTAAACATTTCCGAAGCAGTTGCGGCGTGAATATCCAATTTATCAATAAACGCCTGCTTAAGCTGTGGGATGTCGCCAACGTGTGCCAATAGACGCAATTCAATTTGCGAATAATCGGCAGAAATAAGCGACTTGCCCGCCTCTGAAATAAAGCAATGGCGAATTTTACGCCCCTCTTCGGTACGAATTGGGATATTTTGCAAATTGGGGTCAGTGGATGATAAGCGCCCCGTAATCGCCCCCACCATATTAAATGAAGTATGAACACGCCCTGTTTGTGGTTTTATTGCCGCCTTCAAACTATCAGTATATGTTGATTTTAATTTGGCAAGTGTTCGGTACTCAAGAATTGTAGTTGCCAATTCCTGCCCGCTTGCTGCTAATTGGTCAAGCACATCGGAATCAACCTGCCACTGCCCACTTTTGGTTTTTTTACCACCAGAAAGCGCCATTTTTTCGTAAAAAATCTCACCCAATTGTTTCGGGCTTTGGACATTGAATGTTTCACCCGCGAGTGAATATGCCTGTTGTTCATATTCCGCCATGCGCGCACCAAAATCTTGGGAAAGGCGGTTTAATTCGTTCAAATCAACCTTTATGCCCGCCATTTCCATTTTGGCAATTGGCGCAACAAGTGGGCGTTCAATATTTTCATAAACCCGTGTCACACGTTCATGCACGAGGCGGGGTTTAAGAAGTTTCCATAATCGAAGTGTAATTTCGGCATCTTCAGCGGCATATTTGGTTGCGTCCGATATTGACACTTGATCAAAACTTAATTGCCCCTTGCCAGTTCCGCAAACATCTTTGAAGGCAATCGCACGGTGATCAAGATGAAGAATTGATAATTCATCAAGCCCATGCCCCTGTCTTTCTTTGCCGGAATCCAGAACAAAGCTAATAAGCATTGTATCATCTAATGGCGCGGTTTCGATACCATATTTTTTCAAAATCGCCCAATCATATTTAAGATTATGGCCAATTTTTAAAATTGCCGCATCTTCAAAATATGGCTTTAAAAGCCTCATGGTTTTGTCAAAATCGGGTTGACCATCCAACTTTTCGGCAAAAAGCGAATCCGCCGCCGATACATGTGCCAAAGGCACATAATAAGATTTATTTTCGCCAGTCGACAAACAAACCCCAACCAAATTACCGCCCACATTATCAAGCGCATCGGTTTCGGTATCAATAGCAATATAACCTTGTGACTTTGCAATTTCGAGGATTTCTTTAAGGCGTTCCAAATCTGAAATGGTTTCAAATTTTTCAATTTTAATTGGGTTATGGTTTGCGCGGTCAACACTGTTTTTCGGTGTATCTGATGCAATTTCACCAACCATCGCATTATCTGCAATATGCCCTTCGACATCCAAATGTTTACGAACGCGAGAAGTTAGTTGTGAAAATTCCATTTCTTCAAGAAATCTCATCAATACTGACGCGTCTGGCTCTTTTACGCGAAATTCACTTAATGGGATTACGTCTGGCACATCGTCTTTTAAAGTTACCAATTTTTTTGAAACTTCGATTTGTTCGCGGAAATTTATCAAGGTTTCGCGGCGCTTTGGCTGCTTTATTTCTTCTGCGCGATTTAATAATTCTTCTAATGAACCGAAAGTATTAATAAGCTCGGCAGCAGTTTTAACACCAATCCCCGGCGCACCCGGCACATTATCAGAGCTATCACCTGCCAATGCCTGCACATCAATCACACGGTCTGGGGTAACACCAAATTTTTCATTCACCGCATCAAGGCCAAGTGGCTTATCCTTCATAGGATCATAAAGCTCGATATTGCCGCCAACCAATTGCATCAAATCCTTGTCGGATGAAACGATACGAACCTTTGCACCTTTATCAGATGCCATTTTGGCATAGGTGGCAATTAAATCATCGGCCTCAAACCCAAGCATTTCAATAGCAGGGACGCCAAATGCCCGTGTTGCCTCACGGATTAGCGGAAATTGCGGAATAAGGTCTTCAGGAGGGGGCGGCCTTTGCGCCTTATATTCAGGATAAATTTCATTGCGGAAAGTTTTTGATGAGGCGTCAAAAATTACCGCTAAATGGGTTGGGGTATCGCCATTATTTCTGCCATCCGCCAAAAATTTATAAAGCATATTGCAAAAACCAGAAACGGCATTAACCGGCAAACCATCAGATTTACGATTAAGCCCCTTGATGGCATAAAACGCACGAAAAATATAACCCGAACCATCAATCAGGGTAAGGATTGAATTTTCGCCAATTTCTGATGTGGTGTCTATTGTCATTTCTAACTCTTTTTATTCTTTTTAAGGACTTCCAACCATTCACCAAGTGATTTCCCACTATCGCGGATTGCCATCACCAACACCTCCCCCGATGCGCGTGCGTCTTCACACGCATCATGGTGCTTGAACTTGATTTTAAAGTCAGAACACAAATTAGCAAGCCCATAACCCCGCTTTTGATATTGCGCCCATGTGCGGCGGATAATTGTTGTGGCATCGAGCCAAAGATATTGTGGCTCTGGTAAAATATCACGTTTGATTGCCCCAAAAATTGCCGAACGGTCAAAATAAGAATGCGAAGTTACAACGCTATCTGATAGCCAGGCATTAACCTCATCAAAAACTTCAAAAAACTTGGGGGCAGATTTTACCATTACAGGCTTTATACCATGCACCATAATATTGGCTGGCAAAAAACCTTCATCGGGGTTTATAAGGCAATTATATTTATCAACCACTTTGCCATCCGCGAATTTAACCATACCAATTTGGCAGATTGACGCGGGTGAGTTGTTCGCGGTTTCAACATCAATAGATACAAAAGAAGGCATAATTTCTTGTGACCTTATTGCTTTAATAATGCAATAAATGATATTGGTAATGAATGACAAAAACACAAATTTACCTCATTAGCCCGCCAAAAATTGACGATTTAAAGACATTTCAAAAGCAATTGGATGATGTAATTGCCGCCGACGCAATTTCGGTTTTTCAATTACGCCTAAAGAATCTTGAAAATCGTGACTTTGTACTTTTGGCAAAGGAAATTTTGCCGCCGCTTCAGGATGCGGGCATTGCCTGCATCATTAATGATAACCCCAAAATTGCCCGTGACGTCAAGGCAGATGGTGTGCATTTGGGGCAATCAGATGGCACAATTGCTGAAGCGCGTAAAATTTTGGGCAACGATCGTATTATTGGGCGCACTTGTCATAATTCACGTCATCTTGCCATGATGGCGGCCGAAGATGGCGCCGATTATGTTGCCTTTGGTGCGTTTTACCCAACCCAAACCAAAGAAGTTAAATATATGGCCGAGCCTGAAATTTTAACATGGTGGCAAGATTTAATGGAAATTCCATGCGTGGCAATTGGCGGAATTGTTGCGGGAAATTCCTTGCCGATAATTAATGCGGGGGCGGATTTTATTGCGGTTTCATCTGGTGTATGGTCACATTCGGGCGGGGTTAAAACAGCATTAAATGAACTGAAACAAATTTGCGAAGCTAAATGAAAAAATTATTACCGCTTTTAATCACCCTGATTGCAACAACTTCTACCGCACAGGTTTTACCTCGAATGCCAAATGGCCCTATTCCTCAAAATAAGGACGTGCGGGCCGAGCCATTAAAAGTTCCCACCATTGGCGAACTTAATAAAGCGGTTCTTGCCTATCAGGCAGGAGATTATAAAAGCGCATTTAAACTTGGTGATGAATTAGCAAAACGCGGTGATGGAAATGCCGCCGCATTGGTTGGTTTTTTATATGAGAATGGCATGGGTGTTGAAAAATCCTATGCAATGGCCGCAAAATATTATTTCCAAGGTTATTTGCAAAATTCGTCAGATGCCATGATTGGCATGGGACGGATATGGGTACTTGATCAAAGCGTTGTATCCAATGAAGAGGTTGAAAATGCCTATAAAGCAGCAATAAAGGCTGGAAGAAATGATGCCTTTACGCCCTATGGCGACTTTTTGATGGCGCAAAGCCGTTTTCAGCTTGCTGCCGCACAATATGATATTGGCGCACAAAAGGGTGATATTAACGCCGCCTATTCACTTGCCATTTTACTTGATGATGGTGATGAAAACGTTCCCGATGACCTTGTTAAAGCACGCACCCTTTTGCAACAGGCGGCAGAAGGTGGAATTGCGGCGGCGATGGCGGATTATGGCCTATTAATATACCAAGGGCGTGGCGGCGAAAGAAACCTAATTAATGCCGCTGAATGGTTTAAAAAATCTGCCGAAGCGGGTGATAAAACTGGCTCTTTTTACTGGGCGCTGGTTAATGCCAAGGGCGAAGGCGTTAAACAAGATATCCCAACCGCAAAAAAATATGCCGAAATTGCCAAGAATGAGGTACCAGATGCCGCGCGGCTTTATCAGCAGATATTAAATTATGAAAAAGCCAAGGCCAATAATTCGCAAAAACCCCAACAAGCGAAATCAAAACCCAAAAAATAAATCATTATCCCAATCAGGGCTATGACAATATGTCATAGCCATTTTAAAGCCTTTCAAGCAAAAAACCATAAATAATATATGGAAATTATATTTCACCATGCTATTCATTGCGATTCTGCAATCGAAAATAATCTTATAAAACAAATTATAATTTGAATAATAAGAGGGAAATATAATGGTAAAATCGCAACCTCAAAAAGGGCAATATTTTTTAAAATTGATTGGCATAACATTATTATTGCCACTGGCGATTATGATATTCGGTCTTTGGGCAAAGGTCAATAAAACCACCCAATCACCAGAATTACAATATGCGATTACTGAACAACAAAAAATTGTCGACGAAATAAGCGCGCGCTTTGAAAAAGCCGGCAAGCCAGATTTTACTATTCAATATGAAAGCGGCGGAATGACCTATGGCGGGCCAATGGCCTTGACCCAAGCAAAGCGCGACCTTGAGGAAATGCAAAACGCGGGTAAAATGTCGGACATTCGCACCAAGGCCGTTCCCTTTATTATTATTTCATCGGGCATAAGCCTGTTTATTTCTATCATTGTTCTTGGGGCGGGGTTATCCTTAAGTGCGATTGGGCGGCAATCACGCGCCGCATTGGTGCATTCTTTTTCAATATTACGCATGCTTTTGCCACTAGCGATGGCGGTGCAGGTAGTGGCAACCACAATCGCAGGCGTAGCGGTAATTGCATATTTTGTATTGGCGGTTTTCCATCCTGGATCATTATCAAATTCAGAAATGAAATTAGTGGTTTTTGGCGTAATGTTAATTGGCGTCATTCTTTGGGTTGCCCTAAAAACTATCGTACAATTACGTCATGCACTTGCGGCATTTAAACCAAATCCTTATCCAATCATTGGGCGGCAAATTTCACGCACGGATGCACCAGGCATATGGCACTTTGTTGATGAACTTGCCGAAAAACTTAACGCCCTTAAGCCCGACCACATTGTTGCGGGCATTGAACAAGGTTTCTTTGTAATTTCTGGCGAAAAAACACTTGAACCCGCCAAAGAAACATTAAACGGGCATACATTATATTTGCCATTACCTTTAATGCCTTTTTTGAAAAAGGATGAGCTAGGGGCAATTATCGGTCACGAATTATCACACTTTTCTGGCGGCGATACCGAATATAGCCAGCGCTTCGTGCCAATTTATGCAAGTATTAGCCGCTCTTTATACGCGCTTGATGATGGGGTTAATTCGTATGACAGGTTTTTATTAAAGCCAACCCTTTATCTTGGGCTGTTTGTCATGGAACAGTTTGACCTTGCCGTTTTACATTGGAGTAGATTGCGCGAATTTGAGGCCGATAAAGGGGGTGCAAAAGTAACATCAAATGAGGCATCGGCACGTGCCTTGTTACGCAGTGTTGCAACCGATAAACCACTTGGCAAAATAATGTCCCAAGTTACAGTTTTATCGGATAGCAAATATGAGGATTTGGTTGCCGAAGTTCTAAAGGCGGCGATTGAAGAAGGTATGGGGGATCCATCAACCCATCTTGAAGATAAAATCCCACACCCAACCGACACCCAACCACCAACCGCGCAGCGTATCGAAGCAATGGGGCTTAAGGCAGATAGCAATATTATTGCCGACGCCAAAGAAACCCTGGCCCCAGACGCTATTCAAAAAATGGATGAATATTTTTCCGATTTTGGGCAATTATCGCGTACCCTTACGGAAGAGCTTTACAAAATTGTACGCGCCAATGCGGTTGAATATCGCAAGCAACTTGAAAGCAAAGTTGCCGAAATAAGCACAGAAGAAAGACAACTGGTTGCCAATCCTGGATTTATTTTATGGCTAATTGGGATTTTTGCCATTTTATGCCTTGCGGGTGGGGTTGCATTATTCTTTGCCTTTACCGCAAAAGCCGATAAAGACCTATTTATCGTATCTTGTGTATTTATAGGCTTTGGGGCGTTATTACTATGGGCGGCATCCATTATGTTTGTTCATTCCCGCTACCCATTTATGATTTTAAGGGCAAATGAAATTGGGGTCACAGGCCTTGATATGCCAATATCTTGGGGGCATGTCATGAAATATGACGTAAGCCTTGCCAATCATCAGTTGATAACCACCTTGCACCTAAAAGACGAGGCACCTTTACCACAAAAAACCAAGGGTAAAGGGCGGGTGCGCATCAATAAAAAGAAAAAAATTATAACCATAACCGGCATGCTGCCCAAAGGGCTTAATTTCAAAACTTATTTGGAATTACTTGATAAATATATCAATGCTTATGATGCAAGGGAAATATTGAATAAAAATAATATTCCAACACAAGTATAATTATCAAGCCCCCTTTAATTCAGGGGCTTTTATTTCAATTTTTTGATTTGCATGGTAAGAATTTGTTTTAAAAAAGCGAGATCGTCATCGCTAGAAAGACGGTGATCCCCCTCTTTTATATAACAAAGCCTTACATCTTTTGTTGTCAAATTCTCCACAAGTTCTAATGAGCGGGCAAAGGGCACATCCGCATCCTTAAGGCCGTGAATAATCGTAACCGGAACATTGATATTAATCTTGTCATGCAAAATAAGATGCTTATTACCATCCTCAATTAATTCACGTGTCACCCGATAACCATTATCATCATATTCGGATGGACGCAGCCAAAAGCCATTATTGGTGATTTCATCTTTTATTTCTTGGGGAAATTTATCCCACATTAAATCCTTGGTAAAATCTGGTGCTGGCGCAAGCAATATTAATGCCTTGACCCGTTCGGGATGTTTAATCGCATAGCGTAATGACAACCAACCACCCATTGATGAGCCCAAAAGGATTAAATCACCCTTGGTTTGTTGCTCTATCATAAATTCCGCATCTTCGAGCCATTTTGAAAGTGTGCCATCTTCAAAATCACCCTCTGAAACACCGGTTCCCGAATAATCAAATAAAAGGCTTGAAGCACCGTTTTCCATTGCGGTTTGTGCAACGGTCTGTGCCTTTGATCCCGAAAAATCGGAATGATAGCCGCAAAGCCAAACACAGTTTAATGATGAGATTTCGTTTTTAACAAACCCAAGCTTTTGCCCGCGTGGATTTGTGATAAATTGAATATTATTGGTCATGGCAAACTTATTTCAAATTTTGGAAATAATTACAATGGTTCATTATTTCAAATCTTTATGGCTTTGAATTTTGTTATAAATAAACTATTGAAAAAATATGAGCTATAATATCCTGCAAATTATTCCTGAACTTGACATTGGTGGTGCAGAGCGCACCGCAGTTGAAGTTGCCGAAGCCATCGTAAATGATGGAGGCAAGGCATATGTTTTGTCAAATGGCGGAATTTTGGAGGACGAATTAAAAAAACATGGCGCACATTTTATAAAGGGTGATGTTAAAACCAAAAATCCATTTAAAATCCTATTTTCCAACGTGGCATTAATCAAAAAAATAATCGCAGAAAATAAGATTGATATTGTTCATGCCCGCTCACGCGCACCGGCGGTTTCGGCATATATCGCGGCCAAGGCAATGGGCGTACATTATGTTACAACTTATCACGGGATTTATAATGCCAAATCATCGTTAAAACGCTGGTATAACGGTTTTATGGCGCGGGGTGAGTTAGTGATTGCCAACTCAGAATATACCAAGGCACATATTATCAACCAACATAAATTAGACCCCGATAAAATTCGTGTGGTTTATCGCGGCGTTGATTTGGAAAAATTTGACCCTGAAAAAGTTACTATTGCTGCCAAAGAGGCCCTAATTACAAAATGGGGATTATCGGGCAGACAATTGCCAAAAATCCTGCTTCCGGCGCGTCTTACCGCGTGGAAGGGGCAAAAGGTATTGATTGAGGCGGCAAATATTTTAAAAGCACAAAATATCTTTGCCGATTATATTTTTGTTGGCTCATCACAAGGGCGCGATGAATATGTTTTGGAATTAAAGTCCATAATAAAAACATATAAACTTGGTGAGTATTTCCATTTTGTTGGGCAATGTAATGACATGCCAACCGCCTTTGCAATTTCCGATATTGTTACCACGCCATCAACCGAACCTGAAGCATTTGGGCGCACCGCCGCAGAAGCACAAGCAATGGCAAAACCAATCATTGCATCGCGCCTTGGTGGGGCAATAGAAACCGTGGTTGATAATGAAACCGGCTTTTTAATTGATGTTGGTAATGCAACACAATTGGCACAAAAAATCAGCCAGATTTTGGCGATGCCGCCGATGGAGATTGCAAATTTCACCAAATTAGCCCAAAAGCGTGTTAAGTCTTTGTTTTCAGCCGCGCAGTTGCAAGAAAAGACATTGGGCGTTTATAAAGAAATAATGAAATAAAGGGCAAGTCATGCAACAGGATATTGTAAGACAAGATCTGACGCGGGTTTTGATAATATCTTTGGGTAGCTTGGTTGATATTACCCATAATATTGCCGCATTAGAAGCCATAAGAAAATATCACGCAGATGCGCATATCACATTAATTACCGAACCTGAATATAATCGCTTTATGGCGGAATGCCCATTCGTTGATGAGGTAGTAACTAATTGGCGCACCAATGGCCTGCGCCAAGAGCTGAATTTCACAAATACTTTGCAAAAAGCATCTTTTGAAATGGTCTATGATTTGGCACAGACCGAAGAATCCGAAGGTATTTATAAGAAATATTGGCTTAAAAAACCAATGTGGTCAGGTATTGTTATGGGCTGCTCGCACCCCTTTGTTGATCGCGCGCGTTCCAATATGCACCCACTTGATAGAATTGCTGAACAATTATGGCTTTGCGGTATTGGCCCGAAAGAAGGCTATCCCATTGGGGCGGCACCATTGCCAAATTTGAAATGGGCATTGGAATTGAACGATTATCACACCATTCCCGAAAAATTTGGGATTGATAGTAATTATGCCATCCTTGTGCCAGAGGCCGCAGTTGGTCGCCCCGGTGATATTTGGTCAGTAACACGATTTGTTGAATTGGCGGGTGAATTAATTTCGAATGACATTAAACCCGTATTAATGGGAACGCACCGCGCCATTGCCGTGGGTAATGAAATTCGCGCCCAATTACGCGGTATTGATGATTTAATCGGGCGGGTTGATGTTTTTGAATATCTATCACTTGCCCGCGCGGCATCGCTTGTGGTCGGCTCTAATAGTGAGTTGGTGGTTTTGGCAGGTCTTGTCGGCGCACCAACCGTTTCCATCATTAATCCAGAGGCCGCGAATATAAGGCAAATCGCGCCACGCGGTAAATTAACGGTTTCCGTTGTCGCCCGCGACTTTAAAGACATAAAGGTTGAGCAAATAATAAACGCCGCCCGCGCCGTTAGGGATTGACCTTTTAACGCAAAACCTATATTGGGCGCGCAAAAGAACAGCTCCCCGCATTTTTAAAGGACACCAAATTGACTAATCTACATGCGCCGTCAATGCGCAATATTGCTATTATTGCCCACGTTGACCACGGCAAAACCACACTTATGGACGGTATGCTTGCCCAAGGCGGCGCATATCGTGAAAACGAAGCACGTGCCGAACGTGCAATGGATTCCAACCCTCAAGAAAAAGAGCGTGGCATTACCATTCTTGCCAAATGTACCTCTATTGAATGGGGCGATGAAGAACACCCAACCCGTATTAACGTTGTTGACACCCCAGGACACGCCGATTTCGGTGGTGAAGTGGAACGCGTGCTTTCAATGGTTGATGGCTGCTTGCTATTGGTTGATGCCATGGAAGGCCCAATGCCACAAACCAAATTTGTTCTTACCAAAGCATTGGCACAAGGTTTGAAACCAATCGTAGTTTTAAACAAAATTGACCGCCCGAATGCCCGCCCAGAAGAAGTTCTTGACGAAGTTTATGAGCTTTTCATGGCATTAGGCGCATCAGAAGAACAATTTGACTTCCCTGTTGTTTACGCATCTGGTCGTGATGGCTGGGCATCACATGAAAATAATGGCCCAACCGAAAACCTTAACGCGCTATTTGAAACCATCATCAAACACGTACCTGCACCAGAAGCAGAGCAACATACCGAAGAGCCATTCTCAATGCTTGTAACCATGATTGATGCTGATCCGTTCTTGGGTCGTATTTTGACTGGTCGCGTACAATCAGGCACCGCAAAAGCAGGTCAGCCAATCAAGGCAATCTCGCTTGATGGCGAATTGGTTGAAAAAGGTCGCGTTTCAAAAGTTCTTGCTTTCCGTGGTCTTAAACGCCAACCGATTGATGAAGCAATTGCGGGCGATATCGTTTCAATCGCGGGCCTTACCGATGCAACGGTTTCACATACCATTTGTGACCCTGCTATTGAGACCCCAATTCCATCAACCCCAATTGACCCACCAACCCTTTCTGTAACTGTGATGGTTAATTCATCACCACTTGCAGGTCGTGACGGTGACAAGGTGCAATCACGCATTATCCGTGACCGTTTGTGGAAACAAGCGGAATCAGATGTTGCAATCCGTGTATCTGAAACCCATGACCGCGACGCATACGAACTTCAAGGCCGTGGCGAATTGCAAATTGGTGTTTTGATTGAAAATATGCGCCGTGAAGGTTTTGAACTTTCAATCTCTCGTCCGCGCGTTGTTACACAAAAAGACGAAAATGGCGAAACTTTGGAACCTATCGAAGAAGTTATCATCGATGTTGATGATGAATTTTCTGGTTCTGTGGTTGAGAAAATGTCACTTCGCAAAGCCGAACTTCATGATATGCGCCCATCAGGTGGTGGCAAAACCCGCCTTACCTTCTATGCGCCATCACGTGGTCTTATTGGTTATCACTCTGAATTTCTAACTGATACCCGTGGTTCTGGTATTATGAACCGCATTTTCCATGGTTGGGCACCATGGAAAGGCCCAATCGCAGGTCGTCGTAATGGTGCGATGGTTTCAACCGATACCGGCAAATCTGTAACTTATGCGCTTTGGTATCTTGAAGAGCGCGGCGTTTTGATGATTGGCGGCGGTGAAGATGTCTATGAAGGCATGATTATCGGTGAAAACGCAAAACCAGAAGATATGGAAGTTAACCCATTAAAAGAGAAAAAGCTTTCTAACGTGCGTTCAAGCGGTAAAGATGAGGCAATGCGCCTTACCCCGCCACGTCGTTTGACACTAGAGGCTGCTATCTCTTGGATTGAAGATGACGAATTGGTTGAAGTGACACCAAATGCCATCCGCCTACGTAAACAAATTTTGAATGCATCATTCCGCAGACGTAAACCAAAAGCGGAATAGTGGTTTATTCAAACCTAAAACAAAAGCCCAAGCAATGCTTGGGCTTTTTTGTATTTATTGGTTTTGGCGATTTGAAATTATGGCTTAATTTCTTTCAGAATTGCCTTCATTTCAAGGGCGATTTTTTGGTTGCCCGCCAAGAGATTTCCAGTTTCTGTAAAATCTTTGCCGTCAATTTCTTCACAGAAACCACCCGCTTCACGAACCAAAACCACACCGGCAGCAATATCCCAAATTTTCAAATCACGTTCCCAATAGCCATCATAACGACCACATGCGACCCATGCCAAATCAAGTGATGCCGAACCATAACGACGAACGCCAGAAACTTTTTGTGTAAAACCATGAAGCTCTTTTAAAAATTGCGCGTGCCCAGGTTTGCCTTTGAAAGGAATACCAGTTGCCAACAACGATTCCGACAATACACGGCGACCAGATACTTTTAGGCGGAATTCATTGCGCCATGCACCTTTTCCGGTTTCGGCGTGATATAATTCTTCGGTAATTGGATTATAAACCACACCAGCAACAAGGCGGCCTTCACGTTCCAAAGCAATTGAAATTGCAAAATGCGGAATTGCGTGAATGAAATTGGTTGTGCCATCAATTGGATCAACGATGAATTTATGGGTTTTGTCTGTACCTTCGACAAGGCCACGCTCTTCACCCAAAAAGCTATAACCAGGGCGGGCTTTGGTCAATTCTTCGAAAAGGATTTCTTCGCATTTAAGATCCGCAGCAGACACAAAGTCAGAAGGACCTTTTTTGGAAACTTGAAGATGTTCAACTTCGCCAAAGTCGCGCTTGATTGCTTTACCCGCTTTTAAAGCAGCATTAGTCATAATAGTTAAAAGGGGGGACATCGCCACCATTTTCTTCAAGCCTCACAATTTAAAACAACAATAATCGCGCCAATATCGCAAAATAAAAAGAAATACCACCCCTTAAACGCATAATTAATTGTCGCTTATTTTCAAATCATATTTTTCAAGCGTTTTACGCGCCAAATATGCCTTGTGATAACGTTTTAAAATGGCGGTGAATTTGTGGATATTTAACCCCTTTGGCACGTTACTAAACACCGAAATTATTCGATTTTTGCCATCAAGCCTTATGCGACCATTTTGCTTTTTAGTGGGAAATTGTGCCGCTTGATTAAGGTAAAAACGGGTATTAATGCCATAACCTTTGCTAATTTTTAAATCATCAATATCGCCCCAATTTATTTTATCATTCAGACCTTTGATGAAAACAAAATCTGGCTCTAGCACCATAAAGGGTTTCAATGCCAGCAAAAGATAATAAACCCCAAGCAATATTAAAACCACGCCCGCAATTTCGGCGCCCATCATCATGGTTTTTTCATTATGGCCGCGCATGAATTTCATGATTGGATAAATTGCGCCAAAACAAGCAGCACCAAATAAAAGCAAAATTATACCGCGTAATTTGGAATAATTATAAAACCGCTTTTGGGCATCGCCAATTATTTGCGCCTGTTTAATCAATAATTTTTGATAGCCCGCCGCATCACGTTGCACAAAATTATAAAATGCCGTGCTTAAACGCTGGCAAAGAATTGAATATTGCGGAAAGTATTTTTCGGCATATATCACTATTTCGGCATCAAGATTTAAAACTGCAACCCGCAAGTTTTCCAAACGCTCCCCATTGGTTGGGTGCAAGTAAAAACGATGGATTTGCACCGCAGGCAAATAGCTTTGTGGGTTTATATTTTGGGTTTGTTTTGCCAATGTGGCGGCGTGAATAACCATATCTGGCGGTAAGTTTTTATTTAAAAGATTAACTTGCGATAATGCCGCCTCAATTGGTTCAACATTTGCCGAAAACCGCAAAATACCGCGTGCCAATGCCAAAGATGATGTTAATTTCGCGGCATTTTTATCGGCAATATATTCACGGTTTTGTTTGAAATTTTCGGCAGCCTCGTCAAACTGTTCCAACAGATAAATTCCAAGCCAAGCACAAGGTTTGAGAAGGAAAAATAATGAATTTTTCTTATTCGCAAGTGAATTAAAACGGTGGCTCAGGCTATTGTAAAGCGGGATATAATCGCGGCTATATTCCAAATCGTCACCTGAAAAATGCGCCATTTCATGGGCGATTATTGCCCAAAACTCATCCTCATTTAAAAGGGCGGCCTGCGTAAGTGGAATATACAAACTATGGCCAGCAACAATTTCGCCAAGTGGCTCTATTGAAATTTTACCACTCATGGCAAAGAAGCTACCATCAATGCCAATTATAATATTATCGGGCTTTATGGCATTTAATTTTTGCGCAAACTCATCCACTTTTTCCCATAATAATGGGGCATCATCACGTAACACCAATTGCCCAATTACGGTTTGATTTTCAATTACAAAAAGGTTCTTGATGCTTTTTAATTGGCGCATTGTGCTGCGCCACATCCAAATGGCAAAAACAAAAACCAAAGGAATTATTATTGCCGCCTGAATATAAATATTTACCCATGGATTGATGGTAATAAACCCCGTGCCAAAAACCACAAATGCACCAATAATTGAAAGACCAAGCCCGATAATCTGCACCAAAAATGCCGGCGGCAACACTAATTTCAAAAGCCAAAAATTATTTAAGAATAACTCATTCCTAAGTTTTAGGCGCCCCGATAATCCAATTAAATTTCCCGCCGCCAAAAGCAAAAGTGCAACCAATGCAGATGCCCCAGCCCCAATGGCGGTAATTGGCGGAAATATGCCACGAGCAAATTGAAATATTTCAGCAAATTTCAATTCAATCAGGCGCGAATTAACTTTTGCCATTGCTTTATCACCCGCAAATGACTTGCCATCAATTTCGGTTTTTATTGCATTGCTATATTTGCCTTTGGAGTTTTTTGATTGTTCAAGGCGATCTTTAACATTCTGAAGCTGCATATCTTGGGCTTGGATGCTACGGCTAATGTCAAAATTATCATAGGGGCTTATGATACCATAAGTCATAAGAATAAGTGGCAAAGCGATTGCAAACACCACCAATTTTGCAAAAAAGTTGCTTTCTTCGCTATTTATGAATTTTGCTGCCGTATTCCCTGACATTAATAATCTCCGGCTTATTATTTTAGGCTTTTGCACCCTTTTTACCAAAGCCATTTTTTGTTTGTAATGGTATTGCATCCGCATCGAGTGGCCAACGCGGTCTTGGTTTGGTCGAAAGTGGATGATTTATTCCATTATTAAAATATTCAAGACCCACAAGGGCAATCATCGCACCATTATCGCCGCAATATTTCAATTCTGGATAAAAAATATTCCACCCTAAATCATCACAAAATTCACTTAAAGCACCGCGAATTTTTTGATTTGCGGCAACCCCGCCCGCAATTACCAAACGGCGGTCATTTTCGGCAAAATCACAGACAGCAAAGGCATTTTTAAGGCGATCTTTTAAAACCCTAATAATTGTATATTGAAAAGAAGCACAAATATCATTGATGTCATCATCAACCAACGCACCTTTTTCGGCATAAATTTTTTCGCAAAGGCGCAATACAGCGGTTTTTAAGCCCGCAAATGAAAAATCACACCCCGCACGCCCAATTAATGGACGCGGTAATTCAAATGCTTTTGGATTCCCAAGTTTTGCGCGCGCCTCAACCAATGGCCCACCCGGATAGCCAAGCCCAAGTATCTTTGCGACCTTGTCAAATGCCTCACCAAGTGCGTCATCAATAGTTGAACCAAGGCGCGAATATTGCCCAACGCCATCAACCCGCAAAATCTGGCAATGCCCGCCCGATACCAAAAGCAATAAATATGGAAACGCCACATCATTATTAAGGCGTGGTGATAATGCGTGGCCTTCAAGGTGGTTTACGGCAACAAATGGTTTATTTGCGCCAATGCAAATCCCCTTTGCCGCAAGCATTCCAACAATCACCCCACCAATAAGCCCAGGGCCAGAGGTTGCCGCCACCGCAGAAATTGCATCAAGCGTGACGCCGGATTGCAAAAGCGCAAGCTCGATAACCTCATCAATCTTTTCAACATGGGATCGCGCGGCAATTTCTGGAACAACGCCGCCATATGGCTTATGTTCTGTTATTTGCGAGGCAATAACATTCGATAAAACCACGGGGCGCACACCATCATATTCCAAAACCGCCGCCGCAGTTTCATCACATGATGATTCAATGCCAAGAATATAAATTGCCTTACTCATTTTACATTATTTATATTTTTCGGGAATGGTAACAATGACATTTCCGTTTTCATCAAAAATTTCAGAAGGTAAAATATTTCTCTCTAAATGTACAATTTTTATTGATGCTAGATTATCGTTGCCAACCACTTTTGCAAGTTCTTTACTATGTCTTAAATTTGGTGGCGCAATAACCTTTATTTTTTTTTGCGGACATAAGTCTTTAATCATTTTAACAGCGGGTGTCATATCGCTGTCTCTTGTAACAAGATATGCAATGTCAAAATTATCCAACAAAGCATTCTTCAATAAATGAATTGCAATATTGACATCAGTCTCTTTTTCTTCATGACCAACCCATTGTGCGCCACATTTTTTACAACTTTTATCTTTTGCTTTGAATTGACCTAATATTGGAGTTACTCCATTATTTTCCAATGCAGCAACTAATTCACGGTGCCTTCTGGAAGATTCTGGCATCCAATCTGCGTAAGCTGAAAAATAATATATTTCTTTTAGAGAATGAATATTTTGGTCAATAAAAACAGACATTAAGCCTTTTAAATTAAACCATTTAAGCTGCGGTCTCTTTAAATTATCAATTGCATGATAGAGATTAAAACCATCAATATAGCATTGAACTCTTTGCTTATCCGGCATTTTAACCTCAGATAAAATAAAACCCCAGAACCGTAGTCCTGGGGAGGCCACATCGTTAGATGTGGGGATTATTCTGATTCCACTATCATGAATAGTAAAAAAGTCAATTGATTTATGCAGCATTACAAGCTTGCCAATGCCCCACTAACGTCATAGCCATGAGATGCGGCAAGACTTGCAAGCTCATTTATATCACGTCCCTTGCTGCGTTCAGCAAGTGACCAAAGCGTGATGCAACGGGTTCCAGTGCGGCAATACGCAAACACCGGCTTTTGGGCATTTTGCAATATTTCCAAAAATTCTTCGGCATCTTTAATGCTTAGTTTGCCGCCAACAATTGGTTGATAAACAATTTCTATACCATTTTGTTTTGCCGCCGCTTCGATTTCCTTAAACTCTGGCTGTTCGGCCTGTTCAAAATCGGGACGATTGCAAATAATGGTTTTGTAACCAAGTGCCGCAATTTCGGCAACTTCATCTGGGGTTATTTGTGGGGCAACGCTTAAAGTTTCATCCAATTTGGCAAAGTTCATATTTTTATTCCTAAAAAACATAATATGGCTTTTGGTTATTGTGTTTTCAAACCTTTAATATGATTATTTAAGAAGTTTTTGCATTTTGCCCAAATGCGACACTGCAAAGCATTAATATACCCATACCAAGTAGGACGAATTGCAATGCGCCATGAATGCCAAGCAATTCGGGCATAAAACCTATTATTGTAAATGGCACACCAAAAGCAAAGCCAAGCACATTTTCAATATCATTTGTTTTCGTCATTTCAATCTCCACCGTCTTTATTGATAATAACTCGCAATTAACATTTTGGGAAATTGATTATCCGCATAATCGTTATAGTTTTTTTCTATAATAAAAATTATGAGCAAGTTGGGTGCAATCGTTCATATATTGTTCTATACGAATCAAATGGGTGAAACATCAGAGAATCAAAATAAATTATCACTTTCCCAACGCGCCATGTCAGGAATTAATGGTGCGCAGGCAAATGCACCGTTTCTAAATGGCCTAAATGACAAGCAGCTTGAGGCAGTAAATGCGCTTGATGGCCCCGTATTAGTACTTGCGGGTGCAGGTACTGGTAAGACGCGGGTTTTAACTACCCGCCTTGCCAATTTGGTTTTTAGCCGCCGCGCATTCCCATCACAAATTTTAACCGTTACTTTTACCAATAAAGCGGCGCGTGAAATGCGCGAACGTACCGAAAATCTGATTGGTCATGAAGGTGGCGCACTTTCATGGCTTGGGACTTTCCACTCTCTAAGTGCCAAAATATTGCGTATGCATGCCGAAATGGTTGGTTTAAAGCCGACCTTTACAATCATTGATACCGATGACCAAATCCGCCTTTTGAAACAAATTATCGAGGCGCACAATATCGACCCCAAGCGCCATTCACCCCGCTATTTGGCAAGTTTGATTGATGGCTGGAAAAACCGTGCATTAAAACCAGATGCCGTGCCAAAGGGCGACGCATTTCTTTTTGCCGAGGGTAAGGGGATTGAACTTTATACCGAATATCAAAACCGCCTAAAAACCCTTAATTGTGCCGATTTTGGCGATTTATTATTACTTTGTATCGATTTATTCCAAAACAGCCCCGATATTTTGCGACAATATCAAAACAAGTTCCGCTATATTTTGGTTGATGAATATCAAGACACCAATATTGCGCAATATTTATGGCTACGGCTTTTGGCAATGGCACATAAAAACCTTTGCGTAGTTGGCGATGATGATCAATCAATTTATGGCTGGCGCGGTGCCGAGGTTGAAAATATCCTGCGCTTTGAGAAAGATTTTCCCAATGCCAAGGTTATAAGACTTGAACGTAATTACCGCTCGACACACCATATTTTGGGTGCGGCATCAAAAATTATTGCCACCAATTCCGAACGGCTTGGTAAAACCCTTTGGACTGATGATGAGCACGGCGAAACCGTAAAAGTTCGCGGGGTTTGGGATGGTGAGGCCGAAGCAAGGCTTATTTCCGATGATATTGAAAGCCTGCGGGCGCAAGGCGTAAATTATCAGGACATGTCGATTTTGGTGCGGGCATCATGGCAAATGCGGGCTTTTGAAGATCGCTTTATGATGATTGGTGTGCCATATAAGGTTATTGGCGGACCGCGCTTTTTTGAACGTGCCGAAATTCGTGATGCTATTGCCTATTTCCGCCTTATACGCTCACCCGATGATGATCTTGCCTATGAGCGCGTGGTTAATCAGCCAAAACGTGGGGTTGGCGATACATCATTAAAGAAAATCATGGTTGCGGCACGGGAAAATGGGGTTTCATTGGGGTTAATGGTTGAAACCCTGCTTGAAAAAGATGCTCTTAAAGGCCCTGCTAAAAACGGTCTTTTGCGTTTTTCAGAAAGCTTGAAAATCTGGCGTAAAAAGCGTGAAGAAATCTCACATGTCGAGCTTGCGGAACTTATCCTAGATGAATCCGGCTATACTGATATGTTAAAGGCGGATAAAACCCCACAGGCGCAAACCCGCCTTGAAAACTTGCAAGAACTTGTACGCTCGATGGCGCAATTTGATAATCTTGAAAGCTTCCTTGAGCATATTGAACTGGTCATGGATATGGATAATTCATCCGATGGTGACGCGGTAAACATCATGACATTGCACGGCGCAAAGGGGTTGGAATGGAATGTGGTTTTCTTACCTGGATGGGAAGAAGAAGTTTTTCCATCACCAAAATCAATTAATGAGGGTGGTTTAAAATCCCTCGAAGAAGAGCGGCGCCTTGCCTATGTTGGCATAACCCGCGCGCGGGAAATTTGCCGTATTTCTTTTGCTGCCAACCGCCAAATTTTTGGCAAATGGCAATCGGTTTTGCCATCGCGCTTTATTGACGAATTACCAGAAGACCATGTCGAGGCGGTTTCGGATACTGGCTATTTCAATCGCCCCGCCTTTGGTGGTTCATCAAATCTTGACGCATATGAACAAGGAACGCGTGGTGCAGGCTTTATGCGCGCGCAAACCTATGTTCATGAGCAAAAATATCGTCCCACAATCGACGTAAAACCGCGTACCGTTTTTGAAACCAAGGGCAGAAGCCATGATTTTGAAATTGGGCAGCGGATTTTCCACGATAAATTCGGATATGGTCGTATTCGTATGGTTGATGGTGACAAGGTTGAAATTGCATTTGAAAAAGCCGGCGTTAAAAAACTTATCGCCAGCTTTATCAAACCTGCATAGATTATTTTAAATCTATTCTTTTACCCGCAACGCGAAGATACTTTTTGAAATCGCACTAAAGGCATTATTCAATTCCGAAGCGTCCACAGAGAATGAATGCGACGCATCGCCTGAACATTGTTGCAAAAGGCTGACTGCACTGGCATTACTTACGTTTACCGCAACAGTATAAATTTCAACCTTATAAGTGTCGCGGATAGACTGACACCAATTTAGCATCCGTGTATTCAATTCTGCGGTATCAGGCGCACCCGAACAACCAGGAGAGCCAGTTTCAGAACAGCCCCAATAACCAGGGAAGTCATTTGCCCTCTCGTTTTGACCATCGGTAATAAGAACCATAACTTTTTTACCGCCGGCAACCCCAAAGGCAGATGGTGGATTTGCGGCATCGGTTTTAAAGAAGCCCGTCCATTCCGCACGCGGTGACAAGGTTCTAAGCCCCCAGCGCAGGCCAACATCGGCATGCGTACCGCCGCCAACTGGCGACATGCGGTTAAGGGTCTCAAGCACCTGACCGCGATCGCCAGACAAGCCAAGCATTGGCATTGGGCAATTCATATTTGGGCCAACGGTAATATCAAACTGCCGCCAATCAGATGCAGGAACCCATGCGCACCATGCGCCACCGCCATTATTCCATGCAATCTCATTTGGGTCGGCAACACACGCAACGTGATTGCCTTTTGGCAATGTTGCTTGACACTGGCTGCCATTATTAAAGCATTCTTGTGCAGTTGACATATAGGCATTACGACGACCTGCCTGATATGGGCCAACACTACCATAATATTTAATCGTGTTTTGGTCGCAATTTGTGCCGGTTTGCATTGGTTTTGACGCATCACAAACCGCAACCGTACAAGCATAATTATAACAACCAAAGCCAACATTCTTAACACCACGATTCATCGGCGTTGTAAAATTAGCATAGCCACGGTTACGCTGATCTTTTGGTACCCAATATCCATCAAGACCTGGGTCAGGGGGGCTTCCGCCACCACCACCACCGCCACCGCCACCTCCGCCGCCAGGTGGACAGTAAGTACATGTTTGGTGCGCGTTTTTCGATTGTTGATAGTTTTTCTTATGGGTATTCGATGGAACCAAAAGCGCATCCCATTTCATGGATGACTTTGGATCATCAGATGCCGTCAAACTTTCACCATCACCAGAAACACAGCCGCGCCATCCAACAGGTGCAAAATCACTTGCCAATTGTGCCGCAGATTGATTGACATTGGCACTTCTATCAATTGGTGAAGCAGGCAAAGAGCGCGAACCAAAATCTTCTGGCGTTGCCAAAGATACCGCCGCAGGATTATTTGCCGCCGGCGCCTCACTTTTAATATTTACCGTTGTTGCCCATGGAATGATAGAAACCCTAATATTACTACTGGCTGAGGATTTATCAAATGCACCATTAACGAAATTAGTTGCCGCATTGCGCAATAATGTAAAGCGGGTTTCGGGGCGACTGTCTTTTGAAAACATAGAGCCGGTGTTATCTAGCACCATGGCAATTTCAACAAATTGGTTTTCGCCCGCACCCACGACAGAGACACTTTTTATAGTGAAATGATCAAGGCCAACAATTCCGCCAAGGCTAAAAATATCGCCAAATACAAGTTTGGCATCCGTATTGCTTTTTACGCGAATTGAATCGTCCGCATCCCAAGAAAATGAAATTCCAAAATTATTAGCATCCGAGCCAAATTGCTTTTTATTGATTTCGAATGATGACCTTGCCGCATTTTCAGCAATGGTTCGGCGATCAGACTGACTTCCCGTTGACTCAATCTCCGCACGTTTTCCCGCGAGTGCGGCGGCATCGGTTACTGAATCTAGTCTCGACTTAACTTCGCTTATGCGTAAAAGCTCGATTGCAGCGGCCACAATAAGTAACAAAGCACCAACCACCAATGCAAAAACTACCGCAGTTGCACCACGGTCTTTCTTTGTGATTTTTTTAAGCAAAATATTGCCGACCGACGCTTTGTTTGCCTGCCCTTTAAACATCATATAACCCACATTTATTTTATAAAGTTCACAAAAGTAAAGCAGAAAACATTTAAGATAATGCTAAGTTTGGCACAAATACCGATGGTGATAGAAAAATAAAGCCCCTCTGTTTCCAGAGGGGCGTCGCCTTTACGGGCAATTTGTATGCACTTTGGGAGAATTTTACTGGTTCAAAGAGAAGCCATCGCCTTGGTTGGGGCTGGGGGGCTATATAGAGAAACTGGGCAACAGCAATCTCCGAGAACCAATGATGTCTTTATGCCCCCGCAAAATGGTGCATAAAAGACTAAAATGTGGCAGATACGGGGCAAAAGATTAAACTTTTGTAATATTGCAAGTATAAATCACTGCGTTTTATAGCATTAATAAAGTTATTTACCATGAATAGCAGGCGTTATTCGTTTTTAGTTAAAACTTTTATAGTATTGTTACATGTAAATTAAGCGCACTAAAATTAGATGCGAAATTATACGTAAAAAAGAAAATATATGACGCCAGTAATAAGTGTAATTATTCCTACTTTTCATCGCCCAGATGGGGCAAAGGCTGCCGTGCAGTCTTTATTTGCGCAAAAAAATGCGCCTGAATTTGAAATAATTCTAATTGATAATGATGCAGATGCATCGGCAAATGAAGTTGCAAAAAAACTTGCCAAAGAAGCGGAAAGCAAAAATATAAATTTCATTTATCAAATTGAGCCGCGCCCTGGTGTTGCCAATGCCCGCAACACATCTTTGAAATTTGCAAATGGTGAGTTTGTTGCATTTTTGGATGATGATGAAGTAGCATTTGAAAATTGGCTTTACGCACTTTATGAGGCACAAAAAAAACTTGATGCCGAGGTAATATTCGGACCAATAGAAGCAAGATTTAACGAGGGTTGTTCAAAGCCTATATCTTATTATAGCGATTTTTTCTCACGTAAATTTGAGGGTGAAACCCAATTAATCGATGAGCCTTGGGGCTGCGGCAATACGCTAATGCATCGCCAAAAAGTGCTTTATGGGGAAACCCCTTTTAATATCGACACTAATGAAACAGGTGGCGAGGACGATTTATTGTGGCGCGATGTAATTGCCAATAATTATAAATTTGGTTGGGCAAAAGACGCATGGGTCTATGAAGATGTTCCAAAATCGCGCGCCAATCTTAAATATACCACAAAGCGCGCCTTTGCTTATGGGCACAACACAGTTTCACAATGTTTTGACAAAAATAATCCACGCTATTTAACCGGCCTTTATCGGATGGCATTTGGTGCAGTGCAGGCGATTGGGCTTGGCATTGTGGCGGCTGTTTTATGGCTTGTTGGTCATGAAAAACGCGCATGGGCATATGACAAAGCATTGCGCGGTCTTGGCAAAGTTTTTTGGGGCGGCCCATTCAAGGTTAAGATATATGGGCTTGCATCAGAATATCTTAAGAATAAAAAAATAGCTACTAAATAATATTAAAACAAAGGGACGGCGCAAATTCACAACCGTCCCTTTGTTTTTTGAATTTTAAAATTTGGCTGATTAAACCAAGCCTTTATCCTTGAATAATTGGCTTAGCTCACCGCTTTCATACATTTCACGAACAATGTCGCAACCGCCAATAAATTCACCTTTAACATAAAGCTGTGGAATGGTTGGCCAGTTTGAATATTCTTTAATGCCGTCACGTACATCACCGTTCAAAAGCACGTTCACGTCTTTAAACGGCACGCCAACTAAATCCAAAATTCTTACAACAGTACCAGAGAAGCCGCACATTGGTTGGTCGGCATCACCTTTCATAAACAAAACTACATCTGTGGTTTTTACCAGATTGTCGATTTGGGATTGAATATCGCTCATAATATTTCCTTAAAATTGCCCACTATGTTTGCAAGATAGGTTTTGACAAATATGTTTTCAAGTGAATAATATATTTTGCGGATATTATTATCATATTGCCGTAAATTTGTGGGGTTATTTTGCCAAAAAATTACTATTCAAACTTTTTGTGTTTATCACTTGGTTTTACTGCTTTGCTTGCAAACCCTGCCCTTGCCCAAAGCCCAGCCACAAGCGGCGGACAAGTAATTGAGGGTGAAATAACCAAAACAAACAAAACCACAGATGAAGATGGTGCATTATATGTAAATTTCCCCATTAGCGCCAAACAGGGGCAAAAAATTCTTGTCAAAATGACTGGTGACGGCTTTAAACCAGCCTTTGAGGTCGGGAAAATTGACGGTGGCAAATGGTGCAGCAAATGCGCAACCGGGCATAAAATAGATGAAAATAGCGTGGCAACCATTTACTATGTCAAAGAAAATATGCCGTTGCAGATTCGCGCCAGTAGTATGCACGCTGGCGATATCGGCAAGTTTAAAATTTATTATAAAGTCATTGATCCAAAACCACTTGTGGCAAAGCCTTTGGTTATAGGTGAAAAAATTAATAATGCCATAAGCGCCGATGATGGCCTAAACCCCAATGAAATTTCATATGATGCAACATTTTGGGGCAATATTGACGCTTATTATATTGATTTAAAAGCCAATCAAAATATTGAAATTTATGCGGCCTCAAAAACTGATATACCTGAAATTAAATTTTACCGCATGGGGCATGACCCATATTATCTTAATTGGGGATTTATTGGCAATGCAAAGGGTGATGGCGATGCCATAATTGCACGCTTTAAAGCACCATTAGATGGCAAATATTATTTAAACCTATCCAATAATCCAATTAAAGACATATCAATTGCTGACCCTACAATTCAAGGCAAAATTGATTATAGCCTTTTGGTAAACACAACCTCTGCAAATTCGCCCAAAATTATTCCACATATTCGGGCGGGATATGAAACCAATTCAACATTTGATAAAAATCTTGATTTAATTCCATCACGGCGCGGGCCATTGATTGCCAAAGACTATATTTTCACACCACACGCCGGGAAAAATTACTGGATTACCGCCCAAAGCAAAGATACCGATATTTCAATCTGGCTTGGTAAAAAATCTGCGTCTGGCGAATTTAAACTAGAACAATCCGATGACGATAATGCGGGTGGCACGGGTGCAAAACTTTTATACCAAAGCAAAAACAACACATCGGTTGATATTCGCCTTTTTAGCAATTCTGGCATTCCCGAACATCAAGGTAAAAACGTGGCGCAATACACATTTTCAATCAAAGAAATGACCAGCGCACCAACACCATTTAACGGCAAACCTCTCAAAATCGGCGATAAGGTTCTTGTAAGGTTAAAAGATGGCGGTTATCGCAATGAAAATGGCGCACTTTACGAAATCTATCGCATCATGCTTAAGGCAGGTGATAAAGCAACCGTCTTCACCGATGAATATCAATATATCTCTGCCGATACCTATCTTGAAATTGGCACCGGCAGCCCAGATAAATTAGATATCCTCGCCCAGGATGAGGATAGCGGCAAGGGCAATAACGCCAAAATTCGGTTTACCGCACCCAAAGACGGTGAATATTATATACGTGCATCGGCAACCAATATCGCACATGAAGATAATTTCTATTTGAATATTATCCCAACAACAGGGCCACAAAAACCGCCGCTGCCAATTGAAATAGCAATTGGTCAAGAAATCAAAGGTGAATTAAATAATTCATCACCGCTTTATGGCGATGATGATGTAAAATTTACCGATTATATTTTTACTGCAACCAAAGACACCAAATATAAATTATCATTAAAAAGTGATGGTTTTTTTGCCAATATAATGGCGCGACCATTTGATATTCAGGATGCAAAGTTTACACAAAGCGGGGATAACACACCAATTTCACCGCCAGTTGTTCAAGGCACAAAAGATAATAATCTTGATTATGTTTCACCAATAAATGGCAAGGTTTTGGTGCGCGTTACCTCATCAACCGATAATCAATTCGGAAAATATAATCTTATAATTAACGAGCAGGGCAATGATACACAAAAACAATAGCGATATTCACAAAATCACGGCCAATTCGTTACACGACAAGCCAATGAAATATTATGATTTCATAATGACGGCCTTTGTTGTTATTCTTGTGCTTTCCAATGTTATTGGCGCAGGCAAATTGGCGGTAATTGAATTGCCCATCATTGGTAAGTGGATATTTGGGGCGGGAATAATGTTTTTCCCGCTTTCATATATTATTGGTGACGTCTTGACCGAAGTTTATGGCTATGCCCATGCACGACGCACAATTTGGGCGGGGTTTGTGGCACTTGTTTTCATGGCAATCATGTCGTTTGTGGTGGTGGCGTTGCCGCCCGCCGCATCTTGGAATGGACAAGCGGCATATGATGCGGTTTTTGGCCAAGTGCCGCGCATCGTCTTTGCCTCTATTGCCGCATTTTGGGCCGGTGAATTTGTGAATAGCTTTGTTCTTGCAAGAATGAAGATTTTTACAAAAGGTCGTGCATTATGGACACGCACAATTGGCTCAACCGTTTTTGGACAAGCCGTTGATAGTCTGATTTTCTATCCTTTGGCATTTTTGGGTGCAAGCGGTTGGAGCAATGAAGCAGTTGTCCAAGTTATGATAACCAATTGGTTTTTAAAAGTTATGTGGGAGGCGCTATTAACCCCCCTTACCTATTTTGTTGTAAACCGCCTAAAAGCTGTCGAAGGATTGGATGTTTATGATGAAGGCACAAATTTCACACCATTCAAGGCGGATTTATAATTCACAATGATTAATCGCCGTGCCGTCTTAATTGGTTTATGTTTGCCATTAATGGCGGCATCACCATTTTGGGAAGATGGCGAAACTGGAATTGTAAAAGAAATTATCGGTGGCGATAGTTTTACGCTTGAAAACGGTCTTGTGGTGCGGCTTGCACAAATCGAAGCACCAAGATTACGTGATGATGTGCCAATTTCGCAAAAATCCCGTGATTTTTTGGCAAATCTTATTCAAGGCAAAAAGGTTAGATTAAAATATGGCGGTTTGCACCGTGATAAAATGGGGCGCGCCCTGGCCCAAGCTTACATTAATGATAATATATGGGTTCAGGGTGAATTATTAAAAAGCGGGATGGCGCGCGTCCACACCTATATTGATAATCGCAGCCACATTCAGGATTTTTGGCTTGCCGAACGGGAAGCACGGCGCAATGGGCGCGGGGTTTGGGCCGACCCAATGTTTCAGGCACGCTTTGCCACACCAGAAGCCCTAAGCGGAAGCGAAGGTAGTTTTCAATTAGTTGAGGGAAAAATTGAAAACGTCATTCACACCGAAACCCTTATCAAACTCTGTTTTGGGGAGAATGAAATTCAGGATGTTTGCGCCATAATTCCAAAACATTCTTGGAACCTATGGGGTGACAATAATTTAGATGATTTCAAAGGGCTACAGATAAGGGTGCGGGGGCGAATCAATGGCCCTCAAGCCGCAAGAACCAGTAAAAAAGGTCGCAACCTTCCGGCACATGGCCCATCAATCTGGCTTGATCACCCCGAACAAGTAGAATTTCTAATAAATTAGACCCCTTTTTTTGCACTTGTTACCATAAAGTATAATAACGTCTTATTATAAAGGATTACTAGCGAATTTTAGGGTTAATAATTAGAAAAAAACAATATTTTCAAATTTCTTTTTTAAATTATATAATTTGCTTAACTCTCAATTTACCAAATAAACTTAGGCTAATTTGCATTGGTTCGTAATTTTTTAAAGCGTGTATTTTATACGCATATTATGGGCACAATATTGTCGCGGCAGGGGACAAAAATGAATTTTAGAAATTGGCCTATTTTTATTAAAATAACAAGCTTGTTGGTTGCACTAGGTTTAGTAAGCCTTGCATCAACTTTTTTTGCAACATTTCAATTAGAAAAAATTAACGCTACATATTCTGATGCTTTACAGCGCGAAATTTCGGTTGCAAATACTGTGAGATCAAGCAGAGCCTTGGCGGAATATTCAACCAATATGTTACGCATGGCGCTTTCAACAACACCAGAAAAAATTACGGCGCGAGAAAAAGATGCCAACGAAGCAAGTGATAATGTTAATAAACAATTGGAACTTGCTGCCTCTAATGACCCTGTACATGCTGATATTTATAAATCACTATCAAATGAAGCTAAATTGAAAATTAGCAATGGTTGCGATAAGGTTATCGAATATGGCAAATCAACAGACCCAACCGATGCACAACGGGCACTTGATGAATATGATAATAAGTGTCAACCAGCAATTGATTCAGTTCGCCAACATATGGTGGATGAGAATAATAAAATTCTTGATGATTTTAAAAATGACAAAATTAAGCTTGGTAAAGATGCCAATTTTGCCCGCTTAGTTTCTATTTTAGCAGTTATTATTGGCAGTGTAGCAACAATTATCGTTGCATTTACCCTAACCATGAAAACAATTTCCAACCCGCTTAAAAAATTGATTGAAATAATGGATTCAATGTCTCATGGGCAATTCAATATTACAATTAATGAACAAGACCGCAAAGATGAAATTGGTCAAGTGGCGCGCGCCACAGAATCATTCCGCATCGGCCTTATGGAAACTGAGGATCTTCGCAAAAATGCAGAAGAACAAAAAATTATTGCCGAACAAGAGCGTAAAAAACAAATGCATGCTCTTGCAGATAGTTTTGAACAATCGGTTGGCGGTATTGTTGCAATTGTTTCTTCTGCCGCAACCGAAATGCAGGCATCAGCAACCCAATTAACCTCTACGGCCCAAGAAACTTCGGCGCAATCAAATACTGTTGCCGCCGCCGCCGAGGAAGCTGGAACCAATGTTACATCGGTTGCCGCATCCGCAGAAGAGCTTGGGGCATCAGTTGACGAAATTGCGCGCCAAGTTGAAACTTCGACACAGATTGCGGCAAATGCCGTTGAGCAAGCCGAGGATGCGGTTCGCGTTGTGAATGAGTTGAATGCCAATGCTGAAAGCATTTCAAGCGTGGTTTACCTAATCTCTGACCTTGCGGCACAAACCAATCTATTGGCACTTAATGCGACTATTGAATCGGCGCGTGCTGGTGAAGCAGGTAAAGGTTTTGCTGTTGTTGCCTCTGAAGTTAAAGAATTGGCATCACAAACTGGTAAAGCAACCGAAGACATTTCGGAAAAAGTAAATCAAATCCAACGAGCCACCGAAGATGCTGCAAAAGCGATTAGATCTATTACTGATATCATTCAACAGGTTAGCGAATCTAACAATTCAATCGCTTCGGCAATTACACAACAATCCTCTGCAACCAGAGAAATTGTAGAGGCCGTAAGCCAAGCATCACAAGGCACCGATGAAGTTTCACGAAACATTGTCGATGTTGCCAGCGCTGCCGAACAAACCGGCGAAGCCGCAACCCAATTGCAAAGTGCCTCTGATGGTCTTTCTATGCAGGCTGAGGCATTACAAAATGAGGTTAGCCGATTCTTATCAAATATAAGAGCCGCATAGATTTATTTCATTTCAAAATAAAAAACCCGCGCAACAACTGCGCGGGTTTTTTTGTTTTTTGCCATGTATAGAGATCAAATTTAAAATATCCCAAACATGGTTTGGGGATATTTGTAATATTTAAGAAAAAAGCGAAGAGCCGCCTCTTTGCTTTTTCTGTATGAATTAGGTCACTGAGTGAGCAGCGCAGCCGCGAGGGTGGCGACCTAAAGCGATTTCACTATACTTTCAGTCACCTTCTTCGCATCGACATCTTATCGCTCACGGCTAAAGGCCTCCGCGTGGGCTAAAGGGTCGCTCTCGCTCCCGCGATGCTTTTATAATGATTTCACAATACTTTCAGTCACCTTCTTCGCATCGCCAAAGAGCATCATGGTGTTTGGTCTAAAGAATAGTTCGTTTTCAACACCGGCATAACCCGCGCTCATACCACGTTTAATGAAAAGCACGGTTTTGGCTTTTTCAACGTCCAAAATTGGCATACCAAAAATTGGTGATGTTGGGTCGGTTTTTGCCGCAGGGTTGGTAACGTCATTGGCACCAATCACGAACGCCACATCGGCCTGCCCAAATTCGCTATTGATGTCTTCTAATTCAAAGACCTCATCATATGGAACTTGTGCCTCAGCCAAAAGGACGTTCATATGCCCCGGCATACGACCCGCAACCGGGTGAATGGCATAAGATACATCAACGCCTTCTTCCTTAAGCTTGTCAGCCATTTCTTTTAGCGCGTGTTGCGCCTGTGCCACCGCCATACCATAGCCAGGAACGATGATAACTTTTGATGCGTTTTTCATGATGAATGCCGCATCTTCGGCAGAGCCTTGTTTTACTGGTCGTGCCTCAACCGCGCCCGCTGCTGCTGGGCCGCTATCCGTTGCGCCAAAACCGCCAAGGATAACTGAAATAAAGCTGCGGTTCATGGCTTTGCACATAATATATGAAAGGATTGCACCCGATGAACCCACCAAAGCACCAGTAATGATAAGCGCATTATTTTCAAGCGTGAAACCAAGTGCCGCCGCCGCCCATCCCGAATAGGAATTAAGCATTGAAACCACAACCGGCATGTCCGCGCCACCAATGGGGATAATAAGTGTCACACCAAGTAATAGTGACAAGCCAACAATGCCCCAAAACGCCCATTTTGCATCGCCATGTGTGGCAATCATAACGCCAATAAGTGCTATAATAGCAACCAAAATCGCAATGTTTAAAAGATGGCGCATTGGCAATAAAATCGGTGCACCCGACATATTTCCATTCAATTTGGCAAAGGCAATCAAAGAACCCGTAAAGGTAATCGCACCAATCGCAACCCCAAGACCGGTTTCAATGCAAGATGCGGTTTTGATACCACCCGCAACCGCAATGTGAAATGCCTCTGGTGAATAGATGGCTGCACCGGCGATTAAAACCGCCGCCAAACCAACAAGTGAGTGAAAGGCCGCAACCAATTGCGGCATTGATGTCATCGCGATACGGCGCGCAAGAAGTGCACCAATGCCACCACCAATCAGTGTGGCGACCGCAATAATCAAAAGGTTTATACCATCAAGTTTCACCATCAAAAGCGTGGTGATAATTGCAATCACCATACCAATAATGCCGAAAAAATTCCCCTGACGTGAAGTAGCAGGGCTTGAAAGACCACGCAGCGCAAGAATAAACAATACGCCCGACACAAGGTATAAAAGAGAGGCAATAGAAGCGTTCATTATTTTGCCCCTTCTTTACTTGCTGGCTTGTCTTTTTTCTTATACATCGACAACATACGTTCGGTTACCAAAAAGCCACCGAAAATATTAACCATCGCCAAGGCAACAGCAATGCCGCCCATACCGCGTGAAAGCCATGTATTGCCGTCCACACTGCCATTATGCAGGGTCGCGGTGGCGGCAACCAAGGCACCAACCACAACAACGGATGAAATCGCATTTGTCACCGCCATTAACGGTGTATGCAGCGCAGGCGTTACCGACCACACCACATAATAACCAACAAAAATCGCCAAAACGAAAATCGCAAGACGAAAAACAATCGGGTCAACCATTTCCATAATCACCCTCCCTTTATGAATTTAGCGCGGGGTGAACAATTGCCCCATCTTTTGTTAATAACATTCCCTTTATGACTTCATCATCATAATCAGGGGCAAAGGCATTGCCTTCTTTTGCGGTCAAAAGCGGCATTAAATTAAGCAGGTTTTTGGCATAAAGATTTGATGAATCCGCCGCCAAACGCCCTGGAAGATTGCTAAAGCCCGCGATTTTTACGCCATTTTTGGTAATTACCACTTCATCTTTTTTTGAAAGCGGGCAATTGCCACCGGCCTCTACTGCCATGTCAATAATTATGGATCCGGTTTTCATACCCGCCACCATCTCTTCGGTAACAAGTACCGGTGCAGGACGACCAGGGATTAAAGCCGTGGTAATAACAATATCTTGTTTAGCGATATGTTCTTTTACAAGTTCGGCCTGTTTTGCCTGATATTCTGCCGACATTGGTTTTGCATAACCTGCGGCGGTTTCGGCCGCTTTAAATTCATCATCCTCAACGGCGATGAATTTTGCGCCCAATGAACCAACCTGCTCCTTTGCCGCCGGGCGAACATCGGTTGCAGTTACAATTGCACCAAGGCGGCGCGCGGTTGCAATCGCCTGAAGACCGGCCACGCCCGCCCCCATAACAAAGCATTTCGCCGCCGCAACAGTACCCGCAGCGGTCATCATCATCGGGAAAGAGCGCCCATAAAGTTCTGCGGCCTCTATAACAGTGCGATAACCCGCAAGGTTTGCCTGTGATGATAGCGCATCCATCGATTGGGCGCGGGTAATACGCGGCGTAAATTCGGTTGAAAAAGCAATAACCCCCGCCTTGGCACAGGCTTCGATAAGCGCCTTATCGCCATGTGGGTTAAAGAATGCGACCACACCCGCACCTTTGGGAATAATTTTTAATTCGTCTTCGGTTGGGCGGCGAACTTTTAACAAAAGCTCCGCACCCTTTAAGACATCGACAGGTTTTGCCGCAATTTTTGCGCCCACCGCCTCATAATCGGCATCATTAATGCTTGCGCCAATGCCCGCATCTTTTTCAATAATAATTTCATGCCCCAATGCGGTCAGCTTTTTAACACTTTCAACCGATGCGGCAACACGGGTTTCCCCATCTCTTATTTCTTTGAGAATCGCAATCTTCATTACATTCCCCCCTTTTAGTATCATTTTAATTCGCAGGTGCAGCATTTCAAGAAAAAAATCAAATTCCTACTGCTTTGAATTTTTTAATATGTCTCATTTCTATACTATTAAAAGGGAAATGCGCACAAATTTCCACAAAAAAAGCCCGCTTGCGGCGGGCTTTTGCTAGTATGTTTTCAAAAATTAATAGCGATAATGCATAGACAGGCTGATATTGCGGCCAGGGCGTGGCAAAAACTCTTTTAATGATGAAGTATGTTCACGCACATCTTGATTGGTAAGATTGTCACCCTTCAAGACGATTTGCAATTTATCATCAAATTTTGGCGGGCTGATTGTGAAGGCGAGATTCACAACATTTGCGCCATTGGTTGGAGTTTCAAATTCGGCAATCTTTTCTTGTTTTGCGATATGTTCGAGTTCAAGACGGGTTGAAACAAATGATTTTGACATTTCAAGACCCAAATTTGCACTCATTGGCGGAATTTTGGCAATATTGCCGTCTTCATAACGCCCACGAACATAATCGATGCCAAGATCACCTTTGAAATAATAGCCATTTAAATCACCCAGATTTTGCGAAACCTGAATTTCAAAACCACGTAAATCAGCATTTCTTTGGGTGATTACATAAACTGGAAGGCCATCTTGGGTGCGATCAGTCGGCACAAAATTGATAAAATTATCAAAATTCGCATCCCAGAAGTTGATTTCAACATTACCGCCCGAATGCTTATAATTCATTGCTAATTCAAGTGAATTTGCGGTTTCGAGTTTTAGGTTTGGATTACCTTCATCATAGGTTTGGGTCGCATCATGACCACCATTGGCAAATAATTCAACCTCGGTTGGGGCGCGTTCAGTTTTGGCATAGGTTAGGATGAAACGTAAACCATCCATTGGCTTGATAAAGCCACTTGCGGAATATGATGTGCCGTTAAATTCACGGTTGCCGGCTTCACCATCATATTTGTGGTTTTCATAACGAACCCCAAATTCAGTTCCCCATAGCGCATTTTCATAACGTTCAATTGCGAACACACCGCCAGATTTAATAGTTACTGGAAGAATGTATGCTTGTTCACCGCTTGGTGATAATGCCGAAAAGTCTTTGTCGGTATATTCAACACCCCAGACACCTTCCCAATCGCCTAATTTTTTGTGACGAGCCTCAATGCGGCTGTCATAACCACTGGATTTGAATGTGGTGTTAATCTGTCCATCTTCGATTTCCGAATGCTGATATTTTCCGTATGATGCGGCGTAATTAACGCTTTCGATAAAGCCATCAAAATTAAATCCGCCTTGTAGGTCGTATCGATCCTGATTTAGCTCAATATGTGTCACATCATTGGGAATGCCATAATTGGAATCAGTGGTTTTATAGGCAATCGCAACATGCGCCTTGTCACCAACATAACCAATACCCGCACCATATTCATTTAAATCACCATATGAATTTGGAACTTTATCGCGTGTATCATTACCATCTATTGCGCGTTGGCGGGTGGTTTCAGTGAAGCCTGGGATTCTATAATTTTCTGTCTGACGTGTAAGAGCATCAAGACGGAAAACAAAATTCCCAACATTATATGAAACATTGCCAGATGCCACTTTGCCATCATTCACACTTGAAAACCCTGCAAAAATTTCGGCATTCAATGGCTTGCTAGGCAAAGTTGTTGGAAGGCGACCATCAATAACGTTTACAACGCCGCCAATTGCATTTGAACCATAACGCAATGCGGCCGCACCTTTTAAAACCTCAATCTGTTGTGCTGCTAGGCCATCAACCGCAGGGGCATGGTCAGGGGAAACCGTAGAGGCATCAATACCGACAAGGCTATTGGATAAAAGACGAATTCTGTCTTCACCTAAACCACGAATAATTGGGCGCGATGCGTTTGGCCCAAAAAAGCTTGAACGAATCCCTGCATGACCTTGTAAGGATTCACCAATACCGCCACCCATTGAATGCAAAAGCGCGTGATCGCGCGTAATGATGACAACACCTTGGTTAATTGCATCTTTGTTCTTGCTTACGGATGATGCGGTTACGACAACAACTTCTGGCGCAGCCTCAATAGGCTCGGGAGGGACGTAAAGAAACATTATAAAACTCTCTCAATTTGTTATGTTATAATGTAACACTTAGAGAATTTAAAAATACTTTGCAATTGCAATATTCAGAAAATGACAAAATCGTAAGTATTGTTAAAAATTTTGCATAATGAAATTTATAACTTGACTAAAACCCCATAATGCCAAAATATCAAAAAACGGGGAAAATAATGGAAATTGTGGCAATTGAAGCGGCGCATTTTAATGATTGGCTACCGCTTTGGGATGGTTATTTAGTTTTTTATGAAACCACTTTAAGCGATGAAATAACGCGCAATGTTTTTGACCGTATTTGTGACAAAAACTATGGGCAAATGGGTGGTTTTCTTGCCTTTGAAGATGGTGTGCCTTTGGGTTTGGTGCATTATATTATCCATGATAACACATGGTCAGATAAAAATGTTTGCTATCTTGAAGATTTATTCACCGCACAAGCGGCACGCGGCAAAGGCATCGGGCGGGCATTAATCGAAAGAGTTGCCCAATATGCCAAAGAAACCAATTGCCGACACGTTTACTGGCAAACCCATAAAACCAATAAAACCGCACAAGCACTTTATAATAAGGTTGCCGAAGATACTGATTTTATGGTTTATAAGAAAAATATCTAATTATTTCTTTTTGCCCTTGCCATCAGGAAATGGTTTAACGTCCAGTTTCGTCCAATGATCAAGACCTGTTGCATTAACCGGACAACCATCAGGGGCATTGCCACGGAAATATGCCTTTTGCCATCTTTCTTTTGATGCCTCGGATTCAGGGTCGTATAATTCGGCATTGAAATTATTGCGGCTATTGCGGAACATTTCAAATTTTTGTTTCAATTCAGGGTCAGAAGCCATTGGCAATGATTCTGGCTTGAACTGCTCAATCTGCGCCAAATTCACGGGCATAATATGGGCAAATGGTTCACCCTT
This sequence comes from Hyphomonadaceae bacterium UBA1933, assembly GCA_002337085.1. Taxonomy (GTDB): domain Bacteria; phylum Pseudomonadota; class Alphaproteobacteria; order Caulobacterales; family Aquidulcibacteraceae; genus Pseudaquidulcibacter. The sequence continues at coordinate 313,806 of DDFH01000006.1, read as the reverse complement.
TTCAAAACGGATTGGAAAGAATGGGCGGGTTACCACCCAATTCATAGTGAATGTATAAGGTGACCAATCGGTTTCAATAATCCCACTCATGGCATAAATACCATCTTTAGGGCGGTTTAATGGCCCTGTAACCATTAACTGAATCCCAGGCGGGGTTCTGAAAAGCTGGGCAATGTGGTATGTCATAACCGCATGACCAAAGTGACTTGCTGGTTGCGGCCATCCCTCTTCAAGAATTGTAATCACCAAATCTTCTGGCGATGAGCCACCATTCCACTGCACATCAAATGTACACGGGCTTAAAAGCTCCCAACCATATTGGTTGGCGATATTAAGTGGTAAACAACGATATGCAAAGCGGCTTGAAGTTTCGTCCATAAATGGGCGTTGCGCCGGTGCAGGACGTGACGGCGTTGGGTCATAGCCAAGGGAATAGGCTTTTATAATCTTTTCATCATTTTCAACATTATGAACCGGACAACCAGCGGCATTTGCTTTCGCCGATTTTGTCTCCCCCACCGCTTCGATCCATGCAGGTGGGGCATCATTGGGGAGTTTTTCGTCTTTACTCATGATTATTCCAATTTAGAATTTTTTCTGTGAACCTTCTAATGTTTTTGCGCCATTTGGCGAAACTTCCATAACGCTCATACCGCGTTCAATAACCCCGTCGTCAAAACGGAAACGACCGTCAACACCGTCAAAACCATCCGCATTTTCAAGGCTGCGACTGGTGATTGCAGACTTATCACCCTGTTTCACAAGACGTGCAATAAGTGCCGCAGTGTCATAACCCATTCCGGCAAGTCGGGTTGCGCTTTTACCCTTTTTAACCTGTAACCGCGTTTCAAAATCACTACGACCGCTATTGTCGGGGGCAACAAACCAACCACCTAATAGACGTGAGTCTTGCAAAACACTGTCATCATTCCATAAACCCGTGCCAAGGTAACGGGTTTTGGACATTGATGCCCCATTCACGCTTAAAACTTTTGCCAAATAACGTAGCATATTACCACGTTCAGGAATTAAAATTGCAACCTCATCACGATTTGATCCGGCAATATAACGCGCGGCAATTTTGGCGGCATTTTCACCATTCACGCTGGCATTTTGGGTTGAATCATAACGCGCAGTGCCAAGGATTTTAATACCACTACGGGCGGCGGCCTTGGTTGCCGCCAATTCAATCTTCTCACCATATTTACTTTGCGGAACCAGCAATACAAGCTTTTTCACGCCGTGTTTTCCAGCATAGGTTACAATGCGTTTTGCCTCATCTTCTGGCAAAAAGGAAACCACAAACAGGCCGCGCCCTGCATCTTGGGTATCGGTTGAAAAAGAAAACATCATTGCATTATTGGCGCGGGCATATGGCGCAACCGCACTAACCCCACTTGAAAATAATGGCCCCATAATGAAATCAGCGCCGCTTGAAATTGCATGTTTTACACCAATTTCAGCGGAACTTGGCGTGTCGCCAGAATCAATTGGCATAAGAATTGTCGAGCCATCACCATTTTCACTTATAGCGAGGTCAGCAGCGGCCTTTAAAGTATCTGCTTCGGCCCGAATTGCAGAATTTTGGGAATTAAATGGCGCAAGCAATGCAATACGCACCAATTTTTGACCTTTTTTATTTGCCGGCGTAAACGGTGTGCCACGTGCAACATAATATTTTGAACCAGTATTCCCAGTTTGAACATTTGTACCAACATTTTCACCTGGGGTCGTACATGCACTAAGTAAAACGGCGAAACCGCCCAATAAAAGGGTTCGTTTATCAAATTTGGGCATTTAATCCTCTTTTGTTTAAGCCAAAACACAACCAGCTTTTGTTATTTTTATTACCCAAATAATATGGGCTTGGAATTGTTATAAAACATTCTATAAAATAAAAAACACAAATCGATAAGCCCGAATTTAGAAAAATGCAAATTAATACAAATCTAAAAAGCACATCCCAATATATTCCCGCACTTTATCTTGTGGCAACGCCAATTGGAAATCTTGGCGATATTACTTATCGTGCAGTGGAAATATTAAAACAATGCGATTTAGTACTTGCCGAAGACACGCGTGTGACGGCGAAATTATTTTCGCAATTTGGCATTAAACAAAAAATTATCCGCGCCGATGAAGAAGTGGCATTAAATGCCGCAAAGATCGCACTGGCGGCAATCGAGGATGGTAAAATTGTTGTTATGGTTTCCGATGCCGGAACGCCAAGCATTTCTGACCCGGGGCAAAGGGTTGCCGATTTAATTATCGAAAATGGGCAAGAAGTTTTCGCAATCCCTGGCGCATCAAGCGTTTTAACCGCACTTGTGGCATCGGGTTTTGATATAAAACAATTTTCATTCATGGGCTTTGCACCCAATAAAAGTGGGGCACGGCAAAAATTCTTTGGTGAATTTAAAATATTAAAAACCGCCATTGCCTTTTTTGAAACCGGCCCACGGCTTTTGGAATGTTTAAAAGATTTAGAAATGGTTTTGGGTAATCGCAAAATTGCCGTCGCCCGAGAGCTTACTAAATTATATGAAGAAAAGCGACGTGGAAATGTTCAAAATCTGATTGAATATTACAATGAAAATGGTGCGCCACGTGGTGAAATTGTTATCATAATTGCGCGTGATGAAAGCGAACAAAGCTTTGCCCAAAATGATATTGAAACCATGATTAAAGAGCGGCTTGAAAATATGCCATTAAAAGCACTTTCCAAAGAAATCGCCGAAATAACTGGTCATAAATCGCGTGATATTTATGAAATGGCACTTAAACTAAAATGATTGAAAGACGGCAAAAATCAGAATTTTATGGACGGCTTGCCGAATTTGCCGCGATTTTGCTTTTGACCTTCAAATTCTATCTAATTTTAAAAACCCGCTATCGTAACAATCACGGCGAAATTGATATTATCGCCTTGCGCGGCAAGGAATTGGTCTTTGTTGAAGTAAAATTACGCAAAGCCACCGAAGGCGCCCAATTTTCCATTAGTCATAAACAAATGGAACGTATTAAAAATGCGGCAATTGGTTTTTGCAAATCACGTAAATGGGCGGGGCAAAAACACTGGCGCTATGACGTAATTGCCTGTGCGCCGTGGAAGTTACCCAAACATATCAAAAACGCGTTTTAATATTGCGCGCTTAATGATGCGCACCGTGCCCAAAAAATTTCCAAAGAATGGCGGCAACAAGAACAAGAAACCCAATTTTGAATATCGCAAACGAAATTACAAGCTTGCGCACATTCATCACGTTTTCTTGATGGGTTTGCAGTGCCTTACCCTCCAAAGGCTTGGGATTATCCCATTCCTCATCGGAAATTGTGCGCATTCCATCATCAATTTCTTCGGCTTCAGGATTTTCGGTCATATTATTATTTTGCAAATGGGTCGGTTACAAGGATTGTATCTTCACGCTCCGGTGAAGTTGATACAAGTGCGATTGGGCGGCCAACCAATTCCTCAATACGGCGGATATATTTAATTGCATTCGCAGGAAGGTCTTTCCATGAACGCGCACCAAATGTAGTCTCGCTCCAGCCTTCGACAGTTTCATAAATCGGCTCAACATTTGCTTGTGCGTAAAGATTTGATGGGTAATAATCAAGAACCTTGTCACCCAATTTATAACCAACACAGATATTGATGGTTTCAACGCCGTCAAGCACGTCTAATTTAGTTAATGCAAGGCCAGTAATACCGCCAACGCAACATGCCTGATGCACCAATATAGCATCAAACCAACCACAACGACGCGCACGACCAGTAACCGTGCCAAATTCGCGACCACGTTCGCCAATGCCTTTGCCAACATCGTCGAATAGTTCGGTTGGGAATGGGCCTTCGCCAACGCGGGTTGTATAGGCCTTTACAATGCCAAGAACATAATCAAGATTGCCAGGGCCAGTTCCCGAACCTGATGCCGCCTGACCGGCAACAGTTGAGGATGAAGTTACATATGGGTATGTGCCGTGATCAACATCAAGCAAAATCCCTTGTGCGCCTTCAAATAAAACTTTTTTATTATCTTTGCGTGCCTGTTCAAGATCGCGCCAAACCGGGCGAACATAAGGCAATAATTTTGGGGCAAGCGCCATTAAATCGGCAAATAATTTATCACCATCAATTGGCGGTAAATCAAGCCCCGCACGTAATGCACGGTGATGCGCCATTAAGCGTTCGATTTTTGATTTTAATGATGCCTCGTCAAATAAATCGGCAACGCGAATTGCACGACGCCCAACCTTATCTTCATAAGCAGGGCCAATGCCGCGACCAGTTGTGCCGATTTTGTTTTTACCGGCCTCGCTTTCGCGGGCGGCGTCTAAATCCTGATGGATTGGCAAAATCAATGCCGCATTTTCGGCAAGGCCCAAAGTGGTTGGGTCAATTTTAACGCCCTGATTAGAAATACGTTCAATTTCCGCAAGCAATGCATTGGGATCAACCACAACGCCATTACCAATTAATGATAATTTGCCCTGCACCACACCAGATGGCAAAAGCGACAATTTATAAACATTATTACCAACAACCAAGGTGTGACCAGCATTGTGACCACCTTGAAAGCGGACAACCAAATCAGCACGATCGGACAACCAGTCAACAATCTTGCCTTTACCTTCATCGCCCCACTGAGCACCCACAACTACAACATTTGCCATTTAAATATCCCCAAGAATAGAAGAAAGATGAAGTTTGGAAAAAAGCCCATCAAAAGTGGGTGCGAAACCCCATATGGAGGCGTTCCCGAAAGGAACTGGCCGTGAATTAGATAATGTCGCGCCCACGACCACAACATTTGCCATAATTTAGATTCCGTTTTCTCATGCGAAATTAATATTTATACCAAATGCAAAATAGTGCTTTGGCGTTGGCTTTTAGCCCCAAAGGCAAGGGGTTTTCAATAGCAATCTGGGCATTTTTCAATTTAATGACAGTTATTTTTTACAATACAAATATTGCTTTGCCGCACAAACATAATAAAGTCGCCAATCTTAACGAGGTTTTATTTGGGGCATTTGATGGCTGAAGCAAAAATAGAAGAAAAAAAGAAAACCGATATTAAAGCATTTTTTGAGCGTTCTTCATTAGTTATGTTTGGTTTAGGATTTTCGGCAGGGATGCCGAATTTGCTTGCCGGAACTAGCTTTACAATGGGAACTTGGATGCGTGATGCCGGCGTTTCTTTGACCATTATTTCGCTTTTGGGTCTTGCGACACTTTCTTATGCCTTTAAGTTTTTGTGGGCGCCATTGGTTGATAGGATTGCCCTGCCTGTACTTGATAAATGGCTTGGTCGTCGTCGTTCTTGGATTCTATTGACGCAAACTTTGGCAATGGCGTTTTTGATAATTTTATCAACCCTTGACCCCGGCTCTCAATTTGCACTTTTTGCGACATTAACTGGCTTTCTTGCCTTTACTGGTGCGACCCATGACATTGCGGTTGACGCATGGCGGATTGAGGTTGCAGAAAATAACGATAAATTGGGCATTTTAACCGCAATGTATCAATGGGGTTATCGTATTGCTTTTGTAGTTACGGGTGCGATTCCTTTATATATTGCCCAATATTTTAACGGCAATGTTTATCAACATCTGGGCTGGGGCATTGCCTATGCCACAATGGGTGTTTGCATGATTGTTCCCATCATCGCAACATTGGTTGCCGACCGTGAAAAGGTTGCGCCCGCGCCACGTTGGCGCGCACCTGATGATACCATTCAGAACCCTGCGATTGAGGCGTTGGAATGGGGTGGTCGCCTTTTGCTTTTGGTGCTGGCGGCATGCTTTTTGGCGGCGGGTCTTGGTGGGCGCGCCGAACCAGTTGCATGGTTTTTAGGTGAATTTTATGGCGGGCTTGAGGCATTGCAAAAATCGCTTGAGGCAAAACCATTTGGGGTTTGGCAACAGGTGGCATTTGCGGCAACAGGGCTTTTCTTTATCTATCTAATTGCCCAACCACTTCCAAATTTAAAAACCAAGGCATCAGCCTATTTCAAATCCGCATTTGGTGAACCAATTGCCGATTATTTCAAACGTTTTGGTAATGCGGCAACCTTGATTTTGGTGTTTATGTGTGTTTATCGCCTATCAGAATTCCTGCTTAACATCACTGGTGCGATGTATCTTGATGCCGGCTATACCAAGGCGGAAATTGCCAATGCGCAAAAGATTTTTGGCGTGATTGTTAATGCGCTTGGTGCAGGGCTTGCCGGTTGGGGCATTATGCGATTTGGCATCTTCAAATGCCTAATATTCGGGGCATTTTCACAACCGCTTTCACATATTGGCTTTTTGGCAATTTGCTATTTTGGCAACCTGAATATTCCATTCTTTGCCAATATGGGGATTCAACCATCATTATGGGCGGCAATTGGTATTGATAATATTTCGGCCTCATTTGCGGGTACAGTTTTCATCGTTTATATGTCGCGCCTTACGCATGAAGGCTTTACGGCGATGCAATATGCGATGTTCTCATCACTTTATGCCCTGCCAGGTAAGATTATCATGGCACTATCAGGGCGCATTGTTGAAGGCTTGGCACATTCTTCGCACAGCGGCTTGATGGCGAAATTAACCCCGCAATTCACCCATCTTGGTAAAGGCTCGTTTGAGGTGGCGGCGGCAAAAATGGGCGTAACCGCACAGGCACTTGCCGCAGGATATGGCGCATTCTTCCTTTATACGATGGTAATGGGGCTTTTCGGGATTATAATGGTGTTTGTGATTTCACAAGGTGAAGCGCGACGGCATCTCGAAGAAAACTCCTAATCCGACCATTAAACCGTCAATTGCATATTTAATGCAGGCATAGCGGTTTAAAATGGTAAAAAGCATAAAAAGATATTGCCCGATTGTCATATGCGCATTAGCTTATGCCTCGGGAGAATAATATGCGCCGTATAATATCACTTGTTTCATGCCTATCGCTTGTGGCTTGCCAAACCTTGCCTGCCACCAATACAAATACCCGCAAATTTGAGGCTTCGCCTGCAAAAAACTGGAATAGTGGCGGTATGGTTGCATCGGCCAACCCAATTGCAACACAGGCTGGTGTCGAAATATTGGAAAAAGGCGGGAATGCGGTTGATGCCGCAATTGCAGTGCAAACCGTCCTGACACTTATTGAACCGCAATCATCAGGCATTGGTGGCGGTGCATTCATGCTTTATTATGATGCCAAAACGGGTGACGTCCAATCCTATGATGGGCGTGAAGCTGCACCAATGGGCGCAACCCCCGATATGTTTATCGATAAATCCACAGGTAAACCATTTGATTTTTGGACTGCTGTGAAATCTGGTCGTTCAACTGGTGCGCCTGCGGTTTTGAAAATGCTGCACCTTGCATGGTCGGATCATGGAAAGTTGGGATGGGATAAAGGTTTTCAAAATGCCAAAAACCTTGCAACGAACGGCTATCAATTAACGCCGCGCACCGCCGAATTACTTCAAATACTTCCCAAAATGACAGAGCCTGGTGAAGGTGTAAAACAAAATTTTTACGGGGCGGATGGTAAGCCATTGCCAGCAGGAACATGGATGAAAAACCCTGCCTTTGCCAAAACCATGGATGATATTGCAACCCAAGGCATTGATGTTTTCTATAAGGGCTATATCGCCCAAGATATCGTCAAAGCCGTGCAAGCAAAACCAATCCCCGGCACTCTAAGCATGGAAGATATGGCAAATGTTCGCGTTGAGCGTAAAGAACCACTTTGCCAAACTTACCGCGTGCATTTAATTTGCGGCATGGGAATGCCGTCATCTGGTGGGATTGGCGAACTTATGATTATGGGCATTGTTGAAAATTTCGACATGCCAAAAATGGGCAATAGCGTTGAAGGTATCCACCATTATATTGAGGCACAACGCCTTGGGTATATTGATCGCGACACCTATGTTGCCGATGATAAATTTGTTGCCGTTCCCATCAAAGGCTTGCTTGATAAAAAATATTTGAAATCACGCGCCGCACTTATTTCCGATAATAGCTCTTTTGATACAGTCTCCCCCGGTACGCCCGAAGGCGCGCAAAAACGCGGTAAAGATGCAACGGGTAAAGAGCATGGAACATCGCATTTCGTGATTGTTGACAAAGAGGGCAATGTCGTTTCCATGACCACCTCGGTTGAAAATCTGTTTGGCGCGCAAACCATGGTTGATGGCTTTTTCATCAATAACCAATTGACGGATTTTTCAATGATTCCGGTTGATAGTGATGGCGTGGCAATCGTTAATGCGGTTGCGCCGGGTAAAAAACCGCGCTCATCAATGTCGCCAACCATTGTTTTCGATAAGGATGGGCAATTTGAACTAGGCATTGGTTCACCGGGTGGAAATGCAATTATCGCCTATGTAACCAAGGCGATAATTGGAATTTTGGATTGGGATATGCCACTTCAGGCGGCATTGGATCAACCGAATATCATCGCCCGCTCAACCCCTGTAAGTATGGAATTTTCAAGAATGGATAAGGCAAAACTTGATGGCCTTACCGCACTTGGGCATAAATTCACGGGTGGCGGCGGTGCAGAAAACTCTGGCCTTCATGCGATTATGTTTAAAGATGGCAAATTAATTGGCGCCGCAGATTCACGCCGTGAAGGCAATGCGGTTGCGGTTCATTAAACCGAATAAACAGCTATAAATAATAAAGGCGCAATCCATAAAGGTTGCGCCTTAAATTTTTTAAATTTCAAAAAAACTATCCCAAAATTTTATTGGCAATAATTTGAAGCTCATTGGCGAATTTAGTATCTTTGTTTGCCAATTCTTCGATACGTTTTACGGCGTGCATAACAGTTGTATGATCACGACCACCCATACGCGCCGCAATATCAGGGAAAGAGCGTTTGGTAAATTTCTTGCAAAAATACATCGCAATTTGACGCGGACGTGCCACAGAGATGTGGCGACGTGTGCCAATCAAATCTTCGATGGTGACATCAAAATGCTGGGCAACTTTCTTTTTGATATTTTCAACAGGCACAGTTTTAGACGGTGCTTTGAACCGATCCCCAATTGTGTCAAATACCACTTCCATTGTTGCCTCCTGCCCAATCAAAGCTGATGAAGCAAAGATTTGCTTTACCACACCTTCAATCGAACGCCCAGTACCAATAATACGTGCTGCAAGAATGTCAAATGCCTCTTGCGGTGGTTGAAAGTCTGGTCTTTTTATTGCGAATTCTTGCGCCTTACGCAATGCAATCTTTCGTCGCAGTTCAAAGTCCGGTTCTTCGATGCGAACATTGAAACCACCCATCAGAATGCCCTGCATCCGCGAGGTTAGGCCCAATAAAGCATCGGGTGGTACATCCGCAGTACAAACCACGGTTTTACCCATATTCAACAAATCCATAATGGTTTGAAAAAACTCATCCTGGGTGGCGGATTTACCACAAATCATTTGAATATCATCCACCAAAAGCAAGTCTGCACCACGCAAACCTTCTTTAAATGGATTAAGTTGTTTATCGCGCAATGCATTTTGAAACAAGTTCAAAAATCGTTGTGCCGTAATGGAAATTACGCGACGCTTTGCATTAGATTCCATTGAATGATGGGCAATGGCACTTAAAAGGTGGGTTTTACCAACCCCATTAAGGCCATGGAAATAAATAATCTCACCACCACCCATTTCACAAGCAATACGTTTTGCCACCGCAATCGCGATTTGGTTTGATGCACCTTTTTCATAATTGTCAAAAGTTTTTGGACAATGATTAAGGTCAATCGGTTCAAAAAGTTGTGAAGTGTTGGTGGCTTCAAAATTATCGTGTTTAACTTCTTTGGTAATGTTCACCACTTCTTCATAAGAAAGGCTGATTGCCTCTTTGGCAGCGTGGTGATCAATAACAAGACGGCGGCGCATGGGGTCGAAATCATTCCAAACCGCTTGTAAACGATGTAAATATTCAGTGCGAATGCGAGAGCGCGCAAAATCATTCTGCGCATTAAAGCAAATTATGCTTTCGGTGGCTTTATATAGGGTTAAAGGCGCAATCCATGCCTTGAAATCACCATTGCCCAAAATACTTCTCAGGCGTGGCGATAGTTTTTGCCAAATATTATTTGCCGCAGCAAGATTGTCGGCCAATTGATTGGTGTCGTTCTTCAGCGCAGCAAAATTGCCTTCGGCTAAATTATCATGATTAAGTGCGTCGTGATTAATATTTTCACTTACGAACTCTGTCACAAGTATTTTTCCTACTGATTGGCCTTTATCGTTTGCCATTATTTAACCCCACCAAGCATCCAAAACATACACACATATTCAATTTAATTTATTATCCATTCCCCATTCCTTACCAAAAGATAAGGTCGAAAAACGGTAATTTTGGGCGCACAAATTTGCTTGCTAAAATGAATTAACAATCAAACTCACACAATCCGGAATGTTGCAACTTATAGACATATTGAACAATCAGAAATCATTCATTTATGCCCGTATCTCTTATGTCGAAAACATATTTGATACTTCGATTCCCCCGTCATTCCAAAAGGAATGTTTATATTTGGATTAGATATTAACAATGGAAAATTGGATTTCCTGATAATATCTATTTTGCAATTAATTTTTGCCAAAAAGATTTCTGACATCAATTAATTGTTGGGCTTAAATATGGCCACAAGAGATTTGTAAACCATTTTAAAACCCAAATTCCTAACCTATCACAAGGTTTGCAAAATAATTTTACAAACCCATCACGCCCCACACAAACCAACCCTATTAATAAGTAGGTAAATTAGAAACCGAAAACCAATCAATTGAAAGAACCAAGGTCACGCCAAAAGATATAGTCTAAATCAAATTCTTAATTCATCACCAAAATAGATTTTAAATTTATGCTAGACGCCGATATTAAAGCCATTTATTGGCCTCTCTAATCATGCAACGATTTTAATTAAGCGCATTAAAAACGCGCTTGCAACAGTTAAAATGATTCTTTTTTTGCAGAAATTTTATTGACTCTAAAAGAATCCCAATGGCGTCAAGACTCTAGCTTTTTCCACCTGTGAAAAAAATGTCATAAAACCTGTGGATAAAATTTTGCATAATAAAACGGCAGATTCCGCTCATTATATTAACTGAAAATAATATAATAAAAACAATGTATTATAAACAGTGATATTCTGCCGCATATTTATACTGACCACTATAAAAATGTCTTAAAAGCTTCTTAATTCACATACTTATCCACTAGAATAATTTTTAGGCAAAAAAATACCGCCCTTTTGAGGCGGTAATTTTTACAAATTTGTGAACTTAAATTATGCCATTGCTTTTACGCGAGCAGAAAGTCTTGAAACTTTGCGAGCAGCAGTATTTTTAGCAATAACGCCTTTGGTAACCGCACGCATGATTTCAGGCTCAACATTGCTGAAAGCAACTTTAGCAGCGTCTTTATCACCACCCGCAACCGCTTCTTCAAGTTTGCGAACAAAAGTTTTCACACGTGAACGACGAGCGATATTGATTTCAGTGCGGCGAGCAATTTTGCGAGTTGCTTTTTTAGCCGAAGTTGTATTTGCCATTTATAATCCATTCAATTTTTTCTTTTGGCAAAAGTGTTAAAACATCAGTTAAAATCACGCCAAAAGCCCCCGCCATTGGGGGTCTAGTTAATCTGAATGCGGCTCTATGCCTAAAACAATGCCCATAGTCAAGGCAAAAACACCCAAACATGTGAAGATTCATCAGAAGAAATCTATATTTTTCCTTTAGTCAGTACCGCGAGATATTATTTACCTTTAAATTCTGCTTTCCGTTTATTAGCAAAAGCATCCATACCTTCTTTTTGATCTTCGGTTGCGAACAACGCGTGGAAAAGACGACGCTCAAATTTAAGTCCCTGTAACAAGGTGCTTTCAAATGCGCTATTTACCGCTTCTTTGGCTGCTAGCACTGAAAGACGACCATAAGAAGCAATCGTTTTTGCCGATTTTTTTGCCACATCTAATAATTCATCAAGTGGAACTATACGCGCCACAAGGCCTGCCTTTTCGGCCTCAAGTGCATCCATCATGCCGCCGGTTAAAACCAGCTCCATTGCTTTAGACTTGCCAATTGCGCGGACAAGGCGTTGTGTGCCGCCCGCACCCGGAATTATCCCAAGCTTAATTTCAGGCTGGCCAAATTTTGCATTATCTGCGGCAATTATATAATCGCACATCATCGCAAGCTCACAGCCACCGCCCAAAGCAAAGCCAGCCACCGCCGCAATAATTGGTTTACGTGCCTTTGACGCCGATTCCCAGTTTTTGGTGATAAAGTCTTGTCCATAGGCATCGGCAAATGTGAAATTTGCCATTTCTTTAATATCGGCACCCGCCGCGAATGCTTTTTGTGAGCCAGTAATAATCATACAGCCAATTTCGTCATCATTTTCAAACGCTTCAACCGCCATAGTTAGTTCATTCATCAAGGTAGAATTTAATGCATTCAAAGCCTCGGGACGGTTAAGGGTGATAATGGCAATATTATCTTCTTTTTCGGTAATGATGGTAGAATAGGTCATTTTTTACTCCGGATTATTATTGGTATTTTTGTGTGCTTGTAACCAATATTCGAAAATTTGGCAATAAAAAACCCCGCCATAAAGCGAGGTTGTTTAATGAGGTTTGCCAAAAGTTATTTAGCCAAAATTATTTAGCCGGTGCAGTTGCATTCGCAGCAGCGTCAGCCGGTGCATCAGCAGGAGCATTAGCGCCCGGTGCAGGAAGTGCAGGTGCAGATGGCGAAATCGAGCGCAAGTAAGCAATAACAGCAACACGGTCATCTTGTTTTTTGATGCCGGCAAATGCCATTTTGTTACCAGGAACGGTTGCTTTTGGATCTTTTAGATAAGTGTTAAGCTCATCAAGAGTCCATTGTTTGCCAAAGCCTTTCATTGCATCAGAATATGCAAAGTCAGGATGCGTACCAGCGGTACGACCAACAACGCCAGCAAGCGCAGGGCCAGTTTTATTTGCACCAGCAGGTGTGATATCGTGACATGCCGCACAAACTTTTGCAGCATTTGCACCTTTGGTGGTTAATTCAGCCAATTTCGCAGGATCACCAAGCAATGTGCCCCAATCAGGTGGCAAGTCAGGTGTCGCAGCCACAGGCGTCGCAGAACCACCATTTGGGTCAATAGGAAAGCCAGAAGCTTTTGTATTGCCGGCATATAATGCGCCTGAATATAAATTAATACCAATAATACCAGCGACAGTACCAACAAGGAACAATCCGCCCAAAGTTAGAATTTTTGTAATTTTCATGCCGACAAACTTCCCCTAAATTAAGTTTGGCTAATTTGCGCCTTATTGCATGGCTTTAATGCCCGTGCAATATTGAATTTCAATAAAATAGTGTAATAAATGTGAAAAACCCTACCCATTTAGCCTAAAATCGTAGAAACTTACATTAAATTTGTTATCCTTTATTACATTTGCCGCACTTGCCCCACTTAAATCATAATTTATAAAGGCAAAAACAGGTCTTGATATGAAACCCATTATTGTGATTCCCGCCCGTCTCGCGGCATCCCGTCTTCCTAATAAACCTCTTGCCGATATTGGCGGTAAGCCAATGATTGTTCGCGTGGTGGAACGTGCGCGACTTTGTGGCATTGATGAAGTTTTGGTTGCTGCCGGCGATAAAGAAATTGTTGATGTCGTAAAAGAATTTGGCGCAGATGCGGTTTTAACCGATCCTGCACTTCCTTCTGGTTCGGATAGAATTAAGGCCGCCATTGATATTTTCGATAAAGAGCGGAAATACGATACCATCATCAACCTTCAAGGCGATATGCCAACGTTTGAACCATCACTAATCAATGATGCACTAGCAGTTTTGGAAAAATATCCCGCTGCTGATATTGCCACGCTTTTATCACCCAGTAGTGATGAAAATGAAAAGGTGGATGAAAATGTTGTCAAAGGCATTATCTCATTAAAAGATAAAATCAGTGGCGAATGTTTATATTTCACCCGCGCTAACGCCCCCTGGAGTGGCAATAGTGGTGATGGCGGCGGCGATATTTTCCGCCATGTCGGGCTTTATGTTTATCGCCGCGCTGCATTGGAAAAATTTGTATCTTTACCGCCCTCAGCGCTTGAAAAACGTGAAAAGCTTGAACAATTACGTGCCTTGGAAAATGGTTTGAAAATTTATGCCGCTTTGGTAAAAGACTTCCCCAAAGGGGTTGATACAAAAGACCATCTTGAAATGGCGCGCGAATATTATAGGAAAAATAATGCCAAATAAAAATGTTTCAGGTAAAAAAATTGCCTTTCAAGGTGAAATTGGCGCAAATTCACATATGGCATCTTTGATTGCCTGCCCTGATTATGAACCCTATCCGTGCCAAACCTTTGAAGACGCATTTCATGCGGTAAAAGATGGCACATGTGAACGCGGTATGATTGCAATTGAAAACACACTTGCTGGTCGTGTGGGTGATGTGCATCATTTATTACCCGCCTCCAACCTTTATATTGTGGGTGAATATTTTTCACCAATTTCCCATCAATTGGTCGGAACAAAAGATTCAACGCTTGAAGATATTAAATATATACGTTCACACCCCATGGCATTGGGGCAATGCCGCGAAATTATCGCCAAATTGGGCGCAGTGGCAATAAAAACCGCCGATACAGCGGGCGCGGTTCGTGAAATTTATGAATTGGGTGATAAACACCATGCCGCACTTGGAACCCGCCTTGCCGCCGAAAATTACAATTTGCCAATTTTGATGGAAAATGTTGAAGACGCCAAACACAATGCCACCCGCTTTGTGATTGTTTCATCAAAACCAATGGATGCGGTTTTTGAAGAAGGCAAAGAATATATCACCAGCTTTGTTTTCCGCGTGCGCAATATCCCCGCCGCATTATATAAAGCGATGGGTGGTTTTGCGACCAATGGCGTCAATATGACCAAATTGGAATCCTATCAAATCGGTGGCAGCTTTAATGCAACCCAATTCTATGCGGATATTGAAGGCCACACCGACCAAGCCAATGTACAGCTTGCAATGCAGGAACTAAGCTTCTTTTGTGATGATTTACAAATTCTTGGCGTTTATCCCGCCCACGAATTCAGAAAGCGTGATTTAAATGTTGGATAATAATACGCAATCAGGCGTAGTCTCGGGCGTAATCGTTGATAATATGCTGCGCCAAATGGTGAAAGATGGTGGCATTGCCGCCAATTGCCCAATTGGTGATAATCAATTCCAACCTGCAAGCCTTGATTTACGGCTTGGCTCTTTTGCCTATCGCCTACGGGCAAGCTTTTTACCAGGGCTAGGGAAAAGTGTTCGTAATGTCCTTGAAAATAGTGATCTTGTGCTGCACAAGGTTAATCTTTCAGATGGCGCGGTTTTGGAAACTGGTTGTGTTTATCTTGCGCCCTTGATGGAAAATCTTGAATTGCCGGAAAATATTGCGGGCATCACCAACCCCAAATCATCAACCGGACGGATTGACGTTTTTGTCCGTGTCATTAGTGATGAAGCCACCGCTTTTGACCGTATTAAATCTGGTTATCATGGCCCATTATGGATGGAAATTTGCCCACGCACTTTCCCAATTTTGGTTCATGAAGGCGAAAAGCTGGCGCAATTACGCCTTAAACAAAATAATCCGCAAACCGTAAAAAAACTTGATTTGGCACTTGATCTTGACCCCGCAAGCATTGGGGAAATTGTTGGCTATCGTGCGCGCCGCCATGCGCCCTTGTTAAACCTTCGCAATCTTGCGGGTCACGACCCCAAAAAGTTTTTTGAGCCATTGTACGCACCTGAAAAAAAGCTAATCCTTGACCCCGGTGAATTTTATATTTTGGCCTCCCAACAAGGGCTTTCGATTGAAGAAAATCTGGCCGCCGAAATGGTGGCAAGTGCCGAAGATTTGGGTGAATTCCGCGCCCATTATGCGGGCTTCTTTGACCCTGGTTTTGGCTCAAAAGACGGTAAAACCGGTGCGCGCGGCGTGTTGGAAGTACGCGGGCGCGATGTGCCATTTGTTTTGGAACATGGGCAACCGGTGGCAAGACTGGTTTATGAAGAACTTGCAGGCAAACCCGACAAATTATACGGGCAATCCGGCAATAATTACCAAGGACAGGGATTAAAACTGTCGAAATTATTTGGTGAGTGGGGATAGCAACCGTAAAAATTACGAATTACGAATTACGGCATTGGCGACTTTTGTCCTCCCCTGTGAAACGGGGGAGGTGGTCACGAAGTGACCGGAGGGGGCAACTGCGTCCCCCGTTATCAAAGTTATTTCTGTTAATCTTTACTCACAACATTGTTGCATCGCTACGTGGAGGTTTATTTGCCTTCACATCTTTAATAATTTCAACGGTTTCACCTCTTGGAGGTATACCCGCAATATTTGACTCCGGGATATCAGGCACTTTGAATATAACTGGCATATTGGATTTTAAAGCCTTCCCAAATGCGACAGCATGCCTTGGTTTTAAATTCGGCAATACGTTTGCCAAATTACTTCCAAAATAATTTGCCAAGAAATCAGTACTGGTTTTATCAAATTGTTGGAATGCTATGATTGTATTGCATTGTGTTAATACGGTTTTTGATACATTAGCCGTTCTTTGCGCAATCACTAAGAAACCAATTTTGTATTTTCTTCCTTGCAGTGCAATCTGAGCGATATGGTTTACTAAGCCCTTCATACCCTTCTCAGGGCCGCCTATGGTATTAGTTTCGGGGACAATTGTATGTGCCTCTTCGAGTACAATACATATTCTTTTTTTCGTTTTATTATCTTTAGCTAGCATAAATAATGATGCAAAAAACCATTTCATATACTCTAATGTTGAATTTGTATTTGCCAAATCTGGTAATTCAAAAATAGCTATTTTGTCTTCGCTATCTATAAAATTGGTAATCTCTTTTTGGAATTCTTTAATTGCTTCCTTTTTTAATGGATCCAGTTTTTCTTCACTCGGAGTATACTTTTCGGTTTCTTTTGCCATATCTTTAATTGTTTTTGTCAATGAGTCATTGGTGGCTTTACTTATGAAGTCTGTGGAAATATATTCTGCAAAGAAATTTTTATACTCACCAGTAAAATCAATACATATTACTTTAATGTCATCCTCTGCAATATTCCCTATTAACTTTCTTGTAAAAACAGACTTACCTGAACCTGTTACGCCCAAAATCGCGGTATGGTGAGTGATTAACTCTTCTTTATTTGCCGAAATAGTGAAATTGGTATTTGGTATCACACCCAAACATGTTTCGTTATTTGGAATTTCAACATTACCAATTTCTGATGCTAACATGAGGGGTGTACTAATCTCAGGAACCCAACCGTATTTCTCAAATCCTTGTGTTTCTGGATTCCAAATTCCAATTTGGGAAGCTTCACCAGAAATCAATCCTGTTTCATTCTTATCTTCAAGTGTTTTTATTTTTGTAATACCGTCAACTACTTGATATAATACTGTTTTATTATCCCTAGTTTTAACTTCTAGAAGTGTACCTTCCTCGACTTGTGCTTTTCTTGCATATTTAAACTTCACCGAACCAACATTAGAACCTTCTGTTATGAATCCAGCAAGTCTCTCTAAATTATCTTTTTTGCCTTCATCATTAGCAAGATAAACTGTATCAGGTTTTAAACTATAATTTGAAGGAATTATTTCAAGAATTTCGTTTGTATTTCGCGAACTAAGCACTTCCGCCCATTGTTCACCATTTAACGAATATTTATCTGCAATAAAACCATATCTTATTATTTCGCCATCTTCGGCAGAATAGTTAAACTTTACTAAATCGAACTTTTTTAATGCTTTTCGCAAATTCTTTGGATAAAGCTTTACCCAAAATAAGTCATTTGATTTAACGCCAATGATAACCCCCAACTCATCAAGATTTTTATTTGATACTCTTTTATTTTCTAATAATTTTGGTAAAATTTTATAAGAACTTAAAAGCAGAAGGCTTATAACCATAAGCAAGATTCTTTCAGCCTTTGGAAAGTTAATTGCGTACGCTAAAGTAATTGAGAATACGCTCATATACAGTAACGTTCCATTTCCAAAAATAGATGAAAAGTCTTTTAGAAAGTTTGCTGTTTTATTTTGAAAACATGCATCTGGTTTGTTTTTGTCTGATATTACTAGTGAAGCTGTTGATATTAAAGTTAATATGAACAGATACCAAATTGCAAAATCAAAGATGATACCCCAATTTGGCAATTGGTTTTTTATGGGTAAAAGCATAAGTAATATCGAAATTGATGTCGCTAATACGTCTGAGGGCTTTGTGAAATAATGCTCAACAAATGAATTTACAAATACTAGCATCAATAGCGATGTATAAATTAACAATGCTATCGTTTCTGATGGTACTATCTGTTTTTGCCAAACCCAAAAAAAACCACTGACCAAAACACTAATAATAAATGCAGTGATGGTTCTGTATAATTTACTCATGATTACATACCCCGCCAAAATGTATAACCACAAATGCAAAACTATTTCCACCTTAAATTTAAAAATGATGGAAAATTCGAACCTCTAACTAACCATTTTATCACAATACACGCGGGGGCAAAGGTAGCACAAAGTACCGATGGGGTTTATCCACCTTATTATTAGATATGATACAATCAAATCTTGCGCTTGGTTTTTAAAAACCATGGGCAAACAAAGAAATGTCAACAAATGTCAACATTTTCAAGCGTAACGCACTTTGACATCGTAAAAATATGATTTTGCATTTAAAAACATACCTTTAGGTTGGGCTTTGCGGCAGCATACGAATTTTATGTAAACATATATAAACAAATTGTGTCACCACATTGGAAAAATATCGTAAGATATAACAATTTTTTGGACGGCATCATTATAATAAAAGGACACTAACGAATGAAGGCTTTATTTATTGGCGCGGTTAAACGCCCCCTTACATTTTTCCCATTTTTCTGATATTGCGCGGCAATGAATACATTAATTGATAATATTCCAACATCAAAACCCGTAATGACGGTTGATAATAAACCGTCATTGGTTGGGCTTTCGCTTATAGAATTAAAAGAAAAAATGGGCGAAATTGGTGTGCCTGAAAAAATGCGTAATATGCGCGCCAAACAGCTTTGGCGGTGGATTTATCATTATGGCATCAAGGATTTTGACCTTATCACCGATATGGCAAAGGATTTACGTGCCAAATTAAAAGAAAATTTCACACTTGAACGCTGCGAAGTGGTTGAGCGTCTGGTTTCCAAAGATGGCACACGAAAATGGCTTATCCGCCCAGAGCGTGGTATTGAGGTTGAGATTGTTTATATTCCCGATGTGGCGCGTTCGGGGGCATTGTGCATTTCATCACAAGTTGGCTGCACGCTAAATTGTTCTTTCTGCCACACTGGTACACAGGTTTTGGTGCGCAATTTGACCGCCCAAGAAATCGTGATGCAATTAATGGTCGCCCGCGATGATTTGGGCGAATGGCCAACCCCATTTGAAAACCGCCAAATTACCAATATAGTTTTTATGGGCATGGGTGAGCCATTATATAATTTCGATCAGGTCGCGACCGCAATTGAAATTTTATCCGATGGCGAAGGTATTGCCATTGGTCGCCGCCGTATCACGGTTTCGACTTCTGGCATTGTTCCTGAAATGGATAAATTGGGGCAAATTGGGGTTATGCTTGCGGTATCTCTGCACGCTTGTAACGATAAATTACGTGATGTCCTTGTGCCAATTAATAAAAAATATAATCTTCAAGAATTATTTGCGGCAATTCGCGCCTATCCAGATTTATCAAATTCTAATCGCGTTACCTTTGAATATGTGATGCTTAAAGACGTTAATGATAATATTGATGACGCCAAGGATTTGTTAAAACTTATCAAAGGCATCCCGTCCAAGGTTAATCTTATTCCGTTTAACCCATGGCCGGGTTCGGATTATGTTTGTTCGGATCGCGCCAAGGTAAAGGCATTTTCGGAATTTTTATTCTCAAACGGATATTCCGCACCCATCCGCCGCACACGTGGGCAAGATATTCTGGCGGCATGTGGTCAATTACGCTCCGAAAGCGTGAAAAAACGCGCGAGTGAGCGGAAGGAATAAAACTGTCACCCCGCATTTATTGCGAGGTCTTGCTGAATTAGATCCCGCAACAAGTGCGGGATGACATAATTGGCAAATATTCTAAATTAATCTGGTTTTGGGCATAAAATTCCCGCCAAAATGCGTGCCTCTTTTGTCCTGCTTGAGCCTTTTCGCCAAACAAGGCCGATTTGGCGACCGGAAATTGGTGGATTAAATTCACGGATTGTCACGCCATCAAGCGGAAGGCCCGCATCAATGGCAAGCTTTGGAATTAATGAAACCCCAAGGCCGCCCGCCACCATTTGCGTCATGGTAAATAGTGAGGTTGCACGAACCTCCTCTGCACCAGTGCCGCTTGAACCACAAACACTTAGGGCATGGTCGCGTAAACAATGCCCATCTTCAAGCAATAGCAATTCGTTCAAATCAATATCGGCGGGGGTAAGGTTTCTTTTATAGGATAATTCATGACCCTTTGGACAAATGAAAAGAAACTCATCATCAAATAAAACTTCGGACTCAATACCCGATGCCTCATATGGAAGGGCAATAAGCCCTGCATCTAATTCATGGTTTTTTATGCCATCAATAACACGTGCGGTTTGTTCCTCGCGTAAATATAATTTCAGGCTTGGATATTTTTTCTTTACCAACGGCACGGCGTCTGGCGGTAAAAATGGTGCTATGGTCGGAATAATACCAAGGCGAAATGAACCGGTTAAGGGTTCTGATGCGGCACGCACTTGTTCTTTTAAATTTATGGCTTCGGATAGAATGACCCGCGCACGTGCCACAGCCTCTTTACCCGCCGGTGTAAATTCACCCCCCTTGCGACCGCGTTCCACCAATTGCGTACCAAGAATATATTCAAGTTCTTTTAGGCCAGCGGATAATGATGGCTGGGTCACAAAGACCGAATCGGCGGCGGCAACAAAACTGCCCTTATCGGCAAGGGCAACAAGAAATTGTAATTGGCGCATTGATGGTAATTGCATGAGAACCTCTTTATACAGGCTATTATAGGTAAAATCTATACAAAAGTCAAAAACAATTGATTAGACATTTATGTATTTAGTCTTTAGAAGTTTTTTTGTCGTCGCAGTCATAAGCCTGACACGGGCTAATGACATAGGTCGATGAAAATGTTTTTAACAAAGAAAAGGAAACAAGATGTCATTCAATAATTTTGGCGATGTAGTTTATACACCAATGTCACTTATCGGTTCAGAAGTTGAACCGTTTAAAGCAAACGCTTTCCAAGCCGGCAAAGATTTTTTTGAAGTTACCGATGCCGACCTTAAAGGCAAATGGTCTGTTGTGTTCTTCTACCCTGCTGACTTCACTTTTGTTTGCCCAACCGAGCTTGAAGATTTGGCTGATGAATATGCTGAATTCCAAAAATTGGGCGTGGAAATCTATTCTGTTTCTACCGATACCCATTTCACACACAAAGCATGGGCCGATACTTCTGCGGCAATTGGCAAAATCAAATATCCAATGATTGGCGACCCAACCGGAACAATTACCCGTAATTTTGGTGTTATGATTGAAGAAGCTGGCCTTGCAGAACGTGGTACTTTTGTAATCGATCCAGATGGCAAAATCCAAATCATCGAAATCAATGCTGGCGGTATTGGCCGTGATGCAAAAGAACTTCTTCGTAAAGTAAAAGCGGCACAATATGTTGCTTCTCACCCTGGTGAAGTTTGCCCTGCAAAATGGCAAGAAGGTTCTGAAACCCTTAAACCAAGCCTTGATTTGGTTGGCAAAATCTAATCTTTTCAAAATAAAACCCGTATTTTTCGGGTAACACTAGATGACGAAGTGGTGGGCACCTGCCCCCCAATAACCCCCGCCACTTCGTCACATCCTTTTCACGCAAGAATCATCATAAAACCTAATAAATACCCCAAGGCGCAAAGGCTGCTGTGCGCTTTCGGATTTTTATTACCTTATCGGAGGAATTACCATGGCATTAGACGCAGACACACGCGCACAATTAAGCCAATATATGACCCTAATGGAAAATGACATTATCATTAACCTTAGTGTTGGCGATGATGAAACATCAAAACAAATGGTGGATTTAGTGCAAGAGCTTGCGCAAATTTCACCAAAAGTTTCCGTTGAGCGCAAAACTTTGGAACGCACCCCAAGCTTTACAATCGCCAAAAAAGGCGAAGAAGCCCGTGTTACTTTTGCAGGCGTACCATTGGGGCATGAATTCACCTCATTAGTATTGGCATTATTGCAAGTATCAGGGAGAGCGCCAAAAATAAGCGCCGAAGCAATAGATAATATTCGCAATATTCAAGGTGACTTCCATTTTGAAACCTATGTTTCTTTGACCTGTCATAATTGTCCAGATGTCGTGCAAGCATTGAACACAATGTCGGTTTTAAACCCGCGTATCAGCCATGTGATGATTGAAGGTGGCGCATTTAAATCCGAAATTGATGCCAAACAAATTATGGCAGTTCCAACAATTTTCCTTAACGGCAAGGAATTTGGCGCAGGTCGCATGACGATTGAAGAAATCATTTCAAAAGTTGATACGGGTGCGGCAGCACGCGAAGCCGCACATTTAAACTCCAAAGATGCCTTTGACGTTTTGGTTTTGGGTGGCGGCCCTGCGGGTGCGGCGGCGGCAATTTATGCGGCACGTAAAGGTATTAGAACTGGCTTGGTTGCCGAACGCTTTGGCGGACAGGTTATGGACACTTTGGGGATTGAAAATTTCATTTCCGTCAAAAAAACCGAAGGCCCAAAACTTGTGGCGGGTCTTGAAGAACACGTCAAAGACTACGATGTCGATGTTATGAATTTGCAAAAAGCGGTTAGTGTTGCCAAGGGTGATTTAATTGAAGTTGCGTTGGAAAACGGCGCAAAATTAAAATCAAAAACCCTTATCGTTTCAACGGGCGCACGCTGGCGCAATATCAATGTTCCCGGTGAAAAAGAGTTCAAGAACAAAGGTGTTGCCTATTGCCCGCATTGTGATGGCCCATTATTCAAAGGCAAACATGTTGCGGTTATTGGTGGTGGGAATTCCGGCATTGAGGCGGCAATTGATTTGGCGGGTATTGTTGGTCATGTAACCGTGCTTGAATTCTTACCGGAATTAAAGGCGGATGCGGTTTTGCAAGAACGCCTGTACTCATTGAAAAACGTAACCGTTCTTAAAAATGTGGCGACCAAAGAAATCCATGGTACAGATGTTGTAAATGGGTTGACCTATATTGAACGCGACACAAATTCGGAGCAACATATCGAATTACAAGGTGTGTTCGTGCAAATTGGGCTTGTTCCAAATACTGAATTTCTTGGTGATTTGGTGGAAAAAACCAAATTTGGTGAAATTGTGGTTGATAGGCATGGGGCAACCAATGTTGCGGGTATTTTTGCCGCCGGCGATTGCACAAATTCGGCCTATAAACAAATCATCATTGCCATGGGTTCGGGTGCAACCGCATCATTAGGCGCGTTTGATTATTTGATTAGAAACTAGGTTTAATGGGGAAGTGATGATAAGCCACTTCCCCAATTCTTTTCATAATGCTAAATAACGCTCATGAAAAAAAGAATTATTATCGGTATAAGTGGGGCATCGGGTGCTATTTATGGCAAACGCGCGCTTGAACTTTTAAAAAATACCGACATTGAGACCCATCTTGTGGTTTCCAAGGCCGCCGAATTAACCATGCAAAGTGAAAATATCGGTAGCTCTAAGGATATTGCCGCACTTGCCGATGTAACACACAAGGTTTCGGATATTGGGGCATCGATTGCCTCTGGTTCATTTAAAACTATGGGCATGATAATTGCGCCTTGTTCGGTAAAAACTATGGGTGAAATTGCAACTGGCGTTACCACCAGCCTTATGAGCCGTGCCGCCGATGTCTGCCTTAAAGAGCGGCGCAAACTCGTGCTAATGGTGCGCGAAACCCCGCTGCATTATGGGCATTTAACGACCATGACACACCTTACCCAAATGGGGGCGATAATTAACCCGCCAGTTCCCCATTTTTATTCCAACCTCAAAGATATTGATGATATGGTTACCCAATCGGTTGCCCGTGTGCTTGATTTATTTGATATCAATATAGAGGCCTTGCGCAGGTACAAAGATTAAAACAACAAAATTAATGAAAAAAACATAATTTGAATTATAATAATTTTAAAAGGGTCATGGATTAAAAGATGGATAATGATTATCACCCGCCTGCTGAAGAAGTTGCGGATTTAGAAATCAGAACAAAATTATTTGAACTGCGTGAAGAGCATCGCGCACTTGATGCAGCCATCGAGGCATTATCACAAACCTCCCCCAATGACCAAATTTCTTTAGGCCGCCTTAAACGCCGCAAACTGCAACTAAAAGATCAAATCAAATTTTTTGAAGATCAATT
Source organism: Hyphomonadaceae bacterium UBA1933 (assembly GCA_002337085.1). GTDB lineage: Bacteria > Pseudomonadota > Alphaproteobacteria > Caulobacterales > Aquidulcibacteraceae > Pseudaquidulcibacter. The sequence goes on along the minus strand of DDFH01000006.1, from coordinate 289,288 downwards.
ACGCCCCGACATTATTGCGTAATTTATTTATAAAAAAGGCCCTTGTCGAAATATCACAAAGGCCTTTTTATTATCTAAAACTTGGTAAATCCAAAGATTAATCTTTTAATTTATTAATCCCGAAAATATCCATAACCATTTTTTCATAGAATGGCTCAGATTCACCAGATCTCATTTTGCTCATGAAATATTTTTCAAAGCCGATTTTTGCCATATGAACCCATTTACCAGAGCTTGACCAGTTACGGTTGCGCGGTGGGATTTGCGGTTGGGCAATAAAAGCAACACCTCCATCACCAAAGTCGGCAAGGCAAACTGCATTCCATGTACCTTCGGCATCGGCAACACCACCGCGTAAAAGCTCACCAATATTTTGGGCAGTTGCAGTGACCATAGATTCAATCATGAAGCCAGTTTTAGGAACGCCGCATGGAACCGGAGTTGGTGCTTGTGGGGCAATTGCCACGCAAACGCCGATTGCAAAAATATTTTGATAGGTTGGGTTGCGTTGGTTTTTATCAACAATGATAAAACCACGCGGATTAGTAAGTTTTTCAATACCACGAACCGCCTCAACCCCACGGAACGCCGGAAGCATCATAGAGAAACCAAATGGCAATTCTTTTACCGCTTTTGTTGTACCATCATCATTAACGACTTCGACGGTCATTTTGCCTTTTTCAACCTTTTGAACCTTGGCATTGGTTTCCCATTTAATGTGGCGTTCACGCATTGCGCTTTCAAGCAAACCTTTGGTATCACCTACACCATCAAGACCAAGGTGACCGATATATGGCTCTGAAGTAACAAAAGTCATTGGAACTTTATCGCGAATTTTGCGCTTTCTAAGTTCGGTTTCAACAATCATCAAAAATTCATAAGCAGGGCCATAGCAAGACGCACCTTGAACCGCACCAATAATTACTGGGCCAGGATTTTTGCAGAATTCTTCAAACTCATCTGATGCCGGAATTGCGTGGTCAACGTGGCAAACCGATTGTGTAAAGCCACCATGTGGGCCAAGACCTTCGATTTCATCAAATGCCAATTCCGGGCCAGTTGCGATTACAAGATAGTCATAGTCGATCATACGACCATCATTTAATTCAACCTGATTGGTTTCAGGGTGAACCCGTTTTGCACCGCCATCTTCAAATTCGATACCACGTTTTTTGAAAATTGGCGGCAGGTTAATTTCAATGTCTTCACGTGTACGCCATTTAACGGCAACCCACGGGTTTGAAGGCACAAAGTGGTAAACCGAGCCTTTGTTAATTACAGTGATTTTATCCTGTGAACGTAATTTATCCTTAATTTCATATGCGGCAACAACACCGCCCAAACCAGCACCTAAAATAACTACATGTGCCATATTTAACTCCCTTCCCTATTGATTAATTATATCGCCGCCCATTGCGGCAACTATTCTGTATTTCGCGACAAGTAACGCCGCATTTGCCTTGGCAACTTCCATTTTTGCCTCAGTAAGATTCTTTTGTGCATCAAGCACATCTGCCATTGGGCGTTCACCAACACGCATTTCAGCCTCAACGCTTTTCATTGCAACTAGGCGGGCATCAAGTGCGGCATTTGCCGCTTTTACCTGTGCCACTGCCCCATAAAACCCAGCATAGCTTTGCGATATACCCATATATATTGCGCGTTCGGTTGCTTGTTGCGCGCGGGTCGCTGCCTCTAATCCATATCGTGCCTGTGAAACGCCAGAAGATATTTTTCCACTGGTATAAAGCGGCATAGAGAAGTTTAGATATGCCCCAACCTCATCTTGCTTATAACCGGGAAGGAATTGATCGCGCACTGTTGCGCCACGTACCTGCGCAGAAACTTGGGGTAAATAATTGGCATTTGCGGCCTTTACCATTGCTTTTGCCGCCTCGACACGTGCACGCCCTGCCGCAAGAAGCGGATGGTTTTCAAGCGCAAATTCACGGGCATGTTGTTCAGATGCCGGTAATTGTGGCGCTTTGTTCACGAAAACTGGGTTATCAATTGCACGGTTGGTAAGACGCAATAAATTGGCATTTGCCATTGATAATTGTGCTTCTGCACCGGCATATTGTGCCTGTGCTTGAGCAAGGCGCGCATCAGCACCTGCTTTTTCGGAAACCGGAATTTCACCCGTTTTGAACATTAATCCCGCATCATGCGCAAAACGTTCAACGGCGGTTAAATTATCCTTGGAAAATTGTAACCCCTGATAGGCAACTGCAACATCGCTATAAGCGGAAACTACATCAACAACCAATTGATTACGGGCATTTTTATATTCGCCATTTTCGGCAGCCAAATTAAAATCAGCTTCGGAAACTTTGGCCAAGGATGCACCGCCATCATAAAGGCGTCTTTCCCACGCAATCGCAAGCGAATAAGGATATATGTCCTGATAATCCTTAAATGGTATCATGCCATCAACGCCAATTTTTGCATGTGAAACGCCATATGTACCATTGATGCCGATTTGCGATTTACCATCTGCCTTGGCGGAATTTAAACGTGCTTCAGCAAGGCCAACCATTGAATCCTTTGCAAGTAATTGCGGTTCATTGGCCAATGCGGCAGCAATCGCCTCATCAAGTGAGTTTACTTTTATTGCCGCCTGATAGGTTGCAGTTGAAACTTCATCAGTACTTACGCCACCCGCCACAGCCGGCGAAACCGCCGCCAATATCAATAATGACAAAAGACCAGAAATAGACGTGCGAATCATTTAAAATGCGTTCCTTCTTTAAGGCCCATTTTTTTGAAAACAATCGCCGCAGGACAAAAACCGGTAAAAGACGCTTGTAACATATTCACCCCAGCGAATGCGGTTAACCAAAAGAAAAGTGGGCTTACAAACATTCCAAGCAATACTGAAACCAAAACCACAACACCCGCGAAACGGAAAACGGCTGTATCAATCGTCATATATCTCTCCTCTATACGTCACGCCAAAAATCAAACTCTTTTCGGCGGCTGGAAACTGCAGATTATATTTAATAATCATGCACACCACTTGACTTTTAATCATTGCATAAACTATATATTAGCAAATTTGCATATATGCAAGTAATTATTTACACAATTTGTTTGTAAGGTTCAGTGAATCCTAATATTACAATTAATACCTATTGAAAGAGATTACCAATGTTTTTTGGAAAACCATTAAAAAATATGTCGCCACGTGAGGTTAGTGTTGGTTTAGAACAAGGTGATGTTGTTCTTATTGACGTAAGAGAGAACCATGAATACGCCGCTGCGCATATACCTGGCTCTAAACATATTCCACTTTCTTCATTTAATGTTGCAAGCCTTCCAAAAGTCGATGCGAATAAAACCATCGTGTTCCAATGCCAAAGCGGTATGCGCTCAGCACAGGCGGCAAAAATTGCGCAAAAAGCCGGTATTGAAAATGTTGCGAATCTTTCAGGCGGTATAATGGGTTGGTCGCAAAGCGGTTTGCCTATAAAATCTGGAAGATAAGAGGATTATAAACCTTTAGAAATTGGGAAAATGGGGTTGGATTTATCCAATAAGAATATGAAACATAAAAACATACTTGTATTTGGTGCTTTGATTGGTGTTGCAATGCTTCCGCTTGTATCTTGCTCTAAAAAAGAAGCTGGACATGAAAAAGGCAAACAAGAGCAAAATACCGCTGCACAATATGATCCGGCAACTAAATTTGCAGTTGGCGTGGTAAATATCGTTGACAGCAAGCCAATGGGCGCAACCTATACTTCTAAAGACGATACCAACGCGCGCGCCAGAATTGGCGGCACATTGGTAAGCCTCAATGTTACCGAAGGTTCTTATGTTTCCCAAGGGCAAACCATCGGCGTCATTAGCGAAGCCCGTTATAATGCCGAAGTTGCCGCAGGTATGGCAAATGCCCAACAAGGCCCCGCACAATTAGAAGCGGCACGCGCCATGGCAAACAAATCTATGGCTGATTATAACCGTACTAAAATCCTTTATGATCAGGGCGTTTATTCAAAAGCCCGTCTTGACGCAATGCAAGCGCAAATGGCTGCATCAAGTGCCCAAGTAAAAGCTGCACAGGCCGCAAGCGTTGCCGCACAATCACAGGCACAAGTCGCAGTTGCGGTTCGTGACCAAGGGCGCATCGTTGCCCCACGCTCTGGCAAAGTGGTTTCGGTTCCCGTTACCCAAGGTGCAGTTTTAATGCCGGGCGAAGTAGTAGCATTTATCGCAGCAGGTCAACCGGTTTTAAAATTATACGTTCCTGAACGCGATGCAAAATCATTACAAATTGGTCAATCAATGTCCATGACCAATGATGCGGGTGACGTGGTCGGTATTGCCAATATAAGCAAGATTTTCCCACAAGTTGTTAATGGACAGGTGGAAGTTGAATTAACCTCATCAAGCAGCGATCATTTTGTCGGTGAAAGAACCAATCTCATTGTTCCACTTGGTCGCCGTGATGCGGTAATCATCCCTAAAAATTACGTCATTACCCGTCAAGGAGTTGATTTTGTTCGCCTCCTAAAAGACAACAAACCATTAGAAGTTCCAATTCAACGCGGCATCCAAACCTCTACTGATAAAATCGCAAATGCGGTTGAAGTACTTTCAGGGCTTCAGGCTGGTGATATTATCGTTGCCCCACAAAACGTTAAATCGGCTGTTGGTGGCAAATGATGCAAGACGATAATAAAACAGAAGATAAAAAACCAAATTTGGGAATTGCCGGTGCTTTAACCAAAGCAACTATTAATTCACCTTTGACGCTTTTGATGCTTTTGGCGGCTTTTGCGGTCGGCATTATGGCGCTTTTGGCAATCCCGCGTGAGGAAGAACCACAAATTTCTGTGCCAATGGTAACGGTGCAAATCCCTGCCCCCGGCCTAAGCGCCTATGATATTGAACGCAAAGTTACGGATCCAGTTGAAACCTCTTTACGCGGTCTCGATGGGGTTGAACACGTTTATTCCCAAACCCAAGATAATGGCGTTATGCTTACGGCGCGTTTTTATGTTGGTACAAAGCGTGATGACGCAATCTTGCGCGTACAGCAAAAAATGCAAGAGCCAAACGTATTACCAAAATCTGGTACTATGAGCCCAATTATTACCGCACGCGGTATTGATGATGTGCCAATTGTTGTCGTTACTTTGTCACCTGAAAAAGCGGTTGCTGATAGATGGTCCGACGCCGCACTTTATGACCTTGCGGTCGATGTTCAAGCAGAATTAACCCAAGTTAAAGATATTGGTACAACCTTTTTGGTTGGTGGTCGCCCTAATGAAGTGCGCATAACGCCAAACCCAGCAAAGTTAAAATCATATGGTGTACCACTTGGAACATTGATTGAAGCCTTGAAATCTGGTGCATCATCTATGCCACTTGGCACAATCCGCCAAGGTGGGGTTTCACGCGATGTTATTGCTGGCCGTGAGTTTTCAAGTGTTGAAGACGTTAAAAAACTTGTGGTTCGTTCAATTTCAGGTTCACAAGTATTTGTGCAAGATATTGCCGATGTAACCCTTGCGCCACGCAATGATCAATCAGCGGCATATCATTATGAACGTGATGAAAATGGTAATTTTTATAAAACCCCAACAGTAGCAATTGCGATTGCAAAACGCCCTGGGGTTAATGCCGTTGTCCTTACCAAAGCAGTGCATGCCAAATTAGAAAGCCTTGGCGGCAACCTTATCCCCAATGGCATTCGGGCGGATGTGGTGCGTGATTATGGTGCAACTGCAAACGAAAAAGCCAATGAATTATTATTCCACCTTGGGCTAGCGACAATTTCAATTGTGGCACTAATATTCTTTACCATTGGTCGTCGCGAAAGTTTTGTGACCCTTGTTGTTATTCCAACCACAATTTTGCTTACTATGTTTGCGTCAAACTCAATGGGTTATACAATTAACCGCGTAAGCTTGTTTGCGCTTATTTTCTCCATTGGTATCTTGGTGGATGACGCGATTGTTATGATTGAAAATATCGCGCGCCATTGGGCCATGTCACCCAATAGGCCTAAAACTGAAACCGCAATCGAAGCGGTGGCAGAGGTTGGCAACCCAACAATTGTTGCAACCTTGACCGTTGTGGTCGCATTATTGCCAATGATGTTTGTATCAGGTCTTATGGGGCCATATATGGCGCCAATCCCTGCAAACGCATCGGCGGCAATGTTGTTTTCATTTTTTGTAGCGGTAATCATTGCCCCTTGGCTTATGGTGAAATTTGCACCGAAAAAGGGGCCGTTACATGCCCATGATGATGCGCATGATGAAGGCGTATTGGGGCGGCTTTATCGCAAAGTTGCGACCCCAATTATCGCGACCAAAAAGTCGGCATGGACCTTCCTTTTGGCGGTGGGCGCGGCAACAATTCTTGCCTGTGTGCTTTTCTATACCAAAACCGTAACCGTAAAACTTTTGCCTTTTGACAATAAATCAGAGTTTCAGGTGGTCGCCGATTTACCTGAAGGCACTTCTTTAGAAACCACACAAAGGGTTTTGATTGAAGCGGCAGATAAATTAGGCACAATCAAAGAAGTCGAAAGCATGGAAATCTATGCCGGAACTTCCGCACCCTTTAACTTTAACGGTCTGGTTCGCCATTATTTCATGCGTGACAAGGCGGAAATGGGTGATTTACAGGTAAATTTATCAGAAAAATCACACCGCAAACGCGCAAGCCATGACATTGCCCTTGAGGCACGTAAATTAATTGGCGGCATTCAAATCCCACAAGGTGGCTCTTTGAAAGTAGTTGAAGTTCCACCTGGTCCACCCGTTATTTCCACACTTTTGGCAGAAATTTACGGTCCAGACCAGAAAACACGCCGTGCAGTTGCCGATGAAGTTAAAAAGCTTATGGCAAAAATTCCATATATTGTTGATATTGATGATTATTATGGTGTGCCGCGTCCCAATACATTACTTGTCCCCAACCGTGAGCAAATGGATTATTTGGGCGTTAATGAAGGCATGGTCTTGCAATCAATTGGCGCAACCCTTTCAGGAACCGAAGTTGGTACATTACAGCGCGATGGAAACCGCGACCCACTTTCGATAAATGTTCGCTTGCCAACCGAAGACAGAAGCTGGGGTGGGACACTATCATCAATGCCGGTGGCAATGGTGCAAACACCTGCCGGCGGTCGTCTGGTTGATTTAGGCGAAGTTGTAAATGCCAAAGAAACCAAAGCGTCATACCCAATATTCCGCCGCGATGGTCATGAGGCGGAAATGGTAACCGCCGATCTTGCGGGGCAATATGAATCGCCAATTTACGGTATTTTTGATACTAATAATGCCATTAAAAAACACGATTGGGGCAATTTGCCAAAACCAAACATTAGCTGGCATGGGCAGCCAAGCGTTGAATCAACCCCAACCCTTTTATGGGATGGTGAATGGGAAATTACCTATGTAACTTTCCGTGATATGGGCGCGGCATTTGGCGTAGCAATTATTGGTATTTACATCCTTGTGGTGGCACAATTTAAATCGTTTAAACTTCCTTTAGTGGTTTTAACACCGATCCCATTAACCCTTATTGGCATTGTTTTGGGTCACGCATTATTTGGTGCACCATTCTCGGCAACATCAATGATTGGCTTTATCGCCTTGGCGGGGATTATTGTGCGAAACTCAATCTTGCTTATCGACTTTATCCGTAATGCCAGTGACGGCAACCGTCCATTGCGTGAAGTATTGCTTGAAGCGGGTGCAATTCGCTTTAAACCGATTTTGCTTACTGCGGTGGCGGCAATGATTGGTGCGGCGGTTATTTTGACCGACCCAATTTTCCAAGGCCTTGCAATTTCACTATTATTTGGTCTGATGTCTTCAACCCTTTTAACCGTTTTGGTAATTCCGGCAATCTATGTTGCGCTGCGCGATGACGGTAAGGGAATGGCGACTAAGAACTAATAAATATAAACAATTATCCAAGAAACCCCGCAATTTACATGCGGGGTTTCTTTTATATTTTAGTCTAAAAAAGCATATAATGGTTTACTAATCATTTTTAAAAGCCTATTAGGCACGTGAAAAAAATGAATACTTTGTTAATGTCTCAAAAAACACTAAAAGCCGGTCTGCGAAAATTATATAAACAGAAGCGTGCTGAATTCCATAAAGAATTGCCAGATGCTGGCAATGCACTGATTGAAAATTTTCCGGTTTTCATTGGTTCTTCATGCGTGGTTGCAGGTTATTTACCAATTCAAAACGAAATTGATCCTTTACCGCTTATGCACTTTTTAGAAGAAAAAGGGGCGCAGCTTTGTTTGCCACGCCTTAATACGGTTACCAATTCGCTTAATTTTCATGAATATAATTTTGGTGACGATTTAAAAAGTGGCTCACTTGGCGTTCATGAACCGCTTTTTGACGCCAAAATTGTGCGCCCGAATATTATGCTAGTACCACTTTTGGCATTTGATAAAAATGGTAATCGCATTGGTTATGGTGGCGGTTATTATGATAAAGCAATTAGTGCTGGCAAAGAAAATGGAAAATTAATCACAATTGGTTTGGGCTTTGCTGGTCAAAGTATTGAAAATATTCCGTTTGAAGCGCATGATAAAAAACTTGATTATGTTCTTACGGATAAGAACTGTCTCAAATTTGGTGTTTAGTTTTGCGGATTGCATTTTTTGGTGATGTTGTCGGACGTTCTGGGCGGGAAATATTATCATCCCGCCTAAAGAATATTCGCGACAATTTAAATCTCGATTTTGTTTGTATTAATGGCGAAAATTCCGCTGGTGGCTTTGGAATAAATGAAAAAGTCGCAAATGAATTATTTGATGCCGGCGCTGATTGTATAACTTTGGGCAATCATGAATGGGATCAACGCGAAAACCTCACCCTTATTGAACGCGAAACCCGAATGCTACGGGCGTGTAATTACCCACCACTTACCCAGCCACCAGGACGCGGGGCGCAATTATTTAATGTTGGTGGGTTTAACATCCTTGTGGTTTCTGTCATGGGTCGCCTTTATATGGATAGCCTTGATTGCCCATATTCAGCACTTGAACGTGAAATTTCCGCCTGCCCATTAAAAGACGCGGCAGATTGCATTATTGTTGATGTCCATGCAGAGGCAACGGGCGAAAAACAAGGTATTGGTCATTTCCTTGATGGTCGGGTTAGCCTTGTGGTTGGCACGCATACACACGTTCCCACAGCGGACCAAAGAATTTTGGAACATGGCACTGGCTATATTACCGATCTTGGCATGTGTGGCGATTATGATAGTGTTTTGGGCATGAATAAAGAAATTTCGGTGCGCCGCCAATCGGTACGCCTGCCCTTTATGCGCCACGAGCCGGCAACGGGGCGCGGCATGGCATGTGGGGTTTATGCTGAAATTGATAATAAAACCGGTCTATGCACCCGCATTGAACCCATAAGATTTGGAACTGGTCTGGTTGAAACCATTCCCGCAATTTAAGGGGCCTTAATTATGAGTGATGAAAAATTACAATATCGCCTTTTAACCGGAAAAGACGACAAAAGCTTTTGCGAGCGTGTGTCACAAGCACTAAAAGACGGCTATGAACTTTATGGAAGCCCATCAATAACCTATAATCAGGCGCTTTGCTGCAATATCGTGGCACAGGCGGTCATTTTACCGCAAAAATAACCGCCAATCCAAACCTATTTCTTTTTACAAGTATTCAAACCAATAAGTGTATAAGCTGGGCAAAAACCAATCGCGCCAGTTAATAGTGGCACAAGACCGATTAATCCCCACATGGTTTTTGGCCCAACAAAGACCAAAGAAATCAAAACCAAACCAACAATAACGCGTAACGCGCGGTCAATTGTTCCTTCATTGCACTTCATGATATTTCCCTTTCGAGTTATTTAATCTGTTATGAAGATACACATTTAAACTCATGCCGTCTGTGACTTTGTCACACAGCAATATTTCAAGATGTTTGCTTTGCAATTTTTGCAATTTTTTCGGGTGCAAGCAATAATATCTGACCGCGCATTATTTTTACCAAGCCTTTGGTCGCAAAAGCATTTAATTGCCGACTTACCACCTCACGCGCGGAGCCTATTTCACTTGCCAGCATTTCTTGGGTTGCACACACGGTTTTTTCGTCATCCATAAGCCGCAATAGAATTCGCGCCAGACGCACCTCAACCGAAGACAGGGCAACTGTTTCAATTAAAAATTCAAAATATTTAAATCTTGCAGCAACCGCAGAAAACACCTGATCCCGAAAAGATGTATCGCTTACGATAAGGCGATTAAATTCAGGGCGTGGAATAATTTCAATTTCAATATCATTTTCGGCACGGCCTTCGGCGGAATAAAGTTGTTGATTTACCAAACAGCCAAAAGTTTGCAGGCAAATATCACCAGGTTCAACCCGATAAAGAATTATTTCCCGCCCATTTTCGGCGGTTAAGAAAACTTTTACTCGCCCTGAATGCACTTTCACAAAACCCTGACACTCCTGCCCAGGTCTAAATAAAACTGTTCCCGCTTTAACGCGTATTATGTGGGGGTTTTCTGAATTTGTTGCGCCCATAATTTTTTATAGCGCAAATTGCCAATTTGAACATAGTATTTGGCAACATAATTTGAATTTTTAGTTTACCAAAGTACGTTCTTTTAACTCGGCATCAATTGCGCGTGAAAAATCAAACTTTGTCAAAAGCGGACCGCCGATTTCAGGGCTGATTTTGCCAAGACGACGGGCGACAAAACGACCAAGCTGCATCTTGCCGCGAATGCCTGTCAATTTTCCAAGGTACGAAATTTGTTTATCCGTTGGCGGAAATTTTGGGTTGATCACTGCTTTCATAACGAACTCCCTGATTCTTGAATGAAGAGTAAACTACAAATTTGTCATTTCTATGAACGTATATAGAACAATTAGTTAATTTTTTCAAGATTAATTTAATAAATAAAGGGCTAAATCGTTAATTTTTTAAATTACTACGTCCATTTTTGGCGTAAATGTGTTAATTTTTGGTAATAAATATGGCAAAATTATGATTTACTAATAGGTAATATAACCCGCCGTTTTTCGGGGGGCTTGTAGATTTTTTATTTGTTTTGCTAAACAGTTTGATAGATTGCGTTATAAGCAACCATATAAAGCACGAATAAGCGCATTGGCGCGCACATCACCAACAATCGCATTAGAATGTTGCGAAGGGGCATAGGCAAAAGAAATATTACGCACTGGGTCACCAAAACCACACGCGCCACCGCGCCCCGCATGACCAAGGGTTTTAGCTTCTGGGCCGAAGGTCAATGTTGTATTGCGCATTATACCCGCCGCCCAATCAATTTCGCGGTTTAAAACCAAATCTTCGCCACGGATGCGGGTTTTGGTCATATCTTGCATAGTTGATTTTGAAATGACCTCTTGCCCTTCTATATAGCCATCATTGGCATAAATACCATAAAGACTTGCCAGCGCCTTGGTCGTACCAAAGCCATTATTGGATGGAATTTTTGCCGACAATGCCTCCACGCCAACACGCGGTGGAACAGACCATTTTTTAAGGAAGGCAATCTTCTTTATTTCGGTTATTTTACCCATTTCCGGCAATTCGTGTGGCGGCAAAAATTGAATATAGCGATTTTGCAATTCTTCTGGCAAACCAATATAAAATTCAATATCAAGAGGGCGGGCAATATCGGCGGCAAAAACATCCGATAAATCCTGCCCTAAAACCCGATAAACCAATTCATTGGCAATATAACCATGTGTCATTGGGTGATAACCAGATGCGGTTTTTGGTGTCCATAATGGTTCGGCATCGGCAATTTTTTCAGCAATTTTATGAAGATCAAACCATTCGCTTTGTTCCATTGGTTTTACCAAGCCACAAACCCCCGATTGGTGCGATAACGCTTCGGCAATTATGATATCTTTGCCATGTTGGGTAAATTCTGGCCATAAATCGGAAACGGGGTCATCAAAACTTAAAAAACCCCTATCTTGCAACATTCCAAGCACAAGCGCCGACATCGGCTTGGTCGCCGAAAAAAATTGTACAAGTGAATTTTCCTGCCATAGTGCGGTTTTAGCGCGGTCGGCATAACCACCCCAAAGATTGACAATGGTTTCGCCACCCTTTTGCACACAAAGGCTCGCGCCATGTTCAAGGCCTTGATCAAAATTGGCTTTAAACTGCTCTAAAACAGTCTCAAATCCTTTTGCAACAAAACCTTGTATATTCACGCTCATCTTAACCCTTTGCCACAATATGGTGTGCAATTAAATATTTGCAATATTTTGGTTTACATATGGATTTTTTATCAAAAACCACTAAGTTTAATTAGTAGTTTTAATAAAGAGATTTTAAAATGAAACAATCTTTTAAATTCGGTACATTTGCAATTATTTCATTGGCATTATTCGGTGCAGGATGCGCAACCACGCAAACACCACTTACACCCGAAACAATCGCCCAACGCCAAGCGGCGACTGCCGAACTTGAAAAGCAACCAGAGGCACGAATAGTTTTTGAAAGCCAAGTTGATAGTTTCCGCGTTACCCGCGAAGACAGGCAGGATGTTTTATATTTAAACAAAGGTTTTGGTAAATGGTATCGTGGCCCATTAAATTGCTTTGGTATGGGTGACCCCCAATCAGCAATTTCACTTGCCACAAAGACCGATGGTATGGGAATTGATAAATTTTCACGCTTTTATCTTTTGGGTGGCGGTGGCAAAAATGAATGCTTTGTTACAAGCCTAAAAGAACTAACACCACAACAAACCGTGGTTTTTGGTCTTGAATCCCAAAAAGCTGTTGACGCAAGGTTAGCAAAAAAGTTACCAAAATAACACACCCATTATATTAAATATCAATCTTACCTAAAAAGTATCGTAATCATACTTTAGGCGAATTGATTTTTTTATTTCGCTACTGCACAATTTTTTCAACAATAATAACTTGGAGGAAAAAATGGCAAAAGTGGCACTGGTAACGGGCGGAACCCGTGGAATCGGGGAAGCAATATCAATCTCACTGCGTGACGCGGGCTTTAAAGTGGTCGCCAATTACGGCGGAAACGATGACGCAGCTGCAGCATTTAAAGAAAAAACCGGCATCGATACAATCAAATTTGACGTTGCCGATTATCAATCTTGCGCCGATGCGGTCGCAAAAATTACGGCTGAACACGGCTCCGTTGAAGTGTTGGTAAACAATGCCGGCATCACCCGCGACAGCTTCTTTCATAAAATGAAACCAGAACAATGGAAAGAAGTTGTCGCCACCGATTTGGACAGTCTTTTTAACTGCACCCGCCCAATTATCGAAGGCATGCGTGAACGTGGTTATGGTCGTATTGTCAACATTTCATCCATAAACGGGCAAAAAGGACAAGCGGGGCAAGTAAATTATTCCGCCGCCAAAGCAGGTGTTATCGGCTTTACCAAAGCATTGGCACAAGAAGGTGCCGCAAAAGGTATTACGGTTAATTGTATTGCCCCTGGCTATATCGCCACCGATATGGTTACGGCAATTGCACCAGAGGTTTTGCAAAAGATCGTTTCGCAAATTCCGGTCGGTCGATTGGGTGAAGCCGAAGAAATTGGGCGCGTTGTGGTGTTTTTGGTAGAAGATCCTGGCTTTATCAATGGCGCGACCATTTCGATAAACGGCACGCAATATTTGCACGGATAGAGACTTACCACTCCTGCCTAATTTCATATAATACAGAAAGGCCCTGCATTGCAGGGCTTTTTTAAAAAAATCCCCCTTTCTGCTACTAAAAGGGGGGTTAAAGTTTGGGTTTATTTCAATAAGTCTTCAAGGAAAAATGCCGATAAATCGGCGCGTCCACCAAGACTAGATTTCTGATAAATAATTGTCGCCTGTGAGCGGACGGTTTTTTCATTCGTGTGGCGAATGCCCGCAATTTCTTTTAGGCTAAGCCCTTTTAACAATAAAAGCGCGATTTCCTTTTCGGCCGGGGTTAATTGCCAATCATTTAATTGTGCATCAATCGCCTTTGACAAACCCTCAATATGAAGGCTTGCACGTTCGCGCCAAATGGCGGCATCCTTTTTTTCTGCGGCAAGTTCAACGCTCGCTTTATCGAGGCGGTTTTTAAGAAGCAAACTATTGCGTAGCAAAAGGAAAATCCCGCCCACCGCAATAATTGCCACGACAACCTCTGTGGAAACATGCCACCATGCCGCCCCCATTTTAACATCGCTTAGGATGTCAAGTGAAAGCGATATGGCAATTATCGCCAGTGCCAGAATAATTGCCATACGTTCTTTAAATTGCATTACAAAACCTATTTTGACTTTTTCTCGTCTTTTTCGCCGCGTTCGCGTTCTTCATATTTTTTTGTTTCTTTGGCTTCAGATTCTGATTCTTTATAGGCTTTGGTGTTTTTGGAATCTAGTGTTACTGGGCCAGAAAGTGTGTCGATAACAACCGCATTACTTGCGGCAGATTTACCTTCACCTTCGCGCGCTTCTTCAGCTTCTGATTCACCTTTTTCACCACGTTCACGGGCTTCCTCGGCTTTGGATTCGCCGCGTTCGCCTTTTTCGCCGGCTTCTTCGGCCTCATCACCTTCTTCACCTTCGCCTTTTTCATTTTCAGCAACCTGAAGGGTTTTGCCAAATACATTCACTGTGCCAGTTTGAGCATTATAATTTGATGCAAGTGCAAATGCAGATCCACCAAGCAAAGTTAAAAGCAATACGCCCGCAACCGGTGCAATATTTGAAATGCCAACTTCGCCAGCAGCAGCTTTTTTATTACCGCTAAGCATTGCAAGACCAAGGTTTTCACCCTTTACAACCTTATAAACAATAACGCCCGCAATATGGACAAGCGCGATAAGAATAATAAGGGTTGCAAATGTTTCATGGATTTCATGAAATTGCCCACCCTGCGCACGCGTGGTCGCTGTAAGCATACCATAACCACTAAGCGGAATTAAAATGCCAAAAATCATCATGCCAATTGCCGCAATTGATGATGCCGGATTACGTTTTGCACTTGCAGGGGCATTTTTATCAAATGCGCTTTTCAAATATGCAGGAAGCGCAAATGGATTTAAATTGAACGCCGAAAAACGCGCATATTTTGTGCCGATAATACCCCACACAATGCGGAATAAAACGGCGGTTATTGCCATTGCACCAAAAAACATGTGGAATGGATAAATTGGGCTATCATCATCAGCAAATTTACCGATTGAAAACGCCATTACAATTGAAATCGCAAATGCCCAATGGAACATGCGGGTTGGGATATCGAATACTTTTATTTCATTATTTTCATTAGGGGTAGGGTCGTTTTGTGTCATAAAAAACCTCCAATCAATATCCGAATAGTGTTTCTCTATTTTTTATTCATCGGACATTTGCCCCAAGCGGCACAAAAAATATGAATTTAGGGCTTATGTCTTATAAAAAACCATGTAATATGTAGGTGAATTTTGGGAAATTGCCGCCATGAATAAAAAATACCTTTTTGCGCCATTGTTTTTCTTGATATTTTTTGGGGCAAATGCAAATGCCGCCACCTGCACCAAAATTACCGACAAAAGCCAAATCGAACTTTCTGGAAAATTATCTTTCCACATTCTTCCGGCGCAACCGAATTATGAGGATATTAATCAAGGCGATTGGTATGAGGGTGGTTATTTTTTATCGCTTGATAAACCCATATGTTTCACGGGCAGCGATTTTGATGGTACGAATTTTAACGATATACAGCTTATGAATGGCTATGAATATAATAATGCCTTGTTTAAAGGGGCGGTGGTTAAAGTAAAATTGGACGGTTTATTTGCGGAGTTTAACGGGCATCATCACGCACCGGCTTTGGGAACAATTATAAACATTTCACAAAATGGCACGGCAATAAAACCAAAAAACTATGTCGAAAAACGCAAAGTCTTTGATGAAGACAAAGACATCACCGAAGAATATGAAACCCCGATGCCCTTAATCCGCGCATTTTATTATGCCCTAAAGGTCGGTCGTGGGGATTTGGCACAAGAATTCATAACCCCCGAAAAACGCGGGCAAGGCGCATTTAGTATTACCGGCATGAATAAATTTTACGGTAATCTTAAAGCGCCAATATTATTGCAAAATTTGGAAAAAATCACCGACACCCAATACCGCGTGACCTATAATTACTCGACAGCCAGCAAAACCTGCAACGGCAAAGCGGAAGTAAACATCGTTCAAAAAGATGGGCGGTGGTTTATCGGTGGGATTAAGGCGTTGAGCGGGTGTTAGGTTAAGCGGCGGCTTTGATTAAGGTTTCAAGTGGCAAACCTAATTTTTCATGCAATGCCAAAATCATTGCGGCGGTTGGTTTACGCTTGCGGTTTAAAATTTCAGAAACCCTGGATTCAGAACCCAAAATAGGCGCAAGGTCTTTTTGTTTAAATCCGTTTGCCTTCATGCTTTCTTTAATTGCCGCAATAGGGTCGGTCTCACCAATTGGGTAATGAATGGCTTCATACGCCTCAATTAAAGTGACGAGAATATCAAGTTCATCACCTTCCTCAACAGTTTTTGGAACGCACATCAATTCGTCAACGCGTGCAAGTGCGGCGTCATAATCTTCTTCTGTACGAATTGGTTTTATGTTCATCTAAATCTCCACCGCATCAATTTTGTCATATTCGGCGTGTGTACCAATAAATCGCGTAAATACGATTTTATATTCATAATCAATTTTTGTCACAAGCCGAAATTTATTTCCACCTATGTTAAAAACTACGCGATTATTTGCCAAGAAACTTGCGCTTGCAAAATCGCGCTTTATATCTTGCGAATCTTCCCATTCGGCGTGGCGAACGAACCGAAACCATTCATCGAGCGGCTTTTGCGCCGTCGCATGAACCTCCCAAAAATCCACCAATGTCCGCTTGGCAATTATCCGCATTAGAGCTTATAACACAAACTTACCAAATTGGGAAGTGGGGTTAATTGTTAAATTTTCAGCATCATATTTGTGGAATTTACTACATATTCTGCCAGTTTGCGAAATTTTAAACTTACAAATTCTGAAAAAATTTCTTGAGCTATTGGGGACACCCAATATACAGATTCAGCATCTGGATTTACACCAATATCTAATGCGTCAACATAGTCAGACGACCTCATGTAATGCTCTTTAATATGGAATAAACAGGCAATATGCATTACAAAAATAAGTTCTAACTCATTTGTGAAAGTATTTAAAAGCTTTAATCTATCTACGAAAGTTATTTTATTGTCATTAATAAGTAAGTTCTCGAAAAAGTTTAAGTGAATATGGTTATTTCCACAATTTCTAATTTCCTTAAAAGTTTCGTATTCGTTTAAAATTTCAAATAGCGATTTTAACTCCTCAGAATTTTCAAGATGCTTTGAAATACTTTTGTAGTTATTGAGTGGAAGCCTTTTAAATCCTTTGAGCCAGTCCCTAATCTCGGGCATTTCATATATTTCTTTTTGATTTGCTCTTTCTGTTATTAGGCTGATATAAATATTAATAAGTGCCAAGTCGCGAAATTTTCGCAATAAAGCGAAAGCGTCGCCAACTCTTCCCTTTTTAAGAATAATTGTTATTGAATCAATAGTACCAGCAATTGAAGTGTAAACATAAGAATCATAATTTATGACCATATAAAGCGGGATGTTTCCATGTTGCATAACTAAATCAGATAGTAATTCATAAAACACCTTAATCTTTTTAAGGTGTTCAAATACGTAATGTTCTGAATAAGTTTTATTATCTGCTTCTGTATATTCAAATTTAGATGTATCGAAGTCCATAATTAAATATATACATTAATAAAACAAAAAATCCCACCAAGTTTTGGTGGGATTTTTTAATATTATGTCAAAAATTTTTGGAAACCACGCTTTTCAAAAATCTTTGTCTGCTCTGTCCAAATAAAATTATTTTACAAAGTAAAAAATTTTATTTGAGTGAAGGATCGATTTCTTTACAAGCAACAAGAAGGCCTTCGACCGCCGCAACAGATTTTGCGAACATTGCTTTTTCGCCGTCGTCCATTGGGAATTCGATGATTTTTTCAACGCCGCCCGCACCGATAACAACCGGAACGCCAACATAAAGACCATCAAGGCCATAAGTACCTTTGTTATATGCCGCAACCGGAAGCGCGCGTTTTTTGTCTTGCAAATAAGATTTTGCCATAACAACCGCAGATTCAGCAGGCGCATAGAATGCAGAGCCAGTTTTCAGAAGGGCAACGATTTCGCCGCCACCGCCACGGGTACGTTGAACGATTGCGTCAAGTTTCTCTTGGGTGATTTCACCTTTTTCAACAAGCACAGGAA
Organism: Hyphomonadaceae bacterium UBA1933; assembly: GCA_002337085.1. Classification (GTDB taxonomy): domain Bacteria; phylum Pseudomonadota; class Alphaproteobacteria; order Caulobacterales; family Aquidulcibacteraceae; genus Pseudaquidulcibacter. The sequence goes on along the minus strand of DDFH01000006.1, from coordinate 270,979 downwards.
GCGGCAAACCGCCAACAGTTGAATAACGAACCATTGGAACCATGTCATCGCCGTGGCCGCCAAGGGTCCATGCGTGAACGTCTTCAACAGAAACGCCGAAATGCTCTGCTAGGAACCAGTTGAAACGCGCGCTATCAAGAACGCCCGCCATACCGCACACCATATTGTGTGGAAGGCCAGAGAATTCGCGCAAAGCCCAAACCATCGCGTCAAGCGGGTTGGTGATGCAGATTACAAATGCGTTTGGTGCATATTGTTTGATGCCTTCGCCAACGGCTTTCATAACTTTTAGGTTGATACCGATAAGGTCATCACGGCTCATACCAGGTTTACGAGGAACACCAGCAGTTACGATGCAAACATCAGCGCCCGCGATATCAGCATAAGAATTTGCGCCTTTAAGGCTTACGTCTTTGTCAAAAGTGGTTGACGCTTCGGCAAGGTCAAGCGATTTACCTTGTGGTGTGCCTTCTGCGATGTCAAACAAGATAACATCGCCCAATTCTTCACGTGCGCAAATGTGTGCAAGCGTGCCACCAATCATACCTGCGCCGATAAGCGCGATTTTTTTACGAGCCATAATAAACCTCCGAAATAAACAGGTGCTTTTAAAATTTTATTTGCGGTTGCAATAGACCTTTTGCAAAAGTTTCGCAATGCCTTTAAGCCCGATTGCGGCAAAGATTTTCATTATTTTCTATTAAACAATGGTATTATTCCTATTGATAAAACCACCAATAAATTTTATTAGCCATTAGTTTTATTAGCACGTGCAGCAAAAAATTAACTAAGGGGGATTTTATGACAATTAAACCGCGCCGTTCCGTTCTTTATATGCCTGGTGCAAATGCCAAGGTTTTGGAAAAAGCAAAAACCCTTGCCTGTGATGCCATCATCATGGACATGGAAGATGCGGTTGCCCCTGAAATGAAGCAAGAAGCGCGTGATTGTATTACTGCGGCACTTGCGAGCGGTGGTTATGGCAAGCGGGAAATTATTATCCGCACCAATGGCACAGATACCGAATATTTTGACGATGATTTAAAATGCGCGGTGGCGGCAAAGCCCGATGCCATTCTTGTCCCCAAAGTTTCATCAAAAGATCAGGTTTTAAAAATTGATGCCAAAATCCGTGAACTTAACGGTGGCAACCCAATTGATATTTGGGCAATGATTGAAACCCCACGTGCAATTTTAGATATTTTTTCCATCTGCTCGGCGGCGGAAACTGTGCCGTTTAAGGCGTTGGTTATGGGCACAAACGACCTTGCCAAAGAAACCGGTGCGCTTTTGGATGTTGAACGTGCGCCATTCCTTTATGCCTTGTCGGCGGCGGTTAATGGTGGCAAGTGTTTTGGCCTTAGCGTGATTGACGGCGTATTTAATGAAATCCAAAACACACAAGGCTTTGAAAACCAATGCGTCCAAGGCAAGAATTTTGGTTTTGATGGCAAAACCCTTATCCACCCTTCACAAATTGAGGTTTGCAATAATATTTTTGCGCCAAAACCCGAAGAAATCGCCTATGCCCGCGCTGTGGTTGCGGCGTTTGCCGACCCTGCCAATGCTGGCAAAGGTGTTTTAAAGGTTGAGGGAAAGATGGCAGAAATATTGCACCGTGATATGGCATTAAAAACCATCGCCATTGCCGAAGCGATTGCGGCGGCGGGTTAATATTCGCTTAGTTTGGCGGTCATAATTTTCCAATCGGTTGCGGCAAAAGTGTTGTTTAACGCGATTAGATTATAATATCCGCCAAAATTTTTCACTTTACCCTTTTTATCAGTGGCGGTTATTTGCACATTAACCGTTGTATAAACATGACCCATGCCGGCGTCTATTGGCTCAATATTAAGGATTTGCACGCTGACATTTTTGGTTTTGTCAAAACCATGCGAGAATTTTTTTAGATTTTGCCCATTGATATTTTTGCCCTTGTCATCCTTTTGCCAAAAATCAAAAGCAGTCTTATAATTATGTGCATTTATAGCAGAATAATAGTTTTCAACCAATTTCTGCGCGGAATCAAGCGTGGTTTCCGCCTGTGCAGGTAATGAGAAAAGGGTTGAAAGTGCAAAAATGTAAGCAAAGTATCGTATTTTCATATGTCGAATTTACCATATGAACCTGAACAAAAGCCGAATGAGATTATGCCATCACTTCAATAAAATCATCATCCGCATCTTTGGCAGCGAGGGCAAGAAGGGTGATTAAATCTTCTTTTTTAAGGGCGACACAGCCTTCAGTTCCCGAATAATCAGGGCGGGCAACATGCATAAAAATTGCCGAGCCATATCCAGGAACCACCGGATCATCATTATGCCCCAAAATCACAATAATGTCGTAAACATCATCTTTACGCCACAAATGTTCAGCAGACTTTGGATATGGATGAAGAACAAATTTATTATAATTCACATCATCGGCCGCATCACACCAGCCGAAGTTTTCCTCCAAAGCAACCGGTTCAAGTGGGGCAACCAAAAGCGGAATTTTATCTTTGCGATAAAAGATTTTGCGAAACGCCCATTTACCAGCAGGGGTTTTATTATCCCCTTCACGTTTTTCGGAAGCGGCAAGAACGCCGGTTTTGCCAAGTGCGCAATCAAAAACCTGATTACCGACTTTGATTTTGCCTTTATGACCACCGTCAATTGACTGGACTTCAAAAATCATTTTTAATATCCCAAAGATTTGTAGCGAATATGATATATAAAACTAAGATTCTAATAAAGGGTTTTGATGAATTAATATGTGCTGCCATTTGTGAATGGCTTGCAGCGCAGAATAATTTCAACATTTCAACTGATGACGAATTTGAACCAGATTTGCAAATATTATTCTATAATAGCTTAAAGCCTGAAATTACACAGATTAATATTCCATCAATTTTGATATTCAAAGGCGCAATTCCGCATATTGTTGATGCAAATAGGTTTGCTTCTGGCAAAGATTTGGTTGCCATTTCTATGCCTTTCCGCTTTGCCGAACTTGAAGCCGCAATTTACAACCTTATTCGTTCGCGCGAAGCGAGCAAAATGGCGGCTTTAAAATTAAATGGGTTTGAATTTAGCCCTCTTAAACGTGCCTTTATGCGTGGCAATCTTGAGGTTTTGAAGCTTACTGACAAAGAAATTGAAATTCTAACCTATCTTAATCAGGCAGAAGGCAAAGTTTCGCGTGAGGAATTATTGCGCGAAGTCTGGCGTTATAATGAAGGCGTTACCACCCACACACTTGAAACCCATATCTATCGCCTGCGGCAAAAACTTAATGAGGCGCTTGGAAAAGATGATTTATTAATCACCGAAGAGGGTGGTTATAGCCTTAAATCTGATTAAAATTTGACCCTGAATCCGACAAAAACATTTATGTTATGGGCACTACAATAAAGCGGCACGATGTCGCGCGGCACGTGGTCATATTATCCCATCGTAATATTCGGAATAACAATTACCCCTTCCAAAATGGATGAGGAGAATACTATGTTGCTTGCAAGAATGGTTACAATTGACCCGTTGGCATGGATTGCGATTGCTTTCTTGGTTATCACTGTTGGCATTACCCTTGGCTTGGGTATATGGCTTGTGGGTCATATGGGAAAACAGAAAAAAGTTTAATAACCTGAAATCATTTGCTTTTAATAGCGAATGACAAGGGTAAAATTGTTAAATTACCTTTGATTTGGGTTTTAAAACTGCGTAAAAATTAAAAATCGACGTTATCTTATTCGTCGAACTGGGAATTGCGTGGCAAGTTGTTGCGCAGCATGCAGCCATATTATGCTTTCCAATTTTTATAATAATTTTTTACCTCTCACTAAATAAATAAGGAGGTTGGTTATGATTGTTGCAAAATTGGCAAGTATGGGTTCTTTGGCTATGATTGCAATTGGTTGGGTAATTGTGATTGTTGTTTTACAAATTGGTTTGGTAGCGTAGTTATACACACATAGAAAACCCAAATGGAAAACCCAAAAAAGCCTAATCAAAAATATTATTTTGGACGATAAAACATTCCCAACATAAAAGAGTGGGCGATACGGTTTGCCCGCTCCATGAAATATTGGGTTGCTTCTTTTGTTGGGCTGACATCGTTTAAAGTTTGTTCAAACAACTCTAACCATTGCGAAAAATGGTATTGTTGAACCTCTGTGATTTGCAGATGCACCGGCATTGGCCTGCCGGTATAAGTTCCAGAACTTAGACAGACTGACGCCCAAAAGTGTTTTAATTTATATAAATGCTCATCCCAATCTTTTACGCGTTGTTCAAATATCGGTCCAAGGCTTGGGTGTTTTCTAGTACGCGCGTAAAACTCTTCAACAAGCGTGTTTATCAACTCACCATCAATACCGATTGAATTTGCATAAGCAATTTGTGCCTCGCGGGCATGATTTAAGTGTTCTTGATCCATGATGCCTAAATAGGAATTATTTTGGTTATTTCAATGCGTTATAAACGCCCACATTTAAAAAATGGTTATTGCATTGCCACATTGCCCTGTTGTTGTTGGGTTTGCGCGTATTCTAAAGTGGTTTCAATACATTCAAGCAATAGATTTGGGGTAAATGGTTTAGCCAAATGAGCATCAGCACCCGCATCAATTGCGTCTTGAACATGATGAGACATTGCATTTGCCGAAACCGCAACCAATGGCACATGGGGCAAGTGATTTTCTTTTTCATATTCACGAATTTTTCTGGTGGCAGTTAAACCATCCATAATCGGCATTTGTAAATCCATAAGGATTAGATCGAAATTATTGGTTTTATAAGCATCCAAAGCTTCTTGCCCATTAGTGCACAAGAATAAATCCACGCCAGATTGTGCAAGTATCATTTCAATCACTTTGCGGTTGGTTGCATTATCGTCAACAGCAAGAATTGAAAGATTAGCCTCATCATTTTCTGCTGTATTATCAACAGGATTGGCCTCAATATTTTTCTTTGCATGTTGCGGCTCTGATTGTTCTATACTGCATTCATATAAAGGCAAACATAGTTTAAATTTAGAGCCTTTACCAACAATGGATTCAATCTCAATAGTTCCACCCATAAGGCTCGCTAGTGATTTTGAAATTGAAAGGCCAAGGCCAGATCCACCATGTTCGCGGGTTATTGAACCGTCCAATTGCTCGAATCGACCAAAAAGATTACCAATTTCTTTCTTGGTTAAACCTTTACCAGTGTCGCAAATTTCGAAAACCCAATTGCAAATTTTTGGATTATCAGGCGAACGCGAATAATAGGCATTAAGTGCAACCTGACCATATGGGGTGAATTTTATCGCATTTGAAAGCAAGTTATTTATAATCTGCTTGATACGATTTGGATCACCTTCATAGATTTCATCAACCGCCTCATCAAAATTAGAAACAAAATCAAGCCCTTTTTCCTCGGCCTTGGCGGTGAATAATGCCACACAGGTTTTTAAAGCGCTTTCAAGATTGAATTTAATATTCTCAATCTCAAGACGACCAGATTCAACGCGTGCCAAGTCAAGAATATCATTAAGTAATGATTTTAATGTCTCACCGGATGATTCAATCAGCTCGACCATTTCTTTTTGTTTGTGATTTAATTTAGATTTTGCCAAAATCCCCGCGATTGCAATAACGCCATTTAGCGGTGTGCGGATTTCGTGGCTCATATTGGCAAGGAATTCTGATTTTGCACGGGTTGCGCGCCCCGCCTCGACAAGGGCATTTGACAATTCTTCACGGTTACGAATTTCATCGCCAATATCTGTGGTAATTGTTATCATACGCCCTTGGCGCTGCATAATATTACCTGTAACTGCCATTGCAAAACGGGCATGGATGTCATTGCCATTATCAAGAATAATTTTATGCTCACGGATTTGAATTTCGCCGGTACGCATTGCTTCTGACATTGCGCCAAAAATCACATTAGTATTAGAGCGACCAAATGTTTTCATAACCGCTTTTTCAAGACCGGCACTTTTGGTTTCGCTGTTAAAACCAAAAATATCAAGTGCACCAAATCCACGCATTTTTCCAGTCGAAAAATCATGTTCAAGCACTGCCGCACGGCCATTCCGAAGCGCAAGGTTTAGAAGATTTTCTGCATTTCTTGCTTCTGATATGGCTTGATGATGGCGGGTTTCATCTAATACGATACCATCAATACCAACAATTTTTCCATCATCGCTATAAATCGGCACACCATTAATCAAGATATGTTTAAACTTGCTAGAATAGTCTTTTATTTTAATAGGAATTTCAAAAGACGTACCATATTGGGCGCATTGAAAGAATGATTTAATAAATGTATGGCGGCTTTCATTAACCACCAATTTTACGATTTCAATACGATTTGGAACGTGGGTATTTTCATCATAGCCAAAAATACGACATGCACCCGGTGACCAGATATTTTCTTCACCATTAAAATAAATTTGATAAGTTCCAAGGGCGGCAATTCTTTCAACACTATCGCGGATTTTTGAATCACGTTGTTTTTGTTTTTCGTGAACCGAAAACTCCTTGGCTTTTTTGATATTCTCAAAGAAAATTTCGCTAATCTTAATTCTGTCAGCACAAGTGGAAATTGCCACCACAATTGAACCAAAAACAAATGTTATAGGCGCAATTACCGGAATGATGGTATTCATCCTTACTGCTGCACCTATTGAGGCAATTAAAACAATTAAAAGTGTTGGCAATAAAGTTGAAAATAATAATCTTGGGCTAGAAGCCGTTTGATATATCGATATTGCTGAAAGGCCAGCTATGTAAAAAGTCACACCTTCGGCAAAAAAACGATTATAATTATAACCGATTGCCCCAAATTGGTAAGCAGTATAAAATGAACCGGCAACCATTAAGCGGAAAAAAATAAATTTAAACAGGCGATTTTCGGCCTCTCTAATATCTAAATCGCCATTATCAAATTCTTCTGAAACTGAATTAATCGTTTTAGTTTCAAAAGAAGATATTATGTTTAGTGTTACAAAAAACGCAATTGCAAGATAAGCATTTATAAAATGAAATATCGCTAAAGAAATTAATATTCTTGCGATAAAGAGGTTTTTTCCTAAATTTTTTGAATATGATAAGGTTTGCAATAGGCCATATCTCGCGCCCTCTTTACTGTTGCGCGGAAAAAAAACTCTTAATTTTTCAAATATTTGCTTCCACATATACCTTACCAATAGGTATATTATAGGGCAAAAAGCCTAATAAATGATTGCAAATATTATCGGTTCTTTAATTACTCGTTCAACCAATATTGCAATAAATGATAGGCAATTGCCGTAATTCGTGGTCCAAAACATTGGTTATTTTTTATTTCCATACCACCCGATAAAAGTGCCCGAACTTCTTCCTTGGTAAACCATCCGGCGTCCAATACTTCGGTTGGGTTTATTTCTATTTTATCGCTTTGGGCATATGCAATCATACCAATCATCAATTGTGACGGATTTGGCCAAGGTTGGTTGCCGATAATTTGGATATTTTCAACCTTTATACCAACTTCTTCTAATACTTCGCGCGCGCATCCTTGCTCCAGTGTTTCGCCAGGTTCGATAAAGCCTGCAAGGTTAGAATAAAGCCCCTCGGGGAAATTTATCGAACGCGCCAAAAGGCATTTATCGCCATAAAGCACCAACATGATTGCCACGGGGTCAATACGTGGAAAATGTTCAGTATGACAATTTTCACAATATCTTTTCCAACCCGCGTCTAAAATAATGCTTTTATGTCCGCATTTTGGACAGAAACCATGTGCTTCATGCCACATGAGTAATGAACGTGCAGTTCCCAATATGCTTATATCGCGGGCATCAATTTTAAGCATATTCTGTCTGATTTCCAAAAATTCACCATTTTTTGGCGGTTCAAGGTTTTCATCCATACTTTGCACAATGAAATACGGGGCATTTTCACCATCGATGCCCAAAAATAAAGATTTTTCAAATGATGGAAGTTCGCTTGCTTTAAAATAAATTGGGATAAGTTTGTCACCATCGATGCCCATTAGAGGCATAATTTGTTTGAATAAAATTATTTTTGCCAATGGTGAATTGAATAATTCAAATAGTTTGTCTTTATCACCACGAATTTCGCCACTTCGATCAAGGTCATTAAGGCAAAATGCAATATCATTTATAGGTTTCATTGATAATTTAATTCCCTATTATCTGGTTAGCGCAAATTGCCATGAATTAAAATTAAAAATTTTGTGACCAGAAGACTTTTTGCAAAATAAAACCCACCCTGTGGGATAGGGTGGGTATAGTAAAGTATGTGTAGGGACCCAAAATATTGAAAACAATAAAAGGGGTGCGGATAGGAGAACCCGCGATAATTTTATTGATGCAAAGTGCGTGCCACACAAAAACCCGCAAAAACACTTTATTTTGCTGGTTCAAATCGGGATTGTAGTAAATTAGGGCAAAAATTGGGACGCTATATGCCCCAAAATGAAACTATATTTTCAAATCACCCGCGCCAGTGGTTTCAACTGCACCGGTCATATAGACGTGATTATCGCTTTGCCGCCATTCAATGAATAAATCACCGCCATTAAGTTTTAAGCGCACTTTATTATCAACCAATTTTCGGCGCACCGCCGCCACCATTGCCGCGCAAGCACCAGTGCCACAAGCAAGGGTTTCCCCCACGCCACGTTCCCAAACCCGCAATCTTATGGTTTGGCGGTCAATTACTTGCGCAAAGCCAACATTGGTTCTTTCTGGAAAAAGTGGATGATATTCAATCATTGGCCCAATTTCTTTAACTGGTGCAGTTTCGGCATCATCAACAAAAAAAACACAATGTGGATTACCCATTGAAACGGCAGAAGGCCCCCATAAAATCGGTTTATCAATTGGTCCGACTTGTAATTCCATGCGAATGGTTTGCATATCTTCGGAAAGCGGGATTTGATCCCATCTAAGGCGCGGTTCACCCATATCAACCGAAACGAATTTGTCACCGGCTTTTTTGGCGTATAAAATCCCGGCCTCAGTCTCAATTGAAATTTCGTCTTTGCCGGTTTCTTCCATCATTGCCCATGCCACCGCGCGCGTGCCATTACCACAAGCAGCAACTTTTGAGCCATCCTGATTCCAAATTCCCATGAAACAATCGGCATAATCTGATGGTTCGATTGACAAAAGCTGGTCAAAGCCAAGGGCATCTTGCGGGCGATGCAAAGAGGTTACCTGATTTTCGTCAAGATGCAGGCGTTCATGGCTTTTTAGAACCACAAATTCATTGCCCAAACCATTCATTTTCAAATATTTCATGCACACGCCATTATCAGAATTTAGTTTGAATTTAAAGCGCAATATTGCCGCCAACCACCAAATTAAATTTACCGTCCTCTTTTGCGGGCGGCAAAGTCGGCAATTGATATAAATAGCTTTTCCAAAGTTTCTTGGATTGGGTAATTTGATTGTTTTAATAATATATCGGTCTGCACAGCGCGCGAATAAACACTTTCAAGGGCGGGTATTGTCCAAATCGCAATTTGTTTTTTGAAATTTTCTTGATCTTTCCAGAAAATATTATGTTTTCTATCTTTTACAATTGCTTCTGCGGTTTGCCCTTTATCAAAATCGGCACGTAGAAACATCAATTGCCGCAAACGGCGCACAAGTGCATTAAGAATTTGAATTTGGTTTAGCCCAGCAACCCGTGATTGATAGTTTTTGATAATTGTTGTCTTGGCAAGCCCAGAAAATGCGGCATTTAAAATCTCATCAACCTTGCCTTCGCGACCACCAACCGAAAGTTCATTGATGGCATCAATATTTATCTCATTGCCTTTACCAACATAAAGCGCAAGGTTTTCAACCTCATTAATTAGAATTTCGGAATCCTGGGCGGTAATTTCAATTAAATATGAAACCGCTTCATTTGAAATTTTAACACCCTCTAGATTGGCTTTTTCGCGAATAAGGCCCGCAAACTCCGCTGCATTGGGTTCATAGGTGCGGATTGCCCATGCCGATTGGGCTTTTTCAAATGCCGCCACAAGTTTTGAATTTGCCGCAAGACCTGCACCATTAACAAATAATGCGCCATCAATATTGCCCGCCTCACCATGAGTCTGCAAAAGTGGAATTAATTTTGCCCCCTGCCCATCGGTTTTAATATTAAGCCGCGCAATTGCCGCACCGCCAAAAAGCGATGACCCCATTATAGCTTCTTCAAGTTTTGTAAAATCACGCGCCAAATCATCTTCGTTAAAACTGCGCATCTCAAGATTTGGGTGGCGGGATTTAAGATTACCCGCAATTATTCCAAGGTTTTTGGCACAAATCCCCCTATCAGGGCCATGAATAATGACAAAGCGTGGCGCACGCCCCGCCTCGGCATCTTTTATGGCATCAATAAGTTTGGCAATTTTTACCATTTGGGTCGCCCCCTTTATTTGGTGGCGTTGGTTTTTATCATTAATTCACGCCAAAGGCGTTCGGCAATTTCTTTTGCCGCTTTTTGTTCGGCATCTTTTTGAAGGCTTACTTCCGAATATGGGTTGGTACTGCCGGAAAATGCAATTGAATCAACAAATGAACCTTTGATTTCTGGTTTATTATTGCTGGCTTCAAGGGTATATTCGACCGAATAATTTATTTTAATTCTTTTATAAAAAGAATCCTGCCCCAATGCTATGTTTGAAAAATCACGGGTAAGTTTAATTTTTAAATTACGCGGTGTGGTATTTTGTTTTTCAAGAACCGCCAATTGGTGAAGCTCTTGTTCAAGGAAATACCCAGTTCGACCATCAATTGGTGCAATATTTACCGGACCAACACCCGAACCATTTTGTGAATACACAGGCGAAAACCCACAGCCGCCAACCAACAAACCAAGCCCCATTAGGGCAAGAACCAAACTACGGGACGCGGGTTTTTTAATCATTAATCACTCACCACAATGTTTAGGATACGGTCTTTTACAAAAATCACCTTGCGGATGGTTTTTCCATTAAGATAAATATCCGCCGCTTTTGAAGAATTTGCAAGTTCCAAAACGTAATCCTGTTCAGAGCCTTTGGGAACTTTTAATTCATCGCGCTTTTTACCATTAATCTGAAGCGGGATTACCACCTCATCATCAATTGCATATTTCAAATCGGCCTCAAACCACGGTGCTTTGACACAGAAACCATCATTACCCAATAATGACCAAACTTCTTCGGCTAAATGCGGGGTAAACGGTTGCAATAGACGCGCAAAAACCGAAAGCGCAAAACCGCGCGCATTTATAATTTTAACGTCATCCTTGCCATCAAAATTACGAAGGAAATTTAGCAATTCATACATATTGGCAATTGCCGCATTGAATGCAAATCTATCAATGGCATTTGTTACATTAAGTGCCGCTTTATGCGCCGCTTTAATAATAGCCAATGCGTCACCATCCGCATCATTTGGGGTTTCATTGACAGGGGTTTTTGATTGCAATGCGTGCTTGGCAAATAATGCATAAACACGGTTTACAAAACGGCTTGCCCCCTCAACACCTGCTTGTGACCATTCAACATCACGTTCAGGTGGAGAATCGGATAATACGAACAACCGCGCCACATCAGCACCATAAGTCGAAACAATATATTCAGGATCAATAGTGTTTTTCTTGGATTTTGACATTTTTTCAACCGCACCCATGATAACGGGTTTTTTGGTTGCAGTTTCAAAAATATTTTTGCCATCAATTGTAACATCAGCAGGGTTTACCCATTTACCATCTTCGGATTTAAATGTGGCGTGGGTAACCATGCCTTGGGTAAATAAATGTTTGAACGGTTCGGACACATTAACATGACCAGTTAATTTCATGGCGCGGGCAAAGAAGCGGGCATAAAGAAGGTGAAGAACCGCATGTTCAATACCGCCAATATAATGGTCAACCGGAAGCCAGTGATTAACACCTTCCAAATCGGTTGGTGCATCTGGATTAAGCCCGCAAAAACGCGCCCAATACCATGATGAATCGACAAATGTATCCAATGTATCGGTTTCACGGCGCGCATCGCTCCCGCATTTTGGACATTTGGTGTGTTTAAAAGTTGGGTGGCGATCAAGCGGATTACCAGGTTTGTCAAATGTAACATCTTCTGGCAATGCAATAGGAAGATTTTCGATTTTTTCAGGAACCGCACCACAAGTATCACAATGAACCATCGGAATTGGGCAACCCCAATAACGTTGGCGTGAAACACCCCAATCACGAAGGCGGAAAACCTTGGTGGCTTCGCCGCGACCCAATGATACCATTTTATCAATTGCGGCACGCTTGCCGGCATCAATTGAAAGGCCGTTTAGGAAGTCGGAATTATAAATACTGCCATCGCCTGAATATGCCTCATTTTCGACGGCAAAGGTGTTTGCATCGGCATCTTTTGGCAAAATTACAGGGGTAACTTTTAGGCCATATTTACGTGCAAAATCCAAGTCACGTTGATCATGTGCCGGGCAGCCAAAAATAGCACCCGTACCATATTCCATAAGCACGAAGTTTGCGACCCAAATATCAATTTCCCAAGTATCATCAAATGGGTGTTTGACCTTTAAACCAGTATTGAAACCCTTTTTTTCTTGGGTATCCAATGCCTCGGCGGTGACGGCGGATTGTTTGCAATCATTAATAAAGGCTTCTAAATCCGCATTATTTTTGGCAAGTTCTTTAGCAATTGGGTGATCGGCGGCAATTGCCACAAATGATGCACCAAACAAAGTATCTGGACGGGTTGTATAAACCTCTAATCCATTAAAATCGCCAAATTTATGGGTTAAATCAAATTTGAACTTTAACCCTTCGGAACGACCAATCCAATTGAATTGTTGTGAAATAACCCGTTCTGGCCATTCGTTAAGCCCTTCTAGCGCATCAATCAAATCATCGGCAAAATAAGTGGTTTTAAAGAACCATTGGTTTAATTCGCGTTGTTCCACCAAGGCACCAGAGCGCCAGCCACGGCCATCAACCACCTGTTCATTGGCAAGCACGGTATTTTCAACCGGATCCCAATTCACTTTTGACATTTTGCGGTAAACCAAGCCCTTTTCAAACATTTCGATGAAAAGACGCTGTTGATGTTTGTAATAGGTTTGGTCACAAGTTGCAAATTCGCGCGACCAATCAATTGAAAAGCCCAAAAGCTTCAATTGTTCTTTCATTACATTGATGTTTTCATACGTCCATTTACCAGGGTGTTCGCCGCGTTCCATCGCCGCATTTTCAGCAGGTAAGCCAAAAGCATCCCATCCCATTGGGTGTAAAACCTGATAACCCTGTGCATGGTTTTTACGTGCAATAACATCGCCCAGCGCATAATTGCGAACGTGCCCCATATGAATCCGACCAGACGGATAAGGAAACATTTCCAAAACGTAGGATTTTTTAGTATCTTTTTTAATGTCGCCAGTAAAAAATAATTTACTATCGTCCCAAATTTTGCGTTGTTTTTGTTCGGTTTTTATTGCGTCATATTTAATATTTTCGGCAATCTTATTGTTATCAGTCATTTTTTACCAGATGTATGAAAGTTTTATTAGGCCATTTTTTTAGCCAAAGTATTTATGCGTTTCACCTATTCTGAAATGTAGGGAAAATCAAGGGGTTTTGGGGTGCTGGTCTCATAAACAAAAAGACCCCGCAACACGTGCGGGGTATCATTTTTGGTTTAATAAAAACTATTTTTCAGATTCGATATTTGCGATACGCAATTGACGCGCACGGGTCAAAATTGCATTTTCAATCTGCAAAGTTGTATCAGGGCTAACAGAAGCATCAGTCCAACCAGAACCATTATTAACCTGACGGAAAACCTGAACCGCAATACCATCGGCACGAAGACGGTTATCAAGAATGAAAACCTGAACCTTGAAACGTTCATTCGGGGTTGCATCATTTGAATGCCAATCGGTAATGAATGTGCCGCCAAATGGATCCGCACTTGCCACCGGCATAAAGTTTAACGTGTCCAAAGTGGCACGCCACAAATAACCATTAACCCCAATACCTGCTTGGGTATCTTTCTTTTTACCGAAATTAAATTTCATTGGGCTGCCGGCTTGGGCATCAGTAGCCGGTTTATGGGCACAGCCGCCAAGAACAATCACAAACGATGTGGCTAGAAGAATTGGCGCAATACGGCGCATATTGAAACTCCGACAATAAGGTTGGCACAAGGCTATATCACTTTGTGCCAATAATAACAATAAAGGGCTATTTAAAGCATAATCATTGCTATTAACAATGTTTGAGACAGTTTATCAAGCGGCTTTGTGTAGCTTTAAAATTAAATAACATTGAGTTTGGCTAAATTTTTGCTTAATAAACCGCGCAAATTGCAATCAATATTGTGATACAATTGCAACAAAAAAAATTATTGCCATAAAACTGTTTCAAATTGTGTTTAAAATCGCTATATTCTCGGGTGTGTATGAAACTTATTAGGAATTTTGTTGGTTTTATTCAATTGACTCAACAATTTTTTTAGGGTTAGTTAAGCTATATTGTTTGCAACACTCTATTTTGGATGGGGGTTTTGTGGTGAAAAAGACATTGGCATTTGCAATTGGTCTTGCTGCGTTTTTCGCGGCTGGTACTGCTTGTGCCGAAGGTCGCAACACAACACCAACTGCACCATGGTATGAAAGATTTACTTTTGGTTCTGAATTCAATTCGGGTGTGAATGCGTGGACACCACGCGGTGAAACCAAAGCAAACGTAAAAGTATCACCTAAATCTCGCTGGGGTGTTAGCTTTGGTATGCAGCCTTCAAGACAAAGCCCAGTTGACAATCATAATGGTCAAACTTCTGCTGGTGCATTTTATGATGTTAACCGCAACCTTCGCGTTGGTGGTGGCGTTGTAATTCCTGACGACAATATTAATCAGGATAAAAATAAACGTAGCCCAAGCATCAAAATCGAATCTGCTTTCCGTTTTTAATTAAAACTAACTCCGGCTATTCCCTTTAATTTAATTCCTTTTAGTCGTTTTAGGCTTTTGAGGTTTATTCCACCCAAGGCAATGAAATTTTGTTTTGGAAACGCGCGAATCAATTGTGCAAGTTTGATATTTCCCTTGGGATTGCCCGCACTTTTACTTTTTGATGGAAAAATCGCCGATATAATCACATTTTCAATTCCGCAATTTACCGCCCGTATAATTTCACGTGAATTATGCGCTGAGGTGGTTTTCATAAGACCCTTTGTCTTTGATAAATGATAATATTTAAGGCTTTTATTGGGAATATGTATTCCAATTATTCCTGATTTATAAGCTAATTTAGGGGAAACACTTGCCAAAATCTTCTTTGTGCTCGCTTTTTTAAATTTTGGAATTTCTGCACCATAATTGCGATAAATTATAAACGCGTCATTTGGGCTATTGGCGATAATTTCATTTAAATTTGGGCTTCTTTCGGGATCTGATAAAACAAAAACTTGCCCATTACCGAACAAGTTCTTTGCTTTTTGTGAGATTTTTTTTATATCAGCTTTATGCAAAGTGATTTTTCCCAAAACCGTCTTGAAATACTTCAAAAAATTGCCACCACCGCCAAAGAGGTTGGGCGCAACCCAGATGATATTACACTGGTTGCCGTAAGTAAAACCCAAACACCTGAAAAGCTTGATGAAGCACTTTTGGATGGGCAAAAAATTTTTGGCGAAAACCGTGTGCAAGAGGCTTATCAACACTGGGGTGAACGCGACTGTTCAGACCTTGAATTACGCCTTATTGGCCCACTGCAAACCAATAAATCGGATGAGGCTGTTAAGTTATTTGATGTTATTGAGACTTTGGACCGGGAACATTTGTGTGCATCACTACAAAAATCTATCCAAAAAATCGGAAAATCGCCTAAAATCCTGATGCAAATTAACATTGGCAATGAGGAACAAAAAGCAGGGGTTGCCATCAATGACTTCCCACGCCTTTTAGATTTGGCACGCGAACATTATGGACTAGAAGTTACAGGTTTAATGTGTATTCCGCCTGCCGAATTACCGCCAGCACCATATTTCGCATTGATGCAAAAACTTGCCAAAACTCATGATTTAAAGAACCTTTCAATGGGTATGAGTTCGGATTTTGAAACCGCAATCAAATTTGGTGCAACCCATGTGCGGGTTGGAACCGCACTGTTTGGTGCACGAGATTATCAATCAAACCTATAAGAATCCATATGTAAGTTACCAAAGGTAACACTATTATGGATTTGGGTTGCTTTATAATCGGGATAAGCCGCACCTATTGCCACATAAATTGGTAATAAATGTTCATCCTTTGGATGCGCCATTTGCGCAAATGGGGCAAGTCGGCGATAGGCAAGCAGGTCACAAGTACGTCCATTTTTAATGGCATCATTAAACCATGCAGAAAATTCTTTAGACCAATCATCCTCTGGTCCGCCATCCCATTTAATTGCCCGTAAATTATGGGTAAATGATCCGGTAGCAATTATTAAAACCCCCTCATCACGAAGTTTTTGCAAGGCACGACCAATTTCAAGATGGTGACCAGTTCCTAAATGTGGCTGAATTGATAATTGAACCACCGGAATATCGGCATCAGGGTACATTAGCATCAATGGAATATATGCCCCGTGGTCAAGGCCACGGTTTAAATCGCTTTCAGAGCGAACACCATGTTCGCCCAATAATTCTTGCACCCTTAATGCAAGTTCTTTTGAACCTTTGGCAGGGTATTGCATTTCATACATATGTTTTGGAAAGCCATAAAAATCGTGAATGGTTTCATTGGTTTCAACCACATTCACGGTTGGGGTTTCGGTTTCCCAATGTGCTGATACCACCAAAATGGCTTTTGGGCGGTCAATTTTTGCGCCCAAACCCCGCAAGAAATCACGCGCTGGCACATCGTCAAAATATAAAGTTGGTGAGCCATGCGATATAAATAGTGAAGGTAATTTTTTTTGCATCTCTAATCCTCTTGCCAAAATTATAAATCCATTATACCCGTATGCAATTGCGTAATATCTTTGGTGATGTATGCGCTTTTGTATGGAGCATCTCATGGATTGGGACGATTTACAAACATTCCTAGTTATTGCGCGCGAAGGATCTTTATCGGCCGCCGCCAAGGCACTTAACACTACCCAACCAACAATGGGGCGCAGGCTTACAAAATTGGAACAAAAAGTTGGGGCGCGCCTTTTGGAACGTCATCCGCGTGGTTTTGCCCTTACTTCATTGGGCGAACAGGTTCTTGGTAATGCCGAACGAATTGAGGCGGAAGTCATCGCAACAGAACGAGTTATAAAGGGGCGCGATATTGCCCTTGAAGGTATTGTAAAAGTTACTGCTGTTGATGTTGTTGCATCACGGATAATCATTCCGGCAATTGCCAAATTGCAATGTACCCACCCCAATATTGTGGTCGAACTTATACCCGATGCGCGCCTTCTTAGTCTTTCACGGCGCGAGGCGGACATTGCCGTGCGCTTCACCCGCTTTGAAAACATGGATTTAGTTACCAAAAAAATCGGTACTATGACGGCAGGTTTTTATGTTTCACAGAATTATATTGAAAAGCATGGTCATCCAGAAAATACAGACAGCCACAAGATTATCCAAGTTTTGGAAGATCAATCGCATCTTGAAGAAGCCCGCGCTTTAAGTCAAAATTTTTCAAATGCCAAAATAGCCTTGCGCACCAATAGCCGAGAAGCCATGATTATGGGGTGTAAACAAGGGATTGGTATTGCCTGTATCCCAAAATTTCGTGCAAGTATTGAGCCTGAATTGATAGAATTAAATGAAATAAAAGAATTACCAAGACGTGATGTTTGGTTGGGTGTACACAGTGATTTGCGCCATATGCCGAGAATTCGCGCGGTTATTGATGTTATTTCCGATGCATTCGTTGGGCTAAAAGAATGAGTAAAGACAATGAAATATTTGATTGCATTGGCAATGTTTGGCTTTGGAATAGTGAAAAAGGCTCTTGGCATTTTTTCACTATTACCGAAGAAATTGCCAATGAAATATATTTTACAACTTCGCTAAAAACGCTTGGCCTTAAACGGGGGTTCGGCGCGGTAAAGGTGCGGGCAATTGTGGGTGAAACAATTTTTACCACATCAATATTCCCAAATTCAAAAGACAAAACCTATATTTTGCCTATTAAAGCAAGCGTCCGCAAAACCGAAAATATCAAGGCGGGTGATGAAATCAAAGTTCAGATTGAATTGATTTAGAGCTTTCCCTTTAATTCAAACAATAAATCAAGGGCTTGGCGTGGTGATAAATCATTAATATCAAGAGCTTCAAGGATTTTCTCAACCTCGCTCTTTTCGAGAATTGCCGCGACCTGTGGAACAAATTCCGAAAATAATGGAAGGTCATCAATCGGTTTTTGACCTTTTTTCCCAACGTGGTGGGTATTTTCAAGAGTTTTTAAAACCTCTTTTGCCCGTTCCACAGCGGTTTTTGGCAATCCCGCAATTCGCGCCACCTGCACCCCATAAGAACGATCAGCCGCACCATCGATAACCTTGTGGAGGAATATTAAATCGCCATTCCATTCCTTGGCAGAAAGCGATAAATTATTAATGCCTTCATATTGTTTGGAAAGGTCGGTTAATTCATGATAATGGGTGGCAAAAAGCGCGCGTGATTTATTGATTTCATGTAAATATTCACTTACTGCCCAGGCAATTGCAAGACCGTCAT
This sequence comes from Hyphomonadaceae bacterium UBA1933, assembly GCA_002337085.1. GTDB lineage: Bacteria > Pseudomonadota > Alphaproteobacteria > Caulobacterales > Aquidulcibacteraceae > Pseudaquidulcibacter. Next base: position 252,293 of record DDFH01000006.1, on the reverse strand, counting down.
AGGTTGCCGTGCCGCGCCCAATTTCATCCAAAATCACCAATGAGCGATCGGTTGCACGGTTTAAAATATTCGCGGTTTCAACCATTTCCACCATAAAAGTTGATTGCCCCGCAAATAAATCATCGGACGCGCCAACCCGTGAAAATACGCGGTCAACAAGACCCAATTCCATCGCGCTTGCAGGGACATAAAAACCCGCCTGCGCCATAATTACCAAAATCGCATTTTGGCGCAAATATGTTGATTTACCTGCCATATTAGGGCCGGTAATTAATGAAAGGCGCGCACTATCCAAAATTTCTGCATCAATTGTGCAATCATTGGCGGTAAAAACCCCACCGTCTTTTTTAAGGCTATCTTCAACCACCGGATGACGACCTTGAATAATTTTTAAGGCCTTATTTTCATTAATTTTTGGGCGGCAATAATTATTTTCGCCCGCAATTCCTGCTGCGGACAGGGTTACATCAATTCTGGCAATGGCATCATTGGCATTGCGGATTTGTGCCCCAAGTGTGGCCACTTTTTGGCATGCTAAATCAAATAATTCCAACTCACGATTTAATGCCAAATCGGCGGCGCGTGCGGTTTTGGAATTTAATTCTATTAATTCATTGGTGGTGAAACGCACCATGCCCGATAATGTCTGACGGTGAATGAAAATTTCATTTAATGGTGCTTCTAAAAGTGGCGGTGCTTGTTTTGGTGTCGCCTCGATAAAATAGCCCAAGACATTATTAAATTTTATTTTTAACGGCTGACCAGCTTGCTCGGAAACTTTTGCGGATAATGATGCAATCAGGCGGCGGCTTTCATCACGCAATGTAACATATTCGTCCAAAACACTATCAAAGCCACGACGAATAAAACCCCCATCACGCGCCAAAAAAGGTAATTCATCATCAAGTGCCTCATTTAAATAGGTGGCAAGTTCACCCAATTCATTATGGCGCATTAAATTTATGGCATTTGCAGCATTTTCCAAAATCTTTGGTACTTCGGCGGGCAAGATTGCGCAAATCATATTCGCAAGTTCCAATGACTTTCCAATCGCTTTTAAATCGCGCGGGGATGCGCGATTTAATTCAATGCGGGAAAGTGGGCGTACCATATCAGGCATTTGTGATAAAGCATCGGAAATTTGCGTGCCAATCTTTTGATTTTCAAGCATAAAACCAATCGCATCAAGGCGAGCATTTATGGCATTTATATCAAGAAGCGGTCGTGAAACATCTTCAAGAATTTGTCGTCCACCTTGTGGTGTTTTGGTTTTATCAATAGTACCAAGAAGTGAACCTTTGCGCCCGCCCTTGGTTGATTTTTCAATTTCAAGACTATTACGGGTGGCGGCATCAATTGCCAAAAATCCAGAAACCTCATGCTTTTTTGGGATTACCAATTTTGGGGCAACGCCTGCCTGTGTTGTTAATACATAATCATAAATCAGACCAAGAGCCTGAATTTCAATTTTGTTAAAATCACCAAAACCAGAAAGGGTTTTTACACCAAAGCCATCAAGTAATAGGTTCTCACACGATTTTACGTCACCCTTAACACTTGGGCGTGGCGACATTGCGGGAATAAGTTTGGCAATAAATTTGCTTTCTTCGCGATTAAAATCCTTATCAAGCAATAGGATTTCACCTATTGAAAGACCCGATATTTCATCCATAACCCGCGCATTGCTTCCGGAAATTACCGCAAACTCACCGGTTGAAACATCGGCCCACGCAATCGCAGCATCAGAGCCAGAAACCGAAAACACAATTGCCGCCAGACGATTTGATTTTTTGGCTTCAAGTAGGGATTCTTCGGTCAAAGTTCCTGGGGTGATAATGCGGGTAATATCGCGGTGAACAACAGCTTTATAGCCGCGTTTTTTTGCTTCTTCTGGGGTTTCTAACTGCTCACAAATGGCAATTTTAAACCCTTGGCGCACCAATTTAGCAATATATGGTTCGACCGAATGGGCTGGAACACCACACATTGGGATTTCATCGCCCTGATGCTGCCCCCGTTTTGTTAAGGCAATATCAAGTGCTGCCGCCGCAGTTTTAGCGTCTTCAAAAAACATTTCATAAAAATCACCCATCCGAAAAAATAACAAAGAGCTAGGATGCTTTTCTTTGGCGGCAAGATATTGCGCCATAAATGGTGTTGGGGCTTTTTCTTTTGTATTTAAAGACATATCAGTTGATTAAAGGGGAAAGTGGGTAATTTCAAGCAATTAGTCAGATAGTTTTTCCAATGTTTTCATATTGCATTTAAAGGTTTTGTGATTTTTCTACCAAAATCGGCAAATTTCTTACAAACAGGCACTTTTGTTTTGCTAAGAATTGTTTTAAAGCGGGCAATATGAAAGCTGCTGTTATTGTATACCCTGGATCTAATTGCGACCGCGACTGTAAAGTTGCCGCAGAAACCGCCGTTAATGCCGATGTTAAGATGGTTTGGCACAAAGAAACCCATCTTTCCGATGATTTGGATTTAATTATTATTCCTGGTGGCTTTTCATATGGCGATTATTTGCGTTGTGGCGCTATGGCAGCGGTTTCACCAATTAATGCCGAAATTATACGCCATGCCGAACGCGGCACGTCAATTCTTGGAATTTGTAATGGCTTTCAAATTTTATGTGAAGCCGGCCTTTTAGAAGGCACTTTATTACGTAACAACAGCCTGAAATATATCTGTAAAGATGTTATGCTTGACGTTACCAATAATAATACCCGATTTACCAAGGCATTTGGCAACCAGACCAAAGCAATGATGACAGTTGGCAATGGTGAAGGTAATTATTTTGCCGATGATGATACTATCAAACTTTTAGAAGATGAAAATCGTGTAGTATTCAAATATCTCGAAAACCCAAATGGTTCAAAAGGCAATATTGCGGGAATCATAAACAAAAAGGGTAATGTATTGGGAATGATGCCTCACCCTGATCGCGCCTTTGCGAAAGAATTAGGCTCTGATGACGGCGCAAACGTTTTCATAAGTCTTATGAAATAACGCATAGCTTATATTATAAAGTAATATCTTATTATTCTAATAAATTTATAATTTTATTAACCTTTTATACTACTATACCTCCTAGTAACATAACATACATAAATAAAACAAATACTATCAGGCTTAGGGGTAGATAAAATGAAACATGAAGATATTGCTGAAAAGCTTGATTTTTATAATATTGATAGTGCCACCAAAAATAGCCTCAATGATATAAAACCAACCATTGAATCAGCTTTACCGCATGTCCTAACTGGCTTTTATAAAGTCGTAAGAAAATTTAAGGATACTAATAAATTCTTTTCTGGCGATAGTCATATGGATGCCGCAAAAAATGCACAGGTACGCCATTGGTCATCAATTCTTGAAGGCAGCTTTTCTGACAATTATATCAATAGCGTAACCAAAATTGGGCAAACTCATGCACGTATTGGTCTTGAGCCAGGGTTTTATATCGGCGGTTATTCATACATCATTACTGAAGTAATCAATATATTCCTTGAAAAAACCAAAGCACAAGGAATGATGGTAAATAATAGCGATACGGTTGAAGAAGTTAAAAAAGAAATTTCAGCTTTTGTTAAAGCTGCACTTTTGGATATGGATTTTGCAATTGGCACCTATATCCAAATTGAGCATGATAAGGTTGAGGCAATTGCAAAAAAATCCCAAGACTTCCTTGAAACCAGTGTTGTTGGTATGATTAATACTGTTGCTGGTGCTGCTGCTGAACTTAGTTCAACTGCAAAATTGATGGATGAATTGGTTGAGAATGTAAGCTTTAAATCAAATAACGTTGCTGCTGCCGCAGAACAAGCCACAGCAAATGTTACAGTAGTTGCAGCATCTTCAGAAGAAATGTCGGCATCTATTCGTGAAATTTCACACCAAGTTTCATCATCGGCAAGAATCTCATCTGATGCAGTTTCATTGGCGGAAAATTCTGTTGAAACTGTGAAAAACCTTTCAACTGCTGCCGATAAAATTGGTGAAGTTGTTTCAATGATTAGCGAAATTGCAAGCCAAACCAATCTACTAGCATTGAATGCTACTATTGAAAGTGCCCGCGCCGGTGAAGCAGGTAAAGGTTTTGCTGTTGTTGCATCAGAGGTTAAAAACCTTGCCGGGCAAACGTCACGTGCAACCGATGATATTTCAAAACAAATCAGTGAAATTCAGGCAAGTACGCAATCTGCCGTTGATGCCATCGGTTCTATACGAGATACAATCAACAGCATTAACAACATTACGGTTTCGGTAAATGCCGCAATTGAAGAGCAATCGGCCGTTACTGCTGATATCGCACGCAATACACAAGAGGCATCAACTGGATCGCGTAGTGTAAGTGTTGAAATTACCGATATTCAAACCAATGCTAGCGAAACCGCGCGTTCTGCATCACAAGTGGTTTCTGCTGCCGACGAATTGAGCAAGCAGTCAGGAAAATCTTAAAACAGAGGTTCAAAGCTTTATTGCTTCTCTAAAAGCGGCCTAGCCAAAGCTTGGTTCAAGAACTACCATAAATACGGCGATAATCATCAAAATGAATGGCATTTCATTGATGACTCGGAAAAATACATGGTTTAAAGGGCGTTTGCCATCTGCAAAGTCCTTTTGCCATTTTCCGTAAAACATATGAATAATGGTTATAAGAGAAACACATAATAGTTTTACATGGAAAAATGGCATTTTAAACAAATCCATGCCGCGCGCCATTATTAAGCAAATTCCAAGCGCCCAAACCACATACATTGATGGTTCCATAATATAACGGAATAGTTTTTTTTCCATTATGGTCAGGGTTTTATCAAGATCTGTCCCAACCTCAACTGGGGAATGATAAACATAAAGACGTGGAAGATATAAAAGCCCCGCCATCCATGCAATTACAGCGATTATATGTAACGCGCGGAAAAAATCATAATGCGCCGAAAACCATTCCATTAAGATTTCTCCAAATGTTCAATAACCAAATCAGTTAAACCATCAATAAAATCTTCGTCACATCCTACAACTGCGGCGCGTCCAAATTGTGGAACTTTTAATTCATGTGCCAATTCTTTATATTCAACATCAAGTTCGACAAGGGTTTCGATATGATCGCTTACAAACGCAATCGGGCATATAATAATTGCAATATTATCTTTGCCTGCGCGTTTAACTTCGTTGGGTGTTGAAGGCTCAAGCCATTTTAATGGGCCAACTTTTGACTGAAAACAAACTACAGTTTCAAAATTTGATGGTAATTCATTTGTAATGGCTGCGGCACTTTGTTTAATTTGTTTTTCATAAACATCGCCACTATCAATAACTTTTTGTGGCAAACCGTGTGCAGAAAATAATATACGAACCCGTTCTGGTTTGCCCAATTTTTCATATTCTGCCATGATTGATTTTACATTGGCTTTTACAAAACCATCCAAAATCGGATATTCTCGTACCAAACGTGCTTTACCCTTATAATATTTTTGAAATTCTTTTACCGAAGATCCAGTAGTGGTTTTCGAATAATGTGGGTAAAGCGGCAATAAAACCACTTCATCAGGATTAAATTCAATAAGTTCAGCAGCTGCTTCTTTACTTAATGGATTCCAATAGCGCATTGAAATTATGGTTTTTACCTCATAATTTTCAAGTTTTTGCTTCAGTGATTTTAAAATTGCCTCAGCTTGCGCATTTGTATTTTTTAAAAGTGGTGAAAAACCGCCCATTAAATCATAAAGCGGTTTTGCCTTTGGCGCACGAGTTGTTGAAATAAGATAAGCAAGTGGCATCCTAAAAATTGCCGGAAGCTCGATAATTGCTTTGTCTGAAAATAGATTTTTCAAAAACGGGCGAATATCTTCAGGCGCATTGGGACCACCAAGATTAAATAATACAACCGCCAATTTTTTTTTCATTATTTACCTTCAAAACTTCTTACTGTTTTAATCATTTCAATTACATTATCTATTGGTGTTTGTGGCACAATTCCATGACCAAGATTGAATATATGTGGACCAAGTGCAGCAGTTTCCATAATATTTGCCACCGCACGCTTTAGGGCATCACCACCGGCAACCAAAACCATTGGATCGAGATTGCCTTGTATACAGGCTTTATTACCAAGTTCGGCACGAATAGTTTTCAAATCTGCAGAAATATCAAGACCAACCGCATTAATACCAGTTTGTGGATAATAATATTTTGCGCGATGTGATGCACCACGCGGGAAACCAATTATTTTTGCATTAGGGCGCATTTCACGCAGACGTGCAACTAATTTACGGTTTGGTTCGATTACAAGATTTTGAAAGCATTCATCATTCAAATCTTCGGCCCATGATTCAAAGATTTGTACCGCATCGGCACCGGCATCAAGTTGTGCAGCAAGGTGTAATGCGCAATATTCAATCAATAAATCAAATAATTCATTCATAAATTCAGGATTTTGCAAAGCATGAATTTTTGCAACATCACGATTGCCACCTTTTCCTTGAATAATATATGTCGCCAAGGTCCAAGGAGCACCACAGAAGCCAAGTAATGCCTTGTCACTATCAAGCGTACCACGAACCCTTTCAATAGCCTCATAAACAGGCGCAAGACGTGCAGCAAATTTTGAACCTTCTAAAGTTTTTAAACCATCAAAAGTATTAATAGGATCAAGGATTGGGCCAATGCCTTCTTTGAAATCAACAAATTGACCCAAAGCATGTGGAATAACCAAAATATCAGAAAAGATAATTGCTGCATCAATATCGTAACGTCTTACTGGTTGTAAGGTTGCCTCTGATGCGGCAGCGGGTGCATAACAAAAGTCAAGAAACGATTTATTCCTTGCTCTTAATTCCTTATATTCTGGCAAATGTCGTCCCGCTTGACGCATCATCCAAATTGGAACTCGTTTAGTTTTATTACCATCAAGGGTTTCTATAAGAACTTTTGTCAAAATCTATCTTCTTTATTAATTAAAAGAAGTATGTAGTAATTAGTAAGGTGGATAAAATCAAGAATTTTGGGCTTATTAACATGAAAACCACTTTTTAAGGAAATTTGTCCACAACTTATTCAAATAATATCCACTAAAAACTGCCTATTTTAAAAGTTAATAAAAGATTAATGCCTAATATGTGATTAAGATTTTATTAACCATTATCTTTTCCCCATGCTGTTGAAAAACTGTGGACAAATGTGTGCAATTTTGGGACAAAGAGGATGAAAATTTTTCTTAATGATTTGTTTACCATACTTATTCACAGCTTATTAAAACTTATTAACAACAGGTTAATTTATAGATAGATGCAAACCAATATTTTCCTTAATGTTCATTTGATTTCGGATTCAACTGGTGAAACTTTGAATGCGGTTTTGCGCGCTGTTGCCCCTTTGTTTGAGCATGTTACGGCACTTGAAAGATCTTATTATCTTGTGCGTTCCCGGCGACAGCTCGATAAGGTTTTGGAAGAAATTGAATCGCGGCCTGGTGTGGTTTTATTTACAATTGCGTCACAGGAATTGCGCTTAATCCTCGAAGAGAAATGCAAAATATGGAATATTCCATGCCAATCACTACTTGATTCAACATTGGATTTGTTTTCGCGCCATTTGGGAATTGTCCCAAAAGTTCAAACTGGTATGAAACAAACCCTAGATTCCAATTATTTCCGCCGTATAGAGGCAATGAATTACACTATGTCCCATGATGACGGGCAAATAGTAAACGAATATGAAGATGCGGATATTGTTTTGGTTGGTATTTCGCGAACTTCAAAAACCCCAACTTCTATTTATCTTGCCAATCGTGGCTATAAAACCGCGAATTACCCGCTTGTGCACGGCGGCCCGATACCGGATGCGCTTTTGGAATTACAAAAGCCGCTTGTGGTTGGTTTAAAAGTTTCACCTGATAGATTGATTGCAATTCGTACCAATCGACTATTATCTTTAAATGCTGAGGCAAATACTGATTATGTATCAGAAGATGCGGTTCGTGAAGAAGTTATTTTTGCCAATCGTTTATTTGAACGCCAAGGTTGGCCGGTGATTGATGTTACCAGAAGATCGATCGAAGAAACCGCCGCCGCGATTTTAAACCTTGTGGAAACAAAAAATCGCGAAGAAATTGGTTAAATTAACGTTCGGCAACAACCATATAATTCATTGAAACATCATTTCCCAATGACCATTTATCAAATAATGGATTATATGAAACCCCAATTGGGCCTGTGACTTTTAATGATTTTTCAATTGATAATGCATCCATAATTTCATCGGGAGTAACCAATTTATCATAATCATGGGTTCCGGGTGGCAACCAACGCAATATATTTTCCGCAGCAAACAATGCCAATGCCCGCGCCTTTGCTGTGCGGTTAATGGTGGCAATAAACATTATGCCATTTGGCGATAATAATTGTAGAGATGTTTGCAAAAATTCTTTTGGATTATTGACGTGTTCAATAACTTCCATATTTAAAACCACATCAAACTTGCCCTTATGGGTTTTTAGCAATTCTTCGGCGGTGGTAAAACGGTAATCAATCTCAAGACCCATTTTATCACGATGTACTGATGCGGTTTTTATATTTTTTTCGGTGGCATCGATGGCGGTTACATCTGCGCCCATTCTTGCCATTGGTTCGCTTAAAAGCCCGCCGCCACAACCAACATCCAATAATTTTAAACCCTTTAATGGTTGTGAATTATCATCAATTCCAAAATGACGCTTTACATTATCGCGAATAAAAGCAAGGCGGGTAGGATTAAATTTATGAAGCGGTTTAAATTTCCCGTTCGGATTCCACCAATCTTCTGCCATTGCGGCAAATTTTGCGATTTCATCATCATTTACAGAATTTATTTTGGTATTGGTCATGGTAAAACATTTGCCACAATTTTGATAATTTTACCAATAATAATTTCTTTTGACTAAAAAATTGATGCATTAGCGCAAAGTTTTCCTAAAAAATCGGTATTTATATGCGATATATGGTTGACCTTTGCCCTAAAATCGGTTTTTTGCGCATTATTTTGCGGTTCTGTATTAAAGGTAAAAAATGGCACGCATAGTGATGAAATTCGGCGGGACTTCGGTTGGCGACATAGAACGTATTAGACGTGTTGCCCGCCTTGTTGCGCATGAACAGGCGCAAGGGAATGAGGTTGCGGTTGTTGTTTCGGCAATGTCAGGGGAAACCAATCGTTTGGTTGCCTTGGCTAATGAGGCTGGAACTGGGCTTTCGCCAAAAGATTTTGATGATGAATATGACGTTGTTGTTGCCACTGGCGAACAAGTTACCACCGGTCTTTTATCTCTTTGCCTACGTAATTTGGGTTTAAAAGCCCGCTCTTGGCAGGGTTGGCAGTTTCCGATTGAAACTTCGGACGTTCACGCTTCTGCCCGAATTTCTGATATTAAGTCAGATGCAATTATTGATTCCATGAAAAATGGTGTGATTGCGGTTATTCCTGGTTTCCAAGGTATTACGCCAGAAGAACGTATTACCACACTTGGTCGTGGTGGTTCTGATACTTCGGCGGTTGCGGTTGCGGCGGCGGTAAAGGCCGATTTATGCGATATTTATACCGATGTCGATGGTGTCTATACCACCGATCCACGTATTACCTCCAAGGCACAGCGTATGAAGGCAATTTCATACGAAGAAATGCTAGAGATGGCGTCTTTGGGTGCAAAAGTATTGCAAACCCGTTCGGTTGAACTGGCAATGGCGAAAAAAGTGCCAGTTAGAGTTTTAAGTTCATTTTTAGAGCCGGGTGAACCAAACCCAGGTACAATAGTTTGTGATGAGGAAGAAATCGTGGAAAAACAAATCGTTTCAGGTATTGCCTATAGCCGCGATGAAGCAAAAGTTTCAATTCTTGGCGTTGTTGATAATCCGGGTGTTGCGGGTCGTATTTTTGGTGCGCTTGCTGATGCCAATGTTAACGTTGATATGATTGTTCAGGCACCAAGCCGCACCGAAGGCAAAGTGAATATGACATTCACCATCCCTGAACGTGATGCCGACCGCACCCAAGAATTAATGAATTCAATCAAAGAAACCATTGGTTTCCGCGATATTATCGTTAAAAAAGATGTCTCCAAAGTTTCGGTTATTGGCGTTGGTATGCGTTCACACGTTGGTGTTGCAAAAATCATGTTCGAAGCATTGTCGTCAAAAGGTATTAACATTGAAAACATCTCTACTTCTGAAATCAAGATTTCAGTGCTTATTGATGCATCATATACCGAACTTGCTGTGCGCGCATTGCATACTGCATATGGACTGGACTCTTAACCCGAAACAAGTTTCGGGTTAGTTTGTATCGAAAAATAAAATCGAAAAACGCGGTTTCCGATTTTATTTTGCATAGTTTTTTAAAGCCCCTTCGGGGGCTTTTTTATTTTCATTGCCTTGACATATTACCAAAACGCGCCAAATTTAAGGTATGAATATTCCCTTTTCCCGCCGTCAAGTCCTTTTGGGTACGAGTGTTTTATCAATCGTAACCTATTTAAATTCAACATCAGTATTCGCCAAAGAAATGACCAATATCAAAGCCCCAATCGCAAAAAAAATTCCAACTACAATCAAACAATTAGGGCGAGTCCGCCATGATGATTACGCATGGATGCGTGATGCACATTGGCAAGATGTTTTGAATGACCCAAAAACCATAAGCCCAGAAATAAAGCAGCATATTGACGCCGAAAATGCCTATACCAAAGCAATGTTTTTGGACAAAACCACCGATTTGCGCACCAAACTTTTTGATGAAATGAAAGGTCGCATAAAAGAGGATGATTCATCACCGCCATCCAAAGATGGTAAGTTTGCATATTACCGCAAATATCGTGAAGGTGGACAATTCCCAATTATTATGCGCCAATCACTTGCTGATAATGGTGTGGTTTTGGGTGAAAAAGCCATTATTGATGGCGATAAAGAGGCCAAAGGTCTTCCATTCTGGAAATTAAATAATTGGCATCAAAATAAGGCACAAGATATAATTGCCTATGCCGTTGATTATGAGGGTGCGCGCAATTGCGATATTCGTTTTAGAAACCCTGAAACTGGTGAAGATTTAAACTATAAAATCGAAGATACCACGGGTGAAGTGGTTTTTGCCAAAGATAATCGCACGGTTTTCTATGTTAAAAATGACGAAAATGTTCGCCCCGTAAAAGTTATGCGCCATAAAATTGGTGATGACCCCGCAAAAGATGTTTTGGTTTATGAAGAAAAAGATCATGCCTATTTCCTTGGTATTGGTGAATCTTCGGCGGGTGATTATATTTTTCTTATCAGTGGTGCGTCCGATAATAATGAGGTGCGCTATTTACCGCTTGATAATCCAACAACTGCCCCAAAAGTTATTGCCGCACGTAAAGCGGGGTTTGAATATCACCCCGACCAAGCGGGCGAATATTTTTATTTCCGCACCAATAAAGACAAAGCAATTGATTATAAAATCATGCGCGCACCAATTACCAACCCCGAAATTGTCGAATGGGAAGATTTTATCCCTTATAATGTCGGCACATTAATTGAGGATTATGGTCTTTATAAAAACTACCTTATCCGCCAAGAAATGTATGATGCATTGCCGCGCATTGTTGTGTTTGACCTTTCAACTAATAAAGAGCATTCAATCGATTTTTCCGAAGAAGCCTATGATTTAAATATTTCCGGCGGTTTTGAATTTGATACTGAAATCACCCGTTTCAGCTATTCATCACCAACCACTCCGGCACAGGTTTTTGATTATAATATGGCAACCCGTGAACGGAAATTATTAAAAACCCAAGAAATTCCATCGGGCCATAACCCAGATGATTATGTTGTAAAACGTATTTTTGCGGATTCAACAGATGGCGCAAAAGTGCCGGTAACTTTGCTTTATAAAAAGACCACAAAAATTGATGGTTCGGCTCCTTTATATCTTTATGGTTATGGTTCATATGGCATTTCCATGCCAGATGGTTTTAGCACGAATGTATTAAACCTTGTAAATCGTGGTTTTATCACCGCAATTGCCCACATTCGTGGTGGTATGGAACGCGGCTATAATTGGTATTTGGATGGTAAACTTCGTAATAAACAACACACCTTCAGCGATTTTATAAATTCAGCAGAGGCATTGATTGCGGCGGGTTATACCAAAAAAGGTAAAATTGTTGCCCATGGTGGCTCTGCGGGTGGCTTGCTTATGGGTGTTGTCGTTAACCAACGCCCAGATTTATGGGCCGCGATTGTGGCCCAAGTTGCCTTTGTTGATATGATGAACACAATTTCCGACGAAACCCTTCCACTTACCCCACCGGAATGGACGGAATGGGGCGACCCAATCCGTAATAAGGATGATTATGACACGATGGCGGCATATTCCCCTTATGACAATGTTGCGACCCGCGCATATCCACCAATTTACGCGCAAACTGCACTTTCTGATTCCCAAGTAACCTATTGGGAGCCAACAAAGTGGATTGCAAAACTTAGGGATACTTCGCCAAATGCCGGACCATTCTTGCTTGATGTAAATATGGAGGCGGGGCATGGCGGCGCACCAGGTCGTTTTGATAGGCTGCATGAAATTGCCAAATATCAGGCATTCATGCTTTGGGCGCTTGAACAGAAAAAGTAACTATAATCAATGTCATACCGGAATTTTACTTTGTAAAATGTCCGGTATCTTGGGCTTAAGATTACGAGATACCGGATAAATCCTTTGGATTTTCCGGTATGACAAAGGGTTTTAAAATTTACGGATGCGGTAAATGACACTTCGTTTATTCCTTGGCATTGATATCCCCGATGAAATTGCCGATACGCTTTTGCCGATGCAATGCGGGCTTGATGGTGCGCGTTTTTCACCGCGTGATAATTTTCATATTACATTGCGGTTCATTGGTGATTTGGCGGCAAAAGAAGCCACCGAACTTGACGTGATGATTGAAAAAATAAAGCTAAAACCATTTGAATTATCGCTTAATTATGTTGGCTTTTTTGGCAAAGACAAACCCCATTCAATTCATGCACTTGTCGAAAATAATGAGGAGTTAAATATCCTTGCGGGTCGGTGCGAAGCATCATGCCGTAAATTGGGGCATGAACCCGAAACCCGCAAATATACCCCCCATGTTACCATTGGCTATCTTGGTGCTTATGTAAATTTGCGCGATGTTTTGGAATGGCAGGCACGCCACACCACATATAAATCCACGCCGTTTTTGGTTGATAGGTTTTTCCTTTATTCCTCCCATATGGGCAATGGTCCAAGCTTTTATAGGGTTGAGGCTGAATACCCGCTTGTGTGATGAACCCCGAAAATAGCGAATGTTGTTTAAATTACGAATTATGAATTTTGTCATCCCGCACTTGTTGCGGGATCTCGTAAGTTTTAAGGGCAAAATTTAAAAGACCCCGCAATAAATGCGGGGTGACAAAGGCTTTTTTTGGCATTTGCTTCCCCAAAAACACCCAATTGTAAACGTTTTTACCTATTTGTAACAATGTTTATTCCCAATAAAATTATTATTAATCAATTAGATATGCCGATTTTTGGCGTTAATTTAATGCACCCATAGAAATGTTGACATTTGTTGACATTCCCGAGTTTGAGCAAATCAAAAACTAAATTAGCATTGCCCGCAAAAAGCTGACATTTCCTGACATTTCATACCCTTGCTTTGCCACCTTTCCATATGAACCAATTCACCATGAACCTTATAAACCTAGATTTTAATGGTGTTCTCTAATGTGGGGATAAATTTTCGAAATAATCTTCTTCAATAATAGATGTTCCTATTATTGGTTCAATAAGTGAAGGATTGTGGAAAAATAATTTTTGTAATGTCTTTTGTAATATATCTTTATCGTGGCTTTTTTGTTCTAAACAATCTAATTCATCAGCAATTCTTTGTGAAATAGGCTCTGCCCAAATTTGTAAATGCTTAAAATTTTCGTTTGCTCTATCAATAAATTGTTTTTCTAGTTGCGTTAGCCATTCATAATGTGAATTTATATAGGTTTTAATAGCCTTGATGGGAGACCTATTTTTCAATTCATAACTTATTGAATTTAAAGCAGACAAAAATCCAAGTTCATATTCAGGGTCATCATAACTATCATAGTTATCTCTGATTATATCTTCAGCATGAGAAATTTTATCAATTAATTCCTGAATTTCACTTTTGTTTTCAGCCATTTGGAATTTTCCTATACTGTCCGCGACCTATAAATTCTATTAATCCCTTATCTCTTAGGAATTGAAGTTGTTGGCGTAATTTATCTTTTATGTGATTATTTTCAGGATGCTTTTGTTTTAATTCGGCTTCAAAAGCATAGATTTGGTCGAGGTTAAATTCATCTTGCCCAATGCGTTCAACGCAATTTAGTGTATCAAGTAACCAGCCCCGCGATTCAAGGCTTTTTGCTTCTTGCAAAAATGAAGTTTTTTTCCATTCTTGTAGGATATTATTAGGATTAATAATTTTTCGGTCTTTGATATAAAATATTTTGCCAATTTCCGGCACTTTGGAAATTAATATATTGCATCCGACCCAACCGGCGCGGCGCGCATTGGCACTTAGAGGGGGTCGTTTTTCTATTAAATCTGTTACAAAAAAATAGCGTGGAACAATCAATAGGTTTTCAACCACCATTTCTCTTTTATTATAGTGAAGTGCATATAAATTTAGGTTATTTTGACCAATCACACGGTTAAAAAGTGAATCATACGCACCATTAACAATTTTCTTGCCGATTTTTGATGATTTTGCTTTTAATTCAAATTCCTCATCACATTTTGAACAAGTAAAATCTTTTGCCTGTGAATTGTTTGGGGTTTGTAATAATGATGAACCGCAAGACGGGCAAAAACCATGATGCGCCACAAAATTTTCAGTTAGCACCCGCGCATTCTGCGAATTGCTTTTATAAATTGCGAGTGACGTTGAAATTTCAATTTGTGACATATTCAAGCCTTATATTTTTTCATCATACCAAGATTTGATTTTATCAATATCATAAAAAATATGCTCGTTTAATGATTTATATTCACCCATAATAAATTCCTCGAAACTTCTTCTTTCGTGGGGATAAATGTAGTCAATTAAACGTTTTAAAGATTCTAATATTTCCGTGTCCATTTTTCACCTTTTTTATAAGGTGAATTGGATCGGCATTTATGATCAAGTATTTTGATCAGTTTTTATTTTCCATTCGCCATCTTGAAATTGGTATTGTTTCATATTATTGTCATTTTACACCTTCTCGTTCGGCATGTTCTTTGCCGAATATAAACTTCCCAACAATCTAAATAAAAGAATTGCAAATGTCAGACGATATTCAAGAGAGCGAACAAACACCAGAAACCCCAGAAAATAACGAGGTCGTAAAACCAAAACGCAAACTAAGCCTTAAACTTTCTGCCAAACCTGAAGAGCCTGCTGCTGAAGAAGTAAATGTTGAGGCCGCACAAGAAGAAGTTACCACTGGTAACGAAATGGTCGAAGCACCTGAAACCAATGGTGATGATGCTGAAGATGAAAAGCCAACCGGCCCGATTGTTCGCACAACATTAAAAGAATTAAAACTTAAAAAACCTGCTGAATTGGTAACAATGGCAGAGGCATTAGAGATTGATGGCGCGGCATCTATGCGCACGCAGGATTTGCTTTTCGCTATTTTAAAAGAACAAGCCGAAAATGGCGCCGAAATTGGCGGCTCTGGCGTATTAGAAGTTTTGCCAGATGGTTTTGGTTTCCTTCGTTCACCGGAATCAAATTACCTTCCTGGTCCTGATGATATTTATGTTTCACCACAGCAAATCCGCCGTTTTGGCCTTCGCACTGGTGATACTGTTGAGGGGCCGGTTAAATCACCGCGTGAGGGGGAGCGTTATTTTGCCCTTGCCCGTGTTGAAAGCATTAATTTCACCGATCCAGATGTTGCAAAACATAAAGTGAATTTTGACAACCTTACCCCGCTTTATCCGAATGAGCGGTTCAAAATGGAAATTGATGACCCAACCGCCAAAGATAAAACCGGACGGGTTATTGATATTGTTGCCCCAATTGGTAAAGGCCAGCGTTCGTTGATTGTTGCGCCGCCGCGTACTGGTAAAACCGTTATTTTGCAAAATATCGCGAAGTCAATTGAAACCAACCACCCTGAATGTTTCTTAATCGTGCTTTTGATTGACGAACGCCCAGAAGAAGTGACGGATATGAAGCGTTCGGTTAAGGGTGAAGTAATTTCATCAACCTTTGACGAGCCGGCAACCCGCCACGTACAGGTTTCGGAAATGGTTATAGAAAAAGCAAAACGCCTTGCCGAACATGGTCGCGATGTTGTTATTTTGCTTGATTCAATTA
Organism: Hyphomonadaceae bacterium UBA1933; assembly: GCA_002337085.1. Classification (GTDB taxonomy): domain Bacteria; phylum Pseudomonadota; class Alphaproteobacteria; order Caulobacterales; family Aquidulcibacteraceae; genus Pseudaquidulcibacter. The sequence goes on along the minus strand of DDFH01000006.1, from coordinate 235,921 downwards.
CCCGTCTTGGTCGTGCCTATAACACTGTTGTTCCTTCATCAGGTAAAGTTCTTACCGGTGGTGTGGATGCCAACGCATTACAACGCCCAAAACGTTTCTTTGGTGCGGCGCGTAACCTTGAAGAAGGTGGTTCATTAACAATTATCGCAACCGCATTGATTGAAACTGGTTCAAGAATGGATGAGGTTATCTTTGAGGAATTCAAAGGTACTGGTAACTCTGAACTTATTCTTGACCGTAAAGTTTCTGATAAACGTATCTTCCCTGCGATTGATATTATCAAATCAGGTACACGGAAAGAAGAATTGCTTGTGGCAAGAGAAGATCTTCCAAAAATGTATATGCTTCGTCGTATTCTTTCACCAATGGGCACAATGGACGCGATGGAATTCTTGCTTGATAAGCTTAAAGGTACAAAAACCAATGATGAATTCTTTACAAGTATGAATAATTAAAACTTTTGGGCGGGTTTTCCCGCCCTTTGTTTTTAAAAAAACTAATATTTAATCTTTGTGTGCAAATATATGCCTTCCCAAACTGGGGAGGTGAATGAATGCGGATAAGAAATCAGCTTTTATTAGTCTTTTTTTGCGGCTTGATTGCCTCATGCGGCAAAACTGAGCCAAAAGATCCAATGGCGGAATTAACGCCAGAGCATAAAACATTTGTATTCGGCAATGGTCGGGTTGCGTTTTTGGGCAAGCCTGTGAACGGTCGTATTGGTTGCGATTTTAAAAATGCCGAACAAGGTTATGTCTTTAAAATCGAAAATGGCGGCGTATTTTTTGATAGTTTGCGCCCATCTGGCATTATTACCCAAAGGGTTGTTTCCATGACAAGCAATGGCGATGGCATTGATATTGTTGCCGCAAACGGTACTGAAAGCAAATTTAACCTTGCTTTTAGAAATATCACCGACCAAAGCGCCGATATTTCGTATGACAATATTGATACTTCTATATTCTTGCGGTGCGAGAAATAATTTGGTAGCGTTGACCCCTGTTTAATGGTTTACCCAAAAGGGGTTGTGATGAAAGTTAATATTGAAATCGACCTAACGCCAGAAGAGGCGCGTGCTTTTCTGGGTCTTCCGAATTATTCGCAAATGCACGAAACATGGCTTAATGCCGTTAAGTCTAAAGTGGAAGAAACCGCGCCAAATGCCGATATTGAACCAATGTTAAAGGCATGGACATCGATGGGAACATCAATGGGCGGCCTTGCGACTGATGCAATCAATACTTTTTTTACTGCGGTTAATGCGGCGGCATCTGATGTTGATGCTAAATCTAAACCTAAAAAATCTGAAAAGTAATTATTTAAATGCGCACAATTATTGCGCCGGCTTCGGCGGCGGTTAAATCGGGTGTGATTGTGGTTCGGGCTTCTGGCCCAAATAGTTTTCCTCTTTTGGAAAAGCTATCTGGTAAACCTGCACCAAAAGCACGCCAAGCGGTTTTACGAAATCTTTATGCCGCCAATGGCGATTTAATTGATAATGCGCTTGTGATTGCTTTTAATGCACCCAATTCATTTACGGGTGAAAATGTGGTTGAATTTCACCTGCATGGCGGCATGGCAATTTTAAAAAACTTTCTTGAAACCGCGCTTGAAACTGGTCTTTGTCACCCTGCTAACCCTGGGGAATTTTCACGCCAAGCATTTGAAAATTCCCGCATGGATTTAACCGAAGCCGAGGCAATTGCCGATTTAATCGATGCGGAAACTAATGCACAATTAAAACAAGCGCAAAAGCAAATGCGTGGTGAACTTGGGGCATTGGCACGTGAATGGCGCGAAGAAATAATCTCTGCCCTTTCTGAATCCGAGGCTTATATTGATTTTCCCGATGAAGATTTACCAGAAGGGTTAAGCACGCGGGCAACAAATACGGTTAAAAAACTTATTAATTCACTTAAACAACATATCGAAGATTCAAAATCTGCGCAAAGAATCCGTGATGGCTTTTCAATCATTATTTTGGGTGAGCCAAACGCAGGAAAATCAAGCCTTCTAAATTCACTTGCCCGACGACAGGCGGCAATTGTTTCATCAATTGCCGGAACTACGCGTGATGTGGTTGAAATTTCGCTTAATATTGGTGGCAATTTGGTCTTTGTTGCCGATACTGCGGGGCTTCGCGAAACAAATGATGAGATTGAAGAACAGGGCGTTAAAATCGCACTTGAACGCGCCGAACATTCGGATCTTAGGATTGGCCTTGCCCCCGATGCGACGTCGGCAAAAGAGATTGCGGGGCATCTTGCGGCTGGTGATATTTTGGTCTGGTCAAAATGTGATTTGCAAAGCCCTGAGTTTCTAAAAATTGATGGCATTGATGAAATTGCCATTTCTGCCAAAAATAATATTGGTATCAAGGAATTAGAAGAATTAATTCTTAGCAAAATTAACGCTGACCTTGCGTCTATTTCTGCACCACTTACCCGTGCGCGCCACGTTTTTGCGGTTTCAGAAGCGATTAAGGCATTAGAAGCGGCACTTGATGCCCCGCCAGAAGCCTTGGAATTAGCATGTGAAGATTTACGGATTGCCGCGCGCTCACTGGGTGAAATTACTGGTGAGGTTGGTGTTGATGACATCCTTGATAAAATCTTTTCTAGTTTCTGTATCGGCAAGTAATACTTTTTTGGCACTACTTATGTTTCACGTGAAACATTTTGGTAGTGCCAGACCGTATTTAATATAATTAAGGACAGATGCCTGTTATTGCCAAAAACAAAACCTCGACTTGAGGCGAAAAATATTATATTAAGCCCGCCTCTTAACAGGACACAAAATGCAGACAGATGTAATTGTAATCGGCGGCGGTCATGCGGGCGTTGAGGCGGCAAGCGCTTCGGCACGCGCGGGCGCGAAAACAATTTTGATTACCCATAATAAAAATACAATTGGTGAAATGTCTTGCAACCCCGCAATTGGCGGTCTTGGTAAAGGGCATTTGGTTCGCGAGATTGACGCACTTGGCGGCGTTATGGGTTTGGCGACTGATATGGGTGGGATTCAATTCCGTATTCTTAATGCCTCCAAAGGACCCGCCGTTCGTGGGCCACGTGCGCAGGCAGATAGAAACCTTTTCCGTGCGGCGGTTCAAAAGCTTGTATCCGAAATTGAAAATCTTACAGTGCTTGAGGCGTCGGCCGAAAAGCTAATTCATGAAGATAATAAAATTACTGGCGTTGAGATTGCGGGCGGTGAAATTATTTCATGCGCCGCCGTGGTTATTACCGCAGGGACTTTTTTAAATGGCCTAATCCATTTGGGGCAAAAAACTTGGCCCGCTGGTAGAATTGATGAAAAGCCATCAATCGGCCTTGCCCAAAGTCTTTATTCACTTGGTTTGCGGATGGGGCGTTTAAAAACTGGAACCCCTGCCCGCCTTAATGGTGAGACGATTGATTATTCGGTTTGTGATTTCCAGCCAGGTGATGATAATCCAAAACCATTCTCATTCATCACCAAAGAAATTAAAAACCCACAAGTGCCATGTCACATTACATGGACAAGTGAAAAGACGCATCAAATCATCCGTGATAATCTTCACCTTGCGGCAATCAACACTGGCGCAATAAAAGGGCGTGGGCCAAGATATTGTCCATCAATCGAAGACAAGATTACACGCTTTGCCGATAAAGATCGTCACCAAATTTTTATTGAACCCGAAGGGCTTGATACAAATTGGGTTTATCCAAATGGCATTTCAACGTCATTCCCTGAAGAAGTTCAGGATGCATTTTTACGGTCTATCCCTGGGTTTGCGAATGTTGAAATTTTCCGCTGGGCTTATGCAATTGAATATGATTTTGTTGACCCAACAGAATTGGGTTTTGATCTTGCGGTGCGGAAATATAATGGCCTTTATCTTGCGGGGCAAATTAATGGTACAACCGGATACGAAGAAGCAGGCGCACAGGGTTTGGTCGCCGGCCTTAATGCGGCGCGCTTTGCCGGTGGGCAAGAAAATGTAATTTTCTCGCGGGCAAATTCATATATTGGCGTTATGATTGATGATCTTGTTACCAAAGGCGTTAGTGAACCATATCGTATGTTTACCTCACGCGCCGAATATCGCCTTACACTTCGTTCTGATAATGCCGATCAACGCCTTACTCCACTTGGTATCGAACTTGGCATTTTATCGAAAGAGCGGGTTGATATTTTTAATGCCAAAATGGCGGAAATTAATGCGGCGCGCGAATATGTACAAAATACACTTACAACACCGGCCCAAGGTGTAAAACTTGGACTACCTGTTAAGCAAGACGGCCGTAAACGCAATATTACCGAACTATTGGCACTAAAGGGTGTGGAGTTTGAAACGGTTGCCGATATCTATCCGCAACTTCGCGAATATACACCTGAAACCCGTGAGCAGCTTGAGATTGATGCAATCTATTCCGGTTATATGGCGCGCCAAGAAAATGATATTGCGGCATTTAATCGTGATGAAAACCTTTTAATTCCCAAAAGCTTTGATTATGCAAAAGTTGGTGGCTTTTCAATTGAAATTAGGGATCGCCTTGAAAAAATCCGCCCCGCAACAATTGGGCAAGCGGCGCGCATTGAAGGCATTACCCCAAGTGCTATTACCGCGCTTTTGGCATATGTAAAACGGCGGGATAATAAGAATGTCGCCTAAAGATAATGGCTTATTTCCTGAAAGTAATACCAAATCACGCTTTGCCGATGAGTTCGATGTTTCACGTGAAACATTAGAACGGTTTGAGCACTACCGCGAAGCACTAATCTTGTGGGGAAAGCGGATAAATTTGGTTTCAAAGACCACAATTGATGATTTTTGGAATCGTCATATTATTGATTGTGCGCAAATCCTTAAATATACCAATGAAAATGAAATTAATTGGGTTGATTTTGGAAGTGGTGCAGGTTTTCCAGGGCTTGTGGTTGCGGCACTTTTAAGTGCAAAAAACCCTAATTCATTGGTCACATTGGTTGATACAAGTGCCAAAAGATGCGCCTTTTTACGTGAAGGCGCACGGATTCTTGGTGCTAATGTAAAAATTGAAAATAAAAAAGTCGAAGACATAAAAATGTTTAAAGCGGATGTTATAACTGCTCGTGCTTTTACTTCGCTTGATAATTTATTGCACTATTCATATGGTTTTGCACAATTAAATGCACGAATGTTATTTCTAAAAGGCGAAGAAGTCGATAAAGAAATTAATGAGGCAAAACAAAACTGGAATTTTGATTATGAAATTCACCCAAGTTTAAGTGATAATCGCGGGTGCATAATTGAAATCAAGTCTTTGACAAAGGTTATTGAATGAAACCGAGAATTATTGCAATTGCCAATCAAAAAGGTGGTGTTGGTAAGACTACTACCGCGATAAATCTTGGCACTGCGCTGGCTGCAATTGGGCAAAAGGTTTTGGTGCTTGATATGGATGCGCAGGGTAATGCCTCCACCGGATTGGGTGTTGATACTTCGTCCCGTAAAGTAACTTCGTATGAAGTGATGATGGGTGAAGCCACCATTAAAGAAGCCATTACCAAAACCAAAATCCCAAATCTTATGGTATTACCATCAAGTGTCGATTTGGCGGGTGCGGAAATTGAGCTTGCCAGTGTTTCAAACCGTGCTTTTCGTTTAAAAGAAGCCTTTGTCCGCAATGAACAAAGTGGCGGCGTTGATATTGATTATGTAATTATCGACTGCCCACCGTCTTTAAACGTGGTTACTATTAATGCACTAACCGCCGCAGATTCCATTCTTGTGCCATTGCAATGTGAATTTTTCGCGCTTGAGGGTCTTTCGCAATTAATGCGCACCGTAAATTTGGTAAAAGGTTCACTAAACCCAGATCTTGAAATTCAGGGTGTGGTTTTAACCATGTATGACAATCGCAATAAATTGTCGGAACAGGTGGCGGCCGATGTTCGTGGTCATTTTGGTGACAAAGTTTATACCACAATGATTCCACGTAATGTCCGCGTTAGTGAAGCACCATCACACGGTAAACCCGTGCTTATTTACGATTATAATTGCCAAGGCAGCCGTGCTTATATAAGGCTTGCGGGCGAATTGATACAAAGGGAAAGGTTAAAAGTTGCATGAGTGAGCACGATAAAGCAAAACCTGGTCGCGGCCTTGGTCGTGGATTATCGGCACTTTTGGGCGAAGAAACCCCTGCACCGCGCCAACGTGCTGGCAGCGCGCGTGAAATATCGGTTGGCTTAATCCGCCCTAACCCAAATCAGCCACGCCGAACTTTTGAACAAGAAGAATTAAATGCACTTGCCGAAACCATCAAGGAACATGGCATTGTGCAACCAATTGTGGTGCGCCCAAGCCCAACTAACCAAGGTGAATATGAAATTATCGCCGGTGAAAGACGTTGGCGCGCCGCCCAAATCGCAGGTTTACACGAAGTGCCAACAGTTGAAAAAGACTATGATGATCTTGAAACCTTAAAAGTGGCAATTGTTGAAAATCTTCAAAGACAAAACCTTAATGCAATCGAAGAAGCATTGGCATTCAGTCAATTGATGGATCGTTTTGGTTATAATCAACAAGCAATCGCTGGAACCATTGGTAAATCACGCGTCTATGTCACCAATACTTTACGTCTTTTGGCATTGCCAAACGAAGTGCAAGAAATGGTAAAGGGCGGACAGCTTTCTGCGGGGCATGCACGCGCGGCATTGTCATCTGATGATCCCTCAGCGGCGGCAAAGGAAATGGTCAGCAAAAACCTTAGCGTCCGTGATGCCGAAAAATTAGTCACTAAACCAGTCAACAAGCCTAAAAAAGTTTCACGTGAAACACCGGAGACGGCAGATGTCGTTGCCTTAGAAAATGACCTAAGCGCGGTGTTAGGAATGGGTGTGAAGTTAAAGCACAAAGCCGACAATAGCGGTAGCATAGTGATTGACTATAAAACCCTTGAACAATTAGACGAGCTTTGCCGTAGGTTGATGCACTAAAACATAAGTGTATAGATATATTGTTTAGCCGCGAATTACTTCGCCCCAAAATTTAAACAGGGTCTGATAATCCTGATTGTTTGCGGTGTCCCATTCGGGATGCCATTGCACGGCATTGACTTTGGCGCCACCAAAATCACCACCAAAGGCTTCAACAATGCCGTCATCGGCTTTGGCAAATATGTTTAAGCCATCACCAAGACGCTTAACACCTTGAAAATGAACAGAATTAACCAAAATTCTATCGCGCTTATAGACATTAAAAAGCGGTGAATCATGTTCTAGTGTCACTTCATGTGAAAAATCAAACATTTCATCATATCCTGCCTCTACTGGGGCATGGTGATTAACAAGGTCGCGCGATAATGTGCCACCAAAATGAACGTTTAATTCCTGAAAACCACGACAAATTCCAAACACTGGTTTTTGTACGGCAATGAAGGCATCACAAAGCGCCATTGCGGTTTTATCGCGATCAAAATCTAGTGGGCCAACCGCATCCTCTTCCCCATCACCGTAAAAGGTTGGGTAAATATTTGATGCCGACCCCGTAAGCAAAACACCATCAAGACGTGATGCCAAGGCATTAAAATCAATCACGTCAAAGGTTGCAGGAATTAAAACCGGCGTTACATTCATATAGGGGGCAGTGTTTGTTATATATCTTTCAACAACGCCATGATTTGGGGCATCCCCCACAATGCGGCGGCAACAAATTATTCCCAATAGTGGTAAAGTCATTTTAAAACCCAAATTATATTAGTTTAATTCGTCATTATGTTATGTCGATTTTAAATTTGTTTAAATGCTACACAACAGCAAACATAAAAATTATTTTCACTCCCGCCCCTTGAAAAACTATGGCAAAAAAGCGATATAGGTCTTGGAGATCGGCGGTGGACGTAATTTTCGCCAACCCGGTCAGGTTCGGAAGAAAGCAGCCGTAACGATTTTTTTGCGGGTCGCTTGTTCGGTCTCCACCCTATTCCTTAAATTTCGTCTTTTACTTCGGGGTTTCATTTGGCAGACGGTTTCGACGATGACGAAATTGAAGATGATGAATTTGGCGAAAATGACGCCGAATATAATCATGATGACCAAACCGATAATATGTTTGGCGCGCTTGCCCCTGCCCTTCCTGAAAAAGAAAAATTTGTTGGTGAAACTATAATCCCCAACTCACCATATTTGGTATTGGCGCGTAAATATCGCCCCCAAGTGTTTGAGGATTTGGTTGGCCAAGAGGCAATGGTAAAAACTCTTACCAATGCGTTTAAACAAAACCGTATCGCCCATGCCTTTATGCTAACCGGTGTTCGTGGGATTGGTAAAACCACCACTGCGCGCCTTATTGCGCGGGCATTAAATTATTCAAGCCCTGGCCATGATGCACCAAATATGGATTTATCAATCCTTGGCCTGCATTGCGATGCAATCACCCAAGGCCGCCATCCAGATGTTTTGGAACTTGACGCCGCATCACGTTCCGGCGTTGATAATATGCGTGAATTGTTGGACAATGTTCGTTATGGCCCAACTCAATCACGCTATAAAGTCTATATCATCGACGAGGTTCACATGCTTTCAACGGCGGCGTTTAACGCGCTGTTGAAAACCCTTGAAGAGCCGCCACCACATACAAAATTTATTTTTGCCACCACCGAAACCCACAAAGTTCCGGTAACAATCCTATCGCGCTGTCAACGTTTTGATTTGCGTCGCCTAACGCGGGAGGCATTGACCAACCACCTTGGCAATATTTGCGCCAAGGAAAACGTATCAATCGAGCGTGAGGGTTTGGAATTAATCGCAATCGCTGCCGATGGTTCGGTTCGCGATGCGCTTTCACTGCTTGATCAGGCAATTGTGCAGGAAACCGGTGGTGAGGCTATTAAGGCAAATCAAATTCGCGATATGCTTGGGTTATCAGATAAAAACCGTACCCACGCGCTTTTTGCACATATTTTGGCGGCAAATACCAAGGCCGCAATCGAGGAATTGCACGAACAATATGATTTTGGCGCAACGCCATTAAATATTATCCAAAGCCTTATGGAACTCTCGCATGAGGTTTCAAAATTCCATTATCTTGGTGATGAATATCGCAAAATTCAATCTGGCGATGGTTTCACAAAAATAAGCGAACTTGCAAAGGCTACAAGCCCGCTGCAACTTTCACGAATTTGGCAAATGTTGTTACAAGGGCTTGATGAGATAAAGCGCGCCCCCGATGCATTACAAGCAATTGATATGTGCATAATTCGCATAACGGCGGCACAAAATATGCCAGGGCCAGAAGAATTGATGCGTATCATTAAAGACGGTGCACCAAGTGGCGATACGTCAGGTCAAAAAAAAAATGACGTGAATAATGATGCCCCTGCCGCATCACGTGCCGAAATAAAAATCGAAACTGTTGAGGATGTTTGCTTTTATATCGAGGAAAACCTTGGCGACAAGGCACTTTCAAGCGATATTGAACGTTATCTAAGACCCGTTCAATTAATAGATGGGCTTTTCACTTTTGAACCAACGCCGGGTGCGCCACGCGATTTTCATTTGCGTATTTCTGCGGCCTTGCAAAAAATCACTTTTAAAAGGTGGCGGGTTTATCTTGAAGATAATGGTGGTGCAACAATTGCCGAAAAAAATGAAGCGGCATACAATCAGCAACTTGCAAAAACCAAACAAATGCCACAAATAAGTTCGATATTAACTGCGTTTCCGGGTGCGAAAATAAAATTGGTGAATTTTAATCCAGCCGAAAAACGTAGTGGTGAAAAATAAAAGGATTTAGAATATGAAAGATCTTGGCGGATTGATGAAATCTATGCAGCAAATGCAGGTCAAACTTGCAGAAGCCCAAAAGAAAATGGAATCCATTCAAGCAGAAGGGCAGGCCGGCGCAGGCATGGTAAAAATTACTTTGACCGGCGAAAAACTTACCAATATTTCAATTGATAAAAGCCTTTGTGACCCTGAAGAAGTTGAAATTCTAGAAGATTTAATCAAAGCGGCATTTGAAGATGCCCGCAAAAAGGCCGAAGGTACACGCAAGACTATGGAAGGCGACATCATGGGTGGTTTACCATTACCCCCAGGATTTAAAATGCCGTTCTAATTTATGCGAAACACTGAAATAAAAGCACTTTTGTGGGATTATGGTAATGTATTGGTCGGCTGGTCGCCGCGCCAATTTTATCAAACTATAATTTCCGATACGGCGCGACTTGACTATTTTCTTGAAAATGTCTGCTCTATGGAATGGCATACTTTGAATGATGCCGGCATTGGCATGGCGGAAAATATTGCGCGCCGCCAAAAAGAATTCCCTGAATTTGCCCGTGAAATTGCAATGTGGCAAAGCAATTTTGGTGATACTTTGGCGGGCGAAATTGTGTCATCGGTTGCAATTTTAAAACAAGTTCACGCCCAGAATTTCCCGCAATATTGCCTAACCAATATGGCAGAGGAGGTGGAGGATGTTTGTTTTAACCCCTTTAACCTCCGCCAATATTTCAAAGACATTATTGTTTCCGGTGCCGAAAAGTGCGTAAAGCCTGATAAAAAGATTTATGAAATTGCGCTTCTGCGTATGGCTTTAAAACCTGAACAAGTTTTTTTTACTGATGATAACCCCGCAAATATTGCGGCGGCAAATGAAATGGGTTTTAAAACCCATTTGTTTAAAAATGACGGCGGTCTTGAAGTCGCTTTAAAAGAAATTGGAATTTTAAAATGATTTATAAACAGCTTGGCAAAACGGAAATAAAAGTTCCGCTTATCTGCCTTGGTACAATGACATTTGGCGAACAAAACACTGAAGAACAGGGTTTTGAACAAATGGATTATGCGCTTGCGAATGGCGTGAATTTTTTTGATACGGCTGAATTATACTCAATCCCGCCAAAGCCAGAAACCCAAGGATCAACCGAAACCATTATCGGCAATTGGTTAAAAGCGCGTGGTAATCGTGATAAAATTACGATTGCGTCAAAGGTTTGTGGTCGGTCGCCAATGGATTGGTTTCGCAACCCGAAAGAGCCATGTCGTGTTACCGAGGCACAAATTGATTATGCGGTCGAACATTCATTAAAGCGTTTGCAAACAGATTATATTGATATTTATCAAATTCATTGGCCTGATCGTTTGATTGGGAATTTTGGCTCTTTTACTTATGCATCAAATGCCGATGAATATGAGGATTTTGAAAAAATTCTCGAAGTAATGGCAAAGCATATTAAAAAAGGCAACATCCGCCATGTTGGCCTGTCTAATGAAACCCCTTGGGGCGTCATGAAATTTGTAAATGCGGCTGAAAAAAATGGCTTGCCCCGCGTGGTTTCAATCCAAAATGCATATTCATTGGTAAACCGTACTTTTGAACCATATTTGGCAGAAGTGGCGATTGAAGAAAACGTTGGATTGCTTGCCTATTCCCCATTGGCACAAGGCTTTTTAACCGGAAAATATTTGAATGGTGCGCGCCCTAAAGATGCCCGCCTTACCCTTTTTGACAGGGGACAAAGATACCAAACCCCGGCTGCCGAAGATATGGTAACAAAATATGTGGCATTGGCAAGAGAATTTGGGGTTACGCCGGCGGGGCTTGCACTTAAATTCTGCGCAACACGCCCCTTCATGACTTCGGTAATTATTGGTGCAACAAAAATGTTGCAGCTAGAAGAAGATTTAAAAGCTTTTGATATTACATGGACCGAAGAAATGGAAAATGCGGTGAATGCTTTGCATCGCTCTTGTCCAAATCCTTGCCCATAAATAACTTAGCCCCCATGGCAAAGTTAGCGACAATTATTTGCTTATTGTTTTATCCGAAATTTAATTGTTAATTTATTTTCTTTACCCTATTTAACTGCACATGACCGAAGAAATCAAACAAAACGAAACGCCTGAAAATAATAATACCGAAGTAAAGATGCCTGCTGGGCCATCTTTAACACGGCTTATTTCCGATGTTGGCCCAGCATTGGTATTTTTCATTTCTTATATGATTGCCCAAAAAATAAAACATCCACAGCCGTTGATTTTGGCGACCATAATATTTCTTCCAGCTGCCATTATTGGTTTTATTTATTCATGGGTAAAAGAAAAAAAGATTTCGCCTGTTGGGGCGTTTACTTTTGTGGTGGTGGGCATATTTTCACTATTGGGGATTTTCCTAAAGAATGATTTGTTTATAAAAATGCGCCCAACCGCGCTTTTTTCGGCAATCGGGATAATATTGCTTTTATCGGTTGCCTTTAAACGTAATATTTTAAAAACCGTATTTGATGGTATGATTCATATGCCCGAAGAAATATGGCGAACTTTGGCAATAAGGGTTGGGGTTTGGAATATTATTCTTGCGCTTCTTAATGAATTATTTTGGCGCAATTTTCCAGAAAATATATGGGTAACATATCACACATGGGGTGATATGATTTTAAACTCCATATTCTGGTTCATAAATATAATATTGCTTTCAAAACATTTCACCGATGAAAACGGCAATCCGTTACTTGAAAATGAAAAATAATGTTTTCACACTTTGCATAATTTAAAATCCATGCAATCATGCACTTACATATGGAGCATGAAGTGACAAATAAACCTATTTCTAAACGTAACTTTCTCGCAATTTCTTCTGCAACAATCGCATTGGCTGCGTGTGCAAACGCTAGCGACAGCGTAAAAGCCTCTGCTGAGAACATAGTAATGAATGACACAAATAAAACCGCTTTGGGCCCTGATTTAGGCCCTGATAAATATTTATGGCTCGAAGATGTTGAGGGCGAAAAGGCGCTTAGCTGGGTCAAGGGGCAAAATGAACGCACCCTTAAAAAACTTCAATCAGACCCACGCTACAAAGGGCTTGAAGATGATGCCCTTGCGATTGTTAAATCAAAAGACCGCCTAACCTTTGGCGGCTATTCGGATGGTTATATAAGTAATTTTTGGCAAGATGATGTGCAAATTCGTGGTCTTTGGCGTCGTACCGATTTTGCATCATGGAAATCTGGCAGCCCCAAATGGGAAACCATTTTAGACTTTGACAAACTTTCAAAGGATGAAGGGAAAAATTGGGTCTATAAAGGTTCTTCAATGCTTGATCCATATGATATTTGGAATACAATTGCATTATTGTCGCTTTCTAATGGCGGCAAAGACGCAAATATCAAGCGCGAATTTAACATGAAAACCCGCAGTTTTGTTGATAATGGTTTCACAATCCCCGAGGCCAAATCAGACGTAACCTGGCTTGATAAAGACACGCTTTTGATTGGAACTAATTGGGGCGATGGAACATTAACCGAAAGTGGTTATCCATTCATTGTTAAAAAACTAAAACGCGGTCAAAAGCTTGAAGACGCTGTTGAGGTTTTCCGTGGTGAAAAAACCGATGTTTCCGCTAGTGCATATCGTGTTTTTGATGGTGAGAAATATCATACACTATACAATCGCGGCGTTACCTTCTTTACATCAAAAACTTTTTATCAGGCAGAAACCGGTGAAATTATTGAGGTTGCGCTGCCAGAGAAAAATTCAATCACCGGCATTCGCGGTGGTCTGTTATATTTCACATTGCAACAAGATTGGATTCCACGCGGGGCAAGCCAAAGTTTCACTTCTGGTTCATTAATCTGTGCGCCATTAAAGGAAATGATTGCCAAAGATGGGGCAATTAATGCGGTGGCAATTTATACCCCCGACCCATCCGAAGCATTACAGGGCGTTGCTTTTACCAAAAATGGCCTGATGGTCGAACTTACCAAAGATGTAAAGTCACAAGTTCGCTTCTATCCAACTGCAACCACTGGCAAATGGACATATAGCGTTGTGGCATTGCCGGAAAATGGCGTGGCATCAATCGCGGATACTAATATGAAAGAAACCGAAGTTTTTTATTCATATAATGATCTTTTGACCCCACCATCAGTATTCTATGCCGCAAACGAAACCGCAAAACCAATTGTTGTGCAATCACAACCGGCAAAATTTGATGCGTCTAACCTTGTGGTCGAACAGAAATTTGCAACCTCAAAAGATGGAACCAAAGTGCCGTTCTTTGTGGTGCATAAAAAAGGCATCAAGCATGATGGCACAAACCCAACGCTTTTATATGGCTATGGTGGTTTTGAAATTTCAATGCAGCCAAATTATTCTGCTTATATTGGTAAAATGTGGCTTGAGCGCGGTGGTGTTTATATCCTTGCCAATATTCGTGGCGGTGGTGAATATGGCCCGAAATGGCATGATGCGGGCCTTAAAACCAAAAGACAGGTGGTTTATGATGACTTTATTGCAATTGCCGAATGGGCAATCGACCACAAACTTACTAGCCCACGTCATTTAGGCATTATGGGCGGTTCAAATGGTGGCCTATTAATGGGTGTAATGCTTACCCAACGGCCTGAATTATTTAATGCCGTTGTGGTGCAGGTGCCATTATTAGATATGCTTCGCTTCCATAAATTGCTTGCGGGTGCGTCATGGGTTGGCGAATATGGTAGCCCTGATGTCCCTGAAGAACGGGCATGGCTTGAAAAACTTACACCTTATCAAAATTTACATAAGCGTAACGACTTCCCAGAGCCGTTCTTTGTAACCTCTACCAAAGACGACCGTGTTCACCCTGGTCATGCGCGTAAATATGCGGCAAAAATGGAAGGTCTTGGTATGCCATTTTATTATTATGAAAACACCGATGGTGGTCATGCTGCGGCGGCAAATTTAATCGAAACCGCAAAACGCCGCGCGCTTGAGTTCACCTATCTAACTGAAAAACTAATGGATTAATGGGGGAATAAATGGATAACCCAACACCTGAAACCACCCCAAAATCAAACCTCGTATCATTCGATGCAGAAGGTGCGGCGGCAATATGCTATTTTTTGAATATTGCCTTTTTCTTATTTGGGGTAACCCCTTTGGTTGGCGTCATAATTGCCTATGTCAAAAAGGGGGATTCCGATGAATATTGGCTACAAAGCCATTATACATATCTTATTCGCACTTTTTGGATAACATTATTATATGTAACCATTGGCGTATTATCGTTATTTATAGTCGTTGGTTTTGCAATTATTCCTGCCGCAGGTATTTTATTTCTAGTGCGCACAGTTATTGGGCTTAATTTATTGTATAAAAAACAGGAAATTCCAAACCCACAAAGTTGGTTTATATAAAACGCATAATTTTAAAACCATTTATACCGTAGCTTACTTCGCGTAATATTTCGGTATTTGGGGGCGGGGTTAATTCCTCGCCCTTTTTGGTTTCTGCGATTAATATTGCATTTTCCACAAGCCATCCACCTTTTACAAGCGCATCAATCGCCGGTAATACCAAATCTTTGCCATAAGGTGGGTCAAGTATTACCAAATCAAATTGTGGTAGTGATTTTGGTATTGCCCCAATTTTTGTGGCATCGGTTTTTATGATTTTGCTTTTTTCTTCCATGCGGCAGGCTTTGATATTTTGTTCCAAAACCTTTATGGTCTTGGGGCTATTTTCAATGAACCCAACAAATGCCGCGCCGCGTGAAGCCGCCTCTAGCCCCATCGCACCGGTGCCGGCAAAAACATCAAGAACGTTTTTTTTGGCTAGTCCGTCTGACCATGGGGCGTGTTCGATAATATTAAAAATGCCTTGGCGTGCCTTGTCGGACGTTGGGCGTGTGTCCCAATCCACGGGGGTTAAAAGGTTTTTGCCGCGTAAAAGCCCTGAAATAATGCGCATAGTGCATTTATATCGAATTTGGGGGCTTTAAAACCCAAAAAATACATTTATCTATTATACACAGGAGTATTAAATGCCAAAAGTTACAATCTATACCAAACCCGGTTGCCCTTATTGCGTTCGTGCCATGATGTTGCTTGAAGAAAAAAAGGCGGATGTCAATGAAATCGTGGCATCATTTGACCCTGTATTGCGTCAGGAAATGATGCAAAAATCAGGGCGCAGTACTTACCCACAAATTTTCATTGGTGAAAAACATGTCGGTGGCTGTGATGATATTTTTGCGCTTGAACGCGCTGGCAAGCTTGATGAATTATTGGCGGCATAATGACAAAATTTACTGCGGCAATCATCCAAACTAATACGCCAAACAACCTTGAAGAAGCCTGGGCGGAGTTGGATGGTTTGGTGCGCGCTGCTTCGAATAGTGGGGCAAAATTTATTGCCACACCAGAAGGAAGCAACCTTTTGGAGCGTGACCGTGAAAAATTCAAACAAATCTGCCCAAGACTAGAAGATGGTTTTGCGCAATATTCTAAATTGGCACGCGAATTAAATATTTATCTCTTAATTGGTTCGGCATTATTTCAGCAAGATGAAAAAAAGGCAGTAAACCGCAGTTTGTTTTTTGCGCCAGATGGCGAATTAATTGCCCATTATGACAAAATCCATTTGTTTGATGTTAATCTTGGCATGGGGCAGGAGGCACGCGAAAGCGATGCCTATGAATCCGGTACAAGGGCAATATTGGCGAATACCGCAATTGGTAAATTTGGGCTTTCAATTTGTTATGATATGCGCTTTGCCCATCTTTATCGCGCATTATGCCAAAAGGGTGCGGAGGTTTTGACAATGCCTGCATCCTTCACCGTCCCCACCGGAAAGGCGCATTGGGAAGTGCTTTTGCGTGCGCGGGCAATTGAAAATTCTGCCTTTGTTATTGCCCCTGCACAGGGCGGATTGCATGCCGATGGTCGTGAAACTTATGGTCATTCAATGATTATTAACCCTTGGGGTGAGATTATTGCCGAATTAGACGGAAAAAATACTGGCTTTGCTCTTGCCGAAATAAACCTTGATGAGGTAAGTGCGGCGCGCAAAAAAATCCCCGCATGGGGACTTAATAAGAATTTTGAGATTTATGATTAAATACAGCCTTAAATGCGATAATGATCATATTTTTGAAGCGTGGTTTCCATCGGGCGGTGATTATGATGCCCAAAAGGAGCGCGGGCTTTTGGTGTGCCCATTTTGTGAAAGCAAAAATGTTGAAAAAGCGCCAATGGCACCATCCATTGCCAAAACGCCGCCAAAGGTAAATGCAAATATTCCTGTTACCAGTGGTAACATCATCCCGCCAGAGATGCACAAGATATATAATGACATGCGTGAAACCATTGAAAAGAATTTTGACTATGTGGGCGATACATTTGCCCGCGAGGCACGTGATATAAATGATGGCATTGCCCCAGAGCGCCCAATTTACGGTGAAACCACCTCACAAGAGGCACGTGAATTAATTGAAGAGGGGATAAATATTGCGCCGATTCCGCCATTAGCTAACCCTAAAAAAGACAAGGAAATAAATTAGTCAAAGAGACTGTGCCGTACCTTTTTTAATAAACAAAACAATAAATACGGTGTTGCCACCTTTATTCATTCATCCCCCTTGCTTCTTTATAGTTTAATAACTACTTTGGTTATGGTGGTTCTGTCCTCTTTGTGGAATTAAACATTCCTTCTGACCTAACTAATCCATCGGGAGCTGGCGCTGGCTGGAATCGTGGTTCCTTTCACCTGGCACCCACCTGTAACTTCAGGTCGCATGGGGAAGTTCAACATTCGACGGGAAAGATGGTTCCACCACTTTGCATCACTTTGCCGCCCTCGCTTCGCTCACTTAGCAAAGTGGAACCACAAGGAAAAACAAAATCGAAAAACGCGGTTTCCGATTTTATTTTACATATATTTTATATCAAAATTGGCGTAAGCTAATAAGCGAAGCACAAGCGTGCGCCATGTGGTGCTGGCAAATCACCCTTCCGTATTTTGACCGATGGTCAAAATCCACCTTCCCTCAAGGGAAGGAGTTAAATGCCCCGAATTAGCCGTGAGATATAAACTAAGCGAAGCGCAAGCACGACTGAGTGCCGCGAACATAAGTGTGAGGTATAAATTATGCCGCGCGGACTGCTTCTAGGAATTTATAGGTTTCTTGTTCAAGGCGGGTTGCCTGAATTGTTAATTCCTCACTTGCCGAAAGCACTTGAGAGGCAGCAACACCAGTTTCCGATGCATTTTCCGTAACCTTTATAACATCGCTGGTAACCGATTGTGCGGCACTTGCCACCTCAGAAATGGAGCGGGCGATTTCATCGGTAACTACTGATTGCTCCTGCACCGAATGACCAATTGTTCCTGATAATGCCGATATTTTTGAAATAACATCGGTGATTTTAACCATTGCATCACTTGCAGATGAAACCACGCTTTGTATTGAATTGATGTGGCTGCTGATTTCGTCTGTGGCGACTGCGGTTTGTCCTGCAAGGTTCTTAACCTCTTGGGCAACCACGGCAAAGCCCGCACCCGCCGCACCTGCGCGCGCTGCCTCTATGGTGGCGTTAAGGGCAAGAAGGTTGGTTTGTTCGGCAATGCCACGAATTAAATCAACCACTTCCGAAATGCTTTGCGCCGCATTTACAAGATCACCAACGGCGGCCTGTGCCTCATTTGCGGTTTCAACCGCTTGTGCCATTGTGCCAATTTCGTCACCGCGCTCTTAATTTGGAATTTCGAATTGGCATCGCCATCCGCCAATTTACGCATGCTTTCATTAAGCGTATCAATTGGCATTGTTATGCTTTTTGAAAACCTTAAACCCAAAAAAGTTGCAATTGCACCTGCAATAAGTGTTGTGATTACTGCCGCAATCGCCTGATTACCAATTTCACTTCCTGCTGCACTACTGCGTTCCAATAATGAAACTACAAAACCTGCACCACCTGAAATAATTGAAGACATCATAGCCAGTGAAGTAATCACAAGCGGCAGCTTTTTACTTATTTTAGTGTTTGCGAGATTTAGGCTCATATTGCGTCTCAAAGTGTGAAAAATTATTCAATTCAAAAGGCACTATTTGAGATGCTTTGGTTAATTAAAAATAAAAATATCTATAAAATAAAAACTTATCCACACCATTTGCCAAATAACGGATTTATTCTTTCTATTACAGTTGATGCAAATAGACCTGCCTGTGCATAGGGGTCTTTATCGAAAAGTTGTTTAGCAATATTTTCATTTTCGGCATTGATTATTGCAATTGTGCCAATTGCCTTTTGTTCATTATTTAAAATTGGCCCCGCCATTAATAAATCTGTCCCAAGGCTTTCAAGATATTCAAGGTGATTTGGGCGGGTTTCCGCGCGCAATGTAAAACCATTTTCAATATCAATTGCCGTAAGATGATAGATTGGCATTAATTTTTCTCCTGCTTTAATGGGCGGTTTAAAAGTTCAACAATTGCGGTTTCAACTGATTTTTCACCCGATAATATTTGTGCCACGGCGGTTGAGATTGGCATTTCAACACCGTGTTTAAGTGATAATTCCAAAAGTGCGGGTGCGGTTGCCGCACCTTCGGCGACCGATAATTTACCCTTTAAAGCCTCTTCAAGGCTTTGGCCTTCGCCCAATGCTTTACCTAATGAAAAATTGCGCGATGTTGTTGATGAACATGTCAATACCAAATCACCAAGCCCACATAGACCCATAAGGGTTTCGGTCTTTGCACCCATAATCACCCCAAGGCGCGCCAATTCGGCAAAACCACGGGTAATTAGTGCCGAACGCGCGCTTTCACCAAGCCTGCGCCCCTCGGCAACGCCGCAGGCAATCGCAAGCACGTTTTTAACTGCACCACCAATTTCCGCACCAATTAAATCATCGGCAAGATAGGGGCGGAAGGTTGGGATTGAAATTGCCGCCTGTATCTTTTCACCCAATTCACGATTTTCGCACGCAAGGGTGACGGCGGTTGGTTTGCCTACTGCCACATCTTTGGCAAAACTTGGGCCAGACAACACGCATGGAACAGATTGGGGGATGGTTTCTTTTAAAACATCGGTCATTAATGAGTGTGTGCCACGTTCAATGCCTTTGGAACAAAGGATAATTGGTGTGCCTGCCTTAATATATGGGGCAAGGCTTGCAAAAGAGCGACGCATGAATTGTGCAGGAATAACTGCAAGCAACATATCGCAATCACCCATTTGCGCCAAATCCGATGTGGCATGAATTTTTGCATCGAGTTTTATGCCAGGTAAAAAGCTTTCATTGGTGTGATTTTGGTTGATTTCATCAACAACTTCTTTTTCAAAAGCCCACAAAACAACGTCATTTGCCGCCGCACACACCTGTGCCAAAGCACTTCCCCATGCACCCGCGCCTAAAACACCAATTTTTGTCATCTTTACCGCCCTCGTCTTTAGTCTAATAAATGAATCATTTATTGACCATTCATTCTTTAATGTATAGTTATCCTATGATAAATATCTAATAAGTCTCTTCTATAAGGATTAGCGCGTTTCATGGAACAAATGCAAGAAACAAGTCAGCTAATTATTGATGCTGCCCGTAAACGTTTTATGCACTATGGTTATCAAAAAACTACGATGGCCGAAATTGCGCGTGATTTAAATATGTCCACCGGCAATCTTTATCGTTATTTTCCTTCAAAGGTTGATATTGCCGAACATATCGCCATAAATCATGAACGAGATGAATATCATAAAATCGCCAATATTATTGACCAGAAAATAAGTGCAAAACAAAAATTTGAAAAGATTTTCTTCCTTAGATTAAAAGAAGCATTTGATATTAATAATCCGACCGATCGCTCACGCGATTTTATCCTTGCCCTAAGCAAGGAAAAACCCCTTTTCGTTAAAGAGCGGCGCAAGCGCAAATTGGAACATCTGCTTAAAATCTATGACGAAGGCATAAAAAACGGTGAATTCTCTGAGCCGCACAATCGTGAAAAAACCATGCAAGCCATGCTTCATGCAACTTTATACTTCACCAATCCAGATCTTGAGGTGGAGAAAGACATGGAAGAATTGGCATTAGAGCTTGATGAGGTGCTTCACCTTATTTTTCGCGGCCTTGAATAAACGATAAAATTTTACCTATATTATTAAACAATCATTCATAATTGCATGGGTTGTCACGATATATTATGCGTATATGCATAACTGCCTTGCCAATGAACAGTGAATAATTAACAAAGTATTCATTGACTTGTGTTAAATCGATGCCTATATGCACAGCCGAAATGCCGGCGACTTTAATTCCGGTACAAACAATTAGGTTGGTTGATTTAAACGACGAACCAAACTTGGGGTCATAAAGAGAAAATCCGAGCGGATGCTTTATACCCCGACATTGAAATTACGCTTTTAATAGAAAAATAGGCGTGATTTTAAAATAAACTTGAAAGGGCATAGATATGTCAAACTTATTTAGAAATTATGATGTTGATACTGCACCTGTCCCTCATATTCAGTCATTGATTGCAGGTGTACTTATTGTTGCAGCCTTGTTTGGACCAATCGGTCTTATGGCAGCAAAAATGGCAGGTTATTAATAGCCGCCAACTAGGTTTAATGTCGCTATAAGATAATAATAATTTATTGCGACACCTAAAAGTTTCCTCCCGAAAGTTAATGCCCCGCCCGTTAAGGCGGGGCATTTGCGTACGCCATTAACGGACGTAAATTTTGCATGCCGTCACAAATACTATTCGACTATATGTTTTTTATGTTATAAATAGAACAAAACAAGAACATTTAATTTTATTTTGGAGCACAAAATGACAAGAGTGCAAATGGCGGCCAATGAAGCAATTGCACAGCTTAGAAAAGCTGGCACGCATTTTGAACTATCCGAAGCCTTGGCGCGCTTGGGTGCAATGATTGGTGCGCAATATTTCCAAACAATTCCAGGACCCAAAAACCCGCTTAATAATACCGAAGGCTTGTTGCGGTTTGGCAATTATCCGGCCGATATTTTGAAATATTACGCAAATGAGCAATCTGCATTATCTGATCCATGTCGTAATATTGCGATATTTAAACCTGAGCTGATTTGCTGGCGTAAAGTGTTTGCGGCGGCACGCGGCGCAAAAGAGCGTGAATTTATCATAAAAATGCGGGAAAGCGGCATTAAAGATGGTCTTAGCATTCCAATATATGGGCCAGAAGGCTGTTTGGCAATTTTAAACTATGGCTCGGTAAATTTTCTTGATTTAGCGATGGATGATGATGAGGCATTATTATTGGTTGCCGTGGTGGCGTATCAACGAATCAAGCAATTTCTTGCAAGGTCGCTTTTTCAATCACGTCGCACTGTACAATTAAGTGGGCGCGAGGTTGAATGCCTTCGTTGGGTTATTGAAGGAAAAACAAATTGGGAAATTGGGGTTTTGATGGGCATTTCACCGCGAACGGTGCAGTTTCATATTTCTAATTGTCAAAACAAACTTGGCGCAATTAATCGTATCCAAACTGTCGCCAAGGCTTTGGTAAATAATATCATTAGGCCGAAAAAAGATGATGATGTTATTTATTTGGTTGAAACCAAAGGGGAAGGGAAGCCATGTTTTAAAAGTGCCAATGACTTTACCCCATTAATTAATGCAAACCTTTCAGAGGATTTGGGAAAATCCAAAATAAAAGGAATTAGTATTTGAGTAATATTATTGCCGCATAATATAGGCGAAAATTCGTTAAAGGAATTAAATTATGTTGGCATTATTATTGATGATGCAAGAGCCGGTTAATAATGGTAATGTCATTGCCGCACACAATGCGTCGATTGCGTCTGATATTAAAAAGTCCGAAAAAGCGGAAGATGGCGCGCTGCCGGCGGATCTTGTCGAAAGTCCTACTAATGCCCGTATTGGGGCGGATGAAAATGTCCGCAATTTTGACCCCGCAAAGACACTTTATACCGAACCAAATCTTTGTATAATCACCAATGGTCAGGCGTCTGCCGCATGTGGTGAGGCACCAGTTGCCGCAGGTCAACCAATAATGGTTAATAATGATATTTTTGGGCTTTCTGCGGGTGGTGGTCAGGCAACTTGCCAGATGATTGAAACCATTCGCCGTGATGCCGATGGTAATGCACGAAAAGTTTATGCCACATATTGCGGCGATGAACTTGGAACCAATGATTATCGCAATCGGGTTTCGCCAACTGGCTCTGAAATGCCGATGAAACCAACGGATAGAACCTTTGGCCCACAATCAACCACGGTAATGGATGTTAAATAGATAAAAATAAAGCCCCGAAAGTCTCGGGGCTTTATTTTTTCAATTATGAATAATGATTAGGTTTGGCGTTCAACCATAATCTTTTTCAATTCGGCAATTGCCTTGGCAGGGTTAAGACCTTTTGGGCAAACCTGCGCACAGTTCATGATAGTGTGGCAACGATATAGGCGGAACGGATCTTCAAGATTATCAAGACGTTTGCCAGTTTCTTCATCGCGCGAATCAATAACCCAACGATAAGCCGCCAATAGTGCAGCAGGGCCAAGATAGCGATCGCCATTCCACCAATATGATGGGCAAGATGTTGAACAACATGCACAAAGAATACATTCATAAAGACCGTCAAGTTTTGCGCGATCTTGTGGGCTTTGTAGCCATTCTTTTTCCGGTGCAACGGTAACATGTTGCAAATGTGGTTCAACAATTGCGTATTGTGAATAGAAATTGGTTAAATCAGGAATCAAATCCTTTACAACATCCATATGCGGAAGTGGCGAAATTGAAATTGTAGACCCTTTGCACTCTTCATGGCCTTTGGTGCAGGCAAGAGTGTTGTTCCCGTCAATATTCATTGCGCAAGAACCACAAACCCCTTCGCGGCAAGAGCGGCGGAAAGTAAGTGTGGAATCGACATTATCTTTAATCCAGATAAGGGC
This sequence comes from Hyphomonadaceae bacterium UBA1933, assembly GCA_002337085.1. Lineage (GTDB taxonomy): Bacteria > Pseudomonadota > Alphaproteobacteria > Caulobacterales > Aquidulcibacteraceae > Pseudaquidulcibacter. The sequence goes on along the minus strand of DDFH01000006.1, from coordinate 212,227 downwards.
GTCCAAAACCATTGGGCCACAAGCATCTTTCGGAACTTCAAAAGTATCCCAACGCGGATTTTCACCACTGTCCGGATCGTAGCGATAGATGCGGAAGGTACGAATATCTTTAGAACCTTCAGGAGCGGGCCAGTGTTTACCCTGTTTAACGCGTGAATTTGCAGGTAAAGTTAGTTCAACCATTGTTATATTCCCTAGCTATCGTCTTAATGAGCCAAGAGTTAGGATTTGTAAATATCAAAAATGTAGGAATATGAAATTTTTTAATTCGATTTTGGTCTTAGTCCGAATTTGTAAGGGTTTTATAAGGTTATTTAAATAAAATTTATGCCTGTCTTATATAACTAGGTTGGGCAAGAAATTATAATCATCATTATAATTTTATTTTTCCCGGTAAATTTTTAATTGACAAATACTTGCAAAATAGATAATTAAATATCGCATGCGATATAATCGCACAAGTTTTACATAACTTTATAAGGAAATAATTATGAAAATTTTATACGAAGCAAAAGCAACCGTTCAAGGTGGTCGTAATGGCCATGTTCGCAGTGATGATGGCATCATTGATTTGCAGCTTGCGGTTCCAAAAAGCATGGGTGGCCCAGGTGGCGAAAAATCTAATCCAGAGCAATTGTTTGCATCTGGCTATGCGGCATGTTTTGATGGTGCGCTAAATTATATTGCTAATACCAAAAAAATCCGCTTTTCTGGTTCACAAGTCACGGCAAAGGTCGGCATTGGCGCCATCGAACCGGTTGGTTTTGGTCTAAAAGTAACGCTTGAAATTTCTATTCCAGGAATTGATCGCGAGCTTGGTTGGGAATTGGTGCAAGAAACCCATAAATTCTGCCCATATTCTAATGCCATTCGCGGCAATGTAGATGTCGATTTAGTTTTATTATAATTAATAAGGAAACCAGACCATGTTCTATGATTTTACAGCAGAAACTTTGCGTGGCGAAGAAATCTCAATGCGCGATTTTGCGGGTCGTGTGGTTTTGATTGTAAATACTGCAAGTAACTGCGGTTTTACCCCACAATTCACCGAACTTGAGACACTTTATAAAAAATATAAAGACGATGGTCTGGTTATACTTGGATTTCCATGTAATCAATTTGGCAACCAAGAACCTGGTGACGCCGAAGCAATTAATACGGTTTGCAGCATTAATTACGGCGTTACTTTTCCGATGTTTGCCAAAATTGAAGTTAATGGTAAAAATGCCCATCCGCTGTATAAATGGCTTAAGCAAGAATTGGGCGGTAGTTTGGGGGATGCAATTAAATGGAATTTCACAAAATTCCTTTTGGGTCGGGATGGCAAGCCAATCCGCCGTTATGCCCCAATTACTACCCCCAATGAAATCGAGGCAGAAATTATAAGCGCGCTAAATTCATAGGAATAAATATGACGCAAACCGCAAAACGAGAATCAGAACAAGAAGATTTACTTTTACTAGATAAACAACTTTGTTTTCCGCTTTATGCGGCGTCACGCCTTGTAACGCGCATTTACCAACCGTTACTTGAACCTTTGGGGCTTACCTATCCGCAATATATTGTTTTGATGATTTTGTGGGAAGATGCCCCATGTTCGGTTTCACATATTTGTGAGCGTGCAATTTTAAACACCAATACTTTGACGCCTCTCCTAAAGCGCCTTGAAAGCGATGACTTTGTGGTTCGCACCCGCTCCAAAACTGATGAACGGGCGGTTGAAATCACCCTTACAGAAAAAGGCAAAATAGCAAAGACACACTGCCAACATTTGCCAAATGAAATGACAAGAAACCTTTGTATGCCTGATGCTAAATTTGCCACGCTCAAACAATTGCTTGACGATTTGATTGCGGATTTAAAATAGCATTAGTTATTTTTTTGGCTGCTTTGCAAATATAAGCTGAACTGCGGTTTCGTCCTTATTCTCTGCCTTGGTTGCAACAATCTGTAACGCCTCTTCAGTTTTTTCATTGATAAGTGACGTCATTGCCATTGAACCCATATTGGCGGTTCCTTTTTCGCTATAGCCATTTGCCGCCAATTGCTTGCTATAAAAATCGATAACCTTATTAGCGGCATCATTGGTGGTAAAGGTCACCATCGACACTTTGTTTTCGGTGTCTTTGCCATCATTTGCCTGCAAAGTGGCAATATTTTTTGCGCCTTGATAAAGCGTGATATAGGATGGGAATTCAGACGGTAATGATCCTTCTTTAACAGTAAGGGATGAGCCATCTTTTTTATTGGTGATGGTGGTTTCTTTGTCGCCCAATAATGATTTGCTAACCGCGACTTCGGTTTTTTCGCCATTTTCAGGATTTGTAACCTGTATTTTCTTTTCAACTTTTGGTGAACACGCCCCAAGAATTGCCAAAAATGCCACCGATAAAATGGAAAGTTTTCTCAAAACATCTTCTCCTAAAATTAAAATTTAAAACCAGTTCCGATAAATATATGGGTTTCAGGCTTGGAATATATAGAATTTCCACGATCATTTATACGCCCAATCCCATACGAAAAATAGCCCGTTTCGAAAATTTGCTGATTGCGAACTAGACTGTAACGAATTTCACGCCCACTTGGTTCAATGCCAATTATTCTTACACTATTGCCGCTATCGACATTCCAATCCGTATATGCATTTGCAAGATTATATTGCAATGCCCCTGAATAGGCGCGCATTGGTTGTTCAATACCGAAAACAAGGCTGCCATCATTATCAAAGGCAGTCATTTCAAGACCAAATGCGTTGGCATATGGGGTTTTATAGACGTTAAAAATCTCACCGTAATTTGCATTGCTTAATTTTGCATATTGCGCACGGGCATTAAGCAAGAAGCGATTTCCAAAAATATGTGAATAGCCAATATTGAAATATCCGGTCGCTGCTTTTGGGCTTTGGTCAATGCCCATCATTTGCATACCTAAAACCGAACCATTTTCGTAATAATTACCAATGCCCAAATTGATTTTATTATTCGCATTCGCATAATTAAAATCAAACTGATTAATTGTTTGGCGGGCATCGTCATAATGCAAAGATTTTGACTTTTTATTTTGTGATGAAATAAAGCCAAAACCCCAATTATCCTTGTGTAAACCAATGCTAAGACTATTTTCCGCTTGGCTAAGGGCATAAAGACCAAACCTTTGCCCATCACCCACGGGATTATCCGCAGTTTGGTTAAATAATGACATCCCGCCAGAGGCAAAACCATATTCAACATCAAAGCCACTTAATGCAAATCGACCACCACCCGACATTTTTTGGCTTATGGTGTCGGTTGCAAAACTGTTTAATCCCATATTGGGCGCAAGTTGTGGAACAAAAGAAATAAACCCATTTTTGGTTTCCACTTTTTGTGGCGCAAGTTCATTCCCAAAGCTATTCGCGAACACGGCTGATAAAGGCGCATTAATTCGTGAACCAATATCAAGATTAAAGCTGCGGTTATATTTATCGCGAATTCCTGTAACCAGATTTGCCCGCCCCAATGCGTCACCAAATGCTGGGCTTGAAGTTGCGGTGAATGAGTTTAGTGAAATCCTTGTGCCACTAATTGTGCTGGATGTGGTGTTGCCAATTGGGGAAAATGCGGCATCAAGGTTTAAAAGACCATGCCCATAGACATCATCAATTCCCGTTGCCCCTAAATCTGTTGCTGAATCAAGGATGATTTTAATTGCCTGATCAACCGTTAAATTTGGGAAGGCCTGAAATAAAAGTGCCAAAGCACCAGAAACCTGTGGTGCAGAAAACGATGTTCCAGATACCAAATAGCAAGAATTTTGCTCATCACAATCTGTCGCCAAAGTTTGCCCTGGGATATATTTATCATTGGCATCAAATGATGTTGCGCCGGGCGCAACTAAATAATAATCTTTATATTCACCGGCTCTGTTGGAAAATGATGCCATTGTATTGTCGTAATTGGTTGCGCCAACAACAACCAAGCGCCCCCTGAAGCGTGAATCTGAGGCAAAGCGCGCCGGCCAATCCACCTGAATATCGCTATCGTTACCAGAAGAGATAACCACAACAAGGCCCGCATTCGTTGCCCGCAAAAGTGCATATTCAAATGCCGAACCTGTTTTATCGGCACCAGAACCAAGTGACAGGTTTATAATTTTTGCGCCTTTTGAAATTGCGCGATCAATGGCGGTGGAAATATATGATTCAAGTAATGAACAATCATCAGCAGATTGGCAGCTTCCGGCTTCATCAACCCTATAAGATAAAATGCTTGATTTAAAGGCAACACCAACAGTTCCGGTATTATTAAATTCGCTTGCAATAAATCCCGCAACCATTGTCCCATGACGGTCAACATCTTCTGCGGCACGGGTCGCGGTTTCAATGTCTTCATTTACAAGAACATTGGCGTCCAAATCGGTTTGGGCTTTATCAACACCCGTATCAATTACCGCAACCTTTACTCCTTCACCAGTTGCACCACGCGCCCATGCGGTTTGAACTTTTATTGTTGAAAGCCCGTAATTGCGCCTAAATTCTGATGAAGTGCTTAAAGGATAATCAACACCTGCAACAACTGGTGGCGGCGGAGGAGGCGGCGGCGGCGGCGGCGGTGGAGGAGGGGGAGGAGGTGGTGGTGGGGGCGGTGAAACAATGATTGGCGTTGTATTACCACCGCCACCACCACCACCGCCGCCAGCACAAGCACCCAAAAGAAGTGATGAACTTGCAGCAAGCAATAAAAACATCAGACGAGTATTCATATCCACATCTCCGGGCGTAATTTTAATTCTGCTGGCAGAGTGAACCCAACGTAAGCCAGAAAGAATCGCTAATGATTACTATGTTATAGTATTCCTAATGTTAATAAATTAACCAAAAGCAAATGTTGATAATCTGCGACAATGTGTTCAATTTAAAGGCTTTACAGCTTTGGCAAATTAACAATAATGTAATATAACTGAATAATATTGAAAAAATGGTGAAATTGTAAGCTTCTTTGCCCAAATATCGCCATCAAGTGATTCAAAAACTCACGAATAGTTTTAATTTGCAGGGGATCAAATATGACTAAACGAAGTGCAAATATGGGCGGCCTTTTTCTACTGACCTTTGTGGCAGTGGTCGGCCTTTATGCAACCAACCCAACGACCCAACATTTCCGTGAAGTGATGCGGTCGCAAAAACGCCTTATGACCGACGTAGCGTCATATTTACCGATTTCGCGTGAGGATTATAAATTATTTTCACGGTTTGAGGTTAAATACGGATTAGGTAGCAAAACTTGCTATGGTGCGGCGGGCTATATTTTTGTGTGCCCAAGCGCGAAAAAGGCATAGTGCATAAAGTCCTTATTGAAGTTTTTGGGATTAATTTCCCAAGACGGTATTTTTTACACTTTCAATTTATCCCCTAAAATCATCCCATTGCACATCTGAAATTTTTCTTGCCCCACTTATAAGCATTACTAGGCGCTCAAAGCCCAATGCGACGCCTGATGTTGGCGGCATATGATTTAATGCCTCTAATAATTCATCATCGATGGGATAGGATTTTCCATAAATTTTTTCTTGTTCTTGCATTGCTTCTTTAAAGCGTGCGCGTTGTTCGGCACTATCAACCAATTCACCAAAGCCATTGGCAATTTCGACCCCGCAAATATAAAGCTCAAAACGTTCAACCACGCGCGGGTCATGTTGGCATTTTTGCGCCAATGCCCCCTCTGGTAACGGATATTCACATAAAATTGTTGGGGCATCTATGCCAAGATGGGGTTCAATTTTTGCAACCAAAATCTTGGTAAAAATGTCTGACCAATTATCATTAGTATCAACATTAACACCGGATAATAGTGATAATCGCGCAAATTCATCGCGATTGGTTACCCCGTCATGGGCAATTGTTGAAAGCATATCAAGACCCGCATATTTCAAAAATGCATCTTGAAGTGTTAGGCGTTGAGGTGTGGCAGTAATTGGGATTTCAATTTTACCAAAGCGGTAACATTCCGCACCATTTGCCACGGCCGCATTTTTGCAAATTGCCAAAGTATCATCAATTACCTTATTCCAATCTTCATTGGTTCTATACCACTCAAGCATGGTAAATTCAGGTGCATGAAGCGGTGATAAATCGCGGTTACGAAATACGCGCGCAAATTCAAAAATTCTTTCCATTCCACTGGCAATAATTTTTTTACAAGAAAATTCGGGCGATGTTGCGAAAAACATTTCACGGCTTTGTAAATTTGGTGCGGTCCATTGGGTTGAAAGCCCCAAAAGATGAACTTCATTGCCAGGGGAATTTTGCAATTGTGCAGTTTCAACCTCTGTAAAGTCTTGGTTTATAAACCATTCACGAATCGCTTTTTTGGCAATATTGCGGGCGTTTAAAAATGGCATTTTGTCTTTTAGTCTATCTTTATTCCAGTATTTCATTATGTTTAAACCGCCCCTTTGCCACCAATCACACTAAAACAATTGAAATATTGCTTATTTTAGCTTATGGCAGCGCTTAATTCCACTTCCTCAATTATAAAGAGATTTTTATGGTAAAAGTTATTGCTTCATCTATCCGCAAAGGCAACGTTATTGAACATGGCGACAATAAATTATATGTCGTTATGAATTGCCAGAATATTCACCCTGGCAAAGGTACTCCTGTTACACAGGTTGAGATGCGCCGCATTGTCGATGGCATCAAAATTACCGAACGTTACAAAACCACCGATAGCGTTGAAAAAGCATTCGTTGAAGAAATCAAATTTAATTATCTTTATGACGATGGCGATAATTTCGTTTTCATGAACCCTGAAAACTACGAACAAATGAGTGTTCCAAAAGATGTTTTGGGTGATGATGCGGTTTATCTTCAAGAAAATATGGAAGTTTGGCTTACTATTTTTAATGATGTTGCGCTTGCATGCACACTTCCGACCCGTGTTGTTCTTGAAATTACAGACACTGAACCAACCGTAAAAGGACAGACGGCATCGTCATCATATAAACCAGCGACACTTGAAAATGGTGTACGCACTTTGGTTCCGCCATATCTTACTGTTGGCACCAAAATCGTTATTATGACCGAAGACGGCTCATATGTAGAGCGCGCAAAAGAACAATAATCATTTTTATAATGCTTTAAAAAAGACCCCGCACACTCTGCGGGGTTTTTTTATATTAAACTCAAGGCATTGACCGCGATGAGTTAGGAAAAGTTGCAGACTTTTCCGTAAAACGAAGAGCCAAATTTGCCTCGCAAATTTTTAAGGATATTGTTAGGAAAAGTTGCAGACTTTTCCGTAAAAACGAAGAGCCAAATTTGCCCCGCAAATTTTTAAAAAAAGTTGTTAGGAAAAGTTGCAGACTTTTCCGTAAAACGAAGAGCTAAATTTGCCACGCAAATTTTTAAACTAAAAGGGGGCGAAACCCGCCCCCATTTTCCCTGAAATGTAATTGCCTAATTTGGTCTATTTCGTAGGCCTTCTAATTCTTGTTTAAGCCGCAGTTTTTGTAGCTTCATGGATTTAAGCTGCGTATCATCGACTGAGGGGCTTTTAGTTTCTCTTTGAATCAAAGCATCAAGTTTTGAATGTTTATCAGTTAATTCGCGGATATGTGATTCTAAAGCCATTGAGTTTACCTCCTTATGATGACTAAACCCTATTTAAAGGGTTGCCCGTATGAAATCGCGGACAATAATAAGGAAACACGGTTTCATAAAACTGTCATATCACAAGATGTTACAAACCATGGTTAACCATGTATTAATGCCCTAAATATTTGCTGTCTTGTGGGAATTAAATAAAATTATATCTTGTATTTTTGCATTAACGCGGCAAAAAGGCTTTTAAATTCGGGAATAAATGAAAAATGTTGGTTATTTTTGACTGTGATGGGGTTTTAATTGATAGCGAAGTGATTGCCGCAAAAATAGGCGCTGATTTCGCCAATTCATTCGGTCATCCCATTACCGCCCAAGAATCGGCAGTTCGTTTTTCTGGAAAACAGTCGCGGATTGTGTGGGAAACCATTTGTGAAGAACTTGGTATAGAGTTTAAAGAAGATGATTTCCGCCAAATGCAACATAATGTCCATGAGGCATATAAAACCGAACTTAAAATAATCGATGGTATTGATGAAGTATTACAAAACCTTGGTAATAAGTTCTGTGTGGCGTCAACTACACGCCTTGAACAATTGAAAACCAATCTTATAAATGTTGGCCTTATCGATTTTTTTGGTGAAAATGTTTTTTCGGCGTCACAGGTTGAACGGCCAAAGCCAGCACCCGATGTATTCCTATATGCTGCGAAAAATATGGGCTATGATCCTGAAGATTGCTTGGTTATCGAAGATTCAATTTTTGGGGTCATGGGTGCTTGTGCCGCAAATATGAAAGTAATTGGTTTTTTGGGTGGTGGACACATTACACAAGGTCATGATGAAGCATTGCGAAGTGTTGGCGCGATCGATACTTTCGAAAATATGCGCGATTTTTATGAAATCACTTCCAAACACAGCGATAAAATCACTCGTCGATAAAAATAATTGTGCATTTGCTGCATTTTTTTACAGTAAAACTATAATATTCTGTGATTCTAATCCAAATATTATGGTTAACCCGTCACCAAAATCACAATAAAAACCAAGATAATTTTGGCATCAATTTTGCCCCTGCTTCATTTATAATCACAATTCTTATAGTAAAAGAATCGTAAATATTAAGATTCCCCTATTAGGGGCAAAGGGTTGAAAACGCATTATTTTAAGTGCTTTTAGGCATACGAAATTTACATTTACCTTTTATTAACGAATGGGTGTCGTATGTCTAAAAACAAATTTTTCTTTAGTGCATCAGCTTTAGGGTTTGCACTTTTTGCTGCTTCAAATGCTCTTGCGGGTGATGGTTGCATGATGAATGTCGGTACCCCGTCTCCTTGTGCTGGCGCAATGAAGGTTGTGCCTCAACTAACCGTTCAAAACGATGCTGTTCCAATGCAAACAATGGCGGCAAATGGCGGTTCTTATACTTATTCTGAAACTTCTTCATCAAGTGGCGGTGCGGTTACATATGATTCTGGTTGGCAAGTAACTGGTGCAACCCCGTTTGTACCTATGCAAAATGCCCCACAAGCATATGCATCTGCATATAGCAATTCGGTTGCGGTTGTTGACGAAACAAGTGTTGCAAGCGTTGCGGCATCACACGGTTGCCATGCGGTTACTGAGGTTCAACAATTCCAACAAACTGGCATGTGCCAAGTTATTCCACTTTCAAACTATGAAGTGCAACCAATTCCTTATACCGAACCAACTGTTGAACTAAACGGCAATATGTTTAGCGATGGCGTTGGCTATGGTGTTGATGGCGGCGGCGGTGGCGGCGGCGGCGGCATGACCGTTGTCAACAATGGCGGTAGCCGATTTGGCGGCATGGTTATTAATGGTGGCAACACTTATAATTATGATAACAGCGTCGATAATAGCACTAACAATAGCAATAATACCGTTAACAACAATAATGGCGGTACTTGGAATAACACAACCAACAACACTACCAATAACAATAATGGTGGTACTTGGAACAATAATGTTAACAACGGTACCTGGAACAACAACGTTAATAATGGTGGATCTTGGACCAATAACACCAATAACGGTGGAACTTGGAACGGCAACACCAATAATAATACAACCAATAACACCAACAATGGTGGAAGCTGGAATTATAATGGCAATGTTTATAACGGCGGAAGCTGGACCAATAATGGCAACATTAACAATGGCAGCTGGACAAATAATGGTTGGATAAACAACGGTAATTGGAACAATAATTCCAACAACAACAACAACAACAACAACAACAACAACAACAACAACAACAACAACAACAATAACAATAACAATAACAATAACAATAACAATAACAAGAACGGCGGTCATGGCGGTTGGGGCGGCCATGGCGGTAACGGTGGCAATGGCGGCAACGGTGGTAACGGTGGTAACGGCGGCTGGGGTGGCCATGGCGGAAATGGTGGCAACGGCGGAAATGGCGGCTGGGGCGGCCATGGTGGAAATGGAAACCATGGTGGAAATGGCGGCGGTAATGGCGGCGGTTGCGGTAATGGCGGCAGCGGCGGTTGCGGTGGCAACGGTGGAAGCAATGGCGGAAACGGCAGCTGGGGCGGTCACGGTGCAAATGGCGGCAATTTCCATCAAGTAAATTATGGCAATATTTCTAGCCATGCCAATGTTAACGTAAATTATGGCGGTCGCATCAACAACAGCAGCACAGCAATGGGTAATTATGGCTCATATTCTGGTCGTGGCGGCTGGAACAATGGTGGCAGCACTGGTGGCTGTGGTGGCGCAAGCGGTTGTGGTGGCACAATTGGTGGCAATGGCGGTTTCCGTCAAACCAATTATGGTAACATCAATAGCGTTGCTAATGTAAATGCTGGTCGTGCCGGTCACATTAACAACAGCAGCTTCGCAGCAGGTAACTATGGTTCTTATTCGTCTCGTGGCGGTTGGAACAAAGGTTCAAGCGCTGGCTGTGGTAGCTGTGGCACAAGTGTTGGTGGTGGCGTTAGTGGCTTCCGTCAGGCAAACTATGGTAATGTTTCAAGCTTTGCCAATGTAAACGCAGGACGTGCAGGAAGCATCAACAATTCATCATTTGCAGCCGGTAACATGGGTTCATTCCGTGGCGGCAGAGGTCACTAATAATTATTCTAATAAAGAAATTATATTAGATTGAATATGTGAAGGGGCGGGATTTTCCTGCCCTTTTCGCATTCTTATAAGCGCTTCTTGGGTAACGCTGGCAATTAATTTTCCATCTTGTCTATAAATAAGGCCGTGGTTCATACCGCGCCCACCACCTGACCATGGTGATGATTGTTCGTATAAATGCCATTCATTCAGATTAATATCTTCATGAAACCAAAGCGCATGATCAAGACTTGCGACCTGAATCCGCCCATCATAAAATTTAATCCCATGTGGTAAAAGGCAAGTGGATAGCAACATCAAATCAGTAGTATAGGCAAGGATGGCGCGTTGAAGAATCTGATTTTTGGCCTCAATATCCGATAATGGCGCGGCAAGGCGGAACCAGAATGATTGTGTTGCCTCGGTTGATTGTGTGCCAATATATCTATCTTGGTTAATTGGTCTAAATTCTATGGCACGGGGGCGCAAAAGGTGGTTTTTATACCGCTCAGGAATGTTTACTGTTAAATCGGTATGGTTTTCGAATAATTGCGTATAAAGTGTGGTTTCGTTTTCCAATTCATCAGGTGATGCTACTTTGGGCATTGGCTTTTGGTAATCCAAACCTTCTTCTGGGGTTTGGAATGAACATGCCATATTAAGAATGATTTTATCGCCATCACCACCATTTTGTGATGCCGCTACACGGCGCACTGAAAAACTCTTGCCATCGCGATCACGCGAAACACTAAAATCAATTGCCAATTCTGGGCGACCAGGGCGAATGAAATAGGCATGAAGTGAATGTGGCATACGACCATCATCAATGGTTTCACATGCGCTCAAAAGTGCTTGGGCAATAACTTGCCCACCAAAAACTCGTGCCCAATCTTCTTGGTTTATTGGGCCAGTAAAAATATCTTCGCTATTTTTCTTTAATTTTAGCAAATCAAGAAGATTTTTAACGGCTTCTGCATTGGTTTTTGGTGTCATTTTGTGCCTTTATGATGTCCCTGTTGCCCATTTATCCCAATATTTGGATTTTTTGTAAAATAAAACAAGTGGTAAGCGATGAAATTTATCGACGGAATTTTTTTACGTAAACGTTAGAGTTAATGTAAAGGGGCAGACGATGATGAAATTTTTACGACAAATCGCAACACCAATAACCATTGGCGCATTTTTATTAATGGCAGTTACAGGTGTTTTAATATTTTTCCACAAAGCAGTTGGTCTAAACAAACCTGCACATGAATGGCTTTCTTGGGCGTTCTTGCTTGGGGTTGGGCTTCATGTGGTTACAAACTTCAAACCATTCCAAATTTATCTTAAAAAACCCTTGGCGCTTGGGATTATTGGGGTATTTGCCGCAATTCTAACCGCAAGTTTCTTTTTGGGTGGCGAAAAAGAAGGTAAGGGTGGAAGACCGCCATTTGATGCGATTTCAAGCACAATTCAGGCAGCGCCAATTTCGCAAGTTGCGCCAATTGTTGGCAAAACCCCAGATCAGCTTGTCAGCGAATTAAAGGCAAAAGGCTTTAACGTTACAACAACAGAGCAAACTTTGGCATCTGTTGCGGGTGGTAAAGAGAAAAGCACAGCAGTTTTAAATGCCGTTTTCGGTTCTGAAAAAGGCAAAGGCAAAGCTGGCGGTGATGATGACGGCGACGAAAAAGGCGAAAAACACCGCGATTAAACATACAATCGAAGTATTTCGTTTGTGTTGACCCTGCCACACCCTAAACCCCGTGTGGCAGGGTTTTTTTATTAAAGGTGCATTCTTCTTGATTTAAACAATAAATTATTGCAAGATTCAAAAAAACAATATGCGTCTGATATGAAAAAAATTCTTTTAACTTCTTTTATTATTTTTGCTGGAATTGGTCTTGGTGCATGCCAAACCATTAAAACAACTGGTGCAGTTGCACAGGTGGCGTTGACGCCAACCAATGTTCAACCTGTAAATTGGAAACTTATATTACCGCCGCCACCGGATAATGAAACCGAAATCGGCAAGGTTATCGAGGCACAAGGCAGCCATAGCGGTGAACGTTGGGACAAGGCTGCGTTTGATAATAAATTTGAACCATTTGCAATGTATCAACAGGTTTTGGGCAAAGACTTTACCGCGCAAAACAATCCTGAAATTGCGGCGGTTTTTACATATGCACTTAAATATCACCTCAAACTTAGCGGTGATGCAAAAAAAGCCTATGACCGCGTTCGTCCATTATATTATGATAAAAAAAATGTGGTTTTTTGTGCCAAGGGCGATGAACCTTATGGCTCATCATACCCATCTGGCCATTCGGCGTGGGGCTGGGAAACGGCAATGATTTTGGCGCGTATTTATCCAAATAAATCCGATGAAATTCTTGCCCGTGGTCGTGAATATGGTGAAAGCCGTGTGGTATGTGGTGCGCATTACCCATCAGACGTCAATTTAGGGCGTGTTACAGGCGATGTTATCTTTACGCGCCTTCAAAATGACAAAGATTTTCGCGAATTAATGGCAAAAGTTAAAATAAGAAACTAGATTGTAAAAAGGCAAAATTGAATATGACTAAAATTGCGCTGGTTGATGATGATGACAATATTCGAACTTCATTGGAAATCTTATTCCAAAATGAAGGGTATGATGTGGTCACTTTTTGCGATGGTGCGGCTGCTTTACCGGCACTAACGTCTTCGCCGCCTGATATTGCAATCCTTGATATTAAAATGCCGCGTATGGATGGTGTCGAATTATTGCGCCGTTTGCGTGAAACCTCCGATATTCCGGTGATTTTTCTTACCTCAAAAGATGATGAAATTGATGAGGTGGTGGGGCTTTCGGTTGGTGCCGATGACTATATAACCAAGCCGTTTTCAGCCCGCCTTTTAAGTGAGCGGGTCAAGGCGGTTTTGCGCCGTGCGAGATTAGGTAATGCTCTTGAAACCCCGACCCCGGGTAGTGATAAAAAAGTGGTTTCACGTGGCAATCTTACCCTTGATCCAAATCGCCATATTTGTGCGTGGAAGGGCAAGCCAGTAAAACTAACGGTAACTGAATTCCTTTTGATAAATGCCTTGGCGCAACGACCAGGTTTTGTGAAAAGCCGTGACCAGCTTATGGATGCCGCCTATGACGAGAGCATTTATGTCGATGATCGCACAATTGACAGCCACGTAAAACGCATTCGCCGTAAATTCCGTGAAATCGATAATGAATTTGATAAAATTGAAACCCTCTATGGTGTCGGTTACAGATATATGGAGGGGTAATGCAATCGCCACCGCGAAATTCTTCCTCTCTTGGTGCAAGTGGTGATGAAATCACCGCTGATGCAAATATTAAACAAGAGAAGAAGCAAAAGCGGAAGTTCTTTTCGGATTTTGTAACCGATACCAAGAAAAGTAGGCGCGGTGGTATTGCCGGCGTAATTTTTATCGGCTCTTTTGCCGGTCTTGCGGTTTTGGTACTTGGTTCATTGATTTTGAATGAGTTGCGGGCAGGGCTTACACAGGCGCGCGCGGATACATTGCGCGCCCAAGGCATGACAATCGCCAGTGTCCTTGCCGAGGCCGCAGTTGGTGAAGATGATACAGGGCTTTATCTTGATGCCGATAGTGCGCGCGTGGTTCTAAAGCGCCTATTTCGTGAACCTGGTGGCAGGCTTCGGCTTTTTGATAAAAATCGCCAATTAATAACCGATTCCGATGTTTTATATGATGAGGTTTCAGTGCGCGAATTACCGCCACTTGATCAAAAAATTCCCGATTTTAAAAAGGCCACTAATGATGCGGTGGAAAAAGTGCGTATTCGCGCCCAAGGGTCACAAAATGACCCTGCAATTGCATTAAATGATGAAATCGCCGCCGCGATTCAGGGGAATACAGTTGCCCATGAGCGTTTTGATGAAGAAGGAAAGCGTGTGGTTTCCGTATCAATTCCGATTCAAAGGGTGAATTCGGTGGTTGGTGTCTTAACACTCGAAAGCTCTGATGTTTCTGATATTATCGCCAATGAACGCCGCGCCCTTATTCCCTTCATTGTCGCGGCGGTTTTGGCGAACCTTTTATCGGCATCAACGCTTGCATGGGTTATTGCCCGCCCATTGCAGCAGCTTTCAAATGCCGCCGATGCCGTAAGTTCGGGGCGGACATCATTCATTACCGACAAGGAATTATTGGCGCGCCCCGATGAAATTGGTGAACTTGCCGAAGCATTGTCGCGCATGACCAATAGTTTGCAAGATAAGATTGAGGCCAATGAAAGATTTGCCGCCGATGTTGCCCATGAAATTAAAAACCCATTGGCGGCGGTAAAAAATGCGGCGGAATTATTGCGCGGCAACCTTAAGCCCGAGCAAAAGGAAAAATTGGAAAAAATTCTTTTATCTGATTTGGGGCGGATTGACCGCCTTGTAACCGATATTTCCAATGCATCGCGCCTTGATGCCGAACTTGCGCGCGAAACCCGTGAAACCCGTAATATGCGGAAAATGATTGAAAATCTTGTCGCCAATTATCAATCGGTTGCCCATGATAAAAAGTTAAAAATCACTGCGGTTTTTGAAAATGATACAGATTTGCTTTTTGCCAATATTCGCTATGAGGCGATTGAACGGGTTTTGATTAATTTGCTTGATAACGCCATTAGTTTTTCATCCGAAGGGGCAAGGGTGCGGGTGTTAGCACAATTGAAAAAGAAAAAAATCCGTATCTTTGTTGAAGATGAAGGCCCTGGTCTTCCTGAAGAGGCATTATCACGCGTCTTTGAACGCTTTTATACCCAACGCCCAAAAGAGCAGGCGGCCTTTGGCACGCATTCTGGTCTTGGGCTTGCGATTGCACGGCAAATTGTGCAAAATCACAATGGCAAATTATGGGCGCAAAACCGCAAGGTTAATGATGAAATAAAAGGTGCGCGGTTTATTATGGAACTTCCGGCGGCAAATGTGCCAAAAGGTGCGGCGTAATGAGTTCTTCTTACCCACAACAATTAGAAGCAATAACCAGCCGTAAGAATTTTCGGCTTTTGGTTATGTTGCGGCTTTTGGCAATTATTATTTATGGCGCTATTTTTATGGTTGCCTATAATGTGCTGTCGATTTTTATTCCTATCCGCACATTAATGATTGAATTGCAATTAATGATATTGATGCAATTTCTTGCCGTTATGCGATTAAAATCAAAAACCCCTATCAATGATGCCGAAACTTTTGTTTGGCTTTTGCTTGATACGATTTTTTTAATTGTTGTGATGCTGCAAACCGGTGGGCCATCAAACCCATTTTTGCTTGCTTTAATCATCCCCATTATTCTTGGCTCTTTGTTATTATTAAAGCGCTATGCGTGGTCGATTTATGTTGTGGGCATAATTGGGTTTTTGTTTATTGAATTTGTTGAAAGCCCTTTTGTAGTTGGAAAATCCCGCCATACCGCTTTTTTTGAAGTGCAGGCCCAAGGAATGATGCTTAGCTTTGCATTATCAAGCCTTATTTTGGTGTATTTTGTAACCAAGGCCATGCAAAATTTAAAAGAGCGTGACAAAGCAATTTTTGAATTGCAACAAAACGCCACTGAACAGCAAAATATATTGCGTCTTGGTCTTATGAGTGCGGGTGCGGCACATGAACTAGGCGGCCCACTTGCGACCATGTCAATCATTTTGAATGATTGGTTGGTTTTAAACCCACCATCAAAAAAAGCGGAACGTGATGAAGAGGTTAAAACCCTTTTGTCACAGCTTGAACGCGCTAAAAATATCTTAAACCGTATCCTTGCATCTTCGGGGCAAATTCGGGGGCAGGGGGCGCGGCATGATGATTTTGGCAACTTCCTAACCGGCATTTGTAAGAGTTGGCAAAGCAATAATGGACAAAATGTCCAATTGTTGCATGAAATAAAGTTTGAAAACATAAATGCCGCCTGTGATTTAATTGTTGAACAGGCAATTGTGACAATTCTTAACAATGCCAAGGATGCCAGTGTTGAAAATAATGCGAAAAAAATCGCAATGCAGGCATATTTGGATGATGAGAATGTCATAATTAAAATCGAGGACTTTGGAAAAGGCGCGCCTGTTAATCTTATGGAAAAAATCCGAAAAGAAAATTATTCAACCAAAAATGAAAATGGTTTTGGCGTTGGTTTGTTTTTGGCACAAGGAACAATGAAGGCATTGGGCGGTGGTTTGCGACTTGATAATAAGCCAGACAATAATGGTGTTATTGTAACCATGCAATTTCCGTTAAAGGCAATTATGATATGAGGCGGATATTAATCATTGATGATGATGTGCCATTGGCCGACACGCTTGGAAAATCATTTCAAAAGCGCGGGTTTAATGTGCGCACAGTAAATTCATATGAGGATGCGATTACCGTTGCCCAAAAAGAAAAGTTCGATAATGCGGTGGTTGATTTACGCCTTAAAAATCGTTCTGGTCTTGAATGTGTCAAAGAATTATTGGAATTACAGCCTGAATTAAAAATAGTGGTCTTAACTGGTTACGCCAGTATTTCCACCGCTGTTGAGGCGATAAAACTTGGGGCCTGCCATTATCTTGCCAAACCCGCCAATAGTGATGAAATCATAAAGGCATTTGAAAAAAGTGATGGCGATATTTCCGCACCAATTACTGCTCGCCCCAGCTCGATAAAAAATCTTGAGTGGGAAACCATCCAATCCACTTTGGAAGAAACCAATTATAATATTTCAGAAACTGCACGCAGGCTTGGTATGCACCGCCGCACATTGGCGCGAAAACTTCAAAAACAACCAGTGAAATAAAAACCCGTCGCCCCGCATTTATTGCGGGACGGTTGGTTTAGATTTTATAAAATTGCCGCCGCAAGTTCATCGATAGTATTGCGAATCATATCCTCGTCTTCGCCCTCTGCCATAAGTCTTACTAATGGTTCGGTGCCCGATGTGCGGACAACAAGGCGCGCGCCCTTGGCAGCCATATCTTGCTTAACTTGTTCAACCAATTTTGCGTTTTTATCAATCAATAAAGGTGATTTACCAGTATAACGAATGTTTTTAAGAATTTGCGGCATTGGCGTGAAGCAATTTAAAACTTCGGACGCCTTTTTATTTTGTTCAACCATTGCGCCAAGAACCAATAATGCCGAAATTAGACCGTCACCAGTGGTCGCATAATCAAGGGCAATAACATGCCCTGATTGTTCGCCACCAAGGTTTGAACCATGTTCGCGCATTGCAATAACCACGTTACGATCACCAACATCGGTGCGAATAAATTCTGCACCGCGTGATTTAATGAAATTCTCAAGACCCAAATTAGACATAACCGTGGTCACAACAGGTCCACGCAAATTGCCAGATGCCAACATATTGCTTGCGATTGATGCGATGATTTGATCCCCATCAATCTCATTGCCTTTTTCATCAATGATTGCGATACGATCGGCGTCACCATCAAGTGCAATGCCAAGATCCGCACGGCGTTCGATTACTTTTTCCCGCAATTGCGTCAAATTGGTTGAGCCGCAGCCATCATTAATGTTCATACCATTTGGGCTTACGCCAATTTCAACCACTTCTGCGCCCAATTCCCATAATGCCCAAGGGGCAGTTTTATAGGCCGCGCCATTTGCGCAATCGACAACGATTCGTAAGCCATCAAGGCGAAGCCCACGCGGAAAGGCTTGTTTAACAACCTCAACATAGCGACCGCGTGAATCTTCAAATGATTTTACAAGGCCAATATCTTTTGGTCCTGCACGTTTGATTTTTTCAGGCTCGGCAAGGAGTGCCTCGATTTCCAACTCTTCTTTATCGCTAAGCTTAAAGCCATCAGCGCCAAATAATTTAATACCATTATCGGCATAATTATTGTGTGATGCTGAAATCATCACCCCAAGTTCGGCACGTAAAGAACGCGTCAAAATACCAATGGCTGGTGTTGGAATTGGGCCAAGAATTTTAACATCCATACCAACAGCAGCAAAACCAGACACAAGCGCAAATTCAAGCATATAACCAGAGCGGCGTGTATCTTTACCGATAATCACCATATTTTGGCTGTTTGCCTTTTTGAAATACGTTCCCGCAGCCATCCCAAGATAAAGTGCAGTTTCCGATGTCATCGGGTGTTTGTTTGCTTCACCACGAATACCATCTGTTCCAAAAAAACGTTTTTTCATGTTAACTCCTGCGGGTCATGCCGCCCATAATTTCAATTTTGCCTATATAGACGAAAAAGATGAAAATATTACCAAAAAATGTTTTCAATAAGTTACAGGATTTTGTCCGCAATTGCTTTGGCAAAATTCTTTGCCCCCAAAAGGCCGTTTTCTCCGTCAAAGGGTAAATATAAATAAGGCTCTATCATTTCCATTTCCATCAAAAGCCATTGTCCATCCGTGTTTTGCACCATATCAACACGGGCATAACCAAGTTCATTATTTGGATCATAGGATTGCAGGATTTTTTTACCCGCCGCTAGTGCTTCAAACGGAGGGGTAATATTGGTTTCAATCGCGCCATATTTCGTTTGCGAACGATAATCACCTGCCTTTGGGGTTTTCATAAGGGCATGTGAAAATTCATTACCAAAAAACAGCATTGATAATTCACCAATTTCGGCAACCTTGGGCAAGAATGGTTGTATCAATGCCAAATCGGGCGGTAATAAATCGGCATTGGGAAGCATTTCACCTTTTTTAAGGCGGGCCTGTCGCCATGCACCCGCACCAATAATGGGTTTGATAATTATTTCATCACATGAAAAATCATCAAATGCAGCGTAGATTTTTTCATGCTCTTTAACATCGACAATTGTGGTCGGTGGCACGGGTGCGCCCGATTTATAAAGACGCTCAAGATATGATTTATTCATATTGTCGCGCAGCACCCATAAAGGGTTAATAAGCCGGATATTGCTTTTTTCAATTGCCGCAAGATAGTTTTTAAAGGTTTCGGTTTTTTCAGGATAAGACCATGAATTTATAGGGGTTATTGCGGCAAAATCACCAAAATCAATGGGGGCATCTTCCCAAAAAATTGGGATAAGTTCTATCGAATACTTTTGCAAAGCATTGGCAAGCAAAGAGAATTGTTTTTTCACCATTGATGCATAAAACTCTGTTGAATTTGCATCAAAATATTTATGTGTAACCATTAATGCGAACTTCAAATGGCAATCCCCAATATAAACTGTGTATTTGTCACATTTTAATATTGCTATTAATTGCTAAAATAAAGCTATAAGACTGTTGAGAATTCAACAATAGGAAAGTGACGAATGGAAATCATATACGATGTTTGTGGTGTGGGTAACGCAATTGTTGACGTAATTGCCCCAGCTAGTGATGAGTTTTTGCAAAAAAATTCAATCACAAAAGGTGCAATGACCCTTTTGTTTGATGAGGGGCAGGTTGAAAAACTTTATTCAGCAATGGCATCTGGAAAAATGGTTTCTGGGGGTTCTGCGGCAAACACCATGGCTGGCATTGCGTCACTTGGCGGAAAAGCGGCATATATTGGCAAGGTTGCTTATGATACTTTGGGGTCTTTCTTTATCGAAGAGATTAATGAAATTGGTGTGGCATTTAATACTGAACCACTTGAAGATGGCCCATCAACTGCGCGTTGTTTGATTAATGTTACCCCCGATGGGCAGCGTTCAATGTGCACCTATCTTGGTTGCTCTCCGCTTATGAGTGAAACAGATTTGGATGAGGCAAAAATTGGCGCCTCAAAAATCGTTTTCCTTGAAGGCTATTTATTTGACCGCGAAGAAGCCAAATCGGCATTTGTAAAAGCGGCAGAATTTGCAAAGAAATATGACCGCTTAACCGCACTTACCTTGTCTGATGTTTTCTGTGTTGAGCGTCACAAGGAATCATTCCGCAATTTGGTGAAAAATCATATTGATATTTTGTTTGCCAATGAAAACGAAATACTTGCTCTTTATGATACTGATGATTTTGAAGTAGCGTTGCAATATGCGCGCGGCGATTGTGAAATGATATGCCTAACCCGTTCGGAACATGGCTCAGTTCTGGCACGTGGTGAAGAATTGGTGCGGGTTCCTGCAATTCCAATTGAAAAAGTTGTCGATACCACAGGTGCCGGTGATTTATACGCTGCCGGCGTTTTATATGGTGTTGCATCGGGTCGCGAATTAGAAGCCTGTGGCAAGCTTGGTTCTTTATGTGCCTATGAGATTATTTCTCATTATGGCCCACGTCCCGAACAAAGCCTTGCCAATATGGCAAAGCAGCGGGAATTGTAAAATATTCCCGCCAATTTGAAATAATTTCGCCTTTAATATGGCATAATTGCGCCATATGAAGTGCAAAACATATTGCGGTGGGAGATTTGAAATGAAAAACATTGTTATTCTTACTGGTGCTGGTATTTCTGCGGAATCTGGCCTTCAGACTTTTCGTGCTGCGGATGGGCTTTGGCATGGTCACAAAATTGATGATGTGGCAACACCAGAGGCCTATGCCCGCGATCCCAATCTTGTTAATGAGTTTTATAATGCGCGCCGTCGCCAGCTTTTGGAAGTAAAGCCAAATGAGGCACATTTAGCGCTTGCCCGTCTGATTAAAAAATGGCATCGCGGTGAAGTGCTAATCGTTACCCAAAATGTTGATGATTTGCATGACCGCGCCGCCAAAGAATACGGTGTAAAAAATCATCTTATCCATTTGCATGGCGAACTTTTAAAGGCACGTTGCACCAAAACCAATTTCCCAATTGAATGGCATGATGATATTTTGCCAGATACTGTTTCACCATTTGATAAAACCGCAACTTTGCGCCCACATATTGTTTGGTTTGGTGAAATGCCGTTTGGCATGGATGAAATTTACAAGGCACTTTTAAAATCAAGCCTGTTTTTATCAATTGGAACTTCTGGTAACGTCCATCCGGCATCTAGTTTTGTTGAGATTGCCAAACGCTCTGGTGCGCATACTGTTGAATTCAATATTGAACCAAGTGTTGGTAATAGTTTGTTTGACGAAACCCGCATTGGAAAAGCAACAGAAACCGTTCCTGCATATGTTGATGAATTGTTAAGAAATGAATAAATTAACCATGTGTTAACCAAATTAACCGCTATATTTAAAAGATTTTTTCGGTTCATCATAGAAAATGGTGGTTAATTTGTACGCTGCGGCTATTAATATTATTCTGACAATTATTTATATCGCACTTGGTGTTGGTATTGGTATGGTTGCCAGTATTTATTTCCAATATACAAATGCGGTTGCAATGTGCCTTGGCGGAATGTTTACCCTTGCTTGTGGTTTGTTACATTCAGTATTTTTGCCGAAAAAAATCCGTTTACCACGCCAATTCACCAATCAGGTAAATAGTGAAATTGAACAATTGCGTCTTGAAAATGAAAAGACCCGCGCCGAGTTTGAGGAATTCAAAGACCAAATCCTTGAAGAAAGCCGTCAGCGCGAAGAAAAAATTGTCGATGAATTAAAAGATCTTGCCCATAGCATTGCCGCCTTTGCCGCACAAAAACAACAAGCGCGTGTTGATAATATTGCCTCACTTACACCCCGTCCAAAGCGGTCGGAACGTTCATTGCTTGCCGCCGTGCAAGAGGCAATTGACGCAAGCCGCGTTGAAATTCATCTGCAACCAATTGTAACCTTGCCGCAAAGACGGGTTTCTTTTTATGAATGTTTCACCCGCCTTCGCGACAGCACCGGCCAATTAATTATGCCTGGTGAGTTTTTGAAGGTTGCCGAACATTCGGGTTTGGTTGCCGAAATTGACAATATGTTATTGTTAAAATGTGTGCAACTTGCGCGCCAAACAATCCGTCGTGATCGCCGCATTTCGCTATTTTGCAATATTTCACCAACTTCTTTGGGTGATGAAACCTTCTTTGCGCAATTCATCGATTATTTAAAACAAAACCGTGACTTGGTAGGCTCCTTAATTTTTGAATTGCCACGTGATGCTTTTGAAAGACTGGGCTTAACTGCGGAGCGTAATATGGGGCGTCTGTTTGACCTTGGCTACCGCTTCTCAATCGATCGCTGTGATTCAATTGATGTTGATTTACGCAAGCTTGAAAGAATGGGTGTGCGTTATGTTAAAATCGCGGGTAATAAATTGGTACAACAATTATTGCGCGATGGGGTTCGCCCAATTACTGGCCTTGCACGGGAGTTTGAGCCACAGGATGTTGCGTCATTATTCGCCCGTTACGGCGTTGATTTGATTGCCGATCGTGTAGAGGATGAGCGCGTAATTATCGAGGCGCTAGAGCTTGATTTAGGCTTTGCCCAAGGTAATCTTTTTGGCGCACCACGCCCATTGGGTGAAGTTATTGCACCCGATACCGATGGCGATATTTTACGTAAACGCGCATAAAAAAACCGGATATTTCATTTGAAACATCCGGTTTATAAATCTCTATTTGAATTATTCTTTTTTGTCGCCCAATTTAAGGCTGGCAAGGATTGCAAATGGGCTGTCGCCATCATTGCGTTTAGGGCCAGATGAATAATCGCGCCCGCCTTTTGGTTTGCCGCCTTTATTATCTTTGCGCTTTTTGCCGCCAAAGTTTTGATCAGGGCGTTTAAATTCGCGATTACCACCCTCAGAAGTTTGTGGACGCGGCTTGAAAGCTCTTTGTGGTGGTTTAGGGCGTTTGAATTGCCATAAAACCTTGCCTTCTTCATCGGTGTTCTTAACCCAACCCAATGTTTCAACAACTTTTTCGGCAATTTCATTAGAAACACCAAGGAATGACACAACCGATTGTGGCATTGGAATTGCACCCTTTGCCTCTTTTTGCGCCTCATATAAAACGTCCAAAACGCGGTCAAGAATATCAATACGAATTGAACGACCAGCAATATTGCGGAAGCCGATTAAATCATATTCTTTTTCTGTACGGGTTTCGTCCGCCTCGAATGAGGTAACGCCGATTGGCGGCAAGAATGGTTTTTCAGATTTTGCACCATCGGACAAATAGCCAAGAATTGCATTCAAACGCACTGCTTTTGGTTTTAGAAGAAGCGGGAAATAAACCGCCGAACGACCAAATCTTATGCCAAGTACGCGTAGGCTTTTGCGCACTTCTTGTGATAATGCCGCAACCTCTTTTTCAACATAAGCGCGATTTAAAATGCCATGAGAATCAAGCAATTTTTGTGCAAGAACTTTTGCCTCATCACTTAGGACAGTGTGAACAACTGGTGCGGGTGCATTTGTTTCTGCGTTGGTTTCAGAAGGAGTTTCTGTAACCTCGGCGGTTGTTTCTGCTTCAGCAGCTGGTGCCGCTTCGGCATTTGCCTCTGGCGCAACGTGTTCAATTGCTGATTTAAGGCGGAAAAGTGGAAACAAATCAGTGTGAAGCATGTCTTCAAGCCAATTGCTTAGACGCTCCTTAACCACATTGCGGGTTTCATCACGATTTAATTCTTCGCGTGTGATTTCAAATTTTGGCGCAAGATGTGGGTTCCCGGTGGTAACTTTTGCAATTGTCTCATCATTCCAGATGATTTCGCCAAAATCGCCAAGGATTAAAGTTTCTTTTGGCGCCTCACTTGTGGATTCCTCATTGGTTTCTTTTACCTCTGTTTCGGAGGTGGCGGAGGATTCTGACTCATTACTCGTCACGTCTGCCGCAGGTTGAATTGCGGTTTCAGTGGTATCGGGTTGCTGTTCCATCTGGGCTTCAGTGTTTTCTTCTTCGCTCAAACCAATTGCTCCACAAAAATGTGATTTATGGGTTAAAGGAATTTTATCATAGGTCAAGACAAACTACTAACAGAATCCGACTTTTTTACGTCATTAGGGCAGTAAATCTCATTAATTATGCGTGGTGAAATAAAATCACGCAATATTAAAGTCTTAAATAACAAAATGGCGGCAGATATCGCCGCCATTTCTAAATAATAAATAATGAAGTTATTTTTTACAGCTTGCCGCAGTTCTGGTTGCGGTGAAATTAATTGGAACCGGAACATTATAAATGCTTGCTGTTCCTTTGAGCGTAAGTTTGGTCGGTTGAAACACGCCATTAACATTAAGCTTGGTTACGCGTTTTTTGCGGTCGGTCCAGGTTCCTTTAAAGGT
The DNA here is from genome assembly GCA_002337085.1 of Hyphomonadaceae bacterium UBA1933. Classification (GTDB taxonomy): domain Bacteria; phylum Pseudomonadota; class Alphaproteobacteria; order Caulobacterales; family Aquidulcibacteraceae; genus Pseudaquidulcibacter. The sequence goes on along the minus strand of DDFH01000006.1, from coordinate 187,462 downwards.
TGCACTGCCATCTGGATTGAATTTTTTGACCGAATAAACGCAAACGCTATTACGCTTACATGGGTTATTATAAAATCTTTCAATTTCTACTTGTGACAAGCAATAATCATCGGAATCATTATAAATACCTGCGGCAACGGTTTTAAATTCCCAACGCCCGGGAAGCGGGCGGTTTGCCGCCTGAGCCTGCGCGTATGCCGCCGCACCAACGCCAAATAGACCAATGCCAATTGCTGCAAGTGATAGAATTTTAAAGCCGTTTTTTTTCATCTCAATCTCTTTTAATAGTTATTACTGAACTACATGGTTTAATTATACATATAAAATCTGAATGAAACATAACAAGTTTCATATATTTTATTTAAGTTTCAGTTGGATAACTTTTGCCGTCCCCATCTACTATAAATGGTTTCCCGTTTTATTAATTCGATTTTGAATTATTTGAGAAATATTTTGCAGTATTTCATCATTAAAATCACCCTTTGTGATAATGTCGGCGCGGGTTTTTGTGGGGCTGATAAATTTATCATAGGCAGTCCGCACCCCTTCATATTGTGAAAGCACAGATGCCTCATCGCGCCCACGCTCATTAATATCACGTTCAAGGCGGCGTGAAAGGCGGATTTCATCCTCAAGCTCAATAAAAATTTTGAAGTCAATTTGTTCTGCAAGAGCATCATTACAAAATAGGTGGATACCTTCTAAGATTATGATGTCTGCGGGTTCAATGGTTTGTCGGTTTTTACTCCTGCGGTGGTGGACAAAATCATATTGCGGAATTTCAACATTTTGCCCGCGTGCCAGTTGCGCAAGGTTGGTCAATAATAAATCGTGATCGCGAATTATTGGGTCGTCAAATATGCCGTCATAAAACTCGATATTAATAAGGGTTTCTCTGTCGTGGTAATAATCATCTTCGGAAATTATGCAAACTTTGCGTGTGGGGCTGTTGTTGCATATTAGGGATGCAAGTTTTTTTGCAAAAGTAGTCTTGCCAGAACAAGATCCACCGCTTATGCCAATTAAGAAATTATTAACCATTTATAAAATTTAGCCGGTATGGAATTTGCGTCAATGATGAATATGCAAGAAGACAGTATTATTTCAGGACAAATTATCCTTATCGGAACCGTGGTTGCCGAAAATTATCATCCCAAAGTCGCAAAGGGGTGCAAATGCGCCATGATTAGCGTTGTGGATTGTGATAAACTTGCCGAAACCGGCCATCTTTATGATTATATGCTTGATGAGGGGTTAAATGCCGGCGCGCTTTTGGATGCCACATTGGGTCAATATGGTTGGATTGATATAAAGGTGCGCAACGCCCTACCAATCGCCAATAAAGATGATGGTTGGGAGCCAGAGGTTGCCGCCTTAATCAAGGCCGCCCGTAAAATTGGCGTGGCGCATATGGTTTTTGAACCCGAAAACGAAAGACCTTTGGTGGTTCATTAAAATAAAAAACAAAAAAGCCGGAAATTGGTTTCCGGCTTTTTGCTTATAAATTTCGATAATTCACTAGAATGGGTTGATGTGGCTTTTTGCCGAATACGCGGTATAGCCAACATTTGCACCAAGACGTAAGCCAACACCAGTTCTAATTGGGGCAAGGGTTACGCCTTCTGCCTGTTGATAGGTTGCCGCAACGCCGGCAATAAAATATGCCGAACCTTCAACCCCTGGATAGCGGCGATAAATGCCATCAGGATTACCAAGATTGTACACAAGCGTGAAAACTTTTGATCCATTCGCGCCAGTGTCAAAACCGATTGATGGACCACGCCAATAAACTTTGCGTTTTGTACCATCTTTCATGATTAATTCGCCATGACCATATTTAATGCCAACACCTAATGCCGCGCCGCCTTCTTGGCCAACGATATATCCAACCGGTTCACCTTGGTCTTTGAATACTTTTTCAACGACTTGTGCCAATGCCCCTGATGAAGTGCCAAAAAAATCGACTGCGGCCTTTAAAACCTCATCTTTTGAATAGGTTGACGCATCGGTTGATGCTTGTGAAATCTGTGCCTCGGAAATTTCTTGTGCGTGAACTGGTGAACCAATCGCCAGACCCGCCAACATAGGAACTGCTAGCAGTGATAGGATAGTGATTGATTTTTTCATTATAAACTCCGGATTAAAAAAAGGTTATTCGCCCCTGTGCGGATTATTTTGGATTAATATGGCTTAAATTAGGTTAACAAGATGATTAAATTTTCATAATGTTAATTAATTCCCGTCTTTCAATTGGTTTAATGCCAGTAACATTTGAGTTTTTATTAAAATAAGCTATGGGAAAGCATGACTAAACAACAAAATATCCGCAATTTTTCCATTGTTGCCCATATTGACCACGGCAAGTCCACGCTTTCTGACCGCCTGATACAAATGACAGGTGGCTTGACCCAACGTGAAATGAAAGAACAAGTCCTTGATAATATGGATATTGAACGCGAACGCGGCATTACCATAAAGGCACAAACCGTCCGTCTTGATTATCATAAAGATGGCGAAGATTATGTTTTAAACCTTATCGACACCCCGGGGCACGTTGACTTTGCCTACGAAGTTTCACGCTCTTTGGCGGCGTGTGAAGGTGCATTATTGGTGGTTGACGCTTCCCAAGGGGTAGAGGCGCAAACTTTGGCCAACGTTTATCAGGCAATTGATGCCGATTTGGAAATCCTGCCTGTCCTAAACAAAATTGATTTACCCGCCGCAGAGCCAGAACGTATCAAAGCACAAATCGAAGAAGTTATTGGCATTGATGCTAGTGACGCAATAGAAATTTCGGCAAAAACCGGCATCGGCATGGACAAGGTGCTTGATGCAATTGTTGCCCGTCTTCCTGCACCCAAAGAAGGTGATCCAAACCAACCGTTAAAAGCACTTTTGATGGATGCCTATTACGACCCCTATCTTGGGGTTGTGGTTTTGGTGCGCATTATCCAAGGCACGCTTAAAAAAGGTATGCGGGTTAAAATGCTGCAAACTGGTGCAAGCTATGGCGTGGACAAGGTTGGCGTATTCAAACCAAAAATCACCGATATTGCCGAGCTTGGCCCGGGTGAAATTGGTTTCTTAACCGCATCAATTAAAGAAGTTGCCGACGCATTGGTTGGCGATACGATTGTTGATGAAAAAGTACGTGATGCCGTGGCGTTGCCTGGCTTTAAACCCGCGCAGCCTGTGGTTTTCTGCGGCCTGTTTCCGGTTGATGCTGCCTCATTCGAAGATTTACGCGCCGCAATGGGCAAACTTAGGCTAAATGATGCGTCTTTTAGTTTTGAAATGGAAACCTCTGCGGCACTTGGTTTTGGTTTCCGCTGCGGCTTCTTGGGGTTACTTCACCTTGAAATTATTCAAGAACGCCTAAGCCGTGAATTTAATCTTGATCTAATCGCCACCGCCCCAAGTGTGGTTTATCACATCAATATGAAAGATGGCGAACAATTAGAGCTTCACAACCCCGCCGATATGCCCGATGTTATGGCAATTGAAACCATTGATGAGCCGTGGATTAAGGCAACCATCCTTACCCCCGATGAATATTTGGGTTCAATCATCAAACTTTGCCAAGACAGACGCGGTAATCAGCTTGATATTTCATATATCGGCACGCGCGCGATGTTGGTTTATGAATTGCCACTTAATGAAGTAGTATTCGATTTTTATGATCGCCTTAAATCAATTTCCAAGGGCTATGCGTCTTTTGACTATCAAATGGTTGATTATCGCTCTGGTAATTTGGTGAAAATGCAAATCCTTGTGAATGATGAGCCGGTGGATGCCCTTTCAATGCTTGTCCATGCGGGTCGTGCCGAAGGGCGCGGGCGCGCAATGTGCGAAAAACTAAAAGAACTTATTCCACAGCATTTGTTCAAAATTCCAATTCAGGCCGCACTTGGTGGGCGCATCATCGCCCGCGAAACCATCTCTGCCCTACGCAAAGATGTTACCGCAAAATGCTATGGCGGCGACATAAGCCGTAAACGCAAACTTCTTGATAAACAAAAAGAAGGCAAGAAAAAAATGCGACAATTCGGCAAGGTCGAGATTCCGCAAGAGGCATTTATTGCTGCGTTAAAAATGGATGAGAACTAAATCCTCTAACTGCTTCCCTTGAGGGAAGCTGTCACGCGAATGCGTGACTGAAGGGTGGCTACGGCATTTAATTTATAACTGCCAGAGCAGATAAAACGCAATCGTTCACCCTTCCGTCACTTGCTTTGCAAGTGCCACCTTCCCTCAAGGGAAGGAGTTATAATTGACATTTACTGCAAGAACATATACAGAACAAATATGTCGGTTGAATTTGCAAAATCCTTAAGAAAGCGCATGACTCAGTGGGAAGTTAGGCTTTGGGGTCGTTTGCGGAAAAACAATCTTGGCGTTAGGTTTCACAGGCAAGAACCCGTTGGAAAATACATTGTCGATTTTATTTGTCGACAAGCATGGTTAATAATAGAAGTTGATGGTGAGCACCATAATTATATTAATAATGACCTTATAAGAGATGAATATTTAGTATCACTAGGTTTTAAAGTGATGCGCTTTACTAACCTTCAAATTCAATATGATTTGAATGAAGTGCAAAATAGTATTTTCACAATGCTACAATGTCGCCTTATGCAAAACATAAAGCCAGCATCAAGAAAAAACTATTTCAATTAACGGTCATATACCTGTTTCAGTAATTACAATCCCCCAAACACCTTTTTCAACAAGCTACTCGTTTGTTTTAGTGGATCTTGGCGGATTGCCGCTTCTTCTTGTCCGATATAGTAAAACAAACCATCCAAAGCTTTGGAGCAGGCGAAATCAACAAACTGGCTCGTAAGGTCGCTTTTTGCGCCTCTTGTGGTTTCGATATTATTTTGACCACGCAAGTTTGTAAGCCCGCCAAGCATCTGAATTTGCGAACCATATTTAGCATTAACATTCGCCAATGATTTTGCCGCACCCGATGAATTAACCGCCGTCAACATTGGTGGGCGGAATTCGGTCATTAATGCTGGTTTGGTTTTTGCTTTTAAAAATTCTGTTCCCGCAGTATCACCACCGCGAATAATTCCGGTAATATCTTCAAGCGTTACTGATTTTATGGTGTTTACAAAAATTGTTTTGGCTTTTGGCGCGGCAACTTCTGCGGCACGGTTGATTTTTAATTGTAAATCATCAAACTTGCTTGAAAGTCCAAGTGGCTGAAGATTTTTTTGAATTTGATTAAATGGTTTGGGCAATGGAATGCGCACTTTGCCATCCTGCCAATAGCCATCGACTTTGCCAAGGCGCAAAACCGCCGCCGCCGCACCATTTATCAATGCTTCTTTCATGCCGGAATTGGCATCGGATTGGGACACTCCAAGTGGTAAACCGCCTGTGCTTTGTGTTTGTGTTTTGGTGATTGCGCCCAAAATGGAATTAAGATCGACATTTTGCGCGCGCGCTGTTTCAAACAAAAATAATGGAAACCCTGCGCCAATGCCCATAATTAGTTTGCGTTTATCAATTTCCATTTCGCACCCTCCTGCCAAAACTTTATAGAGATTGCGACTCTATCACTCTTTAGATGAACCTGAAATGAAAACTTTATGCAATTGACCATGTTATCAATATATGATAACATGGTACTATGAATGAAGACAGCGGATTGGAAAACCTTCTAAATTTAGATGGTGAAACATTTTTTATAGATGATGGTGGCAAATATTGGGTAAAGTTTGAGGTTAAAAGATGTGAAATAACGCCCGAACGCCCATTCGGAATAAAATATTCGCTTACACTTCATGATAAGAATAATGAGCGTTTGGTGGGGTTTGATAATGCCCACTCCGTCTCTCAAGGTAGTGGGCCAGGTGCAAAACGACCAACTGAATTTGACCATAAACATAGATTGCAAACAATTAAGCCACACCAATATAAGGACGCGCAAACATTATTAGAAGATTTTTGGAACGAGGTTTCTTCGGTTTTGGCGCAAAAGGGGATTGAAATATGAAAACACTAAAAATAGGTATCGCAAGCCCAAAAAAATATAAAGAACGGACAATGGCAATTGCACGCGGCGAGTATAAGCCAAAAGATGATGAGCCAAAAATTTGGTTTACATCAATCGAAAGTGTGGCGAAAATATTGTCTGAAAAAAATCGTGCATTATTATCGTTTATTGCATCTGAAAACCCTTCATCTATTCAGGAATTATCTGAAAAGACTGGTCGGGCGAAATCAAACCTTTCACGAACCCTTAAAACCATGTCGAATTATGGAATTATCAGTCTTGAAAAAGGGGAAGGGCGCGCAATAGTACCGAAATCCAAATATAATAATTTCAGTCTTGAATTATCAATTGACCCAACCCAAAAGGCGGCGTGAATTTAATTATTCACCTTCCATCAAATTCCCGAAATATAAATCATTGCGGGTTTTTTTTGAAAATCTTGGTTCGGAAACTAATTTGCGGTAAAATGGGGTTTTGGCGGCTTCGAGCATTTCTTTATCCCCGCGACTATCGCCATAGGCGGCCACAATTTCATAATCGGGAAAATGTTTGCGGATTTCTTGTAATTTAATTTCGGCACGGCAATTTGGCCCATCCATTTTTCCGGTTAATTTGCCTTCTTTAACTTCAAGGCGTGTCGCAATAACATGTTTAACGCCCAAATCAGCCGCCCAAAATTCAAGATAATCAGCCAAAGATGCCGAAACCAGCGCCACCTCGTCACCAATATTTTGATGCCCGCTTACGGCGGCAAGGCCGTCTTTGCGGTAAATTATCGAATAGGCTTTTTTTGCAAATTCTTGTGCTTTGGCGCGGTAATGTTCAAAATCTTCACCCGCAAAAAACACCGTCAACAAGTGATTCTTGGCGGTATCGCGGTCAATAATTTTTAGACCATAAAGGGTAAAGCTGGGAATAAGGCGAATGAGATTTAAAAAGAATTTTGTGCGCCCGGAATAATAACGCAAAAACAACATGAAACTATCTGTCCATGTTAATGTGCCATCAACATCAAATGCCGCAATTGTTTTCAATCAATACCCCTTTAAAGAGGTTTTTGTAGTGCAGTTTTTATTTTTTCAATAATATTTTTTGCATCTGTATCGGAATAAGCTTCAGCTATGCCATTGCCCCAAACTGGTGTGGGCCATGCCGCATCACCAATTTTGCGCCCAATGACATGTATATGAAGCTGTGAAACCACATTACCAATTGCGCCGATATTAATTTTATCAATGCCTTCAAGGGTTTTAATTGCGCGTGAAACCGCCATGGTTTCATTAAAAACTGTGGTGGCGGTGGCTTCGTCCAAATCATGCCATTCAACCGCACCCGCAATTTTAGGGACAATGACGCACCAAAGGTAACGTGCATCATTCATCAAAAGTAATTTTGATTGCCCCAATTCACATATTTCAAATGTATCCGCCATAAGGCGCGGGTGAAGTTCAAACATTAATTAAACACCAATTTGCATAAAGCGGCGCAATGGAATTGCCACCCAATAATCTAAATCAAGCAATACTTCGGGAAGATAATCGCCGTTTTCGGTTTTTAATGGGAATAGATCGCATGGTAAATCCTTGGTCGCAATAAGGCGAAGGCGCAATGCACCCCAACCGCCACCAATTTCAACCTTGTCCAAAACTTCTGACCATGCGTAAATTGTGTCGCCCGCAAATAATGGGTTTACATGACGCCCGGCATTAATTGCAATAATTTGTCCGGCATTTTCAAGGCCGTTAAAAGCAATCGCCCGCGCAGTTGAAATAACTACGCCGCCGTAAATAAGGCGCTTGCCAAAGCGTGACGCCTTCATTCCAAATCCATCAAAATGCACTTTTGCAGTGTTTTGGTAAAGGCGGGTTGCGATTTGATGCTCGGCCTCCTCAATGGTCATGCCGTCTTTATGGTCAATCTTTTCGCCGATTTCATAATCTTCATATGAATATTTTGAACCCGACAAATCACAATCCCAACTTTCTGGCTTTAACTCGCATGGTGGGACAAGATCGGTCGGGGCAACAAATGGTGCAAGATTTGGTAATTCTGCGCGCGGCGCAGGGTGATTTGCATCACGCTTGTTCACCATTACCCAACGGCAATATGACAAAACCTCTTTACCAAATTGGTTAAAACCACGGGTGCGAACATAAACCACACCAGTTTTACCATTTGAGTTTTCTTTTATGCCAATGATTTCTGATTGCGAATTAATGGTATCGCCCGCTTTTACGGCGCGTAAAAATTTGCATTCCGCATAACCAAGATTGGCAACCGCATTCAATGAAATATCGGGAACTGATTTTCCAAAAACAACGTGAAATAATAAAAGAGAATCAATTGGTGCAATTTCAAAACCAACATCAAACGCAAATTTTTGTGATGAAAATTGCGCAAAACGCGAACCAGTTAATGCAATATAAAGTGCCGCGTCACCATCGGTTATGGTGCGTGGTGTGGCGTGCTGTATTGATTGCCCAACCATAAAATCTTCAAAAAAATGGCCTGAATTAGTTTTATTGCTCATATCCTCACCCATAGATAATATTTTTGAAATAATATTTTGCATTGCACAAAATTTATGAAATTAAAAGTCAAAAAATTGTTAGACTTTTGGGGGTGTGAAAACTATTCAGCCGTAATTAGCGTGCAATTACCGAAATGATAAGAACGCGCCCGCGTGAATTGCCAATTTCTGTGCCAATTGCGCGTTGAAATAATGCGGCAATCAGGCTGGCGTCGGGAACACTGCCAATCATATAATAATTGGCGATATAATATTGTAACGCGTTACGCCATTTCGATTGAATCAACGGTTGTGATGCCAAAAGTCGTTGTTTTAGCGCGGCGTCAACTGTGTAAACCGTGGCATCAACCTGCATAATTCCTACAGACCGCGTGCCGCTCATCAACGAGCCAGTGATTTGCGTTGTTCCAACATAATTACTTTCGCTAGGCTTGTTCGCACCCGCAGCAAGGGCAGGGATTGGAAGTAATCCCATTGCAGAAATGCTTATTTTCAATAAACTACGTCGATTTAACATGTTAGCACCAGATAAAACGCTGTTTTGTATAATTTATGCACCGCAACAAAAAAAAACATTGCCAAATGGCTTTTAATTGTTATTAAAACGGTACTAACGTATCAAAACTCGGGAGTTGAGGATGAAAATTTTAGTGCCCGTCAAAAGGGTTATCGACTATAATGTTAAAGTTAGGGTTAAAACCGATGAAACCGGTGTTGATCTTGCCAATGTTAAAATGAGCATGAACCCATTTTGCGAAATTGCGGTTGAAGAGGCGGTTCGCCTAAAAGAAAAAGGCATCGCGACCGAGGTTGTGGCTGTTTCTATCGGCGTTACCCAAGCACAAGAAACCTTAAGAACGGCTCTTGCAATGGGTGCGGATCGTGCGATTCTTCTAACTACCGATGTTGATCCTGAACCTTTAGCGGTTGCAAAATTGCTTAAGGCAGTATTCGAAGAAGAAAAACCAGATGCGGTTATTATGGGTAAACAGGCAATTGATGGCGATAATAACGCTACTGGTCAAATGCTTGCGGCACTTCTTGATTTACCACAAGCAACCTTTGCGTCAGAAGTTGTGGTAGAAGGTGGCAAAGCCAAAGTAACCCGTGAAGTTGACGGTGGTTTACAAACTCTTGAAGTTGCGCTTCCTGCAATCATTACGGTTGACCTTCGCCTTAATGAACCACGTTTTGCATCACTTCCAAATATCATGAAAGCAAAGAAAAAGCCGATTGATATAAAAGAAGCATCTTCTTATGGCATTGACCTTGCACCACATTTAAAAGTTACCAAAGTAACCGAACCACCAAAACGCTCTGCGGGTATTAAGGTGGAAACAGTGGGTGAATTAGTGGCAAAACTTAAAGACGCAGGGGTAATCTAATGACTGTTTTAGTATATGCGGAAACTGATGGCGTTCATGTAAAAGATTCAACCAATAAAGCGGTTACTGCTGCATTGGCAATTTCTTCTGATGTTCATGTTTTAACAACTGCTGATGCAGATGGTACGGCGAAAATCACTGGCGTTACCAAGGTTTTAATTGCATCTTCGGATGCCCTTTCAAAAGATATTGCCGAAGCGATTGAGGCAACAATCCTTCCTCTTGCTGATGCCTATGAAGCAATTATTTTCATTGCTGGTGCAACTGGTAAAAATGCGGCGCCACGTCTTGCGGCAAAACTTGATTGCGCCTTTATTTCGGATGTAATTGCGGTAAATGCGCCAAATGCTTTCACCCGCCCAATCTATGCAGGCAATGCGCTTGAAAGCGTTGAAACATCTGATGCTAAAAAAATCATCACTGTTCGTACCACTTCTTTTGTGGCGGCGGAAAATGGTGGTTCTGCGGCGGTGGAAACTATTTCACCTGCTGCACCTGCGCATTCTGCAACTTTTGTTTCCGAAGAAATGGTGAAATCAGACCGTCCTGAGCTTCAGGGTGCAAAACGTGTGGTTTCTGGTGGTCGTGCATTGGGTTCAGAAGAAGAATTCAACAAAGTTATCGTGCCATTGGCTGATAAACTTGGTGCAGCGGTTGGTGCATCACGTGCGGCGGTTGATGCCGGTTACGCACCAAACGACTATCAAGTTGGTCAAACTGGTAAGGTTGTTGCACCTGAACTTTATGTCGCGGTTGGTATTTCGGGTGCGATTCAACACCTTGCAGGTATGAAAGATTCCAAAACCATCGTGGCAATCAATAAAGACCCTGATGCGCCAATTTTCGCTGTTGCGGATTTTGGTTTGGTTGCGGATTATAAAGATGCCGTTCCTGAGTTGATGGCTGCATTATAAAATCACCTCTCTCGCCTTTGGCACACATTGGTCGGGTGATATAATAAGACAATAAAAACCAAAAGCGTGGTTTTAGATTTTATTGGCACATATTTCAAAAGGCTTGGATGTGAAAATATCCAAGCCTTTTATTTATTTGTTGTTTTTGCCAAAGCCAGGCAGCTGCCAGCCAAATAAAATTGCCGAGCCGCGCAACCAAAATGCAAGCAATACTGCTGGAATGGCGGCAAGCCAAAATCCAACATTCAATGAATAAAGCCCAACGAAAACAGTTGATCCCAATAATGCGGCGGTAATATAAATTTCACGCCGCAAAAGCATGTTTTGCTGCCCCGCCAATACATCACGAATTACACCACCGAATACACAGGTAATGACACCCATTATTACAGCATTAAGGGGTGAAACCCCATTTGCCAGTGCCTTAGATGCACCGACGACAGAAAATGCTGCCATACCTGCCGCATCAAGCCAGATGATAATATCAAACTTAAAGACCACATAACCAAATAGCCACACCAATAATGCCGATAATAAACAGATGGCAATATAGGCGGGCTGGTGAATCCAAAAAACTGGAACATCAATCAATAAATCGCGCAATGTTCCGCCACCAATACCTGTAACACACGCGAAAAAGCCAAAAGTTATTATGTCGTGCTTTTTACGTGCTGCAACCAATGCACCGGTTGCCGCAAAAATAAATGTACCCGCCAAATCAAGGGTAAAAAATATGTCTTTTAAATCAGTCATTCAGATTTTTCCCGAAGCCAATGCGCCAAACCTTCTTCAGATAAATTTCCGGCGGCAAGTTCCAAAAAGGCTGCCGCTGCTTCGGCTTGTGAAGCTTTGAATTTAACACCGTGTACCCGCAAAAAACTAAGGCAGCATAAAAAAGCGGTGCGCTTATTGCCATCAATAAAAGGATGATTTCGAACAATGCCAAACCCGTATGCCGCCGCAAGCAAGAAAATATTTGCAGCACCATCCGCAACAATATTTTGGGGGCGCGCCAATGCACTTTTCAACAATCCAATGTCACGTACACCGTCCGCCCCGCCATAGTTTTTTATAGACATTTGATGCAGCATTAAGGCGATATCTTCGTCAATCCATTGCCAGTCTTTCATGATAGTGCCTATTTAGCCAATTCACGCATAGTTAGGTCGTAATCACGCATAATTTCGCGGGCGGCATCGACATAAGCAGAAAAATTACTGTTATTGTTAGAGATAATGATATTTTCATTATTCTTGTTAATTTGCACCTCTGCACCAACATCAAGGCCAAAATCATCGATTAGTGCCTTCGGAAGAATTACGCCAACGCTATTGCCGATTTTTACAAGTTTTGTCACAGCCATAATTGCACCTTTTAAGTTATAACATAAGTTATAACATGCCGTGCTCACAGTTTCAAGAAAAAAGGCCCGCAATTTGCGAGCCTTTAATTCATTATTATGCAAGCAATTTATTGCCCTTTGCGCGATTTGAAATATCTGAAGAAATCGCTATCTGGGCTTACGATAATATTTGTACCTTCGGGGAAGGCTTTATCATACGATTGCATTGAACGGTAAAATGCCGCAAAGTCAGGATCTTGATTATAGGCATCGGCAAGAATTTTTGCCCGTTCTTGATCTGCGGCACCGCGAACCTCTTGTGCCTTACGGTCACCGTTTGCGCGAACTTGTGCTGCTGCCTGTTCACGCTCCGAACGCATGCGTTGGAAGACACGTTCTTCGTTTGCTTGTGGCAAATCGGCGGCGCGGATTTTTACATCGACAATAACCAGACCCCAATCGCGCGCCTCGACATTCATTACACGTTTGATTTCCGCCATTAATGCGGCACGACGACCGGAAATGATGTCACTTGAAGAAGATGAACCCAAAACATTACGCATTGATGCCTCGAGCAAGCTTTCAAGGCGGGCGCGGGCAACGGTTTCGGTTCTTACACGTTGATAAAAACGCAATGGGTCGGTAATGCGCCAACGAACGAATGAATTAACCTCAAGGCGTTCTTGGTCGGCGGTTACGATTTCTGATTTGCTATTTGGTTGTAAATCAAGAATACGGCGTTCAAAAAGCACAACATTCTCGGTGATTGGAACCCGAATTTTTAAACCAGGGTCAAGACCATCTTGGTTGATTATGCGTTTTGGTTGCCCAAATTGCAAAACCAAGGCTTGTTTAGTTTGTGGCACGACAAAAAGTGACGAAGCCGCCGCAATTACCGCAATCGGAAGTGCAAATAATAAAGAAGATTTATTCATTATTTATTGCCTCCATTATTGGCATTATTTGCGTTTTGCGCATCTTTTGGCGCGGCAGGTTTAAGAAGGTCTTGTGGTAAAACCATCATAGTGCCATTGCCCGCTTTTTCATCGATGATGATTTTATTCGCGCGCTCATAAATTTTTTCCATGGTTTCAAGATAAATCCTTTGGCGTGTAACATCGGGCGCCAATTTATATTCCTGATAAAGCTGGTTAAAGCGTGCTGCCTCACCCTGTGCCTGTGGAACAACCGAATTGCGATAGGTTGTTGCTTGGTTCACCTTGGTTTCGGCTTCTTGTGATGCGGCCGCAACTTGGCGGAATGCATCAACAACCGATGAAGGCGGTTCGGAACGACGTAAATTCACTTGCGTAATCACAATACCAGATTGGTATTGATCAAGTGTTTTTTGTATTAATTCCTTGGTTTGGCTTTCTACTTGTGCCCGACCTGTTGTCAAAACTTTTTCAAGTTGTGAACGCCCAACCACCTCACGCATTGCTGCTTCGGCAACCGCACTAATGGTTTGGTCGGCATTGCCGTTATTATCGGGGCCATGGGCAACATTAAACACAAAATCAGGGGCATTATTAACCCGCCAAAAAACTTGGAAGCCAACATTGACGATGTTTTCATCGCCCGTAAGCATCAAGCCATTGGTTGCATTTTCATCGCCATCTGCACCAACTGTAAGGGTGTTTACCTTTTGCACATTAACAATTGTATGGCGTTCAATTGGAGAAGGTAAGCGGTAATTAAGGCCATCACCAGCAATGCGAACAAATTGCCCAAAGCGGGTAACAATCGCCTCTTCACCTGCGTCAACCTTATAAATCCCCGATGCCAGCCACAGGGCCAAAATGCCCATACCAATATAACCAAACACGCGCCCATCAACATTGCCGCCATTTGAATATGTTGGTGGTGTATTGTTTCCACCGCCACCCGCGCCATTGCCAAACATGCCGCGAATTTTATCTTCTACGCGCTTGGCAAGATCATCAAGATTTTGAGATTGTTGGCCATTACCGCCATTACCCCAAGGATTGTTTGGGGTATTTTGTGAATTATTCGGACGGTTATTTGGGTATTGCCCCCAAGGACCTTTTACGGGTTCATTCCCTTTATTGTTTGTGTCTTGTGGCTTACCCCAAGGGCTTGATGGCTTCTGGGGGCTGCTTGGCTTTTCATTATTCGGATTCTTATTATCCGAATCATTGTCATCAGACATTATTTTTCCCTTATTAAAAAAATTAATTATGTGCTTAGGCCATAATTCTTTTCAATTCTTTTATATAAAGGGACTTTTGCACAAAGTTCAAGTTTTTAAGTGGTTTTTCCGCCATTGGTTGGCTTGCGAACCATAATTTTAATATCAAATGGGAATTGATCATGCTCTGCGGCATCAAAATGTGTGGTTTCAACGGTTTCCCATGCGCTTTCATCATTGATTTCAAAAAACGTATCGCCGCCAATTTCGCAATCCGCCTCGGTTAAATAGATTTTATCGGCAAGTGATTGCGCCTGATTATAAATTTCACCGCCACCAATCACAAAAACCTCGTCAAGGCCATTTTCGCTGGCAATCGCACGTGCGGCGGCGGCGGCGGTAACAAGGTTTGAGAAAACCAAAACCTCACTATTGGGGTTTGATGCCGCCTTAAAATTATAATCGCGGCTTATTACAATATGGGTGCGGTTTGGCAATAATTTTGGCAATGATTGAAACGTCTTGCGCCCCATAATGATAGGTTTGCCGGATGTAAGCTTTTTAAAATTTTGCAAATCCGAACGCAAATGAAACGGCAAATCACCATTAATCCCAATACAATGGTTTTTAGTGCGCGCAACGATAATAGAAAGTGTTGGGGTTTTTGTCATGATAGGGGTTTTACAGGGATTTGGGAGCGCGGGGAAGAAGGTAATCAAAAGTTCTGCCAGAAAATGCAGGAATAACATCTATACCATGTTATTTATTTAATGGCGGACAGAGAGGGATTCGAACCCTCGATAGACTTTCACCTATACACGCGTTCCAGGCGTGCGCCTTCAACCACTCGGCCACCTGCCCCAACCATTAAAATAATACGAGATACCTGTGTTTCAGGTGACCTCGTTGGTTTACTTGGTCGTTACGTTGACACTTCACTTAGTGCCACCTGCCCCAACCATTAAATAATACGAGAGACCTGAGTTCAGGTGACCTCGTTGGTTTGTTTGGTTGTTTCGCTTACGCTACACTTCCGGGCCACCTGCCCCAAGCATTAATTTAAACTTGGGATAAACCCAAATTTAATAAAAAGACCGTGGTTAAGGGTCTTAAATTGAGAAAGTCTGAATATATTTTTACGAGATAAATGCAAGATGTTTGCACACTTGGCTTGAATAAACTATTCGCAAGCGGGTTTTAGTTTAAGGCACATGCAATGGGCGGTGTCATTATAGCCCCAGGTAAATTCTTCGCATTGTTGGATTGCTTTGGGTGCTTCGGATCTTATGGCGTGTTGAAAACCAAGGCGGGAGAAAAAGGTTTCGGCATTAATTGTTAAAAGCCAAAGTTTTTTAAGCCCCAAATCCCGCGCCTCATTAATCAAGGCTTTGACTAGTTTTTTGCCAGAACCCATGCCTCGCAGGGCATTCTTTATAACCACCGAACGAAGCACAGCGGCGTCATTATAAATCTCGATACCGCCCCACCCAAGTGGCGCACCGTTTTCGGCAGTGATTGAAAAGAAACTAATTGGGGCGAAGCCAATGGTTTGTACCGGCAATCCTTCGGATAAAAGGATAATTTTCAAATCCCCGAGTTCTTTTTTATTTATGCGTTTCAACCCGTTTTGCATCTGGTTCTCTTGATCAATTTTATTATTATGAACAGAAGATTTTAGCATATTAGAGCATCCGCGTAAATTAAACCCTAATATCGAGGAACATACCCTTTCGCACAAAGGCTCCCTCGGGTTTTTTGGGGGCTTCTTCAACCGTGTTTATCGCCACATCATTGTTAATTGCGGTCGTTGTAATATTTTCTTTTTCCACAACGGGCGCACTTTTTGGTGTTTGTGTTGCCACTGGTGTCTGTGGGACATTCACTGCGCGTGCCTGCGCCATTTTTTGGGCAAAGGCGGCAAGTGCCGGATTGTTAAATCGTGGTGCGTCGGAAATATTAGCCATTCGTAAACATTAGGAATTTATGCTTAACAAATAGTTTATAAGCCCAAAAATTGTCCCGCAATAATATTATAAACCGGGGTCAAAAGTGGCAATATCAGCGCAATCAAAAATCTGATCCATTGATTGGGCGCAGCATTCGGATGGTGTAACTTTAACAACTTTGGCAGGAATGCCAGCAACCGTTGCGCCGCGCACCACGTCTTTAAGCACCAATGAACCCGCCGCAATACGCGCATTTTCACCAATGCGAATATTACCAAGCACTTTTGCGCCCGCGCCAATCAAAACGCCATCGCCAATTTTTGGGTGGCGATCGCCACCTTCTTTACCAGTTCCACCAAGGGTAACGTTGTGAAGTATGGAAACATTGTCACCAATTACGGCGGTTTCGCCAACGACAATCCCTGTGGCATGGTCAATGAACACGCCTTTGCCGATTTTTGCGGCGGGGTGGATATCAACCTGAAACAGCTCACTAACCCTACTTTGAAGGTGAAGCGCCAATAATTGGCGGCCATTTTGCCACAAATAATGCGCCACACGGTGCGCCTGAAGTGCTTGAAAACCTTTGAAATATAAAAATGGTTGTAAATATGAATGGCATGCGGGGTCACGCTGCATTACGGCATCCATATCAATTTCGGCATATTCAACAATTTGTGGATTGCTTATGTAAGCTTCGGCGCAGACTTCGCGAATTTGTAACGAGTTTAAATCTGCCCCACCAATTTTTTGTGCAAGTTGATAGGCAAGTGCGCGCGATAATGATTTATGGTTTAAAATCGTTGCATGCAATAATGACCCAAGTGCTGGCTCATCGCTTGCCGCCTGTCCGGCCTCAAAGCGCATAATATCCCAAATATTGCCATTCGTTTGGTTATCAATGACTTTTAGAGGCGTATTATTTTTAACGAGATTGTTACCCATAACTCAATTTCTTTGTAAAAAATCTATTTGGTGGTCGGGGCAATAAAATTCAAGAGCGTTTAATCCAAATGCCCAAAACAACCTGCCATTTGGATAACAGATTAAGTTTAATAAAACCAGAATAAATTTATTCTGGTTTTATTTTGCCCTTATTTCGCTCTGGCGATGCGCAATAAATTGGTTGCCCCTGGTGTGCCAAATGGAACGCCCGCGACCACAACAATTCTATCACCAGATTTGGCAAGCCCAATTCCGCTTGCATAAATGGATGCAAGTTCTGCCATTTCTTCAATGTCTTTTGGGTCATAGATTATGCGAGTTTCCATGCCCCAAGCAAGCGCAAGTTTACGTGCCGATTGAATGTTTGGGGTAAGGGTAAGGATTGGCTGCAATGGTCTTTCACGTGAAATACGCAATGCAGTTGTTCCACGCGCCGAAAAGGCAACCAAACATTTGGCATTGGAAACATCCGCCGCAACTTTTGCCGCCGCAGAGATTGCATCGGAAATTTCATGCTCTGGACTTGAATGTTCGGCATCCATTAACCCAGCCCAGCGCGGATCTTTTTCAACGCGTTCGGCAATACGGCTCATCACCTCAACAGCCTCAAGTGGGAAGTCACCCGATGCAGTTTCCGCCGAAAGCATAAGGGCGTCCGTGCCTTCATAAACCGCATTGGCAACGTCGGAAGCCTCGGCACGGGTAGGGGTTGATGATGTAATCATGCTTTCAAGCATTTGTGTCGCAACAATGGTTGGCACGCCGCGTTGACGTGCCGCACGAAGGATGGTTTTTTGTGCAATAGGCACTTCTTCGGGGGCAAGTTCAACCCCCAAATCGCCACGTGCCACCATAACGCCATCACAATAATCAAGAATTTCGTTAAGTGATTTCAGTGCCGCCGGCTTTTCAATTTTCGCCAAAACCGCTGCGCGACCTTTTACAATAGAGCGTAATTCAGCCATGTCTGCCGCACGTTGTACGAATGATAAAGCAACCCAATCAACCCCAAGTTCAAGCGCGAAATTAACATCTTTGCGGTCTTTTTCGGAAATTGCCGATAATGGCAATACAACTTCGGGGACGTTAACCCCCTTACGGTCGGATAAAAAACCCGCGCGAATACATTTAACTTCGGCCCAATCACCGCCGTGGTCGGTTACTTCAAGACGGACTTTGCCATCATCAACCAAAAGGTTAAGCCCTTTTTTCATTACCGCAAAAATTTCTTTGTGCGGCAATGAGCATTGGGTTTCGTCACCTTCAATTTTTTCAAGAACAAGGCGGAATTTACCACCCGCCTCTAGCTTGATTTTCTTGCCATCCTTGAATGTTCCAAGGCGAAGTTTTGGCCCTTGTAAATCGGCAAGAATACCAAGTGGGCGTTGCACAGCAAGCTCGGCAGAGCGCACGGATTCATAGGCAAGTCGGTGATCTTCAAATGACCCGTGTGAAAAGTTCAGGCGAAAAACATCAACCCCCGCCTGTGCAAGTGCCAAAGTGGTATCTGGATCGCGACTTTTGGGACCAAGTGTAGCAACGATTCTGGTGCGGCGGTTTCTTATCATATTGAACCTTTATTGATTAAATTGTGCGGCAAGGCGGGCATTGGCTTCGATGGTTGCGAAATCCTCGGCCTCTAGTAATTGTTTGGTTGCAATCCAGCTTCCACCCACGGCAACAACGTTTGAAAGTGCAAGATAATTAGGGATTTTATCAAGGCTGATACCACCAGTTGGGCAGAATTGCGCATGTTTAAATGGCCCTTGGAATGATTTTAACGTTCCCGCACCACCAAATGATTCTGCTGGGAAGAATTTTAAAACCCCAAAACCTTCTTCAAGGCGGCTCATAACTTCTGTGGCGGTGGTAACCCCAACCATAACATCCATATCAAGTTTTAATAATGCCTCACGCAATTGTGGGCTAGAGCCAGGGGTAACAATGAAATCAGCGCCAACTTTAACACAGGCTTCAACATCCCCCTCGGTTAAAATTGTGCCTGCACCAACCACCAAAGACGGCGCAGCATCCTTCATTTCACGGATTGAAGCAATGCCGCATTCGGTACGAAGGGTAACTTCGGCATATTTGATGCCACCTTTTTCAAGGGCAACAGCCAAGGGGGCGGCATATTCAATTTTTGGAATTTCCAAAACTGGAATAATCGGGTTTAATCTTAAACGTGAAGCAAAGGCAGTCATTTCATAATCCTCATTGTGCAAACATTGCTGCACCACGAAGTGCAGCATATTTATCGGTATTTCTTAGTAAAGGAACGTCACGAACATAATTTGACATCGTGCCAATATTTTTGAAACGTTCCAGAAAATCATCAGTAGCGATGAATTTTGACAATTGTTCTGCGACCCCGCCGGCAATTATGCAGCCGCCCTGTGCGCCCATTCCCAAAATTGCATTAGCGCAGAAAGTTGCCAGCATAAGTGAAAGGGTTTTGGCCGCATCAACCGCCAATTGTGACGATAAATTCGCTGCTGCCTCACCAATTTCTGGCGGTGTATCAAATGGCGTGTGTTCGCCGCGAATTGTTCCCAAACATTTGTAAACCCTTAATAAACCGGGGCCGGAAACCACATGTTCAAAAGTTACGTTATCAAATGCACTTGCAAGGATTTTTAAAATCTCACGTTCTATGTCAGAACGTGGTGCAAATGCCTGATGGCCACCTTCGGTCGGCATGACGCGGTATCCGTCATTGGTTTCAACTAAACCGGCCATACCAAGCCCAGTTCCTGGACCTAAAATAACTTTGGGTGCGCCAGCCACTGGCTTCCCTTTATTGATAACCTCAAACGCATTGTCTTTGGTTGCGGGTATTGCCATTGCTTGTGCCGCAAAGTCATTGACCAAAAGCACATCATCAAGGCCAAAAATTTCTTTAATCTTTGAGGCTGAAACCACCCAATCTGAATTAGTGAAGCGCACCTCATCCGCGCCAGTTACACCAGCAAGTGCAAAGACCGCAGTTTTTGGTTTTTCTTCAATTTCAACCAACCAGTTTTCAAGCGCTGCTTCTAATGAGCGAAATTCTTCAACCGGTTTTATGCCGACATGAGTAAGGTCAATTTTGCCATTGCTAAGACGTTTTGCAATTGCAAGCCTTGCATTTGTGCCGCCAACATCGCCAACTATAACCGGTTTATCCATTTTGTGTGCTTTCCCCTGTTAAATATTCAATTCTTAATATTCAAATTGTGATGCGCCATCTTCGGCAGCACCAGCATTTTTGCGAAATACGTTGAATAATTCGCGCCCAATGTCGTTTTGCGAATCCGACATATCGGGAAGAATTGCGGTGCGGTTTTCCCATTCTTTTTCATCTACCAATGCCTCAATAATTCCATTGGCATCGATATGGATTATATCACCATCACGGATTTTGGCGATAGCGCCCCCACCCAATGCCTCTGGTGTTATGTGGATTGCCGCCAAAATTTTACCCGATGCGCCCGACATACGACCGTCGGTCAAAAGTGCAACTTTAAAACCCTTATCTTGTAAAACGCCAAGTGCTGGGGTTAATTTGTGTAATTCTGGCATACCATTCGCGCGTGGCCCTTGCCCACGAACCACCACCACGACATCCTTATCAAGTTCACCGGCTTTAAATGCTTCGTGAAAAGACGATTGTGAGGTGAAAACCCGTGCTGGCGCTTTTATTTCATGGTGATCTTGTGAAACCGCAGAAATTTTTACGCAACCACGACCAATATTGCCTTTAACAAGGCGTAAGCCCCCAGTTGTTGCAAATGGATTTGCAAGCGGACGCAAGACATCTTCGTCATGGCTTTTTTTGGTGCCTGCTTGCCATACTGCAAGGTCGCCGTCCAAGAACGGCTCTTGAGTATAGTTTGAAAGCCCTTTGCCCATAACGGTCATAACATCGTCATGCAATAATCCGCCTTCAAGTAACTGATCAATCAAAAAGGCAATGCCGCCCGCCGCATGGAAATGGTTCACATCGGCTGGCCCGTTCGGATAAACGCGCGCCAAAAGCGGGGTGGCCTCTGAAATGTCTTCAAAATCTTGCCAATTGATAATAATCCCTGCTGCGCGTGCCATCGCCGGAAGGTGCAACATATGATTGGTCGAACCACCAGTGGCACAAAGACCAACCATTGCGTTTACAATTGCTTTTTCGCTTATGACTTTACCAAGTGGCAAATATTCATCACCCAAATGTGTGATTTTGCTTGCGCGGACGCCTGTTGCCTTTACCAATGCAGCACGTAATGGATTGCGCGGATTAATAAAAGCGGAATTTGGCATATGAACGCCCATAAATTCCATCATCATCTGATTGGAATTTGCGGTTCCATAGAATGTGCAAGTACCTTCTTCGTGATAGGCCTTTGATTCGGATTCAAGTAACTCTTTGCGTCCAACCTTGCCTTCGGCATATAATTGGCGGGTTTTTGCTTTTTCACTATTGGAAATGCCAGAGGTCATTGGGCCAGATGGGCAGAAAATAAACGGCAACCAGCCAAAGCGTAATGCACCAATCATCAACCCAGGAACGATTTTATCGCAAACGCCAAGACAAATACCTGCGTCAAACACATCGTGCGACATCGCAATCGCGGTGGACATGGCAATAATATCGCGTGAAAATAGCGATAATTCCATGCCTTCAAAGCCTTGTGTTACTCCATCACACATTGCCGGAACGCCGCCCGCAACCTGTGCAATTGCGCCATATTTACGAACTGCTGTTTTGATAATGTCGGGATAGTCTTTTAATGGCTCATGTGCCGAAAGCATGTCATTATAGGCGGTTACGATACCAATATTTGGCCATTTACCACCAATTAATTCGGATTTATCAAGCGCAGGGCAGGCGGCATAAGTATGTGCCTGATTAGCAGCCGCCAAACGTTCGCGGCTTGGGGTTTTTGATTTATGGCTTTCAATAAGCGCAAGATATTCTTCACGTGTCTTTTGAGAACGCGCAATTATCCTGTCGGTCACAGCATTAATTTCGGGACGCAATTATTTTATCCTTCTTTTGGTAGCCCGCAAAAAGCGAACTTAAATTGCAATTTTACTATGCGAAATAATTATCTTATTCCGCCCAGAAAACGACAAAACCTTTTTTGGCGGCATCAACTGCTGCCTTGATTGGGCTTGAGCTTGCGTCCCCAGTTATTGCACGCTCAAACACTTCTAATTTTTTTATACCAAATATGAGTAGCATTACCATATCGCAAGATGCAATAGCAGGCAAAGTTAATGTTATTCTTAACGGATATTTTTTTCCAACCTCTGAATGGGCAGCATTTATTGGTGCAATATTATACGGATAATCAGGTTTTAGAATTTCTGACAAATTATCCGCACCCGCAAACCATGACGCAGTATGCGCATCTTCGCCCATACCCAAAACAATAGCATCAGCAGGAAGATATTTATTATAAATCGCCTCAACAGTAGGAATAGCATCATATAAATCAGCATTTTTTTGCTTCATGCCAATGATATTTATATCTTTTGCTGCGCCAAAGGCACGGTGCAGCATTTTTTCGTTGGAGCCATCATCATCAACTTCAACCCAACGCTCATCGACCAAAATAATATTAACATCATTCCAGTTAAAATCACTTGCCGCATAGTCTTTATATGCAGGTTCGGGGGTTGTGCCGCCTGATAATGCAATATTAGCGTGACCATTTTTTGAAACCGCATTTTTTGTTGCATCCTTTAATGCCGCAGCAAGTGCAGCAAAAGCGGCGTCACGATTTTCAAATTTATTTATTTTTAGCATTCTTAAAACCTTGCCACCCCGCATTCAATGCGGCTTCTTGTTTTGATATTAGACCCCGCAACAAGTGCGGGGTGACAATATAGCGGTGGAATTAACCTATAATTCTTTCCATGCGCGACCATCGCGGTCCATCATCAATGCAGATGCAAGAGGGCCATCAGAGCCAGCAGCATAAATATGCGGCTCGATGTTTTTGTCTTCCCATGCTTTGATAATGCGATCTACCCATATCCATGCAGCCTCAACTTCATCGCGGCGCATGAATAAAGAAAGATTGCCGCGCACCACATCCATCAAAAGCCGCTCATAAGCATCAGGATAGCGCAGGGTAAAGGTTTCGGCATAAGACAAATCAAGCGGAACCGATTTCATACGAAGACCGCCTGGGCCTGGCTCTTTGATTTGCAGCCACATTTCAACGCCTTCATCAGGTTGCAAACGCATTACAAGCTGATTGGGTTTTGATTCGCCTTCGAATAAAACGTGTGGCGGTGGCGTAAACTGCACAACGATTTCTGAACGACGGCTGGCAAGGCGTTTACCAGTACGTAAATAGAATGGTACACCACTCCAGCGCCAATTATGAATATGGGTTTTAAGTGCAACAAAAGTTTCAGTCGAAGATGAATTTAGATTTTCATCATATGTTTTCAACTCTTCGAGATAGCCAGGTGTCGCTTCACCACCAACAAGACCCGCTTTATACTGGCCGCGTACTGTGTCTTCGGCGATTGTTTCGGCCGTAATTGGTTCTAATGAACGCAGAACCTTGATTTTTTCGGTGCGAATGGCATCGGCATCCATTGATGCAGGTGGCTCCATCGCCACAAGGCACAAAAGCTGCAACATATGGTTTTGCACCATGTCGCGCATTGCGCCAGATTTATCATAATAACCGCCACGTGAACCAACGCCAATGTCTTCGGAAACAGTAATTTGAACATGGTCAATCGCATGGCGCGACCAAACCGGCTCAAATAGCGCATTGGCAAAACGCAAGACCAATAGGTTTTGCACGGTTTCTTTGCCTAAATAATGGTCGATACGATAAACACGATCTTCTGAAAAAACCTCACCAACACCGTCATTAATGGCTTTGGCGGAGTGTAAATCACGACCCAATGGCTTTTCAAGAACCACACGTGAAGTTTGCGTTGCAAGGCCTGAAGTTTTTAATGAATGGCAAATTGGAACGAAAACCGCCGGCGGCGTTGAAAGGTAAAATACCCTTACACGCTCCTCACCGTCATGTTTTAATGCATCGTGAACCAAATGCCATTCCGCATTTTCATCCGCAGCATCAAGTGCAACATAATCAATCAGTTCCAAAAACTCTTTTAACTTAGGATGGTCTTTTTCGCCCTTTGCAAGGTTAATGTAACCATTGGTAACTGCCGCGTGAAATTCTTCACGGCTCAAGGCATGACGCGCAATACCAACAATTTTTGATTCTTTTGGAATTTGACCGTCACAAAAACGGTGGAAAAGAGATGGAAACAGCTTCCGTAATGCTAAATCCCCTGATGCACCAAACACAATTAGTTCAAACGTTGGTACGGGCACAAATTCTGCCATAAAGTCTCCCTGACAAAAATAATATTAAGACTGCCCCAGTTATTTTGCCTTATATGACGTTTTTAATTTTTATACAAACCGCATATTACAAATTTATACATATTCTATTCATAACTGCTTTTTTATTAAAAAGATGAAAATATTTGCCATAAATATGTCCAAGAGACTAATATTGTTGCGAATATTAATATAAATGGTTTGAAACATAGAATTTCAGAACGGCTTTTATATGTCGCAGGCATTAATAATAAAAAACGGAAAAAGAATGCAAAAAAAATTGCGTGGCTCTTGCGCTTTTGCGGCGTTGCTTATTTCTGCTAACCTTGCCTATTCACCTGCCTATGCTGACCCGCGTGCCAAGGTTGCAATTGATGCCGATAGAGAAACCGTTGATTATATCAAGGGTGCAGTTGGTGAAACTTCATCAAAACCACAAAGCGCCTATGAAGCAAGAAAAAGCGGTGAGGTTGCTGCCGAATATGCCCAAGAGGCGTTGCGCTCACTTGGCTATTATCAATCAAATATCACTATTGAAATCAATGATGATGAGGTTACTTATCCAACCCTAAAAATTGATCAGGGGACGCAATTTAAAATAAAAGACCCTGATATTGAATGGTTGGAAACCCCGCCTGATGCCGCCACCCGTATCGATTCATTAAAGGCAATTGGTTTGAATAATGGTGATGCTGGGCGTGCCGATTTTGTTATTGCTGGTGAAAGTCGTGCCTTAGGAAAGGTGTTGGATGATGGCTATGCCGATGCCACCATTGGACAAAGGCGGGTAATTGTTGATCATGCCGACTATTCAGTTCACCCAATTTATCGCATCAATACCGGTGATAGGGCGCGATTGGGTGAAATTATGCTGTTGGGCAAAACCAAAACCAAACTAAAATGGGTAAAGGGTATTGTTCCGTGGCAGGTAGGCGATACTTATTCAACCGAAAAAATTTCTGAACTGCAAAGACGCATCATTGATACTGGTGCATATGATTCGGTTAATATCCGCCTTGGCGATAAAAACCCTGGTTCAAATATTCGCACCATAAATGTTACTTTGGAAGATAGGGCGAAAACCACCCTTGAAACACTTATCAGTTATTCAAATACTGAAAGCGTCTCAGGCGAGGTGCGGGTTGGGCGTTATAATATGTTTGGCCGCGGTGACAGTTTTATTAACCGCGTGCTTTTGGGGCAAATTGAAAGCCGTGTTGAGACCACATTAAAACTGCCGCACTTTAATAAGCCAGACCAAACATTATCACTGTCTTTCGGTGCTTTCCGCGATGATACAGATGCTTATCGTGAACAAGGGATTGATTTAAAGGCGGATGTAACCCGTAAATTCACCCGTACTTCTTATTGGTCAATTGGTGTTGATGCCAATTACGCCAAAAACCGCGAACCATCATTTTATAAAAGCAATACCAATATTGACCGCAATTATTGGGCATTTAGTGCGATTGGCACATATTTGCTTGATAAAACCGATAATATTTTAAATCCTAAACGAGGGTTCAAAGCCGATGCCACACTTGAACCGACGCTAATAACTGGTGACGCTAATTTATCATATTTGAAATTTGTTAGTCAGGCGTCATATTATAAAGGGCTTGATAAATCGGAAAAAACCATTTTTGCAACCCGTGCGCGGATTGGCACAATATTGGGGGGATCAATCCCAGAAATTCCGGCGGCAAAACGCCTTTATGTTGGTGGCGGTGGTTCGGTTCGCGGTTATAAATACCAAGGCATTGGCCCACGTTATTCTGATACTAGCGAAACCCCAATTGGTGGCCTTTCATTAGTTGAGATGAGTGTTGAAATGCGCCATCAATTTGATAATAAAATGGGCTTTGTTGCCTTTGTTGATACTGGGACATTGGGCATACATTCGTCCCCAAGTTTTAAAGAGTTCAAAGCGGGTGGCGGCGTTGGTTTCCGTTATGACCTTGGTTTTGCGCCTTTAAGGATTGACCTTGCTGTACCGTTTGATAAACCAAAGGGTGATCCTTCTTACCAGATTTATATCGGCGTGGGGCAAAGCTTTTGACGAAAAAAGATGCTGACATAGATTTATCAAAAGCGAATGCTGCAAACGAAGGCAATGAAAGTGCTGTGCCTGAAACCGATCCAGCTAATGTCAGCTCTGAAGAAGAAATAATCGAAAAAAAGAAGCGCAAAATCCGTCGCTTTAAACGACACAAATCTGAAAAACATATGGTGTGGTGGCATTTTTTTCAGGCATTGGGTTCGGCAAATGCGTTTTTAATGTTTTTGATAATGGTTGCGGTTGGTGGCCTTGCGCTTATTCGCTTTGGCACGGCAACCGATAGTGGACGTGCAGGCATTGAAAAGGCATTAAACGGCCTAAAACTTGGTCCAATTGGCACGCTTTATGTCAAGGGCTTGCATGGCGATTTACTTACCGACCTTAACGCCGATTATGTGATGATAAAGGATGAAAAAGGGGTTTGGCTTGATGCAAGTGGCATTGAAATTCAATGGGCGCCTGCTGATTTGGCAATTGGCAAAGTTCATATTGAAGATGCGAACATCAACCGTCTTAATATTTATCGCCAGCCGATTTTAACCAAAGAGCCAGAATCAAAGAAAGACCTACCTGTTGCAATTGCTATTGATAAACTTGCGGCGGTGGTTATACCGCATAAAGAGTTTTCAACCCGCGAAGGCATACTTGGTGTCGGTACAAGTCTTTATTTAAAGCGCAATAAAGACATTAAAATTTTTGCACAAATAATTAATGCCCGCCGCCAATTTGACCGTGTCGACATTGATTTTGAAACCCGTAAAACCCTTCCAATTCATGCCAATATTCGGGCAACCGAACAAGGCGGCGGGCCAATTGCTGGTATGCTTGGTCTGGATGCCAATTTACCTATGTTCATAAAAGTGCAATTAGAGGGTGACAAGAAACTTGGTGTTATTACTCTGTTTGCGCAAAATGGCGGAAACCGCATTGCCGATGTACGTGGCAATTGGGATAAGGATAATGGCGGTTTTGCTGGATTTATCAATTTCAATTCTTCTACATATACGCGTGAATTTAACAAAAAATTCGGTGGGCCCGTTGATGTAAAGTCAAACTGGTCACATCTTGCGGGCGCAAAAGAGGATGAACATTATTTCACCCTAGATGTTCATGGTGCTGATACCAACATAAGTGCATCGGGCAATTTAAACTATGAAAAACGCAAAACCGTTGGTGCGCTTGATGTAGTGTTAACAACACGGCAAATGCGCAACTTGCTTGATACAGTTTTCCTTAATGCCGGTGTTGGTGGCCTAGTGGGCAAGGCACAAGGGTCGATTGATGATTTCCGTATCTGGGGGCCAGTTAGTGCGCGCGATTATGCGCTACTTGATAATCATTTTGCACGGGCAAATGGCAATCTTGATATTACTTTCCAAAAAGGTAAATTGGTTGTTGACGTAAAATTCCACGGCCTTGGCAATAGTGGAAGCAATATCATTGCCCGCATTGTTGGCAATGAGGTAACGGGCGGTGTGAATGTTGTCCATGATCGTGATGGCAACGTGTTTGTTGATAGTTTAACCGTTAACGGACGCGGTGTTAAAATGTCTTCTAACGGCGGTGTGCGCTTTGGTGGGGCAACATATCTTGCGGGCAAAGCATTGGTTGATGCGCCAAATCTTACTGGTGGGGTCTTAAGTGGGAATTTAGAAGGCAGTTTTGAAGCGCTTCATAATAAAGGTGCAGAAAATACTACTCTTACAATTGATGCAATTGGCAAAAACCTAAAAGGAAAAGGCGATTTTATTAATGAGGTGTTGGGCAATGCCCCACGTGCCCATACGGTTGTTAATTTAGGTGATGCGGTTTATTTCACCGCATTTAATGTCAAAACCAAAGATATTGAAGCAAACGCAAACTCATTCGATCGCAAAAATCTGTTTGGTGTTATTGGCGGCGATGTAAAGGCAGGGAATGACACTTTAAAACTATTCAAATTAAACGGAACTTTGGCGGGCAAATTCTCGCTTGCTGGGCTAACCAATATTCATGGTGATGATGGTTTTGCGCTTTTGAATTTAAACTTAAATGCTGCAAAATTCACCTCAAAAATTTCCAAGCTCGATGAATATATTGGTGCAACGCCAAATGTAAAAGGCAAAGTTCTGATTGGTTTAAAACGTGTATTAGCAGACGAATTGCTATTAACTGGTAAGGATGCAAATATTACCCTTTCTGGGCAATTGGTTGGCACTGGTGATTTCTCTTTAAAAACCCAATGGAAATTAAACCGCCCATTATATTTTGGACCATTAGAAGCCAGTGGGAATTTATATGGCAATGGCCTTATTGTTGGGCCATATGAAAATTTCAAAGGTAGCTTTACCACAAATTTAAGCCGGATTGATATTGGTGGCTCTAGCATTTCACCGGCGGTTTTGACGGCTGATTTCATGTCGGGTCAAAAACCATTTGTTACCAATCTTAAATTAAATGGCAAAAGCGAATTTGGTGACATAAACGGTGTTGCCCAATTACTTGGTGTCGATAATGGCTTTGCGGTGCGCAATATTGATATTAATGGCGCAGGTGTGCGGGCATTAGGTTCGGCAAGCTTTATCGAAAATCAAAACCCAAGTGCCAATTTTGCAATATCGGTCAAAAAAGGCTTACTTTTGCAAAATGGCGCATTGTCTGGCACCGTTAAAATTGAGCAAAGTGGCAAAAACACTTTGGCAAATATTAATTTTCAGGGGCAAAAGTTCACATTCCGTGGCACGAATATGGCCTTTGATAATTTTTTTGTAAAAGGTTCTGGTGACTTACAAAATCTCAACCTTGATACCAATTTCACTATGCGCTCTTATCAGGTGCTTAGCTTTAATGGCAAAACCTATATAAATTCTGGCCGCGATAATACTTTATTACGCCTAAGCGGTGGCGGGCGTATCGGTACGAAAAATTATAATTTCACCGAGCCGTTGCAGATTCGCTTTGGCAATAATGAAAAGTTCGCCACTGGAAGAATTAATTTCACCGCCGCCAATGCGTCTGAAAATGCGATGATTTATTTTGATGCACAGCAAAAAGGTGAATCATTAAAAGTTGCTGCCGATGTTGATAAACTTAGCATTTCTGCGATTAATCAAGATTTTGTAGGCACTTTTAGCGGCACAATGAAGCTGCATAATGCGGGCAACCATATCGAAGGTGTGGTTGATGGAAAATTAAATGACGCGCGGGCACGCGGTCTAAATAAAAACATGGCAATCAATGGCGATATTAACGCCAAACTGGAAAATGAGCGTATCGCAATAAAGACCCATGCCTATAATAATGAAGGGCTGAATGCTAATTCTGAGGTGAATGTTGCCGCCATAACCTCGGTTAGCCCTTTAAGAATTGCCATTGCCCGCAACGAACCATTAAACGGTAGTTTCACAATTGATGGCGAAGTTAGACCACTTGCAGATTTGATATTTGCTGGACAGCGTTATTTATCAGGCAAGTTTAAAGGCCAAGGCAGCCTTGGCGGCAGCATAAATGATCCGATTATCAACGGTGATTTTGCCCTTTCAAATGGAAGATACCGCGAACCCGAACTTGGGCTAACCCTGACTGAGCTTAATTTAAACGGAACTATTGATAGCCAGAAACTCAACATAATTAATTTTAACGCAAAAGATGGTAAGCGTGGAGAAATTAAAGGCGAAGGTGAAGTTGGCTTGCGCGGCAATTCAGAGCGCAGTTTCCACATAAGCACCCATAAATTCCGCCTTGTCGATAATGACATTGCGGTAATTGATGCCACTGGCGACACGGTTTTAGAGCATATTGATAACCGCCAATCGCGCCTAAAAGGTCAATTGCGGATTGATTTTGCTGAATTTTCACCACGTTCGTTGTCGGGGTCAAAAGTTACATCTTTAGACGTTGAAGAAATCAACGTTCCAAGTGACTTGATTAAAACCCAATATGAAAATGGTCAGGCCATCACACCACCCAAACCGCTTTCGGTGAATAATAATATCTTACTTGATGTAAAACTTTCGGCTGCGCGTGGGGTATTTATTCGCGGTCGTGGTTTAAACCTTGAACTATCAGTTGATGCCGGAATTGGTGGCACCTTACAAAAGCCGCAGATAAATGGCACCGCAAAAGTATTCCGTGGTGAATATGAATATGGTGGACGCGCTTTTGAGTTTGAAGATCGCGGCACAATAACGTTGGATGAAAAACCCGAAAATATCCGCCTTAACCTAAGTGCGAAACGTGAAACCACCAATCTAAACGCCTATATTAATATTGGTGGTACGGCGCAAAAACCAGAAATTTCGCTTACTTCGACCCCAAGCCTTCCGCCGGATGAAGTATTGGCGCAGGTTTTATTCGGACGCTCTAAATCACAATTGTCATCATTCGAGGCGGTGCAGCTTGCATCATCATTGGCCGCACTTGCGGGCGGTGGCGGCTTTGATGTTATGGCAAACTTACGTGAATTTGCCCGCCTTGATAGATTGGTATTTGGCAATACAAATGACGGTGAAATCTCCATTGCTGGTGGTAAATATCTTGGTCGCGATGTCTATCTTGAGGTAATTTCCCAAGGGACAAAGGGTGTCGATACATCGGTTGAGTGGCGACCATTTACATCAACCGCAATTGTTTCAACCATTGGCACAATGGGTGACGCAAAATTATCAATAAGATGGCGTAAAGATTTTAAATGATGCAGCGTTTAAGCACAGTTTTTTTATTTTTATTGTGCGTTTTATTTGCAAATGACGCCTACCCAAAAGAAGCCAAAACTAATGGAACTGTTATAAAAGTTTTTGATGGCGATTCGTTTTTGGTTAAATCTGGAAGGCGTACTATTGAAATACGCATGGATTCGGTCGATGCCCCCGAATATTCCCAAAGTTATGGCCAATTTTGCAAGGCAGGGCTTGCGGCAAAAATTTTAAATCGTGAAATAAGGTTTCGGCAGACTGATACAGACCGTTATGGGCGGATTGTTGCAGTGGTCTATCTTGAAAATCGCAACATCAATCGTGAAATAGTTAGTGATGGTTGTGCGTGGGCGTATCGTAAATATCTGCGCGATAATCAATTAATCGGCCTAGAGCAGCAGGCACGACGAAACAAAAAAGCACTATGGTCAGACAAAAAACCAATTCCACCGTGGCTATACAGAAAAGGTAATTAAAATGCGTTATTTACACACAATGGTTCGGGTTCATGATTTGGATGCATCGTTAAAATTTTATTGCGATGGTTTGGGTTTGAAACAAGTGCGCCGCATGGATAGTGAGGCCGGTCGTTATAGTCTTATTTTTCTTGCCGCCGAACGTGATTTGCAAAGTGAACCAGCGCCAGGACGCGGCGCGCCACATGTTGAATTGACTTATAATTGGCCCGATGAAAACGGCAATGTTGAAGATTATGGCGGTGGTCGTAATTTTGGGCACCTTGCATATGAGGTTGACGATATTTACGCCCTTTGCCAACATTTAATGGATATGGGTGTGGTAATTAATCGCCCACCACGCGACGGTAATATGGCATTCGTTCGTTCACCTGATAATATTTCATTTGAATTTTTGCAAAAAGGCAAACCACTTCCACCCCAAGAACCATGGGTATCAATGCCCAATGTGGGGGAATGGTAAATACCTCAAAACCCCGAAAGCGCGGTTTCGAGTTTTTATTGACATATAGATATTAAAAAGGCTTGGCATTGCCAAGCCTTTTGTTTTTGAATAATTAATTACTACTTATAGCCCAAGTGCTTCGGCGATTTTGCCATCGGCGCGGCCATTAACTTCAAAGCCTTGGGCTTTTTGGAATTTGGCGACTGCATCACGGGTTAATGGGCCATAAATGCCATCAACTGGACCACGGTAATAACCACGTTTCGCCAATGCAGTTTGTAGGCTTGTAACAGAATATGCAACAGTATGACCGCGCATAATTTGTGGGTTTGCATTTACCATTGGTGCAGTTGGTGCAACTTGTCCACCATTCCCCATTTCATTCATTGGCATAGGTGCAGGCATTGGTGCTGGGCGCATGTCTGGGCGCATTTCTGGCATTGGTTGTTTTGCAACCTGATCACAATCAACTTGAACCCATTCATAATGTTCTGGGGTTACAACTTCTTGGCGATTAATTGTGCCGCGTTGCTCAGGAACCGCAATTTTACGCTCCATAGCAGGTTGTACAATGTCTTTAACTTCATAGCTTGCAACTTCGGGTGCAACTTTCATTTCTTTTACGGTTGCAGGGGTCACAAGAACTTGTGTGTTGAAAGTTTTAACCTCAGCAGGAACCATGACACGTTTAACATCAGATGGTTTTATAACCACTTGACGGGTAACGGCTTGGGTAACGCCACGTTCCTCAACAAGGCAGTAAACTTCACCTGTACCTGAATCAAGACGACGAACACCTGAAAGATTTTGACCAGAGCGCCAAACCATTCTTGGTTCACGAATTACAACAGTTTCTGTTTTTGATGCTAATTGTGCAGGAACTGCAACCAATCTTTCATATTGTGGACGTGTGGTTTTGGTCACTTGTTCGGTACGGAAAACGGGTTCGGTGGTGATATAGCGTGTATAACCGTCACGTGTAACAATGGTTTCAGGGCGTGAGCGGAAAACAGGATCACGGGTTTCAAAGTTTTCATATCCCTCTTGGGTAACAACTTCCATCGGAATGTTTTTATAAACCGCAGGAACCAATACGCGGGCATAACATTGACCTGGTTTCGCCATTGGTGGTGGGCCCGGCGGTAAGCCATTTGGGGCGTTATAGCCACCAGCTAAGGCAAGGTTTGGCAAAATAGCCGCAGTTAAAAGCCCGAACATAGTTGCAGAGATGTTATTCTTCATTTTGACCACCATAATTTGTGCTATTTAAAATAATAAAACCTAAAAATAGCATTTGAAACTTTTGCAATATTACTTAAAATCGCAAAGTAATAAGGAGTCAAATATTTACCAATATTTACAACTTTCGCCCGAAATGAAATTATAATATTCAATTATTTGGGGTTTTGCTCCCAATATGAAACAGTTTTTACCTATGGTGTTGCGATACTATAAAACGTGAATATTTTTCGCCTATCAACTCTTAAATGGGACGAATTAACATAGTTTAGGCAAAAAATATTGGCGGAAATAGAATGGCAAATCGTGTACCATCTTATAATAAATTATTTACAATACAGAACCAAAAAATTGGGGCAGCAATTATGGGTGATGATTCCGACAAGGCTCGTAAAGAAATCGACATTCTTGAGCGCCTGATAAAATTAGAAAAATCATTTATAGAGTTTGCAGAAATACGAAAATCACAGTCGCAAAAAAACCGCAAAGTTAATACAAAAATTGCGCGAGAAAAATTATTAAATGAATTGGAACAACGATTTATAAGAATTCGTGAAGCAAACCAACATGTAGCTGATTTAAAGTAGTTTAATTATAATAACTTATCAGCTTTTTGCACACAACTTATTGTCGTTAGACCATTGTCATTAGAATAGAATATATATACTTTTAATTAACGTAATGTGTGCAAAAATAGTTGCACACAAGGGTTTTATAATGTCTGGACTTAATAGTCTTCATGTGCTGGTTGTAGATGATAATGCGCATATGCGTTCTATTGTTGTCGCAATTTTGCGCGGTATTGGTATCGGCACCGTAAAAGAGGCTGCTGATGGCGCAGATGCATTTGAAGTAATGCGCGCCGGCGTTCCAGACATTGTAATCACAGACCTTAATATGGATCCTATAGACGGTCTTGATTTTACGCGTATGGTGCGTACCGCCCCCGACAGCCCATTTCCATTTGTTCCAATTATTATGATGACCGGCCATACCGAAAGATCGAAGGTTATTGCCGCCCGAGATGCCGGTGTTAATGAACTTTTGGCAAAACCGATTTCGGCGCGCACTCTGCTTGATCGCATTGTTTCCGTTATTGATCGTCCGCGCCCTTTTATAAGATCTAATACTTATACTGGGCCATGTCGTCGTCGGAGTATGCATAAAGATTATGCGGGCCCATGGCGTAGAAGCACCGATGATCCCGAAGAAGAAATGCGCAAATTAAAAGAGCGCGAAGAGGCCGAAAAAGAAAATCCAACAGTTAGTAAATTGGGGGATCATAAACACCATATCGGGGATCATAAGTATCATGGCTAAGAATGAAAATGATATTGAAACCAGCGCCTCTTTCGAGGTGCTGCCACCAAACTTTTTTATTCAGGAAAAAATCGGAAGTTCTGCGCAAAATCTAATTGGAAATGAACAGCTTAAAATCGCTGAAAAATGTATGCAGGTTTTAAAGCCAACAATTATCAATGCGTTGAATGTAATGTTGCATGATATTTCAACCCTTGCACGGGTGCGCCCGCGCGGTGTTGCCCCACAGATTTGGCGCAAAGCCCATGAAATTCGTGGCATGGCCGGAAGCATTAATCGCAAATTATTAGGTCGATTTGGCGACCTTATTTGCAAGTATCTTAATGATACTGATGAAAACTTTCGCCCAAGTGCCACATTAATTACCGACTTATCGGTGGCGGCAAACATTGCAATGTCTGAAACTGCGGACAATGATGCGGAGCTTGCAACATTATTAGAAGAATGCAAACTAGCGGTTGAGGTACAAAAGGCCCGCGAAGGACGTAGCGCAGAAGGTTTTTAATTAAACCAATTCTTCACCGCGTAGTAATTTTGGTAAATCACCAATATCACCACCTGCATGACGACAGAAAAATTTTCGCATCGGCGATATATTGTCAACCGCACCAATCCCAATATTACGCAATAAACGCAATGGCGCAAAATCATTTGAAAACAGCCTGACAAAAGCATCGCAAGCAAGTGCAACCATCATTGTATCGGTGCGGCGCCATTTCGCATATTCTTCAAGAACAATTTCATCACCAATATCAAGCCCAACATCGCGTGAATTAATCAAAACCTCTGCTAATGCGGCAACATCTTTAAGGCCTAGGTTAAAGCCCTGTCCGGCAACGGGGTGAATACCGTGTGCGGCATCGCCACATAAGGCAACGCGCGGGCGATACCAATCGGACGCCAATTCCATTGATAACGGATAAGCAAAAACAGGCGCACAGATTTCAACCTTGCCCAAAATATCACCAAAACGCTTTTGCAATTCGGCTTCAATAAAAGTTTTATCTTGTGCTATGATTGCTTGTGCCTTGGCATGTGGCTCGCACCAAACAATTGATGCGCGATTACCAGGTAGAGGCAAAATCGCAAACGGGCCAGATGGTAAAAAATATTCATAGGCAACCGAATTATGTGGTTTTTCAAGTTTTACGGTGGTTACAATTCCGGTTTGGTTATAGCCAAATTTATTGGTTTTAATTCCAGCATTGGCGCGCACTTTAGAGCCGCGACCATCGCATCCAACCAATAATTTACCTTGTAATTTACGACCATCAGAAATTTCGACTTCGACAATATTTCCTAATTCACGGTGTGAAATATATGACTGCCCTGTTATGCGGGTTATGTTTTTGTGGGCTTTCGCAACCTTATCGAGGGCAAGGCGGGTATGACGGTTTTCAATCATATAGCCTAGAGGTTCACTATCGGAAATTTCGCTTTCATCAAAATGCAGGGTAAAGCCACGCGCCCCGCCTTTTTTTGCGCCATCTTTTACTTTGCCGTCACAAACAAGTATTTCTTTGATTTCGCCATATTCAAGCAATTCATCTTTAACGCCCAAAACCTCGAGCATACGCATATTGGCATAGGCAATCGCACTTGAACGCCCATCATATTTTTCTTCAAGCATTTCGACAGGTGGCAATTTATCAATTACCGCGACTTTAAATCCACCACTTTCAAGCGCAAGTGCCAAAGATAAACCCGCAAGACCGCCGCCGGCAATTAAAACGTCAAATACTTCATTAGTTTTCATATTTTCCTTTTAGCAGATTTTCAGACAATAAAACAAGAAAATGTCGCTTGAATTTACAGGTCTTAACCTCTGGTAAACCATGTTTAGCTAGGATTACGATACCCGTTTTTACGGGCTTTTGTTGTTTTCAAAGGAAGAATAATGGCTAGCTGGGCAAAGTCAAAAGATACAGGTGCAAAATTTGGCGTAATGCCATTAAAGGACAGGCTTATCCGTGATTTTGGTTTGGGTTTATTTTTCCTCTTGTCTATTTGTGGACTTTTGGCGAATGTTTCCTACTCTTCTACTGACCCAAGTTTTAATGTGGCATCAGAAGGCATAATCAAAAATTGGCTTGGTGCGATTGGTGCGAATTTTGCCGATATAATGATGCAGTTTTTCGGCCTTTCTTCAGTTCCCTTTATAATACTTGCGGCAGGGTCATCTATTTTCGCCCTTATAAAAGGCCCATATAATATCAAAAGCGGCAACCTTCGTCTTATGCTTGGTGTGCTTGGGCTTTTGTTATTATCTGCGGTATTTTCGGCAATGCCCCCTAGTGCTAATTGGCCATTTGCAAGTAGTTTTGGTGGTCTTGTTGGTGATGGCATTTTGGGAATTTTCACCTTTGCTTTTGGTGGTGTTTGGTGGGCAAAGGCAATATTTGGAATTTTGGCATTTGCGGGCTTTTTGGTCTGCGCCTATTTTGGATTTAATCTAAGGCTTCGTGATATTGATGGTGCGGTTGACAGTGCCGGATATTATTGGGCAGGTCTTCGGGTTGCATGGGATAATTTATTTAATCCTAGGCCGCGCAAGAATGCAAAAAAATCTATACCTGCTGAAGCAAAGGCTGAAGAAAGTATAAATACTCGCCGTTCCAAAGCCAATAATGGCGAAATTAATATTGCTGTTCCCAAGTCTG
Organism: Hyphomonadaceae bacterium UBA1933; assembly: GCA_002337085.1. GTDB lineage: Bacteria > Pseudomonadota > Alphaproteobacteria > Caulobacterales > Aquidulcibacteraceae > Pseudaquidulcibacter. Next base: position 150,021 of record DDFH01000006.1, on the reverse strand, counting down.
AAAATACAAAACTTGGCAAATTAGCGGTTGAAATGCCGAAAAAGGGCAAGGCTGCTGCACCAGATATTGAAATCCAACAAAGCCTCCCATTCGGTAGCAGTGGTGAGTTTGAATTGCCGCGCCTTGATTTACTGCAAAAGCCAGAAGTTAGAAAACAATCGCACGATCCTGCGGCACTTCGCCAAAATGCGCATCTTTTAATGAATGTGCTTGAACAATATAAAGTAAAGGGTGAAATTATAAATGTGCGCCCTGGTCCTGTGGTAACACTTTATGAGCTTGAACCAGCGGCGGGTATAAAATCACAAAGCGTTATAAGTCTTGCCGATGATATTGCGCGTTCAATGTCTGCGATTTCTGCACGTGTTGCGGTGGTAAAGGGTAAAAATGCGATTGGTATTGAATTACCAAATTCAACCCGTGAAGCAGTATATTTAAGAAGCCTTCTAACCTCTGAAGGGTATCTAAATGGCAAGGCGCAATTACCAATGGCGCTTGGCGAAACCATTGGCGGTGAGCCGTGGGTCGCCGACCTTACGAAAATGCCGCATTTGTTGATTGCGGGTACTACTGGTTCTGGTAAATCGGTTGGTATTAATGCGATGATTCTTTCAATGCTTTATCGCCTTACCCCCGATCAATGCCGCTTTATCATGATTGACCCCAAAATGGTGGAATTATCGGTTTATAATGATATTCCGCATCTTTTGACACCAGTTGTGACCGACCCGAAAAAGGCGGTTGCCGCACTTAAATGGGCGGTGCGCGAAATGGAAAACCGCTATCGCCTTATGTCCGAACTTGGGGTGCGCAACATCAATAATTATAATGAGCGCGCGGCACAGGCCAATAAAAACGGCGAAGTAATTGAAATTATGCAAAAAACTGGCTTTGACCGCGATACTGGCCAGATTATATATGAAAAGCACGTGCTTGAACTGCGCCATATGCCATTCATCGTTGTGGTAATCGACGAGATGGCGGATTTGATGATGATTGCCGGCAAAGAAATCGAAGGTCTTGTGCAGCGTCTTGCGCAAATGGCGCGTGCGGTTGGTATTCACCTTATTACCGCAACCCAAAGGCCGTCGGTTGATGTTATCACCGGTACTATTAAGGCAAACTTCCCAACCCGTATTTCATATATGGTAACTTCAAAAACCGATAGTCGGGTTATTCTTGGGTTTGATGGTGGCGCCGAACAATTGCTTGGCCAGGGTGATTTATTGTTTGTTGAAAATGGTGGAAAAACCACGCGCCTTCATGGACCTTTCGTATCCGATAAGGAAGTTGGACAAATTGTTGCCGCATTAAAAGCGCAAGGACAGCCGCAATATTTTGATGACATCACCAATATTGATGATGATGAAGGGGACATGAACCCAACATTCGCATCTAATTCAGGTGATGAGTTGTTTGATAAGGCGGTTGAAATTATTGCGCGCGATCGCAAAGTCTCGACATCATATTTGCAGCGTAAGTTAAGCATTGGCTATAACCGCGCCGCAGATTTGGTCGATAGGCTTGAACGCGAAGGCATGATTTCAGCTGCGGACCACGTGGGCAGGCGGCAAATTCTGTTACCTGACCACAATATGTAATGTTTCAGGTGAACAGAGGTTATAATGAATAAAAAAATTATTGGATATGGCGCGCTAATTTTGTGTGGCCTTTCATCTATGGTCACGAATAATGTTTTTGCGGCGCCAAGCGTACAGGATGTACAGGGTGCAGCACGGCAAAAAGTGATTGATGATGTCAATAAAGCGATTAATTCAATCGGTAAATTAGAAGGCAATTTCACCCAACGAAATCCTGATTTATCAATATCCACTGGTAAGTTTTATATTTCACGCCCTGGCAAAATGCGCTTTGAATATAATGCGCCATCTGCGCTTTTGATGGTTTCAAACGGCACAAATGTTGGGGTTACTGACCGCCGTCTTAAAAACCTTAATCAATACCCGCTGCAATCAACGCCATTATATTTCCTTCTCAAAGCCAAAGTTGATATTGGCAAAGAGTTAAATGTAACCAATGTTGTGCAGGTTGGTGATTCGTATGTGGTTTATTTGCGCGATAAAAAGAAACAAACCCAAGGCGAGTTACGCATTGTCTTTAGTCGCGATATGCAATTGCGTGAGTGGGCGGTTATCAACCAACAGAATCAAATGACCTATGTTAAATTAAGCGATGTAAAGGTATCAAAGGGGTTATCAGACAAATTATTCGTAATACCTGACCCCCGTAATAATAGTTTCCGGGGAAATAACGGCAAATAAGGCGCTAAAAACGTGACAAATCTGTCACATACAGTAATTAATTATTTTTTACTTGCATTAATTATTTGGCTGTGTCATATTTGTACCAGTTAGGGAGCTAACAAGAAGCTTGGCAATATCGACCACATTCTCCGGCTTTTATAGTTCTCACTAACCGGTTTCCCCTCCCGGTAAGGACGCTAAATACGTCATGCGCGCGAACCCACAAAGTTCGCGCGCAAACGTTTTTGGGATGTAAATTATTTATTTTGCCATGCCAATTAGCTTTGGCGCATCCGTAGGGGTTATTTCACCCTTATGCTTATATTTAATAATACCATCAGAGCCGACAACATAGGTTTCAGGAACCCCAGAAAGCCCAAGGGTTGAACCCGCCGCCCCATGTAAGTCAATCAATACAATATGATATGGGTTGCCAAGCTCATCAAGGTAGTTGGCGATATTTTGTGGTTTATCCTCATAGGCGACCCCAATCAGGTCAAATCCTTGTTCAGCAGACATTTGCAATAATTGCTTATGCTCCGCCCGGCATGGAACGCACCAAGAGGCAAAGAAATTTATAATTTTTGGCTTGCCATCCGCCTTTATGGCATATTCCTTATTATCAATAGTAAAACTGGTAATGGTTGGAAGTGGTTTGCCGATTAATGGGCTTATATTTTTATCGACCCTTTTACCCCACATGCCATAAACAAACATTGCGCCAATGGCGACGAAAACCAAAAATGGAAGAAATGCAATCGGATTAATTTTTTTCATTTTTTTTCTTTGCCGCCAATAATGCTTCTAGCTCAGAGACCCTTTTTTGCCATTTCTTTTGGGCAAGGTATGGAAAAATAAGGGATAAAACAACAACCAAAAATGATAGACCCCATGCCGTCCAGACATAGCCGCCATAACCATCCATTGCTATTAATTCTTGTAAATTATGGAATTGCGGCGTCATTGATTCTCACCTGAATAAACTAATTTGGCTTCAAGGTTTTTGGCGCGTTTTGCCATTAATAATGATTTTGTGCGCCCGATTAATGATGCCCCAAACAAAAGCATAAAGGCAACGCCCATTACCAAAAGCGGGTATAATAATTCAGGGTGAATTGATGGCCCACCCTTGCGGATAATTGCCGCCGGTTGGTGTAATGTATTCCACCACACCACAGAATAACGAATGATTGGAATATTAATTGACCCCACAAGGCACAAAATTGCCGCCGCTCTCCCTGCCTTTTGTTCATCATCAATCGAACTTCTAAGCGCGAGATAACCAAGATATAGGAAAAACAATACTAATACGGATGTTAAACGCCCATCCCATTCCCACCATGTTCCCCATGTCGGGCGACCCCAGATTGAGCCGGTTACAAGACAAAGGAAGGTGAAGGCCGCACCAATTTCTGCCGCCGCACGTGCACCCAAATCCGCCAAATTATGCCGCCATACAAGAAAAATCACACTAGCGACCGCCATTGTGGCATAGGCAAAGGTTGAAATCCAAGCAGCAGGAACATGGATAAACATAATCCGTGCGCTTTGCGATTGTTGGTAATCTGCGGGTGCATATAAAAGCGACCAAACCGTGCCAATGGCCAAAGTAATAATTCCCAATGCCAACAACAATGGATATGCCCATTTGGCAAAGCGACTAAATCTTTCTGGGTTGGCAAGATAATTGAACACTTATGTAATTCCTATTGAATTGATTCCCAATATAAAACCGCCTCGGCATCACGTGGGGTGATATCGGGGAAGTCTGGATGCGCAGTTTTTGGGTCAAAATATTTCCATGAACGGCGGCATTTAATTCCGCTTGCGTGTTCAAAGATTACCCCAACACCATCAACATCTTCATGCACAAATGCGCCTTCTGGTGCTTTCCCTTCTTTTAGGGTTAGTGCCGAAGTAATACACAATTCCGCCAAATCTTCATCACCCAAAGCCGCTTTGATTTCGGCATTATCAAGATAAACAATTGGTGCCGCTTCTAATGAAGAGCCAATGGTTTTATCAGCACGCTTTAATTCAAGTGCACCAGTTACCGCTTTACGGAATTCCCGCAATTTTTCCATGCGTTCTAATACCGCAGCATCATTCCATTCACTTGGCACATCTTCAAGCACCAATAAATGAACCGAACCCGCATCAGGTTTTGCCACACCCCACGCTTCTTCGGTGGTGAATGGGCAAATTGGCGCAAGCCAAGTTAGGAAGCGTTTGAATAAAATGCTTAGAACAGTTTGTGCCGCGCGGCGTTTTTTGCTGTTAAGTGGATCGCAATAAAGCGCGTCTTTACGAACATCCACAAAGAATGCCGATAAATCAAGGTTGGCAAAATCTGAAATCGCTGAAAGTGCCTCTTTGAAATCATAGGTGTCATAGGCTTTGCGCACTTCTTCATCGACTTGCGCGGTGCGGGCAAGAACCCATTTTTCAAGGAATGGCAAGTCACCATAGGCAACCATGTCTTTGTCATTAAAATCTTTGGTCGATGCAAGAATATAACGGATTGTATTACGCAATTTGCGATAAGTTTCCGATGCCTGTGCAATCATGGTTTTGCCAAGCGCTAATTCTTGGGTGTAATCCGCGCCCGCAAATAGCACGCGCAAGATTTCAATGCCGTTTTGGTTGGCAATGTCTTGTGGCTCAATACCGTTGCCCAAAGATTTGGACATTTTGCGGCCTTTATCATCCACTGTCATGCCATGTGTGCGCACTTGTTTATATGGCGCAACGCCACGGGTTGCGCAGGATTCAAGCAATGATGATTGGAACCAGCCACGGTGCTGATCCGTGCCTTCAAGATACATATTCGCTGGGCGCGGTAATGTATCGCGGCTTTCAAGAACGAATGCGTGGGTTGAGCCAGAATCAAACCACACATCAAGAATATCGTGGATTTGCTCAAAATCTTCTGATTTATATTTATCGCCAAGGAAATATTGTGCCGGCTTATCATACCATGCATCCGCACCATCAATTTCCATTGCGGTGATGATGCGGGCGTTAACCTCATCATCCATCAGGACTTCTTGGGTTGCTTTGTTTACAAATAGTGCAATCGGAACACCCCATGCACGTTGGCGTGAAATCAACCAATCTGGACGTTCTTTAACCATGGTTTCAATGCGGCCTTTTGCAGCCTGTGTTCCCCAATCGGTTTTATCGATTTCAGAAAGCGCAACTTCGCGCAGGGTTTTACCCCCCAATGCCGCAACATTTTTATCCATTGCGATAAACCATTGTGGCGTATTGCGATAAATAAGCGGTGCGCGTGAACGCCATGAATGTGGATATTGGTGTTTCAATCTGCCCATTGCCAAAAGGCTGCCAGTTGCCTTTAACGCCTCAAGCACGCGCGGGTTGGCGTCGCCTTCTTTACCAATATCTTTCGCCTTGCCTTCGATTTGCATGATTAGTGCACCTTCAAAACCAGGCGCTTCTTTGGTTAGGCGACCTTCTTCGTCAACAGTGAATGGGATTTCTGATTGTGGCAAGCCATGTTTTAACCAAACCAAATAGTCATCCACACCATGCGATGGCGCAGTGTGTACAAAACCTGTACCCGCATCATCGGTAACGTGATCACCGGCGATTAGTGGGACAGTGAATTGATAGCCGCCATTTGCACCTTCCCAATTTTTAAGCGGGTGGTTTAATTTTAATCCATCTAATCTCGCATTATTAATTCGTTTCCACTTAGAAACTTTCGCGGCAGACATAACAGATTCCGAAAGTGCGTCAGCAAGTATAATTTGGTCACCAACTTTTGCATATGGAACAAATTCCAAGCCTTTTTCAATTGCTTCTATTTCATAAATTCCATACGAAATTTTCTTAGAATATGAAACTGCGCGGTTGGCAGGTATTGTCCAAGGGGTAGTTGTCCAGATAACAACAAATAGCCTACCAACGTCAACAGTTCCGTTTCTATCGTTGGCATTACCTCCGAAAGCCGTCAAAATTTCTTCATTTGCAACAACCGGAAATTTCACCCAAATCATCGGGCTGGTTTTTTCTTGATATTCAACCTCGGCTTCGGCCAATGATGTGCGTTCAACCGGTGACCACATGATTGGTTTAGAGCCACGGAATACAAGCTCATTTTTAACCACTTTTAAGAACTCAGATGCAATCACTGCCTCTGAAGAAAAGTTCATGGTCAAATATGGGTTTTCCCAATCGCCAATAACGCCCATGCGAATACGATCGGCTTTTTGGATTTCAACCCATTTTTTCGCATAAACACGGCATGCCTTGCGGAATTCTAATGGGGAAATATCTTTTTTATCGCGGCCTTGGGCGCGGAATTCTTCTTCAACCTTCCATTCAATCGGTAGACCGTGGCAATCCCAACCCGGAATATAATCAACGTCATAACCAACCATTTGGCGCGAACGTATCATAAAGTCTTTCAAAATATTGTTTAGCGCGTGCCCAATATGCATACCGCCATTGGCATACGGAGGGCCGTCATGCAAAACCCATTTTGGTTTGTCTTTTGAAGCCGCACGAATTTCCTTATAAAGCGTGGTAACGCCCCATTTTTCAAGGATTTCTTTTTCTTTTACCGGCAGACCTGCACGCATTGGAAATGGTGTGTCTGGTAAAAAGATTGTCGGGCGGTAATCGCGTTGTTCGGTTTCTTGATTAGTCAATTTTTGTCACTTATGGTTTTGTGGATTAAATCAGCAAAAACCTATTAGCAGCAGTCACAGAAAATGCAAATAAACGCGACATATGTGAAAGAAAATTATGGTTTTAAAAACTCAAAAATTTCAATCATTGGTTTGCCGTAATATTTTTCCCAACCCTTATTATGCGCAATAAGGGTTTTTGTACCGTAAACTACTTCGTCTGAATTAAGTTCAAAGCCGTTTTTACGGGCGGCATTAATTACATCATCATTATTGTGAATGAATGATGCGGCGCGAATTTCGCTTCCGGTATCGTCAATAAATCTTGCACCAGAACCGTTTTCCATGCGACTGTGATGAATTTCCGACAAAAAGAATCTTCCGCCAATATTCAAAAGTTCGGCAATTTTGGCAAAAACAATTTCTTTATCTGGTAAATGTTCAAGGACTAATGCCATAATAATAAAGTCAAATTTTTGGCCATTGAAGTCATGTTCGAGAAAATCACCATGAATGAATTTTACTGTTTTTACTTTGCTTTTTGCGATTTCTAACATGCCTTCAGAAATATCAATCGCGGTTACTTCATGCCCTAAGTTGGCAAGTTTATGCGTATGCCGCCCAGTGCCACAACCAATTTCAAGTATTTTAGATGGTGGTAAAATAGCCCAGTGTTTTGGGAAGTGCAGCTCATCACAAAATACGGTTGAATTAGTATAATTATCGTAAGCATTCGCCCACGCATTATACATATTTTGATTCTGTCGCGTGAAATCGCTGTTTTCGGTCATTATTCTCTCCTAGAAAATAATTTGTCATAAGTTTTTTTGCAATGCAATATGTTGTAAAATTCATGATTTTAAGCTAATCCGTCATAAAACTTTTTAGGGAATAAAATGACAAAAGTTAAAATTGGTGTCGCAGGGGCAGGCGTTTTCGGTAACAATCACTCTAACAAAGTAAAAGGTGATAATCGTGCCGAGCTTGTCGGGATTTTTGACCTTGACCTTAATCGCGCACAAGAACTTGCCGCCAAACATGATTGTCAGGCCTTTGGCTCCCTTGATGAATTATTGCCGCTTGTCGATGCGCTTGTTGTGGCAACGCCGGCAAGTGCGCATGGCGGTGTGGCGCTTGCGGCATTAGAGGCTGGCAAGCATTGTCTTGTTGAAAAACCATTGTCGGCAACCCCTGAAAGTGCGGATAATTTGGTTGCGATTGCCACAAGCAAAAAACTTGTTTTACAAGCAGGACACCAGGAACGTTACATTTTTAAAGCTATGGGGCTTTTGGATGTAAAAGACGTTCCAAAATATTTTGAGGCATACCGAATTGGTCTTCCGTCACAACGCGGTGCAGACGTTTCGGCGACTTTTGACCTTATGGTGCATGATATTGACCTTGCAGGTCTTTTGTTCCACTCCGAACCTGAGAGCATTAAATCAGATTGTTTGGCAGGGCCAATCAATCGCCCCGATGCGATTATTGCCGAAATAACCTATAAAAATGGTGGCAAGGCAAAATTAATGGCATCGCGCGCCGCTGACGAACGTAAACGCACAACCTTGATTGAATATGAAAATGGCAAAATCGAAATCGATTATATTGCCCGCACTTTTAATGATACAACTGGTTTTGGTTTGCATCAAGATTTTGCTGAACGCATCAAAGATCCAATGCAACAAGCAACAAGTGATTTTATCTCGGCAATTTTGGGTGAAATTCCGGTTCAGGTTTCGGGTGTTGATGCTGCCAAGGCGGTAAAAATCGCACGTCTTGTTGATGATGCCTGCCACAAATAAATCTGCCCCAAAATATTCGATTTTAATTGTTGCCTATAAAAGTGGTGATGATTTAAAGCGATTATTTGACTGTCTTGATAATCAATCATATCGTGATTTTGAAATCATTCTGCTTGATAATGCGTCACCAACCAATGGCGTTGACGCAGATTTAGCAAAGCGCGCCAATATATTTGTACAAAACCCTGAAAACATTGGTTTTTCGCGCGCGAATAACCGGGCCGCAAAGCTTGCGCATGGTGAATGGCTTGTTTTATTAAACCCCGATGCCTTTCCAGAGCAAGATTGGCTAAAAGAAATTGACATTGCAACCGGTAGATATGATGCCGAGGCATTTGGATCATTGCAATTATTGGATGATAATCCTGAATTGCTTGATGGTATGGGCGATAATTATTCAATTTCCGGCATTGCATGGCGCGGCGGGCATCGCAAGCCAAGGCCGGAAATCATCAAAGATGGTGAATGCTTTTCGCCTTGTGCGGCGGCGGCTGTTTGGAAAAAATCGGTTTTTGAAACATTGGGTGGCTTTGAAGAAAGCTTTAATTCCTATTTCGAAGATGTAGATTTGGGCTTTCGCCATCGTCTTTTGGGCGGGAAATCTATTCAGCTTGCCAAGGCGGTTGTGCGCCATCGTGCTTCTGGATCATCTTCACGTTATTCGGAATATGCGGTCTTTCATGGCACAAGAAACCGCGTTTGGGCCTATATTCGCCTTATGCCATCATGGGTGATGTGGGTTATGTTGCCGATACATATTTTGGCAACTCTTTTGCTATTGTTACAAAGTTCAATGCACGGCGCAGGTGGTGCATATTGGCGCGGATTAATGGCGGGAATTGCGGGTCTTAAACAATCGTTTCGGATGCGAAACGAAATCCAAAAACAAAGAAAAGCTAGCGTATTAAACATCCTTGGTGCGATGTCATTTTCACCAATTGATTTATTGCTGCGTAAAAGTGTTTTGCGGGAAATTGAAAAATGGTGAAAAATAGTCTAGGTTTCTATTAATAATAATTATCAAAAAGGGACTAATGATGAGAAACACCAAATTAACATTGCTTTTGCTGTCACTTGCTGCACTTGGTGCATGTGGCAAAGCAAGCGAAAAAAAAGACGCTCAATTGGACAAAGCAATCGCTCAAGCCCAAAAGGATGCTGAAAACACACTAAAAGTTGGTCAAAAAGCACCTGATTTTAGTGCCAAGGGCGCATTAGCTGGCAAGGACTTTTCATTTACCTTGGCTGATAAATTAAAAGAAGGCCCGTTGGTTTTATATTTCTTTCCCAAGGCATTCACACCAGGTTGCACATTAGAGGCCCACGATTTTTCTGATACCACCGAAGAGTTTAAAAAACTTGGTGCCAATGTGATTGGTATGTCGGGCGATAATATTGATGCGTTAAAAAAATTCTCAACTGAAGAATGCCGTGATAAGTTTGCGGTTGCCACTGCTACGCCAGAAATTGCCAAAGCATATCACGTTGAAATGATGCAAGGCATAACCAAGCGTACGACATTTGTAATTGCCCAAGATGGCACTATAAGCATGATTTACGAAAATTCCGATTATCGCAATCACGTTAAAAATGCCCTTGAACAAGTTCAAGAATTGGAAAAGTTAAAGTAAAATATAGGCATAAATAACATTGTCATATCAATGACAACAAATTCGGCTTTAAACGACGGTTTGAGGTTTGATATGTTATTTAAAAAGTCTTTTTTATTTTTGCCATTATTGGGCTTAATTTCATGCGCCCACCAGATGCCAAGCAATATTAATCTTGTAGAGGTTTATGCAACGGCGCGGAAACAGCTCCGGTTAATTCAACTGGTGATGCCGCTGATGATCCGGCAATTTGGTATAATGCTGAAAATCCATTGAATTCCAAAATTATCGGAACGCAGAAAAAGGGCGGAATTTATGTTTATAACCTTGATGGCTCAATTGCGCAGGAGGTTTTAGGCGGCAAACCCAACAATGTCGATTTACGCAATGGTTTTTCCTTTATAGATGGTAAAGACGTAATTGTTGGCGCAAGTGATAGAATTGACAATACAATCGTGCTTTGGCGTTTTATGCAAAAAGACGCGCGCCTCATTACCAAACCAATTGCCCGTATAAAAACCGATTTCCCAGAGGTTTATGGCTTTTGCCTTGGGCAGATTGATGGTGATTTTTATGCCGTCGCAACCTCAAAAGTTGGTGATATAAAGGCATTTAAAATCAGATTGGATGGAAATGGCGTTATTTCAGAAAAAACTTTTGAAAAAAGCCTTGGCTCAATCGCAGAAGGTTGTGTGATTGATGACAAAACTGGTCATTTATATGTTTCACAAGAATTGGTCGGTCTTTGGGATATTAATTTAAAGGATTCTTCTGCAAATTTGATTGATAAAGTTGGTAATGGTCGCCTTGTTGCCGATGTTGAAGGGGCAAGCATTTGGGATGATGGAACGCACCGCTATTTGGCGGTTTCCGTCCAAGGTGATTCAAGATTTAATATCTATGACATTAATCAACACCACCAGTATGTTGGAAGCTTTAGAGTTGTTGCATCAGAAAAAATTGATGGAGTTACAACTACGGACGGAATTGACGTCTCCGCCCATAATTTTGGCCCAGATTATCCAGAAGGCTTGGTTGTTGTTCAGGATGATATCAATACCATGCCTGACGCAACACAAAACTTTAAGCTTGTTTCATGGCAAGTAATCAAAGAAAAGCTTGTCTTAAAATAATTAAATTAAACCGCGTCTTAATTTTGCTGCCTCTAGGGTGTTTTGCATCAAACAGGCAATTGTCATTGGACCAACACCACCAGGAACCGGGGTAATTTGCCCCGCAACCTGTTTTGCGCTATCAAAATCAACATCGCCAACAAGTTTGGTTTTCTTTTCCGAATTTGGATTGTCGTTTGGTACACGGTTAATACCGACGTCAATTACACAAGCACCTTCTTTTACCCAATCCGCTTTTACCATTAATGGACGACCGACCGCAGCCACCAATATATCGGCTTTTTTGCAGATTTCAGGCAAATTCTTAGTGCGTGAATGGGCGATGGTTACGGTGCAATTCTCTTCGAGAAATAAGAATGCCGCAGGTTTACCAACCAGAATAGAGCGACCAATAACCACAACATTTTTACCTGATAAATCATCACCCAATGCTGATTTAGCAAGAATGACCGAACCTTTTGGTGTGCATGGGCGCAGGCCAATTTTGCCCAAAGATAAGCGACCCGCCGATTTTTCAGTAAGACCATCAACGTCTTTTAACGGTGCAATAAGTTCGATTGCGGCATCTTCATTAAGATGTTTTGGAAGCGGTAATTGCACCAAAATTCCATCAACGCGTTCATCATCTGATAATTCTTTAATTTTTGCCTCAAGGGTTTCTTGGGTGGTGTCAGCGGGTAAAACAAATTCAAGTGATTTTATGCCAATTTCGCCGGCGGTACGCACTTTGTTACGGACATAAACTTGGGAAGCTGGGTCTTCACCAACCAAAATTACGGCCAATGTCGGCACAAAGCCAGCGGTTTCGGACAATTTCAAAACCCCTTCGCGGGTTGATTGGTTAAGTAATTGTGCTTGATGTTTGCCGTCGATTAATGTTGCGCTCATGTAAAATGCCCCCACTAAATTACTTTTTGCCGAATGTGCGGTCTCTCTATAACAAATTGCTAAAAATACCAAGAGCCAACCACCAAAAGTCATTGCATTTTATAAATCTTGTGGCATTTTCCAGCAGTTTTTAATTATGGGGTGCTATATGGGCGTAAAGGTGCGCTTGGGTTTTTTGGCAATAATGCTTGTGCTTGGTGGCTGTTATCGCACCACGCCGCAGGCAGTCAATGAAATTGCCAATGTAACAAAGCCGATTTGCCCTTTTAAAGATGGCATTTATCAAGTTCGTTCTGGATCAATCGATGGTAGTTCAATTATCGCCACCGTGGCGATAAATAGTGTTGCGGCTGATGGTGGCGGTTATAATTGCGCAACTAAAACATTGATTCTTGATGACAAAGGCGCAAAAGGTAAAATCGATAACATTTTTAATCGCCGCTTTAATGTTTTGAATGAAGACTTCCAAATTGCCTATCAATATCCGGTAACGGCTAAACCAGACATAAATTATGTTCATCAATACGGAAAACTATACGAAATTTACTCTGAATGTAATTCAGACATAAGCACGGTTTGCGGGGTTTTGAAAACCGTTGACCAAATTGCAAGCCAATCACGCTTTCTTGTAAGCACAGAGAAAAAACGCGAATTATTAATAAGACAAATGGTTAGAAATTACGGTGCGAATGAATTGGCGCTTGTTTCAAAAGTGCAGACACCAAATTACATCATTGTGCCAAGGTATTTTCATTATTAGCAGTTTATAAGCGCTTCTATATCGGCAATGGTTATATCATTAATTAAAAAGCTTTTGGTGCGATTTGTTGCGCCACTCAAAAGCGCAATATTGCTTTTGGAAGTTTTTAAAGCTTTGGCAATAGTTTTGACAATTGCATCATTCGCCTTGCCATCTTCGGGAATGGCACGTGTTTTGATTTTAAGATATTCATTGCCATCATCGCGCACCTCAACGCCCATTATGCCTTCTTGCTTGGCGTTGGGGATAACGCGAACACGGATTTCAATGCCGTTATTAACTTGCCGATAAAATGCCATTAAATAGGAATAAGCGGCACAACATATCTTTGCAAGAATTGCATACCGAAAATCAACACCAATGGTGACAAGTCAAGACCACCAATCGGCGGAATGATTTTACGAAGTGGATTTAAAACTGGTGCGGTTAAGCGATTGGTAACATCGGCAATTGTGCCAATAAATTTATTGCGTGTATTTACAACGTCAAATGCAATGAGCCAACTAAGGATGACATCAACCAAAATCACCCACCAATATAAACTCAAGACATTGTACACAATCCACTGAACTGGTCCCATAAATAAAAACTCCTCAATATGTGTATAATTTAGGCATTGTTGATAAAAAAGAAATAAGTATCACTGAAATAAACTGATAAAAATATTTAGTTTATAAAATTATCCTCTATAAGCATGATTACTGGGGAATTGATAATTAATTATAATATTGTGAGAGACACAACATGATTGATGGTTTCAAAGCCCGCCTCAAGGAATTGCACAAACTTACCACTGCGACCCCGCTATTTAATCCGGTATTTCAATTATCATTGGAATTATCGCGTAAAATCGAGGTTGGCGAAACCGATTTAAAAACTATCGAAACATATATACGAGAGCTTGAATGCGAAGCTTTACAAAATCGTGCGCATCGTTTGCAAAACCTTATTGCCCCCGTGGCTATCAAAAGCAACCTTTCCCATTTCAAAGAATTGGTTATTAATTCAACCACTGAACGTGACTTTGCGCAATTTGCAAAATTTTGGTCCCGCCCACTTTTGACCAATGTTTTCACTGCGCACCCGACATTTCTTTTAAATAAATTAGAGGCGGATTCGGTTGCCCATGCCGCAAGCTCTGGTGAAGTTGATAAGGCAGTTTGTATTTTCGCCACTGAAAATGATAATATCACCCTTGATTACGAGCACGATGAAGCTATGGCAACTTTGTCAAAGGCGCATGCTGCCCGCGATGCATTAACCGAGATTATTTATGAAATCGCCGCCAAACATTACCCAGAAGAGTTTCACAAGCTTTGTGCAAAGCCATTTAAATTTGCAACCTGGGTTGGTTATGACATGGACGGGCGCACCGATATTTCGTGGTCAACTTCATTTTCTTATCGCCTGAAAGAAAAATCAATCAAATTGGCAAATTATGTTGCCAAGGCAAGAGAGCTTAGGCTTGATGAAGTTGCTACGCGGTTAGAGGCCGCGTTGCAATATAATGATGAGATTTTGTTGCTTTTCAAACAAAACCTTACCGATCCGGCTGTTCTTTCTGATGTTGCTAATAAAATTGATGAAGAAAATGCGGACAAAATCCTTAGCTTAAAGGATATTATCGCTGAAATCGAAGCCTTGGCGCGTGATAAAAACCAAAAGGATGCAGTTAAACTTTTGGCCTTTGCATCGACCATGCGTTCCGAAGGTTTGGGTGTGGGGCAGATTCATTTCCGCCTTAATGCCGCGCAATTAAATAACGCCATCCGCCGCCACTTCCCACAAGAAGAAACAGGCGAATTATCATCACAATCGACCATCAAACAGCTTGATGAGATGATAAGAAACTTAAAACCACTTCGTACCAACTTTGCATCTTTGGCAATTGAAACGACAACTGCATTGCGGCAATTTTTGGCAATGGTACAGATTTTCAATCACATTGATGCCGATAATCCAATCCGTCTTTTGATTGCCGAATGTGAACAACCACAAACCGTTTTAATCGCCCTTTACTTTGCACGTCTTTTCGGGATTGAGGAAAAAATTGATATTTCCCCATTGTTTGAAACCGAAACCGCAATGGAACATGGTGCGCGTTTCCTTGATGCGCTTTTGGGTGATGTAAATTATCGCCAATATGCGATTAAGCGTGGCTTGGTGGCAATTCAAACTGGCTTTTCTGATGCTGGTCGTTTTGTTGGGCAAATTCCGGCAAGTCTTGCGATTGAGCGTCTTCACGGTCGTCTCGCCCGCATAATGGCAAAGCATGATTTGGATGATGTTGAGGCATTAATTTTCAACACACACGGTGAATCAATGGGGCGCGGCGCGCACCCAGTATCAATGTATGACAGGCTTTATTATAACATGTCGCATTGGGCGCGTTATCAATTTGCATCGCGCAATATTGGCACAAGGCTTGAAGTAAGTTTCCAAGGGGGCGATGGTTACTTATTCTTCCGCACGCCAGAACTTGCACTTGCCACCTTGGTTCGTATTGCCGAGGTTGAAACCAAGCCAATAGAAAAAGTTAATGACCCATTCTATACCCGCACGGATCTAAGCCTTGATTTTTATCGTGGCATAAGGCGGGTTCAGCGCGAATTTATGGAAACTAGCCATTATTCACGTGCCATTACTTCTTTTGGCCTTGGGCTTTTAAAAGAAACTGGCTCACGTAAATCACGCCGTCAATCAGATATTGCCGCCGATAGGGATATGAGTTTGCGCCAAATTCGCGCCATTCCCCATAATGCGGTGTTGCAGCAGTTGGGTTATCCAGTAAATTTACTTGCAGGTGTTGGCACGGCGGCAAAATTTGATCTTGAAGCTATTGCGGATTTATTGAAAAAATCTGAACGTGGTCAGTCAATTTTGCGAATGTTGCAGGCATCAAATACTCTGGCCAGTATTAAATCACTGGCGGCATATGGCGAATTATTCAATTGTGCTTATTGGGCGACCCGCCCATATCGCGGGCAGGAAAAAGAGCTTGAAAACGCCTTCCTTGCCCTGTCTGAACAGCTTGAAAAAGATGATCGCCCTGGTGAGTTTCGTCGCCTTGCATCTTCATTGCGGGTTGATGCTCTGCGGCTTCATCAAATATTCGCACTGGTTGATGGTGATCGGGTTGAAAAAGGGCGCGAAGACACGCGTCGCTCGATGGGTGTTTTACATGCACTTCGTTTGGCATTGATGCAGCATATGTTCCTTCGTGCAGTGCAAATACCGCAATTCTCAAGACGCAATGACATAAGCCGTGATGATATTTTGGAAATGATTTTCACACTGCGTATTGATGATGCCCTAAGGCTTTTGCGCGCTGCATTCCCATTGCATGCACCGTCATTGAGCGATTTTTCAATAAAGGCGCCTTCCGATTATCCAAAAGACAATGAGCAGGCATATGAAGAAATAAACCGCCTTTACTTTGATCAGATTGAAACCGCCTATCGTTTATGCGTGCGGATTTCGGTTTCAATCGCCAATTATTTTGGTGCGCATGGGTAATTATATTGGTAATTAATAATTGAATTGATGGTTATTAATTGGTAGCTTGCCATATGGCGGATATTGACGTTTGCATAATTGGTGCGGGGATTGTTGGGCTTGGTGTAGGTCGTGCATTGGCGCTAGGCGGGCAAAGCGTTATTGTGCTTGAAAAAAACCACGGCTTTGGCGAAGAAACGTCTTCCCGCAATTCCGAGGTTATTCACGCCGGAATGTATTATCCCAAAAATACTTTAAAGGCGCGCTTTTGTGTGCGTGGCAATCGCATGATTTATGATTATTGCACGCCACGTGGCATAATGGCAAACCCAATTACCAAATTTATTGTTGCTACAAACGACAATGAAATTGCAGGTCTCGAATCTATCTTGCAAAAAGGCAATGATAATGGCGTGCCGGGGCTTGAAATTTGGGATGGTGCGCGTGTGAAGTCACATGAAACCGCATTAAATGCCGTTGCGGCAATATTTTCGCCAACTTCTGGCATTGTTGATTCTCATTCCATGATGCTTGGTTTTTTAGGGGATATTGAGGATAATGGCGGGTTTTTGGTTAAAGGAACCCCATTTGAAAGTGCCGAAAGAAAAAATGGGGTTTGGCATATTAAATCGGGTGGTCAAAGCCCAACCGTAATCACCGCAAATACACTAATTCTTAGTGCTGGACTATGGTCAGAAGATGTGGCGCGACGCGTGATTGGTTTGGAAAAATTTGTGCCAAAAATGCGCTATGGCAAAGGGAATTATTTCCGATATATGGGCAAAGCCCCTTTTGGTCGGCTTATATACCCATTACCTACTTCAACGGCGCTTGGCATACATTTAACGCCTGATGCAGCGGGGCATGCCCGCTTTGGTCCTGATATGGAAGAAAGCAAAACAATCGATTATCATGTCGATGAAGACAAGCGTGTTAAGTTTGCCAATTCTATACGACAATATTGGCCGCAGGTTGATGAAAAACTATTATCACCTGATTATGCAGGCATCAGACCAAAAATTGGTAATTCACTTCATGATTTTGAAGATTTTCGAATTTTATTTCATGATACTCACGGGCTTGATGGTTTGGTCTGTCTATTTGGTATCGATAGCCCAGGGCTTACCTCATCAATGGCAATTGGTGAATATATTGCGGAAAAACTGCAATGAACCAAATTGCCGGCAATGATGAATTTAATGGCGTAAAAACTTTTGAAACCCTTGCCCGCAAGGAAATAGATAAGATTATTTTTATAGAAAATCTTTGGTCAATGGTTCGTACATTGCTATTACCATTGCTTTTAATTCTTTCTGTTGCTGCCTTTATTCCGATTTTAAAGCTATTTCCAATATCAGATAGCGTATATTCAATTTTTTCAACGACAATAATGGTCGTGGGATACACTATCGCACTATATATTTTTGTAAAGAAAATCCGAAATATTGCCCCGTTCAAATATGAATTTGCCGAAACTCTTTTTGAAAAGCATTATAACCTTACAGCAATTTCGCCATTATCAATTATAGGGAGCCGACCATTAAATGGTGACAAAAATTTATGGCTTTATGAAATTGAACGTATAGGGCAAATAAAAATCAAGCCACGAATTTATTTCCCGCGTCTTTTGACGGCTGATAAATTATTGATTACCGCGCTTTCATTGGCGTTTATGATTGTTGGGATTGATTATAAAAACTCATTACCAGTATTAAAGCCAGATTTCGCGGTATATTTTGGCGGCGCGCCAAAATCTATTAATGCCTGGGTTGTGGTAAAGGATAATCAGGGTGCAATAATTCCATTAGAAGCCAAAAATAACCAAATAAAAGATGGTAGCGAGGTTGAAATAGAAGTTAATGGCGCGAAATTTGCCCCCAAAATTACGTTCGATGGCAAGGAAAAAAAGTTAGAAAAAGTTACGGATGGTAAGTTTCAAACCAATATTATAATCAATAATTCAGGGACTTTGAAATTAAAGTATTTTGGCATACGCAAAAAATGGCAAATAGAAATTATCAAACCACCAATTCCGCATTTTAAAGGCAAGATTGATTTTAATCCGGTTGGTACAAATTCAATTGCCGCCCATTTTACAATTAATGATAAAAAAGCGGTTGATCGCGCGCAATTGGTTTTAAAGGGCAAAATTAACGGCAATGAAATAATTTCAACCCATGAAATAAATATAAAAGATATTAATAGTGGTGAAAATAACATTATAATTCCAACCGCAGAAAGCCCGCTTGTTGGTTATGATGCACGGGCGTGGATAGAAATTGCCAATAGTGATAATAAAACTGCCCGCTCGCAAATTAAATTAATCAATGTACCGCTGCCAGTTTTTTCAAATGATTTTTCACGCGCCATTGCGGAAATACGGCTTATGATTTTGCGTGAAACGCACCCATATAAATCGCCATTGTTTAACTTTGCCAATATTAACGGTGATAATATTGATGCCAGTGATTATATAGGTGCAGCGCCAAAAGATATTAAAAAGGCATATGCATTATTGGATGGGATTAATAATGCCAAAAACCTTGAATTGCCAATTCTATATCAAAATGGCATTTCATATACGCTTGCCACATTAGAAGGGGCGAGAAATATTAATGAAGCCCACAAAGCGGCAGGGATATTATGGGAAATATTGCAACAATCAATAAGTGATTCTCAAGATACAAAATCAAAAGTAAGTGACGCCATCCAAAAACTCAAACAAGCAATTCAAAATGGTGCAAGCCAAGAGGAATTAAGCCAGCTACGTCAGGAATTAAATAATGCAATCGCCCAACATATTGCGGAACTATCACAGCAGAATGGTGATAGTGGTGATATGGAGGTTGAAGATAAAACCAATCTAAGCGGGTCTAATTTGCAAAAAATGATGGATGATATTGAGGAAAACGCTAAAAATGGCAATAGCGATGATGCCTTGTCCCAATTGGATCAATTAGATGAATTGATGCAGAATTTAAGTGTAAGTAAGCAAGGTGGTGGCGAAGGAAACACTAGCCCATCTGATTTAGTAAATCAGCAGCGCGATTTAATGGACGAGACCAATAGTGCCTTATCACCCAATAATAAAAACCCAAAATCCAGTGAAGAATTGGCGCAAAAACAAAAGGCATTGGAACAAAGTCTTGAGATATTAAAGCATGGCAGTAATGACGACGCGCTTAGTGCCGCACAACAAAATATGCAAAACGCCGAACAGGCACTTAAAAATGGTGATTTACAAGGTGCGTTAAAGGAACAAGCACAGGCGTTACAAAACCTAAAACAAAGTGCGGATCAAAATCAGGATAATAGCGATAATAAAGACCCATTGGGCCGTGCGGCCGATCAAAGCAATAATGGTAAAAGCGCAAATGGTAAGGGTGAAAAGACCAAAATCCCACCAAATCAAGATAAGAATCGCGTGCGCGATATTATAAAAACCCTACGCGAAAAATTATCAAACCCCGACGGTGATAGTGACGAGCGTGACTATTACGAAAACCTGCTAAAGAAAAAATAATTATTTATGTTTCTTTGGTGCAGACCAATCAGGAACATTAGTATTTTTTGATTTTGTCGCCGGTTTTGCTGCTGGCTTTGCGGTGGTTTTCGCCTTTGCATCAGTCTTGCTTGCTGGTTTCTTTTCGCTGCCTGTCACAGGTTTAGAAGGGGTTTTAGAAGTAGTTTTTGAAGCCGCCTTTTTATCTGTGGTTTTGCTATCAGCATTTGTGCCAGATTTACCAGTATTTTTTGATTTTGTGGTTTTTGCTGTTGGTTTAGTAGCTTTTTCTTCTGGCTTGGCGGTTTTTGCGCCAGCTTTTGAAGATGGTTTGGATTTTACATCTGCTTTGTCAGTATTCTTCGCAGAGATTTTAGACGTTGTTTTGGAATTGGTTGCCTTTGCCCCCTTTGCGGTGGTTTTTGTATCTTCTTTACTATTAACTTTTGCGGCAGCTTTACCTTTTGTTCCTTTGGTTACAGTATCATTTTTGATAGTTTTATCTTTTGTATCTGCCTTAGTTTTTGTCGCAGTCTTAGCAGGGATTTTAGTCGAAGTTTTAGATTTTACATCGGCTTTTACTTCAGGCTTTTTGTGAACTACTGATGTTTCTTCTTTTGCAGTATTAACCGCGTCAACCTTGGTTTCTTTTGGTTCAACGCCTTTTGTTTGTTCTTCTGGCGCTTTTACGTCTGGTGAAATTTCTGCTGGCTTATCCTGTGTGATAATGGTTGGCGGCAATAAAGGGATTTCCGGTTTGGCCACATTATTATTAGCGTTAGGAGTTTCAGGATTGGCTTTCGCGGTTTCAACAATTATTTCTTCTTTTGGCGCTTCTTGAACTATTGTGGTTTTAATATTGGTATCCGCCTTAACTGTTTCTTGTTTCGGCGCATTTTTTTCCCAGCTTGGTGGCTTGGTCAAAATAACTGGTTTGGCTTTTGCTTCTTCGGTTTTTGCAGCTTCATTAATTACCAAAGCTTTGGTTTCAACTTTTTCGGCAATTGGTGCTTTTACTATGGTGCTAGAAATAGCGCTTGTTTCTTCTACCTTTTTATCGACAGGGTTCAAAGTTGTTTTAATAGGATTATCTGCAACAGCAGTTTTGGTATTAGATTTGCCTTTTTTTGCTTTTTTATCGCCAAAAAATACCGGAATCGGAATCGGGCCAGATTTTTCAACCATTACCGGCGGTTTATCAACCTTCAACGGTTTGCGGAATAGAAGCGTCATACGATCGCTTTCGCCAATTGCATTATAGCGGTTTGAATCAAATTTTGGATTTGGTGCTTGCCCCATTGGGGACGAGCGTAATACAGGTGGAAGCGTCCAAACACCAAATGGATGATCTTTTGTGTCTTTGGTATTAGCATTAATTTCCGAGCTATCAATCAGCTCAAACCCTGCATCTTTGGCAAGACTGATTACATAGTCTTGGCGAACGTAACCATCCGCAGCCATTGGGTCTTGTGGCGTATCTTCATCTGCGCGGTGTTCTTCAATACCTAAAACACCACCGGGTTTTAAGGCGCGGTAAAAGTCGTCAAATGCTTTATCCGACCAACCTTGCGCCATCCAATTGTGAATATTGCGGAATGTTAAAACAGCATCTGCCGTACCATCGGGAACCATTGCCCCAGAACGAGGGCCAAATGGAACTATTTGTACATCTCCATAAACCTCAGGGTGGGATGAAAATTTATCCCTAAAGCTATCTACAACTTTTTGAACCAAATCAGAACTTGTTGTTGTGGTATCAAAATTTGCGGCGACCAAATGCCCGCCACCACTTTTCAAATATGGCCCAAGAATAGAGGTGTACCACCCCTGACCAGGCCAAATTTCTATAACAGTGGCATCGGGTTTAATTCCAAAAAATTCGATTGTTTGTTCGGGGTGGCGATATTTATCACGATTCACTTCAACGCGTACGCTGCTATTGATGGCGGCGCGAAGCTTTATTTTGTCGGTTTCATTAAGTGTAACACGAGGCGCTGCTTGGGCAGTATTATTAGCAGGAATTGAAGCCATGCGCTCATCTTCATTTTGTGCCAATGCAACATTAGAAGCAAAAAGCGGTAAAATTAACAAAGCACAAGATGCCAGAAGACTTTTCTTCGCGTTATGTGAAACCTTATATTTACGCAAACGCATTCTCCCGTGATTTGCCGCCATCCAAAAGCGGTAAAATTCGCCAATTAAAATAATTATTCGAAACCTTCTGTTATGGTTTATCTTTTTTGGAGAATTGGTTCAAGCAAACAAACATTAAATTTTTCAGCAAATTGATGAACAGACCCTTGAAAGCCTCATTTTTAATACCTTTATTTAATTTATTCGCATTGCAGAATTGTTTTGGATGCGAAAAAACACTTTTAAATCATCGCCTTATTGGGATGGTGACAAAGTGAAACCCGTTCAAATTCCGCGTTTGCGGCTTTTGGACACATTTGATTGCTTAAGAATGGAGAATCTTATGAGAAATATTGATTTATCACCACTATACAGAACAATTGTTGGTTTTGACCGTATGGCAAACCTTATCGAAACCGCCGCACGCCAAGAGCAGGCACCAAATTGGCCGCCTTATAATGTGATGCAGTTTGATGAAGATCAATATCGCATTGAAATTGCGGTTGCAGGTTTTGCCCAAAACGACCTTGATATTGAAATTAAAGAAGGTCTTTTAACCGTTAAGGGTGACAAAACAGCAAATGTTGAAGAAACCAAATATCTACATCGCGGTATTGCGGAACGCGCATTTGAACGTCGTTTCCAGCTTGCAGACCATGTGAAAGTTGTTGGTGCAAATCTTGAAAATGGTCTTTTAGTAATTGACCTTAAACGCGAAATTCCTGAGGCGGCAAAGCCACGCAAAATTTCAATTGGTAATGTTGAGAATTTGCCAACAATCGAAAAAACGGCAAATAACGACAGTAAACAAGCCAAAGAAGTTGCTTAAAATATTTATAACACCGTTTATTTGGAAAGGTCGCATTTTGCGGCCTTTTCTATTTTTAGCTCGCAAAAACTTTTGTCGCCAATGCGATGAAATTTTGGGCAATTGGCGATAATTTTGTTTTATGACTGCCAATGATTAATGTTATTTTGGGCGCAGGCGCAATAAGCGGAATAAATTTCACCCCATCTAATGCCAACTGGCGGGTTGATTTGGGGACAAGGGCAACGCCCAATTCCGCCGAAACCAAAGACATTATGGATGCAATATGCGGTGCGGGCGGCCCTAATTTTGGTTCTATGCCAGCATCCTTAAACGCCTTGATTGTTGCATCATGCAGACTTGTGCCAAGATCACGTGGTGTAAGGATTAATGGCTCGTCGGATAAATCATTGATGTCTATTGCGTGATTATTTTGCGCTAGTGGATGGTTTGCGGGAAGTGCTGCCATCAATTCTTCTTGCCCTAATTTTACAATCTGTAAATCATCAGGGTCTTTTGACGATGATCTAAAAATAGCGACATCAAGTCTGCCATCATATAAATGCTTGATAAGCTCGAGGCCATTTGCCTCTTCAATTTTCAATTCTACGCTGGGGAATTTGTGCCTAAAATCACGTATTGTATGTGGTACATGGGGGTTAAGTGCGGTTGCACCCGTAATCCCAAGTGCAAGTGTGCCGGTTTCACCACGCGCCGCTTTTTGTGCCGCAAGGATTGAATTAAATGCCCGTTGTGGGAAATCCTGCACTTTTTCATAAAATGCTTGACCGGCTGGTGTTAATTCAACGCCGTGTGAAAGCCGACGAAACAACGGATAGCCAATTTCCGCCTCAAGGTTTTGTATCTGTTGGCTTAATGGCGGTTGGCCAATTCCTAATTGTGTCGCAGCGCGAGTAAAATTACCTTCTTCGGCAATTTTGAGAAAATATCTGATATGCCTAAGTTCCATGATATACTTATACCATATGGATAATGCCTGAGCAATATATTAGAACTATATATGATTTCCCCATATAATGCCAAAAAAAGAGATAAAAATGGCTTATCAGGAAAAAGTAATAAATAATTACGTTAATTATAGCGCTAATGCCAGCGGGGCAGTGGCGATTGATAAATATATAAGTGCCGGAACCAAAGAATATAAAAACACCGGCATTGCATTATTCTTTGTTGGTTTTGCTAGTTTTTCAATGATTTATTGTGTGCAGCCATTATTGCCTGCATTTGCAAAAAGCTTTGGCGTAAGTCCCGCAAATAGTTCGCTTGCACTATCATTAACGACATTTTTCTTGGCGATTTCAATTTTTTTGATGGGTGCAATCTCACAAATTTTTGATCGCAAAAAAATGATATATATTTCAATGCTATCAGGGGCGATATTAAATTTTATCGCTGCCTTTGTGCCGCATTGGCATCAACTTTTGTTGGCGCGGGCATTAGAAGGCTTTGTGCTTGGCGGTGTGCCAGCTGTGGCAATGGCATATATCTCTGAAGAGATTAACCCAAAAAATCTCGGAAGATCCATGGGGCTTTATATTGCTGGTAATGGCTTTGGCGCTATGGTTGGTCGTGTCGGAATGGGCGCGCTAACTGAATTTACGTCATGGCATCTTGCAATGGCTTTGATGGGGATAATTTGCATATTATCGGCATTCGCATTTTATATCTTATTACCTGCACCACGAAATTCTGTGCGAACAAATAAAATGGATATAAAAGTCCATTTAAATGCATGGAAAGGTCATTTGGCAAATAAGAACTTACTACGGGTCTATTTGCTTGGTTTTTTGTTAACTGGTGTATTTGTTACCATATTTAATTATACGACATTCCGCCTTAGTGCCGCGCCATTTAACCTTAGCCAGTTTATGATTGCGATGTTGTTTTTGGCATTCGGTTTTGGCGTGATTTCATCGTCATTAGCGGGTGGTCTTTCCGATAAAATAGGTCGTAAACCTGTTATAATTGGTGGCTTTGCATTGATGCTAGCTGGTGTTTTGGTTTCATTCTTGTCTTCGTTGGTTACAATTATTATTGCGATTATATTGGTGACAACCGGATTTTTTGTTGCCCATGCGGCGGCAAGCTCATCAATTGGGTTTATCGCAAAAGAAAACAAAGGGCACGCCTCGTCTTTATATTTGTTATTTTATTATTTTGGCTCAAGTATCGTTGGATCTTTGGGGGGAATATTATGGCACAATGGCGGCTGGGCTTCGGTTGCAACTTTGTGTGCGGCAATGTCATTAATTGCAATTATCACCGCCAATAGCTTAGTAGCAATAAAAAAAGACCGGTAAAATACCGGTCTTTTTGTTTATCTAATTTGTTTTATCAAATTATGCGGCGCGTTTTGCCAAAGTTGCAGAAAGTTTTTCAACCGCTTGATTTTTATCGCAATTATCGATTGCCGCAAATTCACGTGCCATACGATCAAGTGCCGCTTCATAAAGTTGACGTTCTGAATAGCTTTGTTCAGGCTGATCAGTGTTGCGGTGCAGGTCGCGAACAACTTCTGCAATAGAGATAAGGTCGCCAGAATTGATTTTTGCTTCATATTCTTGGGCGCGGCGTGACCACATCGCGCGTTTAATACGTGCGCGTCCCGTTAATGTACGCAAAGATTCTTCAACAATTCTTGGGCCAGAAAGTCCGCGAAGACCACAAGATTTCGCCTTTTGTGTTGGAACACGCAAAGTCATCTTATCTTGGGTAAAGGAAATTACATATACTTCTAATTTCATGCCAACGACTGTTTGGGTTTCGATACCGATAATCTTACCAACCCCATGCGCAGGATATACCACAAAATCTTCAACACTATATTTTTCGATTGTGTTAATTTCAAGAGTGCCAATATCAAGAGTTTTTGTTGCGCTCATCATTTATTTCCTGTTCTAATTATTCCGGCGGAAGTGTCGGAAACAATTCTGAAAATGTTAAAAAGGACAAAAGAAGCACATCGCCATTACGGACGCGTAATGAACAAATAATAAAATATTATTTAAAGATGAAAAACCAATGTCCCAACAATTTCCACAAAATAGGGCATCTTTTTCCAAAATGCCCTTTAGTTAAATGTATCTATAACATAAATTTTGCAAAAAATAAAGTGTTTGAATCAATTTTGCTTTGTTTAAGGGTAAATTATAATTTAGTTTAGCTAAAAATGATGCTTTTTGAGCATAGTTGCCCTTATTAGTGCTTATTATTTGTTTTTAGGCAAAATTTTTCTGATTAATAATAACCGAGTGAGTGTAGGTCAAAAAAGAAAAAGGGGGCATTGCCCCCAATTACTTAAGCTTTGATTATTCACCCTTACCAGGGTTTGGTGAAAAGTATTTTTCATACTTATCTTTTTCACCATCAAATTTTTCGCGGTCAGCAGGTGGCGTACCTTTAACACTAATATTAGGCCAAATTTTTGCGTATTTGGTGTTAACTTCCAACCATTTGCCATCAGGCTCATCATCTGTGTCAGGACGAATTGCATCCGCCGGACATTCAGGCTCGCAAACACCGCAATCAATACATTCATCGGGGTGAATTACGAGAAAATTCTCACCTTCATAGAAACAGTCAACCGGACAAACTTCTACGCAATCCATATATTTGCACTTGATGCAATTATCAGTAACGATATAGGTCATATTTACTTAGATTCCCTACAAGAAATGAACGCTGGCTTGTTGCATCAAAAATACAACAAAATCAAGTTTGATATTGTCGCACCCCATGATTTAAACTGCTTTATACAGCAAGCCTTATTTCGTGGCGGCTATTACCGCATTTTTAACCAGAAAACAATTACCTAAAACTTCTTCAGATTTAAGTCTTTTAAATTTAGCATATAGACGTTAATAGGGGCTTATGAAAACCACAATTATTAAAGATTTTTCCGAAGTTTCTTCAAATTATGATGTGCTTTTATGCGATGTTTGGGGGGTTATTCATAATGGGCGTGAAGGTTTTGCCCCCGCATTAGACGCGTTGCGCGCAGCAAAGGCAAAAGGGCTTACAATTGTTCTAATTTCCAATTCCCCACGACCGTGCGAACAAATTGGTCCACAAATGGCATCAATTGGCATTGAGAATGATTTTTATGATGCCATCGTAACCTCTGGTGATGCAATTCTTGACGCCATGGAAAAGCGTGGCTCAAAAGCCTATCCAATTCTTACCGGTAAAGATAATAGCCTGATTGAAAAAATGAATGCAACATTGGTGGAAAATCCCAATGACGCAGATTTCATTATCTGCACTGGGCCACGTAATGATTTAGTGGAAACCGCAGAGGATTATCGCAAAGAACTTGAGATGTTGGCAGACGTTGGTTTGCCATTTTTCTGTGCCAACCCTGACCGTGTTGTGCAATTTGGTGGCAGGCTTATAACCTGCGCCGGTGCATTAGCAGACATTTATGAAGAATTGGGCGGCGAAGTTATTATGGCTGGTAAACCCAATCCGCCGATTTACGAGCTTGCATTTGATAAAATCCGCCAAATTCGCAGTGATTTTTACCCATCACGTGTCTTGTGTATCGGTGACGGTATTCAAACTGATGTTGAGGGGGCGTTCCACCAAAAACTTGATTGCTTGTTTATAACTGGTGGCATTCACATGGCGGAATTAAGTGGGCCAAATGGCCTTGATGAAGAACGCACCGCCGCATTCCTGTCGTCACGCGGGCTTCATGCCAAATATGCAATGGTGGACTTGGTTTAATAAGTCTCCCTTTTGTCGTGGCGCACTTGTTGCGGTATTTCGTTACTGCAAACAAAGCAGAACTCGCAATAAATGCTGGGTGACAAGCTAATTATGGCGAGCGCGGTAAATAACTTTAATTCTGCAACAATACTGGGCTGTCACCATGGAAACCAAGCCAGACTTCGTCATTAAAAGTAAAATCTTCTTGATCCCAACGTGATAGGTTAGGGCGCGAAACCTGCATCCGACGACCATTATCAAGCGTGATTTCGTAAATGGACTCTGATCCAAGATATGAAATATTATCAATCACACCGGCAAATACGTTGCAGTCCTCGGGGCTGTCTTCCATTTGCGGCTTTTTCATATCTTTGGTGCGTTTAATAAGCTCAATTTTCTCGGGGCGGATGCCAACGAAAATTTGCCCACCCTCTGCGCCCAAAACACCGTGGTCAAAGAATACTTTGCCGCCCAATTCCTCAACCTCGACAATTGCCTTGTCTGGCTCATCAAGGATTAGCTTGCCTTCAAACATATTTACCGAACCGATAAAATCCGCCACAAATTTATTGGCGGGAAACTCATAAAGTGTTGACGGTGTCGCAAGCTGCATTAAGCGCCCGCGATCCATAACCGCACAACGGCACGCCATTGCCAATGCCTCATCTTGGTCGTGGGTAACCATGATAAAGGTTACGCCAACACGGTCTTGAAGTTCGGTAAGCTCAAAACGCATCGCTTCTCGTAATTTGGCATCAAGAGCGGATAATGGTTCATCAAGTAACAGAACTTTTGGGCGTTTCACCAAGGCGCGTGCCAATGCAACCCTTTGCCTTTGACCACCCGACATTTGGTCGGGTTTACGCTCGGCAAGGTGTTCAAGTTTAACATCTTCCAGTGCCGCCATAACACGGTCGCGCTGTTCAGATTTTGAAATATTATCAAATTGCAGACCATAGGCAACATTATCAAACACGCTAAGATGCGGGAAAACCGCATAGGATTGGAATACGGTGTTTACAGGTCTTTTGTTGGGCGGGATATTGGAAACATCAACACCATCTAAGAAAATTTTGCCTTCGGTCGGAACTTCAAATCCCGCAATCATGCGCAAAAGCGTGGTCTTGCCACAGCCTGATGGGCCAAGAAGTGCAAAAAACTCACCGCGCTTGATTTCAAGGTTTATGTCATCAACCGCCGCAACTTTACCAAAACGTTTGGTAAGATTTTCAATTTTGATAATGGTTTCGTCTTTTACAACAGATGATTTCTTTTGTGATGCTAAATTATCTGGCACTAAGCATTCTCCTTGTTGGGGGAGGTATCCTGAAACTTCATGGCAACCGCAGTTGCAATCAGGGTTAAAACAATAATGATGGTCGATGCGGCATTAACTTCGGGTGTAACCGAGAAGCGCACCATGGAATAAACTTTTATTGGGAATGTAATTGTCCCTGGGCCAGAGGCAAAGAAAGTAATCACAAAATCATCAAGCGATAATGTAAACGCCAATAATGCGCCCGCAATTAATCCCGGTGTCATATGGGGAACGATTACATCGGTAAAGGCACGCCATTGTGATGCACCCAAATCAAGTGCCGCAGCCTCCAATTCCTTATTAAAGCTTTCAAGCCTTGCCCGCACCACAACTGCAACAAAAGGGAAAGAGAAGGTGATGTGAGCAATGACAATTTGCGACAATGAAATTGGCCAAGGTAAATCATTAGGCCAGTGGATTTTATTGAAAAACATCAAAACCCCAACGCCCATACAAATTTCTGGCACAACGATTGGTAGGTTAAGGCCGCTTTCCAATAATCCCTTCATTGGAAATTTAAAGCGCCACAATACAAATGCCGCCAATGCCCCCAAAACCACCGAGAATATGGTGCAAAGTACCGCAATTATCAAAGAGTTAAATAACGCTTCCCGCAGGGCATCATTTTCAAAAACTTTAACATACCATTTAAATGTAAAGCCCTTCCAAACGATGTTTCGTTTGGAATCATTAAAACTAAAAGCAATCAAAATTAATAATGGCGAATAAAGAAATAATAATACACCAGCAATCCATGCCCGAAGGCGGAAAGATTTTGAATATTCTAAAGGCGCGCGCTGCGGTTTCTTGCTCATCATATTCCCCCTAATGCGCCGAAACTTTACCGCCACGAGCCTCAAAGAAGGTTCTAAGCGCAAAGAATATAAGGGTTACATACATCAGAATAAAAGACAATGCCGAACCAAATGGCCAGTCATTGGCACGTTTAAACTGCCGCTCAATAAGGGTGGCAATCATCAAATCATTGGGGCCACCCAATAGGTCTGGGGTAAGGTATGCACCCATTGCAGGGATAAAGGTTATTACCAACCCCGCTGCAATCCCCGGTAAGGCAAGGGGGACAACAATTTTCCACATTGTAGTCATATGCCCCGCACCTAAGTCAAGTGATGCTTCAATTAAAGAACGATCAAGTTTATCAAGTGCTGCATAAAGTGGTAATACCATGAATGGCAAATGCACATATACAAGACCAATCACAATTGCCGACTTATTATAAAGCAATTCCATCGGTACATAATCACCAAGATTAAAGCCAAGTGAGACCGCGATATTATGGAAAAATGCAAAAGAAAAATTGATAAAGCCTTCGGTTCGCATCATCGCAATAAGGGCATAGGTGCGAATAAGTAAATTTGTCCAAAATGGAAGCATGATTAAAAGTAAAAGCCATGATTTGGTTTTGTCATCGGCAAATGTCATGGCAATTGCCACCGGAAACGCCAATACTAGGCAAATCAAAGTCGCAATAAAGGCCAAAACCACACTGTCACTTAAAACTTGAATGATTTCGGGGCGGAATGCCTTGGCATAATTGCCAAAAGTACCGGTGATAGCGATATTTACTGGCCCTGCATTTTCACCAAAAGAATATGCCCAAACCAACGCCATTGGGGCAACAAAAAATGCAAGAAACCAAACGGTGGGCGCAAGCATTGTTGCCCAAAAAAATCGCTTATTTTCGAACCAGTTTTGCATATTCTTCCCTGATTTTATTTTGGCCTTATTTATAAAGAAAGGGGGACGAAAATCACCCCCCTTGACTGCTTAATATTTTTATTTTGCCGCCCGTACGCGGTTCATGGCAGATTCAATTGATTGTGCATATTCTTGTCCCAAGAATTTACCATATTCACACTTTGCAAGTTTATCAGCCGGTGGGAAAATGATTGGGTTGTTTTTATAGGCATCATCCATAAGTGCCTTTGCCGCCGCATTTGGTGTTGGGTAAAGAATAGTTTTAGAAATCGCCGCACCAACCTTGGCATCAAGGATATAATTTATAAAGGCATGGGCATTGTTCGGGCTTGGTGCGCCTTTTGGAATACACATACAATCAGAATTTAGCAAAGAACCTTCTTTTGGAATGATGAAATCAAGATCGTCATCTTCTTTTTTAACTTGGGCAATATCGCCATTATATTCAATTACGATATCAACTTCTTTGGATAATAGCAGGTCTTGACCGTTATCATCATGGAAATTTTTAACAAAGGCTTTTTGTTTTACCAAAATCGCCTCTGCTTGTTTCAAAAGTTCCGGCGTATAGTCATTTACCGAATGACCAAGATATTTAAAGGTAAGGCGGAATAAATCCATCGATTCACCTAAAAGTGAAATCTTGCCCTTATATTGGTCGGAATCAAGGACATATTTCCATGAATCAGGTGCGACGCCATCTTTCATGGCTGATTTACGATACCCAATACCAAGCACCAACCATGTATAAGGCATAGAGAATTTTCGACCCTTATCAAAATCTGGATCCAAGAATTCTGGCGCAATATTTTTCATATTCGGGATTTTTGCATGGTCAAGCGGTTGCAACATTCCAGCCTCTGCCATGCGGGTAACATATTCGTTTGACGGCATAATAACATCATAGCCAGGGTTGCCGGCACGGAATTTTGCAAATAATTCGTCATTAGAGGCAAAAAGCGTCATTTCAACCGGAACATCTGATGCGGCTTTAAAGTCATCCAATGTCGTTTCGCCAATATAAGTATCCCAATTATAGAATTTTAAGGGTGCTTTTTCTGACCCTTCAATTACAATCTTGCCGCCATCTTTTGCCGCTGGTGCAGAACCTTTTGAACATGCCGCAAGCGAGAATGCCGCCGCAGTTGCCCCAAATGCCGCCATAAATGCGCGTCTTGAACGTGAATTGCCCTTAAGAAATAATGCGGTTTCTTCCGGTGTTAATTTAATTTCAGCCATTGTCTCACCCTTACTCATACTTCAAAAATTGTCATAACAATTCTGTGCGTAATGAAATATCAATCACAAACTTTAACTAGAATCGATGGGGAGAAACGATTCTATTTGCAATGTTTGACGTTTCCATGCAAATTTTAGGTTCTTTTGACCTTTTATGCTTAATCATTGTGCAAATTGGCAATTTGTCAAATGAAAAACTCGATTTCAGCAGTATTTAACGCATAAAGATACTGTTGCGCGGGAAAAAATCACCGCGTATCAAAATATATTATAAGTGTTACAACAAATTTTGCTTAATTAGCTGGCACGGACGCGGTTCATTGCCGCCTCAATATCTTGGGCATATTTATCACCAAGATATTTACCATATTCACAATTCTTCATCTGATCCGCAGGCGGGAAGATGATTTTATTGTTTTTATAGCCGTCATCCATCAATGCTTTTGCGGCATCATTTGGGGTTGGATAAAGAATGGTTTTGGTAATTTCCGCCCCAACTTTGGCATCAAGAATATAATTTATAAAGGCATGGGCATTGTTCGGGCTTGGTGCACCTTTTGGAATGCACATGCAATCAGTGTTTAAAAGCGAACCCTCTTTTGGAACGATGAAATCAATATCATCATCTTCGTTTTTAACCTGTGCAATGTCACCATTGAGTTCAACGACCAAATCAACTTCTTTTGATAAAAGTAAATCCTGTCCATTGTCGTCATGGAAATTTTTAATATTGGCTTTTTGCTTGATAAGAATTTCCTCGGCTTGTTTAATAAGCTCTGGCGTATAATCATTTACTGAATGGCCAAGGTATTTAAAAGTAAGTCGGAACAAATCCATCGATTCACCCGGAAGTGAAATTCGCCCCTTATATTCATCAGAATCAAGGATGGTTTTCCATGAATCTGGTGCAACCCCGTTTTTCATTGCTGATTTACGGTAACCAACCCCAACAACAAGCCATGTATAGGTTGCGGAATATTTGCTGCCACGGTCATATTCAGGGTCAAGGAATTGTGGCGCAAGGTTTTTAAGATTTGGAATTTTTGAATGATCCAAGGGTTCTAACATTCCTGCCTGTGCCATACGGGTAACATATTCATTTGACGGCATAATAACATCATAACCAGGGTTGCCCGCGCGGAATTTTGCAAATAATTCGTCATTATTGGCAAAAAGCGTCATCTCAACAGGAACATCGGCTGCGGTTTTAAAATCCGCTAACGTGGTTTCACCGATATAAGTATCCCAATTATAGAATTTAAGCGGTTGTTTTTCTGAATTTGGAATCACAATTTTGGCGGTCTCACCACTCTTTGTACCGCCTTTTGAACAGGCAGAAACCGTAAATGCCGCCGCAGTTGCACCAAATGCTGCCATAAATGCACGCCGAGAACGCGCGTTGCCATTTAAAAACCGCTCAACTTCTTGTGCCGAAAGTTTTATCTCGCTCATGATATAACCCCATATTCGCAAAAATAATAAAATTATTTGCCCTTTATATCAGGCGTTGCGAAAATACCAGTCATAATCTTCAAGAGAGATAGCGCTAAAGAAGCGATTTTGTTCAGTGTGTTTGATAATTGAATACATTTTCTGGAATCTTTGACCCAGATATTGCCCCACAAGTGGGCAGGTTTCAAATTTATCAACCGCGCTGAACCAGTTTAGCGGCAGTTGGTTTGGTGCTTTTTCCATTTGCGAATAACCATCACCAACCACCATTTCACTTGGTTCAAGCTTGTTTTTAATGCCGTGATAAACCCCTGCTAACATTGCTGCTAAACCTAAATAGGGGCTGGCATCAGCACCAGAAATTCGATGTTCAATATGGCGGGTATTGGGTGCACCCGCAGTGATTCTTAGGCCAACTGTGCGGTTATTAACCCCCCATGTTGAGGCAATCGGCGCATATGAATTGCCAACAAAGCGGCGATATGAATTGGCATTGGGCGCAAATATCGCCATTGATGACGGCATCATTGCCTGCATCCCCGCAATGGCATGTTTTACAAGTGGTGAACCAGTAACATCTTCGGACGCAAAAACATTTTCGCCTTTTTCATTTAAAAGACTAACGTGAAGATGCTGTCCATTGCCAGCAAGATTGGCAAAAGGTTTTGCCATAAAAGTTGCTTCAAAGCCATGTTTAACCGCAACCCCTTTTACGAGGCGTTTAAACATCATTGCTTCATCGGCAACCCGCAGCGCATCTGCGCGGTGTTCAAGGCCGATTTCAAGCTGACCAGGGGAAAATTCGGAAATTGCAGCCTCAATCGGCAATCCTTGTGCTTCTGCGGCATCATTAATATCGCGCAAAAAATCCATATAATCATCAAGTTCACGCAGGCCGTAAACCTCGTGCCCAATTGGTGTGTGGTTGGTTACAGATGATTTTCCAATACGTGGTCGTTCGCCATATTCGCGCTTTGAGCAAAGAAAAAATTCAAATTCGCAGGCGACATCGGGCGTTAAACCTTCGGCGGCAAATAAATCAATCACGTGTTGTAAGATATAGCGTGGATCAAGGTCATTTTGTTTACCGTCAAGTTCATAAAGCGACAAAATACATTGTGCGACATCATCCCCAAGCCAAGGTGCCTTGAAAATTGTATTGGTTGCAGGTTTTCCAAGGCGGTCGGCATCGCCATCTTCCCACACAAGTCCGGTATCTTCACAATCTGCCCCCATTGTATCAACCACGGCAATTGAACCCGGTAAATAACGACCGTGATTATAAACCGATTTTAGCTCATGCGCGCGAATTCGTTTGCCACGTGGAACATCAGTAAGGGGTGAATAAATAATATCGATATATTTAATTTGTGGATTGGCGTTTAAGAAGCTTTCCGCCTCTGCCCAATTTGCGATTTGCGCTGTGTGACCTTTAGTCAATCAATCTTCCCCTACACTTTTAATAACAGGTGTTCACGTTCCCATGCCGAAACCACACCTTCAAAATGATCTAATTCCATCTCTTTAACAGCAAAGAATGTTTTGCAAAAATCCTCACCCAAGACTTCGCGAACTGGGCCGCATATTGCAAACCTGTCCAAGGCCTCATCAAGGGTGCGCGGTAAAGAGCGCGGTAATTTATATGCCGAACCTTGTAATGGCGCGGTGGGTTCAAGACCCATTTCAATTCCCACCCAGCCACATGCAAGCGATGCCGCAATTGCCAAATATGGATTGCAATCCGCACCCGGAAGGCGGTTTTCAACGCGGCGATTCTGACCATCTGATAATGGTACGCGTAAACCGCAAGAACGGTTATCACGCCCCCATTGCACGTTAATTGGTGCATCATATTGCGGACGCATTCGTCTAAAGCTGTTGACATTGGGTGCAAAAAGCGGCGCGCATTCAGGTAAAAATCTTTGCAAACCTGCAATAAATGAGCGGAAAATCGGTGAATCTTCGCCATTTTCAAGAGCAAACAGATTTTTACCGCTTTTCATATCCACAAGCGATTGGTGAATATGCATTGCCGATCCGGGTTGATTATCCATTGGCTTTGCCATGAAGGTTCCATAAACCCCATTTTGCATTGCCACTTGGCGGAAAATACGTTTGAACATCAACACTTGGTCGGCAAGCATCATTGAACCGCCATGATTAAAGTTCACCTCAAGCTGTGCTGCACCCGCCTCGTGAATCATTGTATCGATGTCGATATCAGCAATTTCGCAATATTCGTAAACTTGTTCAATCAAGTCTTCATATTCGTTAATTGCTTCTAGTCCATATGGTTGTGAAACTGTTTCGGCGCGCCCCGAACGCCCAATTGGGGTTTCAAGTGGTAAATCGGGGTCAATATTACGGGCGGTCAAAAAGAACTCAAGTTCAGGGGCAACAATAGGCTCCCAACCTTTTGCCTCATAAAGTGCAAGCACACGCCGCAAAACCTGACGGGGTGCAATATCAATTGGTGTGCCATCATTCTTTAGTGCATCCGTCATAACAAAGGCGGTGGGGGTTGAATAACCTGGGGCAACACGAATTGATGATGGGTCGGGTTGCAAAACACAATCAGGATCTTGCACAGATTCATCTTCACCATTTGGCAAGGTTGGATAGTCGCCTGTCATGGTAACGGTCAAAATTGATGAGGCAATGCGCAATGTTCGGCGTGAAACCCCGTGCAAAAAGCGTGATGCAGGAACAACCTTGCCGCGCACAATTCCGTTCATGTCGGGCAAAATTAGTTCAATTTCACTTACACCCTTTTCGCGGATGAAGCTTTCTAGGATTTTATGGTCGTCCTGATATTCAGTCATGATATCCCTGTTAGTCGCAAATTTGCCCGATTATATGTCGCACAGATTGGGCATAATGCAAAATGTTTTCTTTGGTTAAATCTGGTCCAGCCAAAAGCATATTGTGAAATGGCGTAACCAAAAAGCCGAGATTTAATAACCCAAGGTGCAACGCCTCCTCAAGTTCGTGGTCGAAAGTTGCCCGCATCTCTTCGGCATTTTGCGGGATTGTTTTTGAAAATATAATTTCCATTCGCGCACCAATGCGGATAACCGACCAGTCGAGCGAAAATTCGGAAATTATTTTGTTTAGTTCGTCTTCAAGTATTTGCGCCGTGGCCAGCATTTTGTCATAGGTTTCGGGGGTTACAAGCTGGTTTAATGAGCCATAAAGCGCAGACAATTGTAACAATGATCCGCCCAATGTCGTACCAATACCAGAATGACCAACCGGCAGAACCGCGCGCGCATCGTCAAGGCGTTGTTTTACTTCTTCACTCATGCCCCAAATTGCGGTGGGAACACCGCCCGCCACCGCTTTTCCGGCAACGAATAAATCGGGGACAAGATTATTAATGCGGCAATAGCCACCATAACCGCTTGATAATGTATGTGTCTCATCAAATAAGACATAGGTTCCATATTTATGCGCGGCTTCCACCACAAATTCCAAAAAACCTGGCGTTGGTGGCACAATACCGCAATTGGTAAGTGCGGGTTCCATAATAACGCAGGCAACATCTTCGCCCATTAATGTTGCACAAATTTCTTCTTTATCATTAAATGGCACACAATAGGTGTTTATCGCTGGGTCAAATGCCGATCCCCACAATGATGGTTTGGCACTGGCTTTACCACGCCCATCAAGATAAACAGTGGTTTCATCAACCGCACCATGATAGCAGCCATCAAAAACAAGTATTTTTTGACGACCGGTGGCAAGGCGCGCAACACGTAATGCAAACCGATTTGCATCCGATGCCGAAAGTGCAAGTTGCCAATATGGAAGACCGAAAATCTCCACCAGTTTTTGCCCAACTTCGGCGCAATATTGACTTGGGAGCATTGTGGTAAGGCCGTTTTCGGCGGCATCTTTTAATGCACTTGCAATAATTTCTGGTGAATGCCCAAACATCGCACCAGTATCACCAAGGCATAAATCAATCAATTCATTGCCATCAATATCAATAACTTTGCAACCCTTGGCCGATTTTATCTGAAGCGGGAATGGGGTGGACCAATCAAGCATCCAATGCTGTGGCACACCACCTAAAAATCCAGTTGCATTTCCTGACTTGCCAGTTATTTCATGCGCGGCAAAGCATTTAGGGCGGGCAGCAATATAATCCGCACGTGCCGAAGCAACAAAGTTTTTCAATAAGTCGCGATTTACCCTTTTAACCAAGGGCTTATTAGATTCGGTAATACTATCGCTAATTCCACTCACAAAACACCCTGATGCTCTTTATATTTGTTATAACAAATATAAAGCGTTAATTCTTCCACTGTCAAGTGGGGACGGAATTTATTCCATCTCATGCAGCAAAAATTGTTCACCATCACCAATATCAGACTTTATAGCGCGTTTAAGGGCGATTGCATCGCGCTTTTCCAACGCTTCTAATGCCTGTGCATGGTGATCTTCAACACCTTCCATTCCCGCAACATCGGGATAGGCATGGCGCATATACGGGCCAAATCGTACCCATATACTTTCAATCAGGGGAAGCAAAACATCTGAATTTGATGCCGAATAAAGCGCAAAGTGAAAGGCATGGTTATTAGCCATATATTCCCCAACATTACCTTCCATTGCCGCTTTATTAAGTTCGGCATCATAGGCACGCATTTGGGAGATAATTTCTGGTGTTATGTTATCAAGCGCAAGAATCGCTGCTTCTGGCTCTAATAAGGCACGAACCCGCATTAATTCCCGCACCTGATTCCTGCTCAAGGTAGGGACAGAAATGCGACGGGTTGGGCCAATATATAATGCCCCCTCTGCGGCAAGGCGCCAAACCGCATCCCGCACTGGCGTTACAGATCCTTCAAACGAATGTGCCAAATTACGTAATGACAATGCCTGACCTGGGGCAAGTGCGCCGGTTTCAAGCAATAAACGTAGCTTTTTATATATTGCTTCATGCAGCGGAGGTTTATTTTCAACGTCTTCAATTATTTCCGTCATTAATTATTTCCGTAATTGCGTCTTTTAAATAAATCATAAAGAACAATCATTGACATCTTTGCGGAAATAAATGATTGTTATAACGAATTTTATATTACATATTTATTTATGAAACAGAATATTCAACCTTACAATAGCAAAAATGGTATTACAAAATAATCTATCTGAAAAAACTTTGAAATCACCTAGGACTTATTATCATAATAGTGCCAAACGCCCATTTGCTGTGCAAGAATTGGGTTATAATGCTGATTTTTCAGTTGCTATTATTGGCGGTGGTTTGACGGGGCTTGGGGCGGCGCTTGCCTTGGCCGAAAGTGGTGTAAATGTCTGTTTATTAGAGGCCAATGAAATTGGTTATGGTGCATCGGGTCGCAATGGTGGTTTGGTTTGCAGTGGTTATCGTCATGATCAAAAATGGTTTGAAGAAAAAATTGGTGTAACAGCAGCGCACGATTTATGGAATATTGCCGAAGCAGCAAAGAAAAGCCTTCATTCTCTTATGGCAAAATATGAAATTGATGCTGATTATAAAAGTGGCTTGGTTTTTGCTGCCCACCGCCCGACATTGCTTGAATGGCTAAAAGAAGATGCCGAATTTATGGTGGCACAATATAATTACAATAAATTTGAAATATTGGATAAGGACGAATGCGCCAAGGCTTTGGGAAGCGATGTTTATTATGGCGGCATAAAAGATAATGGTGCAGGGAAAATTCACCCTTTAAAATTACTATATGGCATTGCATCTGCGGCAATAAAAAATGGCGCAAAAATCTATGAAAATACACGGGTTTTAAGTGTTGATGGCGATATTATTAAAACCACAAATGGCCAAATAAAAGCCGATAAAATCCTTTTATGTGGCGATGGCTATATTGAGGGGATCAATAAAAAAACTGACGCCAAAATTATGCCAATTGGCAATTTTGTTATTGCCACCGAACCGCTGGGCGATGACATTTTACCAAATGCTTCGGGCGGAATGGATACACGTTTTGTCGTTAATTATTTCCACAAAACTTTTGATAATCGTCTGCTTTTCGGTGGTGGTGAAAAATATTCCGATGCCATGCCAAAAGATATTGCGGGTTTTGTGCGCAATAATCTTGTTAAAATCTATCCTCAACTTGCTGAAACAAAAATTGACTTTGCATGGGGTGGACGTGTTGGCATAACCCCAACACGGCTTCCTTTTGTTAATAAAATTGGGAAAAACACCTTTATTAGTGCCGGATATTCGGGGCAAGGTGTATTGCTTGCACCATTTTTCGGGCGTATTTTAGGGATGGCATTATTGGGCGATGATAAATATTTCAATTCACTAAGTGCTTTGAAAATTCCTGATTTTCCAGGTGGTCGGCTTTTACGCTTCCCACTTTTAACGGCGGCACTTTCATATTATTCTGTGCTAGATAAATTACCATAAGGGCAAAAAGATGAATTTAAAAGATAATAGCCTTTTTAAAACCCAAAACCTTATTAATGGCGAGTGGCGCGGCAAAATTGGTGGTATTGTAATCAATCCTGGTACGGGTGATAAGATTGCCGATGTGGCATTTGATGGTGTAGATGCCGCACAAGATGCGGTTAATGCCGCCAATACCGCATTAAAAGCGTGGGGCGCAAAAACCGCAAAAGAGCGTGCAATAATCCTTAGAAATTGGTATGATTTAATGATTGCCAATTTTGACGATTTGGCACTTATTTTGACCACCGAACAAGGAAAACCATTGGCAGAGGCCAAGGGTGAAATCCTTTATGCCGCAAGTTTTGTTGAATTTTTTGCCGAAGAGGCAAAGCGTATTTATGGTGAAACCATACCTTCGCCAAAATCGGACGCACGTATTTTAGTTTTACGCCAGCCGCTTGGTGTTGTTGCGGCAATCACACCTTGGAACTTTCCTGCGGCAATGATAACGCGCAAAGTTGCACCGGCACTGGCGGCGGGCTGCACAGTTGTTTGCAAGCCGGCATCCGAAACCCCTTTAACCGCCTTTGCACTTGGTGAATTGGCGCTTCGCGCAGGTCTTCCAAAAGGGGTTTTGAATATAGTAAATGGCAATGCGTCGGAAATTGGTAAAGTTTGGTGCGATAGTGAAATTGTGCGCGGACTTTCGTTTACTGGCTCAACTGCGGTTGGGAAAATACTGATGAAGCAATGCGCCGATACGGTTAAAAAGCTTGCGCTTGAACTTGGTGGCAATGCCGCATTCATCGTATTTGATGACGCAGATTTAGAGGCGGCAGCCGAAGGTTTAATGGCATCAAAATTCCGTAATACCGGGCAAACATGTGTCTGCGCCAATCGGGTTTTTGTGCAAGATAGTGTTTATGATAAATTTGTTGGTATTTTACGTGGTAAAATTGCGGCATTAAAAGTTGGTGTTGGAACCGATGATGGCGTTACCCAAGGGCCTTTGATTGATGAAAAGGCGGTTAAAAAAGTGCAATCACATATTTCCGATGCACTTGCCAAAGGCGCAAAGTTGGAATTGGGCGGTAAACCCCATGCACTTGGTGGCACATTCTTTGAACCCACACTATTAACTGGTGTCACAACCGAAATGCTTTGCGCGCAGGAGGAGACATTTGGACCACTCGCACCAGTATTTAAATTTAGTACCGAAGAAGAGGTTTTAAAAATGGTGAATGATACACCATTTGGTTTGTCATCATATTTCTATGCCCGCGATTTGGGACGGGTTTTCCGTGTTGCCGAGGCGATAGAGGCGGGGATTGTTGCGGTTAACTCTGGCCTTGCTTCTAATGAGCTAGCACCATTTGGCGGTATTAAACAATCTGGTCTAGGTCGTGAAGGATCGTCCCACGGTATCGAAGAATATGTCGAACTTAAATATATTTATTTGGGGCTTGGTTCTTAATATCTGCCTTCTTGGGTTCAGGAATAAAGGGGTAAATTAATTGCCCCAATAATGTTTTTGGCACGTAATCTTCATGGATACCCGTTTTGTCTGGAAATTGGTTTTCTGGTAAGTAAAACGTGCCGAAAATATAATCCAAAAATGGAAATGTTGCTGCGAAATTCATATTCCCACCCTTGTCGGGGGCGGTGTGATGCCAACGGTGATATATGGGCGACACCATAATATATTTTAAAATTCCATCGAATTTAAGGTTTAAATTGGAATGTACAAAACACGAATAAAGCGTGTTGAATGGCGCAAGAAGTGCAATTGATAGTGGTGAAAACCCAATCCATAAACAAATTGAATTGGCAATTAATGTATGGAAGATAATATTAATAGGATGAAAGCGGGCGGCGGTTAGAAAATCCATTTGTTGCGCGCCATGATGCACTGCATGAAATTTCCATAGTTTTACATGGTGAAATAGGCGGTGGGTCCAATATAATGAAAAGTCACTTATTATAAGCACCAATATTGCCTGTATAAAAATCGGGGTTTTATTGGCCCAATTTGCACCGTCATTCAAAAATTGCCATGCTGCATCCATATTGCCGGTAAATAATATGTAAAAACCCGCAACCAGCATAATCCAAGCAATTGAAGAATAAAGAAAAGGCGTGGCAAGCCAATATATTGCATCAATATAGGCATCTTTTCGAATTCGTTTCTGGGTTCGTTCATATGGAAATAGCTTTTCAATGCTTCCAAAAACAACCAAACATATTAATAACCATACTAGCGCATAACCTGTTGGGTTATTATAAATATTATCAAAACCCGCTATTGACATGTTTTCATCTTGTCCGCTTAATCCGTTTGGGAGGAATAACACAAAATGAATAATCCCCAAAATGTTAAACTTGAGTATAAGGAATTAAAAATTTCTGACATTCCAAATGGTGCGGGAATTGTGGTCGATATTTATCCTGAGGGCCGTCTGATATCAGTGATTATTACCCGCAGAGGTTCGCAAATAAATGGGTTTCATAATATTTGCTCACATGCCGGATGGCGTCTTGAAAATGATGATGGGAAATTGCTTTTTGATGATGTCGGAGATCTTATATGTTCGGGGCATTGTGCGGCGTTTTCGGCAAAAGATGGCACTTTTTTGGGTGGGCCTGGAAAAGGTAAGCCATTGCGGAAATACCCTCTTGTAATTGAAGGTGAAACAATAATAATTAGGTAAAATGGAACATACCAGCCACATAGCCACGACAATCAGCTTGCGTGAGGTGATGATTATCCTCTCGGCGGCGGCAATTATTGTGCCTTTAT
Organism: Hyphomonadaceae bacterium UBA1933; assembly: GCA_002337085.1. Lineage (GTDB taxonomy): Bacteria > Pseudomonadota > Alphaproteobacteria > Caulobacterales > Aquidulcibacteraceae > Pseudaquidulcibacter. Next base: position 107,321 of record DDFH01000006.1, on the reverse strand, counting down.
TCTATCGCTTTAAAATTTCACCAATTATTGGATATATTTTGTGCGGAATTATGCTTGGGCCATATGGCCTTGGCTCTTATTCAAAAGATTATCCTTTTTTGGCGCCATTAACTATCAAAGACCCGAATACAATTCACACAATGGCGGAATTGGGGGTTATGTTCTTGCTGTTTGCCATTGGGCTTGAATTGTCGTTTGAGCGTTTGAAAAAAATGCGCAAATTAATTTTCACCTTGGGCGGATTGCAAGTTTTTGGCTGTGCTTTGGGGATATTTTTAATTTCGTGGCAAGTTTTTGGGGTTTCTGCAACTGCATCGGCAATTTTGGGTGTTGCGCTTTCAATGTCTTCGACCGCAATTGTGATGCAGGTCTTATCGGATAAAAAGCGACTTAATACCCCCGAAGGGCGCGCCGGTTTTGGTATTTTGCTGTTTCAGGATATTATCGTAATTCCATTGATGTTTGCACTACCATTTTTGGCACCAACCAAATTAGGCCTTGGCTTTTTTCCATTAATTAAGGCGTTGGCAATCTCAACTGTTGCAATTGTTGCGGTGATTTTTATTGGTCGAATTCTTTTGCGCCCGATATTCAAAATGGCATCGGCGATCGAAAGCACCGAAGTTTTTATGGCAGCAAGTATTCTGGTGGTTATCCTAACTGGCCTTGCGACATCTGCGGCCGGGCTTTCAATGACATTGGGCGCGTTTTTGGCAGGGTTATTACTTGCCGAAACCGAGTATCGACGAGAGGTTGAGGCAACAATCCAACCCTTTAAGGGGCTATTGCTTGGGGTATTCTTGGTTTCTGTCGGCATGGGGGTGAATGTCGCAAAAGTTATTGAATCGCCGTTTTTAACTATTGGTTCTGCGTTACTTTTAATTGGTGTAAAGGCGGCAATTATTGCGGCAATTGGCCCATATATGGGGTTAAAAACCCGAAATGCGATTTATGCTGGTCTTTTGCTTGGTGGTGCTGGGGAATTTGCGTTTGTTCTAATTAGTATCGCAAAGACTTATTATATTGTTGGCCCGCGTTCTAGTGATTTTGCGCTTACGGTGGCGGCGTTATCAATGTGTATTGTTCCCGTTCTTTCCGAGATTTTGGAGGCAATTAAACCAAAACCAAAAAGCCCAGATGGCGAAATCGAAAAAGCTTCTAGTGAGACACTTGGTGAAGATGGGCATGTGATTGTTGCGGGGCTTGGACGCTCCGGTGAGTTGATATCAAATCTCTTGCGGGCGCAAAAAGTTAGTTATATTGCCACCGATATTGATATTAATATGGTGACACAGGCACGGGACAATGGAATACGTGCTTATTATGGCGATGTTTCGCGCCCTGAATTCCTTCATGCCTGTGCAATTGATCGCGCCAAGGCGGTGGTTATTTCAATTCAGAATTATCATAGTACGGTTATAATTGTTAATGCCATTCGCAAAATACGCCCAGATATTCCAATTGTAGCCCGGGCGCGTGATACGCAACATGCCCGCAAGCTTTATGAATTAGGTGTAAATGAAGCGGTTCCTGCAACCTTGGAATCAAGTTTGCAACTTGCTGAATCAATCATGGTTGAGGCCGGCGTCCCAATGGCACATATTTTGGTGGCAATTCATACAAAACGTGCCGAATTACGTGATGAGATTTTGGAAGTGGCCACTTCCGCCACACCATCACAACGTATGCGAAGAATAAAAGACAGCCGCGAAGGCTAATTCAAATTATAACCAAGGTGTAAGTGTTTTACGTTTTGCTTGATAGCTTTCGATTTCAGCTTTGTGGGTAAGGCTATCGGCAATATCGTCAAGACCCAATAAAAGCGCGCGCTTCATGCTTGGCTCAATTTCAAAATGATATTCTTTTCCAGTTGGCGCAGTAACGGTTTGGGTTTCCAAGTCAACGTCAAAGCGGAAATTATGCCCCTTGGCATCTTGCATTAATTCATCAACTTGTGCTTGCGGCAATTTGATTGGCAAAATTCCATTTTTAAAGCAATTATTATAAAAAATATCGGCAAAAGACGGTGCGATAACGCAACGAATACCAAAATCCAACAGTGCCCATGGTGCGTGTTCACGCGAAGATCCGCAACCAAAATTATCGCCCGCAACAATCATTTTAGTGCCTTTATAGCGCTCTTGATTAAGGACGAAATCAGGCTTTGGATTGCCGTTTTCATCAAAGCGAAAATCATAAAACAAGCCATTCCCCAAACCCTTACGTTCAATAGTGGTAAGGAATTGTTTTGGAATAATCTGGTCGGTATCAATATTCGCCAAATTAAGCGGCGCAGCATGGGTTGAAAGATGGGTAAAGGCTTCCATTTTTGTCTCTTATTTAATCATAGATTTGGTAAGTTTGTCATGGGCGCGAATTGATTGCACCAATTCTTCAAGCTCATCAAAGCGAACCATATTTGGCCCGTCAGATGGCGCATTATCAGGATCTGGATGCGATTCAATGAAAATCATTGCCACCCCAACCGCTGCCGCCGCGCGTGCAAGATATGGAACCATTGTGCGGTCACCACCCGATGAATCGCCTTTGCCGCCAGGTTGTTGAACGCTATGGGTTGCATCAAATACCACAGGAGCGCCGATTTTACCCATGATTGGCAATGAACGGAAATCAGTCACAAGTGTGTTATAGCCAAAGCTTACGCCACGTTCGGTAACCAAAACATTTGGGTTGCCGCTATCGGTGATTTTTTTTACAACATTCGCCATATCCCAAGGGGCAAGGAACTGACCCTTTTTAACATTAATAGTTTTTCCAGTTTTTGCCGCCGCAACTAATAAATCTGTCTGGCGACAAAGAAATGCTGGAATTTGCATAACATCAACATGCGGGGCAACGATTTTGCATTGCTCTTCATTATGAATGTCGGTTATTGTCAAAAGACCAAGTTTTTCACGAATTTCATCAAAAACTTCAAGTGATTTTTCAAGGCCAAGGCCACGTTTGCCACCGATTGATGAGCGGTTCGCCTTGTCAAAGCTGGTTTTATAAATGAAGTCAGCGCCGATTTTTGCGAACATTTCTTTTAAAAATTGTGCGGTTTCAAGCGCATGTTCACGGCTTTCCATTTGGCATGGGCCACAGATGAAACTTATAGGAAGGTCATTACCAACCGCAATTTGCGCCGTACCTTCACCGATTTTCACTATTTTATTTGCTTCTGACATTTTGATACCTCAAGAGCCATATAGTGCCAATTAATGGCTATTGCAAAAAAATTTATGCACAATCTGCAGGAAAAAAGAAAGACCCCGCACATTTCGCACGAGGTCCTTACTTTTAGCAGGGGAAACTAATTAAAATTTGTAATTTACGCCCATATAGAATGTGCGACCTGCACCCGGGAGTTTTTGCCCGATTGCAACATTGCCACCCAATGCCGCGTCATTAACGCGGTTGATGCCAGACAGATGGTCATAATAGAATTTGTCAAACACGTTTTCGACACCAAAGTTTAGCCCCGCAGTTTCATTTAATTTTAAACGACCGCGCAGATTCACCAAAGTATAAGATGGGGTAATTTGTTCGCCATTATATGCCGAAACCTTGTCTTGTTTGGCGACCATTTTGGTTTCCAGCATCGCTTCTATATGGTTGCTGTCATATTTTACCCCTGCAATCCCACGAAGTGGTGAAAGGCGATAAAGATTGTCATTATGGGTTGTATCTTCGCCATGAACATATGACGCCGCACCAAATAAAGCCCAATTATCATTTAAGGCATAATCAGCAGAAAATTCAGCACCATAAATTTCGGCGTCAATATTTTGGAATTTAAGTGTTGCGCCAGGTGTGGCCGTCATGGCAACACCCTGAATATAATCACTTACTTTATTATAGAATACACTTGGGTTTAGTTTTAAATTGCCAAGTGTAATATAGGCATCGGCGGAAATTTGGCGCGAAGTTTCGGAATCCAAATCTTGATTACCCATATAATTTCTTCCATCAGCAGAGCCGTATGTTGCAGATGGTTTATAAAGATATAGTTCAACAATGCTTGGTGCGCGCATTTTTTGTGCTGCCATAAATTCAAATACAAGTGCATCGACCACATGCCATCTTAGGCCTGCGCTTAGCTCGTAATTGTCAAATGTGCGTTCATGATTTTTGCCGTTGAATGCCGGAAGATATGCGGCATCTGACATCATGCTTTTGGTAATGTCATGAGTGTCGGCTTTGATATTGTCGTAGCGAACCCCAAATTTTGCATGCATATGTTGGTTTAATTTACCATCAACTTCAGCAAAAACCCCATAACGGTCACGCGATGCCTCATTGAATGATTGTGAAATCATGCCGTTTGCGATGTTTTGCATATAAACATCAAAATCATTCAAATGACCATCAGAGCCAACTTTAAGATTGAAGGCAGAAAGTGGCATATCAAGGCTTATAAAATAGCCGTTGTCTGTGCTGGTTGCCGGCGCGTTCATGCGGCTAGTAGTATTATAGGTACGCATTCCGTAATTATCCATAATATGATCAATGTCATTGTGGAAAATACGGGCGGTAAGTTTACCAAATGAATAGTCGCCGATTAAACCAATACGATAAGTTTCGGCATGATCATAAACCATATCCATTGCAAGGGCAGGTGTGCCAACATTGCGGGAATCATCACCCCCTGCACCGAAACCGATTTGACCGATTGGTGTTAAAAACTCGCCTTCAAACTTATAATGGTTCATTTTATAGCCAGTTACGCTTGCTGTACCACCTTTATATTCAAGGTCGCCACCATTTTGAAACCCGCCAGAAAGACGGAATGCCGCCTTTGCAAAACCAAGATTAAGGCCAAGGTCGCCATTTGTGCCGCGATTGGCATCAGAATAATTAAAGCTTAAATCGCCTGATAATTCTTCTTTATCGCCAGAGGCAAATTCAGGTGATTTGGTATTAACGGTAATAGTTCCGGCGATGGAATCACCACTATCTGCAATTGATGCAATACCATTGGCAATCGAAATTGCGCCAATGTCATTTGTGCCGACATAATGGAATGGCGGATCCATATGGTTTGGACAGGCAGGAACAATTTCTACACCATCAATACGAACCTTTACACGATCCTGTGAAAGGCCGCGAAGCTGTATCAAACCAGTTTGTGCGCCGTGGCGAATAATTGCAACGCCTTTTTGATTTTCAATCAATGCACCAGCATCACGCGCGCCATCATTTTCAATCGGATTACCTGCAACCACATTAAGAGTTGGTAGAATCGGCTTTGATGCGGTGACCACAACCACAGTTGTTTCTTTGTCTGTATTTGCTAAATCGTCTGCAAAGCTTAGGTTAGGCAAAAGCATTAGCGCAAACGAAACACTATATAAAAGTTTGGATTTCATAATTCCCCTCCAGAATGACCCAATAACTAGATTTAATGGGTGCTTTAATCTTCTGGGTGGGGCATTAAATTGGACATTTTGTCCAACTCGCTAATTATAATGATCTTATAATTTCGGTAAATCCTTTGTTTATAGTGTCTTTAAATGCGACAATATGCTTTGTTGCTTTGGCGGTTTATTATTTGTCCGCTAGCTTTTTAGCAAAATTTTCAAAGGCATATTCGGCATCGTCCCATGTCCATTTATATTTGGTCATTGGATCCATGGTTGAATAATATTGGTAATCAACGGTTTTAATTACCTTTCCGCTATTGTCATAAAGCGTGCCTTTAAGATTTGCCCCGCCAATACCAAAGCTTTGGAAGGAAAGGCCGCCAACTTTGCTCATTTCGTCAAAGGTTGGTCGGTTTGCGGTTGCATCAATAATTTCAACATCAATCTTTGCCGCATCTTTGCCGACAAGGGGATAGGTTTCCTTGATGATTAAATCTTCCAAAGTTTCTTTTTCACGATTACCATAGCGGTCATCAATTTTTTTTTGCATGTCTTTGGAATAGGTGAAATTATATTTTGCTTTTATTTCATTGCTTTCCGCAGCAGGTGCAGCAAGCGCAATATTAAAAGAACCGCATGTAAACGCGATTGTTGCCAAAGCAGGGATTATTCTCATTTTACTCTCCATTGGTTGCAACATATTGTGCCATCAAAACAGATTTTGGCAAATTAAAACCAGTTCATGTCCTTTAGGCTTTTTACAAAGCTACGACTGATGGGGGCTTTTATCTGGTTTTTAAGTGCAAAATATTTTTTGCCATACTCGTTTTCGGTTTTTTCAACTGCCGCTTTTGCAATCCACCAAGAGCGGTGGCATTGCGTACCCTCAATACCTTCTAATTCTTTTATGGCATCATAAAGGCGCAATAATAACAAAAATTCCCCACCTGAAGTATAAAAACGCAAATAATGATCTTCAGACTTTATAGCGTAAATTTCAGCATTACGAAATTTCGGCTCAAAGCGATTGTAGATTTCAGGTCTTTTATTGGTTTTAATATCTGTGCCATGGCTTTGCATAGGTTTTTGATAAAGCAAAACATGGATAATGGTAATAAAAAGCGAAACAGTAAAAACTGGAATTAAAAGATAAATATAATTATCAAAATCAAATTCTTTTCGCGTAAAATATGATGTAGAAAGGCTTATGCAGGCATCAATTAAAAGCGTTATAATCACAATGTAAATGATATGGTATGCAAGTGGGCGGTTGAAAAGGAGCTTAACTTTATCAAGGGCAAAGCCAACCAAAATTGCAATAATATAGCCAAGTGTAATTGAAATGAACCAATAGGCAATTCGCTTCATAAGCGGGAAATAAGATGTCCCAAATGCGCCCGAAAACACAAGTAGCATAACGATTGCCAGCCCAACCAATAAATATTGCGCAATGCTGCTTTTAAGTGAAATACTTTTAACTTTTAAAAATCGCAATAAAAACCCCGATATAAATAAGGTATTTGTGTTGTTTCGTTTGTCTTTTTGACATGATAATGGGCAAAAATAAAGTTTCGCTTTGCGCATTAGGCAGTTGTTGCAATTTTTTTGCAAACTATGTGCAGTTTCGACCAAAGTAAGCGCGATTAAGTATTGATAATGAGACAGTTCAATCTTATAAGCCCCGTAATTAAGTCTTGTGGCAAAGTGTCGCGAGGGTTTAATTGTGCCGACATTGTTTGCGCTCTGCGGCATTTGTTTTTGAAAACTAAAAATAAAGAATGGTTCCATGAATATTCACGAGTATCAAGCCAAAGAAGTGCTGGCAAAATATGGGGTGCCGGTTCCTAAGGGTTACCCCGCATTCTCCGTCGAAGAAGCTGTTCAGGCCGCTGAAAAGCTTGCCAAAGAACAAGGGTGTGATTTCTGGGTTGTAAAAGCGCAAATTCACGCTGGTGGTCGCGGTAAAGGCAAATTTAAAGAATTACCTGCTGACGCTAAAGGCGGTGTTCGCCTTTGCCCTAAAATTGAAATGGTTGGGCCAAATGCCAAAGAGATGTTGGGCAATACATTGGTTACCGTCCAAACTGGCCCTGCTGGTAAAGAGGTTAAGCGCCTTTATATTTCAGAAGGTGCAAATATTGAAAAAGAATTCTATCTTTCATTGCTTGTAGATCGTGGCACTGGCCGCGTTGCGTTTGTGGTTTCACAAGCTGGCGGTATGGAAATCGAACAAGTTGCACACGACACACCAGAGGCAATCACTACCGTTGTGGTTGACCCTGATACAGGCGTTACTGCTGCTGATGTTGCGGCAATTGCTAAATGTCTTGATTTAACAGGCGACCTTGCTGCACAAGTTAAACCGCTTGCTGAAAATCTTTATGCTGCATTTGTCGGCACAGATATGTCTATGCTTGAAATCAACCCTTTGATTATCGATAAAGACAAAAACGCACTTGTGTGCCTTGATGCAAAAGTTTCGTTTGACCCGAACGCACATTTCCGTCACCCTGAATGGGATGAAATGCGTGATTTGACCGAAGAAGACGAAAAAGAAATCGAAGCGTCTAAATATGACCTTGCCTATATCGCTTTGGATGGCACAATCGGTTGTATGGTTAATGGTGCAGGTCTTGCGATGGCAACCATGGACATCATTAAACTTTATGGCGAAGAGCCTGCTAACTTCCTTGACGTTGGTGGCGGTGCATCGCGCGAAAAAGTTACTGCCGCATTCAAAATCATCACTTCTGACCCTGCTGTAAAAGGTATTTTGGTAAATATCTTTGGTGGCATCATGCGCTGCGATATTATCGCAGAGGGTGTTGTTGCAGCGGTTAAAGATGTTGGCCTTAAGGTTCCTTTGGTGGTTCGTCTTGAAGGTACGAATGTTGAAGCCGGCAAGAAAATCATTACTGAATCTGGTCTCAATGTTATTCCTGCCGATGACCTTGCGGACGCGGCACAGAAAATCGTTAAAGCTGTGAAAGGTGTATAATAATGTCAATTTTAATTAACAAAGACACCAAAGTTATCTGCCAAGGCTTCACTGGCAAAAACGGTACTTTCCACTCTGAGCAAGCGATTGCTTATGGCACGCAAATGGTTGGCGGTGTAAGCCCTGGTAAAGGTGGCCAAACCCATCTTGGTTTGCCTGTGTTCAACTCTGTTGCCGAAGCAAAAGACAAAACTGGTGCTGATGCGACCGTGATTTACGTTCCACCTCCGGGTGCTGCTGCTGCTATCATCGAGGCGATTGACGCAGAAATCCCACTTATCACTTGTATCACAGAGGGTATTCCTGTTCTTGATATGGTGAAAGTTAAGGCGAAATTGGAAAAATCAAAATCTCGTTTGATTGGTCCAAACTGCCCTGGCGTTTTGACACCTGATGAATGCAAAATCGGTATTATGCCTGGTTCAATCTTCAAAAAAGGTTCTGTGGGCGTGCTTTCACGTTCAGGCACTCTTACTTATGAAGCAGTGTTCCAAACATCAAATGCGGGTCTTGGTCAAACAACTGCGGTTGGTATTGGCGGTGACCCTGTTAAAGGCACTGAATTTATCGATATTTTGGAAATGTTCCTTGCTGACCCTGCAACCGAATCTATCATCATGATTGGTGAAATCGGCGGTTCTGCAGAAGAAGATGCGGCACAATTCCTTATCGATGAAGCGAAAAAAGGCCGCAAAAAGCCAATGGCTGGCTTTATCGCTGGTCGTACTGCTCCTCCGGGACGTCGTATGGGCCATGCGGGCGCGATTATTTCTGGCGGCAAAGGCGGCGCAGAAGACAAAATCGCGGCAATGGAAGAAGCGGGTATCAAAGTTGCACCATCTCCTGCGGCTTTGGGCTCAACCCTTCTTGAAGTATTAGGTAAATAATTATTAAGGCGCAGGTGTTAAAACCTGCGCCATTAATTAATATTAGGAATTCAGGGAAGAATTTTATGAGTGATGCGGGTCGAAGTGCGCAAAATCAGGCACTTCTGGCAACTTCCTTTTTAGATGCAGGAAGCAGCCTTTATTTAGAAAGCCAATATGAACAATGGCTAGAGAACCCTAATAGCGTAGATAAATCGTGGGCGGATTATTTTAACGGTCTCAAGGACACGCCTCATAAAACTTCACCCTCGTGGGCGCGTAAGGACTGGCCGATTATTCAGGCGACAGAAAACCTTGCAATGCTTGACGGCAATTGGGCGGCAATCGAAGATAAGATTGCCAAGAAAATTGCGGCAAAACCTGCGAAAAACGGTGCGGCACCTTCGAATGAAGAAGTGTTGCAGGCAACCAAAGATTCATTAAAAGCACTTATGATGATTCGTGCATATCGCGCTCGTGGTCACTTGGCGGCAAACCTTGACCCGCTTGGCCTAAACGATTTCCGCGAACCACAGCCAGAGCTTGATCCGGCGACTTATGGTTTTACTGCGGCGGATTATGATCGCCCAATCTTTATCGATAAAATCATTGGCTCAATGGAATATGCAACGGTTCGCCAAATGCTTGACATTTTGGGTCGTACTTATTGCTCTACGCTTGGTCTTGAATATATGCACATCTCAAACCCTGAGGAACGTGCATGGTTACAAGAACGTATGGAAGGCCCTGATAAGGGTGTTTCATTTACCCCAGAGGGTAAAAAAGCAATTTTGCAAAAAATTATTGAAGCCCAAGGATTTGAGCAATTTGTTCACAAACGCTATCCTGGTACAAAACGTTTCGGTCTTGATGGCGGTGAGGCGTTAATCCCTGCAATGGAACAAATAATCAAACGCGGTGGCAACCTTGGCATGGAAGACATGGTTCTTGGCATGCCGCACCGTGGTCGTTTGAACGTTCTTTCGGCGGTTATGGGTAAGCCATATCACGTAATTTTCCACGAATTCCGTGGCGGCTCTGCGACACCTGATGATGTTGCGGGTTCGGGCGACGTTAAATATCACATGGGTGCGTCTTCTGACCGTTCGTTTGATGGCAATAATGTTCACCTTTCTCTTGCGCCAAACCCATCCCACCTTGAAATTGTGAACCCTGTGGTTCTTGGCAAGGTGCGTGCGAAAATGATGCAGAAACCGGTTGATCGCCCTGAACAATTCCGCAAAGTTATGCCTGTATTGCTTCATGGTGATGCGGCATTTGCGGGTCAAGGCGTGGTTGCGGAATGTTTTGCAATCACAATGATTAAAGGACACCGCACTGGTGGTACGCTTCACTTTATCGTGAACAACCAAATTGGTTTCACCACTGCGCCGCGCTTCTCACGCTCAACGCCTTATCCTTCTGATGTGGCATTGATGGTGCAGGCACCAATTTTCCACGTTAATGGTGATGATCCAGAAGCAGTGGTTTATGCGGCAAAGGTTGCGACCGAATATCGCCAAAAATTCGCAAAAGACGTGGTAATTGATATGTTCTGTTACCGCCGTTATGGTCACAATGAGGGCGATGACCCAACAATGACCAACCCGATTATGTATAATCGCATCAAAGATTTGCCGCCGACTTTGGATATTTATGCCAAACGTCTGATTGCCGAAGGTTTGCTTACACAAGAAGAAGTCGATAAAATGTATACCGACTTTAGCAGCTTCCTAGACAGCGAGTTTGAGGCTGGCAAAACTTATAAACCACAAAAGGCCGATTGGCTTGATGGTGTATGGCAAGGTCTTGGGCTTCCAGAAGATGAAGACCGTAAAGGCGAAAAAGAAGTTTCTGCGGAAAAAGTAAAAGAACTTGGTTTAAAAATCACCGAAATTCCAAAAGACTTCAACATCCATAAAACTGTTGAACGTGTGGTCAAAGCCCGCCGCGAAGCAATTGAAACCGGGCAAAATATCGATTGGGCATTAGGTGAGCATCTTGCATTTGCTTCCCTGCTTGACGAAGGTTTCCCAATCCGCCTTGCTGGTCAAGATTCTTGCCGTGGTACGTTCTCGCAACGTCATAGCCACTTTATCGATCAGGTAACTGAAAACCGCTACACCCCGCTAAATAGCCTTGGCGAAGGTCAGGCGGAATATGAAGTTATCGATTCGGCATTGTCTGAAGAAGCGGTTCTTGGTTATGAATACGGCTTCTCACTTGGTTCGCCAAATACCCTTTCCCTTTGGGAAGGACAGTTTGGTGACTTCGCCAATGGTGCGCAGGTTGTGATTGACCAATTCATTTCATCTGGCGAACGTAAATGGTTGCGTATGTCGGGCTTGGTAATGTTATTGCCACATGGCTATGAAGGTCAAGGCCCTGAACACTCTTCGGCACGCCTTGAACGTTATCTGCAACTTTGCGCGGAAGATAATTTGCAGGTTGTTAATTGCACAACCCCGGCAAACTATTTCCACGTATTACGCCGCCAAATCCACCGCAAATTCCGTAAACCACTTGTGATTATGACGCCAAAATCATTATTGCGTCATAAAAAGTGTGTTTCTTCGATTGCGGACTTTGGCACTGGTTCTTCTTTCCACCGCGTATTGTGGGATGATGCCGAAATCAAAAAAGGCTCAACCGTTGCATTAAAAGCGGACAAAGATATTAAACGCGTTGTTCTATGCTCTGGTAAAGTTTATTATGACTTACTTGATGCCCGTGAAAATCGTGGTCGCGATGATATTTATATCCTTCGTGTTGAGCAATTCTATCCATTCCCTGCGCGTTCTTTGATGAATGAATTATCACGCTTTAAAAACGCTGAGATTGTATGGTGCCAAGAAGAGCCGAAAAATATGGGCGGCTGGTCATTCATGGAACCAAATCTTGAATGGGTCTTGAATAAAATCGAGGCTAAATACGGTCGCGCCCGTTATGCCGGTCGTCCTGCATCTGCATCGACTGCGGCGGGCTTAATGTCAAAACACACAAAAGAATTAGAAAATTTCCTTTCGGAAGCATTGGATTAAGAGGATAAAATGGTTGATATTCTTACCCCTGCACTTGGTGAATCAGTTTCCGAGGCAACAATTGCAAAATGGTCTAAAAAAGCTGGTGAAGCTGTAAAGAAAAACGAATTATTGGTTGAACTTGAAACCGATAAAGTAACCCTAGAGGTTTTTGCCGAGGCTGATGGCGTTTTATCCGCTATCCTTAAGCCAGAAGGTGAAAACGTAGTTCCGGGTGACGTTCTTGGGCAAATCGCGGCGGGCGCTGCGGCATCTGCACCATCTGCTGCCCCTGCTGCTGCACCAGTTGCAGAAGCACCAAAGGCGGCTGCACCTGCACCGGCTGCGGGTCATGCACCTATGCCATCTGCGGCAGTAATTCTTGAAGGTGCGGGCATTAACCCTGCATCGGTTTATGGCACTGGTAAAGACGGTCGTGTGACCAAAGGTGATGCTTTGGCGGCGGCTTCTGCCCCTGCTGCTGCACCTGCGCCTGTTGCACCATCTGCACCGCGCGCTACTGGCCCTCGTGAGGAGCGTGTTAAGATGACCCGCCTTCGCCAAACCATTGCAAAACGTCTTAAAGATGCGCAAAACACCGCCGCAATGCTTACCACCTATAATGAGGTGGATATGTCTGGCGTTATGGGTGCGCGCAACAAATACAAAGACATCTTTGAGAAAAAACACGGCACAAAACTTGGCTTTATGTCATTCTTTGTGAAGGCGGTTGTTACCGCGCTTAAAGATGTTCCTGCGGTTAATGCGGAAATCGATGGCACCGACATCATCTATAAAAACTATTATGACATCGGCGTTGCGGTTGGTACTGACAAGGGTTTGGTTGTTCCTGTGGTTCGTGGTTGCGATGAGCTTTCATTGGCGGGAATCGAAAAAGCAATCGCGGGTTATGGTAAAAAAGCCCGTGACGGCGCGCTTACTATGGAAGATATGCAAGGCGGCACATTCACCATTTCAAACGGTGGTGTCTATGGCTCTTTGATGTCATCACCAATTTTGAATGCACCGCAATCAGGTATTTTGGGCATGCACAAAATCCAAGACCGCGTAATGGTTGAAAACGGTCAAATGGTAATTCGCCCAATGATGTATCTTGCCCTTTCATACGATCACCGCATCGTTGATGGCAAAGAGGCGGTTACATTCTTGGTTCGTGTAAAAGAATGTTTGGAAAACCCTGAACGCATCCTACTCGAAATCTAGTTTTTGCTAAGCAAGCTAATTAACCCCCGTGAGGCAACTTGCGGGGGTCGTTTTTTGCCTGCCTCTTTGTGGCATTGCTTCTTCCCCCTTGCGGGGAAGCTCCCCAACGGGGTGAATGGTGGGCAGCAAGATACAAATTTGTTGTCATACCGGAATTTTGTGAAACAAAATGTCCGGTATCTTAACGAGTAACCTAAGAGATACTGGACAAATCCTTTGGATTTTCCGGCGCTTTGTTTACCCAAAGATAAACCCATTATTGACAATGTGTAACAGCGTTTATTTTATAAAAAATAATTATTAATCAATTAGTTGTACGGAAAATTAGTGCTTATTTTGCATTCCACAGGAAATGTTGACATTTGTTGACATTTCAAGGGTTGGACACGCGCCAAAGCAAAAAACAAGCGACCCAAAACCCTGACATTTCCTGACATTCATTAACCTCACTATTCCCCCAACTAAAATTCAATCGCTATGAATATTAATAGCATTTTCCATTGTGGGGATAGACCTCAAACGTTGCAAAACTTCTCCTTATATCTAGACAAAATCACTAAAGGCTGACTGATTGGTTTTGTGAAAGGGTGTTTTGCACTTACTGAATTAATCTAGCCTATATTGTGGTGCTTAAAACAGTTAAATATATAAGTTTATATTTATGCGAACTGCGTTAAGTAATATATGGAAGAAAGTAATGAAATTAACTTAAACTTTATAAATATTTAGGTTTTAATTTGCTATTATTCTTGTTAAAGGTATGAAAATCTAATTAATAATAAAGAATGGTGTAGTGGGTTGAATCTAAGCGAGTTTGAAAAAAAATATATACTTGGCTCGGAAAATTGGAACAGTTGGGCAAATCATATGCTCAAAAACAAGCATGACTTTATTGAATCAAACGATTGGGACGTTAAGTCAAATAATAAAAATATTACTTACTCTGATGTGCCGCATATAAGTGAATGGCTAAACAATGCAACAGTTTTTATTGATGATGCATTTAAGTCATTAACTATTGAAAACATAATCCTGCCCTCGCAGGTTGTGCTTCGAGGTAGAAATAAAGAAATATATTTCAAAAACTGTGAATTTAAAGATCAAATAATATTTGATAGCTTCAATTGTTCTCAAAAAATTCATTTTGTTGGTTGTAAATTTTTAAAAGGTTATCTTTTTAAAGATACAACAATAAGGGAATTAAATATTTCAGATTGCGAACTTCGTGATGAAATGGTTTTTGAGGGGCTTTATTTAGTAAATAAAATGACCTTTACTAATAATAGCTTTTCGAAAGGTTTTAAACTAAATGGTTTTTTGCGGAAAAGAGATATAAATTATAATAAATGTGAGTTTAGCTTCTTTAATAATAATTTTAATGGGTCATTTGGTGTTTTTACTTCACTATCTGGAGTTAGGCTTCTTTTCAAGAATAACCACTTTAATGATGAGTATGTTTTAAATGAAAATACTGTCTTAAAGTTATCTATTAAAAATTGCTTTTTTGCAAAGCCTGTAGAAATCTATAAAAATACTTTTGTAGAAGGCATGGATATATCATATTGTGAGACCAATGCAGATTTCACAGTGCTTGAATGCGAGATTCAAGGAAATTTATTTGTTTCATTAAATGAAACTACAAAAGATTTGACAATTGAATTATGTAAAATATCAGGAGTTTCATATTTTCAAACGTTTAATTACAAAAGCATCCTTAATCTTACAGGTAGTTCGTGGGATGGTATTATAGTCATAAGAGGTTTTCTTGAATTTGGCACGCTGTCTTTGACGAATAATGAATTTAATTCTTTTGTAGGTTTGGTTGGAAATCAATTTCTAAACGACGTATCATTTGCTAACTCGAAAATATTAAAAAAGCTAGATTTATCAAATACTGTATTCATGTCTAACGTAGATTTTTCTGGGCTATATTGTGAAGGGAATCTTAGCCTGTCAAATTGTGTTTTTGAGGTGCCGCCATCTTTCCAAGATAGTTATTTTAAAGTATCTCCAGACCTCACGATTAATAATTTAAAAATTAATGCAAATTCCCTTAATTATCCGAAATTTGATTATTCGAACCATTGGCGTTCTATAAGAAGAGTTGCAATTCAATCGCACAATACAGACTTAGAGAGATTTGCTTTTGGAAATGAATTAATTAACAAGCGCAAGTATTCCAAGCTCGACCTTATTAATAATATTTCAAATTATGCTTATCAAACATTTTCAGAGTTTGGGTATTCTATCCAAAAACCAATTATTTGGTTATTCATAAGCTTTGTATTATTTGCAACTATCTATTTATTATCATCATTAAATTTGTCTGATATAGAACTTTATCGTTGTAGAAACAGTGAAGGTAATAAGATTATTTCTTCATTGAGTATTTCATTTCAAAAAACCATGCTGTTGCCAAATAGCTTTAATAATGATCGATACTCATATGACATTGGATGTTTATACAAAGATAATATAGTAACTGCTAATGAGGAAACCATTGTTCCTTTTGGAGTAACTATTTTTACTACCGTTCAGACCTTGTTATCAGTAATATTTCTTTTCTTACTAACGCTTGGAATGCGGAATCAATTTAAAATCAAGTAGCTCCCCACCCCCATTCCCGCATAGCACCAATTCACATCCCTCTCTAAATTTTCATTTGCAATTAACTTTTCATCTGTTATAGAGGCGGCGGGCCATCCTATCCCACCGTAGGACGCTCATCTGAAAGGATGATTTACATGACTGAAACATTGAATGCGGCAAAGCCCGCTGAATTACCTGCTGACGCACATTTTTCTTCTGGACCAACAAAAAAACGTCCAAACTGGTCAGCCACCAATCTTAAAACCGAATCACTTGGTCGCTCGCACCGTTCTAAACTTGGTAAAAACCGTTTGGCACTTGCGATTGATTTGACCCGTGAGGTTTTGGGTGTTCCCGCCGATTATCGCATTGGTATCGTTCCTGCATCAGACACTGGTGCGGTTGAAATGTCACTTTGGTCAATGCTTGGGCCAAAGCCAGTTGCTTTGCTTGATTTTGAATCTTTCGGTGCGGGTTGGGTTACCGATGTTGTCAAACAATTAAAAGTCGAAAATAAAGTTTTCAAAGCCCCTTATGGTGAATTGCCAAATTTGGCGGAAATTCCGACCAAAACCCATGACGTTATTTTTACATGGAATGGTACAACTTCGGGCGTAAAAGTTCCAAATGCCGATTGGATTTCTGAGACCCGCGAAGGTCTTATCATCTGTGACGCGACTTCTGCGGCATTTGCACAGGATTTGGACTATAAAAAATTAGACGTTATCACATTGTCTTGGCAAAAAGCCTTGGGCGGTGAGGGTGGTCACGGGATTTTGATTTTATCCCCGCGCGCTGTTGAACGTCTTGAAACCTATACACCCGCTTGGCCAATGCCAAAAATCTTCCGCATGACCAAAGGCGGAAAATTAATCGAAGGCATTTTCAAAGGCGAAACCATCAACACCCCATCAATGCTTGCAGTCGAAGATTATATTGATGCGCTTGAATGGGCTAAAGAATTGGGCGGCTTTAAAGGCCTTATGGCGCGCGCCGATGCCAATTTAGCGGCGGTTGAAAAATGGGTTGCCAAAACCCCTTGGGTCGAAAACCTTGCGGCAGTTGATGACACCAAATCAAATACTTCGGTTTGCCTAAAAGTGGTTGATGAACGTGTCACCAAATTGGATGCCGACGGACAAGCAGCCTTTGCCAAAGCATTATCATCGGTTTTGGAAAAAGAAGGTGCTGCATTGGATATTGGTGGCTACCGCGATGCACCTCCAGGGCTTCGTATCTGGTGCGGTGCAACCGTTGAAACCGCCGATGTTGAGGCACTTTTGCCATGGCTTGATTGGGCATTCGCGACCGAGGTTGCAAAAATCTAACTCACTTTTATTCCTGTCACCCCGCATTCATTGCGGGGTCTCGCGCCCCCTCCGTCACCTTCGGTGACACCTCCCCCGCTATGCAGGGGAGGATAACAAATCAAAGAGATTCCATTATGACAAACAAAGTTCTTATTTCAGATAAAATTTCACAAGCCGCCATCGATATTTTCAAAAACCGCAATGTCGAAGTTGATTACAAACCTGGTATGACCAAAGAAGAATTAATCGCTTGTATCGGTGAATATGCCGGTCTTGCAATTCGTTCTGCCACCAAAGTTGACGCCGATGTTTTGGCGGCGGCAAAAAACCTTAAAGTTATTGGTCGTGCGGGTATTGGTGTTGATAACGTAAATATCCCAGAGGCCACAAAACGCGGTGTTATCGTTGAAAACACTCCATTTGGTAACGCAATCACCACCGCAGAACACGCAATCGCGCTTTTATTCGCTGCGGCACGTCAAATCGGTGCGGCGGATGTTTCAACCCAAGCCGGAAAATGGGAAAAGAACCGTTTCAACGGTGTTGAACTTTATAATAAAACCCTTGGTCTTATTGGTTGCGGTAATATTGGTTCAATCGTTGCCGATCGCGCACTTGGTTTAAAAATGAAAGTGGTTGCCTATGACCCGTTCTTGAGTGCAGAGCGTGCGGTTGAAATCGGCGTTGAAAAAGTTGAACTAGAAGACTTGTTCAAACGCGCCGATGCCATCACGCTTCACGTTCCATTGACCGACAAAACCCGTAATATCATTTCAAAAGACGTTATCGCAAAACTTAAAAAAGGTGTTCTAATCGTAAACTGTGCCCGTGGTGGTTTGGTTGACGAAGAAGCATTGGCAGAGGCACTTAAATCTGGTCATGTTGGCGGTGCGGCGTTTGACGTATTCACCACAGAGCCGGCAAAAGAAAACCCACTTTTTGGTTGCCCGAACTTTACCGCAACCCCACACCTTGGCGCATCAACCACAGAAGCACAGGAAAACGTTGCCCTTCAAGTTGCCGAACAAATCGCCGATTATTTGACAACTGGTGCGGTTACAAACTCTCTTAACACCCCATCAATCACCGCCGAAGAAGCACCAAAATTGAAACCGCTTGTTGAGCTTGCGAAAAAGCTTGGTGCTTTTGCAGGTCAAGTTGTTGATAAAGATCTTGAAGCAGTTGAAATCGAATATGAAGGTGAAATCAATAAATTGAAAACCGCGCCATTAACTGCGGCAATTATTGCGGAAATCCTTCGCCCAATGATGGCGGACATTAATATGGTTGCGGCACCTGCGATTTTAAAAGAGCGTGGCACAAGCTTCCTTGAGGCAAAACGCGAAACTTCACCAACCTATGATTCATTGGTTCGTGTAAAAGTTAAAACCGAAGGCAAATGGAGAACACTTGCCGGAACAATGGTTGCCGGTCAGCCAAAAATCGTTGAAGTTAAAGGCATGGATTTAGAGGCACATTTCCACCCATTCATGCTTTTCATCAACAACAATGACAAACCAGGCTTTATCGGTGCATTGGGAACCATGCTTGGCAAAGCCGGCGTGAATATTGCAACCTTTAACCTTGGCCGCGAAGCCGAAGGTGCGGATGCAATCGCCCTTGTGGGTATTGATTCTGATTTGCCGCAAAACATTGTTGATGAGCTAAACTCAATCGAGAATGTGCGCTATGCCAAAGTTCTAAAGTTTTAATCATTCCTTTATGACACTAAACAGCCCCCCCCGACAAAATCGGGGGGTATTTTTTTGACATTAGCTTTGCATAATAAGGTTGAAACCCCGATTTCAAAGGCATAAAGCCAGAGATATAAAAAGCGCGAAAGAGAATTCCAATGACCAACAAAGACCCAAAGCAAAACCAAAGACGACAAAACACTTTATTGGTGCGCGGTGGCACGCGTCGTTCTGGACATAAAGAAACCTCCGAAGCGATTTTTCTAACGTCTGGCTTTGTTTATGACAGTGCCGAAGAAGCCGAGGCGCGCTTTAAAGGTGAGGTCGAGGGTTATTTATATGGGCGTTATGCCAACCCAACCAATACAATGCTTGAACAACGTCTTGCAGCATTAGAGGGCGGGAACGGTATTTGCCGTCTCGCGGCATCGGGCATGGCGGCGGTTAATGCCGCACTTATGGCAAGTGTTAGGGCGGGGGATCATATTGTTGCGGGCAAGGCACTTTTTTCATCTTGCCGCTATATAATTGAAACGCTTTTGCCAAAATATGGCGTTGAATACACGCTTGTTAATGGTTCAAATCCAAAAGAATGGGCGGCTGCGGTTAAACCCAATACCAAGGTTTTCTTTGCCGAAACCCCCGCAAACCCAACATTAGAAGTAACCGACATCAAGGCAATTGCCGAAATCGCCCATAATGCCGGTGCGCGTTTAATTTTGGACAATGTATTTGCAACCCCACTTTTGCAAAAACCTTTTGAACTTGGTGCCGATGTTGTGGTTTATTCATTGACCAAACATTGCGATGGGCAAGGGCGCGTCCTTGCGGGGGCAATTATTGGCGATGAAAAATGGGTTACCGAGGAACTTGATCCATATCTTCGCCATACTGGCCCGGCGATGTCGCCATTTGTGGCATGGGTGGTTCTAAAGGGTATGGAAACCCTATCGCTTCGGGTTGATAGAATGTGTGAAAATGCGGCGCGTCTTGCCGATTTGATTGGTGCGCATCCTGCGGCGTCATTTGTACGCTATCCATCACGCGATGATCACCCGCAAAAAGCGCTTGCAATGTCGCAAATGAAAAAAGGTGGCACAATTATCGCCTTTGAAGTAAAGGGCGGGCAAGAGGGCGCGTTTAAATTCCTTAATGGGCTTGAGATTGTGGACATTTCCAATAACCTTGGTGATGCAAAATCACTTGCCACCCATCCCGCAACCACCACCCACCGTTCATTAGAGGTGGCGGCACAATTGGAATTGGGTGTGACCCCAGGGCTTATAAGGCTTTCGGTTGGTATCGAAGATATTGATGATTTGCTTGAGGATGTTAAGGGCGCACTTGATAAGGTATTATAAGCAAAATTTGCTTGCCCTTATCATGCTTTCGTTCCATTCATAAAGGATGGATATTCAGGCAATAATCGTCACTTTCAATAGTGGGCATATAATCGGAAAATGCCTTAACACCCTTAATAAACAGGGGGTTGGTGCAATTGTGGTTGATAATGCTTCCGCAGATGACACCACCGAGGTTGCCGCAACATTTGGCGCAAAAGTAATTGAGAACCCTGAAAATCTTGGGTTTGGTGTTGCCAATAATATTGGGGCAAGGGCAGCAGATGCCGAATATTTATTATTCTTAAATCCTGATATTGAAATTGATGAAAGCATCAAAAGCCTTTTGGCGGCCGTTAAAAATTACCCTGATTTTGGGATGATTGCACCGAAAATTATTGAAGATGATGGGCGAGTCTTCTTACAACCTCGTTCATTATTATCGCCACCTAATCTTAATGTAAAAACTATGCCGTTGCCGATTGGTGACGCATGTTATCCCTTTATTTCTGGTGCGTGCTTCTTAATGAAGCGAACTGTTTTTGAGGCAATCGGCGGCTTTGATAATAATATTTTCCTTTTTTATGAGGATGATGATTTATGTCGCCGTCTGTGGGATAAAAAACTGCCGCTTATTCATTGTGATGAATGGCAGGCAAAACATGGGCGCGGTAAATCAAGTAAGCCTAATCCAGATAATATTTACAAAGTTCGTTATCATATGGCCTATTCTCGCGCATATGTGGCAAAGAAATACGGTATTAAAACCACACCAATTGGTGATATTCTTAAATTTGGCTTTAAGTTTTTGTTTTCATTACCTAGTTTCAAGACGGCAACCATTGCCCGTTATAAAGGCAGCCTTATGGGAACAATTGATGGCATGAAAAAATGAGATTGCCGGATTTAGGCGAAAAGTGATTTAAAAGGCAAAATTCCGGTTAATTCAAAACTTATTAAAACAATCTGCAAACCGATAATTATATAAAGTATGTCCATAAAAGAGTTTTTGCGTCTTTTATGGCGGAAATAATGTGTGCTTAGAAGTGCGGCTGGGCTTCCGCCAATTAGGGCAAAGAATAAAAGGCTTTTTTCGGGTATGCGCCAACCACCATTAATCGCCGCTTGTTTATCGACGTAATAATTGTAGGCGGTGAAAATATTAATGCCCAATATATATAATAATGCAAAAGCCATGGCATTTTATAACGCCAAAATTTTAATTATAGGTTATTTAAAAATATAAATTTATTTAAAATTGGGGTTTAAATTATTTGCCCCCTCCCCACACTTGGCGGGAAGGGGGCATTTTTTAACCCTAGCAGATTTAAAACTCTGCCCTTTTGTTAACCTAAACGGTTATTCAAAATATCAATCAAATCTAATGCCGAAGTGGAAATAATTGTTCCCGGCGGATAAACGCTTGCCGCACCCATAAGGAATCTCAAAATCCCACCTTCACCCCTTTGGGGTTCACTCAGGATTTTGGAATTATACGGAAAAATAAACCGAAAACGCGGTTTCCGATTTATTTTGCATTGTTTCATTTTAACCTAACCGATTATTCAAAATATCAATCAAATCTAATGCGGAGGTAGAAATAATTGTTCCCGGCGGATAAACGCTTGCCGCACCCATTTGTTTTAGGACGGGGATGTCATCGGGTGGTATAACGCCACCCACAACAATGATAATGTCAGAACGGTTTAGCTTTGCTAGTTCGGAGCGTAATTCAGGGACAAGGGTCAAATGACCCGCTGCCAAAGATGATGCGCCAACCACGTGAACATCATTTTCAACCGCCATTTTTGCGGCTTCTTCTGGGGTTTGGAATAATGGCCCAAGCACAACTTCAAAGCCCAAATCAGCATAAGCGGTTCCGATAACTTTTTGCCCCCTATCATGCCCATCCTGCCCCATTTTGGCGACCATAACTTTTGGTGGGCGACCATATTTTTGGGTAAATGCCGCAACTTTTTCTTTGGCGGCGGCAAAGGTTTGTTCATTTGCACCAATGGTTTTTTCATAAATGCCGCGCGCCAATTGTGGAACAGCTTCGTGGCGGCCATAGATTTTTTCCAAGGCATATGAAATTTCGCCCACGGTTGCCTTGGCGCGTGCCGCATCAATTGCAAGCGCCAATAAATTACCTTTTCCGGTTTTTGCCGCATCGGTTAATGCAGCCAAGCATTCTGTAACTTTTGCATTGTCACGCTCTGCCTTAAGGCGGGCAAGCTTTTCAAACTGTGCCATTTTAACGGCGGTATTATCAACCTTTAAAACTGGCAGTTCATCCGGGATTTCTGGTTGGAAAATGTTGACGCCAACCACCATTTGCTCACCCGAATCGATGCGGGCTTGGGTTCTTGCGGCGGCTTCTTCGATACGCATTTTTGGAATGCCGGCTTCGATGGCTTTTGCCATGCCGCCCGCTTTTTCAACTTCTTCAATATAACCCCATGCTTTGTCGGCAAGTTCTTGGGTCAAGCTTTCAACATAATAAGAGCCGCCCCATGGGTCGATTGGGGTTGTAAAGCCCGCTTCTTTTTGCAAAATAATCTGGGTATCACGCGCAATTTTCGCCGAGAAGTCGGTCGGAAGTGCGATTGCTTCATCCAATGAGTTGGTGTGAAGCGATTGGGTGTGCCCGTTGGCGGCCGCCATTGCCTCAATGGCGGTGCGGGTGATGTTGTTATAAACATCCTGCGCAGTTAGTGACCAACCAGAAGTTTGTGAGTGGGTGCGCAGTGGCAATGATTTTGGATTCTTTGCCCCCATATTTTTGACGATTTTTGCCCAAAGCCCACGTGCCGCACGCATTTTTGCAACTTCCATAAAGAAGTTCATACCAATTGACCAAAAGAAGGAAAGACGCGGCGCAAATGTATCAATATCCATGCCAGCATTGATGCCAGCGCGTAGATATTCCATGCCATCCGCCAATGTATAGGCAAGTTCAAGATCTGCGGTCGCACCCGCTTCTTGCATGTGATAGCCAGAAATTGAGATGGAATTAAATTTCGGCATATTTTTGGATGTATATTCAAAAATATCGGCGATGATTTTCATTGATGGTGCTGGCGGGTAAATATAGGTATTACGCACCATAAATTCTTTTAGAATGTCGTTTTGAATGGTTCCGGTAAGTTTGGCAGGTTCAACACCTTGCTCTTCACCCGCAACAACAAACAATGCCAAAATTGGCAAAACCGCACCATTCATAGTCATTGAAACCGACATTTGATCCAGTGGGATACCGTCAAACAGGGTGCGCATATCGTAAATTGAATCAATTGCCACACCCGCCATGCCAACGTCACCAGAAACCCGTGGGTGATCAGAATCGTAACCACGGTGGGTCGCAAGGTCGAATGCAATTGAAAGGCCTTTTTGCCCCTGTGCAAGGTTGCGTTTATAGAATGCGTTGGATTCTTCTGCGGTTGAAAAGCCCGCATATTGGCGAATTGTCCATGGTTGCCCCACATACATGGTTGGGTATGGGCCACGAATAAACGGTGCAAGCCCTGGGAAAGTATGGATATATTCTTGTGATTGAATATCGGCGGCGGAATATTGTGGCTTTACCGCAATTTCTTCGGGGGTAAGCCAGTTTTCGCCATTTTGCATTGGGGTTGCGGGTGCTTCTAAATCATCAAAGCTTATTGCGGAAAAATTTGGTAATTTGCTCATCATCTATCCCCTATAAGCCAGCTTCTTGAACTAATTTCCACGCGCCTTTGGCAATTTCACCAGTAAGGGTTTCAAAGCCATAAGCCCCACCTGCGGGGTCATTAACCCGTGCCAAATTTGATTCATTGGCAAGGACAATTTGTGTATTGCGGGCAAGGCGACGTGATAAATCATCCTCTTTGCCAATTTCATGGGAAAGGGTGGTGATAATATTGGCCCCACCAATTGCCGCCGCAAATACCGCAACCGAATTGCGCAATACGTTGGAATATGGGTCGGTTTCGGTCATCATTGCTTTTGATGTATAAGCGTGAATTGACATTGGCGCATCAATGCCCGCCTTGGCACAGACTTTTGCCCAAAGATTACGAAGGGCGCGCAATTTTGCAATTTCGACCACATTTTCTTGATTGACAAAGATTTTGAAAAGCAATGATTTTGCAATTTCTTGTGGCGCTATCCCGTTTTCATCACCCGCCTTTAATGCCTTGATGCCTTCGATAATTGCGGTGGCAACTTGTTCGGCGCGGGTTTTATTTTCATCATTGGCAGCGGCCACAAAGAATGTGGTTTTTGCAAATCTATCTTTATATTCATTGAATAATGCAATTGATGCCGCGTCCGCTTTTAGATTTAAAACCAATAATGCGTCTTTTTGTTTTGCAACGGGAATTGCCGCAAATAATGCCTTGGCGGTTTCAACATCACACTTATCAAGTGCGAATGATGCCAAATCATAATGGATATTTTCAAGCAAGGCTTTAAAATCAGAACCTTCATTTGCACCAGTAAATTCAATTGAATTTACGCCATTTTCAAGATCGACCAATGCGGTTTTATTGGCGGATGTTGCATCATTAATATTGACGATTTGGCGAATATCCCACGTGCCTTTAAAATCCTGTGGCTTGGCAGCAAGCGTGAATGCTTCGGGGCAATCAAAATATAATGGATGAACCGCAACCCCATCCGATGATTGCTTTTCCAAAGTTTCCCATTCCTTGCCTTTTAGGGCTTTGATGGCTTCGGCTTTCCATTCTTCAACACCTATTGGGTTATGCGCGGTGTCGGGGGCAAATGTAGATTTCACTTGTGTGCTCATATCAATATTTTTTAAAAAAGTTGTGCAAATTTGCCGCTTCTCTTTAACAGAAAAGATGATTTAGGGTATTATAAATAAGTCTTAATATGTCAAATAATAACATATAAATCACTGTTTTTTGGATATTTGCTATATAACATAGTAATATAAGTTTGTGCATTTAAAAAAATGCGACGCCATATAGACGCCGCATTAAAGAATCTCTCAATTCCTAGGTTGTATTCGGGAAATGATTGAGAGAGGGAAATATAATAAGAATCAGAAAAATAGATGCCTAATTCAAATTATGGCTTTTATTCTGCCAATTGATTGAAAATATCAAGTTTGGATTTAGCAATTGCAGCTCTAAAATAAAGATTGCTAATAAAGGTTTGTTTTTATAACTTATTGTAATTAAATGATAAAATTGCAAAATGTGGCTGTAAACGCTTTAATGGTCACACTTTAAATAATGAAATACCACATTAAAAGGCAAAAAATTATGAGTTAAACTTAAAAAATATATAATAGAGGACAATTGATTGTCTTTTTTTGTTAAATTTTCCGGCGTTAAATATTTTTCTCTAATATAGACAATATTATTGCTATATTTTAAGCAAAGATTACCGATTTTAGCTATAAATAAGTTATATAAATGACCCTATATAAATTGCGGTAATTTACATTTAATTTAACATAAATTATGAGTAATTTCAGTTAGATATATTTAAGTATATACTAAGTATTTCAGTTTTTGTTTTGTATTCAATTTGAATGAATATTTTGTCTTTTATATTTAATATTAATAAATGACATTTGGGGTTTGGGGTTTGGGGTTTGTATAAATACGAATTATATGGTCGCTCTAGTGCCTTACTAGGTTTAGAGAAGCTACAACCTGAGGGACGAAAGTCTCTTAAAGAATTAATTTTAGAAGTGGGCATTAACCCTGATGCCATAAACAATCCAGATTCGTTTGTACCGTATCTTCGGGTGTGCACTTTGCTTGAGATTGCATCAATTGAGTGGGAAAAACCTTATTTAGGGATTGAGTTTACAATAGCGACAGATGATTCATTTCCAACTGTTGGAAGCTTGGTATTGCTTGCAAAATTTCATAAAACCTTACGCTCTTTTATGACTGATGCGCTTGAGTATTGGGAAATCCACACCAATGGGTTTAATGTTGAATTAATAGAAGATATTTCCCCTGGCCTTAGTACTATAATAATAAAAAACAATTCGTTTTTAACCCCACCACGCCAAATGATACAACATGGTGCAGCAAATATTTGCAAACTAATCCGTATAATAACTAATCAGCACGATATGCGCCCAATCGAAGTGCATTTTATGCATGAGAAACAAAAAGCTGATGGCTTTGATGAACTTGCAGAACAAGCATTTGGTTGCCCAGTATATTTTAATCGTGAGAAGAACCAAATTCTTTTCCCTACTGAATTTTATGATTATAAAATCCATGGTGCGCTTTCATTATTTAATGGAATTCTGCGCCGTTTAATACAAATTCGCGTTGATGAGGTTGGTAATTATAGTTCAAAATCCGCCGATATGGTTATTCATGCAATTCCAAATTTCTTTGGCACAGAATTTTGCAACTTCAACTCGGTTGCCGAAATGCTTGGGATTCATCCCAAAACTTTGCAACGCATGCTTGCGGCAGAAAACACTAATTTTAAAGAATTGCTTAGCTATGTACGCGGTGAAAAAGCCAAAGAAATGTTGGCAAGTACTGAATTATCTGTTGAGCTAATTGCACAATTTCTCGCCTATTCAGGTTCGGCCCCTTTTAGTTTTGCTTTTCGTAAATCTACTGGCTTTAGCCCGCTTGAATACCGTAAACGTTTCAAAATATCCTATTAATTCTTTTAAAAAGTTTGCATATGCGCAAATATGAATCATATATAAGATCGTCGTCTTTAATCGGTCTTGATAAGTTACAACCCATAGGCAAACCAAGCATAATTGAACTTATGCAAACCGTTGGTTTAGCACCAGAAAGCCTTAAAAAACCTGATATGTTTATTTCATATCAGAGGTTTTGCGAATTATTAGAATTGGCGGCAATTGAATGGGAAAAGCCGTGGCTTGGTTTTGAATTTGCGCTTTCTCTTGATGATTCTATCCCAACTCTTCCTGGTGCTGTTTTGGCGGCACGGCTTTATCCTGATTTTCGTTCTTTCGGTAAGGCTGCGATGGAATATTGGTCACTACATTCTACGGCTTCTTATGGAATATTAAATGAAGATTATGCGCCGGATAAGGTTTGTTTACGCTCTATCATGCCGCCATATATTTATAGGTCACGCCAAGAATCGCAAAGTGCATTAGGGCAAGGGATGCGTTTGTGCCGAAGTGTTTTGGGGCGACCCGATGCAAACCCACTTGAAATTCATCTGGCTCACACCAAACAAAATGTTGACGGTTTTCATGAAATAACGAAAAAATTATTCGATTGTCCGATTTATTTTGACATGGAATTTGACCAAATAATTTTTCCCAAAGAAATGATGGATTGGAAAATTTCTGGCAGTATTGCGGTCTTTAGTGGGTTTTTACGTAAATTTGTGCAAAAGCGTTTTGATGATTCCAATCGTTTTGAATCAAGTGCCACTAGAATGGTTCTAAGTGCAATTCCTAGCTTTTTTGGAACCAATGGCTGTAACTTTATCAATGTTGCGGCGATGTTAAATGTTCAAACAAAAACATTACAAAGGCTTTTGGCGACAGAGGGGAATAATTTCAAAGACCTCCTTCTTTTTGTTCGGGTGGAAAAGGCAAAAAAATTATTATGCACAACCAATTTACCAATTGAGCATATCGCAAAATTCCTTAATTATGTTGGTGCCGCACCTTTTTCATACGCATTTCGCCGCGAAACCAATTATAGCCCAATGGAATACCGCAAAAGATTTGCCATAGATTATTAAAAACACCCATTAAAAAAGCCGCCCCTTAAGGCGGCTTATTTGGTATCTTATTTTTCAAACATATCGCCATAGCGTGGCAATTTGCGGGTTTTCCAGTGACCACGGTGATAGGCATCAGACATAATCAATGGCACAACAGTGGTTGCCTCGGCATAGACCATTTGTTCCAAGGCAACTGAAACCTTACCCCAAGAGCAAGCCTCTTTAAGAGTTGATGATGAACACGCACCATCACGAACATCGGCAACCGTGATTTGCACCGCATAAGCGTGCATTTCGGCCTCAATACCAAGGATTTCCGCACAAACGACGGTATCTTGGGCAAAGTTTTTCGGCACGCCGCCGCCAACCATAAACAGACCAGTACGACCAGCCTTGATTTTAATATCGGTCAATTCGCGGAAATCAGCGATTGAGTCGATTGTCATATATGGTTTTCCCGCTTTCATGTGTTCAACCTGATGTTTTACAAGGCCAAAGCCAGCAGAAGAATCGGTAAATGCTGGGCAGAAAATAGGAACGCCCATTTCATAACAAGTTTGGATTAATGAACCTGCTTTTTTAGCATTACCATTTGCCAGCCATTTGCCCATTTCTTTGATAAATTCACGAGAAGAATAAGGGCGTGGTTCAAGCGATTCAGCAATTGCATAAATTGTTGAATCACATGCCTGAAGTTCTTCTTCATCGATATAAGTGTCGTAAATACGGTCGATATAAAGTGAACGAAGGGTTTCATCATCAGGGATTTCAAGTGCTTGATAGTGGCTAAAGCCCAAAGCCTCAAAGAAATCCATATCAATGATTGATGCACCAGTTGAAACAATTGCGTCCACCATGCCGTTTTTCACCATGTCGCGATAAACATGCATACAGCCGCCCGCAGATGTTGAACCCGCCAAAGTAAGCCAAATAGAGCAGGTTTTGTCTTCTAATGCTTGGTTAAAAATGCTTGCGGCACGTGCAGTATCACGTGAAGTGAATGACATTTTGCTCATGGCATCGATAATAGGACGCGCATCATATGAGGTAATATCAACATGCTCGACTTTTGTTGCCAAAAGTTCGGCTTTACGATTATCAGTCATTTGGGGTTTAACCTTTCAATATAAATTATGCTTTGTGTGGCAAATTATGCTTCGGTTGTTAGAATAATTTTGTCAGCTTCATCAAACATGGAGATATGTGGAAGGTCATTTGAAATAACTTCCAAAGTTTCACCAAAGCCGTTGAAGCCGGTTGTCATGGCAACACCATATGCGCCAAGCATCATAAATTCAATATAATCACCCTCTTTTACATCTTCATGAAGGTAATATTCGGTTTGCAAAGCATCAATGGAATCACAAGTTGGGCCATAAAGTTTGAATGGCCTCATTTTTCCTTGTGGTTTATCTTCGACACGAATGTGTTTGGTTTCAAATGGCCATTGAACGTGGGTGGCATCAAATAAATTGCCGTATGCGCCATCGTTTAAATAGACCATATCACCTTTTACAAGTTCAACGCGGGTGATGATGCTTGTGGCCTCGGCAACCAATGCACGACCAGGTTCACACCAAAGTGAGCAGTTTTCAGTAACCGGCATGCTTTCAAATTTTTGTGCGATTAATGACATATATTGTTTCATGTCCGGTGGGTTGATACCGCGATAATTAACCGGGAAACCGCCGCCAATATCCAAAATATCAATCACAACACCGGCCTGAATAATTAATGATTTTGCCGCATCCATGGCGCGAACATAAGCGTGCGGATCCATACATTGTGAACCAACATGAAAACAAATACCCAAATCTTCACGGGTTACCGCACGTGCAGCGCGCAACAGCTCGATTGCTTCATCGCCTTTTATGCCAAATTTTCCGTCTAATGAAATTGAAGACGAAGTATTAGAAACCGAAAGGCGGATTAAAAGGTTTAAATCATTTGCATATCCGGTTGCTTCACGGATTTTTTCCAATTCTGCCATCGAATCAAGTGAAAAAGTACGAACACCAAATTCATGATAAGCACGGGCAATTGAATTGCGGTTTTTAACCGGGTGCATAAAGGCAAGGTTTGCACCTTTAAAACGGTTATAAATTAATTGAATTTCATTCAATGAAGCAACGTCAAAATTACGCACGCCTGCTTCCCATAGGGTATCAAGCACCCAAAGCGATGGATTGGCTTTTACGGCATATAAAATGTCGCCCGCGAAATTACGCAAAAACCATTTTGCAGCGCGTTTTACAATATGCGGACGGTTTGCCGCCACAGGAACATCTGGTCGCAATTTTGCAACAATATCAAAAGCGTTGTTAAAGTGATTCATCACTGAACCCCCCTTAAAAGCAAATGCGCAATTGGGGGTTGACGACCCACGCCTGCACTATCAAACTAAAAGCCCTAATAAATAGGACAACGAATTTGCGGCGTTAGTCGGACATGCCAGAGGTATAAAAACCTCCAAAATGTTGTCAGGTCCACCTAAAAAATTAAATCTTTCAGGTGTTAGTGGACTGGATTGCTGTTTCCAGGTCCGCCGGAACTTTGGCGTATATACGTTGTATTTTAAAAATTCAATAATTTTTGCAGCAAATCAGTTCCATAGGTGTAAAAATTTTTCTACACCAAATATTAGGGGCTGAAATCAAAGGCATTTCAATGAACGACAATAGTCAGATAATTATCATCGGCGCAGGTCAGGCGGCGACATCGGCGGCAAATAGCTTGAGACAAAATGGTTTTTCCGGTGGGATAAAGATTTTCGGCAATGAAAATCTTGCGCCATACCAAAGGCCGCCATTGTCAAAGGCCTATATGTTGGGTGATACAAATGTTGAGCGTTTGCAATTCCGCTCTTTGGAGCAATGGCAGGGTGATAATATTGAAATTTTCCCCAATACTGAAATTGTAAAAATTAATACAAAAGAGAAGTTTATTTCAGATATTGATGGCAATTTTCATAATTATGATAAATTGATAATTGCCACCGGTTCACGGGTGCGCAAATTAAATATTGCGGGTTCTACACTTGAAAATATTTTTTATCTCAAAACTCTAAAGGATTCGGATGCCATAAAGGGGCATATGGTTGCGGGCAAAAAAATCGCAATCATTGGCGCAGGTTATATTGGGCTTGAGGCGGCGGCAATTGCCAAGAAGTTTGGGCTTGAAGTGCATGTTTTGGAACTTGCGCCACGGGTTTTGGCACGTGTCGCCAGCCCAGAGCTTTCAGAATTTTTTGAACGCCTTCACACTGAACGTGGCGTACATATTCACACAAATGTGCAAGTTGCGGGTTTTGAGGGTGAAGATAAATTAAAAGCCGTGCTTTTGGGCGATGGCACACGGATTGAGTGTGATTTGGCGCTTGTGGGTATTGGTATTTTACCCAATGATGAACTTGCCAAGGATGCGGGGCTTTTGTGCGAAAACGGTATAAACACCAATAGTTTTGCGCAAACTTCCGACCCCGATATTTATGCCTGTGGTGATTGTTCCAACCGTGAAATGGGCGATAAAAGAATGCGAATCGAAAGCGTGCATAACGCGATTGAACAAGGCAAAATTGCTGCCGCACACATAATGGGCGCACCAATGCCAAAACTTGAAAGCCCGTGGTTTTGGTCGGATCAATATGAAATAAAATTACAAATTGTCGGGCTTTGGAATGATGCCACACAATCAATCGTACGCGGCGACATGGCGCAAAATAAATTTGCAATTTATCATCTTGATGATGAAAACCATGTTTTGGCGGTTGATGCCATTAATTCCCCGCCGGACTTTTTGGTGGGAAAACAATTGGTATTTAACAAAACAGCACTTGCACCGGAAATAATTAGTGATATTGCAATTCCTGCAAAAGAGTTTTTAAAGAATATAAATTAAACGGATTTAATCATGACCGAGATTACTTTTATCGAACATAATGGCAAAGAGCATAAGGTTGACGCTGCGGGCGGTGGTTCTGTTATGGAGGCTGCGGTAAAAAACAATGTCCCTGGTATTGATGCCGATTGCGGTGGTGCGTGCGCGTGCGCAACTTGCCATGTTTATGTTGATGAAAAATGGTTGGATAAAATCAACCCGATGGGTTCAATGGAAGAATCCATGCTTGATTTCGCCGAAGGCGTGCAACCAAACAGCCGCCTTTCATGCCAAATCGTGGTTACCGAAGACCTTGAAGGTTTGGTTGTAACCATCCCTGAAAACCAGGGGTGATTAATCTACTTGGAATTTAATATTTAAATGTGTGCTACTTGGTGTGGCAACGCAATTTTTTGTTGCGGGATAATATTTTATTGCCCGCACCTTTTTTTCCATAAATTCTCCGCCAAATAGAGGGTCTGATACGGTTAAGCTAACATTTGTAACATTGCCATGTTCGTCAACTTGTAGATCGGCAATTACGCTACCACTCATATTTTTGTCCAAGGCTTTTGCAGGGTAGCTGCCCATAAAATCAAATTGTGTTCTTTGATACGCATCAGAATCTTCGATTATACAATCAGACTTTTCAGTTTTGCCATCCGTAGTTGATAATTTATATTCACCTCTGGCTTGGGAATTAGCAATCTCATAGCGCGCCTTTAATTTAGAAAATTTATCACCTGTTGGTGTGCCATTAATTGCCTTAAGAACAATCTCTTGATTTTCAGTGCGTTTAATAAAATTACCAGCTTGAATTAGTTGGGCATAATTATACTTTGGCAAGAAGTTCTTATCAATTTCTGCGTCATAAAATTTGAGATTTTTGCCAATTTTTTGGATTTTGGCATCTTTTATAAGGTGGTAATCTTCTGGATTTTTGCCAATTAATGAAAGGCAATTATTAAAACTATTCACAAAAAAATCAAAGTTTTCAACAAAATTGGAATCAAAATCTGCATCATCCCATTCCATGATTTCTTTGGCATAGATATTTTCAATTTCAGACAGTTTTGGTTCAACCCAATCTGGAACCTCAAAATTCTTATTCTTTGCATTTGCGGTTACAAATTCATCTACGTTTTCGTTAAAGCTGTTTGCCGCCATTGCCGAATTGTAAAATTTTGTCTGCGGCAAATGAAGAAAACACGAATAATAAAAACCCCGCAATTTATCGTTTTTAATGCCATCAGACTTAATATTATTAAATAGGACTTGCTGATATGGCAAAGGCTCATATTTATATTTATAATTATTTTGTGGCTGTGGATTTGTGAAATTTTTCGGGGTTTCAATGTGTGGAACGCTAATCATTGGTGTTGTTGATGGCATTCTAACCGGTGGAGGTGGGGAATATGTTGGCGTCTTATATTGACCAATTGTCGGTCTTGAATATGGTGGTGCGGCAAATGATTGGGTGGCAATAAAAACACTTAAAACAAGCAAAAAAGATTTACGCATACATTCCCCCGAAACGTGCATATTTTAAACATAAAATTGTGCAATAAACAAGACAAAAGGCACTTCTATTGAAGTGCCTTTTTAAGTTTTTAGATAAGAAATCTTTAGAAACTGTCACCCCGCATTTATTGCGGGGTCTTGTATGCCGAGATCCCGCAACAAGTGCGGGATGACAATGCGGGGTTTTAAATTTAATATACCCGTGCTTTTGGTGGGATGGTTTTGATGTCGTCGGTCATGGTGTTCATATGAACCGGACGATAATCAATTGAAACCTTACCAGTTGGGATGTCGATTGATGCAAGTGTATGCTTCATCCAATTTTCGTCATCACGATTTGGGAAATCCTCATGGGCGTGTGCGCCACGTGATTCATGGCGGTTTTCCGCACCGTGCATGGTCACAACCGCTTGTGGAAGAAGGTTTTGAAGCTCCAAAGTTTCCATAAGGTCAGAGTTCCAAATCAATGTGCGGTCGGTTGTGCCGATGTCGCCCATTTTACCATAGGCCGCATCAATTTTAACTTTACCCTCAGCAAGTGATTCAGAAGTACGATAAACCGCGCAATGGTTTTGCATGATTTTTTGCATTTCAAGGCGCAACTTAGCAGTAGGAATAGAACCTTTTGCATTACGTGCTGCATCAAGACGTGCAAGGTGGGCATCGGTTTGGCTGTCTTTGATTTCTGGTTGTTTTGCACCAGCTTTAAGAGTTTCACCACAACGAAGACCAATTGCACGACCAAATACCACAAGGTCGATTAATGAGTTTGAGCCAAGACGGTTTGCGCCGTGAACCGAAACGCACGCCGCTTCACCAACTGCCATAAGGCCTTCAACAACTTTATCAGGGTTTTTGCCGTCTTTGATAACAACTTCACCAAAGAAATTGGTTTGAATGCCGCCCATATTATAGTGAACGGTTGGCAATACAGGAATTGGCTCTTTGGTAAGGTCAACACCCGCAAATACTTTTGCCGATTCAGAAATACCTGGCAAACGCTCATGAAGGATTGCCGGATCAAGGTGATCAAGGTGCAAGAAGATATGGTCTTTGTTTTTACCAACACCACGACCTTCACGAATTTCCATTGTCATTGCGCGTGAAACCATGTCACGTGGTGCAAGGTCTTTTACTGATGGTGCATAACGTTCCATGAAACGCTCACCATTGGCATTGGTAAGGTAACCACCTTCACCACGCGCCCCCTCGGTGATTAGGCAGCCTGCACCATAAATACCAGTTGGGTGGAATTGTACGAATTCCATATCTTGAAGTGGAAGACCCGCACGAAGCACCATTGCGTTACCGTCACCAGTACAAGTATGCGCAGATGTACAAGAGAAATAAGCACGACCATAGCCGCCGGTTGCCAATACAGTGCGTTGCGCGCGGAAACGGTGAAGTTTACCGGTTGCAAGTTCCCATGCGGTAACACCACGAATAACGCCGTCTTCATCTTTAATAAGGTCAAGCGCGAAATATTCGATGAAGAAATCAACATCATATTTCAATGAATTGCCATAAAGCGTGTGCAGCATTGCGTGACCAGTACGGTCAGCCGCCGCGCAAGTACGCTGTGCAGGAGGGCCATTCCCGAAATCAGTGGTCATGCCACCGAATGGACGCTGATAAATCTTACCTTCTTCGGTACGAGAGAAGGGAACGCCCCAATGCTCAAGTTCATAAACAGCAGCAGGTGCGTTACGTGTAAGATACTCAATTGAATCTTGGTCACCTAGCCAATCAGAACCTTTTACGGTGTCATACATGTGCCATTGCCAATTATCAGGGCCCATATTTGCCAAAGATGCCGCAACGCCGCCTTGTGCCGCAACGGTGTGCGAACGGGTTGGGAATACTTTGGTGATACAAGCGGTTTTTAGACCTTCTTGCGCACAGCCCAAAGCCGCACGAAGACCAGAGCCACCAGCCCCAACCACAACAACGTCATAAGTATGGTCATTCCATTTATAAGCCGCGCTCATTGACCTATGCCCCCAAATATAATTTTAAAACAACAAAAATACCAAACATCGCAACCAATGCCGCAAACAATGTCGATGCAAGCATAAGCAATAATTTAGTGCTGCCTTTATGGATGTAATCTTCGATTACCACTTGAATCCCAAGGCGGAAGTGACCAGCACCCGCCGCAATAACAACCGCCATTGTTGCGGCATTAAGTGGGTTGCGGAACCACACCCTCAAACTTTCATAAGAAAGGTTGGTGGTGAAAACCAAAGAAGAAAAACAAAATACAAAACCAACCAAAAGTCCAACCGCAAGTGCGCGCTGTTGGATAACATGTTCAGTCCCGTGACCAGATGCACCTTTGCCAAGGGCTTTTTTCATCGGGGTACGAAGATTTTTTGCGCTATTCATATATGCCCCCTATTTCGCCAATGCTTGAAGTGCCAGCACGAACATGCCGATACCACCCAAAACGCCAAGAATAATTGCCGCCCATGCAGTTTTGCTTGCCACTTCTTTGGTAAGCCCGACCCCAAGGTTGAACAATAAATGGCGGATGCCGTTAATAATATGATACGAAATTGCAAGAGCACTTCCCAAAACCACCAAAAGCCCTAATGGAGAACCAATAAGTGCGGTGAATTTTGCATATGCCTCTGGGCCATTTGACAAGCAGCAGACCCAACCAATTAGAAGAATCATGCCAAGAGTGTTACCAACACCAGTTACACGGTGCAAAATAGAGCTGGTCATTGTTACGTGCCAACGCCATATTTGCAGGTGCGGCGATACAGGTCGCGTGTTTTTTTGTGATTTTAGTACTTCGGTCATTAGGTAATACCCCAGTTTTAAACCCCAGTTTTAATCCTAGTCTTATATGCCGGAATTTTAGTCAAAGATAACAAAGATTGTTCAAAAATACGTTTGAAACGCTTTTTGCCTTTACATACTTTGACCACAAAATCCAATGCCCTTTAAATTAGACCTTAATCTTATTTTGGTTCAGTTTAAAGCATTAGGAACAAAGAAAATGCGGCACTTTTGACTATAAAATCCCTGAACGTTACCCCTATTAATATTTTTTTGGGATTGGTCAATCCCTTAAAAAGGATAAGAACAATTTATTAGCAAGAAATAGTACATAGTTAAACAAGTGAAATCGTTTACACAGCTACCAAAGCCATAAATAACAGATGGCGGTTTAATTACCAAAATTAAAGAATTTAATGATATGAACAGCATGATGAAAATTTTAATTATTGAACCTGGTTTACCGCCCGCACCTTTGAAAGCGGAAAGTGGATTTTATCCTGCAATGTTCACACGCCTTGTTTCAAGTGAAATAAAAGGCGCGCATTTTGATGTTTGTTCGGTAATTTGTGGTGATTGTCTTCCTGATGTTGCTGATTATGATGGTGTCGTCATTTTAGGGTCGCCACATAGCGTTTATGAAGACTTGCCATGGATTAATGATTTGGTGGGGTTTGTTCAAAACACTGCCCAACGTAAAATTCCACAAATTGGCATATGTTTTGGGCATCAATTAATTGCCAAGGCCATGGGCGGGTATGTTGCAAAAGCCCCGCAAGGCTGGGGAATTGGTCGCCATTCATATGAAATTGCCCATGAAAATATTGGTGAAATTTGCCCTGTGGTTTGCAAAAGCAAAAAAGCATTAAACCTTTTGGTGTCGCATCAGGATCAAGTGCTTGAAAAACCAAAAGATGCCAAAGTGGTGGCGGGTTCGGAATTTACGCCAAATGCGGTTCTGCATTATGAGGCGCATAATATCATTTCTTGTCAGGCGCACCCCGAATTTACATCATCT
This sequence comes from Hyphomonadaceae bacterium UBA1933, assembly GCA_002337085.1. Taxonomy (GTDB): domain Bacteria; phylum Pseudomonadota; class Alphaproteobacteria; order Caulobacterales; family Aquidulcibacteraceae; genus Pseudaquidulcibacter. The sequence goes on along the minus strand of DDFH01000006.1, from coordinate 70,014 downwards.
TTCGCTCATGAGTTGATTGCCTCAAGGCGCGGCACACGCTTTCCCGAAGATTTCGCCGATAAAGCGCTTGCAGATATAAATGAACCAGTTGATGGGGCATTGGTGGCGCAAATGTTTGTCAGCCAGCTAAAAATGGCACATGAACAGCGTAAAGCCGCCTAACCTAATGCGCATTTAAAACGTTCCAGACCATCGGATGACACAAGTGTTTTACCATTGGCAGAAAGAATTAATTCGTATTTTTCTTTTTTTGTACCTCTTTCGGTATGAACATCGGCATCGATATAAAGTGCGCGTCCCGCAAGCTGCAACTGGTTTGGTTTGGCTAATTTGGTTTTAAATACAAGTTGATTTTCAAGAATATTAATCTGAGAATCACCAAATTTTTCTGAACAATTTGCAGGATCCTTTACCCATTCACCCTGAAATGCAGGTGGTATGAGGTTTACATAAATTGGTTTTTTGGCGTTTATGTTTTCATTGCTTGCCTTGGAACAGCCAATGTAAACCAATGGCATTGCAAAGGCAAAAAATGCCATAATAAATTTATTCATCGTACACTCCATGCCATCAATTATGGCATTTGTAGCATATTAAATAAATTTATGTTTAGGTGTTTGAAATAAAAATTCCATAAATTATGGAAAGGCTGCCAATGCGGTATCAACTAATTTATACAATTCATCACGGTTTGCACCAGTTTTTGCCTGAACTGCAATTCCGTGCTTTATCGTGATAATGTAAATTGCCAATGTTGTTGAATCCGTGCCTTGGGGCAAATCGCCATCAATTATTGCGCGTTCAAACCGTTTGACCAATTTATCTTGATTTGCCTTGCGCAGATTTGCCATAAAGGCAGCTTGCTTTTCTGCATTTGGGCTGGTTGCCAATGCCGTTTGTACTAGAAAGCAGCCTTCTGGCAATTTATCGTCACCGATTAAATCAATTTGATTTACCAAAAGTGCTTTGGCCGCTTCAAGCGCGGTCGGCAATTCAAGGATTGTGTCATACTGCCGTCCGAAAATTTCATTATATAGGCTTACAGCTTTGTAGAATAATTCTTCTTTATTCCCAAATGCCGCATAAAGTGAAGGCACATTGATGCCAATTGCCCCCGCCAACATATTTATTGACACCCCTTCAAAGCCATGCTTCCAAAACAATTGCATGGCGGTGGAGAGCGCTTCATCCTTGTTAAATTTTCTGGGTCTACCTTTACCTAATTTGGTTATCATAATATACCTCGACCTTATTGTTGCGCCGAAAATACTATTTAAATTAACTTTAGCTAGTGCTAATATGGTCGCAGGTAGAAAATTCTGCTGGTAAGCGTTGGAAAACAAAGTAATTTTAGCGCTAAATTATAAGGTAATGCTATTAAAGACACTGTTTCTGCATCGCTGATATTGAAAAAGTTGCAAATTAATATCACAAATAATTATGCCTGAATTGCCAGAAGTTGAAACTGTTTGTCGTGGTCTTGCCCCATATCTTATTGGCGCAAGGATTGAAAATGTTACCCTAAGCGAGCATCGTTTACGCTTTGAATATCCGCAAGGTTTTGTGCAAAGCCTAATTGGACGCATGATTACTGCGGTAAGGCGTCGCGCGAAATATATAATTGCCGAACTTGATAGTGACCAAAGTGCGATTATTCACCTTGGAATGTCTGGTCGCATCACTTTGGTGGGTGAAGGCCAAGCACTTTCGTTTGATTCATATCTTTATCAAACCGGTGAAAAAGCAAAACATGATCATGTGAAGCTTGATTTGTCAAAAGACGGGACGACATTCCAACTTGTATATAACGACCCCCGTCGTTTTGGGCTTTGGGACATTGCACAAAAGGCAGATATTGAAACCAGTAAACATTTCGCCCACCTTGGGCCAGAGCCATTGGGCAAGGATTTTAACGGTGAAAAACTATTGGCCAGAATTGGCAAAAAGGCTGCGCCAATTAAACTTGCACTTTTGAATCAGGAAATTGTGGTTGGTCTTGGGAATATTTATGTTTGCGAGGCATTGTTTATGTCCCACATTCATCCTGAACGTCCGGCAAATTCTTTGAGCATAAAAGAAGCGGATTTATTGGTTGAAAATAGCAAGAACATCTTGTTGCGGGCGATTGAGCAGGGTGGTTCAACATTACGCGATTTTCAGCATGCAGATGGCAATTTGGGCGGTTTCCAAAACCACTTTTTGGCATATGATTGCGAAGGCAAAGATTGCACCACGCCAAAATGCCATGGCAAAATTACCCGTATTGTACAGGGCGGTCGTTCGACCTTCTTCTGCCCTGAATGCCAGAAGTAATTTTTTAATTGGAATAATTTAAAAACCTAATTTGCGGCGCGAACGCTAATACCGCTATTGGCGACATTAACACCGTTCATTGCACTACGTCTTAAATTATCAATCCGTGAAACCTGGGCTTGGAAATTACGATAATCTGCACCCGAAAGGCCATTATCACTAGGTAATTGCGTGGTCATAGGGTTAACAGGCGTGCCACTTCTACGAATTTCAAAGTGTAAATGCGGGCCAGTTGAACGACCTGTATTACCGCTTAGCGCGATGGTTTGCCCTTGTTTAACACGGTCACCAACACTTAGACCCGATGCAAAACGTGAAAGGTGCCCATAACGGGTTGACCAGCCATTACCATGGTCAATGTCAACAACATTTCCATAACCACCCATAATGCCCGCGCGTGTAACAACGCCGTCGCCCGCAGAATAAACCGGTGTCCCAATTGGCGCGCCAAAGTCCACACCTTCGTGCAATTTGGTATAGCCAGAAATTGGATGCACGCGATACCCAAAATTAGATGTCAGGCGCGCACCATTTATTGGTGTTCTCATAAGAAATTTACGTGCAGAACGACCGTTTTCATCATACCATTCAGAAGATCTATCATTTGATGCACGGTAACGATAAAGCTCGATTGAGCGACCGCTTAATGTAGTGATACGGGCATAGGTTGGCTCACCTTCGCGGACAACGGCGCCGCGTGAATCCGATACACGATCAAACATTAATTCAAAACTTGAACCAGGGCCAATCTCACGTTGGAAGTCAACGTCATAAGCAAATGCATCGGCGAGTGAATCTGCAACGCGGTCCGGTGCGCCTTGTTCGCGCACACTTGCCAAAAGGCCATTGTCACCAATTACACCAGCAACACGTAAAGAGCGTTTTTGCATTTTTGTGGCAAGTTCGCGGGCTTTATAATCACCATCGATTGTACGGGTTACGGTAATGGAGCGATCTGCACCGCTGGCAAGGTTAAAGCCCAAAAGGCGCTTTGTGCCACTATCATTACGCATAAAAATTGTAAGCTGATCATCACGCTTTACGTCATCTGTGCTGATAACTTTTCCTAAAGCGCGAACTGCAAGTCTAACGTCGCCTGAATTTGCTCCAACGCGGTTCAATGCCCCGCCGATACCTTCATTGCCGTTAATAGAAATAGTGCGGCGCTCAACCTCATTATTGCCAGAGGCATATGATTGAGACGCAGATTGCGCGTTCGCAATACCGTTTGTGAGCGGAGACATAGCCGCACACACAGCAATCATACTGGCAAAAAGCCATCCCGATTGCAACATTGAAGAGTTGCTTCTTTTAAACAATTGGTGTGAACCACGTTGTAAATCAGCTAACGGTTTTCCGCCTTTTGACAAGGTCTTTACCGCATCTGTGGACGCAACGGATAACATAGGCATCCGCCCATCACGCATTCTGCAAATTTTTGACAATACTTGCCCCTTTGCTAAAAACAAACCAACTTATCCACAGAAAAGTTAAGTTTTTCTTGGCAATTCGCCCCAAAAACCTGAATTTTTTTTACGAATGTGCCAAATTTGCACAAATTTACACCTTTCACAAGCCTTTGGGACTGCGTTAAAATAGCGCGAAGTGTAAATTTAATGTTTTATTTATGAAACATGACTGACATTTATGGCATAAATAAATACCGAATTTTAATCACAAGCTTATAAAAAATATGGATTCAGATAGTTTCAATCAGCAAAATAATGAAGATGCGGCTACGGGTAAAACCGTGAAAAAATCGCTGCTGAAATCTGTATCTACCACAGCCTTAAAGATTGGCTCGTTTGGTATTCTATCATTGATTCTGGTTGGCGGTGGCATTTTATACCTTGGCCGCGTCACACTTTCACAATCTTTAATTAAAAATCTTACAAATTCAAAAGGCGTTTATTCAGAGATTAAAATCGATAATCTTGGATTTGGTGGCGCAAAATTTTCAACCCTTGTTCTTGGCGAAAAGGGCAAGGAGACATTGGTTGCGCACGACGGATATTTGAAATGGCATTACTCATTAGGCGAACAAAAACTAATAATTGATGATTTCAACGCCAAAGATGTAATGGTTAATCTTGGTCTTGATAAGAATGGTCTTGATTTAAGGGATTTCAAAAAATTTATTGGTTCCCCTAGCAAAAAGAGCCAAGGTTCACCAATCGCAATTGATGCCATTAATGCTGATAATATTAATGTAAATATCACTACTCCTTATGGCGTTATTGCCAATCATGGTTTTGCTAAAGGCAATAGAAAAACAGGATTCTTGATTGGAATAAGAAGCCTTTTGCCAGAAAAAATTGATGCCAAACATGCCCCAATTGGAATTGGTATTGCCACCAGCAATATGAATGGTAATCGGTTTACAATTGGCGCGGCTTTAAAAATTAATGGCAATGATTTTGTTGCCGATGAAATTATCAAAAACCTTGGTATCAAGGGGTTAAAGACAGATTTGTCGGCCAATTTAACTACTAATGGTGATTTTGAAAATCTAACATTACAACTTAAGCCATCGCAGATTTTTGCCGAAAAATTTAATTCACAAAATATGGTGGTTAATGGATTTTTGGCAAACCTTGATAATGTGAATATTTATGGCGGCAATAACCCATTCAAAGACGCGATAATTGATGCAAAGGGTAAATTTAACATTACTTCGGCCAATATTGCCGGTAATGCTTTGGGTGCATCAAATCTTGGTTTTGCTTTAACACGTGAAAAAAACGGCAAGTCAAAACTTGATGCATCCCTTGTTGCCAGTGGAATCAAAAGCCGATTTGGTGGCGGTAATATAATTATTAAATCACTAAGCGATTTCGAAATTGGTGATTTCCAAAAATTTGATGTCGATAATTTGTCATCGCAAATCGCGGTTAATGGCAATGGCTTACGCGGCGGGGCAATTGAAAAAGTTTTAAAGCAAACACGCTCGGCAGGTTTTAATATCGGGAATAATCTTGGTCTTAATTCAAAATTATTGCTTTCAAAAAAAGGCGATAAAATTGCTATATATCTTGATGATGTGCTTGAAGTTCATGATAATCTGGGAACAAAGGCGGGTTTTCAAGATGGTGGCAATGGTGAACATATTTCCGCCTATAATTTTGAAAAAAAGGGAAACGAGTGGCTTGGCGAATTAATTGCCAAGGGGCGAATTAATTTAATTTCCAAATCTGGAAATATGGTATCGGAACTAAAAGGTTTTAATATATCACCTGATAATATGGGGATTGAATTTGGCAAAACCGCGCTACACAATTTTCGTATTGCAGATTTTATATTAAATGGCGAAGTAGCAGGTGCAAAGTACATATCTCGTGCCAAACAAAATGCCCAAGGCGAAATATCTGGAAGATTAGTTGCCCAAAGTGCTAAATACGCGCTTGCCCCATCTTTATTTAATTTCAATGGACAGGTTAATGGCAAAAAATTAAACTTTAACGCCAATGGAAAGGTTAAAAGCCTTGATACCGGTAGTTTACGCCTCGCCAATTCGGATATAGTTTTGCATGCCAGTTCTGGAAATAATGGCGCGCTTGTCGGTAATTTACAGGCCAAAAGCACACAATTGGTTTTGGCACGCGAATATGCGCTTACTGGTGTAATTGCCGATTTGCCCTTTAATGCTAATTTCGCAAATGGTGGGCTAAAGCTTTATAGTAATAATTTATCGCTAAAAGCGGCCTCATTAAATTCAAACAATATTAAATCAAAAGCATTATCGGTAAATGGTGCATTGGTTGCCGATATTGCTGGTGGTCGCATGGCATTTAATGCCCCTCAATGCCTTGGCATTAATTTACAAGATTTTTCGGCAAATGATTATTATCTTCCAAATGCAAAGGGACGTCTATGCCCCGATAGTGCGGGTCGTCTTGCATTAATGAGTAATGGGCAGACATATTTATATGCGCGCACGGCAATTGATGGCGCAATAATTCGTATGGGCAGTGGTGAAGATGCGCAAACTATTGGTTTCGCGGCAATTGATGGTGCATTTTCAGGCGGCAAAAATGGCGAAATTATTTATAATGGCAATGTCCGTAATCTTGATTTGCGCCTGAAAACTGGTGAAAACCAATTTGGAAATTTCAACGCAGGAAGCGCAAACATTGTACTGAAAATAAAAGGCGGCGATACAACGATTTCCGGCACATTGTCACAAATTAGCGCGCAAAACATGCCAATGACCCTCGATGGAAGCGCCGATGCCACCATTAATATTTCACAAAAAAATGGCATGAATGGCACATTTGCTTTTAAAGATTTACGCGTCAAAGATGCTGAAAAAGAAAAACGTTTTGGTGATTTGATTCTTAGCGGTAGTGGCAACCTTAAAAACAATCATTTATTCCTACAAGGTGTTATAAACCACGAGGCAAGCGCCAACCAAATTGCCACTTTTTATGTTAATCATGAATTGGCAAGTGGCGAAGGTGCGGCGGATATCAATGCCACCGCGCTTAGATTTTATCCATATAATAATGCGGATAAAAAACCAAAATTTGGTATCGAAGATTTGGCGCCAATGTTGCGCGGTGTTTTGGTTGATACCGATGGGGTTATAAATGCTGATGCCCGTTTTGCATGGGGTCGTGATAAGCCTTTAAAATCAAATGCCAATATTAATACCGATGGCCTCGATTTTAATACAATGCCTGCACAGTTTTATGGGGTTGCCGGAAATTTAGTTTTTGATGATTTACTGACCCTTAAAACCGCACCGCATCAGGAAATAAGGGTTAAGGAATTCAATCCAGGTATTCCACTTGAAAATGGCGTGCTTAAATTCTCTTTAGACGGCGATAATGCAATTAATATCATTGGTGCGGAATGGCCGCTTTCAGATGGTATTTTGCGGCTTAATCCCGCAAAAATTGATTTAAGCCAAGGTGAGAAGAAGCTTACAATTGCGGCGGAAAACATCGATGTTGCAAAACTGTTATTGCTTGCAAAAGTACCTAACCTTGAGATTGAGGGCCGTGTAAGCGGGATATTGCCGGTAAGAATTATCGATAATGATATAGAAATTGTTTCCGGAGAATTGAGTGCGGATCAAAATGGTGGCGTATTGCGTTATACTGGCCCCGATGTTTCTGGAAATCAGCCAGTTAAAGAAAGCAAAGTTGAAAAAATAAAAGAAAAATTCACGGGCAAGCCAGCGCCACAAGGGGCTGAGTTAGCGATTCAAGCGCTTCGTAATTTGCATTATAAAGTTTTGGCGCTTGAAGTGGGTGGGCGTATTACTGGCGATATGAAATTTAGATTAATTGTCGAAGGGAATAATCCTGACCTATTATCAGGACAAGGTTTTTTATTTCGCATTGGGCTTAGCGCGCCAATCGGCAGCTTAAGAAAATCATATCAAGACGCTGTTGAGTTTGATACCAACGCATTAAAGCGTAACGAGGATGGCACGTATAAATACGTACCAAATACTGGTAAAGAAGAAGCGCCAAAATAAAAAAAGGCCACCCCAAAAGGGTGGCCTTAAATTTAAAACTTTCAATAAAATTAGAAAGCTTTAGAAAGAGTCAAATAACCTTTGTTTGCGCTGAATTTAGCGTCATGGATGCTAAGGTTTGTTTTGTCGATATCAGTGGTAGTTGCACCAATTTCAACGCCCCAACCTGCTTTAGTTACACCAGCAAAAGAAACTTTTGCATTGTAATATGAATCACCATTTTCTGGGTCATTGTAACCAACAGAAGTGTTCATAGCAACATCAAATGGGCCAATTGGGTTTTTGAATGGAACACCAACAGCAAGTTCTGTATAAGTGTTTTTAGGGCCATCTTTACCAACATGTGGGGTATAATAAGCAGCAAGACCAGCAGTAATGCCGTTTGTGAAATTATAGGTCGCACCCAATTTACCTTCATAGGTGTTAAGTGAGGTGTCATCTGGATACATATAAGCAAGTGCGCCCAAATCAAAAGTCACAGGGCCGATAGCAGGTTTAACACCAGCATAAAGATCAGTTTCAAGATTAGCAGTGTCAAATTTAACTTGACCAGCCCATGCCCCTAGATAAATAAGGTCAGTACCAATATCAACACCCGCAAAAGCGCTTGCTTGGTTGTTTGATTGTGATTGACCACGCCAAATATAATCAGTGCTTACGCCTGCTTTAACAGATGTGGTAACGCCTTCAGCTTGAGCAAATGCAGGAGCAGCAATCAATGCAGCAGCCAACAATACAGTTTTTAATTTCATTATTCCCATCTCCTAATAGAGCTGTGTTATGAAAACACAAACTACGTTCTATAATTTATAATTGGTTTTTTAACAATGACAAAAAAGTCACATAGTGTGGCGAATTCATGACACAAAAATGCCCCGGATTGCGGGGCATTGTTATTATTGCTTTAATTTACCTTTTAAAAACCATTTCTTGTTGGAAGACCTTTTGCAAGGTTTGAGCTTTGCTTAACCCAGTTTTCCCGATACACACGGGTTCCAAATTTTGGAAGATTATTTGAAATCCACGCCAATTCAGCCGGATTCATTGTTGCGATTTGCCAGAAATAATGGATGCCATTTTCATTAAGCCATTTATTATTTTTGGGCCCAACCCCTTCAATTAACAATAAATCATCGGCATCATCGCCGCGATTTACTGCTTTTGGCTTTGTACCTTCACCTGCGGCAACTACTAATTCTTCAAGCTGGTCTGGTGACATATCTGCCGCTTCAGATGGCGTAAAGCTATCTTTCGAAGGTTCTTTATTGGCGGATTGCGCTTCTTGAATAAATTTAAGGCGGGTTTCCAAAAATTTGTTACGCGACTTTATGGTTGCAAGCTCATCACTGTCAATTGCGACTTCATTGCTTTTCAATGCAGATAAAGCGCCCGCACCAGCAAAGCCAGCGGCAGTATTTGACGTAACCGCATTTGCTTCAAACGCGGCAATTTTTTCGTTTGCTGCATCAAGTTGGGCTTGGAGGGATTTAAGTTTTGCGGCATCGACTTCATTGTTCTCAACAACAACATTATTGCCAGAAACACCATTTCCTGTGCCAACTCTTGCAAGGCGTTCTGCAAGTGCATCACGTTCAGCCCTTGCGCCATCAAGCTCAATTTGTAGGTCGTCGCTTTTGCATTTGCATAGTCCGAATAACCACGCAATCAATGCACCCAAAAGCATTGCCAGAAGCAGATATAATAAGTTTTGAGCAATTATATAAGGCATATTTCAATCTCACACTAATTTTAATTTGCACTATTGCGCTAAAATACTGAATTCAATACGACGGTTTTTCTCGCGGTCTGGGTTGTCAACGCCAACTACGGCATGGTCATCAACCAATGGTTTGGTTTCGCCATAGCCGCGCGCGATAATTTGTTCTGGTCTTGCGCCTTTGCCTATCAAATAACTTCTTACTGCATCGGCACGTAATTGTGACAAGCTAAGGTTCATTGCGGCATCACCGCCGGTATCGGTATGTCCGGCAACCTCAATTTTAAAGTCGCTGCATTTAATGGCCACTTTGGCAATGTCATTTAATAAAGGTTTTCCATTTTGAATATTTGGGCTACCCTTTAAAAAGGTTACTTTTCCAGTCTTGGCAGTATTTAATAATTCTGTCTGACAAGTCTGTGCGGCGGCGCTCAATTGTGGTGGTGGGATATTATTAGAACTTCCACCATAGCCAGCACCCATATTAAAGCCACTAGCTGCATCATCGCCCGGCGCTTTCACTTTACAAATTACATCGCGCACAACCCCAGGAAGACCAACCATTCTTTTTGCTTCAAGGGCGGTTTTGGCGGCTTCGCACGCCGCCAATTTGGCATCTTGGGTTTCGGCATTGCCTTCAACTGTAACATTTGAACCTTCAAGTTTTGCGGTGGCATTGGCAAAGCCAGCTTTGGTAAGGCCTTCTTGTGCTGTGGTTTTTGCCTTATCAGCCATTATTTTGTAATTAGACGCACCAACGCAATTAGATAAAAGAGCTAATAATCCGAATAAAAGTAAACCAAGCAGCAGCCACGGCATACAATTTCTCTTTTTAACCTCTTCCATATCTTTCCCCAATATATTAAGCCATCCTCAGCGCCTTTGGTGATGCCCAATCGGGTATATTCAATGGCAAAAGAATTAAACCCCCAGTAAAACGGGAATTATCCGACTTTAAGTTAGTTCTTGCAATTTGCGATATTTTATAGGATTTGCAACTCAACTCGCTTAATTAGGGCATAAAATTACAGTTTCCATATGGTATTATGCCATATTCGCGAAATCATTATAAAAGTGAAGTCTTTATTTATATAGAATTGAAAAGATGACAATTATCATAAATGATATAACTAGTCCTCAAAATCCTTTGGTAAAACTTGCCCGTGCACTAGATCGCAAAAAAGAACGTAAAGAAACTGGGCTTTTTCGCGCCGAAGGTGCGAGACTTGTTAAAGAGGGCTTGGATGTGGGTTGGCGTCTTCATGCGCTATTGTTTTCGGGGGCGGTCGAAAGCCGACCGCATATCAAAGACTTGCTTGCTTCGTGCCAAGACCCAGAGATAAAGATTGGTCGGGTTAATGACCGAATTTTGGAATCAATAACCCACCGTGATAATGCCCAAAGCGTAGTTGGTATTTTCTATCAGCAATTTTCAAATCTTGATGCAATTATTGACGAGGATTTGATAGTTGCCCTAGAGCGTCCAAAGGATCCAGGAAACCTTGGCACGATTATTCGAACTTTGGACAGTGTTGGTGGAAAATCAATCATTTTGCTTGAGGACGCGTGTGACCCGTTTTCAGTAGAGGCCGTACGCTCAACTATGGGATCTTTATTTAGCGTGAAAATCGTGAAATCACCAATTAAAGAATTTTTGGATTGGGAAAAACAAAACGATTTTACGCTTGTTGGTACATCGCTAAAGGCGCATGATTTACATACAAAAACCAATATGGGGTCGCGCACAATTCTTTTGATGGGCAATGAGCAATCGGGAATTGATGATGATCTTGCCGATAGTTGTGACGAATTAATTAAATTACCAATGAATGGGCGCGCCGATAGTTTGAATTTGGCAATTGCCACCGGTATAAGCCTTTATGAAATCTGGCGTCAGCGCGACTTTAATGGAAAAAATTCCTAATTCTTATGGAAAAATCAATGAATAAAAACTTAAACCACTTTCCTTTATTGCTTGCCGATGATTGGCATGATTATGAGCTAATTGATGCCGGCGATGGCTTCAAATTAGAGAGGTTTGGTAAATATCGCTTTATCCGCCCAGATTCGCAGGCCTATTGGAAACCAAAAAATCCGGTTAATGAATGGCAGGCTGATGCCTCTTTTAGTGGACGTGATGGCGAAGAAATGGGGCGCTGGAATTTTAAAAACCGTGTTCCTGAAAAGTGGGAAATGAAGTGGCGCGATGTTGAATTTTATGCCCGCTGCACGCCGTTTCGCCATCTTGGTTTATTTCCTGAGCAATCAACCCATTGGGCTTTTTGTGCCGATAGAATAAAAGCCGCCAAAACTGCGCCTAAAGTGCTAAACCTATTTGGCTATACTGGCCTCGCGTCATTGGTTTGTGCCAAAGCTGGGGCGCAGGTTACACATATTGATGCATCTAAAAAAGCAATTGGCTTTGCCCGTGAAAATCAGGCTTTAGGTGACCTGCAAGACGCGCCAATTCGTTGGATTGTTGAAGATGCCATAAAGTTTGTAGAACGTGAAATTAGGCGCGGCAATAAATATGATGGCATTATTCTTGATCCACCAAAACATGGTCGTGGCCCAAATGGTGAGATTTTTAAACTCGAAGAAAGCCTTTATGAGCTTTTGTCAAATTGTGCGCAGATTTTAAGTGAGAAACCGTTGTTTCTTGTGGCAACTGTTTATGCTGTCCGCTTGTCATTTATCGCCCTTAAAAACACAATGGAAGATTCGTTAAGCGCGAATGGTTTTGCTGGTGCAAATATTGAATCCGGTGAAATGGGGCTGCCTTTTTCGCAAATTGATAGGGCATTACCAACCGCAATTTTTGCCCGCGCAACATTTTAATCAAGGGCGATTTTCATAAAAACACGGTTAATACACAATTAAATTTGACCACATTTTACGCAATGTGCTTATTTTGCATCACCTTGTTTCGTTAAATCAATTTAATGTTTTGCCAAAAATATATAATTAAAACAATTAGATGTATTTTTCATGTGATGTTTGCAAAACATGTGTTGCATAAATGTCATTGAATTATTAACTTTTGTGACCTATCTATCAGGGTGCGGCATTATGACCGCACCTTAATTTGAGGGGATTCAAAATTATGAAAAAATTAGCTCTATCTATTCTTGCATTGGCTGTTGCTGCTCCCGCTTTAGCAACTGCTGGCGACACAACTGTTTCTTATAACACTGCTGTTGCATCTGACTATTTGTGGCGTGGTACTTCACAAACTAACAGCAAAGCAGCTATCTCTGCTGGTGCTGACCTAACTGCTGGCACTTTGTATGCTGGTACTTGGTTGTCAAACGTTGACTTCGGTTCTGCGAACATCGAAGCTGATCTTTATGCTGGCTGGAAGCCTTCTGTTGGTCCTTTGACTTTTGACCTTGGTGTTGCAACTGCAAACTATCCAAATGCAACTGGTGCAAACTTCGTTGAATACAAAACTGGCGTAAGCGCAGTTGTTGCTAAAGACGTTGCTCTTTCTTTGACTAACTATTACAACACTGACACTTACAACTACACTGAAGTTGGTGTTTCTGCTCCTCTATTCGGCGCAAAAGTTGGTCCATTTGCTCTTTCTGGTTCTGCTGCTTATGGTAAAACTATCGGCATCAAAAATGCAACTGATGATTTTGCAAACTGGAAAGCTGCTGTAACTGGTACAACTGAAAACGGTATCGCTCTTGAAGTTGGTTATACTGACACCGACATCAAAAAAGCAGAAGCTGCAACTTCTTATTGGGCTTTGAATGGCAAATATGACGACGTTAAAGGTCGCGCATATATTGCTCTTAAAAAATCTTACTAAGATTTATTATAGCTAAAAATTTTAAAGGGGGCATTTGCCCCCTTTTTTATTGAATTCATATATGAATGTCGCGGTCTTTGGTTTCCGGTAGGAATAACAATGTGACAATGATGGAAATTATGGCAACGATTATTGGGTAATAAAGCCCTGAAAACATATTGCCAGTGGTGGCAACAATCGCAAAGCCAATTGCAGGTACAAAGCCACCAAAAATCCCTGTGCCAATATTATAAGGTATTGAAAGCGCGGTATAACGAATACGCATGGGGAATAATTCCACAAGGCTTGCAGCAAGTGGGCCATATAATGCGGTGGCGGCAACAATAAACACAAATAATATGCCAAGAATACCGTAAAAATTAATCTTATTGGGGTCGGCTTTGTCAGGGTAGCCAGATTTTGCTAATGCCCATGACATTTCCTTGCCAAAAGCGTCTTTTACCGCCTTTTGCGCTTTTAAATCTAATGCGGAAATATCTGTGCTATTGATGACCGTGTCGCCAATCACAACTTTGGCAATTATTCCTTTTGTGGCACGAACATTTTCATATGGTATTCCTTTTCCTGCTAGATAGGATTTTGCAACATCGCAAGAAGTGGCAAAGGCATCACGCCCATCTGGTGTTTTCCCAATTGGGTTAAATTGTATCGAACATTCTTTTTGATCGGCAATTACCTTTATGGGTGCATTTTTAATTGCTGCGGCAAAGTCAGGGTTTCCAAATTTTACAAAGCCGTTAAATCCTGGATAAAAGCTAAAAAGTGCAACCGCCATCCCGAATAACATCACCGGCTTGCGCCCAATTTTATCGGATAGCCAGCCAAAAAATACGTATAAAAATGCTGAAACAAATGAAATAATCATAAGCATGAAATTAATTGTGGCTTCGGGGATTTTTAATTGTTTACCAAGGAATACTTGCGAATAAAAATGTGACGTAAACCAAGTAACACCTTGGGCAATCATCAGTCCAAATAGTGCCACAATCATAAGGCCAAGATATTTTTTATTGCCAAAAACTTCTTTTAATGGCGCTTTGGCATGGTTATCTTCATCTTGCATACGCTTAAAGCTTGGGCTTTCTTCAAGTTGCATCCGAATATAAATTGCAATTGCCAAAAGAAATAATGAAACTGCAAACGGAATGCGCCATGCCCATTCATGGAATGCCGTTTCACCCAAAAATGTGCGGGTGCTATAAACAACCAAAAGCGCGGTTAATAAACCTGCAACTGCTGATGATTGTACTAAGGCTGTGTTAAATCCGCGTTTATCATGCGGCGAATGTTCGGCAACATAAATAACTGCACCACCATATTCACCACCCAAAGCAAAACCCTGAACAATGCGTAATACCATCAAAAGGATTGGCGCCCATATGCCAATGGTTGAATAAGAGGGTAGTACCGAAACCAAAAATGTGGAAAGCCCCATGAGGCTAACGGTAATTAAAAATGCGCCTTTGCGTCCTTCTTTGTCACCGATTGAGCCAAATACCAATGCGCCAATTGGGCGGAACATAAAACCAGCGCCAAAAGCCAAAAGCCCAAAAATAAAGCTTGCGGTTGGGTTAATCCCTGCAAAAAAGTGGTCGGCAAGAATTTGGGTCAAAAGTCCAAATATAAAAAAGTCATACCATTCAAACATTGTCCCAAGGCTTGAGGCAAAAACCACAAGGCGCAATTTTTCTGGTGAAATTTCGTCATTATAATATTGATTTATTTTGTTCATGGCCCCCCGCATATTATTTTGTATAGAACGAATTATTACATTAATTCAAGTTCAGGGCATCGCCCAAGCTATATCGCCCTGTCATAAAGTATAAATCACGGCGTAAAGTTCGATTTTTTGTTTGTCTGTTGATTACATTTTGATGGTTTACACAAAAACATTAATTCCCTAAATAAGGCGTACTTTTAATTCAAACCCAATCATATGATATGAATAAACCCAAACTAAATAAGTTTCTTGCAATTTTGCCAATTCTATTGGTTGTGACATTGGATCAGATTTCAAAATATCTAATCTTAAATGTTGTTAAACTTGGTGAAATTCAAAAAATTGAAATTTCGCCGATTTTTGATTTAACCATGGTTTGGAACTATGGCGTAAGTTTTGGTGCATTGCGTGCTGATTCTCCTATTGGGCGTTGGGGGCTTGTAATTTTATCATTATGCATATCGGGTTTGTTTTTAAACTGGCTTTTAAAATCCGATAGAAAAATTACTATCCTTGCATTGGGCTTGGTAATTGGTGGCGCATTAGGTAATATGATTGACCGTATCAGATTTGGTGCAGTTGCTGATTTTCTTGATTTTTCGGGGCTTTATTTCCCATGGGTATTCAATGTTGCCGACAGTGGTGTGGTAATTGGTGCAATAATTTTGCTTGTTGATATGCTTATTACACCCGAAAATGACAAAAACTTAAAAAATAAAGATGTATGAAGCCGCTAGACCAGAAAGAATTTAAAGTTTATAAAATCGGAATATTGGAGTGTGACCTTGATTAAAACAAATAAAATCGCAAAAATTATTCCGCTTGTTCTGCTTTGTGCGGGCGCAATTGGTCTTTCTGGCTGTGAAAGCTTGAAACGTGCTGCCGGTGGCGAAAAAGTTACACCTGATGAATTCCGTGTGGTTACCAAAGCACCTTTGGTTATTCCGCCTGAATATAATCTTCGCCCACCACGTCCAGGTGAGGCAAGGCCGTTGGAACTTCGTGCCGATATGCAAGCAAAATCAGCGATTTTTGGCGTGCAACTTGGAACAGATGCAAGTTCTGGTGAAAAAGAACTTATCTATAAAATGGGTGCGCAAAATGCCGATCCGCGTATTCGTGCAATTCTAGACGAAGAAACTGGAAAAATTGCCCATAAGCCAGAGAAGTTTGCCGACAAAATTTTGAACTTTGGCAGAACTGCAACAGATGTTAACGGTGCTGCACCGCTTGATGCAACTTCTGAGGCTGAACGTCTAGAAGAAAAAGGCGCAATTGAAAACACAACTGGCGGCAAAGACGTAAAAATTCAACAAAACGCCCCAAAAGGCTTCAAACTTCCGGGATTATAATGGCCGGATAAGATGCTAAGTATTCGACAGCTTTCACAACAGGTTATAAACCAGATTGCTGCCGGTGAGGTTATTGAAAGACCTGCATCTGCCTTAAAAGAGCTTATTGAAAACTCGCTTGATGCGGGCGCACAAAGCGTCAACATCTGGTGCGATGAAGGCGGATTATCGCGCATTTTAATTGAAGATGATGGTAGTGGTATATCAAAAGATGAATTGCCAATCGCGATTTTGCGTCACGCAACCTCAAAATTAAAAGATGATGGTAATACTGCCGATTTAACTAATATCAACACCCTTGGTTTTCGGGGTGAGGCCTTGCCGTCAATTGGTGCCGTCGCGCGCATGAAAATTCAATCGCGCCATTATTTGTCATCAGAAGCTTGGGAAATAAATGTTGAAGGTGGACAGGTTTCGCCAATAAAACCTTGCGCCTGGGCGGGGTTAAATTCCGGTACGCGCATAGAGGTGCGGGATTTATTTTTTGCCACACCGGCACGCCTTAAATTTATGAAAAGCGTGCGCAGTGAAAATATTGCGATAATTGATGTTGTAAAACGCCTTGCACTGTCCCGTCCTGAAATTGGGTTTTCGCTTTACCTTGATGGAAAAATTTCATTTCGCACAAAAAATCATGGTGAAACCGACGCTGGCGGGCGTATACGTGATATTATTGGCGCCGATTTGGCGGATGATTGCCTTATAATTGATGTTGAGCGCGATGGGGTAAGGCTTTCTGGGCTTGCCTCATTGCCAACTGCGTCCCGCTCCGATTCTCGGTTTCAGTTTTTATTTGTAAATAATCGCCCCGTAAAAGACCCAATGTTAAAGGGTGTTGCACGCGCGGCCTATCAGGATGTTTTGGCAAAAGATCGCCATCCTATTCTGGCCTTATTTTTGGAACTTGAACCCAAATTGGTGGATGTCAACGTTCACCCCGCCAAAACCGAGGTGCGGTTTAGGGATCCTGCATTAATTCGTGGGCTTATAATTGGTGCTTTGCGCCACGCAATTGGTGAAGTGGCGGTTCGCGCCAGTGCAAGCCTTGCTAGCCAAACCATCGGTGCTTTAGGTAAGTCTTTAAATCAAAGTGACGCACCCAGATTTTATCAAGGTAATTATAATTACACGCCATCACCAAAACCAGTACAAACCGGTTTTTATGAAGGCATGGCGCGTGATTTTACACCGCAACCTGCACCTGCACCAATGGCACGGGCTTTTGATGAACCGCAAACCGAAGAAGCACAGTCACAGCCCGCGACACAAAATTTCCCATTAGGTGCAGCCAAGGCACAGCTTCATAATACATATGTCATCGCCCAAACCGATGAAGGGATTGTGATTGTTGACCAACACGCCGCCCATGAACGCCTTGTCCTTGAAAGAATGAAGGCGGCGATGAATGAAACCGGAATTCCGCGTCAATTATCCCTTATTCCCGATGTGGTAGAAATGGATGCTGTTGATTGCGAAAACCTATTATCAAAGGCCGATGAATTATCGCAATTTGGATTAGTTATCGAAGGTTTTGGTGATGGTGCAATTCTGGTGCGCGAAACCCCGGCGATTTTGGGCAAAATCAATGCCAAGGAATTATTAAAAGACCTCGCCGATGAAATCGCGGGCTTCGATAATGCGATGCGCCTAAAGGAAAGAATTGACGAAATTTTATCCCGCATGGCGTGTCATGGTTCTGTGCGGGCAGGGCGGCAATTAGGGCCGGTTGAGATGAACGCCCTTTTGCGTGAAATGGAAGTTACACCGCGTTCTGGTCAATGCAACCACGGGCGACCAACTTTTGTTAAGCTAAGCTTGAATGATATTGAAAAATTATTCGGCAGAAAATAGTTTTTAAGGGAAAAATTATTGTCACGGGGCAGCGCTTACTGTTGGGGGCAGTTGGAAGGTCTAGGCGCGCACATTCCCCGTGACAATTTCAAATTAGCCGATACAAACTAAAGGCGCGATAATTAAGGTCGTAAAAAAAATAAATAAGCTATAAAAATAAAAGCCCTGCATTGCAGGGCTTTATTATTGTCTGTAAAATTTGGAGCCTAGCCCATAATTGCCTTAACTTCGGTAAATTCTTCAAGGCCAAATTCGCCCCATTCCCGCCCGTTGCCAGATTGTTTATAACCACCGAATGGCGCTTCGATTTGGGTTGGGACGCCGTTTAAATGCACCATACCGGCACGAATTTTACGGGCAACCGCACGCGCATGATCATTATCCGATGATTGAACATATGCTGACAAACCATAAACCGTGTCATTCGCCATTTGAATTGCATGTTCCTCATTGTCATAAGGAATAATGGTTAGAACTGGGCCAAACACTTCTTCGCGGGCGATGGTGGAATTATTGTCTTTGGAAACAAAAACGGTTGGTTTAACAAAATAGCCTTTATCAAAGCCATCGGCACGCCCTGTTCCGCCAGCGATTAATTCATTACCTTCTTTGATGGCATCTTCAATCATTCCAGTTACTTTGGTGAATTGGCGGGCGTTGGAAAGCGGGCCGATTGAACCTTTTGGCGCATTTTCATCAGAAGGATTAGCAACCGCAACTGATTCTGCTGTGGCTTTAGCAACTTCTTTTGCTTGTTCAAGTTTCGCGCGTGGCACAAACATGCGGGTTGGTGAATTGCATGATTGACCCGAATTACCAAAACAAATTCTTACGCCTTGGCGAACTGCTTTTTCAATATCAGCGTCTTCAAGCACGATGTTTGGTGATTTGCCGCCAAGTTCAAGCGCAACTTTTTTAACTGTTGGTGCGGCATTTTTTGAAATTTCAATGCCGGCGCGGGTTGAACCTGTGAAAGAGACAAAATCAATATCTGGATGCGAAGACAATGGTACGCCAACACCCAAACCATCACCATTAACAAGGTTGAAAACACCTTTTGGAACCCCTGATTCGGCGATAACCTCGGCAAGAATCATGGCATCAAGTGGCGCAAGCTCGGATGGTTTTAAAACCATTGTGCAACCAACCGCAAGCGCAGGGGCAACTTTACACGCCACCTGATTAATCGGCCAATTCCAAGGGGTGATAAGTCCGCAAACGCCAATTGGTTCACGTAATACTTGTGAAGGCCCCATTTTGCGTTCAAAAGCATATTCTTTTAAAACCCGCAAAGTTTCGGCAAAATGCGCATAACCAGACGGTGCTTGCGAAGAACGCGCAAGCCATAAAGGCGCACCCATTTCGGCACTGATTGCTTGGGCAACTTCTTCATTGCGTTCTTTTAAAAGATTGGTGATTTTTTCCAAAATCGCGATACGTTCATCAAGCGATGAAAATTGAAATGTTTCAAATGCGGTTTTGGCGGCGGCAATTGCCTTATTTACATCATCCTCTGTGCCAAGTGAAATAACGGCGATTTGCTCTTCATTGGCGGGGTTTATGATGAAATGGTCATTTGGTTTCGTTGGGTTTACCCATTCGCCATTAATATAGAATTTGCGTTTATCAAGCATAATTTGTCCCTTTAATTTTTCTAATTTGGCAACTCACTTGCCTTAAATCAAGTGGTGATTTGTTATAACGAATGGCGCAATGATGCAACCCTTTCTTTCTATCCCCCGAAAAACTATTAACTGTCCAAAGCAGCCGTAAATCTTGACCAAAGGCGCGAAATAGCTTTTGGGATAGGGGTTAAAGAATTAAAGAAGGTTTGGCAAAGAATAATGACGCAAAGTGCGGAAAGTCTATTTGGCGGTGAGTTACCAGAACAAAAGCCACAGCCAAAAGTAACGAACAACACACAACCAAGCAGTTCTTCTGATTATTCGGCGTCTTCGATTGAAGTTCTCGAAGGGCTTGAACCCGTGCGTAAACGTCCGGGTATGTATATTGGCGGTACTGATAGCCGCGCATTACACCATTTATTTGCCGAAGTTCTTGACAACTCAATGGATGAGGCGGTCGCGGGGCATGCCAACCGAATTGAGGTAAGCCTTGAAGATGATGGCTCGCTTGTGGTTATTGATAATGGTCGCGGCATTCCAGTTGATCCACATCCAAAATATGAAGGTAAGTCTGCGCTTGAGGTGGTTTTAACCGTACTTCACGCGGGTGGTAAATTCTCTGATAAATCATATCAAACTTCGGGCGGTTTGCACGGGGTTGGTGTTTCGGTGGTAAACGCCCTATCCGACAGACTTTATGTTGAGGTGGCGCGTGATAGAAAACTTTATGCCATGGAGTTTTCACGTGGTATTCCCCAAGGGCCAATCAAAGAATTGGGCGCGGTGCAAAACCGCCGTGGGACATTGACACGTTTTCATCCAGATGCCGAAATTTTTGGTGATAATCTGCAATTTGATCCGGCGCGTGTATTTAATATGGCGCGTTCAAAAGCCTATCTTTTCGCTGGTGTCGAAATCCGCTTTAAATGCGCACCAGAGCGTATCAAGCCAGGGTCAAATGTTCCAACCGAAGAAACATTTTGTTTCCCCAATGGTCTTGCCGATTATCTTAATACTGTTGTTGAGAATTCACCAACCGTAACCCAAAGTGCCTTTACTGGTCGCACTGACAAGCAACAAGGACATGGCTCTGTGGAGTGGGCGGTTGCATGGGGTATGCGTGGCTTTGGCGATGCCGACAGCTTTATGAGAAGCTATTGTAACACCATCCCAACCCCAGAAGGTGGCACGCATGAACAAGGTTTGCGTGCGGCAATTACCAAGGGGCTGCGCACCTATGGTGAGCTGTTGAATGATAAAAAGGCCGCCAATATTACCGCCGATGATGTTTTTGATTCTGCGGCATCTTTGATTTCGGTTTTTATTAAAGAGCCTGAATTTGTTGGGCAAACCAAAGATAGATTGGCAACCACAGAGGCGATACGTATTGTTGAAAATGCGGTACGTGATAAGTTCGATCACTGGCTTGCAGGTAATTCAAAAGAGGCGCGTGCGCTTCTTGATTGGGTAATTGCCCGCTGTGATGAGCGTCTTAAACGCCGCAAAGAAAAAGAAGTTTCGCGTGCGTCTGCAACACGTAAATTGCGCCTTCCTGGAAAGCTTGCCGATTGCACCAAACAAGATGCCGAAGGGACAGAGTTATTTATCGTAGAAGGTGATTCTGCGGGTGGTTCTGCTAAACAGGCGCGCAATCGTATGACGCAGGCAATCTTACCTTTGCGTGGTAAAATCCTAAATATTGCGTCTGCAAGTGGTGAAAAACTTACCGGGAATCAGGAATTGAATGATTTGGCGCTGGCCCTTGGGGTTGGAATGGGTTCAAAATTCAATCTTGCAGATTTGCGTTATGAACGCATCATTATCATGACGGATGCGGATGTGGACGGTGCGCATATTGCCGCACTCTTGGCGACATTCTTTTATCGCGCCATGCCAAAACTGGTTGAAGCGGGTCGGGTTTATCTTGCTATGCCGCCACTTTACCGAATTTCGCATGGCTCAAAAAGTTTTTATGCGCGCGATGACGCCCATAAAGAAGAAATTTTGCGTACTGAATTCCGCGCCAATGCCAAGGTTGAGATTGGTCGCTTCAAGGGCTTGGGCGAAATGATGCCGGCGCAATTGAAAGAAACCACAATGAATCCGGCAACTCGTACTTTGGCAAGAATACAAATCGCCAAAGAGGATGAAGAAATGGTTTCTGATTTGGTGGAAACTTTGATGGGGAAAAAAGCGGAATTACGTTTTAATTGGATTACCCAAAATGCGAAATATGCAGAAGAGATTGATATTTAATTTTTAAAAGGCACTTTGCAAAAGTGCCTTTTATTTTGACGTATTTAATTGCCAAACCTTGTTGTAATTTGTTTTTTCATCCGATACTTAAGCGATATGACGAAATTGGAACATTTACCGAAATTAAAAACCGCTGATGAATGTCAGACGATGACCGATGTAAGGCACGAAGTTGATCGTATTGATAGGCTTTTGGTCGAATTGGTTGCGGAACGACAGTCATTTATGGGTGCGGCAGCGCGCATAAAAGAAAGCCGTGATATGGTCTATGATGAAGCGCGCATTGAAGACGTAATTCAAAAGGTTCTTAAAAATTCTGAAATTGTTGGATTATCCCCCAATATTGCCGAGCCTGTATGGCGTTTATTAATAACCCAATGTATCGATTTTGAATATTCAAAGTTTGATCAGACCCATAAAATTTGAAACATCTGTTGGTAATATATTTAGATGTTTAGAGTATGTGATTAGACAGTTTAAATTGGCCTAGGTAAAACAGCTGGAGCATTTTGTGCCAAATCATTTTTGTGTCATCATCGAAGACGGAAAAATACAAGCAAAGCTTATAGCTAAAATGCTAAGCGAGAAGGATTGGGATTCCAATATTGCCTATGACCTTGCATCGGGTATTGAACTTGTGAAGGCAACGAACCCTGCTGTCGCCTTTGTGGACTTGGGGCTTCCGGATTCTGAAGGCAGTATTAATGTAAGAAAATTAAAATCTGCCAAGCCTGACATTATCGTTATTGCTATGAGTGCCACTGATGAGATAAATGAAGTGGATTCCCATTTGATGCATGCCAAAATGGTCGGTGCGGAATTTCTGCTTGCAAAACCATTTAATAAAGAGCGTTTGTCATCAATTCTTGAAGGTCTTGAATATTACATGGAAAATGGTGAGCATCCGCCACATATTCTTGTAATTGATGATTCAAAATCAATCCGCACCATTTGTTATAAAATTCTAAGTGAGATTGGTTATCGTGTAACCTTGGCTGAATCCATGAATGATGCCCTTGATTCAGTCGATTTGCTTGATGTTGATGTTATCCTAAGTGATATGAATATGCCTGGAATTGTGCCAATTGATACAATACCAAAGCTTCGTGAAAAATTCCCTGATGTTGGCATTATTGCCATGTCTGGCAATGTGGACGATAAATTGTTTAATACATTGGTGCGCGGTGCGGACGCCATAGTGGTCAAACCATTTGACGTAAACAAATTGCTAGAAGCGATTGAAACCGCATTTGCCCGAAGTGGTCGTTTTGAATTTGAAGAATAAAAAACCCGCCGAATTTGGCGGGTTTTGTTTTTATCTTGTTGGAACTGGTGTTTCGCCACGATAATCGTAAAAGCCACGGTTTGTTTTACGTCCCAGCCAGCCAGCCTCAACATATTTGACCAAAAGCGGGCAAGGGCGATATTTGGTATCGGCAAGACCTTCGTTAAGAACCTGCATAATTGCCAAAACTGTATCAAGACCAATAAAATCACCTAATTCAAGCGGACCCATAGGGTGATTTGCGCCCATCCGCATACCTTTATCAATTGATTCAACTGTGCCAACACCTTCATAAAGGGTGTAAATCGCCTCGTTAATCATTGGCACAAGGATACGGTTTACGATGAATGCAGGGAAATCTTCGGCATTGGTGGTGATTTTTCCCATGCGGGTAACTACTTCAAGTGCCGCCGCATAAGTTGCCTCATCAGTGGCAAGACCACGAATGATTTCAACCAATTTCATAACAGGAACAGGGTTCATAAAGTGAAGACCGATGAATTTTTCTGGACGATCGGTAGATGCACCAAGGCGTGTAATAGAAATTGATGAAGTATTTGAAGCAAGAATGGCTTCTGGTTTAATGTGTTGCAAAAGGTTTTTGAAAATTGCTTTTTTGATTTCGATATTTTCACTTGCTGCTTCGATTACAATATCTGCATCTTTCATCGCCGCAAGATCAGTAGAAATAGTGATTTTTGCGAAAGCATCTTTGGATTCTTGTTCGCTAATAAGTGCTTTAGAGACCTGACGACCAAGGTTTTTATCAATTGTTTTAAGTGCCTTATCAAGGCTTTCTTGGCTAATATCGGAAAGAACAACATTATAACCTGCTAGTGCGGCAACATGGGCAATACCATTTCCCATCTGTCCTGCACCAATAACCCCAACAGTCGTAATCTGGCTCATAAATATACCTTTGCAAAATTTGCGTGAACTTAGGCGTAATAAAATAAAGGTTCAAGAGAATTGTGCAATGCAAAAGTTGTAAATTTTCATATGCTTTGGTCGAGTTTTTGGGGGAAGATTTGATTTGGTGTTTCAAAATTCCCCAAATAGGAATGGCATAACGGTTGCAACTACTCCTTTTGAAGAGAAAATTTGTTTCAAAATGATACTTAAGGAGATTTTTTAATGGCTACTTCAATTGACCTTCATGTAGGACGCAGACTTCGCCGCCGCAGAAGGCTAATGGGTATGACCCAGCAACAACTTGCAAATATTGTTGGCATTCGTTTCCAACAAATTCAAAAATATGAATGTGGCGCAAATCGCATCACTGCAAGCCGTTTGTTTGAATTATCTTCTGCATTATCTGTGCCAGTGCAATATTTTTACGATGGCCTTAATGTAACGCCAGCAAATGCGCCGGTTGCCAATGATCACGATGATATTAGCCCTGAAATTTTGCGTCAAAAAGAAACACGCGAACTTATTCGCACTTATTACCGTCTTGGTGAGCGCACTCGCCGTCGTCTTTTGGATTTGGCGCAAGCGATGGAAGAAACTTCTACTGACGCGGCATAGAATCTAATTATCCCACTCATACACTGATCAACTATCCCGCTGGAAACGGCGGGATTTTTTTGATTGACATTGACCATATTTCACTCATAAGTTTATACTTTCTTTGGGGGCTGCAATGAATAGAAAAACTTATATGCGCGAACTTTTTTCAATTTATGATTCTGTTCCGCTTGAACGTCGTGAATCTTTTATTTCAACATTCGTGGAAAATGAAAAGAACCCTGTTTTAGCATATGGTTGGAACATATGGTTAGGCAATTTTGGTGCTGATAAGTTTTATTTAGGGGACTTTTTGTTAGGATTTCTAAAACTTTTTACTTTTGGCGGATTAGGGATTTGGGTCATAATTGATTGGTTTGCGGCCGCCGGAATGGCGCGTCAAAAAAGCATCGAATATGCACGTGTTTTAGCACAACAATATAGGTAATTATGGCAAAAGCCCAAAGGCTCGCCTGTAATGCCAGCGGATAATCATTAATATTGCCACCACACCAAGACCGGTGGCAAGCCCAATCCATATGCCAACCCCTTGTAATGGTGTGTAAAAGGCCAAATATGCACCAACCCCAAGGCCAATAATCCAATAACCAATTAGCGCGAAAATCATTGGTGCTTTGGTATCATGAAGCCCGCGCAACATCCCTGCACCAACAACTTGCGCGCCGTCAAAAATTTGGAAGATGGCGGCGATTTTTATGAAACTTACGGCAATCATAATAACTGTTACTGAATCGGCTGCACCTTCTTCAATGAACAGTCCGGCAAGCTTATGCGGGATATTCCACATCACCAATGCCATTATTGCCATAAAACCAACGCCAATTATATATGATGCCCAGCCAGCACGGGCAATTCCTGCTTCATCCCCACGACCAAGCGCATTACCAACCCGCACCGTTGCCGCCTGGGCAATGCCCATCGGTACCATAAAGCTTATTGATGCTATTTGTAATGCAATTGAATGCGCCGCTGTGGCATAGGTGCTTATAAATCCCATAAGGAAAACGGCGGCGGCAAAAACCGAAACTTCAAACCCAACTTGGAAGCCGATTGGCATACCCAAATGCCATAATTCTTTTAGGCGCACCTTATCAATGCGCCAAAATCGTCCAAAAATGGAATAACGCTTAAATGGTTTTTGGGTGCTGATAACAAAAATAAACAATGATAATGAGAATAATGCCGTAAATGATGAGCCAATCCCCGCGCCCAAAAGCCCCATTTGCGGAAAACCCCAATATCCCAATATTAGACCAGAGTTAATAAATGCATTAAAACCGACATTTACAAAACCAATAATCATCGACCACATTGGTTTATGCAATGCCACTACAAAGTTTCTTAGGGCCACAATCAATAAAACCGGAAGAATTTCAAATTCTAACCCGCGCACAAAAAGCCCGATATTTCTAGCAAGATGTTCTTCAAGTCCTGCTGCGTGGGCAAAATCCCCCGTGAACCACAAAACCACCATCACCGGCAAAGAAAACTGAAACGCGACCCAAAATGACGCACGCACAGTACGGCGGACATCACGCACCGAATGCGCCTTTGCCCCCAATTCCTTTGCAATCATTGCCGAAGATGCCGAGATTACGCCAATGCCAAATACCAATGGTGAAACCACAAGGCCAACGCCAATTGCAGATGCCGCCAAGGCGTCTTTTCCCAAGCGCCCCAAGAGAAAGACATCAGTTGCATTTATCAAAGTATTAGAAAGATTTGACAAAATAATGGGCAACGCCAACAAAAATGTTGCCGTAAATTCATCTCTCCAAGGGTTTAATTTCTCTGACATTGGGTGCGCATAGCATTGGTTGGTAAAAATTGAAAGTCACACATTTATAAACGTAAATTTGTAACTGACACTTATAATTTGACCATTATTCCTAAATCTTCTAAAGCTTTTGCGGATAAAGGGAGTATAAATCATGGGTAAAGAAGAATTGGAATTGGGGTCGGAATTTACCCCAAAATTTGATGAAAACGGCTTGATTCCAGTAATTGCCCAGCATTTTGAAACCCGCGAAGTTTTAATGCTTGCCTATATGAATTCCGAAGCATTACAAAAAACCATAGAAACCAAAAAGGCCCATTATTATTCGCGCTCACGCAATTCATTATGGCTAAAGGGGGAAACCTCTGGTCAAATCCAAAGTGTAAAGGCAATCAAAACCGACTGCGACCAAGATGTAGTTTTGCTTTTGGTTGAGGTTGGTGGCGATGGTGGCTGTTGCCATGTTGGCTTTGCAAATTGCTTTTACCGCGAACTTGATGATAATGCCGCACTTGTAATTAATGGTAAAAAGCCACAAGAAAAATAAATGTTTGATTGTACCCTTGAATTAAATGAAATAGCGCTAAAACGGGGCGAGAGATTGTTAATCTCTGGTCTTAATCTTGCGCTGAAATCAGGGGATGCGGTTGAGTTGCGCGGTGTGAATGGTGCGGGTAAATCAACGCTTTTGCGTGCGATAACCAATATGCATAAACCACTTGCAGGAAAGATTGTTTTTAGTGGTCACGGCGGGCGCGAACTTACCGAAAGTCTGTGCTTTTTGGGGCATCTCGACGCCATAAAGGCCAACCAAACCATAAAAGCGCAACTTGAATTTTGGTGTGATTTATTTGGTGGCAATCGGGCAAATATACCAAGCATTGTTACTCGTCTTAATATTCCCCATCTTTTGCCATTAATGGGTGCTTCATTAAGTGCCGGTCAAAAACGGCGGATTTCTTTAGCGCGGATTTTAATTGCGGGTCGTCCAGTTTGGCTGCTTGATGAACCTTTTGCGCCTTTGGATGAAAAGGGCCGAGTGCAATTGGGCGAAATAATTGATGAACATCGCGCAAATGGCGGCATTATCATTGCGGCGGTGCATGACACACCGAATTGCAAGCCAATGCAATTACTTAATTTGATGGACTATGTCCCCGAATATTTGGGGGATGATTTATGAAAGAGTTTAGAACCTTTTTATCAATCATCATGCGTGAGGTTAAGTTAAACCTTGGAACTGGTGGCGGTGCATTATTGCCAACTGCGTTTTTTGCGGGCGCAATGTTATTATTGCCATTTGCAGTTGGGCCAGATCGGGAATTACTTGCCAAAATTGGCGGCGGTTATTTATGGCTTGCGCTTGCGCTTGCATCGTTAGTGTCATTAGAAAGATTGTTTCAAGGCGATATTGATGACGGCACTATGGAGCAATTGTCATTATCAGGCTTGCCATTTTCCATTGCGATGCTTGGTAAAATTTTGGGGCAATTTGTGGCGATAATATTACCGCTTTTGGTGGCGATGCCTGTGGCCGGGTTAATGCTAAATATCCCGTCTGAATATGTTATGCCAATGACATTTACGCTGTTTATTGGGGCATTGGCGATGTTTTTGCTTGGCTCGGTTGGGGCGGCATTGGGGGCCAGTGTTAAACGTGGCGGGCTGTTGGTGGCATTGCTTGCATTGCCACTTTATACGCCGATTGTGATTTTTGGCTCATCCACTGCGGGACAGATAATGTTGGGTAACGGGATTTTCACCCAAGGTTTTTTCCTTTTGTCGGCGATTGTTTTATTTGCAATTGTTTTATGCCCACTTGCAATTGCTGCTGCGATAAAACTAAACCTTGATTAAGGAAAAAATCGCGTTATTTTGGCGCAATGAATAATAAAATTACATCTGAAAAAGTAGGTTCGGTATCATTATCAATTATTGCAACTGCGGTATTGATTCTTGGGCTAATTTATTTTGCCGATCTATTAACGCCTTTGGCATTGGCTATTTTCTTATGGCTTATGATTGATGGTTTTGCCGATTTAATACATAGAAAACTTCCGGTAATTCAACGCAAACTTGCTTTGCCAATTGTATTTATCATCGTGTTTGTAGGTTTTGCAGGGTTGGTTGCCTTTGTTGCCGAATATGCTTCTGAATTTGCAAAAGATGTAAGTCTTTATAATACACGTATTAACGAAGTCATCGCCCAAACTTATGCTTTGTTGCATATTAATTCACCGGCCCCAACACTTGCGCAATTGTTTGGCAAAATTAGCCCTACTGGGTTTATTTCAATGGTTGGCGAAGTTTTGAAAAGTTTCGGAAATCAGGCATTGTTTGTGATTATCTATGTGCTTTCACTATTCGCAATGCAGTCAAGCCTTTCAAAAAAAATCGTCTTTGTTTTCAATGATAAAGCCGAGCGTAATAGAGTTGTAGATTTATCGATTAGAATCCGTAAATCTATGGAGAGTTATTTGTGGGTTCAAACCCTAACCGGTATTATGATTTCGGTTGGTTGTTATATTGTCCTTATTGCTGTTGGTCTAAAAAGCGCGCTTTTTTGGTCGCTACTTACATTTCTTTTGTGCTATATTCCTGTTTTGGGGGCTGCGGCCTCGTCAATTATGCCAGCATTGTTTGCGTTGGTGCAATTTTCAAATCCCATAATTGCACTGGCAATTTTTGGTATGATTCAAGGTATACATTTTGTAGTTGGTAACTTTATTCTTCCTAAAATGACTGGTGATAGCCTTAATCTTTCGGTTCTGATGGTGTTTCTGTCATTGGCGTTTTGGGGGCAGATATGGGGTGGTGCTGGAATGTTCTTATCAGTTCCATTGACCGTTATGATAATGATTGTTTTTGCACAATTTCCACAAACCCGCGCAATTGCAATATTTATGAGTGCGAATGGCCGTCCAGATAGTGACGCGACGGCAACGAATGGAAAAACTTCTTAAAATCATAATCTTTTGGCAATCTATTGATGTAAAGATACTGTGCTTGAAACAAAATTATGGTTTCTGTAAGATAAAAGAAAAATTTTCGCGAAACCGAATTGCGGAGGGGAAGAATGTCTGTTGATGCCACTGATGAGCGCATTAATGTTGCTGAGTTTGTAAATGTTGCAAAAAAATATGATGGTTTTGTTCAGGGTGGTGTGCTTACCCATGCTGCAAATGAGTTTTTAAACCAATTTGGTCGCGATGCGACAATTGATGATGTTGGTGCATTATCTCTTGGGGATTTGGCGCATCTTGCCTATGACTTCTGGAGTTGGGCATCAAGTAAGCATCCGCAAAAAAAGGAAATCCGCCTTATCGAAGGCATGGGCGAACATAATCAGCCTTTGGGGCGTGATATTTTGGAAATTGTTGGCCCTGATGCGCCGTTTTTGGTTGATTCCATCATGGGCGAAATTGGTGCGCAAGGCGTTGAAGTCCGCGCAATGTTCCATCCGATTGTTGATGTTTTACGTGACGAAGACGGGCAACGTATTGACGATGCTGGCAAGGATAATGGGCACATTGTTCGCGAAAGTATGATTCAGGTTCATTTGCCATCATTGCCGCAGACAAAACGTGACGCCATTTTAATGGGTGTACGCGAAACATTGAACGATGTTTCAATGTCTGTAAAAGATTTCCGCGCAATGAAGGCGCGCATGAAAGAATGTATTGCGGGCCTTGCGATTGCTAATGTTGGCTTAAATGCCGATGAGATAAGTGAATATATCTCATTCCTCAAATGGATTGAGGATGAGCATTTCATTTTCATTGGCGCGCGTTCATATAATTACCTTCGCAATGGTGACGGCACACTTTCTAAAGAAGAGCCAGATATTGTCGAAGATCGCAATCTTGGTATTTTGCGCGACCCATTGCGCAGTATTTTGCGCCGCTCTTCAGAGCCAACCATGTTAACCGACAAATTGGTTGCCTATTTAGAAGATGGTAGCCCGCTTGTGGTTGCAAAATCCAACCTTCGTTCAAAAGTGCATCGCCGCGCGGTTTTGGATTATATTGGCATTAAAAAATATGATGAAAAAGGCAAATTAATTGGTGAAGAGCGTTTTGTTGGTCTTTTCACTGCCGAGGCCTATGATTCAATGGTGCGCGATGTTCCGCTTTTGCGCCGTAAGATTGATAAGGTTATTAAACGTGCTGGCTTTGACCCCAGCTCTCATAATGATAAAAAGTTCCGCAATATTGTGGAAAATTATCCGCGTGATGAACTATTCCAAATCGAAGAAGATGATTTGTTGCGTATCGCAATGGGTGTGCAGCATTTGATGGACAGACCGCGCACCGCAATGTTTGCGCGGCGTGATCAATTTAACCGCTTTTTATCAATTTTGGTTTTTGTGCCACGCGATAAGTATAATACCGCAGTACGTGTAAGGGTTGGTGAAAAGCTCGCTGAAAGCTATGGTGGGCGTTTATCGTCTTATTACCCATTGTTTGGTGATGCGCCATTGGCACGCATCCATTATATTATTGGCATTAATCCTTATGACCATCTTGAACCTGATTTAGAAACTCTTGAAAGCGAAATTATTGAAATCACCCGTACATGGGATGATGATCTTGAGGTTTGTGCAGGTGAAAATAATGTTCGCGCCGCGCCATTCATTGGTGCTTTTCCTGCGGGCTATAAAGAAAAATTCTCCCCGTCCGAGGCACTTTTAGATATTCAGGAATTATTGATTTTAAAAGAAGTGGATGTTTGGGTTCGTGCTTATCGCATGGATGGCGACAAGGAAAATATTCTGCGCTGTAAGCTTTATAAGCGTGATAATCCGGTTGCCCTTTCCGAAGCCATGCCAATTTTTGAAAGCATGGGGCTTTATGTCGAATCCGAGGCGCAGTTTAAAATCAAGCCAAAAACTGCATCACAGGATGATGGAACCCAAGTTTTGTGGGTGCATGATGTTGAAATGCGTTCGTCAGATGGCGCACCACTTGACTTTGCGGCGGTGGAAAATTCATTTGAAGATGCCTTTGCCGCCATCTTTAGCGGCACATCAGAGAATGATGGCTTTAACCGTCTTATCTTGAAACTTGGTATAACTTGGCGCCAGGCAAGCCTTATTCGTGCATTCGCGCGTTGGCGTGGGCAAACCGGCCTTGACCCGTCCCAAGCAGTACAGGAGCAGGCGCTTTCCGATTATCCATTAATCGCCCAAAAAATTATTCAGCTTTTTGAAACTCGTTTTGATCCTGCATTGGGCAAAGAAAGTGGTAAAAAATGTGAAGCTATTAATGCCGAAATTTCATCATTATTAAATGATGTTCCAAGCCTTGATGCCGACCGTGTTTTACGCCGCATCACCAATTTGATTAATAACATGGTTCGCACCAATTATTATCAAAAAGATGCCGAAGGCAAAAATAAGCCGTATATTTCATTCAAAATTGCAACCTCACAAATTGCCGAAGTGCCAAATCCAAAGCCTTTCCGTGAAATTTGGGTTTATTCACCTCTTGTCGAGGGTGCGCATTTGCGCTTTGGCCCTGTGGCGCGCGGTGGTTTGCGTTGGTCAGATCGCCGTGATGATTTCCGTACCGAAGTGTTGGGTCTTGTAAAAGCACAACAAGTTAAGAATGCGGTTATTGTTCCTGTGGGTTCAAAAGGCGCATTCTTCCCCAAAGCCTTGCCAAAAGGTGGTTCGCGTGAAGAATATATGGCGGCGGGTATTGTGGCATATAAAATCTTTTTGTGCGGTCTCTTGGATATAACCGACAACATTGATGCGGCGGGCAAAATTATTGCGCCAAAAGATGTGGTTCGCCTTGATAGTGATGATCCATATTTGGTGGTTGCCGCTGATAAAGGCACTGCAACATTCTCAGATATTGCGAACTCTATTTCGCTCCAATACGGGCATTGGTTGGGTGATGCTTTTGCATCCGGTGGCTCAAATGGCTATGACCATAAGAAAATGGGCATCACCGCAAAAGGTGGTTGGGAGGCGGTAAAACGTCACTTCCGCGAAATGGGTCATGATACACAATCAGAAGAGTTTAATGTGGTTGGTGTGGGTGATATGTCGGGCGATGTTTTTGGCAATGGCATGCTATTATCAGAGAAAATCCGTCTTGTGGCGGCATTCGACCACCGCGATATTTTCATCGATCCAAATCCTGATTGTGCAAAATCCTTTGCCGAGCGTAAGCGTCTTTTTGAATTGCCACGTTCTTCATGGCAGGATTATAATAAGGAACTCATTTCAAAAGGTGGCGGTATCTTCTCGCGCTCTTTGAAATCAATCACCCTTACACCACAAATCAAAGAATTGCTTGAGATTACATCCGATAATGTCACGCCATTTGAATTGATGACCGCGATTTTAAAAGCGAATGCTGATTTATTATGGTTTGGCGGTATCGGAACCTATATAAAATCAAAATCTGAAGCCAATTCAGATGTTGGTGACAAGGCAAATGATGCAATTCGTATCAATGGCTCTGACCTTCGGGTTAAGGTTATCGGTGAGGGGGCAAATCTAGGTGTTACCCAATTGGGTCGTATCGAGGCGGCAAAAACTGGTGTTCGCCTTAATACCGATGCGATTGATAACTCCGCAGGTGTGGATTCATCCGACCACGAAGTTAACATCAAAATCCTGCTAAATGCCTTGGTGCGTAGTGGCGCAATGACCGAAGAAGCCCGCGATGAATTATTGGTTTCTATGACCGATGATGTCGCGCATCACGTCCTTGAACATAATTATAACCAAACCCTTGCGTTATCATTACAGCAGATAAATGCCGCCCAAGATGCCGATGCCCATGAAAGATTCATGGTGCAGCTAGAAGAATTGGGGCAATTGAACCGTGCGGTTGAATTCTTGCCGGCACATGATGAAATGCGCAGCAAGATTGAACGCGGTGAGGGTCTGACCCGCCCTGAACTTGCGGTATTGATGGCATATAGCAAGATTCAGCTTTTCGGTGAGATTGTGGCATCGCATGCTCCTGATGATGAATGGTTTGAAAAAACCCTTGTTAATTACTTCCCTGAAGGTTGCCACCAATTTGAAGCGGCAATGCGTGGTCACCGTCTGCGCCGTGAAATTATTGCAACTGTTCTGGCGAACCGCATTGTTGATATTGGTGGTATTACCTTTATGGATCGCGTTCGTGAAAGTGCGATTGCCGACACTGGCGCAATTGTAAAGGCATATGCGGCGGCACGTAAAATCTTTGAACTTGATAAAGCGATTGAAAAAATCAATGCCCAAGATTTAAAAATTCCGGCCGCCCTTCAATATAAAATGATGCTAGAGGTGCAGAATGTTATTCGTCGTCAAACCTATTGGTTGGCGCGCCGCACCCCACATTCAAGCATTGGTGTGAATGATCAGGTAACCGATATGATTAATTCATACAGCCCTGAAATCGCGCAATTAAAGCCGGTGATTGATAATGTGGTATCTCCTTATGAATATGCCCGCATCGAAGCCTTGGCGCAAGAATTTATCAATGAGGGCGCACCATCTGAATTGGCACATGAAATTGCCAACCTTCGGGTTATGATTTCATCGACCGATATTGTCGATATTGCCAAACAATCTGATGCCCCGCTTTTGGGTTCCGCACGGATTTACCATGCAATTGGTGCTGAAATCGGCTTTGATGAAATGCGCCATGCCGCAGGTATGGTAACTGGTCAAGATCATTGGGACAAGGTTGCAACCCGCCGCATCATCGAAGATTTCATGGGTGAGCAGGCGCAACTAACCGGAAAAATCATTGATTTTGCCAAAACCAAAGGCGCAATTCCAGACAAAGCCGACAAAAAATGGTCCGATAGCATTGTTAAACAATGGTTCGAGATTAACTCATTAGAGGCGTCACGGGCAACCACTGCAATCAAGGATCTTAAAGCTGCTGGCGGCTGGAGTTTTGCAAAACTAACCATCGCCAATACACAATTAAAAGACTTTGTTGCCCGTGCGGTGATTGGCTAGGGCTTTGTCATACCGGAATTTTGTAAAACAAAATGTCCGGTATCTCTTTCAATAAACCAACCAGATGCCGGATATTTTTCAAATGAAAAATTCCGGCATGACAGTAAATTTGAATATTGCATAAACAATATAACGTGTTATATAACATGTTATGCAAAATGATATAATCCTTAAAAATCCTTATATTTTCCTTGGCAGTCGCCTTAAACGCCTGTCTGACCGTTTTTTGACCGATGCCACCAAAATCCATCATGATATGGGTTTTGAGCTGTTTCCATCGCAGGCGGTTTTGCTTGCGCAAATTGGTGATGCGGGTGAAATATCTGTGGCACAGCTTGCCGAAATTTTGGGGCAGAGCCAGCCGGCAATAACCCGCAACCTTAATAACCTTCGTGATATGGGGCTGATTGAAACCATTACAGTCAAGGCGGACAGTCGGGTTCGAATGGTATCATTAACCCATGACGGACAGGGGCTTTTGGCACAATTACGTGGGCAAATCTGGCCTAGGGTGGACGGGGTTATCCGTGACTTATTGCTTGAAATTGCGCCCGATTTTTGCGCCAGCCTAAATAAAATAGAGGCGGCATTGGATGACCATAGTTTTGATGCGCGTTTCAAAACCCTGCTTGAAAAACAGGCAAAACTAACACCCCAAGATGTTGAAATTATCGAATATTCGGACGAATACGCGGGTGATTTTTTCAAAATAAACATTGATTGGATTTCCGAAAATTTTGTGGTTGAAGATATTGATAAATATGTCCTTTCCCACCCCAATGAAGCCATTTTGGACAAGGGTGGAATAATCCTTTTGGCGCGTTTGTCGAATGGTGAAATTGTTGGCACGTGTGCGCTTATGCAAATGGACGATGGCGAGTATGAATTCACAAAACTTGGGGTTTCGCGCCATTATCGCGGGCTTAAAATTGGCGAAAAACTTATCAATGCCGCATTTGGGCGCGCCCGCGAAATGGGTTTAAAATCCCTATTCCTTTTGACCAATCACCAACAACGTTCAAGCATCCATTTATATGAAAAATTGGGGTTCAAACATTCTGGGGAGATTATGGATAAATACGGGCATGAGTATGAACGGGCTGATGTCGCGATGGAATGGACGGCAGAATAACTTTTAACTTTACATCTAATTCTTGTCATCCCGCACTTGTTGCGGGAGCTAGACATATAAGACCCCGCAATAAATGCGGGGTGACAGGCGGTCTAAAGGCACGCATTTAAAATACCATTACAATTTTTCCGCAATCCTTATTTTTCATTACCATTCCAACCCTTATTTTTACCCACTTGTAACAATATTCTTCCCCAATAAAATTATTATTAATCAATTGCTTGCGAAAAATTTATGGTGGTTTTTGCCCTTCCGCCAGATTGTTGACATTTGTTGACATTTTTTTCTTGAACCCCCTTTTCTAAAAGCCAATCGCAAGATTTGATTTTATCACGGGCAATGGTGGGGTGGATAAATCACAACGTCAGATGCGCGATAACTCCTTCCCTTGAGCGAGCTTACTCGCGTAATCGAAAAAGTCTTCAACTTTTTCGCGCTCGTAATATGGGAAGGTGGACGCGAAGCGGACGGAAAGGTGAGAGGAAAATTACGAATTACGAATTACGAATTACGAATTACGTCTTTTGTCATACCGGAAAATCCGAAGGATTTGTCCGGTATCTCGTGGTGAAATCAACAGATACCGGGCATTTTGTTTCACAAAATTCCGGTATGACAGGTTTGTCAAAACCTATATAGGTTAATCATTATTCGTTTCATCAATAAAGCATTCAAGGCAAATATCGCCACGACTTATTGAACTTGCATCACCATCGCGGTCAAGAACTTTGCCGCATTTATTACAAAAACGTGGTGTGTGTTGGATTAGGTTTGGGATGCCGGTATCACGAGTGCGCCCAATAAAAACGCCAGCAAATGCCGCAAGAATATTGCCAATTATTTTGCGATTAATCATTTGATACGTTTTTCATCTGCGTTGTGTGCATTGTGTGAATTTGGCTTAATAGTTATGCATTTGTTTAATTAATAATTTAAACACTTAGAAAATTATTAATTGAAATTATT
The DNA here is from genome assembly GCA_002337085.1 of Hyphomonadaceae bacterium UBA1933. Taxonomy (GTDB): domain Bacteria; phylum Pseudomonadota; class Alphaproteobacteria; order Caulobacterales; family Aquidulcibacteraceae; genus Pseudaquidulcibacter. The sequence continues at coordinate 33,222 of DDFH01000006.1, read as the reverse complement.
TAATTATTTTTTTAGTGCTTTTTACAAATGTGGATGGGTTATAATTTCCTAAAAACTTGTTTTCTATAAAGTTGCCAACTGCATCAGTAAAAGTACCAGTAATTATACTTGAAGTTAATCCACCGCCAGGCATTAAAGCACCCCCAACAATAAATGTCCCTTTTGTAAATATTTTCCCAAGCTTTATTGCATTGCTATCTTCTTCATTCGTTTTAGACATATATTCTTGCATCAAATCGGAAGAAGGTGGCAATTTTGCAACCCATTCTCTCAATTTTGAATTGTTCTCAATGAGCTTTATTGCGCTTTTAAAATCAATTTCGTTATCATCAATTGCTTCTGATATATATTTTGCACTAGAGAATACGTACTTTTGGAATGTGTAAACTTCTTCAAGCTTGCCTTTGGATTTTGATAAAACATTGCCAAATTGAGTTTCTGAAACTTGAGAGTAAAAATAATTTGTTACCAAGTCACTTCTTATATAAGAGGCTATGAAATTTTCTATCCAATAGTCGTGAATATTTGCAAATAAATGCGCCCAAGAATAGTTTTCTGGTGGAGGTATATTAATAAGGTTTTTTAAGTCATCAGAATGTTGAGTGAAGCCTTTTCCATTATTTGTAATCATATATTTAAATTCATTGAAGACGATATCGTTGATTTCAACGCCATTTTTCGCTAGACTACTATTTAGAAACTTTAATAACAATTGCTTATTCAAAGCGGTTTCAGTGATTAAATCATTTACATTATTATTTATACAACCAATTTTTTCATATGTTGTAATCTTGCATTTAGCGGTAAGTATATTTTCAATTTTGGCATTTGGTTTTATTTGCAATTCTTTACATATGTTTTCGATTGCAAAGTCTTTAAGCTTAACTTTTTTGCCATCTTCATGCGCGTGTATTCTGCCAATTACCGCCGCGTGTGTCTGAAATGTGCCTAAGGTGTCTGTTTTAATCCCAATGAATTCTGGTAAAATCATTGCAGTCAAATGTTTAATTGATACAAGTTTTTGAAAATTATCAATTCCTAATTTTTTAATTACGTATGAAACGTCTTGAAGACTAAAAATAACGTACACATGATTATAATAGACCAATAACTCCATAAGTTCCCCTATGGAGTTATCGTATTCTTTTTTAAATCTCATAACTACGGAATCAAACATTGTTTACAGCTGTAAACTATGTAAAAAAATGCGCAACATAAAATTGTAAATTAGAGTGTGTTTCCCTACCGCGCAAACTTCTGGAATTTAATTTTTTCAGGGATTAAATTCTCAACGCCCAATCGGCGTTTTTTGTCTTCTTCATAGGCTTCGAAATTGCCTTCAAACCATTCAACGTGTGAATTGCCCTCGAATGCCAGAATATGGGTTGCGACGCGGTCAAGGAACCAGCGATCGTGGGAAATAACCACGGCACAGCCTGGGTAATCATCGAGTGCCGCCTCAAGTGCTTGCAAAGTTTCCACGTCCAAATCGTTGGTCGGCTCATCGAGTAATAGAACGTTTGCACCCATGCGAAGGGTTTTGGCAAGGTGAACACGGTTTCTTTCACCGCCCGATAATAGACCAACCTTTTTCTGTTGATCCCCACCTTTGAAATTGAATGAAGATACATAGGCGCGGGAGTTTATTTCACGACCGCCAACTTCGATAACATCAAGCCCATCGGAAATTTCTTCCCAAATGTTTTTATTATCATCAAGCGCGTCACGCGATTGGTCAACAAAGCCCAATTTCACACTATCACCCAATGAAATTGTGCCGCTGTCTGGCTGTGCTTTGCCGGTAATCATATTGAACAGGGTTGATTTACCCGCACCGTTCGGGCCAATAACCCCAACAATGCCCGCAGGCGGAAGTTTGAATGAAATACCATCGACTAATAATTTATCACCATAGGCTTTAACAAGGTTTTCAACCTCAATAACCTTATTGCCAAGGCGTGGGCCCGGTGGGATTTGGATGGTGGCAAAGGTTTGTTTTTCACGCTCCGCCGCGCTAACCAATTCTTCATAGCGTGCAAGACGGGCTTTTGATTTGGCTTGGCGGGCTTTAGGTGATTGGCGCACCCATTCAAGTTCGCGGTCGATGGCGCGTTTACGGCTATCGGATTCGCGTTCTTCTTGCACCATTCTTTTGGCTTTTTGTTCAAGCCATGCCGAATAATTGCCTTCGTATGGGATGCCTTTACCGCGATCGAGTTCAAGCGTCCACTTGGTAACTTGGTCAAGGAAGTAACGATCGTGGGTTACAAGAATTACGCAACCAGGGAATTCTTCAAGGTGGTGTTGAAGCCACGCCACAGATTCCGCATCCAAATGGTTGGTCGGCTCATCGAGTAAAATCATATCTGGCTTTGACAATAAAAGACGGCAAAGCGCAACACGGCGTTTTTCACCACCCGAAAGTTTGGCGACATCGGCATCATTATCAGGGCAGCGTAATGCACCCATTGCCATTTCAATCTTGCTATCGATATCCCACGCATCGGCGGCGTCGATTTGCTCTTGCAATGTGGTCATTTCTTCCATTAATTCGTCGGTATAATCTTCCGCCATTTTCATGGAAACTTCATTATATTTATCAAGCAAGATTTTTTCAGGGCATTCTGAAATTACGTTTTCCCAAACGCTTTTGGTTGGGTCAAGCACTGGCTCTTGGGGCAAATAGCCCATTTTAACGTCTTTGGCGGCCATTGCATCACCGCTAAAGTCTTTATCAAGGCCGGCCATGATTTTAAGAAGGGTTGATTTACCCGAACCGTTCACCCCCACCACGCCGATTTTTGCATCTGGATAAAAGCTCAGCCAGATGTTTTCAAAAACTTTTTTACCGCCTGCATAAGTTTTAGAAAGACCCTGCATCTGGAAAATATATTGTTGTGCCAATTTAATGCCCCAATTGTTGTTAAAACTGATTGCGCCCCGTTTAGCCTAAAATTGTGAAATTTTAAAGGGCAGTAAAAAACCAGTGACAGTAGGTTTAACCCCATTTTAAACCCGCCGTGATAATTTAAGAAAAAACAATCGGTGGACAATGATTACAGAGAAACAACAGGGCAAAAAAAACTATACGAATTTTGCCATCCCCAAAGACTTTACTCAAAAGCATCAGGCGTTAAAGGCGCAAATAGATGCCAAGGTCGGTTTGGTGTTTGAGGAGCATTGTTCGGAATGTTCATATCCGTCTTGTTATGCGACTTGTAGCTTTTATTCACCACGTGAAGATTTGCATTGCCGCCGCTTTGTTGCGGGGTTTGAAGCTTTTGAAAATTCAAAAGAATGTAAATTAGTTCGCTTTCGCAAATGGGGAAAGATTGAGGCGGTGGGGGGTGAAAAACCGCACGGCACCAATGATGCCAAAGTGATTGTTATGGAGGTTGCAAACAACCTGCCACTTGTCCCATATTTTATAAAACGGAATTTTACCTATAATTTAAACCAACAGCAAAAGGCCGATGCGCACTTTGAACTTGCCGCCGATGCCTTTGTTTTAGAGGCCATAAGTGGGGATGGCAAAACCCATGCGATTACGGTGTCGATATTTAATATTGGTGATGCGGCAAATGGTAAAATGTATTTGGGGCAGTTTGTGGTTACGCCTGAATATGGCTGCCTTGTTATTAATCTTGATGATATTAAAAAACATGTCGATTTAAACCAAAAATTCCTTATTCAGATTGAACCAATGAACGAAGCCGAGGGGCGCGCGATTGTTTTTGGTCTTTGTGATTTTGTGGCGTTTAAAGAGGGTTCTGAATTTAAACCAAAAACGGCCGTTACAAAAACCGCCACGAACAAGCCGGCGAAATCGGCAAAACTTGTGGTCTGGGATTTGGATGAAACCCTGTGGCACGGGATTTTGGTCGAAGATGGTATCGAGGGGGTCAAACTTAGGGATGAGGCGGTCGCGGCAATCAAAACCCTTGATGAACGTGGCATTGTTCATTCAATCGCATCAAAAAACGACCCCGATTTGGTTGAACAGGCATTGAAACATTTTGGCTTGGATGAATATTTCCTTTATCCGCAAGTTGGCTGGGGGCCAAAATCAATTGCAATTAAAAATCTTGCCGAACAAATTAGCCTTGGGATTGATAGCTTTGTTTTNNGAAGACGTGGCGAAATTACCGGAATTTGACTTTTTTCCAACCTCTGTAACCACTGAAAGCAAAAACCGCCGTGCAATGTATAAGGCCGATGAAGTGCGCAATAATGCAATGGTTTCTGGCGGTGATGATTATGAAGAGTTTTTGCGCAAAGCGAATATGAGCCTGATAATCGACCGCTTTAATGATAAAAATATGGCGCGGGTTCATGAATTATCGCAAAGAACTAACCAGCTTAATTACAATGGTTATAAATATTCACTTGATGAATTATTGACGCTAAAAGACGATGAAAACCACGTTTGTGTTACCCTTACATGTCGCGATAATTTCGGGGAATATGGGCTGATTGGCTTTGTGGTGATAGACAAAACTGCGGGTGAAATCGAACAATTTTTCATGTCTTGCCGTGCGCAAAAGAAACGTGTGGAAAATGCGTTTTATGAATGGCTGCGCCAAAAATTATTGGCAATGGGGCATGAAAAAATAATTGTTTCATATCACGAAACCCCAAAAAACAAGGCATCGCGTGACATGCTTGATGAGCTTGGCTTTAAACGTCAAAATGAAAATACCTATATATACGATACTGGCGCAAAATTTGCGTCATCAGATATTGTAATTTTGAGCGATAATTCAGATTGGAAAAGCGCATAATGAATATTCTTAATTCGTTAAATTTGAAAATTACCGCCAGAATTCCGGTTAAGGTCGTAAAGAATAAGGCAAACCGCCCGCTTGCCAGTATTTCATTTGATGACTTCCCAAAATCTGCATGGCAAGTTGGTGGCAAAATACTTGATAAATATGGTGTTAAAGGAACTTTTTACGGTGTTGGTGGCTTCTGTGGCAAGATTGCCGAAGGGGTGCAGCAATATGACATTGAAGACGTTCGTGAATTGGTTGCACAGGGGCATGAATTAGGTTCACATACCAATAAGCACACATCGGTTTATACTGCATCCGATATAGCACTTCGTAAAGAAGAAGCCGACAATCAGGCATTTTTCAATGAAGTTTTGGGTGATTATCAACTTTCAACTTTTGCCTATCCATTTGGCGATATTTCACCNNGGGGTCAATGGCAAGTGGTTTGATATGGCGCAATTAAAAGCCGTACCAATTGAGGCGCGTATGTGGTCACCTGAATTTATTGAAAATTGGGTGCGGCATACAAAAGAAACCAATTCATGGCTTTGCCTATTTACACATGACATTTCTGATAATCCAACCCCATGGGGTGCAACCCCCGAAATGCTGGATCATGCTTTGGCAATGCTAAAGAAATATGAGATTGAGGTTCATACCGTAAAGGCGGCAATGGCATTGACACAATTTGACGAATAGCTATTTTAACAACCTATACTGAAAATTCATTATTAGCCGCCATATGCATTTGCTATATGGGTGAAAAATATCAGGGACGACAAATATAATGAGTGCCCATAAGCCAGTTTTTTATGATCCTTCTCGCAAACGTTTGCACATCTCATATCTTAGCCTTGGAATAGGCATTTTTATAATTCTTGCGGCAAGCGTGGTTTTCGTTATAACCATTCTTTCGGCGCGGGTGCCAGATGCTATTAAATTGAATTTTGAGCATCCATCATCGGTTCCAATTTCGCATCAAGTTGGCAAATTTAATCGAACTTTGACCAAAATTGGTAATTGGTTGCCAAAAGCGCAAAAAGGCAAAGCAGCCAACGCACACTTTAATCCGGTTCGCGTGGCGTTTTATGTGCCGTGGGATGATGCAAGTTTTGCTTCGTTAAAGCGTCATTATAATGATATTGATTGGCTTGTGGTTGGGTCTGGTACTTTGTCGCCATCTGACCAAAGCCTTAATATTGTTAGCGACCGTAAGTTAAACGCCTTTTTATCGGCACAGACTAAAAACCCTGCAAAATTATTGATGGTGCAAAATATTGCCAATGATCAGTGGGACAAGGACGTTCTTAAAAAATTGATTGCCAATCCGGCACGCCAACAAAATCTTTTGAATCAGATTATCCAAGCGGCGAAACAATCATCTTATAGCGGTGTGGTGTTCGACTTTGAAAACCTTGATAATGGCGACCACGACAAATATTTGCAGTTTTTAAAATCTGCGAAAACAATATTAAATCAAAATAATATTATTGTTACAATTACTGCGCCGGCGGCGGATGCGTCATGGGATTTTAAAAAATATGCGGCAGTAAGCGATAAAATTTTCCTTATGGCATACGATGAAAATTGGGTTGGTGGTAAGCCGGGGCCAATTGCGTCACAAGGTTGGTTCGTTAAAAATATAAGCGAAGTTACGGCAAAAATTGGTGCCGATAAAACCATAATTGCCATTGGTAATTATGCCTATGATTGGGCCGATAATGGAAAAAATGCCGATGCGTTATCGGTGGAAGAAGCGTGGCTTATTGCCCATGATAGTAGTGCCAAAATTACATTCGACCCCAAAAGCGGTAATAGTTATTTTGACTATCAAGAAAACGGCGTAAATCATACGGTTTGGCTTCTTGATGCCGCTAGTGCCTGGAATGAAATGAAGGCGGTACAGGTTGTAAACGCCTATGGTTTAGCACTTTGGCGTCTTGGTTCAGAAGATAGTAATTATTGGAAGGCGCAAAACGCGATCATCAATAATAGCCTGCCCCAGCTAAACGATCTTAAAACAATTGGCGACGTGGATGTTGAAGGCAATGGGGAGGTTTTTTACATAACCGAAACCCCAAAGGATGGTTTTAGGAATATTACGTTTGATCAAAACCAATTGATTAACAATCAGGATTTTGTAACACTTCCAACACCATTTGTGGTAAACAGAATTTCTGCGGCCAAGCCAAATATGTTGGCATTAACCTTTGATGATGGCCCTGATGCCAATTGGACGCCAAAAGTTCTTGATATATTGAAAAAAGAAGGGGTTAACGCGACCTTTTTTGTAATTGGTGAAAATGCACTTTCGCATCCCAGCCTTTTAAATCGTGTAATTGCCGAAGGTAATGAGATTGGTAACCACTCTTATACCCACCCCAATCTTGCCCGTGATAATCAACAAGGCACGGAAATCGAGCTAAACACAACACAGCGCCTGGTTGAAGCCTATACAAAACATTCAATGCGTCTGTTTCGTGCGCCATATTTTGGCGATGCCGAACCAACTACTCCAGACGAATTAATTCCGGCGCTAAATGCACAAAAGCTTGGTTATGTGAATGTTGGCCTGCACGTTGATCCAAATGATTGGAAAACACCGGGTGTCGATAATATTATCAAAACCACAATATCTGAAGTAGAGGGGGCAACCCCCGACCGCGCGGAACAAGTTATTTTGCTGCATGATAGTGGTGGTAACCGTGAACAGACTTTAAAAGCACTTCCGGTTATTATTCAAACCCTAAAAGCCAAGGGCTATCAATTTGTTACAATGTCGGAGTTTTTGGGCAAACCCAAAGGGTTCACTATGCCGGAAATCAGTGGCAAAGACAGGGCCGCAGTTGATGCCGATGTTGCCATTTTTATTTCAATGGCGATTTTAAAGGCCATTTTGACATGGCTTTTTGCGATTGCGATTTTCCTTGGAATTGTCAAAGCCTTAAGTATGACTGTTTTGGGTGTGTGGCAGAAAATAAAAGTTGAAAAATCAACCCCGCCGCCAATTAATTCGCAAGAATTTGTATCGGTTATTATCCCTGCCTATAACGAAGAAATGGTGATAAATGATGCGATTGAACGGGTTTTGATGACCCGCAATGCAAGCTTTGAAATCATTATTGCCAATGATGGATCAAAAGATAATACCGCCAAAATTGTTGAAGAAAATTTTGGTAATAACCCACTTGTGACATTATTAAATCTTGAGAATGGCGGCAAAGCCCGTGCGCTTAACAAAGCAATTGAGCTTGCCAAAGGTGATATTATCATTGCCCTTGATGCCGACACTCAATTTGAACCCGACACAATCTCAAAATTAGTGCGTTGGTTTGCGGATGAAAAAGTTGGTGCGGTGGCAGGAAATGCGCGTGTGGGTAATGAGGTTAACCTCGTAACCCGCTGGCAGGCTATCGAATATGTTGTGGCACAAAATATTGAACGCCGCGCCCTTGCAAATTTTGATGCGATTACTGTTGTTCCTGGCGCGGTTGGTGCGTGGCGTCGTGCAGCACTAGAAGAAGCTGGCTTGTATCCAGAAAATACCCTTGCCGAAGATCAGGACTTAACCATCGCCATTCAGCGTAATGGCTGGAAAGTTGTTTATGATGACGATGCCGTTGCCTGGACCGAGGCACCAGAAACCTTTAAGGCGCTTTCAAAACAGCGGTTCCGTTGGTCATATGGCACTTTGCAATGTTTGTGGAAGCACCGTGGCATTTTCTTTGATAATCCAAAGACGCGCCCAAATGGTCTTGCCTTTATTGGTATGACGCAGGCGTGGGTGTTCCAAATTTTCTTTGCGCTTATTTCGCCACTGATTGATTTGGCATTGGTCATAAGCATCATCAATACAATTATCAAAGTTCATCAACATGGCTTTATGGCGACCCATACCGATTTATTGCGCATGCTTGTTTACTGGCTATGCTTTGTAACAATTGATGTTGGCGGTGGCTTCATTGCCTATTCAATCGAAACCCGCAAAAGTAATTTCCCATGGCTTTTGATGATTATACAAAAATTTGCCTATCGCCAAATTATGTATATCGTCAGTATCAAGGCAATTTTCACTGCCATTTCTGGTCTTTGGGCCGGTTGGGGGCAATTGGAACGTAGCGGACGGGTAAAAGTTTCTGAATAAATAAAAACAAATACAAGATTTCCCCTTGCTCAATATATTAGATTTATTTAATAAGCATTGTGTTAAAGGGGATTGTTATGAAGAATATTAAAATCTTGATTTTGCCATTTGTGGCTTTGGTTGCGTCATGCGCCGCTGATGAGGTGGTGAAATATGATAAAGCAGATGTAAGCGCAAGATCAGATGTCGCAATCAAACAATATTCGTCAAAGTTACAGATGGCACTTGGCGCGGCACTAAAGGCAGGCGGGCCGCTGGGCGCGGTTGAGGTTTGCCAACAAGCCGCACCAGCAATCGCCCAAGATGTTTCACAAGCGAATGGTGTAAGTATAAAACGTATTAGCCTAAAGGCACGTAACCCAATTGCCGCACCAAATGAGATTGAAAAGAAATATCTTACTGAATGGGTCGCCGCACCATTAAATGATGATAAAACCCCCAAAGAAGTAATTTTCACCGCCAAAGAAGATGGCAAAAATTATGTATATTTCATGCGGGCAATTACTTTAAAGGACAAACCTTGCACAACCTGTCACGGAACAAATATTGACCCTGCATTAAATGCAAAGATTAAAAGTCTTTATCCGCATGATGACGCCACTGGCTTTAAAGAGGGTGATTTGCGTGGTGCGTTCTTGGTCAAAATGTCGGCAGAAGCAGCAAAATAATTTCTATTCGCACAAAAAAACACCGCCCATTTGGGCGGTGTTTTTGTTTGTTGTACCGTAATTATGCGGCGCGAACTGCCTGCAAGAATTTATTGATTTCATTGCCAAGCATTTTGGTTTGATCCACCATGTTATGCGCGCTTTGTCCAGTTTGGTTGGCGGCTTGGGCCACCTCAGCAGAAAACTGGCTTACTTCATTGATGTGGGCGTCAATTGTTGAAGTTCCACTTGATGCATTCGCCATATTTTGCGCAATTTCACGGGTAACAGCTGATTGCTCTTCAACCGCAGAAGAGATTGAACCGGAAATTCCATCAACAGATTCAATTGTTGTCTTGATTTGACCGATGGTTTCAATAACTTGTGATGAAGCATCTTTGATATTTTTTATATGCTCAGAAATTTCGATGGTTGCTTTTTCAGTTTGCCCAGCAAGTTGTTTAACCTCATTGGCAACGACTGCAAAGCCGCGACCAGCCTCACCAGCGCGTGCAGACTCGATGGTGGCATTAAGCCGCAAGCATATTGATTTGTCCGGCAATAGATTGAATTACACCAGTGATTTCATCAATTTTAGTAGTTGCTGAGTTTAACAATACCGAGGTCTGATCCGCTTTTTGCATTTGTACAACGCTGCTGACCATGGTGTCAGTAAAGATTTGGGTTTGCGTAGAAATCTCTTGCACCGAGCTTGACATTTCTTCGGTTGCCGAAGCCACCATTTGCACATTTTCAGAAGTTTCAGAAGATGCGTGTGCCACACTGGTTGCACGGGATTTTACTTCATCTGCAAGTGATGTCATATTTTCAAAAGTTTCAAACATTACATCGGCAGCAGTATCAACAGATGTTAGAATAGTTACTGAACGCGCCTCAAATTCAGAGATTAATTTTTCAAGAGTTTCTTTTTTCTTGATTTCATTTTGCGCATTTTCCATTCTTTGTGCTTCGCTTTGGCGGGCAATATTTAACTTTTCATCGGCATCTGAAATATTTTTTGCCATATTGCCAAATTCATCACGTCTTGAAACTGGAAGGTTTTGACATCTTTTTCCGTGGGAAAGAAGTTCAAGATTTGCAATAATATTTTTTACAGCGCCAACAGTATCAATTGAGAATAAATAAGCGACAAAGCCAAAAATTATCATTGTGAAAAAGATACCGATTGCGATGCGTGAAAACGCCGCCAAAATTTCACGATTTACATCGTCAATATAAATACCGGTTCCAACAGCCCATCCCCATTTCTTCAAATCTTGGACATATGCCATTTTTGCAAAAGATTTCTTTGGGTCTTCTTTTGGCTTAGACCATTCATAACGAATAAAACCACTGCCATCTTTTGCAATTATTTGCGCCATTTCGGTGAAAAGGTGCTTTCCTTTGGGGTCGGTGAGTTTATTGCCATCACTATTATTTAATTCAGGCTTGATGGGGTGAAGAATGATTTTCGCGTTTTTATCCATAACCCAAAAATAATTATTGCCATCATAGCGTAATTTTTGGATTGCTTCTTCTGCACCAGCTTTGGCTTGTGCCTCGGTAAGGATACCCGCTTGTTGTTTTGCATAATATTGCTGGGCAATATTATCAACCATCTCAACATGTTGTTTGATGAGAATGCTTTTCTCTCGCATTAATGTGTTTTGTGTTTGCGCCAATGACATTATTGCTAGAAAAATCATGACAATAAGAGAGAAGCCTATCATCAAATTAATTTTAGTAGGCATGTTGAAATTAGAAAAAAAAGCGCTCAACTTCCGCATATGCCGTCCCCAATCACGAAATAATATATTTAAAAATAGCTTCTGCTAAATTAAATGTTCTCGCAAAACAGTTACCGTGCAGTTAATCAGATACGTGCTTTTACCCAAGAAATCGATTGCATAGTGTGAAACTATACAAAAGTATTATGGAAAAACACAAATTCTTCCCCAAAATGCCTTGTTGATATAAAATAAATAACACACTTGGCAATTGCGGCGGTATTGGCTAAAGAAAACTATTCTAAAGGAATAGTATTTTGACAGTTTTTTACCATAAAGGCGATTTGCCAGAAGGTATCAGTTTTGGCGATTGTGTCGCCATCGATACAGAAACCATGGGGCTTTCTCTTGTTCGTGACCAATTATGCGTTGTGCAGCTTTCGGCGGGCGACGGTAATGCGCATGTTGTGCAGCTTAATCGCAAGAATTATGATTGTCCCAACCTTAAAAAATTGCTTGCCGATGAAAAAATTGAAAAGCTATTTCATTTCGCGCGTTTTGACGTGGCAATGATTAAAAAATATCTTGGTATTGAGTGTCGCCCAGTATTTTGTACCAAAATTGCTTCAAAACTTGTGCGCACTTATACCGACCGCCACGGCCTTAAAGATTTATTGCGTGAATTAGTAAGTGTTGAGCTTAACAAGGCACAACAATCTTCTGATTGGGGGCAAGATGAACTTACCGAGGCACAACAAAATTACGCCGCTTCTGACGTTCTATATTTGCATGCCGCCAAAGAAAAATTGGTTATGATGCTAAATCGTCATGGACGTTTAGAAATTGCAAAATCATGCTTTAATTTTCTCAATACACAGGCAGATATTGATTTGCTTGGTTTTGGAGAAACTGATATATTCTCTCACTAATGACAATCGACGCCCCTGTATCATCAAAGAATAATGTATTTTCGCTGTCGCAATTCACATTGCGCAATATGCGGATTAATTTGCTGCGCCGTGGCTTGTTGTTGGCTGCGGCCATAAGTGCCGGATTATTCGGTGGTTTCCTTGGTGTGTCGCTTTTATTGCCAAAGCAGGATCTGCAAAAGCAATTAATCGTTGGCAATGATTTGGTTATTTCAAATCCACGTTTTATTGGACACTCTACATCTGGTGGCAAGATTGTAATCGTTGCTGAAAAGGCGTTGCGTTCCATAAATGGGAATGCGGCGGTGGTTTCTTTGGTAAATCCGCATGTTACCTCGGCTTCGGGTGCTGATTTGGTTGCGAAAAAAGGCAATTGGAATCAAGAAACCCAGGAATTAGAGCTTATTGATAATGTGGTTTATAAAAACACCAATGGCGATAATTCAACATCGGATAAGGCTTATTGGATGGCGGTCGATCCGCGCAATCACGATATAACTGCACCCGCACCCAAAAATGCAATAAAAAAACCTATGGGACAGCTGTTAATTTGGCTAATGGGCAATGTAAGGCTTTTCCGTGAAAGCGGTGAAAATTTGACTTCGACCTTGGCAATATGGAATGACAAAACTCAAATATTGGATACGCAAGGAAGTGTTGTATTAACCTCGGAAGAAAATCGTGTTACTGCAAATAGCATAAAATTTGATAGACTGGGTGGCCACGCCTATGCAGCAGGTGGCGTTACAGTAACCTCAAAAAATGTTACTGCGCAATCAGAGACACTTGATTATGACAATAGAAATAAAACCATGTATGGCTTTGGCAATATTGTTATTACTTCTGGCGGAAATTCTGCGCGCGCGAAAAGTTACGAATATAATCTTGATACCAAGCGTGTGGTCCTTAAAGGCGGCGTCAACGGCTTGATGGTGAAGGAAAATTAAAATGGAAACGATTGATTGCAACGCGGTTAAAAAGAAATATGCCAATTCAATGAAGGCATTTTTGATAACTGGCCTTGCCGTTTTGGGATGCCCGATGCTTGCCGTTGCACAACAAACTGCTAATGGCCCAATAAGCATTAGTGCCGATAGCGTTGATTTCCAGCCGCAAAGTAACGTAACCGTTATTAGTGGCCATGCCGAAGTTGTTAATAAGGACAAGGTGTTGCGTGCGCCATCTTTCCGCATCTTTAGTGGTGCAGACGGAACAGCACAAGCCGGTAAAATTCAAAAAGTATATTCAGAAGGCGAAACCTTCCTTGTTTCTCCAACCCAAAAAGTTCGTGCCGATAAGGCATTTTATGATGCGGTAAATAATGTGATTATTTTTACCGGCAACGTCATTTTGGTGCAGGGGCAAAGCGTTGCACAAGGTGATGAATTGCGCGTAAACACCATAACCAACCAATCCCAGCTAAAATCAAATTCTGGGCGGGTAAAAGCGGTAATGTTCCCTAACGATCAAACCGCCGCTAAACCAAAAGCCAAAAAATAATCGGAAATATAATGAATAGCTCTGTGAAAAAAGACAAAACAGGTTTGGTGGCCCGTAATTTGGGCAAGAGCTTTAAGGGCCGCGAGGTGGTTTCTGATGTTTCACTTCGCCTAGAGCGTGGTGAGGTTTTGGGGCTTTTGGGGCCAAATGGTGCGGGTAAAACCACATGTTTCTATATGATTACTGGCCTTATTCAGGCTGACTTTGGTTATATTGAAATTGATGGAACCGATGTTTCCGATTTGCCAATGTATGTTCGCGCCCGCCTTGGGCTTGGCTATTTGCCACAAGAGCCATCAATCTTCCGTGGTCTTAGTGTAAAGGACAATATTCTTGCGGTTTTGGAAACTGTTGAAAGTAACGAATCAGTTCGCCAAGACAAAATGGAAGAATTATTGCGCGAATTAAATATCGAAAGATTGAAGAATCAGCCTTCGCCAACCCTTTCTGGTGGTGAAAGACGGCGATTAGAGATTGCGCGTGCGCTTGCTACCGACCCTAAATATATCCTTTTAGATGAACCTTTTGCAGGTGTTGACCCCCTTGCGATTGCCGATATTCGCGCGTTAGTAAATTATTTAAAAGAACGCGGTATTGGTGTTCTTATAACTGATCACAACGTGCGCGAAACGCTGCAAATTGTGGACAGAACCGCAATTATTGCTGAGGGGCGCGTGCTGTTCGAGGGGACATCACAAGAAGTTCTTAACAATGATTTGGTAAGAAGATACTATCTTGGAAAAGATTTTTAGGCTGGGGAAAGATTTTTAAAGTTTTTCCTTTGGTTCAAGAGGGAAAATTATATGGCAATTGCCAATAGGTTGGAAATAAAGCAGGGACAGGGTCTGGTAATGACCCCACAATTGCAACAGGCAATTAAAATCCTGCAATTGTCGAACCTTGAGCTGAACGACTATATAAATCAAGAACTTGAACGTAACCCCGCGCTAGAGCGTGAAGAAGAAGAGTTTTCCGAAGAAACTTCCGAAGAATTTGCAAAATCAGATGACGTCGCCGAATTGGGCGTTTCCGCCGATGGTGATGAACCAGGCGCATCTGATTCTATCGATGCATCATATGAAGATGTTTATAATGATGCCGATGTTCCCGCTGCCGAAAGCTATGGTTCACAAACCGATTGGTCAAGTGCGGGTTCTGGCCGTTCATATGATGAACTTGATTCGCTTGAATCAACATTGGCACAGGAAATGAGCCTGCGTGACCATCTTGAGGCACAGGCAAACCTCGCATTTGCAAATCCACAGGATAAAATGATTGCCGTCTATTTGATTGATTCGATTGATGATGGTGGCTATTTGCGCATCGATGGCGAAGAGGCTGCCCGCAATCTTGGTATCGATGAAGAAAAGCTAGAAGATATTATTGCGGTTTTGCAAACATTTGACCCGATTGGGGTTTGTGCGCGCAATGTAAAAGAATGCCTTGCCGCCCAATTGCATGAGAAAAAGCAATTGGATGAAAAAATGGCGCTTTTGCTTGATAATCTTGATATGCTTGCCAAGCATGACCTTCGCTCATTATGCCATATTCTTGAGGTTGATGGTGAAGATTTGGCGGGTATGATTGGTAAAATCCGCGCCCTGACACCAAAGCCGGGCGCATCATTTGGCAGCACTTCAAGCGATGCAATCACGCCTGATGTTTTTGTGCGTGAGGCGCCAAATGGTCTTTGGGTGGTTGAATTAAACACCGAAAATTTGCCAAAAGTTTTGGTCAATAGCTCATATTGCGAAATGGTTTCTCGCCATGCTCGCACCGAGGATGAGAAATCCTATATCACCGAATGCCAAAATGATGCGAGCTGGTTGGTAAAAAGCCTTGATCAGCGTGCGCGCACAATTTTAAAAGTTGCCCGTGAAATTGTTCGCCAACAAGATGGCTTCTTGACCTATGGGGTATCACATTTACGTCCACTTGTGCTTAAAGACGTGGCAAATGTTATTGATATGCACGAATCGACTGTAAGTCGTGTTACATCCAATAAATATATTTCGACCCCACGTGGCGTCTTTGAATTAAAATATTTTTTCACAACTTCAATTTCTTCTTCATATGGCGGCGAAGCACATTCAAGTGAATCTGTGCGCTATCAAATCAAGTCGCTTATTGATGAAGAACCAGTTCTTGCCCCATTATCTGACGATGCCATTGTGGATATTCTAAAACAGACCGGAATTGATATTGCCCGCCGGACTGTGGCAAAATACCGCGAAGCAATGCGTATCCCGTCATCTGTAACGAGAAAACGTCAAAAGTCATTCTGATTTGATGCGCTGCAATATGTAATCAAATCTTAAATTTGCCATTTTTGTGTTACAGTTTGAAGAATAACAACAAAAGGAGGCTTATATGACCGAACTACGCACACGTGTTACTGGAAAAAATCTTGATGTTGGTGATGCTCTACGGGGCAAAATCGAAGAAGATTTGAGCAAAGGCATTGCAAAATATGCAAGCTCTCGTGATGGTGAAGCAAACGTCATTATAAGCAAGGAGCGACATCTCTATACGGTTGATATCCATCTCCATCTCGATTCCAAGGTGAAAATGGAGGCTAGTGCCGATGCTGATGATCCGCATGCCGCATTTGCCGTTGCCCTTGATAAAATCGAAAAACGGGTAAGAAGAAACAAAAGAAAATTAAAAGACCATCATCCACATGGACAAGGTCCGAAAGAAGTCACTGAATAATGACTTGCGGGAAATAACACTTTAGGCTATTTGGGCGCGCCTGATAATTGTGAATTTCGTTCGTAATTATTGTGCTGGTGCGCCCATTATATTACAGTGGGTTTTTATAAGTTTTACATAATTGCAAAAATTGTGTGTTTTTCGACCTTTATGTCGGTTCGATTTTGCAAATTATGTGTGAGGATTGCGATGCCTAAATTAGGCGATTTAGTAAATGCGCAAAGCGTTTTATATCGTGCAAAAGGTGCAAACCGCCGTGAGGTTTTGAAACGGCTTTGCATTACGGCACACGATGCTTATGGTGTTGACGCCGATGAAGCATTCGAAAGCGCAATGAAGCGTGAGGCACTTGGTGGCACCGGCGTTGGCGAAGGTGTTGCGGTTCCGCATGCACGAATAAAAGGTCTTACTAAATCGGTTGGGGTTTTTGCCTTGCTTGAAAAGGCCGCCGATTTTGAGGGGCCTGATAATACACCTGCTGATTTGGTGTTTTTAATTCTTTCTCCAGAAGATTCGGGTGCAAGCCACCTTAAGGCACTTGCCAAAGTAACCCGTATAATGCGTGAGCCAAAGAATCGTTCTTCGTTGCGTGCGGCGCGCTCTGCGGCGGCATTGGTGGCACTTCTTACCGATGATGACGAAAGTTCGCAGGTTGCATAATTAACCAAGCTTCCTTTGATTTGCTGATTTGATTTCCCTTATATTATCGCTGATAACGCAAATATATTTATTTGCGTAAACGATTACATAATTTTATTGACAAGAATATTGTAAACGTTTACACAATTTTTAAAAAATGGTAACAAACCAAATAAGCCAAATGTTTTAGGCCTAAATATATAGGTTGAAACAGCGGGGATACCGAGAAGGTATACAAAGGGAAACGCAAGGATGAAGGGTGCAACGCTAAAAGATGTTGCAAGAGAGGCTTTGGTCTCTGTCGCGTCTGTGTCAAGGGTTATAAATGGCCTTGACAATGTGACCGATGACGTTCGTTCGCGTGTTCTTTCTGCCGCTTCTAAATTAAAATATATTCCGCATGGTGGCGCCCGTTCGCTTGCCACCAGTCGCAGCAATACAATTGGTGTGCTTTTACCCGATATTTATGGTGAGTTCTTTTCGGAAATTATCCGTGGCATTGATCAAAGTGCGCGTGAATGCGGTCTGCATATTATGGTTTCAGGTTCGCATGGTGATTTGGATGAAACGGTTGGCGCAATTCGTTCCATGGCGGGGCGGGTTGATGGCATGCTTGTTATGTTACCTTTTGCCAGCCCCAATAGTTTGCGTGAAATATTGCCGAGTGATTTCCCAATTGTTGCAATTTCTAGCCAGCTTAATGATGACAATGGCGGCGTTATTTCGATTGATAATTGCGGTGGTGCTTTAAAGGCGGTTCGCCATTTACATGATGTTGGCTGCAAACGCATTGCCCACATAAGTGGCCCAAAATCAAATTTTGAAGCCAATGAACGTGAGAATGGTTTCTTAAAAGGGCTTGAAGCCTGCTTTGTTGGGCAAGACCCGCTTATTTTTGAAGGTGATTTCACCGAAGAAGCCGGTCGCGCCGCAATTGATATATTTTTAAAAAATGGCACCCCACCAGACGGTATTTTTGCCGCCAATGACATGATGGCGGTGGGTGCGCTTACAAGATTACAGGAAGTTGGAATCAAAGTTCCCGATGATGTTGCAATTATCGGCTTTGACGACATTCCGATTACACGTTTCACCAATCCACCCATTTCAACCATTCGTGTTGGAATGTTTGAGGTTGGGAAAAGGGGCTTAAACTATTTGTATTCAATGCTTGAGGACAAAGAGTTTCAAAGCGCCGACAAACGAAGTGGAATTGTCTTTTTACCGGAGTTGATAATTCGTACTTCAACGCAAAAGATCCGCAAAATGTAAGATTTTGCGGAAGGTTTGGATTTTTGGTTTGGAAACCGTTTAGGGGAGGAATTAGCATGAAGGGTTTCAGTAAATTTAAAGGGGTTAGCAGCGCATCAGCACTTGCAATTGGTGTTGCATTTGGCTTGGTTGCACTTGTTGCCACCCCAGCAGCCGCAGTTGAAACAACCGCGACTTTACAGGGGAAAGTAGCAGACGCCCCACAGGGAACAAAAGTTACTGCACGCAACGTTGAAAACGGCGCAAAAGCGACTGTTAATCTTCGTGCCGATGGTACTTATGATGTTGTTGGTCTGCGTCCAGGTAATTATGAAGTTACCTTCTTTGCCCCTGATGGCAATGTTTTGGTGCAAACAATCACACTATCAGTTGGTGAAACTTCATATCTTGATGGTGATATGAAAGAAGCCACCAAAGCAATCGTGGTTAGAGGTAGCCGTGGTAGTGCGAATGTGAAATCATCTGAAGTGTCAACTTCGATTTCAAGAGTGCAAATTGATGCACTTCCACAACAAGGTCGTAACTTCTTAAGCTTTGCAACGCTTGCACCGGGTGTATCGGTTTCAACCAATGACGAACGTAAAACGTTCCAAGGCGGTGCTTTGAGCGCCAATGCGGTCAACGTATTTATCGATGGTATTTCACAGAAAAACCAAGTTCTTCAAGGTGGTGTTGCTGGTCAGGATGCTTCACGTGGTAACCCATTCCCGCAATCTGCTATCAAAGAGTATAAAGTTTCGACCCAAAACTTTAAAGCAGAATATGAACAATCAGCATCGGCAATCATTACTGCGGTTACCAAATCTGGTACGAATGAACATCACGGCGAAGCATTCGTAAATTATCAATCAAAAGACATGATTGGTCGTCCATATTATCAACGTAATACTACGAAGCCGGATTATGAGAATAAGGAATATGGTGTTGAGCTAGATGGACCGATTATCAAAGATAAATTGTTCTATATGTTCACCTATGAAAAACGCGAAGATACCCGCCCTGGTGACACTGTTAATGTTAAAAATAGTGCTGATTTGGTTAGTCTTAACCCAACTGCTGCAAATGCCTTGGCGGCTAAATATGATGGCAATTATCCGAAAGACTTCTCGCAAGAAAGCTATTTTGGTAAATTAACATGGTTCATCAATGAGGTTGACAGCGTTGATTTAACCTATCGTAATCGTGATGAAAGTGATATTCGTGGCTTTAATTCTGGCACGGCATATGAGCGTGGTAATAACCTTGATCAATATGTTCGTGAAGGTTCATTGCAATGGAAACACCGCGATAATAACTTCTTAAACGAAGCATCGCTTGATTGGCAGTCTGCGCACTGGCGTAACTCACCATTAACAACTGGTCCTGGTTCGCAACTTGTCAAAAAGAATAGTGATAATTATTATTATTCATATGGTAACACCCTTTTCTCTTTTGGTGGTTTGCCATACGCTCAAGAGAAAGCACAAGATAGCATTTCATTTAAAAATAATATGACATTCACTGGCCTTAATTGGCATGGTGACCATATTGTGAAAGCTGGCTTCAAGCTTGCGGTTTATGATTATACCGCAATGGAATCTATTCCAATTACAAACCCGCAATTTTATTATAGAGCGGAAAGCTATGTTGTTGGTGGAAATAATACTCCATATGCGGCAACTGTGGTGGATGGTGATCCAACCATTAAAAGCAAAAACACTCAGGTTGGTTTGTTTGCCCAAGATGATTGGACGGTTAACCAACATTTGACTTTCAACCTTGGCATTCGTTGGGATTGGGAATCAAATATGTTTAATAATAATTTCCAAACCCCTGCGGATGTTGCCAATGCACTTCGCACACTTAATGGCTTTAATGACGTATTTAATCCAGAAGATTATATTTCAAATGGCTCAAATCGTAAAAGCTTTAAAGGTGCAATTCAGCCGCGCCTTGGTCTTTCATATGATTTGAATGGCGATAGAGAAACAGTATTCTTTGCCGGTTATGGACGTTATTATGACCGTAACATCTTTGATCTTGTTCAGCTTGAGCAACGTCGTGCAACATTGCATAATGCAACCATTTACTTCAAGACTGTTCCAAATACTCAACCAGCAGACATATCGCCAAATCAAAAGACGTATATGTGGGATCCGTCATATTTAACTAATCCTGCTGGATTAACTTCACTTGCAATAAATGAGCAAATTAAGGGTGAAATTATCGTTCTGAATAATCATCAAAAAGTGCCTTATTCAGATCAATTTAACATTGGTGTTCGTCAAAAATTTGGCAAAATCCAAACTTCTTTGACTTTGTCACATACCGAAGCACGTGATTTGTTCAACTGGGTCTTGGGTAACCGTAACCCTAACCTTAATGGTGCATGGAGCATATATGGTTCGCAATATGCCGACCAGCCATGGGGCTATGGTGCGCCTGGTTATGGTGCGGTAATTGTTTCAACCAATGACCGTAAAGCACGTTCAACTTCATTATTCATCACTGCGGAAAAAGCATATTCCAAAGAAGACAAATATGGTTGGACTGCAAAACTTGATTTGAATGATGCCGAAAGCACTGGTCACAATGACCCGTTCATCTTTGACTATGCCAATGCCTCTGCAACTGGTTGGCACCATGCCGAAGATGTTGAAAAATGGCGCTTCGTTGGTTCGGCAATTGTTGATGGCCCTTGGGATACCCAGCTTTCAGGCTTGTTGACCTTGTCATCAGGTTCACCATTCACACGTATTGCTGATGTGACTGTTGCCCCTAATACAACCGTATTACAATTCATTGACGCTTATTACTTCCCGAAAAGCAAAATCGGCTACAAACAGCTTGATTTGAAAATTGGTAAAGACTTTACCCTTCCAAATGGTAATGTATTTACTGTTGAAGGTCAGGCAATCAACGTATTCGATTGGGTCAACCACACTTATGGCGGTTGGACTAGTGGTCGTGACACTGGCTCAGGGGCAACCCGCGCCGGCGAAAATAACACCACAGGCCCTGCACGTTCTTACCAAATTGGTTTGAAATATAAGTGGTAAAATTTTCCTCCCCATAGGGCAGGTGGCTTTAGGGCTGCCTGCCTCTCATGATAGAGCTTAACTGAACCGGTGCGTCCCCAGCGTGTCGGTTCTTTTCTTTTTGGGATTATATTTCGCGGGTCATAAATGTGCTGTTGGGGTCTTCATTATAACCTTCAAATGGCTGACACTCATTAAAGCCCGCCTTTTTATAAAGTTCGCGTGCGGGTGCAAATTCAATTTGCGAACCGGTTTCGAGGGATAATTTTTTATACCCGCGCGATTTTGCGGTTTTAATAATATGTTCAAGCATTATTTTTGAAATTCCACGCCCACGATATTTTTGATAGACATGCATTGATTTAATTTCGCCATGGGTTTTATTTATTTCTTTTAAAGCGCCGCAACCAAGCAATTCTTCACCATCCCATATTGACCAAAAGCTAACATCTTTTGCTCGCAGTTTTTCAAGCGGCAAAGCGTGAACCGAACAAGCTGGGCTTTGGGAATGCATCAAATTCAAATGTGTTTGTAGTAAATGTTTGATGTCATCCGATGTCAAAGGGTCGGGAATTATTGTAAAATTATTCATGTTTAAAAGCATATATGGTGGAAGTTCTTATTATGAACTCCCACCATATTTAAAAATCATATATATTGTCAAATTGGCTTTAAATTGCCTGCCCGCCAGATACTTCAATTCTTTGTGCATTAATCCAATAAGAATCATCACGAACCAAATTGGCGATTGCACCCGCTACATCATCGGCAAGACCAACGCGACCTAATGCGGTGTTTCCGGCAATCACGGCATTGAAGTTTGCATTGTCACGAACCGCACCACCGCCAAAATCGGTTTCAATTGCGCCTGGTGCAATAACATTGGCACGAATTTTTCTTGGGCCAAGTTCTTTTGCCTGATAGCGTGTTAATGTTTCAATTGCTGTTTTCAAAGATGCATAAAGCGAATAATTGTTATAAATGATGCGCGTTAAACCACTTGAAATATTAACAATCTCGCCCCCATCATTCATAAAGGGTAATAATTTTTCGGTTATAAACAATACTGATTTAAGGTGAATGTTGGTCAATCTGTCAAAATCAACTTCATTGGTTTCGCCAATTGCCGAGGTAAAGCCAACGCCCGCATTATTTATAAGAAAGTCAAATTTGCTTTCCCCAATTTCTTTTAATGAAGCCTG
This sequence comes from Hyphomonadaceae bacterium UBA1933, assembly GCA_002337085.1. Lineage (GTDB taxonomy): Bacteria > Pseudomonadota > Alphaproteobacteria > Caulobacterales > Aquidulcibacteraceae > Pseudaquidulcibacter. The sequence goes on along the minus strand of DDFH01000006.1, from coordinate 10,661 downwards.
AACTTTATTGGCAACGTCCATGAAGGATTCACGATTACTTACATCCAATTGGAATGCCGTTGCTTTTAAACCCTTTGCTTTAATTGCTGTCACGACCTCTTTGGCTTCATCCGCTTTGGAATGATAGGTAATGATTATATTAATGCCATTATTGGCTAGTTTTAATGCCGTTGCCTTACCAATGCCACGACTTCCACCTGTGATGATTGCGGTTTTGTTTGTCATTTATTTCTCCTGATTATTGAATGCCAACTATCTATTGTATTAATTGTGATGTATAAAGTTAGATTATTGGTTTTATGTGTTCGGATAAATAGAATAATGGATTTTCAAAAATCACTTTTAATATTCAAAAAGGTTGCGGATTTAAAATCATTCACCAATGCCGCTGATGATTTGGAATTACCCAAAAGCGTTGTTTCTGCGTCAATTGCACGATTGGAAGCAAAAATTGGTACACGTCTTTTATTGCGCACCACAAGGCAGGTTCAATTAACTACGGATGGTAGTGCGTTTTATGAACGTGCCGAAAAAATATTATTCGATGCCAATGAATTGGAAACAATGTTTCGCCACTCATCTGAAAAAATCGGTGGTATTTTGCGGGTTGATATGCCGATTGGAATGGCTGGTAAGCTTGTATTGCCAAACTTATGGGAGTTTGTCGAAAAATATCCGCGCCTAATGTTAGAGCTTTCAAGTACGGATCGTAATGTTGATATTGTTTACGAAGGTTTTGATTGTGTTATTCGGGTGGGTAAGAATAGTGACCACAATGCCGGAATTCGTGAATTGGGCAAAAAACCTGTTATAAATTGCATAAGTAAAACATATGCGGATAAATATGGCATTCCAAAAAGTCTTGCCGATTTGAAAAATCATTATGTGGTTGATTATGCCCTAAGATTTACGGAAAAGAATCCGTGCTTTGAATATTATGATGGCAATAAAACCATGGAAATGCCAATGAAACACATAATAAGCGTTAATAATTCTGTTGCTTATCATTCGGCCTGTCTTGCAGGGTTTGGGATTGTACAAATCCCTTATATTGGGGTTAAGGAATTAATAGAAACTGGGGTTTTTATTGAAATCTTGCCCGAACATAAGCCGCTGCCAATGCCAATATATTTCCTAACACCGCAAAAACGCAATCTTCCGGCGCGAACCCGCGCATTTTTAGAATGGTTGGAAACAAAAATGGATGAATATTGTGCGCCTTCTGGCAATTAAATTTCGCTAAAATATGCAAATAACATCATATCACCTCAATTTTGCCTAAATCATAAGTGAGTAACCGCCTATTAACCAAAAACGTGTTTAAAAGGTTAATAATTATATGGAGTACGCCCTTGGCTAAACGTGGTGCGAGAAATGGTTCTTATGGTCATGAATATGGTGGTGGGAATTATCCGCCGCCACCGCGCCGCCCGCAAAAAAGGGGGCGTGGCTTTTGGGGAACTATATTTTACTGGGGTGCTGTTCTCGGTCTATGGGCAGCGGTTGCAGGCGTAATATTATTCATTTATGTGGCATCAGATCTGCCAAATCCCGAAGAATTATGGAAAAAAACCGATCGCCCATCAATCACTTATGTTGATATCAATGGCCAAGTAATTGATCGCAGGGGGGCCGCAGATGCCCCGCCGGTTGATTTAAAAACCCTGCCCAAATATGTACCCGAGGCGGTTATGGCGGTCGAAGATCGCAAATTTTACCATCACTTTGGTATTGACCCATTTGGTTTGATGCGGGCGATGGTTGTAAACCTAAAGGCGGGTCACGTGGTGCAGGGTGGTTCAACCTTGACGCAACAGCTTGCCAAGAATTTGTTTCTTTCCTCTGACCAAAATTTAAAACGTAAGGCACAAGAAGTTTTGCTTGCCCTATGGCTTGAGCGTAAATTCTCAAAAGATGAGATTATGTCATTATATCTTGCGCGGGTTTATTTCGGCGCGGGTACATATGGCATTACCGAGGCATCAGAGCGTTATTTTAACAAATCACCATCCAACCTTACCATTTCTGAAGCGGCACTTTTGGCAGGTATGTTAAAAGCACCATCAAAATATAATCCGGTTTCATCAACCAAACGTGCTGCCGAACGGGCAACAGTTGTGCTTGATATTATGGAAAAAGAGGGTGTGATTACCCATGAACAACGCCTTGCCGCAGTAAAACAACCATTGCGCTTTTCGGCGACTGGTAAAACCAATAATAATGGTTATTTCCTTGATTGGATTGAACCATCTGTTGGCGCAATTATTGATGAGCCAAAAGAAGATATTATCGTTGAAACCACCCTTAGCCTTCGGGATCAGGTTGCGGCACAGGCGGCAATTGATAATGAATTTAATGCGAATGCCAAGGCGCTTAATATGTCGCAATCGGCATTGGTGGCAATTGCTGGTGATGGCGGTGTGCGTGCCATGGTCGGTGGACGCAATTATAACGAAAGCGAATTTAACCGCGTAACCGATGCAAAGCGTCAACCAGGTTCTGCATTCAAGCCATTTGTTTATCTTGCAGCATTTGAAAAGGGCGAAACCCCGTATAGTGTGCGAATTGATAAGCCTATTAAAATTGGCAATTGGCAGCCACAAAACTATGATGGTGGTTATCGTGGGCCAATGACCTTGTTAAATGCCTTTGCCTTATCGGTGAACACAATAGCCGTGCAATTGGGTGAAGAAGCTGGTCGTGATGCGGTGGTGCGGGTTGCACGCCGCCTTGGAATTCGTTCGCGCCTTGACCCAGAAGTTACTTTGGCATTGGGTACAGAGGTGGTGTCACCAATGGAATTAACCGGTGCTTATGTGCCATTCTCTAATGGCGGTGCGGCGGTAACGCCATATGGCTTTAAACGTATTCGTACCCGCTCTGGTAAAATCTTATGGGAAAAACCAAATCCACAACCGCAACGCGCCATTGAAGATTCAGTTCTTCGGAATATGAATTTAATGTTGCGCCAAGTAGTATTGGGTGGAACTGCGCGTTCTGCTGCCTTGCCGGATAGAATGGTGGGCGGTAAAACCGGAACCACATCTGATTATCGCGATGCGTGGTTCATTGGCTTTACTGGTGGTTATACCGCAGGTGTTTGGGTCGGCAATGATGACTTTGGTAAACGTATGAACCGGGTTACCGGTGGCTCTGCGCCGGCACGTATTTGGCGGGCATTCATGACCCAAGCCTCTGGTGATATTCCACGTAAAGACTTCTTGCTTCCGCTTTCAAGTGTTACCCAGGCAATTCAGGACGTTGATGCATCGTCAAATCAGGTCGCGCCTGTTGATGCACCAATGGATGATTATGGCTCGGATGGTGTTGCGGCAGTTGATGGAGCGGCAGCACAAACCACACCAGTTGCAGCAGCACCCGACAATAAGCCAGCACCGAAGCCAGCACAAAGAAATAACGGTAATGCGCCAGTTAATCCTGAGGCAAGCTCACCAAATAATCAGCAGCAAGGTGAGGTTAAATCAATTGATCAATTGGTTCGTGAAGTTGACAAAAAAGGCAAGTAAACAAAAACTTGCGAGTTTCTATTAAAAGTTTAATTTTTGAAAATTTGATTTGACATTATTTACCAATCTGTAAAAACTGTCAGAGATTTTTGCTAAACCACATCATATGGGGAAATAAATGAGTATTATTGCTAGATTCGAAAATAAATTTTCAAAAACCAAAATTTCCCCATCTAAAATTTTTCCTATGATGGTTTCGGCAATTGCAATATCTGCGGTGCTTGTTCCCAATCTTTCAAATGCAGTTCCGGCAAACGCCCCTTTAAGGGCAGAGGCGGCGGTTCAAAAACTTAACTTAACCCCAAAAAATAAAGATTTTAAATTCGCCAAACAAGAAAAGAAAAATGGCGCGGTTATTTTCTACAATGTAAAAACTCCCGAAGGTTTGACTATTGAAAAAATGACGGTTGATAATCAAGAAGAAACCGGACGGGTTCGCATTACGATGGAAGGTATTGCTGTTAGCGAAGATGAAATGTCACTTAATAGCGATAAGTTTGTTATGGTTTTTGACGAACTGCCAAGTTCTAATGCAACAAGCGATTTATTCAATCCAAACAATCTTGATAAAACTGATTTGAATGGTGATATTGCGGCTGAAAATCTTGTTATTGATGCCGGCTCTATGCCAATTAAACTTGGCAAATTTTCCATGAATGGCCTTAAAGCCAAAGACAAGAATGTTAAGTTCGATGATTTTCATGTTCGCGATGTTGATGCCGACTTTATGGTTGCCCGCGTTAAAATGAAAGAAATTGACGTTGCGGGTATTAATGACGCATTGTTCAATATTATTAATTCAAGTGGTAAAAGCCTTGAAAAAGACTGGGATAATGTTGGGCTTGATTTATTCAAAATTAGCGGTGTCGAAGTTACATCTGATATGATGGGTAAAAACAAAGACAGTGGCAGCTCTTTTGACGGCCTAAAACTTGCGAACTTTGAAATTTCTGGGCTTGGAAAAAATGTTCTTAAACATTTTGCTATTAATGGCTTTGAAACTGGTGGAACTGCCGACAAGGCCCCAATTAACATTAAAATCGGCGAATTTAGTTTTGATAATCTGAACTTATTATATTTCAAAACTATAGTACAATCTTTTGGGGGTGATAAAAACCAAACTATTGGCGATAAAACCTTGGCTGATATTGCGCCATTCGGCCCTTATGGCATTGTGATGACCAAAGCACGTTTTGCGGATATTTTGCTTGCAGTTGATGGCATGAAATTCACTCTTGATGATATGAACTATTCGCCAACCTTTAATGCGCAAAATATCGTAACCGCGATTTCAATGCCAAAAGCAACTTTTGAGGCATCGGTTACTGATAAATCGCGTAAAACTGCATCTGAATTTAGTGAGTTTTTATCAGAGTTTGGGTTAAAAAGCCTGCGTTTAAGTATGGCTGGTGATGGTGTTTATGACCCTGTTACAGGCGTTGTTTCCAATAATAACAACGTTATTACCGCTGCCGATATTGGTGAATTGACTGCGGCTGGCAAAATGGGCGGCATGAATGATTTCATGAAAAACACCAAACTAAAAGATATGGCCGATTATAGCAAATCTATTGAGGCAGAAGCAGCAAAAGATAAAAACGGCAAAGAAGACAATAAAAAATTGGTTGAAATGCAAATCAAGGCGATGGATAAAGGTTTATTATTATATAAAGACCTTACCATTATCGACTTCAATTTAAATTTGAAAGAATTTGGTTTCTTAAATCGTCTTGCCTTATCTGAGGCGGCAAGCAAAGGCAAAACTGCAAAGGCGGTTCGCAAAGATTGGGCGCAATCTTTTGTCAAACAATCAAAAGACAAGAATAATAGCCCGCTTGAACGCGAATTTGCGACATCGTTTGGGCAGTTTATTGAAAAAGGTGGCTCTATAAGCTTTAAATTCACCCCTGCTCAACCTGTAAAAGTTACAAGATTATTTGAAAAAGATGCAACCGCAAAAGAAGCGGGTCTTGTAATGACTGTCGGAAACTAAATAGCAATACATACAAAAACAAAAGCCGGATTAATTTCCGGCTTTTTTATTATTTATAGAAATTTATATTAATAGCTTTGACCATTTTGGGTGATAATGGTTGCACTATTACCTGCGGCAACGCCATATGAATGCAGGCGACCATTTCCAGAAGCACTCATGCCAATGGTTGCAACTTCGGCGGCATTATTATCCTGATAGATAGACCCGTTCATTGATACAGAATCAGTTGAACAACCCGCGCAGATAAAGCCTGCAAGCGCGTTACCGCTTGCTGATGCTGTGCCATAACCCACGCCATATTCGGTATAGGTATTAAATATTGTGTTGGCAGAAATCACGCTACCTGCACCGGTTTCTTGGTTTGCATAAAGTGCGCCACTTGTACCGATTGATGACATCACGGTTGAGTTACCTTGCGATGCCGACCCAACGACAACTGTTCCATCGAAATATGCACTATCAAGGCGGGCATTTGAACTTATGTTACCGCCAGAATATTGTGCAGAGTTCATTTCAGTATAGCCGAACTGATTATAATTAAATGCACTGTTTCCTGCGGTTTGTGCGGTTACTGCTGTGTCACTATTATCATTCGTAACTGTTTGCCGTGTGTTTGAAGTTATATCGCCGTAATTATTTTGTAAGATATAATTATATGATGTCGAATTTACCGAAACGCTGCTGGTTGTATTGCCGGTCGCGATTGAATTGGTATTCATTGTATCGACATTACAGCAATTCACTTCATTGGTATTGGCATTTACGGTGCCATAATTTGTTTGATTTGCTTCAAGGCTAACTAGGCCATAATTTTTATTAATTGCTGCTGTATTGGCACTTGCTTGTGTGTTTATGAGCAAGCTACCCATGTCCGGCGCGGTATCTGCGGTGGCATTTGCCGAAATTTGCGACGATGCGGCAACGTTTTGTGTTGCAACATAACTCATATCACCGCTATTGGTTTCAGCCTGTGATGAGTTGCCACTTGCCGAAGTAACCATATAAACCATTCCAGGAACGTGACCAGTTGTCGTTACACTATTAGATGCAGAGACATTTCCCGATAAGTTTTGCAATGATTTATAATCAAGATTTGTATTATTGGCAGCGGTGGCAGAGATCACGTTGCCAGCAGCGCTAGAGGTGCTTGAAATATCGGTTGCGGTAATATCTACTGGTGATGTGCCGCCATTATTATTGGGAACATCAATTGTTACGGTTTCACCATTTATAATGATGCTTGCGGCAACATTTCCGATTTGATCTTGGGTAATGTCATTGGTTTGATTACCAGTTTTGCAAGATGGTAAAATTTGGTCACAAGGTATAGAAGATTGTGCCTTTGCAGATGTGACGAAAAAGACATTTGAACCAGCAAGAATACTGGCACCAACAAATAATAGCGGGATAAAACCCCCATTCATAAATTTATTGCTGTTCTTTGTCATTTGCCACCACGCTATTATTTAAATTACCCGCCATAAACGGAATAAGGGCAGTCATTATAATGCCTGCCCTTTATTTGATTAGTTTTTGCGTCCGCGCAATGGTTCACCAAGAATGGTGGTGCCGCCAACATTTTTCCAATTGCTTGGGTCTGCACGTTCGTCAGCGCCAGAAGCAGTTGCCTGTGAGCGTGGAACATATGCACCAGTTACACCAATCGGACCCATTGGGTCGCCACCTGGGCCAAAAGAACCTTGGCATACTGATGCACCTGGAATGCCGTAAATGTTTGACATCATTTCAACAACTGCACGTTCAATTACCGAACGAACTGCAAGCTGAATTGGTTCTAATGAACGCTCACCAGCGCCAAGGTCAACCACAAGATTATCAAAGAAGCGGAAATAGCCAAGGCCAACTTCACGACCAATAATTTGCTTTTGGTACGAGATTACGTCAACAACTTCGAGAGTGCGTGTATCAACAAGACGAAGGTCAAGGCCAACGTTCATCACATATAGTTTGCCGTTAACAATACCCTTTGCTTTGTCAGAACGTTTGTCACCAACATAATTATCAGAGCCAATCGAGCGGATGTTATAGTTTAGCTCGGTAATACCACCGACAAGGTAGAAATCAGATCCTGGAACTTGTCCGGCCATAATTTTGCGGTAATCCGTGCCTTCATCACCAATAAGGCGATTATTTGCATATTTTAATTCAAGCTCGGAAACCGAAGTATCAAAACGTTCAACAAGTCTTGCACCCGCTTTGCCGAATGCCGACATTGCCATCAATGAGCCGCCTTGGGTAATTTGGCGACCACCTTCGGCGTCTGCTTTACCTGTAAAGTCAAGGATACGACCAACCGTGATTTTCGGGCCACGAATTCCGTTTGTACGCGCATAATTACCCAAACATACCAACGCATTTGAATATGGTGTTGGGTTTGCAGTAACGGGCGAAGAGCCAATTGGCCTTGCGTAATTGCCTTTGTAAGCAGGGACAGGCGAAATACAACCAGTTAAAGCCATACAAGAGGCTAAAGCGATTGTTGCAAATGATTTTTGAGTTACCTTTAACATTAGAAGTTTAGCCCCCCATTCAGAATGCTAGAAGAATTAGAATTTGTTGATGTGCTGGCAGAGCCATTGTTGATTATGACCGTTTGGTCGCCATTATTAATTTGCGTCGAATCGACAATTACATTGTTATATGAGCCAGATACGCTTACATTTAATTGGTTGCCGATTGCGTAGCCTGTGCCTGAATATGATGTGCCATCGCCACCAATTGCTTTATTGGCAAGACTTTGTGCGATATTGTCACCATACATAATAACGCCATCAATAATTACGCGGTTCGCCGCGCTGTCACGTGTTGTGGCATCGTATGGTGTCATCATATTATATGAATTGGAGCCATATGGTTGTGTAAACTCGTTGGCATAGCTAGGAACAGTCTGCGCTTTTGCATCTGACACGGCAAGAAATGCCGCCCCAGATAAAACAATTACGGCAAGACTGAATGCTGCACCAGCACGCCTTTTAAACTTCAAGCCATCGTATGGCACGGCTAAATCATTGTCTTCTAATGATTCTGTCGGCTCGTAATCGGCTTCCATCATATTTAACTCCTTATTCGGACATTTTTCCATTGCTTTGGACTAGGCAAAAATGTCCTATATTTTTTTATTCTTTGTTAACCATGCAAGTGTTGTGCCAAAATTCCCAAAATGGGACAGTATCAATGAAAATAATTAACCATACATTCGATTATAATGCTTGCTTAAATATTATTAATTAATTTGCTTTACTTGGCATTTTTCTTTCAAAAGTTAATAAATCTCTAATATTACTTAAAACTATTATAGTGAGATTTATATATGGTAAACAAAGCTGCAATTTTATTTAGATTTTTACAAACAAAGTAAATTTTTATTATAAATGCGTATGTATATGTGGCTTGTAACTTTCGTCATCGCGTCATTATATATAATGATTAATTGCCTCATTAGGGTTATATATGTCAGAACCAACTTCCAACTCGCACGAAAGTCAGCCGCACGAAATGTCTGAAGCAGACAATAAGCGTGAGCCAATGTTTAACAATCTAAACTATGGAACAGTTATCTTGCTTGGGATTATGGTGATTGTGCATATTATAAGACAATTTGCGCCCCATGGTTATGAGTTTAACTGGGCGGCTGATTCTGTATTTGATACTAATATATTAAAAGGCTCAACCGAATATGATGAGATGGGGTTTGTTCAACGCTATTGGCCTTTGATAGGTTATCAATTTATTCATAGCGGTGTTTTCCATTTGGTTATGAATGCGGCAATGCTTTTGCAGGTTGGACCATTTACCGAGATTTCTTTTATCAAGGGTGCGAATATTGTTAATTATCGCCACATTAAATATTTGCCACAAGTGCAAGGGGCAAAGATGGCGGCGGCAATCCTCTTTATAATCTACTTTTTGGTTTGTGGTATTGCGGCGGGTATTGGCTATTATCTGCTTAATATGAATTCGCAAGGTTACCTTGTGGGCGCATCGGGTTCGATTAGTGGTATTTTTGGTGGCTACCTTATTGCGGCATTTAAAATGGCACCAGAGGGTAGGTATGTCTTTAAACCTGTCATAAGCTCTGGAATTGTATTTTTATTGGTCAATGTACTTGGTGCATATTTACTGCGGGCATCGGGAATGATTCCAATTGCATGGGAGGCGCACCTTGCCGGATTTGTCGCTGGGATGATTCTCTATCCAATTTTTATGAAAATATCCGAAAGATTTGCTGCATACTAAAAGAATCAGCTTGCAAAATTACAAAAACCTTTCATTCTATTGAATACCTCTCCCAATATATGTCGGAACAACCGACAATAGCTATGGTATCTATCGCGTATGCGTAAGCATCGCATATTAAGGGAGTGTTACATGCTTATAAGACATATATTGGAAAAGCATAAAGCCAAAGGCGCAATTATGATAAGCATTACGCCGGATGCCACTTTGCGCTCTGCCGCAGAAACATTGAATGCACGAAAGATAGGGGCGCTGCCTGTTGTTGATGCTGCTGGCGCGCTTGTCGGCATATTATCAGAACGTGATATCGTTAGAATCTGTGCCTTGGCAACCAATAATCCGCTTGATTATAAAGTTCAGGAAGCAATGACAAGGAATCTTGAGCTTGCGGCATCGGAAAATTCGGTCGAAAGCGCACTTGCCCGCATGACTGACCGTAGGATTCGACATTTGCCAGTTGTGGATTCGGGGCATTTGGTGGGAATTGTATCAATCGGTGATCTGGTAAAAGCGCAAATAGATATGATACTTGCCGAGGCCGATGCCATAAAAACATATATCACATCATAAGCTGCACTTAATTCAGTGTCATGAAACGGACATAGAATCCCTGTGCCCTATACGTTATGAAAAAACGCCGTAGCACCATGCGCGATGGCTTCTGATATTGCGCTGCAAAAGGGGGTTGCAAAGTTTTTTCCCTCCCACTAGATAGCCCACCTCGGCGCGGCAACGCGGCTCTGAAAATCTTCGAAAGACGGTTTAAGGGGTGGTTGAAAAACCCACGAGATTCGGTGAAAACTCTAGGATTTTCGTGCTTTTACGAGCAATTAAATTAAAGAAATTTTTCACTGTATGTTGGCTGCAGATAGTGGTTGACA
>DDFH01000003.1 GCA_002337085.1 Hyphomonadaceae bacterium UBA1933 | reverse complement strand
GCAAGCTCACCGTCCTGATATTTAAGCAAAGCGATAAATGCAGTACGGTTAGGGTCATATTCCAAACGCTCAACAGTCGCAGGAACATCCCATTTACGACGTTTAAAGTCGATAATACGGTAAGTACGCTTGTGACCGCCACCTTTGCGGAACGCAGTAACGCGACCCAAATTGTTACGACCACCTGATTTAGTTAAACCTTCAGTCAAAGACTTTACAGGCTTACCTTTATAAAGGTCCTTACGGTCAACGATCACCAGTTGGCGACGTCCTTCCGAAGTAGGTTTAAAGGTCTTTAGTGCCATAATTCCCTAACTCCTATAAACCGGTTGAAATATCGATTGTGTCACCTTCATTTAAGGTAACAATTGCTTTTTTGAAGTCAGAACGTTTGCCAAGTTTACCACGGAAACGTTTGATTTTGCCTTCAACACGAACGGTGTTCACAGCTTTCACTTTAACTTTGAAAAGTGCTTCAACAGCTTCTTTGATTTGCGGTTTAGTCGCAGTCAAAGGAACCTGAAAAACAACTTGGTTGTTTTCAGTAAGCATAGTTGCTTTTTCAGTGATTACCGGAGCAAGGATAGCGTCATAGTGACGAGCATCAGTAGTCATAACCTATGCCTCCCCTTCTTCTTTTTTAGCAGCTTTTTTCGCAGGTGCTTTTTTAGCCGGCGCTTCTTCTGTAGCAGAAGTAGCAGCAGCAAAGCGTGCGTTAACAGCTTCTAATGCATCTTTGGTAAGAACAAGAGTTTTGCGTTTCAAAATGCTTTCAACATTCAAACCAGCAGTTGCAAGAACGTCAATATTCATGATGTTACGTGCAGCAAGTTTGAAGTTTGCATCAACCACAGCACCGCCGATGATTAGCGCATTCTCAAGACCAAGAGTTGCAAAGTTTGCTTTAAGTTCTTTGGTTCTAGGCGCAGCCAAAGCAGCAGTATCAAGAATAATCAAAGATTCTGTTTTTGCTTTTGCAGAAAGCGCCATTTTAAGACCCAAAGCGCGGAATTTTTTATTCAAGCTATGAGCATGTGAACGCGGGTGCGGACCATGTGCAACACCACCACCACGGAAGATAGGAGCGTTACGAGAACCGTGACGTGCGCCGCCAGAGCCTTTTTGCTTGATTGATTTTGAGTGAGTGCGAGATACTTCACCACGGTTTTGTGTGTCATGAGTACCAGCGCGACGGTTAGCTTGTTGCCAACGAACAACGCGATGAAGCACGTCTGCACGAGGCTCAAGACCGAAAATAGCATCATCAAGCTCGATAGAGCCTGCTTTTTTGCCGTCTAATTTAACTACGTCGAGTTTCATTATTCTTGACCCTCTTCAGCAGGAGTTTCAACAACTGGAGCTTCTTGAGCAAGTGCCGCAACTTCACCAAACTTACGAGTAGCCGCAGGTTTAGGAGCATCAGCAGGAATTGCTGATTTGATTGCGTCTTTAATCTCAACCCAAGTGCCTTCAGCACCAGGAGTTGCACCTTTTACAAGGATAAGACCACGAGCAACGTCAGTGCGCACGATTTCAAGGTTTTGAACAGTCACACGTTCTACGCCGTAATGACCAGCCATTTTTTTACCTTTGAAAACTTTACCTGGATCTTGGCGCTGACCAGTTGAACCATGTGAACGGTGAGAAAGTGACACACCGTGAGTAGCGCGAAGACCACCAAAGTTCCAACGTTTCATCGCACCAGAGAAGCCGTGACCGATTGTGATAGCCGCAACATCAACCATCTGACCTTCAACAAAGTGATCAGCAGTGATTTCAAGACCAACATCAACCAAGTTTTCTTCGGTTACGCGGAATTCTTTAAGCTTGGCTTTAGGCTCAACATTTGCTTTCGCGAAATGTCCACGTTGCGGCTTAGCAACGTTTTTAGCTTTACGAGTGCCTGCACCAATCTGCAAAGCAACATAGCCATCTTTATCTAATGTGCGCTGTGCAACAACTTGGTTGCCTTCAAGCGCAAGAACAGTAACAGGAACGTGCGCGCCATCGGCTGCGAACACTCTTGTCATACCAATTTTCTTAGCAATAATACCAGTACGCATTGGTTTGTCCCCTAGATCTTAATCTCAACGTCAACACCTGCCGCAAGGTCAAGCTTCATAAGAGCATCAACAGTTTGCGGAGTCGGGTCAACGATGTCTAGAACACGTTTATGTGTGCGGATTTCAAATTGCTCGCGTGACTTTTTGTCAACGTGCGGCGAACGGTTTACGGTAAAACGCTCAATGCGGGTCGGCAAAGGAATCGGACCGCGAACTTCGGCGCCGGTACGCTTTGCAGTAGAGATGATCTCTTTGGCACTTGTATCAAGTGCACGGTGATCAAATGCCCGTAATTTGATGCGAATGGTCTGTGTTGCCATTTTCACCCTCTTTTTGCAAACCCCTATGGTTTGCCCCAAACAACTAAAACGACATTAAAGCAGATTACCCTTGGGCATCGCGGTCATGTCGCACGAAAAAACAAATTTGCTTAAAACTTAAATCCCGACCCAATCAGTTGAGCCAAAATAAAAACCGCGCATTTCAAAGAAAAGCACGGCCCAACTGATTTAGCGATTTCAAGAAAATAGGTCAAACAGACAATTGCGTTTAAAACGCGTCTCTTATAAGTTTGAAGGTTTAAAACCTTTTGGCATCATTATCGGCGATGACCAACCCTAATTTCTTGAGAACGCGTCTGAATTGTCAAACAGCAAAAACCAAAAAGTCTTTGTTTGACGGCAATTCACAGCCAGTTCAAGCAAGATGTGGTGGCTATATATAAGAGAGATTCGTTTGTCAAGCTCTTACATGTAATGAGCGCATAAAGCTTAGCAGTAGAAAATTTATTTGACATAAAATGATTTTAAATAGAGAAATATAGCTTCAAATTATTCATTTATCCTTCAATTATTACTTATTCAATTATAAAGTGAAAGAACTATGTTCAAAAAACTAATTTTTGTAATCTTATTTTCTTTTTTAACTCCATCAACAAGCTTCGCTGGCTCATTTGAAAAACTAAAAGATGGCTACGGATATGTAGTAATTGCTATTGATGAAAACAGTCCCGCATTCGAAAAAAACTTATTTAATTCTCCATTGATGTTGTTGTTTCAAGGACTAAGAATTATGAGGTATGATAGCAGTACAAATACAATTCCTGATGTAAGCTTACTGTTTAGATCTCCAAATGAAGTGACTTTATTTCTAGTTACAAATAAAGCCAATGGAAAGAGATATTGGATTGGTCAAATGAAAGAAAATGATGCGGCAATCGCAATGTTTCATTATAGATTTCTCTGGGGCGAATGCTTCAATAGCGGGACAAAATATTTCCATGTTAAGCGAGACGAATTTAATCTAATTGGAAAATTTGATTCCTCATATTCATTTAGAGAAATGCAAAAAGCCGCAGATGAAGGAAAACTACCACAAAGCGCCTCACAATATAGCAACATTTCAGTATTATACGATACTGAATTAAAAGGGTTTACTACGATTGAACAATCACCCGAAATTAAAAATGAAGTTGATACCTTTCTAAGCGAATATCTTAAAAAACCTATTATTACAGTAACCCCTACAATTGAAACAATTAGTTTCAACCTAGGCAAATCCAAAAAAGGTGAAAATTCGTGCTTTAACTATCAAAAGAATAATTAAAATAATTATTTAGGTTACAAATAATCCCCCCTTCCCCTTCCCTCAAAAATCCGCTATTCACGCCCGCATGAGAAAAGCACCTAAAAAAGCCGATGATGAGTTTAATGTTTCTGGGCGGCGCAATATGCGTAATCAGCCTACCAAGGCTGAATATAAAATGTGGTCGATGATAAAAGACAAGGCATTGGGCGTTAAATTCCTGCGGTCGGAACGGATTAAAAAGGGTCGTAACGACATTGGCTATTTTGCCGATTTTGTTTGTTATGAACGCTGGCTAATTGTTGAAGTCGATAGCCCAGAGCTTGAAGGGCGCGCAAATGATGCCGAACGCAACGAATATTTTGAATATTGCAAATTTGATGTGCTGCGCTTCAAAGACAAGGACGTCCTTTCAAACCCCAATGCCATTCTTGAGGTTTTGAAGGAAGCAACCAAATCACCGCATCAATTAGACTAAACATTATAGGCTTGGCAATTTAATTAAGACCTGTCACCCCGCATTTATTGCGGGGTCTTGTAGTTAGAAAGCGAGACCCCGCAACAAGTGCGGGGTGACAGTATGGCCTTAGTTATTACCGTAAATAAACCGCTTCAAACTTGGCAAGGGGCGCCATGCGGGCTTTGTTTAATTGCAATGTGTCGCCAACGATTGTGTAATTATCGGCTTGGGACAAGACATTAAAGAATTGTTGTTCGGTTTCCATACCGTCCATACAAAACATTTTGGTTCCTGCAATTTGCCCGAATTGAATGCGCCCCATATCTTTGGCGTTATATGAACCCATCATACGATTGCAACCCGATGATCCATTCATGCTGCCGTCTGCTTTTAAAATCATATAGGGTTCGGATGGGCTTGGCTTTACTGGCTGCCCATTAATTTCCACCAGTTTCCAATAGGTTTCGGTAAGTGTTGTATTGGTGATTTTTTGCAAGACGAACATTTTCGCCAAATCGCCAGTTATTACCTTGCCTTCCCCATCAAGCCATGTGATTTGATTTTCACCGACCTTTAGGCGCATTCCATCGGCCATTATCGTGCTGCCGTCATCTGACCATGTGAACTTACCGTTTTCGGTAAAAACCTTGTCGTCGTTCTTGCCAAGATATTTGGTTTGGGATGTATATGTTCCATCTTGTTTAAGAGTGATTACGGTTTCAAGTCCTTCGCAATCCGCGCACGGCATTGTGCCTTTATATGCGCCGGCCCAATCAAGTGAATTTCTGCTATTATGTGCCATATCCGCCATTGGTTCAGTTTTCGCAATGCTTGTGCAGGAAGTTACACCAAGCAATGCCAAGGAAACAACTGCACCATTAAGAATAATTTTTTTGAATGTCATATCACCACCCAATTTTAATAGATTATTTTATCAAAACACAATGAACACGTGATGAATTATTATTATGGCAAATTAAAGTTGCCTAGGTCGCCATAAAATAAAAATGGCATAAAAAAACGCCCCCGAATGTTCGAGGGCGTTTTGAATTTGATTTGAAAAACCAGATTAACGTTTTGAGAACTGGAAAGAACGACGTGCTTTTGCGCGACCGTATTTTTTACGTTCAACAACACGGCTATCACGAGTAAGGTAACCATATGGTTTCAATACAGCGCGAAGAGCAGGCTCAAAGCGGGTAAGAGCAGTTGAAATACCGTGACGAACCGCACCAGCTTGACCAGAAAGACCGCCGCCTTTAACGGTTGCAATTACGTCAAATTCAGTTGCGCGGTTAGTAACCTGCATTGGCTGATTGATAACCATGCGAAGAACCGGACGTGCAAAATATTGCTCTTGATCTTTGCCATTGATGGTGATTTTGCCAGTACCGCGTTTTACCCATACACGAGCAATCGCATTTTTACGTTTACCAGTTGAATATGCGCGACCCAAAGAATCGATTTCTGGTTCACGAACAATAACTTCAACCACTTGCTCATCTTTGCCAAGGGTTGCCAAATCTTCTAGTGAATTAACTGTATCAGACATTATGCGCCCCTTACGTTTTTGCTATTCATTGATTTGAAATCAACGTTGGTTGGGTTTTGCGCTTCATGCGGATGTTCAGCACCGGCATAAACGCGAAGTTTTTTGAATTGATCGCGCGCAAGTGGAGATTCTTTAGGAAGCATACGAAGAACAGCTTGTTCAAGAACGCGTTCAGGGAAACGACCAGCAATGATTTTTGCAGGTGAAGTTTCTTTAATACCGCCTGGGTGACCAGTGTGGCGATAATAACGTTTGTTTTCCATTTTTTTGCCGGTAAATTTAACTTTTTCGGCATTGATAACAACAACAAAATCACCAACATCAGCGTGTGGGGTGAAATCAGCGCGATGTTTACCGCGAAGACGCTTTGCAATGAAAGTAGCAAGGCGACCAACAACCGCACCATCAGCGTCAACCACAATCCATTTGCGGTCAGCTTCAGCGGTTTTTGCACTTTTTGTGTACATAAAAACTATCCTATGTTTAAAACAATAAGCCCGCCAAAATCACTTTTGACGGCTTGTGTGTGGCGCATAAACAGGATTATGATTCTTTTGTCAACACCCCTACTGTTTTTGCAATAAAAACAACTAGTTAGCTTTGCGGTATTATATTACCGCCGCATTATTGCTACAAATATTATTAAATCTCACCAATTTTGTAACCAAAACAAATTGCAAAACGTATATGTAAATAGGAGCGTGAAATGTTATTTTATATATTATCATATGTCGGCGGGGTTTTAACAATTATAAGCCCATGTATCTTGCCGGTTTTGCCTTTTGTTTTTGCAAAATCCGATAAGCCATTTATTAAATCGACTTTGCCCCTATTATTGGGACTAATCTTTACTTTTATAATTGTTTCAAGCCTTGCCACAATATCAGGTGCATGGATTGCCAAAGCCAATGAAGCGGCACGCATAATCGCAATGATTATATTTGCCATTTTTGGCTTTATGCTTTTATTACCGCAATTATCGGAATATTTCACACGACCAATTGTAAGACTTGGTTCCAGAATAAATAATGGAAATGTTTTAGGCTCTTTTGGTCTTGGTGTAGCAACCGGGCTTTTATGGGCGCCATGTGCAGGACCTATTTTAGGATTGGTACTTACAGGGGCAGCAATTAATGGCGTTAGTTACAATAGTATTTTATTATTATTTGCCTACGCATTGGGTGCGGCAACTTCATTATCAATTGCAATCTTTGCAGGTGGCAAAGTATTCTCATATATGAAAAAATCATTGGGTTTTGGGGAAAACATCCGCAAAGTCCTTGGGGTATTGGTAATTATTGGTGTTGTGTTAATTGCAAGCGGTGCAGACAAAGGTTTTTTAACCCAAATTTCAACCGCCAATACCAATAAGATTGAACAATCCCTTATAGATAAAACAAACCTTAACAGCGCAAAAAATATCGATAATTTGAATAATAGTTCAGAAGATCAGATGCCATCACTAATAGGCACACAATGGCTTAATTCCAAGCCTTTAAGCAAAGAAGATTTGAAAGGCAAAGTAGTCTTAATCGATTTCTGGACTTATTCATGTATAAATTGCTTACGTACAATTCCTTATGTTAAGGCATGGGCAGAAAAATACGGCAAAGACGGTTTAGTAGTGATTGGTATTCACTCCCCCGAATTTGCCTTTGAACGTGATTTTAACAATGTTCAAAAAGCCGTGAAGGATTTGGGAATTAATTATCCCGTACTTCTTGATAATGACCTTAAAAATTTCAATGCTTTTAACAATCAATATTGGCCTGCCCATTATTTTATAGACCGTAACGGAATTATTAGAGATCATCATTTTGGCGAAGGCGATTATGAGGAATCTGAAAAAAACTTAGTAAAATTACTTGAAGAGAATGGTCACAATATTAAAGCGTCAATAACTAAAATTGACACACAAGGCA
Source organism: Hyphomonadaceae bacterium UBA1933 (assembly GCA_002337085.1). Lineage (GTDB taxonomy): Bacteria > Pseudomonadota > Alphaproteobacteria > Caulobacterales > Aquidulcibacteraceae > Pseudaquidulcibacter. The sequence goes on along the minus strand of DDFH01000003.1, from coordinate 618,426 downwards.
TCGGGGAGCAATCGGAGTTTAAAGAGGTTTTATCACCCGAAACCTATATTGGTTATGAACGAACCGAAGGGTTTAATTCACCTGAAAATATTTCTGCCAATGAGGCGCAAAAATATACAATCGGAAAACCTGTTCTAAATAAGCACAGCCTTTATGGAACATGGACAATTAATGAAGAAAACGCCTACCTTAACTCCGATAAAGGCGGCATCACTTATCGTTTTAATGCCCGTGATTTACATTTGGTTTTGGGGCCGCCGCAAGCCGGACAGACCGTAAAATTCCGTGTCTTGCTTGATGGTAAACCACCAATGGAAAACCATGGACTTGATGTTGATGAAAACGGTTATGGCACCATAAAAGACAATCGTCTTTATCAATTGATACGCCTTAAAAACAAAGCCGGACAACATGATTTTTCAATAGAATTTATGGGCAAAGGCGTTTCCGCTTACGCTTTCACTTTTGGGTAATATCATGAACAGACGAAAATTTTTATTTTATGCTAGTGCTTGTATATTCACTCCTCAATTGGCTTCTGCGAAAAAGGTTGAATATGAGGTAAATTACTCTGACGCAGAATGGAAAAAACGCCTTAGCGCATTGCAATTTGCAATCTTACGCCATGAAGGAACAGAGCGCGCCTTTACTTCCCCTTTATTAAAAGAACACCATAAAGGTGTTTTTGCCTGTGCAGGCTGTGGAAATCAATTGTTTTCTTCAACCACAAAATACGATTCTGAAACAGGCTGGCCTAGCTTCTATCAAGCAATTAACGGTGCGCTTTTAACCAAAAATGATTGGTTGATAGGTGATGAAAGAACCGAATATCATTGTGCAAAATGCGGCGGACATCACGGGCACATTTTTAACGATGGGCCACGACCCACGGGGCTTCGTTATTGTTCAAACGGTGCGGTATTAAAATTCATCCCCTTATAAAGGATTTACCATGATTATTTCAAAGAAATTTTTCGGGGCCTTGACACTTGTTTTATCTCTTAGCATTGCCTCCTTTTCCGCAGCGGAAATAAAAAATCCAAAATTGCAAAAAGCAGTGTTTGCCGGTGGTTGTTTTTGGTCAATTCAAAAAGCCTTTGATAATGCCAATGGCGTTGTCAAAACCACCGCAGGTTTTATGGGCGGCAAGATTAAAAATCCGAGCTATGATAGGGTTTCAATTGGTAATACTGGTCATGTCGAAGCAGTCGAAGTATATTATGACCCAGACAAAACCAATTTTAATAAATTACTTGATACTTTCTGGCACGCAACCGACCCTACAAATCAACAAGGCGTAATTTGCGATTTCGCGCCCGAATATCATACCGCAATTTTCACTTATGATAACCAGCAATTTGAATTGGCAAATTCTTCAAAAGCGGCAGTTGGCAAGCAACTTAACAAGAAAATTTATACACAAATTACTATCGCCAACACACCATTTTATCCAGCAGAATCATATCACCAACATTATTGGCGCACTCACCACTGGGAATATGAAAATTACCGCCAAGGCTGCGGTAGAGATGTTGCACTTAAAAAACTATGGGGCAATTAATTTCATTGCCTTTTTGCTCTTCCATTCGCTAAAGACAATTCCAATCACCAACATCACGGCAAAAACCAAAAGCCATGATACACGTGCTTGGTAACGATCAAATAGACCCGATGCGGCGGCACAGATGAAATTATTACCCATAACAAAGACAATTGTGAATAATGGGAATAGGTATTTATTATCTTTCACACGGGGCAAGAAAACAATTGCCGCAAGAATGGTTGCCAAAAGCGATAATGGATAAACAATATTATCAATCTTTTTGATGGTTTCATACGGAAGGGCGTCTCTTGCTTGGGCCGAATATAAAAAGTCACGACGCACTTTTTCGCCATAAACCTTTTTAATATAATGCGGCAAATTATCGGCAACCACAGAAGAATTAATCTCCACCGCAGGGGTATGTTTTTCAAATGATTTCACAAAGGACATCAACGCCTGTTGTGCAACTTCTTTGGGATAGGTTGCGATGGTGTTTTTCACAATTTCTTTTGCTTCACTGCGATAAGCACTAAAGCCGCGCATCCGCATAACAATTCCAGTCCGGCTCCAGATAAATTCATTCACATCAGTTGGAAGAACCTTGGCAAATTGGCAAATTTTAAAATCGGCATCAGGGCAAGAGTTTAAAATATATTCTTTTGCTGAACCTTGGGACACAAGATTGGCAAGGGTAAATACTGGTGACGCTGGCGAAAGACTGAAAGTTTTAAAATAATACTGGTTAATCCCCATAATCGAGCCGGCAGATACCGAAAGCAATATCAATGGCAATGCCACAGGTTTAAGTGCCGAAAGTGCAAAACCAGAGCGCGCCCATTTGAAAAAGGCGGCAAAAATAATAAGCCCTGCCCCCAAATAAATATTGGTAATATGTGCCATTGCCGCAAAAATCGCCAATACCCAGAAATAATAATAGGTAAAGCGCGGCAAACTTTCTGAATGGAATAGCAATAAATAAAGGGTAAGGAATAAAATTGGCGTAAATACATCCGCCATCATAAAGGCACTAAAATATGGAAGGCTGGTAATAATGGTTAGAACCAACACCATAAGCGCCAATAAACCATAATTAACTTTGCCAAAAATGCTTTTGGTTACATAATAAAGCAAATGGGAAATTATAAGCCCTTGGGCAAAGGCAATAAGCCAAATATTATCGAATAGCGCGCCGATTTTGGCAAACCAACCATATACTGGCAGGCGGTAAAACCTCGGCAATGCCGCAAGATAATCCGCAGAATCCTGAAAGATAAAAGGGAAACCATTAATAATGGCTGGCATGGTCATAATTGTTGCGCACAAAAGCATTAATAAAGCGCGCTTGAAATTATTCATCAACTCAGCATTATCCACCAAAGCGGACTTCATCCATTACTCCCCCAACATCGCAAAATGCGGCGCTGCACAATTTTGCGCCTATTCTATCATTTTCACGACAAAATCAAGAGAAATATGCGATTTTCATGCCAAATTTTTTGCCAAACTGTAATAAATTGAACAATAGATTACCTTTTAGTCACTTTTTGTGGCGTTTTCCCTACAATTAGCATTGCCAATACTTGTAATAAAGCAAGCACCATAAGCCACGAAACCCGCGCCTGATAACGATCAAAAAGCCCTGACCCAACCGAACACAAGAAATTATTGCCACAAATGAATGCAAGCGTAAAAAGCGGCAATAAATATTTATTATCTCTATATTTCGGAATTAGTAAAATCGCGGTGATTATAATCAATACCAATGATAGTGGGTATAAAAACCCATCAATTGCCCGAATTACATCATGCCTAAATGTTCCACTTCCCTGTGCCGATTTAAGAAATTGTTGTTTTGCGCCCTCCCCAAAATATTGCGCCATCAAATTGGGGAAGTTTTCTTTGATAATGCTATTATCAATCTCAGCAGCAGGTTCGTGAATTGTAAATGATTTGGCAAATGAATTAATGGCGATTGTGGCAACATCATATGGGTATTTTAACAATGTATTTTTTACAATAATTGCCGCCTCACCATTTAAGACTTGAAAACCACCCATGCGCATAACAATTCCACTTTTGCGCCAAATAAAATCATTAACATCTGACGGTAATTGATTGGAATATTTGCAAATTTTGTAACCAGCATTGTGGCATGCTGATTGTAAATATTTCTTTGCCGGCCCCTGTGCCACCAAATTGGCAAGCATATAAGTTGGGGCAGATGGCGAAAGTGAAACACTTTTAAAACTGGCAATATTAACCCAAAGCAATAAAGCGACCGCCGTCATTAAACCACTTGTAACAATTCCCAATCCTTGTAATCGGTTTTTCAATCCCCCGCGTGCAAATTCAACTATTATCGTTAGGATTAACAAACCCGCGCCAAGATAAATATTTGAAACATGCGCCATTGACGCAAAAGTAAATATCACAAGCATTATAATTTTGGTTCGCAAATTTATCTTATCAGGATAAAAAGCCAGAATAAAAAAGCTTATGAATAAAATTGGCGTGAAAATATCGGCAATGATTAAAGATGAAACATATGGAAGGCTCGTAAATAGGGTAAGAAATAATATTTGCCCTAGATACCCAATGACCCTAACCCGTCCCCACATCACCACATTGAGGTAATATATTAAATAGCTAACAATTAATCCTTGAAAAAATGGTATTAGCCACACATTACCTAATTTGCGCAATGTGCTTGCAAATGCACCATATGCCGGCGGGCAAAATATCCTTATATACCCACCAAGATAATCAATGGTATCCATAAAGACAAAAGGAAAACCATTGATAATTGCCGGTAGCATTATTATCAAAGTCGCCAAAACAATTAAAAGATATTGTTTGAATAATTTATTCAAAAGCTACTCCGGCATTTGGCATATTTGCTTGTGGCATATTGTTATTCTTCAACCAGCCACTTATTGCATTTCCAGGTATTATGCACACCCTTGGGCAAGCCATCTTTTTCTTTACCGACCCAACCGGTATTAAGTGCGATTTTTGTGCGTCTTGCAAAGGCATTTGCCTGCCAACGACCTGATTGCCCCTGGGCAATGCGCGAGCGAACATAAGTAAAGTTTAGTAATTGCGCCTGCTCATCACTAAGGCCATGTTTGATTACTGCACACCATGATTTGATGTTATAGTTACATTGCGGTGCATTTACCCCTTGATAAATCCCGCCACAAAGCCCTGAATACCAACGAATGATGCTATATTGCGCGGCTTTACGCTTTTCCACATCTTGTGAAGAATATATTTTATTTATTGCGGTAACATCATCGGGCTTAAGGAAATAATTTTGATCATTATATTTCAAAAAACCTTGCTGAATGGCAACATCAATGCCCCATTTCACTTTTAGTGGTGTAATATCATCACCAAATAGCGCCTGAAACTTTGGCGTCATTTCAATTAAATAGTCCGAGAAAACATCTACCTGCGTTTGGCGCATTTTAAGGCTGTTAAACAATGCCTCATATTCAGCGGCAATAGTGGGATTAAGCTTATTATCAGGCGTATGCGCCGCAAGAATTTTATCCTTGCAACTTTGCGGAGTTGGCGTAACAAGGCAATCATCGGCAAAAGCAACCGTGCCATAGTTTGGCATTAATTGTGCAACTTCGGCCTTGAACGAAGCATCATCGGGAAATTGCGCTTTATAGCCGTTCATAAGTTGTTGCAGCGAATTTTGCCCATAATTCCACTGCAAAACCCCAACCGATAGGGTTTGCGCATCAAAATTACCCACAGGCGTCGCCCAACAACCCATCGTTTCATAAAGGGAAGTATCCCAAAGCGCTTGAAATATATCTTTTCGTTCAAAATTGATTGCCTTTAATGCCTGCAATCTATCAAGGCGCATACTTATTTGCGGATCGTCAGCAACTTTTAAACAATCTGCCTTCGCCAAGGTCGGCAAGAAAAACGCCATAATCAAGAGCCAAAAATATCGCATCACCCTGCCCCGTTTAGTCTAATAAGTTTTGATTTTATAGATTTGTTCCGAATAGTTTACCAATGCTTGCGGTAACAATAAGCGCAATAGCACCCCAAAAGGTAACCCGAATAACAGATTTTATTACATTGGCACCACCAGCGCGCGCGCCAACCACCCCCAATAATGCCAAAAACATAATTGAAGATAATGAAACCGCCCAAACCGAATATTCACGCGGAAATAATAAAATAACCAAAATCGGCAAAACCGCACCCGCAGCAAAAGTAAATGCCGAGGCAATAGCCGCCTGAACCGGCCTTGCGCTTAAATGTTCACTGATTCCAAGTTCATCACGTGAATGCGCCTCTAATGCGTTGCTCTTCATAAGCTCATCGGCAACCAATAACGCCAAATCAGGGCTTAGACCACGTTTTATATAAATATCCTGAAGCTCTTTCTTTTCGGCATCAGGAAAGTTTTCTAATTCGTATTTTTCGCGTTCTAAATCCGCTTTTTCAGTATCTAATTGTGAGCTAACGGAAACATATTCCCCCGCCGCCATTGATAATGCACCGGCAACCAGCGCAGCAATACCAGTAAAAAATATTGCAGGCTTTGTTGCATTGCTCGCGGCGATACCAGCAATTAGCGATGCCGTTGATATAATGCCGTCATTCGCACCAAGGACTGCCGCCCGAAGCCAACCAACACGATCAATAAAATGAATTTCTTTTTTCAAAAGGAGATACCCGCACTTTCTGTTACAATTTAACTGTTTAAAACAATTTTTTGCGATTGGCAAAAACAATATTTTCGGCTAGTTGAAACAATATTACTACTATCCCACGTGGGTAGGACTTCCAATACTTAGCATTTCTTATTTCTTATGCGTGCTATTTTTTGGTTCGCGTAATGTTTTTATAAGGAATGATGCTATGATTAAAGGTACAGTTAAATTTTTCAACACTGACAAAGGCTATGGTTTTATCGCACCTGAAGGTGGCGGCAATGACGCTTTTGTTCATATTTCTGCTGTTGAACGCGCAGGTCTTCGCACATTGAACAAAGATCAAAAAGTTTCTTATGAACTTGAAACTGACAGACGCGGCAAAACCTCTGCTGTCAATTTGCAAGTTGCATAATAATTCAATTATTTTTCGATAAATCGGGCTGCTATTTCGGCAGCCCTTTTTAGTGTCTCCTGATCCTCATCCCTTATATCTTTATAATATTTATCGGATTCAAAATAAGAGGTAATAATTACCTGTTTCCCATTGGGTAAAAACGCCAAAGCGACATCATTATAACGGTTTGGATATCCATCGTTTATTCCGGTTCCCGTTTTATCACCAACCACCCAATCATTTGGCAAACCCGCACGCAAACGCTTTAGACCGGTTTGTGTCTCTTTCATCCAACCAATCAAAACATCATAATATTCATCGCCAACATATTCTTTTGTAAGGATTTTTTGCAATGTATGCGCCATTGCAATTGGCGTGGTTGAATTTTCAATATCACCATTTTTGAAAACATTCATCATTGGCTCAATAGCATCAAGTCTTGTAACCTCATCGCCAATTTCACGCATTTTTTTCGTATAAAATGATGGCCCACCCAAATGGTTCAATATCGCGTTTGCCGCAATATTATCAGAGCTTATTTGTGCCGCCTTGGCAGCATCAACAATATTGATTTTTCCAACTTTCAATGCCTCTTGAACTATTGGGGAATAAACCTTTAATCCGGTTGCATCCAATGGAACTATTAAATTCTTATCAAGCCGCCCTGCCTTGATTTCATTAAAGACGAATGCCGCCAGCGGAAGCTTAAAGGTCGAACACATCGCAAAACGTTCATCAATACGATGCCCATTATATTTCCCAGTTTGCACATCAAATGCACATATCCCAAGCCTGCCACCACTTGCTTTCTCTAGTTCGGCAAAGGCGTCTTTTAAATCCTTATGCTCAACTTTATTGGTTTTAACATCCTGATTAATTTTGGCACATGATGATATTAACGTACCCCCGAAAAGCATCATAATTTCACGGCGATTATTATTTAAACGCATTTTGCCCCCTAAAAACATTTTAATTGCACAATAAGATATTTATTTATTTTGGCTATAATTAATACTTGGCAAAATTGCGGCAATTGTTAAGATGCCAACATGAAAAAAACACATCACGATATTAATCGCCGTGGCTTTATAGAAGGCACAGGCAAGTTTGCGATTTCTACAAGTGTGGCGAGTGGCTTTTTAACAAGCCTAATTCCGCAATCCGCCGATGCTAAACCAAAACATTCAAATCATATAAATTCAAAAAAGCCGATAAAAAACATGGAAATCACAAATGCCTTTACAACCGCCCTCGCCAATAATGAAATAAAAGGTGGGGCATATATATTATTTGAAGGCAAAAACATCCTTTTTAAAGGTGCGTTTGGAACTGGTCGTGGTGACGCCCCGCTTACCACAAAAACCAAGGTGCGGGTTGCATCAATATCCAAACTTGTAACGGCATTTTGCGCATGGAAACTTGCTTCTGAAAAACGTTTTGATCTAGATGGTGATATTTCCCAATATTTGGGTTTCAAATTACGCAATCCCCACTTTCCAGACATGGCTATAAGCGCAAGGCACATTTTATCGCATTCATCATCAATTCGTGATGATGGCGAAAATTATCGTGGCGTAATTGGCGAAACACTCGAAAGCTTCTTTACGCCAAATAATCCGAATTGGGTTAATGGAAACCATTTCTCGGATAAGCCAATTGGATATTTCTGTTATTCAAATCTTGGGCTTGGGTTAATTGCACAATGTATCGAAAATATTTCCGGGCAGCGTTTTGATATTTATGCCCATGATAATATTATAAAACCAATGGGAATAGATTGTGGCTTTAACTGGTCATTGGTGTCCGATGAAGATGTCAAAAATTCATCCCCCCTATTCCGTCGCCTTGGTAATGATAATTTCTGGACGGTGCAAACTGATGGCGACCCCATTTCAAAACCGAGACCGATTGTAAATGCCAAAGATAATCTTACCCTCAAGGATTATAAAATCGGCACAAATGGTCTTATTCTTGGCCCACAGGGTGGTTTGCGGGCGAATATTGAAAACCTTGCAACAATTGGACAGGTTATATTGGGTGCCAATCCATTTTTTGATGATGGCTTAAGGGCAAATGTTTTAAAAGACGTTTGGCAATATAACGGTACAAATGCCGAAAAGGATTCAGAACTTATCACCGACTATGCAACCGGCGTTGGCCACATAAAACCAGACGAAAGATGCCCAATACAAGGCCTTAAAACCACCCTATACGGTCATTATGGTGAGGCTTATGGTCTTTTGGCAGGGGTTTGGGTTGATACAAAAAGCCAAAAAGGCTTTGCATGGTTTATTAATTCAAGCCTTGAGACACCGCAAAAGGGTGGAAACTCTGGCCTATATGCAATCGAAGAAACCATGATGAACGCCGCCGCTAGGGATTTGTCTTTGATATAGGAAACTACGCGGTTTCCCTTGCCCCGTTCAAATACTCTTGTGTGTCCTATACCCCACGATGGTTTTTAGATTTATAATATCTAGGACAAACATAAAACTGCTGCTTGCCAACTAAATGTCAGGAAATATCAGGTTTTTGGGACAACGCACTGATTAGCTTAACGGCGTATTGCGTGTTGCAATGTCAACATTTGTCAACATATTGCGAGGATGTGGAAATAAATGCCGACAAGCCGATTAACCAATTGATTAATAATCATTTTCTTGGAAAAAGTTATTGTTACAAATTGATAAAACGGTAAAAATGGTTAGATTATGTAAATTAAATCCAATATCTTGTTTTTTATGGATTTCGACCGTCGCGCCACGCCATTTCGCGTAATGATAATGTAAATCTGGTTTTTAGCGGGTTTGAGTTAGTTTTATAAGAAAAATAAGATGACTTTTTGATTTTTTGCTTTAAAAGCGCGGATACTTGTTCACAGCAATCGTGACAAGATAATTGATTAGGTTATTGAAATGACAAAGAATATTTATAATGCGGTGGTTTTAGGTGCGTCTGGTTATACTGGTGCCGAAACTATCCGACTTATTGATGGTCACCCTAATCTGCGACTACATTCTTTGACCGCAAATCAACAAGCCGGCAAAAGCTTTGGTGAGCTTTATGCACATTTGCATAAATATGCGGATTTTCCTCTTCTTAAGGCCGAAGATGTTAAGTGGGATGATGTTGATGTTGCCTTTGGTTGTTTGCCACATGGCGCGAGTGAGGAATTATTATCCGAACTTCCTTCCCATGTAAAAATCATTGATTTATCGGCTGATTTTCGCTTGAGAAGCCCTGAAACCTATGCCAAGACCTATGGGCGCGAACATTTGCACCCTAAAAAAACCATTAATGCGGTTTATGGTTTGACTGAATTTGCACGGGTTGAATTGAAAAAAGCGCCGCCCGTTGTCGCCTGCCCTGGCTGTTATCCAACTGCAACCCTATTGGCACTAAAGCCATTGGTTTTGCAAAACTTAATCCATGCCGATGATTTAATTATTGATGCCAAATCGGGTGTATCTGGTGCGGGTCGTTCATTAAAACAATCAAACCTATTCTGCGAAATTGCCGAAAGCATGTATGCTTATGGGGTTGGCAAACACCGTCACGCCCCAGAAATCGAACAAGAATTGGGCATTGCGGCGGGGAAAGAAGTTGTTATCAACTTTACCCCTCACCTTATTCCAATGACTAGGGGTGAGTTGGTAACCGCCTATGTCAAAATGAAAGATGGTGTTTCAATTGCCGATTTACGTGAAGCATTTGAAAAACAATATAATGATGAATTATTTGTACGCCTTGCCAAGGCGGGCGCGTCACCTGATACACGTTGGGTTAAAGGAACAAATAATTGCGTAATCCAAGTTTTTGAAGATAGAATTCCGGGGCGCGCAATCGTAATTTCTGTGATTGATAATTTAATCAAAGGGTCCGGCGGCCAAGCAATTCAAAACTTCAATGTTGTTTTTGGCCTTCCAGAGGATGCGGGCTTGACTGCGGCACCTCTTTTTCCGTAAGATAAGGGTAAAGGGGCAGAAGTCTTGACTATCGGTAAAAAATTACTTGAATTCAACATACCCCACCCTCTACCAGAGGACTATGATCCAATTCTTGGTCGAAGCGTTGGCGAGGTTCGTAACATAAATTCAACCGCGCCAGTGGCTACTACATCAAATAACGATAAAGTTAAGACTTCGGTTTTTGATGACCCTGAGCTTGATTTTGCGTATCAAAGCCCAATTAAGGAAGAACTTCCACAACTTAGCGCCGAAGATATTGCAATAATTCTTGATGAAGGCAAAACCGAAGAATACGCCCAAGCACCTTCTGAAGAAAACGATAATATCCCAGAAACAGAAGCAACATCTCTAACTTCTGAAAACGAATTTATTGAAATAAATCAGGAAGATGCAGAAGAAATTGAAGCATTACCACAATCAGAAATCCTGCATAATGATGTTGAGCTTGCTCCAGAAATAACACCATTCGAAACGATGGATGGTGCCGCTAATGAGGCAATTGACCAAGCAGAGGAAGAGAATAATCTTTCTGACCGTTGGCGTATGTCTGATGATGAATTACTCGAAGAGAAAAAAGAAGAAATTATTGCCAATGCGCCAGAGAGTATTCAAGAGAGCATCCAAGAACAATCTCCTGAACAACTCCTTGAAAAGGTTATAGATAAACCGTCTGATGATGAAAATTCAGAGGATAATGTAATAGCATCTGATACCGCTGAAGTTGAAACAGAAGAGCAAGAAGAAGAAACATTACCTTCTGAAGATAAAGTTGAAATTAGTGATGAAGTTACGGCTTTAACACAATCCAACGAGAATGAAGAAGCCAATGTAATTGAAGAAGTTAGCGAAGTATTTGAGCCAACTGAAAATCAAACATCGGCAGAACAAGATAAGGTTGAGGAAGTAATTAACCAACCTCCCCCATCCGCAACTGAACCAGTGGATGAGGCAGCATCAGAATTATTCAATGAACCAATTTTAACGCCACCAGAACCTAAAAAACGCAAACTAAAAGGCAAAAGACGCCGCAAGGCAAAAAGAACAAATGAATTTGCGCTTGTGGGCGGCGTTTTCTTTACTGGAATGGCAATATTATTGCTTATTTCTACGCTTGCCGCACCGTTGGGAAGACCGTTTTCTGATATTGCATCATATGGCATTATCTGGAGTGGGTTTGCATTAATTGGTGCTGGCATCTGGGCATTCCTTCGCAATTGGCAGATGGCGATTGCGTCACTATTATGCCTATTGGGTTTTGTTGTTAATATTGTTCCAACACTTGGTGAGCCACCAATTGGCGGCACTGGCGATGCCAATATTGTGGGCTGGGCAAATGTTGAAAATTCACCAAGGGCATTGCAAGGTTTTGTCTCTCAGGGAGAGAAAAATGGCGCGACCCTTTTGATTGTTGCCGGTGCCAATAAACTAATTGCGGGTAATATACCAAACTGGTCAGTGATTCAGGTTCCAATTGCCAATGACCCAACGTCTCTAGCGGTTCTTGCCAAAGAAAACTGGCGGGCAGTAACCCTGCCTGGTGAGCCAACAATGGCACGCCCAATGGATAATAGCCTTACCGTTATGGGCGTTAACCCAAGCCTTGGTGCACCAAAGGACAATGCAATTATCAATCGCGCCGCAAACCGTATGGGTGATCAAGAGACTGCGGTTCTTACACTTGGTGATTTTGGCATCGTGCCATGGGATAGAACCATGAAGGATTTTGCCAAAACTTCTGGTGCGAAAAGAATAAGATGCGGTGGTATTTTTGGAACAACCTATAACAAAGGTATATTAAATATTGCCACCGACCATGCGTTTGGTTTTAATGCGAAAATCCAATCATGCGAAATTGGTGAAAGCCTACCACAAAGCCACCACAAACCACTTTTTGTAAAAGTGTTAAAACACTAAATTTTTGAAAAAAGCCTGCCAGTAAAAAGCTTATATTGCGCCAAAAGGCCTAATTTGCGCTTAGGTTCATTATGAATATTATTGAAGGTATTGCCAGTTTTAGCGAGCCGAAGAAACAGCAAATCATTAATATATTTCGCACGCTCAGTTGATGGTAAAGCCGCAATTGCGGAATTAATTGAATTAATTAAAGCCTGATTTTGTGCAAAATCACCATTAATGGCATTAATCACCACCTGTGCCGATAAATTGGTACAATCATTTGAATGACCACATACCCTTGCCGATAGCGTGAAATATTGTTGCCAAACCTGCATACGCCCCAAATTATTATCTGAAAGATAGGTAAAGTGCGCGTCCAAATAGGTAAGCAACTCATCCTTTGAGCAGGTTTGCAACAACAGAAACAATGCTTCTGAGGCATTATCAAATGGTTTTGAATTAGGGTATTGGGATATTACATCCGCCCAAAATTGCAGACGGAATTGCGCCATATCGCCAGAGCGTATATGAATTCCCCAAATTTCTGTGTCAAAAATCACAAGCCCGCAAAGCGCATCCCGAAATGCATCATCACAATAAGCACAGGCAAAGCCACGACGTGGATCTTTTTCCTGCGCATATTGCAAAAATGAATTAGTCACTATGGTCTGTCGTCCACGATTTTTTCTGGCTTATCAATCTTGTTGCGCGGTATCAAAAGACTGAAAGGTGCCGCCACATAAACCGACGAATATGTACCAATGATAACACCAAAAATCATGGCAATTGTGAATGATTGAATAGTCGTACCACCAATCACTGTAAGACCTATAAGTGCCAAAAGGGTTGTCATACCGGTAATAATTGTTCTTGAGAGCGTTTCATTGGTTGAAAGGTCAATCAATTGCGCCATTGGCATCTTTTTAAACTTACGCATATTTTCACGCAAACGGTCATACACAACGACCGTATCGTTCATAGAATAACCAATAATCGTTAGAATAGCCGCAATTGATGTCAAAGAGAATTCAAGACGCGTAACCGACATAAAACCAAGTGTTAGGATAACGTCATGAAGCAATGCCGCAACCGAACCCACACCCATTTGTAACTCAAATCGGAACCAAATAAACACAAGCATAAAGCTAATTGCCGCAACCAGTGCCATAATACCATTTTGATATAATTCACCAGAAACTTTAGAACCAACAAAGCTAGCAGGTGGGAAAGTTGTTCCAGGATATTTTTGTGAAATCGCATCACGCACAATTTTCGTTGTTCGTTCCATATCCTCATGGTCGGCAAGATAACGAACCATTACCTGATTTGGTTTATCAAAACCCTGAACTTGCGGGTCACGAATTGGCAAATTGTGTAATTCACTTCTTAAATCCGCGATATCTATCGCTTTTGGTGCTACTGCCTCAACCAGAATACCGCCTTTAAAGTCGATACCAAGGTTAAAAGCATCAGCAAATACGGCGCTGGTCTTCTGACCAACATTGCCTTGTGCGGAATTAAAAGTGTCAATCGGGTTTTTGCGGAAACCGCCAGTTGCAAAAGAAACAAATGATAAAACTACAAGCAATATCGATAAGCTTGCTGCAAGGCGCGCAAAATGTACAAACCCAAAATGCGTTTGTTTTGGAACCAGTCGAATTAAAGGCCATTTAGATGATGTTTTCATCATTCACTCACTTAAATAGGAAGTACAGTTGGTTTGGTGCGGCGATACCATAAGGCAATCAAAACCTGTGTAACCAAAACCGCAGTAAATACCGAAGTTAAAATACCCAAAGACAATGTCCATGCAAAACCACGAACAGGCCCAGAGCCGAAATAGAACAAAATAATTGCCGCCAATAATGATGTTACGTGCGCATCAATAATTGTCATCACCGCCCGACTGAAACCGGCATCAAGTGCCATAGCAACCGACCGCCCTGCCGCATATTCTTCACGCATACGCTCGTAAATAAGAACGTTGGCATCCACAGCCATACCGAGTGTAAGTACCAAACCGGCAATACCCGGAAGGGTTAAGGTTGCGCCAAAAGTACCCATGCCCGCAAAAATCAATATTATGTTTACGCCAAGTGCAATGATGGAGAAACCACCGAAAGTGAACCCATATGCAAGCAACATAAAGACAACAACAAATGCAAGGGCAATTATGCCTGCCTTTGCGCCCGCATTTACGGCATCTTGCCCCAATTCCGCACCAACAGAACGTTGTTCAAGAATTTTCAATGGCGCAGGTAATGCACCAGCGCGCAAAAGTGTTGAAAGTTCAGAAGCGGATTCAAGCGTAAAATTACCAGTAATCTGACCTGAACCACCAGGAATAGGCTCTTGAATATTTGGGGCAGAAATTACCTTATTATCAAGAACAATCGCAAAGCGTTTGCCAACATTATCAGTTGTAACCCGACCAAAGATTTTTGATCCTGCACTATCAAGGCGGAATGAAACCACCCAGTTGCCAGAGTTTGAATCCTGATTTGGACGCGCATCGGTAAGGTTTTCACCGCCCAATGTTGCACGGCTTTTTACAAGAACATATGGCTCTTCAGGGCGGTTTGGTTGTGGCAACAATACAGAACCTGGTGGGATACGACCCGCCATTGCTTCTTGCATTGAAACACTTTCATCAACCATTTGGAAAGTTAGCTTTGCAGTCTGCCCAATTAATGATTTTAATTTTTCAGGATCAGACTCACCAGGTGCTTGAACCACAATACGATCATTGCCTTGTCGGGTAATCGAAGGCTCTTTAGTACCAGTTTCGTCAATACGACGACGGACAACTTCAATCGATTGCGCCACGGCACGGCGTTCCATTGATACCATTGCTTCCGGTGAAAGATTAACGCTGACGGTTGTACCATTAGATGTGACAACCAAATCTTTTAGCGCACTAACACCATTTGCATCCGTAATAGGTTGTCCAAGTGTTGTGATTCTACGAACTGCCTCGGTGACATCAGAAGGATTGGTCATTGTTACTTTTGCGGTTAAGCCATCTGGCGATACGCCACGACCGCTAAAAGCAAGTGCCGGAAGTTTGGTTTTGCTACCGTCAACATTACCACGCAAAACGCCAACCATATCATCAGAAACGGCATCTATGCGCTGTTTATAAATAGCATTCTTATCAACTTCAAATAAGAGATGAGAACCGCCTTGTAGGTCAAGACCAAGATTAATTGCCGAATGCGGCAGGAATTTTGGTAATTTGTTACGCGCATCCTCGCTTAATGTATTTGGAAATGCCCAAATAATGCCAAGAATAGTAACAATGACTACCGTCCAGATAC
Source organism: Hyphomonadaceae bacterium UBA1933 (assembly GCA_002337085.1). Taxonomy (GTDB): domain Bacteria; phylum Pseudomonadota; class Alphaproteobacteria; order Caulobacterales; family Aquidulcibacteraceae; genus Pseudaquidulcibacter. The sequence goes on along the minus strand of DDFH01000003.1, from coordinate 602,626 downwards.
GCCATGGTGGTAAGTTTATCAAAGTTCTGATTCCTTTATTATTTTACATCATTCGCAGGGGTTTCGGTGCGCACTTCTGAAATTGTTCCGCGCACAACTTTAACCACAACATTTGGGGCAATTTCAACAGACACATCAACATCACCCAATATTTTCACCTTACCAATGAAACCGCCTGATGTAACAACAGTATCGCCTTTTTTAAGCTCTGAAAGCATTTTTTGGTGTTGCTTCACACGCTGTTGTTGTGGACGGATAAGAAGGAAATAAAATACAACCATCACCGCAATAATCGGAAGAAAATTCATTAGAATATCTGATGGACCCGTAGCAGCAGGAGCAGCCTGCGCAAGAACATTCATAGTAGCAATTGCTGGTAAAAGAGACATTATTTCCTCATGAAAATTGAATTTTTAAAAAGACTGATGCTTAAATAGATATGAAACACCAAAATCTCAATGGTTATGCACACATTTGTGCATTAATATATACCTCACGGCTAATTCGGGGCATTTGCTAATCGCAAATGCTATTCCCTCATGCCTCCGGTGGGGCGCGCGACTCCGCGCGGCGCTCAATCGCGCTTGCGCTTCGCTTTGGTATATACCTCACGGCTAATTCGGGGCATCTGCATGGTGACATCAAACCATATGTAAATTTCAAAATAACGAATGTAAATATAAAATAAAATATTAACCAACTTTAGGCAAAAGACCATATATGATAATCCTCCACACCCGAACATTTGATCCTTTATCAAGGGCGATGAAAATCGCGTTGGGTGAAAAACATGTGAATTTCCATACTATTGAGGTTCCTTTATCTGGCGTTTCCCCAGAGTTACTCGCTGTTGACAAACGTGGAAGAACACCGGTTTTAATTGATGATTTATGGGGCAATGGCGCAATTATTCCCGATGCAATGGCTGGGTTCGAATATTTAGAAGACATAATCCCCACCCCGCCCCTTTTCCCATCAGGCCCATTAGAAAGGGCAAAGATTCGTGTAAAGGCGCATGAATTTGATTCTGATTTTAAACCATTACTTGATTTAGCTTTGGCAGAAAAAGTTGATAAATACCTCAACCGTAATTCATATCCAGATACCGGTATTTTAAGGCAAATCCGTGATAAAATACGCGATTATCTTGGCGCAATTGATGCCCATACTGCAAAATCACAATGGCTGTCTGGCGAACGTTTATCTCTGGTCGATTTGATTGTTGCATCCCAAATTTCGATATTAGATTATCTTGATTTAATCGATTGGAGCAGGTTTGAAAATGCCAAAAACTATTATCAAAACTTCAAACAACGCCCTAGTTTCGCTATCATTCTTGGTGAAAGGCTGTTATCATTCCCACCGCCTTCACATTATGCTTTGATAGATTTTTAGGTTTTTGATGTCACTTAATGCCAATTTAATCAAACAACTTGCTCTTGAAAATGGCTTTGATGTTGCAAGGATATGCGATGCAAGAAAAGAATGGGAAAGCGGCAAAAATTTAAAATTATTTGTCGAAAATAATTTTCATGGCACAATGCAATGGTTTGAAACTACTCTAGAGCGGCGCAGCCACCCCACCGCAATGTGGGATGGCGCAATAAGTGCGATAATGCTTGGGGTTAATTATGCCCCAAAAACTGACCCGCTTGAAAAAATTACGGAAAAATCAAATGCGAATATTTCGGTATATGCGCAGAATAACGATTATCATGATGTAATAAAAAAACGCCTCAAAGCACTTGCCGGAATATTGCATAAGCAGTCTGGTGCAGAAGTGAAAGTATTTGTTGATACTGCCCCATTAATGGAAAAACCACTCGCGGCACGTTCTGGCATTGGCTGGCAAGGAAAGCACACAAATCTCGTTTCGCGTGATTTTGGCTCATACTTATTTCTTGGCTCTATTCTTATTGCAACCGAGCTTGAGTATGACGATACCGAAAGTAATCATTGCGGCAATTGTTCTGCATGTATCGATATCTGTCCCACGGGGGCAATCATTGCGCCATATCAAATTGATGCGCGGCTTTGCATTTCATATCTTACAATTGAATATGATGGCGTTATTCCCGATGAATTAATGTCAAAAATGGGGAACCGAATCTATGGCTGCGATGATTGTATTGCGGTTTGCCCGTGGAATAAGTTTGCAAAACCCACAAATGATGAAAACTTTTTACCGCGTGAAAGTTTTGAAAATTCATCAATTGAGGCAATGTTTGTGCCCGATGATGCAGCATTTCGTGAAAAATTCCGTAAAAACCCAATCAAAAGAATTGGTTTTAAGAAATATTTACGTAATTTATTAATTGCGGTTGGCAATTCTGAAAACAAAAGCCTTTTAAAATATGCAAAAAACTATTTGAATTCGGAAGATGAAGGCATAAAGGCATCCGCCCAATTTGCAATAAAACAATTAGAAAAGCAAAAATGAACCAAACCGATTTAACGCCACCACCACCTTTAGAGGGTATAAAGCGCAAAAAAAAGAAAACTGGCCTATTCGCGTGGATTGGCAAAATCATTATTGGTTTCATTGCATTCGCAATATTATGGGTATTGATTTATATGATAGTCCCCGCCCCGTTTACTACATTAATGGTACAACGGGCGATTGAGGGTGACAAAATAAGCTATCATCCCGTAAGTCTTACAAACATAAATCGCAATCTTGTAGATTCGGTAATTGCTTCCGAAGATGCCCGTTTTTGTCACCATTATGGTTTTGAGTTTGAAGCAATGCAAAAAGCATATAAAGCCAATAAAAGAGGTAAAAAGCTTCGCGGGGCGTCAACTATATCGCAACAAACCTCTAAAAACCTATTTTTATGGCCATCCCGTTCTTATGTTAGAAAAGGTTTTGAAGCTGGCTTCACAATCCTAACCGAAACCATTTGGACCAAAAGACGCATAATGGAAATGTATTTGAATGTTGCAGAGATGGGCGATGGTGTTTTTGGTGCAGAAGCAGCGTCACTTTATTATTTCAATAAACATGCAAAAGACCTTACTCCATATGAAGCAGCAAGAATTGCGGCAATCCTTCCCAACCCGCAAAAATATCGCGTAAACTCACCGGGGCCATATGTTCAAAGACGTGCAAATGCGATTGTGCGTGGTGCAAATACAGTTCGTGATAGTGGGCTAGATAGCTGCATATATAAATAAACTCACCTTTATTTAACAATCTTGCACAAATTTAATTGACTAAGCACCGATTTTATAAAATTGTACGCAAAAATAAAAGATGGGGTTTCCACATAATAGCTCATTGAGGGATTTTTCTTATGCTGTCATTCGCGCTTAAACGGTTGTTGGTCGCAATACCGACAATGTTTATTATTATCGCTATGGCTTTCTTTTTAATGCGTCTTGCCCCTGGCAGCCCATTTGATTCTGAGCGTGCAATGTCGCCGGAAATTCGGCAATTGGTTATGCAGCATTACGGCCTAGATAAGCCTTTAACTGTGCAGTTTTTCGAATATTTAAAAGGACTTTTCGTTTTTGATTTAGGGCCAAGCCTGATTTATAAGAATCAAAATGTTTCAGATATTATTGGCAATGGTTTTCCTGTTTCAATTACCATTGGTTTACTTGCCCTAAGCCTTGCAATTTTTATTGGCGTACCACTTGGTCTGATTGCCGCGTTAAATCAAAACAAAATTCAAGATTATTCGGTTATGGCTGTGGCAATGGCAGGCATTTGTATTCCAACATTTGTTACTGGCCCGCTTCTCGCATTGTTTTTTGGGGTAAAATTAGGGTGGCTGCCTACTGCTGGCCTTGATTTGGGTGAAATGACTTTTGAAACCTTGCTTTTGCCAGTTGTTACTTTGGCATTGCCACAAATCGCAATTATTTCGCGCCTTGTTCGTTCAAGCACAATCGAAGTATTAAGCTCTAACTTTATACGAACAGCACGCGCAAAAGGGCTTCCTGATTCTATTGTATTGGTAAAACACGCATTGCGCGCATCTTTATTGCCATTGGTTTCATATCTTGGCCCTGCGTGTGCGGGTTTGATTACTGGCTCTGTGGTTATTGAAAATGTGTTTCAGCTTCCAGGAATTGGGCGCAACTTTGTCACCTCGGCATTACAACGCGATTATCCCGTAGTTATGGCGGTTGTTATACTTTATGCATCGCTGATTATTATTTTAAACCTTATCGCCGATATTATATACGGCATGCTTGACCCGAAAGTGACCTACGAATGAGCATGATTGCAACCCCAAAGGAAAACGCGCAACTGCTTGAAAAGTCGGCTGTTTTAGGGCGGTCACTTTGGGATGACGCACTTGCCCGCTTGATGAAAAACAAGGCTGCGGTAATTTCCATGTATGTATTGGGTGCGTTGGTTATACTTGCACTATTTGGCCCATTGGTTTGGGTTCATAAATATGATGAAATTTTTGATGATATGGTTCTTGTTGGGCCTAGTCTTAAAAACATGTTTATATTTGGTGGTGACCCACAAGGACGCGATTTATTCATAAGGCTATTATATGGTCTGCGGGTGTCTTTGGCTGTTGGCATTGTTGCAACCTTTGTGTCGCTAACAATTGGCGTATTATGGGGCGCAACTGCTGGATATATTGGCGGAAAAGTTGACCAAATAATGATGCGTATTGTTGATATACTTTACGCACTTCCATTCATCTTTTTTGTGATAATTTTGATGGTGGTTTTTGGGCGCAATATTATTTTAATTTTCGTGGCAATTGGTGCGGTTGAATGGCTTACTATGGCGCGTATTGTTCGCGGGCAAACACTTTCATTACGCAAAAAGGAATTTATCGAAGCCGCACAAGCCGCAGGTCTTAGTACTTTTCAAATAATCACACGCCATATTGTGCCCAACCTTCTTGGACCAGTTGTGGTTTATGTAACCCTTACAATACCCGCAGTAATATTAACCGAAAGCTTTTTAAGCTTCTTAGGGCTTGGGGTTCAAGAACCCCTCACCTCTTTGGGAAACTTAATTTCCAATGGTGCGCGCGAAATGGAAATCGCGCCTTGGCTATTATTCTTTCCTGCAATCACAATGATGATTACGCTTTTTTGCCTTAACTTCATTGGGGATGGCCTTAGAGATGCCATCGACCCCAAAGATAGATAATTACTCAACGCGCTTTACGCGATAGCCTTTTTTGCTGCCTTGTAAGCTAAGGATATATGATCCGAAGCTGGCACGTTGTATCGTTCCATTTGTTGGTAATGGCTTAAAGTAATCGATTGTTTCGCTATCAATAACTTGCCAAATTTGACCATTTTCAAAATAGACTTTTGGTTTTGAACCATCATCATATTTGGTGACAGTCATGACAACTTTATCGGCCTCATCACCTTTGTCATTTTCTTTAACAATTTTCAGTTTTGAAAACGACGGCATTGAAAACCCAAAGGCTTCTTTTTTTAGCTGCTGCATTTTTGGAGCATCAATTGCAACTATTTCAGACTTTTCCTCTTTTACTTTTATTCCCGCAACAACGTCATCATAGCATTTAAGGCGCAAAGCATCATCCTTTTGCGATGCACATTGATAAAGCGGTTGCAACGGCGTTTGAGCATCATTTTGCGCATATACCGTATTTGGCAGACTAAAATTTGCCAATAATAGTAAAAAAGCAGTTTTTTTCAATCTTGTAAATTTTATATTCATAATTTTTTAGCCTTGATAGTGGTTCATAAGATTCATATCTTAATCATGAATAAATTCAAATTAATTTATTAGCGTTACCGAGATCAATATAATGAGCGCCAACAGACGGATTTATAATAAACTACTTGCAGCAACCTGTTTAACAATATTCCTTAGTGGTGGACTTGGTGCGTGCAGCAAGAAAAACGAACAAGATGGCGACAAAATAATACATTTTGGCAATAGCGGCGAGCCAAAGAGCCTAGATCCATATATTGCAACCGGCACATGGGAACATCAGATAATTTCTGATATGTTTGAAGGGCTTACCGCAAATGCTGCAGATGGAAAAACTGTCAGCGGTATGGCAACATCATGGACTACAAGTCCAGATGGATTAGTCTGGACATTTAAATTACGCGATGCGAAATGGTCGGATGGTGTCCCTGTGACTGCGGATGATTTTGTTTATGGTTGGCAACGTCTATTAACAATGAAGCCGCCAACACAATATGCATCTATGTTGTTTTTGGTTAAGAATGCAGAAGAGGTTTTTGACGGTAAATTACCAAAAGATACACTTGGCATTAAAGCACTTGATCCCAAAACCGTTCAAGTTACCCTTGAGCATCCAGCAAGCTATTTATTGGATTTTTTAACCCACCCTATTACTTATCCGGTTCCTAAACACGTTGTTGAGAAATATGGTGATAATTGGATAAACCCTGAGCATATTGTTGTGAATGGCGCATATAAATTAGAACAATGGTCACCAAATGACTTTATATATGTTGCCAAAAACCCAAAATATTATGACGCAAAAAATGTTTGCCTCGAGGGTGTATATTACTATCCTACACAAGATGATATTGCAGCAGAACGTCGGGTCAAAACCGATAGGCTTGATATACATACCAACTTTGGCGGCTCAAGGCGTGAAGAAATCGATAGAACTATGCCTGGTTACGCCAGGGTCTCTGATTATAATTCAATAACTTATTATATATTCAACACTAAAAAGAAGCCATTTAATGACCCCAGAGTTCGTGAAGCCTTATCACTCGCTATTGACCGCGAATTTATTGCGAATGAAATACTAAAAGGCGGGCAAAAACCGGCATATTCTTTAGTTCCAAAAGGCATATTTAATTACGATTTTGAAAAAGTACATCAAGATTGGGAAAATATGCCACGCGCTCAGAAATTAGAACTTGCGCGGAAACTATTAAAGGAAGCCGGATACGGCCCAGGGCACCCATTGGACTTTACTTTTAGCTATCGTAATTCACGCGATAACCCAAGAATAGCGCCAGTTGTGCAACAAAATTGGCGCGACATTGGGCGTGATTGGGTAAATGTTCACATCGTTGGAAATGATGTTCAAATCAATTATGACAAAATGCAAAGAGGTGATTTTGAAGTTGGTGACGCCGGATGGGTTGCAGACTTTAACGATGCCCGCAACTTCCTTTATGCATTTGAAACTTCTGCCGGTGAGATGAATTATGGCAAATATTCAAACCCCGAGTTTGATACATATTTAAAACAATCTGACTTTGAAAAAGATGCGAATAAACGCAAAGAACTAATTGAAAAAGCAGAAAAAATCGTTCTCAAAGATAATGCTTTTATTCCAATATATTTTGATTCAAGCCGTAACCTTGTAAACCCAAACATAACAGGGTGGGTCGATAATCCAAACGATTACCACCGCACAAAATATCTATGCACCAAATAAAAAAAGCCCCCATTTCTGGGGGCTTTTAATTTTATTTTGCTTTATCAAACTTTTTGACCAAATTTTCAGCTTCTGGGTCATTAAATGATTTTGAAATATTGCCGCAGTGATTTGCGGTCCAATTCAGTACTTCTGACATAAGTCTTTCTTTATGTTCAGGAAGCATTTTATTCAAAGTGTGGGACATGCGATCAATTTCAACAAACTTGAAATCAGCATTTGGGTTCACACTTTTCATTTTTGCAGCCGCATCACGTGAATGTAGAATATCGGCTTGGTGATCATATCCACCATGAACAATTAACCAAGGGATTTTGACTTCATCAAGGTGCGCCATAGGGTTCCAACCGTCAACCGTTACACCTTGAGTAACGCGTTGCAATCTATTTTCACCCCAATCGTTTTTAATACGAACCAAATCAATTGCAGGGCCGCCAGAAATTGCGCATTGGTATAAACCAGGCGCAACATTTCCAGAGCGGGCAGCAGCAGCAGCAGCGGCAAATCCGCCATAAGAATAACCATAAATCATCATTCTATTAGGATCTGCGATGCCTTGACTTACTAGCCACTTGGCTCCATCGTCATTGTCATCAGACATTCTAAGACCCCATTGCTTATCGCCGTCTTTCCAAAGTTTTTTTCCAAGCCCTTCGGAACCACGATAATTTGGCTGCAATACGGCAAAACCGCGTGTCGCAAACATTTGTGGCCAATAAGATGAATCAAAATCAATTGTGTCATAAGACCATGGCCCGCCATGTGGTAAAACAACAAGCGGCAAAGTTCCGTCTTTGCCCTTTTCATAACCTTTAGGAAGATATAAGATGGCTGGTATTTTCAATCCATCTCTTGCAGGGTAATTTACCCACTCGGCTGGCGCAAGATTAGATTGATCCCAACCATCAATATACGAGCCGATTTTCACCAGTTCTTTTTTATTTTTTAGCAAATAATAAGTTGGAGGCAAATTAGGTGCTTGTATACTTGCAAGAACAAGATTTCCCTTATCTTTAACTCTAAAGCTAACAATAGTACCTGGGAACTGCTCAGTTAATAAATCATATATTCCTTGGTCAGTTTCATCTGAATGCGTACACTCAAATGTTGGTCCATTCCAACATACGTCACGAATAGGGTCTGAATTTTGATGATATTCATCTTTTGCAGAACCAAAACTTACGCTAGCCAAGTCGTATTCCGTATTTTTGGCAATAGTATCTGAAAATGTTTGCGTTGTTACATCAAACTTCTTTAAAACCGCATAATCAGTATCTTTATCCGTAATAACCCAAATAGTTTTACCGTCATTTGAAACGTGCTGTACAGATAATGTGTAGCGATCATTAAGGGATTGCTTCAAACCCGGTAAATCAATCCATTTTCCATCGTTATCACGGAAAAAGTAGTTTTTATACCAAACGCCACCAACTGATTTTATGTTATATTTTACACGTATATTACCACTTGGATCATCCCATTCAAATGCCTCGTCTTCGGCACTACGGATATAGCGTGTCGTTTTACCTGTACGGATGTTTGCTTTTACAATTTCCGTACCAGATTCTTTGCCCAATTTAATCAAGACGTTATCGGGATCTAAAGGCAAATTATTGAATACGCTAATGCTATATGTAAAATCATCGTCACGTGTATTAGTAGCATTTTGATTTGCTAATTCAGTAATTTTGCTACCGTCTAGATTTGCAAAGACGCCGCTAAATTCCCAGTCAGATTTGGCCCCTCTTCTAACAGGTTGGCCAACTACTAAAAACAAAGTATCATCTTTAACGAAGGAAACCGACTGAAACCGCATAGATTTAGAACCAAATTGCTTTGGCGCTTTTGACATGTCGCTAGTTTCCCAAATCCTAACAATTGGATTTTCTTGACCTTCTATACTTGAAATCCCGGCAATATATTTTCCATTAGGGCTAATACGAACTGAAGACAGTTTAAAATCTTGTTTCATCTGAGAAATTGGAAGTGGCTTTTTACCAATACTCCCTGCAATTGCGCTTGTGCTAAAAACTGAAACTGCAAGCGACGAAGCAAACAATAACAAACCAAATTTCTTTTTAAACATCATGTAAATTCCTTAATGAAGCAATTTTTAAGGCCGAGAATCTTACCTTAAATTATTATTGACGAAAAAACACATCTTATAATCCATAAGTTTTCAAAAAAACAGGAAATAATCAACATAAAAACACACCATATTTTTCTATTATTCGTAAAAGGCTGGGCATGATTATATAAGAAATGCATTTTATTGTAGCAATTTAGTCACACAACCTTAATTGTTTTGCAAAAAATTACCGATAAGCAATAAATTACTGCACAGCAATATTGCATATTTTTAATAATCTTCTCAAGAAATGTAAGAGCTTAATGCAATTAAGTCATTTTATGCTTCAACAGCTATATTAAATTCGAGCAGGAGAAGAATGTTGAAATCTAATTTTAAACAAGCAATTTTAGGGGTATCTGTATTGGCACTTTTGTCAGCAGCACCAGTATTTGCTCAGGAAACAAAAGACACTACAAAAGACGAAAAAGCTAAGTCCGAAGAAACTAAAAAGGACGAAGTTATTGTTGTTACGGGTTCACGTATTCGTAAAAACACTTTCTCATCAGCATCGCCACTTACAGTAATTAATACTGAAAACGCAAAATTGGCAGGTAAAACAGACCCTGCAAAAATTATTACGTCTTCTACGGCTGCTTCTGGTTCTAGCCAGATTAACAATATGTATACTGGCTTTATAGTTGATGGTGGTCCAGGTATTCAATCTGTTGGTTTGAACTCATTAGGTTCTCAACGTACTTTGGTTATGCTTAACTCACACAGACTTCCACCATCAGGTGTAGGTGGTACGGTTACTGCTGTTGACCTTCAATCAATCCCATCGCTTGCAGTTTCTCGTTATGAAATTCTTAACGAGGGCGCATCGCCAATTTATGGTTCTGATGCCGTTGGTGGTGTTGTAAACATGTTTACTCGTAAAGATGTGAATGGCTTCGAAGCAACTGCAGAGGGCTTTGGAACATTTGATGGTGGCGGTGAAAGTTATAAAGTTGGCGCACTATGGGGCAAAACAGCTGATAATTGGAACGCAATGATTTCTGCTGAATATTTTGAGCAAAAGTCTTTGAAGTATAAAGATCGCGATTACTGCCAACACAACTATGTTTTTGATGCTCAAACAGGTGCATTGGCGGATCACAAAGACCCTGCAACTGGTACATATAAATGTATGGGTACTGGAACCCAATATAATTGGGCGCAAAGTGGTCTTGGGACATTGATTCTAAACCCAAATAACCCAAATATTTTTGAAACATATGGTAATACTTCAACTACTTATAGAACAGACCGTATGAATTATGTGAATGACATTATGTTAAATACCGACATATTGTCACCAAACAAACGTACAAACGTATATGGAACATTTGAACGCGATCTAAGCTTCTTGGGCGGTATCACTGTTTATGGTGAAGGCCTATACTCTAAGCGCGAAAGTTCTCAAGATTATGCGGCGCAAATCTTCCCAGTTCTATATGCTGGTGATTATTATAACCCATTACCAACATGGGTGCAGCCAATCATCGCACGCCCAGCGCATTACGAGCAAACTGTTGATACATGGCAAGTACTTGCTGGCGTAAAAGGTGAAACAAACAATGGTGTATATGGCCTTCTAAGAAATGGTGGTTGGGATTTCTATGTTCAAACCAGCGAAGCAAAAGGCGAATATAAAAATACATCTATCCTTTGGGACAGGCTTGATGCAACAATTGCTTCTTATGAAGATGCAAATGGTAAAGTTGTTTGCGACGCCCCTGCTTCATATAATAAATGCGTACCAATCAATTGGTTTGACCCACATATTCTTAATGGTCAATACACGCAAGAAGAGCTAGATTATTTGTATAACGATGTGAACAACACCGGCCATACAACATACAAGCAAACAGTTGCAGAATTTAACATCACAGGCGATTTGTTTAAAGTTCCTGGTGCTTCTGACGAAGCAAAAATGAACATTGGTGCTCACTACCGTAAATACAGCATTAATGACGTTCCAGGTGCAGAAACACTTGCGGGCAACGTTGCTTACTCTTCTGCTGCGGGCATAACCAAAGGGGAAGATTCAGTTAAAGAGGTTTATGGTGAATTGTCGCTACCTCTTGTTGCTAAAAAGCCTTTGATTGAAGACTTGTCAGTTACTGCAGCATATCGTTACACCAACTATGATTCATACGATTCAAACTCAACTTGGAAAGTAACAACACAATGGCGCATTACTCCTGAAATCAAACTTGTTGCAATTTCAGGAACTTCTTACCGTGCCCCTAACCTTTATGAATTGTTCTTGGGCAATCAGTCAGGTTTTGGTAACCAAAGTATTGACCCTTGTATTCGTTGGGGAGACAGCTTGAACGATGTTCTTAAAACTCGTTGTGCAGCTGAAGGTATTCCTTCTGACTACCCAGGCTCTATGCCATCAGGACAAGTTGATGGCAATGGAAACCCAATTTATAACGCGCAGCAATCTGTAACTATCTATTCTGGTGGTGGCGCAGGAAATCTAAAAGAAGAAGATTCACGTTCTGATATCTTAAGCTTGGTTTGGACTCCTGAAGCAATCGACCTTAATGCTCGTTTAGATTTCTGGAAAGTCGACGTAAATGATGGTGTTGATAAGTTTGGTGCAGATAGCATTGTAAACGCATGCTATACTGATACTACTGGTAAAGCAGCAAACTTCTGTAGCTTGTTTACACGCGACAACGACCCTAACTCAACTTCATATAAACAGCTTGATATCGTTCAAGACAATTATGTGAACGTTAATAAGGTTGAAGTTAAAGGTATCGACCTTAAAATTCTTTATCGTAAAGAATTCTCATTCGGCGACCTTACCATTGACTCACAACACCGTTGGACAACAAACTTTAAACAAGGTTTGTTCAGCGATAGCTCGCTTTATGATTACGCTGGCGTAATTGGTTATCCTAAATATGTTTCGCAAACCCAAGCAAGATTCAAAAAACAAGATTGGACTTTTGCATGGTCAGTTGACTTTACTGGTTCTGCTAACAACAGCAGATATTATTCAAGCAACGTAGCCCCTGCGAGCGCGTATTATCTATTCTCTGGAACCAATACTATTCAATACAAACGTAGAGCAGAAGTCACCATCGTTCATAATGCATCAGTGATGTATAAAAACGATAACTGGACTTTAGTTGCTGGTATCAACAACTTATTTGATGAAAAACCACCTGCAATCTCTACAAACTCAAACGTTTCAAGATTGGGTGTATATCCATTGACTTCACAATATGATTTGTTCGGCAGATCAGCATTTGTGACCGTTACAAAACGCTTCTAGTCATTATTTAATGCTGCAATTAAGGCGTCCCCAATCGGGGACGCCTTTTTTGTTATGCTCAATTTTTCATCTAAAAATGCACAATTATTGTTCTTTTGGTTTAATGTGTAACATAAAATAATTTCAATAAATACAAAACAGCCTTAAATATAAGACAACTTATTGCCTATATATTTCGCAATACATGGCATTTTCTTTCAAATCCAAGCATTTAATTAAATGGTTTTTAAGCAAATTGCGACAATTGCGCAACACTTGCGACAAAGTTGCGCGAATGCACTTACCTAAATGTAATAAGTAAGTTGACTTGTTAGGCGTTTTCAACAAATTTTTTAGATTGCAATGGGGCAATGCGCCCCAAAGCAGGGGAAAATTTTAGGAGAAACCCACAGTGAAAATAAATTTACACTCTAAAAAGCTGCGCGGTGCATTGCTAGCAGGGACCATTATTTCAGGTCTAGCAGTAGCTATGCCAGCTATGGCGCAAGATGCGGCAACTGGTGATACTGTTGTAGTTACAGGTTCGCGTATCAAATCTAAAAACCTTGTTTCAACAAGTCCGGTAACTGTTGTAGGTGCTGCAGAAGTTAAAGCATCTGGTGCAACACGTGTTGAAGATATGGTAAACAACCTTCCACAAGTATTTGCGGCTGATGGCGCATTCTATTCAAACGGCGCAACTGGCACCGCTACTGTTAACCTTCGCGGTCTTGGCACACAGCGTACATTGGTACTTGTGAATGGAACTCGCATGCAACCTGGTTCTCCAGTTGCTCCTGCTGCAGACATCAACCAAATCCCAGCTGCTTTGATTGACCGTGTTGAAATTTTGACCGGTGGTGCATCTGCAGTATACGGTTCTGATGCGGTTGCAGGTGTTGTAAACTTCATCTTGAAGAAAAATTTCCAAGGCGTTCAACTTGATGTAAACCACACTTTCTATCAACATAAAAACGATGGTGGGTTTAGACAAGTTGTTCTAGACAATGGCTATGAAGTTCCGAAAAAGAATGTAATGGATGGTGATGCAACTGATATCACATTAACCGTTGGTTCAAACTTTGACGAAGATAAAGGCAATGCAACAGCATACTTGAGCTATCGCAATATTAAACCTTTGCTTCAATCAGAACGTGACTTCTCTGCATGTTCTCTTCTTGACCTTGAGTCTTGCGGTGGTTCATCAACTTCTTATCCTGGCCGCTTTGTTGCAAATGGTACTAGCTATGCGATAGATTATGCTAATGGTCTAAAACCATGGAGCAGTGCATATCTATATAACTACCAACCAACAAACTATTATCAACGCCCCGATGAAAAATACGCTGCTGGCTTCTTTGTAAATTATGAAGTAAATCCAGCTGCAAAAGTTCGTATCGAAGCAATGATGAACGATGACCATTCAGTTGGTCAGATTGCTGCATCTGGTATCTTCTATGGTAACTGGCAATTAAACTGTAACAACCCACTACTTCCAGGCGCGGTTACAACTGCGATGGCTTGCTCTGCAGGCGACATTGCTAGTGGTGCAACTAAAACGGTAAGGATTGGTCGTCGTTTGGTTGAATCTGGTGGTCGTCAGTATGATATGCGTCACACAGCTTACAGTGTAAAAACAGGCATTGGTGGCGATTTGTTTGATGTATTCAACTACGATATTAACGCACAATATGGTACAGTTGACTACAAACAAGTCAATAAAAACCAATATATTAACAGCCGCATCCAGGAATCCCTTTTAGTTAATCCTGATGGAACTTGTACTTCAGGAAATTCAGATTGTTCTGCTCTAGATATCTGGCATCAGAATGGCTTGACTCAGTCTGCACTTGATTACATTACTGCACTAGGTATTTCATGGGGTAGCGTAACAGAGCAAGTTGTAACTGCTACGTTTGGTGGTGATTTAACAACTTATGGTGCAAAAACACCATGGGCTGAAGAAGGTGTTAAATTTAACCTTGGTACAGAATATCGTCGTGATACGTTGAGCTTCGAAGCAGATGATAACCTTCGTTATGGATTACTGGCTGGTTCCGGTGGCCCTACACTGCCTGTAAATGGCGCATATAATGTCACAGATCTATTTGCAGAGGCTATTGTACCAATTATTTCAGATAAGCCTTTCGCAAAACAATTGAACGTTGAATTGGGTGCCCGTACTTCTGATTATTCAACATCAGGACGTGTAAACAGTTGGAAAGCTATGGCTGTTTGGAAGCCATATGATGATGTTATGCTTCGTCTAGGTAAACAACGTGCAGTTCGCGCACCAAACCTTCTCGAACTTTATACACCTCAATCTGTTCAGTTGACTACATATTCTGACCCATGTGCTGGTCCTATGACTGGACCAGATGCGCCGCTTAATCCACCAACAGTTGCAGAATGTGTTCGTGCTGGTGTACCTGCTGCACAATACGGAAACATTGAAGCAAACGATGCAGGACAGTATCAATTCCTTGATTCTGGTGAAGCTAAGCTTACCCCAGAGATTGCAGATACAGTTACTTTAGGCGTGGTATATACCCCTAGCTTCCTAAAAGGTTTCAATATTTCAGTTGACTATTTCGATGTTAAGATTGCCGATCGTATCGGCAGAATCGGTAATGCAACTATTCTTGAAAACTGCATGGCAACTGGCGATGCTTTTTATTGTAACAAAATTCACCGTGATTCTGACGGATCGCTATTTATTAGTACAGATGGTTACATAGACAACCATATGCAGAACACAGGTGAAATGCGTACAAACGGCTTTGATATTCAGGTCGGATACGGTCATGATTTACCTTCTGGTCTAGGTAAAATGTCTTATTCATACATTGGCACAATTGTTAATGAGCTTTCAACAAAAGCAACTAACGAATCTGAAAAAGTTGACTGTGCAGGAATGTTTGATGGTGACTGCGGGTATTCAAATCCAAAATATCGTCATAAACTTATGGCGACTTGGAAGACCCCATGGGATCTTAATGTAAGCACAACATGGCGTTATTTTGGATCTGTAAAAGATTCTTATGGTATTGCGGCAGATGGTGTGACCGAAAAACTTAAGGCATATAACTACTTTGACCTATATGCGACATATAATGTTACCCAAAATGCAACTTTTAACATTGGTGTAAACAACGTATTTGATAAAGATCCTCCAGTATTTGTTGGCGATGGTACAAATGCTAACACCTACCCACAATCATATGACCCACTAGGTCGTTACATATTTATGGGTTTGAGACTTAAGTACTAGGGTTTACTTCATACTAAAAAATCTCGGCGGGGAAATTCCCCGCCGTTTTTATTTGTGCTGAATGGATATGTTGATACCGCGTAATGTGTTTCATGAGCGTGTTTTATAAACACCCACTACCCTATCCCCATAATAAATTATTGGAGTATAATTGTGTCAATCGCGGCCAATGGATTACCTATAAGAGTAAGAGCTATATCTCATAATTCCCGTATTGGAATACAATCATTCAGACATCAACCAACATTCATAATAGCCAAAAACTTACCCAAGATGATAGCATTTGACAGCAGTTTTTAATAATCATTCTGCAACCACAACCAACAAAAAAGGCGGCACAAAAGTGCCGCCCAATTCGCAATAATAAAAACTGAACTATTTAACCCGCATATATTCTTTTGCTTGTACCTTATTATCATTGGCGGCGTTGATGTCGGTCAATACTTCATTAAGGCGGGTATCACCAAGGAATAAGCCGTAAATGGCCGCTGCACGTGCGGCTTGGGTATTTGAGCCAAACATTGATGCAAGTGCTTTGAATGGGTCTTCTGGCACAGGGTATTGTTTAAGGGTAACGGTTTTACTCTTATCAATTCCTGCCAATGCCTTGGCTTCATCAATTGCGGTCATTAAACCACCAACCTTGTCAACCAATCCAAGAGCCTGGGCTTGTTGACCAGTCCAAACACGGCCTTTGGCAATTTCTTGAACTTTTTCAAGCGGCAGCTTGCGTCCAGTTGCAACTTTGCCAGTAAATTGCGCATAAATACGTGCCATGGCGTTATGGAAGGCCTCACGCTGTGAATTGGTGAATGGTTCAGCGCCAGACAATGCGGTCGCATATGGCCCCCCAATTTGAATTGAGCTTACATTAATGCCGGTATATTTGTTAAGTGCGCCATTAACCGCCATTTTACCGCCCAAAACCCCAATTGAACCGGTAATAGTGGTTGGCATAGCAACAATTTTATTCGCACCCGCAGAAACATAATAGCCACCAGAGGCCGCATATGCACCCATTGAAATTACAACCGGCTTTTTCTTGGCCTTTGCGCGTTCAACTGCCGCCCATATTTGCTCAGAACCAATGGCAGAGCCGCCCGGAGATGAAACACGGAAAACAATTGCTTTTATGTCATTATCATCGGTTGCATCACGAATTGCGGCAGTAATGGCATCCGAATTCATTATTTGCTCTTTGCTAAATAATGATTGTTGGTCTGGGCCGGTTATAATCGCCCCTTCCCCATTAATAACGGCAATCGAAGGGCCAGATTTAGGTGATGGCGAATAATCGGCAAAATCAACTGCCTGTGCCTTACCTTTCCCACCAGCTTGCGAGATAGCAAAATCAAGCGCTTCTTCTGGCATACCAATATGGGTAATCAGTTTTGCTTGTAATGCTTGCTCTGGGCTAAGTGGGGCAGCATCCAAAGTTTCTTTTAGCTTTTCAATTTCAATTTTGCGATCAAATGCAATATCGGCAAGGAATGAATTATAAATACTGCTTAATAATGAGGTCGTCGCCTCACGGTGGGCTTCGGTATAATCTTTTTGTGTATATACGTTAGCGGCGTTTTTATATTCATAAAACTGCTCAAATTGCGGAATAATACCGAATTTTTCGAAAAGCCCACCATAGAACATAGTTTCGGAAACCAAGCCTGTTGCGGTAAAATCCGAACCTTCTTGCATCCAGATTTCTTTTGCACCTGAAACTGCCGCATAATTTGAAAGTGTTGGCATTTCAAAACCTTGGGCATGGGCTACAACAAATTTTCCAGAGTTTTGGAAATCAATAATTGCTTGGCGAATTTCTTCGGCATGTGCCGGTGCAATCCCCGCTTCTGGCGCACGAATATAAAGACCTTTTACATTATTATCTGATTGCGCGAGGTATAATTTATTGACAATATCAACCACCGCAACGCCACCATCCATTGATGCAAATGGGCTTGATGATTTTTGGTCACTAATTTGTTTGCGCAAATCAAGAACCAAAACAGAATTATTGGGTGTTACGGGTTTTGATGAACCAGCCGCGCCAGCAAGTAAAATAATTGGAAGTATTACGAAAAATAAAATTAAACCGACAAAGACACCGGCAATAGTAAAAAGAAACTGTTTCAACCAAACCTCCTGAAATGTTGGTCGATATGGGAAATACACGCGCTTAATTGCATAAATATACAACTTAAGCAAATCTAATTTAATTTAATTTTGTGCTATGCACAATTTGTTGCGCACTTTTAACTATATAGTATCAAATTTTGCTTTTTAAAGCGCAATTCAGGCTTTGATACCGATACGCAACCCGCCCCAATGACGACCATCAACAAAGATTGGCGCAGAGACATCTTTCATCATAACGTAATTGCCATTGCCCATATCGCGGCGATATGCCTGTACAAGAGGTTCGCCTTGGTTTTGTCCTGATTTTAAACCAACCTTGTCATTAAATATTCTGCGATTTCTACAATTTGCGGCATTCCAAACTGGGTCGCCTGCTTTTTGTGGTAAAGAGAACTTTTTATTATGGGTTGGCAAATAACCATTTCTGTCAATTGCGGCACAGAATACGATATTCGAATTACGTTCAAGCAATTCTTCTTGAATTTCTGTAAAATACTTATCAGTTAAAGGAAGAAATTTGGTTGTATATTGAAGCGGATCCGAGCCTTTAATTTCGACATAATCGTTATCAAAGACATCATTTGCTGAAATTTCACCATTTGCAACGGCATTTTCAAGAATTACCGCCAATTTGGTTGCGGTTTCTGTGGCAAAAGAAATAAATTCACTATCAACACTTGCGCCACCAACCGATGAAACAATTTGCATGATTTTTTCGCTAATGTCGGAAACGCCTTCCAAACGTTTCCCAGCACCAATCATAAGATTATCAACAACCTTTACATCACTTGTCAATTTATTCAGTTCGCTAACAACACCTTCAGTAGATGCCGCATTATAAGCCGCTGTATCAGAAATTTCTGAAACGATATTTTGAATATTATTGAATGATTGGCGCAGACCTTCCAAAGATTCTCCGGCATCACCCATTTCACCCGACATGGTCTTTGCAAGAATTAAATCTTCTTGGCTTGACGATTTCAATCCAGAAATTTCTGATGTTAATAATCCAACTGTCGATTGAATATGTACCGATGATTCACGGGTACGGTTGGAAAGCATCTTAACCTCTGCGGCAACAACGGCAAAACCGCGCCCCGCCTCACCGGCTCTTGCGGCCTCAATATTGGCGTTTAAAGCAAGGAGATTGATGTTTGAGGCAATTGCTTCGATTGATTTCGCAATCTGGTTAACGTCATCAAGAAGACGTGCAAGCTCATTGACCCTATCTGCCGATTGTTGGGCGCTATTTGCCCATGTATTCATGGCTTCGGTTGCATGTGTAATTCTTTTATCCGTATCAATTGCTGAATGCCTTATAATCTGCTCAGCATCTTTTAGCTTTTCGCTCATCATAAGGTTTTGCTTTGATACATCTTGTGTAGAATTAGAAATATTAACAAGTGTTGCCGTCTGGTGATTATGTGAACGTACAACTTCTTCAACTGCGCCACTTACAGATACCAATTCAAGCCCTAACGGACCACTTATTTGTGATATATCGTGAATTGCTTGTGCTATTTTAGTGTCATATGCAGAAGTATTTTCCTCAATATTAAGGCTGTTTGGCACATGCATATTCACTCTCCTTATTGGCAATATCTTTATTTCAAAGTATTAGCTTATTGGTATTAATCATCATTTTAGCTTTATGGTAAAAATATACATCATTACCATGAAGCAATTTTATTAAAATTAGCTTAAGTTGTAACGGAACATGATCTGGAAATTAGGAATTATTGGCGGCTCTGGCCTTTATGAAATCGATGGACTTAAAGGCGAATGGGTGGAAATTCAAACAAATTTTGGCGCGCCATCAGACGCCCTTTTTATCGCCGAGTTAAATGGACAAGAAGTTGTGTTTTTACCACGGCATGGTCGTGGTCATAAATTCACCCCAAGTTCAATTAATTACCGCGCTAATATTGAAGCCTTGAAACGCGTCGGGGTTACCGACATAATATCGCTTTCCGCTGTTGGCTCTTTAAAGCACCGTTACGCGCCAGAGCATTTTGTTATTGTTGACCAATTTATTGATAGAACAATTGCAAGACCAAAATCATTTTTTGACACGGGATTAGTTGCCCATGTTTCAATGGCACACCCAGTTTGCGATAGGCTGGTTGAATTGGCATATAATGCGGCATTAAAAGCTGGGGTAACGGCTCACAAGGGTGGAACCTATCTTGCCATGGAGGGGCCACAATTTTCGACCCGCGCCGAATCTGAACTTTATCGCAATTGGGGCTGTGATGTTATCGGCATGACAAATATGCCAGAAGCAAAACTAGCACGCGAAGCAGAAATTCCATATGTTACTGTGGCGATGGTAACTGATTATGATTGCTGGAATGAGGATCATGACAATGTTGATGTTACAAGCGTTATAAAAGTACTTCATCACAATAGTGCCGCCGCAAAGCAACTTATTAAAAACCTTTGCGAAGCTGTGAATGGCACTTCAAGGCCGCCATCACCACATGATTCTGCCCTTGATAATGCAATTATCACTGCACCATCGGCGCGTGATCCACATATGGAACAAAAACTAGAAGTAATTTTGAGACGAATTAACGCAATAACAAAATAACCCTGAACCATTTCTGATTCAGGGCTATAATGTCTAAATTAAAAAAATCGGAGAATGCAAAAAACCGATTTTTAATCAGAGACCGTTTTCACGGTTATTTGAGGGTTCAAAATTTGGAAGCAATAAATCCATATGGAATTAATTGAATAATCAGTATCACGCGGGAGGAGGAGAAGCATAAATACCGATAAATCAAATCCTTTAAACCATTAAAATCTATTGCCACCATAGCTTTGTGATAATCAATCACTTGAACCCATTTTGGCTATTTTGTGCCATTCGCGCCAATTTTTTCGACAGAGAAAACAACATAAACTTCGTTTTGCTAAAATAATGGACTAATTTTGCATGGACTGACTTTTTATTTAGCAAAATTTTCGCTTCTTCTCTCAAATCGCGAACTTTAAGTGTCGAGAATGGGAATAATTATCGGAATAGATTCTCTTTCAACGCTTTATAAAAAGAATTTGTCAGATACTCCCCTTCACATTTTTATCACTCTCTGGTTAAAGTCGATTCAAGAATTTTAAATAAAAACTGAAATCTGATATAATAATTTTGATGGATAAATATGGGGCGGTATCGGTCTCTCGACACCTTAAAAGGTTTATGCGCAATTATAATCACCATATATCATGGTTTCGCAATGTTTGGGCGACACCAATTATTACCGCATGGTTATCTCGCGGTTGAGATTTTCTTTATTATTAGTGGCTTTTTGATGATGGCACGTTTTGATGCCGCACAAATTGCAAAAACAAGCTTTAAATCATTTTTTATCAAGC
Source organism: Hyphomonadaceae bacterium UBA1933 (assembly GCA_002337085.1). GTDB lineage: Bacteria > Pseudomonadota > Alphaproteobacteria > Caulobacterales > Aquidulcibacteraceae > Pseudaquidulcibacter. The sequence goes on along the minus strand of DDFH01000003.1, from coordinate 581,081 downwards.
GTTTCTGGCGGATTTATCCGGTATTTTTCTTTATTACCATCATTGGCGCAATAATTGGCCTTTATCGAATTTATATTTATGATTCTTATGATCGACAAATTGTCACTTGGGTTCAGGCATTATTTCTAAACATTCTGGTTTTACCACATATGGGCGCCGAAGAATTAATTAAAAATGGAACTCTCTACCCTTTTGCCTTTCAAGTTTGGACCATATTTTGGGAATTTATAATTGGCATGGTCTTTCTTGCATGGGCAAAATTTGGGGCCAAATCAACATTTACAATTTATATAATCTTATTCTTTGGCTTTTTCATCGCAATTATTTTTAGCCCATGGATTAATTACCATCACCCTAGTCTTAATATAGGCTGGAATAATAAAACCTTTTTCTTTGGCGGCGGCCGCGCATTTTTAAGCTTGTTTGCAGGAATTATTGCAGCAAGATATTTGATAAAACTGCCGGAAAAATATGATAATATCTTTAGAACTTTGGCAATTATTTTATTAATTATCACGGCATTTTATTTTAACACCCGTCATAATAACTTATTTTTTGAATATATTCTGGCCTATATCGGCTTTCCATTTATGATTGCCGGCCTAATAAAATTTAAGAATGTGATATTTAATAATCCGATCGGCGACTTTTTTGGAAAAATCTCTTATTCAATGTTTATGACGCATGGCTTCATGCTTACCATAACCAAAACCTGGTTTTGGATGTATCATATAAAGGGTGATTTATATATCGGCATGGTATGGCTCTTCTGCACTATTTTAATTGCTTATTTAATCTATAAATATATTGAAACCCCATCTGGCAAAATAAAAATCGGCCTATAAAAAAAGCCCCCGTTTCGGGGGCTTTTATCATGAATTGCACAAATTACTTTGCGCCCAATTCCTTGACCAAATAATCAAGTCCATAGATGTTTTTCAACGCTTCGGTAATTGCCGCAGTTGAAACAGTAACCGCACGGTTTAAACGTGGGTCAAAGGCGAAATCACCACCCAATGAGTGTATGTTTCCATCAAATACCGCACCAACAATACGACCTTGTTTATCAATCATTGGTGAACCAGAGTTACCACCAATAATGTCGTTATTCGAAGCCATATCGAAAACAATATCCTTGTTTATCTTATCTTCTTTGGCAATCCATTTAGGCGCCATTTCAAACGGGAAAGCGCCAGTTGCACGCTCAAATGCCCCGCCCATTTTAGTATATGGCGGCACGGTTACGCCATTATAAGTCCAACCTTGAATTTTTCCATAAGAAAGGCGAAGCGTAAAAGTCGCATCTGGATATTGTTGATTACCATAAACCGCAAATCGTGCTTGCGCAATTTTCTCTGCCGCCGCACTCATTGGGCCATCAACCTCAGCCATGTATTTTTCACGGATTGCGCGGGCCTGTGGGTCGGTTTTAATAACAAATTGGATAAGTGGGTCATCAGAAGCATAAACCGCAGCCTTGCCACCATCCAAAAGCTTTTTACGATAATCCAAATCTTCTAGTTTTGTATTATTGATTAAGCGTCTTGCCAAACCTTCTGGGCTTTCTTTGCCCAAAAGTGTTTTAACATTGGCATCATCAACCGTTAAATATTCGCGGGTTTTAGACAACCAAGTTTCAAGACCCATAATCTCCTGATCTTTGTAAACAGGGGTTTTTGCCATCAAATTATGCTCGATAGCCTTTAAGCCAGCAGCAGAATAACCAGGAAGGCGTTCACCCGCAGGTTTTTGCGCCTCATCTGCCGCGCGAACAATCATCCGTGCCGCACCATAAAGGCTAGAGATTGAACCAGGGCGTGCTTCTAGGAAATCAAAGGTTTGATATAAATCCTGCTGCTTTGCAGTTGCTTTTTCAATATCAGCCCAAGGATTACCAATTTTTGCCTTTAATGCAGGGTCAGCATCAACCTTTGCACGCAAGTCTTTTTCTTCATTGACCTTAATCGCAAAAAACGCAGGGTCAGATAATGCGCGCATTTGACCAAAACGGGCTTTGAATGAATTTTCAATGCCAAATAATAAATCACCAGCTTCGCGGCGATTATCATCAGATTGATCTACATATTCAGTTAAACGACCACGCAATTCAGAGCGCACCAATTGTTGCACTGGCAAAACTTGGTCGCGATTAAATTCAAGCTGCCTAACAGTCTTAAGGCGCTGTGTTGAACCAGGGTTGCCGGCAACAAAAACCAACTCCCCTTCTTTTGGAACATCAGTCGTCCATTTTAAGAAGTTTTTGGACTTAACTGGTTTGCCATTTTCATAGGCACGCAAGAATGATGAATCAAGATTATAACGTGGGAAGTTAAAATTATCAGGATCACCGCCAAAGAAGCCCACCGCATATTCTGGCTCGAACACAAGTCTTACGTCATTATAATTACGGTATTTATAGATTTTATATTCGCCACCACGATAAAGGGTTACAAGGTCGCAATGATATTTATTGGTATCAAGACCTTTGCAGGCATCTTCTTCGGCTTTGGCAATTGCTGCATTACGTGCGCTTGATATTTTATCTTCTGGTAAACCAGCAATAGCAGATTTAATGGTTGGGGTTACATCGATGATTTTCTCAAGAACTTGCGCTTCCATACCTGGGCATTGCTTTTCGTCTTCACGTTTATAAGCAAAAAAACCATCTTTTGAATAATCATTTTCCTTAGTAGTAAGGTTTGCGGTGCATTCAGCGCTGCAATGCCAATTAGTTAGGATAAGACCGTTTTCAGAAACAAAGCTCGCTGAGCAACCAGATGACAAACGCACCGCAGAATTTTGAATATTATTTAGCCATTCTTGGGTTGGCTTAAATCCATATTCTTTTTCAACTTTATTGGATGGGAAATTGTCAAACGTCCACATACCTTCGTCAGCTTTGGCAGAATTTGCACCCAAAAGTGCAAAAGCGATAATTGCTAATGACGCAGTAACTTGTTTCATTTTTTACCTTTCAAGAAAAACCCAATCAGAATCCTAATCGGACTAAAGTGTGTAATATTATAACACCACAAATGCGCGGGCAAATCAATTTCACGTTTTTCATAAAATTTTTATGAGAAATTTATAAATTATCCACAGCTTTTGAAATAATTTCCTCGGCCTTTTGCCAAACAGAATTAAACCATTCCAAATCATTTGGATAAAACGCAGCGCGATTTTGTGCGCGTACGGTTTCACCAAGCCCCGTATTTAAACCATCATTGTTTAAAAGCCATGTTGCCGCCTGGGTTGCACGAAAAACCGAGATGGGGTCAATTGTGCCAAATTCTGCGGCAATGAATGAAGTTCTGCTTTCACCAAGATATTTTATCATCGCAATATCAAGACAACCGTTCAGTTTTGCCGAAATACTTTCACCATTATTGCTAGATTTAACTTCATCACCCCAAATATTATATAGTTTTTCAAAGCCCAAGGATTTGGGCGGCAATGATGTTATTAATTCACACTTACCATAATCACCAAGTCCGGTATGAACATCAATAAATATAATATTATCAACGCCATCTGCATATTTTATTATATTCTTTTTAAGCGTTAAATGTGACCAACTTGGCACATCGCCACCATAATAAACCCCATTGGGATGACTATATTGCCCGGCTGTAAGCGCAGTTTGCAATTTTTGAAAACCATTAATGCGCGCATAATTCATAAGATTTTTGATTGAGTAATTTAACCCATCTTCTGATAAATCACTTGGCACTGCCCAATCCTTAATTTCTTCATAAAGTGGGTTTTGTGGCAAATTTTCAAAATCTTCGAGATAATTACGGTTTAAATCCACATTATGTTCATTAAAGCGAACATCCCACGCAAAGCCAAATGGATTGTGCGCATGAACAAATAATATTTTATGGTCTTTTGCCCATTCTTTCGCTTTGCCAGATTTTAACAAGCCGCTTTGCACCGCAGAGCCACAATAACCCTCTGGCCCATGTGTACCCGATATAATTACCAAAAGGCTTTTGGCATCTTTATTACCTGCAAAGGCAAAATCCATGAAAACTGGTTTATTATTTGGCCCTTTTGCGGGGCATTCAACAGCATTTAAAGAAAATCCATTCGCGCTGGCAAGCGTTATGAAATGCTGTCTCATTGCAAAATAATCATCAAGAAACAGCGTCTCAATATCCATAATTAGCCCCAAAGTTTTCTATCAGGTGGTGCAAGATACGCACCATTATTCGCAAGCGGAATTTCACGATCTTCGGCAAGTAAAAGTGGCCCATCCAAATCAACCCAATCGGTCATATTCGCCAAAATTTGTGCTGGTGCTGTAACCAAACTTGTCCCCACCATACAACCCATCATGGTTTTTAATCCGGCGGCCTTTGCCATTTTTATTGACTTTAGCCCTTCGGTAAAACCGCCAGTTTTGTCAATTTTAACATTAACTGCATCATATTTTGGGGCAAGCCTGTCGATATCGGCAGAGGTGTGGAATGCCTCATCGGCACAAATCACAAATGGGCTTTGGATATTGCGCAATTCTTCATCATCAGAGGCCTTTAATGGCTGTTCAATAAGGGCAATATTCAAACCATCACAGGCATCCAAAAGACGGTGCAGGCCATTTATATCAAGCGCTTCATTGGCATCGATAATGAGGCTAGCATCACTTCTAACTTTTGCGATTTCTACTACCGAGGCAATGTCAGTTTCACTACCAATTTTGATTTTTAGTAATGGAAAGTCATTATAAGAAAGTGCCGAAGCAACCATTTTATCAATTTCATCAATAACAATTGTAATCGCACTTAGAACCGCATGCGGTGCAGGAAGACCGGCAAGTTCCCATACCCTCTTCCCTGTCGTCTTGGCTTTTAAATCCCAAAGCGCGCAATCAAGCGCATTACGCGCCGCACCATGTGGCAATAAGTTTTGGGCGTCATCAATTGTTATTCCTGCCTCGATTTGCGCCCTCACCGCCTCGATTTGTGCCATGACACTTTGTGGGCTTTCACCATAACGCGGGTATGGAACACATTCACCATGACCGATAAATCCGTCTTGGGAAAGCGTTACCTTTACCACCCGCGCTTCGGTTCTTGCGCCGTGTGCGATTCGGAAAACTTGTTTAAATTTAAAAACATCCTCAACTAACTTAAGCTGCATAATTACCCCGCAAACTAAATTTGAGCATAAATTATGCCGCCCCGCAAGTATGATAAATGAATATCAAGCTATTGTTTTGGATGCGCTTTAAAAAATTTCCAGATTTCTTCACTGGCATCAAAGGATTGTGAGGGGCCATTACCGATACCAGATCCTTTACGCCCGCCCGGCCATGCATGCCCATTATCTTTAACCAGATAATGAACTACATCATAATTTGATGGGCAAGAATATTTGGTTACATCAACCATAGAATTATAAGCGGTTTTGACGGGTGATTTACAATGATTGTTTTTCGCCCAATATTCAGACTGGGCATAAGTGTTGGGAATTGTATCCACACCCCATGCCCTTCTTCCAGGGCCACCAGGTGCACCTCCAGCCGGTGGAACATTTTCATCGAGACCGCCATTAATCATCATAACTGGCAAAGGTCCTTTTGCCATCGGTTCATCGCCAAAAACCGTACCAACATCGGTTGCAATGGCGGCAACTTTATTACTTAGATTAATGCCAATTTTATGGGTCATCATGGCCCCATTTGACATTCCGGTTACGTAGATTCGTTTGCTATCGGCATTTTGGGTATTGATAAATTTATCAATTAGATTGGAGATAAATTTTACGTCATCGACATTATTTTGCATAGCATAGCCACAACAATGGCTTGCATTCCATGTAAGTAATTTGTCGGCTTGTCGTCCACTACCGTCTGGAAAAACCGCAATGAATTTTTCTTTTTCTGCAAGTTGATTGAAATGTGTCATTCTGATTGCATTATCAGAATTCCCGCCGCCGCCATGCAACATAATCACAACAGGTAATTTGCCACCGCCATTAGGAACATAATATTTATAGGTTCGCATCTGTCCATCAATCGTAATTGAACCCTGTTGCATATTTTCAATCGGCGTGGCATCGACACCTCTTGCGCCAAATACCCTACTCCCAAACTCTCTATTGCCAAGATTTCTACCAAATGGGCCCGCCTGAACATAAAGTGGGGTAACAGACACTAAAACAAGTAAACCAGCAAAAATTTTACGCATTTGTCGTTCCTTTTTAATTTGATAAATTATTATACGCGTTTATACGTAACAAAAATTAAATGCCGTTGCATATTGCTTTTATTTTATATTTTGGGCATCTAATAGGTTGTAATAAGGCAATTAGTATGAATGCGGATGCACAAGCGCAAATAGAAGCTGATGATATATCAGATAAAACACGCAACGATGATTTGCCTAAAATCCTTTTTAAACAGACAGAAAATTCAATAATTTATCTGATTAAGGGTGATTGGACTAAAAACTCTATTGCCAATGTAGAAGATGAAATCGCACAACTTGAATCAGAAATTATTGCCGCACAAGATGCCGAAACAATCATTATAGATTTAAACAAAGCTGGCACAATTGATACTTCGGGCGCTTTTTTAATTTCAAAAATTCTTGAAACCGCAAAAAACCATGAACGCGATGCAAAAATAATATGCAATGATGAAGATCTTTTGAACTTGTTTAATAAAATAAATTCATATCATTGGGATTATACTTTTGATAGTGTCCGCTATACCGGCATAGCGTTATTCGGTAAAAAAGTTTATGATACTTGGAAACGGTTTTATAACGAACTCATAAGCTCTTTAAATTTTATGGGTCATACAATTTTATGCTTTTGGAAAGCTGTTCTAAACCCCGGTCATATAAGATGGACACCAACATTCGCAATCGCGGAAAGTGCGGGGCTTAATGCAATACCGATTGTTTGCGTCCTTACCTTCTTCATCGGTGCGGTTATTTCCTTTATGGGGGCGCAAACCCTAAACAATTTTGGGGCAACAATTTTCACCGTTGATTTGCTTGGGGTTTCTATTTTGCGTGAATTCGCGGTTCTTATCACCGCAATTATTCTTGCTGGGCGATCGGATTCGGCATTTACGGCACAAATTGGCTCAATGAAAATGACACAAGAAATTGATGCCATGGAAACAATGGGCATTAGCCCGATGGAAATGCTTGTAATACCGCGTGTCATTGCGCTTTTGATTATGACGCCAATTTTGGTGTTATTTGCAATTTTTGCGGGGCTTGCCGGCGGTGCATTGGTTGCTATATTTTCACTTGGCCTTAGCCCAACAATGTTTATGTCCCGCCTGCAAGAGGTTGGTATAACGCATTTCTGGGTTGGCATGGTGAAAGCGCCTGTTTTTGCATTCATCATTGCAATTATCGGCTGCCGCCAAGGCATGATGGTTGAAAATGATGTTATTTCTCTTGGTAAAAACACTACTGCGGCGGTTGTGCAAGCCATTTTTATGGTAATTGTCGTCGATGCAATATTTGCCATGATTTATAATGAGCTTGATATATGAATTATAACGATGCCATTACCCCTATTCTTGATATTCCCGATGACCAAAAGGTCATCTGCCTTAGGGATATAAAGAATTGTTTCGGAACCAAATGCATTCATGAAAATCTTGATCTTGATGTGATGCGGGGCGAAACAATCGGCCTTGTCGGCGGTTCAGGTGCGGGTAAATCAGTTTTATTGCGCACAATTATCGGCCTTAACAAACCCACTGAAGGAATAGTAAAAGTCGCAGGGATAGACGTTTGGAATGACCAAAGCGCCAAGCAAAAACTACCACAAAAATGGGGCATAATGTTCCAAGACGGCGCCTTATTTTCAAACTTAAGTGTCATTGAAAACGTTATGATTCCATTACGTGAGCATACAAAATTATCAGATGAATTAATCCTAGGGCTTGCAGAATTAAAGATAATGATGGCAGGATTAACCCTTGATTCAGCGGAAAAATTACCATCAGAACTTTCTGGCGGCATGCGTAAGCGTGCGGCATTGGCGCGTGCATTGGCACTTGACCCCGAAATCCTATTCCTTGATGAGCCAACGGCGGGTCTTGACCCGATTACCGCTGGCAATTTCGATATATTATTGAATGAATTACAGGCATCATTAAATTTAACTGTATTCCTAATCACACATGATTTAGATACATTGCGTGATGCCTGTGATAGAATCGCGGTTCTTTCTGATAAAAAGGTTTCCGCGATTGGTACTTTAGATTATGTTCGCGGCAATGCCAAAGGTTGGGTAGAGGAATATTTCTCTGGGCCACGTGGCAGGGCTGCATTGGCTTAAATTGGCTTTGAAAGCCAAATTATAAAGGTCTTTTTATGGAGACGAAGGCAAACTTTGTTCTTATTGGCGCATTTACGATTTTATCGCTAGTTTTGGCTGCGATATTTACCGTATGGATTGCCAATACTGGTTTTGATCAACAATATAGCGCATATGATGTTAGCTTCCGTGGCCCTGTGCGTGGTCTTGAAATCGGTTCAGAGGTACGCTTTAATGGTATCAAGGTTGGTGAAGTTTCAAAACTTAGCCTTGATAAAACTAACCCAAGCAATGTTATTGCCCGCATCCGTATTACCTCGGAAACGCCAGTGAAAACCGATTCCGTTGCGCAGTTAGAGCCTTCTGGTATAACTGGCCTTTCATATATTCAAATTCTTGCAGGTGGTGAAAACTCCCCTCCTTTGGTTCGTCTAAGGGGTCAAGAACGCCCGTTGATTGCATCACGCCCCGGTCAGCTAGATCGTTTTTTAGAAGGTGGTGAAGGCGTTTTGGATAATGCCCTTGAAACGGTTGTTCGTCTTAACCGACTACTTAATGATAAGAATTTAAAGAACTTCTCCGAGACTTTGAAAAACCTTGATACTTCTACCGCCCGCCTTGCTGGTAATGGTCAATTACTTGACAGCGCGACCCAAGCGGCACGGTCAATCGACCAAGCAGGTCAAGAGGTTAAAGTGCTTGCAAAATCAATGCAGGCTGTACCACAAATGGCAAATACTTATAATGAGCTTGGCAAAAACCTTACCGCACAAACCGGAACATTAATAAACAATTCAAATGATTTGGTTCTGAATTTAAACAACTTGTCAAAAACCACAGATAAAACCATGCAGCGCGCAGATTCAGCACTGGTTGAAATCAACGCAAGCGCAAAGAATATTCATAGATCGACTGAAAACCTTGATGCGGCGGTCAATAATTTCAATGCCGCGACAATATCGGTTGATAAATTCTTTACAATGGGAACTTATGACACTTTGCCAAGCATGAATGCGGCTGCACAATCAGTAAAATCGGCATCGGATAATTTAAACCGCACCTTGGATGAAGTTAGCGATAGCCCGAACGGTTTCTTATCAAAAGCACCAAGCAATAGCGTTAAATGGAAAAAATAATGATATTCAATATTTCACATTTCAATCGCCATAAAAATATTAAAAAAATTGGTTTTGGCCTGATTGGTCTTGCGCTTTTGCCATTAGGTGGTTGCATTTCATTATTACCAAAACCAGGCAAACCCTCAATGGTTGCCCCAATGCTGGGTGAATATAAGGGTGATGTCTTTGAAACTGCCGCGCCATATTCCGTTGCGGTTGATACACCTGAAATGCCAGCAGCACTTTCTGGAAGTTCGGTTGTGGCTTTATTGAATGATGGCTCTTACGCCTATATTGAAGGTTTAAGACTTGCCTCCCCCACGCCGGTTGCAATCCAAAATATTTTCATTTCAACATTTGAAAAAGCAAATGCATTTTTGGCAACAACACGTGGCAACACAAATGTTCGTGCAACTTATGAACTTGCAATTGATGTGTCACGTTATGAAGTAACAATGCCAAAATGGGGTAAGGCCGGAACCGCACGCATAGATGCATCGGTGCGGATTATTGATGTAAGTACCCGTTCACCAATTGCCGCAAAAACTTTTAGTTCCACTGTGCCGGCAATTAAAGGCAAACCAATTCAAGCCGCCAATGCCCTTGAACAAGCCACAAAAACGCTTGCCGTTGATGTTATGAAGTGGGTTCGTGAAAATAACGCTGACTAATTTAAAACTGCTTCAGCAATTAAAAAGAAAGCAGACTCATTGTTATTCAAACGTCCGCGAATTGCTTTTTCACGGTTTTCTTCGACATATTTAATCACTTTGGCGCGCAATTCGCTTTGTGTGCCAAGGTATGATGACAATATCGAAACATTTTCTTTTAGCGATACTTTAACCTGTAAAATCGCCTTATTGCGTTCACGCGAATAGGTTTGCACAATTTGCTCTATTTCAGAGTAATTGATATTTTTGCTTATGGTTTTATCGGCAATTAGTTCGGCAACATTTGTTGGCGCATGAACGCTTTTATCATCAATCGCCGAGAAGATATCACTCCAGTTCCAATCGGATTTAGATGAGTTTGCGCCATCACGAAGGTTGATGCCTTCAAAGGGATTGTCACGTTTTACAGTTTTTTCTGATGGATTCGGCTCATCAACTTTTAGGACGAGTGGTTTTTTAGCCTCGTCTTTATTCTCGGCACCAAGCTGATTATCTATATCTTCAAAAAATTCACGACCGCGAAGGTTTAGCTTGCTTGTCTCTTCAACAGGAACTTTAACTTCATCTGCAACATGGGTAGCAGGCGTTGACCTTATTGGGGTTTGTGGCGAAAGGATGTGACCAAATTTTGGTTTGACGTCTTCTGACTTCCCTTTGTCAACAACAGCTTCTTTTTTCATTGTATCTGGCTGGGTAATTGGCGCGGCCTCAATCGGTGCAACAAATTCTTGCGGGGCAATTACGCCAGATAGACCACCAAGGCGTTGCACAACCTCACCCAACGCAGAATATGATTGCTTTAACCGCTCTTGGAAGGCGCTATCAAGGGCTTGGGTTTCTTCTGCTGCACGACGGCCAGTTTCATTTAGACGGTTCAAAGTATCTGATAATGCACTTTCAACCGCATCCGCCCTCTCTCTCGCTTGCTCTGGAAGCTTCGCTAGCTTTTTATTAAGATTATCAATTATGTTTTCAACCGATTGCGCCTGATCCGCGCACGCCTTGGCAACATTGCTAAAACGCGCCTCAATTTGAGTTCCAGTTTCATTTAAAATATTTGCCGACTGGTTAATCAGGCTTTTGGCGTTTATTAAACGATTTTCAACAAATTGATCCGCCTCTTTATTCATCTCAAAACTATGTTGTTTCAAGTTTTCTACGTGGCGGGAATTATTTTCAAGTTGTTCAGCAATCGCCTTGCTTGCCTGCTCTGCGAGCGAGTGGATTGAACCAGTAGTATTTTCCAAAGCCGCCATGCTTTGATCCGCAATCTCACGGGCTTTTTGCGCCTCGGTTTTTAAGGCAAGTGCAATGTTACGTGCGGTTTCTTCGGCAATGGCCCGCACTTCGTCAATTGTAGAAACACTATAATCACGTGCTGTATTGGCATTAATCGCAAGAATATCATTAACTTTTGAGGCGGTAGTAGAAATATTTTCCGCCGCATCATTCAAAGTGCTTGCCGCACTTGAAACGCCATCAACCGCATCATCGGTTTTAAGGCGCGCCATAACCATTAAATCATGTGCCTTGCTAAGTGCCTCTTCGCCACGTTGTGACGCTTCGTCAAGATTGGTAATTGCGCCCATAGCTTTGGAAACAGCATTATCAAGTTTATCTGCCGCAATTTGTGCCGATTGTGTTGCTTCATCAGAATTACGGGCAAGTGCTTGTGCAGCCTCGACCAATAATTGTGCCTTTTCATCAAGCCCCATTGCCGCGCTTTTGGTTGTTACCTGTGCAGTGCGTGTTAGTTCGGCAATGCCTTCAAGAAGGTTATTGAGGCGCTTACGCTCATTTTCCATAGTATCAGCAAGTGCAAAAGCACCAGTTTTGGCATCTTCAGAAACCTGTCTAAGGCTTTGTGTTTTATCACTTATTGAGCTTTCAAGACTGCCCAAACGATTGGAGACCGCCCCCAAAGTATCGTCAAGTTTTTCAATCTCACTACGGATTGATAAAATCGCCGAACGCGCGCTTCCGGCAAGCCCTTCTTCTGGCTGCAACAAGCGGCGTGTCGTATTGGCAAGCATGCGGGCATTATTATTTGACCGCACCAAAATATCACCCATCAAGCCAGCAAGAACAGCAAATGCCGCCGGGCCAATTAAAGTTACAATAAGTGCCGCCAATTCAGTTGAATTTGTAATTGACGGATTGGTTTGATTAATAACCAAAACTGCCGCAATTATCCAAATAATTGCCACCACAATTGAATAAAGCATAATATTGCTATTTTGTTTTTTACGGCGGCGACGTTTTACTTTTTTACCCGCAATTTCTTCTTCAGTTGTGTCGAATATGTATGATTTAGGCTTTTCTTCTGGGACTGTTAAACTATCACCAGTGCGCAAAGGAACATTTTCACCATCTGTTTCAGTAATCTCAATACCCAACCCAAGTCTATTTTTTATTTTGGGTTCGACTGAATCATCATCAAAGTTCATTATACAGATGCTCTAAAAAATTGCGCTTTATTATACTATTAAACAATAAATCTCAAAAGGCTATAAATCTGTAAATATTATTATTTGCAAGTCAAATATGCACCTAATAATGGAAACATTGGCTTTTAATGCGCAAATAAAGATGACAAAGATTTTTTTCATATTATAGAGGGATAAATTAATGGGGAACATCATGGTTGATATGGGTTTATTTGGTGAATATGACGACAATAATATTTTTGCGCAAATTATAGATGGCAAAATTCCTTGTTTCAAAGTTTACGAGGATGACGTTGCTGTTGCGATTATGGACGCTTTTCCACAGGCGCCAGGGCATGTATTGGTTATTCCAAAAACCAAAGCACGCAACTTCCTTGATTTCCCACCAGAGCAGCTTGGCGCATTGATGGAACGCGTTCAAAAAGTTACCAAAGCCGTTCAAAAGGCATTGAATCCAGATGGTATTTCAATGTTTCAATTTTCTGGTGCTGCGGGTGGTCAGTCGGTATTCCACCTTCATTACCATATTGTGCCACGTTCAGAAGGTGTTCCATTAAAGGGACATGGGCAATTTGAGCCGGCCGATAAAGATGAAGTAAAAGTATTGGCCGAAAAAATTACCGCCGCTTTATAAAACAAAAGCCCTTCAGATGAAGGGCTTTTTCTTTATGCTTTTGCTTTTTTCACGCGCTGTGGCGCTTTGGGTAAAACCGGCTCAAAATAAAACGCCAATTGTTCCTTATCTTTGTCATCAACATCGATACGAACCAACCCGCCATTTCGCAATTGACCAAATAGCAATTCTTCGGAAAGTGGCTTTTTGACCTTTTCTTGAATAAGTCTTGCCAACGGCCTTGCACCCATTGCTTCATCATAGCCACGCTCAGCAAGCCAAGCGCGCGCCTTGTCGGTAAGTTCGATTTCAACCTGACGCTCAGAAAGCTGTGCTTCCATTTGAACAATGAATTTGTCAACGATATTGCCAACAATTTCAGGTTTAAGCGGGTTAAAGTGGATTACTGAATCAAGGCGGTTGCGGAATTCAGGGCTAAACATACGTTTAATTGCCTCATCCTCCTCACCTTCTCTTTTACCGCGACCAAAACCAATGGATTCACGCGCCGCATCCGCAGAGCCTGCATTGGTCGTCATAATAATAATGACGTTACAGAAATCGACTTTTTTACCGTTTGAATCGGTCAATGCACCATTATCCATCACCTGAAGTAAGATAGCGAACAAATCAGGATGCGCTTTTTCAATTTCATCAAGCAACAATACGCAATGTGGGTGTTGGTCAATCGCATCTGTTAAAAGTCCACCTTGGTCAAAACCAACATATCCCGGAGGCGCACCAATTAAACGTGATACAGTGTGACGTTCCATATATTCGGACATGTCAAAGCGGATCATTTCAACGCCCAAGGTTGTCGCAAGCTGTTTCGCCGCCTCGGTCTTGCCGACACCGGTTGGGCCCGCAAATAGATATGAGCCAATTGGCTTGCGCAAATCACGTAATCCAGCGCGCGCCAATTTTACCGCCGATGACAATGCTTCTAGTGCGTCTTCTTGACCAAATACCGCACGATTTAAATCGGCATTCAAGGTTCGTAATGCTTGCAAATCATCTTTGGAAACTGCCTTTGCAGGAATGCGGGCAATTTTTGCAACCACCGCCTCAATTTCCTTGACCCCAATTTGGCGTTTGCGTCTTGATTCTGGTAGCAAGCGTTGCGCTGCCCCCGCTTCATCGATTACGTCAATTGCCTTGTCAGGAAGTTTGCGGTCACCAATATAACGGTTTGACAATTCAACCGCAGACTTAATCGCATCGCTTGTATAACGCAAATTATGGTGCGCTTCATAAGCTGATTTAAGGCCCATAAGGATACGAATAGTATCTTCAACCGATGGCTCATTAACATCAATTTTTTGGAAGCGCCGTGCCAACGCACGATCTTTTTCAAAATGTTGTTTATATTCTTTGAATGTGGTTGAACCCATGCAGCGTAATGATCCATTTTGCAAGGCAGGCTTCAATAGGTTTGACGCATCCATCGCCCCACCCGAAGTTGCACCAGCACCAATTATGGTATGGATTTCATCAATGAATAAAACCGCATGCTCAACCGTGCCAAGTTCTTTTAAAACTTGTTTCAAGCGCTCTTCGAAATCACCACGGTAGCGTGTGCCAGCCAAAAGCGCGCCCATATCAAGCGAGAAGATAGTGGCATCAAGTAATACTTGTGGCACATTACCTTCAACAATTTTTCGCGCCAAACCTTCGGCAATTGCGGTTTTACCAACCCCAGGGTCACCAACCAAAAGTGGATTGTTTTTTGAACGACGGCATAAAACCTGAATAACACGTTCAACTTCTGCTTCGCGTCCAATTAACGGGTCAACCCCGCCAGACATCGCCTTTTCATTCAAATCAACGCAATAAGCCGCCAAAGCATCGGTTTGCGGACGCTCTTTTGTGGTTTCTTCGTCTTTTGAAAAATCATCTTCATTATCATCATTTGCGCCGCTAACCCTTTTTTCGGTTGAAAGCCCCGGTTTTTTGGCAATGCCATGCGAAATATAATTCACAACGTCATAGCGCGTAATATCTTGTTCCTGAAGAAAATAGACGGCATTTGATTCTCGTTCTGAAAATAGTGCCACCAATACATTGGCGCCTGTTACACGCTTTTTTGAACCCGATGAATCAACATGCGAAACCGCGCGCTGTATAACACGCTGAAAACCCGCAGTTGCCCGCGCACTAATACCTTTATCGGTAATGATATCTTTTAATTGATGGTCAATATAACTTACTAGGTCGGAACGCAGGCGTTCAAATTCCGCACCACAGGCGTTCAAAACCTCTTTGGCATCATCATCATCAAGTAAGGCAAGCAATAGATGCTCAAGGGTCGCAAACTCATGCTTGCGCTCATTCGCAAGTGTAATCGCGCGCTCAAGAGTTTGTTCAAGGTTTTGGGAGAATGCTGGCATATTGTTTCCCTTTCTATGACCTGTTGGTGTGACCCGTTTGTTTGAATCGGCGACATGTTGGAAACTATCGTATTTCGCAGCACAGCCGTCAACTATAAATTAAGGAAGAAATTTTGAAAGTTTCAAGTGAGACAAAAGTTGTTTTTTATTCTTTTTCCATAATGCACTGTAATGGATGCTCATTTCTTTGTGCAAGTTCCAAAACTTGTGCAACTTTTGTCTCTGCTATTTCATATGTATAAATTCCGCAGATGCCGACACCGGTTTGATGCACCATCAACATGATGCGGGTGGCATCTTCGATGCTTTTGTTAAAAAATTGCTCAAGAACATAGACCACAAATTCCATTGGTGTGTAGTCATCATTCAGCAAAAGCACCTTATATTTAGAGGGTCTTTTGGTTTTTGGCACAGGCTTGGTGGCAACGGCAATCGTCTTTTGCCCGTTGTTCACAGAGTTTTCTTCATCGCCTAAATGCCAATTACCGCCCAACTGCGACCCCATAAATTCCATTTGAATATTATAATATTAAAATCGTTTTTGCAAAACTTTCTCTTGAAATAAGAAGTAAAATAATTTTATCAAGACATATGGCTACAAAATTAAATTTTAATCATTCTCTTGAGTTTGAATATGGCAGGCCAGACCTGCTTGCGCCCCAAATTGCGCGAATTATTGCGAACAACCCCTCACCCATCACCTTTAAAGGAACGGGGACTTATATAATTGGCGAAAAGGAAATTATGATTATTGATGCCGGCCCGAAAGATAAAAGCCACCTTGAGGCATTGTTAAACTTCGCCAAAGATAAAATAATCACCCATATTTTGGTTACCCATTCGCACGCCGATCACTATCCACTATCTTATGAATTACAAAAATATTGTAATGCAAAGATTTTTGGTCATAAACCCGACTTTAGAGATGCGCTGGACGACATTGGTGAAGATATGCACGGTTTTATCGCTGATATCGAAATTAATGACGGCGATATAATTGAAAATAACGAAATCAAACTAAAGGCAATTTATACCCCAGGCCATAGCGCAAGCCATTTTTGTTTTGAGCTTGCCGAACAGAATGCCTTATTTTGTGGGGATCATATTATGGGGTGGTCATCAACCGTGATTTTACCACCCGATGGTAATATGACACTTTATATGGAGAATTTGCAAAAAATCGCCGATTTGAATTATGATATTTTATACCCAACCCACGGCGCGCCAATTTCCCAACCAAACAATTACATAAAGGCACTTATTGCACATCGCCAAGAGCGTGATGAACAGATATTGAAGTGTATTAAAGAAGGAATTGTCGGGCTTGATGAAATGTTATTGGCAATCTACCCAGACTTAAACCCTGCACTTCATCCTGCTGCCCGAAAAAACATTCAGGCGCATTTGATGCGCCTGATTGATTTGGGTTTAACTGAAAATATTTGGTTTGATTAGGCTTTTACTTCAACCGCAGTTGGTAAAACATAATCTTTAAACATCTCACGAAGGGCAAGTTTGTTTAATTTACCAGTTGCACCAAGTGGGATTTTTTCAACAAATACAACATCATCTGGCGTCCACCATTTTGCGATTTTGCCTTCAAGATATTTGTAAACGTCTTCTTTCAAGACCTCTACATCAGGTTTGGTTTCAATAACCAAAAGCGGTCTTTCATCCCATTTAGGGTGATAAGATCCAATAACGGCTGCCACCGCAACACCATCAACACCCACAGCAATATTTTCAATATCAATAGTTGAAATCCATTCACCACCTGATTTGATAACATCTTTGGAACGGTCAGTGATTTGCATATAACCATATTCGTCAATAGTTGCCACATCACCGGTATCAAAGAAGCTATCTTTATCAAGGACGCCACCGCCCTCACCCTTATAATAAGCAGAGCATACAGCAAAACCACGAACCATAAGGTTACCAAAAGTTTTGCCATCACGCGGTGCTTCTTCACCATCGCGCAGTACCTTAAGCTCAACACCAAATGGCGTGCGACCAGCTTTAAGTTTGATTTTACGCTGTTCTTCTGGTGGCAAAGCCCTAACCTCTGGGGTTAATGAGCATACAGTGCCAAGCGGTGAAGTTTCTGTCATACCCCAAACTTGTTTGGTTTCAACGCCATATTTATCTTCAAACGCCTTCAAGATGCGTTCTGGTAGCGCGGCACCGCCCACCGCAACACTGCGAAGTGAGGTTAGCTTGCTATCAGTTGCTTCAAGGAATTGCAGCAACATCAACCAAACAGTAGGCACCGCAGCAGTTACAGTAACGCCATAAGTCTCAAGCATTTCATAAATAGATTGCCCATCCATTTTGGAGCCGGGCATAATCATTTTCGCACCCGCTGCGGGGCAAGAAAGCGCAAGCCCCCAAGCATTGGCGTGAAACATTGGAACCACAGGCATTACAACATCATCACAACCAAATCCCAAAGCATCTTTTTGCATCGACATCAAAGAGTGAAGGATGTTGGAACGGTGTGAATACATTACACCTTTTGGGTTACCAGTTGTACCAGAAGTATAGCAAAGGCCAGCGGCAGTGCGCTCATCAAAGCCACCCCACTTTACATCTGTATCCTGCTCTTCAAGGATTTCTTCATAGCAATATACATTTGGCAAAGTGGTGTTTGGCATATTTGCCTTGTCAGTAAGAACGACATAACCACGAACCGTAGGAACATGCTTTGCAAGGCTTTCAAGAACCGGAATAAAAGTTAAATCGGTAAAGATAAATTCGTCTTCGGCATGGTTGATAATATAGATTAATTGGTCGGCAAAAAGACGCGGGTTAAGGGTGTGCAAAATCGCACCAATGCCCATTGTACCATACCAGCATTCAAGATGGTTCGCAGTGTTCCATGCCAATGATGCAACGCGGTCACCAATTGTAACGCCTTGACGCAATAGCCAGTTTGAAAGTTTTTTCGACCTATCATAACATTGACCATAATTTGTGGAAACAATCGGCCCCTCAACAGAGCGTGTAATAATTTCACGATTTGGGTGGTTAATTTTCGCGTGATCGAAAATTTTATCAACGGTTAAAGGCCATTCCTGCATTAACCCGAGCATATATTATCCCCTTTTCATTTTTAGTTCTATTTTTATTTGGTAAAATTAGTCCGGCATGCACAATAGACTAACTTCTATGCAAAAGCATATACGACTTTTTGATTAGAATCCATACATGAATCACAATTCATATTATGGAAATTGCCGTCTTACGGACCAATTATCACTAGGGGTCTTGCGCGAATACTCAACTCGCTCATGTAATCTAAAGGCGCGGTCACGCCAAAACTCAATGCGCAAAGGAATAATTCGAAAGCCAGACCAGAAAGGTGGTCGTGAAACCTTACCAATATTGAATTTAACACCATATTCGGCAACATTTTTTAACAATTCGCCCAAACCATCCATAGTTTGCGATTGTTTTGAGGCCCATGCACCGATTTGCGATTGCCGTGCGCGGGTTGCAAAATATTCATCTGCTTCTGCGTCAGTAACCACTTCAACAATGCCGCGAATTCTTATTTGCCGTCTTAGACTTTTCCAATGGAAACAAATCGCCGCCTTTTTGCTTGAAAGAATTTGCTTTCCTTTAGAGCTATCAAAATTTGTGTAAAAAACAAAACCATTTTCATCATAGTCTTTTAACAAGACCATACGCGAATCTGGCATTCCATCTTCGTCAACAGTTGATAAACAAAAAGCATTTGGGTCGTTGGCCTCTTTTGCTTTTGCATCGGCAAACCAATGGGCAAAAATCTCTAATGGTAAAGTATTTTCATCAATTAAATTTGCATCAGATGGTGCATTATATTGATAGTCATCATTAGTTGGCGAATGTGGTATCGATTTATCAGTCATACCCTCTTTATATAACTATAAATCCAAAACAAAAGTGACAATATTTAAAGTCATAAAAATTTTATCATAAATTTATGCATTTTAACCTTTTTTAAATTCCTTGTTTACCACTTGATAACCATGTTTCGCGATAAAGGTTGTATGACTTCACCATATGAGATTCTTGGCATTAGCCCCGGTTCAGATGCATCCTCTGCAAAGAGGGCATTTCGTGCCATTGTTAAAACCTGTCACCCAGATATTAATCCTTCACCGGAAGCGCGTGAAAGATTTACCGCCGCAGAAAATGCTTACCGTATTTTAACTGGCGCTGCCGCCACCGCTGATAGGCATCTTGAACACCCATTGCGTTCTAGTCGTATGATTGAAATTGACCTTCCGGTTTCAATTTATATTGCTGCAAAAGGCGGGGTTGTTAAAGGTTCTTGCCCACTTGGTAAGGCTAATATCAAAGTTCCAGCAGGCGCACGAAAAGGCGATCGCATCATAACATCAATTGGTGGCAAGACTGTTGCCTGCGTTATAAACATTCGTGACGAAGATGGCTTTCGTGCCGAAGGTGGTGACATTTCATCAATTCTTAGAATTTCAAACAATCAGGCAAAAACTGGTGGTTATGCTGAAATTGATACGCCAACTGGTCGTTATAAAGTTAAGCTGCCTGAAAATACCCCTGATGGCGCACGTTTAAAGGTTGAAGGTCGTGGCTTACCACAAACCCGTGACCGTAAGCCTGGTCATTTATATCTTGATGTTGAAATTACTGAAACCGTTACGGATCGTGCCGTTGCCGCACTCGATAAAATATTGATGATGGCAAAACGTCCACGCAAAAAAGACGATGACAACGGCCAAGACGATATCCGCCTAAGCGCATAGGTACTTGCTAAAATATATGAATATCTGCAAATTAAACCGGAAACATGTTTTCCGGTTTAATTTTATGAAGCAAGACAAAAAGCAAATTATTGATGATGCATCGCTTGGCGCTTTTGCGGGTTTGCGTAGGGCCGCAACCATAATCCCCCTAAGGCACGTTGATGATGCCCTTGAGGTTTTGCTTGTAAAACGGCATGAAGATATTAAATTTGCTGGCGGCGCATATGTTTTTCCTGGCGGGCGGCATGATTATGATGATTTTGAATTATTACCACCCAATCCGAACTTAAACGATATTGCAAAAATGGCGGCAATTCGTGAAACATTTGAAGAAACAGGCTATTTACTAGCGCGCGATGAAAATGGGAATATAATCGGTGATAGTTTCAACAAGCATCCTGAGCGAAACCAAATAATAGAAAATCCCAAAATCTTTAACGCATTCATGAAATCCAATGGCTTTATACCCGCATTAGATATGTTAACGCCCGTTGCGATATGGGTTCCGCCAGAATATGCGCAAAAACGTTACCTTACTTGGTTTTATACCGCAGAGTTTGCACAAAGCGCAGAAATAATACCAGACCAAAAAGAGATAATCGGATTTTCATGGCAATCACCGGCAAAGGCATTATCCAAAATTGAGAATGGTGAAATTAACGCCCTTTTTCCAACAATGGCAAATTTGTCTTTATTATCAAACTTTTCAAATTTTGATGAAATAAAAAAATATCTTGATTGTAAAAATATGCCGCTAATACAAACGAAAACAATAGACAAAGGTATTAATTTATGGGTAGAGACAGATGTTAAGGATTTTTATCCTTATTCCACCAAACAATTTCATTAGGGGAGAATGAAATGGTTGCCGTATCCGATGGTAATTGTCCGCTGGTAAGTACAGAATGGCTTGCAGAGCATATTGATAGTCCCGACATACATGTGATTGATGCCAGTTGGTTCATGCCAAATAGCGGCAGAAATGCAAAGCAAGAATATGAATTTTGCCATATAAAGGGTGCTGTGTTTTTCGATATTGATGAAATATCAGACCTTACCAGCCCATACCCACATATGGTTCCTAGCCCAGAGAAATTTGCAAGTCGTGTTCGTAAACTTGGCTTGGGCGATGGCGTAAAAATAATCATTTATGATTCTCATGGGATATTTTCTGCGCCGCGTGTATGGTGGATGTTCCGCCTTATGGGGCATGATGATGTTTCAGTTCTTGATGGCGGACTTAAAAAATGGCTTGCCGAAGATCGCCCAACAGATGACGCAATCGTAAGCCATTGGGAAAGACATTTTACCATCCGTATGCGTAATGATTTAATAAAAGACTTCTCGCAGGTGCTTGCCAATTGTGAGGATCAAGGCGCACAAATCATTGATGCCCGTTCACCGGCGCGTTTTTCAGGAACCGAGCCAGAGCCAAGACCAAACCTTAATTCCGGTCATATTCCCAATTCAATCAATTGGCATTATGCCCAATTGATAAATGCCGATGGCACAATGGTAAGCAATGAAGAAATAAAAGCGCAAATTGCGGCACTTGGCATTGATTTGAATAAGCCAATTGTTACAAGTTGTGGTACGGGTGTTACGGCATGTATCCTTGCTTTGGCGCTTGATAAAATCGGCAAAGACAAGGTTGCCGTCTATGATGGCTCATGGGCGGAATGGGGCGCACGCGATGATGCACCAATTGTCTGTGCTGATATGGTATAAAGGCTGAGAAGTGAATAAAGAAAATAAATTAGCAACCAGAATTTCCCATCTTGGGCGCAATCCAAAACAGCATGAAGGCTTTGTAAACCCGCCATCCCAACGCGGTAGCACGGTTATTTTAGAAAATGCCGAAGATTTATATTCGGATAAAAAATCATATGGGCTTGAAGGCACTTCAACCCATGATTTTTTAACTGATGCCCTTAATGGTATTATGGATGCCAATGGAACAATTCTTTGCCCTTCTGGCCTTTCGGCGATTACCACTTCCTTGCTTGCCTTTATAAAAGGTGGCGACCATATTCTAATTACCGACAGCGTGTATGGCCCAACCCGCCGCTTTTGCAGTAGCGTTCTAAAAGGCTTTGGCATTGAGGCCGAATATTATGACCCCCGTATCGGTTCAGATATTGAAAAACTTATTCGCCCAAATACAAAAGTGATTTTTCTTGAAAGTCCTGGTTCTTTAACCCTCGAAATTCAGGATATTCCGGCAATTGTAGAAGTTGCGCAAAAGCACAATATTCTTACCATCATTGACGACACTTGGAGTGCGGGGGTTTATTTCAAGCCCTTGAATATTGGTGTTGATATTTCAATTCAGGCACTAACAAAATATCAAGGTGGCCACTCGGATGTCCTTCTTGGTTCAGTAAGTGTTAAAAGGGAAGATTTATTCAAAAAATTAAAAGAAACCCACCGCGATCTAGGAATCGGCGTTGCCGCAGAAGAAGCGTGGCTTTGCCTACGTGGTCTTAAAACCATGATTTTAAGAATGAATCACCAAGATAGGGTTGCGCGCAAAATTGCTGCTTGGCTTGAAACACAGGATTTTGTTGAAGAGGTTATACACCCTGCCCTATCTTCTTCGCCTGATTATAAAATTTGGGAACGCGATTTTACTGGTGCGGGTGGTCTATTTTCTATCATTCTTAAAAATGTAAGCGATGAACAGATTAATAAGATGCTTAATGCCTATGAATTATTCTCATTGGGATTTTCTTGGGGTGGCTATGAAAGCCTTGTTATCAATTGTGCGCCCCAACTGGCAACCCGCAAAGCCCCTAAATGGACTAACAAAACCGCATTAATTCGTTATTCAATCGGGCTTGAAGATGAGAATGATTTGATTGCCGATTTAGAACGCGGATTTGCGGCTATAAAATAGGGTAATTATGACGCCTGCCATTATTATCGATTAAAATAAAGCCGCCATCCGTTTTTACCACTTGCCCAGAATTAACAGGGATTTTGCCGAAACCACCAGGGATATCAATTACATATTTGGGAAGCGCCAAGCCCGAAATCAGCTTTGCCGTTTCATTATATATCTTTGCCCCATCTTCAAGGTTTAGATAGAAATGCCCCGTTCCTTTTGCCAAATCGGGATGATGTAAATAATATGGATTTATATTATTCAGCAAAAGCGTGTTAAACAAATCTGCCAAAACCTCTGGCTTATCATTCACGCCGCGCAATAAAACACTTTGTGAAAAAAGCTGAATTTGGTTACTAATAAGTTTGTTTAAGGCCTGTTTAACCGCATCATCTATTTCAGTGGCATGATTGGTATGAATCACCATTTTCACAGATTTTTGTGATGCCTTTAATGCCGCAATTAATTCATCATTTATAACTTCTGGGTTGGCAATGACCGTCCGCGTATGGATTCTGAAAAACCGAATATGGGAAATTTTTGCAATATTTTCGGCAACCTCTTTTAGGCGGCGCGTACTTACCACCAAAGGGTCACCACCCGTTAGAATTACTTCTTCAACTTCTTTATGATTGCGTAGATATTCATAAATTTGTTCAAGCTCATCTGTTTTTAATGCCTGCCCCTTGTTGTCACCAACATTTTCGCGGCGGAAACAAAAACGGCAATAAACCCCACAAACTTCAACAAGTTTTATCAAAACCCGATTTTTATAACGGTGAACCAATCCTTTTAATGGTGAATGGGCATCATCGCCAATTGGGTCTGATAGTTCACGCTCATGGGTAATTAACTCATCCTTTGACGGAATAAACTGTCTTGCAATTGCATCAACGGATAGCATTTCAGCGATATTTTGCGGGATTGCAATTGAATATTTTGCCGCCACCTCTTCAAGTGCATCGGTATCATTTGCATCAATGATTCCGCGCATAACCAACTCTTTCAAGTCTTTAATGGTTTTTGATTTTATAAGTGTTGGCAATTTATATCTTTCTATCTGCCCAGAAATATCCGTGTGAGATATTTTAAAATGCAAAATAAATCAAGTTTTCAAAAATTTAATGCAGATAAATTTATCACAACAAACAAGTCATGATTTAATGCATTGTTTTTATTGCATATTTCAAAATTTGATAATTTTTATCTGAACCGAAAATAAATTTGTCAAAAAAATCTCGTTCATCTTGGGTATGCAAATATGTACCTGTCAATGACGAAGGGCGCGAAACAAAACCTCCCCTAATGGTTTTTCCTCCCCCCACCCCTGCCGTCTTTCGTCAAAGACACATAGAAGAAGGAATAAGATTATGAGAAACAAAATTGCATTACTTGCCTTAACTGGTCTAACCGCAATCGTTCCAGTTGCCGCATCTGCACACGATTATTATGCACCGCGCCCAACCACTGTTCGCATTGATGGCCCAGATCGCGACCACCGCGCAGATGTTGTAATTCGTAACAATAATGGTTTCAGAAACAACCGTTATGAAACCCGCCGAGTGGTTGCAGTTCGCATTCAAGAACCACGTTATGTTAACCGCGCTGGCTGTGGCTGGGGTGCAAAAGTTACCAAATTTTCAAATGGTGACCGCATTAGCAAAGAAACCTATATGTGCAGAGCTGGACACGGTGAATGGCGCATAGCGTACAGATAATCCAAACTAACATCCTCAAAAAATAAACCCCCAAATTTAATTTGGGGGTTTTGTTTTTTAGCTCTCGGCAATTAATTTGCCAATTTCATCAAGGATAACAAGTCGCTTTTTTTCAAGGTCTTCAAGCACCGTATCTTCTGCTGGCGTGATTTCATTTTGGATATTGTTAATCTCCACCCAAAGCTTGTGATTCTCTTCCATCAAGCCTTTGAAATAGGCATTAGTTGTTTTTAGTTTGTGAATTATTTCACCTTTCCCTGCAAACTCTTCTGCCAAGGCATTATCAAGATGATTTTCCTGCATATTCAGTCCTCCTTATTATTATAATGAGATTAGAGATTAATATTAATTAGCAATATCACAATGGTAAACATTGTCACAGCAATGCGGAAATAACATTAATCAGCGTCGCGATTAATTAGTTTTTGATACTGTTGTTCAAATTGTTTCAGGCGTTTTACAACATTATCCGAAATTAAATCGCGCAGGCGTTCAGATAATTCAATGTGTAAATTGCTGCCCCTTTTAACCAATCTGGTCTGTTTTAAAATATCGCCACTATTGCTTGAAAGACTAGCGGCAAGACGCAAGCCTGAGCCAAAGAAATCGGCAAGTTTTTCATAATCTGAATTCAAAAGGCGCGCAGACTGGTTTTGCGCTATATCCTCTGGTTTCTCACCATAGCGGCGCGCAATAGTACGCGCCAAAAACACCCGTTCATTATGGCTTGCAGCCGGATAAGGGGCGCGTAAAACTAATTCATAAGCAAGCTGCCCACGGTGATCGGGGTGAAGCCCCATACCAATATTTACCAAGGCACAGCTTGCATTTAAAAGGTTTTTTTGACGCTCCTGGGAAATTCCATCCATATCAAGCGGTAAAAAGCCTACAAGCCATTTATATGCCTCATCGGTAAAGTTTAGCGCCGCTTTATCAAGGTGTAATATTGCACGAATTCCATCTGAAAGCGGCTTTTCGTTAAACCCTAAATTATCGGTCAAAACCCCTTCCCGTAGGCCATATGATGAAATAACTATTTCTTTGGGTTTGCCAATTTCGATAATCTCACTCATCAAAAGTGCGGCATAGGGAAGTGAATCTGCACGTCTTTGCGAGATACCCCGCACTTTTTCAATGGTTTTGCGGCTTAGGCGGATTACAAAATTACAAAATTCCCGCATTTCACGGGCATCAATTGTATAATTGTTCAATACTTTTAATGGATAGTTTCTATGATCCATGTGCATTTGTGCAAGATTACGCCACGCACCACCAACGGCATGAAACTCATCACCGGCACAAAGTTTCAATGCCTGTGATTTTTCGAGAACTGCGCGAATTGTTTTTCGAACTTGTTCAACATTTCCGCCGATTTCACGGATTGAAGCAATATCGCCAATCGCCAATGGGCCAAGCTTATGTGATTCTTTGAATGATGCACTTTTCAAATCCACCAATTCAAGGCTAGAGCCACCCAAATCACCCATAATACCACTTGCATTCGTGGTTCCAGATTTCACACCAATTGACGAATAATACCCTTCTTCAGAGCCATCAATCAAACGGACAGGAATCCCAATAACATTTTTAATATAGGCAATAAATTCTGCACCATCACTGGCATCACGTGATGCCGCAGTTGCAATAGCATCAACCGATTCAATTTTTAAGTTATCAATCAATAACTTATAACGCTTTATTGAATTAATCGCCAAAGCAACGCCGGGTTCATATAATTTCCCCGTTTCGCTAATGCCACGCCCCAATGCAGCAAGCACTTTTTCATTGTGAATCGGGATGAAGGTCTTACCGACAATAAGATAAATTACCAGACGAACAGAGTTTGAACCAATATCAATCACTGCATGCCGGTAGCCGGTATAATTATTAGTGTCATACACAAGATTCATTACGAAGAGCGTCTTTGCCTTGGTTTTTTGAGTGCTTTAATAGCACTTCCCCGTCCTGACAAGCTTGGATTTGAAATAAAATACTCATGCGCAGAAAAAGCATGCCCATCTTCACAATGGCGTTTTTGATATGTGCCATCTGAATTCATTATCCAACTTTGGGCAACATCATTCAAATAGGTTACCATAATTTCTTCTAATATTTGGCGATGAACCGTTGGATTACAAATTGGAACCAGTGTTTCAACCCGTCTTTCAAGGTTTCTTGTCATCCAATCTGCCGAAGAAATAAATACTTTGGCGTCTTTGCTTGGTAGCTCTTTTCCTGCGGCAAAGCAGACAATCCGTGAGTGTTCAAGGAAGCGACCAATCACCGATTTAACATTAATATTTTCAGACAATCCCCGAACCTGCGGTCTTAAGCCGCAGACGCCGCGAATAATAAGTTCAATCTTAACCCCCGCTTGTGAAGCCTCATATAATTTATCAATAACCTCTGGATCGATTAAGGCATTTAGCTTTGCCCAAACCCCTGAAGGCAAACCTGCTTTGGCATTTTTAATCTCATCATCAAGATGCGCCAATAAGGTTGTTTTCAACGTAAGTGGTGACATCTTTAATTTTTCAAGCTCTTGCGGCATCGCATAGCCCGTAACATAATTAAATAGCCGTCCGGCATCGCGCCCCAAAGCTTCATCGGCGGTAAATAGTGATAAATCTGTATAAATTTTCGCGGTAATTGGGTGATAATTACCAGTTCCAAAGTGGGTATAGGTTCGGAACTTCTTTCCCTCTTTGCGGACAACTAATGAAACTTTGGCATGGGTTTTTAAATTTAAAAAACCAAACACAACGTGAACGCCCGCGCGTTCCAAATCCTGCGCCCATTTTAAATTTGCTTCTTCATCAAAGCGCGCCTTGATTTCAACAATTGCGGTAACTAGCTTGCCACTTTCTGCCGCCTCAATTAGTGCCGCAACAATCGGGGAATTGGCCGATGTCCGATAAAGCGTCTGTTTAATCGCAACAACATTTGGGTCTTTTGCGGCTTGGCGAATGAATTGCACCACCACATCAAAAGTTTCAAATGGATGGTGAACCAAAATATCCTTGGCCCGAATCGCGGCAAAGGCATCATCCCCAAATTCGCGGATACGCTCAGGGAAGCGTGGCACGAATGGTTTGAATTTCAAATCTGGCCTATCTTCAGGAATTAATTGCGATAATTGCGCAATCCCCAAAATACCGTCAACCACCACCACATCGCGGGTATGAACATTCATCTCTTCACGGATAAATTCACGCATATCCTCGCTCATATTGGCGTCCACTTTTAGACGCACCACTTCACCACGACGACGCTCTCTCAAGGCGGCTTGAGCTTGTAAAATAAGATCCTCCGCCTCTTCTTGCATCTCAATATCGCTATCACGAATAATGCGGAATGTGCCAGATGCCACAACTTCAAACCCCGGAAATAAGGCATCGGGGAAAAGCTCAATAACGGTTTCAAGCGGCACAAAATAGCGGATATTACGTTCCCGCTTAAGCTCAATAAAGCGCGGTATCATTTGCGGGATTGGCACAAGTGCGTTCATCTGCTTTCCGTTGTCGGTTCTCGAAAGTGCAAAAGCAATCGCAAAGCCCAAATTCGGAATGAATGGGAATGGATGCGCAGGGTCAACCGCAAGCGGGGTAAGAATTGGATAAATTTCTTCCATAAAATGCTTGCGCAATTCACTTGTGTCAAATTCAAGCGCTTCTTTTAAATTTAGCACCTTGAAGCCAGCTTTTTTAAGCTCAACCTGCAACTCACGCCACAATGTTTGTTGGCGCTGCATAAGGCGACCCGCAACTTGGTTGATACGTTCCAGCTGCTCGGTAGGTAAAAGGCCGTCCGCCGATAATACTTTGCTTTTGGTTTTTAATAATTCGCGTAAACCCGACACACGAACCATATAAAATTCATCAAGGTTATTGCCACAAATTGATAAGAATCTAAGGCGTTCCATAATCGGGTGATTTGGATTATTTGCCTCTTCTAACACGCGGGCATTGAATTCAAGCCACGAAATCTCACGGTTAATGTAGCGCTCTTCAGGGGCAGTGAATTTTTCTTTTTCATCCACAATTTCAAGTGTCATCGAATATATCTTGCTCAATATGTTTATTGCCAAAGCCGCAAATGATCTTATCAATATCATCTGCCGTCAGGCTTTTATTAGAATTGCAATATTCATCTATAAAGTCAAAAAATTTAAATATGGTGACTAGATTAAAATTTATCTGCTTATAAAATTGTTTTTGTGCGTCTTTTGGTGTTTTTATCCCACGTGGATTTGCCCAATCATTCCAAATATTGATAAATTCCGCCTGTTTTAAATCGGGCAGGTTAAATTTAATAATATTGTCAAAACGGGATTTTAAGTCGGGCTGTTCGATATTGCGAATTTTACCGATGAAAAGAAACACCCCTTCATTACGTTCTGATTTATAGAAATATTCAAGCGCTTGTTGATTATTCAAAATATCAAAATCTATTGCAGGAATATTTTTTAAGCCACGAATTAATTCCGCCTTAAAACCCTCATCAGCGATTACTAAAAACGCAATATTCCCCAACCAGTTTTCAGGATTTATAAATTTTGCAATTGCATTCGCATAATGTGAATGCAGCAAATCAATCAATTTTGGCAAATGGGCATCGCCAAAATCAAAACCTAACTGTGGTATGTTTTCTTTTTGCATGAATAAATGTGGAAAATTTCAAAATTATCTTTAATAGCGTTCTTAGTTTAACTAACAAAATGTAGTTTTCAAATGCCAGATAACATAAACACTAACAACAATAATCACAATACAGGCCTTACCTATAAAGATGCGGGCGTTGACATTGATGCCGGCGAGGAATTGGTACGCCGCATTTCACCACTTGCCAAGGCAACAAACCGTCCTGGTGTTATGGGTTCTTTGGGCGGCTTTGGTGGTCTATTTGATCTTAAAGCAGCGGGATTTAAAGACCCTGTATTGGTTTCAGGAACCGATGGCGTTGGCACCAAGCTTGAGATTGCGATTGAAACCGGAAATCACGGTACAATTGGTCAAGATTTGGTTGCAATGTGTGTGAATGATGTCTTGGCACAGGGTGCGCAGCCTCTATTCTTCCTTGATTATTTTGCCTGCTCAAAACTGGATGTTGAAGTGGCAACTTCTGTGGTGGCGGGCATTGCCGATGGCTGTAAACTTGCTGATTGCGCATTAATTGGGGGTGAAACCGCCGAAATGCCTGGCATGTATGAAGATAAAAAATACGACCTAGCAGGGTTTTGTGTCGCCGCCGCCGAGCGTGAGGCACTTATCCCCCTTCATGATAAAATGCACTCCGGTGATTTATTAATCGGTCTTACTTCGTCTGGCCCTCACTCAAACGGTTATTCACTGGTTCGCAAAATTGTTGAACGTTCTGGTCTAAAATGGTCGGATGCCGCACCATTTGCATCAGAAAAAACCTTGGCCGAAGCCTTGCTTGAACCAACCCGCATTTATGTTAAATCAGTTATGCCATTGATTAAAAATGGCTGGATTAAAGGTTTGGCACATATTACCGGCGGCGGCCTAACCGAAAATACCCCACGCATGTTACCAGATACACTTGCGCCACAATTTGATTATGAGGCATGGGAATTTCCACCTGTATTCAAATGGTTACAAGAAGTTGGTAATGTATCAACCACTGAAATGCACCGCACATTTAATTGTGGCATTGGACTTGTTCTTTGTGTTGATGCCGCGCATTTGGATGTTGTGCTTGGTGCATTGTTCGCAGCAGGTGAAGAGCCAATGGTAATTGGGCAATTGGTGGCAAATAATGGCTAAAATGCGTGTTGTGGTTTTGGCTTCTGGGTCAGGCTCTAATTTTCAGTCAATTATAAATTTTGCGCAAAATGATGCAAGTTTTGAAATTGTCGGTCTTATTGTCAATGTCCCCGAGGTAAAGGCAATTGAACGCGCCAAATTGGCAAATATTCCATCCAAACTTATCAATCACAAAGATTACGCGACCCGCACCGATTTTGAAGCCGCGCTGCATCAAGCATTATTGGATTTCAATGCCGAGCTTGTGGTTTGTGCAGGCTTTATGAGGATTTTACAAGCAGAATTTGTTGAAAAATGGGAAGGCCGTATGATTAATATCCACCCTTCTCTATTACCGAAATATAAAGGTCTTCATACCCATCAACGTGCAATTGATGCCGGCGACAAAATCGCGGGATGCACCGTCCACTTTGTTAATGCCGGCGTTGACGAAGGCGCAATCATCGGTCAGGCCGAAGTTGAAATAATGGATAATGATGATGCCGATACACTTGCAAATCGTGTAATTATCAAAGAGCATTTGCTTTACCCACTATGCGTTGAAGCTGTGGCATCTCATAAAATAAAATTAGAAAATGGCGCTTGCTTAAACGATGGTAAGCAAGAAATTATAAAAATATAATCGAGGGATAAGATGATATGAAAAATACCAAATTGAAACTTTGCACATCATTTTTTAGCATTGGCCTTTTAAGCCTTGCATTATTTGGCACGGCACAGGCAGAAGATATTAAAGATTTTCCAAACCTTGCCCGCTTTCAGGCAGAAAACACCCAAATACAAAATGCAAAACCCGATAAAGCTCGTGTGGTTTTCATGGGTGATTCCATCACACAATTTTGGGACACAGGTGCACAAAATATCTTTAATAACCAACATTTTATCAATCGCGGGATAAGTGGTCAAACCACTTCGCAAATGTTGTTGCGGTTCCGTCAGGATGTTGTGGCACTTAAACCGCAAAAAGTTGTTATTCTTGCGGGTACTAATGACATTGCTGGTAATACTGGCTCGGTAAGTCTTGAAACCATTATGGGCAATATCAAATCCATGGCAGAAATTGCCAAGGCGAATAAAATTGAGGTTGTGCTTTGTAAATTATTGCCGGCCGATCATTATTATTGGTCACCAGACATCAAACCAGCGCCACAAATTGCCCAATTGAATATTGAAATTGTTAAATATGCCAAGGCAAATAATCTTAAAGTGATTGATTATTATACCCCTATGGTCAATGAAAAAGGCGGCCTTAAAACCACCCTTAGCGGTGACGGGGTTCACCCCAATGCCGAAGGCTATAAAATCATGAAAGCCTTGGTTGAAACTACGATTTCTAAATAACTATTTTATTTACTAATCAAAATAATGTGTGTAGCATTATTGCATGGCATTATGGTTCAAAAATTTGGTATTTATCCCGTTGCTGGCATTGGCTTTAATGCTTGGCAATGGGTATTATCATTCATGTGACCTCGTTATGCCGCAGCATAAAGCAATGCAAATGGCTTCTGAAATGCCATGCCACGATATGGCGGCGGCAAAAATGCCTGACCATAAAAAAGCGGATAATCATCAAAAGAATTGTTGCGATACAGGGTGCAATTGTTCTTATGGTCATTGCAATGGCACTATTGCAATTACAGCGCCAAATTTTGCAATCATCCCACAATTCATTGGCAATATCCAAAGCCCACAGGCAATGGCCTTTGCGATTATAACCACGCAAGCGCCTCCCGAACGACCGCCGAAAGATTTTTCCTGATTATGAGTTCGCGCAAAACACTTTGCGCTTTTGTAAATTTTTCAGGAAATAATATAAATGAGAATAATAGAGATTGCCAAATTAATTTTGGCATTTGGTTTTGCCTTGCCGATCATGGCACATGCAGAAACCAAAGAATATAATCTGGTAATTGCCAGACAAAATGTGACGATAAACGGTGTCACATCAAATAAAATCACCATTAATGGCACCCTTCCCGGCCCTGTATTACGCTTTAAAGAGGGTGATGATGCAATCATTCACGTAACTAATAATATGCCTGAAGACACATCCGTTCATTGGCATGGTCTTATTGTGCCGGGAAACATGGATGGCGCACCGGGGTTTAATGGCACAATGCCAATAAAGCCGCATGAGACATTCACCTATCAGTTCCCAATAAAGCAATCGGGAACATATTGGTATCATTCCCACACCTTGGGGCAAGAGCAAGAAGGTCTTTATGCCGGAATAATTATTAACCCCAAGGAAGAAACAATAAAATCAGATCGCGAATATGTGGTTCTATTATCTGATTATAAGCATGAAAGCGCAAAGCAGACTTTGCAGCATTTAAAATCCTCATCGGATTATTATCAATATCACCGCAAGACCATTATTGATTACTTCAAAGATGCCAAAGAAAACGGAATTGTGGCGGCAAGTAAAAACTCTTTAGACTGGGGTAAGATGCGAATGCTACCCACAGATTTATCGGACGTAACTGGATATGACTTTTTAATAAATGGCATGACCCCAAATGAAAATTGGACAGGGCTTTATAAAAAGGGTGAA
Organism: Hyphomonadaceae bacterium UBA1933; assembly: GCA_002337085.1. Taxonomy (GTDB): domain Bacteria; phylum Pseudomonadota; class Alphaproteobacteria; order Caulobacterales; family Aquidulcibacteraceae; genus Pseudaquidulcibacter. The sequence continues at coordinate 547,842 of DDFH01000003.1, read as the reverse complement.
AAAATTCGCCTGCGTTTTATCAATGCCTCCGCCATGAGCATGTATGACGTTCGCATCCCTGGACTAAAAATGACAATTGTTCAAGCCGACGGGCAAGATGTTGAACCATTTGCGGTTGATGAGTTCCGCTTTGGTAATGCCGAAACCTATGACGTAATTGTCGAACCAAAGGATGACAAAGCCTATACAATTGCGGCCGAACCAATAGACCGCACAGGTTTTGCCATTGGTACACTTGCCGCATTCATGGGGCAAAAAGGTGAAATGCCGGCTCCACGCCCCCGCGCCCTGCTTACCATGGCGGATATGAATATGGAATTGATGATGAAGGACGACCCCAATATGGATATGTCCAACATGCCGCCAAGTGGTTGGGCCAATGCCAATGCGCCAGAGGGAACAAAGATTTTGGACTATTCCGACCTTCGCTCCCTTAAGCCACAAAGTGACCTGCGGGAGCCAACACGGGATATAGTGGTTCGTCTCGGTGGCAATATGGAGCGCTATATTTGGACTATGGACGGGCATGTGTTCGACCCCAAACGCGGCTTCAAAGTCGATTTTAACGAGAGGGTTCGCCTTACATATATTAATGAAACCATGATGGCGCATCCAATTCATTTACATGGAATGTTTGTGCAACTCGAAAACGGTCAAGACATGGATAAATTGCCAAGCAAACATACGGTAATTGTCCCGCCGGGGAAAACATTGTCGGTTTTGCTAACTGCCGATAATCCAGGGGATTGGCCATTTCATTGCCACCTATTTTTCCATATGGCGAGTGGGATGATGACCCAAATTTCTGTGGCGCAACCAGATGCCCCCAAAATACAATGCCCCAAATGGATATGCCTGCAATGAAGCATGGAGGGCATAATGAACATTAGGTTTATTGCCATTATGGCATCCTTAGCACCAACTTTGGCATTTGCAGAAACGGCGCATAACCATAATCATTTGGGCGGGAATAGTATTTTCCCCTATCACTCATTCACTCTTGAAGCCGACTATGGACAAGACAAAACCAATTGGGATTTGGACGGCTGGGCCGGTGGTGATTATAATAAACTATGGCTTAAATCCGAAGGGAATGTCGAAAATGGCAAAATTAGTGATTCAAACCTTTGGGCATTATATAGTCGCAATATCGCAACCTTCTGGGATGCACAAATTGGTTTGCGCTACGATCCAGAAATCAAGGCACAGCAACGCGAAAGCAGCTATGCAGTCTTTGGGGTAAATGGTCTTGCACCGTTTTTCTTTGAAACCGAGGCCTATGGCCTTTTGCGTGATGATGGTCTCTTTAGCATTCACCTAAAGCAGGAGAATGATATTTTAATCACCAATCGCCTTATCCTTAGCCCGTCTTTGGCTTTGAATATCAATTCGCGCAATGATGCGAAATATCTTATCGGTTCTGGTTTATCCGATGCAGAAGCAAAACTAATGCTGCGCTATGAATTTACGCGGGAATTTGCGCCCTATGTTGAATATTCATATGAACGGAAATTCGGCAAAACCGCAAAGCTTTATGATGCAATCTATGAACCAACATCATCCGATGTTTTCAGGCTTGGTATAAGATTTAAATTCTAGGCATAAAAAAACCCCGCCGAATTGGCGGGGTTTTGTTTTAAAAGAAGCCGAATATTATTCAGCGTCTTCAAATACTGGACCAGAGTCTTGACCTTTTGCATCAACATCACGGTCAACAAATTCGATAACAGCAACAGGTGCGTTATCGCCATAACGGAAACCAGCCTTCATAATGCGAAGGTAGCCGCCTTGGCGTTCTTTGTAACGTGGTGCGATTACGTCGAATAGTTTTTTCGCTTGGGTTTCATCGCCCATACGAGACATAACGATACGACGGTTAGCAAGACCGCCTTTTTTAGCCAAAGTAACCAAACGCTCAACAACTGGGCGAAGTTCTTTTGCTTTTGGCAAGGTGGTGGTGATTTGTTCGTGCTTAATCAATGAAGCAGCCATATTTGCAAACATTGCCTCACGGTGCTCGTGAGTACGGTTTAGTTTGCGATGTCCATGTGCGTGACGCATATTTCTCTCCTAAAGCTGTAAGTTTCCAAAAGGACTTTACAGCAGTCTAATTACATTTGATCTTCGAATTTCTTTGCAAGCTCATCAATATGTTCAGGCGGCCAATTTGGTGCGTCCATACCAAGGTGCAGACCCATTTGCGCCAAAACTTCTTTGATTTCGTTCAGTGACTTACGACCGAAGTTAGGCGTGCGAAGCATCTCACCTTCGGTGCGTTGAATAAGGTCGCCAATATAAATGATATTGTCGTTTTTCAAGCAGTTTGCAGAACGAACAGAAAGTTCCAATTCCTCAACACGTTTAAGAAGACCTGGATTGAACGGAAGTTCAGGACGGGTATCTTCTTGTTTTTTGCTTTTTGCTTCTTCAAAGTTGATGAATACTTCAAGCTGATCTTGAATGATGCGTGCCGCATATGCAACTGCATCCTCTGGGCTGATTGCACCATTGGTTTCAACATCAAGGATAAGACGGTCATAATCAAGAACTTGACCAGAACGTGTATTTTCAACTTTATAAGCAACGCGTTTAACCGGGCTATAAAGTGCGTCAACCGCGATAAGACCGATTTGCGCATCTTCAGGACGGTTAGCAGCAGCAGAAACATAGCCTTTGCCAGCTTCAACAGTGAATTCCATACGGATTTCAGCGCCATCATCAAGTGTGCAGATAACATGATCAGGGTTCAAGATTTCAATATCTGACCCAACATCAATTTGACCCGCAGTAACTTCACCCGGGCCAAGTGCACGAAGTAACATTCTTTTTGGACCATCAGAGTGCATAACAAGAGATACGCCTTTGATGTTCAAAACCATGTCCGTTACGTCTTCACGAACGCCAGTAAGTGAAGAGAACTCATGCAAAACGCCGTCAATCTGAACCGAAGTAATCGCAGCACCGCGTAGTGAAGATAACAACACACGACGAAGAGCGTTACCAATGGTCATACCAAAGCCACGTTCAAATGGTTCTGCAATCAATTTTGCTTTACGCTTTGGGTCGAAACCGTGTTCAACCACAGGCTTATCAGGGCGGATAAGCTCTTTCCAGTTTTTCTCTAATACTGGGGGCGTATTTTCTTCAGTAGTCATTTTTAAACCAATTTCTGTTTTAATTTAAAACAATGCCAAAATGGCGCGAAACAATAGAAAAATCAACTATTAGACGCGGCGGCGTTTTGGCGGGCGGCAACCATTGTGTGGGATTGGGGTTACGTCACGAATAGAAGTAACAGTAAAGCCAACAGATTGTAACGCACGAAGCGCGCTTTCACGACCTGCACCAGGGCCACAAACGGTTACCTCAACGGTGCGAAGACCGTGTTCAGCAGCCTTACGACCAGCTTCTTCTGCCGCAACCTGTGCCGCATAAGGGGTTGACTTACGAGAACCTTTAAAGCCCATCATACCAGCGGAAGCCCAAGAAATTGTATTTCCTTGCGCATCAGCAATAGTCACCATTGTGTTGTTGAAACTGGCGTTAACATGAACAACACCAGATGAAATATTTTTACGTTCTTTACGCTTAAGGCGAGTAGTATCTTTTGCCATTTGTCTTCTCAAACTCTATCTATTTACGAGCTGCTTGTTTTTTGCCCGCGATTGGTTTTGCAGGACCTTTACGGGTACGCGCGTTGGTGTGGGTACGCTGACCGCGAACCGGAAGACCACGACGATGGCGAAGACCGCGATAGCAGCCCAAGTCCATAAGACGTTTTACGTTTACCGCAGTTTCACGACGAAGGTCACCTTCAACCATATAATCACGGTCGATGGTTTCGCGGATTTGCAATACTTCTGCGTCAGTCAATTGATTAACGCGACGTTCTGCGGTGATGCCTACTTTATCACAGATTTCCTGCGCCAACGCAGAACCAATGCCGTGAATATATTGAAGCGCGATCACAACGCGCTTGTTAGTTGGGATATTGACGCCAGCTATACGGGCCATTAACACTCTCCAGTTTTAAACCAATTTGGAGTTCATTGAAAACCCAACCCCCGAATCAATTTCGGAATTTGAATGTCCAAAAAGCGCAACTGTAAATCACCCTACGCCATCTATCAAAGATTGGAATCAACAGGTCAAGCAGTTGCGCAAAACGCCAAAACAAATTGTGAAGGGTCTCTTTACATTATCTTTACAATTGGTCAAGGTGTCGCAACTGTAAAAAGTTGTGAAGCAATAAAGAGTAAACGGTTAGCCATCAATGTGTAGTAACACAGTCAAGAATATATTCAAAATCTGAAGCAAATCCCTCATTGACAACTTTTAATTTTAAATTGTCAACTTTAGCCCCTTCGAGGCAAGTTCATTGGCAAAGGGGAAGCAAAGCTTTAACTCCTTCCCTTGAGGGAAGGTGGATTTTGACCATAGGTCAAAAGACGGAAGGGTGAATGGCAGGAATTGGGAATCAGCTGCGTTAGTTATAAATTCAATGTCGCCAACCCCCTTCACCCGCTACGCGGGAGCTTCCCCGCAAGGGGGAAGCAATGCCCCCTCCGAATTGCTTCGCAATCCACCTCCCCCGCTGACGCAAGGGAGGACGCACTTATGCTCCCCTGTTTACGGGGGAGCTGGCACGAAGTGACTGAGGGGGCAAAAGAATATCACCCCTCTTGTTTTTTCCCTTATAATATAGACATATCGTCCAAAACAGAATCCTGAGGTGGGCTCTAGAATGTCAGGAAATGTCAGGGTTTTGCGGGAGTGGTAAATTGCTTTGTAATGTCAACAAATGTCAACATTTTTAAGGAGGTGAAAAATGCGTGCCAATAATCAAAATATGCAATTGATTAATAATGGTTTTATTGGGGAAAGATTTTGTTACAAAGGGGTAAAAATGGTTATATAATGTTAGATATTTGGTTTTAATCAACGAGATACCGGACATTTTTCTTGCAGAAAAATTCCGGTATGACAAAATTCGTAATTCGTAATTCGTAATTCGTAATTCTATTCCGCGCCGCCAAACATTGCCGACCATTCGGCGACTTGTTCGTCTTCGATTTTTTGGAATAATAAATCAGGAACTTCAAACTTATGACCAACTGGCAAGATTTCAAGCCACCCTTCCCCATCCGTCCAAACGCGTTTTTCACTTGCCACACCAAGCGCATCCAAAACGCGGGTCGCGGTTGCCGGAACAAATGGAAGTGCCGCAATCGCGAACAATGCCACAAGGTTTAGGCCGATACGAACACCAGTTGCAGAATCGCTCATGTCGGTTTTAAACAGTGTCCATGGTGCTTTGGTTTGCAGATATTCGTTGCCAAGAACCCATAAAGCACGGGTTTCGGCGGCCGCTTTGCGGAATTCCATTTCCTCATGATATTTGGTGATTTCAGCAAGTTTTTCGGAAATCGCCTTAATCAATTCACCTTCCAATTCGCCATGCGCCCCACCTTCTGGGATGGTTGCATCGAATTTTGAATTGGTAAATTTGGTAATACGGTTCACAAAATTACCGAATACATTTGCCAAATCGGAATTAACGGCGGCTTGGAAACCTTCGAGGGTGAATGCAGCATCCGAAGATTCGGGCGCATTCGCCATTAAATACCACCGCCAATAATCACCCGCCACCAACTCAAGTGCTTTATCCATGAAAATACCGCGCTTTTGGCTGGTGGAGAATTTACCGCCATACCAAGTAACCCAGTTAAATGCCTTTAGGCGGTCAACAAGTTTCCAAGGTTCTTTTGAGCCAAGCAATGTAATCGGGAATGAAACAGTATGGAATGCAACATTATCTTTGCCCATAAACTCAACATAAATAACGTCTTCGGCGCCCTTATCTTTGCGCCACCAACGTTCCCAATTTTCGCCGTTTTTCGCCGCCCATTCCTGCGCTGCACCAATATATTCAATTGGCGCATCAAACCAAACGTAAAAAACCTTATCCTCGAACCCCGGGCGCGACACGCCATTTTGGGCAACCGGCACACCCCATTTAAGGTCACGTGTAATCGCCCTATCCTGCAAACCTTCATCAAGCCATTTATAGGCGATGGATTTTGCAAGGTGCGGCCAATCTTTTGCCGCATCAACCCATGCGCGGATTTCCGCTTCCATCAATGGCTGACGCAAGAAAAGATGCGCAGTATCACGCGGCTCAACATTAGTTGAACCAGAAACTTTTGAACGTGGATTAATCAAATCAAGAGGATCTAGCAAAGTGCCACATGAATCACATTGATCCCCACGCGCACTGTCATAACCACATTTTGGGCAAGTTCCCTCAACATATCTATCCGGCAAAAAGCGTTTATCATCAATGGAATAGATTTGTTTGCTTATACGTTCTTCTAGCAAGCCGTTTTCTTCAAGACGCGCGGCAAAATGTTGGGTGAGTTCACGGTTTTCAGCCGATGAAGAACGACCAAAGTGATCAAATGAAAGATTAAACCCCTCACCAGCGGCTTTTTGAATTTCATGTTGCTCAAGGCAATATTGCTCCACAGTTTGGCCCGCTTCTGCGGCGGCCAATTCAGCGGGTGTTCCATGTTCATCAGTGGCGCAAAGGAATAAAACCTCATGCCCCTGAAGCCGTCTGAAACGGGCGTGAACATCGGCCGGAAGCATCGAGCCGGCAAGATTGCCAAGGTGCTTGATGCCATTAATATAAGGAAGTGCGGAGGTAATAAGGAATCTTTGCTTTGTCATGATGCGCGCTTATGCCAAAATAAGCCCTAATTATAAAGCACTTTTTGCAAATTATGGGCAACTTATGTGCCTTAAAGCCAAAACATTGCTTCGATTTTGCCTTAAATCATAATTATTTGGCCCCTGTGGCAACTCATCACCACTAAGGCCATGCCATAATGCAAGGTTAAATTTATTGGTGTCGAGGCGATCTTCAAGGCTAAAATTCTGTCCTTGCATTGCATTGGCCCAGTAATTAGCGCTTTGTGGTTTGCAAGTTTGGGAAATTTTAATCGCAAACCTGTCTTCTGATATTGGCAGATTGGTGGTTTTTAAAACCTGTGATGCAACCGCCTTATAATTCCAATCCTTTTGATTAATATCAAAAGCATCGGCCATAGGCACGGCAAACGCATCATTGACCCCAAGCGGCTTTAGCCCAAGCACTTCTTCCATGGTGCGCAAAATACTTACCGTAGTATAACGGCTTGAAATCAAGGCTTTTTGCTTAACATATGGACCGATAATAAATGCGACAGAACGCCTTGCATCAACGTGATCCGCACCATTTTGCGCGTCATCTTCGATAACAAATATTAGAGTGTCATCTTTATATTTGGAATTTGCAACTTTTTCGACCAAAAGACCCAAGGCAAAATCATTATCCGCCATTTGGGTTTCAACACTATTCACGCCATCGATTGCCGTTTTAAAATCGCCAAAATGGTCATTGCCAATTCGCAAAAGGCTCAAGGTTGGTAAATTGCCATTTGTTTGAAATTCATCAAACTCCCGCGACCATTCTTGAATGCGCCAATAATCGGGGAAGTTAAGATCAAAACCACGGTAATATTCATCAGAGCGGGTGGATAATGCCTTGTCACCAGAAAAATAAACTGTCAGCTTTTGTGAATATGGGTCATGTATTGGCGGGATGCCTTTGCCGTCTTTATTGTCATAAACAAATTCATTGGCAAAGCCATAATTACGAACACTAAGACCGGCACGAAGTGCTTGATACCATATAAAACCTTCGTTTTCGTCATTATCATCATCACCATCTGGACCAGTTATTTGGCGTTTTCCTGGCAAGACATCGTCGTCATCAATCGCTTTGTAATTAAGTTTTTTGCGTTCTTTTGGTGGCACAGAGGTATTTAAATTTCTACTTGAACCTTCTGAATCATATGCAAGGCCACGCCCCGAATAATTAACTGGTGCAGTCTTTTCCAAAATATCGGTTGCCCGTGCAGCGGTTGACCATGACCAACCAGTGCTTGATTGCTCACCGCTATTATAAAAATTGTCAAAAGTCACAAAATTACGCGCCAACGAATGATGATTCGGGCTAAGACCTTCACCAAGAATTGCAAGTTTGGGGTCACCATTACCAATTTCCAAATCACCCAATATTTGGTCATAGGTGCGGTTTTCTTTAATAATGAAAATTACATGTTTAATTTTCGTCCGCACCAAAGACATTTGATTTACCGACTGCGCCATTTCAACTTTGCGATTATAGCCAATATTTTGTGCGACTTGTTTTGTTAATTTTGCGCGCTCTGCAATGGTTGGCAATTTAAACTGCATAAAACCTGCTTTTTCCAATTGGAAAATATATTGATTATTTGCCCCACACGCCGCCGCTTGCGACATGGTTGAGGCAACTTTTGGCTGGCACCCCATCTTGTTTGGACCAGGAGGTGATTTTCGATTGGCAACAAAAACCATTTTTGAACTAGAATCATATGCAATCGCACTCGGATACCATGCAGTCGGCATCATGGCCTGTGTACCTTTTTGGGTATCGAGCAATGCAATCGCATTTATCCCACCCAAAGTAAGCAAAAATTGACCAGTGCCAATCTGCGCAATATTATTTATATTCAAACCTTTAGGGAGTTGTTCTGAACCTTTTATTGGCAAAGAAACCCGAATTTCTTTTTTTAATAAAAAACTGTTTGCATCAAAAATTGCCACACGGTCGCTATTATCTTCGACGACCAATAGATTTTTGCGCGCTTTATCAATCATGATTGCCGTTGGTTCACCCAAAACAGGCTGTCTTTTAATGATGTTTATTTTGCCATCGGCTATTTTTGCCAAAACAATCTCGCGGTCGCGTGCGGCACTTATGAACGCGCTTTGATTATCGCGCCATGTAATTCCAAACGGGAACTCACCGCCTGCAACACCAATTTTTTCGGCATCAATTTTCCCGGGACGCAAATCTTGTTCCCCAATTAATTTACGATTAGTGGCATCAATCAATGAAACTGAATCATTATAATAATTGGCAATTAATAGATATTTTCCATCGGGACTAAAGCCAAGACCCGCGACCTGTGGCTTTACCTCAAGGCCAATACCTTCTTTATGGTTTAGCTTTACAGGCTCACCCGATGCAGAAAGCTTGCCATTTTGCAAATCATAGAAACGAACACAATCATCAACACCCCCAGAAACGGCAATTGATTTGTTATCAGGTGTCCATGCAATTCCATAAAAAGCATTTTCTGTGGTTATCACTTGTGAAAGTTTTGCACCATCTTTGCCGACAGAATAAAGAAATATATATTGTTGCGATTGTTCTTTATTAACCTTGCCATCAGTGTCATTATATTTATTGAAGCCACTTGTTAAAACCGCAAGCCATTTTCCATCACCGCTAAGCGCCATATTGGATGCGCCGTCAGCAATATATTCAGGATGCGGCCCAATCCCCACTTTTAAAGGTGAAAACCTTGCACCACGTATCGCATTAGGCGTTATTTTCTGCCCTGTAGGTAAATCCTGTGCCACGCTAATTACAGGAAACAAAATCAAACTAGTGGCGCACCAAAAGAAAAATACGGGGCTTTTGTACATTTTTTATCCAATACAAATTAAATATGCAAAACTTATCCACCTAAAAAGCACATTTTTGAATGACAAATATAACAAACAGGCTGAAATTTTCAGCGATTACTGAAAAAAGTTATGATAAAGCACTTGCATAGATAAAAATAATTCGCCATTTAGCAGCACTCAATATGTGCCGGCTTAGCTCAGCAGGTAGAGCACTCGATTTGTAATCGAATGGTCGCGGGTTCGATTCCTGCAGCCGGCACCACTTCCAAAACAATTAAACCTTATCTCTACCTACTTTTGTGTTTTCCTAAAAACGTAGAATGATACTATTGCATTACGCCATATCTGATTGTTTTTACCGCATAAATAAAACCATAAAAATTATATGGTTTTTAATTGCAAACCACGACAGAAACTATTATAAATGCCAACCTATACCTTTAGTTTCAGGAGTGGTGATATGGTAGAAAATAATATTGGCAATCAAAAACAGAATAACAAAAAATCTGGCTTTAATATTTTGGGTATGATTGTATTTATTTTCGCGGTTTCCGCCGGCGGCTTTATCGCAAAAAACTATATTAATCCTAAAATCAACGGATCGGTAAATCAGATGGCAAATGATTTGGCCGTTAAAAAAGATGCCACTGAACAAGCGCAATCAGTTGCCGATCAAAACGCTGATTCACAAAAAATAATCGCGGCTTTATCGCCAAAGCTACCATTAAAAATCAATGCTTCAGTTACAATGACCAATGCAGAAGCTTTCGGCCCCGAGGTTAAATTAAAATATAAAATCACTGATAGCACAATAAATTCGGCAAATTTCAAAGACTATTGGGATAGAAACCTCAAAAGCGAATATTGTAATAATCCTGTTATTACTGAAACTTCCAAAGTTTCCCTTGAATATGAGCTTGCAAATGGCATCCCACAATCGGTTTACCCACACAAAAGCGATTGTAAATAGTATCTAACTTTTGACTTTTAAGAAATTGCGGGCGCTCTTTTCCTCGACACTTGTGTGCCAAAAATTATCAGGCCGCTTACAATTTCAAATGCCAAAACCAGTGCAAAAAAGTCATAAATATTAAATTTGTTCATTCCACCCAAAAAGCGCCCATCGTGGACTATGAACATAAACGCCTGCATATCATTGCGCCAATCGGTGATTTTTTGAATTTCTTGTTTGTTAATGTTCACAAAAACCGACTTCCCGCCAATCCCGTCACCAACTTGAGAAAATTTAACGCTATTGCCATTATCACGAATAAAGGCAGATTTTGGCATTTCACCAATTGCAAGCTTTACAACCTCCCTGCCCTGATCCAGCGACCCCAATTGTTTTGGAACATTCAGGTTTATGGCAGGAATTTCATGTGAAACATCCTTTTTATTACCGAAGCCGGAAAATAATGAAAACTCCATCATCATCGTCGTAATAATCATTATTACGAGGAATGCACTTGACCACACCCCCAAGGTATAATGCCATTTTGACATCCCATTTCCTTGATAACTCCCCTTACCAGTATAAAGCATCATTCCAGTGACGAATGCGAGTGTAAGCCCTAATGTAGTCATTACAGATAGGCTTAGATATTTCATATTAAACAAGCGAAATCCATGTATTGCATGTGCCTTTAATACAAGTGAATTTTCCCTGTCTTCCATACGGGTAATCGTCATATTGTTAGTATCAACATAAACCCGCATATTTGAGTTTTGTTTTGAATGTTGGATATCATGGGATCTTTTACCAAAACCTTGAACAACAATTTCATTCGGCCTTGCGGTTGTAATAACTTTACCATCAGATTGCATAGCAAGATTTGCAAGTTTCAATGCCTGATCCCATGAGCCTTGTTTAATTGGTTCAGCAAGTCTGACATTAGGAATTGGTTTCGATGGCAGAATGCTTCTTGAAAACTCATTAACCGCTTGAACATGGGTCAACGCAAGCGCAATAACAACCGATACCAAAATAAAGGGGGCAGTTATCAATGCTGATATTCGATGAACCCACCGAATTAAACCAGATGATTTTTTCTTTATAATTTCAGAAGAATTATCGTTTTGCATGGCTGTCCACTGCCCCATTTATAATTAGAATTTTGTATCAATGCCGAAAGTAAATGTTCGTCCGTCTGAATATTCATAATATTGATATTCACGATATATTTTATCGGTCAGATTATTCACGGCCAAATAGATTTCTGCCTTGGCTCCATAGGTTTCAGGCAACCTATATGAGATCTTTGTGTCATAGGTTGAATATGCGTTTAGATGTTTTTCAAAACTATCAATATTAGGCGTTGATAAATATTTATCGCCAATATAACGACCATTAACTGTCCAAGATAAACCGTCCAGAACCTCCCACATAAATCCGGCATTGAATTTTTGTGGTGCGGTATATGTAAGTCTTTGACCAACATTTAGTGCATTTGTATCTTTGACAATTTCAGACTGGGTATATGAATAATTTGCATATGGGTGGAATGTCTCACCAATTTTACCTTCATATCCTAACTCAAGACCGTTTACATGAACTGCGCCAAAGTTCTGCCATTGCGACTTTCCGTTTAGCACACCGGAAATTAATGCAATTTTGTCTTTATAGTCAGTCGAATATGCCGCAACATGTATTCTACCAAATGCACTATTGTGGCTCATGCCGATTTCAAATGATTTTGATTTTTCCGGTTTTAAATCTGGGTTATCGATTCTTGTATTGCTTGGGGCAACATATTTATAAGGTGTATTATATGCCGGAAGATATGCAGTACCATAAGAGATATAGAATGATGTCGCCTCATCAGCTTGGTATCTTGCACCAAATCTATAATTATAAACGTCATCTTTGCTATCTTTTACACCGGCCTTTGGAACCCCATTGATTGCATCGCCATACATTTTTATGCCGTCAAAACGGACACCGGCCAATAAGACTAATTTGCCGAATGTATATTCGTCTTGGATGAATGCAGAATTAGTGCGGGCTTTGGAAGTTGTTACAGTCATCACATCACTTGTAAGAGATTTAACATCCTGTTTTCCGTCCCCATATTCATATCCAAGCAAAAGCGAGTTATTTGTAATAAAATTCAATTCTGCACTAATGCTGGCTGTTAATGAATCACTATATCGCCCATAAGTATCACCAGATGAAACGTATTGAGAGCCTACAAGCTCGTCATAAGCAATAGCTTGGTCATTTTTCACATATCGTACATTAGAATCAATTTTGATTTTATCGCTTGGCGTATATTTATACCCCAATGTATATGCATTCCCTTTAAAATCCTGCGTGTAAAAAGGTCTGCCGCCAACAGAAAGTGAATCAGTTTTAAATGTCTGTACAGATGCAGTAAATTCATGACCTTCCGCAGGCCTAAAATGCGAAGAAAGTGACGCCTTTTTATCTTTCCAATCGCGTGGCCCTAAATCAACTTGACCAAATGCGGCAATTGTTTGCGAAATAAAACCATCACTTGAAGCGTCATAATATGACGCGCGAACATCAAAAGTTTCGTTTGCCGTGCCAATCGCAACCCCATATTTTTGTGTATTATGCGTTCCATATGACGCATGAAGTTCAGCAAGATCACCCTCTGTCCAGCGTTTAGGTACGATGTTAACCATGCCGCCAATAACGCCAGGACCATAAGAAGCCGAACCAGGGCCACGTGCAACCTCTATTCTATCAACATCCCATGGCGACATAAAATTAAGGCCACCACGCCCCATAACATTCGATATGATTGTGTCTGTTGCCATGCCATCAAGCATCAATTGCGTGGTATTACCAACAAATGAACCACCAACACCGCGAATATTTACCCCTGCGGAATGGGCAACACTGAATTGTTGCCCAATATCAACGCTTTCAATATTCTTTAATAAGTCTTGAATTTTATCAACATTTACATTTTTAATATCGTCTTTGGTGATTACGCTTACGCTTACAGGGACTTTATCTATTGGGCGTGGCGTTCTTGTTGCAGTAACAATAACAACTTCACCACTATTAACATCAGAAACACTATCTGCAAAAGATAATGACGGTACAAATGCGAAACAAATAATTGCTACGTTTTTAAATAAATCAGCTTTTTTCATAAAACCCCCATTTATGATGGGGGTTTACACCTTGGACAAATGGTAACAACTGGACGTATTGCCCAATGACACTTTGTCCAATACGGACAAAACAACAATATCTAATGTCAATTTATTGTTCATCTTATTGCAATATTAATTTGAGATATTAATTATAGTTTCCCCCAAAACTAAAATAATAATATTTGAGGAAAAATAAGAATGAAATTAGATTCTATTTGTGTGTATTGCGGCTCTTCAAACAAAGCCGATAAAAAATTTATTGATCTTGCAACAGAATTAGGGACTTTGATTGCTGAAAACGGTAAGCGCCTTGTTTATGGCGGCGGCAATGTTGGTCTTATGGGTGCTTCTTCACGCGCCGCCCATGAAAATGGCGGGCGTGTATTGGGAATAATGCCCCACTTCCTAACAAAATGGGAATTACCACATCCAGAAATCGAAACCATCATGGTTGATACGATGCACGAAAGAAAATGGCTTTTGTTTGCTGAATCCGATGGTTTCGCAGTTTTGCCAGGCGGAATCGGCACATTGGAAGAAGTTGTTGAAACCCTTTCTTGGCATAGATTGCAACTTCACCAAAAACCAATTGTTTTTGTCGATAAGGCGTTTTGGCAACCATTTGTTGACTTGGTTGACCAATTCTTCGCACACCACTTTGTTCCAGATGGTTTTGAAAGCTCTTTCTGCGTGGTTGATACTGCAGCAGAAGTAATTCCGGCAATGCAGAAAATGCTAGACGCCCAAAAAACCAAAGAAATTTATGGTGTTGTGCCTTGATGCAGATTTTTCTGCGGAAACTATGAGTTCACATATTGTAAAATTAAAAAGAAATATGTAACAAGCGGTTTCCAATTCTCGTATTTATGCCAAAGCTTTTTGCTTGGCTCACACGAAATCTAGTGTGCCTCTGTGGTGGAATTGGTAGACGCGCTCGACTCAAAATCGAGTACCGAGAGGTGTGCCGGTTCGACTCCGGCCAGAGGCACCATTTCTTTATATCACACGCTAGTTTCGCTTTGCTTGTTAAAACTTCATGATAGTTATTGTCTCGTTTTAAACACCTATCCTACATAATCAGCAAAGCCATTAATCATAATCAATTGATGCATATAATAAATTTTTTTAGAAATTACCCATTATAATTAAGCAGCTATTTTATATAGCTGTTTACAATTAAATTAGTCTATATCATAAATCCTTACTTTATAATTATATCCTATCTGATTTGATATTTATAAGTGTCACTAGATTATTAAATAAAAATGCGAACGGAAATCAAACGTGTTTTTCGAAAATATATTTGATATTGAACCTTGGGAAAAGAACTCGACAGGAATCCATCAATTAAAAAGTGGAATACATCTCTTAAGCAACAATTCTTCAATTCCTATTTGTCTTCAAATTACAAATAGCTACACAAATAAGTGTATCGAACTTTGTTGTGACATTAACAAAAAGGAATATGCGTATTTTCAAAATGGTTCATATGAAATATCAATTATTGTTGGCTCACGTGATTATGAAATTGAAGAAAAAAAAATTCAATTTACGCGTTTAAGTTTTTTTGAAAAATCCTTAATTTACGTATCAAAAGCATTTTCATTATTACGTGATGGAAATGGAATAAAATATTTATTAACACGTCTTATATCTATGTTATTTAGTAAAAATAGCTTTGGCATAAACGCAGATAACTCAGATACTATTTTGGAAAACACCCTTTGTTCACATGAATTAAAGGTAGCACTATCTCCATTTAATGATCCAACAAAATTTACTTCAAAAATTGGAATATTGTGCGAAGGAAAGGAAATTTATGCGTCCCTGAAAGATAAATTAGGATTAAAAAAAGGTGCAAACATAGGCTTTATTACAAGCAACGTTGAAGAATGCGAATATATTCTTGAAATTGGAGAAGATGATTCACTAGTTGAAGATGCATATTTTCAGGTTTGCAGGGCAATAACAAAGCACACAAGTGCAAATTTTATTATTCTTGATAAATGGATCGACAAAATACCAACGGCTTTTCCTGCATTTGACCCTATGTTATTCCAAAGATTGGGTTATTCAATACCATTATTAAGAAAAAGTGGATATGTAATTGACTACACTGCCCAGTGGAAAGATATTGAAAATAAATTTGCCAAATATTCGGCACCAATAGCAATTTCAAGTAAAATAAATAAACCTGCAATTGTCAAAAAATCACGCAATAATTTTAAGACCAGCATCATAATTCCAACTAGGGACAAAGCGAATTTACTAGAAAAATGTCTAAATAGTATATTTATCACAACCAATGACAGTGACTTTGAAATTATTATTATAAACAACGGTTCAATAGAACCAGAAACATATAATCTATTTGATAAGCATAAAAAAAACAATGTTCGTATAATAAATGCGGATTTTGAATTTAATTTTTCAAAACTATGTAACCTTGGTGCTAAATCAGCCTGTGGGAATTTATTGATATTTGTCAATAATGACATAGAGTTTATTACAAATGGCTGGCTACGCTCAATAGAAGCAATTGCAGAAAATAAAAACATTGGGGCAATTGGCGCGAGACTTTGGTACGATAATGATACACTTCAACATTGTGGTGTATATATGGGGGTCAACGATGCCTGTGGGCATGTTTTTGCAAACCTGTCTCGAGAAAAAATAAACTCACTACCCATTCTGTATTTTAATTCATTGCGCAGTGCAGTAACCGGTGCATTTTTAGCCATAACAAAGGACAAATTTGATGAAATCGGGGGCTTTGATGAGGAGCAATTTGCAATAGCTTTTAATGATATTGATTTGTGTCTCAAGCTACTAAGCAATGGCTATTATAATTGTATTTGTAACGACATCGATGCCATTCACCATGAAACCCAATCAAGAATTAAAGATACACATATTTCTCAACATCATCGTTACAACTGTGAAAAATCAAAATTTATTAAAAAATGGGATGCCTTTTTTGACAAAGATCGCTGGCTTCCAAGAATAATAAACACAAGCAGCACTACACCGAGATTTAAATAGTCTAATGCAAAAACTTTTATCCAATAAAACAACTAATCCCTTAGATACAAGTATTAAGTTTTTGGAAGCGAAAATAACAAAATAGTAAAAAAACTTTTCAGTTTTTAAACTTGCAAAACCAATATTGTTAATATAGACGCTTTGGCGGATAGCGACTCTAGATTTCAAAAGATGGATTTAGCGTCATAAAAGAGAAATATTTATGTATTCAAAAGCATTTAAAGACCTTAAAGCTGCTTTTTCATTGTGGCATGTATGGTTCTATCAGGCCTATCACGTAATTTCAGCAAAATATAAAAGAACAGCATTAGGGTCATTATGGATTTCCGGATCTATGGTTGCAACCTCAGTTTCTCTGTCCATAGTTTTTGGTGGAATATTTGGGCAAAATCTTAAAGATGCACTGCCATTCATAATGGCAGGTATCTTATGCTTTGGTTTTGCAGGATACCCGCTTGTCGAAGGACATGAAACCTTCCTAAGCAATGGCAGTATTATCAAAAATCATGCATACCCTTTCACTTTCTATATTATGGAAGGTACAACACGCAATTTTTTTATGTTCTTTCATAATCTTATTGTTTTCTATCTTGCAATGTTTATAGTTAGCGCAGCTAAAATACCGCATTGGACAATTATTCCGGCACTATTAGTGGCATGGATATATATGGCTTCTTGGGGAACCATAACTGCCATGATGGCGTCCAGATATCGAGATTTGCGGTTTCTACTTCCTTATATTGGTCAATTAATGACATTCATAACACCAGTATTTTGGAGAGCTGACCAATTAACAGGCTGGCGACGACTTATCGTTGACTTAAACCCAGTATATGGGATTTTAGAAATTGTCCGCGCTCCACTATTGGGTAATATCCCCCCCCCTCAAGCATGGCTTTTGGCAAGCATAGCAGCAGGGTCAGGCGTTATTCTATGGCTAATATTCTTCCCGCAATTGCGTCGCAGAATACCTTTTTGGGTTTAATGGATAAATCATGTCAGTAATAGAATTAAAAAACGTTTCGCTTAATTACCCAATTTATTCGATGCGTGCACAATCTTTGCGAAATTCAATCGCTAACCTTGCAGTAGGTGGCAGATTGCTAAAAGATGGTCGTGACGTGATTCATGTAAACGCATTAAACAACATTAGCTTTCAATTAAATGAAGGTGACAGGCTTGGCTTGGTTGGGCATAATGGCTCAGGCAAATCCACGCTCTTGAAAGTTCTTGCTGGTGTTTATGAACCTGATAAAGGCTCCATGAAAATAAGGGGGCGCATATCATCTATGATTGATATAAACCTTGGTGTTGATCATGAATTAACCGGTAAGGAAAACATCATTACTATGGGGCGAATGCGCGGATATACTACAAAAGAAATGCTAAATAAGATTCCTGAAATAATTGAATTTTCAGATTTGGGACAATTCATAGGATTGCCAATGAAGACATACTCTGCAGGCATGTTTACACGTTTGGTATTTGCTGTTGCCACTAGCCTTGACCCAGATATATTGTTGATGGATGAATGGATAGGTGCAGGCGATGCGGCGTTCTTTGAAAAAGCTAAAGCACGCATAAATGGTATTTTGGAGAGATCTAGAATTATGGTTCTTGCCACACACAGCTATTCATTGATTAAAGAAACCTGTAATAAAGTTTTAGTACTTAATGGTGGTGTGCAACAATATTTTGGTGATGTCAAAGATTGCGAATATATTGCTTAATTAATAACAATTTTATTTGGGATTGATACTTTGCCAACATGCACGGTCTGTCTAATTGCTAAAAATGAAGCTGCATACCTACTTGAGTGGATAGCCTACCATTCCTTGCTTGGCTTTGATGAAATCGTGATTTACGAAAATAATTCGGAAGATAACTCTTCTGAGATTTTAAACAAACTTGCTTCAAAAAAGATTATAACACACCGTCCGTGGAAACTTGGAAAAACTGAATCTCCACAAATTACTGCTTATATTCACGCTATAAAGAATGCGAAAACCGATTGGATTCTTTTTATTGATGCTGATGAATTTTTGGTATTCAATAATGGAAACCTTCAAACCATGCTAAGTGAATTGGACAGAGATAAATCTATTGGCGCAATCGGTGTAAATTGGCGGATTTTTGGGTCTGCTGGTATGGAAGCTCCAGACGGAAGGTTGGTTACAGAACGCTTCAATAAGGCATCATATCGTGATTTTGCAATGAATAATCATTTAAAAAGTTTTATTCGCGTAAAAGATGCTGGACCACATATCGATATGCACCTTAGCGATGTATCAGGCAAACGTGTTGTTTATCCAAACGGAACAGATATTGAAATAGAATCACGTGGGCGTTCAGATGGTGTAAACCACGAATATGCACAATTAAATCATTATTTCACTAAAACCATTGCTGAATATCAAATTAAGAAAAGGCGCGGGCAAGCTGGAATTGGCGAAGATTCTGAACTAAAATATTGGTATACTGATGATGCTTTCATTTATCATGACAGAAATGAAGAGGAAGATAACTCTATGGCAGGAAGCATTGAACTAATTAAGAATAAAATCGCTTATTTAATTGAATAATACAAAAACTTATTTCAAAAATGTTGTTATGTACTAGGCTTGTCAAATGAATAAACAAGGAAACTTATTTGACATTCTTTATAATGAAGGTGGTTATTTTGGCGGGTCATCTAATCAGATTGCAATAAAATCTGAACTAAATGAAAACATTAAACTAGAAACAATCTTGTTCAATTCATCATCTATTTTCAGGCAGTTAAGCAATTCAATTTGTACAGATATTAGCTTCATTGAAAAAGTAAAAATACATTGTGAGAGTATAAATAATAATTTCAAAGAATGCGCCAAATCCGCAGTTTTTGAAATCAGCAAATGCATAATAAGAGATGAAATAATATATATTGAGCACGAAGATAAATTTAAATCATTTTATCCAAGCCTTCGTGAAAATGAAATAGCTCACTTAAAGAATGCCAAACCAGAGTTGGAAAAAAGCATAAAAACCAAAAAATTTCATGATAGCAATAGAATTGTCTATTATTTAGGACAAGTTGGCGGAACAAATTATGGACATTGGTTAATTGATGTTTTACCAAAAATAAAATCGCTTATTGATGAAAAGCTTCCTACTTGCCTGCTTCTACAGTCTTATGGTGACATAGATAAAAGAAAAATTGAATCCATAAAATACCTTTGTAAAGGTTCAGATATAAAAATAAAATTTATACCTAAAGGACACGCATTTGTGTGTGAACACATAAAGTATGTTTCACCAGTATCATATCACCCTTATGTAAAAAATACTAATGCAATCAACTATTTGCGAAAAACTTTCTCAACAATCAAGAAAGATAACAATTCTATATTTGAGAAAATATTCGTTATGCGGCATAAGAAACACAAAAGACAAATCGCTAATTTAAATCAACTCTTACCAATTTTGAAAGAGCGAGATTTTAAAATCATTGACCCAGAAAATATGAGCTTTACAAATCAGGCACATTATTTCAGCAATGCAAAACTCATTATCGGTACAATGGGTGCCGCAATGTGTAACACAGTATTTTCTCCAAGCACTGCAAAGATTTTATATTTATCACCAACTGAATGGATGGAGCCATTTTATTGGGATTTGGCATCATGTATAGGGCAAGAATATAATGTTATTTATGGCAAGCGCTGTAATAATGAGGCCATTGTCCATATTGATGATTTTACAGTTGATATAATACATTTTGAGAATGCAATTCATCGCCTGTTAATGTAGGATGTTATTATTTGAACTCGATAAATGTTTAGGAATCGATTTTGTCTATAAAGTCAAAACTACACTTTTTTGCTTCTGTTGCGTATAATTCATATTCTGGAATTAAGGCATCTTTATCATATCGCAATAATAATGGATTTAATAAATTCTTTGGCAAAGAATTTTCAAGATTCAAGGTTGACTTTACAGCTTTCGATGAGAAATCATATTTAGAAAAAAACCCTGATCTCGAAAATATCAAAGACTTATATGCCCATTTTGTCCAAATTGGTTATGATGAAGGGCGTGAAGGACAATTTTTCGATAAAGAGTGGTATTCAGACTTCTACAAAGATGTCAAACTATTGGGAATTGACCCTTTGGTTCATTATAATAAATTTGGTTTTTCCGAGGGGCGTAAGGCACGTTTTATAAAAATCAAATGCGTAAATCACAGCATAGATGAAATTGACTATTCAAAGTGGCTAAGCCTGAACTCCTCTATACTTCTACCCAGTGTAGGTGAAATACTTACGCGTATTAACAACCTGAAATATAAACCCAAAATTTCTATAATTGTTCCCGTATATAACCCTCCCCTAAGATTTCTAGAAGCGGCTGTTGATTCTATCCTCAATCAAACCTATGATAATTGGGAATTGTGTATTGCTGATGATGCCTCAACCAATGCTGAAATTAAAGAATATTTACAAAATTTGCCTCAAAAAGACGCGCGCATTAAAACAGTGTTCCGCAAGAAAAATGGCCACATCTCAGAAGCATCCAACTCGGCATTAAGCATAGCAACCGGCGAGTTTATAGGATTATTAGATCACGACGATATGCTATTTCGCGATGCACTATTCCACGTTGTCGATGCATTAAATGTAAATTATAATCTAGACCTTATCTATAGCGATGAAGATAAATGCGATGAAAAGGGATATAGATTTGACGCTTATTTCAAGTCTAATTTTAATTATGAATTACTGCTTGCGCAAAATATGATTTGTCATTTTGCCGTGTATAGACATTCTCTTATTCAAGAAATTGGCGGCTTTCGTAAAGGGTTTGAAGGCGCTCAAGATTATGATTTGGTGCTACGCTTCATTGAAAAAACAACAAAAGACAAAATATTCCACATTCAAAAAGTTTTATATCATTGGCGTGCAATATCTGGTTCAACGGCATTAAATATTGACCAAAAATCCTATGCAATGAATGCCGGACAAAAATCTGTCAAAGAGCATCTTGAAAGAATTGGCGCAACTGCAGAAGTTCTCGATAACCCCGAACAGCCCGGGCATTTTCATGTGCGATATGCCATCCCCTCACCTATGCCATTGATTAGTATAATTATTCCAACCCGTGACATGAAAGATATTTTGCAAAATTGCATTGATTCAATTCTCAACAAATCAACTTACAAGAATTTTGAAATCATAATTGTTGATAATCAAAGCAGCTCATCAGAAACTTTGGAATATTTTGCAAACGTTAGCGACAAGCGAATAAAAATAATCAAATATGATGCCCCGTTTAATTATTCCAAAATAAATAACTTTGCTGCACAAACCGCAAAGAGCGAATATATATTGCTTTTGAATAACGACATCGAAGTTATCACGCCAAACTGGCTCGAAGAGATGCTTTCTTTTGCGCAAAAACCTGATATAGGATGTGTTGGTGCGCGGCTTTGGTATCCAGATGATACACTGCAACATGGCGGCGTAATTCTTGGCATTGGCGGTGTTGCAGGACACGCGCATAAATACCTCGAAAAAGGCAAAACCGGATATTTTGCACGCGCAGTAAACCATCAGGCCCTAAGCGCGGTTACTGGCGCTTGTTTACTTGTCAAAAAATCTATTTTTGATGAGGTAAATGGTCTGAACGAAGACTTACAAGTTGCATTTAATGACATAGACTTTTGCTTAAAAGTCTTATCTAAAGGCTATCGCAATGTCTGGACCCCATTTGCAGAATTATATCATTATGAATCAAAATCACGCGGCGCAGAAGATACCGATGAAAAATTGAAACGTTTCAAAAAAGAGCGTGAAATAATGTATGATTTATGGTCAGAAAGCTTATTGAAAGATGCTTATTACAACCCAAACCTTAGTTATACTTTCGAAGATTTCAGATTGCGCAACAATCTCACAGTTTAATACAAATAAAAGTGTGAATAAAACACCATTATTTCTTGGATAAATAATATTAAGCTATTAAAGAATTTTAACATAATAATCTTAACTACCCAATTACACTAAAAGCATTTACAACATGACAAATATTTCTGAAGAACAATTAAAGACTTGGAAAATCATTATCGAAAACTCTAATCTTTTTGATAAAGAATATTACCTAAAGCAAAACCCAGATGTCTCAGAAGCAGATATGGATCCTTTGAGGCATTATTTGGAATTTGGTTGGAAGGAAGGGCGAAATCCTTCGCATCACTTCAGTAATGATTTTTATTTAAACTGTTATGATGATGTTAAGCTCTCAAATATGAATCCTTTGATTCATTATATTATGTTTGGAAAAGATGAACAGAGAAAAATAAGTTCAGTAAGCAATCAATTAAATATAAGCCATAAAAACAAAGAATTAATATCTTTAAAATTTCATGATAATTTTTTAGGTTCAGAGTATTCTCCAGACCACTTGAATTATAATCTGCCAGATAATCCGTTTGTTTCTATTATCGTGACCAACTTTAATGGTGCACACCATTTAAAAGAACTTTTTGAAAGCCTTTTGGCTCAATCTTACACAAATTTTGAAATTATTTTAGTGGATGATGTTTCAAATGACAATTCCATTGGAATTGCTGAAGAATTTGGGATTGACAAAATAATTGATGTGTCAAAAATTAGTGATAAATCAGTAGGGTTTGCCAAAGCTAATAATATTGGTGTAGAACATGCAAATGGCGATTTAATAGCAATACAAAATAACGATACAAAAGTTGATAAGCATTGGTTGTTAAATTTAGTAAATTGTTTAAAGTCTGATAGCTCAGCAGCTGCCGCAATTCCCAAGGTTTTATTTTGGGAGAAATTTTTAAATTTTGAGTTGAAATTTGAGAAAAAATTCCAAGTTGATTTACCTGAATTGCTCGTCCAATTATCATACAAGAAGTATATTTTAGGAGTAGGTGAAGAGATTAACCATCAACTGAATTCACATCTATGTGATGATGGGTTGTATCGACTGGTTGTGGAACTACCTATTTCTGCAGAAGCGTTTAATTTTAAAATTGATGCGTCAGAATCCACTTACGGAGAGATAAAGTTTGGTTCTGAAAAATATATAGTTAACTGTAATTCTGGAATAAACACTTTTGTATATTCAAACAAATGTAATGAGAAGTATGCTCGCTATATAATTAATAATGCCGGTAGCTTTGAAATGAGCACACTAAATCCTGGCGACAGGGGGATCTCAGAGGTTGATTCAGGACAATATGATAATTTTGAATATCTCGAATATTTGTGTGGTTGTTCGTTTCTTATAAGAAGAGATGTAGTCGCAAATATGGATTTATTCATTTCTGATTTTATTGCTTATTATGAAGATAGTGAATTATCTTTGAGGCTAAGAAAATTAGGCCATAATATTAAATTCTGTCCAAGCTCTCTCGTTTTCCATAAACATTCAGCAACTAATATAGAAAAATCTGCTTTTTGGAGAGTGCAAACAACGAGAAATAGATTTTTATTTAAATACCTATATTCAGATACAGATCAACGTTCTGAATTGAAAGATAATTTTTTTGGTGAAATTAATCACTTGAAGAATTATTACTCAAATTTGAATACAATTAGCAATGCAGAAAAAGGCTTTATAGACGGAATTCCTTTTATTATTGAGAGTTCAAATAATATTATTTCTAAAATTGAAGACGGGCAAATTCCAAATAAACAAGGTAAACGAATTGGTCTTTTCAACCCCTATTGGAGTACTATGGGAGGCGGTGAAGCACATGCATTAATGATTGCAGAAGACTTCAAAAAAATAGGTGTTATTGAGCTGATCAGCACATCAGATTTTGATTTACTTACTTTATGTAAATTCTTTAATCTTAATCCTAAGGGCTTCAGAAAAAGATTAGTAAAGAATATGACCACTGTGCTCACTGAAGAGTATGATATATTTATAAATTCATGCTACCAAAGTAAGCTAATATCCAAAGCCGAAAAATCATATTATATAGTTAGTTTTCCTAATAAAAATTTTATAGAAGAATTCGTAAAGTCATATCATTTTCTTCCAAACTCACAATATACTTTGAGTTGGATGCAAAAATATTGGGGGAATACATTCCAATACTCAATTTGCTATCCTTCTGTTGAGAAAGATTTTTTTATTGAGGAAACTGAATTTTCTTTAAAAGAAAACTTAATACTTTCTGTTGGGCGGTTCACAGGAAGTGGTCACATTAAAAACCAACTTGAAATTGCAAAAGCATTTAAACTTTTCAATCAAAAACATAATGGAATTGCGGAAAATTGGAAATTAGTTTTGATTGGAAGCGTAAACGATTTCGATTATTTAAATAAAGTTAAATCTGAATTGGCAGGTACAAATCATGAGATTTTGACTAATGCACCATTTGATGTTGTGATTGATAATTATAAAAGAGCAAAAATATATGTGCATGCTTCAGGTTTTGGTATAAATGAAGATCTCGAACCAGAAAAAATGGAGCATTTTGGAATGGCAGTTGCGCAGGCAATCGCGTCTGGTTGCTATCCAATTGTTTATAATGGTGCAGGTCCTAAAGAGATAGTTGAAAACATTAAACTTGGTGAAACATTTGATACAATTGAGAATTTGGTCGAAAAAATATTGTTATCTATGAATGCTCCAATTGATAAATTTAACCGTAGCCGTAGAGAGGCAATAGCGAAAATAAATACCATATTAAGCCATGGGTTTTATTTTGAATAATTAGATATAAAATCATGTATAATCTTTTATGGATACATATAGGGTAAGAAAATGAATATACCGCGCTCAATAACTGAAACTGTCTATGATGAAATTATAAGCTTAGGTGGCAATTGCGAGATTGCTCACCACCTTAGAGAGTCAGGGGTCTACTTAGTAAAAGGTGTATTTGATTGGCTAGTCACACCAATAGCATCGGTTGTTGAAATCGTTCGGAATGAAGCAAAAGAATTAGGTGAAACCATCATTGCAGCAAATGATGGTACTTCTGCTAAATGTAAAAAATATTCGGCATTATTACATCATGAGTTTCCAAGAGCTGAAAACAATGAATTAATAATTTCAAACAACTATATTAATAACTGTATCAGTAAACTATTACATAAATATAACACTCTTCATAGCTCGCTACAGTCAAATAGTATAAAGCTACTGGTTAGATATGGCTTAGAGACAGATCTTAACTGGGATGGATTAATAGGCAAGGATACTGCGCAAAAAGCTGAACAAGTTATTGAATTATACAAACTACTTTCTGAGAAATACGACAACGCAATATTTAAGCTAGTTATATTGATTCATGAAGATTCAAATGAAATAAATAAAGCTATTAATAACGAAAATATTTTTGTTCACACTATTCCCAAAAACCCAGATGCCGGTTGGGCAATTAGTGGTAGCGACTGGAAAATATTTATTTCTCAGTTTAGATTCAGTTTCAGCGAATCTTATACAAAATTAGATGAAACACTACACTGGTCTGGTGAAAGCTAGTAGAATAAATTGGATACATAAGAAATGATACTAATTGAGTTCAATGAATTAATTTCAAAAATTGACAAGTGTTTATCTGAAAATAATTACCTAGAAGCACGTGAAATTCTTTCCGATATTAAAATCGATTATTACTATAATTTGGAGAATTTATGGATACTCGGAAAAAAAATGTGGAAAAGCGGCCTTTCATATAAAGGACTAGATTTCCTTAGGGCATCATACAATTTAGGTAATAGAAATTATGAATTTTTAACAGATTTCTTATCCCTACTTAGTGGTGAAAGGCAGTATGATGAGGTTTTAATCGTTAAATCGGTTTTGGAATATGAAGGATTAGTTGAAGCTAATAGCTATATAAATTATTTTTCAGCAAATGCAAAACTAGTAAAAGGATTGGATTTCGAAAATACTCTTGCAAGAATAGAAGGAATTGAAAATAGCGATAAATGGCTAGTTGCAACAAATGTTTTGAAAATTCTTAAACATGCGTTGGAAAATCAGATTCCCTATTCATTAATAAGATTAGGGGATGGTGAAGCAAAGTATACAGTATTTAATGAAAACCTATTTAGAAATATGCTAACATCAAATGAAGCAGATGTGTTAATTAATCAGATGTGGCACAATTGGTTCGGTTATAATTTTTATGATGTGGAAAAAAAAGATACCAATGAACTTTGGAATCTATATAGTTCTTCTATTGATAATAGTGACATAATTGGAATATCAGAAAGTACTCGATTAAAGCTTGACAGTGGGCATCGAGGGTTTTTATTATCTCAAGAAAGATTCTTGAAAGATAAGAATATCAATCCGTTCTATACATCATCTTTTATTCATTTTGACTTATCAAGAATAACTTACTTCCTTGATGATTTAATAAAAGTGACAGATTCTATTTGTGTAATATCGCCGCACAAAAATATGGCTGGAAAACTTGCAAAGTTGCATTCTAAAGAAAATTATTTAGACATTGTTATACCAGGGGAAAGACGCCTACCGTCACATCTATTAGAAACCAGTAATCATTTTCCAGATGTCTTTAATGACATAAGAAAGATATTTGAAAATCGTCCCGCAAAAGGATTATATCTAGTAGCAGCAGGACTTTTAGGAAAAGTTTACTGTGACATGGTGAAAAAGTCTGGTGGTGTTGCAGTTGATATAGGGTCTATAGTTGATGGTTGGTCTGGTATATACTCAACTAGGCCTGGGCAAATGGATGATATTAAAACTATTCCAGATTCAACAAGCTGAATTAGTTATGTAAATGATTTCCCAATGCATAAAAAAAGAAGGTTAAAAATAACTGCCATATTTTGTATGTTTTAACTTTCCTTTTAAAAGCCTCAATAACGATTAATGCATATAAGAAATTATTCTTTCATATAACTTTCATTTAGTATAAACGTCGTTTGCAGAAGATAAATAAGATTTAAGTTCAATCAATGATAAGTTCCATCAAGCGATATTATATTTTTCACCATTCCTTGCATACGGTGAGAAAGTTGAGGAAATGATAAATTTAAACGCGAGCAAAGCCAATTAGTTTTGTGACATCATCTAAAACGATGACAATCCACATAGCTAAATGGAAATTTATAATCCCTCCATCAACCTAATGGAGGAATTTATGTTTTCTAGTGACTCATCAACCAATTTAAACCTTCCATTTCTTCTTGCTTCGCAGGCGCGTAAGCATGTTACGTTTAATGAAGCCATTGTTTCAATTGATAATTTATTGATGCTTGCGGTTAAGAGTCGTAATTTGGCATTACCGCCCACAAGCCCAACAGAGGGTGACAGGTATATTATTGCGGCGAATCCAAGCGGTGAATGGGCCAGTAATGTGGGGAAAATTGCCGCCTATAATAATCTTGGCTGGGTGTTTTATCCCCCAAAAGCGGGTTTTATTTGCTATGTAGCTGATGAAAATGCTGTTATTTTCTTTGATGGCACAGAATGGAAGCATTTATCTTTAACACCCGCCGATTTTCAAAACCTTGCCACAATTGGCATTGGCACAAATGCGGATACCAATAACCCCTTTGCCCTAAAAGCGAATAATGCCCTATTTGCCGCAAAGCCCACCACGGAGGATGGCAGCGGTGATATTCGCATAAAGCTAAGCAAGGAAGCGCAGGGCAAAACATCGTCTTTTATTTTTCAAAATAATTGGTCTGGGCGTGCCGAATTTGGCTTAATTGGTAATGATGATTTTACACTCAAGATATCAAATAACGGAACAGATTTTTATGAAGTAATAAGAGTATCTAATAATACAGGTGCAGTGCGTGTAAAATCATTAGAGCATAATACAGGCAAGCCCATGTATTCTATGCTTCCTATCTCATATTCAATGTTGGGTACAGGACAAGTTGAGTTATATAGATGCGATGAAACGTGTGGGCAAACGCCACGACAAACTACTATAAGCAGCGTAACAAATGATGTTATCACACTTAATGGCACAGTAGCTGGTCAATTCTTCAATGATGGAATGGAAAACGTGGCTTATTTAAGGGTTTGGAATATATCAAAAAGCCCTGCACAATCGGCATGGGTAAAGCGCAAGCCCACCAGTGACAAGCTTCAGGTTACTGATGCAACGCATATTTCATCTTGGTCAAATTCGGAAATCTTGCAAATCGGCGAAGACGGAACATCAGATGCAAAAGATTTGCGTAGCTTTACGTTGGATATATCACCAATACTTATAGCGAATTTTGGAAGTGCGTTTAGACAAGCAGGTGTCGTATTGGGTGCAAATATGGCAACAGGCGGCACAGCAGGTGATAGAATAGGTTATACACCAACAGGATTAGGTGGCACGGCAATAACCCTTCCAGGGGGTGTGCAAGTTGCGGGGGTTGCCGCACCGGGTGGTACGGCAATTGTATCTTGCAGTGAATTATCCACAATTTCTAATTCGAACCTGTTACGGATCCAAGAAAATATTGCAAATACGGCAGGGGTTAGATTGGTAAGATTAACAACGATTATGGGGTAAGTATTTTAGCTTAAGTCTTCGCCCCATTCCCAAAAATGCTTGATTTGGGGTGGTGGCATCTTTATCGGCACTACTTTTGGATTATCTAATAATAATAAACGTTTGCTATTGTATGGAATTTTTAGATTATCTAATGTAAAATTCCTTCTGTTGCCATGCCACCCACGCTTTATATCTGAATCTGAGAATAATCTATTTAAATATTTAGAAAAAGCATGTTTCTGAGTTCTAACTATAAAGTGTTTTAAAATCATTTTCTTAGGAGATATATTTATGTTATTGCCTTCAAGCATGTGACCACCATGATTGTTATTACTTAAATAGGCATCTTTCTTCCACGCTCGCATTAATCTTAAAGGTTTAGGTTCAAACAAATAGCAAAGTCTGTTGTTTTCTAATATATCATCTATGTCAGGATTTAAAGGAAGCATAACCAATTCGTTAAAATTAAGTACATTAAAGCCCTTTGCATCTTCATCAGCAATAGAATCTCTTAGTCCGCCCCAAGTTTCTTGTGCATGTAGAATTTCATCTGAATCTTGGTGTATTATCCAATTGGTATTTAGCTTTTCAACTATTTGTTCTTTAATTTCTAATTGTTTGCTTAAATCAAAATATCCATGATAAGGAAATTCCACCACTGAAACTATATTAGTTAACTTTTTAAAATCTTTGCTTTGTAGATAATTATCGTCATCTCCGTTGTTAACCAAGACAACTTCAATTTCTTGTTCTTCTAAATATTGTAAAGAATGTTTAAGGTAAACTCCTTCATTACGTGCACATATTATTGCTGTAATATTAATCATATCAGTCGCTCATTAACCTAATAATATCTTCATTAGAACTAAGTAAATACGATCCTATTGTCCAACCATCGAGGCTCTCTATGTTGCTACATATAATATTTTCGAATAGTTTTTTAACTTTTACGTCTGTATAATCGTCAACAACATGTCGCTCGTAAGGATTCCCACCAACATCGCCTTGCGGAGTGTGTCCAAGGGGAATGCTTATAAATACTGCAAGAGAATAATTTAGAGCATTGGATACAATGTCTTTTGCTTCTTCTTTGGTCATATGCTCAAGTATGTCGCCAAGAAAAACTACATCAACATTCCCTAACTTATTAAAGTTAAACCACCTTGCATCACTAATAATTAATTCGTCATATTTGTTAGTTAGGTTAAATTGTTCGACATAGGGTATCCAAACTTCAATTCCAATCCATTTAGAGTTAGGGAACAATTTTCGATAGTGATCAGATAGCGACCCAGCGCCAACACCAATATCAAGAAACCTTAGAGGATTTACTAATTTGTGAATCTTTCTATTAATCCAATCTTTTCCTGCATTTGAACTGTAAGGCATTATATTCCCCTCGGCTTGCGCCCCTCTTTTTTTCCATGAATGACATAATGTAATGTTGGGTTCATTCCTGTTTCTGCTACGTCTGGATATTCTTTTAAATACCATTCTTCATCCACCACACCGGCATTACGAAGTAGGTTTGCTTTGCGCTTAGTACTTGAACGTTTTAGGCTAAAATAAGGGCGCTCTTCATGGGTAATTTGTTCGATAAGACCAAGTCGAGACTGATTTGTTACTTCTAATTTCACTTGCGAATCATCAAGCAGGCCTTGAATTTGTATGAGTCTGTTTATTATTTTTTGTTTGCCATGTTCAGATTTTAACAAACTCTCTTTTATATTTTCAATTTCCCGCCTAAGGTTTGCATTTTCAGTGGACAATCGGTTATTGTCACTTGTAAGGTCATTTATTTTTTCCAGTGACTCATTTTGTTTAATTTCTTGCTCCGCAATAATTTGCGCAGCTTTTTCTATTTCGCTTTGCATATCATCAATTTCAGCAGATTTTTGCTTTAATGCACTTTCAGAAAAATGAATTTCATCATTGGCGATTTTTAACTCATCCTCTGTTTGCTTCAATTCAGAAGTGGCAATTGTCAATTCATCCTTCAGTATGCTTATTGCTTCTTCACTTTGTGAAATAACTGCTTTGAGAGCGCTATTTTCATCAGATACTTGGGCTATCTCTACACTCAGATTACTTATAGTTTCTTCACTTTGTGAAATCACCGCTTTGAGCACTACATTTTCATCAGATACTTGTGCTATCTCTGCATTTAATGCCTCATATTGACCATTTAGCTTCTCTAAGTCATTTTGCTTCAATTCAAGTTCATTATTTTTTTCCGAATATTCTTGCTCAAGTCTCTGGATGCATTCATCTTTTGCTGACTGATTTGAGCGAATTTCTTCAAGTTGATTTGTAACAGAGTGTTTTTCATGACTTAAGCGTTCAACTTCGCTTTGATTTTTTATAGAATTCGAAATTAAGCCAGAAAAAAGATTAGTTGAATGATTAAGCGCATCACGTATTTTATCTAAGGCTTCATAATCTTGTTTATTTTCACCATCGACACACCATTGCTTTAGAATTCGATATGTGTCCTTTATCCAATCATGCGTTAATTTATTTTGCAAAACAACATTATCTTTAACTTCATTATGACGATACTTAGTACTCAAATACTCATCAATTTCGTTGCAAACCTTAACCGACATACGTGGCCATTTTATACCAAGACCATTTTCAATTTTTGAAGCAACCAAACTCCAATTTTCTAACAATTCATTGTAGTGCGTAAATACGCGCGGTGTTTGTCTTGAAAACAATTCTGCATCAAGTACGTACCTTAACCAAAGTAACATTCCATAATGTAAATCAGATCCATCTCTTTTAGTAAGCGATTGCGCCACTTCAACAGGATTTCTTAATGGGAAAATAACACGTGGTTCAATGCTTTTTTCTTTTAGGAATTTTTCCCAGAATGGATAAATGCGGCAAATTCGTGGATCCTTAAGCACCATGAAGCGTGAATTACCAAACTCATTATCAAATACATCGTTTGCACGTTCGATGAATGTTTCGGTTAAAGGAGATTCGAACCAATTGGCTGGGCAAGCTGTCCAATCATTCCAAAAACTTCCAGCAGATTCCAAAATTGCATCATTGAGATACATCATTTCCAATGATTCCCAATGCCCGGTTTCATTGCCATGATTTGCGCCCATCAAAGTTTTAGGCAAATCACAACCAAGTAAACTGATTACACGTGTTAGCGCACTTGTACCAGAGCGATGCATTCCCAAAACGACTATGCATTTACTCAATTTATCGTTTGCCATATAACTTTTATCCTATGTTTTTTAATAGTTTATGTATTTTATGCGATACACAATAAGCTCTAAAACGTCAAAATAATTTACATAATCTAAAGTGTAAATACATAGAGAAATTATCGTAATAATACATATTAGCTTTATTGCATCGGATAAATGAATGTAATATAAAACACTGTTTAGGTAAGGTCGGTTGAAAAAAAAATCCTCAAAACAAGAAGCACTCGAAGCTGAGGCAATTTCTATATTTAGAGAAGTTGTTGCAACAAGCACAAATCCTGTGATGCTTTACAGTATGGGTAAAGATTCTTCTGTTCTACTGCACCTTGCGTATAAAGCGTTTTATCCTGCCCCGATTCCATTTCCAATTTTACATGTAGATACAAATTGGAAATTTCGCGACATGTATAAATTTCGGGATGAAATTACAAAAAAATACGATATTAATTTAATAGTCTATAAAAACCCAGATGCAGTAGCGCAAAACATTAACCCGTTTGAGCATGGTGCAAACCACACAGATATATGGAAAACTGAAGGTTTAAAACAAGCATTAAATAAATATGGATTTGATGCCGCTATAGGTGGCGCTCGCCGTGATGAGGAAAAATCTCGGGCAAAAGAACGCATTTTTTCATTTCGCGACAAAAAACATAAATGGGATCCCAAAAACCAACGACCAGAATTGTGGGATATTTTCAACACAAAAAAAAACAATGGAGAATCATTTCGCGTTTTCCCACTTTCTAATTGGACTGAGTTGGATATTTGGGAATATATAAGTGACCAGAAAATACCTATTGTTCCACTCTACTTTGCAAAAACTCGTAATACAGTCATTCGTGACGGAATGATTTATATGCTTGATGACGATAGGTTTCCTATTGAGAAAAATGAAATACCTAAATTACGGAAAATAAGATTCAGAACATTGGGATGTTATCCATTGACCTGCGCTGTTGAAAGTGACGCAGTTGATTTAAACGCAATTATTGAGGAAATAAAAACCATAAAGACTTCAGAAAGAAATGGTAGAAAAATTGATAGCGACCAAGATTCTAGCATGGAGAAAAAGAAACGTGATGGATATTTTTGATGTACATCAATGAGTAAAATTATGAATAATATAAACGCCAAGCCACAATTAAGATTCATGACCTGCGGTTCAGTTGATGATGGGAAATCAACCTTGATAGGTCGTCTATTGTTTGATTGTGGGGAAGTTTATGATGACCAAGTTCAAAGCCTGATTAATGATAGCAAAACCTTTGGAACAACAGGGGAAAATATTGATTTTGCACTTCTTTTAGATGGACTTTCAGCGGAACGCGAACAAGGAATAACCATTGATGTTGCTTATAGATATTTTCGAACTAAAAATCGTGATTTTGTTGTTGCTGATACACCTGGCCATGAACAATACACAAGAAATATGGTAACTGCGGCATCAAATTGTGAAGCTGCAATCATATTAATTGATGCCCGCAAAGGAATATCGGTTCAAACGTATCGTCATGCATATATTGTGAATATGATGGGTATTAAAAACATCTATATTGCAGTTAACAAGATGGATTTAGTCGAATATTCGCAAAAAATCTTTGATAATATCAAAAATAAATTCAATGAATATGCAAATAAAATAAAATTAGAACGCTTTGAAGTGTTACCGATTTGCGCAATTACAGGCGAAAACCTAAATGCAAAGTCCAAAAATATGTCTTGGTTCTCGGGACCAACGCTAATTGAAATTTTGGAAAATACAGACAATTTACAAATAGAACAGTCCAATACAGATTTTTGCATGTCTGTTCAGTATGTAAATAGACCCAATTTAGATTTCAGAGGTTTTTGCGGAAATGTAATTCGCGGTGAACTTGTAATCGGCGACGAGATTTGCGTCCTTCCATCTGGACAAATTACAACAGTTTCCCAAATTTTAATTGGCGATAAAAGTGCTGATAAAGCATCAAAAAATGATGCAATAACAATTTGTTTTAATGACGAAATTGATTGTTCCCGTGGTGATGTAATTACGGCTTCAAAGAATAGAATGCAAATTTCTGATCAGTTCAATGTGCAAATCATCTGGATGTCAGAGCAAGCATTAATACCGCGCCGAAATATGGTAATGAAAATCGCTCACCAATCAGTTTATGCAAGCATTAACCCGCCTGATTTTAAAATTGATTTCACAACCCTTGGACAGCTTGCAACTAAGACATTAAATGTAAATGATATTGGTTTTGCTAAACTTTCAACCGACAAACCAATTGTTTACGCGCCATTCAGTGAATGTCCAAAATTAGGCAGCTTTATTCTAATTGATAAATTAACCAACCAAACATTAGCTGCAGGTTTGATAGAATTTGCCTTGCGGCGCGCGCAAAATATTCATTGGCAACTATCAGAAATTGGAAGAAATGAGCATGCCATCCAAAAATCGCAAAAAGCTGCAATAATATGGTTAACTGGCCTATCTGGCTCTGGTAAATCAACTATTGCAAACATAATAGAGCGACAATTATTTGAAATGGGGCATCATTCTTATATTTTGGATGGCGACAACGTACGTCACGGCTTATGCCGTGATTTAGGCTTCACACAAACAGACAGAATTGAAAACATCAGAAGAGTTGCCCATGTCGCACGTCTTATGAGCGATGCAGGGTTAATTGTAATTTGTGCATTCATTTCCCCTTATAGTGCAGAGAGAGAATTGGCACGATCTGTTGCCCAAGAAGGCGAATTCATTGAAGTTTATGTGAAAACACTCCTTGAAACAGCTGAAAAGCGCGATCCAAAGGGGTTATATAAACGTGCAAGGAGTGGTGAAATTAAAAATTTCACAGGAATTGATAGCCCATATGAAGTTCCATTAAGTCCAGAATTAATAATTGAAACAACAACACATAGCGCAAATGAATGTGCAAATGAAATCATGGAATATTTGATAGAAAACGAGTTTATAAAGCCATGCTAACTGAAAAAATTAGCATTCACTACAATAAAGAAAATAATTTGATTTAATCAATGACTTTGAATAAAGACTGACAACATTATTTTGAATTTTGACGTCATGAGGAGATATATTTATTGTGAATTACGAAAAATTAGAACTTAATGGCGTGGCATTAATTAAACCACAAAAATTTGGCGATAATCGTGGTTTTTTTATGGAAGCATTTAAAGATAATTGGTTCAAAGAGAATATTGCCGATGTAACCTTTGTTCAAGATAATCAATCTTTATCTTGTGAAAAAGGGACTATTCGCGGGCTTCATTATCAAAAAGCGCCATTTGGGCAGGGTAAATTGGTTCGCGTATTAAAGGGTTCTATATTTGATGTAGCAGTTGATATTCGCCCAAATTCAGAAACTTTCGGTAAGTGGGTTGGTGCAACTTTAACTTCGGATGGTGCCGAGCAATTATGGATTCCTGATGGTTTTTTGCACGGTTTCTGCACGCTTGAGCCTGATTGCGAAGTTTTTTATAAAGTTACCAATCCATATAATAAAGAATCGGATGCTGGAATTGCCTTTGATGACCCTGCAATTGGTATTGAATGGCCAATAGATATTAAGTCTGCAATACTTTCAGAAAAAGATAAAAATCAGCCTAAATTATCAAGTCTCAGATAGAAATTAAGAGTGAAATTATGCGTATTTTAGTTACCGGTGGTGCAGGTTTTATTGGTTCGGCTTTGGTTCGTTACCTCGTTGGTGAAATTGGGGCAGAAGTTCTTAATCTTGATAAATTAACCTATGCAGGGAATTTGGAATCTTTAAAACCAATTGATAACGCACCCAATTATAAATTTGTAAAAGCCGATATTTGTGATTTTGCTAAGGTTTGTGAAACTATCAATGATTTCAAACCAACCCAGATTATGCACCTAGCCGCCGAATCCCATGTTGACCGTTCAATCACTGGCGCGCGTGATTTTGTCGAAACCAATGTAATCGGCACATTCAATATGCTTGAGGGTGCAAGACAATATTGGAACGGTCTTGAAGGCGCCGAAAAAGAAAACTTCCGATTTTTACATGTTTCTACTGATGAAGTTTATGGCTCTTTGGGGGATGAAGGTCTCTTTGAAGAAATCACGCCTTATGACCCCTCCTCCCCTTATTCAGCGTCTAAAGCCGCATCTGACCATTTAGCAAAAGCATGGCAGAGAACTTATGGTTTGCCAGTAGTTGTTTCAAATTGCTCTAATAATTATGGCCCTTATCATTTCCCTGAAAAGCTTATACCGCTTAATATATTAAATGCCCTAGAGGGCAAAGCGATCACGGTTTATGGCAAAGGTGAAAATATTCGTGATTGGCTTTATGTTGAAGATCACGCACGTGCCTTGCACCTTATTTGTACCAAAGGCCGCCTTGGTGAAACTTACAACGTTGGTGGTCGTAATGAAAGAACCAATATTGAAGTTATTAACCGCGTTTGCGAACTTATGGATAAATTCCGCCCGCAAAATGCGCCGCACTCAAAACTAATCACGTTTGTAACAGACCGCCCAGGGCATGATGCACGTTATGCAATTGATGCAACCAAACTTGAAAATGAGCTTGGCTGGAAGGCGCAAGAAAATTTTGACACCGGCATTGAAAAGACTGTAAAATGGTATCTTGAAAATGAAGAATGGTGGCGCCCATTAAGGGGTGGCGTATATTCAGGCGAACGTTTGGGCGTTTTAAAATAAAGAATAATATTATGAAAATATTGGTCACTGGAACACATGGGCAGGTAGATACATCTATAAGAAGTTGTCCATCCGCAAAAGGCCATGAAATTATTTCAATTGGTCGCCCTGAAATTGACCTTTCAGAATATGAGAAGCTTAAAAATGCTATAATAAATGCCAATCCCGATATAATAATATCATCGGCCGCATATACTGCGGTTGATAAAGCCGAATCCGAAGCTGAAATTGCATATGCCATTAACGCACTTGCCCCAAAGGCAATTGGCGAAGCAGCAGCAAAACTTAATATTCCTGTTATTCACCTTTCTACCGATTACGTATTCTCCGGTGATAAACCTTCGTCTTATGATGAAGATGATAAAACTGGTCCAATTGGGGTTTATGGCAAAACCAAATTAGAGGGCGAAAAACTACTTGCCGCCGCCACACCCAATCATGTTATTTTAAGAACGGCGTGGGTCTATTCCCCTTATGGCAATAATTTTGTGAAAACTATGCTACGACTTGGTGAATCCCGCGAAGAATTAAATGTCGTTGCCGATCAACAAGGCTGCCCAACCTATGCGCCAGAAATTGCACGCGCCTGCATCACAATTGCCGAGAATTTGATAAATGACCAAGCGATTGAATTACGCGGCATTTTCAATCTTACTGGCCAAGGTAAAGCGAATTGGGCGCAATTTGCAAAAGTAATTTTTTCCGGGGCCGAAAAATTTGGTCGTAAAAAAATCATTGTTAATGAAATAACAACTGACCAATATCCAACACCAGCGAAGAGACCAAAGAACTCGCTTCTTTCCTCACAAAAGCTGTTGGATATACACGGCATAGAACTTGATAATTGGGAAAAATCAACTAAAGAATGCGTTAAAATGCTATTGCAAAACAATGCTTAAGAATGCGGAGAAGTGAAATGAAGGGTATTATTTTGGCAGGTGGAAGTGGGACCAGACTGCACCCTATGACAATGTCAATCTCGAAACAATTGATGCCTATTTACGATAAGCCAATGATATATTATCCATTGTCTACGCTTATGCTTGCAGGCATCCGTGAAATATTGATTATTTCAACTCCGCACGATTTACCACTTTTCCAAAAACAATTAGGTGACGGTAGTGCATGGGGGCTTCAACTATCATATGCCGAACAACCAAGCCCAGATGGTTTGGCACAAGCCTATATTATTGGTGCAGATTTTGTTGGGACAGAACCTTCTTGCCTTATACTTGGTGACAATATTTTTTATGGCAATAATTTTAGTGAAAAATTACGGCAAGTTCGTGAAAATAATTCAGGTGCAAGTGTTTTCGCATATCATGTTTCGAATCCAGAAGCGTATGGAGTAGTCGAATTTGATGAAGATAAAAAAGCAATTTCAATAGAAGAAAAGCCAAAACACCCCAAATCTAATTGGGCAGTAACTGGCCTATATTTCTATGATAATGAAGTCGTTAATATAGCTGCAAATCTTAAACCCTCCCCTCGTGGAGAACTTGAAATTACTGATATAAACCGCGCATATCTTGAAAGTGGCAAATTAAATGTGCAAACAATGTCGCGTGGATATGCTTGGCTTGATACTGGAACTCCTGATAATTTATTGGATGCAGCGATTTTCGTACGCGTAATGGAAAAGCGCCAAGGTTTTAAAATTGCATGTCCCGAAGAAATTGCATGGCGTAGCGGGTTTATTGATAATACCCAATTTCAGTCTTTGATTAACAAATTCAAAAACAATGATTATGGTCGTTATTTGAAAACTTGCCTAGCGCGCGGAAAAGATTGATGGCTGCTAACAATAAACATATACTCTATATTGAAAAGTAAATATAAAAATGATTTCCAAATCTCGAATTTTGCAAGTTTCACGCGATTTGGCAAAAATAATTTGGCATATTTTACCGATTGATTGGCGTAGAAGACTTGTGTCAAAATGGAATAGCGCAAGATTTCAAAAGATTGCCGCCTCCATTCCGCCAATAAAAGATTATGAAGAACGACCAATAAAAAAAATAGGGATTATTGGTCTTTTTAGCGATTCACTAGGACTGAGTAGAGCAGCAAAATTACTAGTCCAAGAATTAATTTATAATGGTATTGAAATATATGAATTAGACTGTAACTCTATCATTGAAGAAAGCAATAACAAACAAAAAATCGACTATGATATAATAAAAAACCTTGATGCCATAATTATTGCCGTCAACCCAGATATTGCGACATCAGTTCTTTTGAAACTAAAAGCAGAATGCCTTTTAAGAAAAAAAATCATCGGCTTTTGGGTCTGGGAATTACCTTGCCCACCCAAAAATTGGGGAAGCATGAATCATTTGGTACACGAGATTTGGACACCCTCAAATTTTTCCAAAAATGCATTGAGTCAAATTTTTAATAAACCAATCAAAGTCATAAATCACCCTGTTGCATTAATCGACCCTCCGAAAATTGATATTGATGCACGTCAGAAAATCCGTGCTAGACATAATATTGAAAAAGATGCATTCGTTGCATTTCAAAGCTTTGCATTTTCATCAAGTATTGAAAGAAAAAATATAATTGAAGCAATAAGGATATTCGCAGAAGCATTCAAAAATGATCAAAATGCACGTTTTATTATTCGTTATGCCGGCGAGATTAATTTTGTTAAAGCATTAGAAAATCTAATCATTGAGTGTAAAAAGTATGATGGTAAAATCATTCTGATAAAATCTTGCGAACATGAACGGGAATTATTTGAATATTATGCTGCAAGTGATGTTTATATTTCACTTCATAGGTCAGAGGGTTTTGGACTTAATATTGCCGAAGCAATGCTAATTGGGCTTCCTGTAATCACAACCAAATGGTCTGGTAATTTAGAGTTCTGCAAAAACGATAACGCAATATTAATAGATTACGATTTAATAAAAGTAATCGATAAAGATGGCATTTACCTTGTAAAGAATGGAAAATGGGCATCCCCAAAACATGATGATGCCGTAAAAAAACTAAGGATACTGTCGCAAAACCGTGAACTTCGTCTCATATTATCAAATAATTCAAAAAAGTTTATTCACGATAACCTTGGTGCAAAAAAATTGTTTTAGCTCGTATTTTGCCTATTAATACGACGTATCTATATTTCAGTATGATTATTACTTTAAAATCTACCGCCCATAAACATCGCCATATCGAATAATATCATCTTCGCCAAGATAGCTTCCGGTTTGGACCTCAATTAAAATCACGGGCAGTTTGCCTGGGTTTTCAAGGCGATGTTTGGCGCCAATTGGGATATAGATTGACTGGTTCTCACTCATTAGATGGATTTCATCGCCCAAGGTTATCTTTGCCGTGCCTTCAACAACCACCCAATGTTCCGCACGATGGAAATGGGATTGTAGGCTTAATGAACCACCAGGCTTCACACATATACGCTTAACCTGAAACCTGTCACCTAATGCCAATGTTTCATACCAACCCCAAGGACGGTTCTCTTTGGGGAAATGAGTTGCTTGCTTCTTCCCCTTGGCTTGGAGGGTTGATACGGCTTCTTTTACCCGATGCGCTTCTGATTTTTTAGCAACCACAACCGCATCATGCATGGCAATCGCTATTATATCGTCAAGTCCTATACCAACCAGTTCAAGGTCTGGCGTTTCGGAACGCAAAAGTGTGTCAATACAATCAATTGCTGTTGCGGATTCAGAGGTAACATTGCCCGCACTATCAGGATTTGACTCTTGCCACACCGCAGCCCAACCACCAAGATCAGACCAACCATCATTAAATGGCATGGCATAAATATTATCCGCCTTTTCCATAATCGCATAATCGATTGAATCAGACTTAACTTTTGACCATTCTGCAGCGTCAATACGGGTGAATCCCAAATCTGTCGAAAAGCCATGTAATGCCTTGGTAACGACTTCTTTTATGTCATTGGCATATTTATCAAAGGCATCAATAATAGTTTTCGCTTTGAATAAAAATATCCCCGCATTCCATAAATAGCCACCAGCTTCAAGCATTGCCTTGGCTTTTTCAAGGTCGGGTTTTTCAACAAAAGCCTCAAGTCTAGTTGGTTCATCCAAAACCGCAGCAGACGCATCAACAAGCTTAAGATAACCATAGCCAGTTTCAGGGCCAGTTGGTTTAATACCAAAGGTAATGATATTTCCCTTGCCTGCAATATCACTTGCCTTTGCAACTACATTACGAAATGCATTTGCATTTGGGATGACATGATCTGATGGCATCACAAGTATTTGTGCATCAGGGTCTTTTTCATAAATATAAAGTGCGGCTGCAAATACTGCAGGTGCAGTATTTTTTCCTTCTGGCTCAATTAATATTGCTGATGGAGAAATTTCAACCTGTGCCAATTGTTCTACTACGGTAAAGCGGAATTGTTCCCCTGTTACAATCACTGGCGGCGCAAAATCTTCTGAAGCACAACGCAAAGCAGACTGTTGAAATAGACTCTTGTCACCAATTATATTAGTAAATTGTTTTGGATATGATTGCCTAGACAAAGGCCAAAGACGCGTTCCAGAACCACCGCACAAAATTACCGGATATATCAAACTTTTCTCCTAATTATTAAGTTATGACACATAGTGTTTATCTATCGCCTTGGCAAATATTTAAATCTTAGTGAGTGTATTTACCCCTAACGTTGCAAAATTAAGACATTAAAGCCTAATTAATTCGCCGAATGCACAAACAATATGATAGAATGAACTAGCTTTAACATTCTCAATAATAAATGTACCATCAGGGTTCATCTTATCATGCCAAAGACCTTTTGTGTCTGTTGCAAAATATTTTTCTAACCCATCCC
Source organism: Hyphomonadaceae bacterium UBA1933 (assembly GCA_002337085.1). Taxonomy (GTDB): domain Bacteria; phylum Pseudomonadota; class Alphaproteobacteria; order Caulobacterales; family Aquidulcibacteraceae; genus Pseudaquidulcibacter. The sequence goes on along the minus strand of DDFH01000003.1, from coordinate 505,861 downwards.
ATGCATAAGCGATTTCTTTGATTTCTCTTTGCTCATTAGTTCGTTTAAATCTGGCACATGCCGCTTTTAAACGCTCCGTCTGCGGCCAAAGTCGTGCTTTGGCATCAATTACTTCACCATAAACCGAAACTTCATTAATCGCGACACCGCGCTGTGGGCAAATTCCATATTTACGAGCGAATTCGTTTAATTCGTCAGCGGTTTTAATACCTTTATTTTCATCAAAGCCAATATCAAATAACCATGCCCATTCAAAGCAATGACCAGGTTCAACAATTTCCCCTTGAACCCCATCAAGCGGCGCCCAGTTTTTATCAAAATATTCGGTTACTGCGCCGCATGGTTGTTGAAATTTTGAAACGAATAATTTTGCAATCTTATCTTTAAGGTTCTTCCATTTTAAATCGCCACTAAAACGGTAATTAGCGAGGGCGGCTTCAAAAATATGCATATGCGGGTTTTGGCGATATGGCGGGCAAGGTGTTATTTCACCTTCCCAAAAGCCACCTTCAAGGCGCAACCATTCGGTTTCGAGCATAGAAAGAGATTTAAGCGCCGTAGAAAATAAATCCGTTCGGTTCAAATATTTCCCGGCATAGCCAAGCGCAAAAATGCCAAATGCCTGATTATATAAATCAAGGCGTGCATCCAAAACCGTCCCATCAGTGTCAAACGTATGAATAAATAATCCTTTTTCATTCATACCATTATCAAGCACATGCCTAACCGAATTTTCAACCAGTGCCTTCCAATTACCATTCCAACCCAATGAACCAAGTTCACAGAATGCAAAAATCTGCCGCGCCTGCACCATCAAACGACGGTAATTATCAACAACCTTGCCATCATGGGTAATTTCTTCGGCAAACATGCCATCATCATGCACACCATATTTTGCCCAATATGGCGCAAGAATTTCAAAAACCCATTCTTTTGCTTTGGCTTGGGTGGCTTCAAGAGTTTTCATTTAAATTCTCTATTATAAGATTTTCAAGATTTTGACCGTTAAACAATATACCCCTAACCCCTGCCCTTTCTGCGGCAGTTATATCATGGTCTTTATCACCAATTAAAAAGCTATTTTCTTTATCAATTGGCCAATCGCTAAAAGCCTTTAATAACATTCCCGGGTTTGGTTTCCTGTCGGGGTGATTATCAATTGTATATTCTGGAATATTTCCGTCCTTATGGAACGGGCATGAATAAAAAGCATCAATATGAGCACCGTTTAAAGCAAGCTTTTCTTGGATTTTAGCATGGAATATGTCAGTATCTTTTAAAGTATAAAGCCCGCGCGCGACACCGGCTTGATTAGTAACAACAATTACATAATATCCCGCCTCATTCGCGGCCTTTATGCCATTTTCAATACCATCGATAAAAACCAAATCATCAGACTTATAAGTATAACCTTTGTCAATATTAATCACGCCATCTCGGTCAAGAAACAGGCACGGTTTTTTGCGCCATGCAGGGATTTCTCTTTGTGATTGGGCATATGAATCCGGCAACCCCATATCAAGGAAATAGCCATTAAATTCTTGCCCCTCAATTTCGCCCATCTCAACTAATTTAGGAAAAATATTTGCCTCTATCGAACACGGGCCATCAATTAATTTCAAAACATTACGCGACAATAAATAAACGCCGCCATTTATAAGTGCCGGCCCCTGTAACGAAGGATTTTTTTCAAGGAAGGCAGTAATTTTGTTATTTTCAAGCTTCACTGCACCATATCTTGCAGGATCTGGCACTTGGCGAAGCGCAAGACGGGCAGTGAAATCATCTGATGGATCTTTTGCAAAATCCCGCAGATTAAAATCAAAAATACTATCACCATTGGCAACCACAAACCAATCATCGAGATATTCGCGCGCATATAAAAGCGCGCCACCCGTGCCTTGTGGTTCTGGCTCAATAATTACGCGAATTTGCGCACCATGGATATTTTTGTCTTTGTAGGTTTCTTCGATTTGCTCACCACAGAAACCCGCCAAAAGAATTATATCTTTAAAGCCAAAACGGGCAAAATTTTCGATAACAACATCAAGAAACTTAACCCCTTTCTCGACTTCTAGAAGTGGTTTTGGGGTTGCTTTTGTAAGGTCGCCAAGGCGGGTTCCTTTGCCGCCAACCAGAATAATTGCTTGTTTAATCATGTATAAGCCTTGTCTTCAACAAGACCTATAATGTCATTTATTTAATAAATGGCTTATTGTTTATGCGTTTATCAGTCTTTGCCAAATAAATCGCGTGTATACACCTTATCTTTAACGTCCATAATTGCGTCTTCAAGACGGTTGGCAATAATCACATCAGATATTTCTTTGAATTCAGTAAGATTTTTGATAACTTGTGAATTAAAGAAGTCATCATCTTTCAAGGTCGGCTCAAAAACAATTACTTTAATACCCTTTGCCTTGATACGCTTCATAATACCTTGAATCGATGAATCACGGAAATTATCTGAATTTGCCTTCATAGTAAGGCGATAAACCCCAACAACTTTTGGTTTTTTGGCGATAATTGAGTCGGCAATAAAGTCTTTACGAGTGGTATTGGCATCAACAATCGCACGAATAAGTACTTGTGGTACAGACTTATAATTTGCCAATAGCTGTTTAGTATCTTTGGGCAGACAATAACCACCATAACCAAAACTTGGATTGTTATAATGATTACCAATACGCGGATCCAATGAAACACCATCAATAATTTGGCGGCTATCTAACCCCAACGCCTCGGCATAAGAATCAAGCTCATTGAAAAATGCAACCCGCATAGCAAGATAGGTATTGGCGAATAATTTCACGGCTTCGGCTTCATCGGGATTAGTAAAAAGAACCTTAATATCTTTTTTCATGGCCCCTTGTTGTAAAAGACCAGCAAAGGTTTTTGCACGTTCCGACTGTTCACCAACAATTATGCGCGAAGGATAAAGATTATCATAAAGTGCACGACCTTCACGCAAAAACTCTGGAGAGAATATGATATTATCAACCCCGAATTCTTCATTTATGCGTTTTGTATAACCAACCGGAATTGTTGATTTAATCACCATCGTGGCATTTGGATTAATTGCCAAAACATCTTTTATCACCGCTTCAATCGATGAGGTGTTAAAGTAATTGGTTTCAGGGTCATAATTTGTTGGGGTCGAAATGATTACAAAATCCGCATCTTTATAAGCGATATTCTTGTCTAGTGTCGCCGTAAAATTCAGCTTTTGATTTTTTAAAAAGTCTTCAATTTCTGCATCAATTATTGGCGATATTTTGTTGTTTAATTTATCAATTTTATCTGGAACAACATCAACTGCAACCACCTCATTATGTTGCGCCAATAATAATGCGTTTGATAAACCAACATAACCAATACCGGCAATCGCAATTTTCATATTTCACCCTCTAAAATTCATGACGCTGTATAAACGCTCAAAATCCTCTAAACAAGTCAAATTGTGCCATGTCATTGTCAAACAAGCGCTTTGTTTAAAATTTCACCGTAAAAATTATCAATTGATAAAATTTTTACGGTTTTTAAAAGCAATTATATAAAGCTTTAAGACAATTTTATGATTTAACTTGTTTTAGAATCCCCAAGCATCAACCCCGTCATGCGTTAATTTGCAATTGGTTGGATTTGCACTTGTTTGTTCTTTTATTGCTTTTTCAAGACGTGGGCGGACATCAGGATCAACCAAAAACAAAGCGAAGCCACCGCCGCCAGCCCCCGATAACTTTCCTGCAATAGCACCATTATTCATAGCGACATTAAACAATTGCTCGACCTGCGGGGTTGAAACCGTTGGCGAAGTGCTTTTCTTTGCCTCCCAACCAGATCTTAAAATTTCACCAATTCTTGCAACATTACCAAACAAAAGCGCTTCTTTCATTTGGACAGCTTCATCCTTCAATTGGTGCATGGCCTCTAATGATTTGCCACCCTCTTTTACTGATTTTGACTGATTTTCAATAATTGCAGCACTCTCACGCGATGCCCCACTAAAAGTTAAAAGGATAGATGATTCAATTTCATTCAAAATACGCGGGCGCATCCTAAGCGGGTTTACAATCACCCGTTCATTTGCCTGAAATTCCATAAAATTAAAGCCGCCAAAAGTCGCGGCATATTGATCCTGCCGCCCACCTTGAAGCAATAAATCAACCCGTTCAATATCAAATGCAAGACGCGCCAATTCATATTCGCCAAGCGGCAGATATAAATATTCCCGCATTACCGCAAGCATCGCAACAACAAGCGCAGATGATGAGCCAAGGCCAGATCCCATTGGCGCATCAACATGTGTAGTAAAAGTAAAACCACTTGAACGCCCAAAACCGTAATTGCGGAAAATACGATTAAAGACACCACGATGGAGCTTTAATTTTGAATCATCCGGCACAAGTTTTGAAACTGGAAACTCTTCTTCAATGTCTTGATCAACAGAGACAAAGACTACTTTATTATCAGCACGCAAACGAATTGACGCATAGGCATATCGATCAATTGTTACATTAATAATTGCGCCACCATATTCATCGCAATAAGGCGAAACATCTGTTCCACCACCTGCCAGGCCAAGCCTTAAAGGCGCACGCGCACGATAAATCGTATTATTCACACCACAACTCCGGTATTTATTGTTTTTATGAATATTACACGATTATGATTAAATATTGGTGAAATATTGTGCAATCACAATATTTCACCAGTTCGGATGTTACCAATTTAAAATTTATGCACCAACATAATATATGTTGAATCAGAGTATTTTTTACCAAGTTCTTTTTCGCGATTTGTAGCGCTATAACGCAAACTAATCACGTCATTCTTGCCAATATTATAAGACAATCCAAGCATATAATTGGAATAATTGGTCGAACCAATCGCATCACGATATCCAAGTGTGCTTATAAAACTAAGATTTTTTGTAATTAAATAATCCGCACCGATTTCAGAATAATAAAACTCTTTGATTTTACCATAGCCATCGGGTGAATATGAGAATGACAATTTACCCTTTAGTTTCTTGGTTATGGGTTTTGATAAATCGACTTGGAATTCCCAAAACTCGTTATCAACAGTGATTGGTTTCACATTTTGATATTGTTTATAGGCGGCATAAATATTGTATGAAATATCTTTGTATTTATTTTTATAGCCAACAATATAATTGGTTTGCCCATCAACCCCAGATGTACGATCTTCCATGGTTTTAAGGCGAAATCCTGCGTAATATTTATTATATGCGGCCTGTATATAGCCGACATATTGTGCTTTACCATCTGTTTGCGTTGTGCCACGAAATATTCCATCACTTGCCGCAGAAAACTGACCGCTTATGTTAATGTCTGATTTCGCATATGCAAAAGACAAAGGTATCACCATTGCGCCCATTGCAAGCGCAAACATTCTACTAATATTTTTCATTGTAAAAACTCGTTTATAGAAATTATGAATTATTAATCGGGATCAGATTCACCAATTTGTATGCCTGCTGGAACGCCTGCTAATTCTTGAATTGGCGTAACTGTTTGAGTTATAATTTTACCATCAAGCGCATCACGGAAACGCTCCATATCGATTGCTTTTTCCCAACGGGAAACCACAACAGTTGCCACCGCATTACCGATAAAATTGGTAATCGCACGGCATTCCGACATAAACCTATCAATACCCAAAATAATCGCCATACCCGCAACAGGAATGGTTGGCACAACAGATAAAGTTGCAGCAAGAGTTATAAAACCTGCACCAGTCACGCCCGCCGCACCTTTTGACGAAATCATTGCAACGCCAAGCAATAATAATTGTTGCTCTAGTGTAAGATGTGTGTTGGTTGCTTGGGCAATGAATAATGCCGCCAAGGTCATATAAATATTTGTGCCATCAAGATTAAATGAATAACCTGTTGGTACAACCAAACCAACAACTGAACGCGAGCAGCCGGCATCAGTCATTTTTTCCATAAGGCTTGGCAATGCCGCTTCAGAAGATGAAGTTCCCAAAACCAAAAGGATTTCAGTTTTAATATAGTTCAACAATTTAATAATGTTAAAGCCATTAAAATAAGCAACAATACCTAAAACCCCAACAATAAAAATAAATGATGTGAAATAGAAAGTTCCAACAAGTGCCGCAAGATTTACCACAGACGCAATGCCATATTTTCCAATAGTAAACGCCATTGCGCCAAATGCACCAATTGGTGCAGCGCGCATTAAAATATCAACGGTTTTAAACATGCCAGCAGATGCAGCTTCAAGGATTGCCACAAATGGTTTTGCCTTTTCGCCCGCAAGCATAAGACCAATACCAAAAACCACCGAAACGAATAATACTTGTAAAATATTGCCTTCAACAAAAGCACTTGTAAGCGTTGATGGGATAATGTCCATCAAGAAGCCTACCAATGTCATTTCATGTGACTTTGCCGCATAATCAGATACTTTTGATAATTTATCCGCCGCCAATGTCGCAGGATTAATATTCATTCCCGCCCCAGGATGAACAATATTTCCAACAATAAGGCCGACAATTAATGCAAATGTTGAAAGTGTTATGAAATATAAAAACGCCTTGCCAACAATCTTACCAAATGACTTCAAATCAGCCATTGCCGAAATGCCGCTAACAATGGTCAAGAAAATCACTGGTGCGATAATCATTTTCACAAGTTTTACAAATGCGTCACCAAGTGGCTGTAACTTTGTGGCAAATGCGGGCGAGAAATAACCAAGTAAAACCCCGACAACAATTGCAACAATAACTTGAATATAAAGTGTGTGTTGTTTCTTTTTGCTGATTTCAATTTTACTCTCGTCATCATTGCCAATTTTGGCAAAATGTTCTGGCATTTTCATAATATCCTCCCAAGTTCGCATTATAATTCTCTGTATTAATCAAATGAATTTGCGATAAGTGACAATATTATCAACGCATAAACCACGCAATTTAAAACCATAAAATAGATTAATTCATTGTTTTATTTTATTATTTTTAAAAATAACAGGTTTTTAAAATAAACAAGTGTATTGACTTTCGCACACATAAAAGTGAAAATGTGCAAAATTTCGCACATTAATTTTGAGAATATATTATGGCGCACAATGAAACTAGTGATTCCCCAAAGTTTTTGGGTGAAAATATAATATCCAAAAATGAAAAGATATTATGGTATTTTATCGTGCTTTTGGGCATAATATTTACAATTATTATTGGCGTTTTTTCATATAATAAAAACTTGCAATCATTAAGCGTTAAGCTTGAAAAAGACGCCCTCCTCCATATGTCTTTATTGCGTTCTGAACTTGATAAACAATCAGGCACACCATTGATTTTGGCGGGTGATGCCTCCATTCAAAATCTATTAGCATCCCCAACCAAAGAGAATGCAATTAAGATATCGCAAAAACTAGCGACACTTAAAAAGCGAATTGGTAGCGACGTAATTTATATAATAAATACAGATGGTGAGGCGATTTCATCAAGTAATTGGAATACACCGCAAAGCTTTGTTGGCACAAACTATGCCTTTAGGGATTATTTTAAAAACGCCATGAAAAACGGCGCGGCATTTCAATATGCCCTTGGAAGTGTAAGTAAAAAGCCAGGTCTTTATTATTCTGCACGAATTGATGATGGCAACAGAACATTGGGCGTTGCCGTTGTAAAACTTGATTTCACACCAATTGAAAAATTATGGGCCCAAATGTCGGTTCCGGCATTTGTTATTGATAATCAAAATATTATCTTAATTGGCTCATCGCCGAATGAACGTTTCAAAACATTTAAATTGCAAAATTACGGTAATTTCTGGGTAAAACTAGATATACCGCAATTAAATTGGCAATTGATTCTCATTGGCACAAAATCAAGTGCAAACATAGTTGCCATTGGTGTTTCCGCCATTTTCCTAAGTTTATATATAATTATGCTTGGGATAATATTTTACATTCGCTACAAACAATTGCAAAGCGCCAAAAAGCTAATTGTCGCATCCCAATATCAAAAAGATCTTGAGCAAAACGTCGCCGCACGCACGCATGAATTAAATAAAACCAACCGCGCACTGTCCAAAGAAGTTAATGAGCGAAAAAAAACAGAAGCCGAGGTTATACGGCTGTAATCTGATTTGGTTCAGGCAAATAAGCTTGCCACATTAGGTCAGGTAACGGCGGGGGTTGCCCATGAAATTAATCAGCCATTGGCAACCATAATGACCTTGGCGCAAAATAATATCCGCATGGGCGAAGATAATTCAGACTTAAAAGAACAAAACCTCAATAATATTGTAAAAATGTGCGGTCGCATTTCTACTATCACAGGTGAATTAAGGAGCTTTTCACGAAAATCACGTGGTACAATCGAAAAAGTATCAGTTGCTGAAGTTATTGATTCCTCAATTCTCCTAATGAAATATCGGGTAAAGGCTAATAAAGTAAAACTGATTATTGAAACCATCGCGCCCAATGTATTCGTAATGGCAGAAAAAGTTCGTTTTGAACAAATCATTGTAAATCTATTGCAAAATGCCGTTGAAGCATGTGAAAAAGTTGAAAAACCATGCGTTAGGATTCGCTTCAATGAAATGGATGATTTTTTTGAAATTAGGGTTTCTGATAATGGCACAGGCATCCCGCCCGAAGTGCGTGCCAATTTATTCCTGCCATTTAACACGACAAAACCAAAAGGACTTGGCTTGGGTCTTGTAATTTCATCCGAGATTGCACGCGAATTTGGCGGCAAATTAGAACTTGAAGATAATAGTGCCGAAACCTGCTTTTGCCTAAAACTTGTTAGAGCGGTGGAGGCATAAATGAATTTGAATAGCGAATGCAAACAAATCATTTTCATTGATGATGATGAAGACCTCCGCAAAGCACAGGTTCAGGGGCTTAGTTTAGAGGGGTTTGACGTCAGTGATTTTGATAATGGTGAAGCTGCTATTAAACATATTACCCCTGACTTTGCTGGGATTGTCGTTACAGACATAAGAATGCCGAAGGTTAGTGGCATAGAGGTTTTTCATCGAATAAAGCAAATTGACAGTGAAATTCCGGTTATCCTTATAACTGGTCATGGCGACATTGACCTTGTGGTAAGTGCAATGAAGGATGGCGTGTATGACGTTTTGTCAAAACCCTATTCTTTTGAATATTTCGTTCAATCAATAATGCGCGCCTTGCAAAAGCGTGCCTTAATTTTGGAAAATCGCCGATTTAAAAACCTATCACTTCCAAATGATGCACCATTTGGCAATATATTGGGTGAAAGCCCAATTATGCAAAACCTGCGCAATACACTTGGCAATATTGCAAAGGTTGATGTGGATGTCCTTTTGATTGGTGAAAGCGGCACTGGTAAAGGCCTTGTTGCAAAATCAATCCACCTTAATTCCAATCGCCGCAAAAAAAATTATCTTAATATAAATTGTTCGGTTCAAGGTGATGCACTTTTTGAAACTGAACAGGAAATAATAAAACGTGGCACTATATCACTACTTGAAAGAAATCATGGCGGCACAATATACTTGCAAGATATTGAACACCTGTCCACCCGCCAACAAGCGCAATTGTTTCATCTCATTGAAAATAAAGAATATATACAGCCACAAAGCGGTGAAACGCGCTTTGTTGACGTGCGAATTATCGCGTCTACAACAATAGATTTGGCACAAAAGGTAACATCCGGTGAGTTTCGCGCCGACTTATTTTATAGATTAAGTGGTGTCTCGCTTAGAATTCCACCATTAAGAGAGCGTAAGCAGGACATATTGTCACTTTTCTATTCGGCAATTATGCAAACCTGTTCACGCCTAAAATTACAGATACCTGAAATTTCGCAATCCTTAATTCAAAGCCTTGAAGCCGCGCAATGGAATGGCAACGTCCGTGAATTAGAGCAATATGCAGAACGCATTGCAATAGGAATCATTGAGCAACCGTCACAAGACGTTATCGAACCAGAAAATCACGATCTTAATCAACGCCTAAACGCCTTTGAGGCACAAGAAATCAAAAACGCGCTTATTAAAACAAGTGGCAATGTTATAAAAGCAATCGCATTATTGAATATATCGCGGCGAACTTTTTACGATAAAATCAATAAACACGGCATAATTCCCGAAGAATATCGCAAATAAGCAACATTTATAAAGCATAACTCGTGCGTCAACATGCCGTTGGACAAAATGGCAAATAGATAATGCATAATAGCAAATGCTAAACAATTCCCAACAAGCTGACTTTGACGCAAATATCGCCACATATTCGCGTTGATTAGGGGAAAGAAAGCAATGTTGAAGAGGGAATCTTTATGTTGCTGAAAACAAATATGAATGAGATTTCGGGCGGGGCTGTTAAAAAGATATTTGGCAATTATATTAAATTTGTGGGGGGCTTTGTGTTAAAGCACAAACTTGCAAGCGCGTTAATTGTCGTATTTTTAATCAAAATTGCATTCTTAACCGTATTCTACCATTCCGTATTAATCCATCAAAAGGTCAAAATCGACGCTTTGGGTATGGCGCATGATTTGATTTCCAATAATCAAAATTTTTAATTGCGGTAAGGAATTAAATTATGGACATGCTTGATCCTGTAACGCTTTCGCGTTTGCAATTTGCTGCGACTGCGCTTTATCATTTCTTATTTGTCCCGCTAACTTTGGGATTGTGCTGGCTTTTGGTGGTATTTGAAACCACATATGTCATGACCGGTAAAGAGGTCTGGAAAACAGCGTCAAAGTTTTGGGGTAAATTATTCGCCATCAATTTTGCAATGGGCGTGGCGACCGGCATCACAATGGAGTTCCAGTTTGGAACCAATTGGGCGTATTATTCACATTATGTCGGCGATATTTTTGGTGCACCACTTGCAATCGAAGGCCTAATGGCATTTTTCCTTGAAAGCGCAATGGTTGGTCTAGTGCTTTTTGGTTGGAATAAAATGTCAAAATTACAACACCTTAGCGCGACATTCTTTATGGCATTGGGAACAAACCTATCTGCGGTATGGATATTAATTGCCAATGGATGGATGCAAAATCCGGTTGCCGCATCATTTAATCCCGAAAGTGTACGCATGGAAATGACCAGCTTTGCACAATTGGTATTTAACCCTGTGGCACAGGCAAAATTCGTGCATACTGTGTCGGCTGGTTATGTCACTGGCTCACTCTTTGTGCTTGGGATTGCGTCTTATTTCATTATCAAAGGCAAACATCTTGAAGTAATGCGTCGCAGCTTTGCGGTTGCCGCTGCATTCGGTCTTGCGGGGTCTTTAAGTGCGGTCGTGCTTGGTGATGAAAGCGGTTATAACCTTAATGAACATCAACAAATGAAAATGGCGGTTATTGAATCCATGTGGGAAACGGAAAAAGCCCCTGCTGGCTTCAATCTTATTGCCCTTCCCAATCAAGCCGCACAAAAGAATGATTTTGAAATAAAAATTCCTGCTGTATTGGGCCTTATCGGGACAAGATCTTTTGATAAACAAATGCCAGGCATCAAACAAATCGTTGCCGATAGCGAAATTAAATTCCAAAATGGCATCAAGGCATATGCCGCATTTGAAACTTTACAAAATGACAGAACCAATGCCGATGCCTTGGCAATCATGAAGCTTTATAGCAAAGATTTGGGCTATGGCCTTTTGTTAAAGGCAAATGGCGTTGAACCAACAGCAGCAACTCCAGAGCAAATTAAAGCAGTTTCTTTGAAACTCGTACCAAATGTTGCACCATTATTCTGGTCATTCCGGGCGATGGTTGGGCTTGGTTTCTGGTTTATAATTATGTTTGCCAGTGCTTTTATAATGGCAGCAAAACGCAATTATTCACCATCTTGGGTACATAAAGCAGCGCTTTATTCAATTCCACTGCCTTGGCTTGCTGCCGAACTAGGTTGGTTCATTGCCGAATATGGTCGTCAGCCCTGGGCGGTTGAGGGTGTATTGCCAACTGGCCTTGCATCTAGCGCCATCTCCTCCCCGCTTGTTTTGACAAGTCTCGCTGGATTTGTGCTTTTCTATTCAACCCTTTTGGTCGTGGATTTGAAATTATTGTTCAAATATGCCCGACTTGGTCCACCTAATTTGGACTCACAAGCAACAGTTAAGAATTAAGGAGATTGAACAATGATGCCAATTCCTGTTGATTACGAAATATTGCGAATTATCTGGTGGGCCTTACTTGGTGTTTTACTTATCGGTATCGCCGTTATGGATGGTTTTGACATGGGGGTCGCCTTTTTAAACCCACTTTTAGGCAAAACCGACGAAGAAAACCGTGTGATGATTAATACCATCGCACCGGTTTGGGATGGAAATCAAGTTTGGCTTATTACTGGTGGTGGGGCAATTTTTGCGGCATGGCCCCTTGTCTATGCCACTGCATTTTCAGGGTTTTACATTGCCATGTTTTTGGTTCTAGTAAGCCTTATTTTGCGTCCAGTATCACTTGAATATCGCAACAAATTTGAGGGCGGCGCACGCAAAGCCTGGGACTGGGCATTATTTATGTCTGGCCTCGTGCCGCCACTTGTATTTGGGGTTGCTTTTGGCAATTTATTTGTCGGCACACCATTCGAATTTGACATGATGAAAGTACCGCATTACCGCGATGGCTTCTTAATGGGCTTTTTGCACTTGCTTAACCCCTTCTCGCTTTTATGCGGCTTGGTAAGTGTGGCAATGCATGCGGCACATGGTGCGATTTTCCTAAATGCCAAAACCACAGGCCCAGTAAAACAAAAGGCGCAAAAAGTCGTTCCGATTGCTTATGGAATATGGCTTTTGCTTTTTGTGATTGGTGGTTATTGGGTAAGCCAGTTAAACGGTTATTCTATCACCTCTGCTGCTGCGGTTGACGTGGTATCAAACCCAACTATCAAACAGGTTGCATTGGTAAAAGGTGTTTGGCTTAAAAACTATCTATCAAACCCAATATTATTTGCAATTCCTGCCCTTGGGATAATATCGGCACTTGCCACAATTGCATTGGCAAAAATACGGCCCGTAACCGCATTTGTTACCAGTGGCCTTACCGTGGCAATGACAATTACCACAGCAGGAGTTTCACTTTTCCCATTCTTGATGACCAGCAAACTTAACCCCAATCATTCATTGACTGTTTGGGATGCCTCTAGTTCGCCGCTTACATTATGGGTCATGACAATTGTTGCCGTGATTTTTGTTCCGATTGTTATTTCTTATACTGGCTGGGCCTATGCAATTGTGCGCGAAGCCATCAATGAGAAATATATTCGCGATAATTCGCATGAACTTTACTAATAAAGGGAAGGAAAAAACATGTGGTATTTCGCATGGATATTAGGTCTTGCAATGGCACTTATGTTTGGTGTTCTAAACGCGATGTGGCTAGAGCGTGAGGAATAACAAAGTTCCATTGCCCGCATAAGAGCAATTGGTTTGAACCACCCCTAAAGGTAAAAACGAAACACGCTCTTTTGCAACTGGATAGCGGCGGGTAATACCGCCGCTATCTTTTTGCCCACCAAAATTATGCTGATGCCGCAAATTTTTCGGCTTGATTATTTATATCGTCACAAGTTTCCATTGCATCATCAATGGCTTGATAAAGGTGTGATGCGCTAATTGGCTTGGTAACTACGGCATCCATACCACAAGCGAGATATTCTTCCATTTGATGTGGTAATGCATTTGCGGTTACGGCAATTATTGGTCGGCGTGGAATATTATTCACTTGTTCATAGTGCCTAATTCTTTGGGTTGCCTCTTTACCGTCCATCTCCGGCATTTTTATATCCATAAGGACAAAGTCATAATTACCAACAATATATGCGTTTAATGCCTCAAGCCCATTTTCAACAATATTGGTTTTAATATCCATTGCCTCCATAAAGGCTTTTAAAACCGCCTGATTGGTATCATTATCTTCGGCAATCAATACGCATGCCACATGATCATCTTCATCATTCGCATCATTATGTTGAATGTGACAAACCTTATTCCCTGTGTTCACACGAAATTTCGCAGGAAGGTTAATTCGCATATTAGTTCCTTCATTAGGGATACTAATAATTTCAAGATTGCCGCCCATACTGCAAATTAATCGATATGCCGCGATAAGGCCGATGCCGCTTCCAGCAAAGCTTTCCGGCAAACTGTCATCGCCATTTTCCAAGGTTTGCATTATTATTCCAAGATTTTCAGAATTAATGCCAATGCCAGTATCAATAATTTCGATAATAAGCCCTTTTTCATTGCGATCAAAGACTAAATTAACGCTGCCTTTTGGGGTATATTTGATTGCATTTTGTACGAGATTTTCAACAATAAGCAAAAGCTGATGTTGGTTAAGGTTGATGTTATATTGCTCACAATTATTTATAATATTAAAGCGTAGCTTTTTAGTTTTGCAATAAGGATCATATTGTTGAACCATTTTTTCGCAAAACTCATCAATTGAAATTTCTTTTGCGAATATATCTTCATGATTTTCATCAATATTTTCTATGCCAAGTATCTCATCAACGACACTTAATAAACGCTTGGCACTTTTTTCAATCATGCCGATGTGGGAATTATCTTTTGCGTTGCTATTGAATAGCTCAAGTTGCTGTAACCCACCAAAAATTCCATTCAATGGCGTTCGCATTTCATGACTTACGGCAGCAAGTAGTTTGGTTTTTGCTTCACCAGCTTCTCGTGCTTTTTTGATACCTTCTTCAATTTTGAATTGTTGAATCTTACCTTCAGTAATATTTTTCAAAGCACCAATGAATTTAATTCTTTTACCGTAATTATCATAAAGCATTTCAGCATAAACATTGAACCAATTGCTTGTGTTATTATCCAATAATAATTCCATTTCCAAAGAAATCGGTATTTTATTTTTAAGATGTTCATTGAATGCGTCATATACTTTTTGCGCGCTTTCTTTTGATAATCTTTGGAAAATTAATTCTTTAAATTTATCAGGTGTATCGGCATTGGCGAATAATTCTTCCATGATGCCAAAATATGAGATTTTCTGAGTTTCGTAATCAATCTCAAAGATTGTCATTTCATCGGCATTAATTGCGGATCTTAAACGCGTTACCGATAGTTCAACATCTTCTTCAAGCTTTATTTTATCGCTAATATCTTTGATAATGACTGAATATAAAAAATGCCCAGAAGAAACTCGATGTTTGGATATTGTGAATTCTGCTTTGGTTAATTCATGATTCAAAGTCATCAATGGGATGAAGTGATTTCGCGTTATTTTTAACGTTTCTGCATCGCTATCTATAAATTCTGAAATATATTTTTCGTGCTGCGTTTTATATTCAAATGGAATGAACTCTCTGATACTTCTACCGATGACAGCTTCTTTTTTTTGACCAATAATCTTTTCTGCGCCGTCTGAGAATTTTAGGATTTCCAAATCTTCGTTTAATAAAATTAACCCGAATGTATCGATAGCCATAAGAGCTTCAAGCATATAACAATCACATTCAATTGCCGTCATTCCAAAAAACCCTGATGCAGTTAGTGTCCAAAAAAAGCAATCTTAACCAATTGAAAAATTGCATGTTTTTTTACAAACTGGAGCAACAAAGTTAAAAATATGTTTATTTAACACATTGTATTTGGCGGAAAATTAAGAGCGCTTCCAAACATAAAAAAACTCTCGACAAAAAACACACGGGTTTTTTCATGTATCATTACCCTTGGGTAGTGTTCACTATTCCAGACAGCTCTAATCAAAAAATTCAAAACCACAATAAACAAAGGGGTTTTGAAAATAAGCCTTAAAACAATAAATGTTACCTATCTTACATTTCAAATATATGTTATACACGATACATAAAGCGGATGCGTCAACCTGTCGCGAAAAAAAATGATAATTTTTGCAACAGCTTAGGCAGATTTATGGGTTTTTTGGTCTTTTTGCAATTAAAGATCTTGTTAAAACGCTCATAACTAATAGTTCGTCTTCATCAAGAACTTCATTGCTTGCGACCAAAACCCCCTCTTCACCAGTTCTATCTTCTAGTGATAAAAAGGTCAGGCGGACGTGAAGTTTATCACCGGCATAGCACGCGCGGTAAAACCGCAAATTATCTTGCGCCAGACGTTTAACAATTGGCCAAGAGCGGGTTTCATCAAACAGCATTTTACGCCACACCGCATAAACATGGGATTCAGCGGCGCGTGGTCCACGATGCTCAAGCCCCTTTTCACTTGCCTTATTGGGAAGGTCTGGGGCAAATTTTTCGTGGATTAATGCAATATCTTCGGCGGTTATTTCTTCGGCACCGAAATCATATGATCTACCAACAATAATGTCTTCAAAATACCAATCGGGAGTTCGGGGTAAAATCGCCATCTAACCTCATCCAGTTCTTTATTTTTTTAAACAAGTGATAAAGAAAAAATTTTGCCAGTCTTATAAATAGATTTTTGTAAATAAATCGCTTATCTATAACGAATGTTGCATAAAAATTATATTAAACCTATCGCTTTTGTCATTTTGTCGCTTATTTGTACATTTTTCCCACTTTCGGGCTTTGCACAATCTAAAAGCAAGAATGTTGAAATTAGCTTGCTATCGAGTGCTGAAAGCGTTGCACCGGGTGAAAGCTTCTACATTGCGTTAAAACAAAAAATCGCGCCTGAATGGCATACTTATTGGCGTAATTTTGGCGATGTTGGAGACCCTACCACAATTGAATGGACTGCTCCAAATGGGGTAGGAGTTGGCGCAATTGAATGGGCGACCCCCAAACGCTTACCTTATGCAGAGTTCATCAATTACGGCTATGATGGTGAAGTTATTTTGCCGGTAAAAGTGACTGTTCCAAAAGATTTTAAAGGGGATTTGGTTTTAAAAGGTGATGTTGCATGGCTTGAATGTAAAGATACCTGCGTCCCAGGAGATGGCGTTGTAAACCTTGCTGTGAAAGTTGGCGAACACAAAGACACTGCTGACAAGGCGATTATCGACAAGGCACTTGCCGCACTTCCCAAGCAATTATCAAATTACAAATCAACCATTGTTAAGGATGGGGAGCGTTTGTTTATCGGCATTGAAAACCCCGAACTTGCCAATATTAAAACCGCATATTTCTTCCCATATGAAATTTCTGGTGGTGCATTAATAAACCATGCGGCGGCACAAGATGTTACGGTTGGCGATAAAGGCATGGGAATTTACCTTACACCATCTATGTCCTTACCGGCACAGCTTCCGAAAGAAATTAAAGGCCTTATCGAGGTTGAGACAGGTTCGGGCAAAAAAGTTTATGAAATCACCGCCGCAAATAATGGGCAAAAACTTGTAGGAACATTTGGGCAAAAACCCCATGCGGGTGTAAACCTTGCCATTCTATTTCAATCAATGCTCTTTGCATTTTTTGGCGGTATTATCTTGAACCTTATGCCATGTGTGTTCCCGATTTTGGCGATGAAAATCTTTGGCCTTACCAAAATCGCACACAAAGAACATAATCATGCCAAAGAATATGGCGTGTTTTATTTCATTGGGGTCTTGGTAACATTTACCATTCTTGGCGGGCTTATTTTCGCGCTCAAGGCCCTTGGCTCTGCGGTTGGTTGGGGCTTCCAATTACAAAGCCCAGTATTTTTAATGTTCCTAATTGCGCTTATATTTGCGGTTGGCTTTAATTTATTGGGGCTATTTGAAATCGGTACAAGCCTTCAAGGGGTTGGTGCCGGTCTTGGCAATCAATCAGGTCGCGCGGGTGCTTTATTCTCTGGCATACTTGCGGTTTTGGTGGCCTCTCCTTGTACTGCACCTTTTATGGGTGTGGCATTGGGATTTGCGGCAACCCAGCCGGCAATAATTGGTTTATTGGTATTTATTGCCCTAGGCATTGGGTTTGCATTACCATTCATGGTATTAACATTCGCCCCTAGCCTTTTGAATAAATTACCAAAACCTGGTCCATGGCTTGATACCTTTAAAAAGATTTTGGCAATCCCAATGTTTTTAACTGCGGGTTGGTTGATTTGGGTTTTAAGCGCGACCACGGGAATAATTGGCATAATTGCGGCAATTCTATTGGGTGCGATTAGCGCATTGATTCTTCATTTTGCCCTAAAGCAAAACATCCAAAAACTTGGCTTCCTAGCCCTCACCTTATTGGCGGCAATTGGCATTGGTTATTATTTCACACCAAAGGCAAATGCCGAAGTTGCACAAAAAACCGACTATAAACCATGGTCAGAAGCAGCAGTTAAAACCGCATTATCAGAAGGCAAAATCGTATTTGTCGATTTCACCGCCGATTGGTGCATAACCTGCAAGGTGAATGAAACCACCGCGCTTAAAAATGAAAAAGTGCAGAAGGTATTTAAAGAGAAAAATGTTGAATACCTTGTCGCCGATTGGACCAAAAAGGATGACATAATCGCGCGCGCGCTTTCGTCACATGGACGCGCTGGTGTTCCTATGTATCTTGTTTACCATTCTTCGGAAAAAGAACCTGTGATTTTACCACAGCTTTTGACACCGCAGATTGTTATCAATGCCGTGGAGGGTAAATAATCCTCTAAATCGGTATATTTAGGGGATTTTTAATTGCGTAAAAGGTGGGTCGCCTTATTTTTGGGAATGCTTTTGGCAAGCGCGATAACGGCCGCTGCCTTTATTACTGCTTCCTATGATAGCGTGCGAATCCATGAAGACAAGTCGCTTAAAACTTCCCAATTCGCCACCCAACATGACCGTGTTGATTAATTAAACCGCAATTGGCGCTTTTATAGTTGGGTGTGATTCGTAACCAGTGATTTTTATATCTTCGAGTTCGAATGCATCAATCTCTTTAATATCTGGATTTAATTCCAATTTTGGCAAGGCAAATGGCGTTCGCGATAATTGCAAATCAACCTGTTCAAGGTGATTTAGATAAATGTGCGCATCCCCCAAAGTATGCACAAAATCACCAGGTTTCAAACCAACCACCTGCGCCACCATCGCGGTCAAAAGCGCATATGACGCAATATTAAACGGCACCCCCAAAAACACATCAGCAGAACGTTGATAAAGCTGGCACGATAATTTGCCATCTACCGAGACATAAAATTGGAATAATAAATGGCATGGCGGTAACGCCATATCGTCAACATCTGCTGGATTCCAAGCACTTATAATATGACGGCGCGAGAATGGATTATTTTTCAATCCATAAATCAGCTTTTTAACCTGATCAATTGTATCGCCATTTGGTGCGGCCCAAGAGCGCCACTGTTTTCCATAAACAGGGCCCAAATCACCGTTTTCATCCGCCCATTCATCCCAAATCGTGCAACCACGCTCTTGCAGCCATTTCACATTGGTAAGACCGCGCAAAAACCACAAAAGTTCAACAAAAATGCTTTTGGTATGAAGCTTTTTGGTGGTCAAAAGCGGAAAGCCCTGCGACAAATCAAAGCGCATCTGGCGCCCAAACACCCCGATTGTACCAACACCAGTGCGATCTTCACGTTTTTGCCCATTGGCAAGAATGTCACGTAACAGATTTTGATAGATGATGTCGGGATGAGAATCGTTTAGCATGGCGCAACTATACATAAATTTTCTAAGTTTGAACAAGCCTTATGAATTACGAACAACAATTAATCGACATAGTTCGCCAAAGTCCAAGATTAATGACCGTCCTTGAAACCTGCCGTGCGGCACACCTTCCCGATTGGCGGATTGTTTCAGGGGCGGTTTATGGCACGGTTTTTAACTACCTAACGGGACGCAACCCTGATTATGGGATAAAGGATTATGATGTCGCTTATTTTGATACCGACAAATCATATGATGCCGAAGATGTATGGATTAAAAAAATTGCCGCCGCCCTGCCCGGTGATTTGCGCGATTTGGTTGAAGTTCGCAATCAGGCGCGCGTGCATTTGTGGTTTAAAGATAAATTCGGATGTGAATATGCACCGCTTACGCATACTGATGAAGGGTTGGAGCGTTATTTATGCTTTGCTCATGCGGTTGCAATACGCCTTGAAGATGATGACAGTATTTCAATCGCCGCCCCCTTCGGTCTTGATGACATTTTTAACATGGTAATGCGCCCCAACCCAAAACGCGGCCAAACCGAAAATCGCATCGCCAAAGTCAATTCAACCGTTGAACGTTGGAATGAAATTAAGGTCGTGGGGATGGTATAAAAAAGGCTTGCCAACAGCAAGCCTTTTTATACCTCACGCTTATGTTCGCGGCACTCGTTAGACACTCGTGCTATTCGCTCACCGCTCCGGTGGGGCGGCGGACTCCCGCCGGCGCTCAGTCGCGCTTGCGCATCGCTTAATGTAACATTTGCGAATAAAATGCCCAAGTGTGGGAATTTGAATCAGCCTACAAACGACTTTTCGTAAACAAATTGTCCGGGTTGTGAAACTGAACCTTCGGTAAAGCCACGATCTTCGAACATTTTTTTGAAATCAATACTCATGGCCAAAGAGCCGCAAATCATTGCGCGGTCGGTTTCGGGATTAAATTCAGGAAGACCATAATCGCTAAAGAAACTGCCATTGGCAACACGCTCGGTCAAACGACCGGTGTGTGTGTGTGGCTCACGGGTGGCGGCAGCATCATGAATAAGTTTGCCAGCCTGAAGATATTCACCAACCAATGGGTCATCCATCGATTCTTTGACCAAATCATAGCCATATTGCAATTCGGCAACTTCACGGCAGGTTTGGGTCAAAATAACTTGATCATAATGCTCATAAGTTACTGGATCACGGATTAATGATGCAAATGGCGCGATACCAGTCCCAGTTGCCAACATATAAAGGCGTTTACCTGGTAAAAGCGCATCAAGAACCAAAGTCCCCGTTCCCTTTAGGCCAACCAAAATTTTGTCGCCAACTTCGATATTTGCCAAATGCTGTGTTAGTGGGCCATCAGGAACCTTAATTGAATAAAAGTCCAACTTCTCGTCCCATTCAGGTGACGCAATTGAATAAGCACGCATCACAGGCTTATCATTAATCATAAGACCAATCATAACAAACTCACCAGAGCGGAAGCGGAAAGATGGTTTGCGGGTGGTAGAGAAGGTAAAAAGACGGTCTGTATAATGTTTAACGGATAAAACAGTTTCTTCGGTATATTTAGACATAGTAGCCCTGATATTATTGTTGCATATTTAATATAACTTATGTGCTCATACAATTTTTATATGCTGCGTCATATAGGACGTTTTGGCGCACTTAAAAGCACTAAATGTAGAAACTAATGCTACAAGCCACATTATTTCAGGAAAATTTTCATTCATCCTCAATAAATTTAAAAAAATCTATAAAAGCTATTAGTTTTTTTGGTATTTGATATCCGTAAGGGTAATAAATATAAAATTGCTTAAAGCTTGGCGCAAAATCTTCGAGAAGCTCAACTAATTGGCCTGAATTAATCTCATCTTTGTATAATTGCGAGATTCCTTGCCCTATTCCCATACCCTGTAACAACATCTGACGAATATGGTTATTATCATTCATTATAATGTGTGGCTCAATATCATAAGCCATATTCTTACCATCCAAGGAAAACGAAAATGGATCAAGCCTACGGCTTAAGGGAAGTCTAAAACGTATAACACGATGATTTTTTAAATCGTCAATGGTTTCAGGCTTTCCATATTGTGAAATGTATTTAGGTGATGCCATCGTTATACATTTCAATTTTCCACTGATTGGTTGCGCAGCAAAGCCATTTTGCAAATTATTATCGAACCTTATACCGGCATCAAAACCTTCTTTTATAATATCGACATTGCGGTCATCAATAAACAATTCCACCCTTAGAAGGGGATAATTGGCAATAAATTCATGCAGCCGAGGAAGCACACAAACATCAGCGGCAAGGCGCGATAAATTTATTCGTAAAAGCCCCGAAACTTCATGATGCGAATCTTTAATCTCAAAGAACTTTCCTTCTAATATTGAAAAATTATCACTAAAGCTTTCGAAAAGGTCACGCCCCGCCTCGGTGAGGTGCAGTGATTTATTATTTCGCAATAATAATTTCTGCCCAATTATAGCCTCCAAATTACGCAAATTTTGCGAAACCGCTGATACAGAAATACCCATATGCTTGGCGGCTTTTGATAATGATGCCAATCTGGCAACATTTATAAAAACATAGATGTTTGGTAATGATTTTTGAAAGTATATTAAGTTTTGCTTCATAATAAGTTTAGCATTATGCATATTTCCTTAATCACAACAATCAAATATACAAATAAATATCAAAAATAATGTTTCTGTTGGGCTTAAAATGCGAAAACGTGATTTTCTAATAACTGCTTTAGGAACAACTATTGCAGCATGTACTAATAAACAAAGTAGCTTTAAGGAAAAAAATAAAATGGGCAAATCTTTGGATAGCTTAATAGATAAATATATAAATGAGGAAAGAATTGTTGGTACTGTTGTAATTGCGGCAAAGTCCGGTGAAATTGTTTATAAATCTGCTCGTGGTCTTAGCGATCGTGAAAACAATGTTAAAATGAAAGATAGTGATCAATTTCGCTATACTTCAATTTCCAAAGTCTTTACGAATAGCGCAATATTACGCCTTATGGACAAGGGGTTAATTAGCCCCGAACAAAATATACGTGAGTATTTGCCAGACTTTGCCCCCAAACTAGCGGATGGCAGCACACCCAAAATAAAAATATCGCACTTATTATCGCATTGCGCTGGGCTTTCTTATGATTTTGTTGAAGATGAATTTGGCCCTTATCAACAAGCAGGTGTTTCAAACGGTTTTGATAACAGTACAATCACGTTGGAAGAAAATATAAAAAATATTGCGAAAGTCCCGCTTAGCTATACCCCTGGACAGGCTTGGTGCTATTCAGTTGCCAGTGATGTTTTGGGGGCTGTTATTGAAAAGGTAGTTGGTAATAAATTATCTAATGCAATTGATAGCCTTGTGAACAAACCGCTAGGCCTTTTGACACCTGCTTTTAGTGCAAAAAAGGGTGAAATAGTTGATGCATATTTCAACGATTATCCACGACCACTAAAAATGAAAGGCGTAACAACATTAGGCTTGGGAGGGAAAGTAACAAGATTCGATTCTGAGCGGATTTTCAATGAACATGCCTTCCAGTCAGGTGGCGCAGGCATGAAAGGCAATGCACAAGACATTTTTAAATTACTTGAGGCAATAAGAGAAGGCGATTTCATATCTAAAGAAAATCGCAACCTTGCGAAAACCCCTATAACCAAAGAATTACCGGAATTTTTGGGGCCGGGGCGTGCTTTTTCATATTTATTTTCCAATATTATTAACCCAGCTAAAGCAGGTTTGAAATTTGGGAAAAATACCATTAGCTGGGGCGGAGCTTATGGTCACTCATGGTTAGTTGACTTTGAAAATAAAATTACTTTGGTTGCCCTTACCAACACCACTTTTGAGGGCATGTCCGGGAAATTTAAAGAAGATTTATTTGCCTTTGCATCGGAAAACTTTGTTTAATTCAAAAGTGTTTCTTACTACTAGCAAAATCAGAAAAATTAATATATAAGCCCGCAAAACTTCCGCCGCATAGATTATGCGGCATTTTTAAATGGGAAAATATGTCAAAAGAAGAATTATTGGAATTCCAAGGCACTGTTGTGGAATTACTCCCCAATGCCACCTTCCGTATCAAATTGGAAAATGACCACGAAATCATCGGCCATACCGCCGGTAAATTACGCAAAAACCGCATCCGCGTATTGGCGGGTGACAAAGTTTTGGTTGAAATGACGCCTTATGATTTAACCAAAGGGCGTGTTACTTATCGTTTCAGATAATTTGATGCTTATTCTTGCCAGTGCTTCGCCGCGCCGTTCCGAACTTTTAAAACGCATTGGCATTATTCCCGATAAAATCATTCCTGCCGATATTGATGAAGGGGTTTTAAAAGACGAAACCCCTTTTAATTATGCGCGCCGTGTTGCGATTGAAAAGGCATTGAAAATTGCCGAAACCCACCCCAATGATTTTGTCCTTAGTGCCGATACTGTTGTCTCGGTTGGGCGCAGAATTTTACCCAAAGCCGAAAATATTGACCAAGCACGCGAATGCCTTGGGCTTTTAAGTGGGCGTAATCATATTGTTACCACTGCGGTCGCCATTGCCTATAAGGGAAAAATTGCGCAAAAAACTGTTCCTACCCGCCTAAAATTCAAATCTTTTAGCAATGCAGAAATTGAAAACTATATTGCGTCAAACGAATGGCATGGCAAAGCAGGTGGATATGGTATTCAGGGGCTTGCTGGATCATTTGTTATTAATCTTAATGGTTCGTGGGAAGCGGTGATGGGCTTGCCATTGTATCAAACCAAAAGCCTGCTTGAAGGCATGGGCTATAAAAATGCCTGAAACCATTATTTATCCGCGTATTGGCGAAAATATTTATGCCTCTCTTGAAGATGGCAAAATAACCGAAATTCGCATTGCGATTCAAAACATCTCCAAAACCCGCATTGGGCAACAATATTATGCGCGCGTTAAAACCATCGATTTACGTCTTTCTGCGGCCTTTATTGATTTGGGCGATGAACAGGCACTTTTGCAATTTAAAGGCAAAAGACCAAGCTATTTAATCGAAGGCAAGGCAATTTTGGTTGAAATAACCCGCGAAGCCTTTGAAGAAAAACTTGCCGCAGCCACATATATTGGTGACGCAAAATCAAGCGTCCCCTGCCCGTCTTTAATCAAAGATATTCCTGAATATGGCGACTGGGGCGAACCAAAACCTGCAACTGCCGAACAATCTGAAAAAATAGAAAATATAATCGAACTTGCAGGGCAGAAAATCTACCCACTTAAAAATGGTGGCAATATCGCGATTGAACGCACCCGCGCCCTAACCACGATTGATATTGATGCCAGTGGGCGCAATGCTGGCGGCACAAACCAAATAAATTTCAATCACAAACTTAATAAAGAAGCCGCCTTTGAAATTGCGCGCCTTATCAGGCTTTATAATTTATCGGGCCTGATTGTGGTTGATTTTGTCGGCGCGCCATATGGTGACAGTGCAAAAGAATTGGTAGAGATTTTGCAAAGCACCCTTAAAAGCAATATTAAATGCGAAATATTACCAATTTCAAAATTCGGCATTTGTGAAATTAATCGCGCCCGCAAAGGTATTTCAATAAATGAAATTTGCAATACACCGGCGCAGATTGCGATAAATGCTATTAACACCCTCGCCCAAAGACTTGAAACCGCAAAAAGAAAAATATTAGAGGTTAGAATTAATTCATCCGCACATCATTTCCTGCAAAATTGGGGCTTCAACTGGCAAAAATATCTTGAAGAAAAGATTGGTGGGCGCTTTAATCTTGTGGCTACTAATATTGAACATTATGAGATTTACTAATGGCATGCCCAATTTGTAATAAAGAAGCTGTTCCCGAATATCGCCCGTTTTGCTCAAAAGGGTGTTCAGATGTTGATTTGCACCGCTGGCTTACCGGTAGCTATACTATTGATGAAAAAGGTGAAATCTCTCATAATACCGATATTCATGATGAAAATGTCGTATTAGATGAAGACTAAAACCAATCTGCATCAATTACCAAGATAACAATACTTAGTTAAATTACTTATATAAATTAATAATTACAATTAACATAAATTGGCAAAACCTTTGCCCATCTTGTTGTGTGAAAATTTAATGCACAAGAATAATATATTGTATTTATTACTATTTTACTCAGAGATAAAGTTTGCAAGTTTTGCATTTCTGCATGCAATTAAATGCAAAAATCCACGGCACCCAATTTTCAAGAAATTAATAATTATTAAATTTTTGTATAGATACGCCGTTAAAAGGGTGATATATGAAGGCAAAATGCAAGCTAAAATTTTAATATAATATATAAATACAAACAGAAGATAGAAAAGACAAAATGCAAAAATACACGAGGGCAGATAATAAAAATGATCATGGGACGAATCGTATTTTCTTTGCGTGGCGTAGCCTTCGCTACGGCAGCTTTAATTGCATGTGTTGAACACACAGAAGCAACCGCACAACAATTAGTTTACCGCCCTGTTAACCCTAGCTTTGGCGGAAACCCATTTAATTCATCACATTTATTGGGCATTGCCGCTGCAATAAATGATTTTAAAGACCCAAACTCAAGCTCTAGCCTCACACAGGGGCAGCAATTTGCAAATCAGCTTCAGTCGCGCTTACTTTCGGCTTTATCATCACAAATTACTGATGCAATTTTTGGCCCCAATGCGCAAGAAAATGGAACCGTCCAATTTGGAAGCCAAACCATATCATGGGTCAGAGGTCTATCAGATGTTACTGTTACAATTTTCGATTCATCTGATGGCAGTTCAACAACAATAATAGTTCCCTTTTTAAACCTTGGGGGAAATTAAAATGAACAAGGTCAGTATAATATTATTAACGATGGTTTTGGCAGGATGTGCCAGAAGCATTGAACCCGGTACAATGGCAACACCTGCGCAATATGGCAAAGTTACCAGTACCGAAATGGCATTACGGGATTTACCAACACCAACCCGCCCCATCCCAATTGCTGTTTATTCAATCACAGATCAAACTGGGCAGTTCAAACCATCTGACACAGGGCAAACCCTTTCACGCGCAGTTTCACAAGGCGCAACGCCAATATTGATTAAATCATTACAAGACGCGGGCAAACATAAATGGTTTATGGTTGTCGAACGTGAAGGCCTTAAGAACCTTTTAAACGAAAGGTCAATAATCCGTGAAATGCGGCAACGTTATATGGGTGAACAGGATATTGACCCCAATGTCCTTCCGGCGATGCTTTTTGCTGGGGTCATCATCGAAGGCGGAATTATTGGTTATGATACCAACACCGTAACCGGCGGCCTTGGCGCGCGCTATCTTGGGATTGGCGGACAAATGGATTACCGCCAAGATACAGTTACCGTTAGCCTGCGCGCCGTATCAGTTAGGACTGGTGAAGTTTTAATGAGCGTTGAAACCACAAAAACCATCGCCAGTCGGGGACAAAGTATCGGGGTTTTCAAATATGTTGCCTATAAGGACTTATTAGAAATTGAAACAGGTTATACAACCAATGAACCGGCCCAATTAGCATTACAACAAGCAATCGAAAAAGCTGTATATGGGCTTATAATGGAAGGCGTTGAAATGAATCTTTGGGGCTTTGCCGACAAAGATGCGGGAATGCCTTATTACAACCGATATACGCAGGAAAGAGACGGCAAAATAACCGCCGCCGAATTTGAAAAAATGAATGCAGACGACCGAAAAAATGCAAATGCAAAAGCGCAAGCAAAAAAACTAATTAAATTAAATGCGCCGGTTGCCAATATGGAATAATGGAATATGCCGAGTTCAAACAAACCAAAAGTAGCCTTAATTGATGCTAATCACAAAGATAGACAATTAATTTTACGCTATTCGCAATGCTATTTTAATCTTGAGGAATTTTCATCCATAGGGGAATTTATAAGTTCTAAATCCATTAGTTCATTTAAGGGAATAATTTACGATCCCAATGATATTAGCGGGCGTCCACAAACAAATATAATACCATTGGTAAATAAAAATATGTTTATCAATACGCTTATTGTTTCACGTTATGACGATGCGAGGTTTGCCGTTTGCTGTCTCAAAAGTGGGGCGGTGGATTATGTATTCAAACCATTTAGTGAGAAACATCTGGTGGATGGTCTTGATACCCTGCAAGAGAAGATTAATTCGCAAATCCGTGAAAATGTTTTTGATCGCCTGACGGCGCGCGAAAAAGATGTTTGCGAATTAATATCTAGCGGGCTTTCAACCAAAGAAATTGCAAGGGTTTTGGATATCTCTCCACGTACAGTTGACGTACACCGCGCCAAAATTCTTGCCAAAGTTGGGGTTAGTAACTCCCCCCAACTTATAATAAAAAGAAATGTTGCAACATATTAAAGCAACATCATTGCAATAAAATCAAAGCATAAATCGCCAATAAATAGCAATTATTGGCAGAATTCACTGTATCTATATTGTAGTTTTTATTAATTTTACGCAATTTTACCTAGTCTTTAAGCTACGCAATAAAACACAATTGCTATTTTTACTTTACTATACTTAAGTCTATACATCGCACCGTTAAATAAGGCGGCTGGGATATAGTGAAGCCTTTGTTACATGCGGACGGGTATAAACATTGGCGATAACAATAATAAGGAGAAGACTATGCGTAGATTATTACTGGCAACACTTGCCATCTCGGCGATTTCTACTGCTGCAATGGCACAAGGAATGACAAATGATAATGATTTGTCAGGAAACAATTTCGGAAATTACGATAACGGCGGCAATGGCAACGTTACCCCCACCGCAGTTGGTAGACCGGGCTATATTCCCGTTAATGCAAACAACACATCCGTTGTAAATCAATCAGGCACTGGCGGACATTTGACCAATGTTAATCAGGCTTTGGGTAACAGCGGAACCGCAATCGTTAATCAGGGCGGATCATTGAAAAACACTGCAAATGTTAGCCAACAAGATGACACCGCATCCTATAACCCTGGCGTACAAAATATTGCGTATATTGATCAATTATCAGGAAGTGCATCAGGACAAAGCGCAAACATTTTCCAAAACAACAATCGCTCTAACGCTATGCCTTGGAATGCTGATGTTAAAAATAACGAAGCACGAATTGGTCAAGGTGGTGGCGCAGGCGATAGTGGCGGCAACTCTGCATCAATTAACCAAGGTGATTCAGGCACTGCAACCGTTGGTAACCGTTCGGTAATTATGCAAAATACTGGAACCCCAGCAATATTCGCACCTCCAGGTGGCAATAATATTGCGTCAAACTCACAAATGGGTGATTACAACCTGTCTTCAATTGTTCAAGCAGGTGGCAATAATGAGGCACATGTAAATCAGCTTGGCGACAGCAACTCAAGTGATATTACCCAAGCCGCAGAATATGCAAGCGCAATTGTTAATCAAAGTGGAACCTTCAACGCAAGTGTGGTTCATCAATCAAGCAATTTGACTGGTGCATACCCTGATGCTTATGTTGATCAATCCGGCCACGATAATTACAGCGAAGTAAATCAAGTTGGCGGTGTTCTACTTGGTAAAACAATTGTTGCAACAGTCAATCAATCAGGCGATTTCAACGAATCTTTGATTGATCAAGATGGCTCTGGCCTAATGAATGGCGATCAATTTGCACATGTTACACAAACTGGTGACCGTAATGACAGCCGCCTAAAACAACGTGGCTTTAACCAGCTTGCAAATGTTTTCCAAGATGGCAACGGAAATGATTCTGAAGTTGACCAATCTGGAAGCGATCAAGTTGCCAACGTAACCCAACTTGCAGACATGGGTTATTCTAGTGTCTTGCAATCTGGCAATGGCAATACAGCAAATGTGACACAAACCACCGATTATTCATATTCATGGGTAAATCAATCTGGTTCTGGTCATACCGCCAATATCAACCAATAAAATACACATACTACATTCCCCGGCCCCCAATGCCCCAACGCCGGGGAATGATTTCTTTTTATAGAAAGCAAAGATCATGAAAAACAAAACCAAAATAATATGTTCGTATATTTCCTTGCTTTGCCTTTTTACGGGGCCTTGTTTTTCAACAAGCGCAAATGCCCAATCAATTGCTTATATTCCACAAGTTTCCAATCAGGCCGTAATTAATCAAAGTGGCACAGGTTCCGTGGCAAAAGTAAAACAATCAGGGGATAAAAATATTTCCATTATCAATCAGTCTGGCGGCAAAAATAAAAGCATAATCACGCAAACAGGGAATGATAATATCGCCAACGTTTCACAGACCGGCGCAAATTATGGCGACTTAAGCAATATTGCTGAAATCGCGCAAAACGGTGAGTTTAATATTGCAAACCTTAACCAAGCGGGAGGTAGTATAATGCCAAACATTGCCAAAATCACCCAAAGCGGCGATAATAATCTCTCTAACGTAAACCAAAATGGCGATGATAACAAAATCGACATTAAACAAGATGGCAATGATAATCAGGCAAATTTAAACCAAGACGGTAATCACAATGCCATAAGTGCAGAGCAATCTGGCGGTATAAACACCCTTAACTGGCAACAAAATGGCGATGCAAACCCTGACTTATTCATTAAACAAACCGGTGGTGCAAGCGCAACAATAATTCAAAGCGGTAGCTAAAGGCTATGAAATGATAAAATATTTATCGCTAAAATTAATTTTCACGTTAGGCATAGTTTTCGCAATGCCCATTGATGCAATTGCACAAACCAAAAGCCCCGATATAACTCAGATTGAAAACAAACAAACCAGTAACAATGTTATTTTTGAACAGCCTGGGCTTAATGTCGCAAAAACCGCAGAACCCATAATAATCGCCGTTCCCAAAGAAACCCAAAACGAAATTATCGCAAAACAGGTTTCAAAATCGACATCTAAAAAACTTGTTGAACCAAACCCAGCAATAATCCCGAAAGATCCTAATAATGTTATGTTAAAACAGCCATCAGGCAAAGACGCATGTGATGACGAAAAAATTCGCAACTCAACAGTTGCATGCAAAAACCCAATTGAAAAACGCGCTAGTGAATTTGAAAATGCAATGCGCCCAGAAATCAATCTTGAAAATCAAGAATTAAGCCAAACAAAAGAAAACAATATCTCACTTTCAAAAGATGCGAACAAAACCGCGCAAAAAGCATTTTCTGCAAATGAAATTGAGGCGCTTGCCGCAGCAGCCGTTGCACAAACCTATATTGCAGGTCAAAATCAGCCTAATGAAACGCCACAAACAGATAAAACCACCCTACCCGATAATGTTGTTGACCTAATTAACAACAATACACAGCCCAAAAACTAATATGATTGTGAAGAAATTGCAGGTTTTTCCATTCAATGCTGAAAGTGCGGGTTTACATAATTAATTCTATCGTCTATTCAGCACCCCTCTTAATACCAACACGCATTTTGCGGATTGTGCCTGGATAGCTCAGTTGGTAGAGCAGCGGATTGAAAATCCGCGTGTCGCTGGTTCGATTCCGGCTCCAGGCACCATTTACCCCTTCCCCCACCTTCGCCAAAGACTAGACATTTCGCCAAAACCCCTGTATTATAAGGCTTTTCGGTTCGCCGACATTCGCCTTCATTCGTGAGAAGAAAATTAATCTGGGGGCTTTTTTCGGGGACTAAAATTACGGAAAAAATACGCGAGGCCCCCAATGACTTTATATGACACTACGGTTAAGAATGCCAAACCCAAAGAAAAGCCTTATAAATTATCTGATTCACAAGGATTATATATTCTAGTTAACCCAAATGGCAGTAAACTTTGGAGGTTAAAATACCGAATTCACGGGAAAGAAAAGAAATTAGCACTTGGTGCCTATCCAATAATTTCCATTTCAGCCGCTCGTAAGGCAAGAGACAGAGCACAAGAACAACTTAGAAACGACGTTGACCCGAACGGTGCGAAACGACAAGCCAAGATTGATGCGCAAATAGCTGCATCAAACACTTTTGAAAAAGCCGCTGAAGAATTTATCGAATTTAAAATTAAAGAAGGCAAGGCCCCCGCCACTATTGAAAAATTACGTTGGTTCGTAACTCTATTCGACAATAATTTTAGAAATTCACCTATTTCAAAAATCACTATGCAAGAAGTTTTCGAACAACTAAAGCGGCATCAAGATCGCGGCAGGCACGAAACAACAAATTTACTTCGTACTTTCGTAAGCAATGTTTTCCGTCGTGCGGCACTTACTGGCAAATGCACGTCAGACCCCGCCGAAATGCTAAAAGGAGCCTTTATAACTCCAAAAGTTACTCACTTTGCCGCAATTGTCGATAAAAAAGAGTTTGGCGCGCTTTTGCGGGCAATTGATGACTTCGTAGGCGACACATCTGTAATGTATGCTTTGAGGATAACTCCGCACATCTTCCAAAGACCGGGTGAAATTCGTCAAATGGAATGGAGTGAGGTTGACTTATCAGAAGCAATTTGGACTTTGCCAGCCGAAAAGATGAAAATGCGGCAACCCCATCTTGTTACATTATCTAAACAATCCATTGAAATTTTAGAAGCAGCAAAGAAAATTTCAGGAAGAGGAAAATATGTATTCCCTTCTATCAGAACCTCACAACGCCCTATAAGCGATAATACAATAAATGCAGCCTTGAGACGAATCGGTTATAGTAAAGACCAAATGACTGCACATGGCTTCAGAACCTCTGCTTCTTCTTTACTTAATGAATCGGGAAAATGGAATCCCGATGCAATTGAACGCGCACTTGCGCACGAAGTTGATGGAAAAATACGCAAAATATACAATCGTTCTGCTTATTGGGAAGAACGAGTTGCGATGGCGCAATGGTGGAGTGATTATATTGACCAATTGCGAAATGAAGGACAAGCCCATGGAACACCAACAAAAATCTAATTATGAACCAACTCTTAGAGTAAAATTTGCAGATAACATATCGGAAAACCAAAATTTCGAAAATGTATTTGACTATATTAATTCGGCAATATTTAGAATTAACGCCCCAGGTTTTTATTTATTGGTTTTATTATATTCGATTGCATTAATATCTGGGCTAATTTCGCTTGTTCTGTCTGCATTTTCACTTAATTCCAACAACTCAGAACAAAGCATGTTTATATCAATGATTTACATATTTGTCGGCATTGGTTTAGCAATATTTGCTTATGGATATCAAAACCATATTGGGCTACACAATAAAGCAATGTCTACCGAAGATTTATTTGAATCTAAGCCGGCATATTACGACTTATTTAGAAAAATTAAATGGCTTAAACGTTTTCGTGCTTTGCCTGACCAAATACAAAATTTAAAAGCGAAAAGACTTTTTAAAAGGTACAGCGGAAAAATTGAAGAATCTTTCAATGAAATGAGAAATGAACGTAACCCAAGGGCCTACTTTAAAACCGGAAATGACTCTTGTAAGGTGGTTAGTCCTAATTTCTATTATGGGAAGTTTCGTATTTTGATGCTTTCAAACAAATTATTAATAAGGTTCATGATTTTAAAACAACCGTTTTCTCATGGATTTCAGGAACTTTTCATAAGAAACGCTCATATAAATAATAACACAAATTCAAATGCTTTAAATCAACAAGATGCGCTTTCCATTACTGAGGCAAATCATTCTCTTTCGCAAGCCGAGTCTCTTTTCCAAGAAGTAAGAATTTTGAATGAGCAGTCGAAAATTCAACTTTCAGAAGCTAAAAACATAGTTGAAGAAAGTAGAAATTTATTAAAGAAAAATCCCGGAGCAAAAGTTAAAATAGATTACTTGGAAATAACTATGCGACTTATTTGTTCGCCATTTTTAAATACAATAACTGGTAAACACGGTGACATAACTAAACTAAACTCATTTATAACTGAACTTAATAACAACCAAGAGAAACGCTTAAAAATTCCAGAAAGGTCGCAACTTTCCGAGTTTTCAAAGAAAATCATAAAAGCAATTAAAAAAAATCGGAAATTACCGAGTTAATTTACATTACCGGTAATTCATTGATATATATAAGCCACTAAACCAAGCAATAGCCCCTTCCCGCAATATTAATATATATATCAATGAGTTACGCAGGAATAATTATCGGTGTTATTAAAAAACTATATAATATAAATGGATTGCCTCTTCGCCAAAGTTCGGCGAGCTATGGAGGTAACATTATGAACACAAACTCAAAAACAGAGTATATTTCCAACGATATATTCAAAAGCTATGAACCGCTTGTCATATCAGTTAAAGAAGCGTGCCATCTTCTTGGTATAGGCAATACGACTTTATACGCATTAATAAAATCAAAGAATTTAAGCGTTGTTAGAATTGGCAGGCGAACATTGGTTACAGTGGCTTCGATTAAAAGCCTGATTGAAACAAGTAATGTCATTATCAATGGCAGCGAGACCAAAGTAAATAATCGCTAATTTAGAACCGTTTGCGCCAAATTGATAGGCGCAAAATCCCTAACCCCAAAATTCAACCAATTTAAAACAGCCTTTATGGCTGGGAGCGAAGCTATGTCTTTTTTACGAAAATTATTAAACAAAATTTCACAGCGGAAAATTACTTTAACGTTCAAAACTAATGCAAGAACGGCACAATTTGTAAAGCCAATAATCGAAAAGTTATTACTAAATGATAGCGTGGGGGAAACTTATCGCACTTCTTTGGTGCATTGGTTTCACTCTCCAAGGCCACCAATTAATAATTACCATGGAACTGAATCTTTGGTCAGAATCGAAGGTCCTTTGCAATGGACTTCGTTCTGGAAGGCGTTTCCTATCGGGGGAATAATTCTAGCCCCAGGTGTAACCGCGCATCTCAATCCAATTGAAGCTGATGAACTAGATAAGCGTCTTAAAACGTCGATTGAAAGAGAAGTTATTTCTTGGATTGCCGAACATGGCCTTTATGACCTTCCACCAGTTTCTGAAGAAATAGATCTCGCTATGGCAAATCGAGAAGCAATGGAAATTATTGCACAATGGGAAGCACAAGAGTGCCAAAAAAATCCATCGAACCTTGTCGATATGAAAGGGGCAAACGATGCTTAATATTAAGCCTGTTTCAAGCTCAAAAATCAGCTCCAAGCCTTTGGCTTGGAGTGGGGATTATAGAACACACCTCAGGCACTGGCCTGCGGCTTGCTTAAAGGGGTTGGCGAGAGTGCGATTAGATTGCGCTCGATATATAAGGGCGCAATTTGTTGATTTTACAATGATTTTTGAGGGTGCGTTTTGGAACCGCCAAGGAGCGGCGCAATGAAACATATTCAGCATTCAATCAGGCTCGAATTAGCTTTAGATGAGGCTTTAAAACGTCATGCAAAGGCTAAAAATATTTCCGCTTATTCCCTACTTCAGCAATCCGTTAAAGTTGGGCTTTCAACAATTTTGGGCGGCGAAGACCTTTTGAAAACTACCAATCAAATAGCTACTCAAATTGGCGCGCTAAATGCGCGGATAGTTCACTTGGAAAAGCTAATTGAGCGCACGCTTTATGTAGCTTGCGCGGCCTATTCATATTCACGAATTGCAACTTCATCACACAAAATTGATGAAGCAAAAATCAACCATGAAATTCAACAGGCGTTCAACCGCCAAATCAACCTTACAGGAGGTTTTGATGAACAATAATTTGTATTCAGCCCATGCCGAAGCACTCAAAAAGAAGAACCTAAATGATAGCGCGATAAAATCCAGATTTATCGCATCCACCTTACTTGCCAGTGCATTGGCGGGTGCGGCGGTTACAGGATATTTATTCACCCCTAAAAACTACCTTGAAGCCTCAAGCAAATATGCCCTCTCAAATGTTCTTAATTTTGCCTTCCATGAAAGCAACATAAACCCAATTATCAAAATCACATGGTCGGGCAAATCTTTCCGCAAAGGTGCAAAGCTATGGGCAAGAAATTCATTTCTTAAAAAGGTTAGCCATTATACGGCAAAACGCCTTGCTTTAGGTGGAATGATTGGATTTGCTCTAGGGCTTACAGGCTTAGTGTCGACTGCAAACTATCGTCGCAAGAGCGAACAAAAGCTTTTAGCTGACAGGGTTATTGCTGGTTCTACTCTGGTAAATGAGAACGAGCTTGCAAAGCTAACTTATGAAAAAGAAAACACTTATCAATTGACCATAGGCAAAGTGTCAATTCCAACCTCGCTTGAAACACGACATTTAGCAATGATTGGCACAACGGGTTCAGGAAAAACAACCGCGCTTCGGCAAATGCTTGATGGCATTGAAGCGCGTGGTCAGGCGGCGATTGTATATGATACTTCAGGCGAATTTATCGCCAATTATTACAATCCAATGCGCGGGGACATAATTTTTAACCCATTTGACGAACGTGGTGCTTATTGGAATCCATTTGATGAAATTAATCATCCTGCCAACGCAGATATGATTGCCAGATATTTGATAAACGAGACCCATGATAGGGATAGAGATATATG
Organism: Hyphomonadaceae bacterium UBA1933; assembly: GCA_002337085.1. Classification (GTDB taxonomy): domain Bacteria; phylum Pseudomonadota; class Alphaproteobacteria; order Caulobacterales; family Aquidulcibacteraceae; genus Pseudaquidulcibacter. Next base: position 469,839 of record DDFH01000003.1, on the reverse strand, counting down.
GTTGGAGGCTGCAAGGGGCATGGTCGCGAATATAATTCGTAAATTATGGGAAAGTGGCAAATGCACGCCGCTGGAATTATTGAATACTTTGCAATTTATGAAGCGCGAGGAATTGGAAGTTTGGCTATCCAATACATCGTCAGCACGTATTTTTGCGGATGATGCAGATAAGGCGACTGGTTCAGTTTTATTCATGCTCAGTAAGGCGTGTAACTTGCTAATGTTCTTGCGTGCAAATCCAAACGAAAATGAAAAGCCATTTTCATTCTCTGAATATTTTAAAAATCTTGATAATCTATCGGGGCAAAAGCCTTGGATATTCATTCCACGCAAAGAAGATTATTTTGATGCCATAAAGCCTTTAATGGCTTTGTGGCTTGAATGCGCGTCATCGGCTTGCCTTGGACTTAATCCATCACATGATAAGCGTGTATGGTTCATTCTCGATGAAATTGCAGATTTGCCAAGGGTCGATAATTTAACTCGCTTGCTTCCCGAAGGTCGCAAGTTTGGTGCAGCAGTTATTCTAACCTTCCAAGCCATTGGGCAAATGCGCAATCGCTATGGCAAAGAGATTGCCGAAGCTATGCTTGGTAATTGCAATACAAAGCTGTTCATGCAGCTTGTGGATGAAGAAAGCCGTTCTTGGGCATCAGACACAATTGGCAAAGTTGAAGTTGAAATTTCTACCCTTTCCGAAACCATTGATCCCAATACTGGCAAATTCAACAAAACATTATCGACATCCCGCCAAATTCGTGCGGCGGTTTTGGAAAGTGAATTACGCCTTGAGAAGCATCAAGCCTATTTGCTTTTCCCTGATGGCCTGCCTTGCGCCAAGATAAAGCTAACCAATGCGCATATTGCGGCACGTGGAAGCGCACGGAATGAACGCTTTATCCCAATTGATATATCGCTGACCCTATGGGGGCAGATGAATAGTGAAAATCAGCAAAATAGCATTATCTCACTTTCAGGAGGGCCAGTATAATGGTTGCAACTATTTCAGCTCTTACTAATTCCGCACAGGCCGCAAGCTATTATGAACTTGATGATTATTATTCTGAAAATGACACAGCCTATTCCAAATGGCTTGGTAAAGGTGCCGAAGAATTAGGTCTATCGGGTGAAGTCGATGGTGATACATTCAAAGCCTTGCTTGAAGGCAAGGTTGCTGGTCAACAGCTTGGCACTATGCGTGATGGTGAGCTTGAACACCACCCGGGTTGGGACTTAACCTTCAGTGCGCCAAAATCTGTTTCCGTCCTTGCCGAGGTTGCAGGTGATAGAAGATTGATTGATGTTCATGAAAAGGCTGTGCAAACCGCCCTTTCAATGGTGGAAGAACATCTGGCGGTTACGCGCATTCGTGAAGATGGCAGCATAAGGCGTGAAAATACCGAAAATCTTGTTATCGCAAGTTTCAGGCATGGCACAAGCCGCGATGTTGATCCGCAACTTCATTCGCATAATGTTATCTTAAACATGACCCTAGACGCGGAAGGAAAACGGCGCAGCCTTGAACCGCGCGCCTTTTACCAACTTCAAAAGTCGCTTGGCGCAATCTATCGGCAGGAGCTTGCAGAGGGTGCAAAATCCCTTGGCTATGAAATCACTTGGGGTAAGGATAGCACGTTTGAGATTGCAGGCATTGATGAGAATATCCTAACCGCCTTTAGCAACAGAAGTGCGGCAATCGAAGCAAGGCTTGCGGAACGTGGCAAAACCCGAAAAGACGCAAGTGCCGCAGAAAAACAAATTGCCGCCCTCGATACACGCCAAAAGAAGCAAAAGGTCACCCATTCAGAGCTTATCCATGAATGGCGACGCATTGCCGATGAATTGGGTTGGAATGAAGTCGCAAGGATACAAATCATTGCGGAAGCAAAAGAAAATGCCAAACAAATTGAGATAGGCAATAATCTTAATTTAGCGCATATCTTTGAAAAAGAAGTTGAGGCAGACAAAGCCCTAAATCAAGCCATTGCAACATTATCAGAACGCCAATCAGTATTCTCAACCATTGCCCTACATGAGGCGGCAGGTAAGTTTGCCAATGGCGGCATTGCCCACAATGATATTACCAAGGCAATTAACCGCGCCAAAAAAATCGCCGACCTTGAAACCCGTGATTATATCGACAAGCGTGGCGCAAGTTTCAAAGGATATACTTCAAGAATAAGTATTGAAACCGAAGCCAAAATGCTTGCGCTTGAAAATAATGCGAGGTCACAGGCGCAACCGATTTTATCACCTTTTGAAGCAGGTGCGGCAATTGCCAATGCGGAAATCAAAAGTGGACATAATGGGCATGAATGGAATGATGAACAACGCCAAGCAACCGCACAGATATTAACTTCCAAAAATAATATTATTGCGCTTCAAGGGAGTGCCGGAACCGCAAAGACCTCTACCGTTCTTGCCACGATTGCCAAAGAAGCCAATGATAAAGGAATTAAAGTCACCGCCCTTGCGCCAACTGCATCGGCGGCACAGGTGTTGGGCGAAGCACTTGGCACAAATGCGGATACATTGGCAGGGCATTTATTATCATCAGGCGCAAGCAATGATAATGATAGATTATGGATAGTTGACGAAGCATCCTTAATCTCAACCAAAAACATGGCGCAATTATTTGAACAAGCGGAAAAATATAAAGCGCGGGTTTTATTGGTTGGTGATACCGCGCAACTTGGTTCCATTGAGGCAGGCGCAGCTTTTAACCAACTTCAAGATATCGGCATTGAAACCGCCAAGCTAACCAATATCTTGCGCCAAACCAATGAACAGGCAAAGGCAGCTGTTATGGCAAGCCTTGAAGGTGATGCAAAGAAAGCACTAGCAGCCATTGATAATGGTGGAGGCAAAATCATTGAATATGCAACACGCGAAGAACGCTTTGCGCAAATTGCGCACGATTATGCAAATCTTGATGAAGCCCAGAGGCGCAAAACCCTTATCATTGAACCATCACGCGAAGGCAGGAATGAGCTTACAAGGCAAATTCGTGAACGCCTTGCCGAAAAGGGAATATTAAGTGGCGATAAAGCCCAATCTCAACGCCTCATCTCGCGCGACCTTACAAAGGTCGAAGCCAAGGATATTTATTCTTATGAAATTGGCAACACTATCATCTTCACAAAAGACTACGAGCATAAAGGAATTGCCAAAGACCAGGCCTATGAAATCAAGGCCATTGACGCAAAGAAAAATGCAATCATGCTTGGAAGCAAAGACGGGCAAGAAATCGACTGGCGAATTAAACAATGGGGCGCAAGCAAATCCCAAAGCTATACCGCCGAAACCATCGACTTCCAAAAAGGCGATAAAATCCAATTCACTAAAAATGACCGCGCATTAGAACGTATAAATGGGCAACAAGCCGAAGTAGTTAATGTGGACGCGGAAAAGCGCGAAATCATTCTAAAATCCACAAATAATCGAAAAATCACGCTCAATCTCGACAACGCCAAAGACCAACACATCACCCATAATTACGTCCTAACTGCCTTCGCCGCACAAGGGCGCACCGCGCAAAACGTAATCCTAAACGCCGAAAGCACTGCAACCAACCTAATCGACCAAAAGAGTTTCTATGTCGCCATCTCCCGCGCCAAAGAAACCACCACAATCTACACCGACAATCGCGAAAAACTCGTCCGCGCAATTCAGGAAAGAAGTGGCGAGAAGCAGGTGGCGATTGAAATCAATAATAACAAAATTGGGATAGCTTCTGGAAGTGGCCTAATTTTATAGCGCAAATGGTTAACTCTTCATCGCGAAGAAATAATTTGCGCTTCCACGTCAAATTTATAATGTATGATTTCACCATTTATAATCAACTCAATCGACTTTTCAATGACACCAAAAGGCGCAACAAACCATTCCCTCGGCACAAATCTTTTTCCATTTGCATCATAAACGTCAATATTTAGGCACGAAGATCCAAAAAAATTATGCAATAATTGTTCTAATTTTTGAGGGTTCATATTGAAGCATCGATAGGCTGAAACAATCAAAACTGGTGCCATGAGGTATGTTGGCTCTCTCTCAGCATTTTTAATCCGTTGCTCAACAGGAACACTTGAAAAGCCGATTTTGTATAAATTCTTTATCGAACTAATCTCAGGGCTTTCGCTCAAAGATTTCACGACATATATATAACCAGTTTCTTCGTCTTCATCGGTGAGGTCAGAAATTTCATCTAAAAGACGTTCTTTATGTTCAGTGACTATCCTGCCATCTTGATAAAGTGCCTTTGCCAAAGACCTATATAACATATCAGATTCGGTGCCATTTTCGAAAATACATCTTGTTCTGCCGTCTTTTCTATAACGCTTGCCATTAACTGTCTTCTCTTCGGACGTTATATCGACTTGTTCCAAATACAAGAGCATTCCCGATAAAACGTAGAAATGTCCTTCTTGAAGGTTTTCGCCTTTATCATTGAATTTTCTAATTGTTCGATAACCCTGCCTCAATTCTTCGTGAACCTTAGGGAACAGGTGCTCATATTTGTCAAAATCAGCACATTTTTTGCGTTTTGATATATACTCTGCGGCTTCCCTTGAACTTGGCTTAACATGCTTAAGCATAAAAATGCTTTCGGGAATATCATCAAGTATTCCTAAATCATCATCTTCGAAAATATCAGAAATTGAGTTTATTTCCTTCACCTCACAATCAAGTAGATTATGAACGTCAAATTGTTTTAACGCCAACATTTTATCTTGGCTTTCGCGAATGCCCTTTAACCTAGAATACAATTGATGCTCTTGTATGCCAGAACCAGCTTTTGGCTCTCGGCTATTTTCAGCGATAAATTTATTGATTTCTTCAAAAGAGCTAATTAAACGTTCGTCGGCACTTGCAACAGAAGACACCCTTGGCTTGACCTTTAGTAGCCCAAGGTCATCATCTTCAATAAGTTTTAATAAGTCTTCGCGCTCCACATCAAACCCCCTGAGTTCTACGCTGAGCCTTAATATATACCAATGCTTCCGCCAAACGCCGCTCTAGCGGGTCTATGGAAGAAATATTTGGTTCATTGCCACCGCTATTTTGAACAAAGCTCTTAATTTTTGGCCACAAAATTAGTGCCTCATCGTCGGTCATTTGAATTCGTGTCGCTTCAATAGCCTCTTGAATAACCCTGAATACACGCGCTGTCACAGATTTAGACAAAATCTCAAATGCTTTTTGAAATGGGTTAATGCTATCAATAAGGTCAATATGCAAGTCATCAATATTGACGAATTTACCAGCCATACGAATAAATTTTTGATCGCCAGTTTCTTTTATTTCGCCGTTCTTAACAACTGAATCAACGATAACATGTTGGCGCACTTCTTCTACTTCTTCGTCAGAAAGTTCGGGGTATTTGATTCTAATAATTTTTGGAATCATAACTTTATTTATAACTTCGGGGTCAACATTGCCCGGCAATGCCTTAATGATTTTATCGTCTTGAAGTATTGACGCTTTAAGGTCATTCAAGTCGGATTCAATAATATCGCGCACTCGTTTTGACGAAGGTTCTTTGAAGCCGCGAATCTTGATTTCGCCAGCTTTGGCTTCATCATCATCTGAAACTTTTGTTTTGAACTTAAAATTCGGCGCAAGAACTTGCTCCATCAAAAGTGAACAAGTTATCGCCTTAAGCATATTATTGACCGACAATGTAACCAAATCATCAGCGGCATCTGGCTGGGCAATAAGATTTGTAAATTGTGCATGGGTCTTGTTTGCACTATCGCGCGTGCAGCGACCAATAATTTGAATAACTTCGGTTAATGAGCCGCGATAACCAACAGTAAGTGCGTGTTCACAATAGGGCCAATCAAACCCTTCCTTCGCCATTCCAAGCGCGATAATTAAATCCATATCATCCTCAGATTTGACATTGCGCAAATATTCTACAACACACTCACGACCGCTTTCTTCAACCAAGTTTGCCACTTTAAGAATTTTTCCGTCCAAATGCCGCTTTAATGAAATTATTCCAGTATTTGAATCTTGGCTAACGACATCACCAATTTTGTCCAAAATAGTATCAACTTCTTGATATTTGTCTTTTGTCGACTCGCCAGCATTAACATTTGGAATGTGCAAAATTGTTTTCTTGTTTGTATCAAGAATTTCATTAATTGCGCTTGTATATCGCCCTTGATAAAAATGATAACCGATACCGAGTGATTTCAGATAAGTATAACCATTCAGTTGCTCATAATAATTATAGGTTATTTTGGTGAATTTTTCTTCGTCTTCTGGAAGCAAAACTGGCACGCCGTCACCACGGAAATAAGAACCAGTCATAGCAACGATATGGACATTAGACTTAGATGTTAAGGAATGTAGCAAATTGCCCAAACGACTATTGTCTTTATCCGCAGACACATGATGGAATTCATCGATTGCCAAAAGTGTGTCGTTAAATTTTTCGTCTTCCAATTCCTCAAAGGCAAAGCGCAATGTTGCATGGGTGCATATCAAAATGCGTTCATCACTATCTAAAAATCGTTTGAACGCTTTAACTTTGCTATTATCGCCACCAGCGGTGCATAGGTTATATTCTTCATTTGGCTCCCAGTTCGCAAAAAAACCATGGGATTTTAGGTCTGTTTTTCCAAACGACCCACCAATTGATTTTTCGGGAACCGCAACAATAACTTTTGTAATGCCTTGTTTGTATAATTTATCCAAAGCAATAAACATTAATGCGCGTGATTTGCCTGAGGCGGGAGGGGCTTTAAGTAATAGATATTGCGCATCGCGGGCCGAATAGGCACGTTCTTGCATTTCACGCATACCCATTTGATTGATACTCGTGCTTTCGCCAGTTTGGGCGTATGTAACATCAACTAAATTTGGCATCAATTTGTAGCTTTCATTTTTATCCATTTCTCATATTGACTTTTGGATGGTGTTGGAATGCTTTCGGGTTTCAAAAGCGCAACTAAATCAATAAATTTATTCTTGCACCTCTGATAACCTTTTATTCTCATTGATAAAACATTTTGGTAGTCTGGTAGTTCAAGCATAATTTGGATCTCACGAGGTGAGAAGCCTTGAATCAAGTTATCATAATGAGCTTCGGCAGATTGCGCAGTTCCATATCGGTTTCCTACTGCGCAAAGTAATACCGATTCTACAAATTCGTGCTGTGCTGTAAAAGGAACCGCTTGGTTAGCAACTATTATTTGCAAGCGCTCGGCAAATGGCTGTTCATTATAAAAATTGTCGTAACTATTATGAACCGACACCAACTTTTTGCATGCATTTGATATTATGGAGTGTCGCTCAACTTCTGAAAGCAGGCCAAGTATTCCAATTTGCTCAAAAAATGACTGTGATGCTTTATGGCGATCAACCTCGCCCTTGGCCTGATAATCTTGATGTCGATTTATTAAAATTGAATAGATACTCGGAGTGAATTTTTGTTTTACTCTCAGGCAAATTGTGATTGCGTTGACCCTAGTTTCCTGACTTTTACTGGGGTCGCAATAAATGCCATGCAACATTCCGACTATAGTTTCGCGCTGTGCTTCAAAGGTCTTGTCAATCCGTTCGCACCAAACTCGATATTGATCTTCATTGAATCCCCCAACATTTATGGAAGAAGCTAGACCTTGAATATCAACTGCCTCTAAATTTTGTTCATTGTTGAGGGCGTAGCGTGCAACACGATTCACAAAATTTACAAATTCATCTTCATCTAAATTGCCTATCGCTGGATGCGCTGATGAAAAATTATTTCGTATATCTCTGCACTGATCCAGCATAAAGAATCCGTGTTCTGAAACTAGATTTAGTCGCAAACACAAATCCAACAATTCACTATCTTTAAGATCCAATAGCTTTTTTTCATCAAAATCTCGGCTGATGATTTGTGGAATAATGTTTATCCCGAAGCGCCTAACTTTTTGCCTGAGCTCAATAACTGCTGCATTCCAAGCATAGTTTATTCCGCTATCAAAAAGGCCGCTGGCAACTGCGACGCACATTCTTATCAAACCCTCGTCCCTTAGCTCTGGTGGAATCCTTGAAAGGAGGCGTGGTAAGTTACCCCAAGCATGAGAAATTTGGTCACTACTAGGAAGTAAGTTTCTATTCACACCTAGAGCAGCTGTGATTGTTTCCAGCATCGGAGAAGTATGTGGAACAATGTCTGGCAAATTCACGTCGCTTTTGCTTACAAGGTTATTTCCAGTCATAGCAATAAATCTCCTTGAATATCTTGTCCTGAAATCATAGCTTCGTAAAGTTTGAATAGGTATTCCAAGCGTTCTTCGTCACTTGAGAATGGGCGGGAACGATAACAACGCTCTACCGCAATATCTAAATTATGGTGTGCCTCACGCAATCCATATGGCATTTTGTCTGGGTCATAGAGTTCAGCCATGGTTTTTTGGGAATGCCTTTCACGCTCTTCTAAAACATTAAAAACATGCTGTGAAATAGTGTCTTTTTGCTTCAACGTGAGATTTGGAACGGGAAAAGTATTATAGCAAAGTTCGGCGGAATATCGGATTCGCGTCTCGAGTTTTCCCCCGATGGCAATTACCCAAACCATGTGCAACTTTGAAGTTATGACTCCAAACACCCATGAATCAGCGTCATAAACAGCTTGTGCAGAATTAGAAATCACAACATCAGAATTTAAAAAGCCAATTGGAATATATTCGCGTCTTTCAGAGGAAACGCTAGGAACAATAATTGAATGGGTCTTGGATTCGTTGGTATCTCTAAATTGATGACTCCTTGTCGCTAATTTATTTGTCCCCAAATCCTTGCTTTCAAGTCTATGTTTTTCAGTGACTTTAATTCTCTTCTGAATGAACGGAATATTTTTTGCTTCAGTTAAATCTTTGTCTTTAATCCACAGACAATATCTCTTTTCGCCTCTGATATATTCTTGAGAGCCTAATAACAACCTTATGAATTTTTTTGATTTAGGGTTTTCTGCAAGGAGTTCTTGTTTATCTTCAGGACTTAAAATCAAACCGCCACCGTCGTTTGGCATATTTCCAAAATTCATTCTAGGCAATTTCGAAATTGCTTTCTTGGATTGGGCTATAATCGTCATGGTCTCGCCAGCGAGATAAGGGTTTATAGATTTTAATTTTCGCTCAAAACCTTCGTTATAAATAGTTTTTTGTTCTTTATTTGGGTTACTTATTCCGATAATTACACACGTCACTCCAGCGTTGGATTTAGCGTTATTTTCCCATTTAAACGATTGGTGTGCGAACTGAATTTCTAAGCCTAGATTAAATATTGCAGGCCATAACAATGACACTTGTTGACCTTGGCATATTGAGTTTGTAGTGACGAACGCAAATTCTGAATCGTGATTTTTTATATACTTCGCTGCCTTGTAAAACCAACATGAAATATAGTCCAAATCCTTATATTTGCCTAAGCTCCTTAGGACAATATCCATGTCCGATTTCTGTAGCTCGCTCTGTCTTCTTGCGCCCTGATATGGCGGGTTTCCTAGAATGTATATTATATGTTCTTTTGTCTTTGGACAAACTGATTCCCATTCAACACGCAGAGCATTTTTGCAAACAATATTCCCGCCTTCTTTAAGTGGCAATGGCGGCTTTGTTTTACCAAATATTTCCTTAAATTTCTCGTTCATTTGGTGTTCGGCAAGCCATAGCGAAAGAATTGCAACTTCATGTGCAAAGTCATCCAATTCTATGCCGCAGAATTGAGATAGTTTAATTCTAGAAAACAAAAATTCTGGCGACTTACTAAGTTCGTTTATTCGCTTCAAAATTTCCATTTCAAGCGTTCGAAGCTCTTTGTAAGCAATAATTAAAAAATTTCCCGATCCGCATGCTGGGTCAAAGATTTTAATTTTCTCTAGTCGTGTTAATAGCTTTTCTAACTTTGCTTTATTGTCAAAATGTTCTTCAAATTCTTCTTTTAATTCGTTCAAAAATAAAGGTTCTATAACCTTCATGATATTTGGCACAGAGGTGTAGTGCATACCCATGCCACCACGTTGGTCAGGGTGAACAACTGCCTGTATCATTGAGCCGAAAATATCAGGATTAATTGCGGCCCAGTCAAGCGCACCGCAATCTATTATCATCTTACGTGATTTGGCGGAAAACTTTGGCGCAAAGTATTCTTGCCCGAATAGTCCACCATTCACATAGGGGAAATCTTTAATATATTTAGGTTCATCCTTTCGATGTTCGGTGTTCATAATTCTGAACACGCGATTTAGATAATCGTCTAAATCACTTCCGTCGGGTTGAGTGTTTGTTGCAATAGAATTCGTGAACAGACCTTTGGCAAATATTTCAGTATCTTCAGCGAAGAAGCAAAATAATAAACGCGATAGGAATACATTTAAGGAATGGAGTTCATTTTTGTTCTTAAATGGATTGTCTTTTAGAATTTCATCATAAAGTTTCGCCATTTTTTCGGCAGCTTTTACATCAGCTTCGGTCTCTTTTGGAGCATTATATGTTGATAGTCCTGCCAATTCACCAAAAAAATCTGGATGCTTATTTATTTCCAAAATTGGAATATCAAGCGAATTTTTTGTCTTTGTATTTATCGCCAATAGCGTTTTATAATCAGTGACGATTATGAATTTTGGATCATGCTTTAATGAAGTTTCATCTTTGCTAATTTCATCAATTCGGGCATGAAGGTCTACGTCTTTTACTACTTCAAAAAACACTTTCTTTTTGAGAATTAATTGCCCATCTTTTTTACCAAGATTGCGATTTCCTTTTTTTAACAACGTAACCGTCGTTTTAGGAACGCCGTATGCAAGCAATAGGTCAAAAATAAATTCTTCTTCTGAGAAATTTTCAACTAAGTTTTTTAGGTTTTCTTCAATTTGCGCGATTTTCATTTTCTAGCCCAATTTCCTTTGCGCACTTTGCTCTTCAATCCAATTATTAATATCGCTTTGACGACAACGCCAAGCTCCGCCAACTTTAAATGCAGGAATTTTACCATTAGCAACCATACGATATGTGGTTTTCTCATATAACTTGAGGTATTCGGCAACATCTTTGATTGTAAGAATATCATTCGACATACAATTTCCCCACCTAGCATCGAATCTATACTTTAAGTGAGAAAATAGTGGAAAAGTGCAGAATTCTCAAGTTAAATAGCCTTGATTAATCTATCTTAAGTAAATACCATGCTTTTACAAGTCAAAATTTAGGCTTACCGAATAAAAAAATATTTATGTAGTATATTTTAATCTACCTAACTTCTTATGGAGCCTAAGATTATGAGCAATGCAAATATGACATTAGTATTTGATGGTTCGGCAGTTGAAAATGGTGAAATAGATGTTCAAGATTTGGCCCCAGCACTTTTGGCAATGGGCAATTTAATTCAATCTGCAAATTCGACAATAAATGGGGATAAAGCTCACATACAAGTTAAAGTTAAAGCTACTTCAGAGGGGTCTTTTGAAGTTGACCTTGCATTGGCGCAGTCTATTTTGGAGACTACAAAAGGCTTTTTTGATTTTGCAGCCGCTAACAAAGACGGGATTACAGCTGCAAACGACTTGGTTGATTTAATTTTCAAAGTAATTGGTGGAAGCGGAATAGGCGGTGGGCTTCTTTTCCTAATTAAATGGCTTAAAGGGCGAGCACCAGACAAAATAGAAACAAGTGGAAACCAAACTTTGGTTCACATAGGAGACACTTACTTTATAACCTCACCAGATACCATAAAATTAGCGGAGTCTGTTGAAGTGCGGGAGAACGCTAAGAGAGCCATTTCTTGCTTGGAAAAAGACGGCATAAGTAAATTCAAAGTCAAGCGCGATGGTGAAGAAACACTTATCATCGAAAAGAACGATACTTCCTATTTTGAAATTCCGTCGATTACTGATACCGAACTACAGGATGAAACCAGAAACGTTACGCTTCAAATTATTTCTTTGAGCTTCAAAGAAGAAAATAAATGGCGCGTAACGGATGGCTCTGAGCCATTTAACGTTGATATTTTAGATGAAGAATTTTTGACAAAAATTGCCAATAACGAAATTTCATTTTCTAAAAATGATTATCTTATGTGCCAAGTTAGAGAAAAGCAATTTCAAACTAGTAAAGGACTGCGAAAGGAACGTTCAATAATAAAAGTCTTAGAACACAGGCCTGCTTTGAAACAAATGAAATTACTATAACCTATTATGGCTTACGCCATTTATCTGGCCCACCTTTTTCAGTATGTCTTATACGTTCAACCAAAGGCGTTGCGTTTGGATTTAGTTCCTTTGCACGTTCAATTGCAGCCTTTTGTGTCGGCAAAACATCACTAGCGCGTTCTGAATTTGGTTTACGGACCGCATAATCACCCTGTTTTCGCCTTTCGACAAATAGCTGATTTTTATCCATTATTTTCACCTCATAATATGCAAACAAATTGCATAAACTATATGGGGATAGAGTTATTTATTTCAACCCTTAGTAAAACGGCGGTGCCCATTTAATTATAATTATTGATTTCCGAATTTATAAAATTTAATCAACTTTTGTTTTAGTAAAACAATTATTTCCCTAGGGGTTTTACCCCACGCGCGTGCAAGGGTCGAGATGAACTTCAAAGCCCCCCTCCCCAACCTTCCTTCGTAAACTTCGTGCAGGTTGGGTGATACCCCTTTGGGCTTTGAAGCCCTTGCACTTGCTACCCCCAGTCTCGCCGACGGGCAAGGTTTGTATTCGCAAACCCCTTACCAAGGAAAGACTAGAAAATGACAACTAACTTATACGCACAGCCTTATGATATTTCGGCTACTGGCTTTTATTTTAAAAGCGCGGAAGAATACACCGAGAAAGCAAGAAAACTATATAACCCATACGGCGAACACGTCGAAGAATTTGAAATCCAATTCATTGACGGGGACGGCATAGATTGCCAATTATTTGAAGCACTAAGCATCAACCAATCCAATATTGAATCCTATTTCAAAGCCGTCGGAGATTGGGAAGAATATCAGAAAATTAATGCCATAATTGCAATTGGCGAAGTTGGCTATAAATTCGACCTTGCCAATGATGACCCAGATGATTTAAATGTTGATTTATACCAATTCGATACCATGAAAGAGCTTGCAGAACATTTTGTCGAAGAAGGCCTCTATGGCACTATTCCAGAGAATATAAAATTCTATCTTGATTACGATTTAATAGCCCGTGACTTATCAATGGATTATTCCGAAGTCCGAATTGATGGCACAAACTATATTTATCGGTGCGATTAGAATAGGCAACGCAAATTTATTGGCTGCCTTAATCGGCAGCCAAAATTTTTGTTTTCTTTTGTCCTTCGGCGCAAAAGAAAACAATTTTACCTATCACAAACAATAGTTATTGTGTTAGGTAAGTAAAAAAGAATCTTGGTAATTTCTAAAAATGAACAATCTTGTCCCTACAAATTTGTTAAATGATATTAGGCAGTTGATTGCACAATCACGCCAAAGCGTTAGATATGCTGTTAATTCTGCAATGGTGCAGACCTATTGGAATATCGGGCGATTAATCGTTGAAGATGAACAAAATGGGCAAGAGCGTGCGGAATATGGCGCACAACAATTACTATTTCTATCTTCAAAACTTACGGCAGAATTTGGTAAAGGTTTTGATGAGCGCAATTTACGCAATATGCGCCAATTTTTTATAGTTTTTCCAATTTGGAACGCACTGCGTACCGAATTGAGTTGGACGCATTATCGCACACTTATGCGCATAGAAAACCAATCCGCGCGTGAATGGTATATGAAAGAAACAATTGCCAATCATTGGAGCGCAAGGGCCTTAGACCGACAAATAAGCAAATTATATTATGAAAGGCTTTTGGCAAGCCCGGATAAAACGATTGTCGAACAAGAAGCGGAAAACCATACAAGCGAACTCGATGAGAACCCGAAAGATATTTTGCGGGATCCATATATATTGGATTTCCTAAACTTACCCAATCAATCATTTTTGGAAAAAGACATTGAACAGGGCATAATCAATAATATCACCGAATTTTTGCTTGAATTAGGTAAAGGCTTTGCCTTTGTTGAACGGCAACAACACCTAAACCTCGATGACCAAGACTTTTATATTGACTTAGTATTCTACAATTTCAAATTAAAGTGCTTTTTGCTTATCGACATAAAACTTGGCAAATTAACACACCAAGATGTGGGCCAAATGGATTCCTATGTCCGTATGTATGACGAACAATATAAAGGCAAAGATGATAACCCAACAATAGGTTTGCTATTATGCTCTGAAAAATCAAAGGCGATTGTTAAATATTCAGTCCTTGCCGATAGCAACCAACTTTTTGCTTCAAAATACCTCCCTTACCTACCAAGCGAAGAAGAATTGCGCCGCGAACTTGAACGAGAGAGAAATTTGATAGAAAATAAATAAAAGGACTGGAATTTAATTTTATTGGTGATAAGATTCCAAAACACGGAATCGAATTCAGGTTTTTCAGTTGTATTCTTATTAATTTCTACTTACTGTAATTGCTCAAAAAAAATACAGTGTTGATTCTAGAAATGAATTTTGCTGGGGGCTTTTTTAGGGGCCCTCTGAAAGTTTTTGAACTGGATTTTTTCACTAAATACAAAAAGTTAGCTCAATTTTTCGATTCCGGCTCCAGCACCATTTTATATCTCACGCCAGTTTCGCTTCGCTCAACGCTCCTATGGGGTGGGGCGTTCAAGATGTGCTGGAAAAAGTGGCATCATTTTGATTACAGCAAATATATATCATGTGTCATTAAGCCACCTTTAAATATTCAATGAATAGAGCTAAACGAAATTAGTATTTAGAATTTGAAAAAGGCAAATATGTTTAAATATCCCATTAAACAGGCACAAAAACATTGGGCGCTTTTTGCGGCGTTAATTTCGGCATCGATGCTTGCTGCGGCGCATGCTTTTGAAACCTTTGGCGGCTTGGCACCATGTGCCCTTTGCCTTCATCAGCGCGAAGTTTACTGGGTTGCATTATTTGTTGGTTTAATTGGTTTTGCCCTAAGCCATTATATAAAGGCATCGTCATTGGTTCGCGCAATTGATGCGGTTTTGGGTGTAGTATTCCTTGCCAGTGCGGCAATTGCATTTTTCCATTCTGGGGTAGAACTTCATTGGTGGCAGGGGCTTCCAGAATGTGCTGGCGGCGGCAGCAAAGAAATTTCTGGTGACCTATTGGGCGCACTTTCAAAACCCGTTGCCCAACCAAGCTGCGACAGCATCCCTTGGAGTTTTATTGGTCTTTCAATGGCCAATTGGAATGTTATTATTTCATTGTGTCTTGCAGTTTTTTCATTAATATGCGCATTCAAAGGTGATACAGGTTCTTCGGAATTTGAATAGGCATTTTATAAATGAGCAGAAATAGACGCCCTGCCCCGCCATCTGATTATAGTGCGGGCAATAGATTTGACGAAATATCGCAAATGTTGCGGGTAGATCATGCCGGTGAAATGGCGGCGGTTGAAATTTACCGTGCCCAGCGCAAAGTTTTTGCCAACACCAATAATCTTTCTGGCATCGATATGATTCTCGCAAAACAAGAAGCCGAGGAAATTGCCCATAAAAAGACATTTGACCAAATCCTAGTTGAACGCGGCATAAGGCCAACAATTTTGGAACCTATTTGGAAGCCTGCGGCCCAATTGCTTGGCTATACAACTGCTTTTATGGGTGAAAAGGCGGCCCATGCCTGTACTGCTGCGGTCGAAGAAGTTATCGAGGAACATTACCTTGAGCAAGAAGATAGGCTTGCGGATGATGATTCCTTAAAGCCAATAATAACAAAATTCCGCCTCGAAGAATCAGAGCATCGGGACGATGCCATTGAAAATGGCGCCGAAGATGCTTTTGGCTATCCAATATTATCGGCAATAATTAAAACTGGCTGTAAAATTGCCATTTTCCTAAGCCATAAAATCTAATTTACGTTTTTTTGATTTATTGCGAAGCTTTAAAAATTGAATAACAATATTTTCATCTGCTATTCATGTTTAGGATAATAAGCTAACAAAATGAATTGATTTGATTTTTCAAAATTAATTATGGAGCAGGAAATGAACAACAAAATTAAAATGACTATTGGCGCAATGGCTCTTGTCTCTATGCTTGGGGCTTGTACAACAATTGACCCAAACACCGGCGAAAAAGTTCGCGATAATTCAAAAACTGGTGCATTAATTGGCGCGGTTGTTGGTGCGGCTGCGGGATATGCATCAAATGACAAATCTTCGGTTGGTCGTAAAAATGCTGTAATTGGTGCAGGTATTGGCGCATTGGGCGGCTATGCAATTGGCGATTATATGGACAAACAACAAGCCGAACTTCGCAAAAAACTTGATGGCACTGGCGTAACCGTAACCCGTAATGGCGATGAAATTGTTCTTAACATGCCTGGCGATATTACGTTTGAATATAATCAAGATACTTTGCAGCCGCAATTTTATTCGGTGTTAAATGACGTTTCAAAAGTATTAACGGATTATCCATCAACCTATGTTGACGTTGTTGGTTATGCGGATTCAACAGGTTCAGACGCATATAACCTTGATTTATCACAGCGCCGCGCAAACTCCGCTGCAAACTATTTAAGCTCGCATGGTGTTGCATCGCAAAGGCTTTATGTAACTGGTATGGGTGAAAGCAATCCAATTGCCGATAACTCAACACCTGAAGGTAGAGCCAAAAACCGCCGTGTTGAAATCAAACTTCGTCCGGTTACTGCGTAATTCACGAAATTTAGACAATAAAAAAAGCCCCCGAAATTCGGGGGCTTTTGTTTATAATCCAGCGAAAAGATCCCGCAACAAGTACGGGATGACAGCAAGTATTAGCCTACGATTTCGTTACCTGCAAAGAATTGCGCGATTTCGATAGCCGCATTTTCAACGCTGTCTGAACCGTGTGCAGAGTTTTCGCCCATAGAAAGTGCGAAAGTTTTGCGGATTGTGCCTTCGGCAGCATTTTCAGGGTTGGTTGCGCCCATAACTTCGCGATATTTTGCAACAGCGTCTTCGCCTTCAAGAACTTGAACAACAACTGGCGCAGATGTCATAAATTCAACCAATTCACCAAAGAAAGGACGCGCGCTATGCACTGCATAGAAAGTTTCGGCTTGTTCGGTGGTCATTTTAATGCGTTTTTGCGCAACAATACGAAGGCCCGCTGCTTCGATAAGTGCGTTTACAGCACCAGTAAGGTTACGGTTGGTTGCATCTGGTTTAATGATTGAAAAAGTACGCTCTAAAGCCATTTTGAAAACTCCAAATTAAATATGGCGGCTCTTTAGCTTCTTTAGACGGAATGAGCAATATTAGCGGGTGCAAACAACGTCACTAATAGCAATAAACTTTGGCAATCTTGCCATTTTTTCATCATTAGACACTTCTTCCCCCGCCTCGCGTCTATTTACACAAAATCTCCCTTATAATTCCGTCATTATCTTTTTTAACTATGATAATAGCTTTGTAGGAATTACTATCATAAAGATATTTTTCCCTTGATGGATCAATAAAAACCACTCCATGGTAATTTTCCAGAATATAAGGCGCATCAGCCTTCATACCGACAAGCGAACGATAAAATTGGGCATCACATTCATTGGTTAAATATACTGGCTCAATCGGGTCTATAACAACATTATATACAGGTCGGGAAAATAAAGTATCTAATTCAAAGCCAATAAAAACAAAAGAAGAAGCAGAGACCATTATCGCCAAAACAAAGCTTGACATTTTTATAAGATATTTGCCTGTTTTTACCCCTTCATCTCCCATTTACCACCTTCGCTTTGTTGCCAATAGGATAGTTCAAACCCTGCATCTTTGGCGGCTTTATAGGTTTTGCGGGCTGCGGTGACTTTTTCCGAATCTTGCCCATCAATTAAATAAAATGCGCGTTCTATTCCATCTATATCACCACTATCTATATCACCGAGCGGCGCATCTTCAAGTAGAAAAACGGCTTGGGCAAAATTATTATTTTCAAGGCTTGTGGTCAAAAGAATTGGTTGTTCGGATGGTTCAACCCCTTCCGCCCCCTCAATCGCGTGCGGCAGCCATGAGCGTTCTTGAAAAGTCCATAATTCTTTATCAAGTGCGACAAGCGTTTCAGGGTTTTGGGCGCGAATAAGACACGTCCAATCGTTTTTCAAACACCGCTCCAGCAGCGGCACAAGTGCCGCCACTGTTGAGGTTTTTTCAAGATGATAAAACCAATATTGCATGGATTATTTCTCAAATGATTCCCGAACCAATGTATCAAGCAGACGAACACCAAAGCCAGTTGCCCATGACGGTTCGCGTGGATCTTCATTGCCATTTTTCCATGCGGTTCCGGCAATATCAATATGCGCCCATTGTGTGCCTTCTTCAATAAATCTTTGAAGGAATTGTGCCGCAGTGATTGAACCCGCAGGAGAACCAGGGCCAGAACGATTGACGTTTTTCACATCCGCAATTTTGGAATCAAGCAATTTGTCATAAGACGCACCAAGCGGCAAACGCCATACTTTTTCACCACAATTTTCACCCGCAGCAGTGATTTTGCCAGATAAATCATCGCTATTTGAGAATAGACCCGCATAATCATGACCAAGCGCAATCAAAATCGCACCAGTCAAAGTCGCCAAATCAATCACATATTTTGGTTTAAAGGTTTGCTGTGCATAGGTTAGAACATCGCATAAAACAAGGCGACCTTCTGCATCGGTATTTAAAACCTCAATGGTTTTACCAGACATTGATTTAACAATATCACCCGGACGCTGTGCATTACCATCCGGCATATTTTCGGCAAGACCAACAAGACCAACCACATTCGCCTTGGCTTTGCGCCCCGCGATTGCCTTCATTGCACCCGATACAGCAGCCGCACCGCCCATATCACCTTTCATTTCTTCCATGCCACCAGATGGCTTGATAGAAATACCACCGGAATCAAAGCAAAGACCTTTGCCAACCAATGCCAATGGTGCGTCATCACCACCGCCTTTGTAATTCATAACCACAACACGGCTTTCAGAAGTTGACCCCTGCCCCACGCCAAGGAATGAGCCCATGCCAAGTGCTTCCATTTCTTTTTCACCAAGCACGGTAACTTCAACCCCAAGAGACTTTAATTCAACAAGGCGTTTAGCAAATTCGGCGGTGTTTAGAACATTTGGCGGTTCGTTCATTAAATCACGGCCAAAGGCGATACCGTCATAAAGCGCTTTTAATTCGGTAAAATTTGCTTGCCCGTCACCATCGACAAAAATTTCTGATAATTCAGTTTTGGTTTTTGGTGCAGTTTTATAGGTGTCAAATTTATAAGATGCCATAAGTGCCGCAAGACCAGCATGGGCAGAATATTGTGCGTCACCAGCAATTGAGCTTACGAGAATTTGCGCACTGGCTTGTCCAAGTGAAGAAGCCGCCTTTACACCGGTTGCAACTGCTTTTTCAAATGTTTCAAGGCTAAGGCTGTCTTTTTCGCCTACGCCAACAACGATATTTAGTTTCCCGTCAATTGTTTCGGTTGCGGTTTGTGACGCTGAGCCATCAAAACCCTGCAAAGCAAGAATTGGCGAGATAGCGTCATTTTTAAAGGCGAATTTGATAATTAATTTGCAATCGTCATTCTTTTTAAAATTAATATTCACGATTTTCTCCAGTATTTTGAATCATTGCCCAATAAATTTAAATCATTAAAAGTCATATATTTGGTTAGTAATAATTTAGAGCAATGGTTTTTTGGTCACATTAGCCCGCTTTTGTCTGATACGCCACCATCTTATCCCTTGCGTTACACCTCAATCACACATATTAGGAAATTTGCGTACTTGTTTTTAGAGAGTTATTTATAAGCAAATGCTAAAAATACAAAAATATATATTAGGTTTGCTTATAGGCCCATTTTTGGCGATAACCATTGGTTTATCGCTGCTTGCGTTGATAACACAATCATTGACACAATTGGATTTGATTGTTGAACGTGGGCAAAGCCCGTTTACGATTCTTTCAATATCTATTCTTTCGACACCGCAATTTATGGCGGTTGTTGCACCAGTTGCATTATTTGCGTCGGCAATCTTGGTTTATGGTCGCCTTTATTCAGAAAATGAACTTGTGGTCGCCTTTGCCAGCGGAATGAGCGTTTGGAAAATTGCCGAACCACTGGTTAGGCTTGCATCAGTTGTCGCATTATTTGTCCTTATGATTGGGGTCTATGTCCAGCCCTATACATACCGCCTTATGCGTGAAAAGCTTTTTGCAATTCGTTCCGATATTGCCACCACGCTTGTCAAAGAAGGGCAATTTCGTGAAAGCGTTAAAGGCGTCACCATTTATACCAGAAAAATTGATCAAGATGGTGCTTTGCGCGGGATTTTGATTGCCGATACACGCAATAAAGACAAATCTGTTACTTATTCGGCAAATTCTGGCGGGATTGTTAAAATTAATGGCACGCCAGCAATGTCATTAAATAATGGTTCAATCCATGCCCGCGATGAAAGTGGTGCACCAATTCTTTATGGCTTTTCACAATATGTAATTACGCTTGATGGCTTTAATTCAGACGAAAAAGATTTGTTTTATAAACCATCCGACCGCTTCACAACCGATTTGTTCACGCCAGACATGACCCACAATTGGGACAGGGCTCACAAAGGTGCATTATTGGTAGAGGCACATCACCGTTTCTCGGCACCGTTTTATTCTATTGCTACCGCACTTTTAGGGTTTTTTGCAATTTTTGGGACTGGCTTCTCACGCCGTGGGCAAAGTATCCATATCGCCAAAACTTCGGCGGCAGCATTAGCAATGCTTTTGACACAATCTGGTCTTGAGGGAATAATAGAAAAACAATCTTCTTTGAACATTATCCAATATATAATCCCAATTGGCGTATCTTTATTCATAATGTTTAAACTTGGGATATTTAAAAATTGGAATTACCTATTAATTTCCGGCGGCGGCATTAATAGTGGCAAAAGCAAAAACCAAAAATCATCCGATTTGATGGAATTAGTGTGATTACATGCTGCACCGTTTAAATAAATATATTTTCCTAAAATCACTTTCCGGAATGATAATTGCCTTTCTTGGCGTCTCGGCAAGTGTGATAATGGTTGATTTGGTGGAACAATCGCGCGCCGTTGCCGGCATACAGAATGCGAATTTTTTCACCGCCCTGAAATTCACTCTTATGCGCCTTCCCGGTCTTACGGAACAATCAATCCCAATCACGGCATTGGTTGGAACTTTGCTTAGCTTTACTGGCTTGTCACGCCGCTCAGAAATTACGGCGATGCGGGCTGCGGGCGTTTCGGCATGGCGCTTTCTTGCCCCATTGGGTTGGCTTGCAGTTTTTATTGGGGTTGCGGTAACATTTTTTATTGACCCAATTTCTGCCAAACTAAATGATCAATATGAAGCGGAAAAAGACAGGCTTTCATCAATTGTCCAAATCGCTGATGCTTCAAAGTCAACGCAATCATTATGGGTCACACTTCCCTCATCCGAAGGGCAATTAATTATTTATGGTGACAGTAAAGATGCAGTCACCCAAAATAGCTTTGCCATAAGCAATGCAACAATTTATGTTTATGATAAAACTGGTCTTGATTTGCAAAAGACAATTGATGCAAAATTGGCAATAAGAAAAAACAAACAATTAAGTATAAGTGATGCCTATGTTACCTCTACTGGCGCACAATCTGAATTTAAACCAATAATTCAAATGGGGCTTTCGGATACTTCATCAATAGAGGGCACACGTGAACCACGCATCGTTCCGCTTTGGGAACTTCCAGCAGAGGCTCATCTGGCAAAGCAAAATGGTGGTTCGCCAGAGAAATATTGGCTACGCTTTTATCGCTTGTTGATGTTACCCATTAATATTTTGGCGATGGTTTTATTTGCCGCTATCATGAGTATTGGCCTTGATCGTTCT
Source organism: Hyphomonadaceae bacterium UBA1933 (assembly GCA_002337085.1). Taxonomy (GTDB): domain Bacteria; phylum Pseudomonadota; class Alphaproteobacteria; order Caulobacterales; family Aquidulcibacteraceae; genus Pseudaquidulcibacter. The sequence goes on along the minus strand of DDFH01000003.1, from coordinate 447,878 downwards.
GGCGGTAAAATCAGAAGTGTTATGATTGCAATCGCGGTCGGCATTTCAATGTATTTCTTTAACGAAGTTGCGGGACTAATGGCAAGCTCTGGGAATATTCCTGGTTTAATTGCCGCAATATGCCCGCCGCTATTTGCGTTGACGCTTACGCTTGCACTAATTTCTTACCGTGAAGACGGTCAGGTTTCCTAGATTTAATATTCCGACAATAGGCTTTGACATTATTGAACAAAAAATCCAAAACATTATTTAGAAAAATAGGCGGTCAATCGATTCTGTTATGAAATTTGATTATCATCATTCACAGCCTGCATTCATTATTGCCTCGTTTGCCGTATTAGCAAGCGCCGGACAAGCACGGGCGCATGAAAATTATAGTGCCAATGACGCCATTCTTAGCCGAATTCAATTTTTCATTCAGGATCAGGATGTCGGGCAAAGTGGCGGCATAAGTTTTTCAAAAGACCAACAACAAAAAAACCAAAAGCCAAGCAATAATGCACCAATTGCCACCACCCATCCCAATCAACCAAGCGCCGCATCAAACCTTGATGATAAGGTTTTATTGGTTGCCGATGAGGTTGTTTCCGGTGATACACAAAATGAAATCATTGCCACCGGCCATGTTGAAGCAAGAAATAAAGGCAGACGCCTATTATCCGATAAATTAGTTTATAATCGTGACACTGGCATCGTTACCGCGATTGGCAATGTAACAATTATCGAAGCCGATGGCACCGTTAGCTTTGCCGACGAAATCACCGTTGACGATCAACTTAATAGTGGTTTGGTAAATAATTTTGCCGCCCGCTTCCCCAATGACGGGATAGTTGCCGCAACAACAGCAGTAAAAGAAGATGGTGGCCGAAATTCTCTTTCACGTGTCAAATATACTGCCTGCCCTGTATGCGCAGCAAAACCAGAACCAACATGGAATATTCGTGCGCGCAAGGCAATTCAAGACACGCAAAGGAAAGAAATTTCTTATCAAGACGTCGTTTTTGAAGTTAAAGGCGTTCCGGTTTTCTACACCCCATATTTCAAACATGGTGATCCAACAGCAGGGCGACAATCAGGGTTTTTGCAATCAAAACCTGGTCGTTCATCACGACTTGGCTATAATGTTGAGCAGCCGTATCTCTACGTCATCGATGATTATTCTGACATCACGATTTCGCCGCAAATATCGCAATATGTTAACCCAGTAATATATGGTGATTACCGCCGCAAATTCTATTCTGGCGATCTTCATATTGCTGGCTCTGTTACCAATGAAAAATTCTTTGGCCGTGAAGGCGATAAATTTGGCAATACCGATTGGCGTGGTCATATTTTTGCGGACGGAAAATTCAATATTAATGACGTATGGGACTGGGGTTTTGGTGTTGAAAATGCGTCGGATGATTTATACCTTGCCCGTTATTCAATCCGTGGTCAGGGTTTGGTTCGTGGCCCAGTACGTATAACCAGTAATAGCCTTATAAATCAGCTTTATCTCGAAGGTAAAGAAAGTGATTTTTACGCCCGCATTATGGGGATTGGCTTCCAAAATCTTCAAGGGTTTGCATTTCGTAAAAACACGCCAAAAGTATTACCAGATATGGAACTTCATAAGGCTTGGCAAACGGATTTCCTTAATGGAACAATTGGCGCCAATGCCAGTGGTGTTTATTTAGCGCGTAATGATGACAAGCTTGATAGTGGTCGCTTATCGTCATCGATCAATTGGCGTGGTCAGAAAATAATCGGTAATGGCTTTTTATTAAAGCCAAGTGCAGAAATCAAAGGGGATTATTTTTATTATAATCACTTCCGCGATTCATTGGGTAACGATGTTGGAACCAGTAATTTCAGCCGCTTTAACGCCAATGTCGCCACTGATTTTAGCATTCCTTTACAGCGTTATACCCAAAATTACAAAATTATTCTTGAACCAAAATTAAATTTAAGAATCGCCACCACAAATGATAAAAGTGATAAAGTAATTATTGAAGATGCCTATAATTACGAAAACTCATATTCATCATATTTCTATAATGATGCCTCGGCGATCAATGATATTTATGACAGTGGAGCAAGCGCCACATTAGGGGTTAATCTAGCGGTTTATGATAATAGCAATAATTCAATAAACTGGTTTGTTGGCAAACAATATCGCAACAAAAACAACCCGTTATATACCCCCCTAAGCAATCTTGATTCTAAAAATGGGGATTATGTTTCAAATCTTGAAATAGATTTCAAGAAATTCATAACCCTTAGCGGGAATGTACGTATTGATGGCGATACTGGCGAATTAATTCGTACCGAAGTTTCGGCAAGCATGAAATATAAAAATTTAAGCGTGCAAACCCGTTACCACGAATTACCACAGAAATATTCTGTTACTGCGGCGAACCGCGAACTTGTAACCAGCGCACAATATAAATTGGGTGATTACACAATATTTGCCGATAATTGGCACGATTTCAAAAATGACACCAATCTGAAATTACGCTTTGGTGTTTCTTTTGGTGACGCATGTACTGATGTCCGCATTTATTACGAAGAAATCAATACAACAAACCGTTTTGTAACCCCATCTAAAAACTTTAAAATTCAGATTGCGTTCAAGACACTTGGTGTAATTGATGATGACCCTTTTGAATGATTAAATTAAAAATCAGCAATTGCCAGTTAAAGCCAGTTGAAGCATGGGCAATTGCGCACTATTAATAGGCGGATTTGGAAGAAAAAATGAAGCAAAAATTAAACAAAACCATTTTTAAAGGTGTACTTGCGGCAATTTTAATTGCTGGCTGTGCAAATATTTCCTTTAAAAACGCCTATGCACAAGACGTAACCCTTAATGAAGGGGTTGCAGCCATCGTAAATGATGAGCCGATTACAAGTTTTGACCTGCGCCAAAGAACACGTTTTATTCTTATTACTGCGGGTGTTGCCAGTCCTTCACAGGATGCAATCATTGCCGCATCGCAACAGGCGCTTAACTCTTTGATAAATGAAAAACTACAAATTCAAGAGGCGAAAAAATTTAAACTTACTATGTCTGATGCCGAGGTTGACCATATCCTTACCAATCAGGCAAAGCAGAATGGCGCAACGCTTGAACAATTTTTCAACGAACTTAGACAAGCTGGCATTTCAATCCAAAGCTATCGTGATAAGACACGTGCCGAAGTTTTGTGGCAACGTATTGTTTCCGGTCGTTATTCTTCACGCGTAAAAATCACTAAAGAGCAGCTTGATGACGCTTTGGCACGCATTCAGGCATCGGCATATAAACCGCAATATCAAGTTTCAGAAATCTTCATCGAAGTGGCAAGCCCTGATGAAGATGAGCGTGCGCGTCTTGGCTCCAAAACTTTGGTTGATCAAATCCGCAATGGTGCAAGTTTTGGCCGCGTTGCGCAACAATTCTCATTCTCGCCTTCTGCTGCTACTGGCGGTGATTTGGGCTGGGTTGTTCAAGGTGAGCTTCGTCCCGAAGTTGCCAAAATTGTTGATACAATCCCCGTTGGTCAAGTTTCCGACCCTATTCCGGTACAAGGTGGCTATATGATTGTTGCAGTTCGCAATAAACGTAGTGGTGGCAATGTTGCCCTAAACCTTGATTTACGCCAACTTGTTATTGCCGATAACAATAAAAAAGGCGCCAAAGCCATTGATGAAGTAAGAAACCAATTCAAAGGCTGTGATAGCCTTAAAAAACTTGCCGATAAAAATGGTGTTACTGTAAATGAATTGGGCAAAGTTGCGCTTAATGACCTAAGCGATGAATATAAAAATTTGGTTGAAAACCTTCCAGAAGGCAAAGTTTCAAATAGCGTTGAAAATGGCACAAATGTTGAGGCCTTGGTTGTTTGTAATCGCGAAGTTACAGGTGAAGATATCCCAACCGCGCAACAACTTGAAGATTCAATGTTTGATCAGGAACTAAGCCTGATTGCACGCCGTTATTTACGCGACCTTCGCCGTGAAGCGGCAATCGTAACAAGGTAATAATATGCCCGAAATAATGCTTTTGGCGGTCTCAATGGGCGATCCATCAGGGGTTGGTATTGAAATCGCCATAAAAGCATGGCTTGAACGGCGGCCTGATTTACCGACTTTTTTTATAATTGGCAAAGCAGAAGTTTTTGAACGTACGGCAAAAAACCTTGGGCTTGAAATCAAGATTGCCAACATTACAAACCCCAATCAGGCGCATGATACGTTTACCAATGCCCTCCCGATTTTGGATATTGCGGGCAAGGTTTATGATTTTAAGGCAGGCATACCCAATTCAGATAATGCCGAAATCATCGTAAATTCGATTAAAAAGGCCACAGAACTGGCAATTTCTGGTGATGTGTCGGGCATTGTAACCCTGCCAATTGCCAAATCGGTTTTGTATGCGGCGGGTTTTAAATTCCCGGGGCATACCGAATATATTTCCCATTTATGTAGTGAACATTATAATAAAAACCACGAAGCCATCATGATGCTTTCAGTTGATGGTTTACGCGTGGCGCTTGTAACCATTCATGTGCCGATTACCAAAGTTCCCGAACTTATTACCAAAGATAAAATCATAACCCTTGCCCGCAATGTAAATCAGGCAATGCAGAATGATTTTGGCATTAAACGCCCGAAAATCGCGCTTTTGGGGCTTAACCCACATGCGGGCGAAGATGGGGCAATTGGACGTGAAGAAGTTGAAATTATCAACCCCGCCGCAGCGGAATTACGCGCAGAAGGCATAGATATTACCAATGCCCTGCCCGCCGATACCGCCTTTGCCGATTTTAACCGTGCGCAATATGATATTTACCTTGCGATGTATCATGACCAAGGCTTGATACCGGTCAAGGCACTTGATTTTCATGGTGGGGTTAATACCAGCATTAATTTACCAATCATCCGCACCTCGCCCGATCATGGCACGGGCTTTGGCATTGCGGGAAAAGGTATTGCGCGCTTTGACAGCTTTGAAAACGCATTAAAAATGGCGCAAACAATCGCGCAAAATCGGGGAAAAACCAATGCGTCCTAAATTGGGTGAATATATACGCGAAAATGAATTATTCGCCAAAAAATCCTTGGGGCAGCATTTCCTTTTGGATATTAATCTTACGTCAAAAATTGCGGGTCTTTTGCAAATTGATGAAGACACGGTTATTTTTGAAATTGGCCCGGGCCCTGGCGGCCTTACACAGGCATTATTAAACACCAAGGCCAAGAAAATCATCGCCATTGAAAAAGATGAACGCTTTGTGGAGCATTTGAAGACTTATTTTCATGATGATTTGGGACGGCTTGAAATTATTTCGGGTGATGCGTTAAAAATCTCACCGGCCACATATTTGCGCGAACATAATATTGAGTGCAAATCGGCAAAAATCATTGCCAATCTTCCATATAATGTCGGCACGCAATTATTCCTTAATTGGGTGACTGGCGAGGAAAAAGACTGGGAAATGGCATTAATGTTCCAAATGGAAGTTGCCAAACGGATTTGTGCGCAAACTGGCGATAATCATTATGGTCGCCTTGCTATCCTTACAAATGCGGTATGTTATGCGAATATTGGGATGCACGTCCCCCGCCTTGCCTTTAGCCCGCCGCCAAAGGTCGAGAGCGCGGTTGCGGTTATAACGCCCAAAAAGAAAAATCGCTATGATGATTTGGAAACATTGGGCAAAGTTACCCAAGCCGCCTTTTCCCAACGCCGCAAAATGCTGCGGTCTTCATTGGCGTCATTAGGCAATGCCGAGGCGCTTTGCGAGGCCGCAGGGGTCAAACCCACCCTACGCCCCGAACAACTAAGCCCAGAAGGGTTCTATGCGCTTTGTGAAGCGGTGAAGAATACTTCAAATTAAGTAATGCGCTTTGTCCTCCACCGTGAAACGGGGGAGGTGTCAGCGAAGCTGACGGAGGGGGCATAATACCTTTTTAATGCGGTAGATAACTTTTATTTCCACTGCCATTAATGCAATAATGACCACCGCGTGGGCCGATGCAAACCTTCCCCTCCGAACATGAACATCCACTTGAACTTGTAGAAGGCTTTTTATTACCCTTTTTATTTTGCTTTTTGGCGGAATTATTTTCCAAATTAATTGATTGGGAACGGTGGCAATGATACTCACCAGTTTTGCGATTATTATGGCAACCATTCGCATCAAGCCCACCCGGATGCGCCAAAATTGGCGATGGGACTATCAAAAAAGCCAAAATGGATAAATAAATCTTCCTCAAAATATTTCTTAAAATATATGCCCAAACCTAAGGGTAACATACATCATATTAGAATATTTTCAATTGGTGGTTTTAGTTTTTAAAATTAAAAACTAAATAATTTGGTTTGTTATTGTATTTTAAGCTCGTTTTGATTGCTTTTGCCTAGGCTCTATATTATTATTCATGACCCTGCCTTTATATACCGCAAAAACCTCGCCTTTATCATTAAGGCTAACGGAACTGTTACCAGCTCCCCCATATTGTGAACCAACCGGATAGGTCTCCTTATTAATCTCAACAGATTTAATTATTGTCATGGCCATCCTCAATTATATTTGTTCTTATAAAAATGTTTGCGTTTAATCCATTTAAATCCCTGATGCTTCGTAATAACAGCAACATCAGTTTCACCACCAATTGATGAATGGCCTGCGCAAATTCTACTCCAGCCTTTTGCAACATCAACAAAATACTCTGCACGCTCAATTGCATCACCAATTGGCATCTTTGCATCAAGAAAAGAATTATTAATACAACTGCCGATTCTAGCATTTATTTCGTTAATTTTTAGTTGTTCTATACCACTTTCAATAAGTATTCCATCAAAATTAATCGGCTTACCTAAAATTAATTGGTATAACGAAGTAATTTCTCCGTCCCAATTAATATTACTACCATTCGTATTACCAATATTTAAATTTAATATAGGGTTTCCATTCGTTTCAATTGTAATAGTATTTACATGCCCAAACGCATTCAAGGAAGTAATGATGTTTTCGTACCCAGCAATATATATTTTTGTGCCACCACATGAAAAACCTTCAGTTTTTGTAACATATTCATTTATTGCTCTGATATAAATTTTGGTCACCGTATCAATAGATAAATCTTCACGGGCAATATAATAAACACCACCCTCAATTGATATTTCGTTTCTAAGCCAACGAATAAATTCAGCCAATGGTACTTCGCCTAAATATGCATCTCCAGTAATCATAGCCATAAATGGAGCATCTTTAACAATTTGGAATAATTTTTCGCCATTGGAATATACATTCTGTATGCCATTTTGATAAGTTACAGTAGTTGCACTATCAGCAGCAAAAACTATTCCAGCATTGCAAGTTAAAGATACTAGAATAGTCATTTAAAAACACCTCTTCAATCATTATATACTGAATTAATACCCAGTAATGATTTACTTATATTCTATAATTTATGCTTATTACTAGCTTCATATTCCTCACGAGCAGGCAAGTCATCAAAGAACGGAAGATAGCCATTATTTTCATATCGCTCTCTCGGAATTGGGATTTCGTTATGCCCATCAGTTATTTGGGCATCATTACCGTCTTTATAAAGTCCTCTAGTCTCGCTACGCATGGCAATCACCTAATTCAAAGTTTAAATACACCAATAGTGGTAACATAAACATGAGCTTTGACTTATTCAAATAAGTCAACATGATTCTGTTGCAAATAATAAATGCAATAATAATGATTATGTAAGTTTACAACTAAATCAATTACAAATTACATTATATAAAATTTCTCTTACAAAACGGCAGCAAGTTTATCTAAGTATCTTCGCCCAATAACCCCTGCACAAACCCATGCACCCATGGTTGGCGGTAGCGGGATAGGCGTTCGGCTTTGATTATGTCTTTTAGTTTTTCATAGGTTTCGTCAAGGTCATCATTGACAAGGATATAATCATAAGTCTCGGCACGGGCGATTTCGCCATAGGCGTTATTCATACGCTTTTTAATGGTTTCAAGGCTGTCTTGGGCGCGGTCGGTAAGGCGGCGGCGCAGTTCGTTCATAGATGGCGGAAGGATAAAGACTGACACCACATCTTTTGGGGCATTAATTTCAAGTTGCTGCGCACCCTGCCAGTCGATGTCAAAAATAATATCGCGCCCAGCATCCAATGCCGCCATAATCGGCTCTTTTGGTGAACCGTAATAATTATCATGCACTTCCGCCCATTCCAAGAAGCCATCTTTGGCGCGGATTTCGCGGAATTCATCTTTGGAAATGAAATGGTAATGCTCACCATCCCCCTCACCCACACGTGGGCTACGGGTGGTGCATGAAACCGACAATGACAAATCATCATCTTCGGCAACAAGGCGGCGCGAAAGCGTGGTTTTACCAGTGCCAGAAGGGCTAGAAAGCACCAACATTAATCCACGTCTTTTTACCATTGTCCCATTTTCCATTTATTTGCCACCCGCAAGGTTGGGGTCGGCAATTGCTTCCATTGATTCTTTTTGCGCCCGAATTTGCCGCCATTTTTCAACATTTTTGGTATGTTCTTCATAGGTGGCAGAGAATACATGCCCGCCAGATCCATCGGCAACAAAGAATAGATTTTTTGAATTTGGCGGGTTTAAAACCGCCTTGATAGCATCTTTTCCTGGGTTGCAAATCGGGGTTGGTGGCAAACCTTGAATAACATAGGTATTCCACGGGGTGTTTTGCGTAATCTCACTCTTTAGGATTTTACGCCCCAAAGGCAGCCCCTTGGTAATGCCATAAATAATTGTTGGATCGGATTGAAGCTTCATCCCCTGGCGTAAACGGTTTAGGAACACCGCCGCAATCTGTGGGCGCTCACTGGCGATGCCGGTTTCTTTTTCCACGATTGAGGCAAGGATTAATGCCTCTTCCTTTGAACGAATTGGTAGATTTGCCGAACGTTCAAGCCATAAATCATCAAGAATTTTATTTTGCCTATCAACCATTTGTTGAATAATCATGGCGCGGGTTTCGCCACGTTTAATAGGATAGGTATCAGGCGCCATATATCCCTCTTGGGGGATAATCGGTAAGTCACCCGTCAAAACCTGATTTTCGGCAATGCGTTTATACGCCATATTCACCGTCCAACCTTCGGGGATGGTGATTTTACGCTTTAAAGCGTCGCCATTGGCAAGGATATTCAAAACCTTTAAAGGCGTTGCCCCTGATGGGATTTCAAATTCGCCGGGGATGAATTTTTTGCCAGAATTGGTAAGTAGCGCATATACTTTGAAAACGAAGGGAGCACGCAGCAAATGCGCCTTGCCAAGATTATCGGCAATTTTGCCCGCACCTTCACCGCTTTCGATAATGAAAACAGTCTTATTACCCTCATGCGCCTTTGGCCCGGGGGCAAGGAATATGAAAGCCAGTAATAAAACAGATAAAACACCAAGCGCGATGGCGGCATAAGCCCCCATACGCTCGGCACCTTTTAAAAGGTTTTGTTTCTTTTGTTTTTGCTTTTTACGAAAATCTTTCGCAGCGTCTGCCATCTTATATTTTTGCGAATACCAATGCCGCGTTTGTGCCACCAAAGCCGAACGAATTCGACATAGCAGCCTTTATTTCCATTGGTTTTGCCACCTTTGGAACCAAATCAATCTTTGTATCAACACTAGGATTTTCAAGATTCAAAGTTGGCGGTGCAATGGAATTTTGCATCGCAAGCAAGGTAAATATCGCCTCCACTGCACCCGCAGCACCAAGCAAATGCCCAATTGCCGATTTGGTCGAAGAAACGGTCAAACCGTCACAATATTCGCCAAACAAACGCTCAATCGCGCGGAGCTCAATCTCATCACCCAATGGGGTCGAAGTGCCGTGCGAATTGACATATTGAATATCCTGTGGCGTAAGATTTGCATCTTTTAACGCCGCACGCATTGCGCGGAAACCACCCTCACCACTCTCGGCAGGGGCAGTAATGTGATAGGCATCGCCAGAAAGGCCATAGCCCACAACTTCACCATAGATTTTTGCACCACGTGCTTTTGCGTGTTCATATTCTTCAAGAACGACCACGCCCGAACCTTCACCCAAAACAAAGCCATCACGGTCTTTGTCATATGGGCGTGATGCCTTTAATGGGTCATCATTATATCCGGTTGATAATGCGCGCGCAGCGGCAAAGCCAACCACGCCGATTTTACAAACCGCAGCCTCGGCACCACCGGCAACCATAACATCAGCATCGCCATATTTAATAAGGCGTGTCGCGTCACCAATCGCATGCGCACCAGTCGCACAAGCAGTAACCACAGAATGGTTTGGCCCCTTGAATTGGTGGCGAATTGAAACGTGACCCGAAATAAGGTTGATAAGTGCAGAAGGAACGAAAAACGGGCTTATGCGACGCGCGCCTTCGTTTTCAAGCTGAATTGCGGTTTTGGCAATTGTTTCCAAGCCACCGATACCCGCACCAAGCATAACGCCGGTACGTTCTTTTTGCTCATCAGTTTCGGCGACCCAACCCGAATCTTTAATCGCCTCATCAGCAGCAGCCACACCATAAAGGATGAAATCATCCACGCGCTTTTGATCACGGATTGGCATGGTTTGGTCGGGGTCAAAACTCCCCTCAACGTCTGGGCCACCGCCACCGATTCCATTAACGCGCGGAACTTCGCACGCATAGCGAACATTAAGTTCGCCCGCATCGAAACGGGTGATTGTGCCACAGCCAGATTTACCAGCAATCAGTTGCTTAAAGACGAAATCAGCCCCGACACCAAGCGGTGTTACGAGGCCGACACCGGTCACGACTACGCGACGCATTGAGAAACCTATTGTTTTTCAGAGATGAATTTAACTGCATCACCAACGGTTTGGATTTTTTCAGCAGCATCATCAGGAATTTCGATACCGAATGCTTCTTCAAAAGCCATTACCAATTCAACAGTATCAAGGCTGTCTGCACCAAGATCGTCGATGAAATTTGCGTTTTCTACAACTTTTTCAGGATCAGCGTTCAAGTGTTCAACAACGATCGCTTTTACTTTTTCCAAAACTTCAGACATGTGCCTTTTTCCCTAATTAAATGATATTCTTGCGAATATACCTTCCAAACTCACTTTAGAAATACGGATTCTAAAGATATTAAAACTCTTTGTCATTTTTAATACAAAATGAAAAGACCCGATAACACTTCTATTTAACAATTTCCACCCCTTGAGGTGTGAAAGAGCCTATATCATCGCCATCCCACCATTAATATTAATGGTCTGTCCGGTTATATATGCCGCCTCATTAGATGCCAAGTAGCAAGCCAGTGCGGCAATTTCATCCGCCTCCCCCATACGACCAGCAGGAATTTGCGCCATTGTTGCCGCTTTTTGGGCATCGGTCAAGATTTCGGTCATTGGTGATACGATAAATCCTGGGGCAATACAATTTGCGGTAATGCCGCGTGATGCAACTTCTTGGGCAACAGACTTGGTAAAGCCAATCATACCCGCTTTAGATGCCGCATAATTCGCCTGACCTGCATTTCCGGTTACGCCAACGATGGAAGCAATACCGATGATTCGCCCTGATTTTTGCTTCATCATGCCGCGCATTGCCGCCTTGCACATTGCGAAATACGAATAAAGATTGATTTTAAGAACGTCGTCAAAATCACTATCTTTCATACGCATTAAAAGCCCGTCACGGGTTACGCCCGCATTGGCGATTAAAATATCTAGCCCACCCAATGCCTCTTCAGCACGTTTGATAAGCCCCTCGGCCTCACCCTCACCAGAAAGGTTGGCAACCAATGGAATGCTATTTGGGATTTGCGCCGCAAGTTCGTTCAGAACCGCTTCACGTGTACCAGAAATCGCGACCGTTGCGCCCTGTGCTGCCAACGCTTTGGCAATTGCCGAACCAAGACCACCAGTTGCACCAGTAACAAGGGCTTTTTTTCCAGTTAAATCAAACATTTTTTAATTCCTTATTTGGGAAAATTTTGTGAAAATGCACGAATATCATCGGCAGTTGAAACGGTAATATGGGTTGCATCAGCAATTGTACGTTTTGACATACCCGTAAGCACGTTGCCAGAGCCGATTTCAACCAATGTATCAATCCCCTGCGCCGCAAAGAAGCCCAAAGTTTCACGCCATCTTACACGACCTGTTACCTGTTCAACCAATAATTTTTTGATGGTTTCGACATCGGTGGTTGGTTCCAATGAAACGTTTGGCACAAGTTGGGTAATTGGTGCGTTCATTTTCACTTCTGCTAATGCTTGTGCCATTGCTTCGGCGGCAGGTTGCATTAATGGGCAGTGGAATGGTGCAGAAACATTAAGCGGAATTGCGCGTGCGCCCATTTCCTTGGCGGCGGCAATTGCGGCATCGACACCTTCTTTTGTGCCAGAAATAACCACATTGCCCGCATTATTATCGTTGGCAACGGTGCAAACGCCCGCCTTTGCGCCCTCGGCTGCTGCGGCCTCTGCAAGGGTGATGTCAACCTTTGGGCCAATTAGGGATGCCATTGCGCCCTGCCCCGCCGGAACCGCCGCCTGCATTGATTGCCCGCGAAGTTTCAAAAGTTTTGCCGCATCGGAAATTGAAAATGCCTTTGCCGCAGTTAATGCGGTATATTCACCCAATGAATGTCCCGCCACATATTTTGCGGTGGCAACATCAAAACCAAACTCGGCTTCAAGCACTTTTACGATTGCGATGGACGATGCCATAATCGCCGGTTGGGCATTTTCGGTTAAAGTAAGGGTTTCAATCGGACCATTAAACATAAGGTCGGAAAGCTTTTGACCAAGAGCGTCATCAACCTCTTGGAATACACGTTTTGCAACATCGAATTCTTGCGCTAGAGCCGCACCCATGCCAACCGCCTGAGAGCCCTGCCCCGGAAACTGTATAATAAACATGATTTTTCGTTAGCGCCTTGTTGCCCCAAGGGCAAGGGGTAAAGGCATTTTGTTGTTTATGAATTTTAATAATACGACTAGCTATATTTAACTATGAAGTTAGCGCTGACAAAACTTCCAATAGAAAATAGATACAACACATCAAAGACTTGACACAAATTTAGTACAAAAATAGTCTAAGATTAATATCTTGTAATTTTGCAAGATAAAGGGGGCTTTATGAAAAAGTTAATTGGCACGTTTTTAACATTGAGTTTATTGAGTGCTTGCGCAACTCCGTATCAACCAGTTCCATTTGATAGGGCGACAACACAACTAACGGATATTCAGGTTGTAGATGATGCACTTCCTCAAAAAGCGGATGTTCGTAAATTTGCGACAAATGGCGGAAATATTGCAGGTGCTACGAGTGGCGCAGGTGTTGCAGGTTTGGCAGTTGCATTAGTTGCCGCAGGGGTTGAGGCGAATATTGCAGCGGGACAACGCGCAAAAATCCAAGCAGCTCTTGAAAAACAACATTTTGATGCCGAAAAGGTTTTTGATGAAGCGCTTGAAGCGGCCCTTAAATCACAAAACTATAATGTAAGCACAAACCCGGCAAAACATGAATCAGGCAAAACTTTTGTTGTCGTTCCTGCGCAACCAAATGCTGAAGCAACCGCAGTACTAGACGTTAAGGGTGATGCATATGGTTATCAACTTGCTGGCAATGGCACAATGTGGCGCCCTTTTGTAGTGCTTCAAGTGCATATGGTTGACGCAAAAGATCCGACAAAAGTGCTTATGGATAATAAAATTGAATATAATGCCGTTACACCGGTTCCATTAACCGTTAGCATTCCAGGGGATGATGAATATGGATTTGCCAAAATTGATGATATTGAGGCAAACCCTGAAAAAGCAGCCGAAGGTTTGAAAAAAGCATTAGTTGCCGCTGCAAACTCTACCGCACAATTGCTTAAGTAGTTTGCGCCATGAAGACAGTATTGAAAGGTTCTGTAGCAATTTGCACGCTTGTACTACTACAGGCGTGCGCTACCCCTACCCCGCCGCCACCGCCGCCACAAGCTGTTGTTTCATTGGGTGATAAAGTATGTTCTGATACGATATCACTAGATGGCGCAATATCACTTACACCTGCAAAGAAAATGCATGATTATTCTGTTATTACCGAAGTTGATGCGGCAAAAAAATGCTTAAATCTTAATGGTGTTTCAGGAAATTATGTTGTCTATTCCCTTCCGTCCAATCCTGATAATCACACGATTACAATTGGTGGTGCATTAGACACTTATAGGACATTTGCACCAATCATAAGCTTATTGGATGAAAGCGGAAAAATCACCAGAACTTTTAGCGATGACCGTTATACATTTCTTGGTGGGATATATGGTGTTCAGCTTAGACCAGGTCAGAAAGAGAAATACATTCTTGTGATGTCTAACCCTAAATTAGTTGGCACAAAGACCGAAGCTCTTGAAACCAGAATCGCCGTGTCCAATGGCTATGCATATAATCCGTCAACCGGATATGGCAATTCATACAACACTTATCGTGGTTATGAAAAATCTGCTTCGCGCACGTTTTCTCACGAGGGCGCTGTCGCGGTAACAATCCAAGCAATCAAAGGGAAAATCGGGCTTCCCGATGAAAAATAAATCATAGGTTTAGGGCGGTTTAACCGCCCTTTTCTTTAGCTATTTCCGCCTCATACAATCTCTTAATCTCGCCAATATCTTCTTTCAAAGTTGGCAAGCCAATTTTTAAATCTTCAAGATATTTGACCAATATTTCGGAGATGACATAATCGCGATACCATTTATTGTCGGCGGGGATAATGAACCATGGGGCGTGTTCTTTGCTACATTTTTCAAGTAACTCCTCGAATGCGACCATATAATCATCCCAAATCGCGCGTTCGGCATAATCGCCCGCAGAAAGCTTCCAATGTTTGGTTGGGTCATTCAGGCGGTCGCCAAAGCGTTGTAATTGTTCTTCTTTGGAAATGTGCAAAAAGAATTTCAAAATATGGGTATTGCCGGATTTTAAAAGCTTTTCAAACTCATTAATTTGGTCATAGCGGGTTTTATTGACTTCTTTGGGTTCAAGTTCGTGAACTTTGACTATAAGCACCTGTTCATAATGGCTGCGGTTAAAAACTACGATTTCACCTTTTGCCGGGGTTTGGGCATGAACGCGCCATAGGAAATCGTGATCCGACTCAATCGGGGTTGGCACTTTGAATGCCGCAACCCGTGTACCAGCCGAATTTAATGGGCCAAAGATATTTTCAATCGTGCCATCCTTGCCACCGCCATCGATTGCCTGAAGCACAATCAAAAGGCTTTGGGCGTGTTCGGCATATAATGCCTCCTGCAAAACTTTTAATTTCTCAATATTTTGTGCGGTTTTAATCTTGGCGGCTTCTTTATCTGTGCCATTTGATTTGGTGTCAGTCTTTGCAAGACTTATTTTGCCATTTGCCTTAAACTTATCAAAATCCATTTCATTGCCCCTTTTTAAGGGCAGATTAGCAAAGCATAGAATTATCGCAAATCTTATTTATCGTGCGGTTTGATCAATATGATTTTCTTTATGCAATCTACAAATTAAAAAGCACAAGCAAAATGGTAATTGATGCCGGTAATGCCTGAATGAATAAAATCTTTTTATTGGCGGTCATTGCGCCATAAACACCGGCAACAATGATACAGGACAAAAAGAATAATTTTATATCATGCCCATTTTGTTTTGCTAATAATCCCCAAAACAAACCAGCGCTTAAAAAGCCATTATAAAGCCCCTGATTAGCCGCCAATTTTTTACTTGCCGTTGCAAATTCTTGGGTTAAGCCAAATGCCTTCATCCCCTTTGGTTTATCCCAGAGGAACATTTCAAGTACCAAAATATAGATATGAAGGATTGCAATCAGCAAAACCAAAATGTCAGAAAAGTGCATTGTTTTGCCTCCAATATAAATTGCAAATATATCTATTTATTCCGCCGCTTCTTTTTCAAGATATTTGGAAATAAGAACAAACTCGCCTTCAACACCCTTGGCAGGGATTTTAACCTGATAATGGCTACCTAATGCAACTTCCATTGGTTCGTCATTTTCGGCATTGCGCATATTTTCAATGACCATATCGCGGTTTTGACCATTTGGTAGCACAAGTTCAACGCGGTCACCTTGTTCAAAGCGATTTTTAACCTGTACGATTAAATCATCGCCATCGCGCCCAATTGCTTCGCCAACAAACATTTGTTTTTGGCTACGAGACGCATTTTCGATATATTTTTGATATTCCGAAGTATCATGGCGTTTATAGAAACCATCAGTATAACCGCGATTGGCAAGGTTTTCCAAAACCCCGATAAGACGCGGGTCAAATTCTTCACCATTAACCGCCAGATCAATCGCTTTTGAATAGGCCTGCGCAGTGCGGGCAACATAATAATGCGATTTGGTACGACCTTCGATTTTCAAGCAATCAATGCCCATTTTCACAAGGCGTTCAACGTGTTCAATCGCCCGAAGATCTTTTGAGTTCATGATATAAGTGCCGTTTTCATCCTCATAAACCGGCATCAACTCACCCTTGCGGTTTTCTTCTTCTAAGAAGTAAACTTTGTCGGCTTCTGGGTGGCGTTCATGGCCAGCGTTTGAGAATAATTGTGGGCGTTCAAATGCCTTGATTGGCAAAATATCACCGGTTTCGGTTTCTTCGGCCTCATGGGTATTGTATTTCCAACGACACGTATTGGTGCATGTTCCCTGGTTGGCATCGCGGTGGCTAAAATAGCCAGAAAGTAAGCACCTGCCAGAATAAGCAATACATAATGCGCCGTGAACAAAGACCTCTAGTTCCATATCAGGGCATTCTTGGCGAATGCGTTCAACATCATCAAGCGACAATTCACGTGATAAAATCACACGCTCAACACCAATTGATTGCCAGAATTTCACCGCCTGATAATTCATAGTATTCATTTGTACGGACAAATGAATC
This sequence comes from Hyphomonadaceae bacterium UBA1933, assembly GCA_002337085.1. Taxonomy (GTDB): domain Bacteria; phylum Pseudomonadota; class Alphaproteobacteria; order Caulobacterales; family Aquidulcibacteraceae; genus Pseudaquidulcibacter. Next base: position 430,965 of record DDFH01000003.1, on the reverse strand, counting down.
GGCATTTCGGGCCATTTTTCGCGCACAAGCATGATAAGACCAGGGTCAGCCATGATTAATGCATCAGGCTTGGCATCAATCACTTCTTGCATATCTTCCATAAAAGATTTTATTTTATTATTGTGCGGAAAAATATTTGCGGCAACATAAAGCTTCTTACCCAATGCGTGCGCTTCGCGAATGCCATTGGCAAGGTTGTCATCCTTTGACATTGTGTTGTTGCGCACGCGCAAAGAATAGCGCGGTACGCCCGCATAAACAGCATCCGCACCATAAGCAAAAGCGTGGCGCATTGATTTCAAAGTACCCGCAGGGGATAGTAATTCTGGTCTTTTAAGTTTTGTCATGATGCGCGCATATAATTTATTCCCGACCTCTACGCAAGGAATTAATGCAAATCTTTAATCACATCTTGAAAAACTATGACAAAATATCTTATGCAGCTTTAACTTTTGAGGTTGGTGCGGCAATTGTTGTCATATTACGCCCACCCTTTTTAGACTGATAAAGTGCGGCATCGCAACGCTCAATAAAGTTGGTTGTGCTTTCTTTATTGCGGTATCTCGCGACACCCAAAGAAACCGTAATTTTTCCCAAATCTTGACCAGAATTACGCTTGATAAGTTTCTTATTTTGCACGTTATTACGAATTTTTTCTGCCAATTCCTGCGCTTCGTCTGTTTTAACATTCGGAAGCAGCATACAGAATTCTTCACCACCATACCGGCAAACCATTGCATCAATTGGGGTTTCGCGCTGCATCACACTGGCGACAAAGGTGATTACCTGATCACCAGTTAAATGCCCCCACGTATCGTTAATTTGTTTAAAATTATCAATGTCACTTATAATCATTGATAATGGCATTGCCTCTTTATTGGCGATTGTAACCTGTGCTTCAAGGAAGCTATTAAATGCTTTGCGGTTTGAAAGACCAGTAAGAGCATCCTTATAAGCCTCACTTTTGGCGATTTCTAATTCATGGCGTAACGCTTCGATTTCACGGGTAGTTTTAGTTAATTTAACTTCTAACTCGCGTGAGTTAGTGCCCATTTTTTCCGTGGCTTCGGTAAGATCTTCGACCACTTCTTTCAAGTCGTTTATATCTTTGCCATTATTAAGTTTAGTTTTGGCGCGCGTAAGTTTTTTATTGTAAGTTTTTGTACTTTCGCCAACATTGCTAATATCGGAAATGATTTGCGACATTTCTTTTGCCAAATCATCACCAGCATTAATGATTTTATCAGAAGAGGCCCTATCAATATGCTTATCATACATGTCGGAACAAAATTCATCAGTGATGCGTTTATTCGCCGCAATAAAGTCATTAAACTCATTAACTAATTCAATGTTTGATTTATTGATATATTCGATAAAGACAGCATAATTGCCATATCGCGGCAATATTTCATGCCTACGCATCATTTCAATTGCTTCTATTGCTGAATCCCAAGTGTCAGACACTTCCAACCTCTAACTTTTATAATAATTCTCACAAAGTTTATAAGGTTTGAATGACCAATGCGTTAACAAAACAATTTTCATGCTAAAAAAAGCTGTTTTAGGCCTTTATTTTTGCACTAGTTGCAGGTTTTCTAGGCTTTTTGGTTGTTTTTGCCACAGCTTTAGCTTCTGTTTTATCTTCTGGCTTGGGGGAATAGGTTACTGTTGTAAACATAAATGACGGCGCATTATCACCGAATCCCTTAATTGGCTTATCTTCAAAAGAATCATTATTACGCGCAGCTGGCCTTTGCGGCTTGATAGCTTTTTCAGAAGTAACAGGTTTTTTCTCCTGCTGCACATGCTCACGCGGTTTTTGCGGTTTTGCACTTTTTTCATGACGGCTAGGTGCATGGCGGGTAGCGGCAACAGGCTCATCATTCTGACCGACATCAAAATCAATTTCTTCGATTGGTTTTTTAATCAGATCAACAACGGCGGCAAGCTGCTTTTCATCATATGGCGTTGCAATCATAAAAGTGTGGCCTTCACGCCCTGCCCGACCTGTACGACCAATACGGTGAACATAATCTTCGGCATGGGATGGCACATCATAATTGAAAACGTGTGAAACCTCTGAAACATCAAGACCACGCGCAGCAACATCAGATGCCACAAGGATTTTAATTGCCCCCGCACGGAAACCATCAAGCACCGCAGTCCTTTGCGATTGCTGCAAATCGCCGTGAATCGCTTCGGCATTGATGCCATATTTATTCAAAGATTTTGAAACAATATCAACGTCACGTTTGCGGTTACAAAATACAATAGCATTTTGAATCTTATCACCCTGATTATTAATCAGATTGCGTAAAATGGTGCGTTTATGTTTGGCGTCATTATATGGTGATTTTACCACATATTGTGAAATTGTGCTTGCGGTTTGGTTTGGTCGTGCAACCTCTATCCTAACTGGTGTATGCAGGAATTTATTAGCAAGCTCTTCAATTTCCTTTGCCATTGTCGCGCTAAAGAATAAGGTTTGACGGGTAAAAGGAACCATTTTTACAATACGCTCAATATCAGGGATAAAACCCATATCAAGCATACGGTCGGCCTCATCGATAACCAGCAATTGCACGCCGCTCATAAGAATTTTACCGCGTTCGAACTGATCCAAAAGACGTCCAGGTGTGGCGATTAAAACGTCAACCCCCTTCATTAAAAGTGCGTCTTGGTCGCCAAAAGAAACACCACCAATTAGCAATGCCATAGTAAGTTTTTGATTTCTGCCGTATTTTTCAAAATTCTCGGCCACCTGTGCCGCAAGTTCGCGGGTTGGCTCAAGAATTATTGTGCGGGGCATGCGTGCCTTAGCACGTCCTTGTGACAAAATCTCAAGCATTGGTAAAACGAAAGATGCGGTTTTTCCGGTTCCAGTTTGGGCAATGCCCATAACGTCACGCCCTTTTAAAATTTCCGGAATTGCGTTTGCCTGTATCGGGGTTGGGGTTGTGTAACCGGCATCCTTTACCGCCGCAAGGACAGTAGCGCCTAAGCCCAAGTCATCAAAACTAGCGCTGTTTTCAAGCTTACTATCACCGCCCTCAGGGATAGAAACAGCGTCTTCATTTTCATTTATATTCGTATCGTGCAAAATATCTCTCTTAATACCATAATTATTGGTAATTTATATTATTTCGCCCGCAGTGCGGCAAATATTGCCTAAAGTCAAGATTTTTGGTGAATGTAAGCGCATAATTTTTAGCTTGTGGTATTTTTATCGACCGATATCAGGTTTATATTAAACAAAAATTGGGCGTGGTTTTATTTTTCCATACGCCATTTAGCAAAATAAACTAATGCCCATTTTTTCTTATCCAGCTTTTGTGCAACCTGAACAAAATTAAATTTAACACTCATATTCCGTTCAGCTTGATTGTTTTATATTGGCGTCATGAGGTTGAGACAGCCCCCAAATATTACTCAACCCCGAAGGAGATTTTAAAATGGCTAACAAAATGATTTTAGTTGCGTTGACTGCTATGTTGGTCATCCCTGCTGCTGCAAGTGCTGATGACTACCGTTATCGCGGTTATAATGAAGACACCCAATGCCAACAACGTGTTAATGACAATACCGTTGGCGGCGGCTTAATTGGTGCGGGTGTTGGTGCAATTGCTGGCTCTCAAATTGCTGGACACGGCAGAAAGTCCGAAGGCTCTGTCCTTGGTGCGGTTGTTGGCGCGGTTGTTGGTTCACAAGTTGGTAAAAACCGTATCGCATGTGATGATCGTTACCAATATGAACATCGCCAAAGCGGTTATTATAACCAAAGCTATAACCAAGGCACTTATGACCGTAACCGTGATTATGACTACAACCGTTCTTCATATTACGGCAATGGATATGGCGATTATCGCAGCCGCGAAGTAACTTATAACCCACCTTACCGTTATGAAAATAACCGTTGTGGTTGGGGAACTGCCGCTTACCGTCTTCCAAATGGTCGTGTAACTAGCCAAGATGTTTACATGTGCAAAGAACGTGGAACTTGGGTAATCCAAGGCCGTTAATCTAAGTAACTAATTCAATAAAAGCCCCTGTTTTACAACGGGGGCTTTTTTAATCGTAAACTAACATAGTAAATATTTATCTCAATAATTGTAAATACAGTAATAGTTGCCATAATTTTCGCCTAATAGAAGAAACCGCAATGACTCTACAAATAAATAGGTTATAGGTGATGAGGAAAATCTATTATTATCAAGTCAAGAACGGAAGTATTATGTCAAAGAATAGACTGTTTAGAAACGGTGCATTAGTTGCGATTGCAGGTATTGCCGCGTTTGGTGCGTCTGCGTTACTTACAGATAAAGCAGAAGCCAAATGCTATCTTATCTATTGCCCGACTGCTCCTGCTCCACAGCCTCAGGTTAGAACAGAAGTAGTTGAAGAACGTGTCGTTTACGTCGAAAACAGAGTTCACAAAGCAAAAAAAGTTACCAAAGCGAAAAAAATTGTTAAACCTGCGCCAAAAAGAACGGTTTCAAAATCTTGTGCAACTTGTTACAAAGCAGGCTATCAAGCAGGCCTACGCGATGGCAGGGCAAATAAAGTTTCTTATAAAGCGCCGGTTAAACCAGTTAAAAAGGTAAATTATACCCAAAATAATTCTGGCTCTCAAAAAGTTGTTACCAGAACGGTTACCCGCACTATTCGTACTTATAGCGATGCTTCAAATACTGGTTATGTAAATAATAATTACGGACAATCAGCAAATGGTGTAGTTAATTACGCAGCGGCATATAATGCACCTGCCTATTCACAAAGCGTTCCTGTGTCTGCATATGCTGGCCGTGGTGAACAATGGGTTGCAACCCGCACCCAAGTAATCCGTTATGGCGCACCAGCACAAATCAGCTATGCCAATGGTCAGGCTTGTGGTTATGGCGCCCCAGTTAGCAATCCTTATGGTCAGAAAGCATGGGTTTGCAAATGCGCACAAGGTTGGATGCCACCGCGCTAATCATAATTGGTAATTTAAACTGAAAGAATTTCAGGAGAATAAAATGAAAAAAACAATATTTGGGTTTGGTTTGGTTAGCGTTCTTGCAATTATGTCATCTGCAACATCGGCAATGGCGCATGACTATGGTTCATATAACGACAAAGTTCGCGCGTGTAAGCAACAACAAAGAAATGGCGGCGTTGTTGGCGGTTTCCTTGGTGCTGGTGCTGGTGCGGCTGCGGGTCGTGCGCTTGCGGCATCTAAAGTTCGCCCAGAAGGCGTGATTCTTGGCACTGTTGTTGGCGCTGTTATCGGCTCACAAGTTGGCAAAGCAACTGTTGAATGCGGTGATCTTGAATATAGCGATGGCGGCAACCGCCGTTATAATGATGCCAATGGCAATTATTATGGTGATCCACGCGGTCGTTCATATGGCGAAGGCTATGTTGTTAATGGTTCTCGTCCGGTTTATGACCGTGACGGCACACCAGATGAAATGTATCCATTGGGCCACAATGATTATTATGATGGTGGTTATACATATGGCAATGGTCGTCCAGTTGCACCGCCACAGCAATCATATGGCTATAATAATGGTTGGTATGTTCCATCACAATATAGCTATTATGGACAACAACAAAACAATGGCTATTATTATTCTAATCAATCTTATAGCAGCCAGTCATATTCTGCGCCGATTGTGGTTTCTGAAACCTATTCTGGCCCAACCTATGTCCCTGCGCCGCCATATACTCCGCCGCCTGTATTCATGCAGCCACAACCAATGCCCCAACCAATGCCAATGCCTATGCCGGTTCCAATGCCTGCACCAGGTCAGGTTATTCAAACCCCACAAGGCACATATATGATTGTTTGTGACGGACAATAATATTATTTAAATATTTTCAAAAGGCCGCCCGTGAGAATGGGCGGCTTTTTTAACAACCACCAACCACACTATCGACATCGGTTGTGGTTTCATATTTACCGCCTTGTTTTTCATAATGGACGGTAACGTTCTTTGTGCCGGTATAAACCACATCAAAAGATTTACCCTTTTGGATATTGGTGATTTTCCCCTCTAAATTATCGCCACCGCTTTCAACCGCACCTTCATTGCTAAAGGATGTAAGGGCATTGAAAACCTCATTCGCGCCATTCGGGGTAAGTTCAACCAATGTGGTGAATGAACAGGTTGTTCCCTGCCATGTGCCGCCGCCTTCGATAAATACAATCGGATTAGTGCCAAGTTTGTAATTGACGCCCCAATCACCAACTTGCCCAAATGACCCCGATTCCACAGTTTTATTTAACTTAGGCAGATATTCAAAACCGTCATTTTTGGGTTTGAAATAATCCATGCGCACAATACCGCCATTGGCATGTGGCAAGTCACCCGAACCAATTGAAATCAAAACTTTTTCATCGGCAACATCAACAAGTTTGCCAACACTATATTTCATGTCATTCAATGTTGTATTTTGGGAAGGCCCATTTAGGCCAAATGCCATTTTGAAAGCATCACTTGTAGTAAGCTCTATGGGTTGGGGCGCTATTTCATTTACAGCATCGGTAACAAGCGGCTCAACATTATTTACGGCACTGTTATCAAGTGCTGAAACCTGATTTTTACTATCATCAATTTTCGAGAGGTTATTATAAGCGTAATAAGCCCCTGCCCCCAAAATAATTGCCACAGGGATAATAAAGACAAGATTTTTCTTTAACATACGCACCAACTCCGACAAATTGCGCAAAATTAAAACAGAATCAAAAATGGCGGGTGTTGCCACCCGCCAAATTTCATATCACATATCCCTATTAATCAATAGGCGGAACCGGTGGCGGTGGCGCATCGGCATCTTCTTCGTGAACCTCAATCAGCCCTCTACCAACATGTGAATGTTTGCGTGAATAAAGGAAGTAAACCACAAGGCCAATTGACGCCCAAATCACAAACAACATCAATGTGTAGAATGAAAGTTTAAAGAACAAATAGATGCAGCCCAAAATCGAAATCGGTGCAACCACATAAACCCAAGGGGTTTTGAATGGACGTTTTCTAGTCGGATCTTTTTTGCGCAATACCATCACCGCAATTGAAACCATCGCAAATGCAAACAAGGTTCCCGCATTGGAAATATCCGCCAATGCACCAACCGGGAAGAATGCCGAGAAGAAGGCAACAAAAATACCGGTAAGGACTGTAATCACATATGGGGTTTTAAATTTAGGGTGAATTTTTGAGAATACTTCAGGCAACAAACCGTCACGGCTCATAACAAAGAAGATACGGGTTTGGCCGAACATCATCATCAAAATAACCGATGGCAAAGCAATACCGGCAGCAAGACCAACCAAATTACCCGCTGTTGCAAAGTTTACTTTACGAAGTGTCCAAGCCAAGGCTTCTTTTGAACAAACAACCGCATTATCACCAATCGCATTACATGCCGCCGCAAGTTCTTTTGAACCTGGTGCAATGCCAGAACCATCGGCATTTAACATTGGCTGCGCGCCAACCGTACCGATAACGCCGCCGGCAACCAACATATAGAAAACCGTACAAATCGCGAGCGAACCAATCAAACCAATCGGCATATTAACCTGTGGGTTCTTGGTTTCCTCTGCCGCAGTTGAAACCGCGTCAAAGCCAACATAGGCAAAGAATATCGATGCCGCTGCTGCTGAAACCCCGCCAACTCCTAATGGATACATTGGTTTGAAATGCGTTGCCGCTTCCGCAGGGTTTGCGAAGATGGTTTTATAAGCAAGGAAGATAAACAAGCTAAGGGCAGCAACTTTTACCGCAACCAAGACCGCATTCACACTTGCGCTTTCTGTGGTTCCAACAACCAAAAGCGCAGTAATCAAAAGCGCAATAATCATTGCAGGAAGGTTGATAATACCGCCATCATTTGGCCCAACCGCAAGCGCATGCGGTATCGTTATATGCAATTGATGTTCTAAAAGCCCGACAAAATAGCCGGACCATCCAACAGATACCGCCCCCGCAGCAACCGCATATTCAAGAACAAGTGCCCAGCCAACCATCCATGCCAGCATCTCACCCATAACAGCATAAGTATAAGTATAAGCAGAACCGGAAACCGGAACCATTGCCGCAAGCTCTGAATAACAAAGCGCGGCAACCGCACATACAACACCCGCAATAACAAAGGACCAGATCATGCCCGGTCCTGCTTTTTGTGCTGCTTCTGCGGTTAAAACGAAAATACCAGTTCCAATAACGGCACCAATACCCAGCATTGTAAGCTGGAATGCCCCTAAAGAACGGTGAAGCGATTTCTTCTCGGCAGTTGCCAAAATCGCATCCAGTGGCTTAACACGCCAATTACCCATGATGCTCCCTCCAAAAGTGCGTCATATTATAGTTTAGGGACAGCACGCTAAACTGCATATTTCAATTACGCAACTGTCTTTAAGCATAAGATTTGTGCATCCAATTCAAATAGTGGATAATTTTTGAACAAATGGGGTATTTTTATGCACTAATAATGCCATTGACCAATTTATTAGTGAGGAAATGAATAGCAACCTTTATAGCGCACACGCATAATTACTTGCCAGATTTTCCTATAAGCTTTATGGGAGGGAATGGCTAAAATAAAACGAACTTCCGCACCATTAAATCTGATTGATATTAATGATGCATCAAATCAGCAGTTTAAAAAACTTACCGCGCTAAACAATGTTTTCGCAACCGAAACTTCTGAGCTTACAACTGATAAGCTTGAGAAAATGGCGGCGGATGCGTTTTGCGCATTGGCAATTACGCCTGATGTCGGGATGTTAATCGCATTTGACGAAGACGCAGATTATGACAGCGAGAATTTTTTATATCTAAAATCAATTGAAAAAGACTTTGTCTATATTGATCGCGTAATGGTTCATAAACAGCATCAAGGCATGGGAATTGGCACAGGGTTTTATGAAACCCTAATTGAAATGGCCGCCGATGAAGGCAAGGCAAAATTGCTTTGCGAGGTGAATATTGACCCAGAAAATGAAATCTCAATTGCCTTCCATGAAGGCATGGGGTTTGAAGCAATTGGTGAAAAAACACTAAACAATGGCAAAACAGTTCGTTATTATTCATATGAAATTTAGCGAAATTCAAACGGCAAAAATATGACTGAAAACAATTCGATTTACGCAAACCTTGAAATGTTGGGGCAACAAGTAAAGGGTTATAACACCCCTGAGGAAGCGGTTTTGGAACGTGTTCCAAACCCACATAAAGGTACAAATTATGTGGCGCGCTTTACCGCCCCCGAATTTACATCACTTTGTCCAGTTACTGGGCAGCCTGATTTTGCCCATTTGGTTATTGATTATATCCCAGGTGAATTTCTTGTAGAATCAAAGTCTTTGAAAATATTCCTTACAAGTTTTCGCAATCACGGCGCATTCCATGAAGATTGCACAATCTATATCGGTAAACGCCTTGTTGAATTACTAAATCCGGTTTGGTTTAGAATCGGTGGCTATTGGTATCCACGTGGTGGGATTCCAATTGATGTCTTCTGGCAAAGCGGTACCCCACCCGAAGGAACTTGGATACCTGAACAAGGTGTTCAAACCTATCGCGGGCGCGGGTGATTAATTTAATATCAATATCTATTTGATATTGGTTTTTAATGACCAATAAGAAGCTAATAACAACACTAACTTTGTGTTTCTTTTTAATCGTGCTTTTTACATATGGTTATTTTGATGCGTGGGCCAATATCAACAATTGGAAGCTTAGCGACAGCGATGATGCGATGCGCGTCCTCGAAGTTCGTTCATGGCTTGGCGGACAGGGATTTTACGATTTTTTAAATCACCGCGCAAACCCACCATGGGGCAGTGAAATGCATTGGTCGCGTTTATCGGATGCGCCATTGGCATTTATAGAGCTTGGGTTACGACCTTTTTTACCGCTTCCACTGACTGAGAAAATCGCGGTTTTCTTATTGCCGCCCCTGCTTGGCGCAATATTTTTATATATTGCCGCAAAAGTTAGCGATACGCTTTATTTTTCCAAATATTCAATTTTAATTTTGGCGCTTCTGTTTTTGAATTGCTCGATGCTAATTTTTAATTTTGGGGTTGGTCGGGTTGATCATCACAATTTACAAAGTATCGCATTAGTCACAATCATTCTTGGCATCTTTAAAAACGACCTTAAGGGTGGGTTGATTGCGGGTTTTGCATTATCAGCAAGCCTGACAATTGGTTTTGAACTATTACCAATTGAGTTTTTAATTGTCGCCTATTTAGGCATCAGGTGGCTTATAAATCCCAATTGTGCAAAGCTCGTGAAAGGCTTTTGCATTGCCCTATTTATTGGAATAATTGCAGGGTTATTAATTGATATTGCGCCGTCTAAAATCCTAATGCAATATAATGATAGCCTTTCTATTGCACAAGTTGCACCAATTATGGTTGGCGCTTTTGGCCTTTTGATTAGCACGTTATTTTTTAGCGACAAAAAATTACCATATCGCTTTATTGCCTTGGCGGTAGTTGGCGTTTTTGTAATTGCTACGGCATGGCAATTCCCAATTTTGCGAAAACCGCTTTATTGGCAAATTTCGCCATTATTTGTAAAACTTTGGTTTGGCGATGTTGGCGAAACCTTCCCTTTAAAGAACTTTCCAATGTCATTACAGTTTGCGGTGCTTGGCTTCTTGCTTATCGCAAATATAGTTGGCATCTGGCAAACCTATCAGGCATTTAAAGCAAAGAATAATTTTGAAAGCTTTATGCTTTTATCGCTAATATTAATTTGCCTTACTGCGATGACATATTTTTTCCAAATGCGGGTTATGGTTCATGCCTTTGCAATTGCGATAATTGTATTCACACCTTTTATAGCGAAAATTTTAAGCCAACGTGGAATTATATGGGCGCTTTTGGCGGGAATTGTTATTGGCCCAACCGCCACACCTTTCCATATTTGGGTGGTTGATACATTCGTCCCCAAAACACCAGCAAAATACAAATATGGCGATAGCGCAAACTGCCGCGCCACACCAGATTTTGCGCATTTGGCAAAATTGAAAAAAGGCTTGGTCGCAACCGACATAAGCCTTGGGGTTGAAACGCTTTTATCAACCCACCATGATGTAATGGCGACACATTTTCACCGTGATACAGGCCGCAATGAATTATATCGCATCTTCCTTAGCGCCCCAGACAAAGCCGATGAGTTATTAAAGGCCGATAAGGTCGATTATATCGCATTTTGCAACTATCATACCGAAGTATCAAATTTCCAGAAATACTATCCAAATTCATTTTTGGCACAAATTAGCACGGGGCATGTACCATCTTATCTTGTCCCCGTCCCCAAGCCTGCAAATTCCGATATTTATGTGTTTGCGGTTAAAAAATAAGTTAGCTTGAATAATGCTTCCCCTATGCTAAAGGTGGAGCATGTTAAGATATGCGCGCCCCGCCCTTTTGGCTTTATTGGTGATTTTTGGGATTTGGTATGGGTTTTACGCCCTTTCCCCACAATGGGCGCGGATTTTAAATTGGCAACTTACCGATAGTGATGACATTACCCGCACCCTAGAAGTGCGCGCATGGCTCGATGGGCAAGGTTTTTATGACCGCATGCTGCACCGCTCTAACCCACCTTTTGGCGGGGAATTGCATTGGTCAAGGCTTTCTGATGCCCCATTGGCATTGGTTGAACTAATTTTGCGGCCATTTTTTGGTGCGCAACAGGCAGAAATAATCGGGGTTTTTTTTACGCCATTATTATTGGGGCTAGGTTTTACCTATTGCGCATATCTGGCGGCAAAACCACTTTATGAAGGGCGTTTCAGCCTATTAATCGCATTATTTATCGTGGTATTTTTTCGGGCATTGGGGGTAAATTTTGCACCAGGGCGCGTTGATCACCACGGATTACAATTAATCAGCTTTGCACTATTTTTATATGGCATAATTGCCAATGACAAAAAGGGTGGGATAATTGCCGGTATTGCCCTTGCCGCAAGCCTTACAATCGGTCTTGAAATGTTATTATTAGAAATAATAGGCGTTTTATGGCTTGTATTAATGTGGGCAAAGGATGGCAAAGCGCGGGCAATTGCCACCCAATATTTCGGGGTTTCACTTTTCATATCAATCATTGTCGGATTGCTTGTAAATGTTGCGCCCTATGAAATTTTCCAATCCGCCAATGAACGCCTAAGCATTGCTCAGGCCGCACCAATTGCAATGGGTGCAATATTATTGGCAATTGTGGCAAAGTTTGCGTCACAAAGCGCAATAAAAATTCGCATCATCGCACTTTTTATTATTGCATTACCGGTGATTGGTGTTGCCGCTCAATTCCCAATTTTACTTAAACCGCTTTATTGGCAAGTGAGTCCAACCCTTTATAAATATTGGTTTATTGACATTGGTGAAACCTTCCCACTTTTAGAAATGGGAATAAATAAACAGATTATTTTGGGCGGTTTTTCGGTTTTGGTTTTTGTGGCCGGCATATTCAAAGCGACAAGTTTGGCGAAGAATCCCGATACAAAATTTTATAATTTCCTTTTGCTGCTGTTGCTGCTTTTGGTTTGTATAGTGATGTCATTTTGGTTTCAGGCGCGCGTCACACTTCAGGCGGCGGGTCTTGCAACAATTATTGGCATCGCGCTTTTTTCAGAAGCGGTCGATAACCTCCCCAAAGCTTCGGCGATTTTTCTATGCCTTGTCATAAACCCATTTGTGCCAGAGTTGGCATTAAATCTTGCAAAAGCAATGCACGTTCCTTTCCATTCATCGCTGCCAGTATTCAAAGTCGCGGCGTTTGGTGGAAATAAATGTTATGCAAAACCAAATTATGCAACCCTAAACTACCTGCCTAAAGGGCTTGTTGCCAATAATATTGCGATTGGTTCATATGTATTAATCAACACCCACCATGATGTGATTACGACACCATTCCACCGCGATATGGGGCGTGATTATTTGTTTAATATCTATCTTGCTGATGATGAAACCGCACAAAAACTTATGAAACAACGCGGAATAAATTATCTTGTCTATTGCGGCGGGGCGATGGAATTGCGCCGCATTGCCGAATATTCACCCAATAGCTTTATGGCACATGTTTTATATGGTGATGCCCCAGATTATCTTGAAAAAGTTCCCGATAAAACGGGGTCTGATGTGGTTATTTACCGCGTCAAAGATAATTAGGGCCATTTAACTTCTGGCGGCATGGATGAAAGAATGCTTTCAACATTGCCCCCTGTTTTCAGGCCAAACATTGTCCCGCGATCATAAAGCAAATTAAATTCAACATAACGCCCGCGACGAACCAATTGTTCATGACGCTCTTCATCACTCCATTCCTCATTCATGCGGGTTTCAACAATATTCGCATAGGTTTCGAGGAAGGTTTGGCCAACGTCTTGGGTAAATTCAAAATCCTTTTGCCAATCGCCACTATTATGGTGATCATAGAAAATTCCGCCAATGCCGCGCGGTTCATTACGATGGGGCAAAAAGAAATATTCATCACACCATTTTTTATATTTATCGTAATTATCGCCATGCTTATCACAGGATGATTTCATTCCCGCATGAAACGCAATTGCATCGGGAAAATCTTGTTGCCGTTGAAAATCAAGGGTTGGGGTTAAATCCGCACCGCCGCCAAACCACCAATCCTGGGTCACAATCATGCGGGTATTCATATGCACCGCCGGAACACGCGGGTTGCGCATATGGGCAATTAATGAAATGCCCGCCGCCCAAAAACGTGGGTCAACATCAGCCCCGCGCATAGTTTTCGCAAAATCAGGCGAAAACTCCCCTTCGACAACAGAAATATGCACGCCGACTTTTTCAAAAAGCCGACCGTGCATCATCGACATTACGCCGCCGCCACCTTGTAGTCTCTTCCAAGGGCTTCGCATGAAACGCCCTACCCCATGCCCATAAAGTTCTGGTGGGGCAATATCTTCAAGCGCTTCAAATCGTTCGCAAATATCATCACGAAGTGCGGCAAACCAATTGGTGGCAGTTATTTTTTTATCTTCAAACATCAAATAAGCCTTAACCACCGAACCCACGAAAATAAACCACATTATTCATAGGTAAATTTATAGGTGAATTTTGGGTTGAATTTCCAAAAGAAAATTTTTTGTTTTTTAACTTGACAGCCAACAATTTCTAAATATGCTTTATTTTATAAAGTTCTTTGCATAAGAGGCTGTAAATGAAAAATGATGAGAACCAAAACCTAAAATCTGAAATTGAATACATTAAAGCTCTGGCAGAAGGTGGTGAAAAGCCATCTAAAACTGAATATAAAAAAATCGCATTTTTCGCTATTTTATTAATAGTTGGATTTACTTTTTCGATAATCGGGAATTTTTATATTAATAAATACAAAGAGCTACAACCTCATCGAACTATATCTTTATTTTTTGAATTATCAGGGGCAATTATTTGGATATGCACCTCTGTTTTTGCCTTCATTTGGGCGATTTCCTTAATTCCAAGGAAATGGATAACAAGAATATCCAAGAGGGGGTTTCAAGGAATTTGGTCAGGCATTTTTCTATTTTGGATTTCAAGTAAAATTTGTGAAATAGCATTTGCTAATGGAGTTTCAAACGGTAAAATTCTAGAAAAAATTAGAGATTGGAAAATCGAACCTTTAAATTATGTGGGAATATTTAACACTATTCTTTCCCCATACAGTAATATAGAATTAATTCTCATTATTTCCTTGGGGTGGTGGATTAGCGGTTCATTAGCACGAAGAAAAATTATTATGCTGTTCGGATTTATCGGTTTAATTCTTGCCCCATTCTACGCATATAATATGACGTTTTTACGAGAATACTTTGTGAATGATCTAATTATAATTCTAATATTCTTACTTCTTCCAGCAATCAGCTTTTATATAATTCAAAAATCATCAAGTTTTAACGATTAATGTCTGATTTCAATATTTCCCAAATTAACGATCTTATCCACTCTCGCCTTCGGCTTGGGATAATGGCGTATTTATCTACGGCCGGAAGTGCGGATTTTGGGGTTTTAAAGCGAGAATTAGAGGCAACTGACGGTAATTTATCGGTGCAAATTACCAAGCTTGAAGCCGCCGGCTATTTAAAAATTGAAAAATCTTTCAAGGGAAAAAAGCCCAATACAAAAGTGATTTTAACCCAAAATGGCAAGCAGGCATTTATTGAATATATCGATAGTTTAAAATCTCTCATCAATAGGTGATATTATTACTATCTAATATTTTTAGATTGCTTTGATTCCCGTCACTTATGGCGAAAAAAATTGCGACATCAATGGTGCGACCTTTCATCCCACTTTAATAAATGAAAAACCTTATATTTTTAACAAAATTGCATAATATGTTGTTTTATTTACATTTTTCACAATCACTTAATAAGTGGCATTAATTTTCCGCTGCAAATTAATGCTAAAGTAGGACAAAATGTAACATCTTATTCTCTTAAAACCCTTGAATCCTTTTAAAGACAAGGCTAAGCGAAACATTAGCGATGGGGGCGCATAAATTCCGCCTATTTTGTCTCGACTATTTATTTTTTAGATAGTTAAACTTGTTACTTATTAATTATTAAGTGCTTTTGGAGTGTTTTGAATTGTCAGATAACACCACAACTAAAGACGAAGGTCTTGTAAGCCGCCGGGATGCATTACATCTTGCAACTGGGGCGGTTGCTTTGGGCGGTGCGGCTATGGCGGCATGGCCTTTAATTCACCAAATGAATCCTTCTGCCGATACTTTGGCATTGTCTTCAATCGAATTTGATCTTACTGCCGTTCCTGAGGGTTCGCAGGCAAAGATTTTATGGCGCGGTCAACCGATGTTCATCCGTCATAGAACTGCTGCAGAAATTGCGCAGGCAAAAAAAGATGATACAGCCAAAGACCTTAAAGACCCTGAAACTGATGTAAAGCGCATCACACAGTCTAACGGTAAAGTGGGCAAAGAAGAATATCTTATCATGCTTGCCGCTTGTACTCACCTTGGCTGTATTCCGGTTGGGGTTAATGAGTCTGGTTACTTGGGCGAGTACGGCGGCTGGTTCTGCCCTTGCCACGGTTCACAATATGATACAGCGGGACGTATCCGTAAGGGCCCTGCACCAAAAAATCTTGTGATTCCTCCGTACCTTTATACATCTGATACAATTGTGAAGATTGGATAATTAATATGAGCGGTCCTTCTAAATATGTTCCGCAGAGCGGCTTTGAAAAATGGATTGACAAACGTCTTCCTCTTGTACGCTTTGCCTATGATACAATGATTGATTTCCCAACACCAAAGAACCTTAACTATTGGTGGACATTTGGTGCAATTCTTGCAATTTTCCTTGGGATTCAGATTGTAACTGGTATCATCCTTGTGATGCACTATATTCCTGCTACTGACCGTGCATTCATGTCAATTGCGCACATTATGCGTGACGTGAACTATGGCTGGTTAATCCGCTATATGCACATGTCGGGTGCTTCATTCTTCTTCCTTGCAGTTTATATGCACATTTTCCGTGGTCTTTACTATGGTTCATATAAAGAACCTCGTGAAGTGTTGTGGGGCCTTGGCGTTATCATCTATCTTTTGATGGTTATGACTGCATTCATGGGTTACGTTCTTCCTTGGGGACAAATGTCTTTCTGGGGTGCAACCGTTATCACCAACCTAACTTCGGCAATTCCTTTTGTCGGTGAAAGCATTCACAATTGGTTGCTTGGTGGCTTTGCGGTTGATCAACCAACCTTGAACCGCTTCTTGTCACTACACTATTTATTACCATTCGTAATTTTGGGTGTGGTTGTTCTTCACATTTGGGCATTGCACGTACCGGGCAATAACAACCCAACCGGTGTTGAAGTTAAAGATGTGGAAAAAGAAACCCTTCCATTCCACCCATATTACACTATCAAAGACGCATTTGCGATTTTGGTATTCCTTATGGTTTACTTTGCATTCGTGTTCTTTGCACCAGAGGCTTTGAACCACCCAGATAACTACATTCCAGCGAATAATCAGGTTACACCTGCGCACATCGTTCCTGAATGGTATTTGTTGCCATTCTATGCAATCTTGCGTGCGGTTGACTTTGATATCATTCCTGGCATCTTCACTGCTAAACTTGGCGGCGTTATTGCAATGCTTGGTGCGATTTTGGTTTGGTTGGCGCTTCCAGTGCTTGACAGTTCTAAAATCAAATCAATGCGTTACCGCCCATTGGCACGTATTTTCTGGTTCATCTGGATTGCAAACTTCATCTTCCTAGGAATTTGTGGTGCAATGCCTGCACAAGCGCCTTGGACTTGGTTGTCTAAAATTGGTCTTATTTATTACTTCTCATATTTCTTGCTAATTCTTCCTTTGGTTAGCAAGTTTGAAAAACCAAAAACTCCTCCTGCATCAATTGCGGATTCAATTGCAAACGCACCAAAAGGTGAAGAGCCGAATCCAAATATTGTTGGCGTAGTACAAAACTAAGGGTGATTGATATGCGTAAAATAATTACTTCAGTTGTTATAGCATTTGCTGCCCTTAGTGCGGGTACCGCATTTGCGAACACAGGCGCTGTAAAGCTTATGGATGCCGGTGGTTCATATAATGGTCCATTTGGTCGTTTTGACCGTGCACAATTGCAACGTGGTTTCCAGATTTATAAAGAGGTTTGTTCTTCTTGCCACTCTATGAACCAATTGCATTACCGTAATTTGGGTGACAAATATGGTCCTTACTATGACCCTAAATATCCTAACCCAAATGATAACCCTGTAATCAAGGCAATTGCCAAAGGTTATACGGTTAAAGACGTTGACGCGAGCGGCGCACCAGTTGACCGTGCAGGTATCCCTGCGGATAGATTTGTTGCACCATTCGCAAGCGACTATGATGCAAAACAAGCAAATGGCGGGGTTGCACCTCCTGATTTGTCGGTTATCACCAAAGCACGTCATGGCGGCGCAAACTATGTTTATTCATTGTTGCTTGGCTATGATCACACACCGCCACATGATTTGGTTATCCCTGATGGTAAATCATATAACCCATATATTGCGGGCGGCATCATTGGTATGCCTAAACAAATCGTTGACGATCTTGTGACCTATGCTGATACACCTGAAAACAAAGGTATTAAAGCAACCGCAGATCAAGAAGCAAAAGATATTGCTGCTTTCTTGACTTGGGCAGGTGACCCGCATCAGACAGAACGTAAATCTGCTGGTATCGCGACCTTGTTGTTCTTGTTCATCATGACCATTTTCACTTGGATGTCTTACCAAGCGGTTTGGAGAAATGTGAAACACTAATTCCATTCAAGTCGCCACCTTCGCGCCTTCGGCGCTCACTCAGCGACTTGGGGAAAGTGGAAAAAGATTTTTGAAAAGTGTGATTTCCAAAAATCTTTTACATATTAATTAGAAAAGCCCCTCTTTTGAGGGGCTTTTTTATTGGGTTATTTGCCTTCGTCTAAAAGCCAATCAACAAAGGCTTGGCATAGTTGATTGCGGCTAGAATTATGGGGTTCAATGATTGCATAGCTTTGCCCCGAAGGGATAAAGCCAAAGGGGGCGATTAATTCACCCGCCGCAAGTTCCGCTTGTGTTAATATTGACGAGCTTATGACCGCACCAATCCCCGCCATTGCCGCCGAAATCGCGGTCGAGGTATGATCAAACTCAAAATGTTGTTCCCCCTGAACCCCATCAAGCCCCATTTCTTTTTGCCAATTCTTCCATGAATCGTCATAGGTTTTATAAGAAATTTTGGGCAGGCGCATTATATCTGCGGGTGTTTTTATATCCACTGATAGATTAGGCGATACTAAAACCCCAAAACTATATCGCAAAAATGGTGTAACCTTATGCCCCTCAAGCCCTTTTGAGCCAGTCATACGGATGGCAATATCATATTTATGGGTTTTAAAATCAACCTTCTCATAGGCTTCAAGAATATTTATGCTTACCCCACCATATGTGGCATAGAATTTTGGCAAACGCGGTATAAGCCATTTAAGCGCAAACGTACCAAGGCAGGAGATATTAAGCACATTACCGCCCTGCCCCGCATATATCGCGCCTTCAATCGTATCAAAAGCCCCCTTTAATGCCGCACCCAATTGCTTGCCATATGGCGTAAGGGCAATATCACGACCTGATATATTATAAAGCCTTTGCTCCATTGATTCCGAAAGTGTTGCCAATTGCTTGCTTATTGCGCCCGCCGTAACCCCCAAATCATCTGCCGCCGCATGAACACTTCCGGTTCTAAACAATGCCTCAAAGGCGCGCAGGGCATTTAAGGGTGGTAGTTTTTGGCGCTTCATATGGTTTCTTTCGCTTCACTTTCTGCCCCATTATAGCGTAAATATAATGACGCTGCCAATGATAGGGCGACAATAAAGCATAAAATCAACAACATGCTCATCAAATCGAACCGTGCCACAAGCAATGCGCCAATTGTTGGTGCAAGTGCCTGGGTAATTGCAATTGGTCGTGCCATTTTCCCCATAAGCAAAGGATAGATTTTGGCATCAAAAGTTTCTAGCGGTAATGTGCCGCGCGCAATCGACAAAACCCCAATCCCTGCACCATAAATCATTAAATACCAAAGTGCATTTGGCGGATTAATGCCAATTAGTAGCAAACCAATAATAATCAAAAACAACGCCACCGAAACAGTAGTAATCGGGCGAATTTTATGCCCTAAACTTAGCTCAATAAAGCGTCCAACAACTTGCGACGGGCCAATTATTGCCGCCATTGCCACCGCAATATTAACCCCAATCCCCTGCCCTGAAAGCATATTCACAATATGCACGCCAATAATGGCGGCAACCAAAGTTTCACACATAAAAAGCGATGTGATTATCATCAGCTTTTGTTTTATATCATCATCAATAATGAAATTAGCCGATGTTTTACCATGTATTGCATTGGCTTTACCAATCGGCAAGACGAAAAGATAAATCGGCAGATTTATAAAAATATGCAATGCCGCATAGATTAAACACGCTTCACGCCAACCAATTGAATGAACAAAATGCCCGCTTATTATCCAAAAAATCGTGCTGGCAAATCCGCCACAAAGTGCGATTAGTGAAATCATCGGGCGGGCATCTTTGCCAAATACCAACCCCAATTGGCTAAAAACCGCATCATAAAGCCCTGATGCCATCGCACAGCCCATAAAACCCCAACCGATGATATAGATTGCCACCGAATGGCTATTGGCAATTATGATTAACCCCAAAGCAAATGAAAGCGCACTAAAAACCAGAACCTGCCGCCCCTTCCCGTGATTTATAAAGCGCCCGACATGCGGATAAATCAACGCGCCACATAAAATCCCAAACGTCATCCCAAATGCAACAAGCGACAATGGCAACGCCAAATCCCGCGAAATATACGCCCCCAAGACCGTCAAAAGATATAATGATGTTCCGAATGCGATGGTCTGTGCCAAACCTAATAAAAATGAAATGAACAAATGCCTAAATGGTAATTTAAATATAACCAAAACAACCTCCAAAAAACTGGAAGCTGTTAAGCCAAATGCAAAACAATAATAAGCGAGTTTTCAGGAAGCAATTATTGAGTTTTTCTCAATAATATTCCCACAAACAAAAAGCCCCCGAAATTCGGGGGCTTTCTAAACTGATATGTAAAAGATTTTCGGAAATCACACTTTTCGAAAATCTTTTGCCGCTTTCACCAAGTCGCTAAGTGAGCGAAGCGAGGGCGGCGACTTGAGGGTTTCTAATGGTGCGCCAATACCGCCAACAATAACAATGCCACGATGTTGGTGATTTTGATCATTGGGTTTACCGCAGGGCCCGCAGTATCTTTGTACGGGTCGCCAACAGTGTCGCCGGTTACAGACGCTTTGTGTGCTTCTGAACCTTTCATGTGTTTCACGCCATCTTTATCAACAAAGCCGTCTTCAAAAGATTTTTTGGCATTATCCCATGCGCCACCACCAGATGTCATTGAAATTGCCACAAACAAGCCAGTAACGATAACACCAAGCAACATTGCACCAACCGCCGCAAGCGCATTTTCTTTGCCCGCAATAAAATTGATTACAAAGAAAAGAACGATTGGCGATAGAACTGGAAGCAATGACGGAACAATCATTTCACGGATTGCCGCTTTGGTAAGAATGTCCACCGCGCGACCATAATCAGGTTTTGCAGTACGCTCCATAATGCCAGGGATTTCACGGAATTGGCGGCGAACTTCTTCAACCACCGCGCCCGCAGCACGACCCACAGCGGTCATAGACCAACCACCAAACAAATATGGCAACAAACCACCAATTAACAGACCTGCCACCACATAAGGGCTTGAAAGGTCAAACATACCGTCAACAACAACACCGTCAAAGAATTTGTATTGTTGTGGGTTTTCGGCAAAGTGGCGAATATCGGCGGTATATGCCGCAAACAACACCAATGCACCAAGACCCGCAGAACCAATTGCATAGCCTTTGGTAACCGCCTTAGTAGTGTTACCAACCGCATCAAGCGCGTCAGTAGTTTTACGAACTTCTGGAGGCAATTCCGCCATTTCAGCAATACCACCAGCGTTATCAGTAACCGGACCAAATGCGTCCAAGGCAACGATAATACCCGCAACCGAAAGCATGGTTGTGGTTGCAATTGCGACACCAAACAAGCCCGCAATTGTAAAGGTTGCAATCATACCCGCAACGATAACAAGCGCAGGCAAAGCAGTTGATTCCATAGAAACCGCCAAACCTTGGATAACGTTTGTACCGTGACCAGAAATTGATGCCTGTGCCACTGATTTAACCGGTGCATATTCGGTACCGGTATAATATTCGGTAATCCAAACAATTGCCGCAGTAACAAGCAGACCAACCATGCCTGATAAAAAGATTTGCATTGCACCAACAGAGTGACCGTCAGAAGTGGTAAGCGCAGTTGGAACCATATATTGCGCAACAAAATAAAGACCAATTGCCGATAGAACACCCGCCGCAATCAAACCTTTGTAAAGTGCGCCCATGATGTTACCGCTTTTACCAAGCTTCACAAAATATGTGCCGATAATAGAGGTAAAAATCGCCATTGCACCAATGCCAAGCGGCAATGCCATCATAACCGCCGCACCCGTTTCGCGGAAGAAGATTGATGCCAAAACCATGGTCGCAACCAAAGTAACCGCATAGGTTTCAAACAAATCGGCCGCCATACCAGCACAGTCACCAACGTTGTCACCAACGTTATCAGCGATTGTTGCAGGGTTACGAGGATCATCTTCTGGGATACCAGCCTCAACCTTACCAACCATATCGCCGCCAACATCTGCACCTTTGGTGAAAATACCACCGCCAAGACGGGCAAAGATTGAAATTAGTGATGCACCAAAGCTTAGGGCAACCAATGAATCAACAACAACCCGTGATGTCACTTCGTTTTTCAATACAGAAACAAGGATATAGAAATAAGAAGAAACGCCCAAAAGTGCGAGACCAGCCACCAACATACCGGTAACAGCACCGGATTTGAATGCGATATCAAGACCACCTGCTAGGCTATGGCGTGATGCTTCTGCGGTTCTGACATTGGCACGAACCGAAACCAACATCCCAATATAGCCAGCAAGACCGGATAACACTGCCCCCAAAACAAAACCGACCGCAGTTAGCGGCCCGAATAAAATAAATAATACAATTGCCAATACAACACCAACCACGCCGATTGTAGTATATTGACGGTTAAGGTAGGCATTTGCGCCTTCCTGAATTGCTGCGGCAATTTCCTGCATACGCTCGGTTCCCGCACTCTTTTTTAATACAGATTGGATTGTGACAAACCCATATATAATCGCCACGATGCCGGCAGCAATCGCAGCAATCACCCCAGTGACATTTGCACCCATTTTATCTCCTCACTTTTGATACATATTATAATTTTTTTGCTCCCAGCGAGGTAACTCTTTCACGTTTTTTTTAATTTTGCAATTGCATACATTCATTAACTACACTGATTACATTAGTGTAGCTGATAATAAATTGCTTGATTTATAAGGATTTTACGCTAGCGCTTCATAAATTGCGCGTCTAATACATCAATCCGCGTCACTTTGACGCCAATTAACGCGCCGCCAACAACGGGCAAAAATTTTCTACAAAAATCGGCTTTATCGAAATAATTGCTTGGGCTGCGAAGTGGGACAGGGTTTTTAGAAGCCTCACGGACGATTGCATCTTTTACCAACATCATATTGGAGCGCAAAACATTCGCCCCCCTATCATCGGCGGAGGTAACAACAATGGTCATAAAAACATAGTTTGCAAGGCGGCGACCATTGGCAATAGGAACAACAACGCCAGGGATTTCAACCGTCAAAGGGTTTGACATTACCCCTTCTTTTTCTTCGGCAAAAGTCAAACTTGGCAACATACTACCGAATGCGGCAATAGCGGAAAATGCCATAAAGCTACGTTTTGAAATTTCGTGTCCCATAAGGGTATTTTAAACGATAAAGTAAATAAATCGCTTAAAAATCACCAATTTTATGTGAAAAAGATAGATTATTTCGTTCAAAATCAATTTCTTTACCGTTGGAAAATAATTTAAGGCCACCGCTTTGAATAATTTTGCCAATTTTTGTGATTTGCAATCCAGATTGCATAATCGCATCCTCATTAATCGGTGCGCTAGTAAATAGGATTTGATAATCGTCCCCAAAACTAATTAATTCAAACATAGATTTAAGGCAGATTGCATATTGATCGGCTTCTTTTGAATATGGGATTTTTTCAAGATCTAACTCCGCCCCCAAAGCCATAATCATTTTTTGCAAATCACCCAACAGCCCGTCGGAAATATCCATTGCCGCATTGGCATATTTTGCAATTAGTTTCGCGGCAGAAAGTGGCTGCACCTTGGGGCGTTTATAATGTTCAATACATTTTGGGTAATTATCAGGGTCTAGCTTTCCAAAAAGGCAATCAAGCCCAATCTTTGCATCACCAATCACTCCAGTAACATAAATATCATCGCCAATTTGCGCACCACTTCGCAAAATTGGCTTTTCACCAATTGTTTCACCGATAAGCGACAATGAAAGCACCATATTGCCATTGGTGACGGTCGTATCGCCGCCAAGAATTGGGAAATCGCCATGTAATGCCTTGGCTTCGGCAATGCCATTTGCCAATGCTTTAACGGCATTTGCATCCATTGAATGCGGCAAACAAAGGTTTAAAAACCCCGCGCGCGGCTCCGCCCCCTTGGCAATAATATCTGAAACATTGGCCATAATTAGTTTATAACCAACATCTTCGGGCGCATCACTTTTTAGGAAATGCGTCCCCTCAACAATTGTGTCGGTGGTGTAAATTGTAGGTTTGGTGAATTTGGGTAAAATTGCAATATCGTCTTTAAAGCCAAGGGCGTTTTCATCCCCGCCACTTAAAGGCTTGAGGATTTCGGCGATAATTGCAAATTCATCCATTTTTCAAATTATACTTGTTTCTCACGGGCGCTAACTGCCCCGGTTTCATTGGCAATTTTTTCCAAAATCCCATTAACGAAACCCGCATTTTTTCCGTCGCCAAAAGAGGCAATTATGGAAACATATTCATTAATGATAACTGCAACCGGAATATTAAGATAATTCATCAATTCATAAACCGCAGAGCGTAAAACCGAACGGGCGATTGGATCAATACGATCAAGCGTCCAGTCTTTTGCAAGACGTTTTTCAATCTGCGCATCCAGCATTATAATGTCATCAGAAGCATTTTGTACTAGCTTGCCAAAAAATTCACGATTGGCAAAAAGTGGCGCATCACCGCTTTCGTCACCATCATCCAAATCATAGCGATCTGAAATACGATATTCGTTAAACTCGCGCACTACATAATCAACTGGCTTTGTCGTAAGCTCGATTTGATAAAGCGCCTGCACCGCAGCAAGACGCGCACCGCGCAATGCCTGAATTGATTTTGAAACTACCGGCTTAGAAGTCATTAAACGCCCCCTTTGTCGAGACGCTTTTTAATCTCAATGACGGTGATTGCAGCAACCGCAGCTTCTTTACCCTTATTTTTTTGGGTACGTGATGCGCGTGCCAATGCCTGTGCCTCATTTTCAACGGTCAATATGCCATTACCAATTGCAAGCCCCTGCACGGTCATATCCATAATTGCACGCGCGCTTTCGGTACAAACATGAACATAATGCGATGTTTCACCACGAATAACGCAGCCCAAAGCAACATAGCCGTCAAAGCTTCTGCCAGTTGGTTTATGGCCCGAACGCTCAGCAGCAGCGATAATAGCAGGAATTTCCAAAACCCCAGGCGCACGAACAATATCAAAATTAGAGCCATAGGCCTTGATAACTTCAGAGGCACCGGCAATCAGTTCATCCGCAATATGGCGATAATAATCACCGACAACAAGTAGAATATTTAATGGGTCTTTTGGCATAATTTAAACCTTTCACTTGTCTTTATTGCTTTTATTACCAAAGCTCAACCATCTATCAACATATCGTGCCAGAGGGTCAATCTCTAGGTTGATTTTTCTACCAACAAAAGATTGCGACATATTTGTTACCGCCCAAGTATGCGGTATTATGTTTAATGTAAAATTAGTTTCACTTACATCATTTACCGTAAGTGAAATACCATCAAATGCAATTGATCCCTTTTTGGCAATCAATGGCATTAATTCTTTGGGTGCAGAGGCAATAATAACATGGCTTTCGGCATCATTAGTAATGCTTTCAATAAAGCCAACACCATCAACATGACCCGAAACGATATGGCCGCCTAATTCATCACCAATTTTTAGGCTTGGCTCAAGATTGACCTTATCGCCGATTTTCCAATCGCCCAATGTGGTTTTGGCGATGGTTTCACCGGAAATTTGTACTTTCCAATAATTTTGTACCCCATCTGCTTTTCCAGACTCAATAATGGTCAAACAAGTTCCATTATGGCAAACCGAGGCACCAAGCGTTAATGCCGTCAACGGAATTTCACCATTAAATGTAAATATCCTATCCCCTTCGAGGTTTTCAATATTTTTTAATTCGCCTTGGGCAACGATAATTCCGGTAAACACTATTTTTTAACCTCAAAATGGCGCAACATGTCGCCGTCCAATTTAATTTGCTTTATTTGCGCCAGTTTTATGACTTGTTCAAGGGTTTCAAAACCCAAATTGGCAAAAACATCAACCCCATCGCCACCAATAATTTTTGGGGCAAGAAACCAAAAAATCTCGTCAATCAAGCCTTGCTTTAGGAAACTTGCCGCCAATTTGCCACCGGTTTCAAGCATCAGGGTATTTAGACCCAAATCAGACAAAATCTCTAGCGCTTGTGGAATGGAAAGGCCATATTCATCACGCCCAATGCCATAAAGGTGAACATTATCCCCAAATTTGGTTTTTGTCCCCTGTAATGCTTTATCAAAGAAAATAATCGACTTGCCGCCAATTGCGTCATTGACAATATTGTAATCAGCAGGCGTTTTAAGGTTGGAATCAAAGATAATTCGCGCCGGCATTTGTGATGGAGGATAATCCACGCCACGCAAATTAAGATTAGGATTATCTTTTAAAACCGTTCCAATTCCGCAAATTATGCCATTTGCTACCGCACGAAGTCTTTGAACCTCACCCCGCGATTTTTCGTTGGTAATCCACTTGCTTTCCCCATTTTTAAGCGCAATTTTACCGTCAATTGAGGTAGCAAGTTTAAGAAAAATCTTTGGGCGCA
The DNA here is from genome assembly GCA_002337085.1 of Hyphomonadaceae bacterium UBA1933. GTDB lineage: Bacteria > Pseudomonadota > Alphaproteobacteria > Caulobacterales > Aquidulcibacteraceae > Pseudaquidulcibacter. The sequence continues at coordinate 404,211 of DDFH01000003.1, read as the reverse complement.
TTATTTTGCCAATATATTTATTATATATATCATTTGGTCTGATTTTTGTCCTGTTCAAGGACATGTTTTAATTCGTCTTCAATAAAGCGGTTAAAATCCTGTGGCTTAGAAAAATCACGATATACTGAGGCATAGCGCACATATCCCACGGGATCAGTTTGCGCCAATGCCTTCATCACATATTCACCGACAACAGTGGTCGAAAACTCACTCTCGCCAGTTTTTTCAAGCTCACGGCTAATGGAATTGATTAATTTATCAATTGTTTCATCAGAAATTTCACGTTTCCTAAGCGCAATCGACAATGATTTATGAAGCTTGTCATAGGAAAAGACTTCTTTTGTACCATCACGCTTTATAACTTTTAATTCGCGCATTTGTACGCGTTCAAAAGTTGTGAAACGGGCATCACACTCCGGGCATTGTCTGCGTCGTCTTATTGCCGCCCCGTCTTCAGTGGGGCGACTATCTTTAACGATTGTATCAGTGCATTTGCAGAACGGACAGTGCAATTTTTATCCTATCAATTGATTTAGCAATAGATTGGGAATTTTTGGCAAAGTGCCTCAACTTCCTGCTTAACTTTTGCTTCAATAGCTTTATCACCTTCTGGTGAATTTACCAAGCCATCTAACACTTCAACGATTTTTTGACCGATGAATTTAAACTCATCTTTGCCAAGACCACGCGAAGCACCAGCAGGAGAACCCAAACGGATACCAGATGTAACAGTTGGCGGTGCAGAATCAAACGGCACACCATTTTTATTACAAGTAAGGTTTACACGACCAAGCGCATTTTCGGCATCACGACCAGTTAGTGATTTAGGGCGCAAGTCAACCAAAACAACGTGGGTATCAGTACCACCTGAAACCAAATCATAGCCACCGTCTTTAATAGTTGCCGCAAGGATTGCCGCATTATCAACCACATTTTTGGCATAGACTTTGAATGATGGCTGCAATGCTTCGCCAAATGCCACTGCTTTGGCAGCAATTACGTGCATCAATGGCCCACCCTGAATACCAGGGAAGATGGCTGAATTGATTTTCTTACCAATATCCAAATCGTTTGAAAGCACCATACCGCCACGTGGGCCACGAAGGGTTTTGTGGGTTGTTGTGGTAACAACATGTGCATATTCAAGTGGGTTATCATGCGCACCACCGGCAACAAGACCCGCAAAATGCGCCATATCAACCATGAAGAATGCGCCAACTTCATCAGCAATTTCACGGAATTTTTTGAAATCAATTTTACGCGGATAGGCAGAACCACCAGCAATAATAAGTTTTGGTTTGGCTTCTTTTGCGGTCTCCAAAACTTTGTCATAATCAATCAAATGATTATCTTCACGCACACCATATGAAACCACATTAAACCATTTTCCAGATTGGTTTACTTTTGAACCATGGGTTAAGTGACCACCAGCAGCCAAATCAAGACCCATAAAAGTGTCACCTGGTTTTAAAAGCGACATGAATACAGATTGGTTTGCTTGTGAGCCTGAATGCGGCTGTACGTTTGCATATTGGGCATTAAACAATTGTTTCGCGCGCTCAATTGCGATATTTTCAACAATATCAACACATTCGCAACCGCCGTAATAACGTTTCCCAGGATAGCCTTCAGCATATTTATTAGTAAGAACCGAACCTTGTGCCTCTAAAACCGCTTTTGAAACGATGTTTTCAGATGCAATCAGTTCAATACCTTCCTGTTGGCGATGTGCCTCTTGTTCGATTGCTGTGAAGATATCTTTATCTCTTTGAGCAAGATCTGAAGAGAAAAAACCGCTCAGTTCGTCTGAAGTATATGATGACAATTTAACTATCCCCTGAATTTAACATGGGTTTGTGAAAACCCTCTCAGAAACATGTAACAAAGTGGTTCACAACCATTGTTACAATTCGCCCCTCTAATAGCGTTATAGCCAGAATAAACAAGATTTATTTTCTTTTTTTGTTGTTTTTTGCAAAATTTGCAAATTAAGCTATTTACAGAATGAATTTTTGTTTTACATTTCGCCTAGATTAATGAATTGATTACAATAATAAATATTGAACTGATAATTATACTTGTTGGTAACATTTTTATGCTTTAGTCATTCAAGTCAAATAGGGAAGCTTATCTTTGTCGCAACACTTATCTTTGTCACAACACATAGATTATGTGGGTGTGCAATTTTTTTATTGTATGCCGCGTTCAAAAACAAAAATATAATTAGATAAGATTTTTTCATATTTTATGGGGTTAATGGATTTGGACTTCCTCCAAATCTATCGTGTATTTTGTTGAGGGAAAAATGACAGAAACTAAAACAAACCAGAAACTGGAATTGTTGGACATGACGACAACTATCGTTGCCGCATATGTCGGTGCAAATCCAGTTTCTATGGACGCTATTCCAACGCTTATCGCATCTGTAAAAAAGGCTCTTAGTAGCGAATTAGATGTCGAAAGCGATAAAAATGGCGATAAGCTAAAACCAGCAATAAGCATAAATAAATCTATCACAGATGATTTCATCATTTGCTTAGAAGATGGTAAAAAGCTTAAAATGTTGAAACGTTATCTGCGTTCAAATTACGGCCTTAGCCCAGAAGATTATCGCAAGCGTTGGGGATTGCCTGCTGATTATCCAATGGTTGCACCAAATTATGCTGAAAAACGCTCTAACTTTGCCAAGAAAATTGGCCTTGGGCGCGGCGTTCGCGGTAAATAGCCTTCTAGTCTTCAAAAAAAGGGTGGCATTGCCACCCTTTTTTATTGGCTAATTCACTTTGGACCAAACTTCTTTGTCGCAGACACCGTCTCCGGCAACGCATCCTTTTATTTCAAGCTTGCTCTGATTTATTGTGACCGTTCCATTAAACGTCATGAAGCCAGGCATCGAAGGATGCTTCATGCCCTTACCTTTCCACACATTTGGCGCGGTTGTTTTCATGCCGTGGCACATTTCAAAGCCGACTTTTTTGCCTTTGGTAATTTTGCAAAACAAACCATTATTGACAACTTTAACTTCGACAATATCACCGTTAGGACGCTTCCAATTTCCGGTTTCATCACCTGCGAAAGCCGGAATGGCGCATAATAAAACAACTGCTGCGGGGATAAGTAATTTTCTCATAGTCAAACCTCCATTAAAGCAATGGCCAAGGTTTGCCCGAAACGTGTAAATCTATCTTAGCCAAGCTCTGAACAGTCTTCAAATAGGCAGAAGGCTTGGTAATTTTTTAGCAAATGTTACAAGAATATTCTATTATTAGGATGCGTAAATATTGGGTTTTGAACACGGCAAATCGTCACACCTTATTACGCTTTTCAAGCATCATGAGTAATTTTCTTTTTGCCAGCTCAATCTGATGGGCGCGCGCGGTATTGGCGGGTGTTGTTACCGCAACCTCAAGACCAGTCAAAGAATCAACGGCCCGAACTTGGGTAAAATTACCAATATTCACAAACTCAAAATAAAACTCGCGCCTATCATTCATAGACGCGAGCTTAACATAGAAATTATTTAAGAAAAAGAATAATTTAAGCCGCTTTGGCGATTTTTAAACGACCAAAGGCTTCTGATACTTTGCGCACCAACTCATCGCATAGTTCATCGCTATGAAGTGGGGTTGGGGTAAAGCGCAATCTTTCCGTGCCGCGTGGAACGGTTGGGAAATTAATCGGCTGTACATAAATATCATATTCTTCAAGCAATAAATCAGAAAGCTGTTTACATTTAACCGCATCACCCACAAAAAGTGGAACAATATGGCTAGTTGAAGTTTCCATAATTGGCAGACCAGCATTACGGAAGGCATCTTTCAAATATTGCGCCTGACGCTGATGTTTGGCGCGAAGTTCACGACCTTTTTCAGACTTAAGGATTTGCACGCTTTTCAAAACCCCTGCCGCCAAAACTGGTGCCAGTGAAGTTGTGAAAATAAAGCCAGGTGCAAGCGAGCGAATAGCATCAATAATGGTGGCGCTGGCAGTGATATAGCCCCCCATCACGCCAAACGCCTTTCCCATTGTGCCTTCAATAATATCAAAGCGCTGCATAAGGCCATCACGTTCGGCAACGCCAGCACCGTGTTCGCCATACATACCAACGGCATGAACCTCATCAAGATAGGTCATTGCGTTGAATTCATCCGCAAGATCCAAGAATTCTTTCATTGGCGACATGTCGCCGTCCATCGAATACACGCTTTCAAACGCAATCAATTTCGGTGCAGATTGCGGTGCTTTTTCAAGCAATGAACGCAAATGCGCAACATCATTATGGCGGAAAATACGTTTTTCACAGCCAGAACGACGAATCCCTTCAATCATTGATGCGTGGTTTGATTCATCAGAAAAAATGATACAGCCAGGAAGAATGCGGGCAATCGTTGCCAATGTTGCATCATTTGAAACATAACCAGATGTAAACAACAGTGCAGCTTCTTTTTGGTGAAGATCCGCAAGCTCACGCTCTAGCATAGTGTGGTAATAGGTATTACCAGAAATATTGCGGGTTCCACCTGCACCAGAACCAACATCATCAAGTGCCTCACGCATTGCATCAAGAACCTCATCATTTTGGCCCTGACCCAAATAGTCATTTGAACACCAAACGATAATATCCTTTACGCCAGCGTCCGTATAATAACGCGCATGTGGGAAATTACCTTTATAACGTCTGATATTGGTGAAAACGCGGTACCGTCCTTCATCTTTGATTTCAGAAACAGCATTTGCAAAAGCGTTGTTATAATCCATACCTCATGGGGACTGCTGTCCCCCTCCCCGCTAATTCAACATTTCTTTAGCATATAATAACAATGAAAAGAAATTACCTTGACGCAAAATGTCGCAGGTTAAAGCTTTAGCGCATTGCAGCCCTGTAAATAAAGGCTAAATTGCACCAAATTTGTCAAATACCAAACCTAAAGTAAGCTATAAAACAAAAACCCCCGTTCATCACGAGGGTTTTAAGTTTATTTTATTATTTTTGCAATCCAACAACCCGCAAAGATTGCTGCATCGGTTTAAACATTAAATATATTTAAAGTTTGAATTTTACCTGATCAGACCAGAAACGTTCTAATCGAAGTAATGTTTTATTGGATGCGCTAAGCGAATCTGCATCGATGCCCCCCACCGGTGTAACTGTATTTGCCTGACGGTTAAACATTCCCTCAAGCTGTTCACGAACTGCATGGCCATTTTGTGTTAGACGTAGTTTTAATTGGCGTTTGTCGTGATTTGATTTTTTGCTTTCAACATAATCAAGTTCGTGCAATTTTTTAAGATTATACGAAACGTTTGAACCAAGATAGCAACCTTTGGCACGCAATTCGCCCGCAGACCATTCATCAGCACCAATATTATAAATCAATAGTGCTTGTACCGGGGTCAATTCCTCGTGACCAGAACGGTCAAGTTCATCTTTTACAACGTCCAAAAGCTGTCTATGCAAACGTTCAACCAAAGCAAGCGCTTCTTTATATGTTGAAACTTGTCCAACAGCGTCGGTTTTTTTAACCTCATGTCCGCCGATATAGTCGCTTAAGAGAACATCGCTCTTAATAGGGGTTGCCCCCAAAGATTTTACCACACCCATTTTATACCCCTGTCAATTTCTTCGACATTATTATTTCATTGTTCTAGCAAAAAATGTCTAAAATCTATTTAAAGGGGCATTAACCTTTGACTAAGCATAGTTTTTATGAATGTTAAACAAAATATTACCCGCGAGTTACTTTGAAGATATTTCATTTGTTTTCAAAGGGTTGCGCCATAATAACCTGCATTAAAATGGCAATTAAATTCCACATTAAGAAAATGGGTATTAACCTTTGACACAAATTGCCATTAACTATGTTTCAATTCGGTACAAATTTTAATAAATTTTGAAGCAAATTTTTCTGATAAGTAAATAATTTTGTTATATTTATTCACCCATTTACTGCTTTTACTGCAATATCTGCAAAGTCGCAGAAGAAGCCGTCAATTCCCGCAGCCATAAATTGCTTGATTTCCGCCTCTAAATCACCGTGGTGGCGTAAATATAATGGTGAAAGGCTTATCCCCTTACGAAATTCATCGGCAAGAAAGTAATTTTCGGCACGGAATGTCCAAGGATGAAGCTTAAGCCCAACCGCGTGACAATCCCCAACCAATGATGTTGGTGGCAAGGATTTATTGTTTTTATCGCGCGGAATAATCATGGTTTTTTCAGGGCCAATGCCATAAGCATAGCTTGCAATTTCTTTTAGCCCCTCACCACTTATCATTTGTTGATAGGTTTTGCTAAAACCGCTTTGGCTATCCCATGGCCCACCTTCCGCCGCCATAAGCTGAATAAGTTTTACTTTGGTCTTTTGTGAAAGGCGTTTAAGGTTTTCAACCTCAAAACTCTGGATAAAGATTGGCGCTTCGGCACTATTTAATCCAAAACGGTCGATAAGTGATAATAAGGGTTCATCAAAATCAAGATTTTGGGTTAAAAAATATGATGGATGTTTGGTTTCTGGATACACACCAATTTCGCGCCCATATTCTTTTGATGCCATTTCACGCAATTGCAAAATCTCTTCAAAAGTTGGAATTGCAAACTGCCCATCATATTTTGTGTTTTGTGGGCGAAGTTGTGGCAACCGTTCTTTGCAACGCAATGTCTTGATTTCAGCAATGGTAAAATCTTCGGTAAACCAACCGCTTAATTTTTCGCCATCAATGGTTTTTGTGGCTTTGCGATTGGCAAATTCGGGCTTGTCGGCGACATCTGTGGTATCACTAATATTATTTTCATGGCGGCAAATTAAATGCCCATCTTTGGTGAATACCAAATCAGGCTCGATAAAATCGGCACCCATTTTTATTGCCAGCTCGTATGACGCAATCGTATGTTCGGGGCGATAACCAGATGCACCACGGTGTGCAATGACTATTGGCTTTTTATAATTTATTTTTTGCACCGTCTTAATTCCCCCATCTGCCAATGCGGCATCATTTGCACCAGATATTGCAACAAGCGCCAAAGAATGCGTAATTAACTGTCTTTTTGTAAGTTTCATATTGAAATCTTTTCGAGAATGTTACAACATTTTATAATTAATAAGCGAATGGATAATAAATGAAAACCATATCATCATTTCTTCTTGGCGTAACCTGTGCCAGCCTTGTTTCGGGCGCAGCATTTGCACAATCAAACAACACAAATAAATTCTTGGCATCAAAACAATTTGGCGAAGCCACCAAATATCTGGCAGAAGATTTTGACAATATTGTAAAGGAAACCATCAATTTAACAGAAATCCCTGCGCCGCCATTTAAAGAGACCGAACGTGGCAAATATTTCCAAACGCTTTTACAAAGCACAGGGCTTGAAGAGGTTGAAACCGATACGGTCGGCAATGTCATGGGGCTTTATAAAGGCAAAAAGCATGACAAGGTTTTGGTGGTTGCCGCCCACCTTGATACGGTTTTCCCGGCGGGAACGGATGTTAAGGTTAAAATTGACGGCAATAAATATAAAGCACCCGGCATTGGTGATGACACCGTAAGCCTTGCGGTAATGGTATCATTAATCAAGGCATTAAAAGCCAGCGGCATCCAAACCCAATATGATATTCTTTTTGTTGGCAATGTTGGCGAAGAAGGCCCTGGCAATTTGCGCGGCACAAAATATCTTTTCAATGAGGGTAAATATAAAGGCAAAATCAAATCCTTTATTTCATTTGAACCGGGTGCGGCGGGCGATATTACCGATGCGGGAATTGGCTCTAAACGTTATAAAGTTGATTTTAATGGCCCAGGTGGGCATTCATTTGGCGACTTTGGTATCGTTAGCCCTGCCTATGCTATGGCGGATGCAATCACCAAATTCACCGAATATCCCAAAGAATTAAAGAACCAAACCACCTATAATGTCGGCATTGTCGAAGGTGGCACATCGGTTAACTCAATCCCGTTCAAAGTATCGATGACGGTTGATATGCGCTCGGCCTCCGCAGATGATCTGAAACAGCTTGATGATTATTTTGTTTCCATCCTTCCCAAAGCGGTTGAAAATGAAAATTCAAAACGCAGCACCCGCAAAGGCGAAATTTCATACAAAGCCAATATAATTGGTGAAAGACCGGTTGGCAAAACCGCACACGATACCGAAATTTTTAAAATTACCGAAGGGGTTTATAAAAAATACGGCTATCCGCTTTCCACTTCGGCAAGTTCAACTGATTCCAACGTACCAATGTCATTGGGCATCCCCGCCCTTACCCTTGGTTCAGGCATAGAAAGCTTTAACGCCCACTCCCCCGAAGAATATCTGGTAATCGAAAAAGAAAAGAACCTAAAAGCAATCGCCGCGAATTTGGCAATTGTGGTTTTAAACGCGAATTAAAGTGTAAAAATGGCATATAGAACTGTGACAGATATAAATTAATCCATTCACAAACAATAGATAACTATTACAATTATACAACATATTAAAAACTGTTGTAAGAATATAATATTATCAATATAGAATTCAATCTTGTATTGTGCACTTAAATGCATTACCAAATAATGTGTCTTGTAAGATAGCAAGTTCTGAAAACATTTATTGCATTTTGCCGCTCTTTTGTGTCACTAGCAATGAAGTATATAGATAAGTTGATAATCAACGCTTGTATTTGACCGCATAAATCAATCAAATGTTCAATTTCTTGTCTGTTTATTAAATTAGCACTATTATAAAGATGTTGTTGCACAGCAATCATATCGCTATATTGTGGACTATGACTATTTAAAACCTTTGTACTCATAGAGTTAGATTTTAGAAAATCAATTTTTTCTAATAAAATCATATCATTTGGGTGGTTTTCACTTTTTGCCCAAAGACTATGTGCAAGTGACGCTCTAACATGCCTAATTTTTTTAAAACCATCCCATGTAATTTCCATTACTTGGTTTTCAGGTGGAGTAAAGTTTTTACAACAAAAATCTTTTAAGGATTTTTGGATTTCTTTTTCTGAAAAATTGTCATCAATATAACGATTAAGCATGTCCTCATCTTGACGATATAGATCAATTAATAATTTTGCCATAATTGCTTCAAGCGTTGAATATTGAGATATTAATACCCCGCCTGCAAATGCTATATTTATTATCTCTGAATGTTGTTCAAAAATATTCGTACCCAATTTTAAAAAAAAATCTTCACCATCATTATTGTATTTTCTCATTCGATTGCCCCTTGTCAACAATATCATAGATTGATATTGTGTATTTTCAAGCAGGGGAAGGACTTATGAGCATTACCGCATATATTGTTGATGAAAGTAGTAACTTCAGTGAAATTATGTTTGATATTGATAATCCAAATGACCAAGAGATAAACGATAAATTGGGTTGTGAATTTGATAGAATAGAAGCATCAAATTATTTTTTGTATCCTGAAGTTGCAGTATATAAATCTGATACATCAGATAAGTTTTTTTTAATTGGCCAAGTTGATGCAGCAGGAAAAAGAAAAAGCATTAAGCTAGACGATACAAAAAAGCGGAATATTTTGAAAGCAATTGATAAATACACTAAAACTTAATGACAATTTTTTAGAAAAAACTGCTTTAAAATTCCGCTGCACCCGCAAAAAGGCGTGGCATCATTCATGAACAATATTTACGAAAATATTTTATGCGTTCGCCATTACATATAGGTCGGAGTTTTTCAAAAACTCCGACCTATTGTTTGACTTGGCGTCAATTGCCGAGACCAAAGACGAGGAAAATATGACATTCACCCGCACTTTTTCTTCTTATATGACAGCACGAACTGAGGCGATGGTCTCATTTGACTGCAGAATTGAAGCAATTAAACACATTATGCGTATAAATATCAACGCATAGTTACAAGCTGTGTAATAAATTGTAATGAATTACATATTATTTCATATGTCTTGCATATAGTTGGTCGAGGTTAAGAACCCTTGTCCCGTCCAGATATTCAAAATCTTCTCTATCTGCTTCAAAACAAATATCTTTATAAGTAAAGAATACCTTTGTGCCACGGGGGGCATATTCGGCAATTATTGTTTCTTTGGGAATTTTATAAAATATCTTTTGTGGTGTTTTATAAAAAGTCACATCAGGATATAAACGTAAGTTGAAACGCGGCTTTATAGACTTCATTTTAATTCCTTTCTTAGAAAAGAATCAAATTCTAACACTCCAAAACCCGATGCAACTTCCTGTAAAATAGGCACTTTCAATGGATATGGTGGCCTTTAGGTCATTTACTTCATTCAACAGCTTCGTAACAACTTCCGTGCAACGGGGAAGCACTGCCCCCGTCTTGCTTCGCAAGCCACCTCCCCCGCTGACGCAGGGGAGGATAAGTGCGGTTAACTCCTTCCCTTGAGGGAAGGTGGATTTTGACCACAGGTCAAAAGACAGAAAGGTGAATGGCAATAGTTGTGCATCAGCGGCGGTGGTTCTAAAATCAACGCCGCCAACCCCCTTCACCCGCTGCGCGGGAGCTTCCCTCAAGGGAAGCAGTTAAGCAGCATTGTCCCCACCCTTATTTTTACCATTAAAATTATGAAGCCATCAGCCAAATCAGAGACCTGATGCTTGGCCACGGATGTCAGGAAATGTCAGGGTTTTGGGTGGGGTGTTTTTTGCTTTTGAATTTGTCCAAATCCCAAAATGTCAACAAATGTCAACATTTACGGGGGGATGAGAAATTAGGCCAATAATCGACATAGGCAATTGATTAATAATGGTTTTATTTGGAAATAATATTGTTACAAATGGGTAAAATGGTTAAAACACTAATGTCACCCCGCATAAACGAAGTGCATTGCGGGGTCTATTTAATTTTGCCTTTAAAATTCATGAGACCCCGCAACAAGTGCGGGGTGACAGTTTCTCTTAATTTTTATGATTGCAACATAAGGCGGTTAAAACCGCTTGAGTAACAAAATTATTAAAACATTTTAGTTGCGGAGTTTGCACAAAAGTTCTAATCGCACTTTATCTTTAAAAGGCAATTTACATGACCCAATTTTTCCCCGATTTTCGCCCTCGTCGTACACGCTCACAAGATTGGTCACGCCGTTTGGTGCGTGAAAAGACTTTAACGCGCGATGATTTGATTCTTTCACTAATCGTGCATGATGGGGACGATGCGCCGCAACCAATCCAATCAATGCCTGGCATTTCGCGCTATTCCTTAAAAGGTGCAATTGAGCAGGCAAAAATCGCGGCGGATTTGGGCATTCCTATGATTTCGGTTTTCCCACATATTAACCCCGCCAAAAAAGACGAAATGGGCACAGAGGCTTTTAATCCAGATGGTCTTATCCCGCAATTCATTGCCGAGGTTAAGGCAAAAGTTCCAAACATCGGTATTATGTGCGATGTCGCGCTTGATACCTATACTTCACACGGGCATGATGGTTTGATTGATGAAACCGGCTATATGCTTAATGATGAAACCACTGAGGCTTTGGTTAAACAGGCACTAACCCAAGCCGAGGCTGGCGTCGATGTGGTTGGCCCATCCGATATGTGTGATGGGCGCATTGGGGCAATCCGCCAAGCATTAGAAGAAAACGACTTTATCAACACCAAAATAATGGCCTATGCCGCGAAATATGCATCTGGCTTTTATGGGCCTTATCGCGATGCCGTTGGCTCTAAAGGTGCATTAAAGGGTGATAAAAAAACCTATCAAATGGATCCACTCAATAGTGATGAGGCATTGATTGAGGTTGCAATGGACATTGAAGAAGGTGCGGATATGCTTTTGGTTAAACCAGGCTTGCCTTATATTGATGTTTTGCGCCGTATCAAAGATGAATTCAAAATGCCAACTTTTGCCTTCCAAGTATCAGGTGAATACGCAATGTTGGAGGCGGCAATTCAACATGGCTGGCTTGATGGTGAACGTGTGCGCATGGAAACCCTACAATGCTTTAAACGCGCGGGTGCGGATGGCATTATTACCTATTGGGCAATCGAAGCGGCAAAAAGGCTTGGGGCATAAGGTTTTACATGAAGAAAATCTTCTTTTTAGCCGCCGCAATAATTTTGTCCGGCTGCCAAAGCCCAGCTATTGAGGCAACGAAACCAATGGAAAAACCACAAATCGTTGGTGGCGATAGTGATGCACATGGCTGCAAAGCTTCGGCGGGCTATACATGGTCAAAAACACGGGCCACTTGTGTAAGGGTTTGGGAAGTTGGGACTAGGCTTAATTCATTTGGTAATGGCAACAAGCCATCAGAATATATAATAATTAGAAATGGCAATAATGGGCCAATAGAATTATTTGGACCCAATATAAACGGCATCGTCCTTAAAGGCAAAAAACCAAAGTGGAAAGATGAACAAGGCAATTATACGATTAATATAGAAAATATAAGCACTCAGCCATTAGCAAATTCAAGAATGAATATGCTTATATTGTGCAAAGTGAACAATGATTTAACCGAAACCGGCCTTGCCTTCATTTATTTAGATTAATTGCTTTTTGTGCTTTTTAACAAAATTTAAAAACCGAACTTTAACTAATTCATTGCATATTGCCCGTAATTCAGGGAATTAGTATGTCAGCAAATAGTAATCGACCGATTATTATCAAAAAGGTTAAAAAGGTTGCGGGCGGGCACCATGGTGGCGCGTGGAAAGTTGCGTATGCCGACTTTGTGACCGCGATGATGGCATTCTTCCTTTTGATGTGGTTGATTAATACGACTTCGCCTGAACAAAAGCGCGGTATCGCCGATTATTTTGCCCCTGCTTCTCTTTCGGCAACGACATCGGGTGCGGGTGGTATTCTTGCGGGTACGGCACTTGGTGAATCGGGCGCAATGCAACAGGGTTCGACCGCAGTAACCGATGATAAGGCAACGCCAAACGCCAATGGCGAAACCTCTGGCTCAACTGGTGAAGATACCGAAGCTTCGCAACAAGAAAACGCCGAATTCCAACAAGCGGAAATTTCACTGCGCCAAGCCTTGCAAGATTTGCCAGAACTAGCGCAGCTTTCAAACAATATCATTGTTGACCAAACCAAAGAAGGCTTGCGCATTCAGTTGGTTGACCAAGAAGGTCGCCCAATGTTTGAACCAGGCTCGACCGAGCCTAATGACCGTGCCAAAGCGCTATTGCGTGCGGCATCCCGCGTTATTATGCAATTGCCAAACCAAATCATTATTTATGGTCACACTGACGCGTCACAAAATACCGACCCTAATAATTCAAATTGGGAAATTTCAACTGCGCGTGCCAATGCTGCACGTCGGGTTTTGGCGGCATCGGGCATTCCCGATGATAGAATTTCACAAATCGCCGGAAAAGCTGGTACAGAGCCGTTATTCCCCGATGACCCATACCAACCGGCCAACCGCCGTATTGCCATCGTTTTAAAAAGGGCATCACCGCCATTACCAGGTAACCCATCTTTATAAAATAATATATTGATTTTTGGTGCATTTAATGTGTAATATGGCATCAAAAGAAGCATGAAATGACCACAGGTGAGAATAGTTTTTTTGGCATTGGTGCCGGAACGAATATAAAGTTTTATCTTACAACACCCCAAATCTGCCCCTATCTTGGCGACAGGTTGGAGCGTAAGATTTTCACAACCCTAAACGACCTTAATGCCAATGCCCTTAATGAAGCGCTGACCCATGCGGGTTTTAGGCGTTCGCAAAATATTGCCTATCGCCCGTCATGCGATATGTGTTCGAAATGTGTATCGGTTCGTGTTGTTGCAAATGATTTTGTGTTTGATAAAAAATGGCGCCGCATTATCGATAAAAACAAAATGCTTGTTGCCAGTGAATGTATTCCAATCGCGACCGAGGAACGGTACGAACTTTTGACCAAATACCTTGACACCCGCCACCTTAACCAAGGGATGTCTGGCATGAATGGCGAAGACTTTATTTCAATGATTGAAGAATGCGTCGAAAGCACAAGGATTTATGACTATCGCCTTGCCTATGATTGTGAAATGGGCAAAAAAGGGCAATTAATTGCCTGCTGCCTGATTGATGAATTGGGTGACGGTAGGTCATTAGTATATTCATTTTTCGACCCCAACTTTAACAAGCAATCTTTGGGTAGCTTTATAATCCTTGATCAGATTATTCAAACCCGCCTCTCGAATAAACCATATGTCTATCTTGGCTATTTGATTGATGGCTGCAACAAGATGGAATATAAATCCCGCTTTAAACCTTTAGAAGCCTTAGGGCTTCAAGGTTGGGGTAAAATTTAGCAAAAATAAATCATGGTTAATATTTATTAACCAAATCACCGAATGGTGATTCCGTAAAAAGAAGTTTCCTTTATTTACGGGGGTTTTAATGCGACTGAAGAATTTAGTTACAATTGCAATCATCAGCAGCGCTGCAATTGCAACCAATGCACTGGCAGATGGCTATTCATCACCATGGATTTTTTCATCATCAATCGGCACAGAAGTAAGCGCCCAAGGCACAGTTGTTAATGACGGTATCGGAACCGCCACTGACCTTAGTGCATATAATGCGGCATATAGCTCAAGCATCGTGCAAATGCGTGGTCGCAAATATGATGATATGTATAAAACCAATATCCATACATCATTCGAAGTGCGTTATGCATTATCTAACCTTACCGAAGTTTTCGGTTCTTTTGGTTATACCAATGCTTCTGCCAAAGGTAATGTGCAAATGGGCTGTTTGGTAAGCGTTGCAGCAAGTGGTGTTTGCGATACCAACCTTACCGGAAGCGCAAGTGATCTTGAGCAATATATGCTTGAACTTGGTTGGCGCCAATGGTTCGGTGGCAATTGGGTTAAAAATCCAATCAAACCATATTATGCGGTTCACGGCGGCGTTGTTTATACCAAAGAAGTATCGGTTGATATGAAAGCGGGGGCAAACTCACTAGGTCAAATGAAACTATTTGATGATGGTGTTACCTATACCGCTGGCGCTGATTTGGGCGCATCATATACCTTGTCTGATAGCATGGAACTCGCGGCAGAAGTTGGCGTAAGATATAATTCACCGCTTAAGAAAAATAATGCGAATAATTGTACTTATGGTGTTTGCGGAACCAATGACGTCAAAGGCCAAGTTACAATTCCAATTGCAGTTCGCCTTAATACAGTATTTTAATTTTGAAACCCACCAAATTAAAACCCCGTCAAATAATTTTGGCGGGGTTTTTGTTTTTAAATATTATAATCAGGATTTTCCAAATCAAATTGTTTTAAAGTCTTTCTGGAAACAAGCTTGCGCCATTTTTCATATAATTTTGCCTTGGCCCAATTTAAATCAAGCATTTCAGGCCGCGCCAAAATACAATTAAATTTGCGGTGATGATCGGTCGTGAAAAATGTGTCGCCATCTACCTCTAATAAGAATTCATTTTCTTCTGGTGCAAAGCTAAAGACAGGGGCATTATATTTTGCATTCCAAAACAATATCACTTTTTTATTTGCTTTGAATGACACGCTGTCCCATGACATTCCTTCGGATACGTCGGGCAAAGATAATAGAAACTGGCGTAATTCCTCTAATGTAACCATCGTTACAAAATATCACGCTATTGGTTTTTGGCAAACGAATTAATTTGACAAATAATCTCGAAATTTTTACAAATATCTGAAACCAATCAGGGGATAAAAATGGAAATAAATTTGAAAGATAAAACGGCGCTGGTTACAGGCTCAACCAAAGGAATTGGTTTTGCCATTGCCAAATCATTGGCAGGCGCTGGTGCACAAGTTATAATTAATGGCCGCACAAATGATGCCACCCAAAAGGCAAAAGCGGAAATCTTGGCGATAAATCCAAATGCCATAATTGAAACCGCACCGTTTGACCTCGCAACAGCAAAAGGAGCACAGGAATTATTCACGGCATTTCCAGAGGTTGATATTCTTGTCAATAATTTGGGTATTTATGGCGCAATCCCATTTACCGAAATTTCCGATGATGATTGGATGAATATTTTAAACGTAAATGTGGTTTCGGGTGCGCGCCTGTCGCGTCATTATCTGCCAAAAATGATGGCAAAGAATTGGGGGCGAATTATTTTCATTTCCTCTGAATCCGCGATAAATATTCCTGATGATATGGTGCATTATGGCACTTCTAAGGCCGCGATGCAGGGGCTTTCGCGCGGCATCGCCAAGGTTGCCAAAGGCACAGGTGTCACCTGCAATACTGTATTACCCGGCCCGACCATGACAGAAGGCGTTGAAGATTTCTTGCAAAATGTTATGGGCGGAAATGGCAAGTCACTCGATGAATTAGGGCGTGAATTTGTGGCAACTCATCGCCCAAGCTCTTTAACTGGGCGCTTTGCAGACCCGCAAGAGGTTGCAAATCTTGTAACCTATGTCGCCTCACCCCTTTCCTCCTCGACCACTGGCGCGGCATTAAGGGTAGAAGGCGGCATAGTTGAAAGTTTGATTTAATCAGCAGTCCGTTTTGCTTGACTACCTGAAACTGGCTTGCCTTTTGGCTTTATTGCAATTGGCGGGCTAGTTTTCGGGGCGTTGGTTTTGCGTATTTCAGCCATTAATATAAGCAGCATTATCACGCTTCTTTTTAACGGGAATATCGTCTTTCGACATATTCACAATTGCCTGAACTGTGGGCGGAATTTCAAGTTCTATCCGCCGATAATCAGAACCATCACGCGATCGACTTACAAAGTCATATTCAATCAAATAACGTCTTATTAACGCCGCATCACCAAATGAATGAAGACCATTTAGGAATTTGCTAAAGGCAATTTCATTGAATTTGGCATTTTGCGGAATACGTGACCAAAAGAACCACAAGCATAATTCGCGATGTGATTCTTTGGGCGGAAACCGCATTAGCACCAGATTATTATCAAAATATTTGGTAATTTTCTTAAGCGCATCTTGATTAGGTTTATCAACCATTATCGGCGCATCATTTGGTGCGATTGAAGCCCGAAAATGTTGAAAGTTTTTAAACCCCGCACCACGTGCAAGAATATTCAAAACCTCAAGATGGGATGGAGCTTTGTTTTCGTCAATTTCTTTTTTAATATGTTTGGCAAGTGCCGATATATCAGGCACGCCAAAGGGGAATATTTCCTTTGTCATTGTTCAATTTCCGTTAAAGTGCCGAAACAATTGTGGTTGCCGTCTTGCAATATGGCACATAACCAGATTGAACATAAAGATGCAGGTTTAGCCTATACGGCAACGCCTTGGTGAACTGCTGACCATGCGAGCCATATAATTCAAGCCGCAAAAATATTCAAGTCTCAAAAACTTTTGATAAGCAAAAATAGGCCAACTACGCCCAAAATCACTAATGATGCCTTGGCATAATTGCTATAAAATCCGCTTTGAATAAGGCTTTTTACGCTTTTTGGCATGGTTATAATCCACACACCTTTGGCAAGGCTCACCCAGCCAAAAAGCGTGATAATAACGCGCCAATCAAAACTAAAGCGGGAATAAATTGCAACCGATGCAAGACCAACAAACAAAGTCATAAGCCCGATTGAAAATGACAATGCGCCAACATTTTCAAAATCATCAACCAGTGTTTTCAGGCTGTCTTTGCGCAAAAGGAATATCGCCGAAAGGATTACGCCCATTCCGCCCCAAAAGCGCGCCAAAGAGTTTACCAATTCATATTCACTCATCTTTGCCTCCTGTAATTATATATAATCTTATAGGCAAAAATTTTAAAGTAAATTCGGGCTAATAATTTGTTTGTGCTAATCAAATATTGCCATAGCCGAAAAGTGTTTTATGAATATGGTTGTTAAAGCATAAATTTTGCGCAAAGCGGGGCTATCAAATGATAAGTGAAGAAAGCGAAATAAAGCTCAAGAATGATAAAGCATTTTTGGGGCATCCCAAAGGTCTTGGCTTCTTGGCATTTACCGAGGCATGGGAAAGATTTTCATATTATGGCATGCAATCACTATTGGTGCTTTATATGGCGAAATATTTGCTTCATCCGGGGCATATTGAAAATATTGCTTTCTTTGGTCAATTCACGGCGCATTATAACACGAATGATCCCACCGCTTTGTCATCTAAAATTTTTGGCGATTATGCGGCATGGGTTTATTTAACCCCAATCATTGGCGGTTTTATTGCCGATAAATTTTTAGGACGCACCAAAGCGGTTTTAACCGGCGCATTATTAATGGCGGCTGGTCACTTTATGATGGCGTTTGATTATACTTTCTTGTTTGCACTTTTGGCGCTTGTAATCGGTTCAGGCTTCTTCAAGGGTAATTTGGCATCACAAGTTGGTGGCCTTTATAAAGAGGGTGACAATCGCCGCGCCGACGCCTTCCAAATTTATTATCTTGCAATTCAGGCTGGTGTAATCACCTCACCCCTTATTGTTGGGACATTGGGGGAAAAAGTTGGTTGGCATTGGGGCTTTGGCGCTGCGGGTATCGGCATGTTAATTGCTGTTGCGATTTATGTTTGGGGCATCAAACATTTGCCAAAAGATGTCATTGAGCAAAAGAAAGAAAATGGCAAAGCCGCACCAAACCCATTAACATTTGAAGATTGGAAAATGATTGGCGTTTTGGTGCTTTTAATCCCAATTCTTGCTATCGGCCTTATTCCCAATATGGAAATTTTTAATGCCTATTTATTATGGGGCGACCGCGATTTTAACCTTGTTTTCATGGGCGATAAATTGCCAACAACATGGCTTGTAACACTTGATTCCATCTTCTCTGTGACATTGATGGCGGCGGTTGCAATCTTCTTCCGTTGGTATGGCACAAAATGGAAAGAACCTGATGAAATCACAAAAATGATTCTTGGCACCTTTATTGCCACTTTTGGTGCAATGTGCCTTGTTATGGCGGAATTGACCAAAGGTCCTGATGGCAAAATCGGTCTATTCTGGCCTGTGATGTTCCACATCATCAACTCAATTGGTTTTGCAATGGTGCTGCCGATTGCCTTGGCATTGTTTGTTCGCCTTGCCCCCATTCAATTGGCGGCAACTGTAACCGGTTTGTTCAACTTGACCTTGTTCGTTGCCAATAAATCGGTCGGGCAAATCGGCGCATTATTTGAAAAAATGCCAACCGTGCAATTCTGGTTATTACATGTGGCATGCGCCGCCTTTGCAACGGTCTGCCTGATAATTGTAAAGTTTGCGTTGAGGAAGAGATTAGCAGCGGCGTAATTAAATAGCAAAATCCGAAGAAATATAATCCACCGCACCATTTATGATACGGTGGATTTCAACACCGGTTTCAATAGGTGAATAAATTATTATATATTTTCTTACGGGAACCATTTTTACCCACAGTAGCTATTTCTAATATATAAAAAACTGAAAAGTTATATACATAATTTATATTATATTACTAACTAATTCGGAAACGATTCCTTATGGCTAGACCAATTAGAAAGATTAAAATACCTGTAATAATAGTTTGGCACTTAGCTAAAATATAAAATACGTTTGTAATATTTGGGACAGTATCTTTTTTATTTTCCTTACCTGATTTATTAATTCCAAAAAGGCACTCTTCCTTAGTTTTGATTAATTCACTGTTACTAAAACCCCCTACCGGGAAAGCATTTTGCACTGATATTGTAATAGCACTTGTAACTTTACTTCCTTCACCGTAAGAGCATTTGGTAAAAAAAGATTTATTTGCAAATTCTTCATATGTGATGTTTGGTGCCAAGTAAATGCCTGCAAAAATAACTAATGAAAAAAGCAACCAAATTATAGGCCTACCGAATGAAATACCAAAGTCAGACAGGCAGCCATAGATATAAGCAAGTATCGAATACGAATTAAATATTCCCTTTTCTTTTCGGACAGCTTTTATTTCCATCGCAAAGAAATATTTTTCGCGTTCGCTATCAAGCCCTTTTAAGGCAATTTGTCTTAAGGAACGCCAACATACAATTTCACTATAATGATCAGATTTGGTCGATTTTATATCAATTTTTTCCAAGCTTGGTGCTTGAATAAAGTCTGTTTGAATAAATACTGGTATCTGCTCAAATTTTGTTCCATTTAAACTCACATATCCGCTAAATTTGCTTCCAGACCAATTCGCCTCTCCAAAAAAAATAGCATCATCCCAATGACTAGCGCCTTTAAACTCACACTTTGTAAAAAACCCTTGCCACTCAATTTGTGCTTTCGTAAAATTGCAATCTTTATGAAAAATACAATATTGTATATTTATTCCTTTTGTAAACTTTGCTCCATGAGCTTCCACGTCATTGTGAAAATGCACATCATAAATGTGATTATAACCTTGAAATAAGGCGTTGTCTAACCATAACATTCCTTCAAAGATAGTTCTTTCTGAAATAAAGGCATTATTAAATTTGGCTTGCCTAAAATAACAAGCGCGTTTGAATTTAGTGGCAACAATTAAAAACTCACTATGAAATTCGCAACCACTAAAATTAGCATTATGATGAAATATAGCCCCAGAAAAATCTACCTTCCAAGGAAAAATGAAACCTGTAAAGTCAACTTCAGATACAAATTCATTATGAACAAAGGATACTGAACAACTATTAACCCACTCCATTGTTTCTTTGGAACCGGATAGAATTGCACCATTTGAATCTTGACTTTCAACTAACCAAATACCAGTCTTTTCAAGATGTTCACGTTCTTTTTTTCTCTCTAAAGCCCAATGGTTCCAAACATCTTTTCCTCGGTTATAGAGATTAATTGTTTCTATAATATCCATAGATAGTTTTCCCAAAAATAAATCTTATAATAACGAATTTTATTTTTTCGTACAATACTCAGCAACGCCCCTTGTGTAACATATATACCACACCTATCTATGAGGTGTAGGCAGGATTTAGGCTTATGACAACCTTGCCCTCCCTTGTTTAAAGGGGCGGGTCGGAGGGGGCGACACGGGGCAATATGCCCCCTCAGTCACGATAAATCGTGACAGCTCCCCCGTAAACAGGGGAGCATAATTTTTCGAATCCCGCCATAGATATTCTATTCAAAAGGGGGATTCATTATGAATCTTGATAAATTTACCGAACGTGCACGTGCAATAATCCAAGCGGGACAGATGGAGGCCATCAAAGCAGGCAACCAATATTTCACGCCTGAACACCTTTTAAAGGCATTGTTAGATGAGGATAAATCGCTTGCGGTCGGTCTAATCCGTTCGGCGGGTGGTCGCCCCGATGAGGCGAAACTTGCCGTTGATATGGCGGTTGCCGCCCTTCCCGTTGTGCAAGGTGGCAATGGGCAAATCTATATGCCCAACGACACCGCAAAAATCATCGCCCAAGCCGAAGATGCCGCTAAAAAAGCGGGCGACAGCGTTGTTCCTGCCGAGTGGTTATTGCTTGCAATTTCCACCAATAGTGCAACCAAGGCAGCAGATGCCCTAAAAGCGGCGGGTGTAACCACGCAATCTTTGAACATGGCAATTGGCATGATGCGCAAAGGCCGCACCGCAAATAGTGAGGGGGCAGAAGATCAATACGAAGCCCTTAAAAAATATACACGTGACCTTACCGAAGACGCAAAATCAGGCAAGCTTGACCCCGTTATTGGGCGCGATGAAGAAATTCGCCGTGCAATACAGGTTTTGTCACGCCGCACAAAAAACAATCCGGTTCTAATTGGTGAACCCGGTGTGGGTAAAACCGCAATTGCCGAAGGTTTGGCATTGCGTATTATCAATGGCGATGTGCCAGAAAGTTTGATGGATAAAAAACTTTTATCCCTTGATATGGGTGCATTAATTGCGGGCGCAAAATATCGCGGTGAATTTGAAGAACGCCTAAAAGCTGTGCTTTCAGAAGTACAGGCAACCAACGGCGGCATTGTGCTTTTCATTGACGAAATGCACACCCTTGTTGGTGCGGGTAAAGGTGATGGGGCAATGGATGCCTCCAACCTTTTGAAACCTGCGCTTTCACGCGGTGAATTGCGTTGCGTTGGTGCGACTACATTGGACGAGTACCGTAAATATATCGAAAAAGACCCTGCCCTTGCCCGCCGTTTCCAACCAGTTTTTGTTGAAGAACCAACAATTGAGGACACAATCTCAATCCTTCGCGGTTTAAAAGAAAAATATGAGGTTCACCACGGTGTCACTATTTCCGATAATGCCATTGTGGCGGCGGCAACCTTGTCAAACCGTTATATTGCCGACCGTTTCTTGCCCGACAAAGCCATTGATTTGATGGATGAAGCTTCGGCGCGTTTAAAAATGCAAATGGATTCAAAACCCGAAGAATTGGACGAAATCGACCGCAAACTAATGCAGCTTCGTATCGAAGCTTCGGCACTTGAAAAAGAAAAGGATGCCGCATCCCAAGATCGCCTTGAAAAGCTTGAGGACGAGATTGAGGAATTAGACAAAAAATCTATTGAGATGACCGAAAAATGGCGTGCTGAAAAAGCATCACAGGCGGATTCAACCAAATTAAAAGAAGAATTGGAAAAACTTCATCTTGAACTTCAAGACGCAACCCGAAGCGGCGATTATGCCAAAGCCGGCGAATTGCAATATGGCCGCATTCCAAAACTGGAAGAACAGTTGAAAAATGCGGGCGACAGCAAGCAAAGTCTGGTTTCAAAATCGGTTGATGCCGAACAAATCGCCGAAGTGGTTTCACGCTGGACTGGTATTCCAGTTGATAAAATGCTTGAGGGTGAGCGTGAAAAGCTTTTAGGCATGGAAGATAAGTTGCGTGAGCGTGTGGTTGGTCAAGAAGAAGCACTTGTGGCGGTTGCCGATGCCGTGCGCCGTTCACGTGCAGGGCTTCAAGACCCCAACAAGCCAATTGGTTCATTCTTATTCCTTGGCCCAACCGGTGTTGGTAAAACCGAACTTACCAAAGCATTGGCGGAATTTTTATTTGATGATGATACCGCCATCACTCGCCTTGATATGTCCGAATATATGGAAAAACATTCGGTTTCACGCATGATTGGCGCACCTCCAGGCTATGTTGGCTATGATGAAGGCGGTGCATTGACCGAGGCTGTACGTCGTCGCCCATATCAAGTTGTCTTATTTGATGAGGTTGAAAAAGCACACCCAGACGTTTTCAACGTGCTTTTACAAGTGCTTGACGATGGTCGTTTAACCGATGGTCAGGGGCGGACAGTTGATTTCCGCAATGTTATCCTTGTGATGACTTCAAACCTTGGTTCACAATATATTGCCGAACAAAAAGAAGGCGAAGATATTGAATTGGTGCGTCCAATTGTTATGGAAGCGGTTAAAGCCAATTTTAGACCTGAATTCATCAACCGTATTGATGAAATCATATTGTTTAAACGTCTTGGACGTGCGGAAATGGATAAAATCGTGCCAATCCAATTGAAACGACTTGAAAAATTATTGGCAAGTCGCGACATTAAACTTGAACTTGATGAAGATGCCAAAGAATGGCTTGCCAACAAAGGTTATGACCCAATTTATGGTGCAAGGCCTTTAAAACGTGTCATTCAGCAAGAGGTACAGGATCCACTCGCCAAAATGATATTAAAAGGCGATGTGCTTGATGGCCAAGCCGTCATTGCCCATGCCGAAGAAGGTCATTTGGTATTCAATGCCGGAAATGCGACCGTTCATTAAGTTTTTAAGTAATCACTAAATTATTAGGGCGTCATTTTGACGCCCTTTATTTATGCATTACATTAAATTTTCGTCACAAATTTGCCAATATCTGGTTTAAATAGAGCTTAAGTTGTATTTAATATTGGATTTACTATGAAAAATTTTGTCAAATTTGGTTTTACGGCAATGGCTTTGTTAATGTTTGCATCGCCATCATATTCGCAGAGCGTTTTAAAACAAGTGAATAAACAAGAACAGTTAGATACTGTTCAATATATTTATCCGAAAACAAATTTTGATGAAGAATATACAAAAAATGCCATTGCACTTGGCAATTCAACAATCAATGGCGTGCTATTTTACAAAATCACCAACGATGGTTTGGATGCCGCATTATTATCAACAATCAAACCCGAACCAGTAAGTGGGCATAAGGTTTTCCTTTATCCTTATACACCATATCTGGTTGAATATATAAATCTTTCAAAGAAGCAAGCACGTTCCAGAGATCCGCAAAAACGCAAAGTTATGGCGGATGAAAGGCTGTTTAACTATGCCTATTATTCTGAAACCGACAATTATGGACGCTTTAGCTTTGGTAAAATGAAGCCTGGGAAATATTTTTTATCGGCTGAAAAAATGGTTAGCGGATATTATTATACAACCGTTGCAACTGGACGTGCCGTAACTGACTTTAACCCATATTATGGACAGGTCGGTGTAACACAATATGAAAACCAACGCCAAAACTGGAGCGCGCTTGCCATTTTGGAAAAAGTCGTAGAAGTCAAAGAAGACGGTAAAATTGTCGAGGTCGATGCCCGATTAATGCTTAATCCTGATAGGCTTATTAAATAAGTTGCAGAATTTAACAAATTCTTGGCAATTGTTCCCCGACTAGCATGTCAACAATACGTGTGCCGCCAAATGCGGTTTTCATTTCGACTTGGGGGCGATTGCCTAATTTTGCCTTGCCAATAATACATGCGTCTTTGCCAAACTCATGCCCACGCATTGCCGCCAGAACATTTTCGGCATCTTGTTGCGGCACAAACAAAACCAGCGAACCTTCATTTGCAAGGTAAAGCGGATCAAAACCCAAAATCTCACAGAAACCACGAATTTCTGGCTTTAATGGCATTTTCACTTCTTCAAGCTCGATTACATGCCCACATGCATCAGCAATTTCATTTAATGCCGATGCCAAACCCCCGCGCGTAAGGTCGCGCGCGCATCGAACCACGCCAGCCGCCATTGCCACCGCCATCAAGTCGCCCAATGGCGCACAATCGGATTTAATCTCACCCTCTAGCATTAAATCACCGCGTGCTTGTAAGATTGCAGCACCGTGATGCCCCAAAAAGCCATTTACAATCGCCACATCGCCTTCTTGCACCTTCGATGCCGCAAGATTGACCCCATTTGGAATTAAACCAATGCCAGACGTGGTTATAAATACCTTATCAGCCGCACCGCGCGCCACAACCTTTGTATCACCAGTTACGATTTTCACGCCCGCCTTAAGTGCCGCATCGCGCATAGAGGCCGCAATTTTACGCAGGGTTTCAACCTCTAACCCTTCTTCAATAATGAAACTTGCCGAAAGCCATTTGGGAATTGCCCCGCCAACCGCCAAGTCATTGACCGTGCCATAAACCGCAAGCTTGCCAATATCGCCGCCATTAAAAAACAATGGATCAACCACAAAACCATCCGAAGTAAATGCAAGACGCGCACCCGATAATTCAGGTGGGATTTCAAGGCGTGCTTGATCTTCCATTTCGCCAGTATCTTCTGTGAAGAAATCGCGAATGAAAACGTCTTGAATTAAATCACGCATTGCCTTGCCACCGCCGCCATGAGCCAGCGTAACAATTTTAGCATTGGTTTTGTTGAATTTCGGGGCTTCCATTTTTATTCCTATGCTACTTCATGTTCGCGTCTGCCGCCATATTGATAATAGGCGGCGCATGCACCCTCTGATGAAACCATTAATGCCCCAAGCGGAGTTTCAGGTTTGCATTCAATTCCAAATTTAGGGCAATGAACCGGTTTTAAAAGGCCTTTTATAACCTCACCACACAACAAATCATCGGGTTCGCGCCCCGCCCCTTTGCCTGCACCATAGCCGACTTTAAACTTAACTTCGGCATCAAATTCCACAAATTCATCACGAATTTTAACGCCAGAATATTCAATTTCACCAAGGCCGCGCCAATCAAACCTTGGACGTGGCTCATAAACACGGTTTATGGCGTCAAGGGCGGCCTTATTACCATCTTCAGGAACAACACGACCATATTGGTTTTCAATTTCATGACGACCATCAATAATTTGCTGCAAGACCATCACAACTGAACTTAATAAATCCAATGGTTCAAAGCCTGCGATTACCACCGGCTTATGGAATTCATCGGCAATGAATTGATATGGTTTTTTGCCAATAATCATAGAAACATGACCAGGGCCAACAAAACCATCGAGCCGCATTTTTTCGTCCATCAACAATGCCCGCAGTGGCGGTGGCACAAGAACATGGTTACAAAACATCGAAAAATTGGCGATGTTTTCATTCTTGGCACGAATGATTGTTAATGCGGTTGCCGGCATTGTGGTTTCAAAGCCGAGGCCAAAGAAAACAACGTTTTTATCTGGGTTTTCACGCGCAATTTTCAACGCGTCAAGCGGTGAATAAACAATACGAATATCACATCCTTCGGCCTTGGCCTGAAGCAGTGATTTTTTAGTTCCCGGAACCCGCATTGCATCGCCAAAAGTGGTGAAAATTACATTTTCATTTTCAGCAATTTCAACGCAATCATCAACCCTGCTCATGGGTAAAACACAAACAGGACAACCTGGGCCATGAATAAATTCAAGATTTTTGGGAACTAATTTATCAAGGCCAAAGCGGAAAATTGAATGCGTATGCCCACCGCAAATTTCCATGATATAAATTGGTTCATCACGGGTTTTGCCAATCTCTTCACACAGGCTCGCGATTTGTTTTAAAAGTGCCTTGGCAATTGTGGGGTCGCGAAATTCATCCATATAGCGCATATTATTCACCCGCACTTTCTTTGATTGCCGCGAACTCTTCTTGCGCCTCGGCAAGGCCCTCGAGCGCTTCTAAGGTTGCCTTTGCCTCATCTTCGTCAATCACGCTCATGGCAAAGCCAACATGAACCAAAACCCATTTTCCAATTAAATCATCAAGGTTTTCGGTTGCCACGCAACTTAAATCAATTTCACGGCTAATGCCTGAAAAACTAACCTTACCAAGCAGTGATTGTTTATCCTGAATGGCGATTATTTGTCCCGGTAGTCCCAGACACATGGCGCACCTATTTCAAAAGATTTTTAAATTTATTTAGTTTCGCTTCTTGTTCGGCAAGAATTTCCGCAATTATTTGCCCGCGCAGCCCCTCCAGAAGGTTGAGCCATTCATCAAAGCCCGCGCGGGTTTTTGCCGAAACCTGCAAAACCTTTATTTCTGGATTGATGCGCTTTGCATTATTGATGCAAGCCTCAACATCGAAATCAAGGTGCGGCAATAAATCAATCTTGTTTAAAATCATAATTTTTGATGCCGCAAACATATCAGGGTATTTCAAAGGCTTATCTTCACCTTCGGTTACGGAAAGCACCGCAATCTTTGCCGCCTCACCCAAATCAAATGCCGCAGGGCAAACAAGATTGCCAACATTTTCAATGAATAAAATACTTCCATCAGCGGGGGCAAGATGTTCAAGCGCATGGCCAACCATATGCCCATCAAGATGGCAACCTTTGCCAGTATTAACCTGAATTGCCTTTACCCCAGTTTCGCGGATTCTATCGGCGTCATTAGTGGTTTGTTGGTCACCCTCAATAACTGTTACTTGAAATTTCTCTTGTAATGCCTTTATGGTTTCCACCAAAAGGCTAGTTTTGCCCGAACCAGGGCTTGAAACAAGGTTTAATGCCAATATGCCTTTGGCCTTAAATAAATCACGGTTTTGGGCGGCATAGGCATCATTTTTGGCAAGAATATTTTCTTCAATTTCAATCATTCGTGCCTGTGACATACCGGGATTATGGTTGCGCGCAGGTAATTTATTATAATCAATATCATGATCATGATGGTGGTCATGGTCGTGATGATGATGCTCATGCTCATGTTGGTGTTCATGGTCATGGTCATGGTTATGGTCGTGGTCGTGGTGATGTTCATCACCTTCGATTTTTAGATTTCCTGATGCACAGCCGCAAGTATTACACATTACACAACCTCTAAATCTTTAATTCTAAGCGCGTCACCGCCATAAGTCATCGTATTAATGCCATCACACCTTGGGCAAGGCATAAGGCGGTCATTAGTTTCAAAAACATTCGCACAATCCATACAATAAGCTTTGCCATTTTGTTGGATTATTTCAAGTGTGGCATTTTCGGCAAAGGTACCGCGCGTTACGGCATCAAAGCTAAATTGCACGGCATCGGTTTCCACACCCGAAAAACAACCAATCTCCAGACGAACAATTTTGATTTTATCAAAATTCTCCTTGGCCCGGATATTTTCTAGGCTTTGTAAAATTCCTTCACAGATTGCCATCTCGTGCAAAACATTTACTCCAGACCCGTTATTCTTGTTTCTATGCAGGGGTCTATGGTGCATATATTCATTAATACTAATTCTCTAATATAATAGCGTTCGCTATTCAATGCGGCATTTAGCATCGCAAGCAACATTCCATCCATTTCAAGTATCTGATTTGTTGGCGTAGTGATTGTACAATCCGTTATAATTTCGGCACTTTTGGCGTATGAATGTGTCAAAAGACCGCGCGCCGCCCAAACTGATGCACTGCCATTTTTTACATCACAAACATCAATATTAGTATTATTTTTTAATGCGATTATCAGATTGGCAACTTCCCAGAACCTTGCAAGGATTCGTTGCGATAAATTTGGTATTTCCGCAAAAAATGGATTATCGCCAAAGGCCGTGGCGCGCGCATAATATGTGGGGTCGGTGGCGAATTTAATTGCGCCAAAATCGCCAATTAACTCATCAAGCTTTGGCAATATTTCCCCATAAATGCCTTTTGTCGTATGATTGGTTAGAAATTCTTCCGCAATTGTTCCAAATAAATCATTTTCAAGCTTGGCAAGGCGATCATTATTAAGATTGTTAATCCCAATCAATGCCTCACGCCGCAGCCCAAGTCCTAATATCTTCGCCATATCATTGAATATTATCATTGAGTGTTCGCGAATAATTTCGCCAATTACCCCCTGCTTCACCCCATCATCAATTGGTAATCCCAATGCAAGAGAAGCCGCCATTTTATGTGCCATTGGGCAAAGGTTGAAGATTATCGGAATTGATTTCAAAACCGCATCTGGGGTTTTGCCAATCAAAATACGGCTTTGCTTTAAGGGGTTAGTAATTTCAAAAGTGGCGGATTTGTCATTGATTGCTATGTTTAGAATACTATACATCACCCCGCCCCCTTATTGCCGCAATTAATGCCTGCCCAAAAGCAATTCCGCCATCATTTGCCGGAACTTCTTTATTAAGAAGCACTTTAAAGCCATTGTTTCTCAACTCATTTTGTAAAACAGTTAGCAAATAGCGATTTTGCATTACACCACCCGATAATGCCACGGTTTTAATTTGATTTTGCAGTGCCAATTCAATTGCCGCATTGGCAAAACCTTTTGCCAAGCCATTTTGGAATTTTGCGGCAATGACGGATTTGAACGTTTCTGATTTTATATCATTAAGGATTTCATTCCACATATATTTTGTTTCAATCACGCCATTTTCAAAAGGCAAATTATAATATTCGCCCACATTGCTTTGGGTTATGGCTTCTAATTCAATTGCGGCCTGTGCCTCATAGCTTATGGCATCACGACAAATTCCAAGCAATGCCGCAACCGCATCAAACAATCGCCCCGCCGAAGTTGTGATTGGCGAGTTTATTCCACTTTGCAATAGTTTCAATATAGGTATGGATTTTTCACCAAGCCCAATTTCATTGGCGATATTGCCCACCGTATCACAGCCAAACGCTGCTGATAATGCACCCAGCAAAGTTCTGAAGGGGTGCAATATTGCCTGTGTCCCGCCGGCAAGCCTAAAAGGTGCAAGATTAGCTAGGCGGGTAAATTCGCGATAATTGCCAATAAAAACCTCCCCACCCCAAAAGTTTCCATCGTCACCCAAACCAGTACCATCGAGCATGATGCCAATTGCTTTTTCACCATCTGCCGCAAACATATTTTCACCCAACACAGCGGCAAAATGTGCGTGGTGATGTTGGATTGTTACAAGTTCCAAATCATCTTTTTGCGCAATTTCATTACCAAGCTTACTTGAGAAATATTCGGGATGTTTATCAATAACGATTTGTTTTGGTGTGTGGTCATAAATATGGCAATAATCAGAAACCGTCTTTTCAAGTTCCGAGTTTGCAAGCACGCTGCCTAATTCACCAATATGATGGGATAAAATCGCCTCATGCCCACGCAATAAACAAATTGCGGATTTCATTTCCGCCCCCATTGCGAGAATTGGTGGGGAGTTTTCAAAACCTTGCGGCAGAACCATTGGTGAAGGCGCAAAACCACGGGCATGGCGAATTTTTATAATCGCATCACCACTATTATCATCATGGGCAAATACCACGCTGTCATCAAGCCTACGGGCAATTTCACGATTGTGGAAAAGGAAGCCATCAATAAACTGCCCCAATTTTTCCTTGGCCTCATCATTCCCAATCACCTGTGGCTCACCGGACAGATTGCCAGAGGTCATCACAAGCGGCTTTTTGAAGGCATCACATAAAATGTAATGAAGTGGGGTTGCCGCCACCATAAAACCCAATTGCTTAAGGCCTGGCGCAATATTCGCGGCAATGCGGTCATCCCTACCCTTTATCAGCACAATCGGTGCAGAAGATGCGCCAAGCGCCGTTTTTTCTATATCTGATAATGAAATATATTCATTAATTGCCGCCACATCGCGCATCATTAAGGCAAAGGGTTTATTTGGGCGTCTTTTACGGCTACGCAATAATTCAACTGCTGTCTCATTGGTGGCATCACAAGCAAGGTGAAAGCCTGATAGACCTTTTATCGCAATCACCTTCCCGCTTTGTAAATTTTCAACGGCAATGGAAATTGCATCATCTTTTGCAATATTACCTAAACTATCTTCAAACCAAAGATGGGGGCCACATTTAGGGCAAGCAATTGGCTGCGCATGAAAACGGCGATCCATTGGGTTTTCATATTCGCTTTGGCATTGTTCACACATAATGAAATCACGCATCCGCGTATTTTTTCTATCATATGGAATGGTGTCAATGATTGAAAAACGTGGCCCGCAATTGGTGCAATTTGTAAAGGCATAACCAAAGCGGCGTTCATCCTTTTGGGTTATTTCAGCAATACAATCAGGGCAAATCACGGCATCAGGCGAAATGAAAGTATTTGCCAAACCTTGCTTTGAAAAATCAATTTCAAAATCACTTGGCACGATCTCATCAATTTCAGTGCTTGTTAAATTGATGATTTTTGCCAATTTTGGGGCATTGGGAATAATGGCATCTTTAAAACCATTTAAATTAGCACCAAACGCCTTTATCAAAACCCCGTCTGAATTATTTATAACGCTTCCGGTGATGTTAAAATCATTGGCAAGTTTATAGATAAAGGGGCGAAAGCCCACGCCCTGCACTATGCCATTTATTTTGATTTGCAAACCCTTGGTCAATCTAACCTCTTTGCCCAAACAAAGCACAAAAACAAACAGGATGCACCATTAAAGCGCATCCTGCTCTAGCACTTATGAGGGGTGCTTCTAATCTTCGATTAGGTTATCAGCGAGTATTTCAACAAGGCTATCAAGTTTACCGCCCCATTTAAGCTCGGCAATTGATTCATCCATTGTTAAACGGCAGTTTGCACAAGCCGAAATCATTGTGTTGGTTCCGGTTTCTTCAACTTGTTTCGCTTTGATTTTGAAAACATTTATACGCATATCGCGATATTTGTTCATTGCCTGAACACCGCCACCGCCACCACAGCACCAGTTTTGGTTTCCAGTTACTTTCATCTCAACGAAATTAGGGGCAAAACCTTCAAGAAGGTATCTTGCATCATCTGCCGCGCCGCCGCGCCGCGAAATCTGGCATGGGTCATGATAGGTAAAGGCAGTTTCAATTGATTTGAATTTCAACTTGCCTTCACGTTTCAATTTCGCCAAATATTCGGTGATATGATAAACTTTAAAGCCCAATGGACGACCCATAATATTGGCGCCATTCCAACGTAACACGGAATAAGCGTGTCCACATTCTGGGATGATAAGTTCTTTTACACCCAATTCTTCGGCGGCATTTACAAGACGACTTGTTCCAAGTTTTGCAATGTCTGGACGCCCTGCAAGATAGCCAAAGTTGGTTGATTCATAACCCTTTGTGCTAATTGTCCAATTAACGCCGGCGGCATTAAGCATTTTTGCCATAGCGCCAACAGAATCTGGGTATTTCATCAATTCGATTGATGAAATTGTAAACATGACTTCGGCACCTTTTTTATCAAGTGGAATATCAGTTTCAGATTCATCAGCAATCCATTCAAGACGATCTTCAAGAACGCTTGTAGAAACTTTTAGCGGGCTGCCATGTTGGACAACATTTTCAGCAGCAGCCATCAAGTCTTCTGGATAATAACCTGCGGCTGTTAATGCCTGGCGGGTTGCACCAACAATTTGCGCAACATCAATACCCATCGGGCAAACATTGGTACAACGTCCGCACATTGTGCAACCATTAAAGACCAAATCCTGCCATTCGGCGATTTCATCTTCTTCTAGTGTTGGTATCATTCCCAACCAGTTCAAAGGATTTTTTGAACGGCGATACGCCTTAGTCATTGGGAATAATTTATAAGCAGGTGTGTATTTTGGATCTTGTGTCACTTCGTAAAAGTGGCACGCATGCGCGCATTGCCCGCAATGAATACATGCTTCAAGATAAGGTGCAAGCTGCGAAGCACTTGAGACCAAAAATTTTTCTACCGCTTTGCTCGCATCTTTTGGTTTTGGGGTCGGATTATTGTTTTCCATTGCTAATTCCCCTTATTGATTTTCTAGCATTGGCGAAAACGCGGGTAATTCCCATGGCAACCATCATGATTACCATTTCGCCCAACATCATCCCAAAGCTAAAACTATTGAAACCGTCATCACCAAATAAGGTGACTTCGTGAATCATCGCAAAAACCACTGCAAAGGCAGATAATGCCACCAGATTACTCCAGAGCTTTTTGGTTGCCAGTGCAGTCATTACCCCCGCAAGTGCCGCATAGGCAATATGGTCAAGACCACTAAAGAAGTGTTCAATCCCGTGGGAAAGACCATGTTCATAACCTACGCCTACATGGGCAAATGCCGGTGTCGAAATCAATGCCATAGAAGCAACTAATATGGCAGTATTTTTGAGTGAAAACTTCATAATTTGCCTCCTGACATTATTGGATTTTGATTTGAACCAATTCCTCACCATCGGGATCGGAAACGTGAACCGCACAAGCAAGGCATGGGTCAAAGCTATGGATAGTTCTTTGAATTTCCAAAGGTTGTTTTGGATCAAACAAAGTATGATTATCCATCAATGCCGCCTCATATGGGCCAACACCACCATTGCCATCACGTGGGCCAGCATTCCAAGTTGATGGAACA
Source organism: Hyphomonadaceae bacterium UBA1933 (assembly GCA_002337085.1). Classification (GTDB taxonomy): domain Bacteria; phylum Pseudomonadota; class Alphaproteobacteria; order Caulobacterales; family Aquidulcibacteraceae; genus Pseudaquidulcibacter. The sequence continues at coordinate 370,890 of DDFH01000003.1, read as the reverse complement.
ACAGCCTGATAGTTTGCGATTTTTTTGTCTTTAATCACAATATAGTGAGTAAGCATGCCGCGTGGTGCTTCTAAGAAGCCAACGCCTTTTGCTTCGGATGGCCAATCATTTGGATTCCATTTTGCCTCATTATGAACAGACAAATCACCAGCTTTGATATTTGCCACCAAATTATCATACCAACCCATCATTTGATCGGCGATGATTTTTGATTCCAAAGTTCTAGAAGCAGTTCTGCCTAATGTTGAGAACATAGCCTCGATTGGCAAGCCAAGTTTTGACAAGGTTGCATTAGCGATTTCTTTGGTCGGTTCATGTCCGCTTGCATATAGCATAAGAACACGTGCCAAAGGGCCAACTTCAACCGGTTTACCACGCCATCTTGGTGATTTAAGCCAAGAATATTCTTTGTCGATGTCAAGCTGTGCATATGGTGCTTCTGGACCGGTATAATTTAAATTTGTTTGTCCATCATATGGGTGAAGGCCTTTTTTATCACCTTCATAATCATACCATGAATGGTCAACAAATTCCTGAACCTGAGACGGATCATTTAAATCAAGCGGTTCAATATGGCTTAGGTCACGGTTTAAAATCACGCCAGATGGAATAAGAAGTTTTGCTTTATCTTTGCTGCCATCTGATGGGAAATCACCACAAGTCATAAAGTTGCCAACACCCTCACCGCGTTTGAACCAATCTTTATAGAATGACGCAATTGCAATAGTGTCTGGAACATAAACTTGATTTACAAAATCCTGCATTTTTACAATGATTTCGCGAATCTGGCTAAGACCAACAATTGAAAGTGATGTTGCCGCTGCACCACCGCTTGCAGAGGATATTGGGGTCGGCATACCACCCACCAAGAAGTTTGGATGTGGGTTTTTACCGCCAAATATCGCATGTAGTTTCACAACTTCACGCTGCCATGCAAGGGCATCAAGATAGTGTGCCACCGCCATAAGGTTTGCTTCGGGTGGAAGCTTAAATTCAGGGTGGCCATAGAAACCATTGGCGAATATTCCAAGCTGTCCAGAATCTACAAGACCTTTAACCCGTTTTTGCACATCGGAGAAATAACCAGGGCTTGAGTTTCTATAATTTGAAATTGATTGCGCCAATGTTGATGTTGCCGCAGGATCCGCCTTTAATGCCGATACCACATCCACCCAATCAAGAGCGTGAAGATGATAAAAGTGCATCACATGGTCATGTACATATTGTGCGCCAATCATAATATTTCTGATTAATTGCGCATTGGCAGGAATATCATATTTAAGGGCATCCTCTACGGCACGCACAGAGGCAAGGCCGTGAACAAGGGTGCAAACCCCGCAAATACGTTGGGCAAAGGCCCAAGCATCACGTGGGTCACGCCCACGCAATATAAGTTCAATACCACGCACCATTGTACCGGATGAATATGCCTGTGCGATTTTGCCATTAGCATCGGTTTCAGCCTCAATCCGTAAGTGCCCTTCGATGCGGGTGATTGGATCAACAACTACACGCTGGTTCATGCTGAAATCTCCTTAAGGAAAATAAAATGTCTCATAGTTTCACGCCTTTCCTTGCCATTTCGACACCGGTTTTTGCGCGGGTAACAAAGACTAAGAATGCATGCATTAACTTGCCAAACGGGAAGTAAATCAAGAAAATACAAACCGATAAAATATGGATTGCGATAAGTGTTTCGTAACGCAAACCAAGGTGCATTGTTGCCAACAAACCTGTTGCAACCGGAAGCACGGTTAAACCACCAGATAGATAATCATCCAAAGTAGATAGTTTACGCAATACCGGATCGGTTAGACGATGCGCCAATGATGCAATCAGTGAGAATAAGGTAATAACACCCGCAAGCATCACGAAATTGCTTGGCAAATTCCACCAGCCAAAACCTAATATTTTTTTGAAAAACATTATATGGCCGGCAAGACCAAAAACAGTAATTGCCAAACCGATATGGAAGGCCCAGCCATTAAGGAAGGCAAACATTTCTTTGCGCATATATTCCTTGTCTGGAATCATTCGGCGTACGATTTCGCCAACACCCGCACCAAATGCCCCTTTGACATTTTCGCGCGCAGGTGAAGCAATAAAGTTTTTCGGTGTCAAAAACAGACTGATAAGCCTATAAAGCACACCAAAAATGAAAATCATTACGGAAACCTGCAAAGCAGGACCACGTGCAAAATCAAGTAAATCACTCATCATCTGCCCCCAATTTTGTTTCGGTTGGTTTCGGAACTGCTGCGGCTTTTAGGATATTTTCGCGCCGTTTGCGCTGAACAAGACTTGCGACCACTGCACCAGCAGTACCCACAGCAGCAGCACCCATTGCGGCCTTACCCAAACCGGAGGTCGGTGTTGATAATGGCGAATAGAAACTACCCTTATCCCAGAAACCAGGTTCAGAGCAGCCAAGGCAGCCATGACCAGATTGGATTGGGAATGAAACGCCACCATTCCATTTGATAGTTGCGCAGGCATTGTAGGTTACAGGACCTTTACAGCCCAAATTAAACAGGCAATATCCTTTGCGCGCACCTTCATCATCAAAACTATTGGCAAATTCACCGCGCTCATAGAAAGGACGACGATAGCATCTGTCGTGAATATTATCACCATAGAATGCTTTTGGACGACCCAAATGATCAAGCTCAGGAATTTTTCCCAATGACAATAAAAAGGCGATTGTTCCGGTCATAACCTCTGGAATTGGTGGGCAACCAGGCACGTTAATAATAGGTTTGTCCTTGATTATTTCATGAACCCCTACTGCACCAGTTGGGTTTGGATGCGCCGCCGGAATACCGCCAAACGATGCGCATGTTCCCATTGAAATAATCGCCATCGCGTCTTTGGCAACTTCTTTAAGAACATCAAGGTTGGTATGACCACCAGAAACCGAATAAATGCCATCTTTATCAAGCGGAATAGAACCTTCGACAACAACGATATATTTGCCTTTGTTTTCTTCCATTGCTTGTTTCCGTGCCGCTTCTGCTGCACTACCAGAAACATTCATTAGCGCTTCAGAATAATCTAATGAAATGAAGTCGAAAATAAGGTCTTCAAGACTAGGAGAAAATGAACGGGTTATGGATTCTGTGCATCCTGTACATTCTTGGAATGACAGCCAGATAACCGACTGCCGTCTTGCCTTGCTAAGACTTTCTGCAATTGCAGTTGAATATGATGCTGGCAATGCCATTAATGCAGCAACATATGAAGAGAATTTCAAAATTTGCCGTCTTGAAACCCCCTTCTGTGCTAATTCCTCTCCAAGAGTTAAAGCTGTGGATTCGGAAGTCGCAAACATATTTTTAAATAATTTTGCCATGACCACTCCTATATTAATCGAGCGATTTAGTTTGATTTGACGCAATTCCATCCTGTTGCAGATTAAGAATTGTATCATTCATTCGCAGCACAGAAGCCGAAATATCGTCTTTATGTGCCATCAGAATTTCTGGAATTACGGCGATAACAATATCGTCAACGAGAATACGATCATCAGTGCCAAAATGGCGAACCCGCCATACGCCTGAATATGAAGTTTCCCAAACATCACTATTTCCGGCAACTTCAACTTTTGCATTTACTTCGCCGTGACCCAAATGCTTATCAAGGTCTTCAATATCTTCCCTTGTCATTGGAAGCCCACGAAGGCTTATGATTTCTTGTGCAAACACTGGCCCCTTTTTCAATTTTTCGGCCAAGTCTTGTAAATGTGCGATTATTTCCGGCAAAAGCGCAATGCTTAAACCAGTAAGCGGCACATCATTTTCATGACATGATGAGGGTGCTTTTGTCATCGACCAACCGCCTTTCCACCAATTTTTGAACCATTTCACATGCCCTTACCACAGACGGCAAAACCATAGGGGTTGGGGTCATGCCCCAATCCAATGACACAGGCTGAACCGCAATCAAAGCGCGGGTTTTTGGCATCTTACCAGACAGCCTTGCGGCAAACAAAAGGTCGCGCATCGCAACCTCATGCACAGTGGTTTTATGCTTGCTAAGGTGATCATCCATGTCGTCATCTTCAAACATGCGTAATTCACCGGGTTCAAGCCCCATCTCAGCGGCATCAACAACAATCAAATGTTCTGCATCCTGTATATCAGGTAAGAGATTCAAACCAATGGTGCCGCCATCAATTATAATAGAATTTTCTTCAAGTTCGCGGGCATCACGAAGACTTTCGATGACATGAATTCCAAAGCCATCATCCGACAATAAATTATTGCCAACACCCAAAATTAGAATAGTTTTTTTCAGTTCAGGCATTTGCTTTCCCCCTTTCTATCAAGGCGAAATGCAATCTTTTTGTAAACCTTTGCACAAATGGAATCAATAAAAGAACCAATGATTTACGTGCGACATATTAGCCTTCGCTAAATAAATAATATTGTAATTTTCTTATATTAAGAGTAGTGATAGCTACAAAAGTCTTTGAAAGATTTATCTATTTTTATAAATATCATTAGCAAAATATTTTTTTCGTGCTTACTGTAAAATTTTGGTTATAAAAGGTTGTTAAAATGTGCCTCGGTATTCCAATGAAAATAACAAAAATTAATGGGCTACTTGCCGAGTGTGAGGCACGTGGAATCACACGTCAGGCGAACATTTTTTTGCTTGAGCATGAAGAGTTAAATGTCGGCGATTTCATCATGATTCATAATGGCAATGCCATGCAAAAAATGACCCAGTCAGAAGCCGAACAAGCTTGGGAAACCTATGATGAGATTCTTGAACTTGAAAAGACCGCACACCTTCATGAGAAATTAAGATAATTTTTCGGCAATTTTAATAGCATCTGCAAAATCCTGTGGTGCAATTGATAATAGTCCAAGATCTTTTACATTTGCAAAAAAGTTTAGGATATTATTCTCTATTTCATCAAGTTTTGTGCCGCGTAATGCGGCCTCTAAATCCATTATTACGCGCGGCGGGGTAATAAAAAAGTCCCCTGTGAAAATCACTTCCCTGATGCGTTCGTCTTGTGGCCCCTCTTTGCGTAAGAAAACCTTTACCACGCCACCCTTTGTTTTATTAACACCGCAATAAACCTGCGCATCCCGACCCAAGTCATTTAATTCATACACAAATTCATCAGTGCCAATTTCATCATTATAAAAATCAAGCGCGAGCTTTTCTTCAACATGGCTTATGGAATCTTCAAAAATCTCAAAGCCCATCTCTTCTTTAAATGCCTCAATAAAAGCCGCTTTTATTTTCGATAATTCAGGCACAAACCCCAATTCATTTTTAAGACAAGTAACACGCGATGCCATATCTTTATTTTCTTGATGTGATAATTTATTAACCGGAAGGTTTAAAACCCGCGCCATTTTTTGCGGGTCGAGGTCAATTAAAACTGTTCCTTGATACATTAAAATATCATCATCGAAAAAGCCGCCGGTTCCCGATATTTTTTTACCGTCAACCTCAATATCATTGCGTGGACGAAATTTGGCATTCACTCCAATTTTGCAAAGCGCACTAGCCGCCGCTTCGCAAATTTTTTGGGTTATTTCGGAAAGGTTGGGCGTACCAAGTGATTTTTTATCACAAATCAATGCCCACCCCAATTGCCCTTCATCAAAATATATTGCCCCGCCACCAGTTATACGCCGCCCAATCTCAACGCCATATTCATTACATGCCGCAATATTTATCTCTTGAGAAACATCTTGATGTCGCCCCACCAAAGCAATCGGTTTAAAGTGAATAAAGCGGAATGAATTGGGAATTGCCCCAATCTTACGCGCCTCCAACATTGCCGCATCAAGGGCAATATTTTCACGACCAGTTCGCAGGCCAGTATCAATAAAACGTAACTTATTCATCAAGATAGTCGAACTCTTCGCCTTCTACATATGGATCAGCAGGATTTTCACGGTTTAATTGTTTACGAATTTTGCGCAAATCACTGGCTTCTGGTTGGAATGGATAGCTGGCGATATCTGATGGCGGGCTATCACCATATGGACGATCGCAAGCGGAAATATCTTCCGCAAATTTTCCCGGGCAGCCAGAAGTTCGGAACGCGATACCGGCATTAATAACCACATCCAATTCTGCATCAGGCAGACCATAACCAATAACGCGACCCAAATTATCAAATGACATTTGTTCAACTCGAACGTTATAATAATCAATCAAATAACGTGCCAATTGCACCCTGCGCCATTGATCGCGTGGTGTCGCAGGTAGGTGATCCATCAATGAACCTTGTTCAGGATAGAAACAGAATAGATGCGAATGCCCGCCCATATCAACAATTTGCTGAATAGTAGAAAGCATTTCAAATTCGGTTTCGCCCATCCCAACAATTAAATGCGCCCCAAATTTACCCTTGCCATAAATATCGCGCGCATCTTCCATAATTTCCCAATATTTCGACCATTTATGCGGGCTATCAACACCTTTGCCACGGGTGCGGTCAAAAATTTCTGGTGTGGCGGCATCAAATGCGACTGTGAAAATTTCTGCCCCCAAATCTTTTAAATTTTTAACATCGTCACGCGCCATTGTTGTTGGGTTGGATAGGATTGAAATCGGCATTGCATCGGGCGATACGTATTTTGTCCAAGTTTTTAAAACCGCGACAGTATCGGCATCCGATTTTGGATGGGTGATCATTGAAATACACATGCGGTGGAATGGTGAGTTTGCTGGATCTTTACCAATAGTTTGTGCAATCTGTTCCATTGGAACCGCAGGCCAATCCACACGAATAAAATTTCTATCGGCATAGTTTCTTTCGGCCTCACGGTGGCGTGCCAGACCGCAATATGCGCAATTTGCGCGGCAACCTTCGGGATAGGTCAAAAGGATGTTTAAGCAACGTGTACACTCACAACGGTGCATTTTACCGGGCATAATACCCAAAGTAATCGCCGCAGCAGTTGAAAGCTGTACATATTCCGGCGATGTCATATTTGGGGTTAGGATGTTATTATTTGGCAAATATACGCCATGTGGCGCAGAACCGCTTTTCTTCACCTCTGCCCCATTCATTTTTTCTTTTGGGGTTGGGGTTGGGGCGCGCGGGTTCATAATATCAAACTGATTGAAATCCAGTTCATCTTTGCCAATTTCTCTTGTAGTGTTATTTTCAGGCTTCAAGCAGGTCATAAGTCTCGCCTTTCGCGTCATTATTAAATTTTTCAGACCAATATTCGTCATAGGCAATCCAAGCCGTACGTAATTGCGCAGGTTTTGGAGTTTCATTTTTATGAATTGCCATAAGTTTTTCATAATGGGCACGCGCACGTTTTAATGATGTGCCAAATAATTCTTGTAATTCTTGCTCATATTCTTCTGCGGCATCATCATTGCCCTGCAAAAGGCTAATCGCCGCCTCCGCCGCCATGCGACCCGATACCACCGCCGCAGGAATACCAGCACCACTTATAGGATTGGTAAGCCCCGCCGCATCACCGGCAAGAATAACTGTGGCGTCACCTGATTTTGCATATGGCTTTATCATGCCGCCAACCGGAATTGCACCACCAGTAGTATATAGGATTTCACCACCAACACGGCCTTCGGAAATCAGGCGGGCATGTAATTCATCCAATAATGGTTTTAAAAGATGACGTTTTTCATGCACCACACCAATTCCAAGGTTGGCAGTTTCATTTTTTGGAAATAACCAACCATAACCACCAATATATTTTGAGGATAAATAAATATCGGTTGATTTAATCGGGCCTAATAATGGTATTGTAATTTGGCGGGTTTCGAGGGTTTCTTCATTGGTAAGCCCAACCGCTTTTCCAACGAATGAATGCGGGCCATCGGCACCAATTATTATCTTTGCAATGACCGTAGTTCCGTCATTAAATGTTGCCTTATTCCCATCAAGCCTAATTAGTTTTTTACCAAAATTAAGCACCGCCCCGCTTTGGCTAGCGATTTCACAAAGCTCGGCATCGAATTTTTCACGATCAATAATACGACCCGAAAAAGGGATTTTTTCGTCAGGTAATTCATCTTCAACAAATGTAACCATTTTGTCGATTAATTGTTGTGATTGATGATATGCCGCCATGGTTTCATTGGTTAGCAATGACGGTACAAATTCTGCACATTGCACTGGGTATCCCGCCCGTGATTTGCCATCAAAGCCAATGGTTTTATATCCCGCCGCCGCCGCACCAGCCGCCGCAACCGCACCCGCAGGGCCAAGGCCGATAACCAAGACATCGTAATTTTGGCAAGGCTTTGTCATTATGCTGCACACGCCTTTCTAATTTTCATATCACCGCCAACCTTGATGGAACAGCACGAATAGGCAAGCTCAAATTCACGGCCTGTCATTCTGGCAACACTTACCGCGCCATCCGCAGGGAATGCGATACCATCAACCCCCGCCATAATTGCATAGGCATCGGTAACAAGTTTATGAACCCCCGGTGGGCGGGCGCAGCCAAGCAATAATTTGCGTTGCCCCATTTTATCGCGGGCTTTTAAGAAAAATTCGCCAACTTCAGTAGTGTCGGGAACGGTAAAAGTATTTGGTTTGGCATAAAACGGCATAATAACCACCAAAACCAGTGAATTAACAGGGTAACGCGCAACCATTTCTAATGCATTGGCTTCACCCAATATTTTGCCATAGTGCAAACCAATTACGATATGTGGAACGACATCCATTTTGGTTGCGCAAAGCGCCGCCAAAGTTTGTTCAAAATCATCAACACTGCGGTCAAGGTGGTAAACTTGATTTATGGTTTCTTGCGCACCGATTATATCGGTCATGGCGGTATCAACACCCGCAGCTTCCATACGTTTTGCCGCTTTTTCATCAAGCAGAGCGGTATGAATTGCGATTTTCATTTCTGGAAAATCACGTTTTAAACCTTCGATAACCGGATAAAATCTTTCATAATTGATTTCATTCTTTTTATCAGAGCCGCCAGATAGTAAAAACCCTTGAAGCCCTTGTAACATAACCATGTCACGAACTTTTTGATCCAAAATTTCGGGTTTTAAAGCCGGTATCATCGGTTCAAGAATTTTCTTTTGGCAATGGTCGCAGTTTAAAGCACATCCCGCAGCAGTAATTGAAAATGCAGGGAATGAATTTTTGCCACAGCCAGAAATTTCATCCGATTCATATTCTTTAAATGTTGGGCTTGAAAAGCGAATTTTTGAATATTTGCTTACGCCCCGTGCCTCCATTTTGGCAACCAAAGCAGGGTCAAAGTCAGCACGTTCAAATGCTTCTATCTGTTTGAGATTGTCTAACCAGCTCATAAACCCCTCACATTTTAATATGTTTATTGGTGTATTAATTTATTTTTTTATAATATGCTAAAATATGCATTTTCGCTAAACATTTTATCATTGAAAAGGCTTATCTATTCTGCAAAAGCCCTTATTTTATCGGATAAATCAATAAAGTGCGTCCTAATGTCACCATGATTTTCTTGGTCTGCTATCGTGTTTAGCCATACTGGATTAATCTCGTCATCATCAATTAAATCACATGACATAGCACTAAACATTTCTTTGATTTCGCTAGGTAAAATATCTGGTATTTCATAACCATTGAGCTTTGCCCATAGTCCCGACCATGCGCGACTAACGGTCCAGGGATTATAACCACCGCCGCCAAGCACAACCCGTGACGGCGCAAGCGAACAAAATTTCTGCACCGCATTCCAAAATGCAATATTGGAAATTTCCATTTTGGATAATGGATCACCATTAAGACAATCGGCACCCGCCGTTATTACTACCGCTTGCGGTGCGAATTTGCACACATTTATATATAGGGCATTTATAATGAGATTATATTCATCATCATTTATCCCAGCGCTAACCGGAATATTTATTATTCGCCCCTTTTTATTATCATCTAGTTTTCCAGTATGCGGCCAACGGTTTTCCTCATGTATTGATGAGATAAATACACGGTCGTCATTTTTAAAATATTCCTCAACACCATCACCATGATGGGCATCCAAATCCACATATGCAATCCGTGAAAAACCATTATCAATAAAGGTTTTAATGGCAAATATAGGGTCATTAAAATAACAAAATCCTGATGCCTTATCGCGCTTGCCATGGTGCGTTCCGCCGGCGGGGTGAAAGGCCGTTCCACCATTCATAACCGCATTTGCCGCAGCAACAGAACCACCAACTGAGGCTGCCGCACGCTCGTAAATTCCAGTAAAAATTGGGTTTTCAAAATTGCCAATATTATACTTTAGTCGGGTCTCTTGATCAAGATTTATCCCACTTGAGGCTTTTTTAAGGATAATTACATAATTATAATCGTGAATTTCGGCAATTTTTTCCTGATTCAAACCATTGCATTGCAATATTTTCTCTTTTGGTAGCCAACCAAGAATTTGGCATAAATCGTAAAATTTGGCCTGCCTAGAGATTGCGAGCGGGTGATTCGAAGCCCACTCAGCAGAATAAAAATAGCTATTTGAAATAAAAAAACTATTCATAACAAGCCTTTTAATAGCGCGATTTTTGTATGCCAACACTATTTCATAAGAATATTCTAATAACTACTACAAAATGTCGCATCAAAATTAGGTTTTTCTAAAATGCGCAAGTTATAATTTTATGCTACAAGATTCTTATGCGGTTGGAAAATAATTTTTGCTAATCGCTGAATATTAGAAAAAAACGTCATATAGCAACATTGTTGCAAGGTTGGAATGTTCTAGAGTCTTTATGGCTGAATTGGTTATAAATTCTCGTTCGTATGAATTAAGGGGCATTCACCAAACAACTTGCTCCTTACAGGAGGGAAAAAGTGACAGAAAATATAATTAATCCCAAATCAATGTCTATCATTGTTACTAAAGGAACTTTGGACTGGGGCTACCCTCCATTCATTTTGGCCACTACTGCGGCTGCAATGGATGTCGAAGTTACAATGTTCTTTACTTTTTATGGTCTTGCGCTTTTGAAAAAAGACCTAAATTTGAAAGTATCCACCTTGGGCAATCCTGCGATGGAAATGCCAATGGGTGGCGGTCATATGCAAATGCCAAATCTTCTTGGCGCCCTTCCCGGCATGACCGACCTTACTTCATCAATGATGAAAGACATGATTAAGAAAAAAGGGGTCGCTTCCATCGAGGAATTACGTGAAGCCGCAATTCTTTCTGACGTGCGCATTATCGCCTGCCAAATGACCATGGATCTGTTTGAATACAAACACGAAGAGATGATTGATGGCGTCGAATATGGTGGTGCTGCCAGCTACATGGAAACTGCATTAAAGTCTCATATAAATTTGTATATCTAAAATAACGAGAAGAAAGGAAATAAAATGGCTGACCAACTTCTTGACGCAAAAGGTCTAAACTGTCCGCTACCAATTCTCAAAACTAAAAAAATGCTGCAAACCCTTGAAGCAGGGCAAGTATTAGAAGTTCTGGCAACAGACCCTGGCGCGGTAAAAGATTTCGCGGCATTTTGCCGAACTACTGGTAACGAGATTGTTGAACAATCTGAAGGCGATGGTGTCTTTAAATTCCTGATTAAAAAATCTGCCTAATCATCAATTTATCCCACCTCTCTAATGTAAATTAGGAGAATACAATGAAAAATATAAGTTTAAGAAATGCCTTAATGGCATCTGCTGTCGTTTGCCTTGTTTATGGTGCACCCGCATTTGCGACAGAAGGTTATTTTCAAAATGGCGCGGGCGCAAAATCAAAAGCTGTCGCCGGGGCCGATGTTGCGGCCGCAGATGATGCAATGGGTGCATCATTAAACCCCGCAGGCATTGTCGGGATTGGTGATGAGCTTGCATTAAGTGCAACTTTGTTCAATCCAGTTCGGGGCTTTAAAGGCACAACTCAAACTGGCTACCCATCATTTACCCCTAATGGCAAAGTTGAAAGCAGCCTTAATTACTTCCCCGTTCCTGCATTTGGCTATGTCCGTCAGCTTGACGATATGTCTGCATTTGCTGTGAATGTTTATGGCAATGGCGGTATGACAACATCTTATAATGATAAACTGGCGCGTACAGTTTATACATCGCCAACAACATCTATGCCATGTGAAGGTGTTTTCTGTGGCGGCAAAGCTGGTGTAAACCTTACACAATTATTCGTAAGTGCAACCTATGCCCGCAAATTGAATGATAAGGTTACCGTTGGTGTTTCACCGATGCTTGCTTATCAAATGTTTAAGGCATATGGGCTTGGCATGTTTGACCAAATGGGTGCAATGTATGGTGCAACCCCTGGTCATATGACAAATAATGGCTTTGATGATTCCCATGGTTTTGGTGTCAAACTAGGTCTTGAAGCAAAACTAACACCAAATCTTGATTTCGGTATTTCTTATCAGCCAAAAATCAATATGTCTCGCTTCAAATCATATTCTGGTTTGTTTGCGGATCGTGGCGATTTTGACATTCCAGATGATTTGAATGTTGGCTTTGCATATAAGTTCAACGACAACACCAAATTACTATTGGCATATCGTCATATTGGTTATTCCGATGTTGGTGCGATTGGTAATGCAACAAATGCACCGGCATGGTTTGGTATGCCAGGTGGCCCAGGATTTGGTTGGGACGATGTTGATGTTTACAAACTTGGCGTCATTCACAAATTAAACGATGCCATAACACTACGTGGCGGTATATCTTCAAACAACAACCCAATTGGCGAAGAAGATGTAACACTTAACATCCTTGCACCAGGGGTTCAAAAACTTCACCTTGCAGGTGGCGTAAATTACAAAACCAGTGACGCAAACTCATTTGACTTTGGCATCACCTATTCTCCTGAATCCAAAGTCAGAGGGGTGGAAGTCACACCCGCTGGGGCTAACCCTTACCACACTAATGAACTTTATATGCATCAGTTAGAAGTAACTTTTGGCTGGGTACATAAGTTCGGTAAATAACAACCCCTCAGTAGATTATGGGCGCCGTAAAAAGCGCCCATAAAATCTATTTTTATATTAGCTTTTTAGGATATAATATATTTTATATATTCACTTTCTCCGGAGGATAAAATGGCAAGCAAATTAATGATAATCATGGCAAATACCGACCCACGTAATGGCGAAGAATTGGGCGCACCTTTTTTTCAGGCCACTGTTGCCGCTGCAATGGATTATGAAGTCGAAGTTATTTGCACAGCAACCGCAGGACGCCTTATGAAAAAAGGCGTTGCCGAAAAACTTTTCGTAAAAGAAGGCTCACCAAAATCTGTTTATGAATTCATCAAAGATGCCCATGATGCCGGTGCAAAATTCTATTCTTGTACACCAAATCTTGATTTATTCGACATGACCGAGGCCGACCTTATCCCTGAATGTGAAGGGGTTGTTGGCGGTGCATATGTAATTGAACAAATTATGGAAGAAGATGTCAAAGTTCTAACATATTAGGCAGATTTGACGGAAATGGCAGTAAAAAACACGATTGTGCGTTTCCGTCACATTGTTAATATATTAGCGTTGTTTATAATATTAGAAACTGATGTTAATATCAGTTCCTGATGCTTTAATAGGAAGAATACAATGACAATTGTACGCGGATGCAACTTACCAGATGATTTATTATATGACGTTCCAAACCATATTTGGTTTCGTGAATTAGGTGATGGCAGAGTGAAACTTGGAATGACTTCGGTTGCAACCGCCCTTGCCGGTGAAATTGTTGCTTTTACCCCTAAAAAAGTTGGTAAAAGCGTTGACGCAGGCAAATCATGCGCAACAATCGAATCCGGAAAATGGGTTGGCCCGGCAAAATCACTTGCTGCTGGCGAAGTGGTTGAAGTCAATACAGATTTGATGGCAAAGCCGAATACTGCAAACTCTGATCCATATGATGCGGGTTGGATGGTTATTTTACAGCCTGCAAATTGGGATGAAGTAAAAGGTGGTCTTACCAAAGGCACAGATGTTGGCGCGCCATATGAAGAAAAAATGGCGGCTGATGGTTTTGCTGGCTGCGCATAAAAATTAAAGAGAAATTTTAAAAATTTCTCTAAATCGAATCCATCGAGACGCGCCCATTATTGGGCGCGTTTTTTGCTGGTCTCACAAAAGCTGCAATCATGTTTTGGCCCATATATTTCATGGGGGCGTTTAATAAGGCCGGTGATACAGGTTTTTGCCGCAATATCCCTTACCGGTACTTTGTCCATGATTTTTTCGACAATTGGTAAATCAAGCATGGCTTCGGCCTTGAATACACCTTGATATGCAAGATGCTCTTCATTTAATTCATAGCAATTCGCACCTTCAATATCGATTAGAACTGCATCCATACCACAATCGCGAAATGCATGATGTCGTTTCAAGAAAAATTCGCCACAGCACATGCCAACATATGACGATACATTTGCACTTTTCATTTTACCCAAAGTATCGACCAAATGCTCATAATTCATGATGGTAACAACTTCTAAATTGCGCTCACGCGCCATTTTATAGGCGTCCCCCACCTCACACTTGCCGCATTCAATGCAATCAATTGTGTGACGCCATTTGCACCAATTTGGCTTGGCACAATATGGAACCAGCATCACACTAGCAGTTTCAAGAATTGAATTTGCATCAATATTATCGCCCGCAAGCATTATGGATGTGGCTTCATCATTATTTAGCTTGAATAGGTTTTTGATTTCCCATTTAGCAAGCGCCCTTTTGATAAGGGTTTCAACTTTATCACGACCAAAACCCACAAATTCAATTTTATTTTTATCAAAAAATACTTTGGCAATTTGTGGTAATTCAGTAATTAGTCGCCCATTTGCAATTTCGCCAAGCAGTTTTAACGCATTATCGGGGGCAAAATGCCCATCGGTTGCAAATTTTATAGCGGTAATTTTTTCATTTTCAAACGCGATATTAAGGCGAAGGGTCGCGCCCTTATTCTTGTCTTTGGTTTCAAATGAATTTTCGCCCAAAACCCAATCACCAAAATCATCAGGCATAATATGGGGAATGCTTGGCGCCTCTGATATAGAAAAATTTGCGCTAATTATCCCTGAAATTAATGCTTTAATCTCGCTATCACTTATGTTGCGCCCCAACTCACTATTTAGTGATGTCATACGCCCACTTGCAGTTTCAAGCCCTGTCACAGTTAGCTTTTCAGTTGGAACCAAAAGCGCTTGCATAGTGGTTTTCATATCAAGGTTTTTAATTATTGAAACAAAGACATAAAAACTATCACCAATTGATTTTCCAAAAACCGATGCGATTTTTTGATTTTTGCCATTCTCAAGATCGTTTGGTGCCTTGAAATGTGTTTCAACCCCGATATTTTCCAGTGCTTTAGCAACCAAATTTGCACTATTTTCCAATGCGGAAGCAAAATCATATCCAAGATTTTTAATATTGGTTATCAGGCTAAAACAAAAGTGATTATCATCAAGATAAATCGCCCCGCCGCAGCTTGGGCGTCGCAAAACAGCAATTTCATTATTCTCACAAAAACTTTTGCGAACCTCTGGCTCAAAGGCTTGATTAACACCAACCAAAACCGTTGGTAAAAAGGATTGAAACCGTAAATATGTTGCATCTGGGGTTTCTAAATGTGCATTCAAGCCCGCGTAATCTAAATCAAGATTATGACGCGCAACCTCATAGGCATTAAATTTTTGTTTTATCAAGATTGAGGTTTTGGGCATTTTGCATCGCCTTTATATAAGCACATCATAATATAAAATATCGACCATACAAGATGCAAACACCGCTCAATGGTGCGACAAAAACTATTGCTTAAAATCTTATCATCAAGGGGTAATTGCTTTTTAGTAAAAATACTATCTATTTAGTTGAAAATTATGAGGTTGATGTGGAAGTTAGAATTGGCAAAATAAATCCCCTTGGCGCAAGCCTTACCCAGAATGGTGTGAATTTTGCCATATATGCCCCCAATGCGACCGCAATTGAAATCCAATTATTCGATAAAGACGGCAAGAAATTCATCCAAGGCTTTGCGCTTTTTAAAGAAAATGATTTTTTTCACGGCGAAATTATTGGCGCTAATAAAAACCACACATATGGCATAAAGGCCAATGGTGAATATGCGCCATATAATGGCAACCGCTTTGATAATAGCAAATTATTACTAGATCCATATTCTTTGGAACTTACTGCCCCCATAAATCTTTATGATGAAATGATGGAATATGGCGCAGATACAACAGACCTTGTTCCCAAAACCCGCATCATATCACCACAAGAATTTCCACAAAATATTTTCAAAGTTTCCGATGAACACAGGATTATTTATGAGCTAAATATCAAAGGCTTTTCGGCATTAAATTCCAAACTACCGCCCGAAACACGTGGAACATTTGCGGGGCTTGCTAGCGCTGAGGCCATTGCATATATAAAATCATTGGGCGTAACAAGCGTTGAACTTATGCCTTCCGCCGCCTGGATTGATGAGCGACACCTTAAAAAACAAGGGCTAAAAAACTATTGGGGCTATAACCCAATTTGCTATATGGCACCCGACCCCAAACTTGCACCAAATGGTTGGGATGATGTTCAAAATGCGGTTTTGGCACTTAATCAAGCAGGCATAGAAGTTATATTGGATGTCGTATTTAACCATTCAGGTGAAAGCGATGAATATGGGCCGGTGGTTTCAATGCGCGGGCTTGATAATCAAAACTATTACCGCCTAGCCGAGGACAAAGCAAAATATATAAATGATGCCGGAACTGGCAATGTATTAAACGCCGAAAATCAAGCCGTACAAAACCTTATTATCGACAGCCTTAGAGCATGGGTGAAATATGGCGGGATTTCTGGTTTTCGCTTTGATTTAGCGCCAACAATGCTGCGCAATTGGCAGGGAGTTAATTTCAATTCAAATTTATTAAAAAGAATTGCGGATGATGAAATTCTTTGCCATACCACAATGATTGCAGAGCCGTGGGACATCGGATATGGCGGCTATCAACTGGGTAATTTTCCACAAAGTTGGAATGAGTGGAGTGACAAATATCGCGATATAATGCGTGAATTTTGGCAACGTGACGCGATTTCATTGGGTAATTTCGCACAATATCTATGCGGCTCACAAAATATCTTTTATAATAAGCAAAAACCCAAAAGCATTAATTTCATAACCGCCCATGATGGTTTTACTTTGCGGGATTTGGTATCTTTTGAACACAAAAATAATTATGCGAATGGCGAAAATAATAATGATGGGCATAATCATAATATCTCATGCAATCATGGCGTTGAAGGCATAACCAAACAACCAGAGATAAGGGCAATACGTTTAAAACATCAAAAAAACCTCCTCCTAAGCCTATTTTTATCGCGCGGAACGCCGATGATTTATATGGGGTCGGAATTTGGGAAATCGCAAAATGGTAATAACAACGCCTATTGTCAGGATAATGAAATTTCGTGGCTTGATTGGGGTGATTTTGACCATGAATTATTTGAGTTTAACCAAAAACTAATCGCAATTCGCAAAGACTTTGCCCCCATTAATACGCAGGAATTTTTAACGGGGCAAACAATTGATGGGCTTTACCCCGATATTGTTTGGCAAAATGCAGACGGCGGTCAACTTTCGTCCCATGATTGGGATGCGCCAAATGGCAAATTCCTTGCGGCAACATTGTATAAAAATGAACAACGCGCCTTCATTGCCTTTAATCGCGGCACAAACTGCATTGTTACTTTACCCATACCACGCGATGATTTTGCGTGGAAAGTTGCGGCCACAACTTCGGAAAACCAAGCTGAAATTATTGATAGCAAGATTGCAATTGATGAATTTTCGTCCCTCATCCTGATTGAGGTAAAAAGTAAAAATAAATACCCGGTATCAGATGAAACGCTTGATAAAATTTGCGATAAACTGGAAATCGCGAAATCATGGTGGGATATTGCGGGGCAAGAAACCCCTGCTCCAACTTCAAGCAAAATAAAAATTCTTGCCGCCCTTGGATTGGATTGTGCAACCGAATATGCGGCGCGTAAATCATTGCGTGATTATGTTGATAAATTCATCCTAAGGCCATTGCCATTTTATGCGTCATTTTCTGGTGACGAAGCACAAGAAGTCGAAATTTATTCAAATTCTGCAACCGCGCTTTCATTTGAATTAAAAGATGAGAATGGCAATCTTTTAAAATTTGAATTTAATGGCGAATATTACCCCACAACATTACCCGATGGGCGCGCGGCAATGGGTGCAAAAATCAAACTTCCGCATCTATCAATTGGTCGTTATGAATTATGGCAAAAAGATTTGCTAAATATCATCTGCCGCATAACCATTGCCCCACAAACTTGTTATTTGCCGGATGCCAAAACCATAAAGGGCATAAGTGCGCAGATTTATTCGTTAAAACGCAAACATAATAGCGTCTTTGGTGATTTTCAGACACTTAAAGAAACACTGCAAACCATTGATGAAAAAGGCTATCAAATTCTTGCCATTAATCCATTGCATATTTTATTTCTAAAAGACCGCGATAAGAAAAGCCCTTATTACCCATCCGATAGACGCTTTATTGAACCGCTCTATATTGCAACCAATCATGAAATAATGGTCGATGATGATTATATTGATTATCAAAAAATATGGGGCGAAAAATTAAAATCTTTGGAGGTTGAGTTTGAAAAATTCACCCCAAATCCTGATTATAAAAACTTTTGCAACTCACAAGGCAAAGCACTTGATGATTATGCACTGTTTGAGTCGTTATCTGAAAGATTTGCGCCACTTCATTGGTATGATTGGGAAATTAAATATAAAACCCGTGATGCAAAGGCCATAAAGCAATTCATAAAACAAAATCAAAACCGAATAAATTTCTTTAAATACCTTCAATATCGCTGCGACAAAGAATTGGCTGAAGCAACGCAAAATGGCGCAAAAATCGCGCGTGATCTTGCAATTGGTTCGGCGCCTATGGGGTGCGAAAACTGGTGTGAACAAGAATTAACTGCACATGGCGTTTCAATTGGCGCGCCCCCAGATCCGCTTGGCCCACAGGGGCAGGTGTGGGGATTACCACCCAAAAGCCCATTGGCAATGATTGAGGATGGTTTTAGAAATATCGCATCCCTATTCCGTATAAATATGAAATATGCCGGTGCATTAAGAATTGATCACGCCCTTGGTTTAAATCGGCAATTTTGGGTAGCAGACGGAATGAGTGGCGCCGATGGAACTTATATAAATTTTCCATTCAAGCATTTGATGAATGAGTTAAAACTTGAAAGCCAGCGCGCCAAATGTATCGTAATCGCCGAAGATTTGGGAACTGTTCCAAACGGCTTCCGCGAAATGATGGAAAGCGCCAAGGCACTTTCATATAAAGTCATACCCTTTGAAAAAAATTATTCTGGCTTTAAAGCATCATCAGAATATCCCCATCTTTCGCTTGCCTGTGCGGCAACCCATGACTTACCACCCATAAAGGGTTGGTGGGCCATGACGGATTTAAAAGAACGGTTTAATCTTAATCTTTACAGCAAGGATGAATTTGCGGCTGCAGTTTTGGCACGCGAAAATGAAAAAACCGCACTTATCAAAACCCTAAGTGACGAATGTCTTTTGCCAATTGATTTTGAAACCACCGAAATGAATAGCCAATTGGCGGCGGCAATCCACGCATTTTTGGCAAAAACCGATGCAATCCTAAAAATCATCCAATTGGAGGATTTAGCAGGCGAAACAATCCCAATTAACCTTCCCGGAACTGATACCGAAAGAAAGAATTGGCAAAAATATATTAAACCAACACTAAATGAAATATTTTCAGATGAAAATACATGGTCAAAAACAATATTATCCGCCCTGTCATAAGCAAACTGCACTAAAAATAGGAAAACACTGATATTCACCTAAATTAAGGGAAAAACTATATTGCAGGTGGGGCAAATGTTTGGCACTATTTCCCAAAATAATATAAATGGAATAAATCATGGCTGCACCAAAACCTCCCGTTTCAAACAATCCCGAAGCTCTTGCGGAAAAGATTGTTGATGCCCTAATTTACCGTATCGGTAAGGATCAAAAAACCGCGCGGCCACATGATTGGTTGGCTGCGACTGTGCTTGCAATTCGTGATCGCATTATTGACAAATGGTTCGCTTCGACCCGCGCGGCACATAAAGCCGGTGCAAAACGGGTTTATTATTTATCTTTGGAATTTTTGATTGGTCGTTTATTGCGTGATGCCTTCTCAAATATGGGTGTGATGGAAGAAGTTCGTGCGGCACTTCAAACCCTTGAGGTTGATTTAGAAATTATCCGTGAACAAGAACCCGATGCCGCGCTTGGCAATGGTGGTCTTGGTCGTTTGGCGGCGTGCTTTATGGAAAGTTTGGCATCGCTTGAAATTCCTGCTTATGGCTATGGCATTCGTTATTTAAACGGCATGTTCCGCCAAAGAATTGACGATGGCTGGCAGGTTGAATTACCAGAAAACTGGCTTGACCACGGCAACCCATGGGAATTTGAACGCCGCGAAAGCTCGTACAAAGTTGGCTTTGGCGGTGAAGCTGCCGCCGATGAAACCGGCATGATTAAATGGGTTCCTGGCGAACAAGTTATCGCCACCGCATTTGACACACCGGTCGTTGGTTGGCGTGGTAAACGGGTCAATACCCTTAGACTTTGGACCGCATACCCAATCGATCCAATCCGCCTTGATGCCTTTAATGCCGGCGACCATATTGGTGCATTGGTGGCAAAAAACCGCTCAGAAGCTTTGATAAGGGTTTTATACCCCGCCGATTCATCCCCTGCGGGTCAGGAATTGCGCCTACGTCAGGAATATTTCTTTTCATCCGCCTCCATTCAAGACATTTTGCGCCGCCATATTCAATATTTTGGTGACATTAAAACCCTTGCCGATAAAGCGGCCATTCAATTAAATGACACCCACCCGGCAATTTCAGTTGCCGAATTAATGCGGCTTTTGATTGATATTCACAACCTACCATTTGCGGAGGCATGGGATATTACGGTTAAAACCTTTGGCTATACCAACCATACTTTATTGCCAGAGGCACTTGAATCATGGTCATTGCCTTTATTTGAACGCCTATTACCGCGCCATATGCAGATTATTTATGCGATTAACGCCAAAATTCTGCGTGAAGCGCGCGCCAAAAATGATAGTGATGATTTTGTTCGTTCAATCTCATTAATCGATGAAAATGGTGAACGTCGTGTTCGCATGGCAAACCTTGCCTTTGTTGGTTCGCACTCAATCAATGGCGTTGCGGCACTGCATACTGAATTAATGAAAGAAACGGTTTTCCACGGTCTGCATCAATTATATCCAAACCGTATAAATAATAAAACCAATGGCATCACCCAAAGGCGTTGGCTATTCCAATCCAATCCTGATTTGGTTGAACTTACCAAAGAGGCCATTGGCGATGGTTTTATGGATGATTTTGCAAAAATTGCCGAACTAGGCAAATTTGCCAAAGATAAAGCATTTCAGGAAAAATTCTCTGCGGTCAAATTGAAAAACAAAATCCGCCTTTCCGAACATTTGCGTAGAACTATGGGCGTGAAAATTGACCCTCATTCACTCTTTGACGTGCAAATCAAACGTATTCACGAATATAAACGCCAATTACTTAATTTGCTTGAGACGATTGCTCTTTATGATCAAATCCGTTCCCACCCTGAAAAAAATTGGGTTCCACAGGTTAAGATTTTTGCCGGAAAGGCCGCATCATCATACACGCGCGCCAAGCAAATCATCAAACTTGCCAATGATGTGGCGCGCCGCGTGAATTTTGACCCCGTGGTCGGCGATTTGTTAAAAGTGGTCTTTGTACCGAATTACAACGTCTCGCAGGCAGAAATAATTATTCCGGCGGCGGATTTATCTGAACAAATCTCAACAGCAGGTATGGAAGCATCGGGAACTGGCAATATGAAACTTGCCATGAATGGCGCGTTGACCATTGGCACTTTGGATGGGGCAAATGTGGAAATTAAAGATAATGTCGGGGACGATAATATTTTTATTTTCGGCAAAACCGCGTCAGAAGTGCTTGAGCTACGTCAAAAAGGGTATAATCCACGCGAATTAATTGAAAACTCGGCTGAACTTACCCAGGCGCTTAATTCGGTTGCCAGTGGCGTATTTGCACATGATGACCCGAACCGTTATAGTGATCTTGTAAATGATTTATACAATAGCGATTATTTCATGCTGGCGGCGGATTTTGATGATTATTGCGACACCCAAAGAAAAGTTGATAAGCAATGGCTTGATAAGAGTGTCTGGACTGAAAAGGCAATTATCAACAGCGCCAATATGTCGTGGTTTTCATCCGACCGCACCATTTCTGAATATGCCAAGGACATCTGGAGAGTAATTTGACACTAAACACCAATGAGATTGAAGCGATTGTCAATGGAAAACACGATAATCCGTTTTCAGTTTTAGGGGTACAAAAGCAAGAAAACGCTTACATTGCCCGCACCTTTATTATGGGGGCGGAAAAAGTAACGGCATTTGATGCCAAGGGCGTTGAATTGGGTGAATTACAACAAATCCATCCCAATGGTCTTTTTGAAGGCAAAATAAAGGTAAAAGAGCCACAACCCATTACTTACCGTGCGCGTGCATTGGGTACTGAATGGCTTGTAACCGACCCTTATAGTTTTGCGCCAGTACTTGGGCCAATTGACGATTATTTAATTGCCGAAGGTTCGCATAAACGCCTTTTTGACGTTATGGGCGCACAGGCAATTCATCACCAAGGTGTTGATGGGGTTAATTTTGCGGTTTGGGCGCCCAATGCCGCATTGGTGGCAATTGTTGGCGATTTTAACGATTGGGACGCGCGAAAACACGTAATGCGCTATCGCCTTGATATTGGGGTTTGGGAAATTTTCATTCCCCATATTGGTCTTGGGCGCGCCTATAAATTCTCAATTCATGATAAGGCAGGCAATCAATTGCCATTAAAGGCAGACCCCTTTGCCTATGCGTCTGAATTACGACCATCAACCGCGTCTTTGACAACTTCCAAACCAGAATTTACGTGGAGTGATGATTGGCATAGAAACCATTGGAAGAATGCAAACCCCGCCGAATTGCCAATTTCGATTTATGAAGTGCAGGCGGGTTCGTGGCGCAAAGGTTATCAGGGTGAATTTTTAAATTGGGACGAATTGGGCGAAACCCTTTTGCCCTATGTTATTGAAATGGGCTTTACCCATATTGAATTTTTGCCAATTTCTGAATACCCGCTTGATGAATCATGGGGTTATCAAACCACAGGGCTTTATTCGCCATCTGCGCGCTTTGGTACAAAAGAAGCATTGGCACGTTTTATCGACAAAGCACACCAAAGCGGAATTGGAATTATAATCGATTGGGTTCCCGCCCACTTCCCTGCCGATAGTCATGGTCTATCAAATTTTGATGGAACCGCACTTTACGAACACGCCGACCCGCGCCTTGGCTTCCATCCTGATTGGACGACCTTTATTTATAATTTTGGGCGGCGCGAAGTTGTTTCATATCTTGTAAATAATGCCTTGTTTTGGGCAGAGAAATACCATGTTGATGGTTTACGGGTTGATGCCGTTGCCTCCATGCTTTACCGCGATTATTCGCGCAAAGCCGGTGAATGGCTACCAAATTCTGAAGGTGGTCGCGAAAATTGGGAAGCGGTAGAATTTTTAAAGCGTACCAATGGCGAACTCCGCAATCTTGGTCTTAACACCTTAACAATTGCCGAAGAGTCAACATCTTGGGCGGGCGTAACCCATAATGAAGGGCGCACGGGCCTTGGCTTTGGCTTCAAATGGAATATGGGGTTTATGAATGATACTTTACGCTATATGGCGCGTGACCCGATTCACAGGCAATATCACCATAATGAGATAACATTTGGTTTGATGTACGCATTTTCGGAAAATTTTGTTTTGCCCCTAAGCCATGATGAAGTCGTGCATGGCAAAGGCAGCCTTTTGAACAAAATGGCGGGTTCATGGGAACAAAAGTTCCAAACTTTGCGCGCTTATTATGCGTTTATGTGGGGCTACCCTGGCAAGAAACTCTTATTCATGGGGCAAGAGTTCGCCCAAGTGAGGGAATGGAGTGAGGCACGCGCACTTGATTGGAACTTGCTTGAATTTGCAAGCCATAAAGGGGTGCAAACCTTTATAAAGGATCTTAATAATCTATATAAATCCCGCCCTGCCCTGCATAGTCGTGATTGCCGCCCCGATGGGTTTGACTGGCTTGTGGTTGATGACAATAAAAACTCTGTCTTCGCGTGGCTACGCTTTGCCGAAAATCAAAATCCAATTGCGGTAATTTGTAATTTTTCCGGTCAAACGCTTCATAATTATGCCATCCACCTACCTTATGGTGGTGAATGGCGGGAGATTCTTAATTCTGATGCCCAAATTTATGATGGTTATGGCAATGGCAATATGGGTAAAATCCAGGTTGACAATAATCACGCGGAAATAACAATTCCGGCACTTTCAACAATATATATAGAATATAGCGGGGGATAATATGGACGTATCAACAATCAGACCTTTAGCACGTGATACAATGGCATATGTTCTAGCAGGGGGTAAAGGTTCACGCCTTCACGAACTTACCAATGTTCGGGCAAAACCTGCGGTATATTTTGGCGGCAAGTCACGGATTATTGATTTTGCCCTTTCCAATGCGCTTAATTCCGGTATTCGCCGCATTGGCGTTGCAACCCAATATAAGGCGCACTCACTAATCCGTCACTTGCAAAATGGTTGGAACTTTTTTAGGCCCGAACGTAACGAAAGTTTTGATGTTCTTCCGGCTTCGCAAAGGGTTTCTGATACGCAATGGTATGATGGAACCGCCGATGCGGTTTATCAAAATATCGACATTATCGAAGACCATAATCCTGAATATATGCTTATCCTTGCGGGGGATCATATCTATAAAATGGATTATGAATTAATGCTGCAACAGCATGCCAAAGAAGGTGCAGATGTTACCATCGCCTGTATGGAAGTTCCCATCAAAGAGGCGCATGCTTTTGGCGTTATGAAGGTTGATGATAAGGATATTATCACCGATTTTGTTGAAAAGCCCAAAAACCCACCGCCAATGCCTGGAAACCCTGAAAAATCCTTGGTATCAATGGGTATTTACGTATTTAAAACCAAATTCTTGATTGAACAACTAAAGCGCGATGCCGCAGATAAAAAATCAAGCCGCGATTTTGGTAAAGACATCATCCCTTATATTGTTAAAAATGGCAAAGCGATTGCCCATCCATTTGAAAAATCATGCGTTCGTAACGTGGCAATGGATTATGCCTATTGGCGCGATGTCGGAACAATTGATGCCTTCTGGGAAGCCAATATTGATTTGACACACACCCAGCCACAACTCGATTTATATGATCGCACTTGGCCGATTTGGACTTATTCAGAAATCACACCACCGGCAAAGTTTGTCCATAATATGGAGGGGCGCCGTGGTGAGGCGATTTCATCTTTGGTATCCGGTGGCTGCATCATTTCCGGCGCACACGTTCACCAAAGTTTATTATTCACCAATGTACGCATACATTCATACTCGCGCATTCATAGCACGGTGGTTTTACCTTATTGTAATATTGGGAACGATGTTCGCCTAACTAATGTTGTGGTTGACAGGGGGGTAAATATCCCTAATGGACTTGTGGTTGGCGAAGACCCAATTCTTGATGCAAAACGTTTCAGACGCACCGAAAACGGTATTTGTTTGATTACCAAAGATATGATTGATAAATTAGATTTGACCTAAAAATGAAGATTTTAAGTGTTGCTTCAGAGATTTTTCCTTTAATTAAAACCGGCGGGCTTGCCGATGTGGTTGGCGCTATGCCAAGCGCGGTAGAGCCGCATGGTTTTGCGGTCACAACCCTTATCCCCGCATATGGCGCGATTTTGGAAAAGCTGGGAAAAGGAATTATCCTTCACCAATATGATGATTTATTCGGTATTTCGGCGCGGCTTTTACGTCACAAAGTTGGTGATTTAGATATTATCGCCCTCCATGCACCATTTTTGTATGAGCGTGATGGTGGCCCATATGTCGATACATTGGGCAATGATTGGCGCGACAATGCCATTCGTTTTGCCGCACTTTCAAAGGTGGCATCAGATATTGCGGGCGGAATTTGTAAATCCTACCTTCCTGATATTGTTCACGCCCACGATTGGCAGGCCGCCTTATCATGCGTTTATATGAATTATGGCAATGAGCGCGCAAGAAAAACCCCAAGCGTTCTAACAATCCATAATATTGCATTCCAAGGCAAATTTAACGGTGAAATGTTTGGGGTATTACAATTACCATCCGAAGTTTACCGTATGGACGGCGTTGAATATTATGGTGATATTTCATTCCTTAAAGGCGGTATCGCCAAGGCCCATGCCATAACCACCGTTTCCCCCACCTATTCACGTGAAATTCTGCAAAGTGAATTTGGTATGGGAATGGAAGGGATTATTCAGGCACGTGAGGCACAGACCCACGGCATTTTAAACGGCATTGATGACGATATTTGGAACCCCGAAACCGATGATTTGATTGAAAAAAATTATCATTCAAAAAGCCTGATTGATCGTAAATTCAATAAACGCAAAATTGAGGCTATCTTTAACCTTAAACGTGCCGCCAACCCAATTTTTTGCGTTATTTCCCGCCTTACATGGCAAAAGGGAATGGACGTTTTTATGGAGGCACTGTCCGATATTATCAACTCTGGTTCGCGGGTTGCCGTCCTTGGCGCGGGCGAAGTATATATTGAAGATCGCATGAAAAATCTTGCGCGTGAATTTTCTGGTAAATTGGGGATTTATATCGGTTATGACGAAAAATTATCCCATTTGCTGCAAGCTGGTGCAGACGGCATTTTAATCCCATCACGGTTTGAACCTTGCGGCCTTACCCAATTATATGGCTTGAAATATGGTTGCGTGCCAATTGTGGCGCGCACTGGTGGGCTTGCCGATACTATTATCGATGCCAATGAAGCCGCCATGGAGGCAAATGTTGCCACCGGCTTCCAATTCAACAAAGTCACCTATCATGAGATTTTACGCGCCGTAAACCGCGCCATTCCACTTTATCACGATAAACGCAAATGGGCGCAAATTCAGCGCAATGGCATGAAGGCGGACTTTAGCTGGAAAAAAAGCGGCGAAAAATATGCCGAAATCTACAAAAGTCTCGTGAAATAAACCCTTTCATCATTTGATGTAGAATAAACTTACTCAATTTTTTGCAAAGTGCGACTAAGCGAAGCGCAAGCGCGATTGAGCGCCGGCGCGTGGTCGCGCCGCCCCACCGGAGGCGTAATTGCAAAGCAATTTAGCCGCGAGGTATAAAATGCTTTTATTCCACCCCTGCCCGCAAACAATCATGAAGGCGAACCAAGCCAACCGGTTTATTATCCTCGGAAACCACAAATAGGCAGGTGATTTTGCGTTCATTCATCATATGAACCGCTTCTAATGCCAACATATTTTCCTTGACCACAATCGGTTTTGGATTGGCAACCTTGTCAACATCTTTGGAAAGTAAATCATCAATATTACGGCGCAAATCGCCATCGGTAATAATACCAGCAAGGTGGAAATCATTATCAAGAACGCCAACCACGCCGAATGTCTTTGCACTCATCTCAAGGATGGCATCTTTCATGGATGTGCCTTGTGGCACAAGCGGCAAATCACTACCCTTATGCATCAAATTGGTAACTTTTAACAATGCTGCCCCAAGTTTGCCGCCAGGATGGAAGGTTTTGAAATTTTCCTTTTTAAAGCCGCGCAATTCCATCACCGCCACCGCCAAAGCATCACCAAGCGCAAGCGTCATGGTGGTTGATGTGGTTGGTGCCATACCAATGGCGCACGCCTCTTTTGCAGCAGGAAGCACAAGCCCGATATTTGACGATTGAATAAGTGTGCTTTCAGCCTTTGAGGCAACGCCAATAATTGCAATCCCAAAACGCTTACAATGCGCCAAAACATCCGAAAGCTCCGAAGTTTCACCAGAGTTTGAAAGCACAATGCAAATATCATTTGGCGTAATCATACCCAAATCACCGTGACTTGCTTCGGCCGGATGCACAAAGAATGACGGTGTGCCGGTGGAGGCAAGGGTTGCCGCAATTTTGCGCCCAATATGCCCCGATTTACCCATACCGGATAAAATCACCCGCCCTTCGCAATTAAGAATAGTTTCAACCGCTTTTGCAAAGTTTTCATCAAGGCTTTTTGCAAGCAAATTTAACGCCTCCGCCTCTGTGGTAATAACATTCGCACCTTGTTCGATAATATTTTTAAACGACATTCCATTTATCCCTTTGCTTCCCCCCTGCGGAGAAGCTCCCCCATAGGGGGTGAAGGGGGTTAGCGACGCTTCCAATATAGATTAATCACAGCGTAGCCGACCCCCTTCCGTCCGCTACGCGTCCACCTTCCCCACTTTCCGAGCGCGAAAAAGTTGCAGACTTTTTCGATAACGCGAGGAAACTCACAACGAAGGGAAGGAGTTAATGCGCCCTATTTAGGAGCTTTTGGATAGGAACTCAAGAATTGGGTGCATTAATTTAATACCAATAATTAATACCTATTTGCAGATTGACTTTGAGTTGAAATTATTAAACAATTAACCCTTTAGGGCAATCGATGCTTAAAGATAGAATAGATTTCAGTCTAATAGATAAATATTATTCAACAGACAATATTATCAATGGACGCTTGATTAAGAAGTTTTTCCGCGATTTAATCAACAATGTAGTAGAACAAAGTGAAACGTACTATAAAGATTACGAAAAAATTTTAGGCAAAGACCATGGAGATACTTTGCCTTTTTGCTATAATGAAATAATAAATTACTCTCAATTTGCTGTATCACTTAACCAAATAACTAAAATACATTTATCTGAATTTCCATTTAGAAAGCATCATAAAAACAATATAGAAGAAGAATATGATACAATCAGGAAATTAGACTTTTGGTGCGCCGTGAAAGAGGGAGCGCGTGGCAAGGCAATTAATTATTTCATAGAATTGAAAACATCATATTTTTGTGTCGATAGTTCTAAAGGCACTTTAACTACTACAGCTAAACAAAGGCTAGATTCCCTTATTGGACAAGTCACGGATATGAAAAAAATTAAGCCGCCTTGGGACGGTGATGACAACGTATACATGGGAATCATGACTTTTCACGGTTATAAATCTAAAACAAAAAATGAAAAAGGCTATGAAGATTTATACTCGCCAGCTTATTTATTAGATGCAGTAAAGACAAATATTGATGGACGTAAAAAACCGCAATTATTATATAGCTATATTGAACTACCAGAAAAATTACAAAACCAATGGTCTTGGCAGGAAAATGACATATGTAAATTTGTTAGTTTTGTCGGCATCATTCTATAACCACCCTCAAAGCATCCTACTCATTTTCCCTTTTCCTCGCTCACTTCGCAATCCACCTCCCCCGCTTAAGCAGGGGGGGGGATAATGACGCACCCCATGCTCCCCTTTTTATGGTGTGCTGTTACAAAGTGACCGAGAGGACAAAAGAATTATCACCGCCAAGGATTTTCCCCTTATAATATAGGCATATCCGCCAAAATAAAGCCCATAGGTTTAATGATGAATGTCAGGAAATGTCAGGGTTTTTGCGAGGCGTTTTTTGAATTTGATCAAATTGTGGAATGTCAACAAATGTCAACATTTTCGTGAGAAAAGGAAATAAGCGGCAATAATCGGATTAATCAATTGATTAATAATGATTTTATTGAAAATAATTATTGTTACAAACGGTTAAAAAAGAGGGTAAATGGTTACATTTTATGAGATATTGAGTTTGTACACAGAGATACCGGACATTTTTCTTGCATAAAAATTCCGGTATGACAAAATTCGTAATTCGTAATTCGTAATTCGTAATTCGTAATTCGTAATTCGTAATTACTATGCTCCCTCCGTCGCCTTCGGCGACACCTTCCCCGTTTCACAGGGGAGGAGAAAATTTTTAATCTTTAATTCTTAATTCTTAATTCTTAATTGAATTGCATTTTATCACCCCCACCCCTTCCCTTTTGCCATAAAATATGCTTAAAGCCGCGTCTTAAGACTGGTTGTGGTCAGCCTTGGCAAGGGTTTCGTGGTGAAATTTTTGTGAAAGTGCCTGATCCATCGGGGTGGATTACCCAAATCCCACCTTGCCGCAACCTAAATACAGGGAAGTAAAAATGCCATTTTATGAGCATATTATTATGTCTCGTCCTGATATTTCTACTCAACAAGTAGATACAATCATCGAAGACGTAACAAAACTAATCACTGAAGCAGGCGGCAAAGTTACCAAGACCGAATATTGGGGTCTTCGCAACCTTGCATACCGCATCAAAAAACAACGTAAAGCACACTATTCTTTCTTGAATATCGAAGCACCTGCTGCTGCGCTTCAAGAAGTTGAGCGTCAACACTCAATCAATGAAGAAATTTTGCGTTACATCTCTATCAAGGTTGAAGAATTGGACAATGAACCGTCTGTAATTCTTTCTCGCCGTGAAAAAGAAGAGAAAAAAGCAAAAGCGCGCGCTGAATATTCTCGTGAAAACGAAGAATTCACCGAAGCTGAGGAGGCATAATCAATGGCTACTAAATTCACCATTTCAAACCTTCCAACTCGTCGTCCGTTTCAGCGTCGTCGTAAAACTTGCCCATTCTCTGGTGAAAATGCACCAAAGATTGATTATAAAGACGTAAAATTGCTGCAACGCTTTTTGTCTGAAAAAGGCAAAATCGTTCCATCTCGCATCACTGTTGTTTCTCAGAAAAAACAGCGCGAGCTTGCACGCGCAATTAAACGCGCCCGTTTCTTGGCATTATTGCCATACAATGTAGCTTAAGGAGACTATAATGGTTGAAGTAATTCTTCTAGAACGTGTTGGTCGCCTTGGTAACATTGGCGATGTTGTAAAAGTTAAACCGGGTTTTGCTCGTAACTTCTTGTTGCCTCAAAACAAAGCACTTCGTGCAACTGAGTCAAACAAAAAAGTATTCGAAGCACAACGCGCACATATCGAAGCTGAAAACCAAAAAGCACGTGAAGCGGCCCAAGCAATTGGCGACAAGCTTAACGGTCAAACCTTTACTCTTATCCGCCAAGCGGGTGAAGCTGGTCAGCTTTATGGTTCTGTATCTGCACGCGATATTTCAGAAGCTGCTATTGCGGCTGGTTTTGATGTTAAGAAAAATCAAATTTTCCTTAAAGCACCTATCAAAACTATTGGCGTTCACCAAGTTCTTGTTCACCTTCATGCAGAAGTTGAAGCAACTGTTGCTGCTAACGTTGCTCGTACTAATGAAGAAGCTGAACGTCAGGCAAAAGGTGAAGACGTTGTTGCTGCTAAACTTGCAGAAGAACGCGCTGTTGCTGATGCACAGGCTCAAGAAATCGCTGAAAATGCGGTTAGCCTTGAAGGCGAAGAAAACCGCGAATAGTGGTTTTTACAATTAAAATTCAAAACCCCGCGCAGAAATGTCGCGGGGTTTTTATTGCATTCCCCCTTGTTTATTATTTGCCAAAGCCTTATATGCGCAATTGCTAATATTATATTACAGGAGCTGAATATGTTTGATCACGAGCCTTTAATTTCCAACCCTGAATTTCGCCGCGAATTTCCTGATATTTTCAAAGGCTTGGGCGATATGAATGATGGCACAAAGGCACTTTTTACAGACAAACAATTAACTGAATTAATCAAAATTCGTGCTTCGCAAATTAATGGCTGCGCATATTGTGTTGGGGTTCATAATAAAGTTGGCTTAAATGCCGGCCTAACCCAAGAAAAAATTGACCAAATTGCTGTTTGGCGCGACTCTCGTCATTTTGATTTGCGTGAAAAAATTGTTTTGGCACTAACCGAAGATTTAACCCGTATTCACAGCAATTTCCCAAATCATGAAATTATGGAAGAAGCCAAAAAACATTTCACCAAAAATGAAATCATCCTTATTGTTACCGCTATTGCCAATATTAATGCGTGGAACAGACTTGGCGTTGGTTTAGGGTTTTAATACGTCCGCTATGGTCGCATGATAATGATAAAAGCATCCAACTGTGGATAAGTTCGCCAAATTGTTAATATCTTTGGACATTTTGGTGATTAAAGACGATATGGATGCTTTTTGTTAACTATGTCTGATTCAAATAATTTCAACCCCGCTAAAGACGATAAAAAACTTAAATCCCTGCCCCATAATCTTGAGGCAGAACAAGCGCTTTTGGGTGCAATACTGCTTGATAATCAGGTTTTAACAAGGCTTGGCGATAAATTTTCAGGTGAACATTTTTACGACCCTGTCCATGGCAAGATTTTTGACACGGTGCGCAATATTTCATCGCGCGGCCACGTTGCCGATGGTATCACCCTGCATGCACGCTTTGCCCAAGATGGCGCTTTGGCGGATATTGGCGGGGCGGCATATCTTGCACTATTGATTGATTCTGCTGCCGACCCTGCTGCGGCACCTGATTATGCAAAGCTTATTTTTGACCTTGCATTGCGCCGCGAACTTATCCGCATCGGCGGCGAGTTAAACCGCGATGCCAACACCGTTTCCGATGAGCTTGATGGCGCAGAAAAAATCATCGAAGAAACCGAAGAGCGCCTTTATAAACTAGGCGAAAACGGTCAATCTTCATCGGGCTTTGTTGCCTTTCAAGAATCGTTGAAACAGGCATTAACTACGGCGGCGGCGGCGGCAACCAAAACTGGTGATATTGTTGGTTTGACAACAGGTTTTAGCGAAGTTGACCACATGTTAGGTGGTTTGCATAAATCGGATTTGCTAATCCTCGCGGGGCGCCCATCAATGGGGAAAACCGCACTTGCAACCAATATCGCCTTTAATGCCGCCAAGGCATTTGAACAAAAGACTGATGAATATGGTGTTGTGCGCACCGTAAGGGGTGGCGTAGTTGCCTTTTATTCACTTGAGATGAGTGCCGAACAGCTTACTATGCGTCTCCTTGCTGATTATACTGGTATTGGTTCGGATCGTATCCGTAAAGGTGAATTAGGCAAGGCAGAATATGCCAAACTTCAAGATGCTAGTATCGATTTGGCAAATTTACCACTTTATATTGACGATACAGGTGGTATTTCACTTGCGGCATTAACCGCACGTGCGCGGCGTTTGCAAAGACGCGCTGGCCTTGACTTGATTGTTATCGACTATCTTCAACTTATCTCAAGCCCTGGCTCACGTGGTGATAACCGTGTGCAAGAGGTTACGGAAATTACAAAGGGCCTAAAGGCACTGGCCAAGGAATTAAACGTTCCAATTATCGCCCTCTCCCAGCTTTCGCGCCAGGTTGAAAACCGTGATGATAAACGCCCACAATTGGCGGATTTGCGTGAATCTGGTTCAATCGAGCAAGACGCAGACTGCGTTATGTTCGTTTACCGCGAATCTTATTATTTGCTACGTCAAGAACCGCCCCTCGAACCTGCTGAAAAACACTTTGAATGGCAAAATAAGGTTGATGCCTGCCAAAACACTGCCGAACTTATCATTGCCAAGCAAAGGCATGGTGCAATTGGCAAAATCAAACTTGGTTTCCGTGCGGAACTTACCAAATTCTCTGATCTTGATTATAAAGGTCAGGATGATGATGATTATGAATGATTAGGGACTATTTTCTTGGACACTAATTTTCTGGGCGCATATATCGATATAAATCTCGAGGCCATCGCCCAAAACTGGCGTTATTTTAATAAAATCGCGCCAAATTCAATGGTTGCGGGGGTTATAAAGGCCGACGCATATGGTCTTGGCGTCGATAAAGTCGCCCACCGACTACAAAATATTGGCTGCAACAATTATTTTGTTGCCACCTTAAAAGAAGCAATCGAAGCCAGACAGGCAATTTCTGCAAGCTCCCAACTTTTTGTATTAGGGGGCTTTTTTGATTGCGAAATCGAAATTTTTAGCGAGTTTGACCTTATCCCCGTTATTAATTCGGTTGAACAATTGGAATTTGTAAAAAGAACCGATCTTAAACTTGCGCTTCATATTGATACTGGCATGAACCGCCTTGGTTTGCGCCCTGAACAGGCGGTTGATAAAGTAAAAGAAATCAACAATCTTAACCTTGCCCTTATTATGAGCCATTTAGTTTCATCATCCGAACGTGGTGATCCGTTAAACAAAAAACAATTGGAAACTTTTTCACAAGTTACGTCATATTTTAATGTGCCAAAATCACTGTCGGCATCGGGTGGAACAATGCTTGGCAGTGATTATCAATTCGACCTTGTACGCCCTGGCATTGGGCTTTATGGCGGCGCGCCTATTGATAATGAAGAAAACCCACTTTCCACAGTTGTAAGCCTTTATGCACCAATTTTACAGGTGCGTACAGTTAAGGCAGGGGAAACCATTGGTTATTCGGCGACATATCTTGCAACAGAAGATATGAAAATCGCCACTATTGGTCTTGGCTATGCCGACGGTTTCTTACGAAGCGCTGGTAATAAAGGCATTGCTTTTGTGGGTGACAAACTTTGCCCAATCTTGGGCAAAATCTCTATGGATATGATTGCCATTGATATTTCTGATTGCGATGCGGCGCTTAAATGCGGTGACTTTGTTGAATTTCTTGGTGAAAATGTCAAAATCGATGAACAAGCAAAGCACATGGATACAATTTCCTATGAAATCCTAACCCGCCTTGGAAATCGTTTAAAGCGAAACTATTTGGAAGAATATTAATGGCAAAAGCCCAAAGCACATTTACCTGTCAATCTTGCGGTGCAATTTATGCGCGCTGGCAGGGAAAGTGTGATGATTGTGGTGGTTGGAATACCATAACCGAAGAAACCGCCCTTTCGCCCCAAAGCCCACAAAGTCCAAAAGTTAAAAAGAAAACCGCAAATATTTCCTTTGCCAATCTGTCATCTAATGAACCAGACCCACAAAGGATTAAAACTGGTATTGAAGAATTTGACCGTGTTTGTGGTGGTGGTCTTGTAAAAGCATCGGCGGTTTTATTGGGTGGCGATCCAGGTATTGGAAAATCCACTCTTCTTTTACAAGTTCTGGCAAATTGCGCCAAAAGCGGGGTAAAAACTCTTTATGTTTCGGGTGAAGAAGCCGTCTCACAATTACAAGATCGGGCAAGACGTCTTGGCGTTGCCGATACCCCGGTTGAAATTGCAACCGAAACCGAAATCTCACGGGTTCTTGATGCGCTTCGTACCAAAAAACCTGATATTGCCATTATTGATTCCATCCAAACCATGTGGATGGATAGTTTAAATACCGCCCCCGGAACAGTGGCACAGGTAAGAACTTGTGCGCATGAAATTGTGCGTTATGCCAAAACCTCTGGAACGGCCGTTATTTTGGTTGGACACGTTACAAAAGATGGGCAAATCGCGGGGCCGCGCGTGGTTGAACACCTTGTTGATGCAGTTTTACAATTCGAAGGCGAACGCGGGCATCAATTCCGTATTTTACGCGGGCTTAAAAACCGCTTTGGTGCAACCGATGAAATCGGCGTTTTTGAAATGGCGGGAACTGGTTTAATCGAAGTTCCAAATCCATCCGCACTTTTCCTTGATGAACGCAATGACCAACAGGCGGGATCGGTTGTATTTGCCGGCCTTGAAGGAACGCGACCAATTTTAATGGAAATACAGGCCTTGGCGGCAAAAACCGTTTTTGGTTCGCCACGCCGTTCTGTGGTGGGGTGGGATGCCAACCGCCTAAATATGATTCTTGCGGTTATTGAAACGCGATGTGGAATTGTTTTTGGTGGTCATGATATTTATCTTAATGTGGCAGGGGGAATGAAAATATCCGAACCCGCCGCAGATTTGGCGGTTGCCGCAGCCTTGATTTCTGCAATTTCAGACATATCTCTAGCTGAAAACAGCGTGGTTTTCGGTGAAATATCCCTTTCAGGTGATATTAGAAGTGTGCCACGAACCGAAGCACGTCTTAAAGAAGCTGAAAAACTTGGCTTTAAAAATGCTATTATTCCACATTTTAGGCAAACAAAGACTAGCAAGAAAGACAATTTAAGGCTAAATGCGACCCATATCGGCAAACTTTTAGAACTGGCGGAATTAATTACGGGCAACCAAGATTAATCTTTGGTTTTATACATATGCGCGGAAGTTGAAATTGAATGAATGGCTTTGACGTCCTGGTTTTGATTATTGTCGGCGTTTCCGCACTATTGGCGTTTGCGCGCGGTTTTGTTCGTGAATTCTTGTCGATGACGGCATTGGCGCTTGCGGTTCTTGCGGTTTTATGGGGTCTGCCGGTTTTTCGCGACCCTGTAAAAGATGCACTTAATACCGAAAGTTGGATTGCCAACACCATCACAGTAATCACAATTTTCCTGTTGGTTTATGTCGCTATACGGGTTTTAACAGGTCGCATTCACGAATGGGTTCATGATTCAGAGCCATTGGGCGTTATTGATCGTACGGCGGGTATTTTATTTGGCGTTGCACGTGGTTTTGTGATAATTTCAATCGCAGTAATAACTTTTATTTCGGTTGCTAAAGAAGATAAATGGCCCAAAATTTTAAAAGACGCAAAATTCTTTCCTTTTCTTGTACTGACTGGTGATGCACTTAAAAGCCTTGCACCAGAGGCGACCAAAGCCGCAATTGACACGGCGGTAACTGCGTCGCACAAGGGCGAAGAGACAGCAAAGAAAAATGTCGAAAATGGCATGAAAAATGCTATTACAGATGGAATAGACAAAGCGATAAAGAAAAAGGATAGCAATATCCCTGATTTTTCTGAATTTAAAGAAGATAAAAAAGCTTCTGAAAAAAGCAAAGGCTCTGAATCAAGTAAGAGCGATGAGTCCACCAAATTGAAAGTAGTTCCAAAATGACAATGTCTGATACCAATTCTGCCATTTATGAAAATACATTGGAAGATGATGTTTTCGATTTAGACGCAGACAAACTTCATGAAGAATGTGGCGTTTTTGGAATTTCCGGAAACAAAGAAGCGGCTGTTATTACCGCACTTGGCCTTCACTCTTTGCAACACCGTGGGCAAGAAGGTTGCGGCATTGCTTCTTATGACGGTGCGCATTTCCATACCGATCGCCGCCTTGGACTTGTTGGTGACCATTTCACAAAAACCTCAACCCTAGCAAGCCTTCCTGGTACCAATGCCATTGGTCACGTTCGTTATTCAACTGCTGGGGGGACTTTGTTACGCAATGTGCAGCCACTTTTTGCCGATTTATCATCAGGTGGCTTTGCGATTGCCCATAATGGTAATTTGACCAATGCCCGCATTATGCGCGACTATCTTACACAAAATGGCGCTATCTTCCAATCAACCTCGGATTCCGAGGTTATTTTACAATTAATTGCCCGTTCTCGTGCGCCGAAAATTGTTGGTCGCCTTGTGGATGCCTTGCAACAGATTGAGGGTGCATATGCCCTTGTCTGCCTTACCAAAAACAAATTGATTGGTGCGCGTGACCCAATGGGTATTCGCCCACTGGTTTTGGGTAATTTGGACGGCTCACCAGTTTTATGTTCTGAAACCTGCGCCCTTGATATGATTGGTGCAGAATTTGTTCGCGAAATTGAGGCGGGTGAGATTGTGGTTTGTACAGATGGTAAGGTTGAAAGCCATTATCCGTTTGGCAAACGCAAAGCCCGCCCATGTGCCTTTGAATATGTTTATTTTGCCCGTCCGGATTCCATAATGGCGGGCAAATCTGTTTACAGCGTTCGTAAACGTATGGGTATCCGCCTTGCCCAAGAAACCGGTGTCGATGCCGACGTTGTTATTCCAGTTCCGGATTCAGGTGTTCCTGCGGCTTTGGGCTATGCTGAAAGCTCTGGTGTGCAGTATGAAATGGGCATTATCCGCAACCATTATGTTGGCCGTACCTTTATTGAGCCAACACAACAAATCCGTTCATTTGGTGTACGCCGTAAACATTCGGCAAACCGTGCGGTTATTGAAGGCAAACGCGTTGTTTTGATTGATGACAGTGTGGTTCGCGGCACAACATCCAAAAAAATCGTGCAAATGGTGCGTGATGCGGGTGCAAAAGAGGTTCACCTTCGTTCAGCATCACCCCCAATTCAATGGCCTGATTTCTATGGTATCGATATGCCAGACCGGGATCAACTTATGGCCGCTAATATGACCGTTGAAGAAATGGCGGCGGCAATTGGCGCTGATTCATTAGGCTTCTTATCAGTTGAGGGG
Organism: Hyphomonadaceae bacterium UBA1933; assembly: GCA_002337085.1. Taxonomy (GTDB): domain Bacteria; phylum Pseudomonadota; class Alphaproteobacteria; order Caulobacterales; family Aquidulcibacteraceae; genus Pseudaquidulcibacter. The sequence continues at coordinate 332,597 of DDFH01000003.1, read as the reverse complement.
CTTTATTGGGCATTGGGTGAAGAAAAACGTAACCCAGATGCACCACAATATGCCGACCATTATTTCACCGGCGACTACCCTACCCGTCTTGCCGATATTGAATATGTTAAATCTGAATCATTCCAACAATTATCATTTTTAATCGAGGCATAATGCCAAATTCAAATCCCAATAATAAGCCAGTAGTTTTAGTAACCGGTGCATCACAAGGCATTGGTAAGCAAGCGGCGATTATCATGGCGCGCGCTGGTTATCATGTTATCGCACTTGCAAGACGTGAAGAAAAATTGGAAGAATTGGATGATGAAATTATCAAAATCACTGGCGAAAATGCCACGATTGTTCCGATTGACATCAAAGATGGCGCGGCAATTGACCGTTTGGGCGGAGTAATTTTTGAACGCTATCAAAAGCTTGATGGCCTTATTCATTGTGCAGCAAATCTTGGCGATTTGACACCTATTACTCATTTCACACCGCGTGAAGCACAAAATATTATTGATACCAATTTAACCGCAACATTCCGCCTTCTATATTCGCTGTCACCACTGCTAGAGGCCGCACCACAAGGGCGTGCAATTTTCATGACCTCGACAGTTGCTAAAGAGGCGCGTCCGTTATGGGGGCTTTATGGCGCGACAAAAGCGGGTCTTGAAATCATGGTTCAATCTTGGGCCGCAGAACAGACTTTGAATAATATCGTTGCAACAGTTTTAAACCCTGGTGCAGTGGTAACAGGAATGCGCCGTCGCGCTTATCCGGGTGAAGATCAAACCAATATGCCCCATCCGGCAGACCTTGCGACCATGATTTTGGAATTAATGTCACCGTCACGTGAAAAATCATTAAATGGTGTGCGTATTAATTTCCGTGATACCGAACATTACCAAGCATTTTTGGAAAAACGTGGTCTTAAATAAAGATAATTATTTGGGGTTTGGTTTTTCATCCGGTCTTAATGTCAAAACCTGATAGCCAGTTTTTGTTACCGCAATTGTGTGTTCAAACTGCGCGGATAATTTACCGTCAGTTGTTACCACGGTCCAACCATCATCAAGGGTTACAGTTGTATTTTTTCCCTGATTTATCATGGGCTCTATGGTGAAAACCATGCCTTCGCGTAATTTCAAACCACTTGATGGGCGACCAAAATGCATAACATTTGGCTCTTCATGCATTTCACGCCCAATACCATGCCCGCAATATTCACGAACAACAGAATAACCACTTTTCTTGGCATGGCTTTCGATTGCAAACCCAATATCCCCTAAGGTCGCCCCAGGGCGGACAGCTTTTATCCCCCTCCACAAAGCTTCATAAGTTGTGCGTACAAGGCGTTTTGCAGCAGCCGAAACCTCACCAATCATATAAGTTTTACTAGAGTCGGCGATATAGCCATTTTTTTCTAAAGTAATGTCAAAATTTACGATATCACCATTTTTAATAATCTCATTATTTGATGGGACACCATGGCAAACAACCTCATTTATTGAGCAATTCAAAACATATTCGTAATTATATTGCCCCTTACTTGCAGGGCGTGCCTTTAGATTATTAACAATGAAATCTTCAACCATGTCATTTACCAGCATGGTAGTCATTCCATTAAAATCAACATTATCTAGCATAGTGAAAACAGAGGCCAAAAGCCGCCCCGCCTCCGCCATAATCGCAATTTCTTGAGAGGTTTTAATCATTGCGACCTGACGCGGTTAAGAAATTTTCAAGACCAACCGCCTTAAGTTCACGGTTCATAATTTGATTATAAGTTAAATTTGGCTCTAGCTCTGCCATCATGCCGATTTTAATCCAAAACGCAGCCTGTGCGTTAATGGAACGTTGCGAGACACCACAGGCTTTTCGAATTTGCTCATGCAAATCATCGTCAATATTCACGATACCCAATACATACTCCATATACAAAACATATATGGTTTATATATTAAACGTATATAAAAGTAAATAGTTTATTTAAATGGTCTTTTGCCAGGGTTATGAGAGAATTTTTTACCCTTACCTGTTGCCGCCTTTTTCGCCGCCAATGCTTTGCGCGGGTTTGAAATTTTTAGGCTACGTTCCTGTTGCTTTGGTTTTTCCGGCTTAGGAATTGATGGCCCCTTAGTATTGCTTTGATACTTTGGCTTTTCAGCAACACCGTCAACAAATGGGTTTTTCGGCGCGCGAACAAAGAAACGCATCGGCACGGCAGGCATATCAAATGCCACACGGATGCCATTGGTAAGGTAGCGCACATAGTTTTCGGGCAATCCAGACGCGCGATTGGCAATCAAAACAAATGTTGGCGGGCGTGCCTTAATTTGCGAGATGTATTTAGGCTTAACACGTTTGCCCTCTACCATTGGCGGCGGTTGTTTTGAAACAGCTTCTTTTAGCCAGTCGTTCAAATCACGGGTTTTTATACGCGCGTTCCAATCATCATGAACATCAAGTGCCGCTGGCAATAAGCGCTCAAGGCCATAACCAGTCATGGCGGAAACCACAACCATTGGCGCACCTTTTACCTCTGGCAAAGCTTTTTCAGAGCGTTCGCGCAATTCTTTCATACGCTCTTGCGGGTTTTCTACGGCATCCCATTTGGTGATAACGTAAACAAGACCACGCCCTTCACGCGCGACCAAATCGGCAATTTGCAAATCTTGTTTTTCAAATGCTTCATCAGCGCCCATGACAACAAAACAAATCTCGGCAAAGCGAATTGCCCGAATGGTATCGGCAACCGAAAGAACCTCTAATTTCTCTTGAACTTTTGCCTTGCGGCGCATCCCTGCGGTATCAATAAGTTTTACACGGGTGTTATCCCATTCCCAATCGATACCAATTGAATCACGTGTAATGCCCGCTTCGGCCCCAGTAATAAGTCTGTCTTCGCCAATTATCGCATTGATAAGCGTTGATTTACCTGCATTCGGGCGGCCAATAATCGCAAGGCGTAAAGGCGGATTTTCTTCATCTTCGCCATATCCCAAATCGGCACCCGCGCGCTCACCTAGTTTTTCAATAAAGGCCGCATAAATATCGGACATACCTTCCCCGTGTTCCGCAGAAACAGGGATTGGTTCACCAAGGCCTAAAGAAAAGCCCTCATTAGCGCCGATTTCAGTTGATTTGGCTTCGGCTTTATTGGCAAGAACTACAACCGGCTTATTATGCTTACGCAAAAGTGCGGCAAAAATCTCATCATGCGGAGTCACACCAACGCGGGCATCAAAAACAAACAAACAGATTTCGGCCTCTTTAATTGCCTCTTCAGTTTGTTCGCGCATACGCGCCTCAAGGCTTTCGTCTTTGACGTTTTCAAAGCCAGCAGTATCAATTAGCAATAAATCAATATCACCCAGACGACCTTTTGCCTCACGGCGGTCACGTGTAACGCCGGGCATATCATCAACAATCGCAAGTTTACGCCCCGCTAATCTGTTGAAAAGCGTGGACTTACCCACATTGGGACGACCAACAATTGCAGTTTTTATTGCCATATCAAGGTTTCAATTATTTCAAAGACACCATTGTGCCATCATTCGCAAGGAAGTAAACCGTGCCATCAGCAACCGAAGGCGCAATCAAAAACTCTTCTTTGCCTTTGATTTTGTTTACAATCTCACCTTTGGTTGGGTTGACCTCAACGATTTCCCCTTCGGATGAAGCAAGAACCAAATGCCCCTCAACCATTACTGGCCCAGTCCAAACGATTTTTCCTTTTTTCTTTTTCGCGTTTTTATAGCGATCAAGTTGCGTCATCCAAACAATTCTACCGCTTGATTTTTCGAGACAATAAAGCTCGGCATCGACGGAAACAACATAAACATATGAACCAGCGACCCAAGGGCTTTGAATTGAAGATATTGATTTGTCCCAAGTTTTCACACCCGAACGCAAATCAATTGCAGCAAGTAAACCAGACTGTGAAACCGCATAGACAGAACCATCATTGATAACCGGATGTCCAGCAATATCGTTAATCGCCGCAAGTGAATTGCCACCAGTTACACGAGAAAGACTTTCATTCCATAGGCGTCGACCATTCGCAGTCAATGAAGCCACAACTTCACCCGAAGAAAATGGCGTAATCAAAGTATCGCCCTGAATAACCGATGATGATGATGAAAGGACACGCGCACTTTCAGTAAGACCAGATTGTGTCCACACAAGCTCACCAGTTTTATCATCAATTGCATAAAGTTGCGAAGTTACAGACACCGCATAGGCGCGACCATTGGCGACAAGTGGTGACGAATGCACAGGGGCATCAGTTACAAAACGCCACATAATATTGCCGTTCGTTGCATCAACACCAATAATTTCGCCAAAACCAGATGCGGCAACAATAACGCCGTTTTCATAGCCAATACCGCCAGCAGTTGCCTTGGTTTGTGATTTAAACCAACCTTTTTTCTTTGGTTCACCCAAAGAAACCGACCATAATTTCTTTTGACCGTCCACACTATATGCGTGCAAAGTAAGGCTGGCATCAAGCAACATAATTTTATTGTCGGCAATTAATGGCTGCCCAATCAAACCAACCGATTTATTTGCACCGGCGCCAAGTTTTTTCTTCCATGCAATTGATAATGAACCGTCACCAGTAATATTTTCAATCGTTGCATTTGGATTACCAGAAGCATTTGACCACGAAGTAAGTGGCAATGATGGCGGTGCTGAAGCGCCAACAGCAGCCAAGCCCTCATCGGGTTTTAATTCTTCATCGGCAGTAAGAATTGCGATACGACCATCATCTTTTTTCTTGGCAGCTTCGGCCTTATTTCCAAAAGACGGAATTTTAAACCGTTCGCCAACGCTTGAACACGCCGTAACCGCCACAAAGGCAAGCATCAAAGGCGTAACTAATAGTTTTTTATCAATAAACTTTCCCATTTACCGCACCTATTGCTTGCTGTCTGTTTTTGTGTCGCCAGCGGTATTATTGCCGGCTGCTTTATTGACTTTGTCGATTTCCTGTTGCTGCGCTTTGGTAACAGCTTCTTGTTCTTTCATAGATTTTTGACGTTGTGCCTCAACCTCTTTCATAAACTCAGCGCGCGCTTGGGCTTGTGATTTTTTCGCAGCCTCAATTTGTTGTGGTGTAACACCCGGTGGCAATGCCCCACCCGCAGGAAGCGGTGTTTCAATTACACGGACATCTGGTGGAATTTTTGTGCCCGGTGGCAATTTTTGACCAGGCGGAAGGCGGACAATACGTTTACCGTCTTTGTCATATTCCGCATTAGGGTCACGCGCAGCCGCTTGCCCTGCCCCTTCTGTGCCTTGCTGTTGTGGCATTTGCATTAAATCAGGTGCAATAGCAGCACCAGAGTTTATGACCGCAACCGCTTGCCCAGCACGTGCTTGCAATCCTTTTGGAGCATTAGGGTCGATTTGCAGCAATTCATATTCTTTTTTCGCTTCATCAGCTTTACCTGAAGCCCATAAAGCGCCAGCTTTTAATTCACGCGCAAGTGGCGCAAACGCAGTGCCATCTTTTACGATTTCATCGGCACGAGCGATGGTTTTTGCATTATCCTCAACAAAAGTTGAAACAAAGGCAGCGCGCAATTTTGCAAGCGCTTTTAAATCCTTGTCACTAATTTTCTTGGCAGCATCATCATAGCTTTTAAGTGCGGATGCATAATCACCCTTTTCATTTTGCACATCGGCAAGTTGGATAAGTGCCAATTGCCCCATGCCATTATTACTTTTGGCAACTTCTGAAAGAGCCTTGATACCGCCATCAAGATCGCCAGATTCTAATTTATCCATTGCGGCATAATAATCATCTGAAGATTTTTCTAATGCCTTTGCCTGTTGACCGCGCCAAACTTGAAGACCGGCACCGCCGACCAAAGCCAGAACAATCGCACCAATCAAAAAAGGAAACGCGCGTTTTGCTGTTTTCTCTACCGTTTCACGGCGTAATTCGTCTTCGGCTTCACGCAATAAGTCTGTCAAATCAAGCTCCAATAAATTGAAATTCAGGCTTTAAACCAAAGCCTGAATTCGGGCAATGTCGTGAATGTATTAAATACACTGATACATCCATAAACTAAAGCCTGAACAGGACAAAATTACAATAGCTTTAGTAAGTGAATAAGCGCCGCACCAAAGACTTGTTATTACAATTCTTTGATAAAACAATAAATGTAAAATAAAACCGGAAATCAGGCCTTGTTTCACCCACTACCACTATGTGCCCACGTCCATTATACAGGAAAAAGCGCAAAAGTTGTAAAAGCTAACGATGAGATAGGAAAAGTTGATAGACTTTTCCGTATAATCGAAGAGTAAATTTGCCTCGCAAATTTTTATTAGATGTGTATCGCCCGACCATAGGCATCCAAAACTGCCTCATGCATCATTTCTGATAGGGTTGGGTGCGGGAATACGGTTTCTATTAACTCATGCTCGGTGGTTTCAAGACCCATGCCAACGGCATAACCTTGAATCATTTCGGTAACTTCGGCACCAACCATATGCGCCCCAAGCATTTCACCAGTTTTGGCATCAAAAATTGTTTTCACCATCCCCTCGGCCTCACCAAGTGCAACAGCTTTGCCATTTCCAATAAATGGGAAATGACCAACCTTTAATTCATATCCCAATTCTTTTGCCTTGGCTTCGGTTAAACCGATTGAGGCAACTTGTGGGGTGGCATAAGTGCAGCCTGCAATTTGGCGTGGATTAATTGGGTGAACTTTTTTACCCGCAATTTTTTCAACACAAATAATACCTTCATGCGAAGCCTTATGTGCAAGCCACGGCGCGCCCGCAATATCGCCAATCGCATAAAGCCCCTTCACATTGGTTGTTCCCATACCATCGGTTACGATATGCGTACGATCAACAGTAACACCTAATTCTTCAAGCCCAAGATTTTCAACGTTACCAACAATACCAATCGCCAAAATAATACGGTCGGCGGTGATTTCTTGGGTTTTGCCACCAGATTCCACGATTGCAGTAATATCATTCTCATTCTTTTTAACCGACTTCACGCTTGCCGAAGTCATAATTTTCATGCCACGTTTAATGAATTGCTTTTGGGCAAAGTCGGAAATTTCCTTGTCTTCAACCGGCATGATTTTATCAACCGCTTCAACAACAGTAACTTCAGAGCCAAGCGCATTAAAGAAGCTTGCAAATTCAATACCAATTGCACCCGAGCCAATAACCAACAGGCGTTTTGGCATTGTGTCGGGAACAAGTGCTTCTTTATAAGTCCAAATGAATTTGCCATCTGGCTCAAGACCTGCTTGTGGGATAATGCGCGCACGCGCACCGGTTGCCAAAATTACATGTTTTGCAACAATCTCTGTGGTCTTGCCATCTTTTGCGGTGGCAATAACTTTTGGTGCATCAGTTCCTTTTACCAATTTGGCAGTGGCGTCAAAAACCGTAACTTTGTTTTTTTTCATCAAAAAACCAATGCCAGCCGACATTTGTTTAGCAACCCCACGAGAGCGTTCAACAATTTTGGCAAGGTCATAAGTCGCACCAGAAACCGAAATACCATAATTTTGGGCATGTTTGATTTTTGAATAAACATCCGCAGATGCAAGCAAAGCCTTGGTCGGAATACAACCCCAATTCAAACAGATGCCGCCCATATGTTCGCGTTCAACGACTGCCACTTTAAAGCCTAATTGTGCAGCACGAATTGCCGCCACATAGCCACCCGGACCGCCGCCGATTACTGCAATGTCAAAACTCTCGCTCATGGTAAAAATCCTTAAAGTGAAAACGCGCCTTTTATACCATCAATGATAAATTGCGCCGAAAGTGCCGCCAAAATAATACCTAAAATCCGCTCTAATGCGGTGGCAATGGTTGGGCCAATAAATTTAGTAATTTTGGGGGCAAGTAAAAAAACAATTAGGCAAAGGAAGAGGTTTAACCCCACACTTCCTAAAACCACCATCTTGCTTAAAAAAGCCTTATGTTGTGAAAAATAAAGCATCACGGTGGCGATTGAACCAGGCCCAGCAAGAAGCGGAATACCCAATGGAAAAACCGAAACATCTTCAAAACGCTCAGGGTGTTTTTTGGCGTTATCAAGAACTTTTTCGTTTCTATCTTCGCGACGCTCATTACGCTTTTCAAAAAGCATATCAATCGCAATCAGGAATAACATACCGCCGCCCGCGATACGGAACGCATCCAATGAAACGCCCAAATGCTCCAGAAGCCACGCACCACCAAAGGCAAAACCAACCATGATGACAGTGGCAACAAAAACCGCCTTAAAGGCCATTTTACGCTGCCACTCACGCGAGGTATTATCAGTAAGCGCAGCAAACATTGGCGCGACGCCCGGTGGGTCAATCACGACAAAAAATGTAACAAACGCAGTTGTAAATAGTTCCAGCATAATTTTAAAAACTTATAAAAGCTATGCTTGGAATAGTAAGTCAATCACCGATAAAGATAATGCCCGCCAAAGTCCCCGCGTCTTCCTCTTATTTCTGGAAGTTTGCTAATCGGGCCTGGTCTGTCCACAAGCTCAGCTTTTAGAATATGTTTCCCTGACTTTCTGTTTCCTGCTACATCAGGCGTACAAGCATTACCTGCCCGCCCTAACTTACGAGGCAAAACCATTTTACACCAACCCATTTTACACCATGTTTTTGAAACTTTGTTTCGTTTTTTACAATGTAGCACAAAATGGTTATGATATAGTGATTGCCCGATTTAAACCCTATTAACCTTGTTATTTAGCAATTTCTTTACGCCAGTTGAAAGCAATAAAAACTATTAACAAAGAGACGACTATTTCAACAACACCAAATAAAACATAAAATGGTGCGCCACCCATATTTGAAGCACCCGCAATAAATGCATAAGCACAGCCAAATAAGATATTAAGCCATTTATTTATTTGACGCGGTAATAAAACGCTTAGACAAATCATCATACTTGGCACAATCATCAAAATTGATACGCCAATCATAATTTTGTCATTGGCAGGCCCCAATGGCCCCATTATGCCGTTCATCATATTCTTTAGCGTGTTTCCATCATAAAGCATAAAATAATCAGCATAAATATAAAGGAACATCAAACTAGTCCAGAGAGCCGCAAGCTTAACTCTTGTGAATAATTCTTTGTTCATCGTATTATTACTTAAGTTATTACTCATAAATGCTCCAAAATTAGTTGATGGGAAATATGTGTATTCGTAAAAACTATTACTTTGCCAAAGGCGGAAGGCTTTACCCTCCGCCATAAAGCAACATAATCTTAAAGCAACATGCTTAGAGGTTCTTCAAGCAGGCGCTTAAACGCCTTTAGCCATCTTGCACCAACTGCACCGTCAACTACACGGTGGTCACAGGTTAAGGTAACACTCATGACTGTGGCAATCGCCAGCGCCCCATCTTTTACCACTGGACGCTGCTCACCAGCGCCAACAGAAAGAATGCAGCCTTGTGGCTCATTGATGATTGAACCAAAGCTTTTGATACCAAACATACCAAGGTTAGAAACACTAATAGTACCCGCAGAATATTCTTCCGGCATTAATTTGCGATTTTTAGCCTTGTCTGCAAGGGTTTTAACCTCTTCTGAAATTGTCAAAAGCCCTTTATTTTCTGCTTCACGAACGACAGGTGTAATCAAACCACCATCGATTGCCACCGCCACCGCAACATCGGCATGATGATGGATTAAAATCCCTTCATCAGTATAGCTTGCATTGGCTTCAGGAACTTTTTTACATGCCAAAGCGGTTGCCTTGATAATCATGTCATTGACTGAAATCTTGGAATTTTCGTTTTGGGAATTAAGTTGCTTACGAAGCTCTAGCAATTTATCAAGTTCAATATCGACTTGAAGCGGGAAGTGTGGGACATCGCGGAATGAATCCGTCAAACGTTTGGCAATTGTACGGCGCATGCCATCAAGCGGGATAACATCATAATTACCCTCTTTATAGCCAGTTGCCGCAATAGTTGATGGCGTTTTTGCCGCCACACTTGTTTGCGGCGCAACAGCAGGACTTGCAGCAACAGGCGTAGCCACACCACCTTTAACACCCTCAACATCGACACGAATGATACGACCATTCGGGCCAGTGCCTTTTATCGATTTTAAATCAACATTATTTTGTGCCGCAATTCGTCTTGCCAAAGGTGATGCAAAAATACGATCACCAGCATCGGTTTTTGCCACAGCAACCGTTTGCGGTGCCGCCTCAGGTTTTGGAGCCTCTGCAATCGGTGCAGGAGCAACCTGTGGCGCAGGTGCAGGTGCAGGTTTTGCAGGGCTTGCATCATCACCAGAAATTCTGGCAATAACCGTATTGATTTTTACACCACTCGTGCCTTCAGGGACAAGGATTTCAAGAACCTCACCCTCATCAACGGCCTCAACTTCCATGGTCGCCTTATCGGTTTCGATTTCAGCAATTACATCGCCGGATTTAATCTCATCACCAACTTTTACCAACCATTTTGCAAGAACGCCTTCTTCCATAGTTGGGGAAAGCGCAGGCATTAGAATATCTACTGGCATTTATTCCCCCTATTTATTGCAAACGATTTTTACGGCCGCAACGACATCCGCAACTTGCGGCAATGATAATTGCTCAAGGTTTGCAGCATATGGCAGCGGTGTATCTTTTTGGTGAACCCGAACTGGCTGTGCATCAAGCCAATCGAACGCCTGATCAACCACTACTGAAACCACCTCTGCACCAACACCCATCGGGCCCCAGCCTTCTTCAACAGAAACTAGGCGGTTAGTCTTTTTAATAGATTCAATGATTGTAGCCGTATCAAGTGGGCGAATTGTACGAAGGTCAATAACTTCCGCAGAAATACCAATTTCCGCCAACTCCTCAGCAGCTTTCAAAGCATAGCCAACCATGCGCGCGTGACAGGTAATGGTAACATCAGTACCTTCGCGACGAATTTTCGCCTTGCCAATTGGAATGATATAATCATCATCATTTGGCACATCGAACTCATGACCATAAAGCATTTCATGCTCAAGGAACACTACTGGGTTTGGATCACGAATTGCCGCTTTTAACAAGCCTTTGGCGTCGGCGGCATCATATGGTGCAACCACTTTAAGCCCTGGCACGTTGCCATACCATGATGAATAATCCTGCGAGTGCTGTGCCCCCACGCGTGCCGCCGCACCATTTGGACCACGGAACACAATAGAGGTCGAAATCTGACCACCAGACATATAAAGAACTTTTGCCGCAGAATTGATGATATGGTCAATTGCCTGCATCGCAAAGTTAAATGTCATAAACTCAACAATTGGCTTTAAACCCGCCATAGCCGCGCCTACCGCAAGGCCAGCAAAACCATGCTCGGTAATTGGGGTGTCGATAACACGTTTAGGGCCAAATTCTTCAAGAAGGCCGCGTGATACCTTATATGCACCTTGATATTGGGCAACCTCTTCCCCGATTAAGAATACTTTCTCATCACGGCGCATTTCTTCTGCCATTGCATCACGAAGGGCATCACGAACTGTCGTTTTTGTGGTTTCCATACCTTCAAATGATTTTTCAACCACTTGTGCCGCAGCCACAACAGGCTTTGGCGCAGGCGCAGGTGTCGCAACCGGTGCAGGTGCAGCCGTTGGCGCAGAAACCGCCTCTTCACCTTCACCCTTCAGTTTGGCAATAATTGTATTGACCTTTACACCCTGTGTGCCTTCGGCAACCAGAATTTCTTGAACAACACCCTCATCAACTGCTTCAACTTCCATTGTTGCCTTGTCGGTTTCAATCTCCGCCAAAACATCACCAGATTTGACTTCATCGCCTTGTTTGACAAGCCATTTAACCAAAGTCCCCTCTTCCATCGTGGGGGACAAGGCCGGCATTAAAATATCAATTGCCAATTTTACACTCCGATATCGGGTTAAAAATAATTACTTTTTCTTAGTCGGTTTTTTAGCGCCAGCTTTTGAGCTAGAACCCGCAAGCAAACCGCCTGCCTGACGCTGAAGATTAATTTGGGTGCGAACTTTTGAATAATTTTCTTCAAAAGCCGTTCTCTCAGGAAGATAAACTTCGTTCAAACCATCTTCGATTTTCTTGCTAAGCGCAGTAAAATCTGCCTGCACATTGGTATTTCTGCAATCAATTGCTTTTTGAATTTTATCAGGACCAGTTTTTAAGACATCAACCATTTTGTTAAAATCATCACCTGATGTAACTGTTGCAAAATCTTCGGCGGTAACTTCGCCAGTGTAAACACCACAACCGCTTGTATAAACAACTTCGCTTGCATTACCACTTGTTACAGAACCCAAAAGACGACCCTCAGCAGGAAGCGCCCATGCGTGTGGGGTAAAGCCAACTGGTTTAACAGGTTTCTTTAGACCCTTAAGTCTCGCCGCCGCTGCATTAGCTGCGGCATTGGTTGCAGTAAATGTATCAACCTCAACTTTTGAAGAAGATTGAATATAATTACTAAGCTTATCGTTAATAGCAGAAACATCCAAACGGGCATTTTCAATGATGCAATCTTCATATTCTGTCCAACGGTCACGAATTTTGTTGAACTTTGCCTCTTGTTCAAGAACATATGTACGGCTTGTCGCCTCTTGGATTGAAGAAGCACTTATATCAAAAACAAATTTAGTGCAGTTTGGTTTATAGGTAATTTTATCAACCGTTCCACCCGTAATAATCCCCGGAACACGTTTGATAGTGATTTTTTGCTCATCACCTTTTGCGGTATTGGTTGCGGTTTGCGCCATCGCAAAATTAGGAATCGCAAATGCAAGTGCCGCCAAAATTGGCGCATATTTATAAAAGCCTGTTTTTTTATCAAGAATTTTCATTTCATTCTCCTGAAAACTATAAATATATATCTGTCATAAGTTCAGATACATCAGGCTCAGGGCTTGTTTGCGCGTATTCTGCGGCATCAGCAACAATTTCCTTAACCTCTTTATCGATTACTTTCAGATCATCTTCCGAAAATAAGCCATGCTCAAGACCAAGATGTTTAACATGTTCAATCGGGTCACGAGTTTCACGAACTTGTTTCGGTTCATCTTTAGGGCGATATTTAGCAGGGTCAGACATAGAGTGACCACGATAACGGTAAGTCTTCATTTCAAGAAGAACTGGCCCTTTTCCACTGCGTGCATGTTCAATTGCCCGTTCAGCGGCTTCTTTAACCGCTAAAACGTCCATACCATCCACTTGTTCACCTGGAATTTCAAATGAAATGCCGCGCTTATAAAGCTCTATTTCTGCGGAAGCACGTTCAACCGAAGTACCCATCGCATATTGGTTGTTTTCAATTACATAAACAATTGGCAATTTCCAAAGAGATGCCATGTTAAAGCTTTCGTAAACTTGACCTTGGTTCGCAGCACCATCGCCGAAATAAGCAATCGTTACACCATTATCATTTTCATATTGATGGGCAAAAGCAAGACCAGTTCCCAACGCCACCTGTGCGCCAACGATGCCATGACCGCCATAAAACTTAGCTTCCTTCGAAAACATGTGCATAGAGCCGCCTTTGCCGCCAGAGCAGCCAGTGGCACGCCCCGTTAACTCAGCCATAATGTCACGCGCAGGAATACCAGAGGCAAGCATATGACCATGATCACGATAGCTTGTGATAACGCTATCTTCGTCAACCTGTGCAGCTTCCATTCCCACAACCACGGCTTCTTGCCCGATATAAAGGTGACAGAAACCTGCAATCAAGCCCATGCCGTATAATTGACCGGCTTTTTCCTCGAACCTGCGGATTAAAAGCATCTGGCGATAATAATCGAGCAACTCTTCCCGATTTGCCATATTGGCTTTTGAAACCACCGCAGCCTTACCTTTCGAAGGGCTAGCATTTTTTGCGACCATTAAAATACCTTCCATAATGAAGTAATACTAAAAAATATGCGGCTTTAGTCTAATTATCAAATACAGACACGTCTAGCACAATTTCATGCTGCAATGCGGCAAAAATATTGCGCTTTCGTGAATAATTACCGATTTAAAGCTGAATAGAGGCTTAATCGCTGATATGCAATTTATCAGTTATCGGTCTTTATGACCACATCTTTTGGGTCTGCCATGTCCAAACGGTTAAGCGCCAAATCTTCTACAAAATCGGCATCAGCAGCGCCCGCGCGCAATCTTGCAATTTTATTTTCGAGACTTTTACGTTTTGCGACAAGAATTTCCTTATTATTTTCAAGTGCATCCGCTTTTATTTTATATTCACGCCAACGCAACAAACCCTGCTCCCCAGAGAAGGCTTGCATACCCAGAAACACAAGGGCAATTATAAAAATTACTTTGGCAGGCGATGCAGAAAATTTAAACATAATCGCTTTTTAGAATCAAATTGCAAATATATGGTGAACAAAATTTTAATGGCAGTCATCTGTAAAAAAATGACTGCCACTAAAAAATATTTTACATTATGCCTAATGGATTAGCGTTTTTGGCGCAAAGCATCAAAGCCAGCATATTTCGCCTGTGTTCCAAGCATTTCTTCAATACGAATCAACTGGTTATATTTTGCGATACGGTCTGAACGTGACAATGAGCCAGTTTTAATTTGTCCGCAGTTTGTTGCTACTGCCAAATCTGCAATTGTTGTATCTTCGGTTTCACCAGAACGGTGCGACATAACCGCAGTATAACCATTACGATGCGCAAGATCGACCGCATCCAAAGTTTCGGTCAAAGTACCAATTTGGTTTACTTTTACCAAGATTGAATTAGCAAGACCGCCCTTAATGCCATCGGCAAGGCGTGCAGGATTGGTTACAAACAAATCATCACCAACAAGCTGAACTTTTGAACCTAATTCTTTGGTTAGTGCAGCCCAACCTTCCATGTCGTCTTCTGCCATACCGTCTTCGATTGAGAAGATTGGATATTTTGCGGCCAAATCAGCAAGATATTTTACATTCTCATCTGATGAGAATGATTTACCTTCGCCAACCATCTCATATTTACCGTTTTTGAAATATTCAGATGATGCGCAATCAAGGGCTAAACCGATTTCAGAGCCAACCTTGAAGCCCGCTTTAGTTATAGCTTCTGAGATGACGTCTAAGGCTTCTACCGCAGAAGAAACATTTGGTGCAAAACCACCCTCGTCACCAACGTTGGTGTTTAAACCTTTTGATTTCAATAGTGATTTCAATGAATGAAATACTTCCGCACCCCAACGCACACCATCAGCAAGCGAAGGTGCAGCCAAAGGCATAATCATAAATTCTTGGATATCAACTGGGTTATCCGCATGCGCGCCGCCATTTAAAATATTCATCATTGGCACAGGAAGTACACGGGCATTAATACCGCCAACATAGTTGAATAATGGAAGATCAACCGCCTCAGCAGCAGCACGGGCAACCGCCAAAGACACACCCAAAATCGCATTTGCGCCAAGGCGTGATTTGTTTGGAGTGCCGTCAAGTTCAATCAAAACATTATCTATATGACGTTGGTCAAGTGCATCAAATCCAGAAAGAGTTTGATATATTTCACCATTCACAGCATCAACCGCTTCAAGAACGCCTTTACCAAGGTAGCGAGATTTATCACCATCACGTTTCTCAACCGCTTCATGTGCGCCGGTAGATGCACCAGACGGAACCATTGCACGGCCATGTGCGCCGCTTTCTAGCAAAACGTCAACTTCAACGGTTGGATTACCACGGCTATCCAGAATTTCACGGCCTACGATGTCGATAATGGCGGTCATACTCATCTCCTTAAATTTATTACATTCGTTTTCGGCTCAATAGCAATTTGTGCAACTTAATGGAAGTCAAAATATATGCTGTATTTGCATTTTGTGTTGTTTTTTCTATTTTCTGTAACTAATGAGAAAATAATAACAAATTGGACACGATTATGGACATCAAATATCGCCGCGCAATCGGGCTTGTAACCACTCTTAGCTTCATTATTATTTACGTAATTTTCGCGACAATTCTTGGTAGTTTCATTTTAAACAAGCCAATTTGGGTAAAAATTCCATTTTTTCTGGTCATTGGCTTGATTTGGGTTTTCCCACTTCGTCCCTTATATATGTGGATGTCGCCAAAACCACATGAAATGCCAAAAGGTGAAAAACCCCCTGCCGCATCGGCATTAAAAAGAAGTCGTAAATAACCTTGAAATCCTACCCCTGATTGCCATATAATTATCATATCAGGAGGCTTACAAATGGCAGCTAAGAAAAAAACCGGCAAGGATGACGTTATTGATGCGGAATTCAAACCAACCGAAGATGTGAAAACAGAAGAAAATTCGGAAAATGCGTCTAATGAGAAAATTAATGACGCAATGAATGAGGCAATGAATCAAGGCCTTGATATATTCAAAAAGTTCTGGGAAGCTGGTGCGCAGGTTTATGCAAAAATGTATGAACAGGCACAGGAGAAATTCTCAAAAGTTTCCGAAGCTGCCAATGAAGTTTTCGACGAAATGGTTGAAAAAGGCGGTAAAGCCGAAGAAGAAATTAAAAAGAAATTTGAAGAATCTCATCTTGGCGACAAAGCAAAAGATTTCGCTAGTAAAGCTAGTGAACAAGCAAAGGAATTCCGCGCCAAAAACTTCCCCGATGAAAAACTAGAAGCTTGGAAAAAATCATTTGCTGAGGGTATTGCACCGATTAATGTAATCGAAATGAAAAAGAAAATTCACGAGCTAGAAGAGAAAATTGTGTCTTTAGAAGCCGAAATTTCCTCACTTAAAGGCGCAAAACCCAAAAAAGAACCTGCACCGAAAGCCACGGCAAAGGTAGCGGATAAACCAAAAACCACAAAAACAACCAAGCCCAAACCTGCACCAAAAACCGAAGCATAATTTATGGCGGAATCTTTCTTTATAGATGCAAGTGATAAAACCACTGCTTATCAAGAGCTTGAGCGCGCGTATTGTTCGGTAATTGACGGTGAGGATAATGAAATTGCGCGCCTTGCCACGTTGGTTTGTCTTCTGAAAACCACATTTGGCGCGCGATTCTTTTGGTGTGGTTTTTATCTTTGTGATCCCAATAAAAAGGATGAACTTGTTATTGGTCCTTATCAAGGAACCATGGGCTGCTTGCGCATTCCTTTTGGCAAAGGAGTTTGTGGTAAGGCTGCGCGCGAAAAGACCACTCAAATAATCAATGATGTTCATGCATTCGCCGACCATATAGCATGCGATGCCAATTCCAATTCGGAAATTGTGGTTCCAATATTTAAAAATGGCGAATTATTTGGCGTTTTAGATATAGATTCAACCGAATTTGCCGCATTTGATAATGACGATAAAATTGGCCTTGAGAAGATTTGCGCCCAAATTTTTAAAAATTTATAGGTTTTTAAAAAATGTCCAAAGCAAAAACCACTGCAGCAACCCTTGCACTTTCAAAGGCGGGAATTGTATTTACTCCCCACCCTTATGAATATGAAAGTGGGGTTGATAAAATTGGAGTTCATGCGGCATTGGCAATTGGTAAACCAGAAGAGCAAGTTTTCAAAACCCTTGTAATTCTTGCCGATAATGTTCCAGTTTGTGCCGTAATACCATCACATAAGAATGTGGCAATGAAAAAACTCGCCGTGGCATGTGGCGCCAAACACGCACAAATGATTAATCCACATGACGCAGAACGAATTACCGGATTCAAAGTGGGTGGCATTAGCCCTTTTGGTCAAAAAAAGAAGCTACGTTGCTTTATTGATAAAACAGCCCTTGATTTTAAAGAAATTTATATAAATGGCGGAGCAAGAGGTCTTATAATTGGCATGCGACCAATTGACGCAACAACTATAACCAATGCTGAAGCTATTGATATTACGCAATAATATTCAACGCCTCTCCTTTTATACAATATTCTAATATTAAGAAATATGCCTATTGTAACCATAAATTAAGGAGAATCGTGCATGTCTTTCGATAATGAATAGTTTTTTATTTCCAAATAAAACAACAATTATCAACGAGGACATTGCTCTTTCAACCACACTTGAAGAGCTAGATTTTGTTTCGCTGATTGAACTAGGGCGTAAAATATTTAAAACGCCTTATGTTTACATTACGCGTTTTAATGGCAATACACTTACCGTCACATCACATATTGAATTTAGGGATGTTGATATCCCAAGAAATCTGACATTCTGCGATAGAACAATTGCGAAAAAAGATACGTATGTCGTCTTTGATGCAAAAACCGATGAAAGCTTCAAAAGCAATCCATATGTAATTAACAATTTGAAATATCGCTTTTATGCCGGAACCCCAATCTTCCTATCTGATGGAAGTATATTTGGAACTTTTTGTATCTTTGATACAGAACCACGTGATTTTACAGATTCCCACAAACGAATTTTAAAACTATTAGCATCGCAAACAGCTTCATTTTTGAAGTCACATAATATTGCAAATCAATTGATTGCCGCAAATTCCCAAGCCCTTGCATCTGATGCAATATTAAAAACCATGCATGACGGTGTTTTGGTACAAGACAAAAATGGGACAATAGTCTCCTGCAACCCTGCGGCACTACGCACATTACGACTTGAAAGAGACGAATTAATAAGTGCTAGCTCACTTAGAGAGAATTGGCTGCTTTTTGATGAAAACAACAATCCTTTAGATTGGAAGCAATTACCGCCATTAGTTGCTTTAAAAACTAGGCAACTTGTTGAAAATTCTATTATTGGCATCGATATGTTAAACGGCGACCGATTATGGCTTAAAGTATCTTCAACCCCATTGTTTGAAGATGACTATAATGACCCCGTTAAAATCGTGACATCGTTTACCGATATAACAGATGCGAAAAATTATAATGATAATCTGCAAAAGCTCGCCAAAATGGCAGAAGATGCAAATCAATCAAAATCAACATTCCTTGCAAATGTATCACACGAAATACGCACGCCATTAAATGGGGTTGTCGGAATTGCCGAGGCATTATCAAACACAGTTCTTGACCCCAAACAGCGCGAAATGGTGGAATTAATCAAGTCCGCAGGTAAAACTTTGGGTTTGTTATTAAATGATGTATTGGACCATACAAAAATTGAAGCAGGTCAATTGTCACTAGAAGCACTACCAATTGATATTAAAGAGGTTATTTCGGCTGCGGCACTACTTGTAAAATTTCAAGCAGATACCAAAAATATTGGATTTGAACTTTCATTTAATCCTGAAATGCATCTGAATTATTATGGCGATATGGTGCGAATAAGACAAATCATAACCAATCTTGCGTCAAATGCCGTGAAATTTACTAGCCATGGAAAAGTTTCAATCGCCGTTGAACCACTTGATAGTGTTAATGGTTCTGATTTGGCACGGGGCATCAAAATAACCGTAACCGATACAGGTATCGGTATCAAACAAAGCGATTTAGACAATTTGTTTAATCGTTATACGCAGGCTGATAATACAATTGCGCGTAAATATGGCGGCACCGGACTAGGGCTTTCAATTTCAAAAGATTTGCTTGATTTAATGGGCGGTCAAATTGTTGTTAATTCGCAAATTGGTATTGGTTCAACATTTATTGCTACGATTCCATTGACGCCATTTAAAGAAAAAGAAATTATTACAAATGAAGTAGTTCAAATACCAGCACCTGTTAAAAATATGTGTTATCGCGTCCTATTGGCGGAAGATCATGCGGTAAACCAAAAGGTCTTTGCAATTATTACTGAACCATTTGGGTTTGAAACCACGGTTGTTTCAAACGGCCGCGATGCGCTAGACGCTATTAAAAGACAAAAATTTGATTTGGTTTTCATGGATATTAAAATGCCCATCCTTGATGGTATTGAGGCAACTAAAGCAATACGAGAATATGAACACAAAAATAATTTAAACTACACCAATATTGTCATGCTGAGTGCGAATACCGAAAGCAGCTATTCAGATATGGCAAATGCTGCGGGTGCTGATTATTTCCTTGGAAAACCTATTGAAATTCAGGCAATTATAAACCTGTTACAAGAAATAACCGATAAAGAAATCCATCATAATATATAATTCAATCGGCGTTATAATTCGACCATTTGTAAATAAGATTTTGAATTGCGCATTAATTGTTCAAAAAGATTAAGGTGGGAATTCCAGAATTGCTCGGCACGTTCGGCCTGCCCCTTTTCAATAAAATGAACCAGAATCTCATGCGCCTTTACTGCCTTTTCCAAAGTATCCTTATCAGTAGCTAGAACCACAGTTGCATAATGATCGCCATAAATTTTATTCAGCATTGATATAATAAGCTCTGCTGATTTATTGCCGCTCAAGGCAATTAATGCGGAATGAAACTCGTTGGAATATCGAACTATTGCCTCAAAATCATTCATTAAAAGCGCCTCATTTTCGCGCCTTATGATATTGTTTAAAATTATTGGGGCTTTATCTGAGGCATTTTGTGCAACCTCTTTAACAATTGCTGGCTCAATCAATGTGCGGCAATGATAAGCATCAGCAACTGTTGCCCCCTGTGTCCGCAACAGAAGCGCCATATAACGTGCTGGTAACTCAACTTGTGGTGCCCGCACTTTTACCGAACGCGCCCCGCGAACAATTTGCAATAAGCCTTCAACTTCTAGGATACGCAGCGCCTCACGTATTGACGGGCGCGATGCACTATATTGTTCGATTAATGATGCCTCAGAGCCAAGATCTTCACCATCTTTCAACTCCCCATCGGCTATTTTTTGGCGAATTAACGCAGCAACTTTTTCAGATAATTTGGCAGCCCCATGTCCATCCATTCGCGCGTTTTTCCTCATCCAAGCATTATTTAGTTATGTATATATCTTTAGCAAATTCATTAAAAACTGCAAGACGTCAGGACAGCAAATATTAATCCGCGCTATTGTTAATACTTATTGCCCTGACGAATTTTTGCTTATTTTTTGGTTTTTTTGGGCATTGATGGTGGGGCAATTTTTTTTACTGCCTGTACTTCAATTTCCACCAACATCCCCTCACCTGCTAATGCAGCTACTTGGGTTGTTACACGTGATGGCTTATTTGGTTGCTCAGCAGTTCCAAAATATTTTTTGTATGATTTCATCATTCCGCCAAAATCAAGCTTGCCACCCAACGCGGGGTCACCAACAAGATAAACCCGCATCATAACAATATCACCAAGACCTAAACCCTCAGCAGCAAGTGCATCTTTTATGCGCAAAATTACACCTTCAGTCTGTACCTCTGTCGAACCACCAAAAAACGCAGCAGTACCGGCAGGTGCAGTTTTATCAACAACGGGAGGTACAAGACCACTTACATAATATGTGGTATATCCCGGCGGGACAGTCACAACAGTTGAAATCGGCGATTCAGCAGGGCCGGTTCGCTTCACCTCCTGTGCTTGTGCACCACATGCCATTAAGAGGCCAAGCGATAACACGCTTATCATCATTTTCTTCATAGTTTTCTCCTTAATCAATGCGCCTTAATTAATGCGCCTGCAAAGATTGTGACTTTGGCTGCCCACCTTTGCGCTGTTTATTTACAAAGTCTGGTTTTATTCCTGCAGCATGGTTTCCATGATTGGCACGCAAATAGGTTAGAATCATTGCAAGGTCATTATCAGATAAATCACCTTTGAATGACGGCATTCCCGCGCGACCATTAAGAACGGTTTTAACCAATATATCTGGGCTACCTTGCACCAATTTATTTTTGGCAAGTGCTGGAAATGCACCGGGGACACCCTGTGCATTTGATTGGTGGCATGCCGAGCAATTTTCCATGAACAATAAGCGGCCATCAGCTTTTGCTACGCCGCCAGAAATCAAACTTAATGACAAACTTGCCATTAGATAAACAACACTATATTTATTTTTAAACATTATGCTTTCACCCTTTTGTGGATTTTCTCAATTTGTTGCCAAGCGGATTCAATTGCCCCTGCTTGCCAGCCACCGAGATAAGTTAAATGTTCACCAGCCAAGTAAATTCTGCCATCTGGGTCACAAAGTTTTGGATATGCCTCTTTGCGCGCTTCTTCGCTCCAGACGGCCCAACCACCAAGATTGTCTTTGTCCAAATGCCAACAGAATGAGAATGAATTTTCAAAGCTAGATTTATATTCTGGGAAGATTTTTTGGCCACCTTCTAGGGCGAATGCCGCACGATCAGCCGGTGATTTAGCGCTTATTTTTGCGGCCTCGCCACCAAATGAGTAATAGCCCAAAAGTACGCCTTTTTCACCTTGGAAACCGTATGAAGGCAGTGAAATTGTGCGAATGCCCGGAATATCATTATAAACGTGACCACCATAAATGCGGTATTTATCTTCCCAAAAACGGTTCGACATTTGCAAGCCAATTTTATTTACTGGTGCATATGCAACCTTTAACATTGCCTCTTTAAATGCCGGCGAAACTTGCAAATCAATGCCATTCAAAACCGAAATGGGAATAGTACAAATGCAATAATCGGCGGTTGTAACGCCTTTTACCCCATTCCCATCGATCCAAGAAACGCTTACGCCATTTGCATCTTGGGCAATTTTTTTAACCGATGTTGAATATTGAATTAAATCACCAAGATTTTTGACAAATCCTTTAGCAATTTGATCCATACCGCCAATTGGTTGGAACATAACCCTTTGCTGTTCGTAATCTGACACAGATTGTAAAACCGACCATGCTTTTGAACCTAATAGGTCAGACATTGCATATGGTTTTGATGGAATACCAGGGCCTGGATTTATGCCAGGGCCTGGATCAACTTCATAACCCCGCCCATTAGTTCCTTCATATGATAATGTATCGGCATTCAGCCAACCTTCACCAATTAGATACGCAATAAATCTATCTTTATCGGCCGCCGAAAACGGTAAATTCAAAGCGCCAGATTTTGATGCCTTTGCCAAAATTTCAGAGGTATAGCCACGAACATCCGCCGCAACCTTGCCTTTGCGCAATGGTTTTCCAGCCAATGGCCCGGTTCCACCTTCAAAATAGACAAATGAATTGTCATTGTCATTATTGAACAATTGCAAAGGTACATTGAATTTTTTGGTATAATAAAGCGTTGAATGGTGGTGATATGGTATCCGCCACGGCCCATTATTTAGATAATGCCCTTCATCAAACTCACAAGTTTGCGAATAGCCCATTAAATCAGTGTATTTGAAGCCTTTTCTTGCGGTCTGACAGCGACCACCCGCAAAAGAACGGGTTTCAATAACTTTGCAATCATAACCAGCTTTTGACATTTCATATGCTGCGGTCAATCCCGCAAGACCAGCACCAAGAATTACAATTTTCTTTCCATTACCACCACTTATATTTGGTGGTGTACTATATTCGGATTCAATACCTAAACCCAAAGCATCCATGCCAGCAAGTGCAAGTGAAATACCGCCAATTGCCGCCAGACCTTCTATAAAACTTCTACGTGAAGTTATTGTTTTTGAATATATATTTTCAGACATGATTTTCCCCATTGTCCTGTAAAAAATTGTCGCGGGGGTTTACACCCCCGCAAACGAGAACGAACTCAATTAAAATTTCACAGAAAGTTTTGAGTAATAATATCCGCCATTAATTCCATAAGGAGAATTGGTTGGATAATGGGTTACATAACCAGAACTTTTTCTTGAATAACGAAGTGCGCGATAACCTGCTGGTTGTTCGTCTGGATATTCGTTAAACAAATTGTTTGCACCAACGCTCAAGGTAACATTATCGGTTAGATTATATGATAAATCCAAATCAACAATTGCCTTGGCACCTGGTTTAATTTCCCACCATTGACCGCCGTAATTCACGTCATATTGTGAATCGCCATAGTATGAAACTTTGACATTTGTCTGCAACTTGCCATAAGTCCACAAGCCACCGAGGATAAATTTATATTTGGGGCTTGCTGTTTCAAGATAAGAAATCGTTTCTTTGCTAAACAATTCCATACCTGGAACACCAGGGAAGCTATGAATTTTGTTAACTTCGGTTTTGTTGTAATTGGCGCTTAAAGTCCAATCTATTTTACCAAATTTATCCAAATCAGTGCTTGTAGTAGCAAGAATATCAATACCTTTAGTTGTTGTATCAACACCATTACCGAACACATTGATACCAAGATAATCAAGGCCGGAATAATCAATTACAATACCTGTGGTATCAATGACGCTTTTAAGAACTGGCGAAACCACCACACCACTATCAATTGCATAAAGCGTATCTGAGCCAACGATACGATCTTTCAATTTGATATAATAAGCATCAGCAGTAATAATCACTTTTGAATCAAATGGTTTTAAAACTGTACCAAAGCTTAGGTTGGTTGATTTTTCTGGTTTCAAACCGTTTGGAATACCAATCAGTTTTGCAGCGCTAGAGTTTGGCTGCACCTGCACGTCATATTCATCAGGCGAAACGTTGGTTGATGTATAGAATTCCTCTGCCAAAGTTGGTGCACGGAAACCTGTGCTAACAGTCCCACGAAGTGCAAATGAATCGGTGAAATCATAACGCCCAGTCAGCTTTCCAACAGTTGCCTCACCAAAGTCAGAGAAGTCTTCATAACGCAATGCGAAATCTGTGCTTAGTTTTGCAACAGGGTTCACAGCAAAATCAACATAAACCGCTTTGTTATTGCGTGAATGCTTACCATTTGCAGAAGTTGGATAGCCAGGGAATGATTGCGCACCAGTTTTATAATATGATGCAGCATCACCAGATTTGATTTCATAACTTTCGTTACGATACTCAAGCCCCCATGCAACGTTTAACGGTGACGCTAAACCAACTTCAAATGATTTATCGGCATCAAGTGTTGTTGCTTGTTGGGTTGTTATCAATGAACCGTCATAGAAATTTGTTGGGGTCCAGCCAAAATCCGTATAGAAAGAAGTATTGGCTGAATCACGGGTATAAATTTCCTCATCGTCACGTCCGGCACTTGTCGATAAATCAAAATCCCAGCCCAATGCCTTAAATTGCGAACCAAAAGTAAATTGGTAATCATCTTCATACAAAACTTCACGCGGTTGGAAGCCAAATGGGAAGACATAATTTCCGCTGGTATCAACAACTTTATCTGGCGTTCTCCAATTTTCATATGCAGACGCATATTTATGGCCGTAAGACATATTTGTATAGAATTTCAAATCATCGCTTACGTCATAACCTGCTGAAAGCATTGCAACATTCAAACGATATTGCGCATCGCCAATCACATGGTTTAAATATGGATATTCATCAGCATATTTAAGATTTGGGAATTTAAGTGCGCCGCCAGTTGTTGTTGTGTAAACACGCGGGTCAAGATCGCCACGATTTGAATAATCATGCCATTTTGATTCCAAGGTAAGGTTTATATACGCTTTTTCAATTGGCGTAATACCCATGTTCAATGATACGTCACCGGTTTGACCACCACCGTCCATATATTGACCACCGCTTACGGTTAATAGACCTCCATCACCCTTCTTTTTGGTGATAATGTTAATTACGCCGGCAATTGCATCAGAGCCATATTGTGCCGCCGCACCATCTTGTAGGATTTCAACGCGACCAACCGATGCCATTGGAATAAAGCTCCAATCGGTGGTTGCTGCGCCTTGATATGCACCGCCAAGAACCGCCAAGTTTGCAGTAGTATGACGTCGTTTACCATCAACCAAAATCAAGGCATGGTTTGGACTTACACCGCGCAATTTTGCCGTCACAGTAAGGTTTGCGGTATCACTACCGAATGCCTGAACTGTAAATGATGGCGTATTTTGTGCCAATGCCTGCATCAAATCGGGTTGCCCGACTTTTGCCAATGCTTTGGTGTCTAAAACCACAATTGGTGACGCACTATCAACGGCTTTCACACCGCTGGTACGTGTACCCGTTACGATTACTGCGCTTTCAACTGGTGCAAGTTCTGTTGCTGCTGCCACTGTTGTTTCATCATTTGCCATTGCAAATGATGGTGCTACGCACGCCAGTGCCAGTAGTGATACTGCTGTAAAATAAGTAGATTTTTTTGTATTCAACATATTAAGACTCCCCAAGTTTCAAGGTAAGGAGCCCTCTCGTATGTTTCCCCAATAGTATTTGGTGTCTTGAAAGATAGTTTTTAATCTACCCAACCGCCCGCACACAGATTGGGTTTATGACGCAATCGCTTTCAATAAAATTTCAGTAAGTTTTGACAAAAATATTTCACATGCTTAATTTTGTCGCGTTAATGACACAAAAATTTCTTTCCTGCATACAAAGCATGCATAAATAGAATAAAATTTTGTATGCGATTTATAAACAGGTGAATTATTCTACTAACTTTTAAAGTTATTGAAGGTAGCGGAATATTTTTTCATACATTTCAGATTTCAAAGCTAAATTGTCGAATCAATAATCACTTTCAAGAGGTTATTAGGGCTGTCAACCAAATATGAAGCACCTGCATCGCTCAATTCATCTGAATTACCATAGCCCCATAAAACGCCAATACCATTTATTCCGTTTTTGCGAGCGGCAATTATGTCATGTTCACGGTCACCAATCATGACCGTTTCACTCTTTTCAAGATTATGAGTGTCAATAATATGACTAACTAATT
The DNA here is from genome assembly GCA_002337085.1 of Hyphomonadaceae bacterium UBA1933. Lineage (GTDB taxonomy): Bacteria > Pseudomonadota > Alphaproteobacteria > Caulobacterales > Aquidulcibacteraceae > Pseudaquidulcibacter. Next base: position 306,061 of record DDFH01000003.1, on the reverse strand, counting down.
CAGCTTTATCGTCAAATTTGCCATCAAGATGCGAACCATAAATCTCGGCAAAATATCCCTGAAGGTTAAATTGTTCGATATTTTTTCTTGCGAAGGGAACGTTTTTAGCGGTACAAATGAAAAGCTGATGCCCAGTTTCGCTTAGATGTGCGATTATATTTGCAATGCCATCGTAAAGAACGGCCTCCTTTAAGCCGCCTTTTGCGTGAAATTCACGGTATTTGGCAACCGCTTCCTCAACCATTTCAGACGGAAGAATTGTGGCAAAGCTTTTACGTAATGGCGGCCCCACCACCCAACTCATGTCAGTGGTGATTTTATCCTCATGCCCTAAGGCAATTAAAGCATTAGAGTATGATTTTATAATCCCATCGCCGGGGTCGATAATTGTGCCATCTAAATCAAAAAGGATGTTCATAATAATTCTTGTAAATTAGCTTTTAGTTTTTCGGTCAAAGCACTTGCGCGGCCACCTTTTACATTCACCATTGTTAATGTTGAAAGGCCAACCGCCTTCCCTTCTTGGACGGCTAGTTGATATAATTCAAACGATGAATTGCCAACTTTTGAAACTTTCACATAAATTTCAACCGGAGCAGGCCAAAAACATTCCGCCAAATAATCAACCTTATTAGTAACCACCATAAGAACATTTTCACCCGAAAATTCGGCGCCATATTGAATTAAAAACCTTGCGCGGGCATCCTCTATCATCTGCACCAATGCGGTATTGGAAACATGTTGCGCAACATTAAGATCGGTAAATCTGGTTGGAACGTCAACTTTGTAGGGATAATTTGCGGGATTTAAAATTTCGGGTTCTGGTCTTGGCATATTATGATTCCGTTTTGAGTTAAGTAATTCAATCATACAAATTTCGCAAATAAAAAAGGGCGCGAAATCGCGCCCTTTTTATATTCATTACTGAAGGGTTTGGATTAATCATCCAAACCTTCTGGCAATGCTTCTTCTTCAACGTGGCGTTCGTCAGAAATTGCATTGGCATCTTGGTGCGCCGCAATTGCTTTAAGACGACGAAGTGCACCACCTGTACCAGCAGGGATAAGACGACCAACGATGATGTTCTCTTTAAGACCATCAAGAGGGTCAACTTTGCCGTTAACTGATGCGTCAGTAAGAACGCGGGTTGTCTCTTGGAACGATGCCGCAGAGAAGAATGAACGGGTTTGAAGAGATGCTTTGGTAATACCCAACAATACTGGTGATGCAGTCGCAGGTTTAAGACCAAGTTCTTCAATACGTTTATTTTCATCAACAAGATCGATTTCGTCAACCGCATCGCCTTTGATAAAGTCGGTATCGCCGGCATCGGTGATTTCAACGCGTTGCAACATTTGGCGTACGATAACTTCGATGTGCTTGTCGTTAATGACCACACCTTGAAGGCGGTAAACTTTTTGAACTTCTTCAACAAGGTATTCAGCCAATGCCTCAACACCTTGAACCGCAAGAATATCTTGTGGCGCAGGGTTGCCCGCAAGGATATGCTCACCGCGTTTAATCCAGTCACCATCTTGAACCGGAAGGTGTTTACCTTTTGGAATCATATATTCCACTGGTTCGATAGTTTCATCATCAGGAACGATACGAATACGGCGTTTGTTTTTGTAGTCTTTACCAAACTCAACGCGACCATCGATTTCCGCAATAATTGCGTGGTCTTTTGGACGACGTGCTTCAAACAATTCCGCAACGCGTGGAAGACCACCCGTAATATCGCGTGAAGTAACACCACCAGCAGCAACACGGGCAAGTGTATCACCACCTGCAACCAATGAACCATCGGCAACAGAAAGGGTTGCACCAATTGGCAATGAATAGCGTGCTTCTTTACCATTTGGAAGTTTCACCGGTTCACCGCTATCATCAAGGATAACGATTGATGGGCGAAGATCAGCATGCAATTTAGAACCACCGCGCCAATCGATAACAACTTTTGAAGAAATACCAGTGTTTTCATCAAGTTCGTCACGAGCAGAAACGCCATCAATCAAATCTTCAAGTTTTGCATGACCTGCAATCTCTGAAATGATTGGTGTTGCATACGGATCCCAATCAGCAAGACGATCACCACGTTCGATTTTCTGACCATCTTTAACGCGAATACGACCACCGAATGGAACTTTAAGAGACTGACGGGTTTTGCCATCCGCATCCACAACAGATACAGACATTGAACGACCCATACAGATAATTTCACCATTTTCACGTGTGATAGTCGATGCATTCTGATATTTAATTTTACCAGACAAGCCAGCATCCATAGATGAGTTGTTAACAACCGATGCCGCACCACCGATGTGGAACGTACGCATTGTAAGCTGTGTACCAGGTTCACCGATTGATTGCGCCGCAATAACACCAACTGCTTCGCCCATATTAACGCGTGTGTTACGTGCAAGGTCACGACCATAGCATGTTCCGCAAACACCGTTACGAGTTTCACAAGTCAATGGAGAACGAACTTTAACCGATTGCACACCCGCTTTGTCAATTGCCGCAGCAATGTCTTCATCGCAATAAGTGTCACGTGCATAAAGAACTTCTTGAGTTTCTGGATCAACCGCATCTTCGGCAAGGACACGACCCAAAATACGCTGTTCAAGAGATACGATAACGTCCGCACCCTCGATAACAGGTTTAAGTTCGATACCATGTGCAGTTCCACAATCTTCTTCGGTGATTATGCAATCTTGGGCAACATCAACCAAACGACGGGTCAAGTAACCAGAGTTAGCAGTTTTCAACGCAGTATCGGCAAGACCTTTACGCGCACCGTGGGTAGAGTTGAAGTACTCAAGAACCGATAGGCCTTCTTTGAAGTTAGAAATAATCGGTGTCTCAATGATTTCGCCAGATGGTTTCGCCATCAAGCCGCGCATACCACCCAACTGCTTCATTTGGTTTTTAGAACCACGCGCACCAGAGTGAGCCATCATATAAACCGAGTTAAGCTGCTGTGAACCATCGCGTGCTTTGATTGGTTTTGCGATTTCTTCCATCATCGCATCCGCAACACGGTCAGTACATTTTGACCAAACGTCAACAACTTTGTTATATTTCTCACCTTTGGTGATTTGACCATCAGCATATTGGGTTTCGTATTCGTTTACTTCTTTACGTGCTGCCTCAACCAATTCTTCTTTGGCTTTTGGAACAACCATATCCGCCATACCGAAAGAAATACCCGCTTCAAACGCTTTAGCAAAACCAAGGTTTTTCATACGGTCAGCAAATATAACAGTCGCTTTTTGACCACAGTAACGATAGACGCGACCGATAAGGTTTGCGATCTCTTTTTTGGTCAAAACAATGTTACAAATTTCAGGCTGTAATTTAGGGTGACGCGGCAATAAATCCACAATCATGAAACGACCAGGGGTGGTTTCGATAACGCGGGTAATGTCATCACCATTTTCATCAACACCATGCCAACGAACACGAACTTTGGTGTGAACATTTACTTGTTTCGCATCCAAAGCGGCCTCAATTTCACCCATGTTTACGAATGCGCGACCTTCACCAGGTTCACCTTCGCGGACAGTAGAGATGTTATAAAGACCCAAAACGATATCCTGTGAAGGCTCAATAATTGGGCGACCATTCGCAGGAGAAAGAATGTTGTTGGTTGACATCATCAATACGCGCGCTTCAAGTTGCGCCTCGATTGATAATGGAACGTGAACCGCCATTTGGTCACCGTCGAAGTCGGCGTTAAATGCGGTACAAACCAACGGGTGAAGCTGAATTGCTTTACCTTCAATAAGTTTTGGTTCGAACGCCTGAATACCAAGTCTGTGTAGAGTTGGTGCGCGGTTAAGCATTACAGGGTGTTCACGAATAACCTCATCAAGGATATCCCAAACTTCTGGTTTTTCTTTCTCAACAAGTTTTTTAGCTTGTTTAACAGTAGCAGAAAGACCTTTTGCTTCAAGGCGTTGATAGATGAATGGTTTGAACAATTCCAAAGCCATTTTCTTTGGAAGACCACATTCATGCAATTTCAAATCTGGGCCAACGGTAATAACCGAACGACCAGAATAATCCACGCGTTTACCCAACAAGTTCTGACGGAAACGACCCTGTTTACCTTTAAGCATATCTGCCAAAGATTTAAGCGGGCGTTTGTTAGCACCAGTAATAACGCGACCACGACGACCATTATCAAACAATGCGTCAACCGCTTCTTGAAGCATACGCTTCTCGTTACGGATGATGATGTCTGGTGAACGAAGGTCGATAAGACGTTTTAGACGGTTGTTACGGTTGATAACGCGGCGATACAAATCGTTCAAATCAGATGTCGCGAAACGTCCACCTTCAAGCGGAACAAGTGGACGAAGTTCAGGAGGAATAACCGGAACAATTGTCATAACCATCCATTCAGGACGGTTGCCAGACATCATGAACGCTTCAATAAGCTTCAAACGTTTTGCAAGTTTTTTAGGCTTAAGTTCAGTTGTACAAGCCGCAATTTCTTCACGAAGATTTTTTGCAGTTTGTTCAAGGTCGATTGACGCAAGCATTTGGCGAATAACTTCGGCACCAATGCCAACAGTAAAGCTATCTTCACCATATTGGTCTTGGGCATCGAATAATTCATGCTCATCAATAAGCTGACGCTCTGTGAATGGGGTGATGCCAGGTTCAACAACGATATATTTTTCGAAATAAAGAACGCGCTCAACATCTTTTAGCGTCATATCAAGCATAGTTGAAATACGGCTAGGAAGTGATTTCAAATACCAAATATGTGCAACTGGTGCAGCAAGTTCGATATGGCCCATACGTTCACGGCGAACACGTTGCAATGTTACTTCAACACCACATTTTTCGCAGGTTAGGCCTTTGTGTTTGATACGTTTATATTTACCGCACAAACATTCATAGTCTTTCATAGGCCCGAAAATACGTGCGCAGAAAAGACCATCTTTCTCTGGTTTAAAAGTACGATAGTTGATAGTTTCAGGTTTCTTAACCTCACCTTTTGACCAAGACAAAATCTGCTCTGGCGCAGCAAGAGAGATACGAATTGAGTCAAATTGTGGCGGCAATTCCGATGGGATGCCAAAGCGGTTAGTTACATGTTGGTTCATTACCAATAGCTCCTTAAAGCCTTAAAAAATTTTGGGTGCAATTACCCGTAAAAACCTTGTGTTGGTGGCGGTTGCCCGCCACCAAGTTAAATTAGATGCTCAAATCGTCTTCGTAATTGTCAAGTGGCGCTTCGGTAAGGTCGATATTAAGACCAAGTGAACGCATCTCTTTAACAAGAACGTTGAATGATTCAGGAATACCAGCATCAAATTTGTCATCACCACGGGTGATTGCCTCATAAACTTTGGTACGGCCGGCAACGTCATCCGATTTAACGGTCAACATTTCTTGAAGTGTATAAGCAGCACCATAAGCCTCAAGCGCCCAGACCTCCATCTCACCGAACCTTTGACCGCCGAATTGTGCCTTACCGCCAAGCGGTTGTTGGGTAACAAGTGAATATGGGCCAATTGAACGGGCGTGAATTTTATCGTCAACAAGGTGGTGAAGTTTAAGCATATAGATGATACCAACAGTAACATCACGTGCAAACGGTTCACCAGTTCTGCCGTCAAATAGGGTTGATTGACCATTTTCTTTATTACCAGTTTTGTTTAGGTAATAACGAATGTCGCTCTCTTTTGCGCCATCAAACACCGGTGTAGCAATCGGAACGCCGTTTCCAAGGTTTTGACCAAGTGTAATCAATTCCTCATCAGATTCAGGTAGTTCCTGATTTTCACCATAAATGTCTTTTAGTTTTGCGATATATTTATCTTTCTCGCCCGCACGTTGGTATGCTTCTAATGCTTCGGTAACTTGTTTACCAAGACCAGCACAAGCCCAACCAAGGTGGGTTTCAAGAATCTGACCAACGTTCATACGCGAAGGCACGCCCAGTGGGTTCAGAACGATATCAACAGCAGTACCATCTTCTAGGAATGGCATATCTTCGATTGGCGAAATGCGTGAGATAACCCCCTTGTTACCATGGCGCCCCGCCATTTTATCACCCGGTTGAAGTTTACGTTTAACTGCAACGAAAACTTTAACCACTTTCATAACGCCTGGAAGAAGGTCATCACCTTGGCGACATTTTTCAACCTTGTCTTCAAAACGGCTATCAAGTTCACGTTTAGAAGTTTCATAACGTGATTTGATGGCCTCGATTTCGCTCATGACGGCTTCATCTGCAAGCGCAAACTGCCACCATTGACCTTTTGAGTATTGAACAAGTGTTTCGTCAGTAATAACGCCACCCGCAAAACCTTTAGGGCCTTGAACCGCTTCTTTTCCAACCAAGATTTCTTTAACGCGGCTATAAATGTTGCGTTCAAGAATTGCCAATTCGTCATCACGGTCTTTGGCAAGGTTTTCAATTTCTTCACGTTCAATTTGTTTTGCACGTTGATCTTTTTCAACGCCGTGACGGTTGAATACACGAACTTCAACAACTGTACCAGAAACACCTGGTGGAAGGCGAAGTGAGGTATCACGAACATCTGATGCTTTTTCACCGAAAATTGCACGAAGCAATTTTTCTTCTGGTGTCATTGGGGTTTCGCCTTTTGGCGTAACTTTACCAACCAAAATATCACCTGGGTGAACTTCGGCACCAATTGCAACGATACCCGCTTCATCAAGGTTACGAAGAGCTTCTTCACCAACGTTTGGAATATCGCGGGTGATTTCTTCAGGGCCTAATTTGGTATCGCGTGCAGACGCTTCAAATTCTTCAAGGTGGATTGAGGTGAACACGTCATCACGAACGATACGTTCAGAGATTAAGATCGAGTCCTCGAAGTTATAACCGTTCCAAGGCATGAATGCCACAAGAACGTTACGACCAAGTGCCAATTCACCAAGGTTGGTAGAAGGACCATCGGCAATAATATCGCCAGCCTTAACATTGTCACCAACTTTAACCAAAGGACGTTGGTTGATACAAGTGTTTTGGTTAGAGCGTTGGAATTTCATCAAACGATAAATATCAACACCAGGCTTAGTTGGGTCAGTTTCGGCAGTTGCACGAACAACGATACGTGTACCATCGATTTGTTCAACAATACCTGTACGGCGGGCAACGATAGTTGCACCTGAATCGCGTGCCACAACCGCTTCCATACCTGTACCAACAAGTGGCGCTTCTGCTTTAACCAATGGAACGGCCTGACGTTGCATGTTCGCACCCATCAATGCGCGGTTCGCGTCATCGTTTTCAAGGAACGGTACAAGTGCCGCCGCAACCGAAACAACCTGTTTAGGAGAAACGTCCATAAGGTTGATTTCACCACGGTGCGCCATTGTCGCCTCACCTGCTTGACGGGCTTCTACAAGCTCGTGGGCAAGTGTGCCATCAGCAGCAACTTCAGAGTTTGCCTGCGCGATTGTGTATTTTGCTTCGTCAACCGCAGAAAGGTAAACCACTTCTTCTTGAAGTTTACCATCTTCAACTTTACGATAAGGGCTTTCGATAAAGCCATATTTATTTACGCGTGCAAATGTCGCCAATGAGTTGATAAGACCAATGTTCGGACCCTCTGGAGTCTCAATTGGGCAGATACGACCATAGTGAGTTGGGTGAACGTCACGTACTTCAAAGCCCGCGCGCTCACGGGTTAGACCACCAGGGCCCAACGCAGAAAGACGACGTTTGTGGGTAATTTCTGAAAGCGGGTTGGTTTGGTCCATAAATTGTGAAAGCTGTGATGAACCAAAGAATTCACGAACCGATGCAGTAACTGGTTTAGAGTTAATCAAATCATTCGGCATAACAGTATAGATTTCAATTGAACCCATACGTTCTTTGATGGTGCGTTCCATACGGGTTAAACCGATACGGTATTGGTTTTCCATCAATTCGCCAACCGAACGAACACGGCGGTTTCCAAGGTTGTCGATATCGTCAATTTCGCCTTTGCCATCACGTAGGTCGTGAAGAACGCGAAGGATTTCAACGATGTCTTCTTTGCGAAGAACGCGATATTCATCGTCACATTCTAAGCTTAAACGTGAATTCATTTTTACACGACCAACCGCAGAAAGGTCATAACGTTCTTTTTCAAAGAACAATGACTGGAACATTGCTTCAGCGGTATCTTGGGTTGGCGGCTCACCAGGGCGCATAACACGGTAAATATCGGTTAGCGCACCTTCACGGCTGTCGTTTTTATCAAGTGTAAGAGTATTTCTTATCCATGGGCCAGTATTTTGGCCGTCGATTGCAAGAACTTCGACATCATCAATACCAGCAGTTTTCATTTCAACCAATGAAACTTGTGACAATTCTTCGCCGGCCTCGGCAAAGATTTCACCAGTTTCAGGGTTAACATGGTCATAGGCAACATAACGGCCGATAAGGTCATCATCACCAACCAAAAGCTCTTTTACGCCGTCTTCAGCAAGTTTATTTGCCGCACGTGCAGAGATTTTAACATGTGCCTTGGCAACAACTTTACCAGTTGCAGCATCAACCAAATCATAATTTGGTTTTTCACCGCGCCACTGTTCTGGCAAGAATGGTTTTGCCCAACCACCATCAACGCGGCGATAAGCAACAGATTTATAATAGGTTGAAAGAATTTCTTCTGGATCCATGCCAAGCGCCAACAATAATGAAGTTGCAGGCAATTTACGCTTACGGTCGATACGAACGTTGATAACGTCTTTGGCATCAAATTCAAAATCAAGCCATGAACCACGGTAAGGAATTACGCGCGCAGCAAATAGCAATTTACCAGATGAGTGGGTTTTGCCCTTATCATGGTCAAAGAACACGCCAGGTGAACGGTGCATCTGTGAAACGATAACACGCTCTGTACCATTTACGATGAAAGTCCCTTTTTCAGTCATCAAAGGAATTTCGCCCATATAGACATCTTGTTCTTTGATGTCTTTAATCATGTGAACTTGTTGTTCGGCCTCTGGTGCATCTGGGTCGATTTCAAAAGTTACGAGGCGCAAAGTAACTTTTAACGGCGCAGCATAGGTAAGGTCGCGGCGAATACATTCGTCAACGTCAAATTTAGGACGTTCAAACTCATAAGCAACATATTCAAGAGTTGCGCGATTTTGTGAATCTTTGATTGGGAAAACGCTTTTGAATACGGCCTCGATGCCTTCATCTTTGCGTTGATCTTTCGGGGCGTCCATTTGCAAAAATGCGTCATAAGAAGATTTTTGCACCTCGATGAGGTTTGGCATAGTCACGGTTTCGTGAATTTTGCCGAATGATTTGCGAATTCGCTTCTTGCCAGTGAACGACAAAGTCATTGCGCGCTTTCCTTATTTAAATTTTAATATTGTGTCTGTTTTTAGAATAATCTGTTCAAAATATTGTTTGGTTCAACCAAATTTGTGGCAATTCCGGGCGACTGAACCCAATCTTGACCACCGTAAACATAAGACGCAAAATTGACCCATACCAAACAGCATGAGTCGCAAAAATGTCTTGAATCAGTCAGACGAGGTGTTCCTTATAGTATTTTTGTAAAAATGTGAAGGGGGAAAAGTGTAAGATTTTTGTAATGTTAGTATTGTGAATATAGAAATCAACCCGGAAAATGCTCAACATGGGTTTCGCCGGTGCGGCCAAAATAAACCGCGCGTCTGCCAACAAAGGAAACAATATAACCAACGCAGCCCGCAAGCATAACCTTTTCACAAAACCCTTTATAGGTATAACCATCGACTTGTTGTGTTGCTTCTTTAATGGCGGCCTTTATTGCATCAACGTCAAAATCGTTAACGATTTTAGCGGGTACTTTATGGGTTTCAAGTTCAATAAATTCAGAATTTGGTAAAAAATAAAACGCCTTAGAAAGCCTAAAATCAACATTATAGGATTCAAAGCCCGCCGCGATTAAACTCCCAACAATTTGCGGAAAGTTTTGTGTATCATTTTCGGCGGCTTCTAGGCAATGCCTTGCCGTGTCAATTTGATTTTGTTCCATACAGCCAACCTAATATATTTCACAAATTTTGCATACCCGCAAAGAAAAACGCCGCATCGTTTCCGATACGGCGTTAATTCTTTTAAAGGAGAAAAGCGAATTATTTCAATTCAACTTTTGCACCAGCTTTTTCAAGCTGTTCTTTTAGTTTGTTAGCTTCGTCTTTAGAAACGCCTTCTTTAACTGCTTTAGGAGCAGCTTCTACAAGGTCTTTAGCTTCTTTCAAGCCAAGGCCAGTGATCGCACGAACTTCTTTGATCACTTCGATTTTCTTGTCGCCAGCAGAAGCAAGCATAACAGTGAATTCTGTTTGCTCTTCAGCAGCAGCAGCAGGAGCAGCAGCGCCAACAGCAGCAACAGCCACAGGAGCAGCAGCAGAAACGCCCCATTTTTCTTCTAACATTTTTGAAAGTTCAGCAGCTTCAAGAACTGTAAGTGCTGATAATTCTTCAACTAAAGCTTCTAAGTTTGCCATTTTTAAATATTCCTATACTTGAACAAATATATGCAGATTTTAACAGATATTATGCGGCGTCTTTTGTCGCATAAGCATTGAAAACGCGTGCCAATTGGGCAGCAGGTGCTTGGGTAATTGAAGCAAGTTTCGAAGCAGGTGCTTGAAGCAGGCCAACAATTTTTCCACGCAACTCGTCCAAAGAAGGCAATGTTGCAAGTGCTTTAACGCCATCAGCGTTAAGAACAGTAGCGCCCATGAAGCCGCCAGTAAGAACAAGTTTATCATTCTTTTTAGCGAAATCAGCGAATACTTTCGGTGCAACTGTTGGGTCAACCGAAAAAGCAATCGCAGTTGGACCAGTTAGATATGCACCCGCGTCTTTCGCGTCGTGATTTTCCAAGGCCAACTTGGCAAGGCGGTTTTTAACCACCTTTACTGATGCACCAGCTTTAGCAGCTTCAATGCGTAGGTCTGTTAATTCCGCAACGGTAAGTCCGGCATAGTGTGCGAACACTACAACCTGATTTTCGGCGAAGACACCTTTTAGTTCTTCGACGACAACACCCTTTTGGGTACGATCCATTACGGTCTCCTTAAGGTTAAGTGACAGGACAATCCTGACACCACGATTATGAGAGGTGAATACACACCTCCCCACTTACCTGTGCCTTTTGGGATGAAACCAGACCTTGAAACAAATGTTCAAGTGAAAAACCTTCATTCCCATCTATTTGGAAAATTAAGCCGCCAATATTAACGACATCCAAAGTCTCGGACAGGGTGCGGGTAAAACCCGCTTTTACAGGGTTTCCCCTGCAAAACGCGCACTCCATATAAGAAGCGTGCGAAAAAGTCAAATTTATTTGCTCACAATGTCGCCCCGTATTTATTACGGGGTCTAATTGTGTGCTTGTGACCCCGCAACAAATGCGGGGTTACAAATAATGAATTATGCGTTCAAAGCAGAAGAAGTATCAACTTTAACGCCAGCACCCATAGTTGAAGAAAGTGCAACTGACTTCACATAAGTACCTTTTGCACCAGCTGGCTTTGCTTTAATCAAAGCGTCAACCAATGCACGAGCGTTTTGAACCAATGCTTCTTCGGTGAAAGAAACTTTACCGATACCAGCGTGAATGATACCCGCTTTTTCAACACGGAATTCAACAGCGCCGCCTTTAGAATCTTTAACGGCGGTTTTAACGTCCATGGTAACAGTACCAACTTTTGGGTTTGGCATAAGACCACGTGGGCCCAATACTTTACCCAAACGACCAACCAACGCCATCATATCAGGGGTTGCAATTACGCGGTCAAAGTCAGAACGACCATTTTGCATTTCTTCCAATAGGTCTTCTGCACCAACGATATCCGCACCTGCTTCTTTTGCTTCATCAGCTTTAGGGCCACGTGCAAAAACCGCAACGCGAACGTCACGACCAGTACCGTTTGGAAGGTTGCATACGCCACGAACCATTTGGTCAGCATATTTCGGGTCAACACCAAGGTTAACCGCCAAATCAACGGTTTCGTCAAATTTTGCTTTTGCATTTGCTTTTACAGCAGCAATAGCTTCTTCAACAGTATAAAGTTTGTTTGCGTCAACAGCAGCACGAGCAGCAGCCAGACGTTTTCCAATTTTCGCCATATCTACTACCCCTTAGTCTTTAATCTCAAGACCCATAGAACGCGCAGAACCGGCAATGATTTTCATCGCTTGTTCAACAGTATTCGCGTTAAGATCTTTCATTTTGATTTCAGCAATTTCACGCAATTGCGCTTGGGTTACCGCACCGTTTTTATCGCGACCTGGTTTAGCAGAACCGCTCTTAAGACCAGCAGCTTTTTTAAGATAATAAGACGCAGGAGAGGTCTTGATTTCAAAAGTGAAGCTTTTGTCTTGATAATAAGTGATGATTGTAGGCATCGGAGTGCCTTTTTCAATCTCTTGAGTTTTCGCATTGAAGCCTTTGCAGAACTCCATAATGTTCAAACCGCGTTGACCCAAAGCTGGACCAATCGGAGGAGCAGGTTTTGCTTCGCCTGCTGGTACCTCGAGCTTGATTTGCCCGAGAATCTTCTTTGCCATGTTCCACTCCTTTTAATGCCTTTCGGCATCATGTGGTTTGGTGGTGCGGGTAACAATGGACTTTAGCCCCCTACCACCGGTTATGCCCCAATTGGGGCGGTTAAAATCAGATGACTTTTTGCACCTGATTGAAATCCAAATCGACAGGTGTTGCACGACCAAAAATCGAAACACCAACTTTTAAACGTTCTTTTGCATTATCAACTTCGTCAACAATACCTTCAAATGAATTGAAAGGACCGTCGATAACACGGATTTTTTCGCCAACTTCAAAAGTAACGACCACTTTAGGACGCTCTGCACTTTCGACAGCTTGACCAAGAATTCTGTCAACTTCACCTTGAGTAACCGGAACCGGACGCTTGCCATGATCTGAACCAAGGAAGCCGGTAACACGTGGAGTTTCTTTTACAAGGTGATAAGTATCGTCATTAAGAACCATTTTCACCAAGACATAGCCAGGGAAAAATTTACGTTCTGTAACGCGTTTACGGCCACGAACAACTTCGGTAACCTCTTCAGCAGGAACAAGAACTTGCTCTACTAAAGCGTCAAGACCTTTGCTAGCAGCAGCTTCTTTAATCGCCTCAGCAACCTTTTTCTCAAAGTTTGAGTAGGCATGAACAATATACCATCTTGCTTTATCTGACATTTGTTAAAACCCCCTAAGGAAAACTATTGAGAAACTATTTAACGCCAAGTCCAGCCGCAAAGCTTAAAAGACCGCCGATACCGTATTGCAAGATAACATCAACCAAATAGAAAAACAAAGCAGCAATCGCCACCATGATGAATACTTGGATTGAAGAGGAAACAGTTTCACCACGGGTTGCCCATGTTACTTTGCGCATCTCCGAACGTACCTCGCTAAAGAATTGCATAGGTGACGTCTTTTTCTGTGGTTTAGTTTTCTCAACCGTTTCTGTCATATCTTTTTACCAAAAATTGTTTATGTCCAAACCAAATGGGGTTTTAAAACCGCATTTAAAGCCCAAACACTGCTTTTGATTTTAAAACTATTCGGTGGCAGGGGCGGAGGGACTCGAACCCACGACCCTCGGTTTTGGAGACCGATGCTCTACCAACTGAGCTACACCCCTATACCGTATTAGTTTTCATCTCAAGCAATATCGCACCCAGAGCCGAGTGACTTGGGTGCGCAATGCTGCCTATGCCAAACCATTTGATTTTTTTCAAGTCCTAAAATGATAATTCTGCTGTTGAAAATTGATTCTAATAAATCAAACCCGTTTGCCCAAAATCAATTCAATATCTTTATTATAATGAATATTATATTTAAACTTGCCTCAATAATCATTGTTAAAGTGCGGGGCTTTTTTCTTGTAATTTATAAAGAAATCGGCTTTAGAGAACATAAGAATTTCAAGCTTAAGAGAAAATCATGTCGCACAATACATTTGGTCATTTGTTCAGGGTTACAACATGGGGAGAATCACATGGTAAGGCTTTGGGCTGTGTTATTGATGGCTGCCCGCCCAATATCCCATTGACCGAGGGTGACATTCAATCTTTTCTTGACAAGCGTAAACCAGGGCAAAGCAAATTTGTAACCCAAAGGCAAGAGGCCGATTTGGTGGAAGTCCTTTCCGGTGTCTTTGAAGATGATGACACAGATGGCCAAGTCACAACCGGAACACCAATTTCCTTGATGATACGCAATACTGACCAACGCTCCAAAGATTATGGCGATATTGCAAAGGCTTGGCGTCCTGGTCATGGTGATTATACCTATGACCAAAAATACGGCTTCCGCGATTATCGCGGCGGTGGGCGCACATCGGCGCGCGAAACTGCGGCACGGGTGGCGGCGGGTGCGGTTGCACACAAGGTTTTGGGTAATGGGATTGAAATCATTGGCTACCTTACACAAATTGGGCCCCACAAAATAAACCGTGATAATTTTTCGCTTGATGAAATTAATAATAACCCATTTTTTTCGCCTGATGATAAAATCGTTCCGATTTGGGAAGAATATTTGGATGGCATCCGTAAAAACGGCTCATCAATCGGGGCGGTGGTTGAAGTAATTGCAAAAGGCGTTCCCGCAGGTTGGGGCGCGCCAATTTATGGCAAAATTGACTCCGAACTTGCATCTGCCATGATGTCCATCAATGCCGTAAAAGGTGTTGAGATTGGTGCAGGCTTTGGCGTGGCGGAACTTGAAGGGCCACAAAACGCCGATGAAATGTACCTTGATAATGAGGGCAATGTCGCATTCCGTTCCAATAATAATGGCGGGGTATTGGCTGGTCTTTCAACCGGGCAAGACATTGTTGTTCGCATGGCGATAAAGCCCACCTCATCCCTATTGACCCCCATCAAATCATTAAACCGCAAACTTGAAGCAATCGACATAGTCACCAAAGGCCGCCATGACCCATGCGTAGGCATCCGCGCCGTCCCCGTTGCCGAAGCCATGATGGCGTGCGTTTTGGCGGATGCAAAACTAAGACATCGTGGTCAGGTGGGGTAATTACCCCCGCGCGTAAACCTCAATCGCGCTAATATGCTTGCGCTTTTCGGCATCGGATAGGAATGAGCCTTCAAAGGAATTTTTCGCCAAAGTGATTATTTCTTCGCGGGTTAAATTAAGTGCCTTTTGGGTTTCGATATAGTTTTTGTTTAAATAACCGCCGAAATATGCGGGGTCATCGGAATTTATGGTTGCCTTAAGTCCCTTTGCCAGCATTTCTTTCAAAGGGTGTTGTTTCAAATCTTTTACCACACATAATGATAGGTTGGATAATGGGCATACAGTAAGGGTCAAACCTTCCTTCACAATTCTATCAACCAGTGCCGCATCTTCAAGGCAGCGATTACCGTGATCGATACGGTCAATCTCAAGAATATCCAATGCCTCATAAATATATTCTGGTGGGCCCTCTTCACCGGCATGGGCAACAATTTTTAAGCCCAATTCTTTTGCCGCCTTGAATACATTTTTGAATTTAGATGGCGGATGCCCAACCTCTGATGAATCAAGGCCAACGCCTTTGATTTTACTTTTGAACGGAAGCGCCATTTGCAGGGTTTTAAACGCCTCTTCTTCCGGCAAATGGCGAAGGAAGCACATGATAAGGAATGATGAAATCCCAAATTGGGTTTTGGCATCATCCAACGCCCGACTTATGCCGCCCAAAACCGTTTCAAAGGCAATGCCGCGATCGGTATGGGTTTGCGGGTCAAAGAAAACCTCAACATGCTTGCAATTATCGGCCTTCATTTTTTTAAGATAATCAAAGGTAAGGTCGTAAAAATCCTGTTCATTAACAAGAACACACGCCCCTTGATAATAAATATCCAAAAACTCTTGAAGGTTATTGAATTTATATGCGGCACGCACTTCTTCGGGGGAATTAAACGGGATTTTAATGCCATTACGTTTGGCAATTTCAAACATTAATTCAGGTTCTAAAGAACCCTCAAGATGCAAGTGAAGTTCAGCTTTTGGAAGACCGTTGATGAAGTTTTGAAGTGCCGGCACGGCTTAATCCCCTTTATTATTTGTTGATTTGACTTTGCCAAACTTGCTGGACAAAAGCAATTGCAAAAAAAGCCGCACCAACATTAAAATTGATGCGGCAATGGTTTAGGGGAGCTTATTGTTATGGGACTATTTAGCGGGAATAGCATACACGCTGGTGTTTATTATGCTTTTTCCAGCAATCTACTTTAACCATTTTGCCGTTTTTCTTGCGGACATAAACATAGCGTTGATGCTTAACTGGTTTTTTATAAGATTGCTTAGGCTGCATCGAATTTGGGCCATTATTATATGCCGGACCATTCATTGGCACAGGGGCAGGCATTGGCGGCGCGGCAAAAGCCATACCAGATGCAAATAAGATTGAAGATATTACAGACGCTGCGATAATTTTATTATTTATTTTTGTCATTTTACACCTCAAGAAAGCACATAATTGCTTTCGCCATTCCTATAAATTTCAACGATGATATTTTAAAAACCTGTCGCATAATCCTGATTAAACATATTTAATATTAGTCTTAAAAATTCTGCGCTTGCGATTGTGGTTTTTATTATGTTTGTCTAATGTTGATTCCATGACCAACAAACCTAAAGACGCAATCAATAATAGCTTTGTTTACAAGGCCCCCGACAAGCTAAAGCCTTATTTGCAATTATCGCGCTTTGACCGCCCGATTGGCTTTTGGCTTTTGGGGATTCCATGCCTTATGGGGCAGGCATTGGGGCGAATTGGGGTTGGCTTTTCATTCTATGATTTATTCCTTGTGATTTTATGGTTTATTGGCACAATTGCGATGCGGGGTGCTGGTTGCACCATCAACGACCTTGCCGACAAAGATTTTGACGCAAAAGTTGACCGCACGGCCCAAAGACCACTTCCAAGCGGTGCTGTAACCACCAAACAAGCGTATATGTGGCTTGGGGCGCAATTGTTTGTGGGGTTGATTGTTTTATTACTCTTGCCAAAAGTGGCGCAGATTGTGGCATTGTGGTCAATTCCAATGTTTGTTGCCTATCCTTTCATGAAGCGGATTACGTGGTGGCCCCAGGCATGGCTTGGCATGACCTTTAATTGGGGCGTTTTGGTTGGCTATGCAGCGGTTGCATCACAACTTACACCCGCAACATATCTATTCTGGCTCGGTGGCATTTTCTGGACACTTGGCTATGACACCATCTATGCCATGAGCGATATTCAAGATGATGCCCTAATTGGTGTTAAATCGACCGCCCGCAAATTCGGTGATAATGCACCTGCATGGGTCAAAGGGTTTTATATCGCAACCATGATTTGCTTTATGTTTGCGATTTTCCTTGCCGCAGAGGGAAGTTTAACAACCCTTGCCGCCCTTCCCTTTGCCGCCCTTTTTGCCCTAAGTTTGAAAAAGCAATATGACGCACTTGTGGCGGGCGAAACCGATTTTACCAAGCTATTTAGGCAAAACAAAAACGCAGGGCTACTGATGACCGGCGCGATTATTTGTGTGGTCTTGGTAAGTTGGTATATAAACACACTCCATTAAAGTAATTATCAGCATTTTTCACGCATTGTAACAAAATAAAATAGCTATTAATCAACTACTTAACCCGATTATCCGGCATTTTTTGCCACCCTCGCAAAATGTTGACATTTGTTGACATTTTCTAAGACTGATACACCTGCATCCGCACTTGATTAACTTGCATAAAACTCCATTGGCGAAAAAGCTGACATTTCCTGACATTTTTTCAAATGACTTCTTAAGGTAGCTTATTTTAAAGGCATTATAAGGGTGTTTTGCGAGATGAGGGTAAGATTGCAACGCCAATGAAAATAATGTGTCATGGTGCGTGCCTATCAAGTGATGCTTGGCAATGCTTAATATAATATACTTTATTTCATGCGGGCATAAATATATTTGCTTTTTATAACTTATAAATTATTATTAATTAGGATTATTATAATATTTAAGTTATATTGTACTTGCATTTTAATAACTAATATATTATATTCATAAAGAATAACCCAAAGGCCACACCATGAACCCGCAAGCAAGACAAATGGCAAGACGGCAAATCGATAAGAGAATCGAGCAATTGCCCAATCTTACACAATTAAAGCGCCCGCCGAAAGGCTGGATAAAAGCTATGCGTGAAGCATTGGGCATGACAATGGGGCAGCTTGCAGAACGCCTTGGGGTTTCACAGCCGCGCATTTCCGTTCTTGAACAAAATGAAGCATCGGGCAGCATTACAATGGAATCATTGGAGCGTGCTGCAAATGCGCTTGATTGCGACCTTGCATACGTTCTTATTCCTCGCCGTGGCGGGTTGAACGAAATTGTTGAACAACAAGCAATTAAAGCCGCCAAACAAAAACTTAAATCAACCAAACATACAATGGCATTGGAAAAGCAAAGCGTTGATAAGGACGATGAGCAAGAACAAATTATTCGTATTGCCAAAACATTAGCCGAGAAATCAGATTCTTCAATTTGGGAGGTTAAATGACCGACCCGTTACTTGAACAAGATGACGCATCTACACCGCTTACACCTGAAGAACGCGCGGATTTAATCCCTTCGTATATAACCTTGCGAAGGGAATTAAATGAAGCCGAGCAAGTCAATATATTTGAAGCCGAAGAATGGGCGTTCTCGCGCAAGCGTGATGTATTGAATGAAAACTTCCTAACTAACCTTCATAAGCGAATGTTTGGACAGGTTTGGAAATGGGCGGGTAAATTTAGAACATCAGAACGCAATATCGGCGTACCAGCCTATCGAATTGGAATAGACCTTAATCAGCTTTTGGGTGACGTTAAATATTGGATAGAGCATAATAGCTATGAACCCGATGAAATCGCATATCGTTTTCATCATAAACTTGTATTCATTCACCCATTCCCAAATGGCAATGGAAGGCACTCTCGCATGGCGACTGATTTGCTTTTGAAATCATTAGAGCGCGACCGGTTTAGCTGGGGAAGTGGCAATTTAGTCGATGCCAACACAACACGCGCGAAATACGTGGCGGCATTACGGTCGGCAGATGGACATGATTATGGATTATTGAAAGACTTTGTGAGGAGGTAAAATGGCTAACCAGAACAAAAATTATATAAGAATTGACAATAAAAGCGAGAAAATTCAGCGAATTTTTGAGAAACGATGGCTTTTAGAATTAATAAAAAACAAAAAAAGCAGCATACCAAGAATAAGTACTTGGGACGACCCGTATGAGAATTTCTTCTTAAAATCGACAGTTATAACTGAAAGCGGTGAACGTGGAAGTCTAGGTGCGATTGAGAAAGCGTGGTTTGGGCAATGTTGGTCATTTGGTGATGAGTCGGATGCTATGTGGCGCATCTATAGCAACATAAATAACGATGGTAATGCAGCAGAAAACGAATCAATTGGAATAAAAGTAATTACTTCCGTTGAAAAATTGCTGGAAGCTCATAAATACAATCCACAAAAAAATGACTACGTGGGAATAGAAACCTTTATCGGAAAAGTCGACTATGTCGAGGAAAAAGAAATTTCCAAATTGATGGAAAAAGTAAGCTTTACGGAAGTCGCTTTCGGTGGACAGAATGATAAATTTGCTGATTTGATATGTTTGAAACGCAAACCATTTCAACATGAAAATGAATGCAGAATATTATTTAACGACACGAATGATCGTTTCGTTACATCTAATCGAGCCGAATTTGATATTAATCCTAACGAATTTATCGATAAAATTATATTGGACCCTAGAACTTGTAAAAAACTAGAAAACGAAATTATTTACGAAATTGTTGCTGCTGGATTCAATGGTGATATTACAAAATCTAGCCTCTACGATATACCTAGCTATACAATTAAGCTCTAACCCAATTCCAAGCCACTATCCCGTTTCGCTGAATATAGCGATTATCAGGGTTTTGTCTTTGCACCTATTTGTCTTTTTCAAGAAGGCGATAATGTGCGACATAGCGATAAAGGTCTAGCAGCATCTTTGTATGATGATTTCTTACTTCAATGATTTTGGCTTGCAGGGGTTGGCGTTATGTATTCCGCCCCCCTACCCCGGTGGGACGATTTTAAAGCTTTCTACTAGGCTTTCGGCAATGAGGCGCCAGCCATCGACCAATACAAAGAAAATAATTTTAAATGGTAATGATACCACCGCCGGCGGTAACATCATCATACCCATCGCCATAAGGATGGATGCCACAACCAAATCAATCACCAAAAACGGAATAAATACCAAAAACCCGATTTCGAACGCGCGGCGTAATTCGGAAATCATGAAAGATGGGGTTACAACCCGCATTGGAAGCGCATTAAGATTTTGCGGGCGTGGAATTTTGCTAAGTTTGACGAATAATGCCAAATCCGCTTCCCGCGTTTGCGCAAGCATAAAGGTTTTTAACGGCGCGGTGGTTGCGCCCCATGATTGTTCAAGCGTGATTTCTTTTTTGGTATATGGCACAATGCCTGTATTCCATGCGCGTTCAAAGGTTGGCCCCATGACAAAGGCGGTCAAAAATAACGCAAGTGAAACAATAACCGCATTTGGTGGTGCTTGTTGCAGACCAATTGCAGTGCGCAGCAATGATAAAACCACGACAATCCGCACGAACGAGGTGGTCATAATCACAAAACTTGGCGCAACCGAAAGAATGGTGATTAATGCGATGGTTTGGATGACCCGCTCGGTCAAGCCGCCGCCATTACCCAAATCGACATTAATTGATTGTGCAAATGCGCTTGCAACCCCAAATGAAGTGAATAAAAAGCCCATCCCAAACACCAATGCCCAGTGTTTAAGGGATTTTATCAATTCACGGCGTTCTGCCTGTGTGAATTTTTGCGTTATTTTTTTCGGCGGCATTTTCGCCGTAACAATATTCTTTGTCATTTTATGCCTGTTCGGAACGCCCCCTTAGTGGGGTTATTGCAGCGACTTCGGGTTTGGTTTTTGATGCGCCAAGATCTTTAAGGATTTTTGCGCCATTGGGGGCAATCATTAATAAATGCTCCTCCCCATCAATTGCGACAATCATTAACCTTGAGCCTTTGGCATCCAAAAAAGTTTGTTCAATGATTTTGATTCTTTTTTCGGTGTGTTGCATGGTGAAATTACCGCTTAACCAACCATAACGCTTTGCAAGATAGGCAAACCCTGCAAGCAGACCGATGGTTATTAATAATGCGGCAATTGCGCGAAACACTTCTAAAAACGACATTCTATCACTCTTATTGAGTGTAAAATCTCGGCTGTTTCGCTTAATCAATTGTTAACACGCAATGAAATTTATTAATCCGATTTTAACCATATTTATTCATAATTACCTTGTTTAAGAATGAACATATACGGGTAAAAGACCATATGAGCGTTAATGATGCACCATATTTCTCAATGCTTAGGAGCAGGATGCAATTTTTGAATGATCGTCAAAAAGTGCTTGCTGATAACGTTGCCAATGTCTCCACCCCTAAATTTACGCCCAAGGATTTGGACGAAAAATCATTCCAAAATACTCTAAGCCGTACTTATTCAACTGGCTCTTCTGGCCCTGGTGCGATTGCCCCCGTGAATATGGTTGCCACAAGCCCGATGCACATTAGTGGGACAAGGGTTTCAACAACTGGCACAAAGGCCATAAACGCCCCAGATAGCGAGACCACATTGGATGGAAATCAAGTGGTGGTTGAAGAACAAATGATCAAAGTTGCCGATACGCGCATGAATTATGATGTTGCCCTCACCCTTTATCAAAAGGGTTTGCAATTAATGCGTATGGCAAGCAAACGGCCTGGTGCATAAATGTTTGTGTGCGTAAGATAAGGGAGCAAGTAAATGTCATCAAATAATATTGCCGCTTTGAATACTGCTGCCGCTGGTTTACGTGCGCAAACCGCGCGTATGAAGGTTATTGCCGAAAACATCGCCAACGCTTCTTCAACTGGCCCAACCGCCGGAAGCAACCCATATCAGCGGAAAATCGCAACCTTTGGGCAAGTCCTTGACCGCGAAACCGGTGAGAAGGAAGTAAAAATGACCCGCGTTGTTGCCGACAAAAGCGACTTTAAACTTCGTTATGACCCAACGCACCCTGCGGCCGATGCACGTGGCTACGTTAAAATGCCGAATGTGAACACGCTTCTTGAGGCAATGGACATGCGTGAAGCACAACGTGCCTATGAGGCAAACCTAAATGTTATCGAAAGCGCGCGGGCAATTGCATCCCGCACTTTGGACCTATTAAAAAAATAACGCTTAAGAATTAAGTGGAGATATAAATGAACGCTGCTGCATTACTCGCCTCAAAGGCATATGGCTCTTTACCTACCCCAACTGTCAGCGGTCCACAGGTTGCACCTGCCAAAGATTTTGGCGCCATGCTTGCCGAACAAGTTTCCGGCGCAATTAGCGCAAGTAAAAATGCCGAAACCCAAGCCACCGCCGCCGCAACCGGCAAGGCCGATTTGGTTAATGTTGTAACCGCAATATCCGCCGCCGAAGTGCAAATGGAAACCATGATTGCATTTAGAGATCAGGCCATCCAAGCCTATCAAGAAATCGCCCGCATGAGCATTTAATAATATAAATATGTATTACCCCTGCTCCATATTATTCGCAAACAAGTGATTCATATAAATTGGTAATAATAACCCAGCACCTAAATCACCATTTTAAATAGTTAATTAGAGTAACTTTCTTTTTGTATTATAACCAATAATACGAAATGTTTATTGGCAATCTAAAATTAACAGTAATATTACGATAATTTTATTTTTTTCATATTCGTCTATTGCCTATGCAAAAAAGCGGTGGCAGCTTGCAATTTAGTGACAAAAATTTTGCAATAATTTTTGTCTTATTCGATTCTCATGGTGACATTATTTGAAATGTCTTTTTCTCTGGGGGGAATTATTGATTATGAAAAATCACTTTAAATACGTACTAGGCGTTAGCGGTATCGCAATTCTTATGGCATCATTGCCACAAGTGGCTTCTGCGCAAACGACAAAAGAAGAAGTTGTGGTCGTTACTGGTTCAAGACTACAAGGTAAAATCGAAGGCGCGGTATCTCCGGTCGCTATTATCGACAAAGAAAGATTCATTGAAGAAGCTGTAATCGACATCGATGACCTTCTTAAAAAACAAAATGAATTTTCAGGCTCCATAGGTTCGACTTCCACACCAAGTTTAACCGATGCACAAGGTGCATCAACGCTTGATATGCGTGGTATGGGACAAAACAGAACATTGGTATTAATAAATGGTACACGTGCCGCACCATTTGGTTTCAGAAACTCCGTTGATATTGATACCATACCAACTGCATTGATTAAACGTGTTGAAACGCTAACTGGTGGTGCATCTGCGGTTTATGGTGCGGATGCGGTTGCGGGCGTTACCAACTTTATCCTTAATGATAAATTTGAAGGCCTTGAAGTTACGACAAGCGGCGGTATTTCACAGCGCTCAGACAATTTATCATCAAACCTTGGCATTACTTATGGCAAAAACTTCCTTGACGATAAACTTAACTTAACAGGGTTTATTGGTTATGCCGAACGTGGAGGCGTTGAACGTACCGATCGCGCATGGGCATATCCTGAATATCTTGACGGCGGCCTAAGCACTACGACAACCACCGCAGGCGGTAACTTTAGCCGTAAAGACAATGGTTCAGTATTTAACATGACACCATATGGTGGTGCTGCAAACAGCAAAACTTTCGCATTTAGCGATGCTGGTGCACTTCTGCCAACTTATGCAACTGGCATGTCACAATACGAATCTTTCATTAACCCGAACCAGCGCTATAACGCGGCAGCTTTCGTGAATTATCAGGCATCTGATAAAATCAAATTCTGGGGTCGTGCAACGGTTTCAAGAATTAAAAACACTGGAAACTATACATTCGCAAACCCGTCTGGTTCAGTGGGTCAATATATTCTTATCAGAAAAGATAACCCATTCCTTACCCCTGCACTTAACGCCGTTTTTGCAAACGCTTGGAACCGGAATTTAACTGATACTGCGGCGGGAACCGATGCTTTCACCTTGAATATGACAAAAGCACTCGCTGATTTTGGTATCCCAAGAACCGATCGCAATACACGCATAACAACCCAATTCGCATGGGGTGTAAAAGCAGAAGTTAACGAAAACCTTCGTTGGGACGCAAGCGTTGTAATGGGGCATTCAGATGAAGACACTCTTCGTTATGGTGAAGGCTCGCCGGCACGACTTTTACAAGCGGCAACAACAAAAACTGTTAATGGCGTTGCACAATGCGTTGATAATTCTGGCGGTTGTGTTGCCGCAAACATTTTTGGCCCAAGAGCCATGAGTGAAGAAGCAGCAGCATGGATTATGGGCGACCCACTTTATTACGGACGTAACCGTGATCAAGTTGTTGCATCAGCAAACCTTTATGGAAACACAGAAAACTTCTTCAAACTTCCTGGCGGCGCTGTAAACTGGTCACTTGGTTATGAATTCCGTGATGAAAAAGGCGATATGTATTGGGATCCGCGTATCCTTGCCGGTGATTATTTTGGCGGTACAAAACGTCAAAATGCTGGTGCAAAGTTCAACCTTTCAGAAATCTATGCCGAGGTTCGCGCACCTATTCTTGCCGATTTACCATTCATCAAAAAACTTGATTTTGAAGGTGCATTCCGACATTCCGAACACTCTCAAGCTGGTGGGTATGATAATTCAAAGCTTGGCATGAACTGGCAGATTGATGACAATTTCCGTATTCGTGGCTCGCGTCAAACCGTATTCCGCGCGCCAAATATTGGCGAATTATGGGGCGTTGTTGGTTCATCGGTTGTTGCTAGATCCTCTGCTTCATCAAAAATTGATGTTTGTAGCAACCCAACCGCTACTGGTGCAGATGCTGCATTATGTATCGCAACTGGCGCACCCGCTGCACCATATACCGAAGTTTCAACTTCATATTTTGCACCATTTGGCGGTGACCCGAATATGAAACCTGAAACTGGTACAACATATACAGCCGGCTTTGTTTTAACCCCAAAAATCATTCCGGGTTTCTCATTGGTTGCTGATTATTGGAACATCAAACTTGAAGACGCGATTGGTGGCTTAACCGCGCAAAACATGGTTAAGCTTTGCTATGTCGTTACCAAAGACGCAAACTCAACCTATTGCCAACGCATTAAACGCGGAAGCGACGGACAAATTACCGAAGTTTCATTGGTCGATATTAACGTTGCCAATTTTGAAACTTCTGGCGTTGATTTCACCATGCGTTATGGCTTTAAACTTCCAGAATACATCCCTGGCGACCGTTTAGACTTGGCTCTTTCCGGTGGCTGGTTGGAAAACTTTACTAAGCAAGCTTCCCCGCTTGAGGCAGTTGTAAACTGCGTTGGTAAGTTTGGTGTTTCTGGCTCATGCTCTGACTCTGGCGTGGGTAGTCGTCCAATGCCTGAATGGCGTGGTACAATGTCTGCAACCTATTCTATGAAGCCAGTAAGCGTTCGTCTTGCATGGCGTTATATGAGTGCGGTTGACAATGCATCTACTACACAGGCTGTTAAACGTATTCCTGCGTACAATTATTATGACGTGGCATTCAATTGGAAAATTAACGACAATGTTCGTGCCTCTCTAAGTGTTATGAACATGACCGATAAAAAACCACCAATGTTATGGTCAGCAGCGGTTGATGCAAACACCATTCCTTCTAGCTATGATGTTATCGGTAGACGTTATGGCTTCAGCCTTGTTTATAAATATTAATTTATAAAACAACTAAAACAAAAGACCGCCTCAAAAAGGCGGTCTTTTTTTGCCTATTTATTAATCATTGCAAATCAATTTGAAGGGCAGAATTTATTGTGCACAGCACAAAAAAGCATATCTTCAGTGGTAATTTTCCTAAAAATTACCTTCACTTAGAATAATATTTCCATTTCTGTGCCAAAAATGTCAACAATGTAACAATAATTTTGTTTTTTTCATATCTGCCTATTGCCTATGCAAAAAAGCAATGGCAGCTTATTCGCTTCTAACAAATACTTCATTAAAAAAGTTTTGTTATTGAGCATAAATATTTGGATATTTTTATATCTAGTTCTTTTGGGGGTTTGAGAATAAATGAAAAAACATATTAAGTCTATTTTGGGAGTAAGCAGTTTTGCTATTCTTGTGGCATCAATGCCGCAAATCGCTGCTGCACAAGATGCGGACAAAACGTCTGCTAAAGAAGAAGTGGTAATTGTTACCGGTTCAAGCATTAAAAGAAAAGTATACGACAATGCCCTTCCAATTCAGATTGTTACAAAAGCAGATCTTGAACGTGAAGGTATCGTAAACACCGAACAGCTAATCATGCAATTATCAAGTAATGGTAACGGTCTTGATAACCTTGCTGCAAACGCCGATGTTGTGTCTGGTGCGGCTCGTGGTAACAATGGTATGTCTGGCGCCAACCTTCGTGGACAAGGGACACAAGGCACATTGGTTCTATTGAATGGTCGTCGCGTTGCAGCCCACGGTCTAAACGGTGGCGCGGTTGACATTAACCAAATTCCAATGGCAGCGATTGAGCGCGTTGACGTACTTAAAGATGGTGCTTCGGCAATCTATGGTACAGATGCAATCGGCGGTGTTATCAACTTCATCACCAAGAAAAACTATCAAGGCCTAGATCTTTCAATCTTTGCTGATAAGACCGAAGATGGTGGTGGTGATATTTACCGTGCCAGCCTTTCTGCTGGCTATGGTAGCCTTGCAGAAAATAAATTCAACATCATGGGTACTTTGGCATATAGCGAAAATAAAATTTTGCTAGCAAGCCAACGTGATTTTGTTGACACCTTCCAAATCGATAAAGGTTTGTCTGTTGACACACGCGGAACGCCATATGCAACAATCTTCCCACGTGCAGGTACAATCTTTACCTCAAGCTCGACTGCGCCATTTATCCCTGGCTCAACAACAGTGCGCGCATCTGGTGGTATTAACCCACTAACCCTTAATGGTATGGGTTGCGATTCTGTTGCTGGAATGGACGCATATGCATCAACACTTTGGGGCGACGCTGCGGGAACCACAAAATACGCGTGTTCTTGGGATTCCGGTCGTGCAGTGGTATTACAACAACCTATTAAAAACCTAAACTTTATTTCGCGTGCGGTATTTAAACTTGGCGAACATGAACTTTCTATTGAAGCAACCGCTTCGAAAGTTGATGCAACCAAACAATTCTCAAATATGCAATTGTCGTCAAACACAACAACTGCAAACTTTGTTTACCCACGCAATTCAATCACCCAAGCAACCTATGATGAAATCTTCGATTTGTTGAAAACCAATTTTGGTGTTGCAGAATCACTTCGTGGACAACCATATGCGGTTAGATGGCGTTGCGATATTTGCGGCCTAAGAACAATTGATACAGAAACCAAAACTGGTCGTTTGTTGGTTGGCTTAGATGGCCCTATGGGTGAAACTGAATGGAACTACCGTACTGGCGTTTCATATGCATATAGTGAATCTAAATCCACATTGGGTAAAGGCTTCTTTTATAGCTATGATACATATGACACCAGTGGCACCAAAATCGCAAACGGCTTGTTTAACGTTCTTAACAGTGGTGTTGTAAACTTCTTCCTTAAACCAGGTCAGACACAAACACAGGCGGCAATTGATGCGGTTAACTCCACATCTGCTGAAGGCGTTGTTCTTTATGGCGGTAAGTATGAGGTTACTCAATTCGATGGTTCGGTTTCTGGCCCTATGTTCGACCTTCCAGGTGGCAAAGCATATGCGGCATTGGGCTTCGAGCTTCGCGAAGAAAGCTATCACTTCAATGGTGACCAACGTGCCGCTGCGGCTCGTCCAGTTATCTATAACGCGCCATTTGATGATTCCAACGCACTACAAGGCGTAAGCCGTAGCATTAACGCTATCTATGCCGAAGTTGCACTTCCACTTATCAAAAATATGGAATTGACGCTTGCTGGACGTATGGACCAATATTCTGGTTTTGGCGTAACAACCAACCCAAAAATTTCTTTGAAATATAAACCAATCGATATGGTTATGTTCCGTGCGTCTTATAACACTGGTTTCCGCGTTCCAACCTTTAACCAATTGTTCAACGGCATTACAGAAAGCCCATATACTGCAACAACATTTGCAGACCCAACCAAATGTTCGACTGGTTATAAATCAAATACTACAATTCCTGGCTGCGAACCTATTACGTTTAACTACCTAACTGGTGGTAAGCAGTCTCTCGGCCCTGAAGAAGCAAAACAATATAGCTTTGGTGTCGTTTTGGAACCACTCAAAAACCACACTATCAGCTTTGACTGGTGGCATATTGATAGAACAGGAACAATCCAAATCCTAACATTGGATCAATTGTTCTCTAACTATAATCTTTTTGCTGACAACTTTGAACGTGACGCAAGTGGCAATATTGCCCGTGTTGACCAACGTTATGTAAACGCCGGTGAACAACTTACAGAAGGTCTAGAAGTTAGCTTCCGTGGCGGTGTTCCATTCTATAAAGGTAAATTGTCATACGGCATGGATGGCACTTACCTATTAGAGAAGAAATCACGTGTTCTTGAAGGCGTTCCTTTTGGACCAAGTGAAGTTGGTGTTTGGACTGCTTATGGTGACCTTGGCATCGAATGGAAACATAACCTTTATGTTACATACACCCAAGGAAATTGGAGTGGTTCAGTATCACAACTATTCCGCTCTGGTTATGTTGATCAAGTTTACCCAGGTGTTGCCTCTGGCATCTTTACTGCGGCTGATGGCCATACCAAAACAGACGATTATATCACTTATAACACCTCTGTTACTTACAAAGGGTTCAAAAACTTCTCTATTACTGGCGGTATCAAAAACTTGCTTAATACTGATCCACCGTTTGCGTATGCTTATTACTCAAACTCTGGTGCGAACTCTGATTGGGAACCACGTGTTGCAGATCCACGCGGTCGTTCATTCACTCTATTGCTTAACTACAAATTCTAGTAAGAGCATGAAACATATAGAAAAGCCCCCAGAAATGGGGGCTTTTTTAATGCCTAAATATTTTTTAAATTGCGCTTTTTAAAGTAAGCCTGAATGATGGCGCATCAAGCGGATGAATATTAATATAATCCACATTATTGTTTTGAAGATTATATTTCGTGCGCGTTACGTTATTATTTGCCGATAATGGCGTTGAAAATTCGGCTTCTAAGGCGGCATCGCGGCTTATTTTATAATTCACAAACATGCCAATTGTGGAATTTTGCGGAACAACAACCGATTCATCATAAGAGAAATAGCGATTACCGCTTGAGAATTTATAATATGCGCCCCAATCAACACCGCTATTACCGACTTTGCGTTTAAGGTTAAATTCGGTTAGTTGGCGGTTATTATTGATACGGTCGCCATTAACCTTGTCAAAGACATCAGTTGAACTTTGCAAGCCGTAATCAAAACGGCTTAATAAAACATATTCACCATCACCAATTACGAATGGATAATTTATCTTCGCACTAACGCCTGAAAAAGTCTCATCAAGGCCATTGGCAAGCTTTTGCGCACTTATTACACCGCCATTATACACCGGAATTAAACCAATTTTATTAGGGGTGATTTTATTGGTAATGTCCAAAGATAATTTTACCTTATTTGGGAAATTCTTTTCAAATTCAAACTCGGCAACATTAACTTTTTCTGCATTTAAAGAAGAGCCATTATCAACATTCCCAAGGAATGAATAACCACCATAATAAAAATTCCCATAATCTTTTTTAAAGGTTGCGCGCAAAACAGTATTGCTATCTTTCGCATATTCAATCTTGATATTGGGAACATAATAAAGGTTATTATCGGCAATATTATAAATATTATTTCGCGTATTGCCCCACATAACCGCAAATCGCGCATTCAAAGACAGTTTTGGTGCAAGTTGATAGCGGGTTTCAGCATAAGTATTGCTCATAAGTTCTTCAACATTGGTGCTTGAAGAAGGTTGCAAGAATAATGCCTGATCATAATTCGCACCAGCGCCATAAAGCGAAGAGCGGTTCATTTTGCGAACCACATATTCATTGCCCAATGATAGTTTGTTTGAACCGAAATTAGTATCCAAAGCAGCGATTGATTTTACTTCGACATATTCACTATGGCTAAATGACATATCGTAATTAGCACTACCAACTTCCCTGCCGGTGCTTTCATATTGTTCTTCTGTGTTGGCAAATCGACTATTAACGGCAAATCGACCTTTATAATCCTCACTACCGAATAAATAAGAGGCGTTTAATTCACTATTTTTTGAAATATTATTACTGGTTCCAAACTTGCTCGTATCAATCTGACCATTATTTTTATCGCCCCAACCAGATGAAATATAATTCCACGCCTTTGAAAAAACCGAGGTTTTGGTATTCGCACCGATTATAAGGTCATTATCGCCAATTTTCTCATTATAAACCGCCGAAAATTTTGACAAAGAGCTTTGTGATTGCGAGCGGTTAGAATCACGATTTTCAACATTCCCACTGCTACCCAAATTAATTGAATTACTTGCGCTTATGGTTGGCGCACTCGCGGAAGCAGAAAACTCGGTTTTAATTTTATTAAGGCTAGTAAAACCGTAATAATTACTTGCAAAACGGTTGGCATCAATACCTTGAGGCGCAATAAATTTATTCGTTTTTGCCGAAAACATTGTTATATGGCGGCTTACAATATTTATTCGCAAAACCTCTATCTTGGTTTCATCGATTGCCTTTGTTTCGGCCTGTAACTCAATTTGATCAACAAATTCATACGGCATTTCCAAAAGCGTATTTTTCAAATCCTGCTTTTCGGTATCAATTTTTTCACCGTCAATAAAATAATCGATTTCTTTAAATTGGGTAAAATCAATTTCTTCTTTGATTTTATCAATTATTTTTAACGCATTATTTTGTGATAAGGGGTCAAATGATGCAATGGCGTAAATTTTAACATTGCCACGAAATTGTTCCGCAATCTTTTGATTTTTAACAAATTTATTTACGGCTTGGATATCATCCGCACAGGCAAGATTAGGCGTCTGGCACAATGCCAAAATAGAGACGCCAAACCAAAATTTTGAAACCTTACAAATCATACCAAAAATCAAGTTATTTATTCGTGTGTAAACCTTTACACAATTATGCCTTTAATGCCAACACAGATACAAAAATCTGGTAAGCATGTTATTAATAGAAGTGTAAAATAGTCGCTAAACAACAAGATTTCAATGTTTTAGCAAATTTTTATAAAATCTTATTTGCAATATACACGATTAGATGCAATTTAGTGCCTGACCAAAGTAATTAATAAGTTATGATGCCACAAACTAGATTCTTTCAATATTGCACACATTAAATGCCAATCACTCTTATGCAAAGTAAAACCAAAATTATTGCAAATGTTCTTATTGCGCTTTCTATTTCTTCAGGAATCGCACAGCTTCCGGGAATAGCACAGGCACAATCTTTGCCCGCAAATAATAGCCAGCAAGCAAATAAAAGCTTCGCACCATTGGCAAAAAAACTATTACCCAGTGTGGTTGGGGTTCGTGCCTTAAATGCGGGCGCACGCGATACCTCACTATTTGCCAATAAAGAGGCAACAATTGCGACTGGGTCGGGGTTTGTTTATGGCAACCAAGGCTATATTATAACCAATAATCACGTTATCGAAAATGGCCGCGAGTTTGAAATTTCATTCAATGATAACACAATCCGCAAGGCAACATTGATTGGGCGTGATATTGAAACCGATATTGCGGTTTTAAAACTTACTACCCCCTATTCTGCCCCGCCGGCAATAATTGCCAATAGTGATGCAGTTGAAATTGGAGATTGGGCGATTGCAATTGGCTCACCATTTGGGCTTGGCAACTCATTTTCCGTTGGGGTGATTTCGGGGCGTAATCGTGATTTGCAATCGGGGCGTTTCGATAATTTTTTACAAACCGACGCCGCAATTAATTCCGGCAATTCTGGTGGCCCATTATTTAACGATAATGGTCAGGTAATTGGCGTTAATACCGCAATTGTTGCCGGAGCCAAAGGTGGCGGTAATATTGGCATTGGTTTTGCCATTCCCTCCAATATCGTTAAAAGAATTGCCGGTGACATAATTCAATATGGCTATGTAAGGCGCGGTTATGCGGGCTTTCGCGCCCGCAATGCCGCCCCGAACGAAGGCAATGGCGTTATTATTACTGCGGTTGATAATAATGGTTCTGGTAAAATTGGCGGGCTACGAAATGGCGACCGTTATTTTGCCTTTAATAACAAGCCAATAAATGACGCAAGGCAACTTGCACGTATGATATCTGATACGCCAATTGGGCAAACCATTCGTTTAGATGGTTGGCGCGGCAAGCAAAGAATTTTTGCCAATGTAAAAATCACCCTGCCGCCATCCCTGCAAGCGCCGCAAAATTATGGTTTCGATACCATAATTAAAACTGGCGGAATGTCTTTGCGCGGCATTAGTAATTCAGAAAAAAATAAATATGGCGCGGATGCGAATGTGATTGTCATTGCGGTCGATCCATATAGTAAATCAAAAAATGCGCTCGAAGCCGGTGACATAATTCTTGAGGTTGCAGGGCAAAAAATCAACTCTGCGGTAATGGTTAGAAATATTATTGATGATTTGTTACGCAGAAACAAAATAGTTATTTTAAAAATAAAACGAAACAATCGGATAATGTTACGTGTTTTTAAGTGATAAAAACACTTCAATAAGCAAAAATCTATTGCTAGTTTTCACCAAATTAGCGAAAAGCCATATTAACAAAAGCCCATATTAGCAAAAGCAATGCATTCAAAGTCGGAGTTTTGCCTTAATGTCTGAAGAAAAAAATTCTAATCAAAAAGATATATGGAAAACTGCGCGCAATAGCGATGATATTGACGAAAGCTTTGGCCGCCGTAAAAAACCCGGCATCTTTGCCAAAATGGATGTTTTTGGTTGGGTATCTTTGTTCCTGATTGCGGTTATTATTGGCGGCATGGGGGCAATTGGCTATCTTAGCTGGACCTTTAGTAATGCTGCCAACTCAAAAAACGCTGAGGCCGAGGGATTAGTACCAGTACAAGGTGACTTTGCACCAGGGCGCCCGAAAAAAGCCGATGTTTTATTCCGCCTTGCAGGGCGCAAAAGAATTGGCGAAAACCTTATGCCTGATTTGGTGGTTGGCTGGATGAAGGCATCTGGTTATGGCAATGTAGGCATTTCAAAAGACGTAAATGTTACAACGGTTAGCGGCTCAAAAGGTGGCAAATCATATCGTGTCTTATTGTCTTTGGGTTCGGCAAAAGGTGGCTTTGATGCCATGCAACAAGGCCGCGTTGAAGGCGTATATTCATTGCGTTCAATCCTTCCGACCGAGGCAGATAAACTATCGGCATATGGCGATATGACGTCACCTGATAATGAAAAAGTTATTGGGCATGATGTTTCTTTTGTTTTTGTAAACCCAAGCAATAATATTTCGACCTTTAACGGTGATACTTTGGGGCGGATTTTATCGGGCGAAATTACCGATTGGTCTGAAATATCTGACAAAAAAAATGGCGAAATTAATATCCGTGTTGAAGAAGAAGGCGGCGACAAAAATGCCAGCCTTTTGGCAAAACTTCTTGGGGATCGTGAATTACGCGATGCGGCAAAAACCTATAAAACCGCAGGCGAAGTTATAAAGGCGGTTGATGCCGACAAAGACGCCATTGGCTTTGCGCATAAAGATGGCAATACATCGGGCGTAAAAATGGTTTCGGTTAATGAACGTAATGCCCGTGCCTTTGAACCAAATTCATTCAATGTCTCAACCGAGGCCTATCCATTCGTTGAACGAATTTTGCTTTATATCGGCAAAACCACATCAAATCAGGCGCTTGAAGATTTTGCAAAATTCACTATCTCTAGTGCAGGTCAAGAGATTGTTGAAAAAGATGGATATGGCGCGCAAAAACTGGCTGAAGAAGGCTTTCAACCACCGCCTGAAGCACCGCGTGACTATACAGAATTTGCCCGCAATGCAAAACGTCTTAATTTTGATTTCCGCTTTAAACTTGGCGCAAACAGCCTTGATAATAAGGCCGTTACCGACATTACAAGACTACAAGAATATATGACACGCCAAGGCATAACCCAGCAAAGGATTGCCCTATTTGGCTTTGCCGACAATGTTGGTTCACATGAAACCAATGTGGGGGTTGCCCAATCACGTGCCGAAAAAGTTCTTAGCACTTTGGGGCAAGCAGGAATTAACCCTTCTATGGTTCGCGCATATGGCGATGTGTTGCCGGTGGGTTCAAACGCCTATGAAGAAGGTCGTATTAAAAACCGCCGGGTAGAGGTTTGGGTTTGCCCACCACCATCATGCCCATTGGTAAGCATTGTTGAAAACCGCCCACAAGCAGCACAGCAAAATGTGCAAATCGGTGTTGTTCCAGCCGGTGTCCACCTTGGCAAAGCCGTTAAAACTGAGGGTGAGGTTGCGCCAAAAGGCTAATGCAGGTCGATACGCACCCACTTGCACAATGGCTGCAACCATTACGCAGATTAATTAAGAATATCATCGGCCGCTTGCCATTACCATTAGCAGAGTTTTTGTTATTTGGTTTAAAAATGGCATGGTCATGCCTTTTTGCGGCAAGTCTATTATTTTTGCTTTTGCTTACCCATTATTTATGGAAGCCAAATTTCCCAATTGCCCGCTATGACTTTTTGCTTTTATCAGCAATTATAATCCAATCCATCATGCTTTGGACTAAACTTGAAAGTTTTGAAGAGCTAAAAGTTATAATGGCATATCACATTGTCGGCACGATTATGGAAATTTTCAAAACCCATGTTGGCTCTTGGGAATATCCCGAATATTCATTAATAAAAATTGGTGGTGTGCCTCTCTTCACTGGATTTATGTATGGTACGGTTGGCTCATTTATGGCTAGGGCAATACGGGTTTTTGAAATGTATTTCGAAAATTACCCCAAGCAAATCCATACAATCATCATCGCACTTTTGATTTATATAAATTTCTTTTCCCATCATTATATTTGGGATTTTCGCTATATTATATTTGCGCTTATCGCCCTTACCTATTGGCGGACAATTATCCATTTTCGCCCCATGGACAGGGTTTATAAAATGCCGCTTTTATTATCGGCGGTTTTAAGTTCTTTTTTCATGTGGGTTGCCGAAAATATTGGAACTTTTACCAAAACTTGGATTTACCCTAGCCAAAAATCTGGCGGTTGGCATTTGGTATCGATGCAAAAAATGGGCGCATGGTTTTTGCTTTTATTTATTTCTTTCACAATCGTGATGGTGATTTTGCGCCCAAATCAAAAACATTCAATCAACCAAAAGCCTGATTGAACCAATATTTTTCCCGGTTTCCAATAAATTCAATGCCCCTTGATATTCATCAAAAGCATAATCATGCCCATTATCAAAACCGCCGCAAGAAATTACAAAATCAAAATATTTTTCTGCAAGACTTTTATAAATATCAACATCATTGATAAGCGTCAAAATACTTGGCCTTGAAACAAAAATATTCGTGATTTCGGTAATATTTATCGGTAAAACAGGCTTTATTTGGCCAATATTGGCAACAATTCCAAATGGCTTCACAGCTTTGAAACTATTATGCAAATTATCGCCACCAACTCCGTCGATAATATAATCAACCCCATTACCATTTGTAATTTCCAATGTTTTGAAAACAAAATCATCACTTTTATAATTTATTACATGACGCGCACCATTTGCTTTGGCGATTTGCGCCTTCTCATCACTACTTACTGTTGCGAATACCTCCATCCCAAGGCGCGCTGCCCATTTTGTTAGAATGGTTCCAAGTCCACCAGCCGCGCTATGGACAAGAATTTTTATCCCTTTTTCAGGCTTTATAACATGAAATAAAAGGGCTGCCGCAGTAAGGCCACGCAAAAAATTACCCGCCAATAATTTATGATTTACATTTGTTGGAACTTTTATAATTCTCCTTGGATCAAGATTGCGATATTGTGTATAGGATCCAAGCGGAAACCCAGCATAGGCAACAATATCACCAATTGCAAAACCAGACACATTTTTGCCAATTGCATATATTTCCCCTGCCGCTTCAACACCTAATATAGCGGGTAATTCAGGGAATTTATAAATGCCGTCGCGAAAATATATATCGACAAAATTCACCCCGATTGCGATTTGTTTTACCTGTATTTCATCATCATTTGGGGCAGAATTTGCAATTTCAATCATTTCCAAATTATTGCTGTCACCATATTGCTTAAGACTGATAATTTTATTCATTTTATACTCCTTAATTCAAATATAACCTTGAAATTCATTGTGGAAAATTGCATAAATATTCACAACACTTGCGCATAAATGCACAGTAAAATTAATAGAGGTTAATAATGGATTGGCAGGATTTAAAAACCTTTCTAGAGTTTTCAAATAATTTAAACCTGTCAAAAACCGCTGTATCATTGGGGGTTGATCATTCAACCGTGGCGCGCCGTATCAAAAACCTTGAACAAAGCCTTGGGGTTCAATTGCTTGAACGCACCAATAAAACCGCCCGCCTTACATCATCTGGCATTATGATTGCCGAATCTGGCAAGGCCATGTTTGACACCGAATTAAAGATTAAACGCGATATTGCGCGCCTTGACCCCGACATGCAGGGCAAGGTTCGGATTAGCGCGCCGCCATCTTTTTCAAAAATTATATTACCAACAATCATAACCGAAATTGTGCAAAGTTTTCCGGCGCTTCAGATTGATATTAATGCCTCTTTGACCTTTGCGGATTTAAATGCCATGGAGGCCGACCTTGCCATAAGGCTTTCAAAACCAACAGAACCCAATTTCGTTCCGGTTAAAATTGGTGAATTTGGCTTCAAACTTTATGGCACGTTTGACTATTTAAAACACACCGCCACCGACAATATTCGCTATATCGCTTATCCCGATGATTTTAGTCATTACCCACAACAAAAGTGGATTTTGGACAAGTTTGAAAAAGAAAAAATCGTGCTGCAAAGCGAGGATATTTTTGTTCAGGCAGAGGCGGCAAAACTTGGCGTCGGGCTTGCTTTATTGCCTGAATATGTCGCCAATGAATACCCAGAACTTATGAGCGTGCCGATGAAATATCATTATCCAAAACGTGAAATTTATCTGATTATTCACGAGGATATGCGAAGCACGCCAAAATATCGTGCGGTTTTTGATCTTTTAAAAACCCGCCTAAAAGAAACTAAATTTTAAAGCCGCAAAAACCCAAAACACTTATAAGATTGCCGGAAACAATGCGCGCCGGTGCACGTGCAGCAACAATTGGTTTTGCCATATAGGCAACCCCAAGCCCCGCACGTTCAATCATCATCAAATCATTAGCACCATCGCCGATCGCGATTGCATCTTTTGCGTCAATCCCTTTGGTTTCACAAAGATATTCTAGGCGCGATAATTTGGCTTCTTTGCCCAAAATTGGCATTTTAACTTCACCCGAAAGGGCATTATTTTCATAGATAAATTCGTTTGAATTATCCTCATCAAAGCCGACCCAATCGCGAACACGTTCGGTAAAAAATTTAAAGCCGCCGGAAACCAATGCGCAATATGCACCTGCCTCTTTAAGGCCCGTAACCATTTCCACCGCGCCTTCATTAAGGGACACACGCTCATCAAAGCATTCTTGCAGGGCATCCATTGATAGCCCTTTTAGCATCATAACGCGCTCTTTGAGCGCAGTTTCAAAATTCAATTCACCCGCCATTGCGCGTTCGGTAATTGCCGAAACTTGTTCCTTTTTGCCAGCAAAATCCGCAAGCTCATCAAGACATTCACATGAAATAATGGTTGAATCCATATCGGCGATAAATAGCTTTTTTGAGCTTGGCGCAATTGTTGAATAATCAAGCCCTAATCCCGCCAGCTTTTCCAAAATTGTTGGCAAAATGGAGGGCGCAATATTATGCTTTATGGTCAAAACCTTGCCAGAAACCGCAACCTCTGCATCATGCCCTTCATCCGCAGCCCTTATAAGCGCAATCGCATCATTAATCGCATCTTCGCCAATGTGGGAAATAATGGTTAGGGTTTGGGTGTTCATTGTAGCGCCTTATAAAAATGTTCCCGCCATTCCCTAAAGACATTGTTATAAGTTTTCAATCTATATATTTGCTTTTCACGCCTGTTTTTCCGGCCTCCTTAAGCTTTAAAGCCACAAATATGTTTTTAATATCACATTTCCATTCTGGTATAATCAGCATAATTGCCATGGCTTCGGCTTGTGAAATTACGCCAATTAGCAGTGTAATCAAAAACAATATCCCAATTTTTCCATTTATAAAAATTGCTGAAATCAAGGCCCACAAGAATAATGTAAATATCTTTGAAAGTATGTGGTGGGTTGATGCCTCTCGCTTAAATCTTATTTGGCTTATAATGCGTGTCACAAGTTCCATCCCACCAAGAACTGCAACCATTATACACGCGGTTTCCAAAATTGATGGATAAAGGATAAACATACCAATGGCGGTCATAAGCCAAAAGGCAACATCGACACGGCTGTCCCAAATGCGAAGTTCCTCTGTCGCTATATTATATTTTCGCGCGATTACCCCATCAAAAATATCTGATAAAACCCCAAGTGCCAAAAGGATAACACAAATAATTGGGGCAAATTGCGCGTGAAAAAGGCACACCCCTAAAATAACAATTCCGCAAATAAATCTCAAAATAATAAGTAATGTCGGAATGTGATGTTTCATATGGGGTTCGATTATAAATCACCCAAGAAATGAGAAGATTTTTTCAAAGATAATTCCAATTATTACCAATGCAATAATCATTATTTCGAAGAAATTAAACGCGACCATAATTGAATTTCCCCACGGCTAGAAAAACAAATATAGGTTAATATAAGTATTTAAACCGCGCAATAACTATCTTTGAATCACGATGCCAAATATTTTTTAAGAGCTTTAATTGCCAAATCAATTAAAAACAAAAAACGAATTAAATAATAAAAACCACCAACCACTAAGATTGCGCCAACAATATATAAAAATCCAAGTCCTGGACTAAGCATGAGATTCTCCACCAAAAATTTAATTCTAAATAATATTTTGTCATAGGCAATAAAAAGGCTGCCCAATAGCAGCCTTTAATTGTACCTTTTGCGAATTGTACATAATACCTATTATTTAGCTTTTTACAGATTTTAAGCTGATGCCCTTATAAATCATCCATAAACTAAGCGCCAATTCGGCAAAAAAGCTGATTTTTAGTGCGGTGCCACCGATTAATGATTGAAAGCCAGGATACACAAACCAACTGAAGCTATTTGTAAAATATGAAACCCCAAATATTATTGCGGCAATTGCAATTATTTTATGGAAATATTCTGATTTAAACATCAATATGCCAATTATAACATTATTAAAGGCAAATAAAATCAATGAGATATGATAAATTAAATTATGTGTCTTTAATGATAATAATGCCAATGTTGCCAATTGGTTTGGTTCGAATGTTTGCAGATAGTTTTGCCCATTTGTTAATAATACCGGCAGGAAGTGAAAAACTGCCCCGATCGCTAAAATGGTTACGGCAACAATTCTTATTAATGCGGCCAATAAAGAAACTTCTTTATTAACCGGCTTTAGAAGGAAATAAATACAAACTGCGGCAATAATATCAAATGTGACCGTTAGAATATCTGAAACCGCGCCCCAGCGCCAAAGCATCATATTCTCAGAAATGTTTTTAACGGTAACAAGGGCATTTTTTGAATCTGTCAAACCATCTCTGACAATGCCTTCTGAAAATACGCCGGTTATTATCACGCCCAAATATGACAGGCCGCCGAATAATGATAAATTTTTAATTCTTGAAACCTCGGAATTTTGCATAACACCCCCGATTTTTAAAGTTTATTATTAAATCACACAACAATGTATAGTGTAGTATATTACTAAAACACTAACTATGTCAAACCAAAATTTACAACAAAAAAGGCCGCTAATGCGGCCTTTTAAATATCAATCAAAATTTTAGTGTGAATAGAAAGCTAACACTCACAAAATCAGTTAGTTTTTAGCTTTATCAACCAATTTATTCTTACCAATCCAAGGCATCATGGCGCGAAGGCGACCGCCGACTTCTTCGATTTGGTGTTCTGCATTCAGGCGACGGGTTGCTTTGAAGCTTGGCGCACCAGCGCGGTTTTCAAGCATCCAATCACGGGTAAAGCGACCGGTTTGAATATCGGTAAGAACGCGTTTCATTTCCGCCTTAGTTTCAGGGGTAATGATGCGTGGGCCAGTTACATATTGACCATATTCAGCAGTGTTAGAGATTGAATAATCCATATTTGCGATACCGCCTTCATAGATTAGATCAACGATAAGTTTAACTTCGTGTAGGCATTCAAAATATGCCATTTCTGGCGCGTAGCCAGCTTCAACAAGGGTTTCAAAGCCTGCACGGATAAGCTCAACAAGGCCACCGCAAAGAACAACTTGTTCACCAAACAAATCGGTTTCGCATTCTTCACGGAAAGTAGTTTGGATGATGCCAGAACGACCACCACCAACGCCAGAAGCATAAGCAAGAGCAGTTTTTTCGGCATTGCCAGAAGCGTTTTGATAAATCGCAAACAAGCAAGGAACGCCACCACCTTTTAAATATTCGCCACGAACGGTATGACCAGGGCCTTTTGGTGCAACAAGTGCAACGTCAACGTCTTTTGGTGGTTGAATAAGTTCAAAGTGAACAGAAAAACCGTGCGCGAAAAGCAAGGTTTGACCTGCTTTTAGATATGGGCCAATTTCTGCTTTATACAAATCTGCCTGACCTTCATCAGGGGTAACAATCATAATGATGTCCGCAGTTTTTGCAGCTTCGACAACGGAAACAACTTTAAAGCCTTCGCCTTCTGCCTTTTTCGCAGTAGCAGAACCTTCGCGCAATGCAACGACAACATTCTTGCAACCAGAATCGCGCAAATTAAGCGCGTGAGCATGCCCTTGAGAGCCATAACCAATAATTGCGATGGTTTTATCTTTGATAGAACCTAAATCCGCATCCTTATCATAATAAACTTGCATTCTTCTCTCCAGTTAGAATCTTTGGTCAATTATCTTTTTGACCAGTTTTAGCATTGGCGCAAAATAATATTGCTTATTTTTAAAATTATCGGGGTTCATTTGCGCTTTTTTTCCAAAAGGTCAAGTAAAAAGGGCAAAAAATATGCTAAATTAAGCAGGAAGTGTTAATTCACCGTCCTTCCAAAAGCATCTTTCAATTTTTTGTTTGCTGCGGCAGGGGTTTCTTTTGCACTTGTCGCCTGCGCATTCGTTGGCTTGCTTGGCAAAACTGGTGGCGGCGCGTCTTTTCCGGCGGCAAGTTCGGAAACAATTTTCCATACGCCTTGCTCTTTACGCCACACTGCAAGATAACGACCACTAGAAAGCAATTGCGTGCCGCGATAAATTTTATATGCCCCCCATGATGAACCACCATTTGCCGATGCCATTGCTTTTTCTGGCACTCTTACAAGGGTGATGGCGGTTGGAAAATCTTTGAACCGCGCTTCCGCAGAACTAACACCATCGGGCGTGCCGCCATCGGCATCATACAGCACGCCAGCTTTTGACAAATGCTTTGTATATGCCGCCAAAGGGCCATAATCACTTATGTCCGAGGCAAGACGCAAATCAACCGCGACCAATTCTTGGCTTTGATCTTCGGCATAAACACTTGGCACAGCCGTTTTTGACGGTGCCTTAAAAACAGTTTGCGGTGAAGGTTGGGTTACTTCGGGTGCTTTGAAAGTTTGCGTTTTTGACGCCACAATTTTTGTTGCAGGTGTCTTTGCAATCGGCGCTTTGACGGGCGCAGGTTTAGCGGTTTGTGGTTTTGGGGTTACAGCTTTTGTAGGGGGTTTATCATGCGGTTTGGCAGGCCCCCAATCAGGAACTTGTGCCATTGCCACGCCCGCACAAAACAAATGCGCGATTGCCAATAAAGCGATATTTTTAATGTGCATTGTCTTTCTTGGGCGCATCTTTTTTACCAAACATCTTCTCCCCTGGTGGGGCAAAACCATCCATAGATATATTTTTTAGAACTGATGGAATTCGGTAATCGAAATCCGCCATTAACTCGCGTATTCGTTCGTCATCATAACGGGTTATGACGCATTTATTTAATTTTGGGGCGGCAATTTCAATAATTGCCTCAGCAGGAATTGCGATTTCTCTGGCTAACAATGTTGGCTTTGGCTTGCCCCAGATTTTGGCATCTTCAAAGGAGTTAACCAACGAAGCCGCCTGCTCATATTTTAAATCAGATTCTTCAAACTTTGCAGCATTTTTTTCGAAAACACCTACCTTAACATGGCCCGCAGTTTTGGTATTAGGCGTATTGAAAGTAATGCTGATTGATTTTTGGTCAATTGGGCGCAAAACCATGATACGGTAAATCGCTTTGTCCTTATCACTTAAAGAAAGTGGCCCTGAAATCTCAAGTGCTTTTAGAAGTTCTGGCTTGGCATAGGCACCTTCGGTTGGGGAGGTGCAAAGCTTCATACGCGGGTCGCCATCAACTCCCATAAACATATTTGCCTCTTTACCGCGAATTGGAACAAATTTTAAAACAGCGACAACCGCCACCAAAACAACCAAAATCGCGGTGAATATTTTCCACTTGAGATTCATTTAAAACTGCCTTTAAACTTTGCCTTTTCCGCGACGGATGGTGGCAACCCCGGTTCGTGATACTTCTACCAGACCCAAAGGCTTCATCATAGAGATAAAATCATCAAGTTTTTTTGAACTTCCTGTTAATTCAAACGTAAAATGTTCAAGACCCGCATCCAGAACCTTGGCCTTGAATGCATCCGCGAGGCGCAGTGATTCGACACGGTCATCACCCTTTCCCGCCACTTTGATTAACGCCAATTCGCGTGATAAAGCATCACTATCACCATGGAAATCAATAACCCGTTTAACCGGCACAATTCGGTTTAATTGCGCCTTGATTTGCGCCAATGTTGCCAATGTGCCAGAGGTTACGATGGTAATGCGCGATGTATGCTTGGCGTGATCGGTTTCCGCCACAGTCAAGCTTTCTATATTATAACCACGTGCAGAAAATAAACCGACCACACGCCCCAAAACCCCCGGCTCGTTCTTCACAATAACCGCCAAAGTGGTTCTGATAATTTCGGGTTTCTCTTCTGAGATAAAATATGCACTTGCTGGTTGGTTCATTGTTCTACCCTTAATATATTTATTTAAACGAGTTTTTTTCCTGCATCTGTAATAACGCTGCCGATGTCGCCCAAATCATCGGGCATAAGCATTTCATTATGCGCTTTGCCTGATGGAATCATTGGGAAACAGTTTTCGATTTTTGAAACGCGGCAATCCACAATAACTGGGCCGTCATAATCAATCATCTCTTTGATTTTTGCATCAAGTTCGGATGGTTTATCAATACGAAGCCCCAAACAGCCAAACGCCTCCGCCATTTTAACAAAATCAGGCAATGAATGCGAATATGAATGCGAATAACGCTCACCGTGCAATAATTGTTGCCATTGGCGAACCATGCCCATCCACTCATTATTCATGATAAAGATTTTAACAGGCAAATTATATTGAATGGCGCATGAAATTTCCTGCATCGTCATTTGCACTGATGCATCACCCGCAATATCAATTACCAGTGCGTCAGGGTGCGCCTTTTGCACGCCAACCGCCGCCGGCAAGCCATAACCCATTGTTCCAAGGCCGCCAGAAGTCATCCAGTGGTTTGGCTCTTCAAAATGGTAATGTTGCGCCGCCCACATTTGGTGCAAGCCAACTTCGGTAGTAATATAGGTTTTGCGGTCTTTGGTTAATTCGTACAAACGCTCAATGGCAAATTGTGGGATAATAATGTCATCAGAGTTTTTATAACCAAATGAGTTACGCTCACGCCAGACATTGATTTCATTCCACCACGCATCAAGATTTGGACGTTTGCCTTTATGGTTTTTCCATTCCTCGACCAATGCCTTGGTGGCGATGCCCGCATCGGCAACGATACCAATATCAACCCGAACGTTTTTATTGATTGATGATGGCTCAATATCAATGTGGATTTTCTTTGAATTCGGGCTAAAGGCATCAAGGCGACCAGTTACGCGGTCATCAAAACGCGCACCTATACAAAGCATAACATCGCAATCATGCATAGTAAGGTTGGCTTCATATGAGCCGTGCATGCCAAGCATTCCAAGCCAATTCTTACCACTAGCCGGATACGCCCCCAAGCCCATCAAGGTTGAAGTGATTGGGAAATTGGTAATTTTTACCAAT
Source organism: Hyphomonadaceae bacterium UBA1933 (assembly GCA_002337085.1). GTDB lineage: Bacteria > Pseudomonadota > Alphaproteobacteria > Caulobacterales > Aquidulcibacteraceae > Pseudaquidulcibacter. The sequence goes on along the minus strand of DDFH01000003.1, from coordinate 261,571 downwards.
TCGCGTAATGCCTCTGATGCTTCTTTGCCTGCATTAATAATGCCGCCACCGGTATAAATTACTGGTTTCTTTGCCTTGGCAAGTAAATCAATCGCCATTTTAATGGCCGGCATATATGGTTCGGTAATTGGGTCATATTCAAAGTCTTTGTAGGAATTTTTGCCTTTGAAAATGGTTTTGCCAAATTGAACATCTTTTGGAATATCAATAACCACAGGCCCTGGACGACCAGTTGTGGCAATGTGATATGCCTCATGGATAATGCCTTCTAAATCATCAACCGATTTAACCAAATAATTATGTTTCGCCGCCGAACGGGTAAGGCCGGTTGTATCCGCCTCTTGGAACGCATCCGTGCCGATTAAATGGGTCGGAACCTGACCGCACAAAACCACCATTGGAATTGAATCCAAAAGCGCATCCACAATGCCCGTAATTGCATTGGTAACACCAGGGCCAGAAGTAACAAGAACCGTGCCGCACTTTCCAGTCGAACGGGCAAAACCCTCTGCCATATGGCTTGCGCCCTGTTCATGGCGCACAAGGACGTGGGTAATATAGTCCTGCTGATAGAGCGCATCATAAATCGGCAGCACCGCGCCGCCCGGATAGCCAAAAATCGTGTCCACGCCCTGCTCACGCAATGCGTTTACAATAATTTCTGCACCTGAAATTTCGGTGCCAATCAATTTATCATTCGCCGATTTATTCTTGGAACTAGACATAATTACCCCTGTCTGTTGCGTACATAACTAAAACTTGGCTTAAAACACTGCCCTGAAACGAAAAATGGGGCTTTAGAAGCCCCAAATTTTCGTATACCCCTGAAAAATAATCCTCAGAAGCACACGTTGATAATCACGACAAGATTTGCATAAGTTTTCATATCTCAAGCAATATATTTGCGCGCCCCGCATGTCAAGTAGTTTATTGAGGCAAAATTCACCTCGAAAACAGTTTTTTTGTCGCATGGGTGCAAACTTTCGTCTCATTTGTGCATTTTTTGGAAAACTTGTTTTGCAATTCGCCGCGACCTTGATTATAGAGACCCACAGTTCCCAACCGCAATAAAATGGAGATTAATGTGGAACCTTCTAATGCTTTGAAAAGAATTAAACCTTCACCAACAATTGCCGTGTCTGCAAAAGCGCGTGCATTAAAGGCAGAGGGTCGTGACGTTATTGGTCTTGGCGCGGGCGAACCCGATTTTGACACGCCACAAAATATCAAGGACGCTGCAATCAAGGCAATTAATGAAGGCAAAACCAAATATACGGACCCAGATGGTATTCCTGAACTTAAGAAGGCAGTTTGCGCAAAATTCAAACGCGAAAATGGCCTTGAATATGTTCCAGCACAAATTCACGTTTCAACTGGCGGCAAGCCTGTTTTATATAATGCCTTGGCTGCAAGTGTTAATGAAGGCGATGAAGTTATCATTCCTGCACCTTATTGGGTTTCTTATCCTGATATGGTTTTATTATGTAATGGCACACCAGTTTGCGTTTCAACCAAAGAAGAAAATGGCTATCGCCTTACCGCAAGCGAATTAGAGGCTGCGATTACCCCTAAAACAAAATGGGTAATTATCAATAGCCCGTCAAACCCAACTGGTGCTGCATATTCAAAAGACGATTTGCGCGCTTTGGCAGATGTTCTTTTGAAGCATCCGCATGTCATGATTATGACCGATGATATGTATGAGCATTTGATGTATGACGGCTTTGAATTCTTTACCATCGCACAAGTTGAGCCAAAACTTTATGATCGCACACTTACTTGCAATGGTGTTTCCAAAGCCTATGCGATGACTGGCTGGCGCATTGGTTACGCAGGTGGCCCACAGTGGTTAATCAAAGCAATGGGAAATATGGCGTCACAAACAACTTCTAACCCTTGTTCAATTTCGCAATGGGCAGCAGTTGAGGCATTAAATGGCCCGCAAGATTTCCTTGAAGAGCGTAAAGCAGTTTTCAAAGCACGTCGTGATTTGGTGGTTTCAATGCTTAATCAGGCGACTGGTCTTAATTGCCCAACCCCAGAAGGTGCATTCTATGTTTACCCTTCTTGTGCCGCATTAATGGGCAAAAAAACCCAAAACGGAAAAGTTTTGGAAAATGACGAAGATTTCGTAACCGCACTTCTTGAACAGGAAGGCGTTGCCGTGGTTCATGGTTCTGCATTCGGCCTTGGCCCTGCATTCCGTATTTCATATGCAACTGATACTGAATCACTAACTAAGGCATGTGAAAGAATTCAACGCTTCTGTGCATCATTAACATAGGAAAATTCTAGGTAAGATTTTAAAGGGCCTTGGAATTTTCCAAGGCCTTTTTTGTTGTAGGTAAATATGGTTTTCGATTTTTCACGTATTTTCGGGTATTCGATTGTGGCATTTGCCATGGCTTCTAGCCCTGGCCCAAATATGATGTATTTAATCTCGCGCTCCATCTCCCAAGGGGCCAAGGCGGGTTTCATTTCAATGATTGGGGTGCAAACCGCATCCATAATTTTTATTATCATGTCGGCATTTGGCGTATCGGCATTGATTATGCACATTCCATTTGCTTTTGATTTAATAAAATATGCGGGCGCAATTTATATTTTATATCTGGCATGGCAGGCAGTTCACCCAAATGCCAAATCAATTTTTGCGGTTGAAAAGCTTCATGAAGATAGCCCAAAAACCCTTTATTTAATGGGATTTTTCACCAATATTTTAAACCCCAAGGCAATGGTATTATTTGTTTCGATATTGCCGCAATTCATTAATACCAAAATCGGGCATTTATATTTTCAATTTTTCTGCCTTGGCTTAATTCAAATCTTCGCAAGCCTTTGCATAAATGGCATAGTTATTTTTAGCGCCGGTTCAATGGCACGCTTTTTCAACGATAACCCCAAATGGATAAAAATACAAAAATGGGTTTTGGGTGCAATTTTGGCATTTGTGGCGTTTAAAATTTTAACCGAGCATGCGGGATAATTATGATATTGTCCGAAAAGATTATAAAATATTATGCAATACGGAAAAACACATATTTGTTAGGAATTAATCCCTAATTCCCTGGAAAATAATCGCCGCATTCGGGCAAGGCTTTTTGCGGGATATAGGTTTTCTTTTGCTCATCAAAATGGAATTTGTTTTTGATTGTGCAGTCGGGGTCGTTTTGCCAAACGAAGTCTTTTTTGCGCAATTTCCGCCCTGAATTATCGGCATCAAGGCTTACACCAACGGGAAAATTTGCGGCACTTGATGAATATTCAAAAACTGGCAATTGATTTACCAAGGTCTTTGTTGGTTTAAAATTCGCATCAAACCGATATTCATCATGGCAGGCATAGCTACGTGCCTTATATTCCTCTTCGGAGAAACAGGCACGTATCATTTTATAGCCATAAATAGGTAAATCGAGAACGCTTTTTGCCCCCTCACCGGCTTTGAAAGGTTCTGAATAATAAAGGTTTAGGACATCACCACTTGCGCCACCGCCCGAATACATATCCGATGAATGGGTAAGCGTGCCAAAGAGTGCGGATTTAATTTTTTTGGTATCACCATCCAGCACCAGATAAAGCTTGGGATAAATATGAAGCGCAGTTCCGCCAAAGCCCGCATTTTCACTATCGCCAACCGCGACTTCGATTTTTTCATCTGCAAGCCCAGACTTGGTGATAGTTACAAAAAGCGTATTTTTGCCATCCTGATTAACCATCTCGAGGCAAAATTGCCCCTGTTTGCTACACATTTTTTCATTTTCGGCTGTATTAGCTTTGACAAGAATAATAGTTTCAACAATCAGATTATCAGGCGGTAATGCGGGCATATTATTTCAATGGCTCCAATAATTTATCAAGCGCACCAGGAACACCGGTTTTTTCAAAGTGAGGGTATTTCATCCCATCATGATAATCAATTTTTATAACGCTATAAGTATCGCCAGATTTGATGATTAGTTCCAACGGATTTTTATTATCTTTTGCGGTTTTTATTTCATCAATTGCGGCATCTTTTGACCACGGCTTGCCATTGATTGCGATAATCTTATCGGCATTGGTAAGCCCTTGTTTGAAGGCAATGCCATCCCACATCACATTGACAATCTTGCCATCATTGGCAACCGCCATACCAAGAGTATAATTTAAATTTAGCGTTTTTGCGCTGGCTTCGCCCTGTTTGATATAAAGGTTTGGCTTGTCATTATAAACTAATTTATAACCGCTTGCGGCAAAGCCCGCCAATGGCGCACCATCCGCATTGCCGTAAAGACGTTCATTCAAAAGTTTTGCCCAATCATAAGGGGCAATATCGTTTAGGTTTTTTACAACATCCTCGAATTTATAGGTAACTTCACCATAATCACCATTTTTAATGCCGAAAAACGCCTTGGCAAAATCATCAATGCCTTTTTTGCCTTTTGAAAGTTCGCGGATTTTTGCGTCAACTTCGACCCAAACCAAAAGCCCTTCATCATAATAATCTTCGGAGCGTTGGTAAGAAACCCAACCCTTTGGCGCACGCGGGGTTATTATGGGGTCATTGGTGGTGTCAATAAGGTCGCGCCAGATACGACCCTTGCGGTTATCAAGATATGCCGCAATAGATGCATAGCTTTCAAGGGTTTCTTCTTTGGTATAAAGCCCAGAACGCGCACCAAGGACATAGCCCCAGAATTGGGTTTGCCCCTCATAAACCCATAAAAGTGAATCTTGCATTGGGGTGCGATAATCCGGTGTCCATAAATCGGCGCCACGGCGGAATTTACCATCCCATGAATGCGTATATTCGTGTGGTAAAAGGTTTCTATCATCAAGGCTTGAATCCCAATCGGTGAAATAGCCGGTTCCAACGCCATCTTCAGAGGAACGGTGATGTTCAAGACCAATCCCGCCCAATTTGTCAGAAAGACTTAGAAGGAAGTCATAATGATCATAATGTTCAGCGCCAAAGGTTTTAACAGCCTGTTCTACTAATTTCTTGTGCGGGGTAATTTGTTCGGGCTTTGCCTCAAGATATTTTGGGGCATCGGCAAAGATGTTCAGTGTTACCTTTGGACTAAGCTCAACTTTTTTGAAATAGCGCCCCGCAAGCATGGGTGAATCCACAAAAACATCATATGGCACGGTTTCATAGGTGATTGTGTCGCCATTGGTTGAAATAGGTCTAAGTGCGGTTGCCGCAGTCCAATCTTTTGGTAATTTAACCGTCCAAGAAATTGGAATATTGCGCACATAATAACCCGCTGGATAAAGTGAGACGCTATTTGTTTGCAGGCTCATCATCTCTGGCGTAACTTCCATTCGCCCTTGGTTTTCTTGGGTTGGGGAAAGATATTGGTATTCAAGTTTTAACTCTTTAACACCGTCTGGCACATTGATATGAAAGGCAAAAACATCAACAGTATCGCGCACCCATTCGATTTTCTTGCCATCACCATAAATCTTTAAGCCCGCAAGCTTTTCAATTGCCCCGCTTACAGAGTGATTACCCGGAAGCCATTTTGGGTATAATAAAACCTGATGCCCCGATTTTTGCACCGGTATTGTTTGCACAATATTTATTATGCCCTGTTTGGTATTGGTGGCATCAACATTTAATTTCATAACGCCATCAAACGGAACATCCATTGCCGCCGGAATGGTTTCCACAATCTCAAGTGCGCTTGGCGCGGAATTTTGCGCCATGGCAGAAAAGGGTATTGCAGAAAAAGGGATTAATGGCGCGAATGCAAGCAAGAAAAGTTTGTTTTTCATCGTAAATTCCGAATAATTATTTCCAAAAGCAAGGTTTATTGGCGGGGTTTATTTTAGTGGCTCTAGCAATTTATCAAGCGCACCCGGCCCACCAGTTTTTTCAAAATGCGGATATTTAATACCACCATGATAATCAATATTTATAACCTTGTATAAACCCGATGCCATAACGATTAATTGCAATGGCTCTTTACCATCTTTGGCGGCTTTTATTTCATCAATTGCCGCATCTTTTGACCATGCCTTGCCATTGATGGAGATTATTTTATCACCAACTGCAAGCGTGTTTTTAAAGGCAAGACCGCCCCAAATTACCGAATTTACAGCGCCATCATTCGCAACCGACATTCCAAGCGAATAATTAAGGTTTAGGAATTTTCCACGCCCTTCAACATCTTTGATATATTGATTAGGCTTGTCATTAAATACCAATTTATAGCCACTTTGGGTAAAGCCCGCCAATGGCGCGCCATCCGCATGTTCAAACAGGCGATCATTCAATAATTTGCCCCAATCATAGGGAACAACAGAATTAAGCGTGCTTACAACATCTTCGAATTTATAGGTAACTTCACCATAATCACCATTTTTAATGCCGAAAAATGCCTTGGCAAAATCATCAATGCCTTTTTTGCCTTTGGTAAGTTCGCGGATTTTGCCATCAACCTCAATCCAAACCAACATGCCTTCATTATAATAATCTTCGGCACGTTGATATGATGTCCAACCTTTTGGCGAACGTGGGGTTATTATGGGGTCATTGGTGGTGTCGATAAGGTCGCGCCATTCACGCCCTGCCCGTCCATCAAGATCTGCGGCAATTGACGCATAGGCATCAATGGTTTGCTCTTTGGTAAATAGACCTGAGCGCGCGCCAAGGACATAGCCCCAGAATTGGGTCTGCCCCTCATAAACCCACATTAATGAGTTTTGCATTGGCGTGCGATAATCGGGCGTCCATAAATCAGCACCACGGCGGAATTTACCATCCCAAGAGTGGGTATATTCATGCGGCAATAAATTGCGTGAAGAAAGGCTGGTTGCCCAATCGGTGAAATAACCGCTTTCGACACCATTTTCAGAAGAACGGTGATGTTCAAGGCCAATCCCGCCTAATTTGTCTGAAAGACTAAACAAGAAATCATAATGATCATAATGCTCGGCCCCAAAGGTTTTTACCGCCTGCTCAACCAGTTTTTTGTGAAGTTCCATTTGTTCTGGTTTATATTCAAGATATTTTGGTGCATCCGCAAAAATATTAAGTGTTACTTTTGGGCTTAGTTCCACCTTTTTTGAATAACGCCCCGCAAGCATGGGTGAGTCTACAAAAACATCATATGGCACGGTTTCATAGGTGATTGTGTCGCCCATAGTTGCAGTGGGGCGAAGCGCGGTCGCTGCCTTCCAATCTTTTGGTAATTTAACCGTCCAAGAAATTGGGATATTACGCACATAATAACCCGCAGGATAAAGTGATACGCTATTCCCCTGAAGGCTCATCATATCGGGGGTTACTTCCATCCGCCCTTGGTTTGATGCGGTTGGTGATAAATATTGGAATTCTAATTTTAATTCACTTACGCCCTCTGGCACATTGATATGAAAAGCATAAACATCAACAGTGTCGCGCACCCATTCAATCTTCTTGCCATTGCCGTAAATTTTTAATCCGGCAAGTTTTTCCACCGCACCGCGTGGTGCATGTTTACCAGGCAACCATTTTGGGAAAAGCAAAACCTGCTCCCCCGATTTTTGGACAGGAATCGTCTGCTCAACATTGAAAATACCCTGATCGATATTGGTGGCATCGACATTTAATTTCATCGTGCCTTTAAATGGAATATCCTGTGCATCAGGGATTGTATTAACAATCGGAAGTGCGCTCGGCGCAGAATTTTGCGCCATGGCGGTGAATGGAATTAATGATGCAACAGATAGGGATAAAAGAATTTTTTTCATAATCTTCCTGATTTGATTACAATTTGCTGATGTTATAACGATAATCTGTGTGAAATTCGCTGTCTAGCCATTTTGTCGCCTTGAATTATCATAATGGCAATAATAAAGAACAGTTTGCAATCAAGAGATTAAGAAATGACCATAAAAAACCTATTCACCACCAAATTTTATCGTGCGCCAATTGGCGGTAAAGATGTTGAAGAATTGCGCGATGATTTGCGTGATTGCTGCTATCTCCTTTCAGAAGAAGATGAAGCAGGGATAAAATGGTGCGAAGAAAATAATTATCGCGGCTATACCTCTTATTCTTCATTGGATGATCTTGATATTCGTTTCAGCCCGTTTGGCGAATTAAAGAAACGCATGGATAAACATGTCGCAAAATTTGCGAAGGAATGTTCATTCGACCTTGGTGGACGCAAACTTATTCTTGATGCCTATTGGGTGAATATTTTGCCGCCCCTTTCATTTCATTCAAGCCATATCCATCCACATTCGGTGATTTCCGGCACTTTTTATTTGGATTTACCCGAAGGTGCATCGGCTTTGAAACTTGAAGACCCACGTCTTAATATGATGATGGCGGCCCCAACCCGCACCAAAGACGCCCCCGAAGAATTGCAGCCACATGTTTTCATCCTTCCTGATGAGGGTGATATTATGCTTTGGGAAAGCTGGCTAAGGCACGAAGTAGTGCAAAACCTTGCCGAAGTTGAACGGATTACGATTTCGTTCAATTATCGCTGGGGATGAACCTATAAAACCCCACCCTCCTCGCTTCGCTCGTCACTCAGGGTTTTAGGACAATACGGAAAAATAAAATCGGAAAACGCGGTTTCCGGTTTTATTTTGCATTTAAATTTTTGGTTGATTTTTATATATTTCTAATGCTATATCGAACATAGCTGGAGATATATTATGGGAAAATTATTTGCATTAAGAGGGATTTCAAATGTAGGAAAAACCTCAGTTCTAAGACTTTTAATAAATACAATTATAAACAAGTATCCTAATGCAAATCTCGTGTATTACAGTAGAAAAACTAATAAAGATATCTGTGTTACTATTGATATTAGTATAAACGATGTAAAAATAAAAATAGGCGTTTCAACCGAAGGCGACTCACCTGGAATTGCACTAAAGGGTAATTTGAAAATATTCATCGATTTAAGTTGCGATATAATTTTCTGTGCTTGTAAAACATCTGGATACACTAACCAATATATTAATGAATGTTCTAATAAATATACTATTGAGTATATTTCGAAGGCTAAGTCAACTTTACCAGATAACTCTGCTTCGGATATGAATATAGTCAAGTCATTAATGGCTAAAACTGGGATTTAACGCTTCAAACATTACATATATGTCAAAAAAAATCTGGAAACCGCGCTTTTCAGATTTTTTTGTCCGCATGAAACTAAAACCCTGAGTGAGGCACGAAGTGCCGAGGGTGGGGTTTTAAAGGCTTGCTGTCTTTTCCTTGAATTGGCAAAGGGCAATTATGCTGCACATATTGCATTTTGGTTTGCGGGCAACGCAAACATAGCGGCCGTGTAATATAAGCCAATGGTGCGCACCCAATTTATATTCACTGGGAACCACTTTTTCCAAACCCGCCTCAACTTCATCGGGGGTTTTGCCGGGTGCAAGACCCGTGCGGTTTGAAACGCGGAAAATATGGGTATCAACCGCAATTGTTGGTTGGTGGAATGCCTCATTCAAAACCACATTCGCGGTTTTGCGGCCAACCCCAGGCAGGGTAACCAATTCATCACGAGTTTGCGGAACTTCGCCGCCAAATTTTTCCACCAATATCCGGCACATGGCAATGCAATTTTTTGCCTTTTGCCGCCATAGACCAATGGTCTTGAGATATTCACCCAAACCCTCTTCGCCCAATTCAAGCATTTTTTGCGGCGTATCATATTTTTCAAACAGTGGCTTGGTGGCTTTGTTTACGCCGACATCAGTCGATTGTGCCGAAAATGCTACCGCACAAATAAGGGTGAATGGGTTGGTATAAACTAGTTCGGTTTTTGGATCTGGTCTATCATGTGATAGACGTTCAAAAATTTGTGCAATTTGTGCTTTTGATAATTTGACCATTTAAGAGCCATACAACAAAACAAAAAGGTCGCCAAGTTCCCCTGACGGTTCTCTTGACGACCTTTTTAAGCAATAGGATTATAGTTTTAATTATTGAAATAGCTTCAATAATGTTTGCGGTGATTGGTTAGCAATTGAAAGTGCTTGGGTACCAAGTTGTTGTTTAACTTGAATAGCCTGTAATTTCGCAGCATCCGCAGCAGTATCAGAATCCACAAGGTTACCAATACCGGTAGTTATTGAATCTTGTAGTTTTGAAACAAAAGTAAGGTGGTTTTCAATACGTTTTGAAGCGGCACCAATTTTCGCAATCTCGCTATTGATAAAGTCAATTGACGCAACGATGCGGTCATTTACCGCCGTTGCATTGGCTTGGGTGTCAATTGTATCGGTTGTGCCAACATATACAGCCGCAGCAGGGGAAGCAGGTGTACCACCTGCACCAGTAGTTAAGCGAAGGTCGATGACCGGCATATTAATTGTTTGTGTACCATCAGTATTGGCAAGATAGTCAATACCAGCAGCAGTATGACCATCAATTAAATTAGTTCCGTCAAATGATGCGTTACCGATGATTGAGGCCACTTGGTCACGTAACGCAACAAATTGGGTGTTATAGGTTGAACGTGATGTTGCGGAAATAGATGGGTCAGAAGCTGCAACCGCTGTTTCACGCATTTTGGTGAATAGTTCAGAAATCTGATCCCCTGCTGCCAATGCAACATCCGCCGCAGAAGTTGCACGGTTAAGACTGGTGCTAACGGCATCATATGCAGAATGTTCCGCGCGTTGTTGTTGCGCAATATTATAGATTGCCGCATTGTCTTTTGCAGAAGAAACTTTCAAACCGGTTGAAACGCGGTCTTGCACTTGTTGCAAATCTTTATTGGTTTTATTCAAACTCTGTAATGCAACCATCGCACTTACATTTGTTAAAATACTAGCCATTATATTCTCCTATTGCTTCTTATATCGGCATTAAAATAGTGACAGAATTGAATCTGATGATTGGTTTGCAATCGCGGATGATTGCACGCTCAATTGTTGCTGAACATCTAGTGCTTTAAGACGTGCAGCATCGACGTCTGGCAATACGTTACCGCCATCTTTAATGTCCAAAATTGCTTCTTGTAATTTGTTCATCATCGCGATGTGATTTTCAATTTTTTGAGAATCAACTTTCACGGCTGGATTATTTACAATGCTTTCGGGAGCATGGTTGTTTTTACTTATTGTGCTGCCGTCTTTGAATGAAGTCTTGTTAAGCGCGGCAAAAATATTTGTTAGTTCACTTGCTGCATTGCCTGATAAAGACGATAATTCAATTCCCATTGTCATAACCTCGGTTTGTGTGAATTTTTCACATAATAATTTATGCGATTAACAAACTGCAAGTGTCATGCCAAAAAATTAACCAATTAACTCATTGTTTTTATTTATTTTTCTTGGTTAATGAATTTTTAAAAATAAAAATTCATGGTAAATTTTTCCTTACCCTCAAAAATAAAGGAAAAAATTGCCCAGTTTAGGATAACAATTTACGCACCTAAACTAGGCTATCCATAACAATACCGCGTGTATCAACATCTGAAATCGATGCGGCATTATCCAAAAAAGTTGCTTCTGGCCAAATGCGAACTACTTCACCAGTTGATTTATTCACAGTCTTATAAATGAAACCAGTGCTATTTGGATCTTTTTCAATCACTAATGATTCATTTTTACCAACCATTTTGTCTGATAATTCTTGAAGCTTTTTTTCTTGTTCGGATAATCCATTAGCAACAGGTTTATTATCATTCACGCTTTTAGTTTCCAAAGCTGGTTTTGCTTCGGTAGTTTGTGGTCTTACATCTGTAAATTTAGTGTCATTCCCTAGCGTCAGATTTGCGCTCTGAACAGGCAATGCACTTTCGATGCTTCCTATTTTCATTTGCAAAACATTTTACTTTTATAAAATGCCTCCTGATTACTTGGTTAAAAACCATTGCGAAAAACAAAAAGGCGCGGTCTAAGCTTGTTACAGCCCCTACCGCGCCTATTAAGTAATATAAACTTAATTTATATATTTGCTTACCGTTGATAACCTTAACGGAATAGTGACAGCGCGATTTGAGAAGAGCTGTTTGCAATTGACAACGCTTGTGCACCAAGTTGTTGTTTAGTTTGCAACGCAGTCAATTTTGCACTTTCTTTAGAAAGGTCAGCATCAGTCATTGCACCAATACCAGAGTTCAGAGCGTCCTGAAGTTTTGATACGAATGCAGCGTGTGACTGAAGACGTTCAGCACCAGCACCCCAAGTTGCAAGCTGAGTTGACAATGCATCGATAGAAGCATTTACGTTAGTCAAAGCAGTTGCAGCGTGTGCAGCAGTGTCAAGAGTTTCAGCCGCAGCAACAGATACTACTGAACCACCCAATGAAAGGTCCACACCAGCTACTGTAATGCTGTTACCACCGGCTGCGTCACCGATTGCAATTGCAGATGCAGGAGTTGCGCCAACCATATTTTGGCCGTCGAATGATGCGTTACCGATGATTGAAGTAACCTGATCGCGATATTGTTTGAAAGATGCGTCATAAGAAGACTGTGCAGAAGCAGACAAACCAGTTTGGGTTGCAGCCAACGCAACTTCTTTCATTTTGCTCAATAGGTCAGAGATTGATTCACCTGCAGATGTTGCGGTGTCAAGAAGAGCTTGTGCGCGTTCGTTTGACGAAGTAACAGCGTCATAAGCTTTAACGTCTGAAGACATTTTGTTAGCAACCGCCCAAACAGCACCGTTATCTTTTGCAGATGCTACTTTTTTACCAGTAGCAATACGGTTTTCAGTAGTGTTTAATTCGTTTTGGGTTTGTGCCAAGTTTTGAAGTGCAACCATTGCACCACGGTTAGTATTTACACTGATCATATTCTTGATCCTTCTTCTTTCTGTTGATGTGCGGTCATTTTCTAATGCCGCAGGTCATTCTTGACCCGCATAGTTAATTGCAACGCCCGTGCCAGAAAATAAGAAGCTAAGTCATTATGTTTTTTAAGTTTTTTCTTGGTTGACAAAATATTAACGGAATTTTTAACCTAGGCAAAAATTGCCTCTACTAGGCAAATTTTTCCCTATAACTGCAATTTTTGCCTAGCTAGCGTTTATATTTAACTCAACACATACGCTAGATATTTATTTGGTCGCATCGCGCGAGTCGTTAATCGATTCCGATTAACTTCACGATGCTCCGGTAAAAAAAAGAAATAGCCCGAACCAAGGTTCGGGCTTTTAGGGTTGGGGGTAAAAAAATATTATTGGAACAATTTAAGAGCAATTTGGCTCGAAGAATTGGCAATTGACAATGCTTGAGTACCCAATTGCTGCTTGGTTTGGAGAGCGGTCAGTTTAGCGCTTTCTTTTGCCAAATCTGCATCGACCATTGCGCCGATACCTGAATTTAGCGCATCTTGTAATTTACCAACAAATGCAGCGTGGCTTTGCAAACGTTCTGCGCCTGCGCCCCATGTTGCCAATTGAGTTGACAAATTATCAATAGATGCATTCACAAGCCCTAATGCAGTTGTCGCGTTTGCCGCAGAGGAAAGTGTTGTAGCACCTGTAACGGTAACTATCGATCCCCCGAGACTTAGGTCAGCACCAGAAACAGTAATGTTGTTTGCCGCTGTACCAGTTGCGTCACCTAAAGATACGGCGTTATCAGGGGTGGCACCAACCATATTTTGACCATCGAAATTGGCGTTATTAATAATTGAAGTTATTTGGTCACGATATTCCGCGAAACTAGCGGCATATGATGATTGTGCAGATGTCGAAAGACCGGTTTGGCTTGCGGCAAGTGCAACTTCTTTCATTTTTACCAATAGGTCATTGATTGATTCACCTGCTGAAATGCCGGTATCAAGAAGTGCCTGCGCGCGCTCGTTAGACGAAGTAACGGCGTCATAAGCACTTACATCAGAACCCATTTTATTTGCTACTGCCCATACTGCTCCATTATCCTTTGCACTTGCAACTTTCTTACCGGTTGAAACCCTATTCTGAGTTGTGTTTAGTTCATTTTGGGTAGCGGCAAGAGATTGTAGTGCAACCATTGCACCTCTGTTTGTATTTACACTGATCATATTCTTGATCCTTTCCTGTTTCGTAGAAGGAGACACTACTAGCGTCTCAGGCTGTTTTAGCTTGCTTGATGCCATGCAATATCAATACCAAGTCGCAAACTAGGTATCATATTGTTTTATTTAAATATTTTTGAAAATTTATATTATTTAATCTATTTGGATAGGCAAAAACCTACCGCAAAGCTATTAAATGGCTTTGGGCATTGGGCAAAATATACCCACTAGCTCATGATAGGTATTTATGGGTGATGTTTATGATATTTGCCCTTATAAAATAACAAGGGGTCATGTTGCGGGTCATTATGCGCGCGTTCAACCATTCCAATAAGGATAATATGATCACCGCCATCATGGATTTCATGTGTGCTACATTCAATATTTGCAACACTTTGCTTTATAATAGGGCACACATTCTCACCTAAATACCATTCAGCGTCAGGAATATGAGAGAATTTATTTATACCGCGTTTTGCAAAGATTTCTGAAAATTCTTTTTGCTGAGCCGAAAGAATATTAATTGCAAAGCTCTTGGCGCTTTTAAAGATTTCACAACTACCCGAACTTTTGGCAATGCAAACCAAAATCATGGGCGGCTCTAATGAAACAGACGTAAAAGAATTGGCTGTTATGCCATGGGGAATTAATTGATTGTCATTCTTTGTTTCACAGGTCGTAACAATGGTTACCCCGGTTGCAAAGCAACCCATTATGTCGCGCAATATGCGCTTATCATGACCTTTGTGATACGTTTTATGGGAATCTGACATCTTATAAATAAGGGGGGCAAATGCCCCCCAAAAAATTATGCATTTGCAACAGGCGGGGCAGTTCTTAAGGAGCGCTGCACCATTTTTTGCCACTGTAACAACGAAACCAGATGCGCATAAATCGCCGCCAAAGCACCGGTATTTTTCAATTCCAAGAACTTAGCGTCATCAAGTGCATTTAATTTTTCTTCAGAAATTGCAACATAATCAGCAATTTTAATCGGTTCACCAGCTTCACCATTTTCACCTTGTGGAGTGAAAGTAACTGATTTTTCTTCAAATAAATCGAATTTATTGATGATATCGCACCATTCTTCGGTTGCGCGTCTTTGACGTTCAAAATCTTGAAGGAATTGCATTGCATTATTTGCATAATCAGATGGTTTACCATCAACAAAAAGCGGCAAATCAGGGTTTTCACCAATCATATCGGCTTGTTCGTCAATGCATACTACAAAGTTTTGGTTGCCTTCATCGGCGGCAAAAACAAATGGATAACGACGAATGAAAGCAGGAACGTATGAATCAAGTTCCCAGAAACCTTTTTCATCAACAAAGCTATTAAGACCAGCACGTGCGCCAAGAACAGCCAATGGGGTCTTTTTATCGGGTGCAAAAATAATTGGCAAAGAAGATGATGCAATACCGAATTCTTGAACAGTAAGTGGCACAACGTGGCTGTCGGCAACAAAACCAAATGGACGTTCAATATTTTTCAAACCCAATTTAGAATGTGCCTCTAAAGATAAGGGCTTAGGGTTTTTATAAAGCATTACTTTTCCTGAAAGCTCAGGCTCACCGGCACCATTTTGCGCGTCAGTCATATATTTCTCCTAAAAATTTCCACTTATCTAATAACAAAAAGGCATATTGCCAAGGCGTTTTGACAATATGCCTGTAAATAATTGCTAATTATGAACTATTTTTGTTTATTTGCCCTCATCCGAATTTGCTGGTTTTGCAATTTTAGAAGGGACAACTTTTATAATTTGTGCATTATTTGGGTTAAAATATTCCTTGGCCAACGCCTTCATTTGCTCAAGAGTTAAATCTTCATATTGCTTTTTGCCATCACGGATAATTGTGATGCGGTTTTTGTCCCATGATGAAGTTGCAAGCCAATTTAGCCACCAAGGGTTATTATGTGTGGTTGCTTCAAACGATGTCATCGCCGGGTTACGCGCACGGTCAAACAATTCTTGGTCAATTTTTCCATTCGCAAAATCTTTGGCAATGCCTTCGGTAATGGCAATATATTTATCGACATCTTGCGGCTTAACGTTAAACATTGCACCGATATAACCATAATTCTTAAATTCAGTTGAGAAATCACTAAGCACCGCAGGGGAATAAGTTCCGGCATATTGTTCGCGCAATACATCAGTAAGTTTTACATCAAGCATTGCTTTTAACACCAATCCTGCGCGCCCCCTTTTACCATCACCATAATCAGAGGCTTTCCAGAAAATGCTTCCGATTGCTTGGTCGGCGCGGCCATCATGGTCAAGAGTGGTAATATGACGACCTGGTGTAAATATCTCGCTTTCAGAAGCAGGGATTGGCATTGGCGCGGCATCACGATTTGGCAATGCGCCAAAAGTTGCGGCAACCGCCTTGATAGCGTCATCAACCTTTACATCACCGACCACAACAATTTCCACGGCATCTTTTTTCAATGCCGCATCGACCACTTGTTTTACTGGGTCAAGTTGCAAATCTACAAATTCTTTTTCAGTTGGGAATTTTGAATAATCACTATTCGAGGTAATCAACGGCGCATAGTTAATCCCAAAAACTGAATTTGGTGTTGAACGAAGGTTTTTATAAATCGCATCTTTTGCCGCTTTTATCTGGTTAAAGCCATCTTTGCGCCACGCCGGATCGGTGAAATACGCGCCGAAAAGCTGCATTTGCAAAGGTAAATCCTGCGCACTGGTAACACCGCTCATACCAAATGATTTTGATCCCGCACCAAAATTAAAGTTTACAGTTTTCCCCGCAAGCGTTTTTTGTAAATCATCATAGGTAAAATGCCCCAAGCCGCCGGCTTCGAACGATGAATTGGCAATCATCGAAATACCATGCATTGTTTTTGGCAATGCACGTACACCTTGTCCAAAATTGATGCTGGTACGAATGCGGCCCTTTTCAAAATCTGTTGGCTTTATAACAAGGCGAACATTATTTGGAAAAGTTACATAAGTTACGCCCAAATCGGCAATAGTTTCGGTTTTATATGTGGTTGGAACCGTGCCGAAATTTGTATAATCCCATTGTTTTAATTGCGCCATTTCCGGCTGTTTTACAGGTGCAGCTTTTGCCTTGTTTAAGGCGTCAATTATTGCCTTATCCCCGCCTGCAATTGGTTTTTTGGTTGAAACATATAAAATCTGGGCATCACCTTTCCAGACTTTTTGCAATTCCTGTAATGCCGCCTCTTTGTTAAGGGTTGGCGCAACTTTTTCAAACCACGCCAAATCATCCTCAGGCGAAGTATAAACATTGTCGTTTGCAAAATTTCCAACAATGCTATCAGCAATATCAGCAGAGCGTTTCGCAGCCTTGGTTTCAACCGCTAATTTAAAGCGATTTTGAACATTTGCAATTGCCGCAGTAAATTCGGCATCAGAAAAGCCGTATTTCAAAGCACTTTGTAATTCGGCATAGGTTGCATCAAAAGACTGTTGCCATGTATCATCGCTTTTTGGGGTGATGGTTAAATCTGCGGAATCTGTGGCAATGCGGTTTTCTTCATTTGAAATAAACGCCCCAATGAATGGCGCATTTTCAGCACGTGAAAGTTTTGCAAGCCGCTGATTAACAATTGAATTTGCAATCGAAATCAACAAATCTTCACGATAATAAGGTGTGGTTGATGGCTCTTTTACATATGGGGTTGGTTGGGTAAATGTGATTTGGGTTGAAACCTGTGGATCAACATAGTTTTTTACCAAAACCCCCTTGGTTTTTAATTCACCTAATGATGGGTCTTTTATATTTTCGCCAGCACCTTTCCAATCAGAAAATTTATCTTTAATCATTTTTTCGGTTGCCGCGACATCAACGTCACCAACCACAACTAAAAAAGTTCGTTCAGGGCGATAAAGACCATAATAAAGCTTTTTAAACTCATCTTGCTTGGCGCTTTCGACAATACGCATATCACCAATTGGCCAACGGTCATTCATACGAATACCTTGATAGGTTAGCTTTTGATAATCTTTTGCTTTTTTTACTTCGGGGGTGTTACGCGCCCTCTCCTCACCCTTGATGATGCCACGTTCACGATCAATTGCACCTTCGTCAAGCAATAAATTGCCTGCCGTTTCACGCATTAACATCAGGCCCATATCAATCTGTTCGGGCTTCTTCATATCCAATTGATAGACGGTTTCATCAAAAGATGTATAGGCGTTGGAATCCGCACCAAAGGCAACGCCGGCTTTTTCAAGCATTGGTATCATATCGCCTTCTTTAACATTTTTTGAGCCATTGAATGCCATATGTTCCAAAAAGTGCATAAGGCCCAATTGCTTTTCATCCTCATTCAAAGAGCCGCCGGCAACCCGCATCCTGATTGCAATCTCACCCTTTGGCTGCGCCCAATGTTGAATAGCATAGCGCATCCCATTATCCAAAGTGCCGTATTTAACATCAGTATCTGGTTTAAACTCCTGATACCTATCCTGCGGAAAGCCTGGGTCGGGTGCAATTTGCGCAAAGGCAGGCGCACCAAGCCCAATCGATAATGCAATCGCAAGTGAAATGACGGTATTTGAAAAAAGATGCTTTTTGGATTTCATTTGGTTTTCCTATTCATCAATAAAAATTTCGTGGATGCTTTTGGCGAACAATTTTGATATTTTAAAGGCAAGTGGCAAAGATGGATCATATTTCCCCGTCTCAATCGCATTAATTGTCTGTCTTGACACCCCAAGTTCAAGCGCAAGGTCATTTTGTGACCAATTTTTTTCTGCGCGCAAGTCCTTTAGGTTGTTTTTCAATGTTTATTACCGATATTTATAATTGTGATAAATTGTGGAAACAAAGTTAGCGGCAATAATGATTTGAATTGCTAGTCCAAGACCAAATGAATAAAGCCCATACCCAATGTTATGGTGCGATGTTAATCGCTTTAATCCTTCTTGCCCATAAAGTATTGAATGAATAAAATCAGGGAAAATTACCGATAAAAAATATACAAACACAAGCATTATAAAAGATAGGATACAAGCATATGAAAGAGCCTCATTTCCCTTATGAATTGAGAACTCATCTTCGATTTCTTTTTCATCATCAGTCAATACGTCAAAGTTTTTATAATTTTTAAACAAACCTAATAAACTGTTCCAGTTTATAATGATCATAATTATTACAAACACTAATAATTTTATAAAATCAGGATAACTATTAACTCTATTGTTTAAAAAGTTTACCCCAAATACGCCCGCTAAACCAATTAACGAAAATACAATAACAAGCAAAGATTCTTTAAATTTATTAATAATTTCAAGCATCTTCACGTCCTCACCGATATTTAAGCCAAGTATAAAGTTCACCAATCAAGATAGCCAACATAACATCGGCATAAAGCAAATAAGACATCATATCGATTATATTATTATGAAAAAGCAACATCGCAGCAATGAGAAAATTTGGAAATATTTTGAATAATATCAGTAGGCTAGCAATTATAAATATTGTCGCAGCGAAAGCGACAGACTTTACGTTGAGAGAAATGTTTCTTTCAAACTCACCATAATTTTCAGATGATTTAAAAAATATTGGCAGTGTAACAATTGCCAAAAGCAAGAACATCGTAAAAATCACGGGAGAAATATGTCGGCCATTATTATTTATATACATGGAATAGGTAACCACTAAACCAATTAGAATTATTGCAATTCTTTGAAGTTTTCCCAAAAACGAAAAGGATAAGTATTCACTATCCTTACCTTCATTTTCATTGAAATATTCTTCAAGAAAACTTTTTGATTTATAACCAAAAACCGTAAAACCAATACCTATAAAAGTTATAAATATATTCAAAAACACAAACATTACATTTGTTGAACTTTTACCCCAAATTAAATCAACTGAAGATCCAAACAACATTATGAAAAAACCGAGTGTAGTGATTTTATATTTTTTTAAATTCTTTGAAAAATCTATGTCCATTGCCACCCTCACCGATATTTATCTTTTGCAACATAATGTCCGATTGACCATGAAAGGATTATTATTGTCAAAACTGTTGCTGTGGTAAAATCAATTGAATTATTGCCAAAAACTTCAATCAGCCCTTCTCTCAAGCCACGCCATAATGAAATTGTAATGTGATACGCAAAAACGCCACTTACAATTAGATAAAAAGCATTTTTTGCACCTTCGTCAAAAATTTTCTGGCTTAATTCATCGCCAATTTCTTCATCTGTACCGCGATAAACTTTGTCAATTATTGCAATAATGAAAATTGTTGCCAATATCGCTAATTCAAAAATTATTAGTTTATGCAAAAAATCATTCTGCCGTATAATAATTTTATAAAAGACCATGTTGGGTGAAACATTGATAATTGCCAAAAACGCAAGCCCTAAGCGAGAAACTGCCTTTTTATAAAAGGCAGTATTGATATAAACACGCAATTTAAAAGAGGACAATTTTATTGTTTGTATTATATGGATAATCAATAAAATTACTAAAACCAATGTTTGCAAAATCATGGTTGTATAATCAAATATTTTTGCATTATCATAATTTCGGAAGAACACTGAAATCATGACAAGAAAAATATCAACAAAGCAAAACCATATAATTATTTCACTTCTTTGCCTTATATCCTGTATTTCCTTTTTGCGTGCAGTTTCATCAAAATCCATATACCCTCACCGATATTTAAGCCAAATGGTAACGCGCCCCATGCCGCCACCGATAAGCCCAAGCACTAGGGCAGTCATTAGCAATCCTGTGGTGGCATCATTTTGGAAAGTGCCTGAAATAAAGGACTTGATGGCGGCATTTGCCAAATATATTATGGCAAAAACCAAAAGCAAAAGGATTGTATAAAAATACGAATAATAACCCGCGTCCTTGGTTTTTGTTACCGCCAATTCATCATACAAAACCCGCTTTTGCGCCCGCATCGACATATCAAGCATGAAATAAATACAAACATAGCCCGCCGCAAAAATCACAAAAAATTCTGGTATGGGAAATTTGATGTCTCGCATAGACAAAATCGCCAAAACCAGCGCGGCAAAACTGGCAATAACTGCAAAAGACAATATCGGGATTGAATATTGGTTCATGGTTTTATCGCGGTAAGTTTCCTGCGAAAAATCAATCGCCGGTCGTCCGACGATTTTTATTGCACCGCTATATAAATAAATAAAATAAAGATAAAACGCGAGCATCAAGAAAAAAATTATTACAATTACAATATGCAAGGGTTGCAGCAATTTATTAAAAACACCGCTAACATTTAGTGAGATGAATACCGAATTTATAAGCAAAAATAACGGGTTCAAAACCTTGTGCCATCTAATAATTCTGGCGGCTTTTTCTTCATCCGATTTAGCGTTTAAATTTTCTTTGCCCATATTTTTACCCAAAATCAACGCCCTAAACTTAGTGACAAGGAAGCTTTACACAACTTTAAGAGCCTGTCAAGCGTCCTTGACAAAAATATTTCAAACAGGAACCTCGCCCCACAAATATTGCGGGGTTTTAGGTGAATTTTGTCATTAAGTTATATGCCGTCGGCAAGTGAGGTATGAAAGATTTAATCTATTTCAAATCCGCCAAAACCGCCTTTGCATCGGGGTATTTTTTCCAAGCCTCCGCGCGGTTGCGAAGCCATGTAAGTTGGCGTTTGGCATATTGGCGGGTTTGGGTAATCGCGCTTGAGATGGCTTCATCAAGCGGGGCGCGACCTTCAAAATATTCAATCAGGTTTGGAATGCCCAATGCCTTCATGGCGGGTAAATCATCCGCAAGGCCGCGTTTCCAAAGCGCCTCAACCTCTTGCAAACCACCATTTGACACCATCGCCTTGAAGCGCGCGGTGATTTTTTCATAAACCGGTTCACGTTCCGGCATAAGCCCTATGCCCTGCCAGCTTCCATTTTTTAAAATCGGCGGTTGTTCTTCGGCATGCCAATCCGAAAGCGATTTTCCGGTGGCTTCAAAAACCTCTAATGCGCGGGCAATGCGAACAATGTCGTTGGCTTCTATTTTTGAGGCATAATATGGATCGTGTTTTTTAAGGCGGTTATATTGCCCCTTGCGATCCGCCTCTACAAGTTTGCGGGTTTTCGCGCGGATTTCGGGCGGCACAGGTGGGGTTTCGACCATGCCTTGGGTTAATGAATGGGCATAAAGCCCAGTTCCACCAACCAAAATCGCCTTTTTACCGCGCGATAAAACATCATCAATCGCACGCTTTGCCTCTAGGATATATTCACCGGTCGAATAATAATGCGCGGCATCAATATGCCCAAATAAATGATGCGGTATTTCACCCATTTCGGCTTTGGTCGGGGCAGCCGAAAGAATCGGTAAATCTTTATAAACCTGCATCGAATCCATATTAATGACTTCGCCGCCAAACTTACGGGCGATTTCAATTGATAAAGCGGTTTTGCCCGATGCGGTTGGGCCAAGGATAATAATTATTTCTTTCATAGACTTGCTTTAAATCATTTTCGCAATATCCTAAATGCCATCACGCCAATATTTGCAGGAAATATGATGAAAAATTATATAAAGCTGATTTTTATTATCCTTATTACCATTGCCAATCCTGCATTTGCGCAAGCAAAAAAGATATTATTCATTGGCAATAGCTTTACTTATGGCGCGACCGCCAGTGCGGAATTTTTTCACCCTGAAACCGTTACCGACCTAAATAAAAGCAATATTGGCGGCGTTCCCGCCATTTTTAAAATGCTTTCACAAGAGGCGGGCCTTGATTATGATGTCTATGTTGAAACCATACCGGGCGCGACGTTGGAACAACATTATAAGACCAAATACGATATATTGAATCAAAAATGGGATGTTGTCGTGATGCACACATTATCCATTCTTGACGGTAAAAACCCTGGCAACCCTGCGCAATTAATTGATTATTCCCAAAAATTCGCCCAAATGTTCAGCGCCCAGAACCCCAATGTCAAAATCTATATGACCGCCACTTGGCCACGCGCCGACCAAATTTATCGACCTTCTGGATATTGGTATGGCAAAACCACAAACCAAATGACCGATGATATTATGAACGGGTATCAAGCCGCACTAAAAGAGAATCATGGGAATATTGTTGCCATTATCCCACTTGGCAAGGCATGGGAAAATGCTTTTAAAGACGGCATTGCCGACAATAACCCATATGATGGAACCGATTATGATAAAGTCAATTTATGGGGTTGGGATAGCTATCATGCCTCTAATTACGGTTATTATCTTCATGCGTTAATGGATTTTGGTGTGATAAATGATTTTGATGTAACCAAATTTGACAAAAATGATCGTGCGGCACGCGAATTAGGAATTTCACAATCCCAAGCCCAAAAATTGCAAAATGTTGTACAAGCAACCGTTGGCATAAGTATTAAATGACATTTTTAATATTCAATATATTTGCTGATAACCATTATATTTTATAAATATTAAACTTTGTTCTACTAAAATTTTAGTAATGACGAACAATAATATTGAATTCAAATTATTGCATATTAATTTTATTCCAATTTTAGGATGGATGGTTTCTTTATTTTTTTTACTGCCTTTATACTTATTAGCTAAAACATTTCTTTTTGAAGGCGGGTTTGGGCAATTTTCTTTTGAGTTAGAAATCATAATATTCGCGTCATTTTTCTTAGTTATTAGCGCAGCAGTAATTTATATATTATCGATACCATTATCAATAATATACAATAAAAACAATATATTATACATACTAAGCATATCAATTTTTAGTGTAAAAAAACATATTGGCCAATCTTCTGAATTTACAGGATATGTTCAAAAAGATATTGATGGCGAAGGTGAAGAAACGTTTTACTGCATGATAAGATGTAAAACTGAACCTGACATTTATATTTGCAGCCGAACCAATTATGAAGACGCATATAAGCTACTTAATAAGTTAGAAATCCCAACATCTATCAGTTAAAAAAACCTGCACGGGTGCAAATTAAAAGTTTACTGCAAAATTTTCACTAAAAAAATAGAACAAAACAAAAACATCGCCCTTTGTTTTTATTGATATTTTTATTTTACAGTAATTCGCAAAAATAGTTATTACGCCATATTTGGACGTATTGTCAAAATGTTCCGCTTGCGTTCCGTGAACATTTCAGATACATATGTTCTTGCGGCGGGGCTAAAAATATTTATCCGCAAATATTTTCCGCCAAAGTTGAAAAATTTAATTCCTTAAACGGGAATCGTGACAGAAGGATTTTAAACATGGCACAACAATCATTACGCTTGGTGGAAAAAAACGAAATGGATAAAGAAAAGGCTCTTGAATCAGCATTGGCGCAAATCGAACGCGCTTTTGGCAAAGGCTCTATTATGCGCATGGGTGAAAATAACCCAGTTGTGGAAATTGAATCTATATCAACTGGTTCATTATCACTTGATATTGCGCTTGGAATTGGTGGCTTGCCACGTGGTCGTATTGTTGAAATTTTTGGCCCTGAATCTTCGGGTAAAACCACTCTTGCCCTTCATTGCATAGCCGAGGCGCAGAAAAACGGCGGCGTTTGCGCATTTGTTGATGCCGAACACGCCCTTGACCCCGTATATGCCCGCAAACTTGGGGTCGATTTGGGTGATTTATTGATTTCCCAGCCTGATACAGGTGAACAAGCACTTGAAATTACCGATACTTTGGTGCGCTCTGGTGCGGTTGATATTTTGGTGGTCGATTCCGTTGCCGCCCTTACCCCAAAGGCAGAGATTGAGGGGGATATGGGTGATAGCCTTCCAGGGCTTCAGGCACGTTTGATGTCACAGGCATTGCGTAAACTTACCGCGTCAATTTCTCGTTCCAACACTTTGGTAATTTTCATCAACCAAATTCGTATGAAAATCGGCGTTATGTTTGGTTCACCTGAAACCACTACTGGCGGTAACGCACTTAAATTTTATGCTTCGGTTCGTCTTGATATTCGCCGTATTGGCGCAATCAAGGAAAAAGAAGATGTTGTTGGCAACCAAACCCGCGTAAAAGTGGTTAAAAACAAGGTTGCCCCACCATTCAAACAGGTCGAATTCGACATTCTTTACGGTGAAGGCATATCCAAAACCGGTGAATTGATTGATTTGGGTGTAAAAGCTGGCATCGTTGAAAAATCTGGTTCTTGGTATTCCTATGACAGCCAAAGAATTGGTCAGGGTCGTGAAAATGCCCGCACATTCTTGAAGGCAAATCCAGAAATGGCAACCGAATTAGAAGAAAAAATCCGCAAAAACTCCGGCCTAATTGTTGAAGCACTTGAGGCAGGACGCGAAGAATTTGATGCCGAATTATAATATCGGTTCAATATAATCTAAAAAGTTTCGACCCCGATTGATTAGCCCCCAATCGGGGTCGTTCTTTTTTACCATTCAGCAGCATGCCACCACTGATAAAAACACTGAAATTTCGCGCATTTAGGTGCATGGGCGGTTGATTTTGCGCGCCCCAATGTTAAATCCTTTGCACAGGAAACGTGGAAATTATATTATTCTTCCAAAGTCCCGCAAAATACAGGTAAAATAATGACAAGCGTAAACGAAATCAGAAAAGCATTTTTGGAATATTTTGGTGCAAATGGGCATAATATCACTGCCTCCAGTCCACTTGTCCCACAAAATGACCCAACCTTGATGTTTACCAATGCGGGCATGGTGCCATTTAAAAATATTTTCACTGGGCAAGAAACCCCGCCAAATCCGCCACGCGCTACCTCTAGCCAAAAATGCGTTCGCGCCGGCGGCAAACATAATGACCTTGATAATGTTGGCTATACCGCCCGCCACCACACATTTTTTGAAATGTTGGGTAATTTCTCTTTTGGCGACTATTTCAAAGATGACGCCATTAAATTTGCATGGGAA
Source organism: Hyphomonadaceae bacterium UBA1933 (assembly GCA_002337085.1). GTDB lineage: Bacteria > Pseudomonadota > Alphaproteobacteria > Caulobacterales > Aquidulcibacteraceae > Pseudaquidulcibacter. Next base: position 235,746 of record DDFH01000003.1, on the reverse strand, counting down.
TTAATTACCAAAGAATTTGGCCTAAACAAAGACAAATTACTCGTAACCGTCTATCACACCGATGATGAGGCGGCATCAATTTGGAAAAAAGTTGCGGGCTTATCCGATGACCGTATTATTCGCATCCCGACATCTGATAATTTCTGGTCAATGGGCGATACCGGCCCATGTGGCCCATGCTCTGAAATTTTCTATGATCACGGCGAACATATTTGGGGCGGCCCACCAGGATCCGCAGAAGAAGATGGCGATCGTTTCATTGAAATCTGGAACCTGGTTTTCATGCAATTTGAAAAACATGCCGATGGTTCACAAACCAGCCTACCAAAACCATCAATTGATACTGGCATGGGGCTTGAACGTATTTCTGCGGTTTTACAAGGCGTGCATGATAATTATGACATTGACCTTTTCAAAACTCTTATCAAAGCATCAGAAGATTTGACCGCAACCAAGGCAATTGGCGCGCAGCAACCTTCACACCGCGTTATTGCCGACCATTTGCGTGCAAGTTCTTTCTTAATTGCCGATGGTGTTACCCCATCGAATGAAGGTCGTGGTTATGTATTGCGCCGTATTATGCGCCGCGCGATGCGCCATGCCCATATTTTGGGGGCAAAAGAGCCGTTGCTTTACCGTCTTGTTCCAACCCTTGTGAATGAAATGGGCAATGCTTATCCAGAGCTTCGCCGCGCAGAAGCATTCATTACCGCCACCTTGGAACAAGAAGAAACCCGCTTCCGCCGCACATTGGGTCGTGGCTTGGCACTTTTGGATGATGCCTCAAAAGATTTGCAAAAGGGTGACGCATTAAAAGGCGAAACCGCATTCAACCTTTATGACACCTATGGTTTCCCGGTTGACCTTACCCAAGATGTATTGCGCGCGCGCGGCATTGGCGTAGATATGGATGGTTTCAACGCATCAATGGCAAAACAAAAAGAAGAAGCCCGTAAAAACTGGGCGGGTTCGGGCCAATCGGCAACCGAAACCATTTGGTTTAATTTATTTGATGAATTGGGTTCTTCTGAATTCCTTGGCTATAATGCCAATGAGGCCAGTGCGAACCTTACCGCGATTGTTAAAAATGGCGCAAAGACCGACACTTTAAAAGTCGGTGAAAAAGCTGAATTAATTTTCAACCAAACCCCATTCTATGGTGAATCTGGTGGTCAGATTGGTGATAAAGGCGAAATTATTTTCGACAATGGCGCAATCTTTGTGGTTGAAGATACACAAAAACGCGCGGGCGGCCTTTTCTGCCACATTGGCACATTGCAATCAGGTGAAATCAAAGCGGGCGATAGCGCGCAATTAAAAATCGACATCAAACGCCGCAATAAAATCCGTGCCAACCACTCGGCAACGCATTTGCTTCACAAGGCATTGCACCAAGTTTTGGGCGCACATGTGGCGCAAAAGGGTTCAATGGTTGCCGATGATAGATTGCGTTTTGACTTTGCGCATGGCGCATCCATGAGCCGTGATGAAATTGATCGTGTCGATGCACTTGTCAATGAAGTGGTTCGTCAAAACACCGAAATTACCACCAAATTAATGACCCCAGAAGATGCAATCAACGAAGGGGCAATGGCATTATTCGGCGAAAAATATGGTGACGAAGTTCGCGTGCTTTCAATGGGTGATGATTTAGACGGCAATAAAAAAGCCTATTCCGTAGAGCTTTGTGGTGGCACGCACGCATTCCGCACCGGTGATATTGGTGCATTTGCGATTGTTTCCGAAGGCGCGGTTGCCGCCGGCATCCGCCGTATTGAGGCCATGACAGGTGGCGCAGCAATTGAATATTTAAAATCAAACGCCGCATTGGCACGCGCCGCAGCAGAACCGTTAAAAGCCCCTATCCATGAGCTTCCGGCAAAGGTTGACGCATTACTTGCCGATAAAAAGCGCCTTGAAAAAGAGCTTGCCGAAGCGCGCCAAAAATTGGCACTTGGCGGCGGTGGCGGCGCAAGCGCGATTGAGGAAATCAACGGTATAAAGGTTGATGCCCGTGTGCTTGACGGCATTGGCGCAAAAGACTTACGCCCAATGGTAAATGACGGCATGGCAAAACTTGGCACCGGCGTTGTCGCCTATATCGCCAAGGCGGATGGCAAAGCTGCCGTTGCGGTTGCGGTAAATGGCGTGGCGGTTAATGCGGTTGATTTGGTCAAGGCGGCGGTTGCGGCAATGGGAGGTCAAGGCGGCGGCGGCAAACCCGACTTCGCCCAAGGCGGCGCCCCATCCGACGAAAACGCCGATGCGGCACTGGCGGCAATTAAGGCGGGGATATAATCCGCACACCTCTCCTCCCCTGTGAAACGGGGGAGGTGTCAGAGACAAAATTCATTTTGACGATGACGGAGGGGGCAATTTCCACGAAATCACGACGGCATTTCACCCAAAAACCCACCCATTAGGGCGCAGGTGATAAGTTACCGCCACCCTGCAAAATGCGGACAACAGCAACTTGCTTTAAAAACTCAACATCAACCGATGCGTCACTGCCACCCTGCAAAATGCGGATAACAGCAACCCAAATGGCTATTCATATCTCACATATTTGGTCACTGCCACCCTGCAAAATGCGGATAACAGCAACAGACTTCGTATATTCAATTGAAAACAATTAAGAAAACACAAGTCCATGGACTTATAAACCGCAAGTTATTTGGTAAAGCCGTCTTTTATTATCAATTTTTCTCATCCAAATTCAAGTCTTATTTCTTTACGCGCTTGATTTAATTGCCGCATAATTCGTGCAATTTCTTTTTTATAATTTTTTCTTTTATCTATTTTCATTTTCTCATTCGAGCTTAGGATATATTTTTGCCGATTTTCTTTTGTCCAATGACTTATTAATAATGCCTTTGGGGGAATATTATTTTCTTTATCCGCATCTATATCGACATAATCAAAATTTTCATCTTTTAAAAACTGTGCAACACGGTCATAAAATTGATTTGCCAATTCGTTTGCAGGTGGTTTGCTTAAATATTTCATTACAAGTTTGAATATTGTTTTTATTGGAATAATTTCATCATCATTTTTTACATTCCAAAATAATCCATTATGGGCAATCGTGTTACGAATTAGGCTTATAATTTTTGTCTCCTCATAATCTTTGCCAATTGGTTTTTTATATTCGTCCATTGGGAAATGTTCGAAAGCAAGATGAATTAAAAAATTAATTTTGGCACAAAGAATATAAAACGCCTCGATATCTCTTTTAAAATGAAACGGTTTTTCACTGTCGAATTCAAACAATCTTTTAATTGCATTAATATTATGTTTCCCAACAAAATAATATCTTAGCTTAAATTCATGTTGGCGATAATCCGTTTGCCTTCCTTGATGTTTGGCGTTTTCAAGATATGCACGCCGCCATTCAATATCATCAGAAACAATTTTTTTTCGCCGCCCCTTATCCTTCATTTGTTTTTTTGAGCGCTCTTGACCAAATAATAATTTATTATTTGCACGTCGTTCGGCTATTTGCGCCCTTACTATTTCTCTTATAATTGCGGCATTTGAGTGGGCGATTGGTGTGCCTAATTTTCTTTCATAATATGCCACACGCCCTGCAAAATGGTGCATTAATTCAGGTAAAATAAAGAATGACAAAGCTTTTACAAAGTTATGATCAGAATGGTAAAATTCGCCCGCTCTTCTTTTTTCAATTATTTTTTCTGTTTTATTCTTTTTGGGTTTTCCACTATTTGTAAATTCCTTCTCACCGTAATGTTCAAGAAAATGTCGTCTTGATTTTAGTATTTCTACGATTTTGAAAAGGGTGAAATTGTCCGCACGCCCCAAATCATCACGAACCTTTATAAATAAGCCATGATTATAGCTTAGCGATATTTCTTGAAAATGTTTGCATATATCTTCGGGTAATTTATCTAAAATTTCCTTTGAAAAATCACCGCTAATGAAATCGACATTAACGCTTTCACGTTTGCCGTGGTTTTCCTTATTCGGAACTATTGCGTCCAATAATGGTTTTTGATTTGGATTTTTGAGATTTTCAGTAGCAATTTTATATAATTCTTTACGCCGATTAATATTATTTCGTGGAAAAGCATCCCAAAAAATCCCCTTTAAATAAGGGTTACATAGGCGAATAAAATACAAAACCTCTGACCTAAAGCCAGCATCTTTTTCTAATTCTTCAAAGTTCAAAGAATAAGCTAGTTCCATCAACTAATATTAACTGCCATTCACTTTAAATTGCAAGCATAAAACCAGATTTTCTTTTTTTGAATTTTATTATTCTGCCGCACCCCCTCCGCCGCCTATGGCGGCACCTCCCCCGTTTTCACAGGGGAGGATAAGTGCGGTTCTTTCTCCTCCCTAAAATTTAGTTTGGGGAGGGGGACCAAACGTAGTTTGGTGGAGGGGTCGGCTATGGCTGGTTTATAAAAACCTTGTCATGCCGGAAAATCTAACGGATTTGTCCGGCATCTCGTGGGTTGCTCTTTAAGATACCGGACATTTTGTTTCACAAAATTCCGGTATGACAATTATTTTAAATTTGCACCCCCTCCGTCAGCTTTGCGGACACCTTCCCCGTTTTCACAGGGGAGGAGAAGTTTCAGATTTATCCCCGCCATAAGAAACGGAAGTAATATTTATATTGAGTTAGTTTTGGCCAGATTGATTAGTGCGGCTTTGGAATGTCAGGAAATGTCAGTGTTTATGCGCAAGGTGTTTTTTGCCTTGCGATGTCAACAAATGTCAACATTTTTGGTAGATACACAAAACAGGCACCAATAATCAGCTTAACCAATTGATTATCAATTGGTTTTCCAAAAATAAACGCTGTTACACATTGTCAATAATGATTAGAAATGGTTACATTTTATGAATAATCGGGGCTGTTTATTGGTTTATTCAACGAGATACCGGACATTTTGTTTCACAAAATTCCGGTATGACAATTACTTTTAAACTTGTATTATTTTTAAACTTGCCGCCCCCATTCAGTCGCTTCGGCGACAGCTTCCTTAGCAATGGAGGAAGCAGAATACCGCCGCACGCAACAAAAAAGCCCGTTGTTTCCAACGGGCTTTTGGTGATTTTGGGTTTGCCCCCTCCGGCACTTTGTGCCACCTCCCCCGTTTTACAGGGGAGGAGAAGAAGGTTTATTCCGCCGCTACTGTTGCTGCAACTTCAACATATTCGTCAATTTGGTTGAAGTTCATATAGCGGTAAACGCTATCTTTTTGGCCGTTGATTACGCCCATTTCCGCAAGATATTCTTCAACGGTTGGAAGTTTTCCAAGTTTAGAAGCAACCGCCGCAAGTTCGGCAGATGACAAATAAACATTTGAATTACGACCCAAACGGTTCGGGAAGTTACGGGTAGAGGTTGAAACCACTGTCGAACCCTCATGAACCTGTGCTTGGTTACCCATGCAAAGCGAACAGCCAGGCATTTCAGTACGCGCACCCGCAGAGCCAAAGGTTGAATAATGACCTTCTTTAATAAGTTCGGCCTCATCCATTTTGGTTGGTGGCGCAACCCAAAGGCGGGTTGGAATGTCTTTTTTGTCTTTTAACAACAAAGATGCCGCGCGGAAGTGGCCAATATTGGTCATACAAGAACCGATGAAAACCTCATCAATTTTTGTGCCTGCAACATCGCTTAATAGCCGTGCATCATCTGGATCATTTGGTGCGCAAAGAATTGGTTCTTTGATTTCGTCCATATTGATTTCGATAATTGCGGCATATTCTGCGTCTTTGTCGGCCTCAAGCAATACAGGGTTGGCAATCCATTCTTCCATTTTTGCGACACGGCGGGCAATGGTTTTGTCATCCTTATAGCCGTCCGCAATCATGTTTTTCAAAAGCACGATGTTTGATTTCATATATTCAATAATCGGCTCTTTATTTAGTTTTACGGTGCAGCCCGCCGCAGAGCGTTCTGCGGATGCGTCGGTTAATTCGAACGCCTGTTCAACTTTCAAGTCTGGCAAACCTTCGATTTCAAGGATTTTACCAGAGAAGATGTTGATTTTGCCCGCTTTGGCAACGGTCAAAAGACCGGCCTTGATTGCATAATATGGAATTGCGTGAACCAAATCACGAAGGGTTACGCCCGGCTGTAAAGTGCCGCTAAAACGAACCAAAACTGATTCCGGCATATCAAGTGGCATAACGCCAGTTGCCGCACCAAATGCCACAAGACCAGAACCCGCAGGGAATGAAATACCAATTGGGAAACGTGTGTGGCTGTCGCCGCCTGTACCAACAGTATCAGGTAATAGCATACGGTTTAACCAAGAGTGGATGATGCCATCACCCGGACGAAGCGCAACACCACCGCGATTATAAATAAACGCCGGCAAGGTTTTATGGGTTTTAACGTCAACCGGTTTTGGATAGGCCGCAGTATGGCAGAATGATTGCATCACAAGATCCGCAGAGAAGCCAAGGCACGCCAAATCTTTCAATTCATCACGTGTCATTGGGCCAGTAGTATCTTGAGAGCCAACAGTTGTCATTTTTGGTTCGCAATATGTACCAGGGCGAACGCCTTGACCTTCTGGCAAGCCACAAGCACGACCAACCATTTTTTGCGCCTGTGTAAAGCCTTTGGTAGATGATGCAGGGTTTGTTGGCAGACGGAAAATATCGGTTGTGCCAAGCCCCAAAGCCTCACGAGCGCGTGCAGTCAAACCACGACCAATGATAAGATTGATACGACCACCGGCCTGAACCTCATCAAAAATCACAGGTGATTTAAGTTCAAAATTCGCGATTACCGCGCCATTTTTCTCAATTTTGCCTTCATATGGGTAAATGTCGATTACATCGCCCATATTCATTTGGCTTACATCAACTTCGATTGGAAGTGCGCCTGAATCCTCTTGGGTATTAAAGAAGATTGGTGCAATTTTACCACCCAAACATACACCGCCAAAACGTTTGTTTGGAACATATGGAATGTCTTCACCAGTCCACCAAATCACGCTGTTGGTTGCTGATTTACGGCTTGAGCCAGTACCAACAACATCACCAACATAGGCAACAAGATTGCCTTTTGCTTTTAGGTCTTCGATGAATTTAATCGGGCCCCGAACGCCGTCTTGCTCTGGCGTGATGCCGTCACGTTTGTTTTTCAACATTGCAAGACCATGCAAAGGAATATCAGGGCGCGACCACGCATCCGGTGCCGGTGACAAATCATCGGTATTGGTTTCACCGGTTACTTTGAACACGGTTACAGTAATTTTTTCGGCCACTTTTGGACGCGCAGTAAACCATTCGGCATTTGCCCATGATTCCATAACCGCTTTGGCATTTTCATTGCCTGCTTTGGCAAGGTCGGCAACGTCATTAAAGAAGTCAAACATCAAAAGGGTGTGTTTCAAACCTTCGGCAGCGGTTACGCCAACTTCGGCATCGCCCAAAAGGTCAATCAATGGCTTAACATTATAACCGCCAACCATTGTTCCCAATAATTCGGTTGCCTTTTTGCGATCAATAAGGGCAACTTTCACACTGCCTTCGGCAACAGCGGCAAGGAATGACGCCTTTACGTGCGCCGCATCATCCACACCCGGTGGGACACGGTGGGTAAGAAGGTCAAGCAAAAATGCCTCCTCACCAGCAGGTGGGTTTTTGATTAATTCGATTAAATCTGCGGTTTGCTGCGCACTTAAGGCAAGTGGCGGTATCCCAAGGGCGGCACGTTCATCAACATGTTTACGATATTCAGCTAACATTTTATCCTCTTATTTTTTATACCTGCGCCATACGAGGTCACAGGTGGGTTTGAACAATGCCCCCCAAAGGGTGTGCCCAATAGAAAGTGGTAGTGACCAATTTCTGCCAAACAGCAGGGGGTAATTATGCGGAGTGATGCACAAAATAATTCGCCATTCCACAGGTCTCACATAGTATCAAATGGTTAAAAATGAAAGTGGCAATGTGAATAAATTGCGGCAGGTTGACGCAATACTTTTGGGTTAGAAAGCTTCACCCCTTGCAATCCCCTATTCTCACCCCTATTTCAAAATAATGACTGAAAAAATTGATACACAAACCCCGACCCCGACACAAAACCCGAAACTTGCGCCGCTGCCGCTTTTGATTTTTTCAAGCCGTTGGTTGCAATTACCGCTTTATATTGGCCTTATTGGCGCACAAGGCGTTTATGTTTATAAATTCCTTGTTGAATTATGGCACTTAATCACCCATGCCGCCACCTTTGGCGAACAAGACATCATGCTTGTGGTGCTTGGATTAATTGACGTTGTGATGATTTCCAACCTTTTGATTATGGTTATTGTTGGTGGCTATGAAACCTTTGTTTCGCGCCTTAACCTTAATGGCCACCCCGATCAGCCAGAATGGCTTGATCACGTAAATGCAGGGGTTTTAAAAGTTAAGCTTGCGATGGCGATTATTGGTATTTCGTCAATCCACCTTTTGCGTACCTTTATCGAGGCATCAAAAATTGGCCTTGCGGGCGCAAACATCACCGCAGAAGCCGTGATGTGGCAAACCATCATCCATTTTGTCTTTATTCTTTCGGCAATTGGTATCGCTTATGTCGATAGATTAACGCATAAAGAGCATTAATTTGCGGGTGCTTGCTGCGCCTCATCAATCGGCAGCTTGATGCCAACCAATTTCCAACCAATAAGCCCGTTTTTCTTCATGCGAAGCGAAACGGGTTTTTTATTGGGGTCATTTTTTTCAGAAACAACTACATTAACGCTATCGATTGAGGTCCATTGAACATCAATTTTCACATCGTTTTTAGGCTCGGATTCTGCACCGGGGCTTGGGGGTGCTTGTTTTTGTTGGCCAATTTTTAAATCGCCACTTTTCATGACATTGGAAATGGTGTCGGCATTTACAAAAGCGTTAACCAATTTATCAACCATTGCCGCCCCCATTGCAACGCCCATTGCAGCAAATGGATTATCCTTTTCCTTCGCCATTTCGGTTTGTAATGATGCCATCATCTGGCTTTTGACATCTTCGCGAACCGCAGGGAAATCAACTGAATCGGCAACCTTGTCCCGATTGCCCGCAATTGCCGCGTTTTTAAGGTTATATAATGCCAATAATGGTGAAAAATAATACCCCGCACCAGCAACAATTAATAATAACGCCAGAATTATCGCCAGTGGTGCAGAGGATTTCTTTTTCATTTCTCAATAACCTTTATATTAATGTGCGCCAAAAACCGCCATTGGCAGAATGGCAACAATTGTCGCGCTTAGCATAGTTGCCAAAAACCCAGGGATAAGTGCCTTCCACGCAAGTTCAAGGATTTCACCACGTCTTTCGGGCATTAATGCTGTCATGCCGCCAGTCATAATACCAACCGAGCCAACATTGGCAAAGCCGCAAAGCGCGTATGTCATAATCATTCTTGTGCGTTCGGTCATTGCGGCCTGTGGGACAGCACCCAAATCAAGGAAAGCCACAAATTCGGTTAGGAATAATTTTGTTCCCAATAGTCCGCCGGCTTGTTGGCTTTCATTCCATGGAATACCAATCACCCATGCAAGTGGTGAAAAGATAAAACCAAAAATGCGCTGCAAGGTTAATGGCGCGCCCGCGACATCGCCAAACACACCCAAAACGCCATTAATAATCGCAACAAAACTTACAAATACCAAAAGGAATGCACCAACATTTATCATCACCATAAGGCCATCTTGTACGCCATTGGTAATCGCATCCATTGATGATGAATATTTTAATTGTGAAGTATAATCCAAATCCGCGCCACCTTCGAACATGGTTTCGGGTATCATAATCCGCGCCGCTAAAATCCCCGCAGGGGCCGTAATGATTGACGCCACCAAAACGTGACCCGCCGCATTCGGCAAGGTTGGGGCAAGAATTGTTGCATAGGCAACCATGGTTGAACCCGCAACCGTTGAAAGCCCCACCACCATCATCATAAATAATTCAGAGCGGGATAATTTATCCAAATAACCCTTAATCACAATCGGGCTTTCAACCATGCCCATAAAGATATTGGCCGCTGTCGCAAGCGCAGATGCACCACCCAAGCCCATTGATTTTTCAAACAAAAAGCCAAAGCCACGGGTAATCCATTGCAAAATTTTCCAATGCCATAAAAGCGCAGATAATGCCGAAATCACCAGAATCAATGGCAAAACATTAAAGGCAAACAAAAATGGCGACGGCGCATTGGCATCAACCTTTACGAATGGCATTTCGCCACCGCCAAGATAGCCAAATACAAACTTTGTCCCCTCCGCCGTTGCAGCGGCAAGACCATCAACCGCAGAATTTACGGTATTCAAAACCGCCTGTGATGCGGGCAATCCGAACAGTAAAAACACCAAAACCGCCTGTACAGCCATCGCGCCAAATGCCAAACGCCAAGGAAACTTTTTACGATTTTCCGACAAAAGCCACAAAATAAATATAATTAAAACTGCGCCAAAAATCGCGCGTGCATTATCAAGACCCCAAGCCATTAATACCTCTCACCATAATGATTAGATACAAATAACAAACGGGCAAGTGTTATATTCATTTTCATATGGAATTGGTTGGTTTGATGACAAATATTTATGCCAAATAAGATGCGTATTGCAAATAATCGCCATTGAATAATCATAAAACTATTCTAAACATATCAAAAATTTATGGAGTATCGTCATGGCGAAGGCAGATGAAGTTGATTATGAAATCTTTGGCGAAGAAATGCAATTTGTTGAAGTTGAACTTGACCCGGGTGAAAGCGCGGTCGCCGAAGCCGGAATGATGATGTATAAATCACCAAGCATTGATATGGATGCGGTTTTTGGTGATGGTTCTGGACAAAAGTCAGATTTACTTGGTGCATTACTTGGCGCGGGCAAACGCCTTTTAACTGGCGAAAGCCTTTTCACCACAGTCTTTACGCATAAGGGACAAGGCAAGGCAAAGGTCGCATTTGCTGCCCCTTACCCTGGACACATATTACCACTTAAATTAACTGATTTTGGCGGGCGTTTAATTTGCCAAAAAGACAGCTTTTTGGCGGCGGCACGCGGTGTGCAATTGGGAATATTCTTTCAAAAACGTATTATGACAGGGCTTTTTGGCGGCGAAGGCTTTATCATGCAACAACTTGATGGTGATGGTCTTGTGTTTGTTCATGCCGGCGGCTGCATCATCCGCAAGGATTTACAAGCGGGTGAAACCATTCATATTGATACGGGCTGCGTGGTTGCATTCACGCAAAATGTTGATTTCAACATTGTGCGCGCTGGCTCAATCAAATCAATGATTTTTGGCGGCGAAGGTGTTTTCTTTGCCGAATTAAAAGGCCCTGGAACTGTTTGGATACAATCCTTGCCATTCTCCCGTCTTGCAGGTCGTATGCTTGCCAGTGCACCGCAAAATGGTGGTTCAACTGGCGAAGGTTCAGTTCTTGGTGGGCTTGGCAGATTACTTGATGGTGATAATTAATGAAAAATTTCAACCCGCGTAAAATTTTCGCGCTTTTGTTTGGCATATTGGGTGGGGCATCGGTTTTATTGCTTGCCTATTCACACCACACAAAAGACCATAATGGTGAATTAATTGCGATTGCCGCAAATATTATGATGCCTCATGCTTTATTAGGTCTCTTTGCCATTAGCCAATTTGAAAAAATTGGGCGTTTTAGTTGTGCGGCAGCAATGTTCACTATGTTGGGCATGGCACTTTTTGCCATTCCGGTGACATTGATGGGCTTTGGCATTTTGTTTCGCACCCCATCCGCCCCCTTCGGTGGTATTAGCTTTACAATCGCTTGGGTGGTTTTGGGGCTTGGATTCTTTTTAAGGAAATCCAATGATATTGCTTGAAAACCGTGGGGTTTTAGAAGTTAAAGGTGAAGACGCTTTAAACTTCTTAAACAACATTCTTACTAATAATGTCGATAATGCCACCCATGAAACGGCGGTATTTGCCGGGCTTTTAAGCCCACAGGGCAAATATCTTTTTGATATGTTTGTGTTGCGCAATGATGATGGGTTTTTGCTTGATTGCAATGCCCCGCAAGAGCTTTTCAAGCGCTTAAAAATGTACAAATTGCGTTCAAAAGTAGAATTAACTGATTTATCAAATGAATATGCGGTTTTTGCAAATGTTGCGCCCGCCAAAGGCGGCTTCAAAGACCCACGCAATGAACATATGGGCTATCGCATTATTGCACCGCGCAATACTGCACAAGATGGGGTTTTTGCCGATTATGAAACTTTACGAATTTCTAATGGCATTCCAGAATTACAACAAGATTTAATTCGTGATGGCGATTTTGCACTCGAAGGCTTGATGGACGAAATGGGGGCAATTGATTTCCACAAGGGTTGCTATGTTGGTCAGGAAATGACATCGCGCATGAAACGTCGCACCACTGTTAAAAATAAATTGCTAAAAATTGAATTTGAAACACCCGCTCCTGAATTTAATTCCCCTATAATTTCTGCTGATTCTACTGTTGGCTATATAAGAAGTGTAATTAATAACATTGGTATGGCATTGATTAGAATTGATAAATTAGAAAACGCGATTATGCAGGGTCAAAAATTACTTGCCAATGGAAAAGAAGTATTTATACCCAACAAAAAATGAGCAGGGTTTAATATGAATAATTTTCCCAAAACACTAATTGACGCTTATTATAACTTTAAAAACGCACAATTCCCCGAACAAAAAGAACATTATAAACATCTCGCAACCAGCGGGCAAAACCCCAAAGTAATGGTGATTTCATGCTGTGATTCACGGGTTGATGTTAATTCGATTTTGTCTTTTGGAACCGGTGAGCTTTTTGTGGTTCGTAACGTTGCCAATCTTGTCCCCCCCTTTGAAATGGAAGGTAAACATCACGGTGTTTCGGCGGCAATTGAATATGCCGCCCTAAACTTAAAAGTTGAGCATATTGTTATCTTGGGGCATTCAAAATGCGGTGGTGTTGCCGCCGCACTTGATTCAAGCATTACCGTCCAGACCGAGGCGAATTTCATCACCAAATGGATGTCAATCCTTGATGAACCAAAAGCCAAGGTTGAGGCAAAATGTGGGCATTGCGATCATGATGTAAAGCAATATGAGCTTGAAAAAGATGGCATCATCCATTCTCTTGAAAACCTACGCACTTTCCCGTGCATCAAATATCTTGAAGATAAAGGACGCCTTGGCCTTTGGGGCGCACATTTTGACATCGAAACCGGTGAATTACGCGTCTATAATCAGGAAATCAATAAATTCGAAATTATTTAAGCGCTTTTGCGTTTAAATAATTTTGATAAATCAGGAAGTTTGAAAAGACTAAATGAGTGTGCCTTTGCCACCCCAAAATAGGCAACCATCAATGACGCAATAATATTAAAGGTCAAAACCTTTTCTTGCATATCTTTGGCGTCATATATTGATTTTGCAAGTTTTGGGGTAAAACCATAAATGCCATTGCGTGCAAAGTGAATTGTTTGCTCCACACTGGGGACAAAGATGAACATGGTTAAAAGCACGATTGCAATGCTAATAATAATTTTCAAGAACAACCATGCCGAAGTTGCAAATGCGTTTTTCCCAAAACCAATCAATAAAGCACCCGAACCCACAGTAAGAACAAGCCCCCAAAGGGTAATGCTTAAAGCGCCTGCCTCGATAAATTTACAAATCACAAGATAGTCAGGGCTTTGTAAATCTGGTGCAACGTTCCCCGCAACATTATAGGCGATTAAACTTCCCATAAACATGGTCATGCCGATGATGTGTGATAATCTGAACAGTTGAAACATATTATACTCCTGCGGGCTTTGTGCTGCTATATAACGTGTATTTCATGAGATAAAGCCACCAGTACACAAAATCGGCAAAAATAAAATAAAATTTACTTTCTAAGCCTCAACCAAATTGGTTTTGTTAAAGCCGCCTTCGATAATATGGGCAAAGGCATCGTCATATATCTCAAGACCAGCACCCTTTTTATTGGCATCTTCGCCCAACATACGGCGGAAAACCCGCGCACCCTTATAGCCATTGAATAGGCCCAATAAATGCTTGGTCATGGCATGAAGTGGCACTTTTTTTGACAATTGTTCTTCAACATATGGGCGGAATTCGAGATATGCTTCTTCGGCGCTTATTACATAATCTTTACCGAAAAATTCCTTATCAACTTCACCCAAAATATGCGGGTATTTATAGGCGGCACGCCCAAGCATTACACCGTCCAGATTACCCATTTCACGCTTTGATTGCTCAATGGTATTAAGTCCGCCATTAAGAACAATGGTAAGATGCGGAAATGCCGCTTTTAATTCGCGCACTATTTCATAATTAAGCGGTGGAATATCGCGATTTTCCTTTGGCGTAAGCCCTGCCAAAATGGCCTTACGCGCATGAACCACAAAAACATCCGTTCCACGTGACGCGATATATTCAACGAATGGGAACAGGATTTCATATGGATCCTGGCTATCAACTGCGATGCGGTGTTTTATAGTTACCGGGATTTTGACCGCCTCACGCATTGCTTGTAGGCAGTCCGCCACTAGCTCTGGTTCATACATTAAACATGCACCAAATGAACCCGAACGCACACGTTTTGACGGGCAACCAACATTCAAATTGATTTCATCATAACCAAATTCTTCAACCACCTTTGCCGCCTGCGCCAATAATTCTGGTTCAGAACCGCCAATTTGCTGGCAAACCGGATGTTCAGATTGGTTATAGCCCAAAAGCTTTTTAACATCGCCTTTCATAATTGCCTGTGCAACCACCATTTCGGTATAAAGAAGGCTTTCTTTGGTCAAAAGGCGGTGGAAATGGCGGCAATGCCTGTCCGTCCATTCCATCATCGGTGCAATGGAAAAGCGGTGATAGGTTTTGGTGTCTTTGGCTATTTCATTCATTTTTATTGTTACGCAATTATTTTCAATCAGGCGCGCGGCTTATAGTTTTTAATGTAATTAAAATCAACCCAGCATATAGCGCGTTAAATTGGTCAGACCAATTTTCATTATTAACTTGACTATTTTACATCGCCACGAAATATTCAGGCATGGTAAATGCGGTTTCAAAAATTCTGAAATATCTTGAAGATAGTGGCTTAAAGGCAGGCGAAAAAATCCCTGCTGAACGTAAACTAGCACTATCACTTGGTCTTTCTCGTGCAACATTACGTGAAGCCATAAAAAGTTTGAATGTTTCTGGCTTTCTTGAGACCCGTTTGGGTGATGGCTCTTATATACGTTCCAAAACCCCGTCCCCACCAGTTATAAAGCCAGACTTTGTAGATTTTAGCGAACGACCACAATATTGTTTTGACGTGCTCGAAATTCGTAAAGCACTTGAAGGGAATGCCGCCTTTGACGCCGCATTAAATGCCACTATTTTGGAAAGACGCGCCATCAAAACCGCTTTTGAAAACCTTATGCAGGCCACATGCAATAATGACCCGATATTAGAGGCGAGTTATGATGCCGAATTTCATCTTTCAATCGTGCAGGCATCCCATAATAAAGTCCTGTATTTCATGTATCAGCAGCTTTTTGAAATTTTGCAAAGCGCCATCGGCAATTTTTTAAAAAGCTTTTATCCATCAGAGGCCGAAAACGGCCTTCCCGAACAGCATAGGGAAATTTACAACGCCATAATGGCACAGGATGCCGAAGCGGCGCGCGATGCCGCACTTGCCCACACCCAATCAATTATAAAAATCATGCACCAAAGTTATGAGGAATAAATGATAATCTCAGCCCCCACCGATTACCGCAAATATGCGAAAAAGACCCTTCCGCCATTTCTCTTTGATTATATTGATGGCGGTGCAAATGCCGAAGTTACGCTTGGTAATAACACCAAAGATTTGCAACAAATCGCCCTTAAACAAAGAGTTTTACGCAATGTTGAAGATTTGGACATTAGCACAGAGATTTTTGGGCAAAAATTATCAATGCCGGTTGTCCTTGCACCAGTTGGCCTAACTGGAATGTATGCAAGACGTGGTGAAATTCAGGCACTAAAAGCAGCCAAAGAAAAAGGCATCGTCTTTACCATGTCTTCGGTCTCGGTATGCCCGATTGAAGAAGCAATTAATAAGGTTGAAAACCCACCACTTTGGTTTCAGCTTTATGTTTTAAAAGATCGCGGCTTTATGAAAAATGTTCTTGAACGCGCAATTGCCGCAGGTGTCAAAACCCTTGTATTCACGGTCGATATGCCAACCCCAGGTTCACGTTACCGCGATGCCCATTCAGGAATGTCGGGGCCATTTGCCGCCCAAAGACGTATTTTACAAGCAATAATGCACCCCAAATGGGCATTTGATGTTGGTCTTATGGGAACGCCACATGATTTGGGCAATGTCTCGACATATTTAAGAAAACCAACCAATCTCGCAGATTATATGGGTTGGCTAGGTGCGAATTTTGATCAATCAATTGCCTGGAAAGACCTTGAATGGATACGTGATTTTTGGAAGGGCGACATTATTATCAAAGGTATTTTGAACAAGGATGATGCAATTGATGCCAAAAACTTTGGGGCAAATGGCATTGTGGTTTCTAATCATGGCGGGCGGCAGCTTGATGGTGTGATTTCAACTACACGCGCCTTGCCTGATATTGCCAATAAAATTAAAGGCGATATGAAAATCCTTGCTGATTCTGGCATTCGTTCTGGGCTTGATGTGGTAAGGATGTTGGCATTGGGTGCGGATGCGGCAATGATTGGGCGCGCCTATATTTATGCCTTGGCTGCTGATGGTGAGCGTGGCGTTAAAAACCTTTTGGACATTTTCGCCAAGGAAATGAAGGTCGCAATGACACTAACTGGCGTAAAATCAGTCACACAAATAAACAATGATTGCCTTGAATTATAAAAATGTAGCTTTTGGGGTTGATAAAAGCTGAAAACCTGCAAATCTGTTGTAACAAATTTATGGGACAATATATTTAAGGGATTGGCATGAAAAAGTTTTTATTATCTTCGGCAATTATTTTAGGACTTGGTTTTTCTGCGACATCTGCAATGGCGCAAAGCTATCCGGGTGAAGCGCGCTTTCGTGAAATCTTCAAAGAATTAATCGAAACCAACACCACATATTCAAGTGGCAATTGCACAATTGCGGCACAGAAAATGGTCGATCGCCTTCATTCTGTGGGTTTTTCAGATAAAGATGCTTTTGTTTTTACCAACCCTGATTTTCCTAAAGAAGGTGGTGCGATTGCGGTAATAAAAGGCACATCAAAGGCAAAAAAAGGCATTCTTCTTATGGCCCACCTTGATGTGGTTGAGGCCAAACGTGAAGATTGGACGCGTGACCCATTTACCTTGTATGAGGAAGATGGCTTCTTTTACGGGCGCGGGGTTTCAGACATGAAAAACATCGCCGCATATTGGGTTGACAATATGATGCGCTATAAAGAAGAAGGCTTCAAACCAAAATATGATATTAAGCTTGCCTTGACTTGCGGCGAAGAAACCACCGGCGCATTTAATGGCGCACAATGGTTATCCAAAAATCACAAGGATTGGATTGATGCTGATTTCGCCCTTAATGAAGGTGCGGGCGGTTCATTAGATGAAAATGGCAATCGCATTTCCTTAAGTGTACAGGGTGCGCAAAAAGTCTATCAAGACTTTACAATCACCACCACAAACCCGGGTGGTCACTCTTCTGTGCCAAAACCTGAAAATGCGATTTATGATATGGCTGACGCAATGAAGGCCGTGCAAAAACTTGAATTCCCTGTGATGTTCAATGATGCCAACCGCGAATATTTCACCCGCATGGCAAAGATTAAAGGCGGCGAAGTGGGCGCGGCAATGGAAGCAATCGTCAAAAACCCAAATGATAAAGCCGCCGATGCAATTATTTCCAAAGACAACGCATGGCATTCAATGTTGCGCACCACATGCGTAGCAACCATGATTAATGGTGGACACGCGCTTAATGCCTTACCGCAAAGCGTGCATACCAATGTTAATTGCCGTATTTTCCCAGGTGTTTCGGTTGATAGCGTGCAGGCCGATTTGGAAAAAGCCATCAATAATCCCAATGTCAAAGTTGCAATTGTTGAACCACGTTCAATCGCCACCCCAACCCCAAAAATGGGCAAGGAATTTCTTGAACCGATTGAAAAATTGGCGGATAAATATTGGAAAGGTGTTCCGGTTATTCCTGTGCTTTCAACCGGTGCAACAGATGGTATTTATACTTCGGCAGCAGGCATTCCAACTTACGGCTTCTCTGCAACTTTCTCTGAGGCAAGTGGTAATTATGCACACGGCCTTAATGAGCGAATGAGAGTTCGTTCATTAATGGAAGCACGCCAATTCCAATATGAATTGGTGAAATATTACGCAACGCATTAAATTTATACCTCACGGCTAATTCGTGGCACTCGCTAAACGCTCGTGCTATTCACTAATGCCTCCGGTGGGCCGGCGGACTCCCGCTGGCGCTCAGCCGAACTTGCGCTACGCTTAATAACGCGGTTTTCAAATATTTCTTGCATATTTTTAAGAAGGCTTGGGTTTCCCAAGCCTTTATTTGTTTAGCCAGTTTTCAAGCCGGTTTAGCCCTTCTTCAAGCTCTTCCATTGAGGAGGCATAAGAGAGGCGGACATATTTTTTGGTATCAGAAACCCCGAAATCATCACCTGGAGTAAGTGATACATGCGCCTTAACAAGGGCGGCTTCGCAAAATTCCATGCCATTCATTCCAGTTGATGAAACATCAATATAAACATAAAAGGCGCCATTGGGTTTTACCGGAACCGCAAGCCCGATTTCTTCAAGGCGTTTTAAAACAAATTCACGGCGTTTTAATAATATTTCCCTGCGCCCCTCACATTCTTTTATTGCGGCATCAGAAAAACATTCAAGGGCGGCAATCTGCACCGGCGTTGAAGCGCAAATATAATAATTTTGCGATAGTTTTTCGATATAGGGAACTAATTCCAAGGGGGCAATGCACCAACCCAAGCGATAGCCCGTCATCCCAAAAAATTTCGAAAAGCTATTGATAACAATCGCACCATCATCATGTTCAAGAATGCTTTTTGCAGGGTGACCATTTTCATCATAATCGGCAAGGTTAAGGTAGATTTCGTCAATAATTCTAAAACCACCTTTGGATTTTGCAAAATCGCAAATCGCTTTTAATTCCGCAAACTCAATTGACGTTCCTGTTGGGTTTGATGGGGTGGCAATTAAAATACCTTTGGTGTTTTCGCCCCAATTTTTTTCAACCATTTCAAGACTAAGTTGATAATTGCTTGCAGGATTTGTCGGGATTAATTTTACATTTGCCCCCATGCTTTGCATAAATTCACGATTGCAAGGATATGATGGATCGCCAATTAAAACCTCATCCCCCTCGTCTACTAATGCCGCACACGCCAACAACAATGCCGCAGATGCACCCGATGTCACCGCAATTTGGCTTGCAAGAACATCAAGATCATGCATTCTCTTATAGAAGCCAGCAATCTTTTCACGCAATGCTTCAAGCCCCAAGGCATTAGTATATGCCTTGGCTGGGCTGTCCAAAGTTGCCTTTAATGCATCAACAAACGCTTGCGGCGGGCCAAAATCAGGTTCACCAACACCAAGGCGGATTATATGATGCCCCTGTGCCTCAAGCACGGTTGCTTTGCGGGAAAATTCCATCACTATGAATGGGCTTATATTTTGTGCGCGTTTCGAGATTTTCAACTTTTCACCTTTGTTTTGCTATAAACTTGCACGTAAAATCTTCCAAGTGCTTTAATCAAAATATTATGACATGCTTACACAAAAACCCCACATAAACATCATGCGATTGTTATAACACCCAATTATCAGGGCGCTAGGAAATCACCTGTTTTCATTGTGAGAATTTGGTGATGTCCGATTTATCGGGGAAATCTTATGAAAAAATCTCTAAGTTTTAAAAAGGCGCTTTTGGGAGGGTCATTGCTGGCAATTTTTGCACTTGGCACAACCCAATCCGCATTAGCACAAGAAAATAATACAAAGCCAACCACTGAAAATACTGATGAAAATGTTGTAATCGTTACCGGTCAAACCTATTCCAAAAGCCGCGTTTCACCCGTTATGATTAAACGCACGCCAGTTGTTGCCAGCGTGAACGATGTTGTAAACGAACTTCCAGGTATTATTGTTACCGAGGCTGATGCTTTTGGTTCTGCTGATTGGGCAACTTCTATCACAATGCGTGGTTTCAACTCTGGCCCTGGCGGTCAACAAATTGGGACAACAATTGACGGCATTCCAAATGGTGGCTCAACATATGGCGGTGGTTCAAAGGCCAATCGTTATATCGATATCCTTGACCTTAAAACTGTTGAAGTATCACAAGGTACCGCTGACCTTAGCTCGGCATCAAATGAAGCCTTGGGTGGAACTTTAAAATTCATCGTTTCAGACCCAAAAACCGAACAAGCTCTTAAAATGCTATATGCATCAGGTGACCAAAGCGCACAAAAATATTATGCCCGCTTCGATAGTGGTGAAATCGCGCCAAATACATATGCTTTCTTGTCGCTTTCTTCGGCACGCAACAAAGATTATGTTGATAATTTCGCACAAATCACCCGTGACCACCTAAGTGGTAAAGTTATTTCAGAAATTGCCGGTTATAAACTTACTGGCTTCCTTTCATATGATGATGCCAATGAAGCCGAAACCGACCCATCATCGCTTGATTATTGGAAACAAAACCCAACACGCGATTATTTGACATCAATCTGGACTGGCATTCCAATGATTGACCAAAACTATCGTGATGGTTGGCGCGCGCACCGCAAAAACTTCTTGAACTATTACCGTGCAGAAAAACAATTTGGTGAAATCAAGGTCAAAGCAACCGGATATTATCACCAAATGACTGGTCAAGGGGATTGGATTCCACCTTATATCGTTGACGTAACCAATAATGCAGGTGGCCCTGAAACCGAGCTTACCAACACAACAGTATATGGTGGCTCTGCTTTGGGTAAAATTTATTTCGTATTGCCAAATGGTGTAAAAGCTACGGGTGATACAAGCTGCATTTCTGCTTCATCACTTGGCGAAGGTGACCCAGCTTGTTATGCATCAAACGCAATTGCGGTTATGTCTTACCGTCATACACATTATAAAAACTTCCGCAAAGGCGCATTGGTTGACCTTGCATGGGATCATGATTTTGGCGCATTCAAAAATAGCCTAACCGGTGGTTTATGGTATGAAAACGGCAAGTCAAACGTAACCCGTGATTGGCACAAGGTTTTAAATGCCGCAATTGGCCCTGCATATAATAACAACCCATATTATGTACAATATCGTGATAATTATACGGTTGAAGAAACCAATTATTATATTGAAGATATTTTGGAATATGGCCCGTTAACCGCACGCTTTGGTTTGAAACAATATTTTGTTGACCGCACCCGTGAGCGCGTTGTCGGCACATACTCAAAATCCAGCCTAAGCTCTAACTCGGATCCATTGTTTGCATTTGGTTTAAACTATATTACGCCAATCGCAGGGCTTGAAGCATTTGCTGGCTTTTCACAGAACTTTAATGCCATCAGTCAAGACCGCATGAGCGAAAGCAGTGCAGTACTTAAATCGCTTGAGCCAGAAACCGCAGATAATATTGAATTTGGTTTGCGCTATAAAAATAGCAAGCTTAATTTAACTGCGACCTTGTTTGATATCAAATTTGACAACCGCATCACTTATATCGCCGATGGAACTGTTTCAGGTATTGATTACCTAAATGAAGTTGATGGAACTTATATCAATTTGGGTGGTGTAACATCAAAAGGTCTTGAGCTTTTGGCATCATATCGCGCAACCGATAAATTACGCCTTTCTGGTTCTTACACTTATAACGAAGCAACCTATGATTCAGGTGGCAATAAAGAAACCGTTGATGGAACACAGGTTTTCGGAACCCCTAAATCCATGGCCGTTCTAAGCGCCGATTATACAAGTGGCGCATATTCGGTTGGTATTTCATCAAAATATATCGGTAAACGTTTCATCGATATGGCAAACACGCAAACTGCCGATGCTTATGTCATGACCAACGCATATATCGGCGTAAATGTTGAAAACCTGTCTGACAAATTAAAAGGTGTTGAAGCCCGCCTTACCATCAGCAACCTAACCAATGAAAAATACATAAACGGTATTTCGAATGGTGCGGTTTATCCTGGTGCACCGAGAACTTTGTTATTCTCTGTATCTGCGGAATTCTAAATATTTCTCCCCTCCAAACAAAAAGCCAGCCCTTTATACAAGGGCTGGCTTTTTAATTTATATTGTATTTTATCTAGCTTGAAATGCGTATTTCACCATGTGCAGATGGATCAGACATTGACGGCATGCCATTTTCAATATGCCCCGCATAGTGATAGCTAAAACCTTCGCCTTCGATTATAAAGTCATACCAATTGTGGCTATTGCCAAAATTAAGCTGAATTTCTTGGGTTTCACCCTCTAAAATGTGGATATTTTTAGGATGAGCGCCATAAGAAACATCTTTCCAGATGATTTCAGTATCACCATTTTTATTCTCTATTTTCAAACGGCCACCACTGAAACTAATTCGTAGATTTTTGGCAATACCATTAAATTGGCGATGAAATCCGTTTGAGCTTTTTATTTGGATATTTGGCCTTCCCGCTAAAGATGCCGATAATGAGCCACCAGATTTTACCGTGAACCGCGCCGGTACTTTTTGCAAATCACCATGATCATAAACATGGAAAACCGCCGCATTTGCACCTTGGTTTACGAAATTAATTTGGGCGTTATCGCCAATTCTTTCAATTCCACAATCCATATTATAAGCAATTGCACGGCGCGGCCTTAGACCCTTTTCCTGTTTTGGTTTGGTCTGCATTTGCGGAACTTTTGGCATTGAATGCCCTTTGCCCAAGGCGCGGGTTTTATCGGCAAGCTCACGGGTTTCGGGCAAATTTTTAAAAAACTCATGATTATTTGGGTTTTTAAAGTCAAAGCACGTGGTTAAATCACCACAAACCGCGCGACGCCAAGGCGAAATATTTGGTTCATTAACGCCAAAACGCTTTTCAATAAAACGTATCACTGAGGTATGGTCAAATACTTCGGAATTGACAAAGCCACCGCGCGACCACGGCGAAATAACATAACATGGAACACGTGGGCCAAGACCATAAGGGCGGTTTTTATATTTGCCATCTACAAGGTGATATTCATCCAAAGTGTCAATTTGTGACGCACCAATCAAATTGCCATTTTCATCAATTGCCGGAACAGCAGGTGGCGGAACATGGTCATACAAACCATCATTCTCATCAAAATTAATTATGAAAACCGTCTTTGCCCAAACTTCTGGGTTCGCAGTCAAGGCATCAAGAACATTGGCAATATATTCCGCCCCTTGTGCCGGGCTTGATGGGCCAGGGTGTTCAGAACCTTCGGCAGTGCCAATAATCCATGACACTTGGGGAAGTTTATTGTTAAGTACATCTTCTTTTAGTTTATCAATGTCGCGCGTGCGGATTGAACGCTCTGCAAGGCGGGTTAATGCGCCGTCTTTTGCCTTATTAGCGGCGCGGAAAACCTTAAAACCCGCTAGTGGATTATCGGTAAAATTATCCGCCATATTTTGATAAATTTGCCAATCAATACCGGCGGTTTCTAGGCGTTCGGGATAAGTTGTCCAATCATAGCCACCATGATGCGCAGGATCAGCAGAAAATTCATCATAAGTATTATCAATCACTGGGCCATTTTTTGTGCCATCAGGATTAATGCTTCCGGTCCAGTGCATAACACGATTAGGGTTGGTGCCGGCATGCATTGCGCAATGATAAGCATCACAAAGCGTAAAGCCTTCTGCAAGGGCAAATTGGAATGGAATATCTTCACGATTAAAATATCCCATTGCATGATTGTGCTTATATTTTGTCCAATCATCAAGACGACCATTATTCCATGCCCCTTGGGCATCATTAAAATGATGCGGTGTGCCTTCATGGCGCATATGGGAAAAATTTTGCTTTGTATTTAAATGGAATGGATAAATTAAAAGTGGTTCTTTGTTTTCCTCATTAAACTGCACCCAAACCGTATTTTTAAGGCGGGTTTTCGTGTTGGCAACAGGTATCGGATATTTATCGCCAAAGCCGCATACCCCATTTAATGTTCCAAAATAGTGGTCAAAAGCGCGGTTTTCCTGCATCAAAACCACAATATGCTTTACGTCTTGCAAAGTGCCAGTTTTAACATCGGCAGGAATATCAAGCGCACGTGAAATTGCGGGGTGTAAATTCATCCCCAGACCAGCGGCAAGAGTAACTGACAAGGATTGAAGTATTTGGCGACGGGTAGTTTCAGTCATAAAGTTGTTTCCACAAAATTGATTATTTCTTTTGCTTTAGAATTTTGCTGTTACAACTATATGACCATAGATTATTTTATAAAGCCATTGCTTTAAATGTCGCTATGGCTTTGAAATCAGTATTTTTAAAATTTCGCCCAAATTATTTGCTTTTGAACAGTCTTTTATTATCAACCAATATTCACGTAGTGCAATCACAAAAGGATTGTAAGAAATTATTGGTTGGGTTAGGCCAAATTTCACCACCTCATTACCATTATCTTTGGCAAATGTTCCAAAAATATAATCATAAATTATAAGCGTTCCACCATAGTTTTTATCAAGATATTGTGGATTGCTGGCATGGTGAATGCGGTGGTGATTTGGGGTGTTTAGAAAATATTCAAATACGCCCCATTTTGGTGATATTTCAGTATGCAATATGAATTGATAAGCAAGGTTAAAGGTCAATAAAGCACCAATCATAACAGATGGAAAGCCAATTAATACAAGCGGCAAATAAAATGCCCAACCTAATGAAACAATGCTTAACCAACCCAATCTTATTGCCGCAGGAAAGCTATAAACATTTGCTGAATGGTGAACCGCATGCGATGCCCACATAAAACGTATTGTGTGGTGCAGGCGGTGCATCCAATAATAACAAAGTTCAAATGCAAAAAATCCTGCTATCCACACAAAAATATTGTCGATTTTAAAATGAAATAGCGCAAAACGTTCAAAAAACGTAAAAATAAAGGTTGTGAAACCAACGCTTATGGGTCGCAAAAGTATATTGCCAATGGCAACACCAAATGAACCTATGGTCGAGCCAAAATCATATTTCTGTTTTTTGACAAATTTTATATATAGAATTTCAATCACCACCAAAGCAATAACAATGATTATGAAATCACCATATAAAAAGCCACTATTATGATTTATTTGATTTAGCTTTTCCATTTTCTTGCGCCTTAAATAATTGATTAAAACTATTTGACCTGTGGCATTTCCTGCGCGCGTTTTAATTCTGCTTGATCCAAAACTTTGTCTTTATTGGCATCAAAAAGGTCAAAAACGACCAAGCGGCCTTTTGTGTATTCATCACGGCTTAGTTTGCCATCATGATTTATATCATTTGCGGTAATCATTTGATTTAGTGCCGGCAGATTGCGGGCTGCTGCAAATTGTGGGACATCATTGCTATCAATAAAACCATCATTATTGCGATCAAGTTGTTTGAAATTTGCATTACGATAAGTGCGCATCTCTTGCTCAGTTATCTTACCATCGTGATTGGTATCTGCCTTTTTAATACGATTAATATCAATTTTTGGGCCATTTTGCGCAAACGCAATCGTGGGCGCAACAAGCAAAATAATTGCGAATATTGGTTTTATAATTTTCATCTTTAACTCTTTAAAAAAAATGGGGACGAGCCTTATCGGGGGTTTCATAATAATCTCGTCCCCATGACGCCTTTAATATTAAAGGCTTCATCAGTTACGAGGTATTATCTAGTTGGGCAGGTGATTACATTACCATTTACATCCATACAGGTAGCAGTATGGGTAACGCCATCATTGCTGTTATAGGTGGTAGAGCCATTATATGAATTTCCGGTTACGTTGCTTGTCGCATTTGTATTGCGTGAACCAGAAACATATCCGCTTGCATCTTTTGTTGCCGAACCGCTGCTATTAACTGAACCATTGGCATTTGAACCATTTAGGCCGCCTTTGTGATACACACTGCCATCAGGGTTATAAGTAGTTGCCGAACCACGTTTTAATTGACCGCCATTCATGGTTTTAACCGCCTGACCATTTCCAGCAGTATAAGAACCGTCGCCGTTTGCTTTTACGCCATGACCGCGCGCCCATGCATTACCATTATATGCACCTGCGGCAACTGCACCATTTTGACCACGCGCCTTGATGCGACCTTGTTCTGCCGACGCAGTTTCTGCAACGAAGCTAAGCGCGATAATTGAAGCGATAGTAATTCTTGTAAATTTAGAAACGTTCATTTTCATCTCCTATTGGGTTGATGAAAACAATTTATCGGGCAAATGTTTCGTAAAAATGCCAAAAAAACGCGGATATTTTGCAAATTGTTACAAAATCGGCGGCGTGAAACAATTTGTAACAATTACACAAGTTACAAACGGAATAATAACCATTAACCCGTTAGTATTATTGGTAAAATTCAAACCATATGTGGGGCGCAATGGAACAAAGCAAAGGAAAAATAATCATTCTTGATGACGATGCAGA
The DNA here is from genome assembly GCA_002337085.1 of Hyphomonadaceae bacterium UBA1933. Taxonomy (GTDB): domain Bacteria; phylum Pseudomonadota; class Alphaproteobacteria; order Caulobacterales; family Aquidulcibacteraceae; genus Pseudaquidulcibacter. Next base: position 209,115 of record DDFH01000003.1, on the reverse strand, counting down.
GATGCGCAATCTTCTAACCCGTTATTTATCCGAGAATAATTATTATGCACGTGCGGTGAATGATGCACAAAATCTTTACCGCCTTTTATCGCGTGAAAATTTTGACCTTTTAATCCTTGATCTAATGATGCCTGCCGAAGATGGCCTAAGCGTTTGTAGAAAACTTCGTTCCGATAATAATAATATTCCGATAATAATGGCAACGGCAAAGGGTGACCCCATTGATAAAATCTTGGGGCTTGAGATGGGCGCAGATGATTATATTGCCAAACCATTCTTACCCCGCGAATTATTAGCACGTATCGAAGCCATAAGACGCAGAAGCAATAATGCCGCCCCCCTTAGTGGTAAAGTTAGTTTTGGAAACTTTATTCTTGATTTAGGTTTAATGACACTAAAAAAAGATGGCAAACCAATTGAGCTCTCAACCCGTGAGTTTAACCTTTTAAAGGCATTTGTTTGCAATGCCGGGCGCCCATTATCACGCACCCAAATTATTGACCTTGCCTTTGGACGCGATGCCGAAGTTACCGACCGTGCGGTTGATGTTCAGATTTTGCGCTTGCGCAAACTAATTGAAACCGACCCATCCGAACCATATTGGCTAAAGACCATGTGGGGACATGGTTATATTTTCACGAAGGAGGGGGAATAATGCAAGCCAAACGCCCCATAAGCCTTTCACGGCGCGCGATTACAATGACCATTGCACTTGTCATTGTCACCCAATTCATAACCTTATTATTATTTACAACCATGATATTGCGCCCACAAATTCAACGTCTGGCGAATGTTATTGCATCTAATATTGTAGTGTTTTCCGAAACAATAAAACAAACTCCACAGGATAAAAGGCCAATATTAATCAGCAAGTTACAAAGCTCAAAATATCTTACAATCTGGACTGGTAAAGAACCGCCCGATAGCAGTGGCCCACCACCGCGTTTTATTGAACGTATCTTCATGACCCAGCTTGCAAATGCAATTTCCGAAAACCAATCTGAAATAAATTGGCGCACCGATAAAAAAAGGCGGCTTTGGATTGAGATAAATTTTGGTGACACACCATATTGGGTTAGTTTTAAAAACGTTATAATTGGCCCATCGGGTTTGGCATTAACATTATTAGCAATTAGTGGGATATTGGCAATTGGGGTTGGTTATACAATCAATCTTATACTTCTAAAGCCGATTAATGAGCTTAGGCATGCCACTGATAATTTTGCCCTTGATGCCAATATAGACCCGCTTGAATTAAAGGGGCCAAGTGAAATCTATTCGTTGCGGCAAAGCTTCAATAACATGATTGAAAGAATAAGTAGTGCTGAACGGGAAAGAAGCATTGTCCTTGCCGGCATTTCCCATGATTTAAGAACCCCACTTGCAAAATTACGTCTTGCCATTGAAATGATGGGGGCAAAAGATGATGATCTACTTGCAACCGCACAAAGACAAATCACCAATATTGAAACCACTTTATCGCATTTCATTACTTTTGCGCGAGGCTTTGAAGGCGAAGCAATAAGTAAATTCAATATCAAAGCAATTTTCGAAGAAATAAAAAACGAATACCCAGAAAAAGGTATAAATATCCCATCAACTATGGGTGATATATTTATCGAAGGGCGGCAATCGGCAATCACCCGCGCAATTACAAATTTGGTTGAAAATGCAATCAAATATGGCAAGCCACCAATCATGCTAAAGGCATATAAGTTTGGTGGTAAAACCTATTTAGAAGTGATGGACAGCGGAAAAGGCATTGATGAAAGCAAATTAGAAATCATCACCCTTCCCTTTGTACGCGGTGACAATGCCCGAAATAATGATAATCAAAATTACACATCAACGGGATTGGGCCTTGCGATTGTTAAGAAAATTGTGGCAACACATAATGGTGAATTAAGGTTTGAAAATCACCAAGATGGCTTTAAGACAGTCATAATATTGCCGTAAATTAAAAATATCCGTTACCTATGCGAAATATAAAAATATTGTCTCTTTTTATTTTTTGTCTGGTTACGGCATGTAACAGTAATGCCAAAGAGATTGATAAGGCTAAAAATTGCAATTCAATTGACTACCAAAGCAATGATTATTTTGTCTGCAAATTTGCCAACCCAAATCCAAATTTACGCCTATATTTACGTGATGATGACGGCGACAATATTGGTAATTTCAATAATCTAAGTGATTATTTAAAAACCCAAAATCATAAATTGGTTTTTGCCATGAATGGCGGCATGTATAATGATGACCGTGCGCCAACTGGACTTTATGTTGAAAATGGCAAACAAATCACGCCAATTCAAACCAAAAAATCATATGGCAATTTTGGGCTTTTGCCTAATGGCGTTTTTTATATTGATAAGGGGCAAGCCGGTGTGCTTGAAAGTTTTGCCTATCTTGAAAAATTTAAAAATGCCCCACCGCAATTTGCAACGCAATCTGGGCCGATGTTGGTTATTAACGGCAATCTGCACCCCATATTCAAGGCAGATAGCACAAGCGTAAATATACGAAATGGCGTTGGAATTTCCGAAGATGGCAAAGAAGTTTATTTTGTTATCAGCCAGTCTGGCGTTAATTTTTATGACTTTGCAACCCTTTTCAAAGATTATTTAAAAACCCCCAATGCGCTATTTTTGGATGGCTCTATTTCCAAGGTCTATGACGAACAATCAGGACGCAATGATAAGGGTGATGAAATGGGGGTTATGGTCGGGGTTTATAAATAATCACATTACCTTATTAATCGTATCAGGCCATTTAACATTGGCTTGCGATAAATATGGTTGCGCGCCCTGCCCTTCTTCGCAAAGCTTACGTGATCCTTCATTCAAAGCATTTTCTAGGCGTGCCATAAATTCTTCTTTTGAAAGCCCTGCGGGGATTGGCTCAAGAACTTCGTTTATCGCCACACCTTTTTCTTTTTTAAATTCTTCACAAGACCAGAAAAGCCCAAGATTGGTTGCCATTGGCACAACATCCCAACCACTTGCCTCTTGGAGGTGGAAAACCCCGCTGCGGTATCTAATCCTGTCGCCAATTTTTACCAAATGCCCTTCTGGGTAAATCAAAACGTTACGCCCATCTTCGGCAACATTGGCAAAAGAATCGTTCAAGCTTTTGCGTGCTTTATGACCACCGCAATTATCAACCACAATCGCGCCAATTTTACGCAAAATACGCCCCAAGAATGGAAAGTTTTCAAGGTGGCTACCGGTAACGAACGCAATATCGCCAAATTCGGAAACTGCACCAAAGCCATCGCCCCATGATTGGTGCTTTGCCGCAATGATGAATGGCCCTTTTGGCAATTTATCAAGCCCACGATATTCAAATCTTATCCCTGCTATGACACGCATTCCAAAGCGCATGGCACGCGAATAAAATACAATCGCATTGCGTAAAATTTTATCCCCTGGAAGCCAACTCATGGGTGCAAGTGATAAAACAAACAAAATTGAAATCACCCAATAATAGGCATTAAACAATAGGGATCTGATAAAAGTCATTCTATTTTACAAACTCTAAAACGGCATTTTTAAATTGTTCTGGCTGGTCATACATTATAAAATGTAGTGAGTTGTCAATGCGTTGTTTTTGCACATTGGGGATGTCTGAATATGCGGTTTCATACAATTTATCAACAAAATCTTGGCTCAAACCCATTGCCTTGTCATAGCCATAAATCAATTTGATTTGTACCTGATTGTTTTTTAATTCTGGTCGTAAATCAATGGTCATCAAATCCGCAACGCCTTGGGCGATTGCATGGCGATTGGATTTAAGCGACCATCCCAGCACCATTTCACGTTTTTCATCAGATTTAACAAGCCGCGCAATGGCAATTTTTTGGGCGGCGGTGAATTGATCAATATTTTGCGCTTCTATCATTGCAGCAAATGCCTTTGCACGGGGTGCCATACCTTCGGAAGTCGCATTTTTATCGATATAAAGCGAATAATATGGCAGCGCGTCAATAACCATAACCTTGTTTACCAATGTTGGGTTACGCGCCGCAAGCGCCATCGCCAATTCACCACCCATCGAATGCCCAATAATAGTTACATTCTTTAGATTATTTTGTTTGATATATTTAGTAACTTCATCGGCAACAGGTTTAAAAATCGGCCCTTCATTCGTATCAAGCGGTAAGCCAGCATAACCCGCGACATGAATAATATGAACTTTGTGATTTTTTGCAATTTCATCTTTTACATTATCAAAAACTGCGGGTGGACTGCCAAGACCGGGGATTAATATTACATCTTGCCCTTTGCCAATTACCGTAATTTCTACACGTTTTATTTCTTGCGCATTGGCGGCGACCGGGGCGGCAAATAATCCCAAAATCGCATAAAGCATTATAAAAAGTTTTTTCATTATTCTCCCCTGATGGTTTTATATCTATATTTGTATCTGATTTATAAAACCCTCATTCCGTGCCGCCTGCAAGAATTTTTCGTCATTTCCGCCAGTTGAATATGCGGTTTTTAGCAGTACAGAACCCATATTATCAATCGCCAATATTTCTTTTAGTCTTCTGGCAATGGCTTCACCGGAATCAATGAATTTTACATCCTCCGGCACATATTTCGCCAACTCATCCTTGATAAGTGGGTAATGGGTGCAAGCAAGTATGATAATATCAATATCTTTGGCCTTGGGGTTTTTATAAAGCCCGTTAATGGCATCTTTTATATGGTTTTCGTCAAAATCTTCGCCCCGTAAAACCTGCTCGGCAGCGAGCGCGAGATTGGGCGGGCCATAGCGGATAACATTACAATCACCTGCAAATTGTTCAATTAAATCATCAACATATGCCGAGCCAATGGTACGCGGCGTTGCCAAAAGCCCGATTGTTTTGGTTTTTGTCATGCTTGCGGCGGGCTTGATGGCGGGTACAACCCCAATCACGGGGATATTCACCACCTCACGGATGCGCCAAAGTGCAATTGTGCTTGCGGTATTGCAGGCAATGATAATTGCATCTGCACCAGTCTTTGTAACACCATTAGCCACCACTTTTGGGATGCGGTCAAGCAATTCCAAATCATTCTTATTTCCGTATGGAAAAAATGAAGTATCAGCAAGGTAAGATATTTCAATATTTAGATTTTGGGCAATTAATTCCCGAACAATTGAAAAACCACCAACCCCTGAATCAAAAACCAAAACTTTTTTCATTATGACCGAATACAACTTTTGTTATGATTATAAAAGTTGTTATATTCGCATAAAAGCCACCCGTGAATGAAAACATTCAAAATATTAAACGCATATGGGGCTTTTATTTTATGGCATTATATAATAAAGGCATCCCACATTAAATCAGAGGGTTTTGGTTCAAAATGGAATATATCTCAACACGCGGTAATTCACCCGAGGTCGGCTTTAATCAAGCAATTATCGAAGGTCTTGCGCCTGATGGCGGGTTATATGTGCCAAAAATTTGGCCCAAGCTTGAAAAAAGCGTTTTGGAAAACGCAAAAACCGCCCCTTATTATGAAACTGCGGCGCATGTTTTACATGCTTTTGCGGGCAATGATATTAATTTTGAAACCGCACTTACCCTTTGCCAAAAAGCATATGGCGAGCAATGGCACGATAAAGATGTTGTTCCATTAAAACAAATCGCACCAAACTTGCATTTGCTTGAATTATTCCACGGCCCGTCATTGGCATTTAAAGATGTGGCAATGCAAATGATTGGCGCATTATTTGAATATATACTTGCGAAAAACAATGCCACTTTAAGCGTAGTTTGCGCAACTTCTGGCGATACTGGTGGCGCTGCTGTTGAGGCATTTAAAAACAAAAAGGGCATTGAAACCTTTATCCTTATGCCAGATGGTCGTGTTTCAGAAGTGCAAAAACGCTTTATGACAGCTTCTGGTGCCGATAATATCCATGCACTTATTCTTGACGGTGACTTTGACCGTGCGCAGGCAATTTTAAAAGGCTTTTTCGGCGATAAGAAATTTGTTCAAGAAGTAAAACTTGCCCCTGTCAATAGCGTGAATTTTGCGCGCATCATTGCGCAATCGGTTTATTTTGTAATTGCGGCTTCAAAAGCAGGAATTGATAAGCCCGCTGACTTTATTGTGCCAACCGGCAATTTTGGCGATGCTTTTTCTGGCTTTGCCGCAAAAATGCTGGGTGCGAATATTGGTAATATCGTGGTTGCCAATAATGCCAATAACGCCCTTGCCGCCTCACTTGAAAGCGGCGTTTTTGCAGTTACCGGTGAATCCAAGGCCACGATTTCACCGGCAATGGATATTCAAGTTCCGAGCAATTTTGAACGCATTTTGTTTGAATTAGGTGGCCATGATGCAAAAGAAATTGTGGGCTATTATAATTCGTTAAAAGCTGATAAAACCTTTGTTATAAAGCCTGAAACTTTGAAAAATATTCGCGAAATCTTTGTCCCAAGCACAATTGATGACAATGAAACCCGCCAATCAATCAAAGCATGCTTTGAAGAAACCAAAGAAGTAATTTGCCCGCATACCGCAGTTGGCTATGCGAGCCGTGTTAAATCGCCGATAAACGGCGCGCAAAAAATCATCCTTGCGACCGCCCATCCGGCAAAATTCCCTGAAACCATTGTTGAAGTGTTGGGAATTAACCCCGCTCTTCCACCACACGCCAAAGATTTATTTGAGCGTAAAGAAAAGTTTGAAAAATTAAAATCTGATGAGCTTGAAATTAAAAACTACATCAAAAACAATTATTAACGATAGCGGCTTTGCCCGCCTTAAACGCCTTGAAAATGGTGCAACCGTAATTATCGACAAGGTTGCGGGGCTTAAAAGTGCCTGTATCGGGGTTTGGGTTGGCATTGGAACGCGCAACGAAGACGAAACCAATAATGGCATTGCCCACTTTCTTGAACATTTGGTGTTTAAGGGTGCGGGCGACCGCAACGCAACGCAAATCGCCGAAGATGCCGAAGCGCATGGCATTTATCTTAACGCTGCCACCTCTTATGAGCGGACGGGGTTTTATGCCCGCTGTTTAGGTGATGAAATTGAGCAGGCATTCGCACTTTGCGCCGATTTGGTTTTGCGCCCGCATTTTGACCCCAAAGAAGCCGAACTTGAAAAAAATGTCGTTCTGCACGAATTAAATGAGGCCTATGACGATGCCGAAGATCGTTGCAGCGTCCTAAATCAAATGGCGTCATTTGAAAATCAACCTTTGGGTCGCCCAATATTGGGTGATGCCCAAAGCCTTGCTGCGCTAGACATTGACCAAATCCAAAAATTCCACGCCGCATATTTAAACCCCGCCAATATTATTATTGCTTTTGGCGGTGCGGTTGATGAAAATCAAAGCATGGAATTGGCAAACCGCTTTTTTGGGCATTTAAAACCAGCCTCAAGGGTTGAATTTGCGCATGGTATCGCCACCCGCAAAGCCCTATTCGAAGCAAGACGGATGGAACAGTTTCAAGTCGCTATTTCAACCTATGCCCCTGGGGCAGGTTCGGATGAAATGTATGCCTCACAAATTTTTGCGGGCCTTTTGGGTGGTGGAATGGCATCAAGGTTATTCCAAGATTTGCGCGAACGCCTTGGCTTGGTTTATGGTATTGATGCCTATACCGAAAAATATGTTGATATTGGGCGGTTTATTATATCTGCCGGATGTGCACCACAAAATGCCGCCGAAGTGATAAAACGCACAATGGGGCATATTGAAGATTTGGCAATGAATGGCCCTGATGAGCGTGAATTACAAAGGGCCAAGAAAACCTTTGAAACCGCATTTATGATGTCGCTTGAAAATCCATCATCACGCGTTAATGCTGCAATTTCACAGGCCTTTGTTTTGGGTAAAACCCTTGATACCGATGCCATAAGCCGCGCCATTCGCGAGACCACACCAGATGAGATAAAGGCGATTGCCACCAAATCATTGAACCCCACATATCATTCAGCGGCGGCAGTTGGCAAAAAATCAGGCGAAAAAGCAATTAAAGCATTCATAAATTAGTAATTCATATCACATTCAGGCTTTCTATCTATAATGAAATCGTGATAGTGAGTATTGTTACTATTCAGGAGCTTGAAATGCGGAATGCAAAAACAATTGGGAAAAAATTAATATTACCCGTGATTGTGCTTGGTGGTCTTGGTGCCGCTGCCTGCACACCAACCGTAAAAGTTGAAGTGCCGGACAAGCCGATTGAGATTAACCTCAATATCAATATGAAGATTGAACAAAACGTTCGGGTACGCATGGAAAATGAGCTTGAAAAAGCGGCACAGACTAACCCCGGTATATTCTAAGCATATTATATTCTAAGAACGTTTTTTGAGAAAGTTTATGGAGAATAAGATGAAAAACATTTCAAAGGTCTTATTTGGTGGTTTTGCCCTTGCCCTTATTGGTGCGGGTGCGGCGCTTGCGGTTGATAATGGCGGCCCTGTGGATCAGGCATTATCTGCAAAAATCATTGGCGAACAAGCAAATGGTTATCTTGGCTTTGTTAAGTCTGCAACTGCTGACCAAGGTGATTTGCAACGTGCAATCAACGAAATTAACGCACGTCGTCGTGCGGTTTATACCGATGTTGCGAGCAAAACTGGTGGTACAGTTGACCAAGCGGCAACCGTTCAGGCAATGCATCAAATTCAAAAATTGAACAATGGCGAATATCTGAAAGATTTAAGCGGTACTTGGTGCGCAAAATCATCGGCAACCAAAGCATCGCAAGCATCTGATAATTCTATAATTATTTCGTGCAAATAAGATATTTTATATTTATTTTTTACAATAATCACGAAGGGGCGTATAATGCGCCCCTTTTTTGCATTCAGTTAACTAAGTTTTACCTTTTTGGGGGCAAATAGGATTTATGAGTATTGATGTTTCCCAACTTATCGCCCTTGTCTCTTCACGTGTATGTCATGACCTTGCGTCACCTATACAGGCATTAACGACGGCACTAGATGTCCTTGAAAGTGATAATTCACCAGAAATGCGCGAAAGTGCAATCGGTCTTATTCGCAATTCGACCAATCAAGCGGGTGCAAAAGTTGACTTTATGCGCGCAATCTTTGGCTCGGTTACTGCTGGCAATGGAACTTCAAGCCTTGCGGATTTGAAAAACATTGCCGCAAAATTCATTGCCACCCAAAAGCCGGAATTTAAGTGGGAAATTACCGAAAATGAATTTCCAAAACCATTAGCGCGGGTTTTGATGAACCTTATTATGATTGCCATAGATAGCCTGCCAAGAGGTGGTGAAATCGAAGTCGTGACCACCAAAAACGGAAATAATTACGAGGTAATGGTAAAAGCAACTGGTTACAGGGTTAACCTTAAGCCAGCCATGCGGGCGTCATTACAAGGTCGCGCACCAGAAGATGGTTTTGACGGTCGCTCAATTCAGCCCTTCATTGCATTTTTAACGGCAAAACAAAATAAAATTGAACTTGCAGCCCGCGAAGACGAACAAAGCGTAACCCTTATCGCACGCATGCAAAGTGAAGTTTCGGGAATGATAGGATAAAAGCTATTTTTTTGCGATTTTGTCTAATTGCTCTTGCATTGCTTTTAATTGATCCTGCATTGCTTTTAGCTGACTATCAGGTTGCGGCTCTTCTTTTGGCGTAGGGTAGAATGGGTTTCCCGTCATTGCCTGTGCAGCTTTGGTAAACATTTCCATATTTGCCTTCATGGCATTTGAGAACATGTCAAAACCAGGGTTCTCACCACCAACCGATAGCGCCTTGCGCCATTGATCTTGATATTGTGCAAAGTTTTTCATCGACATTTCAAGATATGATGGAAAAAAACTTTGAACGCTTTTGCCATAATAAGAAATTAAATCACGCAAGAAATTCACGCTTAAAAGATTAGAATCACCATTCTCTTCTTCAAAAATAATCTGTGTAAGAACTTGACGGGTAATATCTTCACCGGTTTTTGCATCAAGAACCACAAATTCAACACCATCGCGCACGAGCTGTGATAAAAATTCCAAAGTCACATAGGATGAAGAATCCGTATTATACAGGCGACGATTGGCGTATTTTTTGATAATAACCTTTTCTTTTTTCCCGGACATTTTTTAACCCCAAGTTTTAATTTTGTTCTTGTGCATCGCAGCACTTATACAATAGTATTAATTTATGCAACACCAATACTTTAGTAATTGTCAAGCGACTTTGTAAGATATAAAGGATTTATCACTTTTGCTGCAGAGCAAAAAAAAATAGGGAGTTTTGAGGAGGAATTCATGACAGAGATTGTTATCGCATCATTTGCACGTACGCCGGTTGGCTCATTCTTGGGCGGCCTTTCATCATTAAAAGCACACGACCTTGGTAAAATTGCCATTGCAGAAGCCGTAAAACGTGCTGGCATCAAGCCAAGCGATGTTAATGAAGTTATCCTTGGGCAAATCCTTTCAGCAGGACAAGGGCAAAACCCAGCGCGCCAAGCAAGCCGCAACGCAGGTATTCCAGATGAAGTTCCGGCATGGCAAATTAATCAGCTTTGTGGCTCTGGCCTTCGCGCTGTTGCGTTGGCTGCGGGGCAAATTGCAACGGGTCAAGCCGATGTCGTTATCGCAGGCGGTATGGAATCAATGTCACAGGCAAATCACGCGGCATTCCTTCGTAATGGTCAAAAAATGGGCGGCGTTACCTTTAATGACACCATGCTTACCGATGCTTTGACTGATGCTTTCCATGATTACCACATGGGTATCACGGCCGAAAACGTTGCCGAACAATGGCAAATTTCACGCGCTGAGCAAGATGCGTTTGCGGTTGCTTCCCAAAACAAAGCCGAAGCCGCACAAAAAGCAGGAAAATTCAAAGAAGAAATCATTCCTGTAACCATCAAAACCCGTAAAGGCGATGTTGTGGTTGAGAATGACGAATATATCCGCCACGGTGCAACCCTTGAAGGTATGACCGCCCTTAAGCCTGCTTTCAAAAAAGACGGCACTGTAACTGCGGGCAATGCGTCTGGTATTAATGATGGTGCGGCGGCAATTGTTTTAATGTCAAAAGCCAAAGCTGATGAATTGGGCATTACCCCAATTGCAACTATTAAATCATACGCAACAGTTGGCGTTGACCCTGCAATTATGGGAACCGGCCCAATTCCATCATCTAAAAAAGCACTTGCGATTGCGGGTTGGGACGTAAAAGACCTTGACCTTGTCGAAGCCAATGAAGCTTTTGCCGCACAGGCAATTGCCGTAAACCGCGATATGGGTTGGGATACCGATAAAGTAAACGTAAACGGCGGCGCAATCGCCATTGGTCACCCGGTTGGCGCATCAGGCGCGCGTATCCTTTGCACCCTATTGTCCGAAATGCAAAAACGCGACGCCAAAAAAGGCCTTGCAACATTGTGCATCGGCGGCGGCATGGGCGTGGCACTTTGCGTTGAGCGTGCGTAATTAAGGCGAATTGTCCTCCCCTGTGAAACGGGGGAGGTGCCGCCAAAGGCGGCGGAGGGGGCTTGACGCCATATCAAACTCCAATAATCTATATATTATGCGCAATCCCAAAATTCAAAACTTTGCCAAAGAAAACCGCCAAAAACTTACCAAGGCAGAAACGATAATTTGGAAACATATTAAAGGCGCAAATATTGAAGGCGTGAAGTTTCGCCGCCAACACCCAATCCCGCCATTCATTGTTGATTTTGCCGCAATTGAAATAGGTCTGATAATTGAAATTGATGGCGCAACACACATAAGCGATGAAGAATTGCAAAATGATTTATCACGCGAAAAATATCTTAAAACCAAAGGCTTTGAAATTATAAGAATAAGAAACCTTGATATTTATAATAATCTTGGTGGAATATTGGAATTTCTTGGGAAACTGGTTTGGGAATTAAAGACACTTAAGGGGCTTTGAAATATTTTGCCCCCTCCGTCTTGCTACGCAATCCACCCCCCCCCCGCTCCCCTTGGTCGCAGGGGAGGATAGATGCAACCTGCACTTTACAGCTTTAATTTCAAAGCCTAATCAAGCCATAAAGGACAGGTGGCTGAGCGGCTGAAAGCACCGCACTCGAAATGCGGCATACTCGCAAGGGTATCGCGGGTTCAAATCCCGCCCTGTCCGCCATTTTATTCACTTTGCCACCCTCGCCTTTCAGGCTCACTTAGCAAAGTGTATTATATAGAGAAAAATTTTTGAAAAGCGCGGTTTCCAAAAATTTTTCACATATATTTTTTGCAAATACTTTAAAACTCTAAAACAGCCCTCGGTGGGGGATTTTTGTTAATTGTGTTCATGGTTGGTGAATGCCCCACACAGGGTTCATAAATTGCGATAAAATAATTTTTAATTATTAATCCCCTACAATTTCCCTGCTTCGCGTTCTTTCACGGCTTTAAAAGCAATCTTGGGAAATTTTTCGGCGACATAGCCAATGTCCCATGCGGATTTGCCGAGATATACCAAATCATCATCAATGTCGCGGGCAATGCCCATTTTGTTGCGATCCATGAAATTGTCCATGTCGGCTTTGCTTTCGGCACTTATCCAACGCACGGCATTATACGGGCAGGCTTCAAATGTTGCCTCAAGGCCATATTCCGCCTTGATGCGTTCTACCAAAACGTCAAACTGCAATGGCCCCACCGCGCCAACAATCATGTCAGAACCAATATCAGGGCTGAAAAGCTGGGTAACACCTTCTTCGGAAAGTGCGCGCAATGCTTTGCCCAAATGCTTGGCTTTAAGTGGGTCTTTAACAAAAACACGGCGCAAAATTTCGGGCGCAAAGTTTGGAATACCCACAAAAGAAATATTGCCAGATACCGACAAACTATCACCAACCCGTAAAACCCCGTGATTGGGAACGCCGATAATATCGCCGGCATAGGCCTCATCGGTTAGTTCACGATCTTGCCCGACAAACATCATGGGGTTATGCACGCCAATTTGTTTACCAGAAAGGGTTTTAAGGCGCATACCGCGCGTAAACTTACCACTTGCCAAACGCACCATTGCCACGCGGTCACGGTGGTTAGGATCCATATTAGCCTGAATTTTAAAGACAAAGCCCGCAACCTCATTATCATCGGCGTGAACCTCTGACTGCACGCCTTTAATGGCGCATTTGGTGTTGTGTGGTGGAGGGGCATAATCAACAAGACCATCAAGCAAATCCACCACACCAAATTGACGAAGTGCCGAGCCAAAAAACACGGGGGTCATATGCCCTTCGCGGAATGATTGCAGGTTAAATTCAGAATAGCCACCTTGCACCAATTCCGCACCCATTTGAATTTCTTCAAGTTCTTCAGGGCTTAGAAGATTGCCGGCTTCATCAAGTGGCATACGTTCATGGGTTATCATGCCCGCCTGCCCTGGTTGTGGGCGTTCAAAGGCGATGAATTTATTATTGCGTAAATCAACCATGCCCTTAAAGCGATTACCCGACCCTTGTGGCCAAAAAATTGGCGCGGGGTCTAGTGCAAGTTTGCTTGCCACCTCATCCAATAATTCCATTGGATCTTGGGCCTCGCGATCCATTTTATTGATAAAGGTAATGATTGGAATATCGCGAAGGCGGCAAACTTCGAATAATTTTAATGTCTGCGGCTCGATACCCTTTGCGGCGTCAAGCACCATAACCGCACTATCGGCGGCGGTAAGTGTACGATAAGTATCTTCGGAGAAATCCTCGTGCCCCGGGGTATCAAGGAGGTTTATGATATTATCACGGTGTTCAAAGGTCATTACCGAGGCCGAAACCGAAATCCCGCGCTCTTTTTCAATATTCATGAAATCCGATGTCGTGCGGCGTTGTTCACCACGCGCACGCACCGCACCCGCCATACGAATTGCCCCACCAGTTAGTAGTAGGTTTTCGGTCAAAGTGGTTTTACCCGCATCGGGGTGGGAAATAATTGCAAAAGTTCTTCTGCGGGCTGATTGCCGTGCTAATTCATTCATTTGGTTTGCCTTTGAGAAATGGGCTTTTATACAAAAATTGCCCAAGGTCAAATGCAGCGCTACAAAAAGGCAAATTTATCGTTCACTTTTACCTTTTTATAATTGGATTATGATATTTAAGTGTTATGCAGATAGCCAATAACAATATTACAAGCCTTTTGAATACGAATTATAAAGATCGTAAACAGGCGGAATCTGCGAAAAAAAACGAACAGGCAAAACAGGCATTAAACACTCTTTTGCACGCCTCTAAAAATTCCACCAAAGAAATAAATGATAATAAAAAAGCCGCTGCCAAGGTACGCCTGCAAGAAGTTGTAAAACGGATTCAGCAATTAAAACTAAACTTTACTGGCGACCCCAAGGTTTTGGCACGTATGCTTGCCGCTTTGGTAAAAGAGCTAAAACAAATTATAAAAGAATATGGTTCGGCACTTGGTAGCGATGGCGCAGGTACAACCAGCTATGCTGATACTTCGGGAGCAAACACGAACCCCCAAGAAACAGTTGATGCAAATGTGACAACAGAAGCAAGCGAACAAAGCGATAATGCATCCGTTGAAGTTGCCACAAATGATGCAACAACCACCACCGAAGCCACAGAAAAAACAAACCAAGGCACGCCAGAAGCCGCCAATTCAAAAACAGAGCCTAGCAATCAAGCAAGCGATAAGACAAATAATAATCCAACAATAAAACCAAAAGAGGAAGATGAGTTTGTCAAAATGGCGCGCAAAGCACTTGAAGATTTAAAAACGCTTTTCAAAATCGCCAAAGCGGCTGTCAAATTCACCTATAATGACAAAGAAGGCGATGAAATAATCAAAGACTTTGAAGACGACTTCAAAGATGCCGAAAAAGAATTTGCCGATATTGAAAGTAAAACCAATATTGCCAATAGCGGCTCTTTGGTTTCTTTGGTTGCCTAATTAATCCTTTAAGAAATAAGTTACCGTTGTTACTACACGCACGGTTTTATCAACCTGTTTATCACCACTTTCATTGGGAATTTCAATTGCGGGATTAACCTCTATCACGCCTTGATTGGCGTTTTGGATTGCACCAACTTTTGCACCCGATTCAGTGGCAAACTTTTGTGCGGCTTCGCGTGCCTTTTTGGTCGCTTCTGATAATAATTCAGGCTTTAGGTCATTTAATTTGGTGAATAGGAATTTGGCGCCCGAATTATATTCATCGCCACTTAAAACAACGCCTTGCGCCAATAGACCCGATAAACCACTTGCGGCCTTGGAAACCTTATCAACCTCATTGGATTTAACCAAAATATCCTCGGTTAAAGAATAGCGCAAACCTTCTTGAATTTGGTTATTGCCGTACGAATTGGCCCATTTATCTTCAACCCGAATATTTTGCACACTTATGGCATTATCGGCAAAACCTTGCGCTTTGAGGTAATTTTTAACCACCGTCTCGCCTTGGGTAAGGGTGTTGCGTGCCTCATCCAATGTTGCACCATTGGCGGTGAAGCGAATTGGCAAAAATCCCAAATCCGCCTTTACCGAACGCTCTGCCAGACCTTTTACGGTCACAGTACGAAACCCAAGGCGGGATTTAACCAATCCATGCCCCGCAAAAAAACCGCCCGTCGCAATACCAATTGCCAAAAAAATCGCCGGAATCATATTCGAATTATTATTTGCCATTCTTCCCTCTCTTTGAAAGAAGGATTAACGATAATTTATGGTAAATTTAGGGCATTTAAAATTTGTGATGCCGTAATTTCATAAATATTATTATTGACCACATAATATGCCTTATCTTTATAAACCTCACCGTATTTCATGGGCATTGTGGCAGCATTCTCATCAAGGACCTGAACCAGTTGTGGCTCTCTACTATTCCTATCAATTATTGTGATACAGGTTTTATAAATTTCATAGTCATTTTCATCAAGTAATTCCGAATTGGGGCTTGTGTAAGTTTCCCCAGTTTTTAAATTTAATGAAGTATATACCCCATCTTCCAAGGTTTGGTATGGATCGCCTTTGCGGTATCCTGTTCCTAATTTTAAATAATATTTATCGGTAATCATAAGGACATTGGGTGAACCTGCGGGACTTTTATCTTCTACAATTGCAAAATTTCTATTTCTAACCTCGACAATTTTATCGCATGTATCTGTAAAAATATAAACAGCACCTTCATCACTTATATTAATATTATATACATCCTGCAATTGCGCATCTTTATTTCCCCAATAATTTGCAATTAATTTGCCATTTTGGTCAAAACAATTAAGACCATTGGTCGAAAGTTGATCATGACCAAATACCCCCTCATCAAAATAGCCAACCCATATATTATAATCTTTATCAACCAATAATTTTTCAACCGCATCGCCAATGCGAAACATGGCTTTAAAAGTACGGTTTTTATCAAAGATAAAGCAATTGGGAACAATGCCGTTATTGCGAATTTCAGCTACTATATAGTCGCCGTTCAATGCACGTTGAACAATTCCAATTTTTATATTTTTACCGTTGCTAATCGGGGGAAATTTAATTTCGTTTAGGTCAATATCAAAAACCTTATTGTCTGCAACGATTAAAACTTCACCTAAAACATTTGGAAAACACTTTATCCAACGCCCTTTAACACCGTTGATTATCGGTTTAATTTTTAGTTGTTTTGTACCATCTGGGAATTCGTATTTAATTTTATCCATTATTATTCAACAGTTTATCAAATGTTTTAATAAAAAAATTTATAATACTGAATAATTATACTCATTTCAAAATAAAACAATTCCTATAAAAGTTGCGAAACGTGGCAAATCAAACACTAATTTATTTTAATTTTTAATACGCGCATTCCTCATAAACCTTGTTGATGTCGCCACCCCATTGGTTTTTGAATTTATCAATCAGGCGCATGGCGGGGGTGATGCCGGTTTCGGCAATGTCTTCAAGCTCGCCTAAGAAGCCAGTTTCATTATCGCCGGCAGGATTTAATGCAGCGCGGGCATTAAGACCTGAGCGGGCAATTTTCAAAGTTTCTTTTGCAATATCCTGTACCCGTACCCCACGAATTTTGGCGTTGAGACCAAGTGCGGGAACGGCACGGCGCAAACCTTCAACATCGTAGGCATCCCAATCTTTTACCAAATCAAGCGCCGCCGAAAGTGCGGTTTCATCATATAAAAGTCCAACAAATAAAGCAGGTAATGCACAAAGGCGTGACCACGGCCCCGCATCCGCACCGCGCATCTCAAGATAGGATTTCATGCGCACTTCTGGGAAAAGGGTGGTAAGGTGATCTTCCCAATCGGATTGGGTTGGTAATTGCCCTTCAAAGCCTTTTAATTTTCCTGCCATAAAATCACGGAATGATAACCCTGAAACATCGTGATAAATACCATCACGCTTTACGAAATACATTGGCACATCAAGTGCATATCCAACATAATCCCCAAAGCTAAAATCTTTGTTGAAAACAAATTTCGGCACACCAGTTCTATCGGGGTCGGTATCAGTCCAAACATGGGCGCGATAGGATTGATAGCCATTAAGGCGACCTTCGGCAAATGGTGAATTGGCAAAAAGCGCGGTTGCAATTGGCTGCAACGCCAGTGATGCCTTGAATTTGCGCGCCATATCGGCCTCGGAAGCAAAATCGAGATTTACCTGAACCGTGCAAGAACGGAACATCATTTGTCGCCCCAAACGCCCAACCTTTTGCATATATTCGCGCATAATGTTGTAGCGGCCTTTTGGCATCATTGGCACGTCTTCAAGGCGGGTTTTGGGTTGGAAGCCAAGACCCAAAAAGCCAATTCCCAAAGCATCGGCAACAGAGCGCACCGCCGTCAAATGGCTTGCAATCTCTACACAAGTTTCATGGATTGAGTTTAATGGCGCACCAGATAATTCAAACTGACCACCGGGTTCAAGAGTTACCGAACCATAACCTTCTTGCAGGCCAATGATATTATCCCCCTCATAAATTCCATCCCAATGTGTATTGGTTTTCAAACCCTCTAAAAGTGCCTTTATACCCCTTTCCCCTTCGTATGGGACAGGGTCATTTGAGCCATGATAGAAACCAAATTTCTCATGCTCGGTACCAATACGCCACTCATCTTTTGGCTTCATACCTTTGGTAAAAGTATATAAAAGGTCATCATATTTTTCGATTGGCGTATTTTTATCGATTTTTGCCATTGGAATGCTTTCTAATCTGGCGGTCTATTCTGGCCGCATTTAAGTTTATTTTTTGTCCATTACAACAAGAATATTTTTCTAAAAGTCACCATAAAATGTTTGCAAAAGTGTAAGCCCCGCAATCGCCGCCGTATCGGCACGTAATATGCGTTTACCAAGGGCAATCGGAATAACATTTGTGTGTGACAATAAAAATTCACGTTCCTTGTCGCTAAAGCCACCTTCTGGCCCAATTAAAAGTGCTATTCTTTCACCCTTTTCAGGGATTGCATTGGCAATCGTCTTTCCGCCCCCCGCCTCATCGGCAAAAAGCACATCGCCTTCAAAGCCCTCAATCGCGGATGCAAGATAATTAAGCTCGGCAATTTTTGGGATATTAAGTCTTTCACATTGTTCGGCGGCTTCGATGGCGGTCAAAAGGTATTTATCGGTATTAATTTTGCGCACAATCGTACGTTCAGTAAGAACGGGTCGTAAATTTGCAATCCCAAGTTCGGTCGCTTTTTCAATTATATTATCGTTGCGATGCCCTTTTATGGGCGCAAAGAACAAGGTTAAATCTGGCAAGACATCTTGTTCACGGATTTTTGTTACAAGTTCAACCACAACAGACTTTTTGGAAGAAGATTTTATTTTTGCCGAATATTCGCCGTCTTCGCCGTTGAAAACCGTAATCTCATCACCTTCCTTAAGGCGCATTACGTTGTGAACATAATGGGCATGTTCCTTGCAAAGGGGGATTTCTGCGCCAATTGAGAAAGGAAAATTTATAAAAAGCCTTGGATTATCGCGCATTTCACCACCCATTTAACCAACAGACAATATAAGTAATGCAAAAAACCAAATTTTAAAGACTTTGATGTGATTTCAAATTGCAAAAATCTGGGTGTAATTATATTAGGACGCATGATTTTACTTAGCGCAAACGGTGCGCGCTCTCTAATTGAAGAAGCTGCGCAGATATTAGAAAACATTGGTGGCTTTGGTGCTGTATCTTGGCATGAATGCGAAAGACGGCAGTTTCGCCTTGAAGCATATTGCGAAGAAGAAGAAGTTGCCCAATCTGGCGTTGGCGCACTTGCCATTATGTTGCCTGAAATAAACGCAAAATACGCACCACTAGAAGACAATGACTGGGTGCGCATGTCATTAGAGGGTTTACCACCAGTAAATGCCGGACGTTACAGAATTTGCGGCACACACGACAAACGCAAAACCCGTAATGGTCGCCTTGAAATCATCATTGACGCCGGTGAGGCATTTGGTACGGGGCACCACGGCACAACACGCGGCTGTTTGCTTGCACTTGATAAATTGGTCAATGCCAATATGCGCCCAAAACATGTGCTTGACGTTGGCACTGGCTCTGGGGTTTTGGCAATTGCGGCGGCACAGGTTGGCGCAAAATGTATTGGCACAGAAATCGATGCCAATGCCGCGCGGGTTGCGGTTGAAAATATGAAACTTAACCACACTTCATCTGCCGTAAAAGTTTATGTCGCAAATGGCATCAAAAAAGCCGGTATTCGCAAGGCCGGTGGTTATGATTTGGTTTTTGCCAATATTTTGATGAAGCCATTGGTTAAATTATCGTGGGATTTGTCGGCATCGGTTAAAAAAGGTGGTCACCTTGTACTATCTGGTCTTTTGGCAACCCAAGAACCAAGCATTAAGCGCGCCTTTGGCAATAAGGGCATGAAGCTGGTAAATATTTACCATCAAGATGTTTGGTCCACCCTTACTTACCAAAAAATATAATTATAGATATCTATGCCGCTGTTTGTGTTGTTGGCTGCCCCGGCAAAGATAATGACGCATAGGTTCTAGTGCCTGGTGTATATGAAAGCCCATGCACAAAATCCATTAATATATCTTCAAAGCCTTTGGCATCAATTTGCATCGCTTCCCGATTTGGAAAACGGTATGACCAGAACGAGCCTATGTGCGAAACCACGCCCATCAAATGCCCCAATTCGATAAATAATTGCGGGCTTTCAAGAAGGAATTTCTTAAATGCGGCGGCATGGGCTTTTTCAATCAGATCATCGAATGCTTTATCATAAAGCGACATAATTTCTTTACATTCAGCGGCAACTTCACGAAGTGACTGCTTCAACTGGGCTGCAAGGCGTGAAATATTTGCCTTGGTTTCGGAATCTGCCCTATCGGTAATGCGAACCTTATCAACGTGACCAATAACAGAGACCAAGTCTTTATAAATCGTATCCATTTGCCATTTGAAATAAATAAATCCGCGCCACGCAAAAATACCATCGCGGAAGCTATCCCCCTCTAGGCCCAAGGCAACACGAAGTGGCTCTAATTTTTCATCGGCTTCGTTTGATAAAATCAAATCCACCATTTTCGTTACAAGCTCATTCGAGCCTGTTGCGTCACCGCCAGAGAATGCAATTTCAATCAGGCGTGAAATTTCGGTTGATGTAAAATTACGCATTCTTTCAACATCAGCAGGTGCGATATCAAAATAACAATCCGCCGGAAAATGATCATGTTTGCGCAAGTATTCGCGTAAAAGAAAAGGATCTAGTGATGGTAATTTATTTATCATTACCAATAGTTCCATATCTTCTTTCAGTGCCTCAATATTGCTGCCAGTTGCTGCGGCAAGTGCCTCACGATAATTGGTTTGATTTACAAAAATTGCCTGTCCACCAAAATTAAGCGATTCCCGAATTAATGGGAAAATTATTTTGGTCACAACTTTTTGACGACGAGGCATTAAATATTGTTCATCAGAGCGTAAACGGTGCTTAACAATGATAGCACGATTAAGTTTTGGATTTTTGAAAAGTGGTTTTTCTTCATATTCAGGATCACCTGAATGTTTCTCAAAAACGCGATAAAGGTTTAAAACCCGACCGGTTGAGCCGAATTTATGTAGCATGTCGAGACTACGAACACCCTTGGTTTCCAAACCATACTCCAATTAAATCATATTATTTTTAAATATTACGCCCAAATTAAACCATACGAAGGTGTAAAAAGCATTAAACAAGTCGAACTTTTTTTGAAAATTATGCTATTGCATATCCAAAGCAGAAGGTGCGTAATGACAAATAATGAAAATAAAAATGGCTTAAGCTTCCAAACCTTTAATACCGTTGGCGGAAAAAGTTTCGGGCAAAGTGCTGTTCCTAAAATCCGTGACAAACTTAAATCATTGGGCTTGGACGGCATCATTATCCCCCACGAAGACGAATGGCAGAACGAGTATATTCCGGCTGCATATGAAAGATTATTATTTGCAACTGGCTTTTCCGGTTCAGCCGGAAGCGCGATTATAACGCTAGACAACGCCTATATGTTCACGGATGGACGTTATACCATTCAGGTAAAAGTCCAAACTGATAATGAATTATTTGAATATTGGGACTTGGTTTCACGTGGCCCAAAAGTTTGGCTTGAAGAAAAATCAAAAGGTCTAAGAATTGGCTATGATCCTAAATTATTCACCCCGGCATCACTAAAGACCCTTTATGAGGCGGCACAATTTGGCGGCGGCGAATTAATTGAGCTTAAAAGCAACCCAATCGATGAAATATGGGAAAACCGCCCTGCGGCTCCTGCGGCAATCGCAATGCCCCATGAAGATAAATATAGCGGTGAAAACGGGGCATCAAAACGCGGTAAAATTGCCGAAGCATTAAGTGAAGGTGGTAATCATGCGGTTATCCTTACTTCACCGCCATCTATTGCATGGGCATTTAATATAAGGGGTGGTGATGTTTCACGCTCGCCACTTGTGCTATCAAATGCGATTATTAACAATGATGCCACCGCGCAATTATTTATCGCCCCAGAAAAAGTTACGCCGGAATTAAAAGCCCATCTTGGAAATGGGGTGGAGGTCTTAAGCGAAGCCGATTTTGAACCTGCGCTTGCCAAACTTTCTGGTAAAAATATCGCCGTTGATGGTGGCTTAACCTCAGCCTATATTGTTAATGTTCTTAAAAATAGTGGCGCAAATGTTAATGAGGTACAAGACCCAACCACTTTGCCACGTTCCATGAAGAATGAAACCGAAATCAAAGGCATGATAGCGGCCCACATTACCGATGCGGTGGCAATGGTTAAATTCCTGCATTGGTTTGACAATGAGGCGCCAAAAGGAACACTAACTGAAATTTCAGCGGCGCAAAAATTGGAATCATTCCGCGCGCAATCACCTGAATTGGTTGATTTGTCTTTTGATTCTATTTCTGGCGCGGTTTCAAACGCCGCAATGGCGCATTACCGCGTAAGTGAAGAAACCAACAAAACCATTGCACCAAATTCATTCTATCTAATCGATTCAGGCGGGCAATATAAAAACGGCACAACCGACATCACCCGCACCATTAGCGTGGGCGAAGTAAGCGACGAAATGAAAGACCGCTTCACCCGCGTTCTAAAAGGTCATATCGCACTTTCAAGCATTAAATTCCCAGAAGGAACTCCTGGCTGTATGCTTGACACATTGGCACGTATGGCATTGTGGGACGGTGGCTTTGACTATGATCATGGAACTGGACACGGCGTTGGCTCATATCTTGGGGTGCATGAAGGGCCACAAAGAATTGCCAAAGTTCTTGCCAATGTCCCACTTCGTGAAGGTATGATTTTATCAAATGAGCCTGGCTACTATAAAATGGGTGGCTATGGTATTCGCACCGAAAACTTGCAATATGTTACCAAGGCAGTTGTTCCACAAGGTGGGGAACGCCTAATGCATAGCTTTGTAACCTTGACACTTGTGCCAATTGATACACGGGCAGTAGTTGTTGAAATGCTATCTCCAAATGATAAGAAATGGCTTAATGACTATCACGCCAAAGTCTATAAAACCATCGGCCCATTGGTTGATGAAGATGTGCGTGATTGGCTATTTGCGGCGTGCAAGGCGGTATAGATTACGGATTACGGATTACGGATTACGCAAGATAGAGTTAATTATATAATAGTAAATAGATTTCTATTTACTATTATAATTTAAACCATCATGACTTTATAAATTAATTCGTAATTTATCATTCGTAATTCCATTACCCGCCGCCCAAAACGGTTTTTACTTTTTCGGCAAGTTGCACCATTTCAAACGGTTTTGGCAAGAAGTGAATGGCGCGATCCTTTTCAAGGATTTCGCCAAAGTCTTGTTCGGCATATCCCGACATGAAAATAACCCGCGCATCACCCAAATAAGGTTTCGCTTCTTTCAAAAGGGTTGGGCCATCCATAATCGGCATCACCACATCGGAAATTAAAAGGTCAATTTCACCAGAGTTTTGTTCCAAAATCTCTAATGCTTCTTCGCCATCACCTGCTTCTTTAACATCATAACCACGCTGTTTTAGGATTTGTGCAGTAATTGAGCGTAGGCCATCCTCATCCTCAACCAAAAGAATGCGCCCCTTGCCCGAAAGGTTGGTGGCACGTTTAACAGGTTCTTTAACCGGTGGTGGCGCTGCCTTAACCGCCTCTTCTTCACTTGCTTCGGGAAGGAATACAGAGAAGGTTGTCCCCTTGCCTACTTCGGTTTCAAGGGTGATATAACCACCCGATTGTTTAACGATACCATAAACACTCGCCATACCAATACCAGTGCCTTTGCCGGTTTCTTTGGTGGTAAAGAATGGCTCGAAAATCTTTTTGGCGGTTTCTTGGGTCATACCTGAACCATTATCAGACACCGAAATTTGGCAATATTTCACATTCGGAATATCGGCAACTTTTTCGTCTTTTAATGCCTTGATAAGTTCATCACGGCTTGCCCTTTTGGTGGACATTTTAACCCAACCACCAGATGCATTATGGCTTAAAACTGCATCGCGCGCATTGGTAATAAAGTTCATAAACATGGTTTCAAGCTGTTGCTTGTCTGCCATAACATTTGGCAAATCGCGGCCATGATGGATTTCAAATTTAACGCGTTCATCAAGGACTTGGTGCAATAAATATGAAAACTCTGTCAATACTGCGCCAATATCCAAAACTTCACGGCGGAAAGTTTGTTTACGCGAAAAGGCAAGCAAAGTATGAACCAAATTCGCCGCGCGCCCTGTTGTATTTCTAATACCTTGCAATTCTTGATATGATGGATCTCCAACTGGATGGCGCATCAAAAGTGCATCAGTATTAAGGACGATTACGGTCAAAAGATTGTTTAATTCGTGCGCTACTTCAGAGGCGATTTTACCAATAACTTCCATCTTATTGGCTTGGGTAAGGCGACCTTCCATTTCGCGGCGTTCGGAAATATCAATCAAAAGGATGGCCGCACCTTTTTCACCATCTTCAAGAAGCCATGCCTCGCAGATGGTTTTATTATTATTTTTCATCACCAATTCAACCGGTGAAACCGAACCAATTGCAAGTTTATCAAGCTTTGCATTATCTTCATCGCTAATAATTTCGCGTAGGTTTTGACCACTATCAACGCCAGATATACGAACGAATGCGGGATTTGTACCGATGATTTGCGCACTTGAAATATCGCGCCCAGAAAGCCGTGCAATACCAAGTGGCGCACCCGCAATTAATGATGCCAAATTGGCACGTGAAATTGGCGGCACTTCGGCAATGCTTTCAATTTGCTTGGCAGGAAGAGGAACGGTTTTTGCAACATTTTCTTCTTCAATGTCGAAATTCTTATTTTTAGGCGCACCAAGCGATAAAAGGCGCACGATATTATCATCACCAAATGGCGTGATTTGCACGATATATTCTTCAATAGCTTCAGTTAATGGACGGCGATGACGCAGCGCTTTGCCAATTCTGAAAATCTTATCCTTGGTTGCTTTGTCTTTAAAAATCGCCTCAAACTGCCCATCTTTTTGGGAAATCCGCCATTCTGGATTAGCAAGTTTCAAATCGCCATTTTTGGAAAAAATTGCCGCCGGCTCAAGATATGAGTTAAGCAATTGCACCAATAATTTTGCTTCCATCGGTTCGGAACTAAAGAGGTTTAACATTTTCTCGCCTATTCATTCGCGCCCGCGATGCTTACACGCGGTGCATTATTTCTTGGTATAGTTATCGTTGGTTTCTTTTTGGCAGCCAAAGACAGAATTGATCCGATAATTTTGGCAACCGCATGGTAAAATTCTTCTGGTATCGGTTGTTCAAGTTCGGCTTGCGCAAACAAGGCACGGGCAAGTGGCCTATCTTCAACAATTGGGATTTTATGCTGACCTGCAACTTCACGAATGCGAAGTGCCACATTATCAACGCCTTTGGCAACACAAATCGGCGCCGCATCTTCGCCAGGCACATATTTAAGCGCAACCGCATAGTGGGTCGGGTTGGTGATTATCACAGTTGCCTTTGGAATATTTTGCATCATGCGCTTTTTTGCGCGTTCCATACGAATTTGTTTTAATTTTCCGGCGATTAATGGATCGCCTTCGGTATCTTTAAATTCCTGCTTCATTTCATATTTTGACATTTTATTTCGTTGCATGAAATTAAAGCGTTGCAAAAGGTAATCAACAACCGCAAAAATAACCAAAATAATCAATAACTTCATTAATACAGATCGTAAAACCGTGAACAGAAATGGCCCAACCGCACCGATTTCCATATCAACCAGACCTTTGGCATCATCAAAATATGGTTTTGAGGCACTATAGGCAACAATTCCAAGGATGATAACTTTGAACAAGGTTTTGGCAAATTGCATTAATGATTCTTTGCCAAAAATTCTTTTAAATCCGGCAATAGGTGAAATCTTATCAGGCTTTGGTTTTAATTTTTCAAAAGTAAAAATCAAACCAGTTTGCCCCGCATGCCCCGCAACTGCCGCAATTGTCATACCACCAAATAATACGGCAAGGCTTAGGCCGACATGCGCCCCAACCGATAGCATCAAGGATTGCATTGCACCTTCGCCGATTGGAATTTCGTGTGGATTGGCAATAAATATCAGGCAAAAACGGGTAATATCGGCGGCAATTTTTGAACCAATTGAAATAATAATCCCAAATGCAACCACCAAAATAAGGGTTGATGCCACGTCTTGCGACATTGGCACATCACCCTTTTCGCGCGCCTGTTGGAGTTTTCGCGGCGTGGGGTCAAATATTTTCTGGGATTCGTCTTCTTCCAACCTAACCCCCTAATTCAATTGTCGTGCGGCATCTGCCATAAAGTTAACCCATGTCATCATTCCCGCCCCCAAGGTGATTAGGAACAGAAAAATGCCAAGAATTACCTGAACTGGCTGGGCAATGAAAAACACCTGAATTGCTGGTGCAGCGCGGTTTATAACGCCCAAAACCACGTTATAAACAATTCCAAATAATAACATTGGCGCAGTAATACGAACCGCAATTCCAAAGGCATCAGAAAATGATTTTATGGCCCATTCGGCATTGGCACCAAAGTTGAAATGACCATTTGGTGGCATAAAATTGTATGAATTAATCATTCCAGTAATAAACAAATGGTGCAAATTACTGGCAAAAATAAGCGCAGTTCCAACAACCACCAAAAAGGTCGAAAAAATCGAACCCTGTTGCCCTTGTGATGGGTCAATTGACATTGCAAAACCAAGACCAGATTGCATGCCCGCAATCGCCCCCGCAGTTGTAAGCGCCGAAAAAAGCACCCGCAAAATCGAGCCAATCGCAAGGCCTATAACAATTTCCACCCCCAAAATGGCATATAATGCGCCATTTGTTTCTGGTAATGGCGGCAATTTATAACTTACCAAGGGGGCAATTATAAAAGAAACCAGCAAAGCCAATGAAAGGCGAATGCGCGGCGGAACCGAGGTATCGCTTAAGGCCGGTGCAAGCATAAATATCCCGCCTAGTCTGGCGAATACCAGACCAAATGCCCAAATCTGTTGCGGGATAAATTCCATATTACCGCCTATCCGCCGCCGTTACCGGACGCGGCAATTCGCTGCATAGTTTCATGGAAAAAATCGCTTAACATTCCACCCATTAAAGGCATGAAGAATAAAAGTGCGAGAAAAATTGTAAGGATTTTTGGCACAAATACCAATGTCATCTCTTGGATTTGGGTTAATGCCTGTAACAAACCAATTACAACACCAACCACAAGGCCGAGAATCATTGCCGGCGCTGCCATTGCAATGACCAGCCAGACCGCACTTCTTGCGATATCGAGAACCTGTGACGCTTCCATATTTCTTTTCCGAAAAGACGACTTATTTCTTTAAGTCCGTTAATACATTGCTAAAATATGGTTAATATTGGGTAACTATTTTGAAATAGTATCAGGCAAAACTGTGTACTAATTGAATAAAAATAATTTAACTTAGAGCTGAATTGCTTTCGCCATATACACAATTATAAGTTATATAAATCACCAATTTTAAAGTTCAACTTTATCATAGAATCTTAATATGAAGCCACTCTTACTATTGCCTATCGCTCTAATTTTTTGTGCTTGCGCCAATAATTCCAATATTAATAGCGCAGAAGAACACCTTATATCTGATGAAAAACTTACTTCAAATTCCGCAATTATTGAAACCATAGAGGGCATGCGAGCCGCAGACCAATATGAAAGATTTTACATTATTGATATAATGAAAAATGATAAAATATCGAAACCAGAAAAAGAAAAACAAATAAAAATCATTGGAGATACAATTACAAATAATGATAAAATCCGAACCGAAAAATTAAAAAATATCCTTGCCGCTAATGATATTATTCAAATTGCAGAGTTTTCACCAAAAACATCGCATTCGGCATTCTTGCTTATTACTCACGCTACCCATGATATAAATTTCCAAAAACAAAATTTATCAAAAGCAGAGATACTTGTGAAAAATGGCACATTAGATGCCAACAGCTTTGCAATTCTTTCCGATAAAATTGCAATTGGTGAAATGAAGTCCCAAAAATACGGCACCCAGCTTAGCTGCATTGATGAGAGCCGACAAATGGTAGGAAAACCAAATATAGCGCAAGTTGAAAAGGCGCGCGAAGAACTTGGGCTTGAATCATTATCTGAATACATTGCATCTAATGAAAAGTTATATGGTAAGTGTAATTAAAACTGTCATAAACCCTGCGCAAAAGATTGCTAAAGCGGCGGGGTTATTCCATAAAAATAAAAAGAGAAAATCATGTCAAATAAATCAAATCCTCATTTCAACGAAATTATTACACAATCCCTTTCACGCCGTAATTTTGTTCAAGTATCTTTGGCAATTGGAACGGCATTTTCAATGTCGCCTGGTAATGCACTTGCCAAAGGAATTGCGGCAAGCAAGATTGGTTTCACATCGGTTGCCGAAAACCTTGTAAATGATGTCGTTGTTCCAGAAGGTTATGAGTGGCATAAATTAATGTCTTGGGGCGATGCACTTTTCACCAACCAAGCAGCAGCAAAAGAGCAAATCGGCGCACCGTTTAATTTCACCCGTGAAGAACAAGCAAAGCGTGTTGGAACGTGCAACGATATGTTTGTGGTTTTTGCCAAAAACTATTCTTACCCATGGCCAGATAAGGCACAAAGCGAATATATCGTTTGTTCAAATAATGAATATGTCGTACCATATCTCCTTGTGGCAGCTAAAAAAGGTAATTTTTCCCCCACCCCACAAGAGATTGAGGCAATGTATGCTGCACAAGGTGTTACAATCGCCTGTGTTAATCATGACACAAAATCTGGTTCATGGTCATTAGTTCAGGTTGAGGAAAAAGAAGGCGCATTAAACCGCCGCATTACGCCTTTTACTGAAATGGTTTTTGACGGCCCGGCCAAAGATCATGAATGGGTAAAAACCTCTGGCGTAATCACTAATCAAATTGAAAAATATGCCGGAAAACTTCCCCAAAATGCCGATGGCATCATGTGTGGCACGATGCAAAATTGCGCCGGTGGTTACACGCCTTGGGGTACATATCTTACCTGCGAAGAAAATATCGACAATATGTATTTCACCACTTCACCAAATTGTGAAAATATTGAAAATGCCCGCAAACAAGATGGCTTTAAATATGATGAGGAAAGCTTTGGTTACGGCAATGTCTGGAAGCTTGGTGGACCAGATCAGTTTGATTTATCACGCAATCCATTTGGCCCATCGCTTTATGGCTGGGTTGTTGAGATTGATCCATATGACCCATCGTGGACACCGCGTAAACATACTGCGTTAGGCCGTAAAAAGAATGAAAGTGCGACCTCTGTCATTACAAAATCTGGGCAAGTCGCAATTTATACTGGTGACGATCAGGCCAATGAGTTCGTTTATAAATTCATTTCCAAAAATAAATTTGATGCCAAAAACCGCACCGCCAACCGCGAGCTTTTAAGCGAAGGCACATTATATGCCGCGAAATTCAATGCCGATGGTTCGGGTGAATGGCTTGAAATTAGCCTTGAAAAAGCCAATGCAGTTCCGCTTTCTGGCAATCAAACCCCATTCAAAGACCATGCTGATTTGATGGTGCGGGTTCGTGATGCCGCAAGCCGCCTTGGCGCAACCCCGATGGATAGACCCGAAGATGTTGAAGCGCCAAAAGACAATTATTTCAAAGGCTTTGGCACGGTATATATTTGCGCAACTGGCAACCTTACTGAAGAAGGTCGCAAAGGCAATGCCGCCAACCCACGCCGCAAAAATGGTGTAACCACCGAATTGAACTATACTGGTCAAATCGTGCGCATCAATGAAACCGCAAAAGACCATGGTTCAACTACATTCAAATGGGAAATCTTCCTTATGGGTGGGGATCATTCCAAAGAGATTGCACTGCTTGAAAGACCATCCGACAAAAAAGGCGAAACCCACAATCTTTCATCATGGGTTAATGGCAAACCAATCAGTATGGGCGACAGGTTTGCAATGCCTGATAATATTACATTTGATGGCTTTGGTAACGCATGGTTCACCACCGATGGCACACCTGAGAATTTCCCTTGTAATGATGGCATATATGTTGCCGATACCAATTCACCTGCGCCACGTGTTGTAAAACGCTTCTTAACAGGGCCAATTGGTTGCGAAATCACGGGGCCATTTGTTTCCGAAGATAACAAAACCTTCTTCTGCGGCTTACAACATATTGGTGGCGCTGATGAAGTTGGCAATGGTTATCGTGCAAAGCAACCAGTTCCATTTTCAACCTTCCCCAACAAAACTTGGCCGCGTGACACAATTATTTATGTACGCCGCAAAGATGGCGGAATTGTTGGCACCTAACCACATAAAACGCTTTTAATAATACCGTCTTCGCCAATAATAATGCGAAGGCGGTTTTCGCGGTAATCCATTGTATAGGCATGCCCAGGTTCTTCAAAGCGAACCTCGCCACCAAAACGCATGGTTTCAAGCACTTTGCGATTTTGCCCAACCAGATATTGCAAACTATCGGCATGACACGTTGCATTTGGATTTGGGTTTGGATTTTGCGGCATAATTTCTCCTTGGTTTTGTGCCATAATTGGCGCGCAGGCATTTAGGGAAAAAATAGGGGAAAGAATTGCGAATGCTAATATAATTTTTTTCATTTAGTGATGCCTCTCAATTAGATAATTATGCTTGAACCAAATCCTAATCTATCATATTGAAGCTGAATGTCATATTTATCAATGCGCGATTTTATGTCTAATCTTGAGGCACAAGGAAAACTTGTCAGGGTTAGCCAACCTGTTTCAACTGTCCTTGAAATGACCGAAATTTCAACCCGCCTTATTAATAATGGCGGCCCTGCGGTTCTTTATGAACAACCAATCAAGGCAGACGGCACAATTTCCAAAATTCCGGTTTTAAATAACCTATTCGGCACGGTTGAACGTGTGGCGATGGGCGTAACTATGGGCGGGGTTGAGCGCCACACCGCCAAGGAATTGCGTGAAGTTGGCGAATTATTGGCATTTTTGCGTGAGCCAACCCCACCTGCAAATTTAAAAGATGCGGTTTCATTATTGCCACTTGCTGGCACGGTTTTATCAATGAAACCAAAAATGGGTCGAATGTTTGGCAAAGCGCCATGCCAAGAAGTTGTGATAGAGGGCGATGATATCGACCTTGATATGCTTCCTATTCAAACCTGCTGGCCCAATGAACCTGCACCACTGGTAACCTGGGGACTTTGCGTTACCAAAGGCCCAACCGAGGCACGGGTTGATAGCTATAACCTTGGTATTTACCGCATGCAGCAGCTTAATAAGAAACAACTTATTATGCGCTGGTTACACCATCGTGGTGGGGCGCAGCAATTTAGGCGCTATAAAGAAAAGCATAATGAGCCATTCCCCGTGGCAATTGTTCTTGGCGCGGATCCTGGCACAATTTTGGCAGCGGTGACACCTGTTCCCGATACTTTAAGCGAATATCAATTCGCGGGGCTTTTACGGGGTTCAAAACTTGAGCTGACGCCTTGTAAAACCGTGCCGCTTCACGTCCCTGCACAGGCGGAAATTATTATCGAAGGACATATTTCATTAACCGAAACCGCCGATGAAGGGCCATATGGCGACCATACCGGCTATTATAATTCGGTGGAAAAATTCCCGGTATTTACGATTTCGGCAATTACAATGCGCAAAGACCCAATTTATCTTTCAACACACACCGGTCGTCCACCTGATGAACCATCGGTATTGGGTGAGGCATTGAACGAAGTTTTCATCCCACTTTTACAGGCACAATTCCCTGAAATCACTGATTTTTGGCTACCGCCCGAAGGTTGTTCATATCGTATTGCGGTCATAAGCATGAAAAAAGCCTATGCCGGCCATGCCAAGCGCGTGATGATGGGGGCATGGTCTTATTTGCGGCAATTCATGTACACAAAATTCATTATCGTGGTTGATGATGACATTAATGCACGCGATTGGAAAGATGTGATGTGGGCAATTTCAACCCGCATGGATCCGGTACGCGATACTGTGCGCATTGAAAACACGCCAATTGATTATCTTGACTTTGCGTCACCCGTTTCTGGACTTGGTGGCAAAATCGGTCTTGATGCCACCAACAAAATTGGCAATGAAACCAATCGCGAATGGGGAACCAAAATCTTTATGGAAAAAGACGTAATAGAAGATATCACCAAAAAGTGGGAATCTTTTGGTTTCGGCGTTGACGGCAAACCGATTTGGTAGATTTAAGATTTTGGAATATCGATAAAGCCAGTGAAATCAACCATTCTTTCTGGCAACAAATCGTCAAAAGTTTCTTTAACCATTTTCATTGCCCTGACAATTGCGCCAGCAGCACCAGCGATTAATACAAAGGCCATTATTGTAAATAATATTGTGGTCATCTCTCTTCCCCTTATAAACCCTTTGCAGGCTTTGTTATATAAGGGTAGGCTAACATATTATTATGATAGTTCGATTACGACATTAGTTGCAATTTTAAATATATTGGTATTTTTGACCTTAAAATCAGTAATCGGGCTAGATTTTAGAAATAAAAGTGGCATTTAGGATACATGCAAAACACACAAACCAATCAAACCGCACAGCAATTATTTGACGCAACAGAATATCTTTTAAAAAAAGCAAAAGAGCTTGGCGCAGAACATGCAGATTGCGCATGCAATGCCTCGCAAAGCCTAGGGATAAGTGTTCGTCTTGGTGAATTAGAAAATGTAGAGCGTGAAGAAAGCCTTGCCGCCGGTTTGCGTGTGATTATTGGTAAAAAGCAGGCGGGTGCATCAACTTCTGCCTTAACTAAAAATGCACTTGATGAACTAGCGATGCGCGTTGTTGCCATGGCAAAAATGGCCGCCGAAGATAAATATTGCACGCTGCCCGACAAGGATTTGATGGCAAGTGAAATAATCGACCTAAAAATGCGTGATGAAACCACGCCAGATATTAATTATCTTGAACAAATCGCCCTTGAATGTGAAGCAGGTGCGCAAAGCGTAAAAGGAATTTCCAATACTGCGGGCTGTGGTTCGCAATGGGGTTCATCTGATGTGGTTTATGGCTCATCTAATGGTTTTATTGGCGGCTATGGCGGTACTTCTTGGGGGCTTGGCATTGCGGCAATTGCACAAGATGGCGATGATATGGAGCGTGATTACGAATCAACATCAACCCGCTTTTTAAAAAGCCTTGAGAATGCGCGCGAAATTGGTGAAAAAGCGGGGCGTAAAACCGTTGCCCGTCTTGGTTCTAAAAAAATGACATCAACCAAAGCACCGGTTATTTTGCAAACGCGCGTTGCGCGCTCTATGCTTGGGCTTTTGATTTCGGCAATTTCAGGAAGTTCTGTGGCACGCGGGGTTTCATTTCTTCGTGATGCACTTGAAACCCAAATCTTCCCTGAAAATATTAGCATTTATGATGATCCGCTTCTTATCGGCGGTTGGGGTTCACGCCCTTTTGATGGAGAGGGTGTAAAAGTTTCCAAACAAGAAATTATCAAAAACGGCATTCTTACATCTTGGCTATTAAATTCATCCTCTGCGTTGCAACTTGGGCTTAAAACCAATGGGCATGCATCAATGAACCCAGGTGGCTCACCAGGGGTTGGGGTTTCAAACTTTATTTTGCCACCAACAAGCCAAAGCCTTGATGATTTGATAAAACAAGCAGGAAACGGACTATTAGTTACCGAAGCTATGTCACCATCATTTAACCCCAATAATGGCGATTATTCGGTTGGGGTTTCGGGCTTTGAAATTGTGAATGGGCAAAAAACAGGGCCGGTTTCCGAAATCACCATTGCCGGAAATGTAAAGGACATTTTCAAAACCATTATTGCCGCCGATGATAATGAACATAAATCATCCGTGGATTGCCCCAGCCTTTTGATACCGACCATGACGATTGCGGGTGCATAATGTTAAACAGCCTTGATGAAGACATGGAAATTACAATCAAGGCAGTTCGGGACGCATCCGAAATTATCTTATCATATTTTAAAACTGATTATGAAATCCGTGATAAATCACCAAATAACCCGGTAACAGCGGCGGATTTGGCAACCGATAAATTCCTAAAATCCGCACTGCTTGGTGCGCGCCCCAAATATGGCTGGCTATCCGAAGAAGAGATTGACGATGGTTCACGGCACAAGGCAAAAAGAACATGGTTTGTTGACCCGATTGATGGCACACGCGCCTTTATCAAGGGCCTGCCGCATTTTTCAATTTCAATTGCCTTGGTTGAAAATCAACATCCAATTTTAGGGGTTATTTACAACCCCGTAACAGAAGAATTATTCACCGCCATAAAAGGCAAAGGCGCATTTAAAAATGGCGTGCCAATAAAGTCTTCAAAAACCAATGTGCTTGAAAATGCCCGTATGCTTGGGGCGGCACACATGTTCCAAAGCAAATTATGGCAACACGAATGGCCAATCATGCAAATTAATCAACGCAACTCAATCGCTTACCGAATGGCATTGATTGCCTGCGGTGAATATGACTGTGCCATTGCCACCACATCAAAGAATGATTGGGACTTAGCAGCCGGGGCTTTGATATTAGAAGAAGCCGGTGGTTTTGCCACCAATCATTTGGGCGAACCATTTGTATTTAACGGTAATCTAAAGCAAAGAAGCCTACTTGCATGCTGCCAAGGGCTTAAAGATGAACTTTTGGCAAGGCTTGCACATATAAAATAAATGTAACCTACCTGTAATAATTGTAATCTAGATGGCGTAAATTTAATTCGGAAATGTCGGGCTTTCATGTCTTAATTTATCTGCGGATGGCACGTTGTCACCCGTGATCGCTTCAACAAAAATTGAGAGAGATTATGAAAAAACATATTTCAGGCATTTTAATGCTCGCTGCATTTACTACAACGACCATGTTTTCAAATGCCTTTGCCCAAACAACACCACCAACACCACCGACATCAGAAACACCTGTTGTGACTGATGTAGTACCACCTGCAACGCCGATGCCTGCAGACTGTCCAGTGATGAAAGATGGGCAAATGCCACCCCATGATGGCATGATGCCACCGCCGCCGCCAAAAGAGAAAAAAGGGTTATTTGGCAAGAAAAAACCACCAAAACCACCTGAATTTAAAGAGGGGCAAATGCAGCCAATGCCAGAAGGCTGTATGCCGCCACCGCCACCACCTGCTGATGGCACTGTGCCACCGCCCCCACCAATGGAACCGGAAAAACCGCAATAGTTTTTAAACAATAACGAAATTTGATATTTCCCTCCCCCTTAATTGGGGGAGTTTTTACATAACGCCGGCGTCAATCCATGCCTGTTTAGGCCAACGTTTATGAACCCAAAACCATTGTTCAGGTGCTTCACGAATTTTATCTTCGATAAAGCGATTAATATTATCAACCTCTTTTTGTAAAATCGTGTCTAATGGTGCGCTATAATCTAGTAAAATCGGCTCTTGAACATCAACTTCAAAATTCGCGCCACCAAGGCGTTTGACTGTCATGGTTTGAATTGGGGCTTTAAAACGATGGGCAAGACGAACTGCGGCATCATTGGTCATGCAATTATGCCCGAACAATGGCGAACTAATCCCCATATTATATTTTTGATCGTTCATCATGGCGATTGAACCACCGCGCGCAAGAATACGCATAAGGCGCATTCCACCTTCACGTCCTTTTGGTGCAAATAGCGTTACGCCATATGCCGCGCGTGCATCGCGGATGATTTTGTCAACTTGCGCGTTATTCATTTCGCGATAGGTTATTTCACAATCGACCCCGCGCTGCACAATTACCGCCGGCATAACTTCCCAATTAGAAAAGTGACCAGAGGCAAAAACCGCACCCTTGCCAGGTTCAAGATAAACATCAAGCCGGTCAAGATTATTGATTTTAACCCGTGAATTTTCTTGAAAATATCCAAATTCACCCAAATGAGGCAATTCACCGGCAATGCGACCCAAATTATCCCACATTGCGTCCAATAATTCTTTTTCTTCTGCCGCGCTTATTTTCGGAAAGCACATACGTATATTACGAATTGCGGTTTTTTGCGTGCTTGAAAACTTACCTAATTTGCGCGCAATTTTTGAACCCAAATTAGATGCCGCATCAATATCCATCTTTTTAAACTTATACCAATAAGTTTTGAATGCAGTAGCCTCTGCGGAAGAGAGAATATTATCAAAGAACTTTTTCATGAAATTGCTTTTATCACACCTTTGGCAAGAGGTTTAGAATTTCTGACACATCACCGTCATTTTCAAATTCCAATTTTATTTCAAGTGTTTCAATATCCATTTTTTGTGATGGCGTCAGGCGGATAATATCTTTTTGTGTTGTAATTAATTTTGCATCCAATTCTTTGGCACGGGCTTTAAGATGCTTCATTTCATCATCGGTAAAGAAATGATGGTCGGCAAAGGGAATTAGATCAACCACATCAACCCCAAGCTCTTTTAAAGAAGCACCAAATTTTTCAGGGCGACCAATTCCGCAAAATGCCAAATATTTACCTGAAAATTGCTTTGTAACCGGTACAATTTTGGCAAAGATGGTCTTGATATTAAACTTGCCCAAAGTCTCTTCAAAAAGCGTTTTATCGCCAACCCAAACCACAATATCGGCACGATTAAGGCCAATTTCTGGCCTTTCCCGCAATGGGCCTGCTGGGCAAATAAAACCATTACCAAAACCAACACCACCATCAATCAAAACAATTGAAACATCTTTTTTTATTGCAGGGTTTTGGTGGGCATCATCAAGAATTATTGCCTTTGCACCATTTTGCACCGCAAGATTTGCCGCCGCCACCCTATCGTGACCAATCGCAACATTATGCTTTGCGGCAAGCATCAATGGCTCGTCCCCAACATCTTGGGCAGTCTGAATTTGTGGGTTTACAACAATTGCATCCTTAATATTTCCACCATAGCCACGCGAAACAATATATGCCCCATCAAGCGTGCTTGCCAATAAATCCGCCATTGGGGTTTTACCAGTGCCGCCAAGTGTAAGATTGCCAATTGATATAACCGGAATTGTCAATTTAACAGGTTTGGTTTCATGCAATTTTTTTTGCGTAAAATAATCATACGCCCAAGAAAAAGGCACAAGCAAGGTTCGCAATACGAATGCCGCATCACGCCCTTCTTTTATGTTCCAAAATGATGGTGCTTTCATATATTGCCACCTGTAACAATTTTCGAAACATCACCCAAAACCGCATCATAAATTGTCTGACTTGATTTTAAATAATTTTGCGCACGAACATTCATGGCGGCAATTTCTTTTTTATCAAATAATAAATCCGCGAGCTTCATTGCAATTTGTTGTGCCGAAGGGTCATAAATCATCGCCGCCGCAGAAATATTTTCAAGATCTTTGTAAATATCCGAAAAATTATGGACATAAACTCCGCTTAGGATTGCGCTCCCGATTTGCGCAGGTTCAATTGGATTATGCCCACCAATGCCGCGTATTAAAGAGCCACAAACCAGTGAAACTGGTGCCAGGCGATAGGCATTTGCCAATTCGCCCATCGTATCCCAAAAATACACATTTATTTCAGTTGATGGGGTTTGTTTAAGGCTGCGGCGGGCAGTTTTAAAACCATATTTTTGCGCCATTAAAATCACGCCTTCAGTCCGTTCAATATGGCGCGGCGCAAGAATTAAAAGCGGGTTCTGACCAGTTAAAGATAATATTTCATGCGCCTTTAAAATGATTTCATCTTCACCAATATGAGTAGATGCCGCAAGCCAAACTGGGCGGTTATTAATTAAAGGCAAAAATTCACTTACAAGTGCATCATCAATCTTTTGTGGTGCCGCAGCGGATTTAAGGTTTCCAACCCTTATATCGCCAGTAAAGCCAAATTCTTTAATTGCTTCGGCACTTATGTTATTGGCGGCATGAATATAGTTAAAACTAGAAAATATTTTTTTGCTTAGAGCGCCAAATGATAACCAATTACGTATGGTTTTTGTTGTCATACGGGCATTAAGAAGGGCGATTGGAATTTTTCGTTCGGATAATTCCAAAAGCATATTAATCCAAATTTCGCCTTCTAAAAAAAACGCGGCATCTGGCTGCCAGTGGTTTAAAAATGCATTCACAAATTGCTTTTTATCAAAAGGAAAAAATTGGTGAATATCCCCCTCGCCCATGCGCTTTGCAATTATTTCGGCGGCGGTTTGCGTTTGCGAGGTAAATAGGAATTTCAAATCGGGGCTTTTAAGGCGCAATTGTGCCGCCAAATCAAGGCCAATCATGGTTTCGCCAACACTTGCACCATGAAACCAAATTAATTTTCCTGTGGGACGCGGAATGTTTGATTTTCCAAAGCGCTCGTCAATTCTTGCGGCGTTTTCTTTTCCGGATTTGATGCGGTTTTTAAGTATTGAATTTAAAAATAAAGATGCAACATTAATTACAAAATTATAAATGCCTAAAAGCAATTTTACCGGTAAGAGCCCAATCATCCCTATACCTTTTCAGCTTCATGAATGATTGGTGCGGCGGGTTCAATCTTCTCCCCACCTATAAGTTCGTCGGCCTTTTGTTGAAGGTTTATAAGCGCAGTTTCAATGTTCATACGCGCTGCTTCATAGGCAGTCTCATCATTACCTTCAACGAAAACTGGTGCGCCAAACATTATAACACCTTTGGAAAATAATGGCGGAATTACAAACCTGTCCCAACTTTTAAGATGGATTGAATTTTTAACTGAAAGAGCAAGCGGAATCATTGGCGCTTTTGCCGATTTTGCAATGCGAATTGCACCAGGTTGAAACCGCATCCGTGGCCCTTTTGGCCCATCTGGCGTAATTATTGCAATTTTTCCACTTTTTGCGACATTAATCATATCGCGAACCGCCGCAAGTGCGCCTTTATTATCAATAACATCGCCTTTTCGTTTGGCTGAAGAACCACGAATAACATTGCGCCCGATAATCTCTGTTGCCCTTGCCACAAACTCCCCATCCTTTGACATGGATATAAGCATATAAACTTCTTGTGGGTCATTTATCGGCCAGAAAGAGTGGGCAAGCATGATTCGCGAATGCCAATAATTTATAATCATCCCCTTATTCTGTTCACGGTATGGGGCAATATTTTCAAGCCCAAGATATTCCCATCTTGTAGTTCTGCGAACAAGAACCATATATGCCGCAATTATATAGGCAAATAATGTCTGAATAAATTTGGATCGTATGATTTTCTTTAACATAATCTGGTAAATAGCAATTGTTGTACAAATATGCGAGTGTTCCTTGCAACATTAGTCATTATGCTGCATTTAGGCAGTTCAGCCAAGCAGAAAAAGGTTGTTGGTAATTGGCAAAATACGAACTTGATACGATTGACGGTTATAACGCTGCATGGAAGGATTATTGGTGGAAAGACCATGCCTTTCTACGCAAGAATTTTGACAATGCACATCAAATTGGCCCTGGTGTTTGGCGTTCTAATCAACCTTCGCCCGATAAAATTGCCTATTGGAAACAAAAAGGCATAAAAACCATATTTAATCTGCGTGGCGATACAGATTCTTGTTTTACACATCTTGAAAAACACGCCTGCCAAAAACTTGGCATTGATTTGCGCTTTTTCAAGGTTGAAAGCCGTGGCGCACCCGACCCCAAAATCATGCATGCAATGTATGATGCCTTTAAAGATGCTGAATATCCGATACTTTTACACTGTAAATCCGGTGCAGACCGTGCAGGCTTTACCGCAGTATTTTATAAATTTTTAATTGAAGGTGTACCGCTTGAAGAAGCGCGCCAACAATTAAACATCAAATATCTTCATATATCTGCCGGAAAAACTGGCATTCTGGGATATTTTTGGGACCAATTTGAAAAAGCCAATAAAGAAACTGGAATCGAGTTTTGGGATTGGGTTGATAATGTATATGACCGTGACAAATTAAAAGCCAGTTTCAAACCAACTAAATGGGGAAATTGGATAGTCGATACTTTTCTACATAGAGAGTAATCAACATTGAGAGTAATTTATCAAATAAATTGAAAGCAAACCAAATTTTTTAAGGGGAAAAACAAATGGCTGCAAACAAACAATTATTACACATCGTTATCGGTGGTGAATTAAACGATCTTGAAGGTACGGTTTTCCGTAATCCTGCTGAAATTGATTTTGTTGGCGCATATTCAAATTATGCCGACGCTAAAGAAGCCTGGAAATCAGCGGCACAACGCACCGTTGACAATGCGCATATGCGTTATTTTGTTATACACGCCCACCGTCTAATTGACCCAGATGGCGCGAATATCTGTGATGAGGATTAATTAGTAGTTTAAATGCCTTTGCAACCCACCAAACAACAAAATCCGCTGTTACGCTTTTGGAATGGCTGGTTAAAACATCAAACACCGACGTTAATTCTGGCGGCAATTATGATGATAATTGTTGCCATTTCTGTTAATGCACAGGCGTTGATGGTTGGGATTGTGGCCGATGCATTGGCAAATCTTCATGATAATCCAAATAAGATTATTAAATTCGGAATTACTGCGCAACATGCTGCGGCAATAATCCCATTTGCTATTATTATTGTATCATTGTTGCGTGGTATTGGTTGGTATGTTTCAAACGTTGCGACCAATATTGCATCAATGAAGGCAACAACCGATTTACAATCGGATTTATTTACAAAAATCCTTACTCTTGATTATTCACGAATTATCAAAGAGCAATCAGGCGCATTTTCTTCCCGCTTTTTAAACGATATTAATGCAATACGTGAGGCAACTTTAAAATTCGCCAATAGCTTTGTCCGCGAAACTTTCACCCTTATATTTACTTTGTTCATGATGGTTAATGCCGACTGGCAATTAGCAATTATCACATTGATTTTACTGCCTATTGCATATTTTCCAGTAAGCATAATTGGCAAAAAAATTAGAAAGTCTGCGGCGGTTGCCCAAGGACAAGCAAGCCAGCTTTCAGGCGTTATTGAAGAAAGCCTTGGTGGCATTCGCCTTGTAAAAACCTATTCTATGGAAGATGTTGAATCGGCAAGGGTTACAAAATCACTTGTCCATAGAATGCAGCTAGTTTTAAAAGTTATTGAACAACGCGGGCGCTTGTTACCAATTCTTGAAATCCTTGGTGGGGTTGCGGTTGCATCGGTTATTGCCTTTGCAACATACCGAATTGCCAATGGACAATCCACCGTTGGCAATTTGCTTACCTTTGTTGTTTCGCTTATCAATGCTTCGGCATCTTTGCGGACTTTTGGCGATATGAACAACCAACTTCAAGAAGGTGTTGCTGCACTAAATCGTTTTTACGAAATTTTGGATGAAGAACCAAATATCACCAGCAAAGAAAACGCAATCAAGCTTGATAAGGCCGTTGGTAATATAAAATTTGAAGACGTTTTCTTTAAAGTTGGCGATAATGAAATCCTGAAAGGGATTAGCTTTTCAGTTAATGCGGGTAAAACAATTGCATTGGTTGGTGCATCTGGTGCAGGTAAATCAACAATAATAAACCTTTTGCCACGCTTGTTTGACGTTACTTCTGGTCGGATTTTAGTTGATGAATACGATATACGCGACCTTGACCTTCTAAGTCTGCGTAACAAAATCGCACTGGTTTCACAGGATGCAGTTTTGTTTGAAACCACAATTGCCGAGAATGTATGTTTTGGTGCCGGACAAAAAAGCGAAGCAGAAATTATTGCGGCATTAAAAGATGCGGCTTGTGATTTTGTTTTTAAACTTCCAGACGGCATTCATTCGATGGTTGCGCCGCGTGGCTCTAACTTTTCGGGTGGGGAAAAACAACGGCTTTCGATTGCACGGGCAATATTGCGCAATTCACCTATTTTGCTTCTTGATGAACCGACAAGCGCCCTTGATAGTGAAAATGAGGCAAAAATTGCACAAACACTTGATAGATTTTGTGAAAACCGCACCACTTTGGTGGTTGCACACCGCCTATCAACCGTAAGAAATGCCAATACAATTATGGTCATGCAGCAAGGCAACATTGTTGAAACCGGAACTCATAAT
Source organism: Hyphomonadaceae bacterium UBA1933 (assembly GCA_002337085.1). Lineage (GTDB taxonomy): Bacteria > Pseudomonadota > Alphaproteobacteria > Caulobacterales > Aquidulcibacteraceae > Pseudaquidulcibacter. The sequence goes on along the minus strand of DDFH01000003.1, from coordinate 167,081 downwards.
GAATTGATTGCCAAAGGCGGCATATATTCAGAGCTTGCAAAACTACAATTAAACTAGCGGCCAATAATTGCCATTATAACGCCGGCAACAATTAGCGCGATTGCAGCAATCTTGCTAAAACCAAGTTTTTCTTTGAATTTTAGCCAGCCCATAAGGATTGAAACCGGCATCTCAATAATCAAATTTACCACGCGAACCATTGCCGCCGGCATCAAACCAAGTGCAACAAACCATAAAATTGACCCACTTGCCCCCGCCCAACCAGCATTAAGCGATGATTTCCAATCACCAAGCGCCATTTTCAATTGCCGCCTTTGCAAAATGAACATTATTGCACCCAATAATATTGTTTGCATAAGTTGAACAATAAGCACGGTTATGATGCTTGAATAAAAATTGGGATTATGTTCAACTAAATTGACCGCCACCCGGTAAGAATTGGTCGAAATCGCAAATAATCCGCCCGATAATATCCCATATGCAGCCGCAATTGATGCGTCTTTCCAATCAAGTTTTTTTAAAGATGTGCCTTTGCCACCCATTTTGGGTAATGATGCGATAATTATACCAATTGTTGAGATTATTATTCCAACCCATGCCCATATTTTTAAGTGATCCCCCAAAAAGGCAACCCCATAAAGCGCAGTAAGAATCACGGAAGAATTATTAAAAGTTATGCCAATCGCAAAACTTGATCGTTCCATAGATGCCAATAATGCCGCCGTTGCCACAACCTGTGCCACCGCACCGGTAAAACACATAATGTAATAATAAAAACCGACATTAAGCGTGAATGACCCACGCAGAAAAACCACAAGCAATAACGCCAAAAACGTAATCGGCACACCAAAGGCAAAACGAACCCAAGTTCCCGCCCAAACCCCGGCCTTTTGAGTTAATTCTCTTTGAAATGAATTTCTGAGAGTTTGTAAAAGTGACGCAACAAGCGTGATGATAATCCACATTTGCTGTCTAATATCATTTGTTGATTAATATGCAATCGAAAAACTATATGGCAATTTATTTGCCTATTACATCAAAATATGCCTGACAAGTGCTTAAAAAACTTGCCCAAATTGCAATAATCTGTTGAGTTCAGGGCAATTAGCAAAATTAATTATTTGCCCATTTGGGGGAGTTTGTAAGTATGATTGTTATTATCATCGGTATAATTATTACTATTCTGACGGCGATACCCGTATTTATTCAAATGCGACATCATCCGCGCGGTCTTGTAATTTGTTTCATGGCAGAGATGTGGGAACGCTTTTCATATTATGGGATGCGCGCACTTTTAATTTATTATGTTACCACCCATTTCCTTTTTCCTGATGCGCGCGCGAATGAGCAATATTCATCATACACCACTTTGGTTTATTTATTGCCATTAGTTGGTGGGGTTTTGGCGGATAGATATCTTGGCACACGTAAAGCCATCATTTTTGGTGCTTTATTATTGGTTGCCGGTCACTTTTCAATGGCGTTTGAAGGAAAGCCAAACCAACAAACCCTTGAATATAAAGGTCAAACCTATGAATTTGTTAAAAATGAAAAAGACAAATCATCAGAACGCAAACTAATTCAAATTGGTGAAAAACAATATGAATATAAAGCAGGCGGCGAAGGTGCGATTGAAATTGTGGGCTTGCCATCTGACGCACCACTTCCTGCAAAAATTGAAAAATCTGAATATAAACTTGGCGTAAAAAGCGCTACCCCATGGGCAGAAAAAGTCTTTTATCTTGCTATTTCGCTTATCATCATGGGCGTTGGCTTTTTAAAAGCGAACATTTCATCCATCGTAGGACAGCTTTATAAAGAAAAAGATCCGCGTCGTGATGCGGGCTTCCAGCTTTATTATTTTGGTATCAACCTTGGCGCATTCTGGGCAACAATCCTTTGCGGCTATTTGGGCCAAAACGTCGGTTGGTGGGCTGGTTTTGGGCTTGCGGGTGTTGGTATGCTTGCGGGTCTATTATTCTTTGTTCTTGGTCAGCCGCTTCTTGAAGGTAAGGGGATGCCACCTTCACCAGAAAAACTTAAAGAAAAAGTTTTAGGCGTAGTTTCCATCGAGAAATTTATTTATCTTTGTGCCTTTATCGGCCTTCCTGTGGTTTGGCTTTTGGTACAAAATAACAAAGCGGTTGGTTATGGCCTTGGTATCGGTTCATTGGCGGTTTTGGGCTATGTATTCTATACAATGTTCACCAAATTAAACCGTGAAGAAAATTTCCGCCTTGGCCTTGCATTATTATTGACCGCAGGTTCGGTTGCATTCTTTACCCTATTTGAACAAGCTGGTTCTTCTCTAAGCTTGTTTGCAGAACGAAACACCAACCTAAATATTTTGCCTTCACCAATCACAATTGCATTGATGGGCAAACAATTTGTCTTTGCTTCGGCAGAACAATTCAAAACTTTGCATGGTTTGGTAAATCCAGTTTGGGTCGATACCGAAATTACTGCGGCACAAACCCAAAGCTTCAATGCAGGCTTTATTTTGATTTTTGCGCCAATTTTCTCGGCAATTTTCACCTATCTTGGTACCCATAAAATTGACCCAGATCCGGTTAAAAAGTTTGCCTTTGGTCTATTGAACGTTGGCTTTGGTTTCTTAATCCTAGTATGGTTTGCCGGAAGTGCAGATAGTGCATTTAGAATGCCTTTAATCTTCTTATTCTTGACTTATCTATTCCATACTTGGGGTGAATTGGCATTGTCACCGGTTGGCTTGTCACAACAAACCAAACTATCACCACCATTCCTTATTTCAACAATGATGGCGATTTGGTTCCTTGGCTCTGCGGCGGCACAGTTTGTTGCCGGTATTATTGCGAAATTGGCGGCAACCGAAACCGTTGGCGGTGAAGTTCTTGACCCGCAAGCAGCTCTTGCAACCTCACTCAAAACATTCAACCTGATTGGTTGGTGGGGTATCGCTATTGGCGTTGGCTTCTTTATCCTTTCATTCTTTGTAAGAAAATGGGATTTTGGTGCAAACGACACAACCACAGAATAGAGTTCCATAAATAAAAAAAAGCCCCGCAGTTTGTCACTGCGGGGCTTTTTTAATGCGTTTATAAACCTATTGTGGGTTTACATTATATGCCGCCAAGGTTGCCGCCATAACAATTTCTGAAACCGGCGCACCAAGTGGGCAGATTTGCACAGATGCTTTAAGACCCGCAATCATTGGGCCAAGCACCATGGCCTCACCCAACACTTCAACCAATTTGGTTGCAATATGCGCGGAGTGAATAGCAGGCATAACCAATACGTTCGCAGGGCCAGTAAGGCGAGAGAATGGGTAAAGTTTACGACCATCTTCTTCAAGCGCAACTTCTGGCGACATTTCACCTTCATATTCAAAGTCAATGTCATCGCGACCATCAAGAATCGCAACCGCATCGCGGCACTTTGCCGAACGTTCACCCATTGGGCGTCCAAAGGTCGAAAAGGCAAGGAATGCCACACGTGGCGTATAGCCAAGACGTCTTGCAACGCCCGCAGCCTGCACCGCAATTTGCGCCAAATCTTCTGCTTCTGGCATTTCACAAACTGAAGTATCCGCAATGAAAAGAGTGCGGTTTTTGGCAATAAGCATAGAAACACCAATTGCACGCTGCTTACGGTTTACGTCAATCGCGCGTTTAACCTCATTCAATGATTGTGTACCAGTACGGGTTACGCCGGTTACAAGACCATCCGCATCCCCCATCGCAAGCATACATGCACCGAAAATATTGCGATCATTATTGACCATACGTTGGCAATCACGAAGCAAATAGCCGTTGCGTTGCAAGCGTTTGTACAAGAATTCTGTATATTCAAGATTCTTATCGCTTAATTTGGCATTGTGAATTGCAATTTCATAGTTTGGATCAATGCCCAAAAGGTTCATATTGCGTTTAATCAAATCCTCACGGCCAATAAGAATTGCTTTACCAAGGTTAAGCTGTTGGAATTGAACAGCCGCACGAATGACGGCGGCATCTTCCCCTTCACAGAAAACAATGGTTTTTGGTTTCGCACGTACCGAGTTTTGTAAGCCTTGTAAGAATGACGCCGATGGGTCAAGCCTTTGAGCCAATGCGGATTTATACGCATCCATATCTTCAATTGGTTTACGCGCCACACCTGAATCCATTGCCGCCTGTGCAACAGCCGGCGGAACATTAGAAATAAGGCGCGGGTCAAACGGGGTCGGGATAATATAATCACGACCAAATTTCAGCTGACGACCATGATATGCCGCCATAACCTCATCTGGAACGTCTTCGCGTGCTAGTGCCGCAAGTGCTTTTGCGGCGGCAACTTTCATTTCTTCGTTAATGGTGCGGGCGCGCACGTCCAAAGCACCACGGAAGATATATGGGAAGCCAAGAACGTTATTCACCTGATTATCATAATCAGAACGTCCAGTCGCGATAATTGCGTCGTCACGAACTTCTTTAATCTCTTCTGGTGTGATTTCAGGATCAGGGTTCGCCATGGCAAAGATAATAGGATTTGGCGCCATTGTTGCAACCATTTCCTTGGTAACCGCACCTTTTGCAGATAGCCCCAAGAATGCATCCGCACCAACCATTGCCTCGGCAAGGGTGCGTTTATCGGTATTAATCGCATGTGCCGATTTAAACTGATCCATACCAGTGGTACGACCAGAATAAACAACACCATCACGGTCACAAACAATAACGTTATCGTGCTTAACACCAAGACTTTTGATGAGCGAAATACACGAAAGACCCGCAGCACCAGCGCCAGAAACCGCAACTTTAATATCTTCTAAACGGCGACCAGTTACTTCACACGCATTAATCAAACCAGCAGCAGCAATAATTGCCGTTCCATGTTGGTCATCGTGGAAAACCGGAATATCGCACATTTCTTTAAGGCGGCTTTCAATAATAAAACACTCTGGTGATTTAATATCTTCCAGATTGATGCCGCCGAATGTGCAAGAAATATTTTTTACGGTTGAAATCAATTGTTCGGGATCAAGGGTATCAACCTCAATATCCATAGAATCAATATCGGCAAAGCGTTTGAATAAAACTGATTTACCTTCCATAACAGGCTTTGATGCCAATGCACCAAGATTGCCAAGACCCAAAATCGCAGTACCATTTGATATAACTGCAACCAAATTGCCTTTTGAAGTGTAATCATAAGACAGGTCTTTATCTTCGGCAATTTTCAAAACCGGAACTGCCACACCTGGCGAATAAGCAAGTGATAAATCGCGCTGTGTAGCCATTGGTTTCGACGGCGTGATAGAGATTTTACCCGGAACCGGATATTTGTGAAAGTCTAACGCTTCTTGATCCGTAAAGGATTTTCTTTCAGTTTCCATTATTTATGACCTGCCCAGTTATTGTCATCAATATTTGAATTACCATAGTGATAATTCAACCAATTGCTAACAGGCTTTAAGACGTTTGAAAACTAAAATCTACCCCTTTTGTTATTATACTAGGTCATAATTTTGCGGAAGCGTTTGCTTTTTACAGCTATCATGCAATTTTTTTGCGCTGCAACATAACATCGGGTGAAGCGTCATCTGAAAGAATAGCAAGATCACCCCATGCGCGCGCCCATGTTGCAAGCGTTGCCAAAACAGGCTGGCGCAATTCAAGATCGATGAACAAATTATCAAACTGTTTTATATCTTCGTCATCAGGCATGATTTTCACAGAATCTGTAAACACATCGAAATTTCTGGTCGCCCAAAAAACCATATTTCTGAAATTGCTAGCGTGGCTAATGGCGCCGATTACATAAAGTCCCGATAGAACATAGGACCAAATTTTACCCGAACGACGTGCCGTTTTTTCAAGATAGAATTTATGACCGCCTTGCCGAAGGTATTCAATATAATGATATACGCAATATAATTGTTTTTGCTCTAAGGTTAATTTGGCAGTTTCATTTTTGTGGCTTGCTGCATAGTTTTCAATCCATGCGACCATCTCTTTTAGCAAGATTTCGGCATTTTCAGGTTCTTCTGATTTATCAAATGTGCTTTTACGAACCCAAATTTGGGTATCGCCCAACCCCGTCCCGGAGTTTTCCATATTATCATTTGAATTTTCACAATGTTTATTACCAAATGCCGTCAACATTCCGCCCCATTTATATTTTGAGTTCCAATTACCCTAATAATAATAGGATTATATTGATAATAATTTACAGATAAACAGCAAATCAGAGCCGATATATTTACCAAATATACAGCTTAATGAATTGATTATTTTAGATAAAATTTTAAAATTAACAACTATTGCGAAAGCCATAATAAGGGCGTAATTTAGATTTATATAATTAGAGATGTAAAACTTATTGAAAATTTAGTTTTTGCATACAATATATAGGTAATAAGATTATTTAAAGCTCTTTAAAACTTTAAGAAAAGGGAAATGAAATGAGTGAATTTAACGAAGCCCAGTATCGTAATCCTGCTGCTTCGATGGATATGTCTATCGACCAAGGACTTCGTAGCTTTATGCTTGGCGTTTATAACAAGATGGCATTGGGGCTTTTGTTGTCTGCGGTTCTTGCATATGTGACTTCAGTTCCACCGATTGTTGATTTGCTTTATGTTATCGACCCTGCTGGCAGATTAGTTGGATTTAAGCCTTTGGGTATGGTCGTTGCGTTTGCACCATTGGTTGTTATTCTCGGCTCTAACTTTCTTATGAAAAACCCTTCTAAAACCGGTGCAAACCTTTTGTATTGGGGCATTGTCTCATTAATTGGTGCAGGTTTGAGTGCTTGGGTTCTTTTATATACCCCAAATTCGCTTGCTTTGACCTTTGTAGTAACTGCATCAGCATTCGGCGCACTTAGCCTGTTTGGTTATACCACCAAAAAAGACATGACTGGATTTGGTTCATTCCTTATCATGGCGGTTTGGGGTCTTATTGTTGGCTTTTTGGTAAATATGTTCCTTAAAAGCGGCCCAATGGATTTAATCCTTTCTGGCGCTGGCGTTTTGATTTTTGCGGGTCTAATTGCCTATAAAACCCAACAGTTGAAATATACTTATTACGCAATCGGCGGTGACGAAACCCAGCTTTCAGTTGCCACAAGCTATGGCGCATTGAACCTTTATATTTCTTTCATCAACCTGTTCCAAATGCTTTTGCGTTTCTTGGGCGACAGAAGATAATATTGAATTAGATATAATAACGTGAAATAAGGGCGGTAATTACCGCCCTTTTTGCTTGAGATAATGGCACAAGAAACTGAAACTGATTTTGATGATATTGATGGGGAAGAAATTCTTGCCCCTGCCGAGGTGCATCAAATCACGTCTGAAAGCAGCGATATTGGCACGCGCCTTGATAAATTCTTGGCACAAAAACTTCCGCTTTTGTCACGTTCACGCATAAAGCATTTGGTCGAAAAAGGTTTGGTATCAATTGACGGACGACTTGAAACCAATGTTTCCGCCAAGGTTAAAGCACCCGATTTGGTTTATGACATAAAAGTCCCCGCCCCAACCCATTCGGAAACCGACCCTGAACCTGAAAATATTCCGCTTAAAATTCTATTTGAAGACGCGCATGTTTTAGTGATTGATAAGCCCGCAGGGCTTTCGGTGCATCCTGCCCCCGGTAATTGGACGGGAACATTGGTTAATGCCGTTCTTTATCATTGTGGCGAAGATTTAAAGCAAATTGGTGCGATGGGTCGCCCCGGCATTGTGCATAGGCTTGATAAGGATACATCTGGCGTGATGGTGGTTTGTAAATCCGCGCTTGCCATGACCTCATTGGGGCATCAGTTTCAAAAACGCACAACTGACCGCCTTTATCATGCCTTTGTGGTTGGCACGCCAAAATCACCTTGGGGCAAAGATGGCTATATTAATGCCCGCCTTGCCCGCGACCCTAAAGATAGAAAACGTATGGCGGTTATTGATAATGATTCAACAATCGGTCGAAGTGCCGCCACCAATTACCGCACTTTAAAAACCTTTGGGCGCGATAAAAATGGCAAACCAATTGCCAGCCTGATTGAATGTAAATTGGAAACCGGTCGCACCCACCAAGTACGGGTTCATATGAAGCATATTGGCTGTGCACTTATTGGCGATATGGTTTATGGCGATAATAATTCGGGGCGCAACCTTTTAAAATCATTGCCCGAAGAAGCCCGCATAACCCGCCAATCCCTCCACGCCAAAACCCTCGCCTTCACCCATCCTGTTACGAGCGAAAGATTGAGTTTTGAAAGTGAGTATCCGGAGGATATGCAACTACTGCAAAACTATCTGAATACAAGCATTTAAACTTGCAACAAAAATAAATCCATGCAAAATTCTACCTAAAGTTAACGGCAGTATTATCGGGGGATATACATGGGTTATTTGCAAAAGGTTTTTATTTTTGTTCTAGCAATACTTATCTATCCAACCCTTTCATTTTCACAAAACACAACTAAAAATACTGATGCATCAATAGATGCTATAAATATGGCTGCACAAGCAGCTTCGCCTGATGCTTCAAAAGTATATTTTGATGAACAAATGGCGTTAGCATTAAAAGGTGATACTTCGGGAATGGTTGGAGTTGGCATGGGATACCAATCGGGAGATGGTGCTGAACAAGATACAGCAAAAATGCTTTATTGGTATGAAAAAGCGGCCACTCTAAATGATACTGAAGCCATGAGGAATTTGGCTTATCAATATTTAAGTGGTGAATTGATACCTAAAGATGATAAAATGGCTTTCAACTGGGAGGAAAAATGCGCAAAACTGTCTGATGTTTATTGCATGGAAACTATTGCCTACTATTATCATAGCGGAACTATTGTAGACAAAAACCTTAGCGAAGCAGAAAAATGGTATCTAAAGGCATCTAAAGAAAAAGGCCCTTTACGCTTCTACGCACATGGGATGCGTGACCCACAAATATCTGCCGCTGAGGCACTTGAAGATGAATTTGGCTATACATGTAAAGTACGTGGTCGCGAACTAAAAAGATACTTCGCTTGTAAAAAACATAAATAATCCCTCTGCAATCCCCATTTTTACCCCCTAGTTTTTTGGCGGTGCGTGACTATATTGTGGTTTGAACTTTCAAACAACAAAGCACAAAAATGTCCGCACCAAATTCAAACGATTTTCCCAAACCATCTAATCAAGTAAAAGAAACCCTTGCATTCCTTTGGCCCTATATCTGGCCCAAGGGGCGATTTGACTTGCGGGTGCAGGTCATTTTGGCTGTTGTGGCGATGTTTTTGGGCAAAATCATCACCGTGATGATTCCATATACTTATAAATGGGCGACCAATTCATTCACTGCACCACATTTGCCGAATTTGACGTTCTGGCAATTATTGATGCTTTCGCCGATTATTATGGTGGTGGCATATAATGTGGCACGGTTTATGTCACAGGCATTGAACAATTTGCGCGATGCGCTTTTTGCCGCCGTGGGGCAGCATGCGGTGCGCGGTCTTTCCAATCGTTCGTTTCAGCATTTGCATAACCTATCCCTTCGCTTTCATTTGCAACGTCGCACAGGCGGTCTTTCGCGCGTAATTGAACGTGGTAAAGCGGGGATTGAAACCATTGTCCGCCTCGCCATGATGTTTGGCGTACCAACAGTGCTTGAGGTTATTCTAACCGCAATCATCCTAACCAATCAGTTTTCAATTTGGTATGTGGTTGTAATTGCGGTTACGGTTGTAATTTATATTTGGTTTTCAATCTGGGCATCAAACCAACGCATTCAAATCCGCAAGGACATGAACGAAGCTGACACCGATTCCATGAGTAAGGCGGTCGATAGTTTGCTAAACTTTGAAACCGTAAAATATTTCAATAACGAACAATTGGAGATTGACCGTTATAATCGCGCGACCGCGAAGTATGAAACTGCGGCGATTAAAACCTATACGTCACTGGCATGGTTAAACTTTGGGCAGGCATTTATATTCTCTGTTGGTATGTTGATTGTCATGCTTATGAGTGCAAATGAAGTTGTTAAGGGTAATCAAACCATTGGTCACTTTGTGATGATTAATGCCTTTATGATGCAGCTTGCAATGCCATTAAACTTTATTGGCACTTTATACCGTGAAATTGCGGTCGGCCTTATCGATATGGGCGCAATGTTTAGCCTTTTGGACGAAGCCGAAGAAGTAACAGACAAAGAAGACGCCACAGATTTGGTTATAAATAAGGGTGAAATTACTTTTGAAAATGTCAAATTCTCTTATGACCCTGAGCGTGAGATTTTAAAAGGCGTTTCATTCCATGTCCCTGCGGGTAAAACCGTTGCAATTGTTGGCCCATCGGGTGCGGGTAAATCCACCATTTCGCGCCTTTTATACCGTTTTTACGATGTGAAAAATGGTGCTATTAAAATTGATGGTCAAGATTTGCGTGACGTTACCCAAAGTTCCTTGCGCAAAGTAATTGGCATGGTTCCACAAGATACAGTTCTATTTAATGACACGATTAAATATAATATCGCCTATGGTCGCGTTGGTGCAACTGATGAAGAAATTGAAATGGCGGCAAGCCGTGCGCAAATTTCTGGCTTCATCAATGCCCAACCTCATGGCTATGACACCGAAGTGGGCGAACGCGGTCTAAAACTTTCTGGCGGTGAAAAACAACGGGTTGCAATTGCCAGAACCATCCTAAAAGCGCCACCACTTTTGATTTTGGATGAGGCAACATCGGCACTTGATACCCATACCGAACGTGAAATTCAGGCTGCTTTGGACGAGGTCTCCAAAAACCGCACCACATTGGTTATTGCCCACCGTCTATCAACTATTGTGAATGCCGATGAAATCATTGTGCTTAAGGATGGTGTAATTGCCGAACGTGGCAAACATGATGATCTAATCGCCCAAAATGGCATCTATAAATCCATGTGGGAAAAACAAAAATCGGCATCCGAAGCGTTGGAAACCTTGGCTCAAATGGGTGATGATTAAATAAAATAATAATGCAAATAAAATCGGAAACCGCGCTTTTCGATTTTATTTTCTGCCTTCCACCAAAATCTTGAGTGAGCGCGAATGCGCGAGGGTGAGGTTTTGATTTATCCATGTGGGAAAACAAAAATCGGCATCCGAAGCGTTGGAAACCTTGGCTCAAATGGGTGATGATTAACTTTCCTCAAGCAGCGACAAGGTAAATTCGCGCAGGCTTGCCCCATCCAAAGAAGGGTTCACAAGCCGTAAATTTGTAAAACCGATATAAGCGGAATAAAGAATTTGCGCGTTTCGTTCGGCGTCAAATTGTTTCATTCCTGTGGCTTGAAAAATTGATTTTAAGGTTTCAATGCGCAAATTATCAATGAATTGAATACGAATACGCGCTTCTTCATTACGGCTTGCCCATTCACGAATCGCAAGCTCAACTTTCGTGCCGCCAAGCTCATCATCTGGTTCTTTTATTGCCTCGCCAACGATAAATAATAAGGCATCTTTTGGGTTTTGGAATTTTTCAGAATTATTAATTATGCTTTGAGTCCCAACCGCCTGATAGAAATCTAGCATTGCGGTCTTGAAATCATTTAAATCTTTGAAATCCCAATAAAATCCACCTTTGGTAACGCCGATTTCACGGGCAATAGCTTCGACCCGAATTGCCCCCTCACCGCCTTTTGCAAGCGCTCGAAAGCCGCCCTTTATCCACTTTATTTTTCTTAATTCTGATTTATCCATTAAAAAAATATACGCCATCGTATTTACATTGGCAAATATTTAAAATATACGCTATCGTATATTAAAGGATATTGGCATGAATTGGTATTTTTTTATTGCGGCGTCATTATCATTTTTAACGGCTTTTGTTCATGCCTATTTTGGCGGCAAAGAAGTTGATACAATTATTCAAGCAACCAAAAGCCTTAGTGTGGATGTAAAAACCGTAAGCCAAATTGTCTGGCATTCTGTAACAATTGCTTTTGTGATGATGGGTGGCTTTTGCCTTAGATATAGTTTTTCGCCACCAAACAAAGATCTTATAATTTATTTATTAATTCAAATATTGGCATTTAGTGCGCTATTTATTTTTTACAGTCTTTCTAAATTCAACAATATTTTCCATTATATCCAATGGATTATATTTTTAATAATTGGCGTATTTATTTTACTGGGAAATAAAAATGTTATTGCTTAAAATCGCGGGAATTTTAAACTTCATTGCCGCCGCACTTCACATCGCCGTCATTTTCGGCGGTGAAAAATGGTACCGTTTCTTTGGCGCAGGTGAAGGAATGGCACGTATGGCCAAGGCAGGAATGGCATACCCAACAATAATCACGAGCCTTATCGCATTGATTTTATTTTTCTGGGGGCTTTATGCATGGTCGGCAGCAGGAATTTTTTATAAATTGCCATTAATCACGCCCGCATTATTTGCGATATGCACAATATATTTAATTCGTGGCGGATTGATTTTTTTATTGCCATTCTTCCCCAACCAACAAACAGCATTTAATTTTTGGTCAAGCCTTGTGGTTCTGCTTTACGGCATCATCCATCTATTTGGCACAATTGAATATATAAAGGCATAAAAAAAGGCTTGTAAGAAACAAGCCTTTTTATCAAAATTTGCATTCATTTTATGCCGCGCGGGTCAAACCAGCTTTTGTTGGGTCAACATTATAAAGACCACGGGCATTTTGCACTGGTTTAAATACATCGGTAATACCCAATGTGGTTTCCGCAGCACCCATTAATAAATAGCCCGGTGGTTCAACCTGTGTTGCCATGCGGTCAAGAATACGTTTTTTGGTTGGCGCATCAAAGTAAATCAAAACGTTACGGCAGAAAATTACATCAAAGCGCCCCAAAGCGCGGAAATCATCAAGCAAATTCATAGAGCGATAGCGAACCGCAGAACGAATTTGATCGGAAATTTTCCAGTTTTCGCCCTCTTTTTTGAAATGCTTCATTAAATATTGAACTGGCAAACCGCGCTGCACTTCAAATTGGGTATAAATACCTGCCTTTGCCTTCTCTAGGCAACGTTCAGAAATATCGGTACCAAGAATTTCAACCTTGCAGCCACCCATTTTGTGCCCCAAACTATCAACCAACATAGCGATTGAATAAGGCTCTTGACCGGTTGATGCCGCTGCGCACCAGATTTTAATCGGCGCACCACGTTTTTTTGCGACCAAATCAGGAATAATAATATTTTCCAACAGATCAAACGGGGTTTTATCGCGAAAAAAGAATGTCTCATTGGTTGTCATTGCGTCAACAACGGCGTCAACCAATGGGCTATGCGTTCTTAAACGCAGGCTTGAAACCAAATCGTCAAGCGAAGGGATACCCTCTTTACGCGCGACCGGGCCAAGACGGCTTTCAACCAAATAGGCCTTATCAGGTGTAAGAACCAATCCTGATCTTTCCCTAACTAGTTTTGCAACAAAGTCGAAATCGGCGGGCTTCATACACTTACTCCACGAATTATATTTATTATTGTTGGCGCGATTTCATCGATTGGCTTTATATATGACGCAAGACCAGCCTGCGCAACTGCACCGGGCATACCCCAAACCACAGAGCTTGGTTCATCTTGGGCAACAACCATCGCACCTTTTTCTGTCATTATCTTTGAGCCGTCACGGCCATCATGCCCCATTCCCGTAAGAATGACTGCCAATGCCCTATCCCCATAAACAGCCGAAGCCGAACGGAACAGAGGATCCACCGCAGGACGACAAAAATTTTCCGGCGGATCTTCATTTAACATGGTTTTAACAATGCCATTTACACGGCTTATAACCATATGCTTGCCACCCGGTGCCAAATGGAACACGCCAGGTGTCGCAGGCATATTATTTTCAGCCTCGATAACTTTTGCGCCAGTTTGTTTGGTAAGGTGTTCAGCCAAAATTTTGGTGAATAATACCGGCATATGTTGGGTCATAAATATCGGAACATTAATTTTTCCGGCAAGCCCTTTAACGACAACGCGTAACGCTTCTGGGCCGCCAGTTGACGATCCAATAAATAGTGCCTCGATACGCGCATTATGCTTTGGTGCCTTTAGAACTACGCTATTATTATTTTGTTGCGCAGGAATAAATCGTGGTGCAGCTACTTCTGGCTTTGCACCAGGTTGTGGCGGCGTATATGCCTCGCGACGTTTGCCTAATCCACGAAGTTTACTGAATAAATCGCGCTTATACTCATCTGCGCCCGCAATGCGTCCGGCATCTGGCTTTGGTATATAATCGGTCGCACCTAATGTAAGTGCTTTGATTGTAACCTCGGCGCCTGCCTTGGTAAGGGTTGAGGCCATAATGACCTTTACCCCTGGAACTGCCTTTAATAATTCAGGTAGCGCAGTAATGCCGTCCATTTGCGGCATTTCAATATCAAGAATAATGATATCGGGCTGGAAAGTTCTCGCGCGGTTGATACCGTCAAGACCATTTACGCCATAGCCAACGACTTCAAAATCGCTTTCGGCTTCAATCCAACGCCCTACAAGTCCACGAATAACCGCACTATCGTCGATTATCATGACCTTGATGCGCCGATTTGGCATATTTGTGGGTCTGGCGGCAGTAAAACTCATTATATAAGACCAACTTCCGCAAATTTTGACTGCACAATCTCGCTGTCAAATGGTTTCATAATATATTCGTTCGCGCCCGCTTCCATTGCTTCAACGATTGAAGACATATCATTTTCTGTTGTGCAGAAAACAACAACAGGTGTTTCACCACCTGGGCTTGAGCGTAACTCACGAAGGAAATCAATGCCGTTCATAACCGGCATGTTCCAATCAAGAAGTACCGCATCTGGCATTTCTTGCTGACACTTTCTTAATGCAGCTTGTCCATCCTCTGCCTCATTTACTTGAAAATCCATATCTTCAAGTATTCGACGGGCAACTTTGCGGATAACTCTACTATCATCTACAACTAAGCAACTTTTCATAATCGACCCCTTTGACCCCAAATTCTAGTTACTTTGAACAAGTAACTTTTCAATATCTATGGTCATAAGTAATTTACCCTCAAGACGGTAAATACCACGTGAAATACTTTTCCACTTTGCATCCATATTAATTGGATTAGCTTCAAACTCACTGTCTTTAAGTCTTAGGACTTCACCAACACTATCAACAAGGACGCCATAAGATTCACCCTTATGCTCCACACCAACCGCCATCACACCGACATAACCGTTTTCACGTGGCGGCAAACCCAAGATAACACGCGCATCAATTGCGGTAACAATTCTACCGCGCAGGTTTAAAACACCGGCAATTTCTTTACGTGCGCCGGGAACAGGTGTTAATTCACTGATAGCGAAGACATCATGGATTTCTTTTACCCCAACCCCAAGAATTTGGTCACCAACATGGACGGTTACAAATTCTTGCGTGCCAAAATCGGAAACTACCATATCATCGGATTTTAAAGCGGTCGCGTTCATATTCATAATTCCTTTAGGCTGCCAACCCTTTTTTGGTTGCATATTCAATTGTTGAAATTAGGCCATAACGGTCTGATTTTCTTACTAATGCAGCAAATTCCTGTGCATCAGCTTCGGATGAGCCAGAAAGTGCAACCACAGGCGCACCAGCAGTTCTTTCATCGTCTAGCAAGCGAAGTGCAGAGTTTCTGTCTTCATCAATATCAGCAAGAATTGCAGTCGGTTTTTGGTATTCAGCACAAACCAGTGCCGCAGAAACAGTGTCTACCGCCTCAACATTATAACCAGCAGCTTTTAGAAGTGGGCTTAAAAGATTGCGGAAGAACGGATTGCGCTCAACCAATACAATATTTTTAGGCTCTTCTTTTTTGATTGGTTTATCCCAATCAGTAATCGCATTTGACAAATGATAGCCAACATCAAGAATTTCGGTTGCCCGTCCTTTGATAACAGCAACACCAAGCATTCCACCTTTGTCAGTTGCCATTTCGATATCAAGTTTTTCTTCAACGATATCGAGAATTTCATCAACTGCGAGGCCGATTGCATGTTCATTATGTGTGAATAC
Organism: Hyphomonadaceae bacterium UBA1933; assembly: GCA_002337085.1. GTDB lineage: Bacteria > Pseudomonadota > Alphaproteobacteria > Caulobacterales > Aquidulcibacteraceae > Pseudaquidulcibacter. The sequence continues at coordinate 151,078 of DDFH01000003.1, read as the reverse complement.
CAAAATAGGCTGATTGCCACTAGTTTTGATATTTGTGTATGGATCCGCAGGAACAATCGGCATAAGGCTGCCGCGATATTGTACCAATGTTTTTCCATCTGATTGTTCAAAAGTTGATACATCAAGATCTTCAAGACGTGTAACCACACCAAGTGGAACCGCTTTTGGCTCTTCGCCACCTGCGCGGAAGATAATAAGTGATTCTATATCGTCTTTCTTCGCTTCTTGTTTAACAGATTTCTGACGTGAATCTGCTTCTTCGGAAGTATGTTCTTCGGTTTCGCCAACTGCGCGGGCAATTGATTGTGGGTCAATAATCATAATAACTGAACCATCACCAAGAATTGTTGCGCCAGAGAAGGCTTTTACACCAGAAACCGCACTTGAAAGTGGTTTAACCACGATTTCTTCTGTGTCGAATACTTCATCAACCACAATACCGAACATAATGCCGGCTTGTTGCATCACCACAACAAATTGTGTCGAATTATTATCTTTTATATCGTCTTCGGCACCCTCAATGCATAAAGCACCACTTAGGGACATAAGCGGCAATAATCTGTCGCGAAGGCGAAGAACACGTGCCTTATTAAGGGTTTCAACTTTGTGTTCAGATGAACCACCTGCTGAAACCAATTCAACCACGCTAAGCTGTGGAATTGCAAAACGTTGTCCTTTTGCGCCAACTACAAGTGCAGAAACAATCGCAAGTGTAAGTGGAATTTTAATAAAGAACTTTGTGCCCTTGCCTTCGTTTGATTGCAGATCAACTTCACCGCCGATAAGTTTGATATTGGTGCGAACCACGTCCATACCAACACCACGACCAGATAGGTTTGTAACGACTTGTGCCGTAGAGAAACCAGGCGCGAAAATAAAGCGATGGATTTGCGCATCTGGCATAGTCCATGCTTGTTCTTCAGTTACAAGGCCATTTTTAATCGCTTTATCACGAATACGCGCAGTATTAAGGCCCGCGCCGTCATCAGACAATTCAATTACGATATGTCCGCCTTCATGATATGCATTTAGTTTAATTGTACCGGTTTCATTTTTACCAGCAGCAGCACGATCAGCAGGCTTTTCAATCGCATGGTCGCAAGAGTTGCGAATCATGTGGGTTAGAGGATCTTTAATTAACTCAAGAACCTGACGGTCAAGCTCTGTGGCTTCACCTTCTAATACAAGATCAATCTTTTTACCCAAATCACGCGCCGCATCGCGAACAATACGAGGTAATTTCTTCCATGCAGAGCCAACAGGCTGCATGCGGGTTTTCATTACGCTATCTTGCAACTCACCAGTTACAGAAGATAGTCTTTGTAATGGCGCTTTAAATTCTGAATTTGAGTTATTACGCACCATTTGCATTAATTGGTTACGTGTAAGCACAAGTTCTGAAACCATTGTCATTAGGTTTTCAAGAACATCAACATTTACACGAATCGTTTGTGCACTTACGCCACCAGCTTTGCTTGCTGCGTCATCGTCTTCATCACGTGCAGTGGTACGACGTTCAGTGCCACCACGGCGATCTTCTGGGTTTCTAGGAACTGGTGCAGGGGCCTCAACAGCTTCTGATTTTGGTGAAATTTCTTCAACATCAGCCGCCATAAATGCCGCTTCTAATTCAGCAAGTGAAACTTCACCTGGCTTCAAGAAACGTCCAAGGTCTTTATCCCATTTATTGCCATTTTCATCGACAGGGATTGCATCAGCATTATCAGGGGCAGCAGGTTCAGGTTCAGCCTTAACTTCAACTTTTGCTTCAACAGGTTTTGCTTCGGTTTTGCCTTCTGCGGCGCGCTCTAATGCGCCTATAAGGGCGCTATCATCGCCTTCTGGTTCTTGGCCAGTGGTTTCAAGATCTGCAAGAATTTCTTTAATGCGGTCAATTGATTCAAGTACCAATTGCACCGAATCTGGTGTTGCCTCGATTGTTCCATCACGAAACTTACCTAATAATGTTTCGCCTGCGTGCGCAACAAATTGAAGTCGCGGCAACCCAAGAAAACCACAAGTTCCTTTTATGGTGTGGACTAGCCTAAAAATATTATTTAATGTTTCACTATCGGTTGGATCCGACTCAAACTGCACTAATTGTGTATCAACAGTTTCCAAAAATTCATTGGTCTCTGTTAAGAATTCGGCGAGTAACTCATCCATATTTGAAATTCCTACTTAAAGTAGCACAATCCCTTGTTTTATGCTCTTAAACACTATTCTTGCCTCAAGTCCGTTAAAGACATACTAACAGGACAGAAAAAATCTTAGTTATTTGCAGCATTTTTGACGCAAGAACCGTTAAAAAATAATTTTATTTAGCAAATCCTAATTTGCGCTTGGAAAAGCGCTATTTATTGGCTTTTTCACAACGAAACCCGCATGGTTTCACGTCACTATGATTTTGAAAAAATGGTTTGCGCGGCCTGGCGGGCAAATAATAATGTAAGTGATTTTCTTCTTGCGGGTGATAATTTATTAATGACTGCATCATGCAAAATCGTACCACCAAATCTGTCAGCGATAATTAAGCCAGTATTATTGGGCAGTATCTCTTTGGGGAAATTATTATTAACAGCAAAATAAAACTGGTCACAATAATCAATATATTCATGCCATTTTATATCGATGCGAAAATCTTCAAGCGTTGACTTAACCTCGATAATAATAATCTCACCCTTGTCATTAATCCCGCAAATATCAGCACGACGCCCAATTTTTAAACGAAATTCCAAGAGTGGTGCATAACCCAAATCATATAATAGTCGGCTTGCACCATTTGTAACATCGGCAGTTATATCATTACGTAATTCAGATGGAGGTTTTATTGGCATCATTATTTATAGGCATTATTTTAATTTTGATAAAGCCTTGGTCACAAGGCGTTTATCATCGACAATAGCTCTTGTATGGGTTCCAAAACCAATCTCACCACCGGCATCAAAAGCTTTGACTTCAAATTTATATAATTTTCCATCCATGCCAATAAATATTGCTTCTGCACGCACGATGTCAGAAATCGGCGTTGGGGAAATATGTTTTATATTGACGTCAACGCCAACTGAAAGCTCACCGTTTTTTAAAAATGGAGCAAGGATTTTTGCCGATGCCTGCTCCATTAACGCAACAAGTCGTGCGGTTGCCATCACTTGCGGATATTGCTCTTCTGGACTTAGAGATAATGCAGAAGCACAATCCATTGCACGAACCTGGCTTTTTATCACGCCTTTAAGACCAACCGACAATTCCATTTTAAACTCCCATAATTTTATAGTTTTGCTTTTTATTGTATGATTGCATATAAGCACCGAAACACAAGTAAAACTATGGTAGAACAAATTAACAAAGCGAATATAGAACGCCACGCACGTCATATAATGCTAAAAGAAATTGGCGGGCACGGGCAAAAATTAATTGCCAATGCCACTATTGCCATAATTGGCGCGGGCGGCCTTGGTTGCCCATGTGCATTATATCTTGCAGCAGCAGGCGTCGGAAAAATAATCCTTATCGATGATGATGTGGTCGATTTATCAAATTTACAAAGACAAATATTATTTAAAACTAGCGATGTTAGTCGCCCAAAAGTTATTGCCGCAAAAGAGGCATTGAATGCAATAGATGCCGATATTGAAATCATTGCCATACAAGAAAGAATAAACGACCAAAACTCCAACGAAATTTTGGCAAATGTCGATATAATAATTGACGGAAGTGATAATTTTAAAACTAGATTTTTAATCAATAAAACCGCATATGATTTAAAGAAAATCCTTGTATCAGGGGCATTGGGTCGTTTTGACGGGCAAGTTGCGGCATTTGATTTTGCAGACCCCAACAGCCCTTGTTACCAATGCTTTGTGCCTGAAACACCGCCAATAGAAGAAGATTGCAATATACTTGGCGTTGTTGGGGCAATTTGTGGAGTTATTGGCGCTTTAATGGCATTGGAAACCATCAAAATAATAACCAAAAATCGTGAGACTTCCCTTTTGGGACGAATTTTATTATACGATGGATTGAAAGCGCAATCACGAACATTGAATATACCCAAAGATAGGAATTGTAATACATGCGGGCATCATTAGTTTTCACATTTGCAATTTTGACAATCCCGTCATTTGCAAATGCCCAAACAAAAAATATCTGCACATTACTAAATGCTAATCCCGATTGGGCCGATAGTGTGGTTGAAGCCGAAGAAAAATGGGGCGTTTCGGCCGGCAACATCCTTGCCTTTATTGATCAAGAAAGCCGTTTCCGCGCCAATGCCGCAAGTGGCCCAAACTATGGCTATGCACAAGCAACGCAACAGACCTGGAATGGCTTTTTAAAAGATACAAAAATTGGCAATAAATCGAGAAGTGACTTTGATGCGTCTGTTCATTTTGTTGGCTGGCATTTTAAACAAATGAATAAGCAATTTGGTATTGGTATGAATAATGTTTCCGAACAATATCTTGCATACCAACTTGGAAGCGGTGGTTATAAAAAAGGTGCACCCGCTGCATCGCGCAAAACCGCTGCATCGGTGGCATCCCGCGCACGTATCTTTGAATATCAGCTTGATAATTGCGACTAGCTTAAAATACCCGGAAAGAATTAACCCATTAAAAAATTGCCATGCAGCTTTGTTATAGGTTGTGTTTCGTCATCCTGCCATGCGAATGCCTCAAGATTAGCAACCCGCCGCCCCTGCTTATAAACCAATGCTTTGAAATGAACATCTTTTGGGCGACCAGGGCGCAAAAAATCAATTGTAACATTGATGGTTTTCGGCAACCTTTCAAGTTTTCGGGTCATTGTAAGCTGCGCAACAGCAGTTAATTCAAGACATGCGCCAATAACGCCACCGTGAATTAGTTGGGTTAAAGGGTTACCAACTAAATCAGTCTTGAATGGAAGTCTCGCAAGAATGTCCTCATTCTCAAAATTAAATTCAAGCCCCAAATGTTGGCAATACGGCATTTCTTCGAGTAATTTGTTTAAATAACGTGGCATATATAGCGCCTATTTCGGTTGAATTTTAGTATAGGAAAAAGTGCTTTGAACGGTTGCAATCAAATCCGCCTCTTCATCACCTTCTTCAGTGTCATAAACATTGGCGCGCACAAAAGCGATGGTTTTAGTTGATTTATAGCAATGTGCCTCGCAACGGATTGGATTTCCCTTGCGCGATGGGCGCATATAGTCGACACGCAAATCAAGGGTAACTGGCAAAATTGCCTCGGAAAAAGCGGTCATACCAGCCGTGCCACAGGTTTGGTCAAGCAATGTCACCACCGCCCCAGATGCCATAATCCCCTTTTCCTTATCACTAAGCAGTTTTTCGTTATAGGGAAGCATCCCCGTTGCCCTGCCCTTTGATAATTTGGTTAGTTTTGCACCGATTGCCTTTGACTGTGGAATAACATCCGACATCATATCAAGGTTTTGCGTCAAATACTCCCATGGTTCAGTTTTATGGGGTTCAGCTTTATGGGGTTCGTCTTCATTAGCCCCTGACTTATTAATATCCAAAGCCTCGGCATCATTTTCAATATTTGTCTTATCGTTCATATTTTATTACTCATTGAGACTGTGTTATCAATTTTTGCAAGTTTGGCAAGCAAAACCAAAAAAAACATCTGCCGACTTATGGCTAAAATTCCTTGCTTAGTGACTATATTGCCTTTAATGAATAGGTACAAAGAGGATTAATATGTTTGGCTGGTTTAAAAAGAAAAAACCCATAGAAGATATACAGGTCAATGAAGAAAAATCGGTTGAAGCGGTTGAAACTTCTAGAAATGTTGAAGAAATTCAAACCGAAACTTTGCCAATAGTCGCGCCAAATGAACCCAATTCAATTGTGGAAAATATCCAAGAATCCACCATTAGTGAAGAGGCAAAAAAGGGGCTATTTGAAGGGTTAAAAAGATCCTCAGCACGCATCGGTGATGGCATTACATCAATCTTCACCAAGGCTAAACTTGATGAAGACGCGCTTGAAGAACTCGAAGAATTATTAATTCTTTCTGATATGGGTGTTGAAACAGCACGCAAAATAACCGCTGAAATGGCGCGCCGTCGCTTTGAGAAAAGTGCAAACCCAGAAGCAATACGGGCAGAGCTTGCAGAAATTATTGCACAAATGCTTGCACCTTATGAAACTTCCAAAGATCCATGGACAGGCAATACAAGACCGCAGGTTATAATGTTTGTTGGTGTCAATGGCTCTGGCAAAACCACCACAATTGGGAAAATTGCACAAAACCTTGTTGATAATGGTCATAATATTATGCTTGCCGCCGCAGATACCTTCCGCGCCGCCGCATCAGAGCAATTATTGGTTTGGGGTAAACGGGCAAATGTGCCAGTTATTGCCAAAGAAAGCGGTGCCGATGCAGCGGGGCTTGCATTTGAAGCACTTCAAAAAGCCAAAGCAGAGGATAAGGATATCCTTCTAATCGATACTGCTGGAAGATTGCAAAACAAAGTCGAGCTTATGGCAGAGCTTGAAAAAATTATACGCGTCATCAAAAAACAAGATGAAAGCGCACCCCATGAAACTTGGCTAGTTCTTGATGCCACAGTTGGGCAAAACGCAATATCACAAGCCGAAGCCTTTATAAAATCTGGTGGGGTTACCGGCATTATCATGAGTAAATTAGATGGGACCGCAAAGGGCGGGATTTTACTTGCCTTGACCGAAAAATATAAATTGCCGATTTACTTTATTGGGGTTGGTGAAAAAGTCACTGATTTACAACCATTTAACGCCCACGAATTTGCCAAAGCATTGGTAAATATTTAAGCAATAATAAAAAAAGCGGAAGATAAGTCTTCCGCTTTATTAATCGATTTATATAGCCAAATAACGCTATTATGAGCCAGTATGGTTACCGATTTCGTTGCCAACTTTGTTGAAAGCTGCACCAGTTTTTTGACCCAAAGTGGTCAAGCCGCCGATGATTACAACAGCGATAAGAGCAGCAATCAAACCATATTCGATTGCAGTTGCACCTTTTTCATTTTTAGCAAAACGTTTAAATAAATTTTTCATCTTTTGACTCCCACCGTCATACTTTTAATTTTGAGCAATTTTCAAGCTCAAAAACTAATTTATACTAAAAAATTTAACAATAAGTTATTTTTATTGATAAAATAATATAAAATTTGAAATATTTTTTCTCTTTTTTTTATAAGCGGAAGTTTAATCTTCCACTTATAAATATAGTTATTAAGATACTAGATATTATACGCTACCGATTGTGTTGCCAACTTTGTTGAAAGCAGCACCAGTTTTTTGACCCATAGTGGTCAAGCCGCCGATGATTACAACAGCGATAAGAGCAGCAATCAAACCATATTCAATTGCAGTTGCGCCTTTTTCATTTTTAGTAAAACGTTTAAATAAATTTTTCATTTCAGTCTCCAAATACATACTTTTTTAACCGATGACTTTGTTATATTTGTCGTCATCTCATGTGCGGTTATATACGACTTGAACTAAGACTTAGTGAAAAACTAAGGTTTATAATAAGTAAAAAGCATTCATAAAATTTTATGTTTCCCTATATCTACACTATATAAATATAAAGGAATTTTTTTTGCGTCTTAACTGTATAGATAATTTAATTTTTTTTGCATTACTGCACTTATAATTTATTAACCATTATTTCACGCATTCGTGGCAAATTTCGCTAAATCGCCATTCGAAGTATCGAATCGCGTGGAATACATATGGAAATGTCATAATGCCAAAACTAAGTTTCAAAATTTCAAGTGCTTTAATTGCCATAAGCATGGCGGCATCGCCGGTTTTGGCACAGTCTATGAATATTGAGGTTGACCAATCCACATCGCTGCGCCTTCCCTCTGATGCATCGGGCATTGTTGTTGGCAATCCTGGCGTAGCCGATGTTATAGTTCATGAACCCCGCGTTCTTTTATTCATTGGTAAATCTGTCGGAACTTCTAGCGTTTTAGTGGTTGGCAAAGGTGGTCGTAAACTTTATTCAGGCACAATCCGCGTTTCATCGGCACCTGCTGGTCGTGGTGTTGTAACCATTCAGCGTGGTGCAGCCCTTAGCACAGCAATTTGTGAATCACGATGCGTTCAAGTGGGAACACCTGAAGACAGCGCCGAAGAAGCGCAGAAAGCATATAATGCCGCAAGAGCACGCGCAACATTTACGTCAGGTAAATAGTTGCAGATTTACTCTTTTGATTAAGTCTTTTGAAACCCACTTATGATAACGATATTTGATTAATGTGGGTGCAGTATGTTCAAAAAATTTAGAAGAAACCTAAAAAAAAGTGAAAAAGGTGTAACAGCGGTAGAATTTGCCCTTGTCGCAGCACCTTTCTTTTTCTTGATTTTTGCACTTATCGAGATTATGGGTATTTTCTTTGTGCAAACTACCCTTGAAGCCAGTCTGGCAGCTGAAGCACGAAAAATCAAAACAGGGCAGGCACAAACATCTGCAATCCCAATCACACAAGCTGATTTTAAAAAAGCGGTTTGTGATCGCATGTTTGGAATGATTGATTGTGACCACCGCCTTTTCGTTATGGTTCAGGCCTTTGGATCAACGGTTCCTGCGGGCCCGCTTGCCCGCCCTTGGGATGATGGAACACTAAGCCCTGGTTCTGCTGCTGATGAGCCTTATGAGGCATCTGGCGCGGGCGACATGGTTATTGTACGCGCATATTACATCTGGCCATTAATGACCCCAGGCATGACTAATGCATTAAGCAATTATTCCGATGCCAATTTAGGTAATTACAACCGAATTCTTATTGCGACCTCTGCCTTCCGTAACGAACCTTTTAACTGAGGAATTACAATGAAACTCCGTTCAAAATCTGACAATTCAAATAAAAGAATTGCATCACGCAAACAACTTGGTGAGCGTGGCGTTGCGGCTGTTGAATTTGCCCTCATTGCACCAATCATGATTTTGATGTTGTTTGGTTCTACTGAATTAACACAAGCAATTACAATTGATAGAAAAGTCACAATTGCGGCATCAACAATTGCCGATTTGGTAACACAAGGTAGCACCCTTGACTGTACAGTTTTAAAAAATGCCGATGCCATCACACGTGAAGTTTTTGCCCCGTATGACACACAAGGTGACGCCGCAAAAATCACTGTCGTAAGCGTTGCACTTTATGGTACAACCCCAAAAGTTGAATGGAGCAGAACAGTTGATGTTGGTGGCAATTGCGTTCAAGATTCCGCATATCCAGCCGGCGCAACCGTAAACGTTAGCGGTACAGATTCCGGCGGCAATACAATAAATTTAATTTCATCAATGCTTACTGCTGATAATGCAATTATCATCGGCGATGTTGAGCTTAAATATGAATCCATTGGCACAAAATTCATAAGACAATATTATAATATGGGCGAACGTTTCTTTTACCGCCCCCGCAAATCTGATAAAATATGCTATACAGGTATAACTACAAGCGGATGTTAAAAAAAACCTCTGTCATATGACAGAGGTTTTTTCTTAATAAGCAAGGGGGCTTTAACGCCCCCTTTTTAATTAGATGTGATAAGCACGTTCGCCATGTTCTGCGATATCCAAACCTTCTTCTTCAGCATCAGTTGATGCACGAAGACCAACAGTGAATTTGATGATGTAGAAGGTGATTGCAGTTGCCACAGATGTCCAAACAATTGAAACAAGAACTGCTTTGGTTTGGATTAGAACTTGTGCAACCATTTCATAGTTTGCAGGAGGGGTGCCACCTAGTGCAGGCGCTGCAAGAATGCCGGTTGCAATCGCGCCTACTGTACCACCGATACCGTGTACACCGAATGCGTCAAGGCTGTCGTCATATTTGAAGATATGCTTAACTTTGGCAACAAAGAAGATACAGATTGGTGAAACAAGAAGACCAAGAACAATCGCACCGATTGGGCCAGAAACACCACATGCCGGAGTAATCGCAACCAAACCTGCAACCATACCTGATGCAAGGCCAAGCATTGACGGACGTTTGTTCAATACCCATTCAACAGCTGCCCAAGACAAACCAGCCGCAGCAGTTGCAAGGAAAGTGTTCACCATTACCAATGCAGTAGTGCCGTTTGCTTCAAGGTTTGAGCCAGCGTTGAAACCGAACCAACCAACCCATAGAAGGCCTGCACCAACATAAGTTAGTGTTAAAGAGTGTGGTGCCATTGGCTCATTACGGTAACCAGTACGTGGTCCAAGAATTAAACACGCAACCAATGCACCGAAACCAGCGTTAATGTGAACAACGGTACCGCCTGCAAAGTCCAAAGTACCCCATCCAAACATAAGACCTTTTGCTTCCCAAACCATGTGTGCGATTGGGTAATATGACAACAAAGGCCAAAGAACTGAAAACACTACAACAGCAGCAATTTTCATACGTTCAGCAGTCGCACCCAAAATTAGCCCTGGGGTAATTGCCGCAAATGTCATTTGGAATGCAACGAACACAAGCTCAGGAATTTCATAACCGGCACTAAATGTGGCGGCGTTTGAACTTGCGGTTACGCCTTTAAGGAATGCTTTTGAGAAATCACCGACAAATGCGCTGCTAGAACCACCATCAGTAAATGCAAGGCTATAACCCCAGAATGCCCATGCAATCATGCCGATTGATGCGACCACCGCAACATGAACCAACATTGAAAGCATATTTTTTGCGCGAACTAAACCACCATAAAATAATGCAAGACCTGGAACAGTCATTGCCAATACCAATACTGTCGAAGTTAGCATCCATGCGGTATCACCCTTATCGACTACAGGTGCCGGTGCCGCCGCAGCATCTTGCGCCCAAGCGCTGTCAACATGACCAAGACCAGCAATGATAGCCGCCCCTGCCAATAAAGGCATTGCGCGTTTTGCAACGCCTAATGCCGTATCCCCGAAATTGTTTAATTTAGTGCTCACTGCCCATTCTCCTCATGCTATGTGCGCGTTTGGTTTCGCACAATCACGCAATTTAATGCACTTTAAATGGACAAATTTGCAGCATTATTTTCAAGGTATATAGTTATTTTAATACTGTCTTGATGATAATAGCATAATTTTTAATCAGGTTGTGATTATTTTTTTAGCTATTAACGCATTTTAATCAATTTCACCGAACGCAGCGTCTCCAGCGCAATATAATTGCATAATTATTGATAAATAATATATTAAATTGCGCGGATAATAATATCTATCTTTAATAACAACTAACCACGTGGGTGCGCCTTAGCATAAGTTTGCAGCATCATGGCCGAATCTATTGCCGCATATTTTTGCGTGGTTTTTAAAGATGCGTGGCCCAATAATTCTTGAATCGACCGTAAATCACCGCCATTTTCAAGCAAATGCGTTGCAAATGAATGCCGCATTGCATGTGGTGTTGCCGTAGAGGGTAAAGCAAGCGCACCACGCAAAGTTTGCATTAAACGCTGCACAATACGGGGATTTAAAACCTCACCCTTTTCGCCAAGAAACAAAAAACCATCTGCGGCAATTTTATACGGACAGGCGGCAATATATTTATCAATCTCAAGGCGAATTTTTTCAAGCAAAGGAACGATTCGTTCTTTATTGCCCTTTCCCAAGATGCGTAAATATTGCGCATCTTGCACATCAGACAATTTCAATGCCAAACATTCGGCAATCCGTAAGCCACAACCATATAATAAAGAAAGTATCGCCGTGTCACGTTTTGCAATCCAATCATTCTTGGCAAGTTCTGGCGCGGTAAATATTAAATCTTGTGCTTGATTCTGGCTTAAAGGGCGCGGGGCGCGGGGTTTGTTTTTTGGTCCGCGAACCAAGGCAATCTGTGGATTTGATAATTCAAGTTTTTTATCACAATATTTGTAAAAAGACCTAACCGCAGCCATCGCACGATTAATCGAGGCATTATCAAGCGGTGTATCTGCATTGCGTAATGATGACAAATAAGACCGAAAATCCGCCGGCTTTAATTCCATCAGGATTTTTTGGGTTACAGTTTGCGCAAAATGCCTCGCCAAAAACTTGGCGAAAACCATAAAATCATGGCGATATGCGTCAATAGTCTTGGGCGAATAGCGTCTTTGCCCCAACAAAAAGCCAAGCCAGTTATTGATAATATTGTTTATATTTTCATCAACATACAGGCTTAACACAATTGCAATGCCTTAAATTAAATATGACCCTGCTCTTCAAGACGGGTAAGGACGCGTTCAACCACACGGGCAAAGAATGTAATTAACTCATGCCCCATATCATCACGGAAGCAATCAAGGTCCGAACTGGCAATCGCCAAAAGACCAATTCGTCCTGATTTACCAAATTGCAAACGTGCCAAAGCTTCTGAACGGACGTCTGATGCATCCGCGCCATATAACCAATTGCGTGGTCTGTCTAATGCGCCAAGGCTTACTGGGCGCTCCGCAGGAACGGTGCGTTCAACAAAAGACCCGATTTTATCAAGGCTTTGTGAATCATAAGTCGTGTCAGAGATTGCCAAAATGCACGCATCCGCCGCCAAAGAGAAGGCAACATGACCAGATAAGCGATCTTGTAAATCTTCGGCATCTTCGCTGTCTAAAACCGAAATAATCGCCTCTTGGACACGCATTTGCGCTTCATAATTATTTCTTGCGGTTTCAACGATTTGGGCAAAACGCGATTTTGCCTCATAAGTTTCACGCATCATACGGTTGCGCGCCAAGTCTTCAAAACTAATGAGATTGCCATTTGCCGGCTTTGCCGCAATCGCGTGTAAAATTTCTGAATCATTGCGGATAAAATCCGGATTACGCAAAATGAATTCCCGAATATCATCAAGATTTACAATAGCTTCATTAAGCGCACGTTGTTCAAACTGTCCCATCACCAATTTCCCAATCCACCTTCCGGCTTTTTATCTTGTGATTGACATTTCACCACAATTTGGTGAACAGGGGGTTTAAAATCACCAAACAAAAGGTTAATTTTATGACTAAAATGTGTCTTTTTGCAGAAAACCTATATTAATCAGCATTTTTATCAGCTGCAAAAAGCAATCATTTTCTTGCATTTTTTTGAAAAATATTTTTGAGAAACTTTGAAACTAATTAATTGAACGCCAATAAGTTTACATATGCAATATGCCGCCCAAAGCTTGGCACGATGAACCCTTGCTCATCAATCGAAGTCTTACGCCTTCTTTCCATGCGCCCGTAAAGCGGTTGAAGATAATGGATTAAAGCGTGCCGGAATATAAACCCAGGTCGGTGGCGGGTCGGTGGCAACAAGTTTTGCTTTGCTAAGCGGTAAGCGCGAATTGGCAAAATGGCGCGCCATACGCCCTAATCTTGCTTTTGGCCCTGCGGTGGGGCGTGAAACCACGCAGATTGGCACTTCATTGACAATTTCTTTCCATCCGCGCCAATGCTCGAAACCGCCAAGATTATCGCCACCCATAAGCCATACAAAATGCACACCTTTATAACGCCGTTTTAATGCCTTTAAAGTGTCCAATGTATATTGGGTTTTTAAATCGCTTTCGATGGTTGTCACCACCATTCTTGAACCACGTACAACCGACTTAACCGACTTCAGGCGTGCCGCAAGCGGTGATGAATTCTTTTTCAATGGATTTTGTGGACTTACGAGCCACCAAACAAAATCCAAGCCCAAAAGTGCGCGTGCGGTTTCGGCAACATGCAAATGCCCAGCATGCGCAGGGTCAAAAGACCCGCCAAGGAGACCTATTTTCTGTCCCGGGTATGCAAGCGGGCAATTTCGTTTCATTTAACTATGGTCTCACCTGTCCAGTGCCACGTACCACATATTTATAGGTCGTAATCCCCTCTGCACCCACTGGTCCGCGCGCATGCAATCGACCGGTTCCAATACCAATTTCACCACCAAAGCCAAACTCCCCCCCATCGGCATATTGCGTAGAAGTATTGTGCATTACGATTGCACTATCAACCTCGGCAAGGAATTTATTTGCCGCCAACATATCTTCGGCAATAATCGCATCAGTATGACCAGAGCCATGTTCCGCAATATGGGCAATGGCCTCATTAATGTCTTCAACAATTTTTACCGATAAAATTGGTGCAAGATATTCGGTATTCCAATCATCGTCATTGGCAACACCCATTGGAATAATCGTCCGCGCCTTTGGGCATCCCCGCAGTTCACAGCCACCTTGCGACAAGGCAAACGCAAGTTCCGGTAAATATTCACCCGCCACCTCAGCATCAATTAACAGGGTTTCGGTTGCCCCACAAATTCCGGTGCGGCGCATTTTGGCATTTAACGTAACCTCAATCGCCTTTTTCTCATCGGCTGATTTATGAATATAAGTATGGTTGATACCATCAAGGTGTGAAAGCACGGGAACTTTTGCTTCATTTTGCACACGTTCAACCAGTGATTTACCACCACGTGGCACAATCATATCAATATTGCCGCCCATCCCTTTTAGCATTTCGCCAACCATTGCGCGGTCGGTTGTTGGTACGAATTGAATTGCATCCTCTGGCAAGCCCGCCGCCTTTAGACCAGCGCGCAAAGCATTTGCAATCGCGGTAGAACTTTTAAAGGCATCTGAACCACCGCGTAAAATCACGCTATTTCCCGAACGCACGCATAAACCACCCGCATCGGCGGTTACATTTGGGCGGCTTTCATAAATAATGCCAATTGTGCCAATTGGAATGCGCACTTTTTGCATTACAAGACCGTTTGGCCGTGTCCATTCTTCGATAACATTGCCAACATTGTCACCCTGAACAGACATTTCTTCAAGACCTTTGGCAATTGCTTCAAGCCGGTTTTCATCAAGTTTTAGGCGATCAATCATTGACGGCGCTAATTTATCGGCAATTGCACGTGTAACATCATCACGATTTGCCGCAAGAATCTCATCTTTGGCGGCACGAACATGTTTTGCCATTAAACCAAGCGCTTTTGAGCGGGTTTCACAATTACTGGCGGCAAGAATTTTGGCGGCACTTTTCGCGCGTTGCCCCATCGAAAGCGATAGCGCATCAATATTCAGTTCATCTGCTTGTGGTTTTGCAATTGTGTCCGTCATTTTGCCTGCCGAAGTTTATATCTTCGTATAAAGCCATCTAAATATATTTGCAATTAATGGGGGCGCAAAAGTTTAGCTTAAAATGCCAAAAATCGCGTTATAGACCCCTTTTAAAGCCGCGACGCCTGCAACAACGCCGATATAAGTGAAGAAGAAGCTTAATAAAAACAATAAAAAAGAAATAATTATCAAAACGCCGTCACGCTGCAACAAGCCTAGTGCAAGAAATGCAATACTTAGGCCAGGAACAAAGTTGGCAAATGGAATAGGCAAAAGCAAAATTACCGCCAAAATCAAAACCTGAATTCCCAGAAAAATCGAAATTGGTTTTTCGGTCAAAAATTCAAGTCTTGGCTTTATCCATTTTTCAATTTTCTCAAGAATTGGTACGGTTTTTATAATTGTGTTACGAAAACTTGTAGGCTCAATTTTATATTCACTAACTTTTTTTGGAAGCCAGATTTGCCCCGCGCCAAATATCATTTGTAATGCAGGCGCAATTAACAAAGTCCCGAAAATTGTTGAAATACCGGGTATATTGGGAATGCAATTTGGTGCAGCAAGAATAAAAAGCAACAAACCAAAAGCGCGCCCATCAAGCCTACGGAGAACTTCACTCACGGTAATTTCAACGTCACCTTGAAACGATTCTTTCAGCTCATTTAAAAGAACTGAGGTTTTTACATGATGAGTTGACAAAATATACCCCTGATTGTCCCGGTAATTTGCGTTTATAATTATAAATGTGACTTTATTTTGATTTACGCTGTTTAAATTTCAAAGCGCGCGCCAAAAGTCCTTTTGCACCCAAACCACTAACCCCAAGGTCAGTAGTAAAGTCACGGACAACCCCATTTGCATCAATTATAAGATATGATGGAACCCATTGAATTCCAAATGCTTTATAAACTGCGGAATCGTCATCAATTGCGACCGGATATGAATAGCCTTTTTCTTTAAAGAAATTATCAAGGCTGCCCCAGCGACCATAACGACCACGGGTATGAACCGCTACAAATTGTACGCCAGGGGTCGCACGAACAAGCCCCGCAAGCTCGGCAACATTTGGGGCATCAGCCATACAATCAGGACACCAAAGACCAAAAAATTCAACAATCGTCACTTTTCCAGCAAAATTCTTATTGCTAAAAGTGCCACCACCGCGCATTGGGGCAGTGAATGCAGGAGCTTTTTTGCCAACGCCCGCAAAAGTCGTTGGTCTGTCGCCTGCCAATGCAGTACCAGCAGCGAGTAAAGGTAAAACAGCGCCCGCCGCCAAAACGTTACGGCGCGATAATTTGCTTGAATTTTGGGTCATTTTTAATCCTTTAAATTCCTACTTTCTAAATAGGAAAATATTCTTAATATTTCAAGACATGAAACATCAATATAATTTTAAAATATCCATCACTTTGCGGGAAAATAATCTTGCTGTTCGGCTAGATTTGAATGCCCACGCATGATCCAGAATTTTCCCTTTATCATTTAAAATAAGGGTAGATGGTGTTCCAGGGATGCCAACCGCATCGGTTAATTTGCGGTCTTCGTCATAAATTGTGGTCAATTTATATTCTGGCGGTAATTTTGAATACCATTCATTGATTGAACCAAAACTGTTGGGAACTTTGCCGACATGAACCTCGATAATTTCTATGCCCAATTTTTTTAGATGCAAAATCGCCTCGCGCCAATATGGTTCATCCTTGGCACAAGTAGGACACCAAAGTCCGAAAAAATGAACGATTACTGGTTTGCCTAATTTTGTAAAATTTATGGTTTTGCCATCAATGGTCTTAACATCCATATCCGGCATCATTTTGGTTATTAATTTCGCCGCCGGATCACGCGCACAGGATGATAACACACCCATTATTGACGAAAGGCCTAATGCCGAAAGCCCCAGAGAACCAATAATTTCGCGCCTTCTAATCATTTTCAGCACCTTTCGAAAAATACGCTTTTAACTTATCACAAGCGAAAAATAATCGAAAATAATTAATTATTGATTTTAAAGCGGTTCTTGTTGTGTGATGCAATGGAAAGAGCCACCACCAGTTAAAACCGCTTCGGCCTTTATGCCAATGATTTTATGATTTGGAAAACAATCGGCCAAAACCTTTAATGCCGCATCGGCGCTTGGGGTTCCATAATGCGGCATTACCACGCTACCGTTGCCGATAATAAAATTCATATGTGACGCAGGGATAATTTTGCCGTCTTCATCGGTAACTTTACCTGGAGATGGGGCGCGAACAACCTCAAACCCATTGCCAAATTCATCGCGAACTCCGCATAAATCATTATAGATTTTATCCAAAACTTCTTGATTTGGATCATCATCAACCGGTGATTGGCAAATAATTGTTCGTTCACTCACAAAGCGTGCAATATTATCAATATGCCCATCAGTATGGTCATTTAACAAGCCATCACCCAGCCATATCATTTGCGTCATGCCAAGGTTTTCAAAAAATAAAGTTTCGATGTCTGCTTTTGATAATTGTGGGTTACGGTTTTTGTTCAATAAACATTGGGTCGTGGTTAGGAATACCCCCTGCCCATTGCCATCAATTGAACCACCTTCTAGCACCATTTCAATATTTTCAGATTGCACCAAAGCGGCATTGGCAAGTTTGCCATTTACTTCATCATCATGGTCAAGCACATATTTGCCGCCCCAACCATTAAAGCCAAAGCAAAGGGCAATATTATTATCGCCATCCTTGGCAAAAATTGGACCAGTATCACGCAACCAAATATCACCAAATGGAATTTCAAAAAGCTCGACAACATCTGGCAAAGCTGCGCGCGCACTTTTATATGCTTCATCACCACTTACCAGCAGTTTAACCTTATCAAACTTACCATTATGCGGTGTAATAAGTGCCTTTATCATGGCCGCAATTTCGGCGCGTGCTGGTTCAATATCTTCAAGCCATAATTCTTTATCAGAAGGCCAACAAGTCCAGATAGCGCGGTGTTCTTCCCACTCTGCGGGGATGCGGATTTTATTGCTCAATTTATCCTCGAATTAATTATTTCTGATATCAGAAGCGCCGGAAATATTATTGATTTTAACTTCGCCAGAGCCATAAGAGCGCACAACCGGATTTACCGCAGTTCCTTTATATTCAATATCGCCAGAACCAGATAAGCGCGCATTAATTGAACCCTTGCCACCTTTTATCTTTATATCACCAGAGCCAGAAGCTTGTAATTGTAAATCTTTTGCAGAGGCTATTTCAACATTGCCAGAGCCAGAAACATCAACATTGGCATGCCCTTGGATATCGCCAACTTCACTATTGCCAGAGCCAGAAATATTAAGGTTTAAAAGATTGCCAACCCGTCCAAGTTTCACATCACCAGAGCCAGAGATATCAACAAGTGCATCTTTGCCAATATCACGTGCCATAAAATCGCCAGAACCACTTCCATTAAGTTCAAGGCTATTTTTAACATTGCCAATTATAATGTCACCGCAACCACTTACTTCTATGGCTGCACCACCAATATCACCGGCACGCACAGAAATTTCGCTATTTTTTATGCGAAGTCCATCACGATCAGAGCCTTTGGCAATGATTTTTGGTAAATCTTCTGGGTAGTATTTTTGACCATTAATTTTCAAAACTTGTTCATTGCCGCGCTTCTCGCATGAGATATTATTGATACGACCAACATCAGATGTGACAAGCATACCTTTTGAAAAAGCAATTGCATTGGCGCGAATTTTACGCCCCTGCTTGATTTCAAGTGATAATTCATCATGCCCCGAAGTTCGATATTCCAGCACGCCAACAAAACCGCGAATATCAAGAATCTGCGGGCGTGGGCCTGCAAAAGCCGAACCCGCAATTAAAGACAAAGCAATAACAGACGTAAAAACCACTTTTTTCATAATGACACCTATATTTCATTAAGGCGGTTTGCACCGCGTTCAACCACATAATGTTTCAAATTGAAATATTTTGCGCTTTTGTCCCAAGTGCTTGGGGTTGCACGAAGTTTAACATCCATTTTTTCTTTATCAACCTCAACAAGGCCATAACCATTAACACGGTCATCAAAGAATTTAATATGCGGGTTATCAGGAAGCATATCCATAAATCTTTTATAATTATAAGATTTTGAAGTTATTGAACCACCAACAAACTCAACCGCCACAGTTTCAGATTTCTGGTCGGCATAATTGGCCTTCACATCAGAGGCAAAGAATGCGTGCATATCGCCACCGATAATCACACATTGCGCCTGTTTTTGACGTTTTTGAATGGCATCAATCAGTTTTTGACGCGCCGGTTCAAAACCAGACCAGCCTTCATTGAATGCACCATCCTCACCTTTTGAGGTTTTTTGGAAAATCGTGCTGAAGAGTGTGGGCTGTACCAAGACATCCCATTTCGCAATGCCGCGCATCATGTTTTCATTAACAAAACGCTCTTGCGCAGCGCCCAAAATAGTGCGGTTTTGGTCTTGTAATTCGGTACAGGTTGCGCGGGAAACCACTTCTGCCTCAAAACGACCAGGGGTCGGGCATGCCGCGCGCGCGCGATATTGGCGGGTATCAAGCAATGTAAACTCAACCAAATTACCATAAATCGATTGCCCATAAATCCGCATATGGTTTGACGCATCAAAGCGAGAGCGTGAACGCAAAGGAATATGTTCAAAGAATGCTTTATAGGCATTATATTTACGCTCAACAAAACGCTTTTCATCATTTACGGGGCGGGTTTCACCAAAATCGCCTTGATAGTCATTGGCAACCTCGTGGTCATCCCAAATGAATAGCCATGGTGCAACTTGGTGCGCGCGTTGCAAATCTTTATCAGTTTTGGTTAGCGCATGGATAAGGCGATATTCATCAAGGGTGAATGCCTCATTAACCGGCATACGGCGCAATTGCGGCCCATATGAAACCTCATAAATATAATCACCAAGACCAAGGATTAAATCAGGGTTTTGGTCGGCAATATCGGCATATCCGGTATAATAACCCTGCTCATAGTGGGCGCATGAGGTCCAGGCAAATTTTAATTTATCAAAATCTGCACCCAGCATCGGTGTGGTTTTTACCCGCCCAACCGGACTGGCAACACCGCCGCAATTAAAGCGGTAGAAATATTGGCGATTTGGTGCAAGACCATAAATCTCGGCATGAACTGAATGCGCCATATCGGGGCGGGCAATTTCGGTTTGGCGGCGGACAATGTTTTTAAAGCTTGGGTCGGTTGCCACCTCAACATTTACTTCAACCAAATCTTGGGTAAATGCCTGCACCTCAAGTGGGTTTGGTGCAAGACGTGTCCATAAAACAAAGCCTTCTTGTGATGGATCGCCAGAGGCCACGCCCAAAGAAAATGGGTCAGATGTAAAACGTGGTGCGGCTGCATATGCTGAACCGCGCCAAGGCACTAATGTTGCCCCCGCCGCCGCAGAAAAGGCAAAACCAGATAAAAAACGACGTCTGTTAACCAATAAAGTATGCTTGTCCATATAACCCCACTTTTTGACTGGCTCGTTAGCGTTCAGTAAAAACCAAACACACGCGCCAGTTTTTAATGCCGCATTTCTTATCCAAAAATCGCTTCACACTTTTTGGGAAACGCCGATTTTTTATTGTCGCGTTTCTTATCCAAAAACCGCTTCACACTTTTTGGGAAACACCGATTTTTTATTGTCGCGTTTCTTATCCAAAAAACCGCTTCACACTTTTTGGGAAACGCTTTTGAACATAAAAGGTTTTTACGCAATTTCAAATCAATAGCGCAATTTTATTGCAAAAATTATGACATTGTAATGATACAAATAAAAAGGGCGGCCAATAAAAAGGGCGGAAAGCATTTATGCCATCCGCCCGAATTATTAAATCCTTTTCAAAGGATTAGAAAGTAGTGCGAACACCAATTTGGAATGTACGCGGCGCACCTGCATAGAATGTAGGTGTTGCAGCAGATTCAGTAGTACCATCAGAACGTAGAACACCCAATGCAGTGTTTTGTTTGTTGTTGATTGTACCAAGATATTTGGTGTCAAACAAGTTGATTACGTTAACTTGAAGATAAGTACCTGGACGGCTTGGCAAGAAGTCATAACGAACTGAACCGCTCCAGATAGTATATTCAGGTGCAGCATCATCATTCACATATGTTGAGAAACGTTCGCCAACATATTTACCATTCAAGTTGAAGTGTAGTTGTGATGCAAAGTCATATGTCATACCGAAGGTAGCCATATTTTTTGGTGTCTCAACCAATTGTTTGCCTTTGGTTGGAAGCGTTGCACCTGCTTTAGAGCTAGGCATATTGCTTTGCATTTCTGCATTTGTATATGAATAGCTTGCGTTAAGTGAGAAGTTTGGAAGCACTTTATAGCTTGCTTGTGCTTCAAAACCGGTACGAACAACATCGCCAACATTGGTATCAATTGATAGGCCAAGTGCTTCATCATATGCGCTTACAAGACGATCTTTGTCTTTTGCGTAGAAAACAGTTGCAGTCGCATATAGATTATTGTCGGTGTGACGGTAACCAAGTTCGAATGAATTGTTTACTTCTGGTGAAGGGTTAGAAACAGTTGCAACAAGTGTTGTTGGGTTAATTTTAATCGCATAATAATTGTCTGTTTTTGGAGAAGACATTGCTTGCGAGAAGTTACCATAAACTTGATCACCTGGGGTAACTTTATATGTTAGACCAGCATTGAACAAAGTTTTATCGAAGCTGTAATCTTTGCTATATGGAGCAACATATAGAGTTGAGCCTTTTGACGCCAAAGTAACAAGTTTGTAGCCTTCAGGAGTAGTGCTTACAAGTGTTGCTTTTTCGCTTGTGCAATAAGGAGAGAATGAACCAGTACCATCATTTTTAGAATAGCAATATTGGTTCAAATCGCGTTCCATTTTTTGAACTCTTACAGCAGCAGTTGCATATAATTTTTCGTCCAAGAAACCGCCAATATATTCAGCAGAGAACACATTTACCATTGCTTTTGAATAACGGTTACGTCTTTGGTTTACATTGCCGTCATTGTCGATAATCGCAAGATATTCTTTATCTTTTGCACCGAATACTGAAGGTGTAGAGCCATCAGCGTTCAAAACAACGCGCTCACCGGTTTGACGAGTACGAGCATTTTCATAAGAAGCGCCCAAACGAACTCTTTGATTTTCAGCAAAATCATAAATCAAAGAAGATGTGATTGAGAAACGGTTGGTGTTGGTAATGTTACCTTGATACAATTTGCTTGATTGTGCAGAACTTACAACACCATCTTTATTAAGGTCAACACCGCATCCAGCAGTACCATAATGGCTACCGCAAAGAGAAGCATCAGTCTCGTTCATAGTTGTTGTAGAGCCACCAGTTGCCATTGTATATTGGTAAGTTGGGTCAACAGTCAAAGTTAATTTATCAGAGAATACCCATTTAGATTTACCGCGAAGGTTACCTGTGTCAGATGGGTTGATGCTGGTCAAAGATGCACCGTTCCAGTCATAACCACTTGTCGCAGTAGGAGTTCCGAACAAAGCTGCTTTGCTGTAAGCGCTATAGAAGATGTTACGGTTTTTGTTGTAGTGACCAGCAAGGCTTACGAAAGAACCATTGTCAAACAAGTCTTGATAAACCAAGAAGTTAGCTTGCTGTTTAGTCAGTTTAGGGTCGTCAATAGCTTCACGTGTCCAAGTGCTGTATGATTGGTCGGTATAAGCGATATATGCTTTTGTACCCCAAGGGCCAATTTTACCAGAATCTACACGAGCGAAAGCGTTTTTGAAGTTCCAGTCACCGCCAGTATATTTCAAAACGCCACCAAATTTATCATTTGGTTTACAAGTTGAGAAGTTAACAGTACCGCCGATTGCAGAACCAGTTAAAGAGTCAACGTCAGTTGCACCAGTGTTTACAGAAGCCTTACAAATCAATTCTGGTTCAAGCAATTGGTTGGTGTAAATTGCATAGTTACCAGCGTCGTTAAGTTGGGCACCATCAAAAGTCAAAGAAACTTTATCGCCAGAGATACCACGCATAGTGATTGTACCACCTGATGAACCATATGGGTCATTGTTGGTGAAGTTGTACCCTGGAACAGTATTAAGAATATCAGCAATGGTTTGACCAGCAGACGCTTGAGAAATCAAAGCTTGGTCAATAGTAACTTTAGTTTTGATACCGCTTTCTTTTTGTAAAATACCCACGTTGCGAGTACCTTTTACAACAACAGTCTCAACTGTTTCCGTACCTGTTGACTGCGCATAAGCAGCACCTGCCGCAAGTGACAAAATCATCACTGACGCGCTTAAAATATAAGATTTTTTCATAACAGCTTCCCTATATACCCTGTTAACCCAACCCAAAAAGATTAAACCCGAAAATGGCAATCCGCAGAGGCGTAAAAACATAGGTTAACAAAAATTAACGCCCTAATCGTTGCTTTAGGTGACAGAACGATGACAATCAATTAATTTTTGGCAGAAAAAATGGGAGTGTGCAGATTCTTATTATGACCGTTGCAAAATGGCGACACAACGCACAATTTATTATCAATAAATAGCTTGAAATGGGAAAATTTCGTGCATCACTTGCCCAGATATGGAGCAAATTTCATCAATGCA
The DNA here is from genome assembly GCA_002337085.1 of Hyphomonadaceae bacterium UBA1933. Lineage (GTDB taxonomy): Bacteria > Pseudomonadota > Alphaproteobacteria > Caulobacterales > Aquidulcibacteraceae > Pseudaquidulcibacter. The sequence continues at coordinate 127,404 of DDFH01000003.1, read as the reverse complement.
ACCTTAATTTATAACACGTTATTAAAGCGATTCTTTTGTAAAAGTATCTCGTATAAAATAACGTAAAAATTGCGCCATAATTAAATTATGACGCAATTGTTAAAAACCAAACTCTTATTTATAAATCAAACCCTTAGGCTTGCATTTTGCTTGCCCGCTGCGGCAATGATTTTTTGGTTTAAAGCATCAATTTCCGCATCGTTTAAAGTATTGGCTTTTGGTGCAATTGTTACCTCAATCGCGATTGAAACCTTGCCATCCTCAACACCCTTGCCCGAATAAACGTCAAAAACATTTACATTTGCAATAAGGGTTTTATCGGCATTGGTAATTGCCCGCACCAAATCCGAAACGGCTTTGTCTTTATCAAGGATAAAAGCATAATCACGGGTGAATGGCATGAATTGTGACAATTCCAGTTTAGGTTTCGCTTTTGATGGTTTTTGTTTTGCTTTAGGTAAAGCATCAACAAAAACTTCAAAGGCAAAAATATCCTGATCCACGCCCAATGCTTTGGCGATGCGCGGATGAATTTGCCCAAATTCGGCAACCACCACTTTTGGCCCCATTTTCAATTGCCCAGCACGACCAGTATGGAAATGTGCAGACGCACCATTTGCCATCATCAAGCCGCCAGTTGGCACACCCATTGCCGCAAGCAATGCCATCATATCCGCCTGAATTGAATAAACATCAGGCTTGATAGCACCACCCCAATGACGGGTTTCACCAGTTGCAATTGCAGCAATAACATTTTTTTGATCAGACGGTTCATCACCGAGGTAAATCGGCCCCGCCTCAAAAATTGCAAGCTGCTTGAAGCCTTTGTCAATATTACGCTGCGCCGCCGCGATTAAATTAATCAGAGCCGATGGGCGCATATATTCAAGTTCGTCATTAATTGGATTGGCAATTTCAAGCGACTTGTTTTCAAGACTGGCGCCAAACATTTTGGCATAGTCTTTTTTAACAAACGACCATGTCACCACCTCATTATAACCAAATGAAGCCAATGCACGGCGACCAAGATTAAATGCAATTTTTTCAGGCGCAATAAGATTGCGATTTTGTGGTTGTGATAATGTCGCCATTGGCAATTTATCAAAACCGTGAATTCGTGCCACATCTTCAACAATATCAGCCGGTAATTTAACATCACCACGCCAGCTTGGCGGCAAGACGTTTAATTTACCGCCGCCCAAATCTTTGGAAACAAAGCCCAAAGTATCAAGGATTTTGATAATATCTTCCGCACCTAGCTCGATGCCAGTAAGGCGTTTAACTTCGGAAATTGGGAAATCAATTGCCTTTGGTGCAACGGGAACTTCACCCGCTTTGACAATTTCAGAAACCGAACCGCCACAGAATTCAAGAATTAATTGCGTTGCGAAATCAAGGCCGCCCTTGGTGAATGCCGGGTCAACCCCACGTTCAAAGCGATATTTTGCATCGGATTGAATACCTGTTGCCCGCCCGGTTTGGAAAATGCTTAATGGTTCAAAATATGCGGATTCAACAAAAACATCGGTGGTATTTTCATCGCAACCCGTTGAAACCCCACCCATAACGCCACCAAGGCCGATAACACCACTATCATCGGCGATAACGCACATTTGCGCGCCGACATTATAAGTCTTGTCATCAAGTGCAACAAAGCTTTCGCCATCATTACCTGCACGGGCAATAATATTGCCCTTTAATTTCGCAACATCATAAACATGAAGTGGGCGCGCACGATCGATTGAAATGAAGTTTGTAATATCCACAAGCGCATTAATCGGGCGCAAACCAATTGCCTTAATTCTATCTTGCAGCCATTTTGGTGATGGGCCATTTTTCACACCTTTAATCAGGCGACCATAGAATAATGGACAGGCAGAAGTTTCGGTTTTAACCGTAACTTCGCTTTTGAATGTGCCTTGAACTTCTTTGATTTCGCGGTCGGTAAATTTACCCAAACCACGTGCCGCAAGTTCACGCGCAATTGAATTAACCCCAAGCCAATCAGGGCGGTTTGGTGTTACCTCAAAATCAATGGTTACGTCATCAATGCCAAGTGCCGCCGCCGCAGAAGTGCCAACAGCAACATCGTCAGGCAATTCGATAATACCTGATGAATCGCCGCTTATTCCCAATTCTTCATATGAACACATCATGCCGTTTGACACGATGCCGCGCACTGGTTTGGCTTCTAAAGTTACGCCCAATGCCTCAACGCATGTGCCGATTGGCGCGAAAATAGTGGTAAGCCCTGCACGTGCATTTGGCGCACCGCAAACAATTTCCAAACGGCCTTGGTTGGTTTCAACCTGACATACCCGAAGTTTATCAGCATTTGGATGCTGCACAGCCTCAATAATTTTTACAACCGAAAACGCCTTTAGCTTTTCAGCAGGATTTTCAACATCCTCAACCTCAAGCCCCGCCATTGTCATCGCCGCAACGATTTCATCGGCACTTGCATCAGTTTGTAAATAATCTTTTAGCCAGTTAATTGTGAATTTCATTTTATCACCAAATTTTATTTTTATTCCCCAATTTTAGGGGAGATGTCACCCCGCACTTGTTGCGGGGTCTTCGATATTAGATCCCGCAGCAAGTGCGGGATGACAAACTATCTCGATAATCCCGCAGTTACTGACGGGCTAAACAATGCTTCAAAGCCAAAGTTTTCAAGCCATCTAACATCGCTATTAAACATATCGCGCAAATCGGGGATGCCGTATTTAAGCATTGCAAGGCGATCAATACCCATACCGAATGCAAAACCTTGATAAACCTCAGGATCAAGACCACATGCGGTTAGGACATTAGGATGCACCATGCCACAGCCCAAAATTTCCAACCAATCATTACCAGTTCCGATTTTTAATTCCTTGCCCGAACGGTCGCAACGAACATCAACCTCAGCAGATGGTTCGGTGAATGGGAAATGGTGTGGGCGGAATTGAACTTGTGCTTCATCAACCTCAAAAAAGCGCGCCAAAAATTCCATCAACACGCCTTTTAAATGCCCCATATGCACACCCTCTTCGATTACCAAACCTTCGATTTGGTGGAACATTGGGGTGTGGGTTTGATCATAGTCACAACGATAAGTACGACCAGGCGCAACAATACGAATTGGCGGCTTTTCATTCTTCATAGTGCGAATTTGCACTGGTGAAGTATGGGTACGCAAAAGTTTACGCACGCCATTTTCATCTGGCTGCATAAAGAATGTGTCGTGCATGTCACGCGCCGGATGCTTTTCAGGGAAATTTAGCGCCGTGAAATTATGAAAATCATCCTCAATATCTGGGCCTTCCTTAACGCTAAAGCCCATGTCGGCGAAAATGGTTGCCACTTCTTCAAACACTTGCATGATTGGGTGGATTGAACCTTGGCGGCGCGCCTTTGCAGGCAAAGTTACATCAAGATGTTCGGCAAGCAAACGTTCATCAAGCGCCTTATCGGCAAGGGCAATTTTCTTTTCATTGAGAAGGTCATTAAGTTTATTTTTAAGGCCGTTTACTTTTGGCCCAAAAACCTGACGCTCTTCGGGGGACATACCGCCCAAACCCTTTAAAAGTTCTGATACGCTGCCTTTTTTGCCAAGCGCTGTAACCCGTAATTCTTCTAGTGAGGCTTCATTATTTGCCGCATCCAATTGCGCCAATAATTCACCTTCTAATTTTTCAATTTCCAAAGTCATTTAAATTTCCAGTTTTTCTGGTGATTTTCCAATTTTATGGGACTGCCTATGCACTTTTTGCGGCAATTTTGCAATTGCTAATGGCGGAATTATTGCCCCATAATTGTATTTAAACTGACATCAGATTTTTGATGCACTTTCAACATCATATTATTCATGTTATTTTTTTTCATGGCATATGAAACCATCATAACATTACTTACCGTTTTAGCGGTTCTTGCATTATTTATCAAACAACAAGCCAAAGTGGAATTAATTGCATTTTGTGCGGTTGTCGTTCTTTTAGCCTTTGGAATTTTGTCAACAAAAGATGTTTTATCGGTCTTTAGTAATTCCGCCGCAATGACCGTTGCGACAATGTTCATTCTAAGCTCTGCCTTAGAAAAAAGCGGGGCAATCGATTATGTTAGTGAAATCGCCCTAAAAAAAGCGTCAAAAAAACCGGCGATTGGCATCATAAGCATTTTAGTAATGGTTTTTATCGCTTCTGCCTTTGTAAATAATACATCGGTGGTTTTGGTCATGATTCCGGTAATTATTATTTTTGCACGGCAAATTGGTACTGCCAGTTCAAAATTACTTATACCTTTATCCTATGTTTCGGTAATGGGTGGGGCGTGTACATTAATAGGTAGCTCTACCAATCTTTTGGTTGACGGTGCGGCACAGGAATTGGGACAAAAACCTTTTGGTATGTTTGAGGCAACCATACCCGCATTAGCACTCGCCATAAGTGGTGCGGTTTATCTATTATTGTTTGGCAATAAATTATTGCCCGATACCCCCTCTTTGAACGATGAATTAGAAACCGATTCAAAAGAAAAATTCATTTCACACTTTGAAGTGGATCAAGATTCCGCATTAATTGGAATGACAATTGACGAGATTTCAAAACTTGAAATTGAGGATTTTTCAATCATCGAAATTGTTCAACAAAAACCAGAAAAAAGTGACATTAAAAACATTTGGGATAAATTTACCAAGGCCATATTCCCCAAAAATATCAATAACCAGCCCCAAAATGAAAAAGTAATCGCAGACGGTGATGATATTATTATTCATGCTACCCACCAAGCATTATTAAAATTCAATCAAACCTATAAAAAGGAAAATGAGCATAAGCAAATCAAAGAAGTTATAATTGCCAATAACTCCCCCTTGAATGGTCGCATTCTTAGTGAATTTAATCGAAACAATATGTTTGGGATTAAAATAATCGCCATACAAAGATCTGAATTTGATAAAACCAATAACTTTCAACAATTACCACTACGCTATGGCGATACGCTTTTGATCGAAGGGGAAGATTTCAAGGCAATTGAAAAAGCAAATCTTATAAAATTCATAAGCAATCAGGTAAAACATTATTTTAGCAAACAATCGGCATTAATTTCACTTGGGGTTATTGTTTCTGTAATCTTACTTGCCGCATTCAACATAATTCCGATTGCTGGCGCTGGTCTTATTGGTGTGGCAGTGGTTATAATCACCGGCTGCATAAGTGTTGAGGATTCATATAAATCATTACACGGCAATGTATTGTTTTTGATTTATTTCATGCTCGCCATAAGTATTGCCATGCAAAATTCGGGCGCATTACAATTAATTGTTGATGCAATAATGTCACTTACATCACATTTGCCACCATATATAATTGTCTCTATTCTTTATTTGATTACCTCCATGATTACCGAGGTGTTTTCTAATAATGCGGCGGCACTTATGCTTACGCCCATTGCAATCGGGCTTGCCAATAATCTTGGTGTTGATGCACGTCCTTTTGAAGCGGCAATCATGTTGGGGGCAAGTGCGTCTTTTGCCACACCAATTGGCTATCAAACAAATACATTGGTGTTTAACGCAGGTGGATATAAGTTTGCAGACTTTTTGCGAATTGGATTGCCCATGAATATTATTCTATGGATTGTCGCGTCAATTGTAATCCCACTTTATTGGCATATGTTTTAAGGCTATTGCCGTGCTTAATTTTTGTGGCTTGTCGCAATGCGCAATGCCAATAGCCCAAATACGCTTGCAAGCAGATATTTTGAGAATTTTTTGAAGCCACTATTTCCACTTATGACTTTATGAAAATGTGCGGTCGCAATAACCACCGCCCCCATTGCAATTAATCCCATAAGGTCGGCAATTAATACCAAAACCAAAGTCTGCAAAACCACCGAACCATGTTCAGGGTGCCAAAATTGCGGATAGATTGAAAGCGCGAATAATATACATTTGGGGTTCAAAATATTATTAATCATACCATCAATAAAAATGCGATAAGTTGGGATTTTGGTAGTTTTAAAATCGGGTTGCACGCCATTGTTTTCAGTTTTTAGCGCACTAATGGCAAGCCATAATAGATAGCATACCCCTGCCCAGCGGATGATTTCATAAACAATCGGTATTTTGGCAATTATTGCCGCAAGCCCAATCGCAACCATTAATGCCGTCACCAATGCGCCGGTCATAATCCCGCACATGGTCAAAAAGCCCGCAATTCGCCCTTGGGTTAGTGTCCGTGTACTTACCAAAAGCATGTCCGCCCCCGGCGTTATGGCAAGGATAAATGCAGCAGTCGTGAAAATAAATAATTCATGCCCGCTAAACATTGGCACACCTAACCCCTGTGTGTAGTTGCGATTTTTAGTGCAAGCCCCAAATATACGGTTGGCAAAAGAATTTTCATAACTTTACCAATCGTGTCCGAATTCATAATAATATGGCGGAATTTTCCGGCAAAAATAATTGCCGCGCCGATTATAACAATATCAAAACTTATAAGAATTGTCGTCATAATCATGGTTTGGATAAAAATTGATCCACGTTCTGGGTGCCAAAATTGTGAATAGATGGCAAGTGCGAACATCGCCCCCTTGGGGTTGGAAACACCATTTATAAACCCATCAAAAAATATTTTGGCAAGCGGGGTTTTGCCCGCAAGATGTGGGTCAAGATCGGGTCTGAAATCTTCTTTGAATGCCTTAATGGCAAGATAGACAAGATATGCCGCACCCGCCCATTTGATAATGTCAAAAACAATTGGGATGTCGATAATAAGTTTCGCCATGCCAAGCGCTACCAATGCGCCCAAAACATAATTGGCAACCACCGCCCCCGAAAGCGTTGCAAAGCCTGCCCTATAACCATGGCTAAGGCCGCGCGTGCTGGCAAGAATCATATTTGGCCCAGGGGCAATACAAATCGCAAAGGCAAAAGAACAAAAGACAAGAATTTCCGATAAAGTAAACATTGCAAAAGGCCTAAAGCATTATTAGAAAATAAAAAAGCCCGAACACCTGGTTCGGGCTTTTGAAAACTGTTATTGCAACAAATTTATGCTGCTAAAGCTTTTTTTGCTGCGTCAACCAATGCCGCAAATGCGTTTGGTTGTGATGTTGCCATATCAGCCATAACTTTACGGTCAACAGTGATGCCAGCTTTGGTTAGGCCATTGATGAATACAGAATATGTTAATTCGAATTCACGAACAGCAGCGTTGATACGCTGAATCCAAAGTGAGCGGAAATTACGTTTTTTCGCTTTACGGTCACGATAAGCATACTGACCAGCGCGCCAAACAGCAGCAGTAGCAGTACGAATAGTGTTTTTACGGCGACCTTGGTAACCTTTGGCACGAGCCAAAATACCTTTACGGCGAGCGCGGGTTTCTTTACCAGCTTTAATACGAGCCATTCTTCAAACCCTCCCTATTTCAAGCCATAAGGGGTCCAAAGTTTCACGCGAGTTGCATCAGCATCTGCGAGAACATCAGTACCACGGTTATTACGAATATATTTTGAATTGTGTGACATAAGACGGTGACGCTTACCAGCAACACCACACATCACCTTACCGGTAGCGGTAATTTTAAAGCGCTTTTTAACGCCGCTTTTGGTTTTCAATTTAGGCATTTTCATCTCCAAGATAGAAGTTTAACAAAGCACCCAAGGCAATGCCATTTCGCCCGAGCGCTAAAAGAGAGTGGGCTGTTAACGTAAAAGTGCCGGCTTTGCAAGCCCTATCAACATTTTACGCCAATAAATTATACTACTGCGACCTTACGGCTGCTTTTAAGTAATTTGGTCGTATATTGCGATAGTGGCTTATCAACATATTTTTGGAAAACGACTGCAAAGGTAATTGAGAATGCAATCATCGCGAACCAAATACCCCATAGTGCAATTTCTGGCAAATGAAGCTTATTTTCAATAATTTTTAAAACCCTAAAACCAATAATTTGGATTGGCGCATGCACAAGGAACAATGAATAAGACGCTTTACCCATTTCTTTTGTAACTGCGGTTTCATTAAATGTAACACGCGATGAAACCGCCATAAAAGCACAAGTTAAAAGCAATATTGCATTATCATTAAACAAGCTATTTGTGCTTTCATACGCAAAGAAAATTATTCCTGACAATAATATTGATATAATAATCACATATTGCTTTTTGCTAATTGTTAAACCTCTTGTCATTAATTCGGCAATTACCCCCATCATAAAAAATGGAATTGCGCGCCCCAATGAAAATTGCAAAGCAAGCTCGACCATGCGGCGATGGAAAACATAATAAGCGAATAAATTCGCAAAAATCAAAATAGCCGCCATAAGCACCGCAAGATTTCCAAGCGACAATTTTTTAATATGCCCAATCACAAGCGCGTAAATGGCATAACAGATTAATAATGAAGAAATGGTCCAGGTTGGTAAATTCCACGATGGTGTGTTTTCAAAACCCCAAGAATATACAAGCGTTAATTGTTCAATCCAACCATGCAAAGTAAATGCCTGTGGATGCTGAGGGCGAAAACCAAATAAGGTAAGCCCATAAATAATAATGCCAAACACAATCAAAACGACCGCATGCGAAGGTATAAGGCGGGCATATCGTTTCAACATAAAGGATTCAAAATTTATGTGACCTTCGGAAATATTATTGGCATAGGCACGCGCCATTACCAAACCCGAAAGCATCAAAAAGAAATTTGTTGCCAACCAACCCTGTTTCATCAAAGGTTCAATCAACTGAACTTTGGTTGGGATATCATCATAATAATGGAAAGTAAGAATAAAAAGCGCCGCCATAAACCTTAAAATATCAAGGCTGGCACCACCAATTCTATTTTGAATAGCTTCTTTATTGGACGTATTAATTGGTTTAACTCATAACAAAGCATTCTTGAACACGAAACCTGCCCCTCAGATTCGCACAGAATGCGCGGCGATTATAATGCCATATTCTTTTCTTTTGAGTTAATATAATCGGTAAAAATCTTTTCAGCCTCATCACGTGCAGCAGGGTCACCGACATGAAGCCACATTCCATCAAGAACTATACCATAAAGGCGACCTTTTGGCGCCCATTCTTCAAACCAAGTTTTGGCAAGTGAGCGTTTCTGAAGTGGTTTATCCTTAAACAATCCAGTGCGCGTAATTTGCACACCGGCATAGGCATATGGCGCGCTTTTGGCATCGCCACGGCGGGTAAGGCGACCTTCTTCATCCATAAAAAAATCACCTGCGCCATCAAAGCCAGTGGTATTTTCCATTTTCGCCAAAAGCAAAAGACCATCCATTTTCTCTGGGTCATATGCCTCAATGGCGCGCTTGATTGCGGTTTCATCCATCCAAATCGCATCGGCGTTACAGGTTAGGATTAACCCCTCACCCATTAATGGCAAAGCATTGATTAAACCACCCTCTGTTTCCAATGGTTCTGGCAAAATATCTTCGCGCGAATAAACAATTCTTGGCAATCTATCTTGGCGTTTTTCAAGATGATCAATTAATTTTGGTGCAAAGTGGAATGTGTTTACCACCACCTTATCAACACCCGATGCCGCCAATTGATCAAGCATATGGTCAACCAAGGCACGCCCCGCAACCTCAACCAAGCCTTTTGGGCGATCATTAGTAAGTGGGCGCATACGCGTCCCCAGCCCGGCGGCGAAAATAATGGCGCGTGGCTTGCCTGACTTAAACATTAATCTGCCCCAATTCTTTTAAAGGTGCGTATCTCTCAATCCAGCTTTTTAATGCCGCTAATTCAGGGTTTTTAAGAACGGTTTCCAAATGCCCAACCATGCGTGGCATGAATGCACGGTATTTTTCTTTTTTATCACGTTCAATAAGGCGCGCAAAGATTCCAATAATTCTAAGGATATTTATCGCCCCTTCAAGGTCGATTTCATTGCGTAAATCTTCTTCTACTATGCGGGTTATTGCGACATATGCCTTTACTGCGGCCTCATGCGCTTCTTTTGAAACATCGCGGCGCGCATCATGCAAAAGCATTGAAAAATCCCACGCACGAAAACCAATAACTGCATCTTGGAAATCCAAAAGCCCGATTTTCGCCATACCTTCGCGGTCATTCAAATAAAGCATGTTTTCGGCATGATAATCACGCAAAGTAAGTTTACGCGGGTGCTTAAGGATTTTCGCAATAATATCAGAGCGAATTTGCGCCCATTCTGCCAATACATCTTGTGAATATTCCGCCATGCCCAAAAATTGCGGAACCCAACTTACGAATAAATCGGCATTAACGGTTAAGGCAAGTGCGTCAAATTCCAACAATGGCCAAACCCCATTTGGCGCAGGCAGTTCAGCAGGAATTTCAGTATTATGCAGTTTTGCCAATAATTCACCGGCAAGCTTATAAAGCGATTGTTCTTTATAAACGTCATTATCCTTCAAAACCTCGGCATATAAATCAAGGCCAAGGTCTTCGATAACCGCCACACCATCTTCAACATCGCTGGCATAAATGCGCGGCGTGGAAAAACCGTTTTTGCTTAGAAAGTTACTTAGGGCAACAAATGCCTCAACCCGCGAACCTGCAAGACGCGATGTCGCATTCCAGCCAAGATCCAAACGCTCCTCAACGCTGGCATCTTTTGGGCAAGGTGGGTTTTCATTCCCGGGCGGTGCTTTCATTAAAATTGCGGTCTGATTATCCTTATAAAGGCGTTCATAAGAGCGCGTGGATGCATCTTCCATCAATTTAATTCTTTGGCAATTTTCAAATCCGGCTTTTTGGATTATATCATCAATCGCTTCTTCAAATGAACTCATTACACAAATCTCTAAACCGGGTTTGCCAATATTCGGTATATTCTGCGCCGCCAACAATCTTTAAAAGTGCCGCGCGTTCAGGTAACCTTACATTTTCTTTAGTTACAAATTCGACATAAATTTCAAGTCTTTGTTGCGGTAAATACTGCCCTGCGCGCTCTACCCATTCGCAAAGTGTGATTTTTTCGGCGATTTCTTCCCAACCCAATTCCCAAATATCATCTGGCGATTCAATACGATATAAATCAAAATGCCAAATTTCGCCCGCTTCACTATCATATGTTTGCAAAATCGTGAATGTTGGGCTTGGAACCTCCTCTGTATCGGTCAATTCTGAAATAAAGCCACGTGAGAATGTGGTTTTGCCCGCCCCCAAATCACCATGAAGGGCAAAAAAATCGCCAATTCGTGCATTTTTCGCCAATAATGCACCAAGTTTTAATGTGGCAGTTTCGTCTTTTAAATCAATCCGCATATGCCCATTTAGCATAAAGAAATAAATGTGACACAGAAATTGTACATAAAATCTGTTGCAGACACTTAAAGATTTCTTTATATGTTTAAGTCATTAGAAATTCGCCCACGATTTGGGCAAAATGGGATTTAATATGACTGATTATATAGTAACCGACATTGGGCTTGCTGACTGGGGTCGCAAGGAAATTAAAATTGCTGAAACCGAAATGCCTGGTCTTATGGCTACTCGTGAAGAATATGGCCCAAAACAAGTTTTAAAAGGCGCGCGTATTGCTGGCTGCCTTCATATGACTATTCAAACCGCTGTATTGATTGAAACCTTGACCGCATTGGGTGCAGATGTTCGTTGGTCATCATGCAACATCTATTCAACCCAAGACCAAGCGGCTGCGGCAATTGCGGCGACTGGTGTTCCTGTTTTTGCGAAAAAGGGTGAAAGCCTGCTTGAATATTGGGAATATGTTCACAAGATTTTTGAATGGCAAGATGGTGGCTATCCCAACCTTATCCTTGATGATGGTGGTGATGCGACCCTGCTTTGCGTTCTTGGCCCAAAAGCGGAAAAAGATCCAAGTGTGATTGCAAACCCGCAAAATGAAGAAGAAGAATGCCTATTTGCGGTTATGAAGAAATATTTGGCTGAAAAACCTGGTTTCTACACCGCGATTGCCAATGCCATCAAAGGCGTTTCCGAAGAAACCACCACTGGCGTTCACCGCCTTTACCAAATGGCAGAACGTGGGGAGCTTCCGTTCCCTGCAATCAACGTTAACGACAGCGTAACCAAATCAAAATTCGACAACCTTTATGGCTGTAAAGAATCTTTGGTTGACGGTATCCGTCGCGGTACAGACGTTATGATGGCGGGCAAAGTTGCAATGGTTTGCGGTTTTGGTGACGTGGGCAAAGGCTCTTCGGCATCACTTCGTAATGCTGGCTGCCGCGTTATTGTTTCTGAAATCGACCCTATTTGCGCACTTCAAGCCGCTATGGAAGGCTATGAAGTTGTAACAATGGAACAAGCCGCACCACGTGCCGACATTTTTGTTACCACCACTGGCAACAAAGACGTAATCACGCTTGACCATATGCGTGCAATGAAAGATCGCGCAATTGTTTGCAACATCGGCCACTTTGACAGTGAAATTCAGGTTGCCGCCCTAAGAAATCTTAAATGGCACAATGTTAAGCCACAAGTTGACGAAATCGAATTCCCAGATGGTAAACGCATCATCCTTCTTTCAGAAGGTCGCCTTGTAAACCTTGGTAATGCGACCGGCCACCCATCATTTGTGATGTCGGCATCATTCACCAACCAAACCTTGGCACAAATCGAGCTTCACACCAATTTAGCATCATATGACAAACAAGTTTATGTCTTGCCGAAAAAATTGGACGAAAAAGTTGCAATGCTTCACCTTAACAAAGTCGGCGCAACCTTAACCAAAATGACCGATGACCAATCAAACTACATCGGCGTCCCAGTTCAAGGCCCGTTTAAAGCGGAGCATTATAGGTATTAACCTCAAGTTTCCGCCCTCGCTTCGCTCACTTAGAAACTTGTTAAAAGCGGAAAAAATAAATCGAAAATCGCGGTTTCCGATTTATTTTTACATTGATTTTAAAAAGGCTTGGCTGTTGCCAAGCCTTTTGTTTTTGTATCTCTATCCTCCCCTGTAAGCACCGCTTACGGGGGAGGTGGCCGCAAAGCGGACGGAGGGGGCAAATATCTAATAATTATGACAATATTTTGGGTTAGCGGTTTCAACAAATTCTTTGGCTTGCTTATACATAAAATCACGCTCAGCCGTTTCAGAAGGGTCAAATGTGGATGCCGCAAAAGCGACTGAATCATTAAAAATTATAATTTTGAATTTAGTTTTGTTATCAATTGCACTTATTATAGCTTGACCTCGTTGTGTATCTTTATCGATCATTAAATCGCCTATATCAGAACCAATGCTGAAGTCAGCATCAGAGAAAACCCACTTTTCACCGCCTTCAATATCAATCTCTGCCGAGTATTTTCCGTCTTTGGCAGCATTTGGTATGACAAATCTTGCATGCCCGCCACCTTTTAATTTATCTAAAGGCACTAATTCACTTCCATAACCGACAACAAGGTCAATTGATGGACTATAAGCTGGAACATGCCAAATGATTTGGTATTTATTCATTGGAAATCCCATTGAGATTGGGTCAAATCTACTAACTTCAATTCTTCCACCCCCAGGGGCTGATAAATCAACATTACATGTAATATGACTTTCGGTCTCTTTGGCCTCTATTGTCTTACTGCATCCTTGTGCAAATAATAAAATTCCGCAACAAACCACCACCCTATGCATTATGTTGTTTTTCATTTTATTTCGACCCTAAATTCATTTCACAATACTAGCAAAAATATATAAACCATCAACTACTTTAAGTCTAATCTTGAAAACTATATAGTAAAATACAAATTTCGCCTGTAACAAAAAACCGAGGGTGGCTGACGTGATACGGAATGTGGGGATAATTGTTGTTATAGCGCCTCAGAAAACCATATTATTTTTTCTAAAAAGATATTCAACAACTCAATTTTGATATCATATGTAATCTTCAAATCATCATCAAATTTGCTTTCAATTGCCAACAAAGTGATATGAACCCTTTCACTTGAGGGCATCATAAAAGAAATTTGATAACAATTGCCGTTTTTATTGGTAAAATGAAAATATCGAACATATTCATTGTCAAATTGAGTGTTGATTATAAAATCATGCTTCTTTGCAAATGAATTTATTTGCGGGTCAATTTCACAATATTTTGATTTACTGTTCATAGTTTTGGATAAACCATATAAAATATTTTATTTTTTTCTAAAAATCGAATAAAGGAAATAACACAATGGAAAAAATAAAATAAGTGTTAGTAAAAATGGAATTATAAAATTTGCGAATGCATAGAACCAGTCAATTTTGCCAGAAATTACGTCAAAATATTCACCCTGATTGTTATTTTGAAATTCGATATATAAATTTATTACCCCTACGATAATGCCAAGCCCAATGGACAACATTGAAGCGTTAATTTTGACATCTGTTTTTTTAGTCAGCATAGATAACCTTTAATTATAGTTTATATATCGATTACATTTCATTATTCTTATATAATTTTCGATAAATATCTAGATATAAAATTACTTAACATTTACGTCTTTCAAGTTTTATTGCATCTACATGCTTTATAATAAAATGATGAAAAATTTCGCGATGTTGCTGGTCTATCCCCTCACTAATAAACGGCATTAATATTCATAGAGATTTCTTTGGGTTTGGGGGAATTGGTGCGGCTATTGAATGTCAGGAAATGTCAGGGTTTTTGGGTGGTTTGGTTTTTTGCTTTTGAATTTGTTAAGCGCCAAAATGTCAACAAATGTCAACAATTTGGAGGAACGGCAAAAAACGCTGGGAATTTCTCATAAGCAATTGATTGATAATGGTTTTATATCGAGAAAATATTGTTACAAAGGAGTGAGAATGGAGATAGAATTCTTTGTCACCCCGCATAAACGAAGTGCATTGCGGGGTCTTTTAATTTTGCTATTAAAGTTTACGAGATGCCGCAACAAGTGCGGCATGACAAATCTTACAAACGGCATTACAAACCCGTAATCCGTAATTCGTAATTACTTTTTCACCGCCGCTTTTAAATCTGCTACGGTCAGGGCTTTGAACATGATTGCCGAGCCAAGATAGATTGCAAAGCCGGTTAGTGATACCAATAATACCGCCAATTCTTTGCCGCCGATTTTTAGGAATTTGAACCAGCCAATAATATCGTCTTGGAAATATCTGGCGACAAAGAGATAGCCAACCATAACCACACTTGCCAATAATACTTTTGACAATTTATCGATGACCCATTTTTCCATGCGCCACCAACCGCGTTTATAAAGAACGGACATAAGCAAAATGGTGTTTACCCATGCGGCGACCGATGTTCCAATTGAAAGGCCGATATAGCCGGTTTGGTGCATTTTGTGCATGAAATAAAATAATGTTGCGCCCACAGCAACATTGGCAATAACGCCGGCAATTGCAAACATCATTGGGCTTTTGCTGTCTTGGCGGGCAAAGAAAGGAGGAGCAAAAATACGAATTAATACAAATGCCGGAACACCCCACGCATAATTGAAAAGCGCGTTTGCGGTATTCATGCAATCTTGTGCGGTAAATTTACCCCCCGCCCAAAAGCCAAACATAAGGAAATATGGAATAACCAAAAGCGCCGCCGCCGCAGGCAATGTAAGAGACATTGATAATACCAACCCCTCATTAATTGCCTTTATGTCGTCATCCTTATTATCTTTATTGGCAATTGCCGAGGCAATACGCGGCAATAACGCCACCCCAATCGCCACCCCAATAAGCCCAAGTGGCAATTGATATAATCTGTCGGCGGCATTAAGCCATGATTTCGCGCCAACTTCGGATGATGAAAGTGCCTGTGAAACAATAACGTTGATTTGCGTTGCCGAACCCGCAATCACCGCAGGGCCCATAACCTTTAGAATGGTTTTAACATCAGGCGTAAGGCGTGGGACGCGAAAACCGATGGAAACCCCAAGGCGCTTACAGCCATAATAAAGCATTGCCGCCTGCAAAACCCCGGCAATCGAAATTGCCACCGCCGCATTTAATGCCGCTTGTTTTGGATCGTGGGTAAAAATCACCGCGAACAAAATACAAATATTCAACAAGGTTGGTGCAGCCGCCGAAAGCGCAAACTTACTAGCGGTGTTTAAAATCCCCGCGAAAAGCGATGAAATCGCCATACCAATCAAGTATGGCATTGTGATTTGGGTTAGTAATACCGCAAGGTCATATGCCTCTTTATGATGTGCCTGCCCATTATGGATGACAAAAATTATCCACGGCATTGTAACCTGCATTACAATTGTCAAAATCACTGACACAAGTGTTAAAACCGAAAAGGCATCGGATGCCATTATTTCGGCTTCTTCATGGGTTCGCATCTGGCGCACTTTTGCATAAAGCGGAACAAAGGCTTGGGAAAAAGCGCCTTCCGCCAAAATACGGCGGAAAAGATTGGGGAACATTTGTGCCGTGATAAAGGCATCACCAATCCAACCCGCACCAATCATGTTGGAAATTGCGCGGTCGCGGGCATAACCCAACAGGCGGCTTAACATTGTAAAAACAGATTGGACGAGGGTATTTCGCGCTAAAGACATAAATTAGCCTTATAAAAGCCTATCGGCGGGTTGATGAACGTGCCTGTGCAAGTTTGCGGCGTGTTGCAATGGTTGGCGCTTCTAGTTCATTTTGTAGTATTTCTTCAAGCACTTTTTTAAGTCGCTCAATACGGTGCGGTTCTATTAATTTTGTACCGTCCAATTTGCGGACATAGAACGCATCCTGCGCCCGTTCACCTTGCGAGGTAATATGGGCGGAGGTAATGTTTAATGCCTCGTCCAGAAGTGCCTTGGTTAATTCCGCCAAAAGCCCCGCGCGGTCTGAACCCGAAACCTCGATAATTGTGTCGTTTGATGAGCCGCTATTATCAAAAAGGACAAATGGTTCGACCTGAAATACTTGATGGCGGCGTGATGGTTTGAACCCAAACTCACTAACCGCGTGGGCGTCGCCATGAATTGCGGCGGCAAGCTCATTTTCTAATTTAACCAGCATATTTTGGCGGGCTTTGCCAAATGCTTCATAATTGGCATCATGTAGTGTGAAAACGTCAAATGCCACCCCACGACTGGAGGTAAAGACACGGGCATCAACCACACTTGCGCTATTGCGGGCAAAGGTTGCCACCATATCATAAATTAAACCACGCCTGTCGCCGGCAATAACCATAATCTCGGTAACATTGCGCAAATTATCAATGCGGTTGGCAATCCAATAATCTTGACCGGATTTTAAATAATTTGCCACCTCGACAATATGCCATTCAATCTGGCTTTCATCAAAGCCAAGCCAATAGGCATCTTCGATTTCGGTAAAGAATTGCGATACATTTTTACCTTCAAGCAATTTATTACGTTTTCCGGCAACTTGGGCATAAAGCACCTCACGGACAAAGCGCTCATCGGTTTTACCACCCCGTAAAACCGCCTCTGTAAGGTTATAAAGGTCACGCAATAATTGCGCCTTCCAATCATTCCAAATCCCTGGCCCAACCGCGCGAATATCCGCAACCGTAAGCACAAGTAAAAGGCGAAGGCGTTCAAGATTTTCAACTTCTGCCGCAAATTTGGCAATGGTTTCGGCATCACTAAGGTCACGCTTTTGCGCGACATCGGACATCAAAAGGTGATGCCCAACAATCCATGCCGCCAGTTCGGTTTCTTCTTCACTTACACCAAGGCGTTTGCAAGCAATGCGGGTCGCCTTTGCGCCCAAAATCTGCTGATCCCCCTCACCTTTGCCAACATCGTGTAAAAGCATGGCAAGATAAAGTGCAAGGCGATTATGAATTTTCGGGAATACCGCGCTTGCAATCGGAACTTCTTCGGCAAGTTTTCCCTGCTCAATTTGCCCGATAATTTCAACGGCACGCAAAGTATGCTCATCAACCGTGAAATGGTGATACATATTAAACTGGGTCTGCCCGACAATGCGCCCAAATTCAGGAACCATGCGCCCAAGAAGGCCAGTTTCATTCATAAAGTTAAGAATATGAAACGGCCCATTTTCCACCGCCATAATCTCAAGGAATTTTTGTTTTGCTTCTTTTTGTCGTGATAGACCGATTGATTTTGGTGCAACCTCGGCAATTTGTGCCAAAGAACGCGGTTCAATATCAAGACCGCGACGGTTTGCCTCCAAAAATAGGTCAAACATCGAAATTGGTTGACTAATAACCGTTTTCACATCCTTATAGCCAATACGTCCATTGGATAAAACAAACCTCTTATCACTGAGCGGTTTTTGTTTATTAGAAAAGAATGCCCCAAGCCCTGGTGGCGCTTGTTTTAGGGCATCGGCCTCTAATTTCGCGCTCATGATACGGGTTAAAGAGCCAATTTGTTTTGAAACCACAAAATAGTGTTTCATGAAACGTTCAACCGCCGGATTATCGGCACGGTCACCATACCCCATGCGACGTGCCATTTCAGGCTGTAGGTCGAAAGTTAGTTTTTCTTCAGGGCGACCGGTTAGAAAATGCAAATGGCAGCGCACAGTCCACAAAAACTCTGCGGCATCCATAAAAGTTTCCATTTGCTCTTTAGTAAAAATACCACGCCCCACGTAATCACTTGGGGTATCAACATCAATATTATGGATATATTTGGCAATCCAAAACATTGTGTGCATATCACGTAAACCGCCCTTGCCGTCTTTGATATTAGGTTCAACCATATAACGGCTTTCACCCATTTTACGGTGGCGATTATCACGCTCCTTCATTTTTGCGGCAACAAATTCCGGAATTGAATTGTTAAACAACTCATTGCGCAAACGTGTATTTAATTCTTTTAATAAATCTTCATCGCCGCAAATATAGCGCGTTTCCAATACCGAAGTACGGATTGTAAAATCTTCTTTTGCTGCACGTAAGCATTCGGGAATTGTGCGCGATGCGTGACCAACCTTTAGCCCCATATCCCAAAGCATATAAAGCACATATTCAATCACACTTTCGGCCCAAGCACTTTCTTTGACCGCGCGAATAAACATCAAGTCAATATCAGACGATGGTGCAAGGGCATTTCTACCATAACCACCTGTGGCACAAATTGTAAGACGTTCGGCATTGGTGCGGTTATGCACCCTAAAAACATGTTGTAATGTAAAATCATAAAGTGCGGAGATAACCACATCCTGCACTGCGGCAAGCAATTCGGCGCAATCAAGACCGCCACCGCCGTTTTCAAGGCGCTCTTGCGCAATCATACGCCCGCGAAATAACGCACTTTTTAATATATTAAGGGCAGAGGCACGTAATGCGACATCATCACCGCGATAAGTTTGCGCCGCAGTCGAAAGCTGAACACGCAAACGCCACCCGTCAACCACATCATTTATGCGCCAAGGTCTTAACTTGGCGCTTTTATGTTTTTGTTTGACGGGGTTTGCCATTTTAATGCTAAATCATTAAGAGTTCTTTGGCGCAAGAACCATGGTCATCTGGCGACCTTCAAGTCTTGGTTCAAGCTCAACCTTGGCAGTTTCTGAAAAATCGCCTTTGATTCGCATTAAAAGATCCATGCCAAGGTTTTGGTGTGCCATTTCGCGCCCTCTAAAGCGCAAAGTGATTTTCACCTTATCCCCTTCTGCAAAGAAACGCGTCATTGCCTTTGCTTTAACCTGATAATCATGATCATCAATCATCGGGCGCAATTTAATCTCTTTTAATTCAACGACTTTTTGCTTTTTGCGGGCTTCGGCCTTTTTCTTTTGTTCTTGGAATTTGAACTTGCCATAATCAAGAATTTTAACGACTGGCGGGTTTGCAGTTGCAACGATTTCCACCAAATCAAGACCGGCTTCCTGCGCAGCTTCAAGCGCAGCAACCAAAGGCATTTCGCCTTGTTTTTCGCCGTTTTCGTCAATCAATAGAACGCGAGGCGCCCTGATTTCATCATTTACGCGTGGGCCATCTTTTGCTGGCGGGGCTTGGGTTGGTCTTCTTATGTTACTTCTCCTTTAGAAACTACCATATACATCTAATAATGCCGAAGGTAAAATTAGATTTCCCTTCTATATCATAGGTAAATAATAGAAATGATTAATGGTGCAAGCAGAATTTCTCTTAATTGAGGCTTTCTTGCAGATATATTACAATTTCATAAAACGAGTTACTTATAGATTTTATTTATAATAGCCAGCAAATTGTCATGAAACCCCGATTAACTTGTGCAAAAACCTAGACATAAGTGTAAAAATACACACGAGTTAATAAGATTTAAACCAAACTAATATTAATGTGACCTTTCTGACAAATATCAGGGAATAAATTGAGGTAAATTATATTGTTTAAAAAAGGTGATCGCAGTTTTTATCACAAGATGCAGTCAACCTTGGCTGGTCGGCTGACCTCAATTTATCTGGCCTTAAATCTTGTTGCACTTGCTGTTGTTTCGGTTTCAGTATTTTTTAACCTTGGCCCCAATGGTAATCGGTTGGCCGCAATTACCGTGTCTTCATCAACACTTGTGTTCACTGCATCTATATTTTTGATTGTGGTTCGTCGCATTATTGCGCCACTTGAAACCATGACAGATTTTATGCAACACGCGAACTTACGCCGCCTTGGTGCGCGTCTTGATATTGCGACGGGCGATGAATTAGAACAATTGTCACGCGCAATTAACACAATGTTGCAACGCCTTGACGCATCTATGCAACGCATTCAACGCATGTCATTCGTTGATACTGTTACCGAGCTGCCAAACCGTGAACGTTTTAAACAAGAAGCAGAAGAAGTTATTAAATCTGCCATCTCCACCAAAGGCGTTGGCGCAGCAATTTCAATTGATATTGACCGCTTCTTGCGCGTTCAAAACACGCTTGGCAAAGTGGTTGGCGAAGAATTATTGGGTCTAGTTACTGAAAGACTTGATGCAGCAGTTCGTGCATCTGATCGTATTGTAAGGCTTAAAAATTGTGAAACCCGTCCGGCATTATTGGCGCGTATGGGTGGTTCTGAATTTGCTATTCTTATTCCTGATGTTGAAGATCCAACTGGCGCTGGTAAATTCGCGCAATTGGTTGCGGCATCTTTAAGACAACCTTTTGAATTGCAACATCACCGCATTGTTTTGGGTGCAAGTTGTGGTATTGCCGTTTTCCCACAAGATGGTGAATCTGGCGATGAAATTATCCGTTCTGCAGAACTTGCTATGACCCATGCGCGCAATGCCGGTGGCGGTCGTTCAATGTTCTTTACCCGTAAATTGAATCAACGCGCCCTTAGCAAATTAATTCTTGAGAATGAAATTCGCCAGGGCATTGAGAAAAATCAATTTGTCCCTTATTTCCAGCCAAAAGTAGATTTGGGAACCGGTCGTATTGTTGGCTGCGAGGCATTAGTTCGCTGGAATCACCCTAAATATGGCATGGTTTCACCGGCACGTTTCATCCCTGCCGCAGAAGAATCAGGTCTTATTGGGCCATTAGGCGACGTAATCTTGCGTGAATCTGCACGCTATGCCGCAAGTTGGTTATTGCGTGGTATTGCATTGCGCGTTGCGGTAAACGTTTCTACTGCACAATTCAGCGATGATAATTTTAATCATAAAGTTTGCGCTGCATTAAAAGAATCTGGCTTACCGCCAAGCCTGTTTGAGCTTGAAATCACTGAATCCATCGCAATGTCAAACCCAGAACGCGTTCAAAGATTGCTTGAACCTTTACGCTTAAAAGGTGTTAAAATTGCAATCGATGATTTCGGAACTGGTCACTCGAACCTTGCGTCATTAACTTCATTGCCATTTGACGTGTTCAAAATTGACCAATCATTCATTCATGCATTGGGCAAAGACAAACATGCACCGGCGCTCATCGAAACCATTATCGCAATGGCAGGCGGTTTGAATTATGAAACTGTTGCCGAAGGTGTTGAAACCGAAGAGCAAGCCGCATTCCTACGTAAACGCGGGGCAACACTTGGCCAAGGCTATTTGTTTGGCGCACCTATGGCTCCAGAAGCGTTTGAAGCATATGCACGTGAATGGGTACAAAACGGTATCCAACCGCCTTTGCCAGAAAAGAAAAACTACCACGATAAGACGCAAACAACGCCTTCTGAATTATCTAATCAGCCTAAAGTTGCCTAATTATTGACGCAATGTCATTTTAACTGATACGCATAAATTCATAAGCTATTTGTCGGCTTGGGGGCTTTGGGGCGGATATGCGAATTGGCGCGTTATTGGTTTTATTACCTTGTCTATCTTATAATTGTGCATTGGCACATGAAGAAAGTATTGTTCAACAGACTGTTTATGAAGGCAGTTTAGGAACAAAAAAAATTACTTTTGCATTCTCTTCAACCACTAGCAAAGATGGCAAAATCATTGATGCGGCGCATTATTTTTATGATAGCTCTCGCATAGATATCCCACTTTTCCCATCAAATAATAACTCAAAAAACAAACCAGAGTTTAGAGAATTAAATAATGATGAAAATTGTTATGAAACAGAAGACAAAGAAAATTGCAAAACCAAAGGGATTTTCAAATTATCTGCGAATGGTAACTATTTATCTGGCGTTTGGATAAATTCACAAAGAAATAAAAAATTAAATGTCCGGCTTAAAAAAGTTGCAACCCAAGAATATAAAACCCAATATATAGCAAGTGATGCCGCAAGCCTTATAACCGCCTATCCAACCAATCAAGATGGCGATATAACAGACGGCTTTTACTTAAAAGATATATATCAATCACGCATCCTTGCCGGTAAATTAGTCTATGGTAAAAGCATAAAAACCACCAAAGACACATCCTATAAAACCGTTACCGACCAACAAACTGGGGTTCATTATATTTTGCTTGATGAATTTCCCGATAAAATAATCAAACAAAAAATAAACGATAGCCTTTTGAACTATTTATATGAAATGAAATCTTATGCGATGGAATGTTTTGCCTATCGTTCAAAGGATGAAGAACCATTTTATAGTAAATATGGGGATTGGGAGACATATTCATCCAAGGTCAAATTATTAAACCAAAACCTACTCGTCATCGAGGAATTGGGATCAACCTATTGCGGCGGCGCCCACCCCAATAACACATACTCTCACACGGTTTATGACCTTTCAAAGGGTGAATATTTTAATTCCAACAATTATTTCAAATTCTATGTACCTGACAGCGACGATAAAGACAATTTTGTCGAAACCGATGACTATGCAAAATTAAAAAAGCAATTCTATCCAGGTTCAAAATATTGGATACGCCAAGATATTGATGCGGAATTACTACAATATTGCACTGGTAAAGATATGAATTATCTTGAATTTTCGCAAAGTTTTAACACGAAGGGCATGATACTTTCACTTGAAGGCCTCCCCCATGTTTCCGGCGCCTGTATGCGTGATTATTACCTTATACCTTATAAAGACCTTGCCCCCTTTATGAATGATAATGGCAAAAAGTTTTTTTCAAAAGAGCTAGAAAAATGAAAATATACCCTTTGATTTGTGTTGCGTCCCTATTCGCGTTTAATGCGGCATTTGCCGATGAATACCAGTTCAACACACCGGTTAAACAAACGGTTTATGAAGGGACTTTGGGAAATAAAAAAATCATATTACAAACCCTTGATGCCACGCAAAATGGTAAAACGTTTCTTGCTGCAAGTTATTTTTACGCTTCCCAGCGGTTAGAAATACCACTTACTAATAAAGATAATAATTTTGAAGAATATTCCGGCAATTGCTACATTGATAACAAATGTAAACTCGTGGCAAAGCTTTCATTAGCACCCATTGGAAATGGATTAAAGGGCAGTTGGGTTGCGGTAAATGGCAATAAATCATACGAAGTGTCACTTAAGCCCGTTGCCAACGCCACCTTCACCCAGCATTATGAAATAAGCGATAATGAAGGCATACTTTCCGATACTATGGACGGTGCGGGTGATGTTTCCAAAAATATGTTCAAAAGGAAAATGGCATTGGGTGAAACCACCTATTCCAAAGAACTATTTATGAATGGTTATGGCTATAAAACCGCAACCGATAAGTTTAGCGGTATTCACTATATTGTTTTAACTAGTGCGCCAAAGGGGCAAAAACTTGGCGCAATCAATGAAACCCTCACTAATATCCGTCTATCAATGGTCGGCTATGGCCTTGAATGTAAGGCGATGCCAGAAAATGATAGCCCAGCATACGGAACATTTGGCGATTGGGATAGCTATAATTCCGAACCCGTAAATATCAATGATAGGATTTTGGTTATCGAAGAAAGCGGTTCAACATTTTGTGGCGGGGCACACCCAAATAACAGCTATTTACATGCAACATTTGACATGAAAACCGGTCAATTGATTTATAATTATGACCTTTTCAAACTTTATTATGAACAGGATTACAATAAACTACAAACAATTGCTTTTAAAAAGATTTTCAAAAAAGTTACAAGCGATAAAAAATATCTAATCCGTGAAAGTAGCGATGATGCCGATTTTGATAAAGATTGTATTTATAGTGGGGAAGATGATGCCGAAGAATTAAAAGATAATACGGATTATAGCTGGATGCCATTTTCTGCTTACCCCGCAAAAGATGGCGTTATTTTCGCTCTTGAAAATGTGCCACACGTAGCAGGTGGCTGTATGGGGGATTATTATAAAATTTCCTATAAAGAGGCTTTGCCACTTATGACCCCATTGGCTAAACAATTATTTGCAAAGGAATTGGCAGGTAAATGATGGGATTTTATAAATATCTTCTTGCCGCCGCCGCTTTTGCCCCATCGATAGCAATGGCAGACACACAAATTAAACAAACTGTTTATGAAGGCACATTAGGTAAAACCAAAATTACTTTGCAAATTTTACACGCCCAAAATGGCAAAAGCGATGTTGCCGCCGCAAGCTATTTTTACAATAGCAAACGCCAAAATATCAATCTTTTGCCGTCTGAAGAAGTTGGGGTTTTTAATGAACTTCCTGGCAATTGCACCGAAATTGGTGATGATTGCAAAGTGCGCGCTGAATTAAGGCTTAGAATTTCTACTATTGGTTTGGTTGGAAATTGGGTTTCAAAAACCGATAATAAATCTTATCCCGTTGATCTTAAGCTTGTTGCCCAGAAAAAATATGTTTCCAATGGTAACATTACAAGTGCGGGTGATTTACTGGACGCATATAGTTTTAATTACTCAGGCAACGGCAATTTTGAAAACAACCCCTATTTCAAAAAACAATATTATGGTGCGGTTACCTATTCCGATGCCAAAGTCATTAATGGTTATAAATTCCAGACAGTTACTGACAATCTTACTAAAATCAGCTATGTAAGTATTGCAAGCTCACAAAAGTGGCATGATTTAACCAATATCAAAAACACATTATCACATCGCCATATTGAATTGGTTGCCCAAGGTTTGGATTGTAAAAATAGCCTTACCAACACCTCTGACAAAGACACATATGGCGGTTATGATGACTATATGTCGAACGTAATCCATGTGACCAATAATGTTTTGGTAATTCAAGAAGGTGGCTCAACCTATTGCGGGGGCGCGCACCCCGACAATTCAATTTCTCACCATGTTTTTGACATGAAAAGCGGCAAAGAATTAGGCAATAAAGATCTATTCAATATCTTTATCGAAAAAGATTACAGCACAAATAAAACCCCGCAGTTTCAGAAATTTTTTGATAAAATCACAACCCAAAAAAAATATTTATATAGCCCAACCTCAGGCGCACCGGATGATTTAGAAGAAGATTGCAAGGCGCTATTTGATGAAAACACCTATATGGCAATTTGGCCCGATGATAAGGGTTTGGTCATTTCAATTGATGATGCGCCACATGCCATTGGGCCATGTATGGACGATTATTACCGCGTACCATTCAAAGAGATGTTGCCATTCATGACCCCACTAGCCAAGCAATTATTTGCAAAAGAGCTTGGCGGCAAATAATCACACCGCCCCCTTGAACCTTTAAAGTAAAAACCCCAAATTGATGTGGAATTTAAAAGAGGTTCTAATGTCTGATTTTGAAAGAAGTGCCGCCGATTGGCGGGGAACAACCATTCTTGCCGTGCGTAAAGGCGGGAAAGTTGTGGTTGCTGGTGACGGTCAAGTTTCGGTTGGTAATACTGTTATGAAACATGGCGCACGCAAAGTTCGCCGCCTTGCCGATGGTAAAGTTATCGCAGGTTTTGCCGGGGCAACAGCCGACGCATTCACACTTTTTGAACGCCTTGAGCAAAAGCTTGAACGCTTTCCTAATCAGCTTTTACGTGCTGCGGTTGAACTTGCCAAAGATTGGCGCACAGACCGTTATTTACGCCGCCTTGAGGCAATGTTGATTTGCGCCGATGCTACTGGAACCTATGTAATTACTGGTACAGGTGACGTTTTAGAACCCGATTATGATTGCACTGCAATTGGTTCGGGTGGCGGTTATGCCATTTCTGCGGCGCGCGCATTGATGGATACCGACCTTGATGCCGAAGCAATCGCACGTAAATCAATGGCAATTGCCGCCGATATTTGCGTCTTTACCAATGGCAATCTTACAATCGAAACAATGGATTCAATTAAATAATGACTGATTTAACCCCCCGCGAAATTGTATCTGAACTTGATAAACATGTAATTGGGCAAAAAGATGCCAAACGTGCTGTTGCCATCGCCCTTCGCAATCGCTGGCGCAGAAAAAAATTAGAACCACAATTACGCGAAGATACTACGCCTAAAAACATACTTATGATTGGGCCAACCGGTGTTGGTAAAACCGAAATTGCACGCCGCCTTGCCAAACTTGCGGGCGCACCCTTTGTAAAGGTAGAGGCAACAAAATTCACCGAAGTTGGCTATGTCGGCCGCGATGTTGAACAAATTATCCGCGATTTAATTGAGGCGGCAATCCATATGGTGCGTGATATTAAACGCAAAGAAGTTCGCCCCAAAGCCGAAAAGGCCGCCGAAGACCGTGTATTAGAAGCTTTAGTCGGCGTTGGTGCATCTGATGCCACCAAAGATTCATTCCGTAAGAAGCTACGCGCCGGTGAATTGGATGATAAAGAAGTTGAAATCGAATTCGAGGCCGCACCTCCTTCCCCACAAATGATGGAATTTCCTGGTGGCATGGGCGGCATGATCGATTTAGGGTCAATGCTTGGTGGCATGGGCGGCAAACAAACCAAAAAACGTAAAACCTTGGTCAAAGATGCCTATGAGCCACTTATCAACGAAGAAAGCGATAATTTAATCGATAAAGACACGCTTACCCAAGCGGCACTTGAGCTTGCCCAACAAGAAGGCGTGGTTTTCATTGATGAGATTGACAAAATTTGCGCCCGTTCTGAACGTCAAGGTGCAGATGTTTCGCGTGAAGGTGTGCAACGGGATCTTTTGCCATTAATCGAAGGAACTACCGTTTCCACAAAACATGGCACTGTTAAAACCGACCATATTTTATTCATTGCTTCTGGTGCGTTTCACGTTTCAAAACCAAGTGATTTATTGCCTGAACTTCAAGGTCGATTGCCAATTCGCGTTGAACTAAATGCCCTTAGTAAAGAGGATATGAAAAACATTTTGACCGAGCCGCAATCATCATTAACCAAACAATATATTGGCCTAATGCAGACCGAAGGCGTCACACTTGAATTCACTGATGACGGTATTGATGCAATTGCAACCACCGCCGTTGAAGTTAATACCAAGGTTGAAAACATTGGTGCGCGACGCCTGCATACAGTTCTTGAAAGAGTTTTGGATGACATCAGCTTTACCGCAACAGATAAAGAAGGCGAAACCATCACAATTGACGCCAAATATGTTAATGACCATGTTGCCAACCTTGCACAAAACACCGACCTTTCAAGATTTGTGCTTTAAAAACAAACAATTGCATCATTACAAAAGTTTATATTTATAAACCTTGTTTTGCCACAATTGCTTACTAAATATAGAATATAGCTTGCGCCTCTCAAGTTTATATAAGTTTCTCCCAAGCCCCCCAAACGCGGTGAAACAAACACCCCCCTAATAAAGAGGCATAGAGACCAGATCGTAACCCAGCCCACGATCTGGTCTTTTTTATTTTGGTCAAAACCCCACCTTCCTCACTTCGTTCGTCACTCAGAAATTTGGGCAAGAAATATATTGACAATAGACCCCAAAAAGCGCAATCACGCCAACCTGATTTAAAAGGTTTTATGATGAAAGATTTACCGGTTTCACCGCTTGCACCTACAAAATTCCCTAAATTACCAGACGTTAAAGGGGTATATGCCGCAACCTATTCATTGGGTATGTATGGCAAACCACGAGACGACTTATTGGTGGTAAACTTTCTATCTTCCGCATCAGTTGCCGGAACTTTTACCAAATCCAACACACGTTCTTGTGACGTTGATTGGTGTGTAGAAGCGTTAAAGCATGGCTTTGCACGCGGTCTTGTGGTTAATGCCGGCAATTCCAATGCCTTCACCGGACAGGCTGGTATTGATAAAAACAATGCAACCTTGGAAAAATATTGCGAAGTCGCTGGCTGCCTAAAAGAAGAAGTATTTTTATCGGCAACTGGTGTGATTGGCGTTCCTGTTGCCAAGGATTTGATTTCATCAAAACTTGAAACCGTTTGGGACAACCTTGAACCTGCTAATTGGGAAAAAATGGTAACCGCCATTTCCACCACTGATACATTCATAAAAGGTTCTGGTAAAACCATTGAAATAGATGGTAAAACAATAAATATCACCGGCATTGCCAAAGGCTCTGGCATGATTGCACCTAATATGGCGACTATGTTGGTTTATATATTTACAGATGCCAATATCGCATCACATGAATTGCAAAAGCTAGTTTCTAATTATACCGAAAAAACCTTTAATGCCATTACGGTTGATAGTGATACTTCCACCTCCGACACGCTTTTGGTTTTTGCAACCAATGAAGCAGGCAATAAGGATTTAACCGATAAAGACACCGCATTCGCTGATGCGCTTTATGAAATCATGCTTGATTTGGCATTACAAGTTGTAAAAGACGGCGAAGGCGCAACCAAATTTATCAAGGTTGATGTGGTTGGCGCAAAAGATGACGCATCGGCAAAAGTAATTGCCATGGCAATTGCCAATTCACCGCTTGTAAAAACCGCAATTGCGGGTGGTGATGCCAATTGGGGTCGGGTTGCGATGGCAGTTGGCAAATGCCTTGAGCCAATTAATAACGACATGCTTTCAATCCAATTCTGTGGCCAATGGGTTGCCAAAGATGGCGGTGCTGCACAATATGATGAAAGCCTTATTGATGAAAAAATGGCCGGAACAGATATTGAAATCTTGGTTGATGTTGTGGTTGGTGATGGCAAATACACCGCCTATACTTGCGACCTTACCCATGGCTACATAACCATTAATGGTGATTATCGGTCTTAGCCGAACTGCCCTCTTTGGTTATGGCTGTCCACCTCCCCTTAAGCAGGGGAGGATAAGGTTAATCTAGAATTCTACGCTTGCGCTTCAAAGACAGTGCGTTTTTCACCCTTTGCCAAATTTTTTTCTTTTCCATCAATGGCACGGGGTCAAGGTTTTGGAAAAATTGTTCTGCACATGCGCGCCAAGAAAAGGTTTCGGCAAACTTACGGACAGTTACGCGGTCAAGCTTAAGGGCAGCTTCTATATTCGCCTTTAAATCATCACCAACAACACCGGCATCAGAGCCAGGAATAATATCTTTTGGCCCCGGGGCATTAAAGGCGGCAACAGGGGTTCCTGTTGCCATGGCCTCTAGGATAACAAGCCCAAAAGTATCAGTAAGGCTTGGGAAAACAAAAACATCGGCATTGGCATAACATTCCGCAAGCTCGGTTCCAAATTTAGATCCGGTGAATACCGCATCCTTATATTTGTTTTCCAACTCTTCTTTGGCAGGGCCATCACCCACAACAACTTTTGTGCCATCAAGTTCGAGTTCTAAAAACGCCTCGACATTTTTTTCAACCGAAACCCTTCCGACATAAACATAAATCGGGGTTTTTAAACCCACGAATGGGCCACGATCTTCTTTGCGTAAATCCGGATTAAATTGCTCGGTATCGACACCGCGTGACCAAATCATAAGGTTTTTAAAGCCATGATCTTCAAGCTGTTTCTTCATGCTTTCGGTGGCAACCATAACCCGACCCGACATTTCATGAAACCAACGTACAAAAGCATAGCCCCACGATTCAGGTACTGGGAAACGCGCAGAAATATATTCTGGATATTGCGTATGGTAAGAGGTTGAAAATGGAAATTTGTTTTCAATACAAACAGCGCGCGCAGTTAGACCTAATGTTCCTTCGGTGGCAATGTGTACGGCCTCCGGTTCAAATACTTCAAAGCGATGCTCAATATCGGCACGCGCACCAATTGCCATTTTAATTTCAGAATAAGTCGGAAGTGGTAACGTATAATAGCCATCAGCAGGTGTAACCAACTCTACCTCATGTCCCATTTCTCTTAATTCTTGAATGGTGCGACTTAAAGTGCGAACCACCCCATTAACCTGAGGTTCCCAAGCATCCGTTACCAACATTATTCGCAAGCCGATTCTCCATCATAAGGGTATAATATTCTACATTAACCCGATTTTTTGCGATTTAATTTTCTACGCTTACAAAGCTACTTGTTAGATTTTCCTATTCCATATAGGTATAATAGTATTTTAAACCAATGTGATTCAAGCTGAAACAGCAATAACCAACGTCATACGGCTGATTAAAATAATAAAACATCATAAATACAAATACTTAAACTGTTTTTTATGGCAAATATATTTTTTATGATTTTAGAAGTGATACAATGAATAAAGATTTTTTTGACAATTTTATGAAACTTGATGACAATAAATTTCGTGATGAGGATGCAGTTCTTGCCGAATTTGTGCAAAGCAATAATTTCCCTCATTCAATGCGAGAACGCGCGAATTTTAATGCAAGCGACATTGTCAAAACTGCCCGCGCCCGAAAAAAACCACTAGGCATGATGGAATCATTCCTTGAAGAATTTGGGCTTTCAACCCCAGAAGGTTTGGCATTAATGTGCCTCGCCGAAGGGCTTTTGCGTATTCCAGACAAAGAAACCGCCGATTTATTGATTGCTGAAAAGTTAAGCTCTGGTGATTGGATTTCCCATTTTAAATCAGAAGAATCACTTTTGATTAATGCCTCGGCACTTGGGCTTATGCTAACTGGTAAAATTGTTTCACTCGATGAAGATGCGAAAAATAACTTTGCCGGTTATGTTTCCAAACTAACTAAAAAAACGGGTGAACCTTTCATTCGTGCTGCGGTCAAGGCGGCAATGCGCATCATGGGGGAACAATTTGTTTTAGGGCGCAATATTAAAGAAGCCATCAAACGCGGTGAAGGAATCATAAAGAAGAATGAGGCCGATTGCTATTCCTTTGACATGCTTGGCGAAGGTGCGCGCACCGAAAATGATGCCGCAAAATATATGGAATCCTATGCCAATGCCATCAATATTCTAGGCGAAAGCTTAAAAAACAATGGCACACCATTCCTTTCAAGTGGGATTTCGGTGAAATTGTCGGCACTTTGCGCACGTTATGACATCCGCCAATATGACAAAGTCCAAAAGAATCTTATGCCGCGCCTTATAGAACTGGCGCAAATGGCAAAGTCGGCAAATATCAATTTCTGCATTGACGCCGAAGAGGCAGACCGCCTTCGTCTATCATTAGAAGTATTACACCAATTATCTGCCGAAGAATCATTAAACCATTGGGATGGTTTAGGTTTGGCAGTACAGGCATATTCAAAACGTGCTGGTGATGTGATTGATGCGGTAAAATCTATTTCAGCCGCTCATAATCGTCGTTTCATGGTGCGCCTTGTAAAAGGTGCATATTGGGATACTGAGGTTAAACGTGCACAATTAGGTGGCCGCAGCGACTTTCCAGTTTTCACCACCAAACCCGCAACCGATGTTTCATATTTGCATAATGCATTTAAAATGGTGAATTCATCAAAAGAGATTTACCCACAATTCGCGACCCATAACGCACATACAGTTGCGTTTTTAATGGAAATGTTAAAGCATCACCGCACCGACGAGTTTGAATTTCAACGCCTGCACGGCATGGGCGAAACCCTATATCACACCGTGAAACAGCGTTATGAAAACGTTCGGGTGCGTGCCTATGCACCGGTTGGCGCGCATGAGGATTTATTACCGTATCTGGTTCGCCGTCTGCTTGAAAATGGTGCGAATACAAGCTTTGTTCACGCCTTCTTGAACGAAGATGTTCCGGTTGAAGATGTAGTAAGAGATCCATTGGAAATCATTGATCAAAATCCAAAACGCAATGAAAAACTACCGATTCCACGTAATATGTTTCCCGATGGTCGCCTAAACTCAATCGGCTATGATTTAACCCAAACCACAGTTCAGGATGAATTTACGGCAGCTGACAAGACATTCAAAACGGGGAAACACCGCGCAACCTCACTTGTAAATGGCGAAGAAGTTTTGGGTGAAAAAATCTGCCTTATCCAAAACCCAAATGACATTAGTCTTGAACATGGGTTTAGCTATTACGCAGACAAAAACCACGTTACGGCAGCGTTTGAAGTGGCATCAAACTACCAAAAAGAGTGGAACGACAAGGGTGGTGCAGCGCGCGCCGACATACTTGAAAAAATGGCGGATACCCTTGAAAATAATACACTTAGGCTAATCGCAGCTTTGACCAATGAAGCCGGAAAAACCTATGATGACGGCATTGCCGAGGTGCGTGAGGCGGTCGATTTCTGCCGTTATTATGCAAAACAGGCGCGGGCTGAATTTACCACCCCTACCCCACTGCCATCACCGGCTGGCGAAACCAATGAATTACGCCTAATGGGGCGCGGGGTATTTGTGTGCATTAGCCCGTGGAACTTCCCGCTTGCAATTTTCACAGGGCAGATTGCGGCCGCATTATCAGCCGGTAATACCGTCCTTGCCAAGCCCGCAGAACAAACACCATTAATCGCCAATATTGCAGTTAAATTATTCTACGAAGCAGGATTACCGCATAAGGCATTACAATTATTGCTTGGCGATGGTGAAATTGGTGGCGCATTAACCGCGCTTGAAGATATTGCTGGCGTTGCCTTTACTGGCTCTACCGAAGTTGCAAAAATCATAAACCGCACTATGGCGGCAAAAGATGGACCGATTGGGGTTTTAATCGCCGAAACCGGGGGCATGAACGCAATGTTTGTTGATACTTCTGCACTTAAAGAGCAAGTGGTTGATGATGTTATTGTTTCGGCATTTGGTTCGGCGGGGCAACGTTGTTCGGCATTACGGGTTTTATACCTACCAAATGAAACCGCAGATGAAATAATTGAATGCTTATCGGGTGCAATGGATGAATTAATAGTTGCCGATTCTGGCGCTATTAATACCGATATTGGGCCGATTATTGATAAAGAAGCACTTGATAAATTAAATTCCCATATCGGAAAAAATGCTAATAAGATTGTTAAACGTGCAACATTAAAAGATGGTTTGAATGGCAATTTCTTTGCCCCAACTATTATAGAGCTGCAATCAATTGATGAGCTAGAGCAGGAAATATTTGGCCCAGTATTGCATATAATCCGCTATGATTCCAAAAAACTTGGTGAGGCTGCGGGCGCATTAAAGGCAAAGAAATATGGCCTAACCCTTGGCTGTCACTCGCGGATTGATAATTTCATCGACAAAGTGCGTGATGCTGTTCCTGCGGGCAATTACTATATTAACCGCACAATGATTGGCGCAATTGTTGGGGTGCAGCCGTTTGGCGGGCTTGGCCTTTCCGGTACTGGTCCAAAAGCAGGCGGCCCGCATTATATTCACCGCTTTGCGACCGAACAATCCATAAGCAACAACATCGCCGCGCGTGGTGGTGACCCTAAATTGTTTGATTTATAAAGGTCGTACACAAACCATGTCGCCCCACAAT
The DNA here is from genome assembly GCA_002337085.1 of Hyphomonadaceae bacterium UBA1933. Taxonomy (GTDB): domain Bacteria; phylum Pseudomonadota; class Alphaproteobacteria; order Caulobacterales; family Aquidulcibacteraceae; genus Pseudaquidulcibacter. The sequence goes on along the minus strand of DDFH01000003.1, from coordinate 93,492 downwards.
TGTTGCGGGGTCTTGGTATCTAAAATTCGCCATATTATTTTGCCATGCGAGACAAGAAATAATAAGCCACAGAGGCGGATAATACCACCAAAAAGCCGATTATATCTGCCGCCGTGCTAAAGCAAATCGAAACCGCCATTGCAACAAAGCCGATGATTGCAATCGGTATTATGCCTTTAAAATTCAATGGCTCACCACGGGTTGCAACATTTTTGCGAACCAAGGCAAAGGTTGATGCACAAACGAATAAGTAAATCGCCGCCGATGCCATGCCTGAAAGAATTGCCAATTGTTCAAATGTACCACTAATTGCCAAAATTGTTCCCACGCTTACGTGGAAAATAATTGCCACGATTGGCGTGCCATTAACGGGATGAAGCTTTGAAAACACCTTTGGCAACATACCATCACGCGATAATGCAAACAAAAAGCGCGGCGCACCCATCGTATCGGCACTAAGCCAGATTAGCCTTGAGAAGGTCGCCGCAAATAAAAGCAAGCCAGCTAAAATCGGGCTAATTTTCGCCATGCCGTCGGCAAGTGGGGTTTTGGAATCAATAAGTGCATGCCCAAGCAACCCTTCGGCGGCATATTGAATACCAAGATAGAGGATGACAATAAAACCCATTCCCCAAAATAATGCCAATGGAATTGAACGGTTAGGGTTTTTAACTTCCCCACTAATGGCGAGTGGGGTTTCCATGCCACTAAAGGCAAAAATGGCAAGCAATAATGCACGCCCGAAATCTTCGACAGGGCGATTAGCAACCTGCGTTGCATGATGCCCACCAAAATATATTCCCCAAAAACCAACAAATACAAAAATCACAAGTGGGATTACCTTGATAAAGGTTGTGATTGAAACAAAAGATGCCGCCTCTTTCACGCCTTTGATATTAATCAAAACAAAAACAAACATTGTCGAAACTAAAATCAACTCGCGGGAGAATGGGAATTTTAACATTGGAAAAAAGCTTATGATACCATCGGCAAAAGCACTTGCGATTGAACCAAAGGCAAGCACAGCCCCAAGCCACAGTAAAACCCCGATTATCAGTCCTGCCAATTCACCAAATGCAACTGTAACATAACCATACGCTCCACCCGATGTCGCCACCCGACTTGCGCTTTCGGCAAAACATAGAACAATTGTACCAAACGCCAATGCACAAACCACATATGCCGCAAATGATGCATGCCCGGCATATAAATAAATCGCCGCCGGCAATGAGAAAATCCCTGCGCCAATTACCTCTGTGATGATTGCAAACCCAAGACCAACGGCCCCAACACTTTTATGGAGACCTTCGTCCCTGTCTGTAACTGCGCCCAAAATATTCTCCCTGATTTCAGGGTAGATTAATTTATATATTTACCTTGTCTAGCGGTTTGCTTGAATTATTATGTTATTTCAATGATTAGCCATATTTTGGGCAACCTAATTAAACACACCCAAAAGTTAAGCACCCTGAAAGCGGCGGAATACACGGGCGCTTAAAAAACCCGCACCAACGGCAAGCATTACGCCAAAAATCCCATATGTTATGGTATGTTTTTTCGCAAATTCAAAAATCGTCCGCTCCATACCAACTTTTGTAACCACAAAACTCTGAAGGTTGGTATCAACTGGGCGACCATTTTTAAAAACCAATACTTTTACAGTATAAAGACCAGGTGGTGTTAAATCTGGCATTTTAACATCGGCACGGAAAAGCCCACTACCCTCAATTTTCACGCCTTTGGGATCATTAAGATATAGTTTTTGTTTCTCACGCTCTGAGATGAAAGAGTTTTTAAAATCTTCGGCAAAGTCAAACTTGGTGTAATTGGGGCTGATATTAACCTGACTAGCCGCAGTTAATCCATATAGTTTTTGGGTATCTTTTGCAGTTATTTCATCAATATTCTTGGTGCTAACAACGCCAAAAAAAGTTGGGGCAGCGTCAAAAAAAACCCGTTTTTGCCCAACCCATAAATTAAGAACTTTTATTTTCTTGCTTATCCATGCCGGTCTATCAGGGCCGCGTACCAAAACAACAACATCAGGATTGCTATCCCCCGCCGCCTCAACCGCACCAAAAATTGTTACCTTTGTCCCACTAAAGCTAGAGGTTAAGAGAACTTGTTCATCAAATAATGCCGCCGCTAACTTGGTACGTTGTGCAAAACCTGCCTGTGGGGCAAGGATAATTGCAAAACCCAAAATTAACGCCGCAAAATTTTTCATTATAGACCACCCCCCGCAGAAGAGGTTTCAAATAATTTTTGTGGAGTAATGAATAATTCGCCGGCAATTACCAATGCCAATAGTAATATGATTGAGCCAAGAAGAATGCGCAATTCTTCCCCTTTAATCTTCCGCCCAATGATTGAACCCAATTGTGCACCAACCACCGCGCCAATGATTAAAACACCCGCAAGAACCAAATCAAGCCCGCCGCTATTGATACCTTGTACAAAGGATGTGGCAGAGGCAAATACCAGAACCTGAAATGCCGAAGTGCCAACCACAAGGCTTGGCGGCATGTTCACAATATAGATCAATGCAGGAATGAGTAAAAATCCACCGCCAACCCCCATCATTGCTGATAAAACACCAATAACAAACCCAAGAACAATAGGCGGCAAAACAGATATAAATAATTTAGAGCGGGGAAACCGCATCTTTAATGGTAATTTATAACCAATATTACTTTTTTTTGGGCGAGTATCATGTGGTGTTGCCGCTTTGACATTTTTCTTGGCATTCAAATAGCTAGTGATTGATTCCCGCAGCAAACTTATCCCAACAAACCCAAGCAAGACCACATATGCGATTTTAACCATCACATCGGCATAGCCAATATTTTGCAGATATTTAAAAATCATCGAGCCAACGCCAACCCCAATAACGCCGGAAATAGTCATTATAAGCGCTAGGCGGAAATCAATGGTTTTACGTTCTATTTGCGGCATTAAGGACGACATAGATGCCGCAGCAGAAACATTCGCGCCAGAAACAACTGCAATCGGTGCAGGTATGCCAAACAAAATCAATAATGGCGTTAATAAAAACCCGCCACCAATGCCAAACATACCAGAAATTAGACCAACCAATGCCCCAATCCCTAGCATTAGCCAGAAATTCACTGCCATTTCAGCAATTGGCAGATATATTTGCATTGATTACGACCTCTCAAAACATAGACATTTTTTAGTTACTTGTTTTTGATAATAGATAACAATTCCCGCAAAAAGCCAACTATTTGAACCAGTAACTACGGTAAAATAATAAGCCTTTAAGGTTAAAATACTTTCTAAAAATTTTTTCATTATGAATCTTTGTTAAATACGTCCAATATATTATAAAAATGCCTATGAATATGAAAAAACATTTAGTCTTAATTAGCGTGCTTTTGCTTTCCTCCTGCGCGACCGCAACAAGTTTTTCTGCGGCGGATGATGTGCGCACCCTCGCCATTGCATTAAGAGATGGAAATTACGCAGCAATAGAAAGCCATATTGATAAACGCGCCCTAAAAGCACAGGCAATGCAAATTGCGCGTGATGTTGCAATTGAAGAAGGGGCAAAACAACTCGGCAGTGGACTTGGGGCGCAGGTTGCATCAATTGCTGCGGTCGATGCGTTGAAACCAGTTATAGAAGCATTGGCAGATCGTGCGATTGAACCTGATGCCTTGGCATATTTTGCGCGCCAAGCCGGTGTTAATGAAAACCTGCAAATCCCTTCGCGTTTTCGGGCAACACTTGCGCTAAAAACTATTAATGATGGTCGAGTTTGTGTGGTTGATGACAAAACCAAACGCTGCATGCTTTATTTTGGCAAATATGAAAACGGTTGGCGCCTTAATGGTGTTGATGAAGCAACATTGAAAATGCGCATCAAAAGTTAAACAAAAGGCGATTCCATTGAATCGCCTTTTTTGGTTTTAGATTTTTTCATTATTATGCAACTGCTTTGAGTGCGTTCACATCATTAAGGTCTAGCGAATTATTTTCCGCATAGGTTTCAATTGCGCTGGAAATCGTATTCAACAATTGCTTGGTTGCATCATCGGTATTTGCCGAAGATGCCTTTTCATTCATTCCCGCAAGTAATTCCGCCATAGAAACTTTACCATCTTGATTGGTATCAAGCGGGTCATAGTTTGTAGAAGAAGATGACGTATCTGAAGAAGCCGATTTCGAGCCGCCTGATGGCGGAGGGCCACCGGCACCACCCGATGGCGGCGGACCTTGCGGTGCGTTTTGCGTTGCACTTGTAAACTGATCTTTGGTGATTGAGCCAGTGTTTTCGGTATCAATACTTGAATATAGTTTAGTCGCTTGATCTTCAGAAACATTTGACGGACGCGCCGCCAAAAATTCTTCTTTAGAAACTGTGCCGTTGCCGTTAGTGTCCATTTTGGCAAACATATCAGAATCTTTGCCAGATTTATCGGATTTATCACCATCTGCATCCGCATCAATGCTTGAATTTAGGCTTTGCAACAATTGGTTAACTGCCGCCAAGACTGTATCGGAAAGAGTATTCCCTAGATTACGAGAACTTTTTTCTGGTTTATTCTTTTCCATACCCTCTTTAAGCTGGGTTTGGGAAAGCGAACCCGTGCCATCACTATCCATTTTATCGAATAGCGATGCAGCGTTAGTTTCACTAACTTCTGATGGGCGTGTAGCAACAAATTCTTCCTTTGAAACTTTGCCGTCCCCATTAGTGTCAATTTTACTAAATAATTCGGAAATATCAGGTTTTTTATTTCCCGATACACCTGAAATCCCACTAGAGATTCCACTGATCATTTTATTCTCCACTACTTAAGTTGCCAAATTGGCGAAATCATAGTTTCAAATAATATGCCGTATTAATTACAGAAGATTTATAAACTAACCAACTGTTTTTATTATTATTTCTCAGCAACATTAAACGCTTTCAATCTTGATTAATTTTATTAACCATAAAGCAGGCATAAATTGCACATGAAAAATGTACCACGGAAAAAAATGCCCGCGACAAAACGACTTAAAATCTGTTGCTATTTGGACTTGCAAAACTTTGGAAAAGTTATTAATGAGAATTAATTGCAATAAAAGAATATACAATTCGCACCATATAAAACTCGTATCAAGGCCAAATGAATTTCATGTTCCTGTCTGATTTGGAAAAAAACAAAGTCGCTAGAATTAGTAATATTCTAGAAGGGGAATTTTCAATTAATGCAAAATTACGTGAAGTAGGCTTTGCCGAAGGTGACGAAGTTGAAATAATTGCCTATGGCCCTGTTGCCAAGACCCCAATTTGTGTACGCCTTAATCGCACGATGATTGCCCTGCGCCCCAATGAAGCAAAATATATTGAGGTTGAATTATAATGTCCCTCAAAGCTGCCCTTATCGGTGCGCCAAACTGTGGCAAAAGCACTTTGTTTAATGGTCTTACCGGCGGCAAAGCAAAAACCGCAAATTATGCTGGTGTAACCGTTGAGGCAAAAAGAGGGCATTTCACAACCCCAAAAGGTCAAGAAATAGAGCTTTATGATCTTCCTGGAATTTATGGTTTGACTGCACGCTCTTCGGATGAAAAAGTTGCCATCAATATGCTTGAAGGGCAAATGAAAGGCGTTGATAAGCCAGATTTGGTTTTGGTGGTTATTGATGCCGCCAATTTGCGTACCCACCTTCATTCGGCATTGCAATTGCGTGAACTTGGCATTCCAATGATGTTAATCTTAAACATGATTGACCTTGCCGAACGTGATGGCATTGAAATTGATACCACAATCCTTGAACAAGAGCTTAGAATACCTGTTGTTACATCGCGGGCAACCCGCCAAGGTGGGCGCGAAAACTTCCTTAGCCGCCTTGATGAATTAATTGATGACGGCATTGAAAAAGCAAAAATAGCGCCAGAACATCATAATCTGTCTGAATTGCAAAAAAGCGCACGTTCTTTGGCAGCCAAAGCAATTGTTAAAGAAGCCCTTATCAACAAAACTACACGCATTATCGATAGCGTCGCATTACACCCAATTTTCGGGCCAATAATGCTGGCTGGTGTTTTATTTTTGATGTTTCAAGCAGTATTTTCATGGGCAACTTTGCCGATGGATTTTCTTGATAGCACGGTTTCATCACTTGCTGATTTTGTAAGGGTTAAGGTTGGTCATACGATTTGGGGTGAATTACTTGCCGATGGCATAATTGCGGGTGTTGGTTCTGTAATTGTTTTCTTGCCACAGATTGTTATTTTATTTGCCTTCATTCTTGTGCTTGAAGCATCGGGCTATATGACACGCGCCGCATTCTTGATGGATGAAATCATGCTTAGGGCGGGGCTTAATGGTCGTGCCTTTATTCCGCTTTTATCAAGTTTTGCTTGTGCCATTCCTGGTATTATGTCCACCCGCGTTATTGAACATGAACGCGATAGGATTACCACAATCCTTATCGCACCCCTTATGACTTGTTCAGCACGGCTTCCGGTTTATACCCTTATTATTGCGGCATTCATACCAAATGTAAAAGTTCTTGGCTTTATAGGTTTACAAGGTTTGGTGATGTTTGGGCTTTATCTTGCGGGCGTCATAAGTGCGTTTGTGGTTGCTTATATTTTGAAAAAAACGGTTACACAAGGCGCGCCACAAGCCTTTATCCTTGAACTACCAACCTATAAATTGCCAAATTGGCGGGATTTTTATGTTGGTATTATAGGTGCGGCAACGTCGTTTTTGCGCCGCGCAGGTACAGTTATCTTACAGGTTTCAGTGATCTTATGGGTATTGGCAAAATTCCCATTATCGGCAACCACCCTTCGTGAATCTTTTGCAGGCAAAATTGGGGCATTCCTTGAACCCGCATTAAAGCCAATTGGCTTTAACATTGAAATTGCAATCGCACTTATCCCCGGCATGGCGGCGCGCGAAGTAGCAGTTGGTGCATTGGGAACAATTTATTCGGTGCAAGGTGGTGAAAACAATACCCAAGGGCTTGCTCATATTTTGCAAAATGCGTGGTCATTACCTACCGCACTTGCATTTCTTGCATGGTATGTTTTTGCGCCACAATGTTTTGCAACCCTTGCCACAATAAGGCGCGAAACCAATAGCGCAAAATGGGCGATTTTTGCGTTTTTATATCTTTTGGGAATTGCCTATATCGCGGCGGGGCTTACTTATCACATAAGCCGACTTATAATTGGCAATTAGCAATCACAATATAATTGATAAAGAACCTTGATAAGCGCTTTTACTTCTTCACTATGAAGTGAATAATAAACATTCTGCGCATCGCGGCGGGTTTTAACCAATTTCTCGCGGCGCAGAATTGCCAAATGCTGCGACAATGCAGATTGTGATAATTCAATACTATCCAACAATTGTGAAACCGTCATTTCATGAGCATTCAACTGACATAAAATCATAAGGCGGGTTTCATTAGCCATTGATTTTAATAATAAAGTTGCATCATGTGCGCTTTTTTCCATTTTTTTTACGGTTTCGATTGGCATTTACGCAAAAACTCCAAGGTTATTTAGCTATCTATACAATATTATAAAAATTCGCAATATCATTAATTGCAATTGATATGCCACATATAGAACTACTGGTTTTATTTGTACAATATATTTGCAAAATTTACGCTATAATATTATCTGATGCACTATGATAAATCTTTTCAATAGAACTCCCAAGCCGCACAAAGTTACCACAGATGAAATCAAGCAAGTTTTATCTAAATTTGCCGATCCAATTTTGGGTGGTGATATTATTGCTTCTGGCGCAGTTTCGTCATTTGACCTAAAAGACCAAACCTTAAGCGTAGTTATTGAAACCGATGTAAAACATGCTGCTATCTATGATGAAATAGGAACACAGGCACAAAAAGAGCTTCTTAAATTAAAAGGTATCACCAAAGTCAATGTGGTTGTAACCGAGCATATAAACACACCACAGCAAAGCCCAAAAATGCCAACAGAACCGACACCAAAGCCAAAGGCACCGAGTGCAACCTCTATTCGTCCGCCAAATATCGGAAAAATCATTGCGGTTGCATCTGGAAAAGGTGGGGTTGGTAAATCAACAATTGCCTTTAATATTGCCTATGCTCTTGCCAAAGCTGGAAAGCGAACTGGTATTATTGATGCCGATATTTATGGCCCATCAATCCCAACCCTTATGGGCGAAGTCGACCAAAAGGCAGAGGTGGATGACAATGGGAAATTATTGCCAATTGAAAAATTTGGCTTAAAGGCCGCATCAATTGGTTATGTGGTTGATAAGGATCGTGCATTAATTTGGCGCGGCCCAATGGCATTAAAGGCATTGACCCAATTCTTTACCTCGGTTGCGTGGGGTGCGCTTGACTACCTTATTATCGATTTACCACCTGGCACAGGTGATGTCCCGCTTACAATTGCGCAACAGGCAAAGATTGATGGTGTTGTAATTGTTGCCACCCCGCAAGAAGTGGCGCTTGCTGATGTGCGTCGTGGCATTGAATTATTCCAAAAGGCCGGAATTGAAATTATCGGCGTTATTGAAAATATGTCAGTTCTTATTGATGAAAATACCGGTGCAGAAATTGATTTATTTGGCAAAGGTGGCGCAAAAAAATGCGCCGAAACCCTTGGGATAAATTATTTGGGTGCGCTTAATTTCTATCCTGCGCTGCGCACCTCCTCAGATAGAGGGGAAGTTTTCGAAGGTGCGCAGCAGCAGATAGGCAAAATAATCAAAGCACTTTGATTATTATTCCTAATATTTTGGGATTATTCTTCCCAATCTTTTGGCAATAATTTTGACGATATAAACAATAATATTGCCGCCAATACGTAAAAAATCGTCCCACTCATAATTGAATAGCGCAGGGATTCTTGCCCATATTGCTCTTTTAGCAGGGTAGACATTAAACCGATTAGAAAATCACCAAGCCCAATCCCAATTAATGAGTTGATTAACAAAAATAATGCCGATGCCGTTGCCCGCATATTTGGTGGGACAATGTGCTGAAACGCACTAATCACTGGGCCAAGCCATACAAGGCCAAGAGCAGTCGGAATAATATATAAAAAGAATGAGACCATAAGATTATTGCTCATGGTTCCAAGAACAAAAAACGGCAATGCGAGCAGGAATGAAACCGCTGGCACAAGTGCATATGCGCCCTTTGATTTTGCACCCAAACGGTCAGAGATTTGACCCCCCATCCAAATGCCCAATATACCGCCCACCAAAAGCATCATGCCATAATAATAACCTGCATAAAGCACTGGCCCCGCGCCATGCGGGATAAGGAAACTAGGTAGCCAAGACATAGTTTGCGGTAAAATATCGCCATAAGAGCGAACAAAAAACGATGGCAGCCACGCAAACAAGCCATAACCCATCATTGATGAGCATGATGCACCGAGTGATAATGTCCAAAAACTTGGTTTTGAGATTAAAACCTTTATAACTTCCGAAATTTTTGGGGCATCAGTCTTTGCATTTGCGGAATCAAATATCCCACGCACTGGCTCGCGCATTAATAATCTAAAAATCGGGGCAAGAATTATGCCCATTATGCCAACGATAACGAAGGCGGCTCGCCAGCTAAGCATTGTTGTAATGATTGCGCCAAAAACAATGCCAACTGCCGAGCCTATCGGTATCCCAAAACTATAAATCGCCATTGCGCGGGCGCGCTTTTTGGGTTCAAAATAGTCGGAAATTATGGAATATGCCGGTGCAACGCCGCCTGCTTCACCAACCCCAACCATCATTCGTGCAAAGAATAATTGCCAAAAGTTTTGTGCAAACCCGCAAATTGCTGTCATCGCGCTCCAGATAGTCAGGGAAATGGTAATAATCCATGTCCGGTTAAATCTGTCGGCAAGGAAAGCAATAGGAACACCAAGCAAGGAATAGAATATTGCAAAACTCATACCCCGCATCAGCCCAAGCTGGGCATCATTAATGCCGAGTTCTTTTTGAATAGCAGGTGAAAGGATAGCCAATATTTGGCGATCAAGAAAATTGAATGTGTAAACCACAACCAATAACAACAACACCAATCCGCCAGAGATTTTTTTACGTGTTGCACCCAATTCATTATTTTGCATTTTTATCTCTTTTAAAAGTTACCTTCCCACAAAAGGTTGATTTTGCAGGAAGGTAAAGGAGGAAAATTAGAAATTAACCTGAATAGAAGCGGTAATGGTTTTTGGTGGACCATAGAATGAGGTTACAGAATTGCCCAAAAGAACGCTTTGTCCCTGTGCAACACCCCAAGGGAAGTTATAACCACCAACTTTGTAGCGCTCATCAGACAAGTTCTTGCCATAGAGAGCAAGTTTCAAATTGCCTGATTGGTTGGTCCAAACTGCTGACAAATCATATAACCAGAATGCTTTTTGATCCAAAAGCGGTGCTGCAAATTCAAACATTTGCATATCTGAACGATAAGACGCAGTTGGCGTTATAACCATTTTACCACCAAATACTGGGAAGTTAATGGTTGCCCCAAAATTGTTTGTCCATTCAGGTGTATTTTGGAATTTTGCAAGTCCAGCAAGGTTTTCAACTAGGCCAGTTGCAGGGTTGCGGCTCAAATATTCGTCATATTTTGCATCAATATAACCGATTGCAGTATTTAGGCTTAGGTTGTCATTAACTTTGTAATTAGCTTCCAATTCAGCACCCTGAATTGTTGCAGAACCCGCATTGTCAACCTGCGAAGCGATGCTTGCACCAACTGGAATTTGACGGGTAATCTGCACATCTGTGTAATCAGAGCGGAAGATTGCGCCGGCAAAATAAAGATTATTATCAAACAATGAACCCTTTAAACCTGCTTCATAAGTCAACACGGTTTCTGGCTTATAACCATTTACCGCAGATGGGGTAAGGATTGCATCAGCACGCATATCAAAACCACCAGACTTAAAGCCTTGTGAAACCGAAACATAACCAGTTATATCTGGGTTAAAGGCATAAGAAAGAGATGCTTTTGGCGTGAACTTATTAAAAGTACGTTCGTTGGTGAAGTTAGAACGCATCAAAGCCACAGTCTGCACAGTCCCACCAAACAATGGTGATGCCGGCGCGTTATAGTTTGCACGAACCACAGTGCCACGTTTATGGTCACTGGTATAACGGCCACCAACGGCAAGGGTTAGTTTGTCATTAAATTTGTATGAGAAGTCGGCATATGCAGCTTCTGACTGGGTTCTAACTTTACCACGGGTAAAGATTGTAAGCGCACCATTCAAGATTTGGGTGTCAAATGCACCTTCAGCAGTACCATTCAAATAATATAGACCAACAACACCAGATAGTTTGTCACCAGTCCAAAGTGCTTGAAGCTCTTGGGTTGCTGTGGTGTCCGCATAATATGCAGGCACATCAAGCAATTTTGCAGGAGTTCCATCAAAATCAATCACGGTATCTGTATGACCCTTACGGTTAGAAGTGATTGATTTAAGGGTAAGGGCATCATTCACCTTATATGCAAGGATTAATGATTCACCATCTGTCTTAACTTTGTTTTTATCACCAAGACCTGCATAAGTATCAAACACATCCGCAGTTGGCATACCAAGATACGCATTTGCGCCAGAATAAACTGGGGCGCCTGTTGCACCTAGGGCAACTGTTTCGCGGTGACCGTGACGGGCATTTGAATTGTCTTCAAAGCTATCATAAGCAAGACGGGCAGAAAAAGCATCATTCGGCGCATATTCAGCGCTTAGACGGTATGCGGCAACGTCTTTGTTATAAGTGTCTTTGCCTGTGGTAAGGTTTTTACCATAGCCGTTACGGGTTTGCAGGGTGAATGCACCACCAAAAGAAAGCGCGTCATTTACTGGTAGAACCGCTGATGCAGTTGCTTCGGCTTGACCATAGCTGCCATATGCCAATTTGCCCATAATTCTGCGCTCATGCCCCAATGGTTTGGTAACATATTTAACCGCACCACCAATGGTGTTACGACCGTATAATGTACCTTGCGGGCCACGCAAAACTTCGATGCGGGCAACGTCATAAATATCAAGAACCGCACCTTGTGGACGGGCAATATAAACGTCATCAACATAAAGACCAACACCAGGTTCAAAGCCCCAAAGTGGATCTTGTTGCCCAACACCACGGATAAATCCAATCAGTGTTGAATTTGTGCCGCGCGCCACCTGCATAGTTAGGTTTGGCGTAGATTTTTGAAGCGATGTAATATCAGCTGCACCGGTTTGTTCCAGTTTTGCGCCAGACAAAGAAGTAACCGCAATTGGCACATCTTTTAATTTTTCTTCGCGGCGGCGTGCGGTTACCACAACTGTGGTTTCTTCATTTGGCTTCATTACTTCTTCATCCGCAGCGAATGCAGGAACAGCATATGCCGCAGGTATCAAAGCACTGGTTGCCAAAAGACAATTCATTACTCTTTTTCCAAACATTTTTTTCATTTCCTTCCCCTTTTGTTTATTTTGACGTTTCACGCCTTAAATAAAACTTGCTTTTAATTGATTGCCGTTTTCGGCTTTGTTGACCAATGAGATTACAAGGTCATTAAATTTATCTGCCTCCTCCAAATGTGGCGCATGCCCCGAAAAGGCAAAATCGTACAAAGTGGAAAAGGGCAAATAATCGTTTACATATTCCCCGACAGCGGGGTCATAAAGTGCATTATCAAGGCCACGCAAAACATGCGCCTCAACATTAAAATCTTTGAGTTTGTCACGTGTATCAACCACGATCATATCTTCCCAAAGATTTGCCATTGCGACCGAGTTATTTTCAGAGGCAATTGCAATAAGTCGTTCTAAAATCTTTTCACGCTTTGGCGCATTTGATGATTTTGTAGATGATTGCGCCAAAGACTTTGCCGAAGACTTAGATGGTATTTTTTGCGCCATTCTTTGCGCCGATAATTGCCAATTATCCCGCATTTGCCGCAAAACAGTTTGTAAATGCCGACGACCAGTTTCGTCATTAAACTCCCGCGAGCCAATCAAGCCCAGTGACCATTCTGAATTGTTTATCATTTTGGGCGTCATATCAATTGAGACGAAAGAATTTATCGGCCCCAATTCTTCACTTCCCGCGACCTGCCACACCGCCAATGCACCCATTGACCAGCCAACCAAAATATAATTTTTTAAACCAAGAATATTGGCAAATTCAAAAATATCTTCACCAATGGTTTGAATATTCATTGGCTTGTTGCCAACGCTACTTTTGCCGCAACCACGCATTGATGGAATGATAACACGACAATGTTTTGAAAGCGGCTCTTGCGACCAAAAGGCATCGCGGTTCATTCCCCAGCCATGAATGAACAGTACGGGAACCCCGTCCCCCGCGTCATAATAATCTATTTGCGCACCGTCATTCAGACCAAGCCTTGGCATCATCTCTCCCTGATAGATGTCAAATCTTATGTTTGACATTCTTATATTTTATGTGATGAAGTCATTTATTCTTGTATTTTTCTTATTAATACATAAATTGAAACATGAATCAAGTTTCATGTTTAAAAGAAAGCAGTAAAAATGCAACCAACAAGTGAAGGAAAAACGCCAAAGACCAAAAGGGGAATAAAAACCAAGGCAAAATTGCTGGAGGCGGCGGAAATAGAATTTGGTTCACGAGGTTTTCATGAATGCATGATTGCCGATATTACAAGGCGTGCTGGCGTTGCGATGGGAACTTTTTATATTTATTATGAAAGTAAAGAAGAAATCTTCCGCGAGCTGGTCTCACACATGGGGCGCCTAACAAGATCTTATATCGCACAAAAAATTTCCGGCATCGAAAGCCGTCTTGAAGCAGAAAAACAAGGTTTCAAAGCCTATATTGAATTTGCCCGCGAAAATAAAAACCTTTACCGAATCGTTATGGAATCGCAATTTGTTGCGCTGGATGCGTTTAAAGAATATTATCGTGTATTCGCAAATGCCTATGAAACAAATTTGAATGTCGCGGTAGAAAAAGGACAAATCAGGGCTGGCAATAATGAAATAAGGGCGTGGTCTTTAATCGGGCTGTCCACTTATTTGGGGCTTAAGTTTGGCATTTGGGATGAACAAATGCCCGCCCAAGAAATTACCGAAGCCGCCTTTGATTTCATCGAAAATGGGTTAAAACCATAATGCGTTTTATAACTGATTTTATAAAAAGAAATGCCCAAAATCGCGCCAAAAAAATCGCGTTTAGCGATATTTTAAATGGCAAAGATTATAATTTTCATGAATTAAATCTTTATAGCGAAAAAATGGCATCTTATTTCATATCGCTTGGCGTAAAGCGTGGCGACAGAATTGGAATATTGTGCCGCAATCGGGTTGAATATTTCTTTGCCCTTTTTGCTTGTGCGAAAATTGGGGCGGTACTTGTGCCTTTAAACTGGCGTTCCCCAATTGTCGAATTATTGCCAATTATTTCTTCTACTGCCCCTACCCTTTTATTATTTGGCAAAGAAGACGCACAGAAAATATCAGACTTATCGTTAAATATCCCAACCATAAATTTTGACGATAATTTTTTTGAAACCTTGGACAAGATTCCACCCCACGAAGGTCGTCATGAATGGGGCGTTGATGAGATCTGGTATCTTTTATACACGTCTGGCACAACAGGCGAACCCAAGGCGGTTATTCAAACCTATGGCATGGCAATTGCCAATTATGTGAATATCTCGCAGGCAATTGATATGCGTGGCGATGATGTATTTCTAAACTTTTTGCCACTATTTCATACCGCCGGAAATAACCTTTTCACAATTCCTGCATTAATTCGCGGATGCGCATCATATATTATTCCTAGCTTTGATTTGGAAATTGTGGTCGGGCTTTTAAAAGATGCAAAAATTAGCGCGATTTTTGGCGTCCCCAATATTTATATGCAAATCGCACATCACACGGATTTTACGAAGATTGATTTTTCTAAAATTCGCTCGACCTGTTGTGGCGGTGCGCCACTGCCCGATTATCTTATTTCGCTTTATGCCAAACATGGGGCTTATTTATGCAATGGCTTGGGTATGACCGAAACCGGCCCAACCGCATTCATTATGGACAAGGCCAATGTATTGGAAAAATTCGGTTCAATCGGAATGCCGCAAATTTTAACCGAAGTAATATTGGTTGATAAAAACTTTAACCAAGTTCCACAAGGTGAAATTGGGCAGATATTATTTGCTGGCTCTAACATAACCCCAGGATATTGGGGCAATGAGATTGCAACAAAGGAAGTATTCCATGTGGATGGCAATGGCAAAAAATGGCTTAAATCTGGGGACTTGGCACGGATTGACCAAGATGGTTATTATTTTGTCGCTGGACGCACCAAAGAAATGTATATTTCGGGCGGCGAAAATGTCTATCCGGTTGAAATTGAAAATATCTTATGCCGCCACCCAAAAGTTCGTGAAGCAGCAATTATTGCCCAAAAAGACGATAAATGGGGTGAGGTTGGCATTGCCTATATAATCCCAGAAGGTGAAATGGCAGATGAAAAAGAGTTGGTTGATTTTTGCCGCGCCAATATGGCGGGTTATAAAGTGCCGGTAAAATTCATAAAGGTTGATGATTTCCCTCGCACTCCAGCGGGAAAAATTCAAAAGCAACTTTTCAAATCTTAAAAATTGGATTTTGTGTTTAAAGTATTGACAGTTTTGAAAATAAAGCAACCATATTGCCATTGAGGCGCAACAATGAATTCAATTTCCATACACCCCCAAAGAACTCTTTTAACGACAATTCTGCACGAGCGTATTTTACCCGTGTTCCGTCCGCCATTTATTGTTCGATATTATATTTTCACCGTATCGGAAAGCACAAAAACGGCGGAACGTAATTGGATTGATACAATCGCAAAAGATGCCGAAAAATCATCTGATGGCGGTAAATATATCCTTAGCAATGATGATGAAACCCTTATTTTTGAGCGACATGGTGAATTTTCAACCTATTTTCAATTCTGCCAATTCAAACAAGAAGAGATTGATAATGATGATAAGTTTGCGTTTGGATCTCTTAATAATGTGCTTCACCCCTGGATTGGTCAAGCTTCAGGAGAATTATTTCGCACCGTAGAATTCGTTTTCACCACCAAAATGCCAGATGATGACGCAATTAACAAAATAATGCATCTTTCAAACGGGGTAAGTTGCGATGTCTTTGAAAAAAAAGCACGCATCTGGACAGATTTTTATCGTCACGAGGATGATGCAGGGAGGGTGTTGGTTTATTGTGACAAGCTTAAAAACGATGAGGCATCAAGGCTTTTGCAAACATTAATAGAAATTGGTCAATATCGAAAGCTTGCATTATTGGGATTTCCGATTGCAAGGGAAAAACTTGGTTGGCTAAAATCAGCAGAAGAAAAATTAAATAATATAACGACCGAATTAGACCAAAATAGCACCCCACAAAACGAAATATTAAACCATATAACCAAACTTGCCGCCGAGGTTGAAAGCGCAATTAATGAGGTGCGTTTTCGCTTTGGCGCGACCGAAGCCTATTATCGCCTCACCAAGGACAGATTAAAAACCCTTAGAGAAAGCCCGATTGACGGCTATTCGACAATGCAACAATTTATTGAACGGCGACTTACACCAGCCATGCGAACCTGTGAGGCAACAAAAAACCGTTTACAAGATTTATCCGAAAGAATCGGAAGGGTTAATGACTTGTTGCGAACAAGAATTTCAATATCGCTTGAACTCCAAAATCAAGAATTATTAAAATCTATGAATCGCCGTTCTGAATTACAGGTTAAACTATCAGAATTAGTCGAAGGTCTATCCATATTTGCAATAGGTTATTATGTTTTCAACCTATTAAAATATTTTCTTGAAAGTGCATATCCACATCATGAAGAGCTATTGCATAGGCTAAATGCGCCATTAATTGCAGGTATTTTGGCGGCAGGTTGGCTATTTATTAATATGCGAAAAAAATCGATTAAAGGGGGAAAAGACTAAACTATACGCTTAGTTTTTTGTTCTTTTTAACCTTGGCAACCGCCCGCTCGCGCCTTAGGCGGGACAAATAGTCGATGAAAAGCACACCATTAAGGTGATCCATCTCATGCTGAATACAGGTGGCATAAAGCCCCTCGGCATCTTCGATGATTTCTTCGCCTTTTTCATTAAGATATTTAATTTTAACCTTGGCGGGGCGTTCAATCTCATCATAATAATCAGGAACCGATAAGCACCCCTCTTCATACGGTGCCAAATCTTCAGATTTACCCAAAATTTCTGGGTTTATGAAAACCTGTGGCAGACGTGCATCGGTTTTATTACCATCGGCATCTTCTTTGCCCCACACCAAATCCATTGTAATCACGCGCAAAGGCACGCCAATTTGAATTGCCGCAAGGCCAATGCCCTTGGCTTCATACATTGAATCAAGCATATCCGCGACCAAAGCACGAATTTCATCATTAACATTTTCAACTGGTTTTGAAACCTGCTTTAAAATGGGATCGGGAACAGTAAGAATAGGTTTAATTGCCATATCCGCTAGTTATGTTCAAAACTATAAAAAATCAATAGAGTGCGGTAAAATTATTTCCCGCACTCACTAAACATGTCTTTCATCACCTTGGAATTTACTGGCCCAAGGTTTGAAATACAGCCAATTCCTTTTTCATTGAACATAACACTATATGGAACGCCGCCTTCGGGGTCGCCAAAATATTCAAGGGCATCATTAAAGCCACTTTTATATTTCAAGATTAACGCAGAGTTTTTGATGGGCTTTTGTAGGAAATATTGCTCTTTTTTGCCCCATGTCGGGGTAACAACAATTATTGGCATTGCGCCGGCGGCCTTACGAATGTTTTCAAAGCCAGACATTTCAACCAAACACGGTGGGCAATCCGATTTCCAAAACATGACAAGCACTTTTTTGCCGGAAAACTGGTTTGCACTAAATGCCTTACCACTCTCGGCATAGGTTGCCCCATTAAAGGCCGCAAGCATCGGTGCCGCATCTTGTGCCTTTGCCAAAAGAGGAGAGAGGATGCCAAATGCTAACAAAACCAAAGTTAAAACTGACTTTAATTTTTTAAACATCTGACATCCTCTTTTTTGCGCTGTTTATAGCATTTAGGAGGACACTATAAACTACTGGGAGCTTTTATAAAAGACGAACTAGAAAGATCTTCTGCGTCTGATTTCTGATGCCGCATAAAGCAGTCCAACCCCAACCACCAAACCAATCCATAGCGAAGGTTCAGAGAAAGTTTTCATGATTGGGTCTAAAGCGACCAAAAAATCGGCATTATTTCCAACACCATCTTTTATGGCATTTTTACCTTCATCAAGCGCTTTCCAAATTGGATAACCAGTTAAGTGTTGCAGTGGTGCAAAGAATAAATCACTTGCGCCTTTAAGGAAGATTTTTGCAAGCAATGGCAGCAAGACAATCGGAACGAATGCCAAAAGGAACGGTGCTTTGGGTGCATAAGAAGACGCCGCCAAAATCCATGAATAAACCGGAAACGCCCACAATACATATGCCACAAGCATTAGTGCAACCATAATCCATAATTTGCCAACCGCCTCCAAAACATCTGGAATACTAATCATATTCAAGCCGATTTGGTTTGATGCCAAAGTAGTGATGATAATCAATATAATATGCAGGACGAATGTCACCAAAAGTGCAAAGCCAAGCCCGATACCAACCACGGAAACCGTTTTTGCACCCACGGTTTCAATATCGGAAATCGGCAGGGACTTCCAAAACATTATGGATTTATCCTTGCGCTCCTCATAAAGAGAGCCTGAAAGCACAAACAAAACAACAATACTCGCAATGAACAATGGCAATAGCGACCCGATAAGGTTGCCAAATGCAATCATTGCCGAAAGTTTCTTGATTTTATCGGGGGTCAAATCACCCATAACTGGTTTGGTCTGCCCTTGTTCATCAACATAAACCAAATGACCGCCCGCATCTTTTTTCAAATGAAGATTATTACCATTATTATCTTCAATATTTACATCAGCATTTACGTCAGCGCTACTGCCGCCAAAAAGGATAAAATTATTGCCATCAACCCGAAGGCTGCCCATAAAAACAGAACTAATGACCAACAATAAAATAACTGCCGAGATTACCAATGGCGTAATTATTAATGCGCCTTTGTAATCGGCAAGATCGCGTTTAATTAGGGTTAGAAATTTATTCATATTACACCCGCTATATATTCTTTGATATTTTAGAATTATTTTTCTTGATTAATTTAAGCCCGCTTTTAGGCTCAGAACTTTGTGAACTCGTCTTTTTCAACGAAGTAGGTTTGATAAGTTTGGGGGCAAAAATCGTAAACATTGTGTTCCCCTACGCATTCTGTGGTGTTGCCAGTGCAACAAACAAATCTGCTAATGCTACGCGGCGCGGATCACCAAATTTTTTCAAATCTTCGGTTGCTTTGTCGCGGAAAATCATTGTGGTACGGCCCATAATTGCACGTGAATAAATCGGCATCAGCGATAAGGCATCGGCCTTTTTATCCTCGGAAACATCAATGGCGTAGAATTTTTCCGAAATATCTTCGAGCGACGCATCCAGCGTAACTTCGCCATCTTTGATGAAAATTGCATGCGATAAAATCGGCTCAATCTCATCAATCTGGTGGGTCGTTACCAAAATGGTGCGTTCTTCATCAAAGAAGTCGCGTAGTACCGCATCATAGAAAGACCTACGATTCATAATATCAAGGCCCAAGGTCGGCTCATCAAGAACCAAAACTTTGGCATCAATCGCCAAAACAATTGATAAATGCACCTGAACAGTCATACCTTTTGAAAGCTCTTTGATTTTGGCATTCAAAGGAATATTGGTATTTTTTAATTTATCAATTGCCTTTTGTTTTTGGAATTTAGGGTGCAAATCTTCCAACCAATTGAAAAGATCTGAAATTCTTGCCCATTTTGGAAGGGTTGCAACATCGGCGATAAAGCATACGTCATTCATCAATTGCGAACGGTTTTGCAATGGGTTTAAACCCATAACTTTCAATTCGCCAACATATTCAGAAAGACCAAGAATACAATTCAAAAGCGTTGATTTACCCGCACCATTGGCGCCAATAACACCGACAATCCGACCCTTTGGGATTTCAAGATTAGTAGGTTTTAGTGCAACCTTTGCGCCATAAGATTTCGATAAACCTTTTGCGCTGATTAAAATATCATTATCCATGTTTTTCCCCAAAATCTTTTGCCAATTCGTTCCAATCAATTTCCAAATCTTTGATTTTTTGGACGATAGGCGGCCACTCATTTTCAAGAAATTGTTTACGCTCACGCTCAACAACTGCGGTTTTTGTTCCTTGGGTCACAAACATTCCAAGCCCACGGCGCTTTTCAATAAGCCCATCATCATTAAGCTCTGAAAAAGCGCGCGAAACAGTTAAGGGATTAACCGCAAGTTCTATCGCAAGCTGGCGCACGGAAGGGATTGCCTCCCCCTCTTTAAAGTCACCGCTTAGAATAGCGCTTTGCAACCTATCCTTTATCTGTTTCCAGATTGGTATGTCGTCACGCCAGTCAATTGAAATCCCTGTTGACATATCACTCCTTTAAAAGCGAAGCCGCTTTTTGAATTGCGGCCTTGTTTCTTTCCGCAATAGTGTCTTAGTAATCTAATACACCACTGATGTCAATATAGTTGTTGAAATATTTTCAAATTTTGGCATAGGTTTTTCAGTAGGTTATTTTAGAGGCAATTAAATGACAAAAACCAAAACCACAGCTGAAGACAAAAAAATTATATATACCACCGAACACCGTGTTGCCTGTGATGGTGGCGGCGGCGCATTGGGCCACCCAAAAACCTATTACGACCTAGGCGATGACGGCCGCGCCGAATGCCTATATTGCGGCCAGGTTTTTGAGTTGAAGCATTAGGGAACCACCCACACCCACAAAAACAAAAACATTGTCACCCCGCACTTGTTGCGGGGTCTATAATTCACATAATGCAACATTCTTAAACGGCTTTTAGTAGCTCGTGACATTATTTTTAAACAAACATCTTTAAATAAAACATTATCAATCAATTAGTTATGCCCATTATTGGCGTTTATTTTTCAATTTCCCGCGAAATGTTGACATTTGTTGACATTGCAAAGCTTGAACAAATTCAAAAGCCATAAAACAAACCACCCAAAACCCTGACATTTCCTGACATTCAAAAACCGCACTAATCGCCCCAATCAAAACTTAATAGCTATGAATAGTAAGGGTATTTATTGATGTGGGGATAGTTAGAATTACGAATTACAAGATTTGTCATGCCGCACTTGCCCACGGCATCTCGTAAATTTAGGAATACAATTAAATAGACCCCGCAATGCACTTCGTTTATGCGGGGTGACAAAGTTTATTACCGCCGCAACTAAATCAACCCTGTAAATTCCAATTATGGTTTAATGGTCCGTGACCATGACCGAAGCCTTTGGCGGTTTCGATTGCTTTGAAGACATATTCGCGGGCATTGGCGACCGCGTCTTTTAACCCCTGCCCTTGTGCAAGATATGATGAAATCGCGCTTGCCAATGTGCAGCCTGTGCCGTGGGTTGAAGTTGTATTTATACGCACGGCATCAAAAAAGGTTTCGTCATATTCGGTGGCAAGAAGGTCGGTAAATGTCGCCCCTTCGATATGGCCACCTTTTACCAAAACTGCTTTTGCACCCATTTTCAGAATTTTTTCGGCGGCGCGCCTTTGCCCATCAAGGGTTTCAACTGTTGTTCCGGTTAATGCCTGTGCCTCGGGTGCATTGGGGGTCAAAAGCGCGGCATTAGGGACAAGGATTGATTTCACCGCATCAATTGCGCGGTTCTCAAGCAATGAGTGACCACCCTTGGCAATCATTACGGGGTCGATGATTTTGGGTATATTTGGCGCATAATCGGCAAAGGACTTTGCGATTGCCTCAACAATTTCAACCGTTCCCAACATTCCGGTTTTGATTGTATCGGCGCCAATATCTTCTAATACGACCTTAATTTGATCGGTTACGGTTTTAATTGGGATTGGGTGAACGTCAAAAACACCCAATGTATTTTGCACGGTTATCGCGGTAATTGCGGTCATGGCATAACCGCCGGTCATGGTTACTGCTTTTATGTCCGCCTGAATCCCTGCGCCACCGCCCGAATCAGAACCCGCAATTATTAAAACCCGACCTTTACCCATTAGCGTCCTATTTTATTTTTCGCCATTTCATCAGCAACCAATGCGGTTGATTGACCATTTTTATCAGCGACTTTGAATATTTCAGACAAAGTAT
The DNA here is from genome assembly GCA_002337085.1 of Hyphomonadaceae bacterium UBA1933. Lineage (GTDB taxonomy): Bacteria > Pseudomonadota > Alphaproteobacteria > Caulobacterales > Aquidulcibacteraceae > Pseudaquidulcibacter. Next base: position 71,202 of record DDFH01000003.1, on the reverse strand, counting down.
GCGGGATTTTTTCAATATGCGCCATAACTTTTTTAATGTCATACTGCCCATCAATTTCATAGAATACATTGATAATGCCCGCCGCATTGGCAACATAATCAGGGGCATAAAGAATGTCACGCTCAACCAACTTCACGCCGTGGACATCTTTGGCAAGCTGATTATTCGCCGCACCACAAACCACTTTCGCCTTTAGCTGTGGGATGGTCGTATCATTCAATATCGCACCCAAGGCACATGGGGCAAAAACATCAACATCGGCAGAAATAATATTATCAAGCTCAACAAACTCTGCGCCAAATTCATTTTGCACTGCTGCGATTCTATCTACATCAACGTCAGTAAAGCAAACTTTTGCACCGGCCTCGGTCAATTGTTTGATAAGATTTTTGCCAACCGCACCCGCACCTTGCACCGCAACCTTGATGCCTTTAAGGTCGGTTGCACCCAATTTATGTTTGACGCTTTCTTTCAATGATAGGAAAACCCCATATGCAGTCATCGGTGATGGATCACCACCAAAACCGTCTTTTGGATCTCGCCCAAAAACATATTTGGTTTTTTGTGAGATATATTCCATGTCTTTCAAAGTTGTGCCAACATCTTCTGCAGCGATATATTTGCCACCCAAATCAGCAATTGCCTGCCCAAAAGCATGAAATAATTCAGGGCTTTTATCAGTTTTTGGATTGCCAATTATCACCGACTTACCGCCGCCCAATTCAATCCCGGCAAGTGCATTTTTATACGACATGCCTTTTGAAAGCCTAAGCACATCTTTTAAAGCAGCACTTGAATCTTCGTATGGCTGCATACGAATACCACCGCCCGCAGGGCCAAGATGCGTTGAATGCAGGGCGATAATCGCCTTTAACCCAGTTTTTTTATCATTAACAAAATGGACGACTTCATGATTATCAAAATCTTCGGCTTCAAAAACAGATGACATAATATTCCCATATAAAATAATCCCGCCTCTTTAACGCTGATGTGCGTAAATTTAAAGACGGGGTTGTGGAAATAGATAAAAAATTGTTATATCATTTTCTTTTGGCAAAATCTGGGGCATGATTTGACCGATTTAAGCGATTTATTTGATAAAAAAATTTACGACACTATCGCAAAAGTGCCGAATGATTTTGCGCATTACGAAAAAAAATTGGTAGATTGGTGCAATTTAAACACTGGTTCACGCAATTATTTGGGCTTGAAACAATTTTTACCCCTTCTGGAAGAGGCTTTTGGTGCGCTCCCTGGGGTTATAAGCCGCAAAAAGCTTAATCCTGAAAAAGTGGTTATGACAAATGGCAAAGTTGAAGAAGTGGATTTGGGGCATTCATTCCACCTCAAAGTTCGCCCCGATGCGCCAATTCAAATTGTTTTAACCGGGCATTACGACACCGTATTCCCAATTGATTCGCCATTTCAAAGCGTTACACCTACTGATAATGATGAATTAAATGGCCCCGGTGTTGCCGATATGAAGGGCGGGATATTGGTAATGCTAGAAGGCCTCAAAGCATTCGAGCATTATGAGTTTAAAGACAATATTGGCTATGAAGTGCTTTTATCACCAGATGAAGAAATTGGGTCACTTGGCTCTGCCCATTTGCTGCATGAAATTGGGTCGCGAAGTGATTTGGGTTTAACCTATGAACCTGCATTGCCAGATGGCTCTATGGCGGGTGCGCGCAAAGGTTCGGCAAACTTCGCATTGATTATTCATGGCAAGTCGGCGCACGTTGGGCGGGCGCATAAAGAAGGCATAAGTGCGATTTTGGCGGCGGCAAAATTTGTAACCTCACTCGAAGCAAACAACGATAATAATCACGGTGTGACATTTAATTGCGGGAAAATTGATGGTGGCTCTGCCAATAATGTCGTTCCCGATATTGCCATTGTGCGTTTTAACATTCGTGCCCCAAGCCCTGAAACTATGAATTGGGCGGTTGGTGTTATTAATGAAAATATCGCCGCAATTTCATCAAACGGCATCCACTGCCACCTTGAAGGCGGCATTTCACGCCCACCAAAACCCAAAAACAAAGCGCAAGAACAAATTATGAGCGATATAAGCCGTATTGCCGAAGGTTTGGGAATAAAAATGCAATTCAAAGATACCGGCGGCGTATGTGAGGGAAATAATCTTTTTGCCTCTGGCTGTCCGAATATTGACACATTAGGGGTATTGGGTGGCAATATCCATTCATCTGATGAATATGTTTTAAAATCGAGCTTTGGCAAACGTGCCGCACTAACCACCGCAATTTTATGCGCTTATGCAAGTGGCAAATTGGATGCCAAGGCATTAAGAAAACTTATGTAAAGGGAAAATAATGCTTGTTGTAAGACCGGCGAGACCGGAAGACCTTGACGATTTTCACCGCTTTGCTAAATTATCGGGTGCAGGCTTCACAAGCCTGCCTGATGACCGTGCAATGCTTGAGGCACGCCTAAAGAAAAGTATAAAATCCTTTAAAGGTGAGATTCCAGAAAACGAATCTGGTGATTATTTATTAATGGTTGAACGGGCCAATACCAATGAAGTTTTTGGATGTTGTGCGGTTAAAACCAATATTGGCTGTGATGTGCCGTTTTTTAATTTCCGCGTCACAACTTTGGGGCAATTATCACGCGCCGCCAACAAAAGATTTGATATTTCAACCCTTGTGATGGTCAATGATTATACTGGCGCAACCGAAGTCGGCACATTATTCCTTGATCCACAGCATCGGGGCGAAGGTGCTGGGAAACTGCTATCATTATCTCGCTTCATGCTTATGGCGGCCAATCCAAACAGATTCCATGACACTGTGGTTTCTGAATTGCGTGGGATTGTGCATCTTGATGGTCGTTCACCATTCTGGGAAGGCGTTGGCCGTCCTTTTTTCCGCATGGATTTTGCAGAGGCTGATAATTTCTCGGCACTAACTGATAATCAATTTATCATTGACCTTGGGCCAAAGCATCCAATTTACATTGATTTATTACCTGATAGTGCGCGCGGTGCAATTGCCGAAACCCACCCCGATGGCGCCCCTGCCCGTCGTCTTCTTGAACGTGAAGGTCTGCGGTTTGAAGGCGTGATCGATATTTTCGATGGCGGGCCATTACTTGCGGCACGGCTTGAAAATACCCGCACATTCCGCGAAAGCGTTCGCAAGCCATTTAAAATTGGTGATACACGTGGCCTTGAAAAATGCCTGATTTCCAATGACAAATTAATTGATTTTCGTTGCACGCTTGCAAGCTGTGACATTACTTCAGACTATATTTTGGTTGCCCCAGATGTTCTTGAAACCCTTGAATTAAATGAAGGTGATTTTGGGCGCGCCAAAGCATTTGATTTATAATAAGGCAATTGATTTAAATTTAAGAAAAGTGGAAAATATGTCTAAATCTGTTTTGATAAATAATATCTGGTCAGATGGCCAAGGTGCGGCTGTATCAATCATTAATCCTGCTACCTCGCAGGAAATTGCAAACTTTAACGCGGCAACGGAAAATCAGGTAAATGATGCCGTAAAATCAGCACGCGTGGCTTTTAAAACCTGGTCACAAAAAACGCGGGCGGAACGTATCGCAATTGTCGAAAACTATGGCAAAGAGCTTGAAAAGCGGCGAGATGAAATTGCGCTTTGCCTTGCTAATGATACTGGCAAACCATTATGGGAAACCAAAGGCGAAGCCGCCGCAATGATTGGCAAAATCGGCATTTCAATCCGTGGCTATAATGATCGCACAGGTGAAATTCAAAAAGATACTGCATTTGGGCATCTCGCAATGACCCATAAGGCATATGGCGTTATGGCGGTTTTAGGGCCATTTAACTTCCCCGGTCACTTGCCAAATGGGCACATTGTTCCGGCGCTTTTGGCAGGGAATACCATTGTTTTCAAACCGTCTGAACTTGCACCAATGGTTTCATTCATTATGGCCGAAGCATTTATTGCCGCCGGTTTACCTGAAGGAGTCTTGAATATCGTCAATGGCGCACGCGATACGGGTGCGGCACTTTTGGGTGCAGAAGGTATTGACGGCGTGTTATTCACTGGTTCTGCCACTACTGGAACTTATATTCACAAATTATTCGGCGGTCGCCCTGAGGTTATTTTGGCACTTGAGATGGGGGGTAATAACCCACTTATCATTTGGGATGCAGGCGATATTGATGCCGCCGCCGATGTGATTATCCATTCAAGCTTTATCACAAGCGGTCAAAGATGCACATGCGCACGCCGCATTATCCTTCCCGATACTGATTTTGCCGACACAGTTCTTGAAAAAGTAAAAGAGAAATGCGAAAAAATGCGTGTCGGTAAGTTTGACGATGCCGCAGAGCCTTTTATTGGCCCTGTCATTAGCGCGCAAATGGCACAAAATGTTTTGAAATTTCAAGATAATTTAAAATCATTAGGCGGTAAACCAATTATTGAGGCGGAAATTCTTGCAATTGGGGATGCCTTTGTAAAGCCTGGCCTGATTGATATGACCGATGCCAAACCATCTGATGATGAGGAATTATTTGCACCATTTGCACAGGTTTTCCGTGTAAAAACCCTTGATGATGCAATCACCCTTGCCAATAAAACCCGCTTTGGCTTATCTGCGGGTCTAGTTAGTGAAGATGAGAATATTTGGGAAATGGTGGTTAATCATGTTCGTGCCGGCCTTATAAATTGGAATCGCCCAACCACGGGTGCAAGTTCGGAATTGCCATTTGGTGGCCCCGGACTTTCTGGCAATGGTCGCCCAAGTGCTTTCTATGCCGCTGATTATTGCGCCTATCCGTTAGCACAACAAAATGCTAATAAAGTTTGCCCAATTCCTGCCACAGGTTTCAATTAAACGACAAGCATGATTAGAAAAGCATTATTATTATCTTTATCAATTCTGGCTGCTGTGCCGCAAATTTCATTGGCGCAGCAGGCGGATGATGGTGTTTTCACAACCAACCGCCGTACCTTTAATGATCTTGAGCCTTTAAGCTTTCAGGATATTAAAAACACGATAAAACCAATATTAATGGAAATGCCTTCGGTTCGCGGCGTTGTTAATAATGAAAATGGCGATAATGTCATTGTCATTATTGCCGTGCGCAATCTAACCATTAATCTTGATGGCCTAAGAGAGCGTTTGAACACACGTGGCACTGATAGACAAAACGAATATGATAAGTTTTATAAAGCTATCAGAAAGACAATCTCAAACGGCGACCCGTTCACACCAGAAAATTTAAAAGTTGTCATCAGAACCACTGATGCACTTAATGATTTTGAACAGCAAACAGCATTAGATAAGTCACCAAATTACGTTTTACGCCGCCCATTATTCGATAATTTAGAAATGGCGGTCGTTGCCGACACCAAAACCTCGATTGCCTTTATGCCAATTGGTCGCCTGCATGATTTGTCATTAACCGAAGAAGATGCCTTTAACAAAGCCATCAAAAATATGAATGATGCGGCACAGTCAATTGAATTTAAGGATAATGAGGGGCTTTATTATGCCAATGCACCGGCCGGCTTTGCCCCAAGTCTGATGTTGCTTGATAATGTAATTAATACGTTAAAAGCAAAATATCCTGATGGTTTTGCCGTTGCGATTCCAAATCGTGACGAATTTATTGCAGCCCCACTTAATGATTCTGAGGCATTAAAGAAACTTGAGGAAGTCGCAAAAAAAGACGCCGATGGTTATTACGCCTTGAATAAAAAAATCTACACGCGTGTCGATGATAAATGGGTCGCAATTGAACCCAACAAATAAATACCTGAAATAATAATCCCTTTATACGGGATTTATCTTGCATTTTATTTGTGCATATTTAGTAATGCACAAATATAGATGTAAAGGAAATGGGTATGAGTGGTTTAATAGATCAAATTTTATCTGCTGGCGGCGGACAAGCAGTCGAAATGATTGCAGGGCGTTTTGGAATTTCACCGGCACAATCCAAAAGTGCGATTGAGGCATTGGCGCCAATGATTGCCGGCGGTTTTAAGAATCAGGCGAATGCAGGCGGTGGCCTTGAAAACATTCTTGGCAACGTATTAACCCAAAATCATGTTCAGGTCGGTGAAAACCCTGATGAACTTGCACGCCCCGGCACAACCTCTGCCGGAAATGAAATCTTGGGCGCGATTTTTGGCTCTAAAGATGTTTCACGCCAAGTTGCGGCAAATGCGGCAAACCAAACTGGCCTAAGTGTTGATATTTTAAAACAAATGCTTCCGGTCTTGGCAACCATGGCGGCGGGTGCAATGGCATCCAAAGCCAATGCTGGCGGCCTTGGCGATATTATCGGCAGCGCGATTGGTAATAATATGGGCGGCAGCATTGGCGATATTATCAAATCTGTCACTCATACAGATTCAGCAGCAAATCCTGGGGCAAATTCAGTTGGAACTTCGGGGATTTTAGGAAATCTTGCCAATATGATTGATATGAACAAAGACGGCAATCCGCTTGATGACATCATGAAAATGCTTGGAAGATAGTAATTTAAACAAATTACATAGATTCTTCTGGACTTGCGCGCCATTCTTTGCTAATGGCGCGCCTTCAAGTTTTAATGTTTATATATGGGCGGATGTTGCCCGTTTTAAAAAGAGAATAAAATGAAAGCCGATATTCACCCGAATTATGATTTTATCACCGTCACTATGACTGATGGCACCACGTTCAAAACCCGCTCAACTATGGGCGGTGAAGGTAAAACTCTTAACCTTGATATTGACCCTACTTCTCACCCTGCTTGGACTGGCGGCAACGCACAGCTTCTTGACCGTGGTGGTCGTGTGTCTCGCTTTAAAGACAAATTTGGCGGTCTATTCAAAAAATAATTCTGGTCAAAAAATAATTTTCGTAACAGCGAAAAATTGAAAGCCCTGCCGATGCAGGGCTTTTTTTAAATCTTGCGAAACTTATCCGAATTCTTTTTAACAAAATATTCGGCAAGACTATCCGGCAATAGTTTAAACATTGCGGCAATGGCTTTGTTGGCTTTACCTGTAACATAAACTGCACGATTTTCTTCTACTGCGTTAAAGCCAAGTTCTGCAACCATATCGGCATCAAGCCACATAAATTTTGGCATTTTTGATACTAATTCACGGGTTCCGTTTACATCATGAAATTCTGAATAAGTGAAACCGGGGCAAAGTGCGGTAACATGTATCCCCGTTCCTTGACATTCAAGGTTAAGGCTTTGCGACATCTTTATCATATAGGATTTAACCGGTGTATATAAGGTATGCCCCAAAGACCCCGGCAAATGCCCCGCCAAAGATGCAATATTAATAATCCGTCCAAATCCACGCTCTTTCATGCCAGCCAAAACCTTGTGACAAAGTTCCGTTGGGGTATTAAGCATAATTTGTAAAAAATCCTGCTGTTCTTGCCATTTTGTGTTTAAAAATGTTCCCGGCAAACCATAGCCAGCATTATTTATAAGCGCATCAATCGTTAAATTATTCTCGGCGCTAATGTTAAGAATATTATCGGGGGCATATGATTTATGCAAATCTTGAATTATTATAAGGGTTTTTGCGCCCCATTTTTCGGCAACAACATTTGCAATTTCACGCAAACGCTCTTCGCGTCGTGCCACAAGAATCAGGTCATAACCACGCTCCGCCATAAGATAGGCAAATTCGCGCCCGATTCCCGCTGAAGCGCCAGTGATAAGACAATTTCGACTAGCCATTAATATTTGCCTTTAAAAATATTGGTTTACTTTGCACACATATATATCAGTCAAAATAAAAAGTATATTTTGTGTTGATAACATTTGAAGAATTTTCATAAAAATAGTAACGCTCCACTTTCGCATAGCTTAAATATATGCGCAAATTTCCTATGGTGATTGATATATTCAATTACTTTTGGGTAATCAGGGGGCACTTTTGAATACAAGCTCAGATAGCCAACAAAGCGATGCTAAAAATGGCGGTGATTTCAAAACAGAAAATTTTGAAGGCACAAATGGCGGTAATGGACACGAACCTTTAAAGCATGCTGGGTTTTTAACCCTTGCGCTTGGTTCAATTGGTGTGGTCTTTGGTGACATTGGTACAAGCCCATTCTATGCCATGCGCGAATCTTTGGCACACGCCAAAGGCACCATCGGGATAGAGGCCTCGGTAATTGGTATTGTGTCACTTATATTTTGGGCATTAATGCTTATTGTTACCCTTAAATACGTTGTATTTCTTATGCGCGCGGACAACAAGGGCGAAGGTGGTACTTTGGTGCTTATGGCACTTGCGCAAAAAGCCATGGGAAAACCAACGAGTTGGATTTTTGCTGGTGGCGTAATTGGCGCGGCATTCTTTTATGGTGATGGCATCATCACCCCTGCTATTTCGGTACTTGGTGCTGTGGAGGGTTTAAAAGAAGCGCCAGCAATTGGGCATATGTTGCGTATTTATATCGTACCGATTTCGGCATTCATTTTAATTGCGTTGTTTTTGGTGCAATCAAAAGGAACACATGCAATTGCATCATGGTTTGGTCCAATTACTGCAATCTGGTTTTTAACGCTTGCGGCACTTGGCATTATGCATATTGACGATGATCCACAGATGCGCATTTTACATGCATTAAACCCATATTTCGCGATTAAATTCCTTATTTCAAACGGCTTTATTGCCTTTTTGGTTTTGGGCAGTGTTTTCCTTGCGGTTACTGGTGCAGAGGCACTTTATGCCGACATGGGGCATTTTGGGAAAGGCCCTATTCGCGCAGCCTGGTTCATTTTGGTATTACCATCTTTGACACTTAATTACCTTGGACAAGGGGCATTTGTTATTTCCCATCCCGAGGCCGCAAAAGACCCGTTCTGGATGATGGTTCCCGATGGCATGTTTTGGCCAATTATGATTTTGGCGACCTTGGCGGCAATCATTGCCTCGCAAGCGGTTATTACCGGTGCATTCTCTTTGACCCAACAAGCGGTTCAACTTGGCCTATTGCCAAGGATGCAGATTAAAAGAACATCTGAAACCCAAGCAGGGCAGATTTTTGTTCCACAAATCAATAGTTTCCTTATGATTGGCGTCTTGCTATTGGTGTTCTCTTTCCAATCATCTTCGGCGCTTACTTCTGCTTATGGTATTGCAATTACTGGTGCTATGCTAATGGACACTGTCCTTGCTGCACCGGTTGTTACAAGACTTTGGAAATGGAAAACTTGGCAGGCAGCAGTATTACTTATCCCAATTCTTTGTATGGACTTTGTTTTTGTGGGTTCACAGCTTCCTAAAATTCCGCATGGTGCGTGGTTGCCATTGGTATTGGGTGCGGCACTTGTCTTGATTATGTGGACTTGGACTTCTGGTACAAAAATTCTGGCCGAAAAAACCCGCCGCGATTCTATACCTCTTAAAACCTTGCTTGATAATTTGGCGGCGCATCCGGTTCATAAAGTCCCTGGAACTGCAATATTCCTAACTTCGGATCCCGATCTAGCCCCTGTGGCTTTGATGCACAATCTTAAACACAATAAGGTTTTGCATGAAAATATCGCGGTCTTAAGTGTTTCAACCGCTGAAATGCCACGTGTTCCCGAATCTGATAGGCTTGAAATTATCGATGTCACTGGAACTGTGCGCAAGGTTATTGTTAAATACGGTTTTATGGAAAGCCCAAATATCCCGAAGGCGCTTACATTATGCCGCAAACAGGGTTTGAAGTTTGACATTATGTCAACTTCATTCTTCTTGGGACACCGCACAATTGTTGCCTCTGCCCATTCTGGCATGCCATTATGGCAAGATAGGCTCTTTATTTTCCTATCGCGCAACTCAACCAATGCCACAGACTTCTTCCACATCCCTTCTGGTCGCGTGGTGGAACTTGGAACGCAAGTGGTGGTATAAGGGGCAACTTGCCACCCTCGCGCCTTTGGCGCTCACTCAGCAAGTTGGAAATGCAGACGAAATATTTTGAAAAGCTCGGTTTCCAAAATATTTCGACAATCTTTTTTTCGTAAGCAAAAAAAATTGTATTTAGTAACATTATTTCCTTTGCATTCTTGATTTTTTGATGTTTATTTAATGGAATGAATATAGAAATTGAAAAATATTTTGATGGGTTAGCACACGCTCACAAAGCAATTATATTAGAGGTTTTTGCGCAAATTTCCGCTTCAAATCCTCCGTTGGAACAGAATGTTAAATGGAATGCGCCCAATTTTACGAAAAATGGCGTAGATTGCGTAACTTTTCGGCTTTGTCCAAAGGATATTTTTCAAGTAATAATTCATCGCGGAGCTAAGGTAAAAAATACGGACGACTTTGTATTTCCTGACCCACATGGACTAGCAAAATGGGCGGCGCGAGATAGGGGCATTTTCGATTTCTTGAAAAACCCAGAAGAAAATCCGCAAAAGCTCTTGCTCATCAATCAATGGATTGCGGTGATATAGGGTAGGTTGCGGTTATTGCAGGTAAGGTTATCGGCAATTTGGATAGAATGCCTTCCGAATAAATTTCTCTCTCTCTCACGTTAATTTATGGTTTGAGCGATGCAAGGTAATATGGCAAAGCCGCAACAATAATTTTTTGAGCATTCACTTTGTTATCGACCCATTGCTGCACGATAAGTCCGTCGACCAAGGCTAATAAAGTTGAGGCGATTTCGCTAATTGGTATGTCGCGCTTTATCTCACCAATTTCTTGACCGTCTTTAAGAATTTTTATTATTATTTCGCGAAACTTAACCAACATCGCGCTGAATTGTGCGCTAAATCTTTCACGAGTTGCTTCCACACCACATGCGGACCAATATTCCAATGTTAGCGGGATGAGGTTTTGATCTGCTTCCAACTCCGCAAAAGCGCCATTAAGTAAAAATTCGATTTTTTGGCAGCTATTGAGGGCAGTAAAGGCTGAGGATTCAAAAACCAAATCCATATTACTTACTGACGAATAAGAAAATATTGCGTAAAATAAATCTTCTTTGCTTTTAAAATAATGATACAAAGTTCCCTTTGCTAATTTTGCCTCAGTTGCAACATTATCCATTGTAGCGTTTTGGTAACCCGATTTTGCAAAAACTTTTTTTGCAGCTCCGACAATCTGCATTTCTCGTTGTGCTTTAATGTCATTTACCTTAGGCATTTATAATTCCTTATATTGACCGACCAGTCAGTCAATGATATATTTAGTCGTTAATACATTGTTACAATAATTAAAAGGATAAATGAAATGAGAATTGTAATAAGCGGCGCAGGTGTTGCAGGTCCGGCACTTGCATATTGGCTATTAAAAGGCAATCACGAAATTATAATGGTTGAAAAAGCACCAAAATTTCGTAATGGCGGCTATATTATAGATTTTTGGGGCCTTGGTTATGACATTTGTGAAAAAATGGGGCTTATAGATGAAATTATTAAATCAGGATATAAAGTCAAAAATGTAATTTTTCGCAATATTAAAGGCAATAAAACCAGCGAATTTTCAATAAAATCAATGCATGAATTAACCAAAAATAGGTTCACAAGCCTTCCAAGGGGTGAACTTGCACAAATAATATATGATAGTGTGAAAGATAAAATAACCAATATTTTTGATGATAATATTGAACAAATTATCGAAGATGAAAATAAAATATCGCTTACTTTGAAAAGTGGTAAAAAAATAGATGCAGATTTATTGATTGGCGCAGATGGTGTTCATTCAAATGTTAGAAATCAAGTTTTTGGAAGCCCTGAAAATTTTGAACGCGACTTAGGATATATCGTTGCAGCAGTTGAAACCGACCAATTTCTAAACCTTGATGAAAATATATATTATTCTGATAATGAAGAAAATAAAAGCATCGGCCTATTCAAACTGAAAAATGGAAAACAGCTTAATCTTTTTATTTTTACTTCTGATTTGCTTCAGGGTTATTTTCCAATAAATCAAAATGAAAAACTTGACGCTATTAAAAATGTTTTTTCAAATATTAATTGGGAAGGGGAAAAAATATTCTCAATTATTACAGAGGAAAACGAAATATATTTTGATAATATAACGCAAATTGAAATGCCCAAATGGCACAAGGGTCGTGTTGCACTTATTGGCGATGCGGTCGGATGCGTTTCATTACTTGCAGGTGAAGGTACAGGTTTAGGAATTACAGAAGCATATATTCTTGCTGGCGAATTAAAAAAAGCAAAGAATGATTATAGCTTGGCATTTGAAAATTATGAAAACCACCTGACAAACTTCATAAAAGACAAGCAAAAAACCGCTCGTGCTTTTGCCACTAACTTTGTGCCATCAAATAAATTTGAAATTATTTTTCGTGACATTGCGATAAATATGATGTGTATTCCCTATGTGGCAAAGCTTATATTCAAAAAAACATTAACAGATGATTTTATTTTGCCAGAATATTGAAAATGCTATTGATATGTTTGTGATTTGAAACTAAATCGCTTACAAATAATGAGAAATGGCAATGACAGATAAAAAAATTAAACGCGTAGTTCTGGCTTATTCTGGTGGTCTTGATACTTCGATTATTCTTAAATGGCTGCAGGAACAATATGGCTGTGAAGTTGTAACCTTTACCGCCGATTTGGGCCAAGGCGAAGAAATTGAGCCGGCACGCGAAAAAGCACTTGCGATGGGTGTTAAACCTGAGCACGTCTTTATCGAAGATTTACGTGAAGATTTTGTCAAAGATTATGTATTCCCAATGTTCCGTGCAAATACGGTTTATGAAGGGGTTTACCTTCTTGGCACATCAATTGCGCGCCCATTAATTGCAAAGCGCCAGATTGAGATTGCAAACCTTGTGGGCGCAGATGCGGTTTGCCACGGCGCAACCGGCAAAGGCAATGACCAAGTTCGTTTTGAAGTTTCTTATTACGCCCTAAAACCAGATGTAAAAGTTATCGCCCCGTGGCGTGAATGGGACTTTCAAGGTCGCCCTGACTTAATCGCCTATGCCAAAAAGCACGGCATTAACATTGCCGCCGGCAAAGAACAAGAAGCACCATTCTCTATTGATGCCAACCTACTTCACACTTCATCAGAAGGTTTGGCTTTGGAAAATCCAGAGGATTCAGTTCCTGATTTGGTGACCAAACGTGAAGGTCGCCGCACCATAACGCCAGAAGAAGCGCCAGACAAACCAACCTATATCACCGTTTCTTTTGAACGTGGCGATGCGGTGGCAATTGATGGTGTGGCATTGTCTCCGGCGCAACTCTTGACCAAATTAAATCAAATCGGTCATGACAATGGCGTTGGCGGGCTTGATTTGGTTGAAAACCGCTTTGTTGGTATGAAATCACGCGGTTATTACGAAACCCCAGGCGGCACAATCCTTTTGACCGCACACCGCGCAATGGAATCAATCACTCTTGACCGTGGTGCAATGCATCTAAAAGATGAATTAATGCCAAAATATGCAACCATTATTTATAATGGCATGTGGTTTACCCCTGAACGCCTTATGCTTCAGGCGGCAATTGACGCATCGCAAGAACCTGTTTGCGGTGACGTGAAATTGAAAATCTATAAAGGCGGCGTTTATGTCCAAGGTCGCTCTTCACCATATTCGCTTTATAATAAAGAATTGGTAGGCTTTGATGCCGCCGGTGGCTATAACCAAGCCGATGCCGAAGGCTTTATCAAGCTTAATGCGTTGCGTTTAAGAATTGCGGCATGGCGTGATCAACGTTTAGGCAAAAACAACTAATCATAATAATGCTAAACTGCGAGTTCGGCGGGGAATCCCGCCGCGCCCGCGCAGGCATTTGCAAAGCAAATATGCCGTGAGCGATAAAATGTATAGCGGCATGGCGTGATCAACGTTTAGGCAAAAACAACTAATCATAACAATGCTTAACTGCGAGTTCGGCGGGTAGTTTCGCCTTAAATACAAAATAGATTAAAAAAAGGCGACTGTTCACACAGTCGCCTTTTTATCTTTGGGGGGAGAGGAGTTTAGAAATTCAAAGTTCCTTCGATACCAAAGGTACGAGGCGGATTGAAGTTTCCATAATAACCAAGGGTCTTCGCATTTGCGCCTGAAACACGGTAAACGTGGGTTTCATCAAGCAAGTTGCGTGACCAAAGTGAAATTGTTGCGGTTGTACCGGCATTCATCGGAATGTTGGTAAGTGCAAGACGACCATTCACAACAAAGCTATCATCAGTTTTTACAGATTCGTTTTGGAAGCTGTATTGACCGTCTGCATAGTTTGCATCCAAGTGTGCGGTAAAGTCGGTACCATTGTTGAATACAGGGTGTCTGTAATCAGCATTGAAAGATGCCGCATTTTTAGGTGTGAACACGGTATATACTTGATACAATGCAGGGGTTGCCAACAATGTATTCATAGTAGCTGGAACTTTCACGTCAGTATAAGCATAAGATAGACCCAAAGTTAGGTTATCAATTGGACGATAAGTCAAATCAGCTTCGAAACCACGGATTTTTGAAACACCCGGCGCATTAACAGTTTCTTCGGTATGAAGGTTAAAGGTTGGGTTTGGTGTTGTTGTACCAGGTAGGTATGGGTTGGTATCAACGTTATCAAAGTCGGTTTGCGTACCTTTACGATCCATTGCATATGCAGCAAGGTTTAAGCGAACCGAATGATCAAAGAATTCCATCTTTGAACCAACTTCATATGCTTTTACAGTTTCTGCGTCAAAAGCTCTAAAGTTTTGTGAACGGTCGTTTGCGCCACCAGCACGGTAGCCAGTTGAGTATTTCGCATAAACATTGACGTCTTTTGCAAGGTCATAAGCAAAGATTGCCAATGGGTCAAAGCGTGATTTGTCATAGTTGAAGGTGTAATTGGTTTTTACACCAGAAACCATATAAAGCACGCCATCACGTTTGTCTTTGGTATAACGACCACCAAGTGTGATGTGTAATTTATCCAAAGAAGATGGGGTATAAGTCATCTGTCCAAAGCCAGCATAGCTTTTTGCATCGGCATAGCTTGCGCGTTGCAAGAATTGTTGACCCCATGCCCAACCTTGGTTGCCTGAAGTAACTGTTCCAGAAACGGTTTCGCTATTGATTGTATAACCAGTGCCATCAGCGTTCCATTTGTTGGTGGTTGGTGTTGCCGCTTGTTCTTGAACATGCTCAGTAAAGTAATAAGCACCAACAACCCAATCAACATCACTGGTTTTACCAACCAATTGGAATTCTTGGCTGAATTGGTGTTGTTTTAGGAATGATAATGAATAACGGCTAAAGTTAGCATTTGGAAGGAACACAGTTCTGTGTGCGCCACCAGAGTTGTCCCACTGATCGGTGTCAACAATACGAGCGCCAGTGATTGAACGGAATTCAATATCTGGATTGATTTTATATTTTAAATTCGCTGACCAGCCTTGTGTTTCGTCAACACTTGGTTGTTGTGGAACGCCAATATCAGAAACCGACATTCTGTCTTTACCGCTTACCACAACCAATGGCGACAATGGTGCAATATAACCAGATGGCAATTTACCACCATTGGCATTGATTTGTGCCAATGTAGCAACCGGTAAATTATTTGGATTGTAATTGATTAGCTGGCTATAAAACGGCGTGTTTTTGTCAACTGAACGGTCATAAGACAAGGTTGCAGTGAAATCATCTGTTGGATGCCATTTAGCAGCAATGTGACCACCAGAACGGTCATATTGACCCCAGCCCGCTTGACCAGCAAGGCTATTTTTTACGAATGCATCTTGATGCTCTTGCAATGCGTCAATTTTGATTGAAACGCCTTGATATTCAGGAAGGTTGACGTGTGCCTGCATTGTATGGCTGCCGAAATTGCCCATACCACCGCTTATGCGACCACCAAACTCACCAGTTGGATCTTTTGAAATGATGCTTACTGCGCCGCCTTCGGTGTTACGACCAAATAATGTACCTTGTGGACCACGCAAAACTTCTACACGGGCAATATCAAACAATGCCGCGTTCAAACCTTGTTGACGACCAAGATAGATACCATCAAGATAAACACCTACGCCTTGGTCACGTGCGGTTTGGTTGGCGTCAAATGGAACGATGCCACGAATACCAACGGTTAGTGCTGATTGGCGCGCTTCGAATGTTGCAACGCGCAAAGATGGGATACCGCCATCAGCCAAGTCAATAAGACTTAGAACGTGGCGGTTTGCCATTGTGGTTTGGCTTAAAACAGATATTGCGATTGGTGTTTGTTGTAGGTTAGTTTCGCGTTTAGTAGCCGTAACAATAACAACATCATTTGGCACACTTGCAGTTACATCAGCTGCATTTGCTTTTACATCTTCAGCCTTGGCAAGCCCAGCAGACAATAAAATAATTGCTGAAAGCGAAAGCCCCGATAATAATTTCTTCTTAATCATAGTTAAGTTCCCCTTCACTAGCCAGAAGGTAAAAAACACGTTTTCTGACTATAAATGTAACCCGTGGCTACACTGCGGGGCGTATACTTTTGCGAGATGTAGTTTTTGTGACTAGGGTTTTTAAAACCCGTCAAAAAATTAAAAATGTATTAAATATGCATGATTTAACGGAAATTTTTATCATTATAATCAATAGATTAGTTGCACAGTGATTTTTTTCATATTTGTAACATCATTGTTACAAATCCACCGATTACAAAAAGGATGCGCGTGAATCATCCCATAATTTACTTTTATTCCACCGCTTAAATATCATTTACTTTTATAAAAGTACCATAAGCAGAGATTGGTTTATTTATATTCTGGATATTCACTAAGAATGATATTCAAAAGCCCTGGGAATTTTTCATCTATATATTCTCTTCTTAGGAATGCAGCACGGCTATTTCCACGATCAATCTGATCAATCAATCCAGCTTGACGTAATATTTTGAAGTGATGCGTAAGGGTTGCCTTTGTTACAGGAAGACCAAATGAAACACAGGTTCTTTCTGTACCCGCAGGTGCGTGTGCAAGCGCGGCAATAACGCGGCGCCGATTGGGGTCAGAAAGCGCGGATAGCACTAGCCCTAATTCACTTTCAGCTTTTTTTTCCATTTGCTGCACCTATTAGCATAATAATATAGGTATGATTGACATCGTACC
The DNA here is from genome assembly GCA_002337085.1 of Hyphomonadaceae bacterium UBA1933. Lineage (GTDB taxonomy): Bacteria > Pseudomonadota > Alphaproteobacteria > Caulobacterales > Aquidulcibacteraceae > Pseudaquidulcibacter. The sequence continues at coordinate 54,151 of DDFH01000003.1, read as the reverse complement.
ATTGTGGATGTATGATAACACTCATACCTCAAGGAGTGAAAAATGTCTAATAATGTAATAAAACTTCCAGAACAAGAGCTTAATGAGACTGGCCCATATGCATTAATTGGCTTTGGGCGCGCAAAACTAGGCATGGCGGATGCTTTAGAGACAATGCTTTTAAGCCTAGTTGAGCCAACCCTAAAAGAAGACGGCGTGCTACAATATAATGTTCATCGCGACCGTACAGATTTCGATATGTTTGTATTTTATGAAGTTTGGGCAAGTAAAAATCATTTGGAAAAACATCTTACGCAGCCGTATATCCAAAACTTCCTGTCTAAACGTATGGAATATTTTGAAAAAGATATGGATATTAAATGGCTAAATATGCGCAGCCCATTTAAAACTCTTAATAAATGATAGAAGGTGAGAAGTTTGAGACACACCCCTTGCCCTAAATCTTGTTTTCGCTTATTAACCGCGTCAACGCACCCGTAGCTCAGCTGGATAGAGTAGCGCCCTCCGAAGGCGTTGGTCGGACGTTCGAATCGTCTCGGGTGCGCCACGTCACTCACTTTGCCACCCTCGCGGCTATGCCGCTCGCTCAGCAAAGTGGATTCATTTTCGAGAAAAATTTTCGAAAAACGCGGTTTCCGAAAATTTTCCACATTCTTGTTTGAGGCTCGTTTCACTCGCGGTTTCGTCGTTGCGCCCATTGCTTAGGAATTTTGATTAAATTTTGCAAACGGTTTACGAAATCCGCCAATTATTTTATAATAACAAAATGTCCCTAAAATCACGCATAAAAATCAAACAAGTTACTAAATTATCGGATAATTATTTCCAACTTGATCGTTATGATATTGAATATCAGCGCCAAAATGGCACGTGGCAGCCACAAATGCGTGAGGTTTATGATTGTGGTGATGCGGCAACAATCTTGCTTTATAATTTGCAAAAGCAAACTATAATTCTGATAAAACAATTACGTGTGCCATGCTTCTTAAATGGGCATGAGGCGGCATTGCTTGAAACACCGGCTGGTCTTTTGGATGATATGGCGCCTGAAAAGCGTATAATCGAAGAAGCCGAAGAAGAAACCGGTTTTAAAATTTCTAAGGTTGAAAAAATCTATGAAGGTTTTGCCTGCCCTGGTGCATTGACGCAAAAGGTTCATTTCTTCATTGGCGAATATAAAGATAATGACAAAGTGTCTGATGGTGGCGGCCTTGAAGAAGAAGGCGAAGAAATCGAAGTGATTGAAATGCCCTTTAAAGCTGCCGTAAAAATGCTTGAGAATAATGAAATCCAAGACATGAAAACCATAATGCTTTTGCAATATGCGATGTTGAAAATATTCCCATTATAAAATGGTATTTAGTCCATCAATTACTTTACTTGCCTCAAATGGAAAAATTTCATGCGTTGCAAGACCCGCTTTATAAAATGGATCCTGTTGCATGATTTTTGTAATGGCTTCTAAAGTTGTACCCTTTGCCAAAATCACGCCACCATTGCGTGGAATACGCCGACCAGAGGCAATAAAAACCCCATTATCATAATTTTTATTAAGCCATTCAATATGCGCCGGAAGCGCATTATCAATTTCTTCTAGTGGTTTTACATATGTTAATACCGCAACATAGATAACGGCCATTACATAACCCTTCTTATTGACCGGATTGGAAGGTCGCTTTTTTCATAGCGCTCCCTCGCAGTTTTCAAGGGTTCAATTGCCACACACATATGAAAGGCATTGGAATGGATAAAATTATCGGCATCAATCATAATCCCGACGTGACCTTTCCAAAAAATCAAATCATTACGCTTTAAGCCAGATAAATCATCTTTTATCGCAACTTCCTGCCCGCATTTCTCCTGCATATAGGCATCGCGTGGTAGCTTAACACCACATGCGGCAAATGAAGTTTCCACAAGCCCAGAACAATCAAGACCATAAGATTGCACCCCACCCCAATAATATGGTGCATTAAGGAACAGCTTTGCAACCTCGGCAGGGTCGGGATAATATTCATCAAGTGCCGCAAGATGTTTTTCATAAATCCAGCCATGACGACCACAATTTACATAACCATTTTCAATTTCATCACTCGCAAAAACTTGTGAATTCATGGATAATTGGGCAAGCACCATCCCCTGCACCTTGGGAATAGAAAAACCATAGGTTCTAAGGGCGCGAATTTTACGATTGGGTTTAATTATTTCATCGGTCAAAGCGCTAGTTTTTATATAGCCAACATAATCATTGCGCCCCACCTGCCCCCAAGCATAGCCGTTTTCTTCGTCATAGACTTCGAAAATATCACTGCAAAGTGCTTCTGAAACCTGGGTCGCATTATCATCGGGGGCGGATTTTATCGATGCCGAACCCGCAATAATTTGTTTGGTTACAGGCGTAATATATTTAGGGGCAGCAACCAGACCACGTAATTTTTCCGCCGCCAAATCATCACGGTACGGGTTGGTATTTTTATCAAGTTTTATTGTTTCAGACATACCATAGTCTAGTTGAAACTATTGGCGGCCTCAAGCGGAAAGTCCAAATCATTTGCACCATAAAGAACATGAAGTGATGTAAGCTTTTGTGCAATTGATGATGCAATCTGCCCTAATTTTTGTGCGCCATTATTGGTTGGCTCGATAAAAATGTTGCGCCCGTCATTTGGGTCGCGCACACGGCGAATAAGGTTTAGCGCCTGTAAGGAATCGAGCGCGCGCACAATTGCCGGCTTTTGCAAGCCAAGACGTTTGGAAAGACCACGAACCGTGTGTTTCTCCTCATCAAGATGGATAGTTAGCAAAAGCGCCGTCTGACGGGCAGTTAAATCTGGACCATCAGAATGGATGGTCTGCGAAGTGATGTTGCGCCATAAATCTAGGGCTTGTCGTGATTCGTTTTCGGTTATGCTTGCCATCTTTATCTCTCTATAACCGAATCAGAATCTGATTTGCGTTTCGGTTCAAGAGTCTATCAAAGAGTCAATGCAAATTTCGGCCAATTTTTTGAATCTTTTTTCAGTTATCCACACGAAAAACGATTCTTTATCACCTCTACAACCGAACGTACTGCTTGAATTTCACCACCCATAGGGCGTGCAACCTTATCTTTGGGATTCCAGCAATAAACATCAAAGTGAACCCATTCAGGCGCATCAACGAATTTTTGCAAAAATAGTGCCGCAGTTATCGAACCTGCAAAGCCACCGCCCGAATTTTTCATATCGGCATTTTGGGTGTCAAAATCATCAATATAAGCATCCCAAAGCGGCATTTGCCACAACGGATCAATCACCTTGTCGGATGCCGATTTAATTTCGCCCGCAAGTTTTTGTGATTTGGTATAAAATGGTGGCAAATCAGGCCCAAGCGCAACACGCGCCGCACCGGTCAAAGTTGCAAAGTCAAATATCAATTCATTGCCATCCTCAGAAGCACGTGAAAGCGCATCAGCAAGGATTAGGCGACCTTCGGCATCTGTGTTATCAATTTCAATACTTATGCCCTTACGAGACGTAATAATATCACCTGGGCGCATTGAATTACCGGATACGGAATTTTCAACAATCGGCAAATAGCATTTAAGGTCAATATCAAGCCCAAGCCCGCAAAGAATCCTAAATGCGGTCAAGGCACAGGCCGCACCGCCCATATCCTTTTTCATAAGCCCCATTGATGAGCCTGGCTTTAGGTTTAGGCCACCCGTATCAAAAACCACACCCTTACCAACAATTGCCACCTTTGGCGCGCCTGCTTTGGCTTTATGGAGGATAATAAGGCGCGGTTCATCCGCACCAGCACGACCAACCGCATGAATAAGCGGATAGTTTTGCTTTAATAATTCATCACCCTTAATAATTTCAACCTTTGCCTCAAGATCTTTGGCAAGATTGGTGGCAATATCGCCCAAGGTTGCTACCCCCATATCATTGGTTGGGGTATTAACAAGGTCACGCCCCATACAAACTGATTGTGCGGTCAAAAGCACTTTTTTAATATCAACATCATCTGGGAAATAAAGCTTCACATCCTCAAGCGGTTTGGCCTTATATTTATCAAAAACATATGCCCCAAGTAGGAAGAATGTATATACATTTTCAATCTGATTTTTAGGGATATTGGTGGTGATTTCATATTCCCCTTTTGGCAATGCTTTTGCCAGGGCACCAAATGCGTTGGCGTTAAACTCATCGCCAAGCCCAAGATATACTTTGGTTACCAATCCTTTAGTATTTTTGAAAAGATATACTTTTCCTAATCCGGCCTTGAACCCATCAATATTTAAAATATTTTTTTCGGCTTCAGGGGCTTTTTCAAGATAGGCATCAAATTCACTGGTTTTAAAGGCTTTGACAGGGATAAAATCGCCATCAGCATCGGAAGTAATAAATTCTGCAAGATTTTTCATCGGAATTTTTTATGCCTTTTGCAACAATTTCTCAAGTTCTAATTCATCTTAATTCTTTTTAATTCTTGTTGGCCTTGGCGGTTTATTGACCAAATATTAACCATAATGACCAAATTATTAAGAATTGATTCGTTCCCAGAAAAGGAAGTTGTAAAGTGCGCAAAATTAGTTTGGTTTCCTCAACTTTTGCTATGGCATTGTTATTATCAGGAAGCATTATGGCAACAAATGCTTATGCCTTTCCGCTTTTCACCAAAAAGGCTGAGAAAACAGTAAAAACCACTGATGCACGCAAACAGCCTGTCGCGGCGGCAAATACCGCAGGCACAGACGCGCAAAAACCTGCCGCACCGGCATCAAAAGAAGAACGCGAAAAAGCAAAATCCACCGATTTGGTGGCACAGGCAACATTCTGGATGGGTGAACTTGGCAAAAATGAAAAAGATGAAGAAGCCGCAGTTTATGCTTCTAATGCCTTATTAGGTATTGGCTCAGACCAACGCGCGCTTGAGGTTGCCGTAGTCGGCATTCAAGCAAATGAAAATAACGCGCAATTATGGAAGAATATTGGCAAGGCGCTTTTGGGGCTTAAACGCAATCCAGAAGCCATTCAAGCACTAACCAAAGCATCGGCATTATTGCCAAATGATATAGAAGTTAGGAATGCAATCGGTGTTGCCTATGACGATTTGGGGCAATCAACCATGGCGATTAAATCATTTAATGATGCCCTTGCTATCAATCCTAATAACGCCATCACCCTTACCAATCTTGGCCTTGCACAGGCACTAAATGGTGATTTAAAAACCGCAGAAGTAACATTGCGTAAAGCGCAAGCAATCCCATATGCGCCAATTCAAGCACGCCAAAACTTGGCACTTATCGTTGCATTACAGGGTCGATTTAAAGAATCAGAACAAATCGCATCACAAGATTTGCCCGATGAATTGGCAAAACAAAATGTCGCCTATGTACAGCGCATGCTTGATGACGGCGATGTCCGCACAAGAGCCAGCCAGCAATAATTGGTAGGCAAACAATAAAAAAGCCCCGCACAATTGGCGGGGCTTTTTTATTAGCTTGTCGTAAAACTATGCAGCAGTTGCTAGTTTTGCTTTGATTTTGCTGCGGATTTTGCGCGCGCGATCAGACATTTTAGTAGGGTCTGATTTAAGGATGAAAGCGTCAAGACCGCCATTGTGGTCAACTGAACGCAATGCAGCAACCGCGATACGAAGGCGGAAGCCTTGGCCCAATGCTTCTGAAGCCAAAGTAACGTCTTGCAAATTTGGCAAATAACGACGTTTAGTTTTAACGTTTGAGTGGCTAACCAAATTACCAACCATTGGTCCGACACCGGTAAGTTCGCAACGACGCGACATGATAATCTCTTCTGTTTAATTAATAAAATAAAAATCGAAGGTCGGCTTCTAACTAAAAAAACATAAATGTCAACGTATTTATGTGCAAGTCCGTATGATTTAAGCATTTTATGCAGGTTAGTTTAATTTTTTATTCGAATGTACCACGGTTACCACTGACGCACTAAGTTCTGACCAGATGATTGTGATATTACAAACCTTGTCAATATATTTGCGAAATATGCGGCGGATTTCTGATTGCTTTAGCGCAGCTTGTGAAACCTGAAGAGCAACGCAGCCCGCACCAGCATCACGGCAAATATCGGCATGCTCAAGCACAAGTGATAATAACTCACTATTTATTCCACGCTCATTTTGGCGATTGCGCAATGGAATGGAAACATCAATCGATAATCTCTTTGAAAATAGATGGCTGATAATTCCCCGCATTGCGCTCTCCAGTGTTTTAAATATTAATTCCTGTGGAAATAAACCTATTCTTATCTTGCGACAAAAAAGGACGCAGTTTATTTTTAAATCAAAGAGGAATCATAAAATGCGTCACGAGAAATCCGCACTATTAATCGATTTGGCACGTGAACTTGCTGCATCCCATATGGGGCTTACACTTAATGAGATGGCGGAACGAATTGGGGTTGGGCGTCGCACTGTCGAACGTATGCGCGACCGCCTTTATGAATTATTCCCAAATATGGAAGAAATTTCCGATCCGCCAACCAAAAGATGGCGCATTTCGGGAAAACTTGATTCATTCCTTAATGCCCCTACCCCGAAAGAACTTGCCGCGTTAAAAACCGCAATGGAACATTTGCGCGGGCAAAATGTCGGTGTTGCTGATGATTTGCAAAATCTTGAAAACAAAATGATGACTGCGATTGGCCCAAAACTAAGCCGTCTAGCCCCTGATATTGAGGCATTGATGCAGGCCGAAGCCATCGCAGTAAATCAAGGCCCAAGACCGGCGGTTGACCCATATATATTAAACATTATTCGTGATGCGATTTTACAATTAAACCAGCTTAGCTTTAATTATTCTGGTGGTTCAAAAAGTGAAAAAGAGCGCGTGGTAAATCCATACGGCATTATTTTTGGCGGCGAAGCATATTTAATTGCCCAAGAAATCGGCAAAAAAACTGCACGCCCGAAAATGTGGCGACTAGATAGAATTTCATCACCAAAAGTTCTACCCGAACCCGGTGGCCCACCAGAGGATTTTTCATTAAAACAATTTGCCGAACGCTCTTTTGGTGTATTCCAAGAAGATGTTGTTTATAATGTTCTGTTGCGTATTTTCCCCGAATATCGGGATGAGGCCTATCGTTGGGTATTCCACCCCAAACAAAAAATCATTGAAAGCACAGAAGGCAGCCTTTTAATCGAGATGCAAGGCGCAGGACTGCGCGAACTTGCGTGGTCTTTATTCCGCTGGGGCGGCAAATTAGAAGTAATTGCGCCCCAAGAATTAAAAGATGAAATCAAGGCTGCATTAAAGCTTGGCAAAGGCTTGATTGGCAAAGGCAAATAAATCTTTAATAAGTAGCCACCAATTTTTTCATAATATCTATGAAATCGCGGTTTATTGCCGCATAATCCTTATTATCACTGATAAAAATTTCAATTCTGACGCTTTTATTATTATCTTCCGATGCCCACATCAGATTTGACATATACTCATCATTATCAAGCCTGAAGAATGCGGCACTACCGTAACCTTTGCCATAATCAAAAGTGGCAGTTTCTTTTATGGGGAAATAGCGAATTTTTTGTTTGCCTTTTAATTCACCACTTTTGTCAGCTTCAATAATTTTTACCGCGAAGTTTTTGCAATCATAAAGGCTTGAGACCCCAACATTTTTATTATCCGCCACCAGAACAAAACCAACGGCAAAGCGGTTAAGGCGTTTGCAATCATATTTTTGCAATATATCATCGGAATGGGGTTTTATACCATAATTATCAAGGCTATATTTCTTTTCTTGCGCGGTCGCCTTTAATGATTGGTAATATTTAGTTTCTGATTTTATAAAATTTTCACGGCTGAGGCTGTGGGCAGGGATTTTTAGGGTTTCATAATTATATGCAATTGGGCGTGCGGGGTTTTGTGCCGCTATACCAAGCTCTCTTTGTCTTTGATATTCAGCACTGCGCTTTTCAGCAAAAGTTTTTCCGCTTTGGGCATAAGAATTTTGGGAAAATAACAATATAATTGCGGCAAAAACTGCCTTTGAATAGCTTGGGTTCTTCATCTTGGTAATCCTCTATAAATTACAATTATATGCCACGGTATTTCGACATGCTATAAATGGTGTCTCCCCTACGTTTTGCCAGCTAGAGTCACAATATTCCTGGAGCTCTTTCTCTTTTTTGTTATCATCTGTTGTTATATAATGTTCGCCGTAGACAACACTTGCATTAAAATTACATTGTGATTCTGCTATTGCAGGACCACATCCAGCATAAGAGCGTGATGTATCTTCAAAAAATGCGTAATATACTTCTGACTCAAAGGTAGCTAGATTATAATGATGTGAATACGTTGCCATATCCCATTCCTTCAATGAACTATCCCACGAGATGGACTCATTAAAATTAAAACAATTTGCACGAGAAAACATGTGAAGATTGTCAATACTTGCCGCTAGTGAAGGTACAGGTATTAATATTAACAATAAGGTATAAAATTTATTCAATGAAATTCTCCACTAGATAATTAAAGATTACACCCATATATCATTAACGCTAATGATTCGCAATAGATATATAGAGTGCTGCGATTATAGAAGCCTATATATTAATGACATATATACCCTGACTTAATCATGCCTGCGAAACTTTGGCTATTTAAATTAATGCAGAACAAGCGAAATGGGAATAATTAATACGCCTATATTCTCTTGGTTTGTATCAACTTACGTCCATAAGAAAATACCGAAAATAGCCCAAGCATTAATAACGCAGCGCCGGTTAATGCCAATATGGCTTTATACCACGCACCTATGCCACGCCCCGAATGCAGCGGATAAAAACCGTTATAAATACTTGTTGCCCTATCAAGCTTAAGCGCGTCATAATGGGCAATTATTTGATCTTTTGCCGGGGAATATGAAACAAAAGTGCGGCCATTGCCATGCCATTCACCCGCTTGCCGCATTCTTATATTCAATGGTTCATCAGGCTTTTTGGGCAGGGCAATAATTCTAATCTGGCTATTGGGGTATTTTTGACTTGCCGCCAAAACCGCATTTTTAATTGTATCAACGGTTATTATGGTGGGTTCTGTCTTAACCTTGGGAAGTTTTACTATTTTTGAAAATGTAATCGCGCCCAAAATTGATTTTGCACTATCTGAAAAAATCATTGCACTGCCACTAACGGCGATTAGCAAAAGCATTGGTGCAAACATTAGCCCTAAATTGCGGTGATGCGCGATTATATCACGACGCTTGCTACTTTGTGGCAATATTTTAAATTCAAAATTCTTCAAAACTGGCAAGATTAAATATAAGCCGCCCAAGATCATGAATAATAATAAAAGCCCAGTAATGCCTATAAAAACCTCACCCCTTTCACCCTGCAAAAGATAATGATGTAGTTTAAATATGATTTCATCAAAACGGGCAGATAATAGCTGATTATCAAGCATTGTCCCCGATAAATCATAATAAAGAACATTTTCGCCATATATTATTTTGAAAAGTGGCAATGAATTATCAGGCAAAATTATGGATTTTATTTTACCAATATCGAGATGTGGTAAAATACTCATCAAACCATTAATTGGATTTATATCCTTTGGTGCAATCAACCCCTGCCCTAAGGACAACATAATATATTCATTGCGAAACACCAAAAAAATGCCGGTTAGCGCCATTAACACCAGCATTAATGACACCAACAAGCCGCATATCGCGTGAACTTTTGCGAAATAAAATCTGAACATTAAAACTTCTTACTATAACCCAAGGTAACTACCCGTCCACGCCCTGCAAAATAGCTAAGATTATCGGTTGGAAGACGTGTATCGGAATTATAGCTTAGATATTGTTTGTTAAACAAATTTGTCGCACTTAAAGAAATGTCACCAAACTGTGTTGCATAAGAAAGATACAAATCGGCCAATGAATAGCCACCAAAATTATTGCGCGGGTCATAGCCAATACCATAAAAATCACGTTTCATATAAACGCTATCTTGGAGGCGGGCAAAAAATGGCCCCTTCTTATAGCTTAGGCCAAAATTAGCACGATCTGGGCTTATGTTCACGCCATCAAGGTCTGAATCAACAATACCGTCACCATTGGTATCGGTTTGCCCTCGTAAATCGGCAAGCCCAAAATTAAATGTCATACCATCAATCGGCATATTCCATTTAAAATTAAGCTCTAGTCCTGAGATTTCAGTCTTTTGGCGTTTAATTTCATAAACCCCATTTTGCAGAACCAGCAATGCGCCTTTGTCAGAATTAGATTCAAAATATGCGATTGATGCAACTACTGGCCCTTTGTTAATCTCAAAGCCAACTTCGATATTATCTGAAACTACTGGTGAAACATCTAGAAGCTTATCAACCTCGGAATTATTAATTGTTACCGCGCGCAAAACCCGCCCGACATCGGGCAATGTGTAACCTTGGGCGTATGAAGCATAAATATTATAGCCTTTTTTAATTTCATAAGCAGCGCCAAAATTATATAGGTCTTCATTATATTCTGGCTCACCACCTTTTACATTTGCCGAGCCATAAGAATAAAGGGTTTTATAATCATCAACCGAAATTTTGGCGGTTTCATGCCTTATGCCCGCAGAAAGGTTTAGCTTTTTATCAAACAATGCCTGGTTAATCTGAATGAATGGCGCAAGCGATTTAAGCGTTGTAACCGGAACCCAATTACGATTGGTAAGCAATAATTCTTGGAAAGTTTCGTCTTCACCATAATCAAGACCGCCAAGGATGCGCATTCCGTCTATTGCCTCTATTTCACGGTCATAGGTAAGGCGAACGCCTTTTTTGGTTGAATTATTGGCACTTTGATCAAAGCTTGACGATGCACCATAAGCAGGATCATAGAAGGTTGACGAAATAGTGCCACCAAATACCCCGTGATAGTCATTATAATAAATTTGCGCACTTAAAGAACCACCCCATAAATCGCTATCAAGATATGAAAGGCTTGCGGTATTGACATTATTTGTTGGCGCTTGCCCCTGTATTGTGCCGCGTACCGAACTTGCAGGGCGACCCAATGTGCGTGAACCTGCAACCGCAACATAATCACCATCACCCTCGAGGTTAAAATGATTATACATAAATTCAAATTTTCTGGTATCGGTCAAACGATAATCAAATTTACCAAAAATATCATAGGCGGCACTATCCATTGTATCGCCCTGTGTGCCATCGGGGGCAATGCGATTGCCATTACCGTCATAATATACGCCGCGCTTTTCATAAGTTGCACCAACAACAGCACTAAATTTGCCAAAATTTTTGCCAAAATATGCACCGGTTTTATAGCCAAGTGACGAGCCACCAATTTCATCATTACCGCTAATTTGCGCGATTACTTGTCCTTTGGTTGCGCCCTCTTCTTTGGGAGCGCTTACGGTGACATAATTTACAATGCCGCCCGTGCCGCCAATGCCCTGAATAGCATTAGAGCCGAAAATCACCTCGACACGGTCAATAAAAAATGGGTCGGCGGTAAAACCATCGCGACTATCATCACGAAGTGGGGATGATTGTGGAACACTATCAACCATATAAAGCGGGCTTCGGCCACGCAATGTTTCCCCCGCACCCGATAATTTCTGACGGGTTGGTGAAAAACTTGGGATTAGATTGGCAACCGCATCCACCGCCGAGCCACCAATTTGTGTTTGAATATCAAGGTTTTCTTTGGAAATAATTTCAATCGTATTTGGAATTGCGTTTTTGGGAAGTTTTATACGCGCGCCTTTCACGATTACAGTTTCTTCTGGTTTGTCTTTTACATTTTCTTGGGCATTCGCATTTGACGCAAAACCCAACGCAATTGCAGACGCAACAATAAGCGCATTTTTATAAGTAAGCCTTGAATTCATGATGTTTATAATGTCCCTCTTTAAATACGAGGGCGCAACTAACATAAATGATATTCATTCTCAATAGCTTTAATGCAAATTGATAATGTTTCGCAATAGTTTTTACACAAGCAAATAAAAAGGGGGCTGACATTGCCCCCAATTCTATTTGTATTAATTTTTATGTTCAAATAAAATTTAATCGAAACTAAACAGGTTCGCCAACCACAGCATCCCCTCAATTAGAATTAGGCGAGTAGCAGGACGAAAGCGAAGGCAATATTGGACATATTGCCGAGCGCAATTGACGCACTAATTCTCCATTATAACCACTCCCCTTCAAAAATAAAGAGGGAAGTAGAAGGAAACGAATGCAGCAAATATTGTAATATTTGCAAATGAAGTTGACGCACTAATTCCCCGTTATTTTTGAAGGGCTGAAACGCCAGGGAGTTCTTTCCCTTCCATCCACTCAAGGAATGCGCCGCCTGCAGTTGAGATAAAGCTTAGGTCGGCGGCAACACCGGCATGGTTCATTGCCGAAACGGTATCGCCACCACCGGCAACCACAATTACATTGCCAGTTTTGGCAAGTTTTGCCGCCGCTTTTGCGGCTTCTACGGTTGCCACATCAAATGGTGCGGTTTCAAATGCACCCAATGGGCCATTCCAGATAATAGTTTTTGATTTCGCCATTACGGCTTCAAGTGCCTTCACACTTTCTGGGCCGGCATCCAAAATCATCTCATCGGCTTTGGTATCATTTGGTGTGGTAGTGCGGGTCGGTGGATTAACCGCAAATTCTTTTGAAACCACGACATCAACCGGAAGCACGATTTTGCAACCCGCTTTATCGGCCGCCGCCATAATATCACATGCCTTATCAAGTAAATCTTTTTCACAAAGCGATTTACCAACATCAACACCCTGTGCGGCAAGGAAAGTATTTGCCATACCACCGCCGATTGCCAAGGCATCAACCTTGGTCACAAGATTTTCAAGAAGGTCGATTTTTGATGAAACTTTTGCGCCACCCACAATCGCAAGCACAGGGCGAACTGGATTTCCAAGCGCCTTGTCCAAATGGTCAAGTTCACGTGCCATGCTTTCGCCTGCAAATGATGGAAGAAGTTTTGCAACGCCTTCGGTGGAAACGTGGGCGCGGTGTGCCGCAGAAAATGCGTCATTCACATAAAAATCACCCAATGCCGCAACTTGTTTTGCAAGCTCTGGATCATTTTTTTCTTCACCTTCATAAAAACGGGTATTTTCAAGCAGAACCACAGAACCTTCATCAACGCCGTCAATCGCCGCTTTTGCCTCATCACCAAACAGCACGGGGACAAAGGTTACATTTGCTGACAATAATTTTGACAATGCGGGAACAAGCTGGCCCAATGACATTTCAGGAACAACTTTACCTTTTGGGCGACCAAAGTGGGAAAGCAAAATAACTTTTGCACCATTGTTTTTAAGCGCAGTAATTGTTGGCAATGCCGCCTGAAGACGTGTGTCATCGGTAACAACGCCATCTTTCATTGGAACGTTAAAATCAACGCGAACCAATACGCGCTTGTTGGTAATATCTTGTTTGAATAAATCTGAAAGACGTTTGAAAGCCATTTTTCCCACCATTTAAAATTAAATACAAAAATGGCGGCCCGAAGACCGCCATTCCAAATTCAAGATATTACAAAGCTGCCAATGCAACCGCAGTATCAGACATACGAGTAGAGAAGCCCCACTCATTATCATACCAAGTAAGAATACGAACCAAGGTTCCTTCCATTACTTTGGTTTGGTCAAGGTGGAAGATCGAAGAACGGTCATCATGGTTAAAGTCACAAGAAACATTTGGTTCTTTGGTGTAACCAAGAACGCCTTTAAGTGGGCCATCAGCCGCCGCGATAATCGCATTGTTAATTTCTTCAACACTTGTCGCGCGTCCCGCATTAAAGCAAAGATCAACCACAGAAACGTTTGGTGTAGGAACGCGAATTGCAACGCCGTCCAATTTACCTTTTAGTTCAGGAAGAACCAAGCCAACCGCTTTTGCAGCACCAGTTGAGGTAGGAATCATTGACAATGCCGCAGCGCGTGCGCGGTAAAGATCTTTGTGCATAGTGTCCAAAGTAGGTTGGTCACCGGTATAAGAGTGAATGGTGGTCATAAAGCCGTTCGTGATACCAACAGTGTCGTTCAATACTTTTGCAACTGGGCTTAGGCAGTTAGTGGTGCAAGATGCGTTTGAAACGACAACGTCATCTTTGGTCAATGTGTTGTGGTTTACGCCGTAAACGATGGTTTTATCAGCGCCATCAGCAGGTGCAGAAACCAAAACTTTGCGTGCGCCAGCATTAAGGTGGGCAGATGCCTTATCTTTTGCGGTAAAGATACCGGTGCATTCCATTGCAACGTCAACACCAAGCTCTTTCCAAGGAAGATTGTTTGGGTCACGCTCTGCGGTAACTTTGATTTTTTTGCCGTTGATTACGATGCAATCGCCATCAACAGAAACATCGGCATTCAATTTGCCATGAACTGAGTCGTATTTTAACAAATGTGCGTTGGTAGCAGCAGGACCAAGGTCATTAATACCAACAACTTCAATGTCGGTGCGGTTATGTTCAATCATTGAACGCAATACCAAACGACCAATCCGCCCGAAACCATTGATTGCAACTTTAACAGTCATGGCAATACTCCTTTTTTATAATTTGCCTTGTGTAAATATGTGTTTGAATATTCGGCTTTGGATATAGACAAATGCAATTAGATTAACAAGCAAAAATGAATGCAATACTCAAGGTTTACGCAATCAAAATCATAGCATTTCAACAGATTTCAGCGCCCCCCCTTCGATTCTTGGCAATTTTGTTATAAAGGGGCATAAATTCTTTTCAAATATCAAATAGGTTCAACATGGCAGGACATAGTAAGTTTAAAAATATCATGCACCGTAAAGGCAAACAGGATGCCGTTCGTGCAAAAATGTTTACCAAAATCGCGCGCGAAATTACATCAGCAGCAAAGCAGGGTTCACCCGACCCGACAATGAACCCACGCCTGCGCCTTGCGGTGCAAAATGCCCGTTCGCAATCAATGCCAAAAGATCGCATCGAACGTGCAATTCAACAAGCGGCAGCGGCCGGTGGTGATGATTTTAAAAACGTTCGTTATGAAGGTTTTGGCCCAGGTGGTGTTGGCATCATTGTTGAAACCCTTACCGACAACTTAAACCGGACTGCGGGCAATCTTCGTTCATATTTTGCAAAAATGGGCGGCAACCTTGGCACAACCAACTCTGTTACTTCTGGCTTTGACCGTGTAGGCGAAATTCGCTTTCCGGCATCTGTGGCATCAGAAGACGACATGATGGAAGCCGCATTAGAAGCCGGTGCAGACGATATTGCATTTGATGAAGATGGGCATCTTATCACCTGTACTTTTGAAAGCCTTTCAGAAGTTTCTAATACTTTGGCACAAAAATACGGTGACCCTGAAAACGCTGGCGTGGTTTGGCGCCCTCATGCAAATATCGAAGTTATGGGTGATGCAGGCAAAACCCTTATGAAATTGCTTGAAACCCTTGAAGATGATGATGATGTCCAAGATGTCTTCGGAAATTACGAGCTTGACGAAAGCCTTGCAGAATAAGAGACTTTCCCAAAATAGCAGCAAAATGCATAAATAAATTATCCCAATTCACGAACTTGATTGCACTTTTGGGAACAAGGTTTAAAGAATGTATTCATGTTGGGAATCAGGGTCTTAAAAAGATTCGAGTCGGGATAAACGGAAATAATATATATGTCACAAGATTTAATTGGTTATTCCAAACTTACGCAAAATGCGCTTAGAGGTGTTGTAAAAGAAGCCCTTAAAATGTCGATAAATGGGTTGCCTGGCGATCACCATTTTTATATCAGTTTTAAAACCCAATATAAAGGTGTCGGGCTTGCAAACTATTTGGTGCAAAAATACCCTGATGAGATGACAATCGTACTTCAGCTTCAGTTTGATGACCTTGAAGTTGCTGATGATTATTTTGCGGTTACATTGCATTTCGGTGGCGTACCACAAAGAATCGTTGTGCCATATGTGGCAATCACCCGTTTTTATGACCCATATGCACGCTTTGCATTACCGTTTGACGTGGTTGATGATTTATCTGATGAAGATGATTTGAACGACTTTGACCCACTTGAGGCAGAAGTTGAAGAAACCATCGCCACCGAAAAAGCCGATAAGGCTGGCGATGTCGTAAGCCTTGATGCTTTTAGACGTAAAAAATAATCATATTCAAAACGCAATTAAAAAACCCCGCCAAAATAATTTGGCGGGGTTTTTGCTGTTATTATTATCTTCTAACCAAAGACTTTAAAGCGTGCCTCATCATCCATAAAGGCTTTTTCGCCAAATGGTGCTTCGTTTGAACCAAATGGCATTTGTGCACGTAATTTCCAATTATCAGGAATACCCCAAGTTTGCGCAATTTCAGCATCAACCAATGGGTTATAGTGTTGAAGGCTTGCGCCAATATTTGCATTGGCAAGGGCGGTCCAAACCGATAATTGCGCCATACCGCTTGCTTGTTCTGACCAGATTGGGAAGTTGTCAGCATAGGCCGCAAAATTTTCTTGCAGACCTTTTACAACATCCATATCTTCATAAAAAAGAATTGTGCCAACGCCGGCGGCAAAGCTATTTAACTTGCCTTCGGTTGCCGGGAACGCATCTTCGGGAACGATTTTTTTCAATGTCTCTTTGGCGATATTCCAAACCTTATCGCTTTCAGCACCAAACAAAATCACCACACGTGAAGTTTGCGAGTTAAAAGAAGATGGTGAATGTTTTACCGCTTCTTTAATCAATGCTTCAATTTCTGCTTTTGCCAAAGTAACATTTTTACCAAGTGCATATTGAGTTCTACGTTTTTTAATTGATTCAAGATGCTGATTTGTCACGATATTTTCCTTTTCAAAACAACTCAAGAGACCTATGCCCCTCTTTCATGTTCAGAAATTAGTATTAAAATTATCGTTTATCAATCAACCAATCCGCATATTTGATATACGAAAAAGTTTGCTAAAAACAAAGAGTGGCCAACATGATTATGACGGCAAAGAGAAAAGATGGCGGCTCCTGAGGGATTCCACTGCACCATATTTTAAAAGGGTTTTATAAGATTATACACCTCACCCCCACAAATAACCCCATTATTATTTTTACCCGCGTTGTAAAATAGTAACCAGTTAAAGATACGAATTTCGCAGTTTTGCACGTTGCTACACGCTACACTGCTACAATTGCTACAAACCAATCCATCAATCTAAAGCACACTCACGTTCTTAAATATTAAAGCAAATGACGAAGCAACCCAAATAGTAAGCTTTTTTCATTTAAGCATCTTCGCTCAACTCACATTTCTTGCCTTTTTCCATACATCAGAATATACTGATTTAGCCATAATCTCTTCATCTATATATTTAATTAATTCATTATATGAAAAGGCAATTTCCTCAAGGGTAGCATCGGTGAATAGGTTACGCTTAGTCCATTCACAAACTTCTTTCATTCTATTAGCAGTTACAAAGCATGTCGCTCCCGAAGATTTATCTTCGTTCTTCTCAAACAAAAATGGCAACAATATATGTTTTACCGGCATATGATAATCAAACAGTAACCCCGTATATGTAGAAGGTAGGTCATTAAGATATAGCGTAGAAAAATTTTCTATGCCGGGGATAAAATAACGCTGATTTCTCCACACGACATCAATAGCCTTATATAAAGCGTAAGCTAAAGCATCGTTAGTAAATGAATTTAAACGAGTCCGCGACATTCTTTTTATTAGCCTATTATTCTTAATTTCCTCACTGTTTTCATTACCTTCTGTATCTTTGAATTGGCTAATGTCGTATTGAATAAATCTTTTGTCTATTCCACTCCATTGATAACATATTATATCCATCAACCTTGCGCCACTATTATGATCTAACATTAATTCACAACTTAAAGGTCGCATTACCCCTGAAATATTCACATCTCTATTATTTTCTACTCCAAAAGTCCAAGTACCTTTTTCAGCCAGGCTATTATAAGTATCTCCTTCTGTATTTAAAGGCATTTGTGTCCAAATGGATCCAAACTTCGTATATAGACTTTCCCATTTTTCTGTATCTCGCATTGCTCTATATGCCAAGAACAATGAGTAATTATATTTATCTTTTTCATCTGTAATGTTTTCTATTTTCACTTCCTTAAAGTGATTATAAATTAAATCATCGATGGCAGAAAAAAGTCGATCAGAGCCTTCTTTTGAAATTTTATCTCGACTTGCCATTAGCCATTCATTGGCCTTTCCAGACAAAATATTGACTGTCACATCTATATATGGAAAATGCCTATTAGTTTCAAATTCTTGCCCTCTGTAGTAACCGGAAAAGTTGGAATAGTTTGTTCCATTTGGACGAAACTTAACTTGAAAAACATCCGTTTCATGTCTACATATTTGTTTTATTCCAACGTCCGTGCTAGGATTTTTATCTTCAGAAAATTTGATATGACTAACTTCTAAACCTTCTGGAACTATTTTACCACAAATATGAATGGGTGATAATTTACTTACTTTTTCTATTTCATCGGCAATTTCAGCGGCTTGTAATGGCAAGCTATCACTTAATACTGGGTCAAATTTCGATAAATATTTTTCGACATTTTTTGATTCACCATGATTGATTGTGTAGCTTCTAGCTATTTTATCGAATTCAAACGAAATAACTATAGTAGTTCCTGATATTCCGAAATTGTCATGCCCCAAAGACTTAATAATTGCTAATCCTTGATTTTTGCTATTTGGACTATGAATTTCTATATTAAGTAACTCATTAGTAAAGGCACTTCTAGTTTCTAGGCAAACTTTATCTGCAATCATAAAAACACTTTGAAACCCAATTCCAAAATTCCCTGATGGTTTCATCCATTCTGGCATTGATTTAATTACACGCTGTTTCTTCACATTCTCACTTGAGAAGCCAACATTTAACATATACTTCAAGTCATCAAGGGATATACCAATTCCGTCATCTTTTATACGCATTTCCCAAATAGATTTTCCGATTTCGTCTTTTGAATTTTCTTTTTCAATTAAGGAAATGTCTATATTATATTTTCTAAATTCAGACCCAATTTCTTCATTAAGCGGATCTCCCCATTGCTCAGACGAAAATTGGTTTTTCTTAGTCAGCCAAATTTTTATTAATGTAGCATCAATAGCATTTTGTATTAATTCACGAATACATGCAAAGCTATTTTTATATAAATTAGCTCCCTGAAATAACTTAAGTGCTTTTTCAGAATCAACAGTTATTTGAGGTCTTTGTCCTTCATTTAAAATTTGGAGAGAACCATTAATAGATACACTTGCCTCCTTAATAACAGGGAGAAGACCAAATTCTCTGCTTGGAACAATTCTATTCCAATTGGTTATTTGTAATTCCACCTCCTGTTTCAGCCAATCGAACCATTTAAAACACTCTAAGTAGCCTTCAATAGTCTCACACTCTGCCTTCAGGGAAATAGCATCTCTATCTACTCTTAAATGCCTAATTCCTAAATGTTTATCCTCATGAGCTCTGCTGGTGAATGAACGAGTTTCTCCGGCGATGCTTTGCATAACCGGACAAAACCTATTATCATCTACGTCAAGTAAATCACCCAACCTTAACAGACACGCTACAAATCTAGGATGGCAATCTTCTTGCGCCATGCCAGCTTCTTTGAATGGAATTCCTTCCTTTTCAAACATACTATAAAATGGAAGACCGTGCATATAGCATATTTTACCTAGCACTCGGTAAAGTCTCTTGGGAATTAATTCCGTCCTTGGTGAATGCAGCCCTATTCTTTCCCAAGGCTCCTCAACAATTTTTCTTGCCCGTTTTGCATGCTCCCTTCGAAACCATTCAGCCATTATTTCCCTAAATTTATTTACGGCATCTAAAGGCGTTTCCGCTCCACAAAAACATTTAGATAAATCTGATGCGCTAAATTCCTTTGCAAAATCACTCAACTCATGGTTAGGTGAATTTTTTATACTGTCAATGTAATCCTCAAATTCAACAGTACTAAGAATTTGTTCAATATCCCGATTTGGAACCACCATTCCAATATCATGCCAATAAGCAGCTTCAAGCAACAACCATGTGTCAGTTGCTGTCAATCTAGAAATATTATCGACCCCTAGCAAGCGTTCAATATTAATTAGTATTTGTTTACTATGTGATATATCATGTCTACTATAGTGTGGAAATAAATTTCCAATATTTTGCAATGCTTTGGGAATTAATTCTTTATCAAAACCCCATTGGTCACGCAAAAGTTGCAAAGCAGAATGCTCTTTTGATTTTGTCTCTAAATGTGCAATTAATAAATCTGCCATTTCAAACGCCTTACTATAACATATTTTTATAACACTTCCAGTTTACCCAATTAATTGTTCAATCAAGCTGAATTGTTTTTCTTCAACCATTATAAACAAACACTTGCCTGCGGAAGTATCTGCCCAAATTTTGCCAATTAAGTCCTTATTCTTAGCTTCTTCGGCGGTCACAAGGTGTGAACCTTTATATTCAATAACTAACACCCGCCCATCTTCTAACAACGCAACAAAATCGGGATAAAATTTTCCGTCACAATATTGAAGCCAGAATGAATTGGGTTGCTTCGCTGTATTACGAATCCATTTTTTTACTTTAGGGTTTTTATCAAGAAAGACCGCGCATTCAAATTCTTCGCCCTTATCATCCAAATCGCCAATGACTTGGAAAAAGTGCTTTTTAAATTGATAAGTACCTTTGTAAGGTTGCGAATAAGAATATTTGCTCTCGACAAATACCAATTCCAATTCCGAATTAGTTTTAACCTCAAATCCCAATGTGCCATCAAGTGCCAATTTGAAAGATTGCTTTTCGCGGGTGTCACGCAATGATTTTAGCGTTTCTTCTATTGCGCGAGCAAGTTTGAACCTTGCGCGAACAATATCATCAAAACCCATTTTCAATTTGTTTTCCAAAACCTCAATCACCAAACGAATGAAGGCAATTGACGAAGTTCGCAAAATGTCTTTGCGCGAATTGATTGGGATTTTTCTATCAAGCCAATTGGCAAGGCGCGGCATTGTCCATTCATCGGAAAAAGTGCCAAGCAACATTTGCTTATGCAATTCATCGGCAAAGCTAATTGTTACTTTTTGACTTGCATCAATATCGACAATTGCTTCATCTGCTTTGTCATTTGGTTGCGCAAAATATTTCAGAATTTCATTTGCGTCATATTTTTCAATATCCCATGGGGTTGAAAGATAATGATCTGATTTGAATAGTTCCAAGCCATATTGGGTATAAACCCCTAGGCGCGGAACAGCAAAATGAATACTTTCAACAATTGCAGGCTTTTCATTCAAACGTGCGCCCTGTGACTTAAGCACCAATGTCGCAATCGTCGCCTTGGCAATATTTGGAAGTGCTAGTTCGAGATTGGTCTTATCATAGTTCGTAAGTGGTCTATGGGCGGTTATTGTGCCTTTATCGGGGTCAATTGAAATATGATTGCCTAGGGCAACACTAATCTTTGCAGCGACATCATTATAATCAGTTCCTTCAGGCAATTTCTCTACAAAGATTATTGCCGCGTCAAAACCATCAAATTTTGGGTCAGGAGTTTTTACAAGGTTTTGGGCTTCAATACGTTCAAAACCATTTTGCACCATTCCATCTTTAAGGGCATTTGCTGCATCAAGAAAATGATTTGTAGTGGCAAAGGCGTATGCTTGGTTTAAAAGCTCATCTTGTTTGCGGCGCGCATTCGGCATTCGCAAAACTCGCCCCAATAGTTGTTCCACCGCGCGGCTTGCTTTTTGTTCCGCAACCGAACAAAGCACATAAGCAAAAGAACAATCCCACCCTTCTCGCAATGCCGATTGGGTGATGATGAACCGAATTGCACAATCGCGTGCGAAAAGGTCAATGCCTTCGATTCCTTTGGTGTCGCCAGTGGCAATTGCAATTTGGTTTTCGGGAATTGCAAAATCAACCATTAGCTTCTTTTTCAATTCTTCGGCGTGCAAAGTCTCTTTGTCTTTGCTTTTTGCTTCGGCTTGTAAAAGCATAATCGGGCGCACAAATTCATTGGTTTTAGTTTCTTCGGTGACTGCATGGGCTTGCAATTCATCAAGTTTGTTAATTGCATCGGCGATTGTATTATTGGGGTCTGAATTACCACGCAATATGACTGGTAACTTAATCATATCGGCAACCTTTAATTCAGCCGCCGAAACCGAATGCAAAACATTTGAAGCATATTTGCCCTTTTCGGGCTTATGCTCGCTTGGTGTGATCGGGGTTGCAGTTAGTTCAAGAATAATAGACGGCGCAAGGCGCGCCAAAACGTCAAATGACAAATCGGTGCGCGCATTATGGGCTTCGTCGATAATAACAATCGGACGATGGCTTCGGATTACATTGGCAAGACTTGGCACAATTTCGCCTGCTTGCCCTTTTTCCATGATTGCCGCGATTTGCGGGTCAAGGGTGTTAAAACTATCCATAAGTTCGCCATTGGCTTCATAGACTTTGCGCCCTTCGGTATTGTCCACGCGGAATGATTGGATTGTGGCAACTATAACCACCGCCCCGCCATCATAATCGGCGCGCTTGGCATATAATGCTTCGGAAACGTCCATAATTCGCACATTTTCACCGAACTTTTGCGCTAACGCCTGTCGATTTGGGTGATTGCGATTGCGCAAACTTGCAAGGGTTTGGCTAAGGATTGGGTTAGAAGGCACTAGCCATAAAACCACGGGATTGTCATTTGAAGGATAAAGATAATTATCGCAAATTGTCGCCACCGAATGCGCACCAATAATGGTTTTTCCACCGCCCGTTGGAATACGCAAACAAATATAAGGCAAATCTTTTAATTGTTCGAGTTCGTAATATGGTCTTTTGGTAATTTTATAAAACGCGGTGTTCGCATCACCCTGTTTTAAAACCTCTTGCAGATAGGCTTTGAGTGCATCCAGCGTTCCGATTTGATATTCTTTAAGAGAAAAATTAGTCATTGGTTTTTCTCTTTGGTTTTGCAATTTTCTTTATATGTTTTTCAAAGTCATTTTCATAAATTTGGTCTTGTTCAACGCGGAATTTTTCATATTCTTTTTCAGCAAGTGCCTTTGCAACTTCATGTTTCACTTTACCTGCATTATTCAAAACTTCATACTCATTAAAGCGCAAGAAAGCATCGAGTTTATCCGCCCAATCTTTCATGGTCATTCTTATTCTGCGCTCGGCTTGGCTTTCTGCAAAATCAAGATACATGACAACAATCCGTTCAAGTTGCTTCAAGATGCTTTCATCGAGATAGTTTTTGGCTATTGAAACATCGGCTTTTTGAATTCTTCCCTTGGGCGCATTTTTCCATGTTTTAAGCCCCATATTTGGCTTAGTTGCGTCCGCATTATATTTGATAATTTCCGCCGCCGTTTTGCCTGTTACTGCCCAATGGAGTTTATTTTGCACTGACTTAAAAAACAATTCGCGGGTTTCGGATTTACTATCATAATCAATTGAACACTCTTGGAAAATATCTGTGATTTTTTGCCAAAACCGACGTTCGCTTGCACGAATTTCGCGAATGCGTTCGAGTAACTCATCAAAATAATCTTTGCCAAATGCTTTGCCCTGCTTTAGACGTTCATCATCCATTGCAAAGCCTTTGATAAGGTATTCTTTTAAGATTTGGGTCGCCCAAATTCTGAATTGTGTCGCTTGGCGCGAATTAACCCGATACCCCACCGCGATAATCGCATCTAAATCATAGAAGTTTGTAAGATAGTTTTTTCCGTCTGCGGCAGTTATTCTAATTTTTCGAATAACTGAATCTTCAATTAATTCACCCGATTCAAAAATCTCTTTGAGGTGATAATTGATTGTGTTTACACCAACATCAAACAAATCCGCCATGTGTTTTTGAGTAAGCCAAAAACTTTCATTTTCGAACAAAACTTCAAGGCGGGTTTGCCCTTCGGGAGTTGAATAAAAAAGTATATCACCACGCTTTTGAATATTATTGTTGCCCATGATTACACTCCCTCAATTTGATAAGGGATTTGCTTGAAGGTTGCGCCATTTTCGCGCAAGGTTTCAGTGGAAAGCGTTGAACCTTCGCCATATATTACCGGTGAATGTTCGGGCAGTTTTTCAAGGTTGTTTAGAATATCAAGTGAAAGAACATTGCCCGCATTGGCATTGGCAAAGCCGATATTATCGCCATCATAAAGCAAATAAATTGCGCGCCCTTGGAATGTGCCGATTAATGGGTTTCCTGTTTCAGCGCGTTTTGGAATTGGTGAACCTGTTTCGCAAAAGAAAACGTGTGCCGCAAGGTCTTGGAAAGTTACTCCTTCGGAAATATTACCAAATTCATCAAACAATGGCGTGCCAAGATTGCAATAACGGAAACCACCGCCCAAAGGCTCAATTGAAATCTTTTCACCTTTTTTATCGAGATATTCATACCCCGATATAACTTTTCCAATACGAATTGCAGTTATATCGGAACATATATCTTTATCCAATTCAATGAGTAAAAATTTGCGATTCCCTCCATAGCTTTTATTCAATGAAAGAACTGCCTGCGCCGTTGTGCCTGAACCTGCGAATGAATCCATTATTAGGTCACCATCATCACTTACATAGTCTATCAAACTCGCGAGAATTTCATGGTCTTTTGGGTAATCAAATGCTTTCTTTCCAAAAATCGAACTTATTACATTGCTTGCCTGCAATGAACTTCTAAAAAAATAAGAAGTCATAACCTTCAAGCCTTCGTCGTCATTTTCGCTTTCAGTATCAACAGCTTTAAGCAAACGGGTCTTTCGAATTGGTGGCTCTGTATGGTCATCTCGGAATACAACTACGCCTTTCTCAATCATTAAATTCATTTTTTCGGGAGTTGAATAACGCCATCCACCAGACGGAACGGCGCAAACTTGACCAGTAACGGGGTGAATTACATCGTATTTCGGACCACCACCACCTGGCCATGACATATTATCGTCCCGCCAAACACCATCCTTATCAACCTTATTGTATCGACTATATGCTTTTGAAGGGTGTTTTTTATCAATTGAAGAATAAAATTTCCTAATACCAGTTTCGATTGCATTCAAATCTTCGCTATGTATCGACTTTAAGCGATTATATTCTTTGCTTATTAGTTGCATTCCCTCGGTTTTTTCGCGCCATTTAGTCCCGATATTCTTTAAATAATTCAGGCTCTTCGCATAAACACAAATATATTCGTGACCTACTGAAATAAACTTAGCGTCATTTTTCCTTGATTTTTCCCAAACTATCTGAGCAATGAAATTGTTGCGCCCAAATATTTCGTCCATAATCTCCCTTAGGTGGGCGACTTCGAAATCATCAATAGAAATTAGAATAACCCCATCATCACGCAAAAACTCTTTGAGCAATCTAAGGCGTGGATACATCATGCAAAGCCATTTATCATGGCGCGAAAGGTCTTCGGCTTCTTTGCCCACCACAGAGCCAAGCCAAGCCTTTATTTCGGGGCTATTGACATTATCATTATAAACCCACCCTTCATTGCCAGTATTATATGGCGGGTCGATATAGATGCACTTCACCTTGCCTGCATAATATGGCAAAAGGGCTTTTAGGGCTTCAAGATTGTCACCCTGCACCAATAAATTGCCCGCGTCAGGATCACCAACACTTTTGGTCTTATCGCAATGAATAAGGCGATATGGCACTTCGCGGTGATGATTAACCACCGCCCTTTTACCAAGCCAATCAAGTGTGGGCATGAATCAGTTTATCCTTCTGAATTAATAAGTCTGTTTTCAACTTACACGCGCGTTATGTCAATATTGGCTGTAAGATTAATAGATATGAGTAGCTTGGATATTGACGTCTTGCACCGATTAATTCCCTTCTTCGTGGTCTATCTAACTTTTAACCTTTCGAAAGTGACAAGACGACATGACACTTCTCGGTGATGATTAATAACCACCCTTTTACCACACCAATCAAGTGTGGGCATGAAACAGACTTTCTTTTTATTATTTTACAACACTAAGAACGCTTTTAGTTTCCAAACTAGAATTATCATTTTTTTGGGGGTGCGGCGATGCTAATCCAAATATTAAATCTTCAATTTCAAATTCTGGAATATGCAATTCATGAGCAATCTTCTCTTTTGTAATTCCATCTTTCCAACATTCTCTCAATAATTGCTGTAAAATTGAGGAATACTCGCGCGGCATCTCATTCACTTCTGAATTTTTATATGTTTTAGAGATGTTAATCATAGTGTTTCTATACTGCCAGTCAGTAGAAATTCCAAGCTTATGAATGCGATAAACTAAAGCTTTAAGGGAAACGCCCCATCGAGATTTTTTTCTGATTAATTGCTCAATGTTATAAAAGTAATTTATTTCCATACGAACGTCATTTTCAGGCATTAAGAATTCAGAAGCAAACTTGTCGGCTTCAGCTTCAACTTCTTTTCCAGTGCAATCACCATGTCTATGCAAAACCAAGTGCCCTAATTCATGAGCTGCATCAAACCTGGTTCTTTCAGAGGTTTTTTGAGTGTTTAAGAAAATATATGGCTCATCATCACGCCATACTGAATAAGCATCTAGCTTTCTCGTATCTTCACATAAAGAAAATACCCTAATGCCTTTAGCTTCCATCAATGCGATAAGATTCCCAATTGGTCTATCGCCTAAACCCCATTCATTTCTTAATCCAATTGCTGCCGCTTGAGGCGTATTATGCTTGGATAAATCTGGCAATTCTAATTTTGGGAGTTCAAATTTTTCCTTAAAATAATCCATGAATTCATATGCAAGCTCTCCCGCAGATAAGGCTGCATTTCGCGATTTAGAAGTAAGTGATTTTAAACTTCTGAAACTAACCGCTTCAGGTGTAATGGTATCAAAATCAGGTTTGTAAAAAAAACTTAATGGGAAACCTAGAATTTCAGAGAATCTAGCAACTAATTCATCGCTAGGGGTTCTAACTAGCTTAATTATATTAGAGTAATAAATATCAGTGATTTCTGCAAGTTTTGCAATTTCACGTGCTGTTAGCTGGCGACGTTTTCGTGCCAGCTCTAATCTTTCAACATTGAACATTTCCCTATTTCCGCTTTATTTCAGGCACAATTTCAAATGGCGGCTCACTAATGCCATCGTCAATTACCAATTCTCCAGATTGGATTAAGAATATTCGCTTAACAAATCCTTTAAACCTACCATTATCCAGTCGAACTGGAAGCGATAATTCCGCATTTATCAATTCGCTATTAGTCGAAAAGCAATAATACCAAACCTGTTTATTAAGCGGGATCGAAGAATAAGGTATTTCACTTCGTCCTTCATCCAGAATGTCAAAAAATGAAGTTTGCATCACATCAATTAACTTCTGTGAACCTTCTTTTTTAGGTGAAATATTTTGTGGGTCACGAAATAAATTGCAAGCGACATCAACATTTTGAAATAAAACAACAATACCAGTATTTGGGCAACGAACGCCTTCAATCCCATTATTATCATACTTAAGCCATCCATATTGAATAAATACATCGCGCAATGCTACAAGCCCAACGTGGTACGAATATGTGCCTTTTGCGTTCCTAGCACTGTATTTATTAACATTAACCCGACTTTGGTAGGCTGCATAGGCAACCCTAAGCAAAGCCTCTAATGGAATTCTAAAAATAGATAACTCGTCTTCTACTTCTATCTCATCGTAAATAATGTTTTTACTAAGCATAACAAATCCTGTTTAAGTTTTACCACCTCATTTGTGGCACGAAAAATTAAACAAGTCAAGCGTGTCGCTAAAAATTTTATCTACTTTTAACCTATAACTTTAGCTTTGGCAATTTCATCTCAAGTTTCTTGGTTTGAGATAGATTTGGTTTATTAAATTCTAGACCTTTTGCTAGGTCATCAAAGATTTGTTTCTCGATAAGTGAATATGCCGATTGAAGATTCTTGGAATCTTTTTCAAAGTGACTAATTGCTAGTTTTCGGCACTCAATCGCTGTTAGCTCGGCATTTATCAAGCGGCTATCTTCAAGTCTTTCCGCCGAAGATTTATTCAAATATTCCAAAGCCAAGCTTTGATTTTGACTAGCTTCGTGTGCCTTTTCATTTGGTTGAGTAAGATTGTCATTCAAAGTTTCGTTAATTTTAAAAGTTTCGTTGACGAAACTTTTTATCTCCAACGCCAAATTTTTATCGCTTTCATCACCCGTTTTCAACAAATCTTCTGCGGCTGCAAGGTAGAGCCTCACAACAGCTTGACTAACATAAGGCGTTTTTTTGCGCTTAGTATCAATTGTTTTCTTCGAGTTGCCACTTGCGCCTTGATTTATATGATATGATTTTTGACTTAATGCCCCAATTTTTTTACCACGCGCAATTTGCGGACTTGCATCAACTTCAATCCCGCGTTGCCGCAACTCTAGGGCAAAAACTTTTCTCATGATAAGCAAATCACCGCGCCGCAATTGCAGTCTCTTACCATCATAATCCTGTGACATTACGGTCAAATGCACATGAGGATTTGGGCTTTTACCCTTTCCTTCATCAGTGTGAAGCGCATAGACATAATCATATTTGCCTTCAAATAATGTACGAGCCGTTGCTCTTACTGCACTAAGAACTTTTTTAGGGTCAGTGCCTTGCGGCATAGAAAATATAATACGCCGCGCATCCGGCGAATTTATCCTGCGACTTCTGCTATCAGATAATGAACTAATTTCATGCCACTCTTTTGCAATTGATTTCATTTCTTGTTTGGAAGATATTTCTCTACCATCTTGGTCGTATAGAGGAACTTTGCCATTGCGCGATATATAAGTAAAATTTTCGAATGTATTTTGAGAACCATGCGTTCCCTTTGTTACCTTTACAACAACCTGCGGGACTCTTTTCATAACTTGTGCCAATTGTGCTTTAGCTTTTGGCACCGATGACCTTAAAAGACCTGATAACTTAGAAAATGCTGAATATTCACTCCTGACATTATTGTCTTGTGTTCGTTTATTTGACTTCCAAACTTGAGCGACATCAAGCAATGAAGATTGATTTGGCGAAGATTTTGTCATAGCAAATCTTTATAAATATAATCGGGTTGTATAACCGGATGAGCTTCAACCTCTGAATTAATGACATTTTCTTTTTTTATATTCCAAACAGCGTGATTTACTGCCAATAATTCCGCCACCTTATCAACCAGATTATTTATGTTTGCGATATAATCCGGCAAATCTTTAAGCTTTGTTTCAAGATTATCATGATTTAATAAGGATGGGATTTTAGCGAACTTATTTGCCGATAATGCCAATTGATTTATATTTACCGCAATGCGGCGAATATCCGCCCTAACATGATAAATATCATTGAATAATTGCTCTGGTGGCTTCTTATTTAAACCAACCCATTGCCTTACAATTACGCTTGCTATTTCGGTTGGTGTCATCAATATTTTATGCCCGAAATCTTCAATAAAAGCCCATTCATTTGGCTTAAGGGTAAGACGATAGCGAATACTTTCAGACCTTTTAGGTGCTGTGGGGCGTAAGCTGCTTTCAGCTTCGGTATTGTGCATTTTTGCGAAATCACAATATCGCCGATAGACAGCCTCATCAGTGATTTCTTCGGAATATTTTTGCAATTCTTCACTTTTATCTTTTTCAAGAATATGCCCTATGCGTTCAAGTTCTTGGACGATCAACATCCGAACCCATTGTGACCGCGTCATTCCTCTTTGATTGGCAATTTTATCAATCAAAGCAAAATTAAGTGCTTTAGCTCTTGTTGGAAGTCTTATTGTTAATGTTTTGTAAGTCGTTTGTCCCACTAACCCTATCCTGCACTAGCTTAAAATACATTATTAAGCTTTCAAAAAGACACGCCACTAAGACAAAACGTGTCGTTATTTTTATAAATTTACTGGATTAAACTAATCCATTTGTGATGAGTTGTGCCATTCTTACCGAAGTTATCCTACGCTAAGCTTCTTGAAGCAATTTATCGTCACTGATACCAAACTTATTTTTAAAACGCGCGTCACGGAGTAACGATACGGGTCTTTACTCATGCTACTGCCTTATCACCTTCGGTTTTGTATAGTTGCATTACAAAATCCAATACATCCGTGCCGAGTTCTTTCGGAATACGTTCTTCAAAAACCATATTCCAAAACGTCCAATCCAATTCAGTGAATGGATTGTCTTCGATTGCGTTGTTGTGCGCCGCTTCATTAATCGCTTGGCGATACTCCGAAACTTCTTCATCGGTAAGCGGTTCGAATTTGAGAGTGCGAATATGATTCCTCGCGGCTTCAATTATTTCTTTAGTAAAAATCATAATACACCTCAACACTATACATTATAGCAAATCACAAGTTTAATGCCTGATTTAAATTACTTTAGCCTATAATTCAGAAATTCGAACATCCTCAAATTTTTGTACTAAAATATTTCCACCTGCAGGGTCATGATAGTCCATATAACCTCCAACCTCATATAAAGCCGCTTTTACCCTACGTTCGCTATCACTATCTTCGTTAATCATCGTAACTCCTCAAAGGCACATATATTCAACCACCAAAAACACAGCAGTTATTACAAAATAACCGAGGTATATTTTAGGCAAAAAATGCGTTAAGCAATGAACTTATAAAAATATATAACATACAAATAAAATAAACCAATCAAATAAATTATATTTATTTGATTTTATTTGTATTTTATACGATATTATCAAAATAATAGTTATATATACTTTTATATATTTCCACATCTATCCACATAGCAATAAAATAAAATATTTATACTTAGAACAACCAATCAGTCACCCATTCGTTAGTGAATTTATTTTACTATCTGCCAAAGATTTGAAGTGTCAGTGGCTTTAATAATTCCTGCCTCCAAAAGTATTATTATTGCTGGCATAAGGCGTTCAGATCTACGAACAGATGACGGGCATCTTTGCTGCATCGTTCGTTTTGAAATAAAACTTTCAGGATAAGTTTTTAACCACAACCGCAATCTTTCAGCATCTGAAATATCCTGCGAAGCTTGGTTAGAAATACGCAAATTTTCGTATAAATACCACTCACCTAAGCAAACAGCATTTCTCATAGTTTCAATGGAAATTTGATCGGCATTTGGGTTCTCAAAGAATGTAAAAATCGCCGCCAGTCGCAAGGCATTTTCGGCAATTTTAGCTGCAAATCCTGATATATCGCCGTATTTACCGCCATTCCCTAATTGTATCTCAACACGATTATGAAAACTAACAATTTCTGTCCACGCCTCCTTACTATAACCCAAGAGCCTCGGGGCAAGTTCAGCGACATCAATTGATTTTGAGGGGCGTGGTGGAAATATTTCCAATAATTCGGCAATTTTTGTATAAAAATCATCAATATTCACATCTTTTTTATCAATCCCGGGACTATTAGAAACTTCAATAATTCGCGTACTTTTCTTGCTTTTAGGATAGGCAATTAAAAACCTACTTAGTAATCCCTGATTATTTAATGCCCCATCAGAAAAGAATGCCATTGCCGTTTCAGGCTGCACCATTAAATGAATTGAGAGGCGGCGAGAATAAAGCGTGTCTGCCCCCAATTCCATGCGCACCCGGGATTGCGCCTCACCATCCCAAAATTTTGATAATTGGGCAGATGTTTTAAGCTTGTTCTCAGAGCGCATTGAATAACCGCCTAAGATTTCCCCGCCCTCTGTTGTAAAGATTCCGCCATAGCCTAATCCCTCTTTCGATAAACGCCATTGCCCTTCAATTGTTGCGTCATTGGCAATAAGTATTGGAATAGGTGGTCTTATAGGTTTTCTGCCAAGTTTTTTTAATTCTTGTTCCATTTGTTCAATATTAAATTTCTTATTGGCTTCTATTTTGCGTTTGGCTGCTTCAAAGGCTAACAATTTATTTTCATAATCATTAAAATCTTTCTGCGCCCGTTCAATTTGCTCTTTTTCCCATTGCCTAATAACATAGGTTGCTATTGAATAAGCGGTTGATTTTCTTTCACCCGTTTCAGCCATAGTAAGTAAGAATAACGAAACAGGCGAAACTCCGTTCGAAAGATTCCTGACATTGACGTGCGCTTGTGCAATCAATGCAACAGTAGCTATGACGGTTTGGGCGGCAATCTCAATCGGACACATGGCTCGTGCTTCAATTGCCAATATCGCCTGCTTTAGCTCATTAGGAAGGCAATCAAGCGGCATGGGTGTAAAGCTCTTGTCGCACAAGCTTATTGACTTATTAATCGGTTTTTCTTCGTCATTTATAACAATGGGCTTTATAAATTTTTCAAGGGTGTTCATATCCACCCCCAGACTTCAAAAAATCATTCCAATCTCCGAAAGGTTTTGGCGGCACTAAAATTCCTGAAACATTACAACCATAATTCATTAATTTATGAGCCAGATGTAAGGCTGCACTCTCACCACTTTGGGATTTATCGTTATCTTGGGCAATTATAATTGAATTAAATTTTCGCCAAGGTTGAAAATTAAGCATCCCGCTTATGCCAAGCGTTGCCACAGCAGAACGTCCGGTAAGAAAGGCTGCCGATAATGCTGTTTCAATACCTTCGGCAATTATTAAATTGTCACAATTTCCAAGCCTTATACAAGCACCATTTTTAAATTTTCCAATTTGGATTTTAGGCTTGGGTATAATTGCTTTATTGCCGAATTTATCTAAATACGTTAGTTGCAAACCACAAAATTCACCTTCTATATTTTCAGCCTTAGCAAGCATAGCAGGAAGATATTTGCGGCGTACATTATTACCCAATACAGGCGCATTATTTAAGAATCTTAAATTCTGAACATTCATTTGCCTGACAGGAATTAAACGGCATTCAATAAGATATTTTTCTGCAATAGTTTCACTTATTTCCGATGCTTTATCCCATAATTCTCTTGCCATACCTTGCATTTTCGAAGGTTTATCAATTTTATTATTTATAGGAATTTGGATATTTGAAAGCCTAACATCATTTCCTTTAAGCCATATTGCAGCCTCATATCTATTAGTGGCTTTGCCTTCGTTAATAATAAAATCTAAAATTCCGCCTGATTTGGAATTCTCAAAATCCGCAAAAATTCCTTTTTTAGGAATTATTGCTAAAGAACCCTTTGAACCAAATCGAATTTCATTTTGCGTACTTAGGAAAAGATTAGGCGCACCCCTTAACATTATTACAAGGCTCAAGAAATCAATTTTCGAAAGCCAGCTACAATCTGCATCACGCAGACAATAAACGGCTCCCTTGCCGACATTATCTGTCGGCAAGCTATCTTTATAATTATTCATAATAAAGATTACCTCATGACTTGCTTTGTTTTCACAACGCTCATTTCAAAAATCTCACGTTGATACGCCAATATGCTTCGTTCAGTAATATAGGCACTAGATCCAATCTTTACTTTTTCTAATTTGCCTTTACGCCATATTTTGTCCACCATAGAACGACTTACTTTTAAAATTTCAGCTGTTTCAGGTATTGTGTGATAAAAAAGGTTTTCACCTTTTAATTTTTGTTTTTCCATAAAAATATCCTTTAAATGGATTTTCTTCTTTTATGGCAACCCGCTTGTTAAACCTATTATACCTCAAATATTGAGAAACAGAAACTTGCTGCATCTAAATAATTAGACAAAAACAAATCTACTTGTTTTATTGACATAAAATGTGCCAACTGATAGTCTGCATCCCGCTATGTGGATATTTTTAAAAAAATACCATATAAAACATATACTTATATGAATGCCTGAAAAATGAAATTCATATATAGGAATACTGTCTTTCTAACTCATGGTTAGTAAGGTTGTAAGGCGGCTTGCCGCTGCTTGAAGCAGGCGCGAGGGAATTTTTGCTGATCCACCTCGCGCTTGCCGTTCTTGGTTTACAGCAATATAACTTATTACATCATATCACTGAATCTTCATATTTCATTCTTTTCCTATCAAGGTCAAGACCAATTCTATATTTAACTATACTTGTTTTTATCTTCCTCCATTAGATTTTAACTTTGTAGCAATTGTAGCAGTGTAGCAGGTAGCAAACGGTATTTACGCTGCATTATTAAATTCAATAATTTTTGCTTGTAATTTCCCTTCACAAAAATCGCTCCACTTTTGCATTACTTCAATTCTTGGCGTTAAAGCCTTGGTTCGCAAATAATGTTTTGTTGTTCCCTGCACGGCATGGGATAGGCAGAAGTCAATTATATCAACACTTGTAATACCATTATCAGCCGCCCAATCGCTAAATGTTGAACGAAACCCATGAGGACAAGCATGTTTATCGGTAAGCCTGCTCGCTACCTTCATTAGCAATTTTTCCATAGTAGTAGTTGAAAAAGGATGGTTTTTACGCTGCCCCTGAAAAACGAGCTTGTCTGCTTTTACATTACCAAATTGTTTCATAAAATTTAGTATCTCGATAGAGCGGCTTGAAAGTGGGATTTGATGTTCTTCCCTTGCCTTCATACGGTTTCCGGGAATTGTCCAAATTTTAGATTCAAAATTAATTTCGCCCCAAACAAGGTTAAGTCCTTCGCTAAGACGATTATTATTGAGAATAATAAATTCTAATGCCCTTGCGCTATTGCTGTTTAATGACCTTAGTTCAGAAATAAGTTTAGGCAGTAAACGCCAATCAAGTGCCGGATGCTTTCTTGGCTTGTGTACATCTTTACCTTTTTCAAATTTTTTCGCCAGAAACCCCTTCCAAATCGCGGGGTTTGCATTCTCAGCAATAATGCCTTCGGCAATTGCATCATCAAAAGTTCCTTCAATACGACGCAATAATTTGGCGGCAGTCGGATATTTTGTGTACCATATATCTTTAAGGCATTCATAAATATCTTCTTTAGTAATTTCACCAATCGGCTTATCTAAAATCTCTTTGCAATAAGTGTTTACGGTTGATTGCCATTGGCGTCTTGTAACGTGGCTTTTAATTTTATGAATCCGAACGCTATTGAACCATTTGTCAAAGTGACTGCCAAATGTGATTATCTGCTTATTTTCTTCTCGGTTTAAAGCTTCTTCTTTCCGCTTTTCACTCAAAGGATCTAAATGTGATGCCAGTTTTGCTTTTTCTGCGTGGCATCTTGCCCTTGCCTCATCTAAACCCATGTCTGGAAACTTGCCAATGCTCATTTCCTTTCGTTTTTTTCTCTTGTCTGTATAAATTAAATACCAAGAACCAAATTCCATGCTTGTTTTCTGCAAATATAAGCCATTACCATCTGAATGCCTTTTATGTGGTTCATATTTTCTAAGAAGATTGCCTCTTAATCTATAAATGGTTCTATGTTTTGACATAACGCCTCACTTTATTTCAGCATTATTTTGAAATGATAATTTATGAAATTATGCAATATAAAAAAAATGCGGACTTCCAACCCCACAAACACCCCCACAAATTTTTTAGTAATTTTGTAAAGTTGTATGTGAATATGTACAAACACATGGTCACAAACCCACTGATTTTACAATGGTTTTGCAAACTGTATCGAATTGTGGATAAATCAAAACATGGATTATTGGCGGCTCCTGAGGGACTCGAACCCACTACCCTTCGTTTAGGAAACGAATGCTCTGTCCTGATGAGCTAAGGAGCCAACCATTTGCCCTTATAATTAAAATAACCGCCTGTGGAAGGGGTTTTGCGCATATGGCGGGTTCATTTTGTTTGATAAATTCTTTCAACCCCATGCAAATTAGGAAATTTATATTATCCGCAAAATTGATGCCCGAAATAATTGCTTTAGATTTCTTGAAATAGGAGCAAAGCAATGAATTTCGCGCAAATTGAAATTTTAAATAATCTGTTCAAAGCAGATCTAATTATTGACGATGCCGCAAGCGCAATTGGAAAAACCCCAAAAGAACTTATAACTGAAATCAATAAAATCGAAAGAAAACTTGGGGCAGAGGTTTTTATTGCCACCAATGATGGCAATTATAGCCTTAGTGCGATTGGCGAGAACATAAAAGAAATTATCGAGCGTATTAATTTTGAACTTAGAAATATTGCCAATTATACCGCGCATCTAAACACTTCTGGCCGTGGGACAATTCGCGTCGGAACCACCCATAATCAAGCGCGTCATATAATTCCCGTTGTTTACCGCCAATTTGAAGAAGAATATCCCGATGTAACGCTTGAATTCGTTCAAGATAGCCCGCAAAACATAAAAACCGCCATTACCGAAGGAAAGATTGACATTGCAATCGCCACCGAGGCATTAGAAACCAACAGTGATATTATAACCCTACCCTGCTTTAAATGGCATCATGTGGTTATTGCGCCCAAAGGGCATGAGATTTTATCGACCAACTTGCCAACCATTTATGACATTGCGAAATATCCGATTGTTACCTATGCCGAAGGTTTAACCGGACGACCGCAAATTGATGCTGCATTTAGCGTTGAAGATATTGAGCCATACATAAGATTTGCGGCACTCGATGCTGATATAATCAAAAGCTATGTTTCGCTTGGGGTTGGGGTGGGAATTATTTCCGAAACCGCACTATTGGAAGATGAAGCCTTTGAATTTGAAGTTTTAAAAGATTCTCGCCTTTTGTTTCCACAATCTGTTACAAAATTGGCATTGCGGCGATCATCCTTCATATCCGAACATTTGGGCTATTTCATAAACCTTTTATCACCACTGTTGCAGGTTAATCCAAAGCGCGGTCTTTTAAGGGTAAATGATTTTTATGATAAGAATGTCAGCCTGTTTAAATTCGAAAATTCGATATTAAACTATAAACAATGGAATTTACGCGGGGGTTATTAAACTGTGCCTTCGATTATTGGAATATCGGTTGAAAAATCGGCAATAATCGCGCGCCCGCCCCAATGTTTGACAAATTTAATCATGTCATCGGTGCTTATGGTCGTGGTGGCATCGTTCAAAAGCGGATGGAAATTAATAAGCGGGTTTTTGAAAATATTCTTATCAAGAATAAGGGTAAGATTTTTTTCAACATTATTAGCGAGCGCAAATAGACACACCGAACCAGGGCGAACGCCCAAAAGCTCATATAATTTTTCTTCCGAACCAAATGAAAGCCGTGCGCAGCCCACCGCTTTGTGAACATGATTCATTTTGATTTGGGTTTCACCCAAGGCACAAATCAGAAAGAAGGCACCGTCTTTATCTTTTAAAAACAAATTTTTGGAATGCCCGCCAGGTATGGCTTTTTTAATATCCTCCCCTTCATCAACGGTGAAAACAGCGCGGTGATGGGTGGTTTTATGATTTATTCCAAGATTGTCGAGGAGGTCGAATAATTCTTCACGGGTTATTTTTTGCTTGTCCATAAGGCTTTTAAGCAAAGACGGTGTAATTTTTCAATAAAAGATTCAGTCAATCTGCCAAAACCCTCTTGCACTTTTTTTCCAAATCCACCATAAGCCCTCCACCCAATGACTTTCACAGTCATTTCGCATCTTTGATGTTACAGGATGCGGGTGTAGCTCAGGGGTAGAGCGCCACCTTGCCAAGGTGGATGTCGTGAGTTCGAATCTCATCACCCGCTCCATTATTTTATTTTCAAGCTTGAAAATTACTTGGAAAGTTAATTAAAGTTTTAGCATACATTTATGCGTTTTAAGATATAGATAACACATAGCTATTCTATTCATTATGCACTAAAAATTTTTCAATATTAATATCGTAGTAATCAAAACCGTCAGAATTTATAAACTCTAGCGAAGATGAGTTTACTGATGCAGCCATCATTACATCATATGAGACCTTTCTAACAGATTCATTAATATTTGAGAAATATACGAACCAATTGTATATAACTTTTGCAACAAGCTTACCATAAACAGTTAAAGCAACATTCTTTTGAGTCCAAAGTTGTTTTATATCTTTTATGGATTCAAAATGTCTTATACTCTTTGCATTTGAACATATTGTAGATTTCAAAATTCTAGGCTCATGTGTTTTGCAAAGACTTAAAATATCAATTTTACCCCTATTAAATAGTGCTTTCGGGCATGAAAAATATTTTATATCTAATAAACATAACCTTTCTAAGTCTTTTTTTATACCGTTCATATACTCTTTATATTCAAGCTCAACATCCTCGACATCCATTGCATTCATAAACAACGGTAAAATTGTCTGGAAATCTAGCTGATATAAAACATCTGACTCCCAACTATAACCATATGTATAGATGACTTGCGGGTGTTCTATTATTCGTTTCAAATAATCATCATAATCTCTATCCATAGCAATTATGGCATTTTTTATATTTTTTTTTATTAATATTCTGTGTATTATGGCTAGCTTGCCTTTATTACCTACGCTCCTGCATTTAACTTTAACATTTTTCATGGAAAATACCCTTTTCCAAAAAACCATGTCTAAAGTTACTAAGCGTCCAAAACTGTTTTTTGTATTTCTTCCTTCACAATACAGAAAATATTGTACATCATGGAATAAATGTTGATTTTTTAAACCGCTACCAGTCCTCAAGAACATTCTTTTATACAACCCTCTATTTCAATTACTTTATCTTGAAAATTGCCAACAATATCTGGGGAATGTGTAGCAGAAATAATTTGGCAATTTGGGTTTAATTTTCTAATATTTTCGAATAGAACCTCTTGCCATTCTACATGCAAAGATAATTCAGGCTCATCTGAAATATAAACTACTGGGCGCTGTTCCTGAAGTAAGGCATCGCCTAGCAAAATAAAAAGTTGTTTTTCACCAGACGATAAAACTTCAATGCTTAGCTTATCTCCATTTGCAAATTTCAATATTGGGTTATTTCTTTCATCAAAGCTAAGTTCTTTATTTGAGAACATTTCGTTGACAATGCTTTCAAACTCTTTCTTAGGCGCGAATATCCTGCTTTTAGCATCGTTGAACTCTTTCCATTTATCAACCATATTTGTTATTCTGCGCGAGTCATACAACACAACAATGTCTTCAAAATCAACCTTATCTTCTTTAGACTTATTAGTTAACCTCTTTTGAGCCATCTCATATCTAGAATTGTATGAATTTGCACTTTTTGCTGCCTTGGCATCAGGGACACCTAAATGTTTTAAAATACCAATTAGTGTTTCCTTATCTGTTTTGTTGTCTTCTGTACTAAGTACAAAACCACTCTTAATACTTTTTTGCTCTAAAAGAGACAAGAAAACATATTCTTGAAAAGTCTGGCTTTCCAAATTAGAGCGTCCCTCTAAAAGTGAAAAATAGCTTGCAAACTTTTTTGATATATCATTTACTTTAACATCAATTAAAGATTGAAATGAATCTTCGCGACCAGATGATTTACTAAATTTGTTTATTGCCCCACGATGTACAGATAACCAACTAGTAGAAACAATATTTTCTATTAAATTATTTATTCTTATAATTTCATTATGACGCCGATAGTTTAAGGCAGTCGCTGAGCGATAGATTCGTTCATCATATGGGTTTTCAACCATATATTTAGAGCTAGGGCTATTTGCAGATTCTTTTACATCATATTCTAAAACAATATTTCCATGTAATTGGTCTGTTATCTTATTCACTGTTATTTTTGATTTTCTATTTGTCCCATAATAACCAATTGTAATTTCAATTGACTCAAATTGAATTGAATAAATAGTTTGAAAATCTGCGGTTATAACAGAAGCTATCAAATTTATTATAGTTGTCTTACCGCTTCCATTCTTTCCAATTAAAAAGTTGAATGCTTTGTCGAACTTAATACTAACATTCTTTGTACCCCAAAATTTATCAATTTTGACTGATGATATATACCCCATGTCAAACTCCAACCAACCACAAATATTCAACTTTAAACTTCACAAAAGCTATCACACTTTATTAAATTGTAAATTCAATGTTTCATTTTGAATTATAAAATTAAGTCTATAATTCTATTTAAATATAATAATTTTATATATGAAATTTATTTTAAGTTTTTATTCCAAACTCACGTGCTTTATTTCTCATAAAACAAATGGCTACCGCTTTTGTATAGGACATAGGCTGCGACAAAGAATATCAAAACCGCAAAAATACGGTTTAGGGTGTCTTTTTGGCTTCCAAGTTTGGTTGAAAGTTTCATTCCCAAAAATCCACCAACGACCCCGCCCAGAATCATTTCACCGGCAATAGGCCAATCGACCATGCCATCAAATGCATAATTTATTGCAGTGGCAAGACCAAATGTCCCCACCGCCAAAAGTGAAGTCCCCACCGCATTAATAGTTGGCATTCGGGTTGCAAAAATAAGTGCCGGAACAATTAAAAAGCCGCCACCAATACCAAAAAAGCCAGATGCAAAACCAGCAGCCAAAGCAACCACCGCAGTTTTAATGCACATTTTGGCATCAACCCCACATGCTTCACCACCAAAATCTTTTCTAGGTCGAAGCATTAAAACACCAACCAAAACCATGACAAAGCCAAACAAAAACATAAGCAATTGCCCGTTTAACGCTTTACCAAGGCTTGAACCAGCGAATGCACCAATAATGCCAATGATTGCAAAAACTGCTGCACAACGCCACCAAACATTCCCTTTGCGTGCATGCCCGATAAGGTTGGCATAAGCATTGGCAGAAACCGCAAGCGCGCCAGTCCCAATCGCAATATGGGGCTGCGACACACCAACAAAATAAAGCAACAATGGGGTTGCCAATATTGACCCACCGCCACCAATCAGACCAAGCGTAAATCCTATAAGACCGCCTGATAATAACGCAGCAATTGTTTGGTTTATCATGTTTTATTCTTTTCGATTAAAATAGATTTACAGGTAGTTTTAGATATATTGTTCCATTATCATCCGGCTTCGGGAAATTTCCCGCGCGCATATTAACTTGAACCGATGGCAAAATAAGACGCGGCATCCCAAGTGTTTTATCACGTTTTGAACGCATCGCCACAAACTCATCCTCGCTAATTTTATCATTCACATGGATGTTTTTTGCGCGCTCTTCGGCAATCGTGCTTTGATATTTTATTTCACGTCCATTTGGCGCGTAATCATGACACATATAAAGCTGCATTTCATCCGGCAGGCTTAAAAGCTTTTTGATTGATTTAAACAATATCTTTGCGTCACCACCAGGGAAATCAGCACGTGCTGTTCCTTGATCTGGCATAAAAATCGTGTCGCCAACAAAGGCAGAAT
The DNA here is from genome assembly GCA_002337085.1 of Hyphomonadaceae bacterium UBA1933. GTDB lineage: Bacteria > Pseudomonadota > Alphaproteobacteria > Caulobacterales > Aquidulcibacteraceae > Pseudaquidulcibacter. The sequence continues at coordinate 12,976 of DDFH01000003.1, read as the reverse complement.
TACCGATGATATGCGTCATACATGCAGGCGTATGCCCAGGTGTTGAAATGGCAATTGCATCAATATTGCCAATTTTATATATCTCATTATCTTTGAAAAGATAATCAAACTGGCTGCCATCAAGTTCAAAATCAGTTCCGGCATTAAAAACTTTACCAAAAACATTTTGAACAATTGTAACATTCTCACCAATTGCAATTTTACCGCCAAGTTTTGATTTTAAATATGGTGCGGCTGATAAATGATCCGCATGAACATGGGTTTCAATTATCCATTCAACTTTCAAAGAATTCGAATTTACATATTCAATTATTTCATCAGCAGCGGCAAAGCTAGTGCTGCCCGATGGCGCGTCAAAGTTTAATACACTGTCAATTATCGCACAGAAATTTGAGGTTGGATCTTTGACTACATAGCTAAATGTGTTGGTATCTTGGTCAAAGAATTTTTTGACCTCTGGTTTTATTTCCATCTTGATTTCCATTGTGTCACCTTAGTTTATGTTTATATATGCTAATATTCTTATATATAGGTTTGGCAAATATATTCAAGGTGCGAGACCACATTATTTAAAATCATTTCAAAAATATCATTTGGTAGTTTTATAATGCACTAATTTTATAATTTTCACTACAAAATAGCTTGCACAAAAGGCGCTGAAATAAGCTTAAACTTTAAGGCGCAAATAGAAAATTACACATTAATTTTCGCATTAAAACACTGTAATATAGGCATTTTTAATCTAATTACCACACGGTAATAAAGGTTTTATAAACTATAAATTAATAGTTAACGCCTAGCAATAACAAAATCTAATCGCCAATAAAATTCATGGCACAATTAACAATTTCTAAAGGCTCCCCAATGTTTGATTTCGTCCATAAAAAACTATCAATCATGCAAAAAATTATATTGATTGCAGTGGTTTTGCTTATGCCTATGGCTCTGATGTCATATCAATTTATATCAAAAGTAAATGCGGATATTGATTTCAGCGCAAAAGAATTAAAAGGGGTCAATTACCTTAAAACCGTGTGGCCAAATATGTATGCCGCCGCAATTAATAAATCTGGCGAATTAAATGCTGAATTTAGCACGGCAAGCGATAAATTTGATTCTGAAATGAACTCAGTCGAAACATCAAAAGCACTAAAAGACGCAATTACACAAGATCCCGCAACCCGCCTTGATAAAACATTGGCCTTGATTTCAAAAATTTCTGATGGTTCAAACCTTACTTTGGATCCTGATTTGGATTCATATTATGTTATGGATGTTATTGCATTTAAAATGCCTAGTTTTGCTAGTGCTACAAATAGGCTTGCTGCACTAATCAAAACTGTTGACCAAAAAGCAGATAGATCTTTTGCCGAAGGGGCAGAAATCGTAAAAGCCAAGGCAAATGTTGACACCGCATATAGCGCCATGATGGGATCTTTGGATTCTGCAATTGCGGCCAACAAAGATGGAAGCCTCGATAAAAACTTAACCGGCCTTAAAAAAGAGGTTGATGCCAAAATGGCAAACCTTGATAATCAAGCAAAGATAAGCGTGGATAATATTGGCGCAGGTAATGTTGTCACCAATGCGGCCCAAGTAAACCAATCAATGCTTGGCGTTCAAGAAGCCGCAAATAATCTATGGGTTAAATCAGCCGATGAGCTTGCACGCCTTTTGGATATTCGCATCAAAGGCAAATATAGCGAAGAAATCCGTAATTTTGCAATTGTTGGCCTGATGTTATTATTGGCGGCTGGTCTTGTGGTGTTGGTTTCACGCGGCCTTACCTCGCGTATTTCTGACATTGCGGATTGTTTACAACGCATAAAAAACAATGAAACTCAATTCAAAGTTCCGCATACCGATGACCAAAATGAAATTGGGCAAATGGCCAATGTTGCCGAAATTCTACAAAGAAGCCTTGATGAAGCCAATAAAATGCGTGCCAGCCAAGCAAATTTGGAGGCGCAAAGCACAACCGAACGCCGTAATGCCATCCTAAGCATGGCGGATTCATTTGAACGCAGCGTTATGGATGCAATCGAGGCGGTAGCAGCGGCATCTAATGAACTTGAGGCATCTTCAAAGACCCTGCTCTATTCAACAGATAATGTTGCATTAAATGCCGAAGCGGCAACCCGCGCAACCGATGCATCATCAAGCAATATTCAAACCGTTGCAGCAGCATCAGAAGAATTGGCGGCATCAATTAACACAATCGCTGAACAAGCAAGCAATGCAGCCCAAATTGCAGAGCAAGGGCAAGAACACGCATTGGCGTCAACAGAAAAAGTGAATGAACTTTCACAAGCAGCAGAGCGCATCGGTTCAGTCGTACAATTGATTACTGAAATCGCCAATCAAACCAACCTGCTTGCCCTTAATGCTACAATCGAGGCATCTCGCGCCGGTGAGGCAGGTCGTGGTTTTGCGGTTGTTGCATCCGAAGTTAAAAACCTTGCCGAACAAACTTCAAAGGCAACTGAAGATATTCGCAATAATATTGATGCGATTACCAACTCAACCCACGTGGCAGTTAAAACAATTACTAATGTGACTGAAACCATAAAAGAAATGAACCATGTTTCAGCAGAGATTGCCAATGCCATCGAACAACAAAAACTTGCTGTTGATGAAATTTCTGGGCGCACTAGCGAAGTTGCTGCCAACGCCGCAGAATCGGCGACCGCAGTTTGCGCTGTTTTAGGTTCATCACAAGAAACCGGTTTAACTGCCCGCCAATCATTAGAGGCAACTTCAGAGCTTGCAAAACAAGCAGATAATTTGCGCAATTCAGCCAATACATTCTTGCGCAATATTCGCGCGGGATAAATCTTAGCTTTATAATAAATCTATTCTGGCAAGGGGATGAATTCATTTTCATCCCCTTTTGGCAATTTCATCCGTCCCTGTTTCCAATCTTCTTTCGCCTGTTCAAGACGTTCATTTGAGGATGCAACGAAATTCCAAAACATAAATCTTTTGCCAACTGGCTCACCACCTAAAACCATTATAGTGGTATCAGTTGTTGCTTTGATATCGATTGCCTCGTTCCCACTTAAAACCGCCATTTGACCTGCTACAAGAACTTGTCCCAAAATCTCAATGGCGCCTTTTGCAACAAAAACCGCACGCTCTGAATATTGGTTCGAGATTGTATGTCGTGCGCCATTTTTCATTTCAATATGTACATAAAACAATGGTGAATGGGTCTTTACTTTTGCATTCAATCCATCAATTGCACCGGCAATTAGTCGTCCATTCACACCGCCGTCCGACCAATGTGGTAAATCATCGCCTTCATGGTGATAGAATGCGGGATCAGTTTCTTCAAACTCATTTGGCAAAGCAACCCATGCCTGTATCCCAAACATATTTGCGCCATTAGTGCGCGCATATTCAAAGCGCTCCGAATGGGTAATGCCAGAACCTGCAACCATCCAATTAACTTCACCGGGTTTTATTTCTTGATGAAAGCCCAAACTATCGCGGTGCGTCATTGCCCCATCATATAAATAAGTTACTGTTGACAAACCAATATGAGGGTGTGGTCGAACATCAAGGTTTTTGGGAATACCCGCATCCAAATACATCGGTCCCATTTGATCAAAGAAAATAAATGGGCCAACCATGCGCCGCTTATAAAATGGCAAAACCCTGCCAACCTCGAAACCACCGCCTAAATCATGTGCGCGTTTATCGATAATTAATTCTATTGGCATTTGACCCTCTCTAATAATGATTATAGATTTGTTTTTTACAGGTGGTTATTGGCAAAATGATTAAAAGCATTTCATATTTTCTAGCATTCTTGGGTTTTCTTATTCCAGTTTTAGCAAACTCACAAACGCCAGCTTCAAACGATAATGTATTTGGCAATCTTCATAATGCTCAAAGCCTCACCTCTTTTTATAAATCATTAAATAATAAAAAACCAATTCATATTTTATGGCTAGGCGATAGTCATACTGCATCAGATTTTATAAGTGGTGGTGCACGCGATGCGTTGCAAGCCAATCTTGGCAATGCCGGGCGCGGATTTATCGATGGCGGCATCCCATACAAGGGCTTTAACCCACAACACGTTCAAATTACCACAGAGCCAGAATTAAAAACCTTGAAATCATTCCCACTAAGCAAAAGCGATGGTGGGCCATTCGGTCTTGGGGGATATCGGGCAATTATGGCGCCGAATGGAACTTATACAATTACTTATGAACATAGTTATGATAATTTTGCGATATGTTCGCGCGCTTTAATCACAAAAGATAATATTGCATTGACTAATGTCAAAACTGAAAATGATCACATTACATGCGCGACGTCACAAATTAATTCCAACCAAGAAGCCGAAGCTATTTTTACGATTAAAGGCTCTGAAAAATTTGATAATCAAATTGCCTCAGTAGGAATGTGGGACAATCATAGTGGTATTGTGCTTTCTTCATTTGGTGTCCCTGGTTCAACTTTAAAAGACTTATCAGCGCGTGACGATATATCAATAAAAAACCAAATTGCAGTTTTACCACCGTCGTTGATAATAATTGCTTATGGCACAAATGAAGGTTTTTCCGATACATTCAATGCCGATGAATACAAAAATTTATTAGCAGACCAAATTAAAAGGTTTAAAAAACTTGCACCTCATGCCGATATTTTGCTTCTGCTTGCCCCCGATGCCAATAAAGCCGCACTTAATCGTGGGGATGATGTTTCGTGCAAAAACCTGTCACCTGAGTTGGCAGGAAAATATCCGCAAATAAGTCGTGATGAATTAGGCGCGGGTTTCTATATTCCGCCAAACCTAGCCAAAGTTCGCAACGCACAAATCGAATTCGCAAAATCAATGAATATTGCATATTGGGACTGGTACAATGCAATGGGTGGTGATTGTTCGGCATCAAACCTTAGCCTTTTGCAAGATCGTGAGATAGCCGGCGACAGGGTGCATTTCACCAAAATTGGCGGCACCAAAATGGGGCAAAAACTTGCGGATGATATTCTTGCAGCAATAAAATATAGACTGCGACATTAAAACCTGAATATGCGTCTTCCAAATCCGACAATTATAACTAAGATAGCGATATGGAAAACAAGTTTAAAACCCCCAAAACATCTTCATTGATTGCCAATGATATTAAATTAAAAATCATTCGCGGCGAATTAAAAACTGGCGATTTTTTGCCACCAGAAACCCAATTGATGGTCGAATTGGGAATTTCACGCCCAACCCTGCGTGAGGCATTTCGCATCCTAGAAGAACAACGATTGGTGGAAATTACGCGTGGTTCAAGATCTGGCGCACGGATATTAACGCCAAACATTGACATTATAAGCGAAGATATTGGCTCATACCTTCAATATCAAAAAGCCAATAATGCCGATATTTATTATTCGCGCCTTGGCTTTGAGCCATTCATTGTTGAACAATTGGCAGGCCTGCAAGACAAAAGCTTTACCCAAATTTTGCGCCAAAAATGTGAGAATTTGAAAACCTCAATTGACCGTGGCGATTATCGCAATTATCCAAAAATCATGGCGCAATTCCATTTCGCTCTTGCGCAATCTTATGGCAATAAAACCCTAGAGGCCATAAGCCATATTATCACCGATTTGGTTTTAAATCATCAAATTGCATTTCAGGCACGGGTGAATCAATCCCCCGAAACCATGCGCAAAAGATTCCTTGCCGGCTATAAATCCTGCTTAAAACTTCTTAGCTATATTGAAGCTTCGGATGCAAATGCCGCCACCGAACATTGGAAACTTCATTTAACCAACGTCACATCTGGCTGGGCAATTCGTGATGAAGGTATCAGAATTTTTGAGAATTTCCAAAATTAGCAATTCCGCCAATTTAATATTTTTCATCAGCCTCTAATTCGCGCGCCTCATTCTCCAACATGATGGGAACGCCATCACGAATTGGATATGCAAGGCGTGCGGATTTTGAAATCAATTCCTGCCGCTCTTTATTATAAATAAGGCGGGTACGATTTAGCGGGCAAACCAAAACTTCAAGTAATTTAGGGTCAATTTCAGACATCATTAGACCTTATGAAAACAATATTGTTGATAGACGACGGCGGCCGGTTTTTGTAATTTCACTTTGTGGGCCAAGGGCATCAAAAATCTTTAATAACAAATGACGCGCCGCCTTTTCATTCCAATCAAGGTCAACTTTCATAATTTCAAAGATTGCCTCAACCGCACTCTCAAAATCGCCATGTTTAATATGTGCTTTGGCAAGGTTGAATTTCGCCATTAAATTTTCAGGCTTTTCACGTGCTTCTGCTTTTGCGGCATCTAATTCAGGTGCTTCCACAACTTCGGCGGCAATATTGATAAGCCCTTTGACCGCAATAACATCAGTGTCATTTTCATCTTTGGGATCAAGCATTGCAAGAGTTTCTTTTGCCGAAGCAAAATCATCACCCTTTAAATAAACACGCGCCATACCGGCAAGCGCCTTAGGGTTTTTGGCATCAACTTGTAAGATTTGTGCATAAGATTGCGCAGCACCACCAATATCACCCAACCCCATACTTTCTGAAGCGGATGCAAGCATTTTTTCAATTGCATCACCACCGCCTGCGCCCAAATGTTTTTCAACAAAGGCTTTTACCTGGCTTTCTGGCAAAGCACCCATAAAGCCATCAATTGGTTGACCATCTTTAAACGCAAATACCGCAGGAATAGATTGCACCCGAAGTTGCCCTGAAAAATGCGGGTTTTCATCAACATTGACTTTTACAAGTTTTACTTTGCCATTGAATGATTTTACCACACGTTCAATCGCGGGGCCCAAAGTGCGGCACGGGCCACACCACGGCGCCCAAAAATCAACCAAAACAAGATTAGTTTTCGATGCCTCAATAACATCTTGAACAAATGTGGCATCGGTTGAATCTTTTACTATGTCGGTGGTCATATGTCCCTCACACTTATGCGGATTTACTAATATAACAATTTAATCATTAATTTTATGGTTTCAAGATATGATTACAATTGCGCCTTTGTTTTACCTAATTGCGCCTCACGCAGGGTAATGTAAAGTGTTGAACCAATAACAATTACCGCACCAATAATGCTATATTTATCTGGCACTTCTTTGAAAAACAAATAGCCAAGCAAAACCGAAAGCGGCAAGCGGACATAATCCATAATTGATAATAAGGTTACATCGCCAACATTAAGCCCACGAACATAAAATAATTGTGACCCCGTACCAAATAAGCCCATCAAAAGCAAAAGCCCCATCTGTGGCAAGGTTGGAATAACTGGATCAAAAGCAATGAATGGCAATCCAGCCAAAGTCGTGAAAATATTAACCCATAATACAAGCGACAATGGCGAATGATCTTTTGTCAATTCTTTGATTGTTATGATTGAAAGCGCAAAGGTAAAGGCCGATAAGATAGCGACAATTGATGCAAAATCCATTTGCGCCGATGGTCTCGTCATTATCAAAACCCCGACAAAGCCAACAATTGTCGCGGTAATTCTGCGCCATGCAACTTTTTCATGCAAAACAAAAAATGCCAATACCGTGATAAATAATGCCCGCGAAAAACTTATGGCCTGGGCATGGGCAATTGGCAAATGGGCAAAGGCATAAAAGCTAGAAAACAATGCAATTGTCGTGAATAATGAACGCATCAAAACTGGAATTGGGCGTTTAACCACCCATGCATCTTTGCTGCTGAATGCCATTGGTAATATAACCAAAAGCCCTGCCAAAGAGCGCCAAAAAATCATCATTGATAATGACACACTATCGCCCAAAATATGCAGCAATACGGACATAAAAACAAAAGAAACCGCCGACAGAAGCCCCCATAAAGCCCCCTGCATATTTGGTGACAGAGAAAGTTTATTCATTAAAATTGCCAATTCTTATTATGGTTTTGCCCTGATTATCTTTGCCTTTAAGGTGGTTTAAAGCGGCGATTGCCTCGTGGAAGTCAAAGACTTTATCTATATTGGGCGTTATCATGCCTTTTTTCAACCAATCAAAAATTATACTCAAGTCTTTTTGATGTTGTTCAGGAAATTTTTGGGCATATGATGTATAAAAAACCCCAATGATTTCACACGCTTTCACTAATGTGAGATTGAGGGGCATAACAGGTATGCCCGATGTGAAACCCACCACCAAAAACCGCCCGCCCCAATTAATGCATCGCAACGCCGCCTCGGCATAAACGCCGCCAATTGTATCAAAGATTAAATCAGGTTTTTTATCACCCATTTTTTCTTTAAAATAATCACGCGCGATTTTCTTATTTTCATCATTATTTTCAAGACGTGGGGTAACAAATCCAAAATCTGCCCCAGCCGCGATTGCGATTTGTAATTTTTCATCTGAACTAGCTGTCGCAATAACCACAAGCCCCAAGGCCTTGGCAATTTTTACCGCAGCAAGACCGGTTGCACCTGCGGCACCTGTTACAAGTATGGTTTCGCCTTTTTGCGCCCTACCCTTATGCAAAATACCAAAATAAGCCGTGCCGTAATTAATACTGGTCGCGGCAGCAGTGGCAAAATCAATGTCATTTGGCATTATGTAGCAATCGGACGCTTTGGCGATTGCATATTCAGCAAGCCCGCCATGCGTCATCTCAACAAAAACCGCATCGCCAATTTTAAAATCTTTTACGCCTTCACCAATTGCCGAGATAATTCCCGAAATTTCGCCACACGGTGAAAATGGTCGTGATGCTTTGAATTGATATTTATCTTCGATTATTAAAGTATCACGGAAATTCACGCCAACCGCCATAATTTGAATTTGCAATTCACCAGATTGCGGTTTGGGAATTTCAATATCCACCCATTCCAAAGCGTCAGGCGGGGCAATTTTATTGCATATAAGTGCTTTCATATAGGTTTTGAACAATAATCCGTAACACCAGTCAATTACTTTTTGGGGCTTATCACTTATTCGACATCAAAATTATAGCGTGGCGCATCTTTTGGCTGACTTGAGTGGGTAAAGTGCCACCATTCTTCGGAATAATTGGCATAACCTTGCGCCGCCATTAAATCGACCAATATCTTACGATTTTTTGCAGCATTACCCGTAACAATTGGGTTAAATGTATTGGCAGCGGTATTAAAGCAATCGAATGGCGTTCCAAAATCAAGCGATTTCAAATCTGGCCGGCTATTACATGCATAATATTGTCGGGTCATATCGCCATTTGGTACAAGCGGTGCAAGACCCAAATCAGCCGTAAAACCACGGGAATGGTTTGATTTATCGGCAATATAGCCCTTTTCAATCAAAAGATTCCTTGGAATATCGGCATAATATTCAGGGTTGGTTTCACTTCCACCATTGACCCAGCGCACAAAATTATCAACAGCCTTTTGCGGCCTAAAGCAATCATAAATTATAAGGCTATAACCCAGTTTTTTTGCTTCTGCTTGTACTTTTTTAAGCGCGATAGCAGCAGGTTTTTTCAAAATACATTCACCCCTTTTATAGCCATCGACCACAGCACCAGTGAAATTATTGGTGGTCGAATAACGCATATCTTGGATAATGCTTGGGTCAATCGCACTAAGCCTTACAAAACCATCTGCAAGTTTTGGCTTGGAAGTGTTAATTGTCGTACAAGACGACAATAGCAAAATTGAAAAAATCGCCGAAAAACCCGATAGTTTTAGAAAATTAATGCGCATTTTAACCCCATAGTGAAATCAAGCTTTAACATTTATTTTGTTTACAACAAATATGATTACGTTAAAAATCACGTTTTTAAATAATATGCTTTAAATATAATCAGCTTGGGAGATTTTTTTGTTTAGCGTTTTTGACATTTTCAAAATCGGCATTGGCCCATCATCTTCACATACAACTGGCCCGATGCGGATTGCAAAGCGGGTGTTGATTGATGCCGATGAAAAAGGTCTTTTAACACAATGCGATAAAGTAGTCATTGAACTGCAAGGATCCTTGGCGCTAACAGGAATTGGGCACGCAACCGATAAGGCAAGTATTTGGGGACTAATGGGATTTGACCCCGAAACCATTGATTGCGAGCTGGCAACAAAAATGCTTGCGGAAACAATTGAAACCAATAAAATTAAGTTACTTGGCAAATATGAAATTGGTTTCAATACCAAAAAACACATTGATTTACGCGGCGATATTATCCCAGAGCTTCACCCCAATGGCATGGCAATCAAGCTTTTTAAAGGTGACAATCTTTTATTTGAGCAAGAGTTTTACTCAACAGGTGGCGGCTTTATCGCAAGTAAAGAGCAATTATCACGCCCATTATCCAACGACATTGTAAAGCGACGCAAAAAGACACCATTTGAATTTACCTCGGCAACCGAGCTTTTGAAATTATGCCAAAAGCACAATATCAACATTCATGAATTGGCGTTGAAAAATGAAGATTCGCTGCGCCCCCGCGAAAGAACCGAAGCGCATTTACGCGATGTTTGGGCGGCAATGAATTTATCAATCGAACGCGGCCTTAATACCAAGGGGATTTTACCAGGCGGCCTTAATGTTAAACGCCGCGCATCGGTTTTATTTGAAAGCCTGAATACCACACCTGCACAAGATCTTGAGCGATTGTTTGATTGGCTAAACGTCTATGCCATGGCAGTAAACGAAGAAAATGCCGTGGGTGGCAAGGTTGTTACCGCGCCAACCAACGGTGCATCGGGGCTTATACCCGCGCTAATAAAATATTATTGTGCCAATGAAGGTTTTACAGATGCCGATTGTTTGCCAAATGGCAAGATTGGCAAGTTCCTTTTGGTGGCGGGTTCAATCGGCATAATCTACAAACAACGCGCGTCATTATCGGGTGCTGAGATGGGCTGCCAAGGTGAGGTTGGGGTTGCATGCTCTATGGGTGCTGCGGGGCTTTGCGCAATTTGGGGCGGAAGTGCCACCCAAATCGAACACGCCGCCGAAATCGCGATGGAGCATAATTTGGGGCTTACTTGTGACCCCGTGGGTGGCTTGGTACAAATTCCATGCATTGAACGTAACGCAATCGGCGCAGTCAAGGCCGCCAATTCTGCAAGACTGGCATTAATGAGCGATGGCGAACATAAAGTAACCCTCGACCAAGTAATTGAAACCATGCGCCAAACTGGTCTTGATATGTCATCAAAATACAAAGAAACCTCTTTGGGCGGCTTGGCGGTGAATGTGGTGGAGTGTTAATTTCTTAAATCGCCACCTTCCTCGCTTCGCTCGTCACTCAGCGATTTAGGACAATAGGAAAGAAATATTTGAAAGCGCGGTTTCCAAATATTTATTACATTTTGATTGAAGTTTGCATTAAGCAATCTAATGAATGTGGTGGACAATATAAACTATAACCCCATCCCGCTTGTATTCATCATATTTGTGAATATATTTGTTATATGCGCCATACAATAATTAAATTTGATAATTCTTATATAAACCTGCCTGAAAGATTTTATGAGATGGCAGACCCCACGTGGGTTAGTGCGCCGCAATTGGTTAGGTTTAATCATGCGCTTGCAGATTTTTTGAATATCGATACTTCTGAAGTATCAGAAGACGCGCTCGCAGAAATATTTAGTGGCAATATCGTCCCAATTGGTGCGGAGCCGATTGCACAAGCATATGGTGGACACCAATTCGGGCATTTCAATATATTGGGTGATGGGCGTGCAATATTACTTGGTGAAACCATTGCCAAAGACAATCAACGCTATGACATACAGTTAAAAGGTGCTGGACGAACCGCATTTTCACGCAATGGCGACGGTCGGGCAGCATTAGGGCCCGTTTTGCGCGAATACCTTGTTAGTGAGTTTATGAATGCCCTTAATATCCCCACAACCCGCGCCTTAAGTTTTGTAACAAGTGGGGAGCGGGTGCAGCGCGAAACCGCACTAGACGGCGCAATCCTTACACGCGTTGCCAAAAGCCATATTCGCTTTGGAACATTCCAATATCATGCCGCAATGGGCAATTTGGCGGATTTAAAAACCCTTGCAGATTATGTGATTAATCGCCATTATCCACATATTGAAAATGCCGAGAATAAATATCTTGAATTATTAAAAGAAATCGCCACGGCGCACGCCAAACTGGTTGCAAAATGGATGGGTATTGGCTTTATTCATGGGGTGATGAATACTGATAACGCCAGTATTTGCGGAATTACAATCGACTATGGTCCATGTGCCTTCATGGATAATTACAACCCGCAACAGGTTTATAGCTTTATCGATAAACGCGGGCGTTATCGCTATGAAAATCAACCCAATATCACGCAATGGAATCTTGCCCGCCTTGCCGAATGCCTTTTGCCATTGATTGATGACGATAGCGACAGGGCTGTTGCCGCCGCCGAACAAATCATAATTGGCTTTATGGATATTTATAAAAGTGAATATTATTCAAACATGCGCAATAAATTAGGGCTTGAAAAATATCTTGAAGGTGATGATGAATTGGTTGATGGATTTTTGGATTATCTATTTGAAAACAACCTTGATTTCACCAATAGTTTCCGTGACCTAAGTCAAAAAATCAATGAAGACGCGCCGAATGATTGGTATGCCAATTGGCAAAAAAGATTGTCCCAAGAAAATAATGACAAAGCGGCGATTATAAAAAACCTAAATCAAACTAATCCCGCAATTATAATGCGCAATCACTATATCGAACGCGCAATTAATGCCGCCTATCAATTGGGCGATTATACATTATTCAATGAAATGCTCTTGGCATCCCAAACCCCATTTGAAACAAAACCAGAATATGAATATCTAACCAAACCCCCAAGAGAAAATGAAGTCGTGCAAAATACATTTTGCGGAACTTGAATTAGATTAAGAGTTAAGAATTGTTGTCACCGCGCACTCGTTGCGTTGTCTTGTGAAATAGCACACTCACCTTGCGCGAGATACCGCAACAAGTGCGGCATGACAAAGTTAATCGAAAAAACAAAACCCCAGTCTATTGACT
>DDFH01000001.1 GCA_002337085.1 Hyphomonadaceae bacterium UBA1933 | reverse complement strand
TAAGGCCGCATTTAATTCATCACTTTGTGCGTCAACTCTTTGAGCTGTCCGGCGTAATGTAAGTTCGCGTAATGCAATCAAGTTTGATTTCTTCAAGAAGTTTTCAGCCGCACGTTTATTTGCGCCTTCTGCAATATATACTTTGCCTTCTGCAAGACGTTTTAACAATTCGTCGCTTGGAATATCTATGAGTGATATTTCATCGGCTGCATCAAATATTTTATCGGGAACAGTTTCACTAACCCAAACACCTGTGAATTTTGCAACCAGATCATTTACACTTTCAAGGTGTTGGACATTAAGTGTTGTATAAACATCGATTCCATTTTCAATTAATTCTTCAACATCTTGCCAGCGTTTGGGATGCCTGGAACCGGGCGCATTTGTGTGCGCAAATTCATCAATCAAAATCAAAGAAGGTTTACGTTTTAACGCGCCATCAATATCGAATTCTTTGACAATTACCCCTCTGTGATTGGTTTCCAACATCGGTAAAATCGGAATACCTTCAGTGAGGTCAAGCGTTTCTTTTCTGCCGTGATGCTCAACCACACCAATTATAACGTCTGTCCCTTTGTTTAAAAGGCGGCGCGCCTCATTCAACATAGCATAGGTCTTACCTACGCCAGCGGATGCACCAAAAAAAATCTTCAAACGACCGCGCGAACTAACGGCGCGGTCATTATTAATCATTTCAAGTAATTTATCGGGATCAGGTCTATTATCTTTCAATCGATTTTCCCATCAAGCCTTAGATTGACTTCTAGCACATTTACACGACTTTCACCCAATAAATTTAAGGTTCTTTTCTTAGTGCTTTTATCGATAATTGCTTTAACTGATGCCCCAGTAATTCCTCGTGCTTTAGCAATTCTTGGGATTTGGTAATAAGCGGCAGCCGGTGATATTTCAGGGTCAAGACCAGAACCAGATGCGGTGACTAAATCTACTGGAATTTTTGTATTTTCATCATTCTTATATTTTTTAAGGTTTTCAATTCTTGCTTTTGCATTTTCCAAAAGAACCGGATTATTAACCCCCAAATTTGATCCACTTGATGCAGCAGCATCATATGGGGTTGATGTCGCGGAAAGTCGTCCCCAAAGATATTTTGGCTTCTCAAAATTTTGTCCAATTAAAGATGAGCCTAAAATACTTCCATCTTTAGCCTTTATCAGGCTGCCGATACTTTGGGGTTTTGCAAATCCTTCGAGAAGCAAGCTTGTAATCATTGGATAAATACCGCCTAATATTGCGGTAAATATCAGCATAAGTCCAAAGGATTTAAGTGTGGTTTTTGCTATATTGTTCATAGTAATCTCCTATGCCAAGCCGATACTTGTCAATAAAATATCAATGATTTTGATACCGATAAAAGGCACGATTATTCCACCAAGGCCATATATGAAGACATTACGTCTAAGCATATTGGATGCCGATTCGGCGCGGTATTTCACGCCCTTTAAAGCCAAGGGTACGAGTGCAATAATTATCAGAGCATTAAAGATAACGGCCGATAAAATTGCACTTTGTGGTGATGTTAAACCCATAATATTTAGTGAGTTTAGTGCGGGATAGGTTGTGGCAAAGGCCGCCGGAATAATAGCAAAATATTTCGCCAAATCATTGGATATTGAAAAAGTGGTCAATGCACCACGCGTCATCAATAATTGTTTGCCAATTTCCACAATTTCAATCAATTTGGTTGGGTCGGAATCCAAATCTACCATATTGCCAGCTTCTTTCGCTGCTTGTGTGCCAGAGTTCATTGCAACTGCGACATCTGACTGCGCAAGTGCGGGTGCATCATTGGTGCCATCGCCAACCATCGCCACCAATTCGCCACCTTCTTGCATTTTGCGAATATATTTTAGTTTGGTTTCGGGGGTTGCCTGCGCGATGAAATCATCAACTCCTGCTTCTGATGCAATTGCCGCCGCAGTCAAAGGATTATCACCAGTAATCATAACGCTCTTGATGCCCATTTTACGCAAATCAGCGAGGCGGGCTTTGATATCAGGCTTAACAATATCTTTGAGGTGCACAACGCCCAAAATTGCATCTTCTTCGGCAACGCATAATGGTGTTCCGCCTTGCCGTGCGATTTCTTCAATTTTTTTTGTGATTGCCTCAGGCACATTACCACCTTTTGTGGTTACAACCTTTGCAATTGCATCACCTGCGCCTTTCATGATGTGACGATCATTGATAACAATCCCGCTGATACGCTGTTCTGCGCTAAATGGAATAAAGGTCGCATTGAGGCTTTTTATGTCAATTGGCGATAAATTAAATAGCTTTTGAGCCAGAACAACAATGGAGCGACCTTCAGGTGTTTCATCTGCTATACTTGCAAGCCTAGCTGCACTAGCAAGCATTTGATCAGAGACATTGGGTGCCGGGTAAAATGCTGCTGCTTGCCGATTGCCAAAAGTTATTGTGCCGGTTTTATCAAGCAAAAGTACGTTCACATCACCTGCTGCCTCAACCGCACGCCCGGAAGTCGCGATAACATTGGCTTTAATAAGCCTTTGCATTCCCGAAATGCCGATTGCCGATAATAGTCCACCGATTGTAGTCGGGATTAGGCAAACCATAAGGGCAACCAAAACCGTAATTGTAATTACCGAACCCGCCCCTGCTTTTTCTACACTGAAAAGACTAAACGGTAGTAAGGTAATACAAACAAGAAGAAAAACAATTGATAGCATAGCCAATAAAATTGAAAGCGCGATTTCATTTGGTGTTTTTTGGCGTTTGGCGCTTTCTACTAGTCCAATCATTTTATCAAGAAAGCTTTCACCGGGGGCAGAGGTAACCTTCATTACCACCCAATCGGAAAGCACTCTCGTGCCGCCTGTTAATGCATCACGATCCCCACCAGATTCACGGATAACTGGTGCAGATTCACCTGTTACCGCGCTTTCATCAACAGATGCGATGCCTTGAATTACTTGTCCATCGGACGGCACAAAATCGCCGGCTTCGATTAAAACAAGATCCCCTTTGCGAAGTGTATTGGCGGACACCATTGTGAAGTTTTCAAACTCATCCGGGTGATTAATTTTCTTCGCGCTAACGTCACGTCTTGCCGCCTTTAAAGAGCCAGCTTGCGCTTTGCCGCGTCCTTCGGCTATTGCTTCTGCAAAATTGGCAAATATAAGGGTGAACCAAAGCCAAAAAGTTACCGCGCCAACAAACCAAATTGGTTCACCGCCGCCAACAATAGAGTTCTTGTCCAATAACATTGCAATAAAAATCAATGTGGTAACAACAGAGCCAACAAAAACCAAAAACATAACGGGATTACGCAATTGATATTGCGGTGCGAGGCGTTTTAATGAAAGTGTAATTGCTTCCTTTATGTCTGCCCCATCAAATAAAGAATTGGATTTTATGCCTTCATTCATGGCATTACTCCTTAATCATGTGAAGATGTTCAACAACAGGGCCAAGCGCTAGTGATGGCGCATAAGTTAATACGCCAACCAAAATAATGACCCCAATAAGAATGCCGACAAATAATGGTGTATGGGTCGGTAAAGTTCCTGCTGAAATTGGAATATGTTTTTTACCAGCCAATGAACCAGCTAAAGCAAGGGTTGGAATAATAATCCAATACCGCCCTGCCAACATGCAAACCCCAAGCAATGTGTTATAAAATGGACTGTTCGCGCCAAGACCGGCAAAAGCAGATCCATTATTATTTGCCGCAGAGGTTAATGCATACAAAACCTCGCTAAAACCTTGCGCACCATTATTGAAAATGCCTGCCTGTCCTGCTTTGGTCATGAGTGCGATGGACACACCGATAAGCACAAAAAGGCTTGGTACCAAAACCGCCAAAGATGCCATTTTCATCTCATAAGATTGAATCTTTTTACCAAGATATTCTGGTGTTCGACCTACCATAAGGCCTGCTATAAATACGGTCATAATGACGAAGTGTAACATTCCATAAAGACCAGATCCTACGCCACCGAATATAACTTCGCCGAACATCATAAACACCATAGGTACAAGCCCGCCAAGAGGCGTAAAGCTGTCGTGCATGGCATTTACCGAACCATTGGATGCGGCGGTGGTAGCACTTGCCCAAAGGGCAGAATTAACAATGCCAAAGCGGGTTTCTTTGCCTTCCATATTGCCACCGGCTTGAAGCGAATTTACGCTTTGATCTATGTTCAACGTGGTAAGGACATGGTTACCAGCCTGTTCTTGAGTGACGCAAAAAATTAATAATGGCGCAAAAATCAAAACCATTGCGGCAATTATAGCAAGACCCTGCTTTTTATCATTAACCATCACGCCATATGTTTGGCAAAGGGCAACCGGAATAAGTAGAATTGAAACTACTTCAATAAAATTGCTTATTGGGGTTGGATTTTCAAATGGGTGGGCGGAATTTACATTAAAGAAACCACCACCATTAGTGCCAAGCATTTTAATTGCTTCTTGAGAAGCAACAGGGCCCATTGCAATAGTTTGTTTTGCACCTTCAAGGGTTGTTATTTCAAGATAATTTTGAAAGTTTTGAATGACGCCGCTTAAACCCAATAAGATTGCAACAATTAGGGAAAGTGGTAGTAAAATGTATAGGTTTGTGCGTGTAACATCTGCCCAAAAATTTCCAATATCACTGGTTTCGACACCGTTTAAGCCGCGGATTAGTGCGATTAATACGCTTAAACCAACTGCCGCTGATACAAAGTTTTGGGTGCAAAGACCTGCCATTTGGGAAAAATAGCTTAAGGTGCTTTCGCCGCCATAAGATTGCCAGTTTGTATTGGTGATGAAGCTAACTGCGGTGTTGAATGCCAAGTGTGGTGAAAGTCCGGCAAACTTTTGCGGATTAAATGGCAAAAATCCTTGGAATAATAAAATTAAATATAAAAGCACGAAACCTGCAAATGAAAATGCTAAAAGTGTAATTGCATATTCACGCCAATTCATTCCTTTTTCAGGATTAATGCTCAATAAATTGTATATGGACTTTTCGATTGGCTTAACAATAGGGCTTAAAACGGTGGTTTTTCCCGAAAATACGTTCGCCATATAATTGCCAATTGGAATATAAAAAATTGCCAATATTAAAAAATATGCGACGAGTTGTAATAAGCCATTCATCGTAAGAAGATGTGCCATCTTGATACCTCAATTCACGGGAAAATTCATGGGAATAGTTCAGGCTTTAGCAAAGCCACGAACAGATAAATTAGTAAGGCTGCTGCAATGATTGCAGCTATGACATAAAATATGGTCATTTTTCTGCCGCCTTCATTCTGTCAAGATAAACCACTACTGCACCAGTTAATGCAAAGAAAAACGCGCAGATAAATAAATATACAAAAGCCATTTTGACCTCCTGTCATGGAGGGGTTTAATATTTTCGGTGTATATTGGTTGTTAATTTATTGCCGTGGCGCGTATGAAAAGCGTAAAGATTTATTGAAATCGGTTATTGGTTTTAATGGTGAAGACAAACTTGCGCGCAATGTAATGTACAAATTGGGGAATTTAGCACACTTTAAAGCCAGAATAGGGAATGGACTCGCGTTGTCTAGCACATAATTTAGCACATAAAAATATTTAGCAGATGAAAATACAAATTAAAACAATTAATTATGCAAAATAAAATCAGGCTCATAACCTGAAGGCCGCAGGTTCAAATCCTGCCCCCGCACCCAAAGTTACTATCAAAACAAATAATTAGCTTTAGCCCCAAGGATTGCTTCGGGGCTTTTTTACGTTAAATCGCCTATTATACCTTCGGCAATCCATAAAAACTGGCAAGTAACAACCAATTATTAGCGGACAGAAATTTTGTTTCGTGGTGGCTGAGGTTAAATGCTGGTGGACGAAATAACTTAAATTTCACCCCTTGGTGATAAGGATGAGCTTTCTCTTTCAATGATTGAGTATGGAAGCACATGTCTTAGTTGCACGTCATCACTAGCATTTTTTTCGCGCATATTAGATAGAAGTTTAATTGCGCGCCTTGCCATTTCTAAATATGGCTGTCGAACAGTTGTTAATGGTGGCCAAATTGCAGTTGCAAGATACACGTCATCAAAACCGACAATTGTAATATCTTCTGGTATCCTTAGGCCTCTTTTATGAGCCGCAGAACATGTCGCCGCCGCAGTTTCATCATTGCATGCAAAAATCGCTGTTGGCAAATCGCTTATTTTCAACAATTCTTCAGATACCTTTAGCCCTGTTTTGAATAGAAAATCACCTTGTACAATATACTCATCTCGTGGGCGTGGTAGATTGTGCATTTCAAAAGCTTCATAGAATCCTTGACGGCGTAATAATGAGGCGGAATGATCTGGATGACCCGAAATATGTGCAATCTTGCGATGTCCCATATTTATTAAATACTCCGTAATTTCCCTTGCCGCCTGTCGTTCATCCATTGCAATGGATACAAAGTCGCTATCAAGATTTGTAGGAGATATTAGGGCGCAATTTACATTACTTTCTCTTAAAAAATCCCGCAGAGGGCCAAAATCACATTGTGTGGGAAGTAATATTATATCTGAAATATTTGAATTTTTTATATACCTTGAAAGGTGAGATTTCCAATCACCTTTGAGGTGGCTAAATAATTCAACAGATAGATAACAACCCGCTTCCATAGCGGCATGAAGCATTGCGCTTTGAAATCTAGTTTGATAGCCGCTGTCAGGGTCTTCAAGTAATAAACCAATACCTGATTTATTGCCTAGTCGTAGTTGTCGTGCTTGTTGGTTTGGTTTGAAATTCATCTCGCGCATAATTTCTAAAATCAACTCGCGGGTAGATAATTTTACTTTTGAATCGCCATTGATTACACGTGACACAGTTTTTGTAGAAACTTCAGCCCTTTTTGCTATATCATAAATTGTAGCCATGAATTTGCTTTACCAATGTCTGCTTAGATAATTTTATAGCCACTACACGGCTAAATCTATATGTCAAGGACATAAAGATGTCACCGATGACATTACGCTTGACACGATAAACTTTATGTAACATATATATTTTTAACAAATATAAAAAAACGGGAGGAAACTAACACCAATATTCGGCTATACGTTGAATATGGTAAAGTTTCTACAATTAAAATAAATTGTCTATCGGACATTTTTTTGTTCGCGGTATCGTTTTTCTGCATTTGTACGGCTGCATTTACTGCGGTTCAAATATAAAACAGGGGAGATAGATGAAAAAATTATCTAATAATAAAATTACTAATTTTAAGCTTATTGGGTTAATGGCTTCTGTGTCTGTAATTGCTATTGCTGGGAGTGCGTCTGCGCAAGAAGTAAAAGCTGGAGAGACATCTGAAACGGTTGTAGTAAAGGGCGTACGCGGATCGCAATTACGTTCAGTTTCTGCAAAAAAGATGGCGATTGCGCAAGTTGAAGCAATTTCTGCCGAAGATATAGGCAAGCTTCCAGACGTTACTATTGCCGATTCACTGCAACGTGTACCTGGCGTTCAAATCCGCCGTGATGCAGGCGAGGGTTCGACTGTAAATCTGCGCGGCTTGGCGCAAACTGTAACGCTTTTTAATGGCGAGCAATATTTATCTGCTGGCAATATTGGACAGGCTCAAGCAAACTTTCTTGATGTTCCATCTCAATTGATGAGCGGGGTTTTAGTTTATAAATCGACAGATCCACGAACGCCGCTAGCCGGTATTTCCGGCACGATTGACCTGAAAACCAGAAGACCTTTTCAGTTTAAAGATGGACTAACTTTAACTGGTGGTGCAGATGGAACCAAAGGAAAATATTCTGATGGTAATGATTTTGCGGTAAATGGTCTTGCTAACTGGCGCAATGACAAAGTTGGCTTTATGGCTGCTGCTGCTTATAGCGACAATACCTTGGGCGATAATTACTCTGGTTATGGCGGCGGCGTATACTCAGAAAATGATTGGGGTGCTGGCAATTCTACTAACTATATCGCGCCGCATGGCTTTGAAGTTTATAATCGCCAAATTCAACGTAAGCGCCTTGGCATTTCTGGCGCATTTGAAGCAAAATTGGGAGAGGGCTTCACGCTTACTGCGGAAGGTTTTTATACAAAGCTTGAAGAGCATAATCGTTCAGTTGGCTTAAATATTTCAAACCGCTGGGATGGTGCTGTATTCTCTAGTTGGGTTAAGCCTACTGCATCGACCTCAACAGGCCTAGAAGATGCTAATGGAACGCCATGGTTAAATGTTTCGGAATACGATATTAATGCGCAGTGGTTGAACTCATTCACAGTGAATCGCACGAATAATTCAGAGGCGAAAAACTATAATCTTGAATTGAAATACGATAAGGGCGGAAATTTTACCGCAGAAACACGCTTTATTAAAGCTAACGCAAAACGCCTTAGTATGAATGGGCAGGTTCAGGGTGATTTATCAAATTGGCAAATCGACCCTAACGATCCAAATCGCTTTACATTATTCCGTAATGCTGCTGATCGAACTCGTGGGCCATTCTATCCTGCTGGTATTGCTGCGAATTTTGCAGGGCAATATTCAAATGCGGTAGTTGGGTCTTTAGGCGGAAGATATATTAATCCGAATCCATATGGTATGGGTTCAAATGCACAGCTTCACGTCGATTTTTCAGGTGATTCACCGGTGTTTAGTGGCTGGGATAATGTTCTGACTACGCCGGGCGGTCTTGGTGCAGGAAAAACCACTGCTGACTACATGAAGAATTTGGATTCTTATCGTGTGGCGGCCTTCTCATCGGAAGGTAATAATGACGCATCGACCGATATGGATGTTGCGCGTGCCGATGGTCACTATCGATTTGATAACCCGCTGTTTGGATTCATCAAAAAGGTTGATGGCGGTGTCCGCTATTCAAATCGCGATACTTCCATTACACAATTCCACCTATTCTCTAACTTCTATGCTGGCACTGGTATTCAAATGTCTGGTGAGGCGGTTCCTGCGAATGGATGCTTGGCACAATGGAAAGCAATTGACGTTACAATGAACCAATCGCAATGTTCTGCGGGTGAGATGGTTACGGATCCGGTTACTGGGCAACAAGTATTCCAAGGTTATACGGTTAACCAACCAACACCTTTGAACAAATTCAACAACGTTCAATTTATTACTGGTCTTGGCGGCGGTGTTGCTTCTGGCATTCCAGGTTTTTGGGCGGTTGATCCTCGTGATTTTGATAATATCGTTGCCTTCCAAGAAAAAGTATTTGGTCCATCAGTTCGTGTGATTATCCCTGGTCAGTCTTATGATGTTCGCCTTACTGAAAAATCAGTATACGGCGCGGCAGAATTTGAGAAGGGGATTGTTTCGGGTAACTTTGGTGTGCACGTAATTCAAACCACCTTGACCGCACGACAAAACCTAACTGGTGCAACCTTGGCTTATGGTGATACAAACGCCGATATTGGTGATTATGTAGATACAAATACTTACACTGATGTTTTGCCTTCAATTAACGTAAATGTTGATTTGGCACATGATATGAAGCTTCGCTTTGCGGCAAGCAAAACCATGCAGCCACTTGACCTTGGTAATTATGGTGGCGGCGTAACTATCAATACAGTAGATGATCCGCTTAATAATCGCCGTATTGTTTCTGGTGCATCTGCATCAGGTAACATTCATCTTGACCCATGGCGTTCAAGTGATTTTGATGCATCATGGGAATGGTATCTTGGTAAAGCAACCATGGTTCATGCAGCAGCATTCTATATCAATATTGATAGCTTTGTTACCGGTGGTCAGATTTTATCAACCCCTGGACAGTTCAAAAACTCTGATGGAAGCCCTGCGGCAGCTGTTCCAATCTTCCTTCCTGTTCAAGGGGATGGTGGTAAAGTTTCCGGTCTTGAGCTTGGAACACGCATTGCGTTCAAAGATTTGAATGTACCTGTAATGCTAAGTAATTTTGGTGTTGATACAAATTATACTTATTCGCCGTCATCGCAGCGTGATAGGGCTTTGGATGGAAAAAAACTTCCATTTAATGATAATTCAAAACATCAATTTAATTTAGTTGGCTGGTATCAAAATGATAAAGTTCAATTACGTTTAGCGTATAATTACCGCTCTGAACGATTGAATAATGTTGTTACTATGACTGGTGATAGCCGCGTTCCAATCTATGCGGATGCAACAAACTTTGTTGATTTTAACGCGACATATAATGTTAATGACAATGTATCGGTTTATTTCAATGCATCAAACGTAACAGGTGAAATTGAAACTTATAATTATACTTTCTCAAAAGACAGCAAACAATTTGCGTTCCAAAATGAATTTGAACGCAGACTTACACTAGGTGTTCGCGCCAAGTGGTAAACTTTGAAATCGCCCACGGCAAAACTCTTCTTCCCCAGTAAGGTTTGTGGGCAATTTCTTATTTAAGGGTGGTAATGAACCCAGATCATTATCACCCTTTTATTTTCCTTTCGGTTGATGGCTTAAAATGGTTGTTAGTTTGCATTGATAACTTTAGTTAAATTATCATTTTAAATTTGTTGATAGGAAATTTCGTGTCTGAAATAAGAAATATAATAATTGTTGGTGGTGGAACTGCGGGGTTTATGACTGCGGCAAGCCTTCTTAATTCATACGCAAAAGCAAATATAAAAATTACCTTGGTTGAATCTTCAAAGATTGGCACAATCGGCGTAGGTGAGGCCACAATCCCGACAATACGGGCCTTTTATAATGAACTGGGTATTTCTGACCCAGAAATAATTGCAAAAACTGGTGCAACTGCAAAACTTGGCATTCAATTTAATGGTTGGAAAAATAAAGATTCAAGCTTTATCCATCCATTCGGTGGCTTTGGGCATGATTTTAATAATGTTGGTTTTTGGCACTATTTAAACGCTTATTCACCAGAAATATTGGATGGTGGGCTTGATGATTTGGCACTTGGTGCGGCCTTGGCAAAGGCGGGAAAGTTTGCGCTGCCTGACCCGATAAAAAATACAACACCAATATATGCACGTTTTGATTGGGCGCTTCACATTGATGCGGGGCTTTTTGCAAAAGCTCTAAAAGAATATTCTTTGGCAAAGGGCTTAAATTACATTGATGCCAAAATTGAGAATGTTGAACTTGAGCAAGAAAATGGCTTCATAAAATCTATTATACTTGAAGGCGGAAAATCACTTGAGGCAGATTTATTTATTGATTGTTCGGGTTTTGAGGCTTTGTTGATTGGCAAGGCGCTTGGTAACGAATTTGAATCTTATGAAAAATATCTTTTGACCAATGCGGCATGGGCGATGCCAAGTCAAAAAATAGAAAATCCGATTGCGCTTACAAAGGTTACGGCGCATTCGGCCGGTTGGCAATGGCAAATTCCGCTTAATCATCGCACCGGTAATGGGCATGTTTTTGCGCGCGATTTCATAAATGATAATGATGCCTTAAAAACGCTTGAAAGAAACCTGCCAAGCGAAAAACTTGACGATGCCCGCCTGATTAAATTTACCCCAGGTCGTCGAAAAGCATGGGATAAAAATTGTATTGCAATTGGGTTGAGTGGAGGGTTTCTAGAGCCTTTAGAATCTACGGCAATTGCGTTGATACAAAATGGCATTGATCGTCTAAAAATGTTTTTTCCTTTTGATGGAATAGATGAAAAAATCATCAAAGAACATAATCGCATTGCCCAAAAAGAATTTGAGCGGGTTCGTGATTTCATAATCTTACATTATAAACTTAATCAACGCGGCGATAGTGAATTTTGGCGCTATGTCGCGCAAATGGAAATTCCAGATACATTAAGTGAAAAAATCGAATTATATAAAAAGCGTGGGCACTTTGTACGTTATTCATGGGAAATGTTTCACCATATTTCATGGCTTGCCATGTATTCAGGTTTCGGAATTTTACCACAAAACCACGAGCCATTGGTCGAAAATATGGGGCGTGAAAATTTCGAAGATGCGCGTTCACAAATAAATTCTGATATTCAAAATATCGTATCGCGCGCCCCGTCACACGCGCAATTTATCAATCATTGTAATGAAATAGTGGGTTAACTTTATGCAAAATAATGAAATAAAAAAAATAATTATTGCAGGTGGCGGAACTGCAGGTTGGCTTGCTGCGGCATTATTTGCAACCCACATACCCAAAGAGCGTTTAGAGGTAACTCTTATTGAATCCGAAGAAATTGGCACGATTGGCGTTGGTGAATCAACAATCCCGCCATTTCTTGGCCTTATTCGGAATCTTGGAATTAATGAGCAGGATTTTATTCAAAAATGTCATGCCAGTTTTAAATTAGGTATTAAATTTGATGATTGGTATAAAAATGGCGAAAGCTATTTCCACCCCTTTGGTCAGATTGGTTCCAATATTGGTAATACTGATTTTTATAATGCCTGGCTTTTTGCAACCCAAAACGGCCTTGATACACCATTACAGGATTTTGCGCCGGCAAGTGTTATGGCGCGTGAAAACCGCTTTATGCTTCCAAATAGGGCAAATGGTAGCCCAATATCCAATGCTGCATATGCATTACACCTTGATGCAAAATTGGTTGCAAAATATTTGCGCAATCATGCCGAGGAACGTGGCGTAAAACGCGTTGAAGGCATGATTGAACGTGTTGAAACCCATGAAAATGGTTTTGTGAAGTCTTTAATTACCAAACGTGGCGAAACACTTGATGCTGAGTTTTTTGTTGATTGTACTGGGTTTCGTGCGCTCTTAATCGGTAAAGCTATTGGTGTTGAATATATCTCATGGGCGGACGAATTATTATGCGATCGCGCAATCGCGGTACAAACTGAAAATATTAGCGAGCCTGATGCATTTACAACATCTGCGGCGCAAGATTTTGGTTGGCGCTGGCAAATTCCATTACAGTCACGTTCTGGAAATGGCTATGTTTTTGCATCCCAATTTATTTCAGATGATGAAGCCACCGCAAAATTATTATCCCAAGTAAAGGGTAAACCAATTACAGACCCAATGACCGTTCCTTTCCAATCGGGAATGCGCAAGGAAATTTGGGCAAAAAATGTTTTATCACTTGGGCTTGCATCGGGTTTTATTGAACCACTTGAATCAACGGCAATTCATTTGGTTTATCGAACGCTTGATTTCTTCTTTAGATATTTCCCCGATAAAAATTGTGATGAAGCGTTGGCTCGTGATTTTAACCGTCGCATTGCCGATGATTATATTGAAATCAAAGATTTCATTGTCGCCCATTATTGTCTTACAATGCGTGAAGATACTGAATTTTGGCGCTGGTGTAAAAATCAAAAAATTTCACAAAGTCTTAGTGAGAAAATAGAGGTTTTCAAAAAATCCGCCGCACTTAGGGAAACAGGGCCAGAAGAGTTATTCCGCGCCCCATCATGGTATTCAATTTTTGAGGGAATGGGCGTTCGTCCAGCACGCTATAATTTCTTGGCTGATGCATTGGATGCCAAAGATTTAATTCTATTTTTAAACAAAATCAGCCCCGAATTAAATGATTTTATTAAAACATTACCAACTTTAAAGCAGTTCATAGAAAAAAACTGCAAAGCATAATCAAGGGAGTGAACGTGAGAAATTCAACTACAAAACAATTGCTTGCAAGCTGTGTCGCAATTTTTGCAATTATGATGTCGCAAAATGCAAATGCGCAAAATGCCAATGATAAAAGGGCACAAGAACTTGTCAGCAAAATGACGCGCGACGAAAAATTGCAAATGCTAATGGGCTACTTTTCCACAACGGCAGAGTGGTTGAAAAGTACCGCGCCTAAAAACGGTATGCCAAATTCTGCGGGCTATATCGAGGGGATTTCACGCCTTGGAATACCTGCACAATCGCAAACTGATGCGGGTGTTGGTGTTGCAACACAAAGATCGCCAAATCCGCGTGAAAGAACCGCATTGCCATCTGGTATCGCGCTTGCGGCAAGTTTTAATGATGAAGTTGCGTTCAAGGGCGGCGCAATGATTGGAAATGAGGCAAGGCTATCAGGTTTTAACGTAATGCTTGCGGGTGGTGCAAATCTACTTCGTGAACCACGCAGTGGGCGTAATTTTGAATATACTGGTGAAGACCCGCTGCTTGCAGGCAATATCGCGGGTAATGCAATTAAAGGCATTCAAACTAATCATGTTATATCTACTTTGAAGCATTATGCATTTAATGACCAAGAAACCAATCGCTTTACAATTGATGTACAAATTGGAGAACAAGCGGCGCACCAATCCGATTTATTGGCATTTGAAATTGCCAATGATATTGGCAATCCTGGTTCAGTTATGTGTTCATATAATCGTGTAAACGGCGATTATGCGTGCGAAAATGATTGGTTATTAAACCAAGTTCTTAAGAAAGAATGGGATTATAAAGGTTATGTAATGTCGGATTGGGGGGCAACCCATTCAACCATACCTGCGGCAAACCGTGGCCTCGATCAGCAATCAGGTTATCCCTTTGACAAATCAGCATATTTTGCTGGCGCTTTGGATGAGGCGGTAAATAATAATCACGTTTCAGAAACGCGGTTAGATAATATGGTTTATCGTATTTTATATGCCATGAGTGAAAATGGGCTTTTTGAATATCCGCTTAATGGTGATCAATCATCAAAAATTGATTTTATGGCAAATGGTAAGATTACCCAAGAGGCAGCGGAAGAGGGCATTGTTCTTCTTAAAAATGAGCGCAATCTTCTACCACTTTCAAAAAGTGCAAAAAGCATCATTATAATTGGTGGTCATGCTGATAAGGGTGTTTTATCGGGCGGTGGATCTTCCCAAGTTTATCCTGTTGGTGGTATGGCTGTTCCAAATGAAGGGCCAAATGATTTTCCGGGGCCAATGGTTTATTACCCATCATCGCCAATGAAAGAATTGCAGAAACTTACCAAGGCAACAATCACCTATTATGATGGCAAAGATATAAATAAGGCTGCTGAACTAGCAAAAAAAGCTGATTTGGCAATTGTTTTTGGTAATCAATGGACTGGCGAAAGTGTTGACGTAACCAATTTAAATCTTCAAAATAATGCCGATGCTTTGATAGATATAGTTGCATCAAATAATTCCAATACAATTGTTGTTTTGCAAACAGGTGGTCCAGTTGTAATGCCGTGGCTTAACAAGGTTGGTGCAGTTTTAGAGGCTTGGTATCCAGGAACATCTGGCGGCGCTGCAATTGCGCGCGTCCTTAGTGGTGAGGTTAATCCATCAGGTGCATTACCCGCAAGCTTTGTTCAATCGATTGATCAATTGCCAAGGCCAAAACTTGGTGGTGATGAAGTTGGTATTGCGGTTAATAATCCAGGCCAGCTAAAGGGTCGCGTTAGTGTTGATTATAATATTGAAGGCGCAGCAGTTGGCTATAAATGGCTTGATAAAACCAACCAAAAACCAATTTTCCCATTTGGCTATGGTCTTTCATATTCAAACTTTGAGATGTCAGGTTTGAATGTTAAAGCAAATAAATCAAAAGTTAGCGTAAGCTTTAGCGTGAAAAACACTTCAAAAATTGATGGAAAAGTGGTCGCGCAAATATATGCAGCACCAATCAATGGCGGATGGGAAGCACCTAAACGTTTGGTTGGTTATAAAAAGCTTTCGGTCAATAAAATGCAAAAGCAGAATGCAATGATTGAAATTAATCCAAAAACCCTTGCAATTTATGACACAAATTTGCACAAATGGGTCATTAAAAGTGGAACGTATGATTTTTATTTATCAAAATCATCGGCACAGCCTGTTCAAACAATGCGTATAAAACTTGATGAAATCATCCTAAATTAAATCATGCCTAGAGCGTGCGGGTATTTAAAACCAACACGCTCTAGCATCATGATTGATTATAATATAAAAGCATCAAGGCGTGGAAACGTTTACAAGGGATGAAAAATGCAAATATATCGCCAATTTTCGCTTGTAATTTTGTATGTATATTATGCAATTTTATTATCTTCTGTTGGCGCGGTAATATCACAATCAATATTGTCGTTTGGCGTTACCAAAAGTGCTGCATCAATCCTTGATGGATACAAAGATATCCCCGCCGTAATTGTAAGCGTTTTTGCAGCAGGTATAGCGCTGCGATTTGGTTATAAAAAAATAATTATTGGTGCGCTTATTACGACTATTTTGGCATGTATAATCATGCCGCTTTTTCCGTCTTTTAGCACCACCAAAATAATGTTTATATTAGTTGGCATTAGTTTTGTTTTCATAAAGGTTTCAGTTTATCCGTGCATTGGCTTGATTACCAATGATAAAAAACAACATGCTTCGCTTACCTCAACTGTTGAGGGGATGTTTATGTTTGGGGTTTTAATTGGCGCATGGGTTTTTGCCCATTTTGTCGATGATATAAACCAAACTTCGCTGCATTGGCTTAATGTGTATTGGTTTTTGGCGGGGGCAAGTGTTTTTTCAATAATAATTTGGCTTTTTAATGAGCTTCCAAATTATGAAAAAAGCGAAAAAATTGTGTCGGTAAATTTTGCAAGCGCAACTAAAGAATTATTGGCCTATGGCTTTACTATATTTTTCCTACTTGGTGCATTTTTATATGTTCTAGTAGAGCAAGGTATATCAGCATGGCTTCCGACATTTAACCGTGAAATTTTAAAACTTGATCCAAGCCTAGCAATTGAAATAGGATCTGTAATGGCAGCAGCATCTGGATTTGGACGCATATTATATGGTATGATTTTAAGGCGCTTTAATTGGTTTTTGCCAATTTTGGGTTCCTTAATAATTGCAATGTTGCTTATAATATCATCTGTAATCTGGACGCCGCATTTTAATCATAATATTTCATCATGGGCACATGCCCCAATTCAAACTTATATTATTCCTGCGCTTGGTTTTTTTATTGCGCCAATATATCCTACATTGAATTCAATAATTTTATCATCACTTCCAGAAAAACAGCATGCGTCTATGTCTGCATTGATAATTGCGTTTTCAGCAACTGGAAGCACAGCAGGAAGCATAATAGTCGGCAGGGTTTTCGGAATAATTGGCGGTGGTGGAGCGTTCTTAGTTTTGCTTATTCCGCTTGCGTTACTTGTAATAGTTTTAATAAAGCTAAATAAGGCAATTAAAAATTAACAACAAAAATGGGAGAGACATTAATGGCAACAGTTTCGGGCACAATAGAAGACAATCAAGGTGATGGTGGGCAACATATTGACGCCCCAGAACTTCGCCTTTTTGTAATGGCGCTATTTTTTATTTTTGGTGGAATTACCAGTTTGAACGACGTAATTATTCCAAAATTAAAGGATCTTTTTACGTTAAATTATGGTCAAGTAATGTTAGTCCAATCGGCATTCTTTGCGGCCTATTTTGTGGTTTCAATTCCGGGTGCGGCGTTGGTTAAAAAAATTGGCTATATGCGCGGTGCTGCGGTAGGTCTTCTAACAATGATGGCGGGGTGTCTATTATTTATCCCAGCATCAAAAAGTGCTACATTTTCTGTATTTTTGATGGCGCTTTTCATTCTTGCAAGCGGTGTCACGATTGTTCAAGTGGTGGCAAATCCACTTATCTCACTTCTTGGGCCGCCGAAAACCGCCCATAGCCGTCTTACATTTGCACAGGCGTTTAATTCATTGGGAACAACAATTTTCCCTTATTTTGGCTCTATAATCATTCTTGGAAGTCTTGCGAAAATTGACGCTAAAACCCTTGATTCAGTTGCGCTTGCTGCTTATCGAATGGCTGAAACACAGGTTGTTGTTAAAGCATATTTAGGGCTTGCAATTGCACTTTTGATTGTTGCTGGTGTGGTTTGGATGAACCGTAACCGCCTTAAAGGTGAAAAGCATGAAGAAAGCTCATTCTTCAAAAGCTTTGACCTGTTGAAACAAAAACGCTTTGGTTTTGGGGCGGCCTGTATTTTCCTTTATGTGGGCGCAGAAGTTGCAATCGGTTCTTTTATCGTAAACTATTTGATGCAAAGCCATGTTTTAGGTCTTTCAGAACAAGATGCGGGTAAACATATTCCGCTTTATTGGGGTGGCGCATTAATTGGCCGCTTTATTGGTTCAGCAATCCTTCGCGTCTTTAGCCCGGGGAAAATTCTTGCTTGTGTTGCAACCGGCGCGATTGCATTAATTCTGATTTCTGCAAATTCGACAGGCGTTATTGCGGGTTATTCACTATTGGCAATTGGTTTGATGAATTCAATCATGTTTCCAACAATCTTCAGCCTTGCATGTGAAGGTCTTGGAAAACGTGCAGCAGATGGTTCTGGTATAATTTGTGTCGCAATTGTTGGCGGCGCTATTGTTCCACCGATTACTGGTATGGTGGCCGACATTACACATAGCCTTG
This sequence comes from Hyphomonadaceae bacterium UBA1933, assembly GCA_002337085.1. Classification (GTDB taxonomy): domain Bacteria; phylum Pseudomonadota; class Alphaproteobacteria; order Caulobacterales; family Aquidulcibacteraceae; genus Pseudaquidulcibacter. The sequence continues at coordinate 63,183 of DDFH01000001.1, read as the reverse complement.
CACTTGCGCTTATAGTTCCTGCTATATGTTATACACTTATTGCCATTTATGGCATTTATACTGGAAAACCTGCCTTCAAAGAGACTTTGGGGCCTAATACTAAAAATGTGGTGTAATTAAATTAGCTTTCGCGGGATTGTAATTCATAAAAACGCGTGAAAGCGTTGTTTAATATGACAATAAATTGGTGTGCTAAATGTCTTGCTAATTGTAGAAATTAGCACACTTTATTCCCAAGGGCGCATTGGTATTTAATCAATAAAACACAAATACAAAACACCTCGAAACAAAAATCAGGGGTGTTTTATTTGTTTTTAAGTAAGTCTAAGGCGACATCAACGATCATATCTTCTTGTCCGCCGACCATTTTTCTTTTTCCTAGTTCAAGAAGTATGGTGCGGGTGTCTAAGCCGTATTCATTGGCCGCTTTTTCTGCGTGGCGTAGGAAAGATGAATATACGCCTGCATAGCCTAGCGATAATGTTTCACGGTCAACTCGTACTGGTCTATCTTGTAAAGGGCGTACCAATTCTTCGGCGGCATCCATTAAGGCAAAGAGATCACAACCATGTTGCCATCCATAAACATCAGCCGCAGCAATAAAGACTTCAAGCGGTGCATTACCTGCACCTGCGCCCATACCTGCCAATGATGCATCAACGCGTTTAATGCCATTCTGTACAGCAACAATTGAATTAGCGACACCAAGTGAAAGATTATGATGTGCATGAACGCCCCGTTCTGTTTCTGGCTTTAGAACACGGTCATATGCCTGACAACGTTCGGCGTAACCATCCATAGTAAGTGCGCCGCCAGAATCAGTAACATAAACACAATTTGCCCCATATGTTTCCATTAGTTTTGCTTGTTGCGCTAAGGCTTCGGGGGGTGTCATATGGCTCATCATTAAAAAGCCTGAGACGTCCATGCCAAGGCTTTTTGCGGCTTCGATATGTTGTTTTGAAACATCAGCTTCGGTACAATGTGTTGCGATACGAACAGAACGAACCCCCATTTCATAGGCGTGTTTCAGGTCGTGAATTGTGCCAATCCCTGGTAATAAAAGTGTGGTTAGGACCGAATACTCTAAAACTTCGGCAACTGCCCCAATCCAATCCCAATCTGTATATGCGCCAAAGCCATAATTGAAAGATGAACCCTGAAGGCCGTCACCATGTGCAACCTCAATTGCATCTACCTTTGCGTTGTCTAGGGCGCGGGCAATGTTTTTGACTTGTTCAAGCGAATACTGATGGCGGATTGCGTGCATTCCATCGCGTAAAGTTACATCTTGAATATATAATTTTTCTGTTAGAGGGTTAAAGCTCATTTGGATTAAACCTTATAAAGTTTGCGCGATTTTTTCGGCTGTTTTCATGGCTGCGGATGTCATAATATCTAAATTACCTGCATAGGCTGGAAGGTAATGCGCAGCACCTTCTACTTCTAAAAATACGGATACTTTTAAACCTGTAAAATCGCCGCCCATTTCTGGGATATGAATTGGCTTGTTCGAGCCTATATGTTCAAACTGCACCTGTTGCTTTAGGCGATATCCGGGGACATAGGTTTTAACATCTTCGACCATTTGGTGAATTGATGCATTAATGGCATCTTTATCCGCATCTACGCATAGGCAAAATACAGTGTCGCGCATGATAAGTGGCGGTTCAGCAGGATTTAGAATTATAATAGCTTTCCCACGCGTGGCGCCGCCAACATCCATAATCGCCTGTGAGGTTGTTTCGGTAAATTCATCAATATTTGCGCGTGTTCCCGGGCCAGCAGATTTTGACGATATAGATGCCACAATCTCCCCATAATGAACTTTGGCGATACGATTAATTGCATATACTATTGGAATGGTCGCCTGACCGCCACAAGTCACCATATTTACATTTAGTGCATCAATATGTTTGTCACCATTAACTGGTGGAATGACAAATGGTCCAATTGCAGCAGGCGTAAGGTCAATTACGCGCTTTGAGTATTTTTGTAAAATCTCATTATGCTTATGATGTGCGCCTGCTGACGTGGCATCAAATACTATTTTTATATCCTCAAATACTGGCAGATTAATCAATCCATCAATTCCGCCTGCTGTGGTCGGAATGCCCAGACGTTCGGCACGTTTCAAACCCTCTGAATTAGGGTCAATTCCAACAAATGCGCCCATTTCCAAAACCTTTGAAAGGCGCATAACTTTTATCATCAAATCTGTTCCAATATTGCCTGAGCCGATGATTGCGACTTTAACTTTTTTCATAATATTTACCTAATTAAGACCGTAACTAAAGGAAACTTCGCCAATGCCGCCAATTTTTGCGGTATATTTCTGACCTGTTTTTAAACTAACCATTGGCCCAAGTGCGCCGCTTAGGATAATATCGCCTGCGCGTAATGGTGCGCCATTTTGTGCAAGTGTTTGCGCAAGCCATAATACGGAATTTAATGGGTGGCCAAGGCACGCTGCACCCGCACCTATTGATGCAATCTCATTATTCGCCTCAAGAACCATTCCACAGCTATAAAGATCAAGGCTTTTAATTGAATGCCCGATGTCAGAGATAACAAAGAAAGCGGATGAGCCATTATCGGCAACTGTATCCGCAAAAGTGATTTTCCAATCTTTTATGCGACTATCAACAATTTCAATTGCGGCATTGGCGCTTTTTATTGCATTTTTTATCTCATCAATATTCGCATTTGGGTTTGTAATATCTTTGCCAAGGATAAAGGCGATCTCTGCCTCGGCTTTGGGTTGAATGCATTTGTCGGGGTCTAAATTTCCACCGTCTTTAATACGCATATCATCAAATAAAACCCCAAAATCCGGTTGTAAAACACCTAATTGTGTTTGGACTGCTTTGGCGGTTAAGCCTGCTTTGCGACCAACTATTTTGCGCCCTTGTTCTTGCCAAAATGATGTATTTGCATTTTGTATTGCGTACGCACCTTCGGCATCTGTGGGGTCAAGATATTGACGCAAAGGCGCGATTGGCTTTCCCATATAGGCATTGCGGATTTCACGTGCGGCTTTTTTATATTTATCAATAATCATCTATTTCTCTAATTCCTGCTTCAAAAGCGGTATAAGTTTTTTGGCATCGGCAATTATTCCAGTGTCAGAATATTTAAATATTGTGGCGTCAGCGTCATTATTAATGGCAATAATGCGGGTGTTTATTCCAATTCCTGCCATATGTTGCGGTGTTCCTGATATGCCGAATGCAAAGTAGATTTTAGGGGTAACAAACTTGCCTGATTGTCCAACTTGCCTTGAAACCGGAACAAGCCCAATATCAACAGCCGCCTGTGAGCCACTAATCGCGCCACCAATTAGTGATGCGATTTCTTTAAGGCTGGTTACATCATCTTCGTCCAAGCCCCTTCCACAAGAAACCACGATTTGTGCGCCTTCAAGACTGCGCTCTGTGGCAGGGTTTTGGGATTTTTTGATGTTAAGAGCCGTTTTGGTATCGTCTATTGTTTCGATTATCTCAATATCTTGTGGAATATCTTGAAGATGGAATATATATGGCCCGCCATTTCCCGAAATTACAATTTCAGCGCGACCACCAAATGACGCTTTGCGAATGATTAGATTACCATTTTCAATAGTAAAACCTGTTACGCGTCCAAAGTTTTTCGCATTATTCTCAAGCGCTAGTTTTGCGGCAAACTCAATTTCTTTAATGCCATATTTTAAGATATATATTGCATTTTCAAGTTTGAAAGTTTTGGGACTATTAGTGATATTAATCACATAGGTTTTTAGTTTATTCACGCTATCACCTCCCGCAAAATAGAGGCAAGATTTTGCGCTTGTGTTATGATTTCACCTTTTAAAAAATTACAATCTATATTTGTCCGTGAATTTAATATCTCGCGTATTTCTATAATCTGGCTTTCAGCGGGGATAGCGATTTCCAAATGATTGAATTTAGCATTTTTCGCCATCATTACGTTTTTCATCAATGGTTTGCGTAATTTTAGACGGCGATCATTGGTGATGCTGGCAAATAGTGGGCAATCAATATTAACCCATTCAATGTAATCACCATTTTCACGCTCAAGTGATAATTGACCGTCATTGCATAATGCCTGAACCCATGAAAATATTGGCAATCCAATGGCTTGGGCTAAAAGTGGTGGGATAATTCCTTCATCACAATCACCAAATTCACGTGGGCATAATATTAAATCAGGCTTGTCACCGTTAAATAATGAAGCAACAGCAAAAGTAATCGCATTATTATCCCATGAGTTAGTTATTTTAACGCAATCAATGTCGGATATATTGTAAGCAGCAATTAATCGCGCAATTTTCTCAAGATGATTTTCACCCAAAATGATAGTTTTTATTTTGGTTTCTGCTTTTGCATCGCGTATTTTTAGCGCAAGTTCAATTACGCTTTCTTCAAATGGGCTAAGGATTCTTCTCCCATCCGATTGTGAAGGTAATTGCGGGGCCTGATTTATTATAATCGGCCATCGGGGGTCATATATTCCGGTGATTAATAGGGTGATGTTCATTTTTTTGCCGCCTCTAATGCTGCAATTCGCCCAAATACGACTGCTTTGCCTAATGCAGAGCCAGTCATATATGCTGCGCCATGAAAACCTCCTGTTACTTCGCCGGCGGCATATAACCCGCCAATAACTTCATCATCGACATTTATAACCCGCGCTGTATCGTCGATGCGAAGCCCGCAATATGTTCCGAAAACCACTGCCGTTGATGGATAGGCATAGAATGGTGGCTTTTCGATTTTTACCAATGAACCATGGCGATGCACCATATTAGTGCGCCCAAATTCTAAATCTTCACCGCTTTCAACATATTCATTATAGCGGTTGACTGTATCGTTTAGGGTCTGTTGGTCAATTTCTGCCATTGCGGCAATTTCATCTAATGTATCGCCAACAATGAATAGACCCTCTTCTAGTCTTCTGCCAAAATCAAGAATACGAACACGGTCGTCGCCGGTGTCAAAAATTGCCTGATCCATAATTTGATAGGCAACATTCCACGGTTGGGACATAACTGCATCGCCAAGTAATTTATAAGAAATGGATTCATTGACAAAGCGTTTGCCATTTTGGTTTACAGCAATTGCCCCTTTATAAACTGCTTGGAGAGAATGTTCAGAGTGTTCATCGGTTGGATGTTTCCCAAATGTGCCTTTGATATATGCCATATCACGCAAATCTGCACCTAATTTCCACCCCATTTTAAGACCGTCACCGGTTGAACCATCACCAGCTACCACAATTGCTTCAGCATATTGTGGTGCAAAACGGCGCAGCATTTCAGGGTTTTTGGCAAATCCACCAGAAGCAATTATTACACCTTTATTGGCATAATAATTATTACCATTTGTATCTGTTACACCTTTTACAACCCCATTCTCACTTATTAGTGATTTAATTTGGCATTCATTTTTATAGGTGCATTGATTGCTTTTTATTGCCAAACTTTGCATAAGGCGCACCATATCTGCGGGGTCAACAGAATGAACGCGCGGCACAGATTGCCCAGAAGCAGTTTCCATCAAAGGGCTAAAGCGGACGCCAATATCAACTAACCATTGATAGACTGATAATTGTGTATCACAATATGTCCTAACCAAAACCGGGTCATTTTCTTGTTTGCCGATTTCAATCAGGTCACGATATAATAAATCTGGGCTATCTTCGACATTATTGTCTCTTTGCAATTGCGTGCCAGCAAATGCCAGACAGCCACCAGATTTAGCCGAAGATCCGCCAGATTCTGATAGTTTTTCAAACAAAAATACTGATTGATTTTCTTGCACTGCACTTAGTGCCGCCGCCCAACCAGCCGCGCCACCGCCAATAATGATTATATCAACTTTGTTCATTTTGGATAAAGTCCATAGAAGTTCAGTATTTCATCACGTCTAACGGCATCGCTAAGCGCATTAAAATAGCCAACTCTTTCAGGGGGCTGTTTCCTATATTCATCGACCATGTTTTCTGCACGTTTTACCCACGCTGCCAATGAATCAATGATTGGAATGCCATCAACATCTTTAATGCCTTCTTTTGCTAGCAAGACGTTTAATGGGGCTTCACCTGGGATGATTGCTTCTGCGCCTTCAGATATTAAGTGCCGCGCAGAAGTTTTGAATTTATCAATAAGATGCACAGGGTTTGAAAATGCGGCCAAAACATCTGTAAATCTAAAACCTACATCCATTGCACCAATTAACTGGTTTCCATAATTGTGGCGTTTCACATTGTCTGTGAATAACTCTGCTAGTTCGGGGATAAAAACTAACGCCCCGAATTTACGACCATCTTGGCCTGCTTGAAAAGTTGCGCTTTCACCATAACCGACAACAGGAATTTTAACCAAAGAGCGTATCTCGCGCAATGATGGCTCGGGTAGTGTTGATAATGCAAAGGCGTCAAAACCTTCACGCTCTGCCAATAATGCTCCTTGCATGAATTGAATTGAGTGAAGAAATTGAAAACCAACATATTTAATATCGTCACCAGGGTAATTTGTTCGATATGTATTTTCACGCATTCCATGCATCACAATTTCGGTGTCAGGGCGCGACACATTTTTAAAATGGTCGCGCAATGCCTCATCATAAGCTGCAAGGTCACTTAGTACCGTGAAGCTTTGGTGCCATATTCTCATTATCGCATCCTTATTATTCAGATTTGCCATAAAGAAGCGGTGGCAAATCACCACTCAATAGATAGCCACCAAGCCAGCCTGCGTTATTGTCTGCATCCTGTGTGATGTGATTTGCACCCGCAAGAATATCACGGAGATAACGCTGAATAGGGTTTGAATTATAAATACCACGTGCGCCAGTGCATTTGTAAAGCAATAGTACAGCTTCTTCACATTCGCGACCAATACGCGCCATATCAAGCATATATTGAATGCGATCATCAACACTTACTTTTTCGCCGTTTTCTACGATTTTTGTGCATTCGCTCATCATATATTCCATACGGGCGCGGCATGAACGAACTTTTGCAACAGCATTGGCAAGGCGGTCTTTTACATATGGGCTAAGCATGGTCTTAAAGCCGCTGCCATTATCTGTACGAACCTGCATTTGTTCAATGAATACATCAATCGCACCTTGGGCAAAGCCAAGAATTACTGATGAAACTGATGAATAGAAAATCATCGCAAATGGGAAACGATAGCCCAATGGTTTTCCTTCAATTTCATATTCAAGCATGGAATGCGCGCGATGTTCTGGAACAAAAACATCCTTAATCATAAGACTTTTTGAGCCAGTGCCAGCAAGTCCAAAAACATGCCAATCGTCAATAACTTCATAATCTGATTTTGGAATTAATAGTGATAGACGGTCAATCGGAATACCTTTATCATTGCGCTTTAATGCGCCGATAAATGCCCAAACGCCGTGGTCAGTGCCGCTAGAAGTTGGCCAACGACCATTAAGAACATAGCCACCTTCCACTTCGGTTAATGTGCCAACTGGTGGGTATGAAGATGCAATAATTGTTTCATTATCTTTTCCCCAAACATCTTGTCCTGCTTTATCGTCCATCATTGCGAATTCCCAATTATGAACGCCTAAAATCATCATAATCCACGCGCTAGCGCAGCAACCGCGACCCAATTCACGCAATACGCGCATAAATACAATTGGGTTCATTTCCCAGCCACCCCATTTTTTAGGTTGTAGAATGCGGAAAAAGCCTGCTTCCTTAAATTTCGCAACAATATCATCTGGCACACGGCGAAGTTTTTCGACTTCATCAGCACGTGCGCGCAATTCAGGAACTAAAGCTACGGCGCGGGCAACTAATTCATCACTGCTAGGAATAACTTCCTCAATTTTTCTTTGAGCAACACTCATTTGAAACTCCCTTATATACGGTTTTATATTGTTTTTAGTTGGATTTTTGATTTGAAAATTCGCCATTAAAATAAATTAAAGGCGACGAAATGTTTTCGCGAATTGCCACATCAACAATGTCGCAGATGAAAATATCATGTGTGCTAGCTTCAATAACTTCGGCAACGCGGCAATCAAAGGCGGTGAGGGCAGTAGATAATAAAGGTGCGCCACCATTAGGTGTTTGCCAGTCACCTTCATCGAATTTTTCATCTTGTTTGCAACGCCCGCCAGCAAAGCGAAGGGCGATATCTAACTCATCTTCGCTAAGGCAATTAACGCCCAAAACACCAGATGAAGTTATGATTTTATGCGCCCATACAGAACGGTTCACGCAAACCAAAAGACGGGCAGGTTCTGCGGTTACAGAGGCAACTGCGGTGGCGCAAAGACCTGCCCATTGAGTTTTGTCATTTGGGTTCATTCGTGATGTGATAATCGTGCATGCCCCCGCGAGACGACGCATCCCAGCCCGAAATTTATCAGGGCAAAGTGGGGAAATTTTTTGAATTTTTTCGGAAGTCTGTAATGCGTGTTTCATTGTTAAATCTCGCCAGTTTTAAGATATTTGATAACGACTTCATCAAATTCTTCGGGGGATTCATATTGTGGCCAGTGACCGCAATCTTTTTTCATTACGTATAATTTGCCTTTTTTAAGCCTTGGCAAAGCGGATTTGGCGGCATCAACATCATGGATTGGGTTATAAGTGGTCCAAAGTAATAAGGTTTCTGCTTGAATATTCTCAAGCTCGACCATATCAGGCATTGTGTCGCCGGCTTTTGCTTTGTTAAGGCGTGCAAAAACTAATGGTGCTGATTTTTGGAAATCAGGGTCTTTATAAATTGCCAAACGTGAATTTACCAATTCTTCGGTGATTAAATCCCAATTGCCTTCATATAAAAGCCATTGCATACGTTCTTTGACGCTTTCAAAACTTGGTGGCTTGCCATAGTTTTTCTCTGTCAAATTCGCCAAGTTTATCAAATCCTGACGACCTTTTTCATTAACCAATGGAATGCCGCCAGTAGTATTTAAAATCACGCGCAGAGTTTTTTCTGGATATTTAATCGCGAAATGACCAGCAACCATACCACCAAGAGATTCGCCGGAAATATGAGCTTTTTCAATGCCTAATACATCCATTAATTCTTTTAATTGTTCGGCATAGCCTTGGGGTGGATACTCAATATCTGTTTTTTTCTCAGATAATCCATGACCAACAAAATCAAAGGCAATTACGTGATAATGTTTTCCTAATGTAACAACATTTTTTGAATAAGCCTCAATGTGGCCGCCGATGCCATGCATTAAAAATAATGCTTCAGGGTTTTCTTTGCCTGCTTCAGCAATTCTTACGCGTCCATAGGTTGGCGTTTGTACATAGCGTATTTCCGCGCCTAAAAAATCAAGCCAGATTGACATTTGGTTTCCTCTCTAAAATTATTATTTTTCAATCATATTCATGTTGCGTTTATGTCCCCAATCGGACATCACGGGATAAACTTGCGGTGCCCAATTTTTTTCATCTATGACAAGGCCACCATATCCAAGCTCAATCCCAAATCCTGAGGGTGTGCGCATATAAAAAGAGAACATTTTATCGTTTGGGTGATGGCCTAATTCCAAAACTATCGGAACATTTGCCTTTGTTGCACGATCATAAGCGACACCAACATCATCCATATCTTGAAATTCAATCATCAAATGATTTAACACTTTTGGTGATGGAAATTGCCCTGTGGCTAATGAGTGGTGACGACCGGTTTTGGTATGAAAGAAAGTTGCATCGGCATTTATACCTGGCGCAATTTCTTGGATGATGCGGTCGCTATATCTTAGGCCAAGTGTGTTTTTATAAAAATCTAGAGATTCTTGGTAATTTTTAGCGACTGGAAGAATATGCCCAAGGCCTAAATCTTCGGTCTTGAAACCCTTGCCACGAATTATAGTGCTGTGGGTTGGTGATGAATTATCAATATTTGTTCTTTCGGCATAAAATTCATGACGATAGCCATTGGGGTCTGCGATACTATAAAGCGTTTTAACAGCACGTGATTTCGCGGTTTCGTCACTTTCTTTGGTAACTTCTACGCCTTTTGCTTTTAGATTATTTATGTATTCGATAAGCTCAGCTTCGGAACTTAATTTCCAACCCGCATGGGTCATATCCTCATGGTCGCCAATCTCAATTTTGATGCGCCAAGGTTCGGCATCCATTTTTAATGAAATTGAATTATCGTTTTTATCATTAATAATCATGCCGATTATATCCCGCCCGAAACTTTCCCATTCCGGTAGGCTTTTGGCGGTCGCAATTATATAGGACAGGCAATGTAGCTCAGCCATAGTAACTCCCTTGTTTTTAGCCGTGTTTTTTGTGGCTTTATTTTTCTATTTCATACTGTGAACTGTAGACTATTTGAAAAAATGTATTGTATCAAACGATATTTTTGGATAATCATTATTAATAAAATTAATAATGAGGTGATGGGGAGTTATGCAGTTACGGGATTTTGACATTAATCTATTGGTGATTATGGAGGCTATTTGGACTAATCGTAATGTGTCATTAGCGGCACGTTCGCTTAATTTGGCGCAATCAACTGTAAGTGCGGCTTTAAACCGTTTGCGTCAAAGCCTTAATGACGAAGTTTTCATATGGTCTGGCAACATAATGTCACCAACCCCATTGGCAGAGCAGGTGATGCCAGATGTAATTTCAATATTAAATGGAACGCGATTATTGCTTGATAAATCTGAAGGTAAACTGGCAAGTGTTGAAAGACGTCTTGCCATTGCAACCGCCGATTATGTTACTGCTTTATTGGGGGCTGATTTAATAACTATTGCCCAAAAAGAAGCCCCAAACCTTTCTTTCGATTTTGTTGATATGAAACCGCAGGCAATCAACCGTTCAACCCGCCCAGATGTTGATTTGTTTATTATTCCAGAGGCTGCATTGCGTGTAGGGGGGCTTCGTAAAGCAAGCCTTTATTCGGATACTTATGTCTGTATTGGCGCAAGCGATAATGATACTTTGCACGAAGGAATGAATTGGGATGATTTTTTGAATTTACCCCATGTTGGTTATTCAGCGTTCCCGCGTGTTATCTTTAACCATGAATCAATGATGTGGGATGATTTGGGTGCAGAGGCAAATTATCGCCTGACTATGGCAAATTATCTGACCTTCCCACGAATCGTTGCCAATTCAAAGGCGGTGGCAATAATTCCAAAGCGTCTTGCTATGATGTTAACGGGGCAATGGAATTTAAAATATATAATTCCGCCTTTACCAGTTCCTGATTTGCATATTGTAGCATATTGGAAACCTGCACCAATGCAGGATCCAGCGCTAAATTGGCTGATTGATGCGGTAAAAAGGATTACAAGTGATTGGGTTGTTTAGTTGGCGGCACTTTCGCCAGCTATTTTACCAAATACTGAACCGCTCATAAGGCCAGAACCGCCAGGATAGCGGTCATAATATAGACCCCCAACCAATTCGCCGGTGGCATAAAGGCCATTAATGGCAAAACCCTCATCATTAATAACGCGTGCATTATCATCAATCATTAAGCCGCCATAAGTAAGGGTAATGCCACAGGTTACTTGAAAGGCTGTGAATGGGCCTGTATCAATTTTATTGGCCCAATTGCTTTTGTTAATGCCAAGTCCGCGTGTTGATTTACTATCTTTTATCGCTGGGTTGAAGTTTATATCATTATCAACCGCATCATTAAATTCGCTGACGGTCTTTAAAAATTGTTCTTGATTAATGCCATCAAGGCGTGCGCTTAAGGCCTCCAAAGTAGGGGCTTCAAATTTTGCTGCGCGTGGTGTGCGGTATTCATCGGGTAATAGATTTATTGTTTTAGCGTCAAATATTTGCCACCCCAATGCCCCAGGTTGTTTCAAAATTTCTGCACCCATTTTGGAATAAGTGTAATTACGGAAATCTTTTCCTTCATCAAAAAATCTTTCACCATTCAGATTTACAACTATTCCAAGTGTGAAATAATTTTTTTGTTGATTAAGGTTATTAAGGTTTCCAAACTTTTCCGCACCATCATCAAAAAAAACACTATGACATCCTGAATAATTGCCATGTGCACGTGCGCCAATCTTTAATGCTGCTTCAATGACATTGCCTGTATTGAACCGCGAACCACGAACTCTTGCCATGTCCCACCCTTTGCCCAAATAACGAGTGCGCCATTCGGTGTTGGCATGAAATCCCCCAGAGGCAAGAATAATGGCGTCTGCAAGAATTGTTTCAGCGCCTTCAGGGGTTTCATATATTACGCCTTTGGTGGCAAAATGATTGCCAATTATTTCAATAACTTTGCAATCATATAGTATTTTTACGCCTAAATTTTCGCATCTTTTAAATAGGCTATTCACCAATCCTAATCCACCGCCAGCAGCTTCAACAGTTAGGCCGCCCCAAAATATATTTTTGCCATTCACTTTAAATGATTGTCGCCCAAAGGATGGCATAAAGCGAACTCCTTGATTGCGCATCCACAGCAAAGTTTCAAAACTTTTCGAAACCAAAATTTCAATTAAATTCATATCGGCACGATAACCAGACATCGAGCAAAGATCATCAAAGAACTGTTCTTCGTCATATTTTCCAAAGTCGGAATTTTCAACTTCTTGTGAACTAAGGTCTGGGATTAATGTTTTAATGTCTTCAGCACCATTATAGGCAACCCTAAACGCACCGCCAGTATATGCAGAATTTCCACCCCTTTCGGCTTTTGGTGCGCGCTCAAGAACAGTCACATTTGCACCTTTTGATGCGGCGGCTATTGCGGCGCATAATGCCGCGTTTCCTGCGCCAACTATTACAATGTTTTTAGCCATATTATTAGTTCTCTTAAGAGGTTTTATAAAATTTAATTCGGGGGTTTTGATTTTGAAAACACCATTAATATTTTCCGATTAATTATTATTTTGTACTAAAGTCAACAAGAAACTGTTGACAGTTTACAGTTTTAAATTTATTTACTCTCCCAACAGTCAAATCAAAAATAAAAAACTAAGTCTAAATATCAGGGAGAGAAGAATGAAAATTGGCTATATTGCAGGGCTTTTGACAACATGCTCCGCCTTAGCATTAAGTACTTATGCAATGGCGGAAGATAATAAGCCGGAGAATCAAGGCGATGTCGTAGTTGTAACTGCTACAAAACGAAGTGAATCAGTAAACAAAGTTGCAATGTCAATCGCAGCTGTAAGCGGTGATAATCTTAGTAATGCTGGCGTAAAAAGTGCCAATGATTTGTCAAAGGTTGTTACCGGTTTTGTATATACGCCGTCTGCATATAGTGCGCCTGTCTATTCAATCCGTGGCGTAGGCTTTTATGATTATGCGGTGGGCTCTACGCCGGCAGTAACAGTTTACCAAAATGAAGTGCCTTTACCATTTGCATCTATGAGCCGTGGTGCAGGTTTTGATTTGGCGCGTGTAGAAGTTCTAAAGGGACCACAAGGTTTGTTATTCGGTTCAAATTCTACTGGCGGCGCAGTTAGTTATATTTCTGCACAACCGACCAGTGAAACCTCTGTTGGCCTTGATTTAAGTGCTGGCTCATTCGGTTCTTATGAAATTGGTGGCTATGTTTCAGGTTCATTAAGCGAAAAAATAAGAGCACGCGCAACATTGCGCCATGAAGGTAGCGATACATGGCAGCAAAGCACAACGCGAAACGATTCTTTGGGGAAGCGAGATTTCACCCAATATCGCATTTCAATTGATACAGATTTCAACGATAAATTTAGTGGTAAATTTGCGTTAAATGGCTTTGTTGATAAATCGGATTCACAAGCGGCACAATTAATTCAAGTAAATCCACTTATTCCGGCTTTTGTTGATAGTCGTTTGGCGACTTTGCCAATCGTTGGCAGCGATGCCAGAAAGGCAGATTGGACGCCTGGTTTTAATCCGTCACGTGATGATAAACAAATTCAAGGGATTGCACGATTTGATTATAAATTCGCCAATGATGTCACACTTACTTCTCTAACTTCTTATTCGCATTATGAGCAAGATGATTTGGTTGATCCAGATGCAACTGCGCTTGCGATTGATGATACCAAAGGGATTGGTGACGTTAAAGCATTTTTCCAAGAATTGCGTTTTTCTGGTAGTTTTGGAAATGATAATCGTTGGATTGTCGGTGTAAATTATGAGGATAATAAGGTAAATGAAACCCAAACCTTAAATTCATCAGATGCGTCGGGTTTTAGATTTTTTAATTTAATTTTTGGAATACCAACACCTGATTGGACGCCTGTTTCATCGCAACAGCATTTCAATAATATTGGTGCTTTTGCGAATGTTGATTATAATATAACTGAAAACCTTACTACTCATGCTGGTTTGCGTTATACCAAAACAAAGGATGATTTTGTTGGCTGTACGGGTGATTCGGCAAATAAAAGCCTTGGGGTTGGCCTTGGCATTATTCTTGGTGCCCCAAATCCGGCAAACTTCATAACTGGTCAGTGTTCACAGCTAAATGCAAACTTAGTGCCTGAGGCAACGTCGGATTCGCTAGAAGAAGATAACATTTCATGGCGTATCGGGCTTGATTACAAGCCTAATGCTAGTTCGCTTTTATATGCAAATATTAGCCGTGGATACAAAGCAGGTGCATTTCCGTTGTTACCCGCAACTTCTTATGCGCAATATACCCCTGTGACGCAGGAAGAGCTAACCGCATATGAAGCTGGTTTCAAAACTTCATTATTAGGCCGCAAGTTACAGCTTAATGGTGCGCTTTTTTATTATGATTATAAAGATAAGCAAGTTTTGGGTTCTGTTGTGTTGACCCCGGATATTTTTGGGCCACTTAATAGGCTTGTTAATATTCCTAAATCAACCGTACAGGGTGCGGAATTGCAATTAACTGCGCGTCCTATTTCTGGGTTGAACATAAATGCCGGTGTCACTTATGTTGACAGCGAAATTGGTGATTTTTCTAATTTTGACCCATATGGCGCTGTTAAGAATTTCAATGGCGAAACATTCCCTAACACACCCAAATGGCAATATTCTCTTGCGGCAGATTATGAATTTGCCGTTAAGGAAAATATCAATGCTTTTGTAGGTGCAAATTTATCTGCAAGGACAAAAACTAATGCTGCATTGGGCAATAATCCAATCCTGCAAATTGATGGCTATTCACTATTGGATTTAAGAGCGGGGTTTGCAGCATCTGATGATAGTTGGCGTGTAACTTTATGGGGGCGTAACGTAACCGATGAATATTATTGGACTAATGCCTATAAATTAGCGGACATTACGGCGCGTTTTGCAGGCATGCCAGCAACTTATGGCATCAGCCTAAGCATAAGAAAATAACCTAAATTCGTTCGGCACGCATTTGTGAAACAATGTGTTGCCGTGCGGTACTTAGATGCAGACGCATTGCAGCCTCGGCGGCGTCTGCATCACTCTCTATAAGGGCTTTAACAATTGCTTCATGCTCGGCAAATGCGTTACGCGCACGCCCATCCAAGGTCGATGATTTGTATCGATAGGCACGAAGTAAATCATAAAGCTCACCACATAACATGGCTTCAAGCCGTTCGTTTTTTGCAGCACGGATGATAAAGAAATGAAAATCAAAATCAGGTTGTTCTTGAAGGTAGCCAGTACCAGAACGCACACTTTCCTGCTCACCATGGGCGGTGATGAGTGCTGTAAGGGTCTCTCTTTCTTTTTCGGTCATATTCTGGGCGGCAAGACGTGCGGCCATTCCTTCAAGAGCTTCTCTTATAACCAAAAGATTTTCCAAATCGTCAACCGACAATTTAGCAACTCTTGCGCCAATATTTGTAGTGCGTTCAATCAGTTTACGACCTTCAAGCCTGCGGAGTGCTTCCCGCAATGGACCACGACTGACGCCCAATTGGCGAGCAAGGCCTTGTTCCGAAACTTTTGCGCCAGGTTCAAGCGTGCCGTTGAAAATTGCGGTTTCAATTTCTTTGGTGATTACGTCCACCAACGACTTAGCTTCTATCGGCTGAATATCCATAATTTTGTCCTGAAGTTTCTAAACCATAAGGTTAATACACAAATTCAACCAAAAAGAAAACTGTCGACACTTCTAATTGGTGATTGGTCCGCAGTTAAATATTAATGGAGATAAAAATGAAATCCGCATTATTAATTTTAGATTTGCAAAATGAAATGGTTGATAAGAATGGAAAAGTTGGCGCACATGGTTTGGCGGCAATTGTGGCTGAAAATAATATATTGGAAAATGCCGCCTCTGCAATTGCTGCTTCTCGTGTTGCTGATATTGAAGTGATTTACGTTCGCTTGGGGTGGCGTGCAGATTATTCAGATTGCCTAAGTGTTGCACCGCGAATTAACGGCTTAAAAACAAACAAAGCAGCCATTGCAGGTGAATGGGGCTGCGAATTTCCTGAAATTATTGCGCCTCAAGAAAATGATTTAATAATCACTAAGCAGGCGGTTAACCCATTCTTTAATACAGGTTTAATGACATGGCTGATGCAACGAGGAATTAAAAAATTATATCTTGGTGGTGTGGCAACTAATTTGGTTGTTGAATCCACTGTACGCTTTGCTGATGATGCAGGCTTTGCTCCGGTGGTAATTCGTGAATTATGTGCCGCCCCAAACCCTGAATGGCACAAGTTTTCTATTGATAATATTATTCCTGTTTTTGGCTCTGTTATCACTTTGGATCAATTCAAAAGCGAAATTGCAAAAGGGTAGGATATGGGTGAAAAATCAAAAAAATTACGGCAGATTATTGATGCCAAACGTGCCGTTCTTGCCCCTGGTGCTGCAAATGCTCTTTTTGCCCGTATCATCGAGGATTTGGATTATGAATGTTGCTATGTGACAGGTGCGGGGATTGCCAATATGTCTCTTGGGGCGCCCGATATTGGGCTAACCACTTTATCGGAAATAGAAAATTCAGTGGCGCGGATTAGTGATGCGGTGAATATCCCGCTGATTGTTGATGCTGATACTGGTTTTGGTAATGCGGTGAATACATGGCGAGCCATAAGGTTGCTTGAGAAAGCGGGGGCAAGCGCCATTCAGATTGAAGATCAAGAGTTTCCAAAACGATGCGGTCATTTTAATGGAAAAAGTGTTGTTCCAATGTCTGAAATGATTGCAAAAATTCATGCCGCCAAAGATGCGCAGCGTAAAAGTGACACAATATTAATCGCTCGTACTGATGCATTGGCGTCTGATGGCATTAATGCTGCGCTTGAGCGTGCACAAGCATATATAGAAGCCGGTGCAGATATGACATTTGTCGAAGCACCACGTGACAAAAAACAAATGAATATGATTGCCGCACTAAAAGTTCCCCAAATCGCCAATATAGTTTTTGGCGGCAAAACCCCACCTTTAAAACAAGATGAACTTGAACAAATGGGGTTTTCAATTGTTTTATATGCCAATGCGGCATTACAAGCGGCGGTTAAATCATCGCATGAAGTTTTGGGTGCATTAAAAAAAGATGGTGGACTTGAAAATGTTGCTTATAAATTAGCATCTTTTGAAGAACGTCAAAATTCTGTTGCTAAATACTTCTGGGATGACTTAGAATTAAAATACAAAGAGTTATAAAATGAAAAAAATAATAGTGGTAGGAAGCGGAATCGCAGGGTTAAGTGCCGCCTTGGCAGCGGCACAAAATGGCGCATCTGTTACAATTATTGAACGTGCCCAAGAAGGCGAGCATGGCGGTAATACTCGTTACACTGAAGCCTATTTGCGCATGAAAAATATCGACGAAGTCGCAGATGATTTTGTTGAACATTTTATGGAAAATGCGGGCGGCTATACAGACCCATCAATAGAGCGTGAAACTGTGCGCGATTATGAAAATTGGTCAAGTCTTGCAAAAAGCCAATCAATGCTTGATGCTGAGCTACTTTATTCATTTTCTGAAAATGCAGGCATTACACTTAGATGGCTTGAAAAAGCGGGGATGAAGTTTGATTTTCTTCCGACTGCCTTCATCACCACAACGACTACGCGTCTTTTACCTGTTGGTGGCGGTCTGGCATTTGTTGATACTTTGACCGATGAGTGCAAGAAAGCCGGGGTTAATTTTCAGTTTGAAACCACGGCAAAATCTTTGATTGTCAATGATGGTAATGTCGAAGGATTGTCGGTTAAATCGCGTGATGGAAAAACGGATAATATAATTGCCGATGCGGTAATTTTGGCGTGCGGTGGTTTTGAGGGTAGCCCAGAAATGATGGCGCGTTATGTTGGGCCACGTGCAATAAATCTTCGTCCAGTTGCTCGTGGTGGGCATTATAATAAGGGTGAAGGTATTGACATGGCAATTAAAATTGGTGCGGCAACCAATGGCGAATTTTCCAGCTTTCATGCAGAACCAATTGACCCACGCTCTGGTATTGCAGAGCCCGCTATTTTTACATTTCCTTATGGGGTTTTAGTAAATAAAGAAGGCAATCGCTTTACCGATGAAGCACCAGGGACAGTTGATGCCCATTATGAATCGGTAACCCGCAGAATATATGAGCAAAGAGATGGTATCGCTTATTTTATAACCGATGCTAAACTTGATGATGTTCCTAATTGGCAAAAAGGTAGCCGCACCGATCAGCCGCCAATAATTGCCGATAGTTTGAAAGAATTAGCGCAAGAGTTGAAAATTCCTTATTTGGCGCTTGATAAAACTATAAATGATTATAATGCTTCTTGTGTTTATGGGGAGTTCAAACCGCTAGAAAAGGATGGCTTGGCTACACAAGGCTTAATTCCACCTAAATCAAATTGGGCGCGACCAGTTGATAAAGCCCCATATCGTGCATGGCCTGTGATTTCGGCAAATGTTTTCACTTTTGGCGGACTAAAAGTTGATAGAAATGCCCGTGTTCTTGATAATGATGGCGACCCAATTGTTGGTCTTTATGCTGCGGGTGAAACTATGGGCATTTATTATCGTACTTATACAGGCTCAACATCAGTTTTGCGGGGCGCGGTTTTTGGTCGCTTGGCTGCACTCCATGCATTAGGTGTGAAACAATAAATTATGATTGGGCAAAGATGACAGATAAAAAACGCGTAGTGATTTCAGGCGGCAGTGGTTTAATCGGCTCTGCAATTGCGGCGCGTTTTTTAAATGACGGCGCCGAGGTTGCGATAATTGATATAAAAGAGCCTGAAAACAGTAAATATCGTTTTATTAAAACAGATTTATCCGATGTTGAAAATTTAAAACAAAATATTGATATAATTATCAAACAAATGGGTGGCGTAGATTATCTCATAAATGCGGCTGGAATAACTTCTCTAGGTTCATTTGAAAGTATCAGCTTTGATGAATGGGACAGGGTGCATAATATAAATTTACGCTCTGTATTCGTTATGTGTCAGGCAGTTTTAAAGCCAATGAAAGAACAAAAGTCAGGTGCTATAATTAATATAGGTTCTGTGCTGGCGAAAAATGGCGGGAATCCGCGCCCTTGGCTTGATGCCGATGAGCAGGCAAAAGCAGCAAATGCGGCATATGGTGCATCAAAGGCAGGGGTTCATTCACTAACACTTTACCTCGCCAAGGAAATGGCGAGTTTTGGTGTGCGCGTGAATGCAATTGCCCCCGGACCAATCGCTAGCCAAATGACAACTAATTTCCCACAATCATTAATCAACCAAATACCATTGGGCAGGATGGGTAATGCCCAAGACATTGCCGAAGCAGCTTATTTCTTATGCTCAGATAAAGCCAAATTTATTACTGGTGAGATTATAGATATCAATGGTGGTCTGTGGATGGATTAACAAGTTAATAGAAATTGATGCTCGTTCATAATCTGAAGGGGGTGGTTTCCAATCTTGTCCCCGCGTCCAAATCCTATATCAATCCAATTTGTTTTTACAAATGTAAGCTTTTATTTTTATAGTATTATTTATTTCACAATAATGAATAAATAATGTCAAATAATTGTTATAACGAATAATTAAACAGCCCCATCATTACATTTATGTTAGGGGTAAACATGAGCTATCGTCATTCTATTTTGGGTTTAAGTACTGCTTTAATTGCGCTTTCTGTTGCTGCACCCGCTGTTGTTTATGGTCAAAATATATCTTCTGGAAATATTCAAGGAAGAATAATTAATACCGCAACCGGCGAATATATTGCCAACGCAGAAGTTAGAATTGAAGGAACAAATATTTCGGCATATTCTGGCGATGGTGGTGTTTTCTTTCTAAATAGTGTTCCCGCTGGTGCGGCAAACATTATTGTAAGATATACGGGTTTGCAGGAATGGAAATCGACGGTTCAAGTTGATGCAAATCAGACTGCGACATTGAATATTGAATTAAAACCAATGTCATATACAGCATTGGGAAGCAGTGACCCAAACACTGTCATTGTTACCGCTGCACGTGGTGGTCAAGCAAAGGCATTGATGGAACGCCGCGCGTCTTTGAATGCCAAAAGCGTAGTTGCCGCAGATAATTACGGCATTTTGACCATGGGTGATGTTGGCGAATTTATGAAGAATATGCCGGGTCTGTCTCTTGATTATACAGAGGTAGATGCAACATCGGTCCGTATTGGCGGGCTTGACCCGAAATATTCAACATTCACCACTGATGGCGCGCGCATGGCGACAGCGACATCGAATAATAATAGCGGCCGCCAAAACTCATTTGAGCAAATGTCGATTACAGGTATTGATTCAATTGAGTTAAATAATACCTTAACCGCCAGCATGGATGCCGACTCACCGGGGGGCAGCATTAATATGCGCAGCCAATATGCGTTTCAACGCAAAAGCCGTTTATTGCGTTTCCAAATTGGTGGTGTTGGTACATCTGATTCCCGCCTTAATCCAATTTACTTCCCCGATGATAAAAAGCATTCAACTATTTATCCGTCCGCGCAATTTGGTTATGCCGATGTATTTCTTGACGGTCGTCTTGGTGTTGCATTTAACGCAAGTTATAATGCAAACTATGTCCAACAAGACAGAATTCAAACTGATTGGTCTTATCTTGCCGATGGTAGGGTGATGCCTTATCAGGTAATGTGGCGCCCAGGTCCGAAACTAACCCACCGTAAAGCCGCTAATCTTGCGGTTGACTATAAAATTACAGACAAACTCGCATTATCACTACGAAGCACATATTCTTTTTATGATGTGGAATATTTCAACCAATATACTTATTTGATTTTTGGAACGTCAACTAAATCATATGCAACGGCTGATTCAACACCAACCCATATTGTTGTCAATGCCAATGGAACCAACACCCGCCTTCATACCCAATATTCACACCGTTATGCGGCAACGCCAGTATATCTTTTTGCGCCAAAACTTGAATATAAGGGTGATACTTTAGAAGCTGCGTTGCGTGGCAGTTATTCAACATCTCAATTCAACTTCCGCGATAATAGCGAAGGGTTCTTCCAACGTACCGATAGCTATTTAACAAATATCGGATTTACCCTTGACCGTGCGTCAGAAGATTCAAACGCTTGGACACTTAACCAAACCTCTGGACGTCCTTGGGGTGATGCGACAAGTTTCAATCGTGACAGTGATATTGGGAATAACATTCGTACGTCTGAATCCGATGCAAAAGGCAATATGTATGCAGTGAACCTCGATTTGAAAAAGAAGCTTAATGTCAATTCATTCCAAATTACCATGCTTGCTGGTCTTGGCGGGCGGACAAATGAATGGCAAACCAATGAAGGTTCTTATAAGCAATTCCAATATGTCGGACCAAATAACGATCTGACACAAAAAGATCCAGCGGCGATAATCCCTGCTACAAACTATTATGATTTTGTTATTAAAGGTTTTGATGCCGGCAATCTGAATTTGCAAAACTGGCGTGCCGATAGCAATTATGCGATGTACGACATATACGCTGCACATCCCGAATATTTTGTTGCGGATACTGTGGGCAATTTAAAGCGCAAATTAGACAATAATAAAAAAATTGAAGAAGAAATTTATGCAGCCTATGGCGAAACACAGGCAGAGATTGGCAAGGCACGATTTGATCTTGGCCTTCGCTATGAAAAAACAAAAACTGCCGCAAGAATTGCGGATATACGCCCTGCAAAAGAAGTTACTGCTGCTGGATATTCATTAAGCACTGTCGAAGGGCTTTTATACCAATATCATAATGGCACTTATTCTAAACGTCGTGGTGAATATGATGATTGGTTCTTAAGTGGTGGAATGAAATATGACTTCAGTAAAAAATTAGTTGGTCAAATTGCCTTCAGTCAGTCAATATTGCGTCCTGATTATGGAAATTTGGGTGGTGTAGTATCAGTAAATGATGACACTATGATTGTTACCGTACCAAATCCTGAACTTAAACCGGAACATTCCACCAAATATTATGCAAGCCTGCAATATTATCTTGAACCATCGGGTATAGTTGGGCTTTCAGTATATAAACTTGATATGAAAGATATGCAGGTAACAGGTGTTACCGTTAACCCCGAAGATGTTGGTTATAATTCATCTGATTATCCTGGTTATATATTCCGTAGTGCCCAAAACCTTGCCGGAACCAGTACAAATAACGGCGTAACCTTTGAATATGATCAACAGATGACCTTTCTTCCAGGGTGGTTAAAAGGCGTTGGTTTGCGTGGTTCAATTACACAAGTTGATCCAGATGGCGAACGTGTGAGTATGCCAAAAACTTCTGCCAATTGGGGGCTTAAATATAATCGTGGACCATTTAACTTCCAACTTACCGGAAATTGGCAATCAAAATATCGTACAAGCTCGCTTAGCAATACGCCTACTACCGCAAATAATGGTATTTTGTACCATGCCGACCGTGAATTATGGAATATAAGTGCCAGCTATAAATTCAAAAATAATTTTGAATTTATGATTGCTGGACGTAACATATTTAATGCGCCGGATATTATTTATTCAAATATTCCAAGCCGTGTACAACAATATAGTATCTATGGCTCTATGTGGAATGTTGGCATCAAAGGGACGTTTTAACCAAAGGATTTGTCATGATTACGCATATTGATCGCCGTAGTTTGATTTTAGGCGGCAGCATTGGGCTTATGGCACTTTTGCTTCCGGCTGGCCGCTCGCTTGCGCAAGATTTGCTAACGGCAAAAGGTTTTACGCATAATGTCGCCAGTGGCGAGCCATCCGACGATTCAGTATTATTGTGGACGCGTTATGTTTCCGCAACAAATGATATTGTCGAACTCAAAGTTGAGGTGGCATCCGATAAGGATTTCGCAAAAATAATTTCTGGCGGCAGTATTCAAACCGGTTCATGGCGTGATTGGACGGCAAAAATAACAATTGACGGACTAAAGCCGGGAAGTGTCTATTACTATCGCTTTATTGCCCCTGATGGCAGTAAATCACCAGTCGGCAGAACAAAGACACTTCCAGTAGGCAATGTTAAACGGTTCGGATTAGCAGTTTTTTCATGTTCAAATTTTCCGATAGGTTGGTTTAATGCCTATGCCCATGCGGCGGCACGAAATGACCTTGATTTATGGATGCATGTTGGCGATTATTTTTATGAATATGGCAATTCATCAAATCATGACAACATAGTAGCAGGAAGAGTGGTTGCGCCAGATCATGAGATAATCGCGCTTGCAGACTATCGTTTACGATATGCTTGTTATCGTGCGGATATAGACCTTCAAACGTTGCACCAAATGGCACCTATGGTCGCATTTTGGGATGATCATGAATCCGCCAATGACAGTTGGGAAGGGGGTGCGCAAAACCACCAACCAGACAAAGAAGGAGATTGGAGTATTCGCCGTGCCGCCGCAATGCAGGCATATCGTGAATGGATGCCCGTGTCTGAAGAGCCATGGAAAGCATATCAAATCGGCAATCTGGCAACTTTATATCGCACTGAATCCCGTCTTTTGGGGCGCACGAAACAGGCTGATATAGGTGCAGCCTTTCATGCAGCAAATATTGAAACTGCACTTGATGAATTTCGTGATGGTGAGTGGCAAAAACCTTCGGCAACTATGCTAGGTTCAACGCAGGAAAGCTGGTTATATCATGGATTTAAAAACAATTCCCGTTCAACAATATGGCAATTGGTTGGAATGGGGACGATAATGGGGCGGACAATAATGCCCAATGATGTTGTTGGATGGTTAAAAGCTGACGCCAGTGAACGTAGTATAAGCAATTTTAAAAACGATGTTCTTGCAGCAAAACACGGTCTTCCAATGTGGATGGATCGGTGGGATGGTTATCCTGCTGCTCGTTCACGTTTGTTAAAGGCTGCACAAAATGCCGATGCGAATTTGGTAATGCTGTCCGGGGACAGCCACAACGCATGGGCATATGAATTGGCTGAAGACAAGCACCCAGCAGGTGTCGAATTTGCCGGACATAGCGTAAGCTCAAACGGCATAGAGGGCAGCATGGGCGCAGATCCAAAAATTGTTGCCCAAGGATTTGTCACTACTAACCATGAAATGAAGTGGGCGAACACACATCAGCGTGGTTATATGATGATTGAAATTACCCCACAAAATGTTACTGGAGAATGGTTGTTTATGCAGACTGTAAAATCCAAAACGACCGCAATTGCAGACAGGCATCGTATGAAGGTTGAACGTGGTCGTAATATTTTTAGTGTTTGATTTTATTTAATTCTTCAATATTTATTGGTTTGAACGGCTGCTGATTATCACCTGTCCAACGCATTAGTGTGAGGTCAGCAGTTTGTTGGCCTTTTCCGCCTGAATTTACAGCCAGATAAAATAAACCATTGCCAACTGGTTGCATTCCTACATCGGCTTTTTGGTTCCACCCCTTGATGCCACTTTTATCGTCGTAAAGCCCATCACTAGAAAGCGGTATCAAAAGTCCTTTTTCCCATTTCTTGCTATTTTCATCGGGAACACCAACCAAATCTGACATTATAGCCTTAGTTTTGGCATCAAATGCAAATAATGAATAATTAGGGAAGTTAGGCTTTTTGCCTTTATAAACGCCCATGAACCAGCGTTTTAAATTATCATCATAAGCAAGATTTTGAACGCCAAATGTGGTGTTTCCGGTGCGGATAAAGTATTTGCCATCGACCTTATCTGGCCCGTAATGATGCGGCTTGGATTCGATTAGTTGGCTTTTATATTTTTCCCAATCTTTTACATCATATTGCAGAAGAACCTGATGGTCATTATCGTTGCGACCAATATCGCCATAGATACCATATGCAACTGTAAGATAATATTTGCCGTCTGTATGCCCTAATCGTGGTCCAAATGACACTCCGTCAATGCCAGAGCAGCCATAATGATGATCTTTTGGTTTTTGCCCATCTTTTGAATCATCGTCATTTGCCCCCTTTATTCCGTCATGATTTAAATCAGCAATATAATCATCAACGACTTCTTTAAGATATACAGTGCGCAAAATTTCGGTTTCAGAAGCATTAATGCCAACGGCATTAATTTTATCAACATCGATAATTGCAATATAGAAAGCGTTATCTTTTTTGTATTCAAGCGAACCGTAAACCAAACCATCATTGGGGTTAAAATCCAAATCCCCAAGATGTCCATTCCAACCAGTTAGTGTGCCAATTAATTTTCCTTGAAAATCATATTTTACAAGAAGGTTAGTGAAAGAGTAATAAATATAACCCCGTGCTTTATCGACAGCGATACCTTGTACGTGACCAGAATCCCAAGTACCACCATTTTGTGTCAAAGGAAGTGATGCAAGGGTTTGTGCATTTGTTTGTTGCTGACCAAATATAATGGACGCGAATATAAGTATAAATAATGATTTTTTCATTTTCTATTGCAAAATACTAATTATTGAACCCTGCGGTTTGTATCGCATGAATGTTACACAATTAATTCAGTTGTTATGCAGAAAATATTTTGATGTCTCTTTTCTGCCCAACTTTAACATTGGGTGTCAAGTTTTCAGGTTTAATCATCTTGGACAGTCACATAATAAATACCTGCGCTTATTGATTGTTATTCGCATATATATGAAACGAACTGTAAAACATAAAACAAGCAATTTCATTGTTTTTAAAAAATTTTTTTCACCTAATTGACCAATATTGAATATTTTTAATGATTTGTGTTGACAGTAACCCTTTTTATGTTATCGATACCATATAAAAAGACATCGATAACATATTTTGATGTTTTAAATGAAACAAGGTTTGGAAACTATAAATCAAATGCCGCAAGCCAAGGATGAAACAAAATTTCGTCATTATGACGATTGGAAAATTGTAGAAAGCACTTCGGCAATTTACGATGCCGTATCTGAAACCGTGTTTGCATTATCTAATGGTTTTTTGGGAATACGCGGCGGCGTTAATGAGATTTCCAGCCCCACCGATAAGGTTTATATTTCATCAATATTCGAAAATAGCGAGATTGATTATCACGAGCGCTTTCCTGGTTTTGCACGAAAAACTGATACAAGAATTCCTGTGGCTGATCCGCGTCGCTTTATCATCGAGTTGAATGGGCGAAATATTTCTGGTGCTAATATGGTTTCAACTATTCGCACACTTAATATGAAGAGTGGCGAATATGTCCGAACAACTATTTGGAATGATAAAAATGGTGGTGAAATTGTTATAACCTCATCCCATATCGCGCCATTTAAAAACAACAATTGTATTTTGAATAAGTTTAAAATAGAATCCAGATCATTCGAAGGCATAATTTCGGTTCAATCAATAATTGATGATATTGTTGAAGCGGCACAAAAGGGCGATGACCCAAGGCTTGGTGTAGGTGTAAATACACTTTCAACAATTGTAAATTCTGGGGATGATGACGGCCTATTTTTGGTTCAAGAAACGCATGAAAGCAAACAAAAGATTGCAATCTATGTTTGCCAAAGCAAGTTTGAAGAGGAAAGGCACTTTTCAAAAGGCGAAGTAATCGAAATTGAAAAATACTCTGCTTTTGCAATTGGTGATAATGATGATGACAATAATGAACTTATAGCATCGGCAAAAGCAGATGCCCAAAAAATACAAGACAAAGGCTATGATTTACACCTAAGCGAACAAGCCGAAGTTCTTGCACAAATTTGGAAAAACTCCCAAATTAATCTTGATGTTAGCGATAATGAGCATGATTTCCTTAATCCAGTGCTTCGTTTCAATATATTCCATTTGATTCAGTCTGCTGGGCTTCATCCGAAAAATTCAATTGCAGCAAAAGGTTTAAGCGGCGAGGGGTATGAAGGCCATGTGTTTTGGGATACCGAAACATTTGTTCTTCCCTTCTTTGTTTATACAAACCCTAAAGTGGCGTGTGAATTATTGCTCTTTAGGTTTCGCGGGCTTGAAAAAGCGCGGCTTCATGCCCGCGAATTAAATCATGAAAAAGGGGCCTTATACCCGTGGCGCACCATTAATGGCGATGAATGTTCTGGATATTTCCCGGCCGGTTCTGCGCAATATCATATTAATGGCGACATTGCGCATGCAATCACGCTTTATCACGACATAAGTGGCGACAATGAATTTATGGTCAAATATGGCGCAGAGATGTTATTTGAGACTGCGCGTATCTGGCTTGAAATAGGGTTTTTTAATCAAAGGAAAAATGGTGATTTTTGTATAAATTGCGTAACCGGGCCTGATGAATATACGGCACTTGTGAACAATAATTATTTCACAAATCTTATGGCGCAAAGACATTTGCATAAAGCTGTTGAATTATATGATTTATTGCAAAATCATGCGCCACAAGAAATTGCTACGCTTAAACAAAAAATCGCGCTTTCTGACGAAGAAGTGTTGTTATGGAAAGAAGCTGCATTAAAAATGCACCTTCCATATGATGAGAAGCTTGGGATACGGGCGCAAGACGATAATTTCCTTGAACGTGCCGTTTTCAATTTTGGCGAAATTGGTGACAAGAGACCTCTTTTGCTACATTATCACCCGCTTAGCCTTTATCGTTACCAGATTTGCAAACAGGCAGATTTGGTGCTTGCAGATATTTTTGACGATGCAAACGGCAATTTTGAAGTCATGCATCGTGATTTCAAATATTATGATTCTGTCTCTATTAATGATTCCACGCTTTCCGCTTCATGTTATGGAACACAGGCGCTGCGCTTGGGGCTTTTGGATGAAGGGTTTGAATATTTTCGACAAAATATCTATGTCGATATTGATAATCTTCATGAAAATACTGATCACGGTTGTCACATGGCGGCACTTGCTGGCTCGTGGCACAATATTGCATTCGGATATTGTGGAATTGAATTTAAAGATGGCGATTTGCATTTCGTACCGCGCATCGCAAAAGAGTTTAATTCTTATGAATTAAATATTGTTTTTCGTAATGCGCCAATCAAAATAAGAGTTGACCAAACCAAAGCGTATTTTCTGCAAACCGGTGATTACGATATTGCGGTAAAAATATTTGGTAGGGATATAATTCTGTCGCCAAATAATGAATATTCCATTGGCATTGGGTTTTACGCACCAATTAGTGCCGTAATATTTGACCTTGATGGGGTTATTACCGATACTGCCATTGCCCATTTCAAAGCGTGGAAGAAAATTGCCAAAAAATTATCAATTCCGTTTGATGAAAAAGATAATGAAGAACTAAAAGGGGTTGATCGTATTGGCTCGCTTGAGCTTATATTAAATAAATCATCACTTATTTTTAGTGACGCGGAAAAGTACAAGCTGTGTGAAATTAAAAACAATTTCTATCTTGAAGAAATAAAAGAGTTTAATGGGAATAATATTCTTCCTGGTGCTTTAGATGCATTAAAATATTGCCGCGAAAATGGAATAAAAACCGCCCTCGCTTCTGCGAGTAGAAATGCGGCAATGATTATCGAAAAATTGGGTCTTGATGAATATTTTGACTTTATTGCAGATCCTTCAAAATCAATAAATCCAAAGCCAGCACCCGATGTTTTCCTTGCCGCATGTGACGGTCTTTTGGTTAACCCTATAAATACAATCGGAATTGAAGATTCTGCGGCGGGAATAAGCGCAATCAAGGCTGCTGGGATGCGTGCCGTTGCTATTGGCAATAATAAACTTTTGGGCGCGGACATACAAATAAATCAAATAACAAAATTCACAGAAAGCTTATCAAGCTTCGGAAGCCCTAGCCACGGAATAACGGGGCATTACAACGGAGGGCCATATGAAAATAAAGAAAAATATTATTGGCAAAAACAAAATTAAAATATCAATT
The DNA here is from genome assembly GCA_002337085.1 of Hyphomonadaceae bacterium UBA1933. Classification (GTDB taxonomy): domain Bacteria; phylum Pseudomonadota; class Alphaproteobacteria; order Caulobacterales; family Aquidulcibacteraceae; genus Pseudaquidulcibacter. The sequence continues at coordinate 34,013 of DDFH01000001.1, read as the reverse complement.
TCTGCACTTGCTATCGCAATGGTGGCAAGTGCAGCTTATGCGCAAAAACTTCTTCCCTAATGCGCAAATTCTTAAAGAGTGGTGGGTTCTCAGTAATTTACCACTCTTATTTTTAACAAATAAATATAAAATACAGAACTAAGGGGTAGGAAATGAAAAACACACGCATAATTTCTGCAATGATTATTACCTATATGTTTTATGCGATTTTGCTAAATTCAGTTGGCGCGGTTATTTCGCAATCAATCCTTAGTTTTGGAATAAGTAAATCAGATGGGTCTGTTCTTGAAGGGTTTAAGGATATTTCGATTGTTATTATAAGTTTTATTGTTTCATCATTTCTGCCGCGATTTGGTTATCGGCGGGCGCTGATAATTTCCCTAATTGCTGTAAGTTTAGTTTGTTTGTTGATGCCAATATTGCCATCATTCAATGCTATTAAAGGATTATTCTTTGTTATTGGCGTTACTTTTGCGATGGTAAAGGTGGCGGTTTATTCTTCAATAGGTTTGCTTACGGATGATACAAAAAAGCATGCCGGCATTACGTCAACGGTTGAAGGCTTTTTTATGGTTGGGGTTTTGGGCGGCGCATGGGTGTTTGCGTTGTTTATTGATGCGCACAATGGGGCTTCTTTAAAATGGCTTAATGTTTATTATTGGTTGGGAATAACTGGTCTTGTGGCGGCATTCTTGTGGTCAATAACCCCGTTGCCGCCATCAAATGAATTGGTAAGCGATAAATCATGGACAGATGATTTAAAATTAATTCCATCCTTATTTGTTTTAAATTTTCTCTTTAGTTTTATTGCCGGAATTTTTCTTTATGTTTTGGTGGAGCAAAGTTTGGGAACTTGGTTGCCAACATATAATCGCGAGGTTTTAAATTTATCACCGGCGATGGCAATCCAAATCGGAAGTATTTTTGCGGCATCATCGGCATTGGGGCGTCTTTTGGGCGGCATAATTTTGCGTAAAACTGATTGGCTTTATGTCCTGCTATTCTGTGTTGTTGGCACTGCTTCGATGATAATTATTGCAATGCAAATGCCGCATAGCACAACAATTGTGACTTCGTGGTTAAATGCCCCAATACAGGCATATATTCTCCCTTTGGCTGGTTTTTTTCTGTCGCCAATTTATCCGACAATAAATTCAATTGCCCTAAGTTCGCTTCCAAAAGAAAAACATGCACCGATGATGGGATTAATTATTGCATTCTCAGCATTAGGGGGAACTTTGGGTTCATTTATAACTGGGCAGATTTTTGGACATATTGGCGGAACAAACGCATTTTACATGACGTTGATTCCGTTAATACTTTTGTTTGGGGTTCTTATTTTGCTTAAAAGCAAATTGAAGCATTCGCAATGATTAGGTTTCGTGACAAACCAATTGACTTGGGTGAAAAGGGAATTAACATCACGCTCATGAAATTTTGGAGCAGTGTGTGGAAAAGAAACAAAAAGGCGGCATAGCAAAATCAAAGATCACTATGTCGGAATTGGCAAAGCTTGCTGGCGTTTCTGATATTACTGTTTCGCGTGCAATGCGCCCTAGCTCGTCAGTTAAACCAAGAACAAGGGAAAGAATTTTGGCCCTTGCTAAAGAGCATGGTTATCAAATGAATCTTCCTGCTCGTAATCTAAAACTTAATCGTTCTTATACGATTGCGGTGGTGGTTGAAATGAACCCAACGCAAGAAAGAATGATGTCTGAACCTTATCCAATGGCATTGCTTGGAGGTATTTCACAGGCGCTAACTTCGGCTGGTTATTCATTATTATTAACCACGCTAGCAGGGATAAATACCGTTATGTTCCAATCGGCAGAAGGTGTTATTTTGCTTGGACAAGGTGCCGATGATGAGGCGGTGAAGGCGTTAAATAGTCTTTCTGTCCCTCTTGTAGTTTGGGGTGCAAAACATGATAATGCCGACTATTGCATTGTTGGTTCGGACAATTATCATGGTGGCGAGGTTGCGGCAGAGCGTCTTGTGGCACTTGGGCGGCGAAAACTTGTGTTTCTTGGTGATACGCGGCATGCCGAGATTGCTGCACGCGAAAAAGGTTTCCGTGATACCGCAAAACTTGGTGGCGCAGAAATCATTGCGTCCATTCCTTGCCCGTTCACATTTGTTGGCGGTCTTGATGCTGCGCAAAATCTGATAAATCAAGGTATAAAGTTTGACGGCGTATTGGGTACAAGCGATCTTCAGGCAATGGGTTTCTCACGGGCATTGATTGAAAATGGCGCACGTATTCCAGAGCAAGTGTCGGTAATCGGTTATGATGATACCCCCTTGGCGGCAACATTCTCTCCCGCTTTGACATCGGTTCATCAGAATTGGCGTGATGGCGGCGAAATGCTTGCTAAAAAAATCATGTCACTAATATCTGGTGGCGATGCCAGTTCGGAATTATTGCCAACTATTCTTACTCTTCGCCAAACCTAATATAGCTAAAGTATCGCTAATTAATGCTTTATATTACACTGCTTTAGACGACTTAGTGCAAAAATTTGCAAATTTTGACATCGATAACAATTTTATTATTGACATCGATAACAATTTGTACATATTTATGCTAAGGTAAAAAACCTTGTTAAAAGGGGAGGAAAAATTGAATACTCGTTTTAAAGGCCATGCCTTGATGGTTGGCTGTGCAATTAGTGTACTTGCATTCGCATCACCAAGCTTTGCACAACAAGCTAATCAGAAAGAGCAATCTGCATCTAATGATGAAACTGTGGTTATTGTAACTGCGCGCCGCAGTGAAGAAAAACTTCAGAATGTTCCAATCGCAATTACTGCTATATCGGCAAACAAATTGCGTGAAACCGATACGCGCACAGCATATGATTTACAGCGACTTACGCCATCTTTAAATGTTTCTGGTTCACTGGGGCGCAATAGCGAATCATTTACTTTGCGCGGGCAGCGTTCAACTGGTGAGTTTAACGGCGCTGGTGCTGGTGCTGCGGTTGTTCCATATTTTGCTGATACTCCTGATACAGGTGGCGGCCCCGGCAAGTTTTTTGACCTTGCTTCTGTGCAGGTATTAAAAGGCCCACAAGGCACATTATTCGGTCGCAATACAACGGGTGGTGCAATTTTGTTTGAACCACAAAAACCAAAAAATGAGCTTGGTGGTTATGCCTCTTTAACATATGGCAATTACAATCGGGTTGACGTTGAAGGTGTCTTTAATGCCCCAATAATTCCCGATAAATTATTATTACGCATTGGTGCGCAGGCGCAAACCCGTGAAGGTTTCACAATCGATCAAAGAACTGGCAAAGATTATGACAACCGCGATAATTGGTCTGCGCGGGCAAGTATTTTGTTCAGCCCCGTTGATAATTTTGAAAATTTGACCATTTTGCGAGCAAGCGAATATAATGAAAATGGCGTTGGAACTGTTTTAGTTGCGGTAAACCCGCTTTCACCTTTTGCGCCGTATCTTCAACCTTACCTTAATCAGCAAAAACAATGGGGTATACGCAAAACTGCGTTAAGCGCCCTATCTGGTGAAAACGGAAAAACAGACGGGGTTATCAATAAAACCACTTGGAAAATATCTGATAATGTCAAGCTTGATAATATCGTAAGCTATACACAAGTACGAACTAATTCCGCACGTGATGAGGATGGAACCATTCTTGCAATCCTTGATTCCAATGGCGCAGACCCTGGTGGTTGGAATGATAATTATAAGTTATTTACCGAAGAATTGCGGTTTAGTGGTAAACTTGCTGGGATGTTAGATTGGCAATTTGGTGGTTATTATGACAATCATAAAACCCAAAGACCGGTCACATATTCACAAGTATTATCAATGGGTGCAATTACGCACCAGACAGATGCCAAAGGTGATAGCAAGTCAAAAGCAGCATTTGGGCAAGCGACACTTGACGTTGGCGCAATTTCTCCTGCTCTAAAAGGTCTACACCTTAGCGCGGGTGTGCGTAAAACATGGGATGAGGGGCAAATGGGTGCATTGGTACTTGTTTATCCTGCGGCAATCGCACCAGGGACATCACCACGCCCACCTGCTCCGGTTAATGGTTATCCATGCCAAATTGGTATCGGCGGAACTTATCCTACTTGTTTCTTTGAAGCTGGTTTCAAAGGTGATGGAATGTCATATATGGCCGGTGCGGATTATCAGATGAATGATAATACACTTTTATATGCAAGTTATCGTAGGGGCTATAAAACTGGTGGCTTTAACCCTATTGTTGCGGCGGTCGGTTTCTCTGATGATACTCCGGGATATAAATTCAAACCAGAAACTGTTGATGCTTATGAAATCGGTACAAAGCTTGATTGGAATGTGGATGGCGTAAAGGGACGCACAAATATCGCAGTTTATGAAAGTAAATATAACGATATTCAAGTTCTTACCAATATTGTAATAGCCAACATATTTGCGACAACGGCAACGCAAAATGCGGCAAAGGGAACTATTCAAGGTATAGAAATTGAAGGCGATATTCGCCCGACATCTAATTTTACCCTTGGATATGGTTATTCCCACACCGATGCGAAATATGATGACTTTATGTTCACCAATTCAAGTAATGTAACAGTCGATCTAAGTGGCTTGCCATTCCTATATACTCCAAAAGACCAATTTAACGTTTCAGGTCGCCTAAACCTCGGTGTTCCTTCGCAATATGGTAATGTCTTTGCGAGTGTTAATTATAGCTGGCAAAGCAAATCCTATGTTGGTGGCACAGATCCAAATACACCAAATGCTTATATAGATTCTTATGGTCTTGTTGGTGCACGTTTGGATTGGAATAGCTTCATGGGAAGCAATGTTGATATTTCAATTTTCGGAACAAATTTGACAAATGAAGAATATCAACTTGCGACCAGACCGCTTTATAATACTAATGGCTTTGTAAGTGCCTTTTATGGTGAGCCAAGAATGTATGGTGCATCTATAAGGGCAAGCTTCTAATTTATTGCATTTAGATAAAATCAAAATGCAATTCTAATTCTTTACATTTGTGTGAGGTTTGTATGAAAAGCCAAGATTTTCTGTTTCCGTTGGGTTTGATTTTTTGTATTGCGGTATCAAATCCGGTATTGGCAGATGGGAAAAGTGCAATGGTTTCTAACTTTTGTGCCAAGGCTGATATTAATGCAGGCAATGACGCATTTGTGAAGATGATAATTGAGCCGGGGGCAGTATTTGTTCCCCCAGTAAGTAATACTCCTTCGGCTCAATTACAAAACCCATATCAAGATTGGGCAAATATATGTAGGTATAAAGCGGCAAATGACGCGCAAAAAATTCGCCCTGATATTATTTTTATGGGCGATTCATTAACCGATTTTTGGCAATATGGTGATCCCTCATTTTTCAACCAAAAACGCCTTAATCGTGGGATAAGTGGTCAAGTAAGCGCGCAAATGCTTTTACGTTTTCAGGCTGATGTAATCGCGCACAAGCCCCGCGTTGTTCATATATTGGCGGGTGGTAATGACTTGGCGGGTAATGCTGGTCTTACTAATGAGCAGGTGTTTAAAGATAATATGATTGCCATGACCACACTTGCCAAAGCCAATGGTGTAAAGGTTATAATTGGCTCTTTACCACCAATTACAAAAGCATGGTGGGCCGCAGATTTACAGCCGATAGACGAAATTAAACGCCTTAATATTTGGCTGAAAGCATTTGCAAAAGCAAATGGATACGGATTTGTCGATTATTATAACCCATTGATGGGTAAAGATGGCTCAATTGCAAAAGAATATTCAAACGATGGGGTTCACCCTAATCGTAATGGCTATAAAGTTATGGAAAAAGCGGCAAAGCCAATAATAGAAAAAATTTTAAAATCAGGGAGATAAACATGCGCCATAAAAAGGCATTATTTGCATTTGCGTCAATAATTGCATTTTCGCCATTGTTAACTGCTTGCATAAGCAGTCATGAATTGCCACCACAGGAAAATATTTCGCAACAAGCAAAGGACGAAATTGCATTTGACAAGGCACGTGGCCCAGCACCCTTGGATTTAAAAAAATTCCGTGAACGTGATTTATCAATTCAGTATCAAGTCGGTGATAAACGGCTTGCACGTCTTGGGGTCAAAATGGAAGATAGCGAAATTGATGGCGTCAAAGTTCGTATCTTTACCCCCAAAAATGTCAAAGACGACAAAGCCATTTTCATTGATATGCACGGCGGTGGTTTTATGACAGATGCCGGCTCAATTACTGAAAATGTTCATATTGCCGCGCAAACTGGTTGGAAAGTAGTATCCGTGCTTTATACAATGTCGCCAGAGGTTAAATTTCCTGTTGCGCGTGATGAAACCATAAAGGTTTATAATTATTTGCGCAAAGAAAACCCAAATCGTAAAATTGGGCTATATGGCACTTCAGCAGGTGCGATTTTGGGGGCAGAGGTTATTGCCGCCTTAAAAAATGACAATCAAAAACTGCCTGATGCCTTTGGCTTTTTTTCTGGGTCGGCTGATTATTCAAAATTTGGTGACAGTTTTTTATTATTCGGTAGCAAGCTGCATATAGATATTGTTAAAATGAATTATCTTGGTGGGCAGGATGAAAAGAATGTTTTGATATCACCGCAATTAGGCAATCTTAGCGGTTGGCCACCAACGCTTTGTATATCTAGCACGCGTGACATTCTTTTAAGTGCAACTGCTGATTTCTGCCGCAAACTTGATGAAGATGGAAGCCAGCAGAAATTTATTGTTTTCGAAGGCATGCCTCACGCATTCTGGAATTATATTGAATCGCCAGAAACGGAAGAGGCTTTTAAAACCATGACAAACTTCTTTAATAAGGAATTGGGACAATGAGGAAATTGGGCTTTACGTTATTAGCAAGTTTTTTATTACCCACTTTTGCCTTTGCGCAAACTGCTGTTCCGGCTTTTACAATTCCTAATTCAAATCAATTAAGCCCAGAAGCGGTCAAAGTTCTTGATCAGATGCAGGCGGCAAAAGCGCCAAAAGAAATTTCTAGTAATCTTCCGGCATTGCGTGAATTTTATGGAAAATATAATGATGCACGCCTCAATGAAATGCGTGATATTTTTAAGACCGTTGCAACTCATTCAAAAATGGGTGGGGTTGGGGTTGATATTGTGATTCCGGCATCTGGAATAAAAGCCAAAAATAAAGCCAAAGTTTTGATAAATGTTCATGGTGGGGCATTTATGTGGGGTGCGGGAAGTGGTGCATTGGTTGAGGCAATCCCAATCTCTGCCACAATGGGAATCAAGGTGGTAACGGTTGATTATCGCCTATCTCCTGAAAATCATTACCCAGCCGCTTCTGAAGATGTTACCGCAGTTTATAAAGAATTATTAAAGAGTTATCGCCCAGAAAATATTGGAATATACGGTTGTTCTGCTGGTGGGGTAATTACGGCTCAATCTGTGGCATGGATAAGAAAAACAAAGCTTCCGCGCCCTGGTGCGATTGGTACATTTTGCGGAACTGGCGCGCCAATGTCTGGCGATAGCCCATTTATTGCGCCTGTTATAGGCGGTGATGAGCCACTTAATATTCCTGCCTTGCCGGATGTTATCCCATACCCTTATATGATGGGGGTAAGCGCAAAAGATGAAGTGGCATATCCACTTATGAATGATGAAGAAACCAGAAACATGCCGCCAACCTTATTACTTGCTGGCGGGCGTGATTTTGCTTTAAGCGGGCTTACTCTTGCGGATCGTAAATTACGTAAATCTGGGGTGAAGTCTGAATTAGTAGTTTTTGACGGCCTTCCACACGCCTTTTTCATGTGGGCAAAAATGCCAGAATCCATAGAGGCGTATAAAATTATATCTGACTTTTTTGACAAGAATTTAGGCAAAAAATAGATATGGTTACAGTGTGTTTTATATTATATAAACTTACACAAGAACCTGCTTAGTTATTGCTTGTTTTAGTCATATCAGTAATGATTTTAAGCATTATTTGCGATACTAACTTCTTGTTGAAATCTGGTTTGATTACTGAAAGCACCATCATGCCATCAAAAAATATCTGAAAAAAATCGCTATAAGCATCGATATATTCGTTGTTTAGATTGGGCACGATACGTTTTAGTACTGCTTTAGCTGCATTTGAAGAATGCTGTTCGGCCTTTTTAACAATATTGGCAACCCGTGAATTTCTTGCCGCCTCCGACATTATTTCAAGACCAATATTGGAGACATCGCACATACATGCACGATCGACCACTTCTGGAATTAATTTAAGAAAAGTACGAAGCAGCTCTTCATCTGGTGTGTTATTTAATTTATCAAATTTTATGTTGCGCTCTTCGATTTCTTGCTCAACCAAGGCTTCGATAATCGCTTCTTTATTCTCAAAATAACGATAAATGATGCCAACACTTATGTTGGCTTCATTCGCGATTTCAGACATGCTAGTTGAATGAAAACCATTATTCTGGACGCATTTTATGGTTGCATCCAATACGCGTCTTTTCCGTTCTTCCTTTGCCGCATCTTTGCTTTGCTTCTTTGTTGTTTCAGCCATGTCCATTCGTGTAACCCATTTGGTAATACCAAGTAAAACCGATTTTTTATTATTAGTTTTCTTCTTGTATTGACATAGCCTGAAAATGAAATTAATACAACTGAAATTGAGAATGAACGTTCAATCTCAATTTTATAAATAGCTATAAGGCGGATGAATTAAGCGCGTCATCTGCCGTGGAGGTTTTGTATATGCTTCAAAATTTGGGACGCAAAAAAATAAAAAATAAATTTTCAAAGCAAGCCTCTATGGTTGCTATAAGTATTTTTGCTATTGCTTTGGCAAGCTGTAACAAGCCCGTTATGATGACGCCACCTGCGCCTGAAGTAGGTGTTACCGTTGTAAAACAAGAGCCAGTTAACACATCAACTGAATTATCAGGTCGAACCTCGGCATATCTTGTATCAGATGTGCGTCCGCAGATTAGTGGTATTATTCAATCACGTTTATTTACCGAGGGAAGTTATGTAAAGAAGGGGCAGGGCTTATATCAAATTGATTCGTCTCTCTATCGCGCACAATATTCAAGCGCCTTGGCATCATTGGCACAAGCTAGGGCGGGGTTGTCATCGGCAGCGCTACGGGCGCAAAGATATGCCGAACTTGTAAAAATAAATGGCGTATCAAAGCAAGAGAATGATGACGCGCAAGCCGCATTGGCACAAGCGCGTGCCGGTGTTCAGGCTGCTGAGGCTTCTGTGCAAACTGCAAAGATAAATCTTAATTATACAGTCGTAACTGCACCAATATCAGGGCGCATTGGCAAATCAAATGTAACTCCTGGCGCATTGGTAACAGCATCGCAACCAACCGAATTAGCGCGCATTCAGGACGTAAGCCGTATTTATCTCGATGTAAATCAATCTGTTAATGATATTATGCGGCTCAAGCAAAATTCGTCTGGCCTAACCTCGGTCGAGGTTGAGCTGTTGCTTGAAAATGGCACTGTTTATCCTGAACACGGGGTTTTACAATTTTCTGACATCAGCGTGGATCAAGGAACTGGAACGGTTAATGTCCGTGCCGTATTTCCAAATTCCGACGGTAATCTTTTGCCAGGGATGTTTGCCCGCGCAAGATTTGTTACTGGAACAATTCCTAATGGAATTTTGGTTCCACAAATTGCCGTTACCCGTGACCCCAAAGGAAATGCCAGCGTAATGATTGTTGGCAATGATAATAAAGTCGCCATAAGGCCCGTAAATATTTCTCAAACAGTGGGGGATAAGTGGCTAATAACCGGTGGTTTGCAAACCGGTGACAAGGTGATTGTCGAAGGCCTGCAAAAAGCTATGCCGGGTGCACCAGTAAAAGCAAGCGTTATTGGTTCGCCGGGAAAGTAATCCCGTAACCTAAAAAATATAGTTTAACGCCGCCATATCAGGAAAATAAACATGATTTCGCGTTTCTTCGTTTACCGCCCGATTTTTGCATGGGTTATTGCAATAGTAATAATTTTATCTGGCTTGCTTGCAATGGTAAGCATGCCAATTTCACAATACCCAGAAATTGCCTTGCCCCAAGTTTCTGTTCAGGCAAGCTATCCTGGTGCATCGGCAAAAACGGCGGAAGATTCAGCCACCCAAATCATTGAGCAGAATTTAAAAGGTATTGATCACCTACTTTATATGAATTCTTCATCTGACTCTAGTGGAACTATTACCACTACGCTTACCTTTGATGCCGGAACCAATATAGACATTGCACAGGTTCAAGTTCAGAATAAAGTTCAATCTGCCCTTCCGCTTTTACCACAACAGGTGCAGCAATTAGGCGTCAGGGTTTCCAAAACTGCAATGAACTTTTTGTTGGTTGCGGGTATTTATTCAGATGACCCCAAAACCACCGAATCCGATATTTCCGATTATATTGCCGCCAATATTCTTGATGATTTATCGCGGGTTCAAGGGGTTGGTGAAACAGTATTATTTGGTGCGCAAAATTCAATGCGTATCTGGCTCGATCCAAATAAATTAAACAGCTACAATTTGACGACTTCAGATGTCATAAATGCCATTAGCAGCCAAAACGTTCAGGTTGCTGCCGGTCAATTGGGTGGTTTGCCAACACTAAAAGGAACAAGCCTAAATGCCGCAATAACCGCGCAATCACGTCTTTCAACACCAGAAGAATTCCGGGATATTATTTTACGTAATAATAATGCCGCAATTGTAAGACTTGGTGACGTTGCAAAAGTCGAAATTGGTGCAGAAAATTATAATTTTACGGCAAGGTATAATGGTAAACCTGCATCTGGTGTTGCTGTTCGTCTTGCAGCGGGTGCTAACGCGCTTGATACAGCCGCAAAAGTTAAGGCGCGGATGGAGGTTTTGTCGAAAAGCCTTCCAAAAGCATATCACTATATTCTGCCTTATGATTCAACACCTTATATCAAATTATCGCTTGAAGAAGTTGTTAAAACACTTATCGAAGCCGTGGTTTTGGTGTTCCTAATCATGTATCTTTTCATGCAGAATTGGCGGGCAACAATTATTCCAACTATCGCCGTTCCAGTGGTTTTGGCGGGGACTTTTGCAATCCTTGCAGCATTTGGATATTCAATTAATACATTGACATTATTCGGCATGGTGCTGGCGATTGGTTTGCTGGTGGACGATGCCATTGTGGTGGTTGAGAATGTCGAACGTGTGATGCACGAGGAGAATTTACCCCCCTTCGCGGCGACGCTTAAATCAATGAAGGAAATTACGGGGGCATTGATTGGTATTGCCCTTGTATTGGCGGCGGTATTTGTCCCGATGGCATTTTTTGGTGGCTCTCAAGGGGTTATTTATCGCCAATTTTCTATCGCGCTGGTTTCATCAATGTTGCTATCGGTTGTGGTGGCATTGGTTCTTACCCCTGCGCTATGCGCGACAATTTTAAAACCAGTTTCACAAGAAAAACCAAAAACTGGTTTTTTTGCATGGTTTAACAAAAGCTTTGACAATACCTCCAAGGGTTATCGTAATATTGTGACAAAAATCCTCGGTAGAACCTTCAGGGTTATGATGATTTATGTGGCAATTATCGGGGTCGTTGGCCTGTTGTTCGTAAAACTTCCTACATCATTCTTGCCAGAAGAAGATCAAGGCGTGGTATTTACAATTGTGCAATTACCATCGGGCGCAACCGCCGAAAATACCCAAAAGGTTATGGATAAAATAACCGATCACTATCATAAAGATTCGGCTGTCGCTTCGACTTTTAGTGTTGTGGGCTTCTCATTTAGTGGCTTTGGTCAGAATAATGGCCTTGCCTTTGCCAAGCTTAAAGATTTTGATGAACGTAAAGCCGCAAGCCTTAAAGCACAAGCTGTTGCAGGGCGTGCGATGGCGGCATTTTCGCAAATTCGTGAAGCGCTGGTTTTCGCAATCATCCCACCCGCTGTTGCAGAACTTGGAACGTCATCAGGTTTTGATGTTCAAATAAAAGATACTGGTGGCGTTGGCCATGCCGCGCTTTTAAATGCGCGTAATCAGGTCTTGGGCATGGCGGCACAAAACCCTAAATTAATGCAAGTTCGCCCAAGTGGACAAGAAGATGCAAACCAATTCCATATTGATATTGATAAGGAAAAAGCGGGGGCAATGGGCGTTAGTCTTGCTGACATTAACGCGACATTGAGCACGGCTCTTGGTGGCACTTATGTCAATGATTTTATGGACAGAAACCGCATCAAGAAAGTTTATGTTCAAGCCGATGCCGAATTTAGAACCAAGCCAGAAGATATAAATAAATGGTATGTCCGCAATGCACAGGGGACAATGGTTCCATTCTCTTCATTTGCTAGTTCAAAATGGGATTTTGGGCCACAATTATTGCAGCGTTATAATGGCGTCTCATCAATGGAAATTTTGGGGTCACCTGCACCGGGCGTTTCATCTGGTGAGGCGATGAAAGAAATTGAAAATATACTTTCACAACTTCCTCCTGGGATTTCATATGAATGGACAGGCCTAAGCCTTCAAGAACGCGAATCTGGCGCCCAAGCACCTATGCTATATGCACTATCGATTTTTGTGGTTTTTGTTTTGCTGGCCGCATTATATGAAAGTTGGTCAATCCCGCTTTCAATCATTATGGTTATTCCGCTTGGTGTGGTTGGTGCATTGATTGCATCAATGACACGCGGGCTTACAAATGACATTTATCTTCAAGTTGCCTTATTAACGATAATTGGCCTAAGTTCAAAAAATGCCATTCTTATTGTGGAATTTGCCAAGTTAAATCACGAAAAAGGTATGGATTTGATATCGGCAACTTTAGAAGCGGTAAGGGTCCGTTTGCGCCCAATTATCATGACTTCACTTGCCTTCACCGCAGGTATATTGCCGCTATTCTTCTCTAATGGGGCGGGTTCAGGTAGCCAGCATTCAATTGGTACGGGTTTAGTTGGTGGTATGATATCGGCAACTTTCCTTGCGATATTCTTTATCCCTCTATTCTTTGTTTTAATCCAAAAAATATTCAAAGCCGATGAAAAGCATTTGAAACGCTTGGAGCAAGAACGTGAAGAAGAAGCATTGCTTAATAGTCCGACAAATTCTTTAAATAATCAGGAACATTAAAATGACCGGAAAGCATAATATTTTTCTAATTATGACGAGTGTTTTGGCGCTTTCGGCGTGTTCAACCATAATACCGGAAAAAACAAAGCCATATAAACAGGCGGACTTACCAATTCCTGCAAGTTTTGAGCAAGCTGCGAATAGCGAGGATGGTGATAACTACATCAATCAAAATTGGCATTCGATTATAGTTGATAAAAGATTGCAAAAAGTTGTTGAGCTTGCACTTAATAATAATCGGGATTTGCGGGTTGCTGTTTTGAATGTTGATTTGGCGCGCCGTCAATATGATTTACAGCGCACAAGTCTTTATCCATCAGTTAGCGGTACACTTGCCGGAAGTCATGGTGAAACTGGCAGTATTGATTATGCCACTGGAAAGCCTGTTGGTGTAACTACTACCTATTCGGGAAGCGTGAATGCCGCATGGGAAGTGGATATGTTTGGCCGCATCCGCGCACTTAATGCGGCGGCGGAACAACAATATTTCGCATCACAAGAAAATCGTAATGCCGCCCGTATTAGTTTGATTTCGGCGGTGGCATCGGCATGGCTTAATCTTGCAGCGGATCAAGAGCAATTAAACCTTTCAAAGCTTACTTTGGCATCGCGTGAAAAAACCCTAAATATTGTGCAAAAGCGGTTCGATGTTGGCACGGGTGATAAATTAACCGTGCGTCAAAATCAAATCCTTGCCGAAACCGCGCGCAATGATGTTGCCTCCCTTGAGGCACTTGTTAAGCAAGATCAGAATTTATTAAGATTACTGGTTGGCACAGATGTTGGTAGCGCATTTTTACCACAGTCTTTTCCAGAGGGTGTGGTGACTGGTGAATTACCAGCAGGGCTTCAATCAAGAATATTGCTTAAACGTCCCGATGTGGTGGCCGCCGAGCATCAGCTTTTGGCAGCAGATGCCAATATCAATGCCGCGCGCGCCGCATTTTTTCCGATGATTTCATTAACAGGGAGTGCGGGTAAAGTCTCAACTGATTTAGGTGATTTATTCAACGGAAATAATGTATGGTCCTTTGCACCAAGCATTACAGTGCCAATTTTTAACCACGGTGCAAACGAAGCTAATTTTGAAGCCGCCAAAATAAGGCGCGATATGGCAATTAATTCATATGAAAAATCAATTCAGTCTGCATTTCGTGAAGTGTCAGATCAATTAGCAATTAGAAGCACAATGGAAGATCGCCTTAATGCACAAATCAGAACTACTGAAGCCGCGAATGAGGCCAATAAAATTGTAAAAGCGCGTTATGAACGAGGGGTTGATTCACTATTATCATTAACGGATTCAGAGCGAAACGTTTATGGCGCTAATCAGCAATTGATAAATACAAAATTATTATATTCTTTGAATTTATTAAACCTATATACTTCGCTTGGCGGTGGTATAGAATAATCAATAATTTCAATAATCTGTTTAAGATGCGCAAGAGTTTTAAACCTTGCGCATTTTACTTTATGTGAACTTTTCAACAATTGCGGCTTTTAAATCTTGAAGATAAGTTTCAAGATGCGCCCCATTTTTGTAAAAAATATTTGAGGTTTGCCAAAAGTTTTTGCGACCATAACATATGGTTTCAGTTATTAGCACCTTGGTTTTATTGCCAATATCAATGCAAATAATTTCGCGAAACCCAACAAATGCCTGATTTGAATAGAGTGAAGCACTTAAGGTTAGCTCTTTTTTACGCTCTTCAATAGCAAGGATTTCGCAGCCGTTTTTATAAATTTCATGCCAGCGGGGTTCGTTATTATACGTATTTACTTCGCTGATTTCGCATCGCCACAATGGATATGCGGCGACATTGGCAATAGTTGAAAAGACATCATGGGCACTCGCGCTAATAGTGGTGCTGCGTTGATTAATAAAATAGGGCGGTGATATTACAAGCCATAATACAAAAGTAGCCAAGAGCGATAATAAAATTATTGCCGCCCATTCCAAATGAGATAGATGAAATATAGAATTTTGTATCAACTGCATAGTCTTTTAAATTGGTTAAAAAGGATAATTATCGAGCTAAAAATTTGGCTAATCCGAAAAACTCTTTTCATTCTCATCATTGTTTGTTTGCTATGACAAATATTGAGATTGAACGTTCATTCTCATTCTTAATTAACATTTACACACTACAAGTCAATTGATTTTATTAGTTTTGCTGATGCTGTGAGAAATTATTATTTATAGTTTTTCCAATTAAATACTTACACAAAAGCTTCACATATAAATAGTACATGAATGTACCGTTTATAGCTTATGGGGGCTTTAGTGAAAAAATATCTTGTTTATAATATCTCATTCCTTTCGGTAATTATGTCTTTTGGGGGCTTTGCAAATGCAAATGCCCAAAATGCTGATAATGGGGTAATTAATGCGGATAATAATGAGATCATAATAGTTACCGCACAAAAAAGGTCTCAAAAGATCACCGAAGTTCCAATGTCGTTAAGTGCGTATAATGGCGCTTTTTTAAACCGCATTGGTGCAACTGAATTGAATAAGGTTGCGCAAGTCACACCGGGTTTAGTTATTGAGTTACAAGATAGGCTTCTTCCTGGTATTTCTTTGCGTGGTATTACATCAGATGATATTTCACCCGCATTTGAGCCACGTGTTGCCCTTTTCCAAGATGGCGTTCCAATCACACAAATCGCCTCTGCATATACTGAAATGTTGGATGTCGATAGGATAGAGGTTGAAAAGGGACCACAAAGCACATTACACGGTCGCTCGGCGCTTAATGGGGGCATTTCAATTTTCCCGAAAATGCCAAATAGTGAATTTGGTGCAGAATATAAATTGGGGGTTGGCGACCATAATTATGGCCTGGTTCAAGGGATTATTAATGTGCCAATATCCGATACTTTTGGTGTCCGCATGGCCGCACTTATTCATAAACAAGATGGTTATGTTAAAGATGCCGAAACTGGTGATACCTATAATAATGTTGACGCACGGGCGTTTCGTTTTGCGGCACAATATTTGCCAACAGATGCCCTTTCATTTAAGTTCACTGGAACTTATGATATAGATGATACCAAAAGCGGTGGTGCATTTAAATCGGCGACATTCCTTCCGGTAAATCAAGCTACAGGTGTGGTTGAAGGAACCACAGATTTTTGGTCACCAACCCATATTGGAACTTTTGGAACACTGCCTGCGCCATACACTAAACGCAAAGTGCTTGGCCTAAGTGGAACCACAAATTACCACATAAATGACAAGGCTGAATTTACATCTATAAGCGGCTATCGTTGGTATAATGCGTGTCAAGCAGGCGATATTGACGGCACAACAACAAATATTCTTGCTTATGAGCAATGCAATGCGGGAACGCAATATTCGCAAGAAATGCGCATGAATTTCAAAAATATTGGCAAGTTTGATGGTTTTGTTGGCGCAAGCTATTTCAAAGCCGATAATAATGCAAATACAGATCTTGCCGCTGATGAGCGTGCAGTAGCACTTTTGATGAAAGGCGTTTTGCATAAATATGCGCCAATCGGTCTTACAAATTCACAGATTAATTCAATGCTAGGTGCAGCAGCATCGGTTTATAAACCGTCACATATCGACCGAAAGTCATTGACCGCTGATATTGAAACATATGACTTTTTTGCCGATGGAACTTTCCATGCAACAAGTAATTTTGAAATATTTGCCGGTGGGCGCGTTACACACGATCAAAAAGACGTCACTTTACAAGTAACGACACCAAATGGCGTTTCAAAACTTACTGGTAAAGGTCTTTTGATGACCATGACGCCAAATGGCGCGGTTGTAAGCGGAAACATCTCATCAGACCTTACAACAGGTCGTGTTGGCATGCGCTATGTATTCAATCCACAATTAAATATTTATGCGGTTTATGGCATAGGTAAACGCCCATCAATGTTAGAGCTTAACTCATCAGGTGGTGGCGATATAATTCCATCTGAAGAATTAAAATCAGCTGAAACAGGGGTGAAATTTGCGTTTTTGAATGGTCGTGTGATTGGTGATGCTTCGGTTTACCATTATGACTATTCAAATTTCCAGACCAAGCAGCGCAATGAAGGGGTTCTGGTAACTATTAATGCCGGTGATGCCTCGGCAACAGGGTTTGAAAGCCAATTAAGTTGGAAAGTTTCGAATAATTTTTCAATGTTTGGTTCATATGCCTATAATCACGCCCGATTTGAATCCGGCGCATATAAAGGAAATTTCTTTAGAAACAGCCCAGATAATAAATTTGCGCTTGGCATGAATTTATCGAAAAACTTACAAAATGGTGTTCTTAGCTTCGCACCATTATATAGCTGGCAGTCTAAAATATTCTTCTCGGATGATAATGACCGCGCAGATTTGCAGGTTCGTTCGCCTGCGGCATTCTCCGATATAAAGCTTGACGAATTCCAAAAAGAATTTGGTCTATTAAGCGCGAAGATTAATTATACGCCAACTTCACAAAAATGGACGGCTTCTTTGGTTGGCGACAATCTGTTTGATGAAAAATATCTGGTTGATGCCGGCAATACTGGTGATTCATTTGGGATGCCAACTTTTGTGGCGGGATCGCGCCGTGCGGTTCGTTTGGAAATCAATATAAAACTGTAATTCTTGTATGGCATATCATTCATTATTAAAGGTGAATTGGGGTTAACTATGAAAATAGATAGACGTGGAATTCTTGGCACAGCCGGTGTTTTGGCAAGCGCGGTGGCAACAAATGCAAAAGCTTCAGAAAGCAAGAAGGTTAAATTCCTGCATGGCATTGCATCAGGAGACCCACTACAAGACCGCGTCATTTTATGGACACGTATTACACCTGAAACCAGTGAAAATGCCGATTTTTGGGTCGATTGGGAAATTGCGGGTGATGAAGGGTTTAAAAAACTTGTTGGTCACGGCAAGGTTAAAACCAACGCAAGTTTTGATTATACCGTAAAAGTCGATGCAACTGGTCTAAAGCCATATAAGGATTATTATTATCGCTTTAAATGTGGTGATGTTATCTCAGCAATTGGTAAAACCCGCACTTTACCAATTGGTGCGGTTAATGATTATGTGATTGTGGCGGCATCGTGCGCATTATTCTCATGCGGGTTTTATAATGCCTATAAAGAGATTGCCAATATGCCGAACCTTGATGTCGTATTGCATCTTGGCGATTATATATATGAATATGGCAGCAATCCAGACCAGCTTGGCATGACAATTGGTGAAAAAATTGGGCGCTATCCCATGCCCGCACATGAAGCTGTAACACTTGAAGATTACCGCGAACGTTATGCTTGTTATCGCCTTGACCCTGATTTACAGGCAGCACATGCCCGTGCACCATGGATTTGTGTGTGGGATGACCATGAAACCGCCAATGATGATTGGGTTGGCGGCGCGCAAGATCACCAGCCCAATGAGGGTGATTGGAAAGTCCGCGCCAAAGCGTCCGTTCTTGCTTATTATGAATGGATTCCAATCCGTGAGCCTGAAAAAGGCAAACGCCCCGAATCCATCAATCGCGTTTTTGAAATTGGCAATCTGGCAACCATAATTATGATGGAAAACCGCTTAGTAGGGCGCAGTCGCCAAATCGATATACAAAATGCTTCTGATGTGAAATGGAGCGTGATTGATAATTCCGACAAGATGAATCCGATTGTGATTAATGAGCCAACCAAAGTGAGAGAAATTCTTGGCTTGATGGCGGCGGGCAATGAAATCCCAGAAAACTATGAAATTAAACCTGATTATGATTCTTTACGGGAGTCATTAAATGCCCCAGAGCGAACAATATTTGGTGCAGAGCAGGAAAAATGGCTTGAACAAGAAATAACAAAATCCGTAAAAACCAATAAGGCATGGCAAATTATTGGTAATCAGGTCGTCATGGCAAATTGCTTAGGAATTGATATCCCTGCATTTATGGGCAAAGATAGATGGGATAAAACCCTATCACATATGTCGCCAAAACTGCGCCCATGGGTTAAACAATTGGAAAATCTGCCCAAAGACCTTCCCTTTGGTTTTGATGGTTGGGATGCATACCCGGCGGCACGACAAAGAGTTGATGATATATTTGAGAAAACCAATTCTCGCACAATTGTGCTTTCTGGTGATAGCCACGCTTTTTGGCTGAATGAACTTAATAATAATTTGGGCAAAATGGTTGCCGCCGAAATTGGGACAACCTCTATAACCAGTTCCAGTCTTGGTGATATGTTGGGCGGTCTGGAGCTTGGCCCAGAATATAGCAACAAATGCAAAGAAGTTTTATTTTGCAATCATTTGACACGTGGCTATGCCGTATTAACGCTAAATAAGGATGAGGCAAAAGTTGATTTAATCGGCGTCAGCACCGTATTTAGTAAAGAATACAAACCATTCTTGTTAAAATCATCAATAATCAAACCAGCGTCAGATGGCGGGTTAGAGCGTTTAAAACTTATCTAGTGGTTTTTACGATATTTATTGCCTGATCCACAATAATGTCGATTTGTTCTTTGTTTATATTAATTCGTCTAACTACTATGTGGTAAAAGAAACTGCCGATAAGGGTGTTCATTGCGAAATCAATTGTTTCGCTTGGGGCATCTGGTACGATTCTTCTGAATTGCTTTTCATAATAGGGCGTAATCGCATTTAGGTGTAGATTAAAAACCTCGGCAAGTTCTGGTGATTTGTGGGCAATGGTTGCAACATTCAAAATTGCCCTGCCGCGATAATCGGCAAGATAATCTATGCCAATTTGCACCAAATTACAGATTGCATCACGTGGCGAAATATTCGTGTCTTCATCGGGACGCAGTGAATAAAGGGTTTCCCGCATTACCGATTGAACAAGTTTTGCTTTTGACGGGTAGCGGCGATAAATTGTGGCGCGATTACTTCCTACTTCTTTGGCAACCGCATCATAAGTAAGTCCATCATATCCTTCTTGGGATAATATTTTCCAAGTTGCCTGTATGATTTTTTTGCTTTTATCTTCATCAAATGGCCGCCCGCGCGGCCCGTGTTTTTTAGCACTAGAATCAAGAATAATAGCAGCGTCTTTTTCCATAATGCTCAGGCTATATCATAAATATTCAAATATAAACCCTTCAAGTGATTTAAATCTAAAATCATTGCACGAATATCTATGGTTATGCGATATTGAAAAATGAATGATGCGTTGGAACGGTTGAAATTAGTATAATCAACCGTCCAAAGCACGATTAATACGGCATTTCATTATTACTAATGCGTTTTGCAATTACTGGAATAACATCTTTTAAATCGGCAACCGAATTAACAACATAATTAGCGCCGGCATCAGCAAGGTTTTTGGCCGATTTTTTAACCATTTCACTTTGTTCATTTTTTGAAAGATTATTAAAATCTTGCTCTGAAAGACCAATGCCATTGCCGCTTGCGGCGACGCCAATTGTCCACATACCTGCCTCACGGCCTTCTTGAATGCCAACTTCAGCATCATCCACTTTTATACAAGCACGTGCAGGCCAAACCCCAAGTTCAACCAAAATTTTCCAAGCCATTAATGGTGATGGGCGCCCCTCTTTGGTTTCGCCAGCACAAACTAAGGTATCTGGTTCATAGCCTTGGTTGGCAGCATTAATAAGAATTGGCTGCATCATTTGTCGGCTATAACCAGTGCAAGATCCAATTTTAACGCCATTGCTTCGCAAAAATTCAACAACCTCTTTGGCGCCATCAATTAATTTTGAATATTTTGCTGCCGCATCTTCCATATGTGGGGTTACGTCGTTAAAAAGATGGTCAATGTCATGCTCTGTGAATGCCTGACCATGCACATTTGCCCATTTTTCGGAAATTTCAGGGAGTGAAAGAATGGATTTAATGTGTTCGCGTTTTGCCTTGCCCATAAAGGCACGGATTTGTGCATCCTCAAGCTCGATACCCGCATTGGAAAAGGTTTTATGCATCGCAACAACAGGGGCAAGGCAACCAAAGTCAATCATAGTGCCGGCCCAGTCAAATATTACGGCTTTAATTGGATAATTAGGCATTTATAACAACTCCATATTTATAAGGTTTTCTTCGGCAATTCCAAACGCGCTTGAAGCGCCCGCGCCACAAGTCACGATGATAAGTTTTACATTTTCTTCTGGTGTATCGTCTAAATAAAGACGGTTTGCAGCGGTCGCATAAGTTCCGGTCCATCTTTCGCGAATTGGCGGCGGTGCACCGATTACATGCGAATATTCATCAAGGATAAGGTCATCAATATAATCATGGGAAAAAGGGGCGTCGGGGTTTTGATAATCATGGCTATCACCAACTACCAAAGAACCATCAGACGACTGAACCGCGATTAAATGAATGCCTTCTTTTAAATGTTCGGCTTGTTCTTTTTGTAATTTTTTTCGTAATGCTTCAGCTTCTGGTAATTCGCTATAACCTAAATAGCGCGTAAGCCCAAGGTCAGACATAATTGCCCCCTTGAACTTAAAGCCAGGGTTTTCAAGGCGCATCATTTGCAATTTGCATTTTTTAATTCCAAGCGAAGCAATTAGTTCAGAATAAAGGCCATTTAAATTATCACCTGGGCAAACAACCGCATTCGCATATTTAATTGCCCCATTATTGGTATAGGCTTTGCCATTGGTTATCGATAAAACTGGCGAGTTGAAAAAGAATTTCACACCCATTTCATTCTTTAAAATATTTATCAGAAAGGGTAGAGCCTCACGCGATTCAACTCTTATTTCATGGGGGGAATATAAAACGGATTTTATTTTTGCTGTGAATGGAATATCTGTTTCAGATGGTTTTAAGATGCGGCACTTTTCGCCCATTTCGGTTTTTAAAAACGCCTCTATAACGCCCTCTGCTTCGGGGCGACGTGCCGCCATATAAAGCCCTTGATGCAAAACTTTTAGATTATGCTTTTGCGCAATATCTGCCCAAATATTACGGGTGCGCATACAAAGATTGTAAAAGTGCCCACGTTGTTGCCCTGTAACTGTGACAAAACCAAAATTACGGATAGATGCCATAAAGGGGGCTGAATTAGCCTCGATGACAGCGACTTTTAGACCTGCCAAGCTCGCAAGATAGGCGTGGGCAAGACCAACAACTCCCGCGCCAACAATCACTAAATCATATTTTTCATTATCCAACATATTGCACATTTAAACCACCTCTGAATAAAGGGTTTTATTGTTGGAATTTCTGAATTCAATTTTCATTTCTTGGGCATTAATTTCCACAATCAGAAATCCAAGTTCAGATTTGCAGAATTTAGTTCCTGCTACTGCTTCAACTTTTCGGGCTTCTGAACCTGAACCAGAAGTTATCGCCGTAAAGCCATCACGAACAATATATTGCAAATCATGGTCGTGACCGTTGATATAGGCTTTGACATTGTGCTTTTTTAAAATTGGCAAGACGCGTGCAATCATTTCCTTACCGTCGCCATGCACACTGCCGCCTGAAAAGATGGTGTGGTGTCCGATTACCAATTTTGTTTTTGCATTTGATGCCGCCAGTTCAGTATCAAGCCAGTTTAGTTGCCCCTCAACATCTTGATTGGCAATTTTGGCAATTTGTTCAGGTGATGGATTATCATTTTTCCAAACGATTGGCGTGGTATCAATAACAAATATATCAATATCTGGCGCATAAGTTGGAATTTTATAATAGCGCGATGGCATTTTCCAATGCTTTGAGATTTGGCTATATTCCACTTGTGCCTGTGGGTTGCCACCATAATCATGATTGCCAAGCGCAACATACCAATTTTTTTGCAAAGACGGCGCATTATAAACATCTTCAAAAGATTTTTGCCAATGTGGGTCATCAATGGATTTTACACCCGCATTATAAAAATTATCGCCAACCGAAATTATAAAATCACAAGGCTTTTCGGTTGCGGTATCGGCCATTGCTTGTGCAACCATTTTTTGTTGCGGAGTACCATAACGCCCCCAGTCGCCAATTACCAAAAAACGTAAAGATTTTTGATTTTGTGCTAATGCCTGCGTTTCAAGCAATGTTGCAATTGCCGAACCCGCGAATAATTGTCTTAATAAAGACCGGCGACCAATTTTGAATATGTCTTTTGTCATTTTATAAAACCATTCTGCCAATGCCTGGGTCGGTTTTGCTGGCCTTTCCAGTTTCCACATGTCCGGCATAGTGACGCAACCAATTTTTAGACTGATTATGTGACATTTTTAGGCTGTACCAGCCGGAAGAATTCACAAGTGAATAAGAAATATTGGCTGACTTTGTTGGGTTGAGGATGATTGTTATTTTTTGCTGTTCGCTGCCTGAAACTTTATATTCATCATCCATCGCCAATTCGATTTCTATGTTTTTATCGGATTTATTGATAATGGCGATTGTGATTGCACCTGTTTTATAGTCTTCGTTGAAAGTGATTTCCAACGGGTCTTGAATTGGCTTGTCATTCGACACAGTTCGTCCTGCAAAATGACGATAAAAACCATTTGGCCCATGAATGTGAAGATCATAAATATCGCGGTCTTTTAAGTTCCAATTACCTGCCTTATAGCTTTGCCCCTTGTCTAATGTATAACGCCAAGGCCCAGAAATATCATATGCGGCGTGGTCATGAATTGTGAAAACTGCACCCGAAGTGCCTTCATTGGCAAGGGTTACAAAGAAATTTCCATTTTTGGTAACTGCATCGGCTCTTAGGCGATATGGGGCAGGGCGCAGGCCCATTTGCCCCTCAACCTGCCCACCTGCTGTTTGCAATTCAGGGATTTTTAAAGATGGTTGCATGGCGGAGTATGCAAGCCGTTCTTTATAATCATCGGTATTCGGTAGTTTCAAATCTGCTAATTTATTGTTTGGAGTTTTAAAATCAAAGGCGGAGGTTAAATCACCGCAAATTGCCCTGCGCCAATCGCTGATATTGGGTTCATAAACGCCAAAACGCTTTTCTATGAATTTAATTGTTGAAGTATGGTCAAATACTTCGGAGCAAACATAACCGCCACGTGTCCAAGGCGATATAATCATTGATGGAATGCGTATTCCAAGCCCCAAAGGCTGTTTGCCCTTAACACCAATATGTGGATCTGCGTCATAATCCTTGAATTCACCAGTAACATCAACGCCACTATAACCATCGGCTTCGCTTGCGGGTGGCATCGGCGGCAACATATGGTCATAAAAACCACCAGCTTCATCATAATTTATAATGAAAGCAGTTTTGGCAAAAACTTTGGGGTTTGATAATAATGCCTCAATAAGTTTTGCAGTTAAATTTTCACCATCAGCCGGTGTCCAGCGTGGGTGTTCAGACAGTGCGGCGGCGGTTACAATCCATGAAACTTGTGGCAATTTATCGGCCATTACATCCTTTTTGAATGCCTCAACCAATTGCACACCGTCTGAGCGGGTGCGGTCTACCCCCTCTTTATGTTCAGATACCCAAGAGCGACCACGCTTATAAAGGTTTGAATTTTTGTCACACGGGCGAAATGGCTTGAATACAGACAATATATTATCACCAAAATTGTCATATTCTTGATAGACTTTCCATGAAACCCCCGCCTTTTCTAGGCGTTCGGCATAAGTTGTCCATTCGTATGCCTTTATTGGCATATCTTCGTCCATATTAGCGCTTGGGGTTTCATCTTCACCATAATTGCTAAGGACAGGAATGCCACCAACTTTGCCCGCGCCATTGCAGCCTGTCCATAAATGTAGGCGATTAGGATAGGTTTGGGTCAAGGTTGAACAATGATAGGCGTCAAGAATTGTAAAGTTCGCGGCAAGTGCATGATAAAATGGCAGGTCTGATGCTTTGTAATATGCCATACGGTTGTGCATTTGTTTTGAAAGCCCCCATTGGTCATAATGCCCATCATTCACAATTAAAGTTGCCGCATGGTGTCCTTGATCTGCACCATCAACAACATAGGCATTTGCAGTTTTTGAATCTGCCCAATATGGCATTACATAACCATCTCTATGCTGTTCAGATGGTTGCCGCCAAACGCTATGCCCATTTCTTAGCTTTAATGGCCGCGGGTCACCTTGCCCACGAACGCCAGGGAAATTGCCAAAATAATGATCGAACCCACGATTCTCTTGCATAAGAATTACGATATGCTCAATATCCTTTATTGAACCAGTGCGATTATTGGCGGGCGTTGCCATCGCCTTTTCAAGGCTGCTAAGCATTGCAATGCTAATACCTGCACTGGCGGCGGTAATAATATTGCGGCGATTTGGATTGAATGGGTTGCTCATGGAAGTCTCCATCGAATTGCGTATTTGACAACATGTCTGCGGTTTACCAAGAATATATATTCAATATATTTATAATAATTGTGTCAGTATCATTATTTTATTATATAAAAATACAGTCAGAAATCTTACACCAATCTTCAAAATTGGCTTGTTTTGGCTGTCTGCTTTATTTCTACCATAAGTTTTTAGGTGCGTTCTAGCGGAATTATAAGCTAATATGCTACTTTACGGCATTTATATGCGATATTTTTATAAAGAATAAAAAAGCGTTAAGAAACTTTCATATTAAAAAACTATAAGACACTCAGTTTCATTATTTGTTATTATATATAGCAATTAAACGGGCTTATAAAAATCGATATATGGATGAACGATTGGGCACGGAATGAAACACTAATGCGTCACCAAAGCTGTTGGAACCCAGGAGTGTTAAAATGTTTAAAAATTTAAAAAAACTTACGCGGATTGGATGCCGTGCAGCCCTTTTGGGCGGCGCATCTTTATTGGCAATGCCGGTAATATCTGCTTATGCACAAACTCAGGATACAGATGCTACTGCGAATGACAAGAATGTAATTCTAGTTGTTGGTCAGCGTCTTTCAAATGCAAACTCAATTAATCAGCAAAAAAATTCGACAAATATTGTCAATGTTATTTCTGCCGATGATTTGGGCAAATTACCCGATGCGAACGTTGCCGATGCCTTGGCACGCGTTCCGGGTGTAACTGTTGTGGTTAATCAGGAAACTGGTGAAGGCGAATTCGTTTCAATTCGTGGCTTTGGCGGTACTTATAATGCCTATGCCATTAACGGCGTTCGCGTTGCGCTTACCGATACTGATAGCCGTAAAATGTCAATGACGGTTCTTCCGCCAAACGGTTTGAAATCAATAGTTGTTTCAAAAACCCTTACTCCTGATATGGATGGTGATGCGATTGGTGGTACTGTGAATTTCATTACCCCCAATGCGTTTGACTTTAAAAAAGATGTATTTCGTGCCTTCGGTAGCGTTGGTTATAATGACCGTGCCGAAGCTCAGGGCGAAAAATCAACCGCAAGCCAAATTCAACTTGATGCCTCGCACCTTTTTGACAATGGTAAATGGGGCGTATTTGGCTCTGTAAACTATGGTAAATCATATTATCACAATGAAGAAACCGAAAATGATGGCGAGTGGGAGCCATACCACTTCCGCCTAAACTCTACTGAGGCAATTGACGACCGTTCAATGTATTTGCCGGGTATCGACCTTGATTATCGCCGTGGCGAGCAAGAAAGATATGGCGGTAACTTCTCAATCGATTATCATGATGACAACAATAAACTATATTTCCGTGGTCAATATGCGAAGCTAAACCGTACCGGCACAAATGATTACACCGATGAAAGAAGCCGTAAAACTAATCGTCTTAAACAAGTTAATGTTGATGACACAAGCCTTTTACAACCTGAGCAAATGATTACTGGTCACGATGCGCGCGGTAATATTTATGGTTATAACACTAGCCAAATTCGCGATTCTGATGGTGACGGCACGATTACAGATAGAGATACGCAAACATGGTATCGCATACATAATCCAGATAATACATATAGCTATACCCAATCCAAACCTGCGGGCGGTGTTTATGACACTTATGGTTCGCAAAGTTCGTATTGGTCATTATATGGTCGTTCTGGTGTATGGGACCCAAAGGCATTTCAGTTTGCCCGTTCATTTGAAACCCAAGACCAAGAATCAGATCTTGCAACCTTTAACACTGGTGGTACAAGCCAATATGGTGATTGGACCTTTGATTATGATCTAAGCTATTCATATGGTAAAAAAGGCGACCCAGGTCATTATAGCATCGGCTTCAATTGCGATAAATGTTCAACCGACCCAATGTTTACCTCAACCGGTATTCTTTGGTCTTCATTTGACCCACGTTTCCCATTGGCGCAATTACCCGCCTATGCACAAAATGTTGATCACCGTGATGATTTATTGCCATTCGATGGTGCTGGTTTTGACAAATATGAACAAACAGATAAGCGCACGGCTTTGAAATTTGATGCCAAATATAAAATGAATAATTTCATTGATTATGTGAAAATTGGCTTCAAATATTATAAATCTGAACGTGATTATGATTACACCCCAATTTGGGACGGTACTGTTGATGGCACTTCACTTGAAAATTCAACATTGGCCAGCTCTGGTCTTGTTGAACGCCAAGTTACAGGCATCGACCATAACACATATTATTATGGCTCAATCTTAGACCGCGCCAAAGTTATTGCCGCGATTAATGCTGCCAAGGCAGCTAATCCGACAACTTATTCTTATGCCGATTTAAACGCGGATGACAAAAAGGGCAGCGAAGCGGTAATGGCGCTTTATGGTCTTGCCAACATGCATTTTGATGATTTAACGGTTATTTCTGGCCTTCGGGTTGAACGTACCGATGTTAAAAATACCGCATGGGTTGATGATGGTAATAATTCAGGTTTTGGAACCACCAAAAAAGATTATACTGTTGCACTTCCTTCTGTAACCGCAATTTGGCGCTTGGGCTCAAAAGTGGTTTATCGCGGTGCTTTATGGACCAGTTTCTCACGCCCTGAATATACAAATATTCTTCGTGGGGAATCGGTCGGCAGAAACTCGGCACACGAAATTGTAAGCATTTCACGCGGCAACCCTGACCTTAAGCCGGCATATTCAACCAATCTCGACATGTCGGCTGAATATTACCCAGATCGTATGAGCGTGGTTAGTGCGACCCTTTTCCACAAAAACATTGACCATTTCATTTTCACTAATGGACAAGCGGTTGATGCCGATACCCAAGACGGTACAATCACAATCACCCAGCCACAAAACGGTAAAACTGCAAATATTACCG
Source organism: Hyphomonadaceae bacterium UBA1933 (assembly GCA_002337085.1). GTDB lineage: Bacteria > Pseudomonadota > Alphaproteobacteria > Caulobacterales > Aquidulcibacteraceae > Pseudaquidulcibacter. The sequence goes on along the minus strand of DDFH01000001.1, from coordinate 5,778 downwards.
GACTTGAACTTAATTTGATTAAGTCATTTGACGGCATGATTGCGCCATTCGATGGTTTTGGGGTTGAAGTTAATGCAACCTTCCAAACCTCTGAAGCCGATACAGGAAAAGCATATCGTGCAGGTAAAAAGACACCGTTTATTCAATGCCCAGACAGGCAATATAACGTTGCACTAACTTATCAAAAATATGGCATTGAGGGTAAATTGGCATATCAATATTCGGGTGAATATATCGAAGATTTCCGCGATAATGCCGTTGATAAATGGGTGCAGCCAAATAAATCGCTTGATTTGCACTTACGCTACCATGTGAGCGAGCAAATGACAGTTGATTTCGATGCCCAAAATATCCTTGATGGACACCGTTATTATACAACAAAAGGCAAAAGCCCATCTTATCAAAAAGACTATATGGAACCGGGTCGTAACTTTGTATTGCGCTTTGCATATAGCCATTAATCATATTTCATAACTTCCCTTCCAAGAAAAATACCCCGAATTTAACGATTCGGGGTATTTGCATTTTGTCGGGATTCTGCTTAGATAAATCTTATATTTTTTTAGCGTGGCAGGTTATGTCTGATTCAATCGACGGTTCTAGTGATAAGAATAATGAACGTGTAAAAGCCAGCGAGCGCACAAAGGGAAGACGTGAAGCCAATGGGTTGTCGATTGGTGCATTGCGGGCATTTGTAACAATTGTTGACCAAGGCAGTTTTTCCAAGGCGGCGCAAGAATTGGGGGTTTCTCAACCCAATGTTTCCAACCAAATTATTGCCCTTGAACAGGCGTGCGGTGTAAGGCTTTTGCACCGCCGTACCCAGAATCAAACCCTTACCGAGGCGGGGCGTGAGCTTTATACACGTGCACGCCTAGTTATTAACCGTATGGATGATTTTGAATTTATTGCGCGGCAATTTATCGGCCTAAAACGTGGTCGTCTTGTGGTTGGGTATTCGATTCCGTCGGTGGCGCTTAAATTAATTGGTCATTTTATGCGAACCTATCCCGATATTGAGGTTTCGGCAAAGCATGGAAATACCAATGATTTATTAGGAAGCCTTGGCGATTGTCGTACCGATGTTGCACTTATTTCACTGCTTGAACCCGATCCCACGCTTGCCTGTCATTTGGTTGCACCCCAAGGGCTAAATCTTTTGATACCTGCAAGCCACCCATTTGCATCACGATCTGAAATCCATGTTGAGGATTTATCAGGGCTTGCGCTTGTAACCCGTGAAGAGGGTTCGGTCACACGGGCATTGACAATTTTGGCACATAAACAAGTTGGCCTTGAATTTAGACCTGTTTTCACCGTTGAAAGCCGTGAGGCAATCAAAGAGGCGGTGGTCAATGGCATGGGATTCGGCACGATTCTTGATGGCGAGATTGGCGAAGATAAAAGGTTAAAAGCACTCCCACTTTTGGGGCTTGAGCAAAAGGCTGGCGTATATCTAACCTGTCTTAAAGAAAATTTGGAAATTCCGGCGGTTAATGCCTTTATCAGAATGTCAAATGGCGGTCTTTGATTTTAACGCTTGGTAAAATCCCTTCAAATACAGGTAATTAGATCATGAAATGCGTGACTTGCAGTGATTTTGACAAAATCACTGTGTTTAAATCGCAGTCAATGTAAATAATTTTTAGATATATATATTAACTTCACATATGAATTTTATTATATTCAATAGTGAAACGGAATATAAGAATCTAATAAATGTCTATGCAAAATCTTGAAAAACAATCATTTGTCAAAATGCAAACAAGCCCATCGCAGTCAGAAAGCGATACCAATACTTCGCCCAATCGCCGCGAGTGGCAAAAGGCAAATATTGATGAACAAGGTTGGGATATTATAAATCGCGATGCCGATGCGTTTTTTCATCAATCAGTCTCATCGCCTTGTCTCTCGGCACTTGTAAGTGCAAATGGAAGTTGGTTGGTTGATACTGCTGGCAATAAATATCTCGATTTTCATGGAAATAATGTTCATTTATTGGGGCACGCAAACCCTGAGATAATCGCCGCCATCAACGCACAAATGCAGGATTTGGCATTTGTTCCAAGGCGTTTTACCTGTGAACGTACTGTCGAGCTTGCTGAAAAACTGTGTGAGCAGTTCAAAAATAACACTGGCCACGCTGGGCGAGTATTGTTTGCCCCAAGTGGAACGGATGCCATTGAGATTGCATTAAAAATTGCCCGCGCGACAACCGGTCGTCATAAAACCCTTTCGTTTTGGGATTCTTTTCATGGTGCTGGTTTTGGTGCGGCAAGCGTTGGCGGTGAATCGCTTTTCCGTTCGGGGCCAATTGGGCCATTGATGGCGGGTGCAAACCATATTGCGCCATTTAATTGTTACCATTGCCCTTATGGTCATCAAGACATTGAAACTTGTGGCCTTGCGTGTGCAAATATGGCGGCCTACGCCCTTGAGCGAGAGGCAGACATCGCAGCGGTAATTGCCGAACCAACCCGTGTTGTCCCTTATATTCCACCCAAAGGATATTGGAAAAAGGTTCGGGAAGCGTGCGATAAACACAATAGTCTGTTGATTTTTGATGAAATTCCAAGTGGTCTTGGGCGCACCGGTAAATTCTTTTCTTTCGCGCATGAGGATGTTGCGCCAGACATGGTTGTATTGGGCAAGTCTTTGGGCGGTGGTATTTTGCCGATGGCAGCGGTTATTGCGCGTGCCGATTTAGACGGTGGTAAGGATTGGGCCTTTGGTCATTATACGCATGAAAAAAATCCGGTTATGGCAATGGCGGCATTAACTACCATAAAAATTGTTGAACGAGACAATCTTGCAAAACGTGCAGAGGAATTAGGAAGTCGTGCGATCCAAAGACTTAGCGCCCTTGAGAAGCGATATAAATTTATCGTCAATGTGCGGGGGCGTGGGCTTATAATCGGGCTTGAAATTGTAAAAGATAAAGTTTCGCAAGAACCTGATTTAGAATTGGCAGACAAAATAATGTATCATGCCCTTTCATTTGGGCTTTCGTTCAAAATAACAATGGGCAATGTTATTACTCTTACGCCGCCTCTAACTATAAGTGATGATGAATTTGATCTGGGGTTAAGCAAGCTTGAACAGGCTTTTGCATGCGTTTAGTGGCAATTTAAAAATTAAATTGCCACTTTTCTTAAATCATTGAGCCAATATTCAATATCATGAACATTGCGTCCCGGTGTTTTTGCTAAATCATCGGCAACGCGAACTTTGATTAAATCATCGCGAAATTCATGTTGTTCAAATAATTTAATTTCATCCTCATTCATCAAACCCCCCTGATCCTCAAATGATGCTTTGCTAGTTGGTGTTAGTTTGTCATAATATGATTTATTTACGCTCACTAAATAGCGTTTTGCATTCGCATGTTGCGCAATTAATTCGCGAATCCGATATGGCATGATTTTTACAAGCATATTTGAACCATATTGTTCATGATCACGAATGTGGCATTGTTGGTGGGCGATATCGTGCAAAAGCCCAGCAATTTGCAATTCTTTATCATTTGGTGACATAATTTCTAATTCACATGCGGTTTGTAAACCGTGATCTAGTTCTGAAAGTCCTTCAACCTCGCAAACCATGTTCTTCATGATTAGCAAATATTGTTCTAATTCTTCAATGTTTTCAAAGTGGTTGATTTTGGGGAAATTGCTCATTTGCCACTCCTGATAATTCGATTTTTTCATGATTGATTTTAAAAACGCGGAATTTGAAATATGCCACGGATAAAAGTGCAAATATTGTAATTAATATTGCCGAATAGATGCAGGCATTCATAAAAAAGTTTAGCCAGCTTAGTTTTAAATTGCCGAAATTTTTAAACAGCAGCAACCCAACAGAACCGGCATAACCACTAGAATCTGCAAGATACATAACAAACGCTGCGTTCCCTGGGCTATGAACTGCCGCAGTAAGACGATCAACTAAGACGCTATTATAGGGTACGTATCCGGTATAAATGCCCGCGCCCACCATTATCATCCAGCTTATTGGGCCAATTAAGTGGGCTTGAAAGGCAAGCGTTGCGACAAGTGCAATTAAAGCACCGCCAATAATCATTAAATGATAAAATAAAACGGCGTTTGTATTTTTCTTGATTATAGTCGTTAAAGAGAACATCGCCATTACAAATAGGGCAACTGGCAATTCGGTTAGTGATAGAATCGCGGGTTCATCTTTAAAGCCAAGCGCGCCCCATATCTCAACCGCAAAATTATCGCGAAAGTCGCGTAATGCGGTAAGTATCACATAGGTCAGAATCAGCATCAAAAGCCCAAAGCCAGTTTTTTTGACAAATGCAACCCGTTGTTCATGATACATTGGGGTTCTTTCCATGCGTGCGTCTTTATCTTCTTGGGTAGGCGGTGGTGTTTGCGCAAGGAAAAAGACCGATATCAACATTATTGGGAAAAATATTGCACCAGTAAGTGCTGGCATCCATAATTCAGGCACGCCATATTCAATAACAAGGCTTCGACCCACCGATTTTACAACACCTGATGAAACAATGAAACTTACTGTAAGGCCTGCCCCCAATATATCACTGGTACGACGCCCCTCAAGATATGAATAAACCAACCCCCAAATCATCCCAAGCGGAAGGCCGCTTCCAAATATTGCGAATATTTTTAAAGGTGCTGGCACGATTGCAAATGCAATTAAAAATACCAATGAAATGCTTATCATGCCCACAATCATATATGGGCGCATATTTGGGTTTGCCTCTGAGTTAACTTTAATTCCAAGCATTTTGGATAGCGCATAACCAAACACTTGGGCGATTACGATTGCAACTTTGAAATCAATACCATACGCCCAGCCTGCAATGTGTTCATAGGTTCCAACCGCAAAGGGTTTGCGAAATGCATACATTGAAAAATAGGTTATGAATGCAGCACTAAGACCATATAGGCCAATCCAAAACGACCCCCCGCGTTCAACAAATTTGGTTATTTTACTCATTGCAATCTTTCTTTATTATATAGTGCAATGTCTGAACGGATGGATTGATTTATATGCGCTTGTTCATGTTGCGCGCCAGGCTAACAAGACAAGAATCGTAATAAAGCTTTATTTATAGGCTGTTTTAATCGCGCCAACAAAGTTCAAACATAACTTAATTATTATTTATCTAGCGCTATTATAATTATTATTTATGATGGTTTGATTACAAGCATTTGCTCAAATTGTTAAAATGCAGAATGAAACATATAATATAAATGAAATCATTCTTTGTTTAATGATGAACGCAAAAGTATATATATTAGTGGTGCATAGAAACGATTCTATTATCGTATAATAGCCCATTTAATATGGTTGTTTTGTTGAAAACATATATAAATTAATAAGTATGAACCAAATCCAATGTGTGCCTTGCTGTTAAGCGGTTTGATTCCATTAAATATGAATAGGAAATGGGGTTAAATAAATTATTTCGTGTTTGTTTAAAAGGGTGGTCTATTTAACTATAATGGACATACAACCATTCACTTTGTTTCGCTATTTACGATTTAACTAATAAAATTAATACGTTGAAATTAAATGCAAACTTTAAAACAGCATTGGCTGCAAGTCGCTGTTGACTCTAGCATTTGAAAAGAATACTTAGTGCGTCCTCAAACAACGAGCGGCAACAAACTGGCGGAAATCAAAATCCGGTAGGTTTTTTATTCTCTTGTGTTTGGGTTAAGTTTGGAAAATTTCGTTTTTGATATTCGCTGAACTTAATGCATTGTTGGCTGCAGATAGTGGTTGACA
>DDFH01000008.1 GCA_002337085.1 Hyphomonadaceae bacterium UBA1933 | reverse complement strand
ACGCTCAAACTTTTCCTTAGCCATTGTTCTTCTCTCTTCTATAAATAAAATAAAAATTAAAATTGCGGGAAGGGGGTTCCTTCCCGCAATAAACCTAATTAGCCTTGTAGTTTCGCCAATACGTCTTGTGCTACTGCGCGTGGCACTTCTTCATAGTGGTCAAACTGCATGGTGTAAGATGCGCGGCCTTGGGTAGAACCACGAAGGTCGTTCACATAGCCAAACATGTTTGCAAGCGGAACCATTGCGTTAACAACGTTTGCGTTGCCGCGCATGTCTTGTCCTTGGATCATACCACGACGAGAGTTGATGTCGCCGATAACAGTACCGGTGAATTCCTCAGGAACAACAACTTCAACTTTCATGATAGGTTCAAGAAGTTTAGGATCTGCTTGTGTTTTCAATTCACGGAATGCAGCACGAGCTGCAATTTCGAATGCAAGAACTGAAGAGTCAACATCGTGATAAGCGCCGTCAACCAAGGTTGCTTTCATGTCGATAACAGGGAAGCCTGCAAGCAAGCCATTATCAACAGAACCTTCAAGACCTTTGATAACGCCTGGGATGTATTCTTTAGGAACAGCACCACCAACGATTTGTGATTCAAACTGGAAGCCTGAATTTTCTTCACCTGGTTCAAAGATAACTTTGATACGTGCGAACTGACCAGAACCACCAGATTGTTTTTTGTGGGTATAATCGATTTCAGCGCGTTTACCTAGTTTTTCACGATAAGCAACTTTTGGCTGACCAATGTTTGCATCAACGCCATAAGTACGTTTCAAGATGTCAACTTTGATGTCCAAGTGCAATTCGCCCATACCTTTAAGGATGGTTTGACCGCTTTCGTGGTCAGTAGAAACTTGGAATGAAGGATCTTCCGCAGCCAATTTTGAAAGCGCGATACCAAGTTTTTCTTGGTCAGCTTTAGTTTTAGGCTCAACAGCGATTTCGATAACCGGTTTAGGGAATTCCATACGCTCAAGAATGATTGGTTTCAATGAGTCGCAAAGGGTATCACCAGTACGAACTTCTTTAAGACCAGCCAATGCAACGATATCACCAGCATAAGCTTCTTTGATGTCTTCACGGTTGTTAGAGTGCATCAAAAGCATACGGCCGATACGTTCTTTTTTATCGCGTGAAGAGTTGGTTACAGTTGAACCAGACTGAAGCACACCAGAATAGATACGGCAGAAAGTGATGGTACCAACAAACGGGTCATCCATGATTTTGAACGCAAGCAATGACATTGGTTCAGAATCAAGAGGTTTACGTTCGATTTCAGTTTCTTCATCTTTGAAGTCGATACCTTTAACCGCACCACGATCAACCGGTGAAGGAAGATAATCAACAACCGCATCAAGCAATGGCTGAACGCCTTTGTTTTTAAATGCAGAACCGCAGAATACAGGGTGGAAAGCACGTTTGAAAACCGCAAGGCGAACCAAGCGTTTCAATTCGTCATTTGAAGGCATTTCACCTTCAAGATATTTTTCCATTGCCGCATCATCAACTTCAACCGCAGCTTCAATTAGCTTTTCACGGTATTCAGCAGCTTTGTCTGCAAGATCAGCAGGAATTTCAACTTCGTCATATTGTGCACCAAGATTTTCTTCGTGCCAAACCAAAGCCTTCATTGTGATAAGGTCAACAACGCCTTTGAAATTGTTTTCAGAACCGATAGGAAGCTGCATACAAACCGGAGTACCGCCAACGCGGCTTACGATTTGGTCAACGCACATATAAAAGTCAGCGCCCATTTTGTCCATTTTGTTAACGAACACGATACGAGGCACGTCATATTTATCAGCTTGACGCCAAACAGTTTCGGTTTGTGGCTCAACACCTTGGTTACCGTCAAGAACGCAAACCGCGCCATCAAGTACACGCAAAGAACGCTCAACTTCGATGGTGAAGTCAACGTGTCCTGGGGTGTCGATGATGTTCATGCGTTTACCGTTCCAGAAACAGGTGGTTGCCGCAGAAGTAATGGTGATACCGCGTTCTTGTTCCTGGGTCATCCAGTCCATAGTAGCTGCACCGTCATGAACCTCACCAATTTTGTGAGATTTACCGGTATAGTACAAGATACGTTCGGTAGTAGTAGTTTTGCCGGCATCGATGTGCGCCATGATGCCGAAATTACGATAATCTTCAATCGCGTGACTACGAGGCATAATATAAACCTTCTATAAAAATAATTACCAGCGGTAATGCGAGAATGCGCGGTTTGCTTCGGCCATTTTGTGAGTATCTTCACGTTTTTTAACAGCAGAACCACGGTTTGAAGCGGCATCAAGCAATTCACCTGCTAGACGTTCTTGCATGGTTTGCTCGTTACGCTTACGCGCAGCGCCAACCAACCAACGAAGTGCAAGTGCCTTACGGCGTTCTGCACGAACTTCTACTGGAACCTGATAGGTCGCACCACCAACACGGCGAGAGCGAACTTCGATTGCAGGAGAAACGTTATCAAGAGCATCTTTGAAGATGTCGATTGAATCACGCTTTGCGCGTTTTTCGCATAGGTCGAACGCACCGTAAATGATAGATTCGGCGGCAGACTTCTTGCCTTCATACATTACGTAATTCATCAATTTTGTGACATCCAGATCACCGAACTTTGGATCTGGCAAGATTTCGCGTTTTTCAGCTTTATGACGACGGGACATATTTAATCCTTAAAGTTATTCTGTTCTTCGGCTTAAGGAAAAGTCTGAAACTTTTCCTGCCTCATCATGAAATAGTTATTATTTAGGACGTTTCGCGCCATAGTGCGAACGACGTTGTTTACGGTCTTTAACGCCTTGAGTATCAAGAACACCGCGAAGAATGTGGTAACGAACACCTGGCAAATCTTTTACACGACCGCCGCGTACAAGCACAACAGAGTGTTCTTGTAGGTTGTGGCCTTCACCAGGGATGTAGCAAACCGCCTCAGTACCAGTAGTCAAACGAACTTTGGCAACTTTACGCAAAGCTGAGTTAGGTTTTTTCGGAGTTGTTGTATAAACGCGGGTGCAAACACCACGACGTTGTGGGCAGCCTTTAAGGGCAGGTACCTTGTTGCGCGCGATTAATGGCGAACGTGGCTTTCTGATCAATTGGTTGATCGTAGGCATATTTTACTTTCCTTTGTGCGCTACCTTATTAGGGCAGGCTTTAGTTAGTCCAAAAATTCCGGTTTCCCGGGGGTACATTTCTGGCAGCTTTAAACCTTAAAAACTTCCAACGAGTATCGCGCCCCCCTTGGGACGTGTGCGGTATCCGCCAAAAGCCATCTTCAGTTTTAAAGCTGGTCTTAAAAATGCATTTTTAAGCGAAAGGCAAAGCTTTTCACTTGTTTGGGGCGCGTATAAAGGATTTTATACCAATGTCAAGCGGTTAAAGTGGTTTATTTTCGGGGGATAATTACAATTAAAATATAAATTACCAACTAGGGTAATGTGCATTTATAAAATTAACCGTTTTGCGGAACGATAGCCTAAATTAATAGAATAATTTTCTCTATAAATAAAAAAATTCAAGCTTTATTTCCAAATCCCCACCTTAATCAATTCTAATAAACCAATATAAGCACATTATACCTAGATAACTAGAGGGAAAAATGTGTGAATTATTGGGGATGTCGGCGAATACGCCAACCGATTTACGGTTTAGTTTTACGGCGTTATCAAAGCGTGGCGGTGAAACTGGGCCGCATCGTGATGGTTGGGGTGTTTGCTTTTATGAAGGGAAGGGCGTTCGTTCTTTTCATGATCCAAGCCAATGCGCCAATTCTGAACTTGCAAAATTTATCAAAAATTATCCCATAAAATCAGAAGTCGCCATTGCCCACATTCGCAAGGCAAATCGTGGCGCGGTAAAGCTTGAAAATACCCATCCTTTTACCCGTATTCTTTGGGGTAAAATATGGGTGTTTGCCCATAATGGGCAGTTGAAAGGTGTAAAGAAACTAAAACTAAATTATTATAAGCCAGTTGGCACAACGGATTCGGAATATGCGTTTTGCTGGATAATGGATAATTTGCGTGAGCGCTTTAAAAATCGTCCTTCCGCTACGCTGCTTAATAAGGCCATTGGCGAATTAATGGCCGATTTGCGCAGGCTTGGGGTTTTTAATGCGCTTTTATCATCTGGCGATGACTTGTATGCATCCTGCTCAAAAAATCTGGTTTATATAACTCGCAAAGCACCCTTCGGCGAAGCGGTATTGATTGATGAGGATTTACGTGTGGATTTCGCCCATGAAACTACACCAAATGATATAGTTACAATTGTTGCTACACACCCACTAACCATGAATGAAGAATGGACGCGAATAAATCACGATAGTTTTGTGGTTTTTAAACAGGGTTTATTAGTCGCCTAATGGGAATGTCTAGCGGCGCTTACATTTCGGAACGCTTAGACCATCGGGAAGGCGGGTTTTGTCATCGCCACATGCCCCATCAAGTGATGAGCGCGTAATGCCAGACGCCGTTGAAAAATCCACACCTGAAAGGTTGGCATTGCTAAAATCAGAACCGTTGAAATTCGCACGCATTGCGCGCGAGTTTCTTAAATTTGCCCCCGTAAAGTCAGCTTTTTCAAGTTGTGCAGAATCAAAACGTGAGTAGGCAAGGTTTGCGCTTGTGAATTCAACGCTTTTTCCACGCGCACCCGTAAAGTTTGCGCCATGAAGAATGGCACTTATAAAGCCCGCATCAGAAATTTCCGCGCCGGTGAAGTTTGAATTTGATAAATTTGTGCCAGTTGCATCAATTCCGCGTAATGTTGCACCAATGAATGTAGATCCCGCAAAGTTTGCAGTACCAATGTCGGCATTGGCAAGGTCGGCACGGTCAAAATCTGCTTGTTGAAAAGTTCCGCGTCTTAAATCGGCGCGTCGCATTTGCGAGCCAGAAAAATGTGCGCGGTCAAATGCGCCGCCATTAAGGCGCGCACCGCCAAGATTGCGACCGGAAAGATCGCATCCAGTACACATACCAGAAAACCCGCGTGAAAAGGTTACATTATCTGGCCGACCCCGGTTGCCCCATACGCCACCTTCAAACCAATCAAGCGCAAGTGCACTTGAGGCGATGTTTGAGGCAATGATTACAACAGCAAGTCCAAGATTTCTTCTTAAAAGTTGTTTCAAATTCATAATGCAAGCAGTATACGTTCTGTATTATTCAAATCCAATTAAATGATTGTAAGAATGCCACATATAATATTCTAATACTGAGATAAATAATATGTGTTACCCAAAAAACACTTAATTTTTATTGTTTGCAGGCAGGGATTCGCAAACCTTTTGGTAACAAAGTGGTTTCATCGCCACATGCTTTGTTTAATTGTGCTTGAGATAGGCCTTTTGCGGTTTTTAGTTCTGCACCAGACAAATCAGCATTGGTCAAATTTGCACCCGCAAAGTTTGCACCATTAAAATAACCACCAACCATTGCCGCACGTTCAAGGTTTGCACCCACAAAGTTTGCACCAGTTGCGCGCAAGCCATACATATTGGCTATTGATAAATCTGTACCAGAGAAATTGGTATAATCAGCCGTAGATAAAGACATATCAGATTGACGAAGACGTGATTTTGAAAAATTTTTATGAGAAATATCTTCATAATCTAAATCGGCTTGAAACAAATTACAGCCAGCGCATGATTTGCCATTTTTAACTGATTCAATTTGTGCCGCATTTTGTGCCATTGCAGGCGCCGCAAGCAAACCACAGGCGATTAAGCCAGCGGTAAAAGTAATTGATGCAAATTGTTTCATATAATAGAACTCCGCAATTTTTAAGAATAATTACGGTCTTTAAAGCAAAGCTATTAAATTTCACTGAACAAAAAAATAATTTTAATTTGCTTTAAATGTTCTTTCCTTCGCTATGATCATCACCATTATTATCAATGTGATGACCACATGCTTCACAAATAATGATTCCATCTATTTCACGCAAAGTGAATGAACCGCATTCTTGGCATGGGTCGCCTTGGTATGATGTTGGGGCAAAATCATTTGCACCACTACTTTTTATACCTTGTTTATCCTTTATGCTTTGAAATGAGACAAGGTTATCGGGAAGGTGTCCACGTGAAAAACCTTTTGAAATCAATTGTGTTGCATCAATACTTTCTTCGGCATTAGAAGTTTCGGTAACCGATTTCTCTGATGCGGCATTAATAAGGTCAACACGATCGAGATATGATACAGCAAGTTCGCGGAATAGATAATCAAGAATTGAACTTGCACGCTTGATTTTATCATTCCCATCAACTTCGCCTGATGGTTCAAACCGTGTATTGATAAAGGCATCGACAAATTCATCCAAAGGCACGCCATATTGAAGACCAATAGATATTGCGATTGCGAATGAGTTCATCAAAGAACGGAATGCCGCGCCTTCTTTGTGCATATCAATGAAGATTTCGCCTAATTCACCATTATCAAACTCACCAGTATGAAGATATACTTTGTGGCCGGCGACTTTGGCTTTTTGAATATATCCCTTGCGTCTTTCAGGTAGCTTTTTACGAACGACAGGTTTTTCAACCGTTTTTTCAATTATTTTTTCAACCGCAACCTCAACTTTTTCAATTGTTGGCGGTTCTTTGTAATTTTCAAATTCGCGTAAATCATAAGAATATGACATTAAATTTTCTGAATGGTTTTCAATTTTTATTGATGACCAGCTATTTTTTGACGCGGTTCGTAAAATTGCTTGCAGATTTATTTCATTATCTGTTTTGGGAAGTGCCTCAAAAATATAATAACCGATAGAATGAAAATATGGCGCGATTCTTGTGTAAAAAGGGGCAATTTTTTCAAATTCTGGCTCTTGATATATATCATCAATATTTTCGGAACCAAAAATATAATTATCGGCGATTTGAACCTGTTTTTGTGTAAATCCAATTTCTTTTATTAGGTTAAATTCAGGTGCAATAACTTCATTGATGTTTTTGCCCAGTAGTTTTTGAACATATTCAACACCGATAACAAAAGGTGAAATAATGTCTTTTAGGCTTCTAGATGTTGGAATTTCTTCTTCGATTGCCATTATGGCTTCGGCATCAAGGCCTTTTTGTAAAAGTGAGCGATGATTTATTTCTGGCGCATTTTTAAGATTGCGATTGCCAATTACTTTTTTTGCAATTTCGGGTGAAAACTCATCATTTAGTTCAAGAAAATCGACAAATGACGGTATTATTTTGGGGCGCGATAATACTGCATTAACGCTATATTCTTGGCGTATATTTTTAACGGGCATAAGTCCGCGCGTATTTACAGATAGCATTTGGCATATGGTCTCATCATTTTGCGCAATGAAACGGAATGCTGATTTTTTGCTTAGTTCAGCAAATAATTTGTCAAAATAGTCAGCAGTTTGTGGGGTGTCAATTTTCATGCCTAAAGACATAATTGCTTCATGCATGCCGCAAACTCCAATCCCAAAACGTGGTTTGAAGCCGTCAAAAGTTTTTTCAACAATATGCGACCAGATTGCGACATCATCAAACAGTGAAGTTTGGTCTAATTCCCCTAAATGGCAATATTTTGAAAGATTTATCGTAAATATCGCGGGAAGATAAACATTGTCTCGCAATAAAATATCGCAATTTGAAATCATTGCTTGGGATAATAATTGTGATGTAGAATCACTTAAAACCCTATCTATTTCATTATTGCTAAGTTCAATAATTGCAAAATTATGTTCAATATCAGTTTCGATATGGCTGAAATCTGTATTGCGCCCCTTTAAAGCATTGGCAACAATATATTTAACGATGCCCGAAGGAACGCCGCGCGAAAATGCCTTGCCAACAGCACGACCAAGTGCCGGATTTGATTTGGGGTCGCCATGCCCTTCACCAATAGAGCGGGCAATGGCATATTCAATTTCTTCAACCGCTTTATTAATAGAATGTTTTCCTGAAATTGTTGTTGCTTCTGCAAGTTGGCGAGAGAAGCTTTTGCCAACACCAATTTTAGCGGCACTTAGCCCCGTGAATATCAAAGGCATCTTTGCAATAGAATCATATAGCTCATCTGTTTTTTTATGACTTGCTGTTTTGATCCATTCGATATTTGGTAAAATACGTTGTTTTAAAATAGAATATTCCAGAGCTGAAACAAGCTTTGGTAACTCTTTTAAAGATGTAAAAAGCGGTTTGACAATATTATTGATTTTTTGATTTACTAATTCGGAAATATCTTGTTCTGTCTTGAGCTCAAAATAATCGTAATAGGCTTGAATTGCCTCTAAAGCGAAATTGATTGGGCCATAACAAAATATGGGGGATCCCATATCATCAATTGCTATTTCGCGCTTGGCAATTGGGAATTCCAATTCCATTGTTTTTATATTTTTAAGTAAAGCACTAAAATTATCAGCCATATTTATGCCGCAGATACTAGTAAATTAAGATAATTGTCTAATATTAAAACTGATTCTTTTTATGCTGATAATGATTTATGTTTATGTGATGTTTTTTCGACAAAGTTTGCGAAAATCATTTGTTAAAAGGGAAAACTTTGATAAAGAGGGGTGTTTATTATTTTAACACATCACGTCTTTTTCAAAGACTAATTTATGGGTGGCAATAAGTGCTAAAGAAAATTTTTACATGGTGGAATGGCGTAACCCTAGGTGCTTTATTTGATATAAGCCGTCATTCTAAAAAAGTTGGTGAAGATGACTTCGGCAATTCTTATTTTGAAGAAGGCAAAGCAACTGTTGACGGTCGCAAACGTCGTTATGTAATGTATAAAGGTTATGCCGATGCGTCACGCGTGCCGGTTGATTGGCATGGTTGGTTGCACCACACATTTGATGAGCCACCAACAAAAGAACCATTCAAAGTTAAAGATTGGGAAAAGCCACATGTTCCAAATATGACGGGAACTTTGTTTGCTTATCACCCAAAAGGTTCAATTGCAAAAATTACTTCTGAAACTCCGGAGCATGAAAATCCGGGTTATGAAGCTTGGAAGCCATAATGAAATTCGGCAAATATGCTAAAATCGGGTTTTCTGCGTTTGCAGCCGTTATTTTGGTTGCAACCTATAAAGTTGGTTGGACAATTGCCCAATCTGCACAAGAAAGCCCAGATGGCGGCAGACCTGTTTCAGAGCCAGAACCTTCGCGCATTCCGGTAAAAGATCAGGTTAAAAAAGATACTTCGGGTGGGATTGACCCTGAATTGGGAACTATCCAAGAACCAGACCTTAGTGATGTTCAGCCAGCGCTTCGAACCGATGGTCAAGGCGATTGGAAAACCCCAGATCAGATTGCACGCGACAAACTAAAAGCACAGGCAGCAAAAGATGCGGCGGCTTTGTTACGTTTTGGTGAAAATGGCAATGTTGCACAAAATGGTGAAATGCCAAAACTTATGGGGCCAAAAATTCCTATAATCCCTATGAATTTGCTATTCCCGCAAAATCCTGCTGTGGTTGGTGCCACAAAATATGCAGATGAAATTAAGGGGACAACGGCACTGTTTTTTGGCTTAAACCGTGAAACTGGGCAATCAATGCGCTTCCGCGTAGCGGTTGGCAAAGCGGTAAATTATGACCAGATTACAATTAATCTTAAAAATTGTTTTCGCTCTAATCCTGATGAGCCACGTGAATCTTGGGCGTATGTTGATATTATTGATAATGGTGAGCCTCCGCGTCCGCAATTGGCGGTTTTGGCTCAGAGAAACCGCGCAAAAATGCGTGAAGCCAATGGTCGTAAGCTTATCAAACAAGGTTGGATTATTGCCTCTAGCCCTGATGTAACGGCGATTGACCATCCTTTCTTGGATGTTTTCTTATTGCAATGTGAAGGTGGTGTGGATCCTGTTGTTGCAAATGCTGCACCAATTATTGAAGCAAAGACAAGCAAAAAGAAGGCGACGACAGATTTACCAAAAGATGCTGATCCTGCTGCTGAAGAGATGCCAGCTCCTGCAATTGTTGCGGCGCCGCCACCAAAAGATCCTGCTGGGCAGTAGGATTAAAATTTGCAATTGGGAAATTGGTTTCCTTTGCCAATGCGGGCTTAAGCTTTTTGTGAAACTCACCCCTTGGGATTTCTATTAATCCAAATTGTTCAAGATGCGGGTTATAGAATTGTGCGTCCAATAATTGGAAATTTGCAAATTTTAAGGCGGCAACAAGATGGATAAGCGCGTATTTGCTTGCATTTGTTGCGCGCGAAAACATACTTTCCCCAAAAAACACACCGCCCAAACTTACACCATATAATCCGCCAATAAGTTTTTTATTATCCCAAACCTCGATGCTATGGGCGTTGCCCATGGCATTCAATGAACAATAAAGCGAAATTATCGGTGCATTAATCCACGTTTCGCGGCGTTTATTATCAGTTTCTGCGCAGGCTTCGATTACCCTTTTGAAATCCTGATTAACGCTAATATCATATTTATGCTTGTTGAATTCGCGTTTTAAACGACGCGGAATATGAAAATTATCAAGCGGTATTATTCCCCGAAGCTCAGGGTCGATAATCATAATATTTGGGTCATCTGCACTTTCCGCCATCGGGAAAACCCCGTTTTGGTACAATTCTAACAGATTTAAAGGACCAAACATCGCGATGTAATTATTGACCTGATTTGTCTTCCTCTAGCCATTTTTCAAGCCAGTGAATATTATAATCACCATTTAAAATATCACTGTTTTGCAAAAGTCGTAGGAATAATGGTGTTGTAGTTTTAGGGCCAGAAATCACCATTTCAGACAATGCACGTTTTAGGCGCATAAGACAGTCATAGCGATCTTTGCCATGAACGATAAGTTTGCCGATTAATGAATCATAATATGGCGGAATTTTATATCCGTCATAAATTGCAGAATCGAGGCGAACACCAAGACCACCTGGCGCATGGAATTCAGTAATCATTCCAGGGCATGGCGCAAATGTTTGTGGGTCTTCGGCATTAATACGGCATTCAATCGCAACACCGTTAAATTTAATATCTTCTTGTGTGAAAGACAGCGGCAGACCAGAAGCAATACGAATCTGTTCACGAACCAAATCGATGCCAGTAATTGCTTCGGTAACTGGGTGCTCAACTTGAAGGCGGGTATTCATTTCGATGAAATAGAATTTGCCATCTTCATAAAGGAATTCAATTGTTCCCACCCCAAGATAGCCCAATGCCTTAATTGCTTTAACAACAACCGAGCCAATTTCAAATCGTTCAGAAGCGTTTAGTGCAGGAGAGGGTGCTTCTTCCCATACTTTTTGGTGGCGGCGTTGTAATGAACAATCGCGTTCGCCAAGGTGGACAACATTGCCATGAGAATCGGCAACAACCTGAATTTCAATATGTCGTGGTAATGAAAGATATTTTTCAAGATATACAGTATCATCACCAAACGCATTTTTTGCTTCTGAGCGGGCAGTAGAAAGTGCAAAGCTCATTTCTTCTTTATTCATGGCTATTTTCATGCCACGACCGCCACCGCCAGCAGATGCTTTTACCAAAACTGGATAACCAATTTTTTCGGCAATTTTGAATGCATCTTCATCATTAGTGATTGCACCATCTGAACCAGGAACAACAGGGATACCGGCACGGGCAACCGCCTCTTTCGCAGTAATTTTGTCGCCCATCATGCGAATATGTGCAGGTTTTGGTCCAATAAAGGTCATGCCATGATCTTCAACAATTTCTGCAAAACGTGCGTTTTCAGATAAGAAGCCATAGCCAGGGTGAACTGCTTGTGCGCCAGTGATTTCACAGGCAGAAATAATCGCAGGAATGTTAAGATATGATTGCGCGCTTGGTGGTGGGCCAATACAAACGCTTTCATCGGCAAGCCGTACGTGCATAGCGTCAGAATCAGCGGTTGAGTGAATGGCAACGGTTGAGATGCCCATTTCTTTACATGCACGGTGAACGCGCAATGCAATTTCGCCACGGTTGGCAATCAATATCTTTTCAAACACTTTATTCACCTTATTCAATAATACACAATGCTTCGCCGTATTCGACGGGCTGGGCATCGGTAACAAGGATTTCTTTAAGGACACCCGATGCGGTTGCAGTAACCGAATTCATGGTTTTCATTGCTTCGATGATGAATAATTGTTGACCTTCTTTCACAGTATCACCAACTTTTGCGAATACAGACGCACCCGGTTCAGGTGAAAGGTAAATTGTTCCAACCATAGGAGATGTAACAGCGTTTCCTTTTGCTTTAACTTCAGCAACTGGAGCAGCAGCAGCGACAGGCGCAGCGGCGACTGGTGCAGCAACCGGAGCCGCAGCAACAGGAGCGGCGGCAACCACTGTTTGAGTTATGTTACGGGTTACACGAATTTTCGTACCCTCATGGTCGATTCCGATTTCGGTAAGTTCGTTATCACGAAGGATTTTTGCTAGATCCTTAACTAATTTGGTATCAAAGCCGTTATTGCTCGGCATCACAATCTCCAGATAATTATGGTTTAATACGCTATTATAGCAATATTTAAACTTCCGCTACGTTAATTTTTTCACTATCCCATTAATGGCAAGGATATAAGAGTCAATTCCAAAACCTGCAATTACACCATTGGAAACGGGGCTGATAAAGCTCTTATGGCGGAATTCTTCGCGGGCATGGGGGTTCGAAAGGTGGACTTCAACCTTAAGAATGTCGATGGCTTTTAATGCATCATACAAGCCGACCGAAGTATGTGTAAGCGCGCCAGCATTCAATATAATTGCAATTGCATTTGTACGCGCCTCGTGAAGCCAATCAATTATTTGCCCTTCATGATTTGATTGCATAAATTTTACATCGTAACCGGCCGCATTGGCTGTTTTAACGCAAATATTTTCAATATCTTTCAGTGTCTCCGAACCATATATTTCAGGCTCTCTCGTGCCAAGAAGGTTTAGGTTTGGTCCATTGATAATATAAATTGGCTTTGTCATATAAGTCCTTTAGCTTAAATACGACTTCTGTTAAAGGATATTTTCATAAGAATAAAAATGGTGCTGTTTTGAGTAAAGAAAAAATCGTAATAAATGGTGAAGAACATGTAATTGCATCAGGAAAAAATCTTGATGACTTGCTTGATATTCTTGAACTTGAAAAAAGATCCATCGCAATTGAATTAAATCAGAATCTTATACCTAAATCTGAATGGGTAAATCATATAGTTAAATCCGGCGATAAAATTGAAATTGTGCAATTTGTCGGCGGCGGATTTTGAGGGAAAGTAAAATGGAAAATGACACTTGGTCAGTCGCGGGTAAAGTTTTTAACTCACGTTTGATTATTGGAACTGGTAAATATAAAACCTATGAAGAAAATGCCGCTGCGGCACGTGCCTCTGGCGCTGAAATTGTTACGGTTGCGGTGCGGCGGGTTAATCTTACCGATAAATCACAGCCGCTTTTAACGGATTTTGTAAGCCCGAAAGAATTTACCTATCTTCCCAATACTGCTGGTTGTTTTACTGCCGATGATGCGTTGCGTACCTTGCGTCTTGCCCGTGAAGCCGGTGGTTGGTCATTGGTCAAATTAGAAGTTTTAAGCGACCAAAAAACCCTTTATCCTGATATGGAAGAAACCTTAAAAGCCACCAAAGTTTTGGTTGCAGAAGGTTTTGACGTAATGGTTTACGCCTCTGATGATCCGGTTTATGCCCGCAAGTTAGAAGATGCTGGTGCGGCGGCAATTATGCCATTGGGTGGTTTGATTGGTTCAGGCCTTGGGATTCAAAACCGTATCAATATCCGACTTATTGTTGAACAGGCACGGGTTCCAGTTTTGGTTGATGCGGGTGTTGGTACGGCATCTGATGCAACAATTGCAATGGAATTGGGTTGTGATGGCGTTTTGATGAATACCGCAATCGCCGAAGCCAAAAACACAGTTTTAATGGCAAGCGCAATGAAACATGCAGTTATTGCGGGGCGTAAGGCGTATTTGGCTGGTCGGATGGGGCTTAAGCGCTATGCCGATCCATCAAGCCCGCTTGCTGGTCTTATATAATTTTATTTAAAATTGATACAAAAAGCCGGAATCTGCATCGCAAATTCCGGCTTTTATAAATTCAAAAACTATTTGCCTGCATCCTCTGCACCCAATGCGGCTTCTAATTCTTCGACTTTAAAGCCAGAGATGAGTTTTCCGTTTACCAAAAAGCCTGGAGTTCCGCTGATTCCAGCTTGTGATGCCTGATCTTGGACTTTTTTGAGATATTTCTCAATTTCTGGGTTTTGCATATCTTTTTGTAGCTTAACCGTATCCAGTCCGACAGAAGTCGCGATTTGAATTATTTGGTCTGTGCTTAAATCGCCTTGTGCCTGCATTAATGCATTATGGAATTCAACGTATTTTCCCTGCGCTTTGGAGGCATAGGCCGCCTTTGCCGCAATTAGCGAGTTTGCAGACAGAATTGGAAGTTCTTTGAAAATGTAGCGAACATTCGGATGGGTTTTCATATAGCTGACCATCCATGGGTTTGCCGCATGACAGAAACCGCACTTGTAATCAAAAAATTCAACCAAAGTAACCTTTGCATCTTTTGGGCCAAAAGAAAGTTCCGAAGCGTCACTGATTATTGATGAAAATGCTTTTGAGGCGTTTTCGTTTAACATACGTGTTTGCTGTGCTTCAAACGCTTGCTGCGCTTCTAATAAGATTTGTGGGTCGGTTACCAAAGTATCACGAACCAAAACCCTTACTGCGGCCTGTTGTTCTTTAGTAAGGGATGCAAGAATAGCCGTATTGTCTTGCTTTTTGGCTTCTTCGGTTTGGCTCATAACCGATTTGTCTTCTTTTTTATTGCATGAAACCACGCCTAATAAGGCGATTGCCAAAAATATATGTCCAGAAAGCATTCTTTTACGCATATTGCACTCCATTAACCCGTGAATAGGCTAATTATTCGGTAAATATTGGGTTAATTATTTATTTGCTTTGGCGGCTTTGGCGGCAGCCTCTTCGGTAACGTTACGAATATCACTTGCCCGCTGCCATGATGGGGTATGGCGATCAAATTTACGCATAGCCGCTTGTGCGAAACGATTAGCGCGTTCATAGTCACCAAGGGCAAATGCTTCTTCGGCGGTTGCAAGTCTGGCAAGGCCATCTTTGCCTTGCTTATCGGCGACAATTGCAATTTGATTCCACGCAAAGGCATTGTCATCCTCAAGCCTAACCGCATTGCGTAATTCGGTCTCTGCCTTTTCTAAATCTTCATTTGTGCCAAGATTTATATAGGTTCTTGCAAGGCCAATTCGCAAAAGTGAATCATTTTGCTCTAATGCAACTGATTTTTGATAATAGGGAAGTGCCTTTGCAGCTTGCCCATTTTCAAAGTAAATTTGCCCCATAAGTTCTTGAAAATATGGATTATTAGGTTCAGCATCAATAAGTTTTTTTACTGCATTGGTTGCCAATTCTAAATCTGGAGCACGGTAATATGCAATTGCCCGCGCATATTGGGCAGGAATTGAATTATCGCTAAAGGGATATTTAACGTAAACCTGCTGACCAGTATATAAAAAGCCATATAATTTGGCCTGCGCTAGGGCAAAGCGTTGTTTATCGCTATCGCTATCAACAGTTTTTAAATAAGGGCTTGAAGCGGCACGACGTTCAAGTGCGTCTATCCTATCTGTTGAAAGAGGGTGCGAACGGAAAAATTCGGTTCGTCTCGCCTCTGACATAACTTCTTGATAACGGAATCTTTCAAAAAAATCGATTAGCCCTTGGGGCGATTGATGCGTTGTTTCAAGATATTGCAAAGCAGCCTGATCCGCACTTGATTCTTGAGTACGTGTATATGAATAAAAGCTTAGAATCGCAAATTGTTGTGAACTCGCCAATAATGCAGCACCGGCATCGGGCGCGCCGGCGGCAATTGCAACAATTCCAAGTGCAATAGTGACATAAGCGGGAACCATTGCTTCTTTTTCAGCTTGTGACGATCTTGCAAGGTGTCCGCCGGCAATGTGGCCAGTTTCGTGGGCAATTACCCCTTTTAACTGATTTGGACTTGTTGCCTCTAATATTGTTCCGGCATTGACAAACATTTTTTGTCCATCGGTTACAAAGGCGTTTATTTCTTTATCATTTACAAGATAGATTTTGATATCATTTGGGTTTAATCCCGCCGCCACAAATAATGGGTCTGAATAATCGCGAACAAGTTTTTCAATTTCGGAATCTCTAACCAATGATTGCGCTTTTGATGCGGCGGGCAATAATGCAACCGCAAAAGCCATCACAAAATATGAAAACCTTCGTTTAAACAAATTAATCACCTTATTTTGATCCAGTTTATTATTATGTCATGAACACAGGATGAATCAAAGACAATATTAATTGCTTTCAGAAATTTTGCCAATTATTTCTAATTTATCTGTATCAAATAATTGGGATTTTGCGGCAAGTAACATTTCATTTAACTGTGCTTTGCTTATTTCCTCATTACGCGATAAAAACCACATGAAATTACCATTTGGTGATGCAACAATCGCATTTTGATAATTTGGGTCAAGATAAATAATCCAATAATTACCTTGTCCTTTAGGTAAAGGTATTGGGGCAAAATTCACCGCAAGTTTGGTATTATTAGAACCTTTTATAACGCTTGCTTTGGCCTTAAAGCTTTTGATGCGCCCATCATTATAATAGCAAGTATTGACTACATTGACCCATGTTGCCGAGGTAAGCGAATATTGTGCCGTAGCTTTAGGACAATCTTTTTCAAAGCTTGATGGATATCTGGCAATCTCATGCCATGTGCCGACATATTTTGTTACATCAACAGAGGCAACAGTTTTTAATTCAGGTGCATTTTTTGGGCGACCATCAACAAGAGCCATGCAGCCGCCCAAAAAGGATATAAATATAAATGCGCTAATTATTTTAAAATAATTATTGTTCTTCTGAGTTTCCGAATAATTTTGATGCATTCCTTGCCCACCAGCCCGTTTTCCGTTGTGGACGCGGGCCGCTTTCATCACTGCTAGTTGTTTCACTAGCTTGTGTATCTGAAGATTTTGGCATCTTTGTGGTATTATCAGATTTTACTTCAACATTTGTTTCAGGAACACTTGCAGAAATAGTGGCTTCAGTTGCTTTTGGTTTTCTTCCGCGTGGTTTTTTCACGGGTTTTTCAACCGTAACTTCTGGGGTCGCAGCAGTTTCGGCAACAACTTCAGTAGTTTCAGAAACCTTTGGCTTACGGGTTCTTGCCCTAGATGGCTTAGCTGGTTTTTCAGTAACAACTTTTTCAACCGCTTTTGCTTCAATAGCATTTTCAGGTGCGCTTGTTTCAACAACAGTTTCAAGGGCTGTTTCAGGCTGTGCTGAACTATCTGAATTTTCAGATGGTGCATTTTTGTTTCTGGCTGCACGCATTCCAAATAGACCGCGCCCACCGCGTTTTCCACGACGACGTCGAGAGTTTCTTGACTCTTCACTTTCGTTTGTTGTTTCAGTGGCTTCGGTGGTTTCAACAACTTCTTCAGAAGCAGCTTCACCTTCAGTTACAATAGTCGCAACAGGGTTTGCATCGCTTGCTTCGCCTTTATTTCTACCACGGCGACGTGATTTGCGTCTTCTGCTGTTTTTCGAAACAACAACTTCCGCAGTTTCTGCAACATCATTTTCAATTGCGTCTTCTGCTTCTTCGGCAGCGTCTTCTTTGGCAACTGCTTCTGCGGCTTCTTTGATAAAGTTAAAGTTAAAGTCAGGCTCTTCGGTTGATTCACCCATTGAAACGAAGTCAATTTCATATTTGCCCTGCGGCATTGTTGCGTCCGCAAGGATCTTAACAACTACATGGCGTGAAATTTCGAGCATTGCAATATGAGTGCGTTTTTCATTCAACAAATATAGAGCCGTGTTTACATCGGTTTTAACAACCAATTCGCAATTTTTACGACCACCAACTTGCGCCTCTATATCGCGAACAATTTGCGTTGCATTCGATGATGAAGAGCGTACACGACCAAAGCCAGAGCATACTTCACAAACATGGCTTGAACCTTCAAGAACGCCAGTACGACGACGTTGGCGTGAGATTTCCATGAGGCCAAAGTTAGATATTTTGCCCATTTGTACGCGTGCACGGTCAAGACGTAATGCTTCTTTAACGCGTTTTTCAACGGCGCGGTCATTACGTGCTTCATCCATATCGATGAAGTCAATAACTATTAGGCCGGCAAGGTCGCGCATGCGCATTTGGCGCGCAACTTCGTCTGCGGCTTCAAGATTTGTTTTAAGTGCGGTTTGTTCAATCGAGCGTTCACGTGTGGATTTGCCCGAGTTTACGTCAACTGCAACCAATGCTTCGGTTTGGTTGATAACAATATAACCACCTGATTTTAAATGCACCACACCGCTATGGATTGATGATAGCATCTTTTCAACGCCAAGTTTTGAGAAAAGCGGCATAGTATGTTTATATTGATGAACTTTGCGTGCATGAGAAGGAATAAGCATTTTTACAAAGTCTTTTGCTTCTTTGTATGCATTTTCGCCTTCAATAACGATTGAGCCGACATCTTTGTTATAAAGATCGCGGATTGCGCGTTTAACAAGGCTTTCTTCTTCATGGATTAGGGCAGGGGCAACCGATTCCAAAGTGCGGGTGCGGATATTGTCCCATAGGCGCAATAAATATTCATAGTCGCGTTTGATTTCTGTCTTATTGCGTTTTGCGCCAGCCGTACGAATGATAAGCCCCATACCTTTTGGAACTTCAAGTTGGGAAACAATTGATTTAAGGCGTTTTCTGTCTCCCGCTGCGGTGATTTTTCGCGAAATACCGCCGCCACGCGGGGTGTTTGGCATTAAAACGCAATAACGACCAGCAAGTGAAAGATAGGTTGTTAAAGCCGCGCCTTTATTGCCACGTTCTTCTTTTACAGCCTGTACCAACATGATTTGGCGGCGTTTTAGGACGTCCTGAATTTTATAACGACGGGCAACCGCACGGCGTGCGCGCTGATTTTCTTCATCATCTTCAAACGCCTCTTCATCAACGCTATTGGCCTCTTCTTCAATCAAAGCCTCACGGTCGGCAACTGGAATTTGATAATAATCTGGGTGAACCTCAGAAAATGCCAAGAAGCCATGGCGTGGTGATCCAAAATCAACAAAACACGCTTGTAGAGAAGGCTCTACGCGTGTGACTTTTGCAAGATAGATATTTCCACGAATTTGTTGTTTGGCTTTGGTCTCGATATCAAATTCTTCTAAATTTTGACCATCCAAAACTACTACACGGGTCTCTTCCTCGTGTGCAGCGTCTATTAACATTGTTTTTGACATTAAATTTCTCTCCTGCGGGAGATAACAATATTCTTAATGCAGCACCAAGGCGGCAGATTGCATCAAATCCCGCGTGTTTTTTAAAAAATAATTTTGAAATTATTTGCGAATGGGGTGTGCAGATTTGTAAACAGCCGTCAGCAGACACACTATTATTAAAGAATTGCCTTTTTATAAGCTGGGCAAAAAATGCCATTTCTACGCACACAATAATACTTAAAACCCTGCGCCCAAATGCCTGAATTATTTATTTAATTCACGAATTCAAGCGCATAAATCCGAAATTTGGGCAATTAACCTAATGGTTTCCACCCAATTTACATTCCATTAAGGTGAAAAAGTTAAAATAGCAATACTAGATTAAAAGATATGCGCATAAGTTAAATTTGCATCATTCATAATATTTGTCTATGTCACTGACTCGACATATTGGTGACAAACTAATAATGGCGAGTTTAGTTTAGATTTGGCAAAAAGATTAAATATGTTTTTACAGAAAAAATTTTTACGTTTAATCATTTTCGCACTGATTATTGTGCCGCTTTTAGTGTTTGGAATTACTAAAGCTGTTGGTTTATTTATGAATTCTTCTGAAACCAATAATGCACAATCAGCAGGTTATGCCTTGGCGGCGGACGCAAACTCTATTGCCGCCCAAAATCAAGTTTTAAAAATATATGGCTTTAGGATAGAAGAAAAAGATAACTCAACTTATATATCAGTTAAAACAAGTCGTGATTTTAATTATAAAATTTTCTCATTAACGCAGCCTTCAAACCGTTTGGTGATTGATTTTGAAAGAGCAGAGTGGAAATTTGGCTCACCAAATGGTGGACTAATTGCTGGCAAGGGGCTGATTAAACAAATACGTTACGCACTTAAATCAGAGCAACAGTCTAGGATTGTTCTTGATTTGCAAAAGCCTGTAAAAGTAACAAGCCAACAATTTAATAATGAAATTGGCGGGCGTTTTTTAACTATCAAATTGGATAATTCTGATTTTAAAACTTTTGCGAGCCAGCAACCAAAGCAATTACCAAAATCTACGCAAATTATTACACCGGTTTCATCAAAATCAGGCAAGGGTAAATATACGATTGTGATTGATGCTGGTCATGGTGGTCATGACCCAGGCGCATTGGGAATAACAAACGGCGTATTTGAAAAAAATGTGACTTTATCAAGTGCGCTATTATTGCGCGATATCTTGCGCCGCGATTCACGTTTTAATGTGATTATGACGCGCTCAAGTGATGTATTTCTTCCGCTCGAAAAAAGAATCATTATTGCGCGCGATTTACGTGCAGATTTGTTTATTTCGCTTCATGCTGATTCTGCTGGTGGTGCAAAGGCGCAAGGCGCAACTGTCTATACGCTAAGTGAAGAGGGCGGGGATAGATCGCGCCGGTTATTAAACCGCGATAATTGGACGGTTGTTCCGCCAAATCGCACTAATGATAATACAGTTACCGAAATTTTGCGCGATTTAACGCAACGCGATACAAAAAACCAATCTGCGGTTTTTGCTGAAAACATATTGTTAAACATCAAAGACGCAGGGCCTTTAACATCATCATCACACCGTCGTGCTGGTTTCTTTGTGCTATTATCGCCGACAGTACCGGCGGTTTTGTTAGAGATGGGCTTTATTACTGATCCTGATGATGAGGCACGCCTGACAAATTCAGACTTTAGAAATAAGCAAATGTCTGGTGTGGCAAAGGCAATCAAAGAATATTTTGATAGCAAGGATTTGAAAAAATAATCATCATTTTGATGGTCTATATAGACATAATAGTCTGTAATTCTGTGCTTTATAGACTTGAAACAACGTGGCAAAAGCCATAAGCCAAATCAGTTTCTTGTAAAATGGAAACCATTTAAATTTCGGCAAAGTTTGAAATACGGGTTGCAAATGCGCTTTTTTAAAAAATTACTAGGCGTTATTATACTTGCCGGAATTGCTATCGGCGTTGTTGTTGCTGCGATATTATTGTCATTATCGCTTTCAACATTGCCTGATCACCAAAAATTGGCCGATTATAAACCAAATGTTTCATCAAGTGTCTATTCTGCTGAAGGAAAGCAAATTGGCTCTTTTGCGCTTGAAACCCGTGCTTATATGCCACTTGAAAAAATTCCCAACCATGTGATTGCTGCTTTTATGGCGGCGGAAGACAAAGATTTTTATAGCCATAATGGCGTTGATCCCATGGGTATCGCTAGGGCTATGATATATAATATCACAACGATTGGTGAAGGGCGTCGCATGCAGGGTGCGTCAACAATCACGCAACAGGTTGCCGAAAACGTGCTTATTCCTGATGGCAATCAAAAACGTGGTCTTGATAAATATATAACAAAAATTCAAGAAGCACTTATTTCTGTTCGTATTGAAGAAATTCTTACAAAAGACCAAATTATGGAAATCTATCTTAATCAGATTTTCCTTGGCTTTAGATCGTATGGCGTTGAGGCAGCGTCACAAACATATTTTCAGAAAAGCGTACGTGACGTAAGCATTTCACAGGCTGCATATCTTGGCACTCTTCCAAAAGCGCCAAATAACTATAATCCGGTTAAACATCCTGACCGTGCGCTTGCACGTCGTAATTGGGTTATTTCAAGAATGGTTGCAAATGGCTTTATTACCGCGCAACAGGGCGAAGAAGCAAAGAAAGACCCAATAGATTATCAGCCTCATCCTCGTGGTTCTTGGACTAATAGTGATGCGGGTGAATTTGTTGAAGAGGTTCGTCGCGACCTAATTCGTCGCTTTGGTAAAGGTGCGCCTTATAATAAAGGGTTCATTATTTCAACTACTGTTGAATTAGATGCACAAAAGGCGGCTCGTGCAGCGTTGCAGGCTGGCCTTGACCGCATGAACCCAACACGTATGCGTGGCTTTAAGGGTGCGGTTGGTATCCTAACCCTTGACGACCAATGGAAAGACAAACTAGCCCGTGCAAAATATTGGCGCCCTGATCCTGCTTCTCGGCTGGCGGTTGTTTTGGATGGTGGGCAAAATTATGGATTGCAAACCGGCGAGAAATTCTTAATCCCACAAGCTGATAAGGATTGGGCGTATCGTTCCGGTAAAGCATTAGATGATGGCCAAATTGTTTGGGTCAACCGTCTTGATGCTAAAACATATCAATTATTGCGTTCGCAAAACTTACAAGGTGCTCTAGTTTCTCTGAATGTTCATACGGGGGCCGTTATTGCAATGGCGGGTGGTTATGATGCCGATGATTCAGGTTTTAACCGTGCCACGCAGGCAAAGCGTCAGGTTGGTTCTACTGTTAAGCCATTTATATATGCAGCAGCACTTGAAAATGGCATGACGCCTGAAACCAAAATTTCAGATTCTAAAATTACTGGTGGGGGTTGGGGGCCTGAAAACTCTGACAGACGCTATTATGGTGTTATTACGCTTAAGCAAGGTTTGGTTCTTTCGCGGAACACAGTAACGGTTCGTATTGCGCGCCGTATTGGTATGCGCCGCATCGCCGATTATGCCCGCCGCTTTGGTGTTTACGATGATTTGCCAAATGATTTGACAATGGCATTAGGTGCAGGTGAAACCACCGTTTTACGTATGACATCAGGCTTTGCAGTATTCCCGAATGGTGGTCGTTATGTGCCACCGGTTTATTTTGATAGACTTCAGGATATGCGCGGTAAAACCGTTTGGCGTGCCGATAGAAGAACCTGTTCTGATTGTGATGTTGCATTTGATCCAAATGCCCAACCACCACATATTGAACCAAATGGAACGCAGGTTATTTCGCCGCGCACTGCATGGGAAATGGTGACTATCATGCGTGAAGTTGTGACCAGCGGTACTGGGCGTGCCGCACAATTTAGCCACCCTGTCGCTGGTAAAACTGGCACCACCAACGATTATAAAGATGCATGGTTTATTGGTTATACGCCATCATATGCAACTGGCGTTTATGTCGGTTATGATCGTCCGAAAACAATTGCAAGTGGTGCGGCAGGCGGTGTTGTTTCAGCGCCAATATTTAGGGCTTATATGGAAGCAATGCTTAAAGATAAGCCAATTGAACAATTTGTTCCAACAAAAGAAGTTCTTGATGAAATTGGCGCAGAAGAACGTTTGAACATTCTTGCTAATTTGCAATCTAGCTCATCTCGTAATGGTGGTAAAAAGACCACTACTAACGCTGCTGATGGAAAATCAAAAGTTGGCGTTGTTGCGAAAGATGAAGTTATAGAATAGCTATGGCTTAATGGGGTTTTTTATGCGAGCCGAAATCGAGGCTTTGAAAGCAGATATATCTAAATCTATCAATTTATTGCGCAAACGCCTTAATTGGGATGAGGCAACACGCAGATTTGATGAGCTAGAAGCACTTAGCCAGACCCAAGATTTTTGGGATAGCCCGCAAAAGGCACAGGCTTTAATGCGTGAAAAAAACAAAATTCAAATTTCAATTGATGAAATTACGTCATTGGAACGTGAATTGAATGATAATATTGAACTTGCCGAACTTGCCGATTTAGAGGGTGATGAAGACCTAATTAATGAGGCACAGTTAAACCTTGAAAATGCAAAACAGCATGCAAGTAAGGCAGAAATTCAAGCACTTTTATCTGGTGAAGCGGATGGCAATGATTGCTATATCGAAATCAATGCCGGTGCGGGTGGTACTGAAAGCTGTGATTGGGCTTCTATGTTGCTGCGGATGTATTCACGTTGGGCTACTGCATCTGGTTATGAAGTTGAGTATGTCGATGAGAATGCCGGTGAAGAAGCGGGCATAAAGTCGGCTACATTGCTTATAAAGGGTCTTAATGCCTATGGTTGGCTAAAGACAGAGGCGGGGGTGCATCGTTTGGTGCGAATATCGCCATTTGATTCTAATGCGCGCCGCCATACCTCATTTGTAAGTGTTTGGGTTTATCCCGTTATTGATGATAATATTGAGGTTGATGTTCAGGAAAAAGATGTGCGGATTGATACATATCGTGCATCTGGTGCAGGTGGGCAGCATATTAACAAAACTGATTCTGCCGTTCGTATTACGCACATTCCAACTGGTATAGTCGCTGCTTCGCAACAAGACAGATCGCAACATCGTAACCGTGAGATTGCATGGAATATGCTAAGGGCGCGTCTATACGAACTTGAATTGCAAAAGCGTGAGGCGGCAAGCCAGGTCGTAGAGGATAATAAAACCGATATTGGCTGGGGGCATCAAATTCGTTCTTATGTTTTACAGCCATATCAAATGGTTAAAGATCTTAGGACCAATGTTGAAACATCCGATACACAAGGCGTCTTGGATGGGGATTTAGATGCCTTTATGGCGGCCGCCTTGGCGCAAAAAGTGGGACATTCCGAAGATTAATAAAAAAGCCCCCGAATCTCGGAGGCTTTTATAAATATATTTTGTTGAATCTAAACGGCAAATGCCTCTTTTAATTCTTTTGAAATTGCAACTTCTTCAGTATTTTCTTTAGCTTCGGTTTCAGCTTCTACTTCGGTTTTTTCTTGAGTAGCATCATCTATTTCGACGGAATTTTCTTCAACCTTTTTTTCGGCTTTAGCTTTAGTTGCTTTTTTAGTTTTTGGCTTTGCTTCTTCGCTAACGACCTTGTCTTCGATTGCTAAGGTTTCTTCAGAAAGTGGGTCGGCAACGCGTTTTGAGCGACCTTCAAACATGCCACCTTCTTCGATAATAAGAACGCTATGTGTAAGGTCGCCTTCAATAGCGCCATTACCAGCAAGCATTATTGTGCGTGCAGTTACATTACCAGTGATTTTACCACGAACTGTCGCTGTTTCCGCAACAACATTACCTGATACAATGCCGTCTCTTCCTAGCGTGAAAAGTCCGCAACGAATGTCACCTTCAACAGCACCTTCTACTACGAGGTCGCTACCAGAAATGATTGAACCAAGTATTTTTACATCGCTTGCGATTACCGAGGTTGGTTTTTTAACAACGACCGGTGCAGGAGTAGCCTCAGGAGTTGGCATTTCAACAATAGTTGCTTTTTCTTTTTTGCGTCCCCACATATTTAGACCTTTCGATTTTAAAACCTGTGCTTCCCAAAATTTGATAATTTAGGCAAGCTAAAAATAAAAATTTTCGGATTTATACAGATTAAATCTCTTTAATTGCCTTTAAAACTTCCTGAACATGTCCAGTAACTTTAACTTTGCGCCAAATTTGGGCAATTTTAAGGTTTTCATCTAATAAAAATGTTGCGCGTTCAGTACCCATATATTTTTTACCATACATGGATTTTTCAACCCAGACACCGTATTCTGTCTGAACCTTTAATTCCTCATCCGAAGCCAAAATAACTTTTAAATCATGTTTGGCTTTGAATTTATCATGGCTTTTTACGCTGTCTTTTGAAATACCAACAATAATTGTGTTTAAAGCTGCAAATTCAGAAACGTTTTCAGAGAATTGAATTGCCTCCGAAGTGCAGCCAGAAGTGTCATCTTTTGGATAAAAATAGATAACAACCTTTTTGCCTTTTTGCGCTGATAAATCAAAATCAACGCCGTTGTCAGCAGGTAGTTTGAATGTTGGTGCGGTATCGCCGATATTAAGTGTCATTTATTGCTCCCGTAATTTTGTTATCATTTTTTCTTGACAATAATGTGTTTCTTTTTGCTTGAAGATAATTTTACACTGTCTTTAGCATCAAATATAGCTGTGGCAGGCGAGGTAACATCATTTATTTTAACGTCATCAATGCTTACGCTATTGTTTGCAGCGGCTTTTTTTGCTTCTGAATTTGATGCAAAAAGGCCTGCTTTAACGAAAAGTGCCGCAATGCTTAGGTCGCTTTCAATTTCAAGATCGATAGTTGGTAAACCAGACGTATCACCACCTTGTGACGTAAATTGTGCCTGCGCCGCTGATAAAGCGCTATTTGCGGCATCTCTACCATGAAGTAATGTAGTTATTTCATTAGCAAGTATTTTCTTTGCCTCATTTATTTCTGCGCCTTGAAGTGCTTCTAGGCGTTTGATTTCATCAAGCGGTAATTCAGTAAATAGTCGTAATAATTTACCAACATCGGCGTCATCAACATTACGCCAATATTGCCAGAAATCAAAACTTGGAAGCAGGTCACCGTCAAGCCATACAGCGCCAGAAACAGTTTTACCCATTTTTTGACCAGCTGAATTCATTAAAAGTGGCTGTGTTACGCCAAAAACCTCACGGTTATCAACGCGGCGGCAAAGTTCAACACCTTGAATAATATTCCCCCATTGGTCAGAACCACCCATTTGCAATACACAACCGTAACGGCGCGAAAGCTCAAGGAAATCATAGGCTTGTAAAAGCATGTAATTGAATTCAAGGAAAGTTATCGGAATTTCATCGTCAAGGCGACGTTTTACAATTTCCAAAGCAATCATTTTATTGACGGTGAAATGGCGACCAATTTCTGAAAGCATTTCAAGCCATGAAACTTTTTCAAGCCATTCAATATTATCAACCATCAAGGCTTTGCCATTTGAAAAATCAATTAATTTATCAAATACTTTTTGAATGCCGCGTTTATTTTCTTCAATTTTTTCAAGAGTTAAAACTGGGCGCGCCTCGTTTTTAAATGATGGATCGCCAATTCGTGTTGTGCCTGAGCCCATTAAGGTAATAGGCTTACCACCGCACTGTTGAAAACGGCGTTGAAACATTATTTGGGTCAGTGAACCGACATGAAGGCTAGGTGCGGTGCAGTCATAACCAATATAGCCAACTAATTCGCGTTTACCTTGCTCGGCTTCAAGGGCAATCTTATCAAGGCCCTCAAGGTCGGAAGATTGATAATAATGTCCACGTTCCATAATCATATTGATGAAAGCCGACTTTGGCTTGAAATCAGAAATTATGGTGGTGTTTTGCGATGACATTTTAATCAAATACCTCTAATTAGTTGGTTAGTTTAAATTTAGATGTTGGCATTAACAAAGACAAAGCCTTTTTTAAAGGGCTTTATGGCATAATTAAGGGGAAAAATGTGCAATCTTTCTGGTCAATAGGATTAATGACAGGAACGGCGCTTGATGGCTATGCCGATGTTGCCATGATAAAGACAGATGGTCATAAAGTTATTGAACTTGGCGAATATGCTCTTGTTCCTTATTCGGAAGAAAAAAGAACAATTTTAGCGGACGCAGTTCAGGCGGCTCTTAGATGGCAATTTAATGGGCAAGCTCCCGAAATTTTTACCTTGGCTACTGAGACAATTACTGAAATTTATGCAAATGCAATCAATGCCTTATTAAAACAAGCTAATATGAAACCTTCTGATATTAGTTTTGTTGGTGGTCATGGATTAACAGTTCTCCATATACCGCCAAAAAATGATAATTATGGTAAAACCCTACAATTGCTTGACGGTGAAAAACTGGCAAAGATGACGGGAATAAAAACAATATATGATTTCCGAACAAATGATGTGAAACATGGCGGGCAGGGTGCGCCACTTGCGCCAATTTATCATGCTGCAATGTTGAAATATGCACGAATCAACGCCCCTGCGGCGGTTTTAAATTTGGGTGGCGTTGCCAACCTAACCTATTGGGGTGGCGAAAACGGTGATATTGATAAATTGGCGGCATTTGATTGCGGCCCCGCCAACGGCCCAATTAATGAATGGGTAGAGCTTCACAATAAAGGAAAATATGATGAAAATGGTGAATTTGCGAAGGCTGGCAAAGTTCATCAAAATATAATTGATATGGTTTTGTCCGATGCTTGGTTTGGTCAACCATATCCAAAGTCACTGGATCGCTATGATTATAGTGCAAAAATTGTTTCTGGGCTATCCCTTGAGGATGGTTGTGCAACATTATCTTCGCTTGTGGCGCAAGCCATAAACAAAGGGCTAGATTTATTTGAAAAACGTCCCACAACGCTTGTCGTTGCAGGTGGTGGACGGAAAAATCCAAAACTTGTTGAAGATATCAAGGCAATAACAAAAACCAATATTATTGATGCTGATGAAATTGGGCTTAGGGGGGATGCTGTTGAGGCGGAATGCTTTGCATTTCTTGCAGCTCGCTCTGTATTAGGGCTTCCGATTTCATTTCCTGAAACTACAGGCGTGCAAAAACCGCTGTCTGGTGGCATTGGCTCTTCTTAAGAACGAGGATTTACTAAATATTATCTAAAGTTTGAGATATAATTGATATAATTTATTTAGCATTCCGCAATACTGTAATACCGGAGGAGTAAATCATGCCGGTTGAATTATTAAAATTATCACCAACAACTGATACAGATTTATTTGTTGAAGAAGAGATTGCAAGTGATGCAGTTAACATCGAGTATGTTGACGCAAAGGTTGCCATGCGCCTTGGCCGGCAAAACTTAAATCAATATGGACAGGTTTTTTATATTGATTTTACACTATTATCGAAAAAGTTAGGTGAGAAATG
Source organism: Hyphomonadaceae bacterium UBA1933 (assembly GCA_002337085.1). Taxonomy (GTDB): domain Bacteria; phylum Pseudomonadota; class Alphaproteobacteria; order Caulobacterales; family Aquidulcibacteraceae; genus Pseudaquidulcibacter. Next base: position 45,608 of record DDFH01000008.1, on the reverse strand, counting down.
GCCGCATAAACGAGAGGCTGTTTTCGAATATATCAATCAGACTTTTTCAAAAAAATTCCAAGCCCCAAATTGGTGTATGGCTGCGAATGAGTGTGGTGCGATATTGTACATACCAACACTAAGCTTAATTGGTTCTGCTGCTGCATGTAAAGAAATCTATATACAGACTATGCAGCATTTTATCGGCGCATTTTGGCCTGAAAATATGCCTGTTGCCGCAGTAAGTGTGGATTTGGTTGCACGAATCCAAATGAAGAAGCTGAATTATAGTAAAATCAATAAGAAAATTGCCAATAATGATAATTATCTAAATGAAGAGAAAAAAGAGGAAGCCCCATCAATAAATGAGGTAACAATTGATAATCGCTTTATTGTGGATTCTTCATTAGAGCCATTCTATCAAACAAAAAATCAAAAAGTTATTGGGTATCGTTTTGCACCCAGAATTTTTGAATTACCGCATGGAAAACAACTATTGTTTAAAGATATGGTCAATTTGCCGACTAATACTCGTGAGCAAATTGAATATGCCAATTTTGAAATTGGTTTCCAGAAATTTTTGCGATTTGGTGGTGATTTAAATCTTATTTATATACCGTTCTCATTTGCTGTTTTAAATGCAATGGTAACAAGAGGTAAAATTATCCCAGTTTTAAACCATATTCGTGAAAGCGAGAATATAAATATAATTTTGGAAATAATGGAATATGAAAATTATCCAGTTTCAAAAGTTTATGAATTGGTTTCAACAATTAGGCCAAGCGTAAAAGCTGTGTTTGGTGCAATTCTAACTGGGCCAGTTGACAAACTAATTGTCCCCAATATGCCGCAATATAGATTCGATGCATTTTCATTTGATGGTCAGATATTAGCCCGCAACCCAGATAGCCATATTAAATATCTAAAAATACTAACAACCGTTGTGAAGAATAACCGGGGAATGGTGGTTGTTCGTGGGCTAGATAATGTTTCGCAAATTGAGATTGCGGATAAATTAGGTGCGGTTTTCTCATGTGTCCGCACCTAATCAATAGATTATCTTTTTCCTGTTGCCGGTGTTTTGCGCGGTAATGCCATAGTTTTTTCGATATAAGCATCTGCACGGTCTTTTAACAAACCTAATTGATCTCTAAAGAAGTGATCCGCACCTGGAATTTCTTCCCATTCCACTACTTCGCCTTTTTGTGTACGAATTTTTGAAACCGAACGCTCTACATCAAGTGGTGGCGATACAAGGTCATTTGAGCCATAAAACATCATGCCAGATGATGGGCATGGCGCCAAAAACGCCAAATCATAATGATTACAAGGGGTTGCAACCGCGATAAAAGCATCAATTTCTGGGCGGCGCATCAATAATTGTAATGCAATATATGCACCAAAACTATAACCTGCTACCCAAGTGAATTTAGCGTTTGGATTAATTGATTGAAGCCAATCAAGCATCGCAGCAGCATCCGCAAGTTCACCAATGCCATTATCAAATGAACCTTGAGATTTGCCAACACCACGGAAATTAAAGCGAAGGGTTGAAAACCCCTTTTCTTTAAACAAGTGGTGCATCATAACGGTAACTCTATCCTGCATCGAACTAGCCGCACGAGGATGACCATGAAGAACAAGTGCAATAGGAGAGCCTTCAATCTCTGACTGGTCATAACGTGCTTCAATACGACCGGATGGACCGGTTAAAATTAATTCTGCCATTTTTTCTTCCGCAATAAATTTATCACAATAATTCTTGACTTGTATAGTAGGAAATACTAATTACTTAATTGCTTTAGCACAACAACATGATTAATTTCCAATTTTTTTACATCTGGTGTGTTCTTTCTAGTTATTCAACGCCAGATTGGTATAAGGGTATATTTATATGGAGTTATCTACCAAAGGGCGTTATGCGGTTATGGCATTGATTGACCTTGCCTCTAATGGCGGAGAGCATGGCTCGGTTTCGCTTGCTGATATTGCTTCAAGGCAATCTATTTCACTTTCATATCTTGAACAATTATTCGCCCGTCTGCGGCGCCGTGGAATTGTTGTTGCAAAACGTGGACCAAATGGTGGTTACCGTCTTGCAAAACCTGCAAGCGTCATTGATGTTGCGTCTGTTGTTTTTGCGGTTGATGAAACTGTTAAATTTACTGCTTGTGATTCTGAAAAAGAAGGTGGTTGTGGTGGACGCAAGGCGCGTTGTGTTGCGCATGGCCTTTGGGTTGCTATGACTACACATATCCAAGATTTCATGGCGAGTGTTACTTTAGAAGATATCTTGCAGAATAAGTTTGAAACATCTTCATTAGGTGAGAAGGCAGCGTAAAATGCGTATTTATGCCGATTATAACGCCAATGTTCCCATGCGTGATGCCGCAAGGCGCGCGATGGTTGAGGCATTGGATTTATATGGCAATCCATCGTCTATACATAAAGATGGTCAAAAATTGCGTATGCTGATTGAAAATGCACGGCGTAACGTGCGGTTAGCACTTGGTGTAACTTCCCACGAGGTTGTTTTTACTTCTGGCGCGACCGAGGCTGCGCAGCTTGCAATTGAAAGTGCATTTGAAATTGGCTTTGAAAATGTTTTCTTATTCTCGCAAGAGCATGATGCCATTTTCCAATATGCCCAAACAAAATGGAATAATTTAGTGGTTATTCCATCACTTGCTAATGGGCAAATTGATATTGAATGGCTTGAAAATAAACTAGATAATGCCTCAAAGCCATTGGTAATTGTTCAGGCTGCAAATAATGAAACGGGCGTTGTCTTTCCATTATCGAAAATTTCTGGAATTGTCCGTAATCAAGGTGGTGCATTGTTGGTTGACGCGACACAGGCCTTCGGAAAATGTCACTCACAAGAATTTTCTGGCTTTGGTGACTGGATGATTGTTTCATCACATAAAATTGGCGGGCCAATGGGTGCGGGTGCATTGATACTTGCGCCCGGTATAGATGGCTTTAGAGGGCGCGTTGGTGGTGGTCAGGAAAAGGGTTATCGTTCTGGTACACAAAATGCCCCCGCGATTATTGGAATGGGTTCAGCGGCCCAAGAAATAATTGAAATTCAAGCTGAACTAGCAAACGTTAAAAAAATCCGTGATATTTTTGAGACGGAGCTAAAAAAATCATTTTCTGATGTTGTAATTATTGGCGAAAATACTAATCGTCTTGGTAATACATCTTGTTTTTATATTCCTGAATGGTCTTCCGAATTTTTGGTTATTGCCCTTGATCTTGCCGGGGTATCATTATCATCTGGTTCGGCGTGTTCATCTGGTTCCGTAAAAGTTTCACGTGTAATCAAGGCAATTGGTCTTAATGAAGAATATGCCAAATGTGTGGTTCGTGTTTCATTTGGGCATCGCTCAACCGAAGCCGACGCAATGACAATTGTGGCGAAATTGCTTGAAAATTATAATATTATGGTCTCAAAAGCTGCCTAAAGTAAAACTATGACTGACATAAAAATTAAAGACAATATCGACAAAGACACGGTTCAGGCTGTCAAAGAGCTTGAGGGTGATAAATATAAATATGGTTTTGTTACCGATATTGAATCTGAAACCGCACCAATTGGTTTAAGTGAAGAAGTAATTAAGTTTATTTCTGCCAAAAAGAATGAGCCTGAATGGATGCTTGAATGGCGTCTTCAAGCATATAAGCGCTGGCTTACTATGGATGAGCCTGAATGGGCGATGGTTTCATATCCAAAACCAAAATTTCAAGAGCTTTATTATTATTCTGCCCCCAAGGCACGCCCCGAAATCGATTCCCTTGATGAAGTTGATCCCAAGCTTTTGGAAACATATAAAAAGCTTGGCATTCCAATTCGTGAACAAGAGGTTTTGGCAGGCGTTAAAGGTGCGGCCAAGGTTGCAGTTGATGCGGTATTTGATAGCGTGTCAGTTGCCACCACTTTCCGTAAAGAATTATCGCAAGCTGGCGTAATATTTTGTTCAATTTCCGAGGCAGTTCAGGAATATCCAGAACTTGTAAAGCAGTATTTGGGTTCGGTTGTGCCGCAATCAGATAATTTCTATGCAACCCTTAATTCGGCCGTGTTTTCCGATGGGACATTTGTTTATATTCCCAAAGGTGTGCGTTGCCCGATGGAATTATCAACCTATTTCCGTATCAATGCCGCCAACACAGGGCAATTTGAGCGGACGTTGATTATTGCCGATGCCGATGCCTATGTTTCTTACCTTGAAGGCTGCACCGCGCCACAACGCGATGAAAATCAGCTTCATGCGGCGGTGGTTGAATTGGTGGCTTTGGATGGTGCAGAAATTCGTTATTCAACCGTACAAAATTGGTATCCAGGTGATGAGAATGGCAATGGCGGGATTTATAATTTCGTGACCAAGCGCGCCGATTGCCGTGGTAAAAAATCCAAAGTTTCATGGACGCAGGTGGAAACTGGTTCGGCGGTTACATGGAAATATCCATCTTGTATCCTGCGTGGTGATGAAAGTGTGGGCGAGTTTTATTCAATTGCCGTAACCAACGGTCATCAACAGGCAGACACCGGCACAAAAATGATTCATTTGGGCAAAAATACTTCGTCACGCATTATTTCTAAAGGGATTGCGGCTGGGGTTTCAAACCAAACCTATCGCGGACTTGTTTCGGCACATGCCAAGGCATTGAATGCCCGTAATTTTACGCAATGTGATAGTTTGTTAATTGGTGATAAATGCGGCGCGCATACATTCCCGTATATTGAGGCGGCAAATACCAGCGCGCGTTTTGAACACGAGGCCACCACCACCAAATTAGGTGAAGATCAATTATTCTATTGCCGTCAACGTGGTCTGTCCGCAGAAAGTGCAACCGCACTTTTGGTAAATGGCTTTGTTCGCGAAGTAATGCAAAAACTCCCGATGGAATTTGCGGTCGAGGCACAGAAACTTGTGGCGATTTCATTAGAGGGAAGCGTTGGTTAAGGCGCATAACTTATTATATCGAGAAGTAAATGTTAAAAATTAAAGACTTAAAAGTAGAAATAGACGGCAAACAAATTACCAATGGGCTATCACTTGACGTGCCTGCTGGTGAGGTTCATGCGATTATGGGGCCGAATGGTGCGGGGAAATCAACGCTTTCAAATGCGCTCACGGGGCATCCCTCTTATCATGTAACTGGTGGCACAGCCGAACTAAACGGCAAAAATCTACTGGCACTAGAACCAGAAGAACGCGCGGGCGAAGGATTGTTTTTGTCATTCCAATATCCGCTTGAAATCCCTGGTGTGCCAACTTTAACATTTCTTCGCACTGCATTAAATGAACAAAGAAAATATCGTGGTGAAGCTGAATTGTCCGTGCCACAATTTATGAAGGCAGCAAAAGAAGCTGCAAAACGTCTTAAAATCGAAGATGAAATGCTAAAACGTCCGCTTAATGTTGGTTTTAGCGGTGGCGAGAAAAAGCGCATGGAAATTTTCCAAATGGCAATGCTTGAGCCAAAATTCATGATACTTGATGAAACCGATTCAGGGCTTGATATTGATGCGCTTCGGATTGTTTCGGACGGTGTGAATTATATGCGCGCGCCAAATCGTGGAATGTTGGTGATAACCCACTATCAACGCCTTCTTGATTATATCAAGCCAGATAAAGTTCATGTTCTGGTGGATGGAAAGATTGTTGACACGGGCGGGCCGGAGCTTGCACTTGAATTAGAAAAAAATGGTTACGATAAATATGAGGCATTAGTCTCATGAGCGATATAGCAATATTAGGTGAACTTACCAAAACCGAATGGGGCAAAAAAGCGCGCGAATATATCGAAAAAAACGGGCTTCCTAATAAACGCGTTGAATATTTTCATTATACCGATTTGGCGCGTGCTTTGTCTGACAAAATTGAAAGTCCATCAGGAGAGGTTAGAAGCGCAAACCTTTCAGCAGATATAATTATTCACGCCACACAATTTGGTGAAATTGTTTCGGGTGCGTCGAAAGATTTGCAAATCGATAGCGTAAGCCTGATTTCTGGTTATGACGAAGATGTGACCACAATATTGGTGCAGGGGCTTGCAAAGTCTTCACAAAAAATAATCCTAAAAGCAGGTAAGAAGGCACGTATTGCCGTTCAGCGCGGTGCTGGTTCGCGCACTGCAATGCACATCATTGTTGAAGATGATGCGCATCTTGAGATTATTGAGGAGCAAGGTGCAGATGCTGGCCTTTCATCTGGTCTATTATTTGCAGAAATTGGCGAAAATGCATCTTTGCGTCGGATAATGTATGCTGATACATTTGGTGCGAAAGATATTCGTAAATCCATTGTGAATGTTGCCAAAGGCGGTGAGTTTGCCGGATTTTCACTTTTGCGCGGCGGTGAAATGGCGCGTATTGAAACTGATGTGCATTTATTGGGTGAGGGTGCAAAGTGTAACTTTAACGCCGCATATCTTTTGAAAAATGCGCATAATGATATTACTACTACGGTTTATCACCATGCACCAAATTGTGAAACCAAAGAAATGGTGCGCGGTATTGTTGCCAATGGTGCAAATGCGGTTTTCCAAGGTAAGATTCAGGTTGAGCGTAATGCACAAAAGACAAGCGCCACCATGGAACATCGTGGATTAATGCTTGAAGATGGTGGCAAAATAAACGCCAAGCCAAGCCTTGAGATCTATGCCGATGATGTTGAATGCTCACACGCCAATACAATTGGTGCATTGGATGAAAGCGCATTATTTTATATGCAGGCACGCGGTATCAGCAAAAAAACCGCGAAAATCCTTCTGGTAAAGGCATTTTTGGCACAGGTTTTTGATGAATTACAATATGAAGACATTCGCGAATATGCAATTTCACGGATTGAAAACCGTCTTGATGAGATTATTGGCTAATGACGTTTGATATAAACCAAATTCGTGCGCAATTTCCAATCTTGTCACGTCAAGTGAATGGCAAGCCATTGGTATATTTTGATAGCGGTGCATCGGCGCAAAAGCCTGATTGCGTTATTAATGCCATGAGTGACTTTATGCGCACTTCATATGCCAATGTTCACCGTGGCCTACATACTTTATCAAATGAAGCCACAAATGCGTTTGAAGCGGCGCGTAAAACCGCTGAAACCTTTATCAATGCGCGTGAAGGCGAAGTGGTGTTTACAAAAGGCGCAACCGAGGCATTGAACCTCTTGGCCTATACATTGGGGCAAAGTTTGAATGCAGGCGATGAGATTGTAATTACCGAACTTGAACATCATGCCAATATTGTGCCGTGGCAAATGCTTGCGATGCGCATTGGTGTTGTAGTTAAATGGGCTAAGATAAATGATGACGGTGCGCTTGATTTTGAACATTTCAAATCTTTATTGAACAAAAAAACGAAAATCGTTTCTTTTGCCCATATTTCAAACGTTTTGGGGACAAAATTACCAATCAAAGAAATGACGGCGGCGGCGCATGAATTTGGTGCCAAGGTTATTATTGATGGCGCGCAAGGGATTGTGCATGAAAAAGTCGATGTAAAAGACAGTGATTGTGATTTTTATGTATTTTCATCCCATAAACTTTATGGCCCAAGTGGCATTGGCGTGCTTTACGGTAAATTTGCCGAATTAAATGAACTGCCGCCATTTTTAGGTGGTGGTGAAATGATTGAAAGTGTTACCCAAGAAGGCGTGACCTTCAATGAGCCACCTTTTAGGTTTGAGGCAGGGACGCCACCAATTACCGAGGCTGTTGGTTTAAAAACAGCAATTGATTGGATTTCATCACAAGATCGTGCGGCAATCCATACCCATGAAAATGAATTATTAATTGCGGCAACCGATGCAATAAGAAAAAATAATCGGGTTCGGATTTTGGGTGAAACCAGTGATAAAGCGGCAATTTTGTCTTTTGTTGTTGATGGTGTTCATCCGCATGATATTTCACAAATTTTGGATAAATACGGCGTGGCAATTCGGGCGGGGCATCATTGTGCGCAGCCTTTGATGACGCGTATGGGGGTTAATGCCTCGGCACGTGCAAGTTTTGCTGCATATAATACACTTCAGGAGGTGGAAATTTTTGCCAAATCTCTTGAAAAAGCAATTGAATTCCTTACTTGATAGGTAGGATATGTTAAAAGAAAATAAAATATACGATTATGACGACCAAGAGGTAAAAGAACGCATTACTAATGATCTTATTAGTGCGTTTAAAGGTGTTTATGACCCCGAGATTCCAGTTGATATTTATGAGCTGGGCTTGATTTACAAGGTCGATATTAATGATGAAGGTCATGTTGAAGTTACCATGACATTGACCGCGCCTGCTTGCCCTGCGGCTGAAATTATTCCGCAACAGGTTGAAGAGGCGGCGTTAACAGTTGATGGTGTTAATTCGGCAACCGCAATTATTACTTTTGATCCACCTTGGACAAAAGACAATATGTCCGATGAGGCAAAACTTATTTTAAATATGTTCTAGTGTGAAAATGGAAATAAAAACGCGCCAAAAACCAAAACTTATTAGTCTTTCTGACAATGCCGCAGAGAGGCTAAAGGCGATTATTGCCAATGGTGAAAAGCCATACCTAAGGGTCGGCGTGAAAAACGGTGGCTGTGCTGGCATGGAATATACAATGGAATATGCAGACGCACCTGAAAAATATGACGAATTGGTCGAAGATAAAGGTGTGCAGATTTTAATTGCCGCCAATGCCGTATTGTTCTTGATAGGCACAGAAATTGATTTGGAAACTAATAAATTCCATTCAAAATTCACCTTCCGTAATCCAAATCAAACTGATGCCTGTGGCTGTGGTGAAAGTGTGACTATTGTGCCGGCTAAGGCATAGATTTACGCTCGTGGTTTAATAACCATTCTTTACGCCAAATTTTCCCTGCATAACCAGTCATTGAACCATCAGAGCCAATTACACGGTGGCATGGTACAATGATTGCAACCTTGTTTGAACCATTGGCACGGGCAACAGCGCGAACGGCATTTGGATTTTCAATTGCCATTGCTTGTCCGGCATAAGAGCGGGTTGTCCCATAAGGAATAGTTTGCAATTGTGCCCAAACAGATTTTTCAAATGGCGTTCCATATTGCGCGATTGGAATATCAAACTTATGGCGTTCACCTTGAAAATATTCGTTTAATTGCTTTTCGGCTTCTTCCAAAATTTTATGATTACGAAATACAATTGCGCCAATACGTTTCTTTGTGGTTTCGATTTCTTTAGGCAGGCCTTTGCGTTCGGAAAATTCAAGAAGGTGTAAACCTTCATCATCTGCCACCCCAAGCATTGGCCCAATTGGTGTTTCAAGCCATTTTGCGCTAAGAATTCTTTGGGCCTTTATTCCCTTTGGGCTTGTGCCAATTTGTTTTTTAACGGCTTCTACAAAACCACTAGCGGAATTAAAGCCGGCATCTAATTGCGCCTCAATAATTTTGCCACCTTTTTCAATATCGGAGACTATTGCCCCAAGGCGGTGTTTACGTGCAAACTTTAAAAATGTTGTGCCAAAATCGCGTTGGAATGATCGGCGCAAAGTGCTTTCATCAATTCCAAATGCCTTTATTGCATCACTATCCCAACGTTTTTGTGGGTCTTTATGTAATTCATCAAGCATTTTGGTTGTAAGCGTTGAAAGCGGCTTTTTGCTTTGTTCTGGTTTGCAGCGCAGGCAAGCGCGGTATCCCTTGTTTTTTGCTTCTGCGATAGAACTTGCAAATTCAATATTGCTTTCTAGTGGTTTACGCGCCGCACAAGACAGGCGGCAAAATATACCAGTAGTTTTTACGCATACAAATGCCACACCTTCATACGCATCATCGCGGCGTAAAAGTGCATTATATAGGCTTTGAAAGTCGGTTTTTAAAAATTCTTTATTCATGCGAACAAATTATAGCATGAAAAATAGAAATCTACCGCAAAACAGGCATTGATTTTTAATTATCAGCTAGTTTTAGTTTTCTGCAACGCGCATAAATTTTTTCATTTTGCCTTTTTCGCAACGTGCAAGCTGATTGTCATAAATTTCGGCCTGATTTTCTACACGTTCTGCATAATTTATAAGCCAAGTTTTGCCCTTATATGTTCCGCGTTTATAACCTGCTGGGCCTTCATGAAATGCCAAATATAAGTTTTTAGTATCGCTTTTTTGAACACCGGTTTGGAATGAGATTTTATCGAGATACCAACCAATAAAATCAGCACTATCTTCATATTTTTTTCTTTTGCCGCTTCCGCGCGCTTTTTCGTAATCCGACCATGTGCCATCAAGTGCTTGCGAATATCCATAAGCCGAAGAAAGTTTGTTGCCATTCTTATCAATTGGCTTTGCGTCATGCCGAAACGAGCTTTCATGCTTTATGAATGACAAGATTGTTCCAGGTGAAATACCCCAATCATATGCAGCATTAAAGGTTGGTTTTTCCCATTTATTTTTTTCGGATAAAATTGCGCAGGCATCTGCTTGGTTTTTCGGTGGTGCAACATTTGTGGTTACACAACCCGCAGAAAACAATAATGCCAAAAGCACAAAAGCCGATTTTATCTTTTCCATAATTCCCACCAACTTTTTGGATATTTATTGGTTAGAATAACAAATAATGGATAAAATCGGCTTAAAATGTCGTTTATTAATTATTTACCTTGTTCCTTAATTAGGAAGCTTGGCAAAATACCAAGTGTGATAATTACCGCACTTATGCCTAATGCCCATTGTGGTGGAAACTTCTCTAGCCCTAATAAATCTGCGGCGAAAATCTTTCCGCCAATAAATATTAATAATGCACCTAATGAGTATTTTAGATATTCAAAGCGGTCAATCATCGCTGCAAGTGCAAAATATAATGCCCTTAATCCCAAAATTGCAAAGATGTTTGAGGTAAACACAATAAAGGGATCGGTAGTAATGGCAAAGATTGCGGGGATTGAATCAATTGCAAAAATCAAATCTGCAAATTCAACCATTAGCAAGGCAAGGAAGAGGGGGGTGATAAAGGTTTTTAATTTCCCACTTACTTCTTCCGATACAATGAATTTTTCACCGTGTAATTTATCTGAAACTGGAAGTATTTTGGTTAAATAACGCAAAATCTTGTTTTCGGATAAGTCACTATGCCCACCTTTATCAAATAGCATTTTAATACCGGTGAAAATTAGAAAAATTGCAAAAATATACAAAACCCATTCATATTTTTCGACAATAGCAGCACCCGCAAATATCATTATTCCGCGCAGGATTAGCACGCCTAAAACGCCCAATAATAATACACGATGTTGTAGGTGATTAGGAATGGCAAAATATGAAAATATCATTGCAATTACAAAGACATTATCAATTGCCAATGTTTTTTCAATTATAAAGCCTGTTACATATTCAAATGCCTTTGTACTTCCCATTTGCCAATTAACAAATAAAGAAAACAAAAGGCCGATTGCAATATAAAATGACGACAAAAGAAGTGATTTTTTTATTCCTATGGCTTTTTTATCTTTGCTCAAAACCCCAAGATCAAATGCCAAAAGTATAAAAACTATTAAAAGAAATAATGACCACGCATATAGCGGCGCACCCATTATCAAAGTATTCATGAAATCCATGTTGCGTTCCATAGCTGGAAAATAGTTGCCTAAGCAGCTCCGACATCATGGCTATCCAGCATCACCATCAGAGGGGCCCGGCACTGCAACTTGGTTTCAATATATTTATAGATTTTTAAGGGTCAATTATCAGAAAATAAATAAATGATTATGTTGTGTCGCCATTAAAAGGGCAGGTGATGCAGTTAGAACGAGGTAAGAGCGCATCACCTGCCGGCATATAAAAGCCAGTTTCTAATAGTTTGCCTGTATAATTATCGCCCAACAGTTTATTGTTTGATAATTAACTTAAGCAGGCACTCTAATTATATTTAACATTACACTAAAATACAACTTAAAATAACATTAAAAATTGAATTTATTTATGGTTTAACTTTAAATGGCGCAATAAAAAAGCCCCGACCAATGGGCGGGGCTTTGATATAAGTAGGATTAAAGTAATTACATTTTGTAATACATGTCGAATTCAACAGGGTGCGGATGCAAATTAAGTCTGTCGCATTCTTCTTTCTTAAGCTCAATATAAGCATCGATGAAGTCATCATCCATAACACCACCAGCTTTTAAGAAGTCACGATCTGCATCAAGTGATGCAAGTGCTTCTGTAAGAGAAGCCGCAACAGTTGGAACGCCTGCTAATTCTTCAGGAGGAAGAGAGTACAAGTCTTTGTCGAAAGATGCACCTGGATCGATTTTGTTTACGATACCGTCAAGACCAGCCATCAACAACGCAGTAAAGGTCAAGTACATGTTACCAATTGCATCTGGGAAGCGTGCTTCAAGGCGTTTTGCTTTTGGTGATGCAGTGTGTGGAATACGGATAGAAGCCGAGCGGTTACGTGCTGAATAAGCAAGCAATACAGGTGCTTCATAGCCAGGAACCAAACGTTTATATGAGTTTGTAGAAGAGTTTGCAAATGCGTTGATTGCTTTTGCGTGTTTGATGATACCACCAATATACCACAAGCATTCTTGAGAAAGATCAGCATATTTATCGCCAGCGAATACAGGCTTGCCATCTTTCCAGATTGATTGGTGAACGTGCATACCATTGCCGTTTTCTTTGAAGAAAGGTTTAGGCATAAAGGTTGCAGTTTTGCCATAAGCAGCAGCAACGTTTTGAATGACATATTTATAAAGGTTTGTGTTGTCAGCCATTTTAACAAGGGTTTTGAATTTTAAACCAAGTTCATGCTGTGCAGGGGAAACTTCATGGTGGTGTTTTTCAGGGTCAAGACCAAGCTCTTTCATTACTGAAAGCATTTCGCCGCGTAGGTCTTGGCATGAATCAATTGGAGGAAGTGGGAAATAACCACCTTTAGGGCCAGGACGGTGGCCCATGTTGCCGCCTTCATATTCTTTATTGGTATTTGCTGGTAATTCAGTTGAATCAAAAGAATAGCCGGTATTGTGTGCATCGGTTGACCATTTTACATCGTCAAACAAGAAGAATTCAGGCTCTGGGCCAAAATAGATTGCATCACCGATGCCAAGTGATTTTGTATAAGCTTCTGCTTTTTTCGCCATACCACGAGAGCAACGATTGTATGGTTTCAAAGTGCCTGGCTCAAGAACGTCACAAACGATAGCCAAAGTAGTTTGTTGGAAGAACGGGTCGATTGTTACTGAATCAGGGTCTGGCATCATAACCATGTCTGACTCGTTGATTGCTTTCCAGCCAGCGATAGAAGAGCCGTCAAACATTACGCCTTCTTCAAGAGCGTCAACATCAACCATATCAACGTCATAAGTGATATGGTGAACTTTACCGCGTGTATCCGTGAAACGGAAATCAACGTATTGGACTTCTTCGTCCTTAATTAATTGCATTACTTTATCAAATTTAGACATCATATTCTCCAACTATAAGTCATTCACCCTGAGAGATAAATAACAACTCCCTATATTGCGTCTATATCGCCACCGCGCCGGTTTCACCGGTTCTGATACGAATAACTTCAGCAATATCTGAAACAAAAATCTTTCCATCACCAATGCGCCCGGTACGTGCTGCCTGAACGATTGCATCTATTGCGGCCTCAGCTTGATCATCATTCACAACCAATTCAATTTTTAGCTTTGGAAGGAAATCAACAACATATTCAGCGCCACGATATAATTCTGTATGCCCTTTTTGGCGTCCGAAGCCTTTGGCTTCAATAATTGTCATACCTTGTAACCCTAATTCCTGAAGCGCTTCTTTGACTTCATCAAGCTTGAATGGCTTGATTATTGCTTCAATCTTTTTCATTCATTTCCCCTTAAACGAGTCAAATATTTCAGGTCGTTCTTAGTGGCACATTAGTCAAAAAAACGCCATAACAATCTTTGTTAGGTGGTAGTAGCAACGCATTCTTTTTACTATTCGTTAAAAAGAAAATGTTGTCGCTCATGTACAAATGATTAAAAAAAATGCATGCGATGCACAAAAAAACATCATTTTTAATAATTGTTATGATTTCAGATATTGGCGCAAGTAATTTTAAATATAATACCAATATTCAGTTTGTGCAGTAATATATTTTTTGTTCATCTTTGGTTTAAGTTGTAATTGCTAATAGCTAATGAGGTTAGGAATCCAACCCCGTCCCTCGTGATTCTTAGCTAATCGGAGTTTTCCGTGACCCTGACTTGTCAGGGTCTTTTTTTTATATTTTCCGCCTTTATTTGCGCGCATTTGCATATGAGAAATGCATAATGTGGTGGCAATCGTTTTTGCATGGGTGTGATGCAATATATCGTATAAATTCAAGCCTTTATTAGACTAAGGAATTATATTTATCCGAAATTCTTATGATAAGCTTTATGCAACAAAAATCATAAAACTGTTCCTGTATTTGTTCGTAAAATCATAACTGCATATGCAAATTGCAGCGCGTGGTTTCTTTTGTCTAAAAGATTGGCAAAAATTATGGACACCTCTTGAACAGACCAGAGGACATAATGAACAAAGTATATAAAGATGCACATTCAGCACTTGAAGGGCTGGCTCACGATGGCATGACAATCATGTCTGGTGGCTTTGGATTATGCGGGATTCCTGAAAATTCGATTACTGCATTAAACAAGTTAGGTGTGCAAAATTTAAACATTATTGCCAATACATGTGGCGTTGACGGTTTTGGTCTTGGAATTCTTGTTGATGCAAAACAAGTAAAGCATGTGACAACATCTTATATGGGCGAAAATAAAGAGTTTGGACGTCAGTTTCTTGCTGGCGAAATTGAGGTTGAATTTACGCCACAAGGCACATTAGCAGAGCGCATCAGGGCGGGTGGCGCTGGCATTCCTGCATTCTATACTAAAACAGGTGTGGGTACTGTTGTTGCTGAAGGCAAAGAGCATAAAATATTTAATGGCGAAACTTATATATTAGAGCGCTCTCTGAAAGCCGATGTTGCAATTATCAAGGCTTGGAAGGCCGATGAGGAAGGCAATTTGGTTTATCGCAAGACAACCCAAAACTTTAACCCACAAATGGCGACTGCCGCGACAATTACAATTGCCGAAGTTGAAGAAATTGTTCCGTGTGGTGAAATCGATCCTGATCATATTCATACCCCTGGTATCTATGTAGATAGAATATTTAAGGGGACTTTTGAAAAACGTATTGAAAAACGAACTTTCCGTAAAAGGGAAGCAATAAAAGAGATTGCATAGAGGACTATCAGATGGCTTGGACTAGAGAACAAATCGCGGCACGTGCAGCAAAAGAATTACGTGAAGGTTTTTATGCAAATCTTGGGATTGGATTGCCAACTCATGTTGCAAATTATATCCCTGAAGGCATGAAAGTTATCTTGCATTCAGAAAATGGGATGCTTGGAATGGGGCCTTTCCCTTATGAGGATGAGATAGACCCAGATTTAACAAATGCTGGCAAACAAACCATCTCTGAATTGCCATATTCATCATATTTTTCATCGGCAGAAAGTTTCAATATCGTTCGTGGTGGACACCTTGATCTAACAATCCTTGGGGGAATGGAAGTTTCACAACATGGCGACCTCGCTAATTGGATGGTTCCTGGCAAAATGGCAAAAGGCATGGGCGGGGCAATGGATTTGGTTGCAGGCGTAAAAAGATGTGTAGTCGTTATGGAGCACATTAATAAAGACGGTGAACCAAAACTTGTTAAAAAATGCTCATTACCGCTAACTGGAATGCGCGTAATCGATATGGTTATTACTTCTCATGGCGTGTTTGAAATTGATAAACACGGTAATGGGCCGATGCGACTTATCGAGCTTGCGAAGGGTGTAACACTAGAGGATATTCGCGCGCATACGGATGCTGATTATATTGTAGCATTGAATGAAGAGAAAGTTGCGGCATAGTTCATGGAACGAGGGCAGGAAATAATAAGGGCGGTTCATTGAGCCGCCCTTAAAATTTATAATTCCTCAAGTTCGGCTTCTCTTTTATATTTCAGAATTTTTGTAATCATCGCTGAAGGTTTGCCACCTTCATCTATGAATTTTATTGCTGCGGCACTAACTTTTCCCCGTAGTTTATCGTGGGGGTCATTCGAGAACGTATTTAATAAACCTTTTGCGTCATCAAATTTTTTCGTGCTAATTAGCATAAATACGGCATTGAAGGCGTAATCAGTAACAGATGGCGATATAAAATATGCTTCCACTGCGGCATTAACATAAGCCTCATCAGGGTTTGAAATGCCTGTTGGCGCTGTCTGCGATAAATAAAATAATGTGCGTGCATTATTGGGGTCGAGTTGATAGGCTTTATATAGATTTTTTCTTGCTTCTTTCAAATTCTCAATATGTTGACTATTATTATCATAATCTTTTTTAAAATAAGCTTCGCCAATTCGTGAATAATATTCTGGATTATTTGGGTTGGTAATCAATGCCGATTTATAATATTCAATCGCTTTGTCCGCATTGCCAGCAATTGCTTCTGCCCGCGCGAGATATTCATTGGCAAGATTGGAATCTTTTATATCTTTTGCTTCATTTTCTATTTTAGTAACCAATTCTGTTGATTCATTATATGCTGGGTGAACTCTTAATGAGGCATCAAGCAAAATTAGATTGTTTAGTGATTTGGGGTATTTTATTACATCCACCTTTATATCATTTTGGGCTTCCCTAAATTTATAAATGGTGGCTTTGAAATTATACATATACTTATTAAGAATTTTATCTAAGTCTTTAATTTTTATAGAAAAAACTTCTTCAAATGCGGCCACTTCGTCGTGGCCCTCTTTAATTTTAATAAAGTATTCAGGCATTTTTGATCTAAGTACAGGATCAGACATAAGGTAGTGCGTTAATATCCACGATTGCGCGTAAAACATGTTCTCATATTCGCTATCGTCTTTCTTGCTGCTATTTTTATCACGTAATACGTCTTCATATTTAATTCTTGAAAAATTCAGCAAGCTATAAAGCCGCGAATTAGAACCATAACCGACGAGTGCATTTTCATTTGTTATTCGGGTTGTTGAATAATATTCTGCAAATCCTTCTATATACCATCTTGGGTATGCGAAGCCCGATGTTACTTGCATTAAAAGGTGGGTGTATTCATGAAATAATACAACTTGGTTTTCGTTCTCATCGAGGTGTTTAGCATCTTTATAATTTTGTAAAATGCCGCCAAATTGAAGTGAGAAAGCAAACACCCCGTCAATAGAGCTATTGGCAAAACCGCCAAGATTTTTCGGATGGTTTGGCCATACCTTGTCTAAATCAGAATCCTTTTTAAGAAGATAGACATTTAGTTTTGGGTTTTCTAGCTCACGTATTTCTTTCTCTTGATAAAAATTTACCAAAAGAAAACGAAATTTCTCCAAATTTTGCGCATAGGCAATTGTTTCTTTCTCACTCCAATTGCTCATAATTATAAAGTTTTTTGTTTCAGCTTTAAGCCACTCATCCGCAAATGCATTACTCGAAAACAAACAAGCGACTATAATTGTAAATAGTCTAAAATATAATTTTAACATCGAGGCCCCATTTCAATGCTTAAACTGATTATCATGTAACAGATACTTAAGATGGGGCGTTGGTCAAGATATATTCTATTTATAGCTGTGATATTTGCTGTTAGTTGCTTATGTCTATAAAAATATTTGTGTCTTAATGCATTTGAATTATAACCAGAATTAGTTTGCCACGGCAATTAGTTGGTTTACCACTTTAAAAATTATGTATTATCGCCTTTGATTCGCAGAGTTATAAATAAAACTCGATTTTGAAACGATAAAAATGACAAACAATTCAGACATAATTGAACATAATGAAGGCGGCAAAATAATAAATGAACCTTTTGATCGAGCCTTAGAAAGCCGATATTTGGTTTATGCGCTTTCAACTATTACTTCGCGCGCTTTGCCTGATGTTCGTGATGGTTTAAAGCCAGTTCAAAGACGCATTGTTCATGCAATGGGCGAATTGGGACTGGATAGTGATGCACGTTTTAAAAAATGTGCAAAGATTGTTGGTGACGTCATGGGTAAATTTCACCCCCATGGCGACAGTGCAATTTACGACACAATGGTGCGATTGGCGCAAGATTTTTCGGTTCGTTATCGTCTTGTTGATGGTCAGGGCAATTTTGGCAATATCGATGGTGATAGTGCCGCAGCTTATCGTTATACAGAAGCACGTTTAACCAATACTGGAACTTTGTTACTTGATGGTATTAACGAAAATTGTGTTAATTTCCGTGAGACTTATTCGGGTGAGGATCTTGAACCAGTTGTTTTACCTGCATCGTTTCCAAATCTATTGGCAAATGGGGCAATGGGGATTGCGGTTGGTATGGCAACATCAATCCCGCCACATAATGCAATAGAGCTTATCGATGCGTGTCTTGCGTTGGTTGATGATAATGGTCTAAGTACCGAAGCAATTATGGACTATATCCCAGGGCCTGATTTTCCAACTGGTGGCGTTATTGTTGAACCAAAGGAAAATATCTTAAATGCCTATGAAACAGGTAAGGGTTCAATTCGTGTGCGTTCTAAATGGCACGTTGAAGATATGGGGCGGGGTCAATGGCAAATTATTGTAACTGAACCGCCATTTCAGGTTCAAAAGTCACGCCTGATTGAAAAACTTGCTGAGTTGATTGAAAACAAGCGTGCACCATTATTGGCAGATGTTCGTGATGAAAGTGCCGAAGATATACGTATTGTTCTTGAACCAAAGTCAAAAACTGTAACCCCAGAACATTTGATGGAAAGTCTTTTCAAATTATCTGATTTGGAAAATCGCTTCTCTGTAAATCTTAACGTAATTGATGCAAATGGTATCCCAAAGGTAATGGGAATAAAAGAATGCTTGTTCTCATTCATTACATTTAAAAAAGAACTTGTGGTTCGTCGTGCAAATTGGCGACGTGGTAAAATTGAAGCACGTTTAGAGATTTTGGCCGCATTATTGATTGCATACCTGAACCTTGATGAGGTTATTCGTATTATTCGTGAAGAAGATGATGCCAAAGCTGTCTTGATGGCGACATTTAATCTAAATGATGTTCAAGCCAATGCAATTCTGGATACACGTTTACGTAATTTGCGTAAGCTTGAAGAGATGGCAATTAAAAACGAGGATGCCAACCTTAAAAAAGAACTCGAAGAATTAAATAAATTGCTGGGTTCTGAAAAACTACAATGGCGTAAGGTTTATAGCGAATTAGAAGCCACAAGAGAAATATTTGCAAAAGACAAAACAAGCGCAAAACGTAGAACCAGTTTTGCAGATGCACCAGATCCGTCAACCGCAATCTCTATTGAGGCGTTTATTACAAAAGAACCGATTACAGTCGTGCTTTCAAAACGTGGTTGGATACGTGCATTAAAAGGCAAAATTGAAGATTTATCATCGGTTAAGTTCAAAGATGATGATGATTTATCGTTATCGTTGCAATGTTACACAACCGACAAAATTGTTTTGTTTGCAACAGATGGCCGTGCATTCACTTTGCAAGGTGATAAATTGCCATCAGGACGCGGATTAGGTGAGCCAATACGTTTATCAATCGAGCTTGGCGAAGAGTATGACATATTGGATATGTTTGTCGCCGAAGAAGGCAGAAAACGTTTGGTGGCATCATCTAAAGGCTATGGCTTTGTTATTGATGAGGTTGAATTTCTAAGCCAAAAACGTGGCGGTAAAACAATTCTATCGACTGGTGATAATCAAAAAGCGGCCGTAATCAAAATCATCAAAGGAAATTTCCTTGGAGTTATTGGTGAAAATCGCAAATTATTGATTTTCAACTCTGATGAGCTTCCTGTTATGTCGCGTGGTAAAGGAGTTAAGTTGCAATCATATCGTGATGGCGGCATTTTAGATGCAATAAGCTTTAAAGGTGAAGATGGGTTAGTTTGGGTAGATAGTTCAGGTAGAAATCGTGAGATGCCGGAATGGCGTGATTATGTTGGAAGACGCGCGTCGGTTGGTCGCATGGTGCCTCGGGGATTTAGCAAAACTGGAAAATTTAGCTGAAAATCAATGAATTAGTCTGACATTTTACATTAAATTTCTGCCTTTAATATAATATAGTTGGTGTTTGTGACTTGCAGGTAACCCTTTGGAAACTTTTTTATCATTAAATGCTCATGGGGAATGGGTTGTTTTTATTGATGAAAAAAATTCTATACGCTGAAGATAACGCCGGTATGCGAAAGATGGTATCCCATTTTCTTGAAGCAACTGGCTTTAATATTGTTGCTTGTGAAGATGGTGACGAGGCGATAGAGTTTGCGAAACAGGATCTTTTTGACGTAATTATCCTTGATGTAACTATGGAGCGTATTGACGGCACAGTTGCTGCAAAGAAAATGCGTGCCTTGGATAATGAAAACTCCAAAATTCCAATACTTGGGCTAACTGCACGCAGTGAACAACATGAAATTTTAGCGTGCCTTGACGCTGGCATGGATGTGGTTCTTCATAAACCTGTTGACCTTGAAGAGTTAGTTAATACGATAATGGACGTAAACCATGTCGAGCCTGATTATTCAAAGAATGCTGATTATAATGAACAAGAGCCTTTGATTGTTGATGTTGCAGTATTGATGAACTATCGCGATAATGCTGGAAACGAAGCGGTTAGCGGTGTTTTACGTGATTTTTCTAAGCAATGGCCAATTAAAATTGCTGAATTGCTTTTAAGTCTTACCATCAATCATACTGATAGTTTTATCCGTGCAGCCGAAGAGCTTGCTGCAATTGCTGCTGCAATCGGCGCAGGAAAATTGCTTAGATATTCGTCTTTGGCTTCTGCGGCTACTGATGATGATGAGCGTTCGAGCATTTTGTTAAATATCATAAATTCTTGTAAAGAGGTTCAGGAAATCATTGATAAATTGAATGATGATTACTTTTTCTTGGCCGCTTGATTTTTGGATTCTATAACCCTTGCCGCAACATCATTTTTAAGATTATCATAAAATAAATTATAAGAACTTACTTTATAAAAGCTGCCTAATTCGAATACCGGCGGTGATAAAGCAGCCGGTCGTAAGCTATCAACCAATAACAACCCATCTTTACATTCTGCACCAGTAGCCGCAGGTAGTAGGGCAGGATCCGTTCCTTCTTCAAGTTTAGATGCGGCAACTGCACCACTATTGAGTTTTTCATCGGCAATATTGCTGCTTCCGCCATTTAATGGGTTTACGCAAACTGTATCCGCTTTTCCTCGTTTATAGTAGCCATTGTTTTTGTCGTAAACCGGTGAATATTTACGAGCCAGATATATTTTCCGATTATTATTCTCGCTAACTGAAAGAAAATTTATTAAGCATTGTGTTTCCTGTAGGCTTTTGCATGGCTGGATTGCACCCAATAAGCTTTTACCTTGTTCTTGTTTTAAAAGATTGGTCGGAATTGCTTGATCAATCAGATATATAGCAATTATACTTTCTTTTAATTCGGCTGGTTGGTGTTGTAAAAGGCGCAATATATGCAATGCCCCTTGGTTCATACCAACAATAATAAATTTTTGGCCAGGTGCTTTATTTTGCAAAAATGTTTTAAACGCCGTCTCAATATCATAATATGCAAGATTTAAGGCTTCTTTCGCATCTTCATTATAGCTAAGCGTTGAATATAAAGTTGCCTGTCGATAATGAGGAAGCCAAACTTGTGTCCAGGTCATAAATGGGGCAACGTGATTAGGAATAACGACTTCATCAATAATCTGCTTTGCTTCTGGCTGATTGATGTCTGCATTCCAGCCTTTGGAACCATCATAATAGGTTACAGGGTGTGCAAAGAATACTGCTGGCTTGGTGGCGTCAATAATCTGTGGGCGTAAAACCCATGCCGATGCGTCATTATAATTTGGAGTTGATGGTTCTTGTGCCACTTGAAAAGGGATGGATGGCTTTATAATCGCTTTGAAAATATTATTTCTAAAAAAGAAAACCAATAATCCGCTTATGATAGTGGCTATGACAAGTGTCACCAAAAGCAACTTTTGCCACTTAGGCATAAGTGGTTTTGTGTTTTTGGTTACATCTATTGCAACTTGCGGCATACTGAACTTTTATACCTTCAATACATTAAATCAATAAGATAATCCGTTTTTAAGCAATATTTTCCCTGTATAAGTTCATAAATCTTAGCCTAAAGCATGAATTGACCATAAAATAACTTGCAATAATGAAGGCGTGATTGTAACCAAATTATCATAAATAAACGCCGATAAAAATTAAACAATTCTACTTATTCAGTTTAAAACTGGGGAATCTTATATGAAAACTATCATTGAAACTTTGAAAGAAAAACGCGATCAGGCATGGTTGGGTGGCGGTCAGAAACGTATTGATGCGCAGCACGCAAGAGGAAAACTTACTGCTCGTGAGCGTCTGGAAATTTTATTAGACGAAGGCTCTTTTGAAGAATACGACATTTATGTTGAGCATCGTTGTAATGAATTTGGCATGGCTGAAAAGAAAATTGCTGGGGACGGTGTTGTAACCGGGCATGGCACAATAAATGGCCGCTTGGTTTATGTTTTCTCTAAAGATTTTACGGTTTTTGGTGGTTCGCTATCGCGTTCTCATGCCGAGAAAATTGTAAAAGTTCAACAAATGGCGGTTAAAAATGGCGCGCCAATTATTGGCTTGTTTGATGCAGGCGGCGCACGTATTCAAGAAGGTGTTGAATCGCTTGCTGGTTATGCTGATATTTTCTTGCAAAATGTTTTGGCATCAGGTGTTGTGCCGCAGATTTCAGTTATTATGGGGCCTTGCGCAGGTGGCGATGTTTATTCACCGGCAATGACAGATTTTATCTTTATGGTAAAAGATACTTCAAACATGTTCGTTACTGGTCCAGATGTTGTTAAAACTGTTACGAATGAAGTTGTAACCGCAGAAGAATTAGGTGGTGCACGCGTTCATTGCCAAAAATCTGGCGTTGCAGATGGTGCATTCGAAAATGACTTTGAAGCATTATTACAAATGCGACGTTTGATTGACTTTATTCCATCAAACAACACAGAAAAAGCACCTGTTCGGGCAGGGGTTGTTGTTAAAAATGAGCCTGATTATTCTCTTGATAACCTCGTACCAAGCAATCCTAACCAACCTTATGACATAGTTGAGTTAATCGAAAAAACTGTTGATGACGGTGATTTCATGCAAATTTCGCAGGATTTTGCAAAAAATATCGTTGTTGGTTTTGGGCGCATAGAAGGTCAAACAGTTGGCGTGGTTGCCAACCAACCAATGAGCCTTGCTGGCGTTCTTGATAGTGATTCATCACGTAAAGCTGCGCGCTTTGTCCGTTTCTGCGATTGCTATAATATTCCAATCGTTACTTTTGTTGACGTTCCTGGCTTTATGCCTGGTACTAAACAGGAATATGGTGGTCTTATTAAGCATGGGGCAAAACTATTGTTTGCTTATGCAGAGGCAACTGTTCCCAAAGTTACGCTAATTACCCGCAAGGCTTATGGTGGTGCGTATGATGTTATGTCATCAAAACACCTTCGTGGTGACGTAAACTATGCATGGCCAACAGCAGAGATTGCGGTTATGGGTGCAAAGGGTGCGGTGGAGATTATTTTCCGTCAAGATATTGGTGACCCTGTAAAAATTCAGGAACGTACTGATGAATATCAAAAACGTTTCGCCAACCCGTTTGTTGCGGCATCTCTTGGCTTTATTGATGATGTTATAATGCCGCATTCAACACGTTTCAGAATTGCACAGTCGCTCAGGACTTTGGCTAAAAAGAAACTAAGTAATCCGTGGAAAAAACACGATAATATTCCATTATAAAATAAAAGCCCCGCAAAAGCGGGGCTTTTTTGTATCTATTTAGTGATAACTAACTCGCGAATTTTAGCATGACAGTTTCAAGATTGTTTTTATCAGTAATTTCGCTGATTTCAAATTTTGCCTCTGCCATTGCGGCCTCATCGCTTGAGCCAATGTCAAACGCCGAAGATTCAAGCACCGCACAAATCCTTTGCCCGGCATTGAATGCGGTTATTTTATCGGAAAATGGTAATATTATTGCAAACCGATTAAGTGCAATACGTGCTGCGGTATCTTCGGTACGTACCAAGCGGGCAATCATAGAGCCAACCTGATTAATAACGCTTAGGCGTCTGTCATCAGGGATTTCAAGGTTTGGGTTATGTTGTGGCGTTACATGAATTGTAATTTCAATAATGCATACCTGATCTTTAAAATTAAGGGCCTCCTTAATTAAGGCATTTAGGTGGCTTTTAAAGAATGCAAAATTGTAAAGCCCAGATGCACGGTCGATCGCTTTATCCGATTTAGCAAGACGGAATGCCATCTTAAGGGCATCTCTACGCCGTTTCTCGTCAATATGCGTCATTAAACGAATAATAGAATTTTCTTCAAAAACGCCGATAAAATCTACATCAGTTGCACCTTTTAGGATTGCATCTTCAAAGTTTCCAAAGTCGCTATTAACAAGCAAAAGGCAAGGAATATGAAAAAGGCGTGAATTGCGCCTCAAAGCAGAGCAAAAGCTTAAAGCACCTGTCTTATCGTCATTGGCAAATACAATTACGGCATCAAAGCCACCATTATGCAAATATTCAAATGCGCTAAACGATGAAAATGCCGCCACGCACAAAATCTCAAGATGATCCAAAATTGCCGTTATTCGCATGTTATCGGGGCCTGGGGCGCCATATATTAAAATTTTTGGCGGAATTTGATGCAAATTATATGATGGTTTTGGCTGTGCGCCAAATTGTGCAAGTGTATTAAACCTTGTCATAGCTTCACGTGACATGGCGGCAATTCTTGATGCAGATTCAAGACGTGCCTTTATATAAGAAAGCGGGGTTTCTTCGTTTAATAGACCGTCAAATTTGAATATTTCATATTGGTTCAAGCTAGCATTAGGTTCGGTCCAACCATAAATTTGCAAATGTTTTTGTGATTTTATATTTCGCAATTCTTCAAGTAATATTTGCGCTTCTGAAATATCTACATTTCGTAAATCGATAATAATCGCCCGATTAACAGGCACATCCTCGATTTTATCGGTAGTAGTAAATCCCGCTTTGGCAACAGTTTGAAAGATGTCTTCTGCGCCAATAATTAAAATAACAGGTTTACTCATGTATTAAATACCTAAAAACTAGTTTATTGTAAAACAAGGTATAGTAGTTGTAAACGTAAATTACTTACAAAGTGTTTCATCTTTACCTAACGTAACAGTTAAAAGTAATTTATTGCAGTTTTTTTGTGAAATTTTACAAAAAACGGGATAAAAATTGTTTCCTAATTAAGATAATTGCGCTAACTCGCAATTATGGAAAACGTTGAATATTCTACTGCTTGCTCGCGGGCTTATGCGCAAGGTCGTAAGCCTTCTTTTCAGGATATTATCCTTACACTGTCTGATTATTGGGCGCGTCAGGGTTGTGTTATTTTGCAACCTTACGATACCGAAGTTGGGGCGGGGACATTGCACCCGGCAACTACTTTACGCGCGCTAGGTGATAAGCCGTGGAAGGCCGCATATGTGCAGCCTTCACGTCGCCCGAAAGATGGTCGTTATGGTGAAAACCCAAACCGTCTTGGCCATTATTACCAATATCAGGTTATTTTAAAGCCAAATCCGCCAAATCTTCAGGAATTATACCTTAACTCACTTTACGAAATTGGCATTGATCCAAAGCTTCATGATATTCGTTTTGTTGAAGATGATTGGGAAAATCCAACTGTTGGTGCTTGGGGCTTGGGTTGGGAAGTTTGGTGTGATGGCATGGAAGTATCGCAATTCACTTATTTCCAACAAGTTGGTGGTTTCGATTGTAAACCCGTTTCTGGTGAATTGACCTATGGTCTTGAGCGTTTGACCATGTATGTTCAAGGCGTTGAGAATATTTATGACATTGATTTCAATGGTAATGGCGTTACATATGGCGATGTTTTCCATGAAAATGAGGTTGAACAATCAACCTTTAACTTTGAATATTCCAATGTCGAAATTCTTGAACGCTGGTTCAAAGATGCTGAGACCCAATGCAATATCCTTCTAGAGGCAAAATTACCACTTCCAGCATTTGATTGGGCATTAAAGGCATCGCATTTGTTTAACTTAATGGATGCACGCGGTGTTGTTAGCCCGACCGAACGTCAAAGTTTTATTGCCCGTGTGCGCGACCTTGCCAAAGGTTCTGCTGCTGCATGGATTGATAAAATTGGGATGAGCAAACAAGAAGAATTAAAAGCGGGTGATAAATAATATGAGCCAGTTTCTATTAGAAATATTTTCAGAAGAAATTCCGGCACGTTTCCAAAAACGCGCGTCTGAAGATTTGGCAAAAATGGTCAAAGAAGGCCTTGAAAAAGCTGGCGTAAATGTTGGTGAAATCACCAATTTTGTTGCACCGCGCCGTCTTGGCATTTGCATTGAAAGTCTGCCCAATGAAACCCCCGACGTTTCTGAAGAGAAAAAGGGGCCAAAGGTTGGTGCGCCGCAACCTGCTATTGATGGTTTTATTCGTTCCGCTGGCATTTCATCTATTGAAGAGGCAAAGATTGTTTCAGACCCAAAAAAGGGCGATTTTTACGTTGTTGAAATTGTTAAAAAAGGCGCAAAAACCACTGATATTATTAAAGAATTAGTGCCAAGCATTGTTCGCAATTTTCCGTGGCAAAAATCAATGCGTTGGGGAGAGGGGACTTTAAGATGGGTGCGCCCACTTCATTCGATTCTTTGTTTGTTTGGTGGTGAAATTGTTGATTTTGAAATTGATGGTATTAAGTCCGGTAATGTAACACGCGGTCACCGTTTCCATGCACCAGAAGATTTTACGGTTACGGATTTTGCTGATTATCAGGAGAAAACACGCGCGGCACATGTATTGATTGACCGTGAAGAACGTAAAAAATCAATCATGTCACAAGCGCAAAAACTATGTGCTGATAATAATCTTGAATTAATTGAAGATATTGGCCTATTGGAAGAAGTTTGTGGTCTTGTTGACGAGCCATTTGTTATTTTAGGACAAATGGATGAGGCATTCCTTGACCTTCCGCCGGAAGTTATCCGCCTTACATTGCGCATCAATCAAAAATATTTTGTGGTAAATTCTAAGGCAACTGGAAAACTTGCGCCATATTTCATCGTGGTTTCAAACGTAAATGCCGCTGATGGTGGCACAGCGATTGCGCACGGTAATGCCCGCGTTCTTTCGGCGCGTTTGAATGACGCACGCTATTTCTGGGATTTGGATAGAAAAACTACATTAGAAGCGCGCGTTCCAAAACTTGATAAAATTGTATTCCATCAAAAAATTGGCTCTATTGGTGACAAAGTTAAACGCGTTGTTGAATTGGCGGGTGAGCTTTCACCAATTGTGGGCGCAGATGTTGATTTGGCAAAACGTGCTGCATTGCTATGTAAAGCGGATTTAGTGACCGAAATGGTTGGTGAATTCCCAGAATTACAAGGAGTTATGGGGCGTTATTATGCCAATAATGATCAAGAGACATTAGATGTAGCAAATGCAATCGCCGAACATTATAAGCCTGTTGGCCCATCTGATTATGTACCTACAAATCCGGTATCAATTGCGGTTGCCTTGGCGGATAAATTTGACACATTGGTTTCATTCTTTGCCATTGGTGAAAAACCAACTGGTTCTGGTGACCCATATGCGCTTCGTCGCGCGGCATTGGGAATAATTAGGATTATTCTTGAGAATAAAATCAGGCTGCCGCTTAAAACCCGCGTTAGTTATGAACTTCAATCTTTCTTCATTGACCGCCTAAAAGTCTTTCTAAAAGACGAGGGGCTTGAGTATGATGTGATTGATGCGGTTTTTGCGGGCGCGGATGATGATATTTACCGCATCACACAAAAAGTAAAAACCCTAAGCGAGTTTTTGAAAACCGAAGAAGGTAAAACCCTTCTTGAAGGTTACAAGCGTGCAACAAATATATTAAAGGCCGAAGAGAAAAAAGGCGCTTTGGATGGCACTTTTGTTGCATCTGCACAATATTTAGAATTAAATGCAGAAAAGGCATTATTTTCAGCAATTAATAATACTAAAGCCGCGCTTGCCGTAAGCCTCAATAATGAGGACTATGTTGGGGCAATGAAAACGTTTACATTGCTTAGAGACCCTATCTTTGATTTCCTTGACAATGTTTTGGTCAATGATAGTGACGAGAATAAGCGAAAAAATCGACTTGCGCTTTTATGTGATTTAAGACAAATGATGTCTCAGGTTGCAGACTTTGAGTGCATTCGCGGCTAAATTTTGCCGCAAATGCATCTTAGAACTGAAAACAATTAACGTCATACTGGGGATTATAATGACAAAATATGTTTATAGTTTCGGTGCTGGTAACGCTGACGGCGATGCTAGTATGAAAAACCTCTTAGGCGGAAAAGGTGCCAACCTTGCTGAAATGAACAAGATTGGCTTGCCGGTTCCCCCTGGGTTTACAATTACGACCGAAGTCTGCACCGCATTTTATGAATTGGGTCAGAAATACCCTGATGAACTCATGGCACAAGTTGAAGCAGCAACAATAAAAGTTGGTGAGACCGTTGGTAAAACCTTTGGTGATAAAGAAAACCCACTTTTGGTTTCTGTGCGCTCTGGTGCACGTGCGTCAATGCCTGGTATGATGGATACCGTCCTTAATCTTGGTCTTAATGACGAAACGGTTGAAGGTTTGGCAGAAAAATCAGGTAATCGCCGGTTCGCTTATGATTCGTATCGTCGTTTTATCCAAATGTATTCAAATGTGGTTCTTGAACTAGAGCATCATATGTTTGAAGATATTTTGGAATCTTTCAAGGAAATCAACGATTATAAAGATGATACCGAATTAAATGCTGAGGATTGGGAGGAAATCGTCAGAAAATATAAATCAGCCGTTGAAGCTGAGATGGGCAAACCTTTCCCGCAAGACGTCAATGACCAATTGTGGGGCGCTGTTGGTGCGGTATTCAAATCATGGATGAATGACCGGGCAATCTTCTATCGCAAAATGCACGATATTCCGCAAAGCTGGGGAACTGCGGTTAACGTTCAGGCGATGGTATTTGGTAATATGGGTGACACATCGGCAACCGGTGTGGCGTTTACGCGTAACCCATCAACCGGTGAGAAATTATTCTATGGTGAATATCTCATCAACGCGCAGGGTGAAGACGTTGTTGCAGGTATCAGAACGCCAAAATCAATTACCAAAGTTCAACGCGTAACCATGGGCGAAAGTGGCGAATCTTTAGAAGAATCCTTGCCAGAAGTTTATGCGCAATTGGATGAAGTTTATAAAAAACTAGAAAATCACTATCGCGATATGCAAGATATCGAATTTACCGCAGAGAATGGTAAATTATGGATGCTGCAAACCCGTAACGGTAAACGTACTGCAAAAGCGGCGTTGAAAATTGCGGTTGATATGGTTGCCGAAGGTATGATTACCAAAGAAGAGGGGGTTGAACGTATAGATGCCGCCGCTCTTGACCAATTATTACACCCAACAATCAAAGCAAGCTATAAACGCGATATTTTGACAAAAGGCCTTCCGGCATCACCTGGCGCTGCGGTTGGTGAGGTTGTTTTTGATGCCGACGAAGCCGAGCAGATGTCACAAGCGGGAAAATCAGTTATCCTCGTTCGCGAAGAAACTTCTCCAGAAGATATTCATGGTATGCATGCGGCACGCGCTATTGTGACTTCGCGTGGTGGCATGACTTCGCACGCGGCGGTTGTTGCACGCGGTATGGGGCGTCCTTGCGTTTCTGGTGCTGGTGAAATCCGCATTGATGAAGATGCTGGCAAATTCGTTGTTAAGGGTCGTGAAGTTAAAAAAGGCGACATTATCTCTGTTGATGGTGGCTTGGGCGAAGTATTGTTTGGTGCTGCTGAACTTGAACAACCTGAATTGTCTGGCGATTTTGCAACCTTGATGGTTTGGGCTGATGGTGTCCGTCATCTTAAAGTTCGCGCGAATGCTGAAACGCCACTTGACGCTAAAACAGCACGCGATTTTGGTGCAGAAGGTATAGGTCTTTGCCGTACTGAACACATGTTCTTTGATGCAGAGCGTATTGCGGCGGTTCGTGAGATGATTTTATCCGAAGCGAAATCAGGACGTGAAGCGGCGCTTGCGAAAATTCTTCCTATGCAGCGTAAAGACTTTGTGGATCTTTTCACAATTATGACTGGTCTTCCGGTTACAATTCGACTTCTTGATCCGCCTTTACATGAATTTTTACCACATAGCGCCGAAGATGTTGAGGCAGTAGCCAAAGCAACCGGTCTTGATGGTGATAAACTATTGCAGCGCGCAAAAGATTTGCACGAATTTAACCCAATGCTTGGTCACCGTGGTTGCCGTTTGGGTATTACTTTCCCTGAAATCTATGAAATGCAGGCTCGCGCAATTTTTGAAGCGGCAATTGAGGTTGCCAAGGCATCTGGTACTGCGCCAATTCCTGAAATCATGATTCCTTTGGTTTCAACTCGTAAAGAATTGCAAATCCTTAAAGGTCGTGTAATCGCAATTGGCGAAGAAGTTATGGCAAAAGCTGGTATGAAGATTGAATATATGGTTGGAACCATGATTGAATTGCCACGCGCCGCTGTATGCGCCGATGAAATCGCACAAGAAGCGGAGTTCTTTTCATTCGGAACAAATGATTTGACCCAAACCACTTTGGGCATTTCACGTGACGATGCTGGTCGCTTTATGAATGATTATATTGCGCAAGGTATTTTTGAAAAAGACCCCTTTGTGACAATTGATCAAGATGGTGTTGGCTCATTAATCAAAATTGCAAAAGAAAAAGGTCGTTCGGTTCGCGAAAAACTGAAACTTGGCATTTGTGGTGAGCATGGTGGCGATCCTGCATCGATTGAATTCTGTGAAAAAGTTGGGCTTGATTATGTGTCTTGCTCACCTTATCGGGTTCCAATTGCACGCCTTGCTGCGGCACAAGCGGCGCTTAAACAAGCAAAGTAATACATAAATATTGCCTGATTCGTTGGCATATTTGTGGCATTGCAGCATTTTAATGTAATTTAAAATAACAATAAGGCACGGGAAAAATCGTAATGATTTCCGTGCCTTATTATTTATGCGCCAAGTTGCCGCACTTTTTTTATGGAATATTTATTAATAATTGGGTTGCCTTTGTTAATTATTTATGGTCAAACCGCCGCCATGTCTAATAGATTAGGCGGTACTCTTAAAGCCCTCGCGCGTGATGCTGCGACCGTTTTAGGGGCTGTTATTGCGGTGTCTTTTATTTCGACACAGGCAATGGCTGGACCAGATGTTGGCAAGCCAATGTCGGTTGAAACCGAAACTATTACCACACAGAAGGGGACCGTAGCGACGTCATCAACTGTGGGTTCAATTGATGCGGCGCTTGAAGCTGCCGCGTCACAAATTGCGGGCGTAGTTGCCCCAATCACAAAGCCAGTTGCGGCTGCTTTCCAACCGCAACCGACTATAAGCCGAATTTCTGATTCTGGGTCTGAACGCGATAGAGAAATCAATTGCCTTGCCCAAGCAGTATATTATGAGGCTCGTGGCGAGCCTGATCGCGGTAAACTTGCAGTTGCTGAAGTAGTTGTAAACCGTGTTAATAATCGTGCTTATCCGAAGACTTATTGTGGTGTTGTTCGTCAAAGAAGAGGCAATGTTTGCCAATTCTCTTGGGTCTGCACCAGAAATGCACCTCCTGCTGGTCCTCAATGGAATCGTTCTCAGGAGATTGCGCAACGTGTGTATGATGGTTGGAAGCCTGGTGTTGTTGGAAATGCAACCTATTTCCATGCATCAAGAGTAAGACCAAGCTGGGCTGGGGTTTTCCCAAAAGTTGCTCAAATTGGCTCACACATCTTCTACAGCGGCAATTAGGAGTTACAAAAGCCGCAACGAACGCCCCCACCAAAAGTGGGGGCTTTTCTTTTGTCTGAAATTTGTCTAAAGACAAAAACATGACCACAGATACAATTGACCGTGAAACCCGCATTAAACAACTTAGATTCCGCGCATGGCGTCGCGGCTTTAGAGAGCATGATTTTTTGATGGGCACATATGCAGACCAAAAACTTGAAGCACTTTCTGAGGCCGAGCTAAATCAGTTTGATGCGCTTTTAAACCAACAAGATTGGGATGTTTATTACTGGATTATTGGCCAACGTGAGGCACCAGAGGAATTTAAGGGTAATGTCCTAAGTGATTTGCAAACTTTCGCCACTTTGAAAAACACTCTTTGGGTTGGCGATATTAATTCTTAAGCATTATATTTATTTCGCATATTCGCGCATTGCCTCTGGCAGCCATTTTCCAAAACCAATTGATAATGTTTCATAGCGTATGATAAAGTCTGGATGGCTTTCATAAATATCTGCAAGTCCGGCATAAGCAGGTTTGGGACACTCTTTATTCCACATAAAGCCAATCCATTCGCGATGTTTGTCTAAAAGTGGCTTCATGGTATTAGAGCCAACTTCAACCCCTTGATTATATGCATCAACAAGTGCGGTTTCGATTATTTCAAAATCTTTCATTACTTTTGCTTTTTCTGCATCAGTTAATTTTGAAAATGCCTTTTTCGAATGCGCAATATTTTCACGCATAGTTTCACCATATTTTTCAATCAAATATTCTTCATATTCTTTTTGGCGTTCATCGGAATGCCATTGGTATAATTGCTCTTTCATTTTTTCTTTTCCTTCTATATCTTCAATGGTTTTATTTATTACCGATAACAAATGTTCGGTTTTTTCAATCGAAGCATGAAGGCGTTTTTGGTGTGTTATAAGTGCTGATTTAATATCAAAGCCTTTGGCATTTACTATTTTGTCAATTTCATTAAGTGTCAAACCAAATTCTTTATAAATTAAAATCTGCTGGAGTTTTAAAGCATCATTATTATTATAAAGGCGGTAGTTATTATCCATTCTACATGATGGTTTTAAAAGGCCAATTTCATCATAATAATGTAAAGT
Source organism: Hyphomonadaceae bacterium UBA1933 (assembly GCA_002337085.1). Taxonomy (GTDB): domain Bacteria; phylum Pseudomonadota; class Alphaproteobacteria; order Caulobacterales; family Aquidulcibacteraceae; genus Pseudaquidulcibacter. The sequence continues at coordinate 12,565 of DDFH01000008.1, read as the reverse complement.
TCGAACCGAAACTTTTGCCAAATCACTTAATTGTTTAACACTATATTCTGTCATCTTTATGCTTTCATATTCGATTTGGCATAGTGATAATCTATCACGTTGCGTTAGGGTCAATAATATTTTTGCAGCATTCGGCTATTTAAAATCTATTGGTTTCGCCTTAATAGACATTTGTGATGGACAAAACGCTTTTACAAATTTTCCATAATGGTGAAGGTAAGATTATTCTCGAGGGGGCCGCCTCTGGGGTTGATGCACTTATTTTGTCAGAAAGTATTAAATCAAATGGCGGGCAATTTGTTTATGTTGCTACGGATGATCAGGCCGCACAAAAATTTGCCAATGGTTTAAATTTCTTTGCCCCAAATGTTGAGGTTTTACGTCTGCCATCATGGGATTGTTTGCCGTATGATAGGGTAGGGCCGGCGGGTGAGATTTCGGCAATGCGTCTTGCCACGCTTTCAAGGCTTGCCAATTTAAAAAGTGATGCCAATTTTGTCTTAATCACAACGGCATCGGCATTAATGCAAAAAACTTTGCCAAAGGCACGGCTTTTAAAGTCTGCATTTTCAGCAAAAGTTGGTGACGATATTAATTTAGACGATTTACAAAATTATCTTGCCGCCAATGGCTATAATCGCACTGCAACCGTGCGCGAAAAGGGCGAATTTGCAATTCGTGGCGGGGTTATAGATTTATTTGCGCCACAAATGCAGTCACCAGTAAGGTTGGATTTATTCGGCGATAATCTTGAAAGTATCCGCACTTTTGATGTCGAGACTCAACGCTCTATTGATAGGCTTGAAGCATTATCACTTGTGCCAGTTTCAGAGGTGTTGCTTGATAATGATTGTATTAGTTTATTTAGAACTAATTATCTTGAAAAATTTGGCGCACCGCAAGGTGATGCACTTTATGAAAGCGTAAGTAGCAAGATAAAGCGCAATGGTATGGAACATTGGTTGCCAATGTTTTTTGACCATTTGGAAAGTTTGTTTAATTATGTGCCGGAAACAACAATCTTCTGCTTTGAGCATGGTCTTGATAATGCCCTTGCTGAACGCGAAAAACTAATAGAAGATTATTATCAGGCACGCCTTGTGCCACCTCCAAAAGGTTCATTGCCATATAAGGCATTAAGACCAAATGGTTTATATCTTGGACTAAGAGACATTGAACAAATATCTTCACGTTATAAGCAACGTGGATTTAATCCATTTGTATCTGGTCTCGAAGGTGCGGTATTGAATATAAATTCTAAGCCATCACGTGACTTTGCACCGGAACGAGCTGATACTAATATAAATGTCTGGGAAAGTTTACGCGATTATGTTCGTGCGCTTAAAAAAGACAAAAAAGATGTGATTATTGCCGCCTGGACCGAAGGGTCAGCAGAACGTCTTGCCCATGTTTTAACCGAACATGGCATGGAAAATCTTTATTCATTGCCAAATTTTGCTGCCTTGGGTGTTATGCTTAAAACCAATATTGGTCTTGCGGTTCTTCCAATTGAACATGGTTTTGAAATTGGCAATTTAATTATAATTTCCGAACAAGACGTTTTAGGTGATAGGTTGGGACGTGGGCGCAAGCGCCGAAAATCGTCTAACTTCTTGATGGAAGCATCTAGCCTTAATGTCGGTGATTTAATTGTCCATATCGATCATGGTATTGGTCGTTATGAAGGCTTAAGAACCCTAGAGGTTATGGGTTCGCCGCACGATTGTCTTGAATTAATATATCAAGGTGGTGATAAATTATTTTTACCTGTTGAGAATATCGACCTTATCAGCCGTTATGGAGCCGATGGTGCGGAAGCAATTCTTGACAAGCTTGGCGGTGTTGCATGGCAAGGGCGTAAAGCACGAGCAAAAAAACGCCTTCTTGAAATGGCCGCAGGGCTTATTCGTATTGCTGCGGTACGCTCATCACAAAAAACCGATGCTATTAACCCTATACAGGGTGTTTATGATGAATTTTGTGCGCGCTTTACATATGATGAAACTGATGATCAAATTAATGCAATTGATGATGTGTTGGAAGATTTGCAGGCAGGTAAGCCTATGGATAGGCTTATTTGTGGTGATGTTGGCTTTGGCAAAACCGAAGTAGCATTGCGTGCCGCATTCACCGTTGCAATGAGTGGTCGTCAAGTTGCAGTGGTTTGTCCAACAACACTTCTTGCGCGTCAGCATTATAAAACTTTTGCCGAGCGTTTTAACGGCCTTCCGATTCGGGTAAGACAATTATCACGAATGGTTGGTTCAAAAGAGGCAAATGAAACCCGTAGCTGCCTTGCAGATGGTCGCGTTGATATTGTAATTGGAACCCATGCAATTTTATCAAAACAAGTATCATTCAATGATTTGGGAATGGTAATTGTGGATGAAGAACAACATTTTGGCGTAAAACATAAAGAACGTCTGAAAGAAATGCGTGCCGATACCCATTTCCTTACACTTACGGCAACACCAATTCCACGAACCTTGCAAATGTCGCTTTCTGGTATTCGTGAAATGTCTATCATTGCAACGCCGCCGGTCGATAGGCTTGCAATTCGTACTTATGTTACCCCTTTTGATCCGGTTACAATTCGTGAGGCAATTTTACGTGAAAAATATCGTGGTGGTCAGACATTCTTTGTTGCGCCGCGAATTGAACATTTAAAACCAATTGAAGAATTCTTGCGTGATAATTTGCCGGAAATTAAATTCAGAACTGTTCATGGGCAAATGCCACCAACCGCAATTGAACCAATAATAAATGCATTCTACGATGGTGACTTTGACGTGTTATTGGCAACAACAATTGTCGAATCTGGTATTGATATACCGCGTGCTAATACATTAATTGTTTGGCGTTCCGATATGCTTGGGCTTGCTGCTGCTTATCAGCTTCGTGGGCGGGTTGGGCGCTCAAAATCACGGGCTTATGCGTATCTCACCATTCCTGATACATTTAAAATTACACCACAGGCAGAGAAGCGTCTTAAAGTCCTGCAATCACTCGATAGTCTTGGTGCCGGTTTCCAAATTGCAAGCCATGATTTAGATATGCGTGGTGGCGGTAATTTATTGGGCGAAGAGCAATCGGGGAATATTAAAGAAGTTGGCGTTGAACTATATCAACAAATGCTTGAAGAAGCTGTTGCCGAGCTTAAGAACGAAGATAGTGTGATTAGCTCTAAATCCTGGTCGCCAAATATTTCAATTGGTCTTGCCGTATTAATACCGGAAGATTATGTGCCAGATCTTGGTTTGCGCCTATCATTATATCGCCGTCTTGCTGAACTTGAAAGCGATGATGAGCGTGATGGTTTTGCCGCAGAGTTAATAGATAGGTTTGGTAAAATGCCGCTAGAGGTTAGCCATTTGATAGAGATTGCTGGCCTTAAAGCGCTTTGTAAATGCATTGGAATTGAGAAACTTATTATTACACCAAATGGAGCTATTGCAAACTTTAAAGATGAATTGGCTCCAGATCCATTAAAACTTATTGGGTTGGTTCAATCGCAACCAGCCATGTTCCGCCTTCGTCCAGATGGAAAAATGACAATAAATGGCAATTGGCAAACCGATAACGCCAAAATAAAAGGTGCACGTGCGGCAATTAATGCGATTATTAATGCCTGTGCTTAGGCGCGAGTCATGATAAGTATTGAATATGCGCAATCCATTTAGTCAACAAACCATACAAAAATTGAAATTTGCGTTTACTGCTGCCAAAGAGCGTATGGGCGGTAATGGTCAAAGATTATCGCTTTCTGCAGCGTTGGTAGTTTTGGGATTTGTTTTGATGGCATTGTTTGCGCCAATTGCGTATCGGTTGCCAGGCATTTTTCAAACTATTTTTTCAATAATTCCATTTTTTGTTCTAATATTTGGGGTTTGGTTGGCGATAAAATTACTTTTGGATATTTCAAAAGAAGAAAATACAAATCAAATACCTGAAAAACAAACACGTGGAACAATTGCAAAAGCGGCTATTATGGCGGCTTTTGATGAAATCGAAAATGTTTCATTAATACAGAAGGACATGCGAGAATATGAAGATTGCATTTCTGGAAAATTTTTAGATTGCCCGATTGTATTGCTGCAATCATCCCCATATAAATATTGCGTGATTAGGGTGAAAGAACCGTTTAAAACAATGGTGCTATTTAATGCTCGCGGACGTTTTTGGGTTTATGGTTTGCCTACTGATAAAAAACTAGTTCCTGTAACATTACCGCCTGAAATGGGGTGCGAAGCATGGTCTTTTAATAATTTGACGTCACGTGATCATGCACAAATTTTGGCTGATAAATTGATGCCGGCATTAAAAACCGCTGCGATAGGGGGGGAGATTCCCTTCATTGTTGCCAAAGATCGCAATTTAATTATGGCGTGGGAAAATGCGGATTTGGGCTCTTGCAGCCTAATTGCATACGAATTTATAAAGGCTTTGAAAGTTTAAGCAGTAAAACCTGAAATTCATGATTGACCTTTGGCGCATTTTTTAGGAATAAACCCGCCACTTATGTAGTGCGGACGTGGCGAAACTGGTAGACGCACTGGATTTAGGTTCCAGCGCCGAGAGGCGTGAGAGTTCGACTCTCTCCGTCCGCACCATAAGTAAATAAAAGCCTGAACATAGTTCAGGCTTTTTTATTTTCCGCCTTGATAATCTTACTTGTTTTCCTGCTGCCGTCGTGGGACCAACCTGGTGGGCCAAATAAGTATCCGAAAATGTGTTTTGGTTTAGCTGATGTGATATCTTTAAAAATTCCGAACCATTCATGGAATGCAATTCGGAATGGGTTAAAGGTGGCAATATTGGTAACAACGCCGTATTTTGGCTTGTCTTCTTTACATTCTGGAACAAAGGTTCCGAACAATCTATCCCAAATAATAAGAACTCCACCATAATTTGCATCAAGATATTGGGGATTAACCGCATGATGTACGCGGTGATGGCTTGGGGTGTTAAAAATTGCCTCGAACCATTTTGGCATTTTATCAATTGTTTCTGTATGAATCCAGAATTGATAAACCAAACTTAGACCAGAAAAAAAGCCAATCATCGCCGGATGAAAGCCAAGAAATGCCAATGGCAGCCAAAATATGAAACCTCCTGATAATGTGCCGGTCCATGTTTGTCGCAAAGCGGTTGATAAATTATAATATTGCGATGAGTGATGGATTATATGGCTTGCCCAGAAATATCGGCTTTCATGCGATATTCTGTGAAACCAATAAAACGATAAATCCTCTAAGAAGAAGCAGGCAACGAATATAATCGGATTTGTGCCTATATCAAAAATCCTATGTTGGTATGCAGTAACACTAATCGCAAAAAATATTGATGCAGTAACAAAGCCAACAATTTGATTGCCAACGCCCATCATAAGGCTGGCAAAGCTATCTTTTGCTTCATAGTTTGCAGCTTTAGTTTTACCAAATTTGGCATAAAGCATTTCGGCAATAACAAGAAAACCAAAAAACGGCGTTGCCCAAACAACAGGTGAGGGAAGGTTAAGAGGCACATAATCAAGCATTTTGCATCCCTTTTGTAGTCGTTATGTCAAAAAAATCTTCAATATTATTAATATCAAATTGGGTTTTGAAATCAGGAAATCCAATATCATTTAACAAAAATAGTATTGAATTACCGTGTTTTATAATATTATCCTTGTTGATAATTCTAACTGCAATGCGGTTTCCCACAGTTTTAAATAATAAAATACCTTTATTCGAAATGGCTAGTGCCGCTGTTTTGTTGTCGGAGATGATTATTTCATCAAACTTCAAATTTGAATCATAATTATATGCAGCTTGTTTGGCCAATTCATTATTAATTGAAATATTTTGCGAAAGACCAAGCATAAATCCAAAGGCAATCACCGCCGAGGCCGCGCCCACGACAAATAAAATTTGTGAGATCATCCAATTTCCTGCCCAAATATGTTTTGTTTCTTAACTGCGTAAAAGCATAACAGAATCTGGACTAATTAACAATTTAGTGGCATAGGCGCGCATTCGAGTTTTGCTTATGGCGGATTCTGTCTGGTTTTCCCTATAAATCGGCGGGTTAGCTAAGTTTAAATAAGCTGCAATCGCAGGAAGAAAAGATGAAAATTACTGAGAAATCAAAAGACGGTTTGTCCGTTGTTTATAATATCACTGTTGAAGTTGCCGAATTGAATGTTGCGTTGGATGCGAAAATCAAAGAAATTGCACCAACTCTAAACCTAAAAGGCTTCCGTAAGGGTAAAGTGCCAACTGCGCACGTTAAACGTCTTTATGGTAAAGGCATCATGGGTGACCTTTTGAATGAATTGGTTCAAAAAGGTATCGATCAAGCGGTTAATGATAACAATGTTCGCCCTGCTTCAAACCCAGAAGTTGGCAATGTTGATAATGTTGATGCTATCCTCGATGGTAAAGAGGCATTGGTATTTGATGTTTCTATGGACATTTTGCCAGAGTTTGAAGTTGTTGAAGTTGCAACACTTTCAATCACTCGTCCAGTTACTGAAGCAACTGAAGAAGAAGTTACAAAAGCGCTTGAAGAGATTGCCGCAAACTCAAAAGCATATGAAACCAAAACTGGTAAAGCAAAAAATGGCGATGCAGTTATTTGTGACTTCCTTGGTAAAATTGATGGCGTTGAATTCCAAGGTGGTGCAGCTAATGATGCACAAGTGGTTCTTGGTTCAAACACTTTCATTCCAGGTTTTGAAGAAGCACTTGTTGGCGTTAAAGCTGATGACGAAACTGTTATTAACGTAACTTTCCCAGCTGATTACGGTGTTGCCGAGCTTGCAGGTAAGCCAGCTACTTTTGATATTAAAGTTAAAGAAGTTAAAGCGCCAAAAGAAAGCAAAATCGATGATGAGCTTGCAAAAACTGTTGGTCTTGAAACTCTTGATTCTTTGAAAGATGCTGTAAAAGCAGATATCGAACGTCAGTTTGCTTCACTTTCTCGTACTAAAGCAAAACGTTCATTGCTTGATGCTTTGGATAGTTCACATTCATTTGAATTGCCGCCAAAAATGGTTGAAGCTGAATTTGATGCTATTTGGCAGCAAGTTCAGGCCGATAAAGCGCAAGGCAATGTTGACCCAGATGATGAAGGCAAAACTGAAGACGAGCTTAAAGGTGAATATAAAGTAATTGCAGAACGTCGTGTTCGTCTTGGCCTTGTTTTGGCTGAAATCGGTCGCGTTGGCGAAGTTCAAATTACCGATCAAGAACTTCAAGGTGCTTTATTCCGCGAAGCCTCTCGTTACCCTGGTCAAGAACGTCAAGTTCTTGAATTCTTCCAAAAAAATCCGAATATGATGGCGCAACTTCGTGCACCACTCTATGAAGAAAAAGTTGTTGATTACGTTCTTTCAAAAGCAAAAGTTGAAGACGTTAAAGTAACTCGTGAAGAATTAGAAGCAGAAGATGAAGAGCCAAAAGCAGAAGAAAAACCTGCTAAAGCTAAAAAAGCGGCTCCTAAGGCGAAAAAAGAAGAAGCCAGCGAAGAAAAGCCTAAAAAGGCTGCTAAAGCGAATGACGAAGTTGCTTCTGAAGAAAAGCCAAAAAAAGCGCCTGCTAAAAAAGCTGCCAAAGCAAAAGAATAATCGTTTAAAACGAGTATTTCTTATCAAAAAAGCCGGCATGACCACATGCCGGCTTTTTTTTCCACAGGTTTAACATTGAATTTTTGCATTTAATGCGCAAATATCATGACAAGATTCATAAATTATTTAGGGTGTCAGGTCTTAAATAAGCCGTTTTTAGATAATCTGCCTGAGTTTAACGCTCTGTTTGAGGTTTTATATGTTTAACGAATTTTTACGCCATCCGCTTTTAAGCTCTGGATATGACCATACTGACAATCTTGTTCCTATGGTTGTTGAGCAATCCTCACGTGGTGAGCGTGCTTTTGATATTTTCTCACGTCTTTTACGTGAGCGTATCGTATTTGTTTCAGGTCCGGTTGAGGATGGTATGGCGTCGTTGATTTGCGCGCAATTATTGTTCTTGGAATCTGAAAATCCTAAGAAAGAAATTTCAATGTATATTAATAGCCCTGGTGGTGTTGTTACATCTGGTTTGGCTATTTATGATACAATGCAGTATATTCGTTCGCCGATTGCAACACTTGTAATGGGGCAGGCGTGTTCAATGGGTTCTTTGCTTTTGGCTGCTGGTGAAAAAGGTCTTCGTGCTGCTACACCAAATTCGCGTGTGATGGTTCATCAACCATCTGGCGGCTTCCGTGGCCCTGCTTCTGATATTGAGCGTCACGCTGAAGATATGTTGGCAACCAAAAAACGTTTAAACGAAATTTATGTAAAACATACTGGTCAATCATATGATTTGATTGAAAAAACGCTTGATCGCGACCATTTTATGACTGCGGCTGAAGCAAAAGAATTTGGTTTAATTGATAATGTGCTTGAAAAACGTGCTGTTGGCACGGAAGATGCTGTGTAACGATTAATCAGTATTGGGTGTATCAAAAGGCATCAATAAATAACATTGACTCCTACATAAGTTGGGGTCAGACTATCCGGAGAAGTCTCTGGTCGGAGAGAGTGAATGACAAAAGCCGCAAGTGGTGATACAAAAAACACGCTTTATTGCAGTTTCTGTGGGAAAAGCCAACATGAAGTCCGCAAGCTAATTGCTGGACCAACTGTATTCATCTGTGACGAATGTGTTGAATTGTGCATGGATATTATCCGTGAAGAAAATAAAACACAATTTGTTAAATCTAAAGAAGGTGTACCGTCACCTCAGGAAATTAAAGATGTTCTTGATGATTATGTAATTGGTCAGTCAAAGGCAAAGCGTGTTCTTTCTGTTGCTGTTCATAACCACTATAAACGTCTTGCGCATGCGCAGAAAAATAATGATGTTGAATTGGCTAAATCAAATATTTTGCTAATTGGGCCAACTGGTTGCGGTAAAACCCTTTTGGCGCAAACATTGGCAAGAATTATTGACGTTCCTTTCACAATGGCAGATGCCACAACATTAACCGAGGCTGGCTATGTTGGTGAAGATGTTGAAAATATCATTTTGAAACTATTGCAATCTTCTGATTATAATGTTGAACGTGCGCAGCGTGGGATTGTTTATATCGATGAGATTGATAAAATTTCTCGTAAATCTGATAACCCTTCAATTACCCGCGATGTTTCTGGTGAAGGTGTTCAACAAGCACTTTTGAAATTGATGGAAGGTACTGTTGCATCGGTTCCACCACAAGGTGGCCGTAAGCACCCACAACAAGAATTTTTGCAAGTTGACACAACAAATATTCTTTTCATTGCTGGTGGTGCCTTCCCTGGTCTTGAGCAAATTATTTCGCGCCGTGGTAAAGGTGCGGGTATTGGTTTTGGTGCCGATGTTCGCGACCCTGATGACCGCCGGACTGGTGACTTGCTAAAAGATCTTGAACCAGAAGATTTGTTGAAATTCGGCCTTATCCCTGAGTTTGTTGGTCGTATGCCAGTTTTTGCTACATTGGAAGATTTAGATGAACCTGCATTGGTTACAATTCTTACTGAGCCAAAGAACGCATTGGTTAAACAGTATCAACGTTTGTTTGATATGGAAAATTGCAAGCTAACTTTCACTGATGAGGCTTTGCATGCCGTTGCTTCAAAAGCTATTGCACGTAAAACTGGCGCGCGTGGCCTTCGCTCAATTCTAGAAAGCATTCTTCTTGATACAATGTTTGACTTACCTTCTTTTGAAGGCGTTGAAGAAGTTGTTATCAATGTCGAAGTTGTTGAGGGTAGGGCGCAACCATTGCTCATTTATTCTGAACGTCGTGAAAATACAAATAAAGCCAGTTAAAATTTTTACAGATTTATAACAAAAAATGGCGCTTGGTCCCCTTGAAACAAGGATAGACAAGCGCCATTTTCTTTTCTGCGTAGTTGGTGGGGTTTTTTAACGATTAATTCCATACTGTGTGCTAAAGGTTAAACTATGAGTGAAATGAAAAAACTTCCATTACTTCCATTGCGTGATATCGTTGTATTTCCGCAGAGAGTCTCGCCATTATTTGTCGGACGCGAAAAATCTGTTCGCGCGCTAGAAGAGGCAATGGCAAATGATAAAATTGTGGTGCTTGCTGCGCAAAAAGATGCTGGTGTTGATGACCCACAGATTAATGATATCTACGATATTGGTACAATTGCCAATGTTTTGCAATTATTAAAATTGCCTGATGGTACTGTTCGTGTACTTGTTGAAGGGCAGAAACGCGTAAAAATTAAATCATATGAAAAAGAAGACGATATTTTTATTGCAAATATTGTTGAGCTTGAAGATAGCGATAAAGACAGTGCAGAAACACAAGTACTTTCTAAAGCGGTTATGGAACAATTCCAAAATTATGGAAAATTAAACCGTAAAATTCCGCAAGAAGTAACTGCTGGTTTGCAAGAAAATAATAATCCTTCAAGCATTGCTGATATTATTGCTGCAGATTTGAATATTAAAGTTTCTGAAAAACAAGACCTCCTTGCGACAACCCATGTTGGAAAGCGCTTGGAGAAAATCCTTAGCTTTATGGAATCTGAAATCGGCGCACTTCAAGTCGAGCGTAGGGTTAAGAATCGTGTTCGCCGCCAAATGGAAAAAAGCCAACGCGAATATTATCTTAATGAACAAATGAAGGCTATTCAACGCGAATTGGGCGAAGCCGATGACGGCAAAGATGAAGTCAAAGAGCTTGAAGCAAAAATAAAGCGTACAAAGCTTTCTAAAGAGGCGCGCCAAAAAGCGATTAGTGAGCTTAAGAAGCTTAAACAAATGTCGCCAATGAGTGCCGAATCAACAGTGGTTCGTAACTACCTTGATTGGTTACTTGCTTTGCCTTGGGGTACTTATAAAAAGGTCAAAAACGATATCAACAAAGCTGAAGAAGTTTTGAATGCCGATCATTATGGTCTTGAGAAAGTTAAAGAGCGGATATTGGAATATCTCGCTGTTCAAGGTCGTGTGAATAAGATTCGTGGCCCCATTCTTTGCCTTGTTGGCCCACCTGGGGTTGGTAAAACTTCTTTAGGGCGTTCAATTGCAAAAGCTACTGGGCGTGACTTTGTTCGTGTTGCGCTTGGTGGCGTGCGTGATGAGGCTGAAATCAGAGGTCATCGCAGAACTTATATAGGTTCTATGCCTGGTCGCGTTATTCAGTCTTTGAAAAAGATTAAATCAAATAATCCATTATTCTTATTGGATGAGATTGATAAAATGGGCGCCGATTTCCGTGGCGACCCTGCATCTGCTTTGCTTGAAGTTTTAGATCCAGAACAAAACAATACATTTAATGACCATTATTTAGAACTTGATTATGATTTGTCGAATGTAATGTTTATTACAACTGCAAACTCTTTGAATATTCATCAGGCCTTGCTTGATCGTATGGAAATCATACGCATCCCCGGATATACCGAAGAGGAAAAGCTTGAAATCACTAAACGTCACTTAATGCCGAAAATTTTTGAAGAGCATGGTGTAAAAGCTGGCGAATTAGAGATTGCTGACTCTGCAATAATTGAATTGATTCGAAGCTATACCCGTGAAGCTGGTGTTCGTTCGCTTGAACGTGAAGTTGCAAATATAGCTCGTAAAGCCATTCGCGAAATTAGCCAGAAGAAGTACGATAAACTAATTGTAAACGATGCAAACCTTGCCAAATATGCAGGCGTCACCAAATATCGCTTTGGTGAAGTTGAATTGGAAGACCAAGTGGGGGCCGTGACCGGCCTAGCATGGACTGAAGTTGGTGGTGATACTCTTACTATCGAAGCGGTTCAGATGTTTGGTAAAGGTCGGATGACGGTTACAGGTAATTTGAAAGATGTGATGAAAGAATCAATTTCTGCTGCATCTTCATTTGTGAAGTCTCGTGCGCCTTTATTTGGTATAAAGCCAACAATTTTCGATCAAACTGATATTCACGTTCACGTACCAGAGGCGGCAACACCAAAAGATGGTCCATCGGCTGGTATTGCAATGATGACAGCGATTGTAAGTCTTTTAACTAATGTTCCGGTATCAAAAACCGTTGCTATGACTGGTGAAATTACACTTCGTGGTAAAGTTTTACCTATCGGAGGCCTAAAGGAAAAACTATTGGCGGCATTAAGGGCAGGTATAAAAACTGTTTTGATTCCTAAAGACAATGAAAAAGACCTTGCTGATATTCCTGCAAATGTAAAATCTGGCCTTGAAATCATACCTGTATCGACTGCCGATGAGGTTTTGGCACATGCTTTAACACAAAAACTCAGCCCTATTGAATGGACTGCAAATGATGTTGAACATGCCCTTCAAGCCAGAATTCCTGCTGATAATGGGATTATTGATGAAAAGCGCCATTAGTTCAACTGTAAACTAATGCTGTAATTTTATGCTATTTACTGAAATTGGGGCTTTTATTTTTTTTGTCGGTAAGGTAACAAGCCGACCTCTGAATGGGACGGGTGGTTAGCTCAGCTGGAAGAGCATCTCGTTTACACCGAGAGGGTCGGGGGTTCGAACCCCTCACCACCCACCATTAGAGAATAGGG
>DDFH01000007.1 GCA_002337085.1 Hyphomonadaceae bacterium UBA1933 | reverse complement strand
TTGATAATGCTGAAGAAGTTGCTGCAAAACTTGGTGTTCCTGTTGAAAAAGTGCAAGAAATTGCACAAAATCTTGGTAGCACATTGCAAGCAAAAGCTGGTGAGCTTGGCGAAGCGGCAAGCGGTGCATTTGGTGGCGTTCTTGAAAAAATCAAAGCAAGCCCACTTGGCGATGCAATGAACAAACTTGATAAAGATGGCGATGGCAACCCTATCAATGATATTGTTGATGGTGCAAAAAACGTTATCGGCGGCATCTTTGGCAAAAAAGACTAATCTGATTTGCACATAATAAAATTCTTTGGGGGCGGTTATTCCGCCCCTTTTATTTTGCCATATGCGAATAATGTTTTTTCACGCGCCGCTTTATGGTTTATTATTGGAAATGGATAGGTTTGCCCCATAATAATTCCCGCATCAGATAAGATTTCTTTGGGCGCAGTTGATGGCTCATGAATATATTTATTGGGCAGTTTTGCCAATTCTGGAAGCCAATGCCTAATATATTTCCCATCGTGGTCAAATTTTTGTGATTGTGTTGTTGGATTAAAAATCCTGAAATAGGGGGCGGCATCCATTCCACAACCTGCAACCCATTGCCATGATGCTGGATTATTGGCAAAATCGGCATCAAGCAGGCAATCCCAAAACCATTGTTCACCATATTGCCAATCAATCAATAAATCTTTGACCAAAAAGCTTGCCACAATCATTCGCACGCGGTTGTGCATATAGCCAGTTTGCCATAATTCACGCATGCCGGCATCAATGATTGGAAAACCAGTTTGTCCCTTTTGCCATGACGATATTTGGTTGGGATTATTATCCCATTCAATCGCTGAAAATTGCTGTTTGATAGATTTTGTCGCCATATCAGGATAATGCAATAGCAAATGATAACAAAATTCACGCCACGCCAGTTCGGACAAGAATTTTTGACAATTATCGGTTGGATGGCCAAGGCATTTTAATTTTACCATCTCCCATATTTGCGCTGGGCTTATTTCCCCAAACCGCAAATGCGGCGAGAGGAGGGAGGTTGCCGCCAATGAAGGAAAATCCCGCCCTTCGGCATATATATTTATTTTACTATCAAGAAATTTTTCTAGCTTTTTAAACGCAGATGCTTCACCAATTTCCCATTCTGCAAAACCTTTGGCCCAATTGGGTTTGGTCGGCAATAATTCCCAATTTTCAAGATTATCTGTTTTTATATCACCGGAAAATGGGATGATTTTCTCTGGTTTTACAATGGGTGTTCTTATATTATCTGATTGTTGCAATGCTTTGAAAAACGGGGTGAAGACTTGAAACGGTGTGCCTTGCTTGTTGGAAATTTTTTCTGGCTCGATTAAAAGATTGCCACCAAATCGTCTAAATTCAATTTCCGTATTTTGATATTTTGCGTGTAGTTTGTTTTCAAGTCTTGCATCGTGTTTTGTATAGTTTCGAGTGCAATAAATTGCCTTGGCATTGGTTGCTTTTTGGATTTCTTCAATGATTTTTTCAGTATCACCACGGCGCAATATTAGTTTTATGCCATGTTTTGCAAAATCATCGCCAAGCGCCTTTAAAGAATGATGAAGCCACCATAATGATGCGCCGCCTAATTTAATTTTATCATCAAGAATAAAAAGTGGTATCACCGCCGAATTTTTTGCCGCATGCAACAGTGCAGGGTGATCAGATAGGCGTAATTCATTGCGCAACAGCACAATGCACGATGAATGTGACATTAGGCATTCCCACAGATTGTCGAAAGCCGTTTGGGGTCAATATTCATCAATAGCATAGAATGCTGCCACTTTGATTCTGCGCTGCTTTTAGAAAAGATAAGCTCTTCATCGGCATCACCAACCAGCCAGATGTTATTTGAAACCTCATCTTCTAATTGCCCGGCACCCCAACCAGAATACCCCATTGCAATTAGGCTTTTTGATGGGCCAATATCATTCATTATGGCCTCAATAATATCTTTTGAAACCGTAAGCGACAAATTCATATTTACATCACAGCTAGAGGCATCAATCCAATCATTTGAATGAAGAACAAAGCCCCGTTCGGGCTGGCATGGGCCGCCGTCATAAATTGGTGGGTTTTTGATTTTTGTGGTGGCATTAATGCCCAATTGTTCGCCAATTTCACCCAAGGAAAGGTTTTTAATCTGTTTATTTAAAACAATGCCAAAAGCATGCTCATCATCATGTTCACAAATAAGGATAATTCCATGACGGAAACGTGGGTCATCCATCTGTGGGGTAGCAGTAATGATTTTGCCGCTTAAATATCCCATATTAAAACCAATCTTTACACTCAGGAATTAATCCACAAGATTTGTAATCTTGCAAGTCCGTAAAATGTATTTATTGTGCCACTAATTCTAATAACTATATCACAAATTTAAAGAGAGAATAATATGCCGATTGATAATGGCGATAAATTACCGCAACAATCATTTATAATTGCTTCTGATAATGGCCCAAAACACGTTGATTTTAATGAATTATTTTCGGGGGCGACGGTTGTTATATTCGGGCTTCCGGGGGCATTTACCCCGACATGTAGCGCCAAGCACCTTCCATCTTACCAAAAAAATGCCACTGCATTAAAAGCAAAAGGTGTCGATAAAATCATCTGTATGTCGGTTAATGATGCGTTCGTGATGCAGGCGTGGGCAAAAAGCCAAGATGTGGGTGATGATATAATCATGCTTGCTGATGGTAATTGTGATTTTACCAAGGCGTTGGGCCTTGAACTTGATGGCACAAAATTTGGAATGGGCACGCGCTGCCAGCGTTTTGCATTATTGGCAAAAGATGGCGTTGTAAGCCGTATTTTCATCGAGCAAGCAGGTGAGTATAAAGTTTCTGCTGCTGAATATATGCTGGCAAATATATGATTGAGGTAAAAGACTTGAAAAAGCATTTGCCGCATTTATTTGAAATTGTCCGATTTTTGGTGGTTGGCGGTGGTGGTGCTGTTGTCAATTATTTCATGGTGCAATGGGGTTTAAATGCTTTTCCCAATCTCTATAAACCGATAATCACGGTTACATGCCACGCCTTATTGATTGTACCAGTATATCTTTTACAACGTAGTTTCACTTTCCGCTCTGATGCAGACCATGTGCAGGCATTTCCCAAATATTTCGCCACCCAATTGGTCGCATTAGGGATTAATTTTACAATTTCGACCATTATCTTCCCAATATTTCATATTGATAATAAATTGGGGGCAATTTTGGTGATTGGTTTAACATCAATATTGTCTATGTTGGCATTAAAATTCTGGGCATTCAAAAAATGAGCATAAACGCATTAAGGGTGGAAAGTCTTTCCAAAAGTTTTGGCGATAAAAAGGCGGTTAATTCCCTAAATCTTTCGCTTGAAGCCGGCGAGTTTTATGCGTTTTTAGGTTCAAATGGTGCAGGCAAGACCACGACCATGCGCATGATTTCAGGGCTTTTGGCACCTGATAGTGGCGCAATTGAGGTTTTTGGGATTAATGTTCTTGAAAACCCGACCCAAGCTAAAAAAATCATGGCGTGGCTTCCTGATGAGCCGCTTTTATATGACAAATTATCGCCGATTGAATATTTGGAATTTGTAGCTGGGCTTTGGAAGCTTGACGGAAATCGTGCGGCATCTTTGGCAGAAGATTTGCTTAAGCGTTTTGAATTATGGGATGTTAAAGACAAAAGATGTGAAGGTTTTTCACGGGGAATGAAGCAAAAAACCGCAATTTGTGGTGCCTTGCTACATGAACCAAAATTACTTTTGATGGATGAACCTTTCTCAGGGCTTGATGCCGCCATTGCCCGCGATTTAAAAGAATTATTGAATGAAAAAACCAAAGAGGGCGCAACCATAATATTAACCACACACGTGCTTGAAGTTGCCGAAAAACTTGCCCGCAAAATTGGCATAATTCACAATGGATTATTGCTATCACAAGGCACATTGGACGAATTACGCGAAGAAAATAATATGGTTGGCAAATCGCTCGAAGATATTTTTCTTACGCTTATTGATAGGCAAAAAGCATGACCGGAGTAGTTTTTAAAACTCCTAAATTAAAAACTGGTTCGGCATTTTGGCTTGCGCTAAACCAATTAAAGCGCGAATTTAGAATGCGCCAAAACAACAGTGGCGCAAAGGCGGTCATTGGCAGATTGTTTTTTGTTGGCATTATAATGCTTGCCATTTTTGGTGCCGGTCAATCAGTAAAAATGCTTTATACAAGTGGGTTTGAGCCTGGTTACGGTTTTTACCTTGCGGCTGGGAAAAAGCTATTGGGCTTGTTTTCAGGTCTCTTATTCATGAGCCTTATGACCGCCTTTATGTATTTTTCTGATCGTGGTGATTTGGATTTATTATTATCATCACCTCTAAAGCCAAAAAACATTGCCATTGGGCGGATTTTGGTAAGCACATTTCGAACCTTGCTGATGTTTTTGATGTTTGGCGCAATGTTTATCGGCAATACGGCGATAAGTGTGCGTCATGAATTATTCACCTTTATACCAGTTGCCATTGGCTTGGCGGTTTTTGAAGGTGGGGTTGGTTTTATGTTCGCGCGGGTTTTATTGCTAAAATTTGGTCTTTTAAAAGGTCGTAAAATTTCGCAAATCCTTGGCTTTGGCGGGATTGCAGCAGGCGTATTTTACCTGCAAGCTTCCCGCATTGGGCATTCTTCTGGAAAACTGGCTGATTTATTTGCCTATCATGGCAATTATTCAACGACCGATAATATATTGGTTTGGTTTGGCCATGCTTTATTGGGGAATTGGTTTAATGCGCTTTTGATTATGATTGTGGGCATTGCGGTTTTTGCGATAATTATGAATTCAATGGGCGATGCCTTTGCCAAAGATGTCGCAAATATCGCGGGGCAGACCGAATTATCACAAGATGTAAAACGCAAAGGCGACAAAATTTCGTTTTCCCGAAATACAAATTTTATAATCTTGCGTAAGGAATTATTATCACTAACACGCGATCCAATAACCATTGTGCAAATGGTTATTCCGCTTGCGGCCTTTGTGCCGATATTCATGACATTATCTGGAAAAAATGATATTGATATGGGTGTGGTGCAATATGTTTTTGCACCGCTTACGGTTTTTGCAACGGCTATTATGACATCAACACTCGCCTGGATGGTGGCATCGGTTGAAGAGGCGCGTGATTTGTTAAAATCATCCCCCATCAGCATGGCAAAAATCTATTTATTCAAAGGGTTGGTTGCATTTCTTCCTGCATTTTTTGAGATTGCAATTCTCTCGGTAATGTTACAAAAACTTGGGATATTAAAATTCGGGATAATTTTGTTATTCACATTATTTGCCAATTTCTCGGTGATTTTGATTGAATTTGCCAATATAAAACCATCCCGCAGACCTAAAATGATGCAAAAGCCAGATCGGGCAATAACAAGCATTATTTTCGTAATGCTTTTGGTGTTGTTATGGGCGGTTGCCGCAGGCGTTGCGATGTATAATTTCTGGTTTGGGCTTTTGGTTTCATTACTTGCAATTATCGTTAATTGGTTTGGCATAAATGGCGAAAAAGAGGGGCAAGAGAACCAAATCAAGTCCGTATGGGAGAAACAATTGGATTCTTCCAAAAGTTAATATATGGGTATTAAATGTCCCGTAATGTTGCCAACCGTTTTGAGCGCGCTTTTTTAGACCAAGTGCTGAACAGAACCTCTATTACTTCAGTAGTAGGGCGCAAAGTTACATGGGATAAGAAAAAGTCAAACCCGGCACGCGGTGATATGTGGGCATGCTGCCCGTTTCATGGGGAAAAGACCCCATCATTTCACGCCCTTGAGGATAGGGGTATTTACCATTGTTTTGGTTGTGGTGCGACCGGCAATGCGTTTGATTTTCTTATCAATACCGAAAACATGGAATTTTACGAAGCGGTTGAGGAATTGGCGCATCTTGCGGGCATGGAAATTCCAAAATCTGCGGTAATTCCCAAAGAAGTTATCGATAAAACTGAAAGAATTTATGCCACACTTGATAAAGCGCGCGAAATCTATGCCCAAGAATTACAAAACCAAGGTGGTAAGTCTGCGCGTGATTATCTGCAAAAGCGTGGCCTAAACCAAAAAGATTGGGTACAGTTTTCATTGGGTTATTCACCAAATAATCGCACCTTTTTGCGTGATAAGCTAACCGGTCTTGGCTTCGCTCTTGAGCATCTTATCGATGCCGGATTGGTGCGCAAGGGTGACGATGGGCAAACCTATGATTATTTTCGTAATCGTGTGATGTTTGCGATAGAGGATAATAAGGGGCGGGCGATTTCATTTGGTGCGCGCACACTCGACCCCGATGGAATGCCCAAATATTTGAATGGCCCCGAAAGCGCGGTATTTTCAAAGGGCAATAATTTATATCGTTATAAAAACGCCCGTGGCCTAATTAAAAGTCATCCATTGGTTATTTCCGAAGGCTATATGGATGTTATCGCGCTTGAAAAAGTGGGTATCCCTGCGGTTGCCCCACTTGGAACCGCGCTAACCGAAGAGCAAATGACACTTGCTTGGCGCATGTTCAGTATGCCGATACTTTGCTTTGATGGTGATTCTGCGGGGCAGAATGCGGCGGTGCGTTCCCTAAATCGTGCCTTGCCACTGATAAATTCTTTTAAGTCATTCCGCTTTGCAATTTTGCCAAATGGTCAGGATCCAGACGACATAATTAAGAATGAGGGCAAGACAAAATTGCTTGAAGTTCTGGCGGATGCGCAAAGCCTTACCCAATTTTTATTCAATTCCGAGGCGGCAAGCATCGGCACAGATAGCGCCGAGGCACGCGCATCTTTGCGTAAATCATTGCGGTTAAGGGCAAATGAAATTAGCGATGAAGACCTTAAAAATGAAGTCAATCTTGAGCTAAAACGCCTATTAGATAAGTCTTTAGGCCGTAATCAAGAAAATACAAGCAAACCAAATTTTAACAATAATCGCAATTCATCATTTTCGCGTAATAAAAAAAATACCTCTTATGAAGCGTCACAAGAGCTGAAGCAAAGCGTAAAACAAAACCCACAAAACGTTAATTCGCGCACGGCGATGGTAAAGCGTAAACGCAGCTTAACCGACCTTTTGGTCGCTGTAATTTTATGCCCACAATTGCTTGAATACGGGATTGAAACGCTCGCGGAATTGGATTTTGGTGATTCTGCACTTGACTCATTGAGAAATGCTATTTTAGACATTAATAATCATGGTGAAACACTTGATTTTCAGACGGTACATCACCATCTGCAGTCTTTAAACAACAAACCTGCCATTTTGTTACTGGAGGGCATGAAAAAAATTCCTATCAACCCTTATGTTAAAAAGGGTGTTGATTTTGAAACCATTAAAACAAATTGGCATAATGCCTTGCTTCGTGAAGAAGAATTCAAAGCGATTTTTACCGAAACAAAACGTTCTGAATTGGAAAGATTTATCGAAGAGGGCGAAGAAGAAGGGTATCACAAATTCTCAAATCTAATTAACGAACGTCAAAAGTTATCAAAAGACGGAAATTAGGTCGGATTTTTTGTGAAAATAATATTAACTTATGCGATATAAAGCATAATTAAATGAAATTGCTGGCTTTGGAGGCATCTGGTCTATGACCGAAAAAAACGAAGTTGAACAAATCGAAGATAAAGAGAATTCAGAAAATTCTGCATTGGATACCAATGCCGCCACTGTGAAAAAATTTATTAAAGACGCGAAAAAACGCGGCTTCGTCACGCTTGACGAAATTAATAAATATTTCCCGCAAGATGATTTTTCATCCGAACAATTGGATGAAATCATGGCGCAATTATCTGATTTGGGAATTAATATCACCGAAAATGAAGAAGATGCTGAATCCGAATCAACTGCGGTAACTGTGCAATCTTCAACTTCGGTTGTTGCCACCCAAACTGGTAACACCAAAGAAGGTCAAGACAGAACCGATGATCCGGTGCGTATGTATTTGCGTGAAATGGGTGCGGTTGAACTTCTTTCCCGTGAGGGTGAGATTGCGATTGCAAAACGCATAGAGGCTGGTCGTGATGCAATGATCCGTGGTCTTTGCGAAAGCCCGCTTACATTCGAAGCGATTATGGTTTGGCGTGATGAGTTGCAGTCTGGTCGTGTGCTTTTGCGCGAAATTATCGACCTTGAGGCAACTTATGGTGCTGAAAATTCTACTGGTCAAGTTGATGAAGAAGAGGACGACGAGGATGAGGAAGAAGATCTTCCAATCGTTCGTGGTGACGACATTGACGAAGTTGAGTTAGAGCGTCGCCGTCAAAAAGCCCGTGAAGAAGCCGAAGAAGATGAAGGCGCGGTTATTTCCATGTCCGCCATGGAAACCGAACTTCGCGAAGGCATTATGAAAGTGCTTGACGAAATCGCAAGCCACTTTGACGAATTCCGTAATCTTAAGGATCGTTCGGTTGATGCCCGCATCGGTGGCAGAAAATTCTCTTCTGATGACGCGAGCGCGATGGAAACATTGCAAAACAAAATTATTGATGAGCTAAAGTCATTGAAATTAAACAATGCTCGTATTGAAGCATTGATTGAACAGCTTTACACCATCAACAAACGCCTTATTCAATCCGAAGCGCGCCTTATGCGTCTTGCGGAAACTTGTGGTGTGTCGCGTCCTGATTTTATCAAGGAACACCAAAGCCATGAGATGGATTTTGACTGGCTTGATAAAATTTCGGCAAAATCAAAATCATGGGCGCGTTTTGCGGGTGAATTCCGTGAAAAAGCCGATGATATTCGCCATGAAATTTTTGCGCTTGCATCTGAATCGGGTGTGCCAATCGATGAATTCCGTCGAATTGTTCAGACTGTTCAAAAAGGTGAGCGTGAGGCACGTATCGCGAAAAAAGAAATGGTCGAGGCGAACCTTCGTTTGGTTATTTCAATTGCGAAAAAATATACCAACCGTGGTCTGCAATTCCTTGATTTAATTCAAGAAGGCAATATTGGCCTTATGAAGGCGGTTGATAAATTTGAATATCGCCGTGGTTATAAATTCTCGACCTATGCGACATGGTGGATTAGGCAGGCTATTACCCGCTCAATCGCTGATCAAGCACGGACAATTCGTATTCCGGTTCACATGATTGAAACCATCAATAAATTGGTTCGTACTTCGCGCCAAATGTTGCATGAAATTGGTCGTGAACCAACACCAGAAGAATTGGCAACCAAATTATCATTGCCACTTGAAAAAGTGCGCAAAGTTATGAAAATCGCAAAAGAGCCTATCTCACTTGAAACCCCTGTGGGTGATGAGGAGGATTCACATCTTGGTGATTTCATCGAAGATAAGAATGCGGTTATTCCAATTGATGCGGCAATTCAGTCAAACTTGCGTGAAAACGTTACAATGGTTCTTGCGTCCCTTACCCCGCGTGAGGAACGTGTGCTTCGGATGCGTTTTGGTATCGGCATGAACACCGACCATACTCTCGAAGAAGTTGGTCAACAGTTCAGCGTTACCCGCGAACGTATTCGCCAAATCGAGGCAAAAGCACTACGCAAACTAAAACACCCAAGCCGTTCGAGAAGACTTCGTTCTTTCTTGGATAATTAAAATTTATAAACTCCTCCCTGCGAAAGTGGGGAGGGGAACCGCGTTTAACGCGGTGGAGGGGTGGCAGCACAAAGTGCTGCCATATCTTTAATAAACAAAGATTATTTATTTATATCCATGCCAATCCAACTAACCCCCAAACATAACGAAGCCGCCGGCAATTTGATTAATTTATTCATCAAATATGCCAAAGCAGGCGAAATCGGTGAAGATGCAGGCTATTTGGCAGCGTTTTTGGGACTGATTGCTGGGCTAGAAGTCGCCAAAAATCCTGAACAAAATAATGTCCCCGAACTGGTTGAATTTTTAATGTGGGTTGGTGAAGTTTTGAAATTTTCACCCGTAATTATGGGCGGTGAAACACTTTCTGCCGAGGCATCCGAAGAAATCCTTATTCTAATCAAAAAAATTGCCCCCGAAATCAATGCCGCGTTTTTTGATGATTATTTTCCGCAAAATGAACGTGCAAACATTGCGCTTTTGGCGGTGGCAAATGCGGTTGAATATTTCGGTAATGATAAAGAGCCATTTACTTTTACAATTGCATCATCATTGGCATTGGGTGGTTTGATATATGCTTCTAAACCAAATGTGTGATATGGATTAATTATCAAATCTGGGCTATTAAAAATTATGGCAATCAGGGCAAGACGAATTCCATATATTTCAAATTTTATAAATCATCCGCGCATGTTAATTGCCGCCGGTTTTGGCGTTGCATCGCATTTAATAACTTCTAGCTTTTTTAACTTCCGTGAAGTTACTGATTTGGTATTGGCATGGAATATTGGCGCGCTTATTTATATGCTTTTGTGCATGGAATTGATTTTTTCGCCCAATGCAAAAATCAAAACCCGCGCCAAGCAACATGATGAAAATGAATGGGTTATCTTGCTGGTTTCATCATTGGCGGCATTTTCATCGGTGGCGGCAATTATTGGTGAGCTTGGGGTTGCATCAAAAGCAATTGGCTTTTTGAAATTTGTGCATATTGGGATGGCGGTGGTAACGCTTTTGAATTCCTGGGCCTTTATCCATTTGGCATTTACCCTGCATTATGCGCATGAATATTATTCCCACACGGACTGGGAACAAAAGCCCGCAATTATTTTCCCCGACACCAAAGAGCCAAATTATTTTGATTTCCTCTATTTTTCATTTGTAATCGGGACATCGGGACAAACCGCCGATGTGGCATTTGGTAATACAAAAACCCGCCGTATTGGCTTAATTCATTGCATTTTGGCATATTTATTTAACGCAACCATCCTTGCCCTTATGATAAATATCGCCGCGAGCTTGATTGGAAGCTAAATCATCTTTTCCATCATCACAATCCCCAATGTTTCACCATTTGGGAGCGGGGTCTCAAGCTTTTCAATTTCTTTATAGCCATATTTTTCATAAAATGGCACGCCAGTAAGGGTTGCCCCAAGCGCGCATTTTTTAAAGCCTGAATTACGCGCCGCATTCTCGCAATGTTCAAGGATTAATGCCCCAAGTCCGCGCCGTGCAAAATCGGGATGGATGAAAAATGCCCGTATGCGCGCGGCATCAATTGTGGGGTCAAGTTTTTCGGGTTCGGCATTGGTGAGTGTATCGGCACCAAACATTGCCTTGCGATAGCTCCAGCCGCCGCAGCCGGCGGTTTTGCCACCAACTTCAATTATAAAATAGGTTTGATCTTTGAAAAGATTGGTATCAATACCAAAAACCGTTCCCAATGCAGCATCACGTTGGGATTTTGAATATTCACCTGCCTGAAGGCCATGAACCGATTTTTCAATTAAGTCTTTTACGGTTTCAATATCATCAAAGGTGGCGTTGCGGATTGTAATTTCAGTCATGAATAAGATTTGCAGATTCTGCCAGATACAACAAGTGTGATGGGGCTTTTACATTGAATTTCAGAATATAAAACAAAAAGGAGGCAATTTGATTGCCTCCTTTAAAGTTACTTTTGGAAAGTTTTAGCCCGCCGCTTTTTGCATATCGCCTTTTTTGTCACTATGGCGTTCTTTTTTGGCAATCAGGCGGTTTAGCGCGCCGACATAGGCCTTGGCAGATGCCACAAGCGTATCGGCATCGGAAGCCCGTGCCGAAGTGACATATTCACCATCAGAAAGCCTAACCGAAACTTCGGCTTGGGCGTCTGTGCCTTCGGTTACGGCGTGAACCTGATAAAGTTCAAGCACGGCATCATGCGGAATTAATGCACGAATGGCATTAAAGACAGCATCAACCGGGCCGTTGCCGCGTTGGGTGGTCCATTTGTTTTCACCATTAATTTCAAGGTCAAGCTCAGCAGTTTGTGGGCCATCGGTTCCCGCAACCACCCGAAGGCGCTTAACCTTTACGGTATCGGCGATATAGGCGGCGGCATCGTCCACAAGGGCAACAATATCATCATCATAAACGAATTTTTTGCGATCTGCCAAATCTTTGAAACGCTGGAACGCATCCAAAAAGGCATTATCCGCAAGCTCATAGCCCAATGCCGATAATTTATCCTTGAACGCATGACGACCAGAGTGTTTACCCATCACAAGATTGGTTGCACCTTGCCCCACGGTTTCAGGGTTCATAATTTCATAGGTTTCGGCATTTTTTAACATACCGTCTTGGTGAATACCGCTTTCGTGGGCAAAGGCGTTTTTGCCAACAATTGCTTTATTATACTGCACAGGGAAACCCGTGATACGCGACACCATTTTTGATGCGGCAGTAAGACGTGTGGTTTCGATTTTGGTTTCATATGGCAAGGCATTACGACGTACCCGAAGCGCCATAACAATTTCTTCTAATGCCGCATTACCAGCGCGTTCGCCAAGGCCGTTGATGGCGCATTCAATTTGGCGTGCGCCGTTTAAAACCGCACTCAAAGAATTGGCAACCGCAAGTCCAAGGTCATTATGGCAATGTGCCGAGAAAATAACCTTGTCCGCACCCGGTACGGTTTCAATCAAATCTTTGAAAATCGCACCATATTCCTCTGGGAATGAATAGCCAACAGTATCAGGGATGTTGATTGTGGTTGCGCCCGCCTTGATGGCGATTTCAACCGCACGACGCAAAAAATCACGCTCAGTACGGGTGGCATCTTCGGCAGACCATTCAACTTCGGCAACTAAATTACGTGCCAAGGTAACGGAATCATGGATTTTTTCCAAAACCTTTTCCGGCTCCATTTGCAATTTATATTTCATATGCAAAGGGGAGGTGGAAATGAATGTATGAATCCGTGACCGCGCCGCAGGTTTTACCGCCTCGGCACAGCGTTCAATATCTTTTTGACCCGCGCGTGAAAGCCCGCAAATCGTGCTTTCTTTGATGATTTTGGAAATTGCATTTACTGCCTCAAAATCACCTTGTGAAGCAATTGGAAAACCTGCTTCGATAATGTCAACGCGCATATCTTCCAGGAGTTTTGCAAGATCCAATTTTTCTTCAAGTGTCATTGATGCGCCCGGGGATTGTTCACCATCACGCATTGTTGTGTCGAAGATAAATACTTGCTCGCTCACTGTAAAATTCCTTTCTCTTCCGCGAAAATTTTGCGGAAGCGACAAAATAGTGAAATTTTTTGCCTTTTCAAGTTAAAAAAGTGCTTTTAAGGGAAAAATATGCCTAATTTTCCTGCTTTTGCTCTGCGGCAATTTGGCGTTTAAGGAAAAAAGGCCTGACAACGAACACAATCAATGCCCAAATGGCTGCTGCGGCAATGAAAAACAAAATTGCAGAAAGGTTTTCGCCTTGTAATACTTTGCCGATTCCATGTGCGCCAAATGCCACCAGCAGGATTTTTGGCAAAATCCCCAATCCCGTTCCGGCAATAAACCATGATGCGCGAACATTTGATGCCCCCAGCGCCAGATTGACCAAAATAAATGGGCCGGTTGGAACTTGGCGCACCATAAAGCTGGTCAAAAAGCCATTATTTCCAATAAAGCTTAAAAGCCTTCCACCCTTTGTGCCGATTAATTTGCGCACAGCTTCTGCACCGCCCAAGCGCCCAATGATATAGCCAACTGTTGCCGAAACCATTGTGGCAACCCAAGACATCACAACGCCTTCGGATGTGCCAAAAACGGCAACTGTGGCGGCGATTAAAACAAATTGCGGCGCACCCAAAAATGCCAAAAGTGTGAACATTGCCGTTACCGCAATTGCCGACCACCATTGACCGCGAAGCCCACGCAGAAAATCCGCCAAATCGCCTTGGTTGAAATCGATAAAAAACATGCCAACCGCAAGGACAACGCCCGCCACACTAAAAAGCGCAAAGGCAATCCATACCGCTTTTTGCGATGTTGATTCCATTTCGGTAAAATATTTTATTGCTTTATCAAAAATCTTTGGCATTGCCCGCCATATAAAGTATTTTGCCAAATATTGAAATTAATTTGGCATTAATTTTACAAACTGGTTTTGGCATTTATTTAGCTTGTAGTTTTTATGTGAACTTTATCGAAGTATATTAATTAAATTCCAATTGTCTGATACGCTGTGCATCATGAATAGGAGTGAAGCCAAAATGCCTAACATACTCCCGATTAAATTGGGATGGGCTTTCATAGCCAACTTTGAAGGCAGCATCAGATGATCGATAATCACTATAAACTAATAGTTTTCGTGCTTCTAAAAGGCGAATGTGCTTTTGGTATTGCACAGGGCTTAAACCCGTGATTTGTTTAAATTGCCTATGAAAAGTAGTTGGTGCCATTCCTGCAATTTTTGCTAGGTTCTTTATTTCGATATTTTGGTCATAATTCTCATTTATCCACCGAACAGTGTCGTGGATTTTACGAATACTTCCATCTTTAAAACATAGTTGGCGTAACTGCCACCCTAATTGACCTTGTAATATCAAATACAATAATTCGCTTTCATAAATTTTGCTAAGAAAATTAATATCATCTGGCTTATTTATAAGGCGCAAAAGTCGCAATAAAGAATCCATTATTTCATCGCTAATGGGGCAGGCAGTAAACTGACCATAATCATTATAAGCAACATCATCGATTTGATTTGGCGATAAATTCCTGACTAAATCCTGTAATAGTTTTATATTAAGCTTTAGGCCGATTGAAATATAAGGAAGGTCATTTCCTGCTTGATAGACCTTTCCGATTGCCGGTATATTGGTTGGAATAATATAATATGATGGTGCAGGCGCATTTATTGTTTGCTCACCAATTGTAATGGTTTTTCTGCCCTGCACGGTGAAGCCAATCATTGGCTCATAAATTGCAGATAATTGGTGAAGCGGAACTTCGCCTTTTATCATAACAATTCCTGGCAATTGCGTGCCTGTTGGCATGGTATCAGCACCATCAGCCAATTCAATTATTTCTTGAAGCCGGTTGTCTTTCATAAAGTGAATATAACTAATAACGTAGAATAAGGCAATCAAATACATAGAAATAATGCATTATAAACAAAAAAAATAATAATAAAGGTATTATTAGGCAATAAAATGGAATGAATAGGCGTGGTGCTTTAGCATTTGAATATATAAAATCCTCAATCATCAACTTAACAAATGAGGATAAAATGAAAATTGCAATAATTACTGGCGGAAGCAATGGAATTGGCAAAGCAACGGCAATAGAGCTTGGGAAAAGAGGGATTGGTGTAATCCTTACTTATAATTCTTATCAAGATAGGGCGGTTCAAATTGTTGAAGAAATTGAAAAAGCCTCGGGTAGCGCGGCTGCTCTCAAATTGGATTTAAGCAAACTATCAACTTTTGATGATTTTGCTAAAGTCGTTAAAGAAACATTATTAAACAAATGGGGTAGGGTGAGTTTCGATTATCTAATTAATAATGGTGGTGTTGGTGGCGGAATGGCATTTGACGAAATGACAGAAGATTATTTTGATAAAATTCTGAATACCAATTTCAAAGGGCCAGTATTTCTTACCCAAAAGCTCGTAAATTTTATTGAAGATGGCGGGAAGATAGTGAACACTTCAAGCTCTTCGAGTAAACAATCTTTTTTGGGATATTCTGTCTATGGTTCTTTAAAATCTGCATTGTCGACATGGACACGCTATCTTGCCAATGAATTGGCGTCTCGTAAAATAAATGTTAACGCCGTTTCACCTGGGCCAACGCATAGTAATTTTGGTGACGGCGTATTTGACAAATATCCAGAATTTATCGATCCTTTGGCCAAGCAGACGGCATTTGGTAGGATTGGAATGCCAGAAGATATTGCCAAAGTAATTGTAAATGTGCTTTCAGACGACTTTGGTTGGATGACCGCACAAGACATAGAAGTCTCAGGCGGTCATTTATTAAATTCTGGTGGTTAGAAATACAATCAATAAAAAGCCGCCCCTTTTATTCAAAAAGGGCGGCTTTTTATTTCACGAACTAATTAAGCCAATGCCTGTTCCAAATCGGCAATCAAATCATCGGCATCTTCGATACCGATTGAAAGGCGCACCACTTCTGGGCCTGCACCTGCGGCGGATTTTTGTTCATCGGTAAGCTGTTTATGGGTGGTTGATGCCGGGTGAATTACCAATGACCGTGTATCACCAATATTGGCAAGGTGCGAGAATAGTTTTAATTTTGAAACCAACTCAATACCCGCTTCATATCCGCCTTTAAGGCCAAAGGTAAACACCGCACCCGCGCCATTTGGCGATAGTTTTTCTGCCAAGGCACGATTTGGGCTTGATTCAAGGCCAGAATATTTCACATAAGCAACTTTTGGATGTTGCTCAAGGTATTCAGCGACCAAGGTTGCGTTATGAACATGGCGTTCCATCCGAAGCGCAAGGGTTTCCATACCAGTCAATATTAGAAAGGCGTTAAATGGCGATAGGGCAGGGCCAAGATCACGCAATCCCAAAGCACGAACCGCAATGGCAAACGCAATATTGCCAAATGTATTACCAATATTAAGGCCAGAATATTCAGGTCTATCAGCACTTAAAAGCGGGTAGCGTTCATCACCGGCCCAGTTGAAATTACCACCATCAACAATTAAGCCACCTAGTGAGTTTCCATGACCACCAAGGAATTTGGTTGCCGAATGGATAACGATATTGGCGCCATGCTCGAATGGTTTAATGAGGTATGGCGTTGCCATTGTATTATCAACAATCAATGGAATATTATGCTTTTTGGCAATTGCTGCGATTGCCGGAATATCAACAACTTCACCCGCAGGGTTGGCGACAGATTCAATAAAAATTGCCTTGGTTTTTGGCGTGATTGCAGCTTCAAAAGATTGAATATTACCAATATCCGCCCATTTAACATGCCAATCAAATGATTTATATGAATTGTTAAACTGATTAATTGAGCCACCATATAATTGCTTTGCTGCAATAAACTCATCACCTGGTTGTAAAAGTGCGTGGAATGTCAAAAACTCTGCGGCATGACCAGATGCAACGGCAAGGGCGGCTGTACCGCCTTCTAATGCCGCGATTTTGCCTTCTAATACTGCATTGGTTGGGTTGGTAAGGCGGGAATAAATATTGCCAAATGCCTGAAGCCCAAAAAGGCTTGCGGCATGATCAACATCGTCAAAAACAAAACTGGCGGTTTGATAAATTGGGGTGATGCGTGCGTTGGTTGTCGGGTCGGGTGCAGTACCTGCATGAACTGCTAAAGTGGAAATACCTTGTTTTGTGTCTGACATTTGTTTGCCCTCATATTGCATTTGTATAAATTTATTGCATCACCTGATAAACTTATTAATCATGGTTTCAAGAAAAATATTTTGTTTTACTGACTACTAACAGAAAATCTAATTATGAAAAAATATGTGGCATTTTTGCGGGCGGTGAATGTCGGTGGAACCGGAAAAATTCCAATGTCCGAATTAAAAGAACTATGTGAGAGCTTGGGGTTTTTGTCGGTAAAAACCTATATAGCCAGTGGGAATGTATTGTTTAAAAGCGATCTTTCTGCCGAAAAAATTAGGGAAACTCTTGAAGCAAAATTAGAAGAATATTTCGGAAAATATTGCGAAACCTATGTGAAATCAAGTTCTGAACTGATTGAAATTATTAAGGAAAATCCATTTTTAAACTGTGCGCCTAATCGGGTGATTTGTTGTTTTATAAATCAAATGCCTAACGATGTTTTATTGGGCGCAAAAAACCAAAAGGATGAGGAAATAATAAAAACCAAATCCGCAATTTTCATTCATTATGGCAATGGCATGGCGGATTCAAAATTGCAAACCCCATGGTTAAAAGTGGCAAGCGGGCGCAATTTAAATACAATCAGCAAAATTTATGAATTGTTACAACAAATTTGATTTGCAAACCATAAATTTATGCTAACTTGTTGAAATGAAAAAATTACTTATTACTACCGCTGTCGCATTGCTATTTTCAACACCCACTTTTGCACAAGATTACGTGCTTTATAATGGCAAGGTTTTTACCGCCGCCAACCAAAAAAATGCAACCGCATTGGTGGTTTCTGATGGTATTATAAAATATGTCGGAACAGATAAAGCCGCATTAAAACTTGCGCCCAAGGCAAAAAAAATAAATGCGGGTGGTAATACAATTATGCCTGGTCTTATTGACGGGCATATGCACCCGCAATCTGGCGGGCTTCGGATGTCTGGCTGTTCATTAAATTATTTATCGCTAACGATGGATGAGATGAACGCGCGCATCCAAAAATGCCTAGATGAAGATAAGGATGCAGGGCCAAATGATTGGCTTGTGGTTGCCGCATGGTTTGAACAGGAAATGAAACCAAGTGGTTTTGTGCCAAATTATAAGGATTTTGACGCATTAAAAACCACACGCCCGATTTTTATTCGTAATTCATTTGGTCATGCCGCACAGCTAAACCGTAAAGCGGTTGAGTTAGTGGATTTGAAAAACCAGAAAGACCGTGCCGGTGGCATAATTGTTAAAGACAAGGACGGAAACCCAACAGGCCGTCTTGAAGAAGCCGCGCGTGATATTGTTTTTGAAATTTTGCCGCCACCAACTGAAAAACAAAATTTAATTGCCGCGCAAACCGCAATAAAGGCAATGAATGCGCAAGGCATAACCTCAATTTTTGATGCCTATACCGACATTGAAACCATGACGGCATATCAGACCATTCAAAAATCTGGCGAACTTACAATTAGGCCACATTTTGCGGTTTTGGTTGATTTGGATAAAGAACCAAATATGGACAAAGCAGTTGATGAGGTTTTGCGTGAACGCAAAATGTTTGACCAAGGTGCCGCGCATGTTCAACCTAGCCTTAGTGTCCATACCGCCAAAATTTTTATGGATGGTACAAATGCCTTGCCATCACTTACTGGGGCAATGCTTGAACCTTATTATGAGGAAAAAGACGGCAAATGGGTGCAGGGGGCAAATTATGGCGTAAAACCATATATTGAGACCGAAAAACTGTCTGATTTAATGCTAAAGCTGACCAATGCGGGGCTTGATACGCATATTCATACTGATGGTGACCGTGCGGTTCGGGTTTCGCTTGATGCCACCGAATTAATGCAGGAAAAATACCGCAAACAAGGCAAGGGAGAGCCAATGGTGCGCACCGCGCTTGCCCATTGTGAATTGGTTGCGCCCGAAGACTTTGGACGCTTTAAAAAGCTTGGGGTGCTTCCGGTATTATCATTCCAATGGGAAAGACCCGCCGCCGATACTTGGGAGGGTTCAAAAGACGTATTTGGGGCAAAGCGCTTTGCCTTAATCGAACCTGCGGGCTATTTGCATGATGCGGGGGCAAAGATTGTTTATGGCTCTGACTGGCCGGTTGATCCACTTGATGAATGGTTGGCAATTCAAATTGGTGTTACCCGTATGGCATTGCCCGAAGATAGGGCAAAATACCCAGAAAGATTGGGTAAAGACCCCGGCCTAAGCCTTGATACAGCCTTAAAGGCAATCACCATTAATGCCGCATATTCACTGCATAGTGAGAAATA
Source organism: Hyphomonadaceae bacterium UBA1933 (assembly GCA_002337085.1). Lineage (GTDB taxonomy): Bacteria > Pseudomonadota > Alphaproteobacteria > Caulobacterales > Aquidulcibacteraceae > Pseudaquidulcibacter. Next base: position 357,425 of record DDFH01000007.1, on the reverse strand, counting down.
TACAGGCTCACTCGAAAAAGGAAAATATGCCGATATTATCGTGCTTGACCGCGATATTTTCAAAACCAAAGTGGATGAAATCAGCAAAACCAAAGTTAAATTTACAATGGTTGGCGGCAAGGTGGTTTATGAGGGGAAATGATTAATTTCCCTCTGACGGATAATAAGCTTTTTTGATATTTCCTGTTGGCTTGTCGGGAATAACTTTCCATTGTTTTGCGGCATCTTTTGATGCGGTTGCGTTAAAGTTTGAATTTCCATCTTCATTTGGAATTGAACATTTTACCCGCAAACTATTATTATCAACCCATTTTAATGGTTGGCAAGTTATGTCAAAGGCAATAGGGTTTTTTATATCTTTAACCGCAAAAAAGGTTAAGGAGCCGCCGCCTGTCATTTCGTCAAGGGAATCAAAGCCCGTAGCGATTGTTTTGCCATCAGGTGAGGCAAGGGGTGGGGTGTCAACTTCAAACTTGTCACCTAGCCCCAGTATTTCATAATCATACCATTCGTATCCCATATTAAATACCACGGGGTATGCCTCGATTTTAGAGGTTTTGGGGTTGAATAAATTGATGCCGCCAAAGAAGGAAGTGGTGACGCAATCATCGTCGATGTTTTGATATTCGCAATCGACAATTTTGAACCCTTTTAATTCTTTACCATTTTTGAAAATAAGAAGTTCGGCCTTGGTGCGTTTGGCAAGGGTTGGATAATTTTTAAGTGCTGTCGCCTCATGCTTTTTGTCGGGAATTGTTTGCGCCATTGCCACATTAGAAATAAAGGCAAATGCCAATGCACCAAAAATTATTGTCTTCTTCAATTCCCAATCCCCATAAAACAAAAAAGTTACAATGCGTTATAAGATTATTTTTGACTTAATTATGGCAAAATAACCATAAAATAAACCGCCCAAAATAAAACCGCACAGGAAATAAATCCTGTGCGGGTGAGTAGTGTCATAAATTTGAATTAGAATTTATGGCTGATTTCAAGGTAATAAGATCTACCAATAGAATCATACCATTTTGAGTTATAGTAAGGGTATGATGCCCATGTATCATCTTTCACTGGGCCTTCATCAGTTAGGTTGTCAACAGTAAATGAAACTTTGGTATTTTCGCCAAAGCTATATGTTGCATTGGCGTTATAAATCCATTGTGCATCCACCCAACCGTCTTCTGCATAGTTTTGCATTTTACCGATGCGGTTGCCAGTAAAGGTGATAGAGAATGGACCTTTTTCATAACCAATACTTACGTTTGATTTTTGTTTAGGGATTGTATAGCCGCTATCAACTGCTAATTGGTCAACTTCTGGATCGCCGGCATATTGGACAGAAGTATGGTTGAATACTTCGGTATGGCTTGCCGAGAATTTGAATTTACCAAAATCAGTTGGGAAGCTTGCATGTGCTTGGATATCTAGTCCGTCAGTATCTTCACGAGATACGTTGATTGGGTTGATATAGATGTATTCAAGATCGCCATTGCTCTTACGGTGAACGCGAGTAAGTGCATCAACGCAAGTTGGTGTGCTTGCACTTAAATCGCCAAGGCGGCAGCTAGCTTCTGTGCGAAGGATATAATCAAGGCTCATATCTTGAACCTGATTTTGCATTTTTACATTGAAGTAATCGACAGAAATATCAAAGTTGCGGGTTGGTTGGAATACAAAACCTGCGTTGAAAGATTTTGAAGTTTCAGGTTTCAAGTCAGGTGAACCTTCGCGATATTTCAAAGTATCATAATCTTCGTATTTGCTGCAATCTTCTTCCCCACATGCTTGTGCCATATAATAATCGGTTACAGTTGGGTGGAACAAATCAAGCTTTGCAAATATATAGTGCAAGTCAGGGGCACGGAAGCCAGTTCCGTAAGCAGCGCGCAACAACAATGAGTTGATAGGACGATATTCAAGACCCGCATTATAAGTAACTTTGCCGATTGAATTTCCACCAAATTGGAATGCATCATAGCGACCAGCAAGATTGAAATCGACAGATTTCAAAATTGGCATTTTGAATTCAGTACCAATTGCTTGGTGCGAACGTTTGCCTTCACCTGAAGTCGCCGCATAACCATAATAATAACCAAAGTCAGTTGCATTTGTATTTGGTCTTACGCTGTAACTTTGATTATCCAATTCACCAACTGCTGCAAAGCCAACTGGGCCAGCAGGAAGTTCAAAAATATCGTCTTTTGTGATTACAACAGATGCGCCACTGGTTTGGCTTTCAGCTTTGGTAACACTGCGTTCTGAAATAGACCAGAATTGTGCAGGTGTTAGGGCGGTGAATAGTTTTGTTGGGTCCGCACTATAAATTGGCGTGCCATCTTCTTCTACCCCAAGTAAGCTACCCAAATAGAATGAAGTTGCCTTTGACGCAACAGTTTGCACATTTGAAATTTTTGTAATGTATTTAGAAAAATTCAAGCTTGCATCAATGTTCCAGCCATCGCCAATTGTTTTCTTAAATCCTGGATTGATAGTGAAATTAACTGAATCATTATGCGTCATATAGTTTTTAATGCCGCCAGCTTCTTCAGGCATAAAAATACGATCCCAAGTTTCATATATGTCTGAATAACTATTATAGAATGGAATCGAGTTGCCACCTGCATCTTGAAGTGACCAATAGGTTACATCTGGCATATTGCGGGTTTTTGTGCTTGCAAGTTGAATGTTTGCATAAAGCTCGGTGCTGTCATCCATGGTATAAGTCATGGTTGTAAATGTGCTTAGAGAGTTTCTTTGGTTGGTGATTGTACCAAATGCAACAGCCTCATGTGAACCACAATACGGGTCGCCAAAGCGGTCTGTCTGATAGCTTACTGTTCCAAAGCCAAGGTTTGATAATGCTTCACACGTGCCAGTGCCCGGATCAATGCCTACATCTTCGTTATAATCATAACGGTTAAAGACGTATTGCGCACGTGTTCTTTTATAAGATGGAGAATCAAGTGTTGAGTCTTGAATTTCGCGGTCAAATTGCCAGATTGGTTTTTGGTCCAAATATTCTGCACCAAAAACAAGGTTGAATTTATCGGTTGAAACACCTGTTGAGAAGCTAAGAAGGTGAGATCTGCCGCCACCTGCTTCTGTGTCACCATAACGATAGGCGACATTGGTTCCATCAGCTTTTTTCTTTAAGTTAAAGTTTACAACACCAGCAACAGCGTCAGAGCCATAAATAGCAGACGCTGAACCAGACAATACTTCGACAGAATCAACCATTGAAACTGGAATATTCGACGTATCCGCAAAGTTTGATAAACCATTATACGGCATTGGGAAATCGGCAACACGGTGACCGTTTACCATCACTAATGTATGGTTTGGACCAAGACCACGAAGGTTAACTTGTGATGCACCAGGCGTCATAATGCCGCCACCATAATCTTGTTGGCTTAGGGTAGTGCCGGTATTTTGAGTTACTGATTTTAAAACATCAGGAACAGAAGCATAACCCCCAGCCTTAATTGCTTCTGAAGTAATCACAGTTACAGGCGCTGGGCCTTCTTTATTGATGCGTTTAATGCGGGAGCCAAGGACAGTAACTGTTCCTTCACTGGTTGTTTGTTCTTGAGCAAAAGCAGGCAATGCAATGAGTGCCGACAGGCTTACGCCCAAAATTAATGCAGACTTCTTAAATTTCATCATTTTTCAACCCCTGATTAGACTGACAATAAAAAAGCTTTTCAGCTTGGTTTTTTTGAGTTATGCCTTAGATGTTATAACAATCAACTATATTTTGTTACCAAAGTTAATTATTATACATTTTTATACACGTGTGAAACTTTTTTGTCACATTTTTAACAAAAGGTGTCCAATGAAACGAATAATAACATTTATCCTCAGCCTGTTACTGCCAATAGTTTGTGCAGGCTTTGCGAATGCTAAGGGGGTCGATTACAAAACTTTTGTAATCGGTGATGAGACAAAACCTACTATAAATAAACCGGAATTCTCGCTTTTGCTTAGTGGCGGTGGCGATTGGCCTTATGAGGCATTTCGCATTTTTGCTAAAAAATCAGGCAATGGTCATCTGGTTTATTTGCGTGCACCTGATGAAAGTTTTGATGATAAAGAACTACAGGCCGCACAAAATGAATTTTATAATGACATTGGTGGCTTCTCATCGGTTCGAACCATCGCGTTTTATAGCCGCAAGGCCGCATATGACCCATTTATATTGGAAAAAATCAAAAATGCGGACGCAATTTTCTTGGCGGGCGGCGACCAAAGTCGTTATATCAATTATTGGAAAGGCACGCCGCTTGCCGATGCCTTGAATGCGCATATAAAGGCAAATAAACCTTTTGGCGGTACTTCGGCTGGTTTGGCGGTACAGGGTGAATTTTTATATTCATGCGCCGATAGCGTTTCAGTAGTTTCTGAAGAAGCGCTTAAAAACCCTATGGACAAAAAAAGTTCCATTGAAACAGATTTCCTTAAAACCGACATTATGAAAGGTATTTTTACCGATAGTCATTTTAAAGAACGTGATCGTTTGGGTCGTCTTGTAAGCTTTGTTCACAAGGCACAATCAATGTATAAACAAAAAATCTATGGTCTTGGAATAGATGAACAGACTGTGCTTTTGGTTGATGGCGATGGAATCGGTAAAGTATATTCAAACACTGGTGGTTATGCATGGTTGTTTGACAATATCCCAATTAATACTACAAACCCAAAAGATGCGCTAAAGTTAAAAGATGTGAAGGCAACTGCAATTGCATCTTATTCAACCATCAATTTAGCCACAAAGCAGGTGGATAATCCTGCATTTATAAGAAATTACAATGTGGAGAACGGCAAATTGGTTACAAAAGCAAAATGGGCATTGGCAATTCACGGTGGTGCAGGTGTGCTTGAACCAGGTGATATGTCACCAGAAAAAGAAAAACTATATCGTGCGGGTCTTGATGCATCATTAGCAGCAGGGCAGGCGGTATTGGAAAAAGGTGGCTCTTCACTGGATGCCGTAGAGGCCGCAGTAAGAGTTATGGAAGATAATCCAATATTCAATGCAGGCAAAGGCGCTGTATTCACTGCACAGGGAACCAACGAACTTGATGCCGCAATTATGGATGGTGCAAGCCTAAAAGCAGGTGCTGTTGCCGGTGTTACACGTACCAAAAACCCAGTTTCTTTGGCACGTAAAGTAATGGAAAAATCAGGTCGCCTTATGCTGGCACGTGATGGTGCGGATCGATTCTCAATCGAAAATGGTCTCGAACAAGTTGACCCAAGCTATTATTATACTGATGAGCGTTGGCAACAATTGCAATTATGGCGTGCCAAAAAATTTAGTGAAATCGACCAAACCCATAAATTTGGAACTGTTGGGGCGGTTGCGCTTGACCAAAATGGCAATCTTGCTGCGGCAACTTCGACCGGTGGTTTAACTGGTAAAGTGTTCGGACGCATTGGTGATACCCCAATCATTGGCGCAGGTACAATTGCAATGAATGGTTATGCGGCGGTATCTTGTACTGGAACGGGTGAATATTTCATTCGTGAAAGTGCGGGGCGGCAAATCGTTGACCGTATCAAATGGAATCATCAAGATATTCACTCTGCGGCTTATGATACTATCATGAACATTGGTGCATTGGGCGGCGATGGCGGTCTTATTGCAATGGATAAAGATGGCAATGCCGCATTCGCAATTAATGATGTTGGCATGTATCGCGGCTTTGTATCATCTGATGCCACCAATCGCCTAACCTCAATCTATCCGGTTGATGTGATTAAGGCAGAAGGTAAAGCGGCAAAAACATCTAATGAAATGCATTAATATAATTTATTTGCAAAATTGACATTACGAATTTAAAAGGCGGTCTTAACACACCGCCTTTTTGCTTTTTATCTAGGAGCTAGCAAATGCAAATTGAAATGTTACGAACCAAACTTCACCGCGTTACCACAACACGTGCGGATTTAAATTATGAAGGTTCAATTTCAATTGATCGCGATTTCATGGATGCGGCGGGGCTTTTCGCCAATGAAAAAGTGGATGTGCTTGATATAAATAACGGCGCACGTTTCACCACCTATGTAATTGAGGCTGAACGGGGGTCAAAAACCATTGGCGTTAATGGTGCGGCGGCACGCTTGGTGCAAAAGGATGATCGCTTAATCGTCATTTCTTATTGCAGCATTGATATTAATGACGCGACAAACCACAAGCCAAAAGTAGTTTTGTTTGACGATGACAATATAATCAAAGAAATTATCTAATCTATACAGAAAATATACGCGCAAATAAGAAAATATACGCCTTTTATATCCGGTAAGAATTACAATCAAAGCATTAGAAAGAGTGCTTGGACATGTTTTTCATACGGGTTGTTATAGTTACCGGAACTTTGGCGGTAATCGTATTCTTAGTCTTGATGAAACTTATTAATCCGTCACAAAATGACTGATTAGCAGGCCTCTTGCTATTTGTTTGCAGAGGGTTTTATGGAAGATAGTAATTTATCCAAAAGACAAAGTTTCTTATCATTGGCTTTGGGATCTGTTGGGGTGGTATTTGGCGATATTGGAACCAGCCCCTTTTATGCAATGCGCGAATCTTTGGCACATGTTCGCAAAGGAATGCCGCTTGAAACATCGGTAATCGGCGTAACCTCGCTTATTGTTTGGGCATTAATTCTTATTGTTTCAGTAAAATACGTCATATTTCTTATGCGTGCCGATAATAACGGTGAGGGTGGAACTCTTGCCCTAATGACAATTGCCCAAAAATTCCTTGGTAAAGCCTCGGGATGGGCGTTTTTTGCCGGAATATTGGGCGCAGCATTCTTTTATGGGGACGGTATTATTACCCCCGCAGTTTCTGTATTGGGTGCAATCGAAGGCTTGAAATTAGCGCCTTCAATCGGTGAAAGCCTTACCCCCTTTATTCCCGCATTCGCCACCATTATTTTGATTGTATTATTTCTATTCCAATCAAAAGGAACGCATGCGGTGGCGCAATGGTTTGGGCCAATTACTTTGATTTGGTTTATTGCCTTGGCATGGCTTGGTCTGCGCCATATTTTTGATGACAAATCATTGCGAATTTTGGCTGCAATTAACCCCGTTTCAGCAATTTCATTCATATTGCATGATGGCATGAATTCCCTTGTGGTTCTTGGCGCGGTATTTCTTGCCGTTACGGGGGCCGAAGCCTTATACGCCGATATGGGGCATTTTGGGAAAAATCCAATACGCGCCGCGTGGTTTGTGGTTGCCTTTCCTTGTCTTGCTATAAATTATTTTGGTCAGGGGGCATATGTAATCGCCCATCCAGAGGCCGCAAAAGATCCATTTTGGATGATGGTTCCGCATTTTGCTTTTTGGCCAATTATGGTTTTGGCAACCCTTGCCGCCATTATTGCATCGCAGGCAGTTATAACTGGTGCATTTTCTGTTACCCAACAGGCGGTGCAATTGGGGTTATTGCCACGGATGCAAATCACCAGAACCTCTGAAACTCAGGCAGGACAGATTTATGTCGCAAGAATCAATAGTTTGCTTTTGGTTGGGGTTTTAATGTTGGTGTTTATTTTCAAAAACTCATCAGCCTTAACCTATGCCTATGGTATGGCAATAACTGGCACAATGTTGATTAGTACCTTGCTTGCCATTCCGGTTATTGCCCATCTTTGGAATTGGCGGCTATGGCAGGCAATAATATTATTTATCCCATTCCTTTTTGTGGATTGTGTTTTCATCTCGGCACAATTGTTGAAAATTCCACATGGCGCATGGATGCCATTGGCGCTTGGCGGTGCGATTGTGATTATAATCATTAGCTGGACCAAAGGCGCACATCAATTATCGGAAAGAAGCCGCAGGGATTCGGTTCCGTTAAAAGATCTTTTAAAAGCGCTTGAATATCGTCCTGTTCATCGTGTGCGTGGTATGGCGGTGTTTTTGACCTCTGATGTTGATATTGCACCGGTCGCGCTAACACATAATTTGAAACATAATCATATTTTGCATGAGAATATCATTATTATGAAAGTCGAAACCGCCGAAACCCCACGGGTTGAAGATAAAAACCGACTAGAGATTATTCCAGTGCGCGATGACATCAATAAAGTCATTGTAAAATATGGCTTTATGGAAAGCCCAAATATCCCAAAGGTCATGAATATGTGCCGTCAAAAAGGGTTGAAGTTTGACATAATGTCAACCTCATTCTTTTTGGGAAGGCGTAAAGTTGTTGCGGGTAAAAATTCTTTCCTTACTTCATTGCAGATTTATCTTTTCATATTCCTTATGAAAAACTCAACTAATGCGACCGACTTCTTTAAAATCCCATCTGGAAGGGTCGTTGAATTGGGAACCCAAGTGGTGATATAATGCGACTTATGCAGATACAAAACCGCACAAGACAAATTTTGATAAATTACTCATTTGCGCTTGCTGCGGTTTTGATTTGTACGCTTTTGTGCCTGCCGCTTCGTGAAAGGGTCGATGCCATAAGCTTGACGATGGTTTATTTGGCAGGGGTGGTAATTGCGGCGGCGCGCCTTGGAATTGGGCCAGCGATTTTTACAAGCTTTTTAAGCGTTTTGGCATTTAATTTCTTTTTCACCAAGCCGTATCATAGCTTTGAATTTTACGATGCCTCATATTATTTCACCTTTAGTGTGATGCTTATAACCTCTTTGATTGTTGGCTCTATGACTGCGCAATTATCACGGCTTTTGAAGCAAACTAGGGATGAAGAGCGTGATACACACGCATTATATGATTTTGCGCGCGGTCTTAGTGAGCTTAAGTCAAAAGAAGAAATCATTGAATTTGCAAAGGAATTTATTGGAAACTTTTTTGGCGGAAAAAGTATTTTTGCCGAAAATTCTAATAATTCTGGCAAATCTTTATGTGATAATGTTACGGCGGCAAGTGTAATTATAACCAATAAAAATGATGATTTGGTCGGGTTTTCCAATAATGACGTCATAATGCACCGCACCTTTGCCGGATTGGTAACAAGTGCCATTGCCCGCGCCGAATCCGATGAAAAAGCCGCACTTTACCGTTTTGAAAGTGATAATGAGCATTTACGCAATATGTTATTATCATCATTGGCGCATGATTTACGCACCCCGCTTACGATTCTTAATGGCACGCTTAGCAATCTTTTCAAACATCGTAAAAGCCTGCCGCGTGAAGGGGTGAATGAGTTAACTTCAATGTCGATGCAGCTAAACAGATTGCAAAACTTTGTCGCAAATTCATTGCGAATGGCGTCAATTTCGTCTGGGGCAATAAAATTAAATCGCGAAACTTATACTATTCAAGAAATTATCGGGGCCGCCATTACGCGAATTGAACCGCAAAAAGAAAATCGCAAAATATTATCGACCATAAATGGCGTTATTCCAATGGTTTCGCTTGATGGCGCAATGATGGAACAAGTGATGTTTAATATCCTTGATAATGCAATCAAGCACACAGCTATGGATGGCGAAATTCGGGTTAAAATTTCCAATAGTATCAAAATGGTTGAAATTGCCATAAGTGATAATGGCGAAGGCATTCGCGCCGGAAGTGAACAGTCAATTTTTGATAAATTTTATTCGGATCGGGAGCAGGGGCATAAGAATTCCGGCACAGGTCTTGGCCTTGCGATATGCAAGGCAATTGTAAATGCGCATGGCGGTTCAATAAGCGCAACAAATGTTGAACCGCCTGCAAGTGGTGCGATTTTTAAAATTTGCCTGCCAATAGAAAGTGCAATTAATAATGGCTAATTCCCCCAAAATCCTAATCGTTGAAGATGAAAGCGAAATTAGAAAATTCCTAAAAGTAGCTTTGCAAAGCAATAATATGCAGTCTGTTGAATGCGATAATGCCCGCGATGTTCCGGCGCAAATTATTGGAACAAGGCCGGATTTAATTATTCTTGACCTTGGTTTGCCGGATAAGGATGGGCAAGAATTGCTGCAAGAAATTCGTGAATGGTGCAAAACGCCAATCATTATTCTTTCGGCGCGTTTCACCGAAATGGAAAAAGTTCTGGCTCTTGAAAACGGTGCCGATGATTATTTAGTGAAACCATTTTCAACTGCCGAACTTTTGGCACGCATAAAGGTTGCCCTTCGTCATAGCAATGTTGGCGGCGATGAGGGTTATCTTATTCAAATTGGCGACCTAAAGGTTGATTTATCAACCCGCCAAGTAACCTATTGTGAGAATGAAATAAAACTAACCCCAATTGAATACAAGCTCCTTACGGAACTTGGTAAGAATGCCGGCAAAGTTATAACGCATTCGCAATTATTATATGCGGTATGGGGAAAGCGCGCCAATTTGGATTCGTCCTATCTTCGCATACATATACAGCATCTACGCGAAAAAATTGGGGATGACCCAATGAACCCAAAATACATTTTCACAATCCCCGGAATTGGTTATAAAACGCGGGGGATTTGATTATTTAGTGGATGGTTGGGCTTTCGCGGTCAATACGACCACAAACCACATCTTCAATCAGGGTTTTTACGCTGCGCCATGCGTCTGCCGCACCATATGAGCCATCATCTTCAAGCTCACAAATCGCATTATCGGCAACCGAAAGTGCATTTTCGCCATGAACATCAAATAATGCCCAGGCAATGTGTGTAAGGCTATCGATATGTAAAAAATCTAATTGCATTTTTATCTCCAACGATTTGAAGATTGCAATCAGTGTGCCACAGATTTACCCTTGATTAATAAAGACTTTTAAGCGGTGATTAACCACAAAGTGAAAATTTTACCGTTCTTGGGCTGCAATAATTGCACAATTTTCGCCTTATAAGGATAATATTACCGCCCGCTTTCAAGCGACTTTATTTTATCATATGCCACTTGTCCCAATCTTCCATCATATTCAAGATTATGAGCCTTGTAATATTCATTTAAGGCATCATTGGTTTTTTTGCCAATTATGCCATCCGGCTGTCCGACATCATAACCATTTTTTGCAAGGATTTGTTGGATTTCGCGCCGCATGGCACGTGAAATTCCGGGGTCATTGGTTGCCCATTTTCCAATTACGCCTTTACCGCCCTTTATGCGGTCGGCAAGAATATTTACCGCAAGTGCATAAGAGGTGGCGGGATTATACGAATAAACCGCATTAAAATTACGTCCAACCAAAAACGCCGGGCTATTGCGACCACCAGGGAAAATTAGCCCATATTTGGTTTCACCATCTTCCAATTCGCCACCGTCCGCTAATTTAACCCCAAGTGCTTTCCATTGACTAAGGCTCTTTTTGGCATTTCTACCGACTGCACCATTATAAGTGCTGGGGACAATTACTTCATAGCCCCATTTTTGGGTTTGATCCCATCCCGATTTTTTCAGAAAGTTCGCGGTGGAGGCGAGGGCGTCTTTGGGTTCACCAACAATATTTTTTATACCATCACCATTCCCATCGGCGGCAAGTCGCCAAAAGGTTGATGGCATGAATTGCGTATGCCCAAATGCACCGGCCCAAGAACCAGTAAATTGGCTAAGCGGGATGTGACCGTTTGCGGAAATTCTTATGGCTTCTATAAGTTCGCTATTGAAATATGCGGCGCGTCTTCCATTGCCACAGCCCAAAGTTCCAAGGGCGTTTATAATATTGCTTTTGCCCATTACTTTTCCATAATCGGTTTCAACACCCCAAATGGCAACCACGGTTGCGGGGTCAACACCATATTGAACCCCAAGATTATATAAAAAGTCTTTTTGCGATAAATATGCCTTTTCACCATCTGCCGCACGCTCATCATCAACTACACCGGCAAGATAGTCCCAAATTTTTAGATTGCTTTCTGGTTGGGCGCGTGATGCCGCAATAATTTTTTCATCAGGCATATAAAGGCCATCAATTGCCGCCATTGCGGATGCTTCGGGGGCGCCTTTGGCGATTGCTTTATGAGCCGCATTATTGAGGCATGCCACATAGCCCGCATTTTTTTGCGGTTCTTGACTTGCGGTGGGTGCTAATGGCGCATCATATGCGAATAAAAAGGCAAATGATAATAAAGCGATTGCGGACATAGACACTCCCTAATTATAAAATTTCATCTTGAACGCAAAAATTATTATTGTGGGGTTTGTTTGAAATGTAAACATCACCAGAATAGAATCAAACTAATCATTCAATCAATTAACAATTCATAATAAAGTAATTAAAATAATTATTTTATAGTTTGGATGTTTGTTGCGTAAAACAAAGTATAGTAAATCTTAAAAATTATATATTTAAAGACAAGAAGCTATATAATATAAAATATTGATTTTATTATTTATAATATAATGCAAAATAGTTAATAATATTAACCTTTTTTACGCTTTGAATATTTACTTGAAAAAATCTCGCTGTTAATAAAACTGCAATCTTAACTTAACAGGGGGTTAATTATGGATGGTGCATTACAAGGTGACGTGGTCACAAATCTAACGAATTTGGTCGTACAATGGGGCCCGAGAATTTTATCAGCATTAATTATTTTGGTTATCGCACATTTGGTTGCAAAAGGCGTAAAATGGGGCTTGGCAAAAGTAATAAATGCTTTGCCAATCGCCAAAACTGCTAATGCTGGTGCTTCAAAAGAGGCATCATTGGGCGCTCGTTTGGGTGAAATCGGCTATTGGTTGGTTTATCTGGTTGGATTAATTGCGGTTCTTAACACACTTGGCTTGTCAGAAGTTGTTGCGCCATTGAATAATTTGGTTGCTGGCTTCTTTGCATTCTTGCCAAATGTTGTTGGTGCGGCAATTATCTTCTTCATTGGTTGGGTGGTTGCAATGGTTACGCGCCGCGTTATCGCATCAACTGTTGCGGCGTTTAATGTTGGTCCTTTGGCACAAAAAATTGGTCTAAAAGACATTACTTCTGAAGGTCTTGCTAAAGCCGTTAGCCAAGTAGTTTTTGTTATAATCATTATTCCGGTGGCAGTTGCCGGTCTTCAGGCATTGAAAATTAGTGCAATTTCAGATCCTGCGGTTGCGGTTTTAAGCTCTATACTTGCAACCTTACCAAAATTGATTGGCGCATCACTAATTCTTGGTATTTCATTATTTATCGCGCGTTGGGTTGGTGGCCTTATTGAACAAACATTGCCAACAATTGGCTTTGATAATTCTATCAAGCAACTGGGTTTGTTTGCTGATGCTGAAGAGGGCGAAAACCCTGCTACCAAAGCAGTTTCATGGATTGCTACATTTGCAATCATGCTATTTGCCGCAATCGAAGCCGCCAAAATGCTTGATTTCCAAGTTGGTGCAATAATCATCACCCAACTTTTGACTTTGGCTGGCAAAGTATTGTTCGGCGGTATCATTATTGCGGCGGGCGCAATGATTGCAAATATTATTGCAAATGCGATTTCTCGTAGTGGCGGTACAAGTGCATCAACAGCTTCGCAAATCGCAAAATGGGCAACTATCGTCCTTACAACTGCAATGGGTCTTCGCTTCATGGGGCTTGCTGATGACATCATTAATATGGCGTTTGGCATTATTCTCGGTGCTGCTGCGGTTGCTGCTGCTATTGCATTTGGTGTTGGCGGGCGCGATGCGGCGGGTAAATTGCTTGATAAGTGGCTTAAATAATCATTTTCCAACTAAAAAACAAAAAGCGGGGGTTCTCCTCCGCTTTTTTTATGCTTATTTTACAAAAAAAGTGCCGCTACTGATTGACCACGAAATTCTATCCGCTAAAAGACCCAAAATCGGAGTAATAAATTGACCAACCAACCTAAATTTGCCCCAAAAAAGACGGGCGTTTTAGTGCTTGCCGACGGAACTGCTTTTTACGGACAGGGGTTTGGCGCAATCGGGGAAAATATCGGTGAAGTTTGCTTTAATACGGCAATTACCGGCTATCAGGAAATTCTGACAGATCCTTCTTATAATAATCAAATTATCGCCTTTACTGCACCGCATATCGGCAATGTCGGCACAAATGACGAAGATGAAGAGGCAAATTCAACGCCTGCTAAATCTGGTGCGATTGGTATGATTTGCCGCGCGCTGCCAACTGTGCCTTCAAATTGGCGCTCTACGCTTGATTTGCCAAACTGGTTGTTAAAACGTGGCATAGTTGGTCTTGCAGGCGTTGATACGCGCGCAATCACCCATTTGATTCGCGAAAAAGGCATGCCGCACGGCGCAATCGCCCATAGCCCTGATGGCAAGTTTGATATTGCCGCATTGGCTGAAAAAGCAAAGGCATGGTCTGGCCTTGAAGGCCTTGATTTGGCAAAAGAAGTTTCAACCGACAAAGATTATGACTTTTCCGAAAGTGCATGGCACTGGGGTGAGGGGGTTCAAACACTTAAAAATCCAAAATATCACGTTGTTTTGATGGATTTTGGTGCAAAAGCAAATATTTTGCGCGATCTTGGTGAAATTGCTGCCAAGGTCAGCGTTGTAAGTGCCAATGCAAGCTTTGAAGACATTATGGCATTAAAACCAGATGGCGTAATGCTTTCTAATGGCCCTGGTGACCCTGCGGCAACCGGTGAATATGCCGTTGTTACAATCAAGAAACTTGTGGATGCTGGCGTGCCAATTTTTGGTATTTGTTTGGGGCATCAAATGCTTGGCTTGGCATTGGGTGGTAAAACCATAAAAATGAAACAAGGGCACCATGGTGCAAACCACCCTGTAAAAGATTTACAATCTGGAAAAGTTGAGATTGTTTCAATGAATCACGGCTTTGCAGTTGATGGTGACAGCTTGCCTGAAAATGTTGTTGCAACGCATGTTTCACTGTTTGATGGTTCAAATTGTGGGATTTCAACAATTGGCGGCAAGGTGTTTTCTGTGCAATACCACCCAGAGGCGAGCCCGGGGCCAAAAGATTCATTTTATCTATTTAAACAATTTGCCAAGAATATGGATTTACACAAAGCTAACGCCTAATATCTTGACATGGCTGATAAAATAATCACTCTTATCAGATGAATTCAATTAATCACAGGCAAATTAATCGTAGGCAAGTTTCGACTTTTATGGCGGCAGGGCTAATTGGCTCTTCCATTCTTTCTGCATGCTCTAAAAAAGCGCCCGAAAAAGGCGTCATGCGTATCGCCCTGCGGGGGGAGGCGGACAGCCTTGACCCCTTCAAGGCCGAGTTTGCGATTGCCGACCTTATATTTCCGCAATATCTTTTGCCATTATTGGGCTTTGGTGATGATGGAACAACAATTCCAAGCATAGCAACGTCTTGGGAAGGTGAAAATAATTTCACCAGTTGGATTTTAACTTTAAATCCCAATCTGAAATGGTCAGATGGCGCACCTTTAACTGCAAACGATGTCCTGCAAAGTTTTCGGCGTGGTGCAAATTGGAAAACCGCATATCCTGATGCGCCTGAACTCTTTTCAATAAAGGGTTATGAGGAAATTATAAAAACCAAAGGTAATCCAGAAGATATTGGTGTTAGTATTATTGCGCCCAATAAAATTAAAATTGACCTAGTCGCACCTGAGGCGCAATTTCCTGCACAATTGCGGGAATTTTATCCAGTTCCCACCCATGTGCTTGCCAAATATGGTGATAATTGGACTAAACTTGAAAATATTGTGGTTTCTGGGCCTTATAAACCGGTGATTTATACGCAAACCCGTATTAAATTTGCCAAAAACCCCAATGGTGATTGGAATGCATTGGGCTTTAATCCCAAACTTCCCAATATGATTGATGTTGACACCGTGCCAGAGGCGGCAACCCGCATTAGAATGTATCAGGCGGGGGATGTTGATTTATCGCAAGATCCGTCTTTGTTACGTTATACCGATTTAAAAGAGAAATATGGTGATAAATTTTTGCGGATGAAAACCCCGCTTTTGATTTACATATCTTTAAACACCAAGCACCCACAGCTTCAGGATATGGAAATAAGGCGTGCTTTGGGCATGGCCATTAACCGTGAGATTATATCGCATAATTTATTACGTGATGCAGTTCACCCCGCAAATCGTATGGTTCGTACCGAGCCATTGTTACCATTTGACCGCGAAGGCGCACAAAAAATTCTCGAAGCCAAGGGGTTTAATGCAAATAATCCGCTAAAAATTGAATTATTGGTTCCCAAAGATGACCGCGAACGCGCGGCGGTGCATATTGCAAATTCTTGGAAACAAATTGGGGTAGTGGCGACAATTTCAACAACTGATGCTTCTGCAATTTCGGCGCGCCTTAATGGGCATGATTTTGATGCCGCATTAGTGAAAATTGACAAGGGTCTAAAATCTGATCCAATCGATTTAATGGCAAGTTTTGCCAGTGGCGGAAATGCCTATTCGCATCAATGGATTAATCACAGTTATGATGCCGCACTTAAAAAGGCACGCTCGATTGCCGATGAAAAACAGCGTTATGAAGCCGTATTGGCTGCTGAAAAATACATTATTGATGAAGCGCCAATTCTTCCAATTTGGTTTGGTGATTCCGCATGGCTAATTTCAGATAGAATAAAAGGCGGGCGCAAAGGCATCCCACCAGTCATCTGGCCAACTTTGGAAATAAAAATCTAAAGCTACTCTGGTTTTTGTTGAACCTTAAACTCGATACGGCGGTTTACGGATGAGGTAGGAAAAGTTTTTGACTTTTCCGTAAGCCGAAGACCAAAAAAGTGATGAGGTAGGAAAAGTTTTCGACTTTTCCGTAAGCCGAAGACCAGAAAAGTGATGAGGTAGGAAAAGTTTTCGACTTTTCCGTAAACCGAAGAAAAAGAAAAAAGAAAAACTGCCGCGACTACTCTGGTTTTTCTTGAACCTTAAACTCAATGCGGCGGTTTTTCGCATCGGCTTCTGGGGTGTCACTTTTATCAAGTGGCATACTCTCGCCATAGCCTTTTATTTTAAGTTCGGTGGCATTTACGCCTTTACCAATAATGTAATCGGCAACTGCCTGTGCGCGGCGTTCTGATAATGCCTGATTTGCGCCCGCGTCACCTTTGGTGTCGGTATGACCGCCAACTTCAACAACATAGCCAACGCATTTAATTGCAACATTGGAAATCCCATCAAGTAATGGTTTTGAATCATCCGAAATCATTGCACTACCTGAATTGAAATTTATAACGCGCCCATCAAGCAATGTATTATACGCACTTTGGCAGGCTTCTTTTTCAGGCTTATTGCCCAAAGTTGAAGTCGCATCAGGGATTTCAAAAACCTTTGCGCCATTAATTGTAATTTGGTTTTCAAACGCAAGAATACCTGATTTGCCATCAAGTTTCTTTTCTGAAATAGCTTGTAATACTGCATTTTGTGCGGCTTCAAAAGCCGAAATTCGGCTTGAAGCATCCTTGGCATCACCCTTAATTGCCAATACGCCTTTTTCAAAACTTGCACTTGCAAACGAAAAACCAGATGACGAAAGCCTGTTTGACGCAATTTTTGCCCAATCATTGGTTTCTTCTGCTTTGATGATTGGTTTTTCTTTTTTAAAGCTTGTGAAGGCGCATAAACCAACAGTCGCAACACCCATAATTGATGCAAGACCAACAACACCTATTGCAATTGCTTTACGTTTTTTGTTTTTCACATCGCTCATAATCTTGCCATTCTTTATTGTTTTTGCGTTTACGAGATGTCTGGCTTTATTAGGAATCTTTTGATTTTCCAACCAGAATTTTATTATTTATCAGTAAAAAGGCAATATTCAGCCCAAATTAATGCACTAATTAAAAAAAATGTGTATAGGCGGGTTCAAATTTTTGCTTTTTATGGCTAGAGAATTTTTAAATTCTAACACAATCTTGTGCCAAAGATTTCATTTTGGAAAATAGGAAAAACAATGGACGACAAAAAAGATATTATCCGCCCGATTGCGCGTAATCCGCGTGGTTTTAGCGATTTTCGCGGGGCTGGTCTTTTGCATCGTTCTTCGGTGGTTTCCAAGATTCTTGAATCTTATCAAAAGTCGGGTTTTGAATATCTTGAAACACCGGCATTTGAATATGCCGATTGTTTAGGTAAATTCTTGCCGGATTCTGATCGCCCAAATGAGGGTGTGTTTGCGCTTTTGGACGATGATGAGCAATGGATGGCATTGCGTTATGATTTAACCGCGCCTTTGGCGCGTTTTGTGGCGCAAAATTTTGATGCCTTGCCCAAGCCTTATCGCCGGTGTGCTGCGGGCCCGGTGTGGCGCAATGAAAAACCTGGCCCTGGTAGATTCCGTGAGTTTTGGCAATGTGACGCGGATATAATTGGCTCACCAAGGCCAGAGGCGGATGCCGAAATTATCGCAACCCTATCAAATGGTCTTGCGGCAACCGGTATCGATAAATCAAAATTCGTGGTCAAGGTTTCGAATCGTAAATTGCTTGATGGTTTGTTGTTTGAAATTGGGGTTGATCCATCTGATAATTTTAAACGTCTTACAATTCTGCGCGCTGTCGATAAACTTGACCGTCTTGGCGAAGATGGTGTTGCACTATTACTTGGCGCGGGGCGCAAAGATGCCTCTGGTGATTTTACCAAAGGTGCCGGGCTTGATGACAATGCAATTGCCAAAGTTATCGCCTTTACCCAAACCAAAAAGGAAACCCGTCAGGCATCACTTGATGCGCTTTCAAATGTGATTGGCAATACCGAAATTGGCAATGAAGGTCTTGAAGAGCTTGGAAAAATTTCACTAACTCTTACTGCACTTGGTCTTGATGAAACTTCTGCCGAGTTTGACCCCGCAATTGTTCGCGGTCTTGAATATTATACTGGTACAGTGTTTGAAGCCGAATTTTTGGGTGAAACCATTGATGAAAAGGGTAACCCAGTTCGTTTTGGTTCGGTTGGTTCGGGTGGTCGTTATGATGACCTTGTGATGCGCTTCAAGGGTGAACGGGTTCCGGCAACTGGCTGTTCAATTGGGGTTTCGCGGCTTTTGGCGGCACTTGCATTATCTGAAAGCGAAAAGCAGGTTGAGGCTGGCCCAGTGGTCATTCTTGCAATGGATAATGACCAAATCGCCGGATATTTTCAAATGGCGCAGGAATTACGCAATGCTGGCATTGCTGCCGAGGTTTATCTTGGAACATCGGGCATGAAGGCGCAAATGAAATATGCTGACCGTCGCAATGCGCCATTGGTAATTATGGAAGGTTCAAACGAACGTGCCGAAGGCATTGTAACCATAAAAGATTTGGCACTTGGTGCAAAACTTGCGACACAAATTTCTGATAATGAAGAATGGCGCAAAGGTCGCCCCGCGCAATCAGTGGTCAAACGCAGCGAGCTTGCTGCCGAAGTTAAAAAGTTGCTTGAAAATGCCTTATAAAAATCAAAATATAGATATTCAGCAAAGCATAAAAATTAAAAATACCCTTGCCAAAAATGGTGGGGAGTGGGTTGATTTGCCATTGCTTTTGCCATCTTCAACCGTGCTTGAATTAGCCGGTGAGGGGTTAAGGCCACGCCTTTATTTCGCCAATTCACCAGATGGTGAGGAATTATGCCTAAGGGCAGATTTAACCATGCCGGCGGCGGTTACTTTTATTGAAAGTGGTGAAACCCAGGCAATTTTTTTATGCTCTGGCAAGGTGTTTCGTGCGCAAAAAGAAAGTGGCGTAAACCCTGAATTCCGCCAAATGGGCATCGAGAGATATGGTGATAAAGATAAAGAAAATGCTGATTTTGCAATATTTTCTTCGATTTATGAAACTTGTAAAACCATTGGTTTAAATGGTGGTCGGCTTATTTTATCTGATGGTGGTTTGGTTAAGAAAATTCTTGAAACCGCCAATTTGCCAGATGTCTGGCGTGAATATTTTATGCCACAAGCCAATGTTGTCTCAGAACTTTTAAAGCGGATCAATTTGGCAACAGTCCCCAATACGGATGCGCCAACTGCAATTGAAAAATCATTATTGGCAATAAAAAATGATCAAGAGGCGGCAAATCTTGTTGAAGAAATTCTTGATATTTCAAAATTAAAACAAGGTCTTGCACGTGATACGTTGGATATTGCCAAACGCCTTCGTCAAAAGGCAAAACGCCAAACCTCTGAACCTTTATCAAAAGAAACAGCGGCGATTTTGCAAGAAATTTTGCAATTAAAAGGCGCACCAAATACCGTATTTAATGCGGTTTGGACATTGGGCAAGCAAATTAATATTGATTTCACCGATTGGGCCAAAGCGTGGGATTTGAAAATCCAAAAAATTCAAAGCCTGATTGATAGTGATTGCGAGATTGTTTTTGATGTCGCAATGCCAAAACGCTTTGAATATTATGATGGTATTCGTTTTGAAATCTTCACCAATGATAATGAAAAATCACTTGCCAGTGGTGGTCGTTATGATGGCTTGATTGCCGAGTTGACAAAGGGTGAAAAGAATATTTCTGCTGTTGGTGCTGTAATTCGACCAGAAGTTATTTTAGGGGGCAAATAATGGCGGGTGATGAAATCATTTTTGGTTTGCCTTCTAAAGGTCGCCTAAAAGAACAATGCGAGGCATGGCTTGTTAAGCGCGGGCTTTTCTTGAAACAAACCGGCGGGGAGCGTGGCTATGCCGCGCATTTTGATGGTGAGCCAATGGTTGAAGTTCGCCTTATGTCATCTTCGGAAATTTCCAAATCCTTATTGGCGGGTGAAATGCACCTTGGGATTACGGGCGAAGATTTAATTCGTGAACAAAGCCCGAAATCAGATGAACAAGTCGAATTTGTTCACAAACTTGGCTTTGGGCGCGCAGATGTGGTTGTTGCCGTTCCCGATGGTTGGATTGATGTTTCAACCATGGACGACCTTGCAGAAGTGGCAAGCGATATTCGCCGCACCAGTGGGAAGCGTATGCGCATTGCCACCAAATTTGCCCGCCTTACAACTGAATTTTTTGAAAAATGTGGGGTTTTGGATTACCGCATTGTCTATTCTGGTTCGGCAACCGAGGGCGCACCCGCAAATGGCATTGCCGAAGCAATTGTCGATATTACCACGTCTGGTGCAACTTTGATTGCCAATAATCTTAAAATTATTGATGATGGTTTGATATTATCGTCACAGGCCTGTTTGATAAAATCAAGAATTGCAACACTAAATCCCAAGCAATCCGCCTTAATGAATGAATTAACACGGAAATTTGGATAATTTTCCTTGCACATTTTGTAATATTTGTCACAATGCAGATAAAAGTTTCTGTCTGTTTAGAATCTTAAGGGATGAAAATGTCCGATATTGCCCATTCTTCCGAAGAGTTAAAAAGTGCGGTATTTCGATTTGATAAATCGCTTACCAATCTTGAACATTGTTTAGGGCAGGCGGTTGCAAAAATTGCCGAACTTGGACGCTCAACTGGCTATGCCGATGCCAAGGCAGAAGTGGCGCAAGCCACACTTAATCAATCATCACTTGATGATGAGCTGGTTTCAAAAGAACTTGAAGTTGCCAAGGCACGCGAACATGAACTTGAAGAAGCCGTAAAACACGCCCGCACCGCCCTTAATGAAGCGATTGAAGATATAAGAACCGTTTTAGGACCAGTTTAAAATGGCAAATGTAAGCATTGAAATTAATGGTCATAAATATAATATGGGCTGTGAAGATGGCCAAGAAGAGCATCTTATCCGCCTTGGTCGTTATTTTGATAACCATGTCAAAAACCTTGCCAAAGGGGTGGGGCAAATTGGTGATCAGCGCCTGTTTTTAATGGCGGCGCTTTTGATTGCCGATGAAAATTACGAACAAAAACAAAAGATTGATGCCATGCAGGCAGAGTTGATGCGCCTCAAAGATGCACGCCCGAATGGTGAGGAAGAAGTTCAACAAGCCAGACAGGCGGCAAAAGATATTGAATTCCGTGCAGTAGAAACTTTGGACGAAGTTACAAAAATCTTTCACCACGCTGCCGATAGGCTTGATGAACTATCAGTCGAACTTAATAAGGCTTAATTGCAGATTTGGCTTAAACTTGGGCCAAGCCGCCATCAACATCTAGTTCAATCCCATTGATATAGCTTGATGTGTCTGACGCAAGGAAAACTGCCACATCGGCAATTTCATCAGGTGTGGCAACGCGCCCCGATGGTGCCGCTTGTGAGATATATTGCTTAAAGCCTTCAAGGGCTGCTGTATCCATCTTAAGGCCATTTTGCATGATTGGGGTTAGGGTTGCACCAGGGCTTAGGGCATTTACGCGGATGTTACGCGCCTTTAAATCTGTTGCGAACGAGCGTGCAAAAGACCTGACCGCTGCTTTTGATGCGTTATAAAGGCTTAAATTTGCCATGCCTTTATGGGAAACAATTGATGCCGTAAGGATAATTGATGCGCCATCTGATGTTAATGGCAATAATTCTTGTACCGTAAAAAATACGCCTTTAACATTGATGTCAAAAGTTTTGTCAAATTCATCATTTGTGGTTTCACCAAAGGTGTTGTTTTCGGCAATTCCGGCATTGGCAAAAACGACATCAAGTTTTATGCCGCCTGCCGCAACCTTATCAACCATGGCTTTAATGCCGGCATCAGTTCCAACATCGGCAATAATAATTTCGGCGTTTTTGCCAATTAACTCTTTTGCGGTGTTTAAGGTATTTTCGTTGCGACCTGTTATAAAGACTTTGTTTGCGCCCAATTGTGCAAATTTAATTGCGCTTTCAAGGCCAATTCCGGTCGAGCCGCCAGTTATAAATATATTTTTTCCATTAAAATTATAAGGCATGTGGGGGTTCCTTTATCGTTTAGTTCATTAGTACGGAAAAAGCGAACTAATAGTTCGTAAATACCGAACTATTGAATTATGTCAAGACTTGTGTTATGCATAAAATATGAGACAAGAAAAACAGCCCCGTACCGAAGATTTGGTTATAACCGATATTTTATCGGCACTTGGCGACCCTGTTCGCTTTGCAATCATCAAGCATTTGTATGAAAATAAATGCTCACTTAATTGTACGCAGGCCGCCACGCCATTTGCCAATATTGCAAAATCAACCCTTTCCGGTCATTTTCGGGTCTTGCGTGAAAGTGGTCTTATAAGTGTGCGCAAGCAGGGGGTGGAAAGCATCAATACAATACGCATTGACGATATAAATTCACGGTTTCCAAAATTATTGGATTCAATATTAAGTAATGATTATAATATTGCCTAATATACAATCTAAACTATTGCCTAAAATATAATCATCAACGCATAATATTTACGCATTGAAATATTGCGCTGCGACATTGCAAGTGCGATATGCTTTTTTATGCGGCAATTATTTTCATTTATGCTTCATTTGTCTTCGGAGAGGAATTTGAGAGCATATGAAGAAAACTGGCTTTGATGAAATGTGGGGCGGGGGTAAAACCCGTTCAATTCGCAAACCCTATTTAAGCTTTGCCAAATGGGTCGATGAAGTTTCCGTTGACGAAATGCTTATCAGGCAAGCGAGCGCAGAACAAATTTTCCGCAAGACAGGCATCACTTTTGCCGTTTATTCCAATGATGAGGCCGAAGAACGAATTATTCCTTTTGATATCGTGCCGCGCATCATTGCAGGTAGTGAGTGGGATAAATTATCAGAAGGCCTGATACAGCGTGCTAATGCCATAAATATGTTTCTTTCCGACATTTATGGCAAAAAAGAAATCATGAAGGCGGGGATTTTACCCGAAGATTTAATATATGCCAACCCGCAATATCGCCTGCAAATGACGGTTATTAAGCCACCACATGACGTTTGGTCACATATTTCTGGTATTGATATTGTGCGCACCGGTGCTGATGACTTTTTCGTGCTTGAAGATAATGCCCGCACCCCATCGGGCGTAAGTTATATGCTTGAAGATCGTGAAGCGATGCAACGATTGTTTCCGTCTTTGGTTGAACAACACAAAATCCGCCCTGTTAGTCAATATACCGATTATTTGATTGAAACCCTGCGTTCGGTTGCGCCACCAAATTGTGGCAATGATCCAATGGTGGTTATCCTTACGCCTGGGCCATATAATTCGGCATTTTACGAACATTCTTTCTTGGCCGATCGCACAGGTGCTGAATTGGTTGAAGGCAGTGATTTATTTGTAAAAGACCGCAAAGTATTTATGCGAACCACCGAAGGCCCACAACAAGTTGATGTCATTTATCGCCGTGTTGATGATGATTTTATTGACCCGCTTATGTTCAATCCTGATTCCATGTTGGGTGTACCGGGGCTTATGGATGCCTATGCCCAAGGTAATGTGACAATCGTAAATGCACCGGGAACAGGGATTGCCGATGACAAGGCGATTTATTCCTATATGCCAGAGATTATCAAATTTTATACTGGCAAGGATGCCATCATTCCCAATGTTGAAACCTATCGCTGCCGTGAGGCTGATAAGCTGAAATATGTAAATGATAATCTTGAAAAATTGGTGGTGAAATTGGTTGATGGTTCTGGTGGTTACGGCATGCTTGTTGGCCCAACCTCAACCAAGGCGCAGATTGAAGATTTCCGTAAAGCACTTTTAAAAGAACCACACCGCTTCATTGCCCAGCCAACTTTGGCACTTTCAACCTGCCCAACATTGACTGATAGCGGGCTTTGTCCGCGCCATGTTGATTTGCGTCCGTTTATTTTAACCGGTTCAAAAGGCGTTAACATTGTTCCCGGTGGTCTTACCCGCGTGGCATTGACCGAAGGCTCGCTGGTGGTCAATTCATCACAAGGTGGCGGAACCAAAGATACATGGGTGGTCGATGAAAATAATATAAAAGTGGTGGAGGAATAGATGTTATCAAGAACTGCTTCTTCACTTTATTGGATTGGTCGCCATATCGAGCGTGCGGATTTTACGGCACGCCTTATTGATGCCGGTCTTAAATTCGATATGCTTCCTTTTAGTGAAAGCCCATCTGGTATTCAATCCGCGTTTGAGGCATCGGGCGCAACCTTGATTTATCCGGGCGATAAAGCAAAGGCCAAGCGCAAGCAAATTATCAACTTTATGTGCTTTGATGAAAGTAATCAAAGCTCGGTGATTTCATGTTTTGGCAAGGCACGCCATGATGCCCGCGCCGTTCGTACCGCTTTAACCCGTGAAGTATTCGAAGAATTAAACGAGGCATGGCTAAACTTTAGAAAAGTTCAGAATGCCGTAAAAAATGACGATTTTGGCGCATTTGTCGCGTGGGTTGAGGATGTAGTACGTGGTTTTGAGGGCGCATTACATCGAACAATGCTCCGTAATGAATGCCTATGGTTTATACGCCTTGGGGCGGCGGTTGAGCGTGCCGATAATACGGCAAGGCTTCTTGATGTTAAATACCACGTCCTTTTGCCAAGCAAAGAGCATGTCGGTGGCCCAGTTGATCAGGCGCAATGGACAACGCTGCTTAGAAGCGTTTCAGCAGAAACCGCGTATCGTTGGATTTATCGTGAGGGTCTAGTTGCGTGGGATGTGGCAGAATTACTGATTTTAAAGCAAGAAATGCCACGTTCACTTGCCGCTTGTATTTCTGAAATAAACCTTATTTTATCGCGCCTTCGTTCCAGTAATGGACGCACCGGCGCGGCAGATAGAAAAGCGCGCGCCATCGAGAATAAAATAAAAAACAACAATATAAATACGATTTTCCAATCAGGGCTGCACGAGTTTTTAGTACAGTTTCAAGTTGATAATAATTCCTTGGGGCATTCAATTGCCGAACAATTCTTATTTTGATTTAAAATGCACATAGATATTGATCATATTACCAAATATTCGTTTTCCAATCCGACAAAAATGGTGATTCAGACCTTGCGTCTTACACCACAATCAAATTCGGTTCAGAATATCTTATCATGGGATATTAATGTTGATTGCGATGCCCGCCTTAACCCTTTTTATGATGCTTATGGCAATCTTTGCCATATTTTATCCATTGAAGAACCCGTGCAAGAATTTTCAATCGAGGTTATAGGATCGGTTGATACATATTTAACATCGGGTGTGATTACTGATGTGGATGCCAATTTCCCACTTGCGGTTTATAAACGTTTTACTTCGCTTGCTTGTTTTTCGCCTGAATTAAAGGAATTTGCATTTGCTGCGGCAAGTGAAAAAGATGATTTGGGTAAGGCGCATCAATTACTTGGCGCGATATATGAAACCATGCGCTTTGATACTATGACAACTAATTCGCAGACTGATGCAGTGCAGGCATTTGCCGCCAAATCTGGGGTTTGTCAGGATTACGCCCATATTTTTATCGCTTGTTCACGGCTTTTGGGGCTGCCGTCGCGCTATGTTTCCGGTCATTTATTGCGCCAAGACGGGGCAAATTTACAAGAGGCGTCACATGCCTGGGCAGAAACCCATATTAATGGCCTTGGTTGGGTTGCCTTTGACCCCGCAAACGGCATTTGTGCCGATGAGCATTATGTTAAAGTTGCAGTTGGCCTTGATTACCGCGATGCCGCGCCAATCGCGGGTTCAAGGTATGGTGGTGGAACAGAAACATTATCAGTTGGATTGAATGTTCGTAAGGCAGGATTACAATTTCAGTCGCAATCGCAGTGATTATGATTGATTTATGACTTAACTATTGCTCTGTTATGACAATTAAGGAATCAATGATTTCTTAATTCTTTGGCGTTGTATTTGGGGGCGCTAAATTCGGGGGGAATGCCAAAAATGACCTATTGTGTGGGTATGTTGATTGATGCGGGCCTAATCATGATGGCCGATACGCGCACCAATGCCGGCATTGACAATGTATCAACCTTCAAAAAAATGCATATTTTTGAGGGTAAGGATAGGTTTATTTCCGTTGCGACTGCTGGCAATTTATCGGTGACGCAGGCCACACTTTCAAAACTTGAAGAAGGTATTAAAAACCCCGAAACCGAAGAAATTGAGACACTTGAAACCGTGCCAACTATGTTTCGCGCTGCTGAACTTGTGGGCAAGGTTTTGCGTTCAACGCAATTACAAATCAAGGCCGGCTATGAGGCAGAGGGTGTAAGCTTTGGTGCAACCATGCTTTTGGGTGGGCGCATTGGTGATGAACCTTTAAAGCTATTTTTAATTTATGACGTTGGCAATTCCATTTCATGCGGTCGTGAAACGCCATATCTGCAAATTGGTGAATTGAAATATGGTAAGCCAATTCTTGACCGTGCCTTAACCTCTGAAACCCCGTTTAATGAGGCGGTGAAACTGGGCTTGATTTCATTTGATTCAACTATGCGCTCAAACCTTGCGGTTGGTTTGCCGATTGATATTGTTATGCTTAGGAATATTCCAAATTCCAAACCCGCATTTTACCGGGTTGAACGAACCGACCCTTATTTCCAAACCCTTTCACGGGAATGGGGTATAAAACTGCGTGAGGCGCAGGCATCAATTCCACGCCCACCATTTGTTTCACCACTTGAGTGATTATAAAAGGATAAACAAATGAAAACCAAAATAATATTAATTGCGTCTTCATTTGCCTTGCTTGCTTCACCTGCTTTTGCCGACATAAATAAGGCGCGTCAGGCACTCATTAACGAGATGCCAATCCCTGAGCTTGAGACGGAGATGGATAATGGCGCATTCACTTCTTATGAATTAACCCAAGCCTCTTTGGAGCGGATTAAAAAATATAATGGCAAATTGGGCGCGGTTTTGACTATTAATCCAGACGCCCTTAATGCCGCCAAGGCCGCCGATATCGCCCGCAAAAATGGCGTTAAAAGTCCGATGCTAGGCATTCCAATTTTGGTTAAAGACAATGTTGATACATTGGATAAAATGCCAACCACGGCAGGTTCATTGGCACTAAAAGATAATTTTACGGGGCGTGATAATCCGGCGGTGGCAAAATTACGCGCGGCAGGGGTGATAATTCTTGGCAAAACCAATCTTTCTGAATGGGCCAATATGCGCGGTGATAATTCCATTAGTGGCTGGAGCGGTCTTGGTGGGCAAACCCATAATCCATACGATTTGAAACGCACAACTTGCGGCTCTTCGGCGGGAACAGGGGCGGGGGTTGCCGCATCTTTTGCAATTATTGGCATTGGTTCGGAAACCGATGGTTCAATAATTTGCCCATCTAATATGAATGGCTTGGTTGGATTAAAACCAACCGTGGGCCTTGTGTCGCGTACCCATGTGATACCAATTTCATCCACCCAAGACACTTTGGGCGCGATGGGGCGCAATGTTATTGATGTTGCGATTATGACCAATATTATGGCGGGTACAGACCCACTTGATAGCGCGACAATTGACGCCGATAGTCATAAAAAAGACTATGTGGCGGCAATGAAGGGGGCAAGCCTTGTGGGTAAACGCCTTGGTATTTTGCGTGATAATATTGGCGATAATCCTAAAACCAACGCCGCCTTTAATCAAACCGCCGAAAAATTAAAGGCAGCGGGGGCGATTTTAATTGAAATTCCCACCAATCGTTTGCCCCAAGTTAATGAGGGTGAAAGCGTGGTTTTGCATTATGAATTAAAAGATGGCTTGAATAAATATCTTGCCTCCACCAATTCAAAAATGCGTACTTTAAAAGATTTGATTGATTTTAATAATGCCAATGCCGACAAGGAATTGCAATTTTTCGGGCAAGAAGATTTCATAAAGGCCGAGGCGACAAATGGGCTTGATGCGCCTGAATATCTTCACGCGGTAAATCGCTCCCATGATTTGGCGGGGGCGAATTTAAATATATTGTTCGCAACCTATAAACTTGATGCCCTTATTGGCCCGTCATATGGTCCGGCATGGCTTATTGATGAGATTTATGGCGACCAATATAATGGTAAGTCCATGAGTGGTATGGCGGCGGTTGCGGGCTTCCCCCACCTTACCGTGCCAATGGGGCAGGTGCAGGGAATGCCGCTTGGTTTATCATTCATTGGCAAAAAATGGGATGAGGCGGGCATTTTATCGCTTGGTATTGCATTTGAAAACCTTGGAAAAATGCGCAAAGCGCCCAAATTGGATTAGTTAAATTGGATTAGGTTGTCATACCGGAATTTTGTGAAACAAAATGTCCGGTATCTATGATTTAACTTCGCAATATACCGGACAATTGCTTTGCAATTTCCGGTATGACAGGTTTTATTATTATATAATTTATTCTTTGTAATATTTGTTTAATTGAATATCTTGCCTGCGTTTAAAATTCCTTTGGGGTCGAGTGTTTTTTTCAATGAACGCATAATATTTAGCTCAATTTTACTTCGTGAATTGTGAAGGAAGTCACGTTTCTCAAGCCCGATACCATGTTCCGCAGAGACCGAACCGCCAAGCGCTTTAAGCGGTGTATAAACCAATTCTTCAATTTCGCGGTGGGTATTATCTTCCCAAACTTTGGGGGAAACCGCAATATGAAGGTTTCCATCGCCAAGGTGACCGAAAACCGAAACTTGGGCAATTTTACCCCATTTCGCCTTAACGTTTTTGGTTAAGTCATTGATATAATTATCCATATCTTTGATTGGCATTGATACATCAAATAATGCCAATGGTGACAAAAGCTCATAAAGCCCCGCAATATCTTCGCGAATTGCCCATATTGATTTTGCCTGTGCTTCGGATTGTGCAATAACGCCATCAATTAATAATTCATTTTCGGCAAATTCGGCAAAGCATTCGTCAAAATGCTCTTTATCCTTTTCGGGGTTTAGTCCTTGGGCTTCAAAGATTGCGTAATAGGCATAATCGGTTGGCAATGGTGCGGGGTTGCGCCCTGAATCCTTGGTTAGAAGGCGATAATGGTCGCCCCATAATACTTCAAATGAGGTAAGATTGCCACCAAAGGCATTTGATGCCGCCTTGAAAATATTGGTAAGTGCCACAAAATCATCGACCGCAATAAATGCCATATTTTTGGATTTGGTTTTGGGATGCAGGCGTAATACCGCCTTGGTAACAATTCCCAATGTTCCTTCTGCACCGATTAATAATTGTTTCAAATCATAGCCGGTATTATTTTTCAAAAGACTATTAAGCGATGAAACAATCGTCCCATCCGCTAAAACCGCCTCAAGCCCAAGGATTTGTTCACGGGTCATGCCATAGCGAATTACAGTATTGCCACCAGCATTGGTCGAAATATTGCCGCCAATGGTGCATGAGCCACGTGCGCCTAAATCAACCGCATAGGTTAAATCATGTTCACTGGCAATTTGATGCACTTTTTCAAGTGGGGTGCCTGCTTCAACCAACATGGTTTTGCCAATTTCATCAACCGAAATCACTTTGTTCATGCGCTCTAAAGAAATTTGAACCTGTTCTTTGGTGCAATCAGTGCCATGCACCAAACCCGTTAAACCACCCGAAGCAACCACGCCAATATCATTATCGTTACAAATTTTCATAATTTGCGATACTTCATCGGTAGTTTTGGGGCGCACCACGCATAAGGCATTGCAAATAGTTTTATTCAACCAATCGCCGGAGCGTTTCTTAACATCTTCACCATGAATAACACCACTTTCGCCAGTGATTGCGATAAATTGTTTGACGATATTGTTCATGACCTTCTCCCGTTTATTATATGTTTTATAGCCTTAGCCCTTCGCACCACTAAATGTCACCCCGCACGCACAAACCCGTCACCCCGCACTCGTTGCGGGGTCTCATTGAATAGCGCAACAACTTTGCATAAGATGCCGCAACAAGTGCGGCATGACAATTAACAATACCTACTTATTTAATTCTTTCATTGCATTATCAAGCCCTTCTAATGTCATTGGAAACATGCGGTGGGGGCCAATTATTTGCCGTATCATATCGGTTGAGGCACTATAATGCCAATAATCTTGCTGCACAGGATTTATCCATATAAGGTGCGGGAATTGATTTACCAAGCGTTCGAGCCATATTGCACCGGCTTCTTCATTCCAATGCTCGACCGAGCCACCTTTCATCGCAATTTCATAGGGTGACATGGCGGCATCGCCAACTATTACAACCTTATAATCACCCGAATATTTGTGCAAAACATCATATGTATCAATACGTTCTGTATTGCGGCGATTATTTTTACGCCAAAGGGATTCATAAAGGCAATTATGGAAATAATAATGTTCAAAATGTTTAAACTCGGATTTTGCGGCGGAAAATAATTCTTCACAAACCCTAATGTGATCATCCATAGAGCCGCCAATATCAAACAAGGTCAAAACCTTTACATTGTTGCGGCGTTCGGGGCGTAATACCACATCAAGATAGCCATCTTTGGCGGTTTTATTGATTGTGCCTGCCAAATCCAATTCATCTGCCGCACCCATGCGCGCCCATTTGCGTAAACGTTTTAGGGCGACTTTTATATTGCGTGTGCCGATTTCAACATCGTCATTTAAATCCCTAAACTCCCGCTTTTCCCAAACTTTGACGGCACGGCGATGGGTGCTTTGGCCGCCAATTCTTATACCTTCGGGGTTATAGCCGGAATTGCCAAATGGCGATGTGCCACCCGTGCCAATCCATTTATTGCCCCCTTGGTGGCGTTCCTTTTGCTCTTCTAGGCGTTGTTTTAGGGTTTCCATCAATTTATCAAAGCCGCCCAAAGCCGCAATTTGCTTTTTTTCTTCTTCGGTTAGATATTTTTGGGCAAGTTTTTCAAGCCATTCATCAGGAATTTCGGCGGATATTTCGCCATTAATGCTTTCAATGCCTTTGAATGCTTTACCAAATACCAAATCAAATTTATCGAGATTACGCTCATCCTTGATAAGGGCGGCGCGGGCAAAATAATAAAAATCTTCAAGGCGTGTTGGTATAACTTCCTTCTCAAGACCTTCAAGCAACATTAAATATTCCTTGAGGGAAACGGGGATTTTGGCATCCCTAAGGGCATAAAAAAAGTTTAGCAACATAGCCTGAATTTACATTTGTTTGCATTTTGTGCAAGGCTTTGGGTGGGGAAAACTTCTTTTGCGGCGCTTTACAAAACTATACTATTAAAATAGCCTCAAATAATATGAGGTTTAAAATGGATAGACGTGAAATAATATTATCTTTGGGCTTGTTTTCTTTGCTTCCAACTGAATTATTTGCGGGGGTGGATAATAATTCAAGGATTAATGCGCTTGCCAAAAAATATTATTCCCAAGTTGTTGATTGGCGTCGGCATTTTCACCAATATCCCGAACTTTCAAATCGGGAATATAAAACATCGGACTTTGTGGCTAATGAATTAAAAGAGCTTGGTTTAGAGGTGCATGAAAAAATTGCCCATACTGGTGTTGTTGGCATTTTAAAGGGCGCAAAGCCAGGGCCCACCGTTGCATTACGGGCCGATATGGACGCCCTTCCGGTTCTTGAGAAAACGGGGCTTGCATTTGCATCAAAAGAAACCGGGGAATATGAAGGTAAATCTGTGCCAATTGATCATGCCTGTGGTCATGATGCCCATACAGCGATGTTATTGGGCGCGGCATGCGTACTTACTGAAATGAAAAATGAAATTGCAGGGCAAGTCATGTTTTTATTTCAACCCGCCGAAGAAGGCCCACCAAAAGGTGAGGCAGGTGGTGCAAAATTAATGGTTGAAGAAGGCGTGCTTGATAATCCCAAAGTTAAATCCATTTTTGGGATTCACGTTTGGCCGGGAATTACTGGTAAAATTTCTTATCGTCCCAAAGGTTTTATGGCGGCCGCAGATAGGGTTGAAATAACCATAAAGGGCAAGCAAACCCATGGTGCGCAACCATGGGCGGGAACTGATTTATCCGCAATGTCTGCGCAAATTGTTGAATCCATCAATCAAATTATGTCACGTCAAATCGATGTTACCGCAGAGCCAAGCGTATTAAGTATCACCACAATTCATGGCGGTGAAAGGTTTAATATTATTCCTGAACAATATGTTCTTGGTGGCACTTTGCGAACCTTCTCACCGGAGCGGCGTGAAGAAATTATAAAAAAGGTTACCAATTCGGTTGATGGAATTGCCAAATCTTTTGGCGCGACAGAGGCGATTGTTGATTTTCAGGCGACTGCACCGCTTACTTATAATGATCCTGCTTTAACATCTGCGCTTTATAATGCCATGGTTAGTGCCGCAGGGGGTAAGGATTTGGTCGAGCCAAATAGTCTTGCCATTACTGGCGCAGAAGATTTTTCTGAGTTTCAGAAGAAAGTCCCTGGGCTTTATGTTTTTCTTGGTTCTGCTGCACCGGGTGTTAATCCGAAAACGCTTGCCCCTAACCATTCCCCATATTTTGATATTTATGAACCAGTTATGGAGGTTGGGGTGCGGGCGCATGCCAATGCCGCATTGGCAATGTTGAAAATATAAAAACGGGGGCAAAAGCCCCCGTAAATCATTTTGCTATTTTATATTTTATTTTAAATCATCTGGAACGACACCGCCATTTTTGGCTAGTTCGTTCATGACGGCTTTGTGAAGCCAAATATTCATTGACGCGCTGTCGTTTGTGTCACCTGTAAAGCCAAGTTCGCCTGCTAATTCTTTGCGATTATCAAGGCTCGAATCAAGACCAAGCAATTTCATCAAATCAACAATTGAAACCTTCCAATTTAATTTCTGGCTGTTGTTGCTTGCCAGATTATCAAGGATGGCTGCAACATCAACCGCATCAATTGCGACTGGCTGTGGTGCAGGTGCAGCAGCAGTTTCAACCGGTGCAGGTGCAGCAGCCTGCGGTGCAGGTGCGGGCGCAGGTGCTGCTTGTGCTTTGTGTCCAAATATTGCGTCTTTAATTTTTGAGAATATTCCCATTTTATACTCCGTTGATTTGTTTCCCTCGGAATGTAATCTAGATTGATTGCAATATTGCGACAAGTAAAAATAATTTAGACCAATTATTTATCCACAATCGGTAAATAAATCGCGCTTCCCATATTTGGCGCAAAGTGAACTTTTATTTCCGCTTTTTTATAATCTTCTGGTTTGGCATTGAAAATATTTGGTACAAAAGTTTGCGGATTACGATCATAAAGCGGGAACAGGCTTGATTGCACCTGAACCATTATTTTATGTCCCTTTTTAAAAACATGGTTTGCATTTGGCAGGCCGAATTTAAAATGTTCAATTTGTCCTGCGTTTAATGCACGCGGTGCCGCAAAACTATCAACATAGCGACCACGGAATATTTCCAAGCCAACAGCAAGCTGATAACCTTGTAATTCAGGGTGCATAGTGTCTTCTTCAGGGTAAACATCAATAAGTTTAACGACATAATCACCATCAGTTCCACTGGTTGATGCAAATAAATCAACCATTGGCTGCCCCATAATATGCACATCTTTATCAAGGACAGGGGTTTCAAAAACCGCAACGTCTGGGCGGTCTGAATATGGTCTTTGGTCGCTGACTAGCCATGGTTTCCATTGGTTTCCATCGCGTGAGTTTACAGGACGCATTACAAAAGGAATTGGTTTTGCGGGGTCGGAAATATATTCCACATCACCACTTTGGGAAGGCGCACTAAAGCTAAGGCTATTATTTACATTTAAATAAAGTGGGGTTTTTGGTGTTTTGTCCCAATCCTTGGTTCCCTGCCATTCATCTTTACCGGTGGCATAGGTGAGGACAGGTGGGGTTTTGGGGTCGGGTGCATCTTTTAAATAATGGTCTAGGAACGGTTTCATATATTTTACGCGCCATTCGGTTGCGGTGTCACCCTTCCATTTAAATGGCCCAAGATTATAGGCATCGTAATTAACTTGGGAATGGCGCCAAGGGCCAATAACCAAATATAATTTGTCGTTATTTTTGTCTTTTGGCTCAAGGGTTTCATATAATTTTGGCGCGCCATATGAATCTTCTTGATCCCATTGACCGACCACAAGCATGGTGGGAACTTTTAATGGCATATCCTTTGCCCATTTATCGACCGCCTGTTTTGACCAGAAGTCGGTATATGCAGGGTTTTGCATTAATTTTTGGGTGAATGGATATTTATCAATCCCCCATTTGCGGGCATAATCACCAGCAGAGCCAGCGGAGAGGAATTTTAAATATTCATCACCGCCACCATTGGGAACATCGTCATTGTCACCCTTGTCGGTGGTCATGGCGGTCACATAATCATATGTATTTTGGCGGAATGCGCCATTATGAAACCAGTCATCACCCATCCAGCCATCAACCATTGGGCTTTGTGGAACTGCGGCTTTTAACGCAGGGTGGGGGTTAATTGTGGCAACAAATGAAGTAAAGCCCAAATAACTAGAACCCGTAATGCCAACTTTACCATTTGATTCTTTTACGTTTTTAACCAACCAATCAATTGTATCATATGCGTCAGTAGATTCATCAATGCCGGTTTTGTTTAATTCACCGACTATTGGGCGGTTCATAATCATTTCGCCTTCCGAGCCATTGCGACCACGAATATCTTGATAGACGCGAATATAATTGTCTTCGATAAATTCCTTGTCCATAACTGGAAGGATTTCACTGGCTTTTAATGATACATTACGCGACGCCATTCTTTTGGCATTATAGGGGGTGCGGGATAAAAGAATTGGCGCATTTTTTGCCCCCTTTTTCATGACAATAACCGTATAAAGTTTTACGCCATCACGCATGGGAACCATTTCAACACGCTTGATATAATCGGCTTCGGGGCGGGTGAAATCATAGTCTGGATACATTTCCGGTGTCATTGGTGTGACCGCCGCCGGGGCATTTTGCGCAATGGCAGCTAGGGGTAATAGGCCGACCCCAAATGAGATTGCAAAAGCCATCTTTACTGATATGTTTTTAGACATGATGATTATTTCTCCGCATGATGTAATTTGGTGAAATCAAGGTTTAGAATGTTTTGAACAAAAATAAAGTTACCTTGGCATAATTTTGGATAGTTTTGATGAATAAGAAGAATGTTTTTGCGAATGCAACGGATATCGCGCCAAATTCAAAGGTTTCAAATTATCCTGAACCATTTTATTCAATGATGAAATTACGCGAAAAAAGAAGGCTCGGTGATTATTTTGGGCTTTCAAAATTTGGTGTCAATCAAACTATAATAAAGCCAGGCGGTATATCTGCACTTTTTCACGCCCACAGCCATGAAGAAGAATTTATCTATATCCTAGAAGGTGAAGCAGTCTTAAAAACCGATGATGGCGAAAATATTTTATCAAAAGGTATGTGCGCGGGTTTTCGGGCTGGCGGCAATGCCCACCAGCTTTTGAATAAAAGTGATAAGAATGTTGTCTATCTTGAAATTGGCAATCGTGACCCAAATGATAGCGCAACATATCCCAATGACGATATTACCGCACAAAAGGATAAGGGTGGTAATTGGGTCTTTAAGCACAAAGATGGAACGCAATATTAATCCATAAAGGCTTCTTTTAAATGCGCTTCCATTAATGCAAAGGCGCGTTTGGCGCTTCTTTCGTTATAAACCAACCCTGCGTCATGGTTTTTGGCGTGCGGGTTGGTGAAGGCGTGTGATGTGCCACCAAAGGCGTGAAGTTGCCAATCGGCATTGCGCGCCGTCATTTCCTTGCACCAATCAACCATGGCTTCAGGCAGGGCGAGGGGGTCATTAAACCCATGACAAGCAAGAACTTTTGCCTTTATATCCCCATCATTATCGAGTCCATTGGGATAGAAAAGACCGTGAAAACTAATGGCGGCCTTGATTTCATCGGTTCCTGAGCGTGCCAAATCCATGGCGCACATACCACCAAAGCAAAAGCCAATGATTGCGATTTTGCTTTTATCAACAATATTTAGGCTTTGGGCAAATTTTAATGTGCCATTCAAACGCCCCAAAAGTTTTGCACGATCTTGAACTAATGGCATCATAAAGTGGGTATTATCGCCCGCCGGGTCGCCGCGAACACCTTTGCCATAAACATCAATTGCAATGCCAACATAGCCAAGTTTTGCAAGATTGCGCGCGATATTTTGATCAAAATCACCCTGTCCAGCCCATGCGTGTGAAATTAATACGGCAGGCTTTTTGCCGTCACCTTCATATGCAATAAATGCTTCTGAAATAATGTCGCCACCTTGGTAATCTTGAAAAATTTCGGTCATTGGATTTCCCTTTTGTTTGCTTATTGATATTAAATTATTATGGTTTGTTCAAGGCAATAGTTTAAGAAATTTGTAGGCATTTTTTAGGGTAATTATTTTAATATTAAACTTATTTTGGCATTTATTTTGCGTAATATAGAAATTAATTCTATAAATATTTGCGGATTAAGATTATTTGTTTGACAAATTGCCTTTAATAAGCGGAAATATGGTGTATTACCGACAAATGGCGTAATTTTACGCATATATAAGAATATAATTCTTTTTAAAGAATTAATTATCCATTATAACGGAATTATATTCGTTTTTAGAAGGTTTGATGCCATGGGCGCGCGCAAAGCAGGTAGTCTTGATAAAATTGACCGTAGAATAATAAAAGCACTTATGGAACGTGCCGATATTCCTATTGCCGAGCTTGCAAAGAAGGCGGGCCTGTCGCAGACCCCATGCTGGCAACGTGTTCAAAAGCTTGAACAAAATGGCGTTATCCAAAAACGGGTCGCGATTGTTGACCCCAAAGCAATCGGGCTTAATTTGACGGTTGTTGTCGCCATTGAGGCCAATGAGCATACGGCAAACTGGCTTGCCAAATTCACAAATTACGTAACCAAACACCCGCAAGTAGTTGATGTTTTGCGCATGGCGGGCGATGTTGATTATGTTTTGAAATTAATCGTCGAAGATATGGCATCATATGATAAATTTTATAAAGGCTTGATTGAGAATGTGCCTTTGAAAAATGTGTCATCGCGTTTTGTTATGGAAACCATTAAAAATACCACCGTTCTTGCGATTCCCGAGCCAGAGGATGATTAAAATAATCGGCTGAAAGTGCCGAATAAGTATAAACACCTGTGCCTCAACAATTATAATTGATGTGATTTGCTAGCAAATGGCGGCGCATTTCCATTTGCTCTAAAGTGTGAATTATGCCAGTTGAGTGGCTATGAAGCCACGCGAAATCCTCAAGAAAATATATGGTTATGATAATTTCCGCTCTACTCAGGGGGAGATTATTGAACATATGATTGCGGGCAATAATGCCTTTGTTTTAATGCCAACTGGCGGCGGCAAGTCACTTTGTTATCAAATCCCCTCTATTGCGCGTGATGGCGTGGGGATTATTATTTCCCCCCTTATTGCATTGATGCAAGATCAGGTGAACGCCTTGCGCCAATTGGGTGTCAATGCTGCGTGCATAAATTCATCATTAGGGCGTGATGAGATTGATGAAACCTATCGCGCATTGGAAAATGGTGTGCTTGATATGCTTTATATTGCGCCCGAACGATTGTTGACTGAAGGGTTTTTGAACTTTCTTGGTAAAATCAAAATTGCCCTTTTTGCAATTGATGAGGCACATTGCGTTTCACAATGGGGGCATGATTTCAGGCCAGATTATCAAGGGCTTTCCATCCTTGCCGAACGTTTCCCCAATATCCCACGCATTGCATTAACCGCAACTGCCGACATGCCAACGCGCAAAGATATTGTTGAGCGTCTAAAGCTTGATGATGGGCGAACTTTTATCAATGGTTTTGATCGCCCCAATATTTTCTATGAGATTGTTGCCAAAGAAAATTCAAAATCGCAAATCACCGACTTCCTTAAAAAACATAGCGGTAATAGTGGAATTGTATATTGCCTTTCGCGCAAAAAGGTTGAGGAAATGGCGGATTGGTTATCATCAATCGGTTATAATGCCTTGCCATACCATGCAGGTTTAAATTCCAATATTAGGGCCAAGAATCAGGCGCGCTTTTTGCGTGAAGAAAATATAATAATGTGCGCCACAATCGCCTTTGGGATGGGAATTGATAAGCCCGATGTGCGCTTTGTAATCCACGCCAATATCCCAAAAAATATTGAGGCATATTATCAAGAAACCGGTCGCGCGGGCAGGGATGGGGATAAGGCGGACGCAATGCTGCTTTATGGTGTTTCAGATATTGCCATGCTGCGCAATTTTATTGATGATGCCAATTCGCCTGAAAATCAAAAACGTATAGAGCATGCCAAACTAAATGCCTTTATCGGGCTTTGTGAAAGTGCCAAATGTCGCCGCCAGATATTATTAGAATATTTTGGGCAACAAAGTGAGCCATGTGGCTATTGCGATAATTGCCAAAATCCACCCCAAACTTATGACGCCACGATTGCCGCACAAAAGGCGATTTCAAATGTCTATCGTACTGGGCAACGATTTGGGGCGGGCTATTTGATTGATGTTTTACTTGGTAATGTAAATGACCGTATGGTTGATTTAGGGCATGATAAAATTAGCACTTTTGGCATTGGTGAGGAGCATTCAAAAAAAGAATGGCAAGCGATTTATCGCCAATTAATCGCGCTAAATTATCTAAAAGTGTCTGCGGAAACCAGCGGTATTTCAATCACGCCTTTGGGGCTAGAATTTTTGAAATCAAAATCAACAATAATGTTGAAAAAACAACCCAATGCAAAAGAAAAACGCGCCGCCAAGGCCAAAATCATGCACGCTGATTTGGGTGAAATTGAACAAAACCTATTGGAACAATTAAAAGCCAAACGTCGCGAATTGGCAAATGCCGCCAATATGCCGCCCTATATAATATTCCACGATAAAACCCTAATTGAAATGGCAAATCACAAGCCGCAAACCATGGATGAAATGGCTGAAATATCAGGTGTAGGCACACAAAAATTGGAAAAATATGGTGCCGAATTTTTGGAGGTTTTAAGAGAGTTCGTGTGAAACCGCCATGCCGTACTTGTTACGGCATCACATGCTATGGGCGATTTATTTCCCCGAACAATCAAAATTATAGGTTTTCCAACCATACCAACCTTGCTTATCGCTATTGATATAATTTTTATATTGCAAAGATCTTTCGGCGCGTAATTGGGCGTAATCAATGCGTTCTCTATACTCCCGATAATGTATTTGGAAGGCGGCTTTTAGTTGTTCATTCATTGCTTTAAGTGGCTTGCAATATTTATGGCTATCACCGCTTTTCTTTAGTTTGAATTTTTTGTTAAATTCATTGGAATAGTCGCAATAATTTACCACAATATCTTGTAACCATGCCGGTCGGTTTGCCGATAATTCTGCTGATTTCACCAATGTGCAGGTTGATACCAATTTATCGGCATATACGTCCCAATCGCGGGCTTGGGATAAACCGTATAATGCCTGTTCCATTTCATATAATGTTCTTGCCTCTGGTGAAGAGCTGGGGCTTTGGGCATTGCTAAGGTTTGGTGACAAGCCAAATATAAGCCCAATTAACATAATTCTAAGCGCAAATTGTTTCATTATAGCCCCCTTGATAAATGGAAACATATCATATGAAAATGAGATTTTAAATATGCGCCTTTTGGTTATTCCGCTTCGGATTCATCATCAATCAAATCGGTAATTGAAATCACATTTGCTGACGAAGGGATTTGTTCAACGTCGATATTTTTTAAGGTGCGATTGATTGCGCGGGTTCTTACTTCGGCATCGGTTACGGTTTTTTGCGCCGTGTCTAATTGCTTCCTAAGTTTGTCCATAACGCCACCATAATTATTGAATTCGCGCTTTGCCGCCTCTAAAATCTTCCAAACTTCGGATGAGCGTTTTTCAATTGCCAAGGTTCTAAAGCCCATTTGCAGGCTGTTTAGCAATGCCGCCAATGTGGTTGGGCCAGTGATTACAACGCGGTGTTTTGATTGCACTTCTTGCACAAGTCCGGGGCGGCGTATAATTTCGGCAAAAAGCCCCTCGGTCGGTAAATACATAATTGCAAAATCTGTGGAATAGGGCGGAAAAATATATTTATCCTGAATATCTTTTGCCTGTTTTTTGATTACTTTTTCAAGATTAGCACTTTGAGTTTCAACGGCATCACTATCACCATCATCTTGTGCTTTGGCAAGGCGTTCATAATCTTCTTGTGGGAATTTGGCGTCAATGGCAAGGAATACAGGGTTATCTTGCTCTTTGCCTGGCAATCTAACCGCAAATTCCACCAATTCAGTAGAGGCGGGGTTAATGCGGACATTCTTATCAAATTGATTAGGGGTTAGAATGTCTTGAAGTAGCATTTCAAGCTGAACCTCGCCCCAGGTGCCGCGTGATTTAACATTGGTAAGGACACGTTTTAAATCACCCACACCTGTCGCAAGGTTTTGCATCTCGCCAAGACCTTTATGGACTTTTTCAAGATGATCTGAAACCTGTTTAAAGCCTTCGCCAAGGCGTTCGGTTAATGTGCCTTGAAGTTTCTCATCAACTGTTGCGCGCATTTGTTCGAGTTTTTGTTCATTGCCTTCGCGCAATTTCTCTAGGCTTGTGATTAAGGTTTCAAGCAATGCCTTTGAATTTACATCATTTTTATCAATTAAACCTTGGAGTTTTTGGTTGCTTTCGTTACGAAAATCACGAAAGCCCCCTGATAATTCACCACGTAATGCCCGCATTTCTTCAAATGAATTGCCAAGAAAATGTTTCAGACCGTTTTCTAAAACTTCTAGGCGATAGTTTATTTTAATTTGGGCTTTGTTTGCCGCCTCATATCCCAAATAGCCAAAAATCAATGCACCAAGCGCAAAGATGGCGGTGAATATTGCAATTATTATTAATAGATCTGGTGATGCGATATTTGACAATTATAACCCCTTTTGGTGCATTATAACACATATTTATTGTAACTTTGTACTACGACAAATTTGGGCGCTTAAAAGTAGAATTGCATTTTAAACCATAATGATTTATACATGACCATCTTTATTGAGAGTTTTATGTCTGAGATTGTAATAACCAAATAACCACATTGCCCTTATTTATGGGGTTTTTTGTTGTGGTTTCGTGATGCGGCGGCTGATTGCCCCCGCAAGTATTTGGTTATTTAATCGGAATTCCTAAGATGAATATATCACGGTCCGAACAACGGACTTTGCACGTGCTTGCAAAAGGCGGGTGTATTGTGCATTTTCGCGAAAATTCAAAAAACATAAATAAAGTAATATGTTATACGCGCGAAGGCCTTATTTTATCAGATTGCACTTTGTATGTTTTTCAAAAATTAAAACAAAAAGGGCTTATAAAATCCCAAAATGGTGAGCCTTATTCGATTAATTCTGATGGTCTAAAGACTGTTAGGGCGCAATTGGATAATAGATA
This sequence comes from Hyphomonadaceae bacterium UBA1933, assembly GCA_002337085.1. Classification (GTDB taxonomy): domain Bacteria; phylum Pseudomonadota; class Alphaproteobacteria; order Caulobacterales; family Aquidulcibacteraceae; genus Pseudaquidulcibacter. Next base: position 315,357 of record DDFH01000007.1, on the reverse strand, counting down.
ATAATCGCGCCACCTAATGAAATTTGGGTGGCGCTATTTTATTTTTTTACATTCAATTTGCTATTATCAAGAGGGATAGCGCTTGTACGTTTTGCAATGCGGATAACGATGCGGGATTGAACATCTGATACGAGGCCAATTCCAAGCAATTTATCGCGCAAGAATGCGTCATATGCATGCATGTCAGAAGTGACGATGCGCATCATATAATCAACCGCACCAGTGACAGTTGCACAATCAACAACCTCTGGCCAGCCGGCGATTTCTTCTTCAAATTTTTCTAAATTCTCGCGGGTAGGCAATGCAAGTTTAACCGAGGCCATAACCTCAAAATCAAGCCCTAATTCTTCACGGTTAAGCAAAGTGACACGTTTTTGAATTACGCCGATTTCTTCAAGTCTTTTGATTCGTCTCCAGCATGGTGATGAAGACAGGCCAATTCTGTCGGCAATTTCAGCCACAGACAGCGCCGCGTCGTCTTGGATCAGCTCCAAAATGCGGAAATCAATTGCATCTAATTCCATTAATATACCCCCTAATAAAAATCCCAATAGGTATAATATTCGATAAAGTCCAGAGAAATTAGTTAAAAATTTCAATTATTTTTGCATAATTACATATATAGGGCAAGTATTTGTTTATATTTGAGGACGCAAAACAATAAAACTAGACCAAAGTAAGGTGGTTTTAATGGGGAATGTTTAAATTTATAATTGTTATTATGGCTATGTCAGCAAAAAAAATCATTTGCAGCATAAATGTGATTTGTTACTTGCCACAAAATAAAAGCTGTAATAAAGCCCACGGCTCGAAACCAACGTGGCTGGGTAGCTCAGCTGGTTAGAGCGCACGACTCATAATCGTGAGGTCGAGAGTTCAAGTCTCTCCCCCGCCACCAATCTTCGCCCACAAAAATTTATGTGGGCTTCGGCTCGGACTAGGCATAAGGCTTTGCCAGCAGAAGCCAAAAGGGCGAAGGCTAAAATTTTCACAATTTAATAAATATCTAGTCAGTTTCACCTCCATCTGCGGCAGATGGGGGCAATAGTCTTTTAATTGCGATTGATTAATGCTAATTGCCGATTTTAAAATTAGCTAAATAGATGCGTCATGGATAAAAAAGATAGAAAAGCCTTAGTAATGTTTTCGGGCGGGCAAGATAGCGCGACCTGCCTTGCATGGGCGCTTGAAAATTTTGAATCCGTGGAAACTATTGGCTTTGATTATGGTCAAAGACATTCGGTGGAATTGAAGCAGCGCAAAATTGTTCTTGCCGAGATGCGCAAATTATACCCACATTGGAATGATATTTTGGGTGAGGATTTTGTTCTCGATATTCCTGTATTGGGGCAAATTTCTGATTGTGCATTAACAAAAGAAGCCGAAATAACCTATGGCGAGAATGGTTTGCCGACCAGTTTTGTTCCGGCAAGAAACCTGCTTTTTATCGACCTTGCGGGCGCGCTTAGTTATCGCCGTGCGATTTATGATTTGGTTGGCGGTATGTGTGAGACCGATTTTTCGGGCTATCCAGATTGTCGCCGCCATACAATTGATTCATCGGCAAGAACCTTGTCGCTTGGCCTTGAGCAAAATTACCTTATCCATACGCCATTGATGCATATTAATAAGGCTGAAACCTGGAAAATGGCATTTGACCTTGGCGGGCAGCAATTTGTTGATTTGGTTATTGAGCATACGCATACATGCTATCTTGGCGATCGTACCCATAGACATGATTGGGGTTATGGTTGTGGTACATGCCCAGCGTGCGAGCTGCGCGCGAATGGATATTCCGAATGGAAGAGCTAATAACAATGGAACGACCTGCGACCAAGGGTCGCCGGCGGTCGCCCGCCGCGTCCGCGCAGGCTTTTTGCATAGCAAAAATAATTGCCGTGAGCGATAAAAATATTCGGGCGTGCGAGCTGCGCGCGGATGGATATGAAGAGTGGCGGGGCTGATTTCGCCATGACATATTCCATTAAAGAAATCTTTTTTACCCTACAAGGTGAAGGGGCGCATTCAGGGCGCGCCGCAATCTTTTTGCGTTTTGCCGGATGTAATCTTTGGACAGGGCGCGAAGAAGATAGATACAAAGCAATCTGTCAATTCTGCGATACTGATTTTGTGGGAACCGATGGCGAAAATGGCGGCAAATATGAAACCGCTGATTTGGTTGCCAATCTTGTTGATAAAATATGGCATGACCATACGGACAATTCTGACCGAAAATATATCGTTTGCACGGGGGGTGAGCCTTTGTTGCAAATTGATACCCCTTTCATCGATGCGCTCCATAAAAAAGGTTTTACAATTGCGATTGAATCCAATGGCACAATCAAAGCACCTAATGGCATTGATTGGATTTGTATTAGCCCCAAAAAGGGCGCACCAATCCTACAAACTTCTGGCAGCGAACTTAAATTTGTTTATCCGCAAGAAGGATTTGATCCAAAACAATTTGAAGGGTTAGACTTCCAAAATTTCTTTATTCAGCCTATGGATAACGAAAATTATGAAGAGAATTTGATTAAATGTGTGGTTTTTTGTCAAACCAACCCAAAATGGTCTTTAAGCTTGCAGACACATAAGATTATCAATATCCCTTGAATAAATTAAATTAGATAATATTAATAACCCCTGTTGCTAAAGGGAAATGTGGCATCCTTATTGCGATTGAAACTCAAATTAAATGAGAGTAATCAAATTGCGCCATTTTGGGGCGGGAGATATAATAAAATGGAATACCCAAATGACATAAAACCACTTACTGGGCTGCGTTTTATTGCGGCCTCGTGGTTATTGGTTTATTTTTTCTGGAAGCGATTAGGGTTAGAAGGTGCTGCCCCTGATGTTGTTGCCTTTGGCTATATGGGTGTGGATTTATTCTTTATCCTATCTGGTTTCGTTCTTGCGCATGTGTATGGGCCACAGGTAGAGGCGGGGAATTATAACCACAAGGGGTTCATTTGGGCGCGCCTTGCCCGTATTTATCCATTGCATATCATTATGCTTATAGTGATGATTGGCATTTGGATTATTGGCACGAAGCTTGGCTTTTCACATGATGCATCAGCATTTGATGTAAAACAAATTCCATTTCACATCGCATTATTACAGGCATGGGGCTTTGTTAATTCAGATGGTTGGAATTTTCCATCATGGTCAATTTCTGCGGAATGGTTTGCTTATTTAACTTTTCCAATTTCATTTTATTTGGCATCAAAATTCAAAAATTCAAAAATTGGTGGCTTGATTGCCGTATCAGCATTGTTTTTGGCAATATATATTCTTACCGCATTAATTGGTAAGCTTGAACTTACCAATATGACTTGGGAAGGCGGTATTTTGCGCATTATCCCTGCATTCATGGCGGGGGTTATGTTGTGGTTTATTGGCCGTGATATTCGCCTTGGTCAAAAGGCTGCCTATGCTGGGGTATTTGCGTCATTCTTGATGCTTTTTGTGGCAATGGCTATCTTTAAATCACCAGTGATGATTTGGTTCATGCTTGCAGCAATTGTATTCTTTTTTGCCGAAACTTCAAAATATGAAAAAGGCGGCATTTGTTCTAATAAGGTTTGGGTCTATTTGGGCGAAATAAGCTTTGCCATGTATATGGTTCACTTGCCGGTGGATATTCTGACTTGTAAAGGCATTGCAAAATTTGCCACTGCATTCCATGAAGCACATCATTATGTTTGTTTCTTTGCCGGCATTACACTTAGCTTGGTTGCCGCAATCTCTGCCCACGAATTATATGAAAAACCAATTCGTAACTTTATGCGTAAACACACACCTTCTTGGATAAAAAAGGGAAAAAAGCCTTTAAAGCCGGTTGAAAATGTGGCCTAATTTGCATTAATTCAAGCGGTTTCAATTGAAATATATTCAATTTTATCAGGGCATGAATAAATTATAATTGCCCTTTTACCCTCGATAATAATTTCTTTGATTATTGCATTCTCCGGCAGTTTATTTTTATAAAACAGGCTGCCGTTTTGTTTTGCTTCGTTAAAATTATTGCGGATTTTATTTTTTAATTCATCGCGCCGTAATTCTTCAAAACGTCTTCTTGGCCCCTCGGCAATTACGCGCAATGCACCGCGAAATAAATTAATTTCACTTTCCGAAAATTGTGCGCGAACCAAAGAGTTTTTTAGGGTTTCAACCATATTTTCACGCCTATCAGCAGGCCAAAAGAAACCAATTTCATCAAGTTCTGCAATCAAAAAATCGAATAGATTTTCAAAATATTTGCGCGGGGCGGCTTCATGGTTGGGAATGTGCCAACCGTCTGGCATTTTATCACCATCGCGCACCGCCCAAAGATATGAAAACACCGCAACCGATTGCGCCAAATTAAGGCTTGGGAATTTAAAATCAGTGGGATAAGTAACAATATAATCGGCGGTAATTAAATCAATTTGATCAAGACCCAGACGCTCATTTCCAAAAAGTACCACAGGCTTATGGCCGTCCTTTATGGCTTGTGAAATTAGGGTGACCGCCTCGGACGGGCCAATTAACGGCTTGTCTAGCTGGCGTGGCGTGCCAGAGGTGGCGAAAATAATGGTTTTTTCCTGTGTCGCATCGGCGGTGGTTGCGCAAATCTTTGCGTCATCCAAAATCCAGGTTGCGCCTGCTGATACTGCGGTGGCTTTTTCATTGGGCCAGCCATCACGCGGATTGACAATTATCAACTCACTAAGGCCAAAATTCGCCATTGCCCGCGCCGCCGCACCAATATTTTCACCCATTTGCGGCTTTATAAGCGCAATCGCAGGGGCAGGGGGTGGTGGTGGCAATGCTGCACGATCAGCATTGGAGGGAAGGGGTTTTTCTGAAATCATTTTGGTGATTTATTCTTTAAAAACAATAATTGCAACCCGCATTAATTTTAAACAATTCTAATCTCAGTTAGATACAAAATACAACCTTGACTATTATTGTGTATAGTGGTCTCTTTTACTGATTATAAGTGGTCTTATGCGTATTGATGTTTTAAAGTTTTGGGGGCGATAAAATATGGAAAATGAAGAAATTGGAAAATCGCCAAATGAAGAGGCGCCTTATGAAATAAAGGAAGAAGCCAAGTTTTATGTTGTATCTTCAACTAAATTTTGGATTTTAACAATTGTCTCATTAGGTTTTTATGCTTTGGTTTGGTATTATAAAAATTGGGAAGCCTATAAAATTGCTACTCGAAGCGATATTTCGCCGTTTTGGCGTACAGTTGCCTTTCCATATTTCGCATTTGATTTTCGTGATAAGGTAAAAGAATATTGCGATGAAAAAAACGTAAGTGCAGGATCTGAATTTGATATTCTTCCATATGTAATAATATTATCCTATGTTCTAACTTCGCTTGAATTTCAAAGGCACACAGGAAAGGGTAATTTCCATTACGGATTATTTGAAGCCAATATGGCAATTGTAATTTTCCAATCACGTTTTAGAAAATATATAAATATTGCCAGTGGCGATGAGTTAGGTGAAAGTAACAGCAAGCTAAGTTTGGAAAATTATTTCTGGCTAGGGTTATTGTGGTTTATAATAATTTTGCTGTTTATGTTTCTTAAGGCGAAATATTTATGATTATTATTCGCTATTATTCTCACTAATTCTCTGAAATCTTTCTTCTAATTCCTTCATTAAAGCATCGCGTTGTTCGCGTTGTGATTGATAGTCGTATGGTGTTTGGATTGTGCCGATTAAACGCGATATTTTGGCAATTTTTTCCAGAATTACGAGTTGGCGGCGTGCATGTTCGGTTTCGCCATTGCCAAGTGCTTGTAGAATGCGATCGCGTACTTTGGGTAAAAGCGCGTCTAATTTTTTGTCGGTGCTTTTTGTATCTTGAATAATCTTTTTCATATCGTGATTGTGACGCATAAATTTAGGGTGCGGATAGGTGGGGGTAATCCACAAAATTCAAGACCATCATAAAATATGGTATGACTGATAAACCATTACAAAATACAAAACACGAAAAATTCGCCCTTGCGCTTGCACGTGGCATGTCCAAAGAAAATGCCTATGTCGAAGCAGGCTATAAAAGAGATAGCGGTGCCGCATCTCGATTATCAGGAAATGTCAGGGTTTTAGCGCGTGTACAAAAATTGCAAGAAATGGCGCAAAATCGCAATGAAATCAATATTGATACATTGTTACAAGAACTCGAAATCGCACGAAAAATGTCAATTGCTTTGGGCCATTGCAATGCCGCAGTTTTGGCAACAATGGGCAAAGGAAAATTATTGGGATTTATGAAATGATTAATTCCAAAGTCGCACTGAAAAAAATACAAAACCTACTAGATTTTATTGCTGCTTTCGCTATTGGTGTCTCAATATAAATAATGCTTGGGCAATAATTAAAATAACGAAAGGTTTGTTATGTCTAAAATTAAAGTTGCAAATCCAATTGTCGATCTTGATGGCGACGAAATGACCCGTATCATCTGGTCAATGATTAAAGAATATTTGATTTTCCCATATCTTGATTTGCCAATCGAATATTATGACCTTTCGGTTGAAAACCGCGATGCTACGAATGACCAAGTCACAATTGATGCGGCGCACGCAATTCAAAAATACAATGTCGGTATCAAATGCGCGACCATCACCCCTGATGAAGCACGTGTTACCGAATTTAATTTGAAAAAAATGTGGAAATCACCAAATGGCACAATCCGCAACATCCTTGGCGGTGTGGTTTTCCGTGAGCCTATCATTTGCCAAAACGTTCCACGCCTTGTTCCTGGTTGGACTTCACCAATCGTTGTTGGTCGTCACGCATTTGGTGACCAATATAAAGCAACCGATTTCTTGGTTCCTTCTGCTGGTAAACTTACCATGAAATTCACCCCAGATGACGGCGGCGAAGAAATTGAATATGAAGTGTTCCAATATCCGGGTGCTGGTGTTGCAATGGGTATGTATAACCTTGATGAATCTATCCGTGAATTTGCGCGCGCGTCATTCAACTATGGCTTGCTTCGTAATTGGCCGGTTTATTTGTCAACCAAAAATACAATCCTAAAAGCTTATGACGGTCGTTTCAAAGACATCTTCCAAGAAATTTTTGACGCAGAGTTTGCCGATAAATTCAAAGCTGCTGGCATTGTTTATGAACACCGCTTGATTGACGATTTGGTTGCTTCTGCGATGAAATGGTCTGGTAAATTTATTTGGGCTTGTAAAAACTATGATGGCGACGTTCAATCAGACATGGTTGCACAAGGCTTTGGTTCATTGGGCTTGATGACATCTGTATTGATGACCCCAGATGGCAAAACCATCGAAGCCGAAGCGGCACACGGTACTGTTACCCGCCACTATCGCCAACATCAAAAGGGTGAGAAAACTTCTACCAACTCTATCGCATCAATCTTTGCATGGACCCGTGGTCTTGCACACCGTGCGAAACTTGATGACAATGCTGAGTTGGCGAAATTTGCGGCTACTTTGGAAAAAGTTGTTGTTGATACCGTTGAAAGCGGCTTCATGACCAAAGATTTGGCGCTTTTGGTTGGTGATGAGCAAAAATGGCTTACCACTGAGGGCTTCTTGAAAAAAGTTGCCGAAAACCTAGAAGTAGCAATGGCAGCGTAATAGCATTGAATTAGTGCGTCGAAATTTTTTGAAATAGTTCACTATTACAAAAAATTCTCTCCTGCCACTTTTTAGCTATTACTCGCCATTGATGGCGTAATTGAATTTATGAAAAGGCGCGGATTTCGGTTCGCGCCTTTTATTTGCAATAAAGTTTTAGGTTACAGATTTACCTAATTTTAGTCATATATTCGCCTTAATTAAATTTAATTAATGTCGCCGTTAAATGGCAATTATTTTTACAAGTGGGGAAGTTATGAAAAGGAAGTTGCTTGGGCTTGGTCTTATTGGCCTTGCATTTGTCTCTGCACCGGTTTTTGCAAAAGACAATGGTGAATATAAAAATGCACTTGCGGCATGCAAAGCATTTGATGCGGCGGGCTTTGTAAGAGGTATTTCAACGGATAAAAAAACTCTAAAAAAATTTACGCCAAAAGAAATATGGCTTGGAACTTTAGAGGCAAATAATGACGTAACTTATAAGGTTCAATACTCATCAAAAAATTTTAGTTTTCCATATTCTTATGCCGGAAAAAACATCGATAATGAAGATTTATGGGTCGATAAATCTACTTTGAAATCAAATCAGCCAAACTATGCCAAGGTTAATATTTTGCGTGATGATACAAATGAATTAATTGTTCGCTGGCAACTTGCCGAATATGAAACCGGTGAAAAAGGTGTGGTTGGAAAATTCATAAGTACATCGGGAAAAATTCAACAAATGGAATTTACCCCAAATGGCAAAAATGGCTGTTGGGAATTATATGCCGTATATAATGTGAAAGAATAAACTGATGAAAATATCTAATATTGCTTTGATGTTTTCATTATTCGCCATTACTTCTTGTGGTGCTTTAAATAACGCAATTAATAATGAAGTAGCGGCTAATAAAAAAACTCTAGTAGATTTTCCCGTAAAATTATATCACCCTGATACTAATTATGCAAAAAGCCTAGACAACCCGAGTTTTAAATTATTTCACGCCGATTTGGCAGAGGTGCTTCCTGATTTCAAAGAAAACATCTGTGTTAATAGCCCAAATGCACCTTTAACCGATGAAATAATTTCCAAATGCGCCGGTAATGAAGATTTCTCAATCGGCGATATGATTGAAGATGCCACAAGCATTGGCTTCTATGACTTGAACAAGGATGGCAAGCAGGACCTTATTATTGCATTGGGTGGTAATACTGGGCTGTCTGGTTTGGGTGTATGTGGCACGAGCCAATATCGTTTCTATGAAAACGTTGGGAATGATTACCGACCAATTGGCAAAGTAAATGTATTGAATGCACAAAACGCTTTATATCTATGACAATGCAGGCAAAGGAAAATTTTCTAGCTTGTTATGGAAGAATGAAATTGGTTGCGATGGTAAGCCACTAGAAGGTAAAATCTATCAAAACTACGATTATAAAAATGCAAATTATTATTAATAATGAGGGTGGTTTAAAATGAAATTTTCGAGTGTTTTGGTTGCCTCTTGCCTTTTAATTGCATCAAATGCTTATGCTGGTTCAAAATATCCCATGCCATTAATTTGGGATTATAATCCAACGAATGAAATGCGCACATCATTATGGGCAAAGCCAATAATTGAAAAAGATTTGTCCGAAGTTTACAGCGATTGGGTGAAACGTAATTGTTATGGTTTGGATGATATTAATGCCTGTGTTGCAGCCAACCCAGGCTATTCCCGAAACGGGTTATTTGACGATATTGCAATTGCCACACCCGATTTAAACAATGATGGTAAGCGCGATTTGATATTATATATGGGATCAAATACTGGGCTTATGGGGTCTGGTACATGCGCAATGACTGATGTTTGGTTTTACGAAAATACTGGAAAAGATTATCGCAATATTGGCAAAACCGGCTTTGTTGTGCGGGCCGATATTTCTTTGGGTGCGCCAAAGGAAAAAGGGAAATTTCGTGATATTGTAACCAAAATACTTGATAATGGCTGCAACGATGGCAAGAAAATCCCGCTGCAAATCAATAAATATAATTATAAAACAAACTCTTATTACAATATAGAAGGATAATATTTCCCAATGAAATACCTTGCTTCTTTGGCTTTAATTTCTTGTCTTTTTGTAAATTCTGCAAATGCAAAAGGAAAATACCCAATGGAATTAATTTGGGATAGCCAGCTTTCACAAAATGAGCGTGCAGAATTATTGGCAAAACCAACTTTAAAAGATGAGCTTAAAGACGCATATGATGGCTGGGTTGAAAATAATTGTTACGCGCTAAAAGAGTATAAATCATGCCTAGAAAACCCACCCAAGCCACCAATGGCGGACGTTTTCGATGTGCTTGCGATTGCAAAACCCGATTTAAACAATGATGGCAAACGAGATTTGATAATCTATCTAGGTAGTGAAACTGGTTTGTCGGGAAATGGTAATTGCGGCATTATGGAAGTTTGGTTTTATGAAAATGTCGGAAGCGATTACCGTAATATCGGGAAGCAGGAATTTTTGCATTCTGATCAATTCTATTTAGGTGCGCCAAAAGCGAAAGGAAAATTTCGCGATATTATAACCAAAGATATGAGCGGCTTTTGCTCGGGTGAAAAACATCCGAAATTTATAGGCAATGCCTATGATTATAAAAAACGCGCATATTTCCCACTTAATATTGAAACGTACTAATTTCTTAGGCCGCCTACCAATGAATATTTCCCATTTTTTGGGTTAAATTCATGGAAATATTGCTGAACTTGTGGATGCTCAATTGGAATGCCACTATCATCAGGGGTTAAATTCTGCTCTGATACATAGGCAAGATAGTGGGTATCATCATTTTCAGCCAATAAATGATAAAATGGCTGATTGCGGTCTGGGCGTAATTCTTCTGGGATTGAATTGTACCATTCTTCACTATTGGCGAAAACGGGGTCAATATCAATGATAACACCGCGAAACGAAAATAAACGGTGTTGAACGATTTGTCCTATCCCATATTTTGCAGTTTTTACTAGCATATCAATCTCCATTGAAGGCATGAAAGAGAAATAGGTATGCTTTCGGGCTTTTACAATATTGAGTTTTCGTCTATTTGCATATTATGAGTGATACAGAAAACACAGACGATAATAAAAGACGCAGACGGGTTACGACCCCCGATAAAAAAGTTTTGCGTGGTGATGCGCACGAAAAAGTCCGCACCGCCAAGAAACGCTCTGTGCAATCGGCACGCTGGCTCGAGAGGCAGTTGAATGATCCCTATGTGAAATTGGCGCAGGCCGAGGGGTGGCGTTCCAGGGCGGCATTTAAAATTATTGAAATTGATGATGCCTTTAAAATTTTTAAAAAAGATGCCAAGATTCTTGATCTTGGTGCGGCACCTGGGGGCTGGTCACAAGTTGCGATGAAGCGTGGCGCAAAAAATATTGCCGCAATCGACTTGCTTGATGTCGAGCCAATCGAGGGCGTTGAAATTTTTAAAGGCGATTTTTGTGAAAATGAAATGCAGAATGCAATTATTTCTGCACTCGGTGGCGCACCCGATGTGATAATGTCTGATATGGCGGCGAACACAGTTGGCCATCGGCAAACCGACCATATACGCACAATTGCATTGGCGGAATTGGCGGCGGATTTTGCCATTGAATTTTTAAAACCCGGCGGGCATTTTGTTTCAAAAGTTTTCCAAGGCGGTTCTCAAATCGATATGCTTAACCGACTAAAGAATAATTTTAAGACGGTTAAACATTTTAAACCTAATTCATCCCGCAAAGAAAGTGTTGAACTATTTTTAGTCGCACTTCATAAAAAGGATAAAATATAAGACTAATGTCTTGACAAAACACCGATTCCCAAAGTATTAGCCGCCATGTTTGACCATAAAATTAAAATCCGCGACGCCCTAACCTTCGATGATGTATTGCTCGAACCATGCGCGTCAAATATCCTTCCCGCTGCTGTTGATGTCAAAACTCGCCTTGCAGGTGACATCACATTAAACATCCCTTTAATTTCATCCGCAATGGATACCGTTACCGAAGCCCGCCTTGCAATTGCAATGGCACAGGCAGGTGGCATGGGCATTATTCACCGTAACCTTGATGTCGAAGTGCAGGCCGACCATGTTCGCCAAGTTAAGCGCTTTGAAAGTGGTATGGTAATCAACCCGATTGTGGTTCACCCTGATATGACGGTTGGTCATATTCGTGCCATCAAAGAAGCGCGCGGCTTTACTGGTTTTCCGGTTGTTGAGCGTTCGGATGATGTTCGCGGTGGTAAATTGGTTGGTATCGTTACAAATCGCGATATTCGCTTTGCCAATGACAGCCAAACCGTAAAAGAAGTTATGACCTATCAGAATCTTGTAACGGTCAAAGAAGGTGTTGACCTTGCAACTGCGCAAGCTCTTTTACAAAAACACAAAATTGAACGCATTATCGTTGTCGATGAGGCAGAACGTTGCGTTGGTCTTGTTACAGTAAAAGATATGGAAAAGTCACAGGCTTTCCCACATTCATGTAAAGATGAATCGGGTCGCCTTCGTGTCGGTGCGGCATCAACAACTGGTGACGATGGTTATAAACGTACCGAAGCATTAATAGAGGCTGGTGCCGATGTTGTGGTTATTGATACCGCACACGGTCATTCCAAAATGGTTTTGGATTCGGTTGAAAAGGCAAAACGCATTTCCAATAAAGCGAAAATTATTGCTGGTAACGTTGCGACTTATGACGGCGCAAAGGCATTGATTGATGCAGGTGCCGATGCAATCAAAATTGGTATTGGCCCTGGTTCAATTTGTACAACCCGTATTGTTGCTGGTGTTGGCGTTCCACAATTAACCGCAATTATGGATGCCGTTGAAGCGGCACGTGGGCAAAATATCCCTGTTATTGCTGATGGCGGCATTAAATTCTCTGGCGACCTTGCCAAGGCATTGGCTGCAGGGGCAAATGTTGCGATGCTTGGCTCATTATTAGCAGGTACAGAAGAAGCACCGGGTGAAGTTTTCCTTTACCAAGGTCGTTCTTATAAATCTTATCGTGGTATGGGTTCTTTGGGGGCAATGGCACGTGGCTCTGCGGATCGTTATTTCCAAAAAGAAGTCACCGATAGCATGAAACTTGTTCCAGAAGGCATTGAGGGGCGTGTTCCTTTCAAAGGCTCTCTAAGCCCGATTTTACACCAATTAATCGGTGGTTTACGTGCGGCAATGGGATACACTGGTTCAGCAAGCCTTGCAGATTTTCATGAGCGTGCAAAATTTGTTCGCCTCACATCTGCGGGATTGCGTGAAAGCCATGTTCACGATGTTGCGATTACACGTGAAGCGCCAAATTATCCGGTGGGTGGCTAATGCGTGACGGTGCGCGCGTTCAGGCTGCAATTGAAGTTTTAACCGATAGTGCCGAACATCACCGCCCGCCCGCGCTTTCATTGCGTGATTGGGCGGTAAAGCATCGCTTTGCTGGTTCAAAAGACCGTTCAACAATTGGCGATATAGTCTTTATGGCGCTGCGGGTTCGGGCATTGTCAGAATTTGTTCTTGAAGCGGAAACACCACGTGCTTGGGCTTTGGGTGCTTTAAAGTTTGGTTTTTCGTATGAAATTGAAAAGATTCAAGAGCTTGCGGTCGAGAATGAACATTCTTTTGGCGACTTAAGCCTTGAAGAAATCGAGGCATTAAGTAAGCCAATCCCTCAATATGCGCCACACAATGTTTTGGGAAACTATCCTGATTGGCTTGATGAAAGCCTTGAGGTGATTTTTGGTGAAAACCGTGCGGTTGAAATGGCGGCAATGGCAAAGCCAGCACCGCTTGATTTGCGCACAAATATTCTGAAAATCAATCGTGATGATTTGATTACCGAGCTTTCGACATCGCCAAAACTTACGCAAAAGCCCGATGCAACAACGCTTTCGCCATGGGGTATTAGGATTCCTTGGAGCAATGGGAAAAATTTCCCATGGGCGACAGAATTTTCATACCTTAAAGGCGAATTTGAGGTGCAGGATGAGGCAAGCCAATTGGTTGCGCTTTTATCTGGGGCTAAAGAGGGAATGTTAATCGCCGATGTTTGCGCGGGTGCGGGTGGTAAGACCCTTGCGCTTGCAATGATGGTCAATAATAATGCCAAAATCATTGCCTATGACAAGGATCAAAATCGGATTGCGCCAATTTTTGAACGTTTAACCCGTGCCAGTGTGACATGTGTTGATGTTCGTACCCAAAGGCGTGGGAATGAACTTGATGATGTTAACGGCAAGTGCGATATGGTTTTAGTTGATGCACCATGCACAGGTTCTGGGACTTGGCGTCGCGCACCAGATACCAAATGGCGCATAAGCCCGCAAAATATTGAAACCCGTCAAAAGAACCAGCAGGAGGCATTATCACTTGCTGTTCCATTAGTTAAACCTGGTTCTTTGGTTGCTTATGCAACATGTTCAATTTTGCCACAAGAAAATGATGATACAATCGGCAAATTCCTTGAAAATAATTCTGATTTTACATTAAAACCGATTGAACAACATTTGGAACAATTGGGTTTCAGTCACTTGCTTGAAAAATGCCATAAAACTAAATATGGCATTCAATTCACACCATATAAATCAAATACTGATGGCTTTTATTTCGCGGTAATCGAAAAAAATAAATGAGGACAAAATGACAAATATTGATAATAATAAGCACGAAATTGTGTTGATTGTTGATTTTGGCTCACAAGTGACCCAACTTATCGCACGCCGTGTCCGTGAATGTGGCATTTATTGCGAGGTTCATCCATATAACCGTACCGCTGAATTTCTAAAAACAAATTCGCCAAAGGCAATTATTTTTTCTGGTGGCCCTGATAGTGTGTTGCGCGAAAACTCACCACGTGCGCCGAAGGAATGTTTTGAACTTGGTGTTCCTATTCTTGGCATTTGTTATGGGCAACAAACCCTAATAACGCAATTAGGTGGCGTTGTAGAGGGTGGTCACGCCGCTGAATTTGGTCGTGCCGATGTTGAAGTTTTGAAAAACAGCCCACTTTATGACGGCATTTGGGAAAAGGGCGGTAAATATCAAGTTTGGATGAGCCATGGTGACCGCGTTACCAAACTTCCAGACGGTTTTGAGGTTTTGGCTTATTCTGAAAATGCCCCTTTTGCGATTGCGGCAAACGAAGCCAAAAAATACTATACCTTTATGTTCCACCCAGAAGTGGTTCACACACCAGACGGTAAAGAATTAATCAATAACTTCCTTACCAAAATTGCGGGTTGCCATAATGATTGGTCGATGGCGGCATTCCGTGAAGAAGCAATTGCCAAAATCCGCGCCCAAGTTGGAACTGGCAAAGTAATTTGTGGGCTTTCTGGTGGTGTTGATTCATCGGTTGCTGCGGTTCTTATCCACGAAGCAATTGGCGAACAATTAACCTGTGTTTTCGTTGACCACGGTCTTTTGCGCGCCGGTGAGGCCGAACAAGTGGTCGATTTGTTCCGCAACCATTATAACATCCCGCTTATTCATGCCGACGAAAGTGAACGCTTCCTTGGGGCATTGGCGGGCGTTACTGACCCAGAAGTAAAACGTAAAACCATTGGCAAACTCTTCATCGATGTATTTGAAGAAAAGGCAAAAGGTGTTGGTGGCGCGGAATTCCTTGCCCAAGGCACGCTTTACCCCGACGTTATCGAAAGTGTTTCTTTTGATGGTGGCCCATCGGTTACAATTAAATCGCACCACAATGTCGGCGGTTTACCAGAACGCATGAATATGAAACTGCTTGAGCCTTTGCGTGATTTGTTCAAAGATGAAGTGCGTGCATTGGGCGAAGAATTGGGGCTTAATCATCAATTTGTTTCACGCCATCCATTTCCTGGCCCTGGTCTTGCTATTCGTATTCCTGGTGATATTACACGCGAAAAATTGGAAATCCTTCGTAAAGCCGATGTGATTTATCTTGAAGAAATCCGCAATGCTGGTCTTTATGATAAAATCTGGCAAGCGTTTACAGTATTGCTTCCGGTTAAGACTGTTGGGGTTATGGGTGATGGACGCACTTATGATTATGTTTGTGCATTGCGTGCTGTAAACTCAACGGATGGTATGACCGCAGATTTCTATCCATTTGAAATGTCATTCTTGGCGCGCGTTTCGACCCGCATTGTTAATGAAGTTAAGGGTATTAACCGCGTAACCTATGACATTACTTCAAAGCCACCTGGCACGATTGAGTGGGAATAGATTATGTATGTCCCTGAACATTTTAATGAATCTAACCGTTCAGAGATTGCGAATATTGTTGAAACTTTCCCGTTGGCGACATTGGTTGCGAATGGTTCTGGTGGTTTGATTGCCAATCATATCCCCATGCTTACCAAGAAAAATGGGGTAGGGGATATTATCGAATTTCATGGGCATATTTCACGGCATAATCAATTATTTTCAGAAATTGTTGATGGCGAAGAAGTGCTTTTAATTTTCCGCGCCGAAGATTCCTACATCAGTCCTAATTGGTATCCGTCTAAACAAGAACATCACCGTCAAGTTCCAACATGGAATTATCGCGCGGTGCATTTTTATGGAAATATTGAATTTACTGATGATATAACCTTTATGCGTGTATTGCTTGCTAAGCTTACTAATCATCATGAGGCAAAAATTGGTGAGCAAAATCCGTGGAAAATGTCTGATGCACCGCGTGATTATATCGAAGAAATGATGCAGGGGATAGTTGGCATAAAAATAACCGTCACTGGCTTCTTTGCCAAAAGCAAAATCAGCCAAAACAAAGCATATAATGATTATGTTTCAGTTCATGATAAATTAGAAGAAACAGGTAAAGACGATTTATCAAATGCAATGGCACGCAAGGTTCGCGATTTGAAGCAGAACATTTAAGGTAGTTTTGGGCTGTTCATCAAATTATATTACAGTCATTAAATTAACATAATTCATACCCATGAATGGGTGTAACGTACACGATAGTTCATTTTCTGGTTTAGGTATTTTCACATAACCCAAATAGACTATTAGAAGGAGTATGATTATGAAAGCACTTGTATATAATGGCCCTGGTAAAAAGGAATGGAAAGAAGTTCCGCAACCCAAAATTAATAAACCTACCGATGTGATTGTAAAAATTACCAATACAACAATTTGTGGCACAGATCTTCATATTCTTAAAGGTGACGTTCCAGCCGTGACCCAAGGTCGAGTGCTTGGACACGAAGGTGTTGGTGTTGTTGATGAGGTTGGTGCCGCAGTAAAGAATTTCAAAAAAGGTGACAAGGTTTTGATTTCTTGCATAACTTCTTGTGGGTCGTGTAAAAATTGCAAACGGCAACTTTATTCTCATTGTGATGATGGTGGCTGGATTTTAGGGCATTTAATAGATGGCACACAGGCAGAATATGTTTGTATCCCTCATGCGGATAATAGTCTTTATCCCATACCAGATGGTGCGGACGAAGAAGCCTTGGTTATGCTTTCCGATATTCTTCCCACTGGTTTTGAAATTGGCGTCTTGGCGGGGCGTGTAAAACCGGGTGATACAGTTGCGATTGTTGGTGCTGGCCCAATTGGGATGGCATCATTATTGACGGCACAATTTTATTCACCATCAAAAATTATAATGCTTGATACTGATGTTAATCGCCTTGAAGTTTCCAAAACTTTTGGTGCAACCGATGTAATAAATGTTGCGGATGGTAATGCGATTGAACAGGTTTTAAAGCTTACTGATGGGATTGGTGTTGATGTCGCAATCGAAGCGGTTGGCATTCCTGCCACTTTTGAATTATGCCAAAAAACTGTTGCTGCGGGCGGCAATATCGCAAATGTAGGCGTACATGGAAAAAGCGTTGAGCTTCATATTGAAGAGCTGTGGATTAAAAATATCAATATTTCAATGGGGCTAGTTAATACCAATACAACATCACTTTTGATGAAAACTGTGCAATCTGGAAAATTAGGTGCATCGAAGCTTATTACGCACCATTTTGCGCTTGATGATATTATTAGTGCCTACGATGTTTTTGGTAATGCAGCCAAGGAAAAGGCGTTGAAAGTAATTTTAAAAGCTTCATAATAATGGCACGGATTGCCCATTATATTGCATGATTGTTCAAAATTCTTGGTAAGTTAACCTCTATCCAGTCAACCAAAACCTCCATCCTTGTGGCTATTTCTTTTCCCATATCGGAAAGACAATATTCCACATGGGGGGGGATTACTGGATATGCTTTGCGAATTAAGAAACCATCTTCCTCAAGTGTTTGTAGTGTTTGAGACAGCATTTTTTCGGATATTCCCATCAATTTTCGTCGTAAATCACTAAAGCGCATTGTCCCACCCAATAGTGCCACAAGTGTGAGTAATCCCCATTTGTTGGTTACATGTTTAAATATTTCGCGCGATGGGCATTTATCTGAAAAAACTTTACCGCGCATTATACGTTGTGACAAAGGTTCCGAAGAATGATTTTCCATTATTTATGCCTTTTTTAGATACTTACTTTTTTGTATGTACTTGTTAATAGTATAGCACAAGAATAAATTCAAGCCAACAATTAATATGATTGAAAGGAAAATTAAAATGGTATTCGTTGCTGCTGCTACATCACAATTGGGGACATTGGCTATTAATTATTTGCTTGAAAAAATTCCGGCATCAAACATTATTGCCGGCGTAAGAAGCCCAGAAAAAGCAAAGCATTTTTCTGATAAAGGTATCGAGCTTAGAATTGCAGATTATAATGATCCATCAACGCTTGAGGCGGCCTTTAAAGGCGTTGATAAATTGCTTTTGGTGTCATCTGGTGATGTTGGTTCCGATCGATTCTTGCAACATAAAAATGCTATTGATGCGGCAAAGTCTGCGGGGGTAGGCTTGATTGCATATACCTCTATTTTGAATGCAGATACATCAGAGCTTGCGCTTGCTGATGCACATAAAAAAACTGAAGCTTACCTTAAAACAGCTGGCGTTCCTTATGTGTTTTTGCGTGATGGTTGGTATATTGAAAATTATACAGGCTCAATTCCAATTGCTTTACAGCATAGCTCAATTATCGGTGCATCTGGTGATGGTAAAATTGCTGCCGCTGCACGCAAAGATTATGCTGAAGCCGCCGCCGTTGTTTTGACCACTCAAGGACATGAAAATAAAATTTATGAACTTGCAGGAGATGATAGCTTTACACTTTCCGAATATGCCGCTGAATTATCGAAACAAGTTGGCAAAACAATTCCTTATGTAAATCTTTCTAAAGAGGAATATATTACCGCATTGGTTGGCGCGGGACTTCCAGATGGGTTTGCAGGCATTTTGGCGGATTCAGATGTTTGGGCTTCAAAAGGGCAGCTTTATTCAGATAGCAAAGATTTAAGCAATTTGATTGGTCGTCCAACCACGCCTTTAAAAGATGTGATTGCGGCTTCTCTCTAATTTAAAATTGGATATAGTGGGGTATGGAAAACAATACCCCACTAATCCGTATATTCGAAGAAAAAGACCGTGTTGCAGTGATTGAACTATGGCATGAATGCGGGCTTACGCGGACTTGGGACGATCCTAACAAAGACATTGATAGAAAGATGGCGTTCCAGCCAGAATGGTTCTTTGTCATGCAACTTGATGGCAAAATAATCGGCACAAATATGGCGGGTTATGATGGGCATCGCGGAAGTATTTTCTACCTTGCCATTGCAAAAGAATATCAAGGGCATGGATTTGCCAAGGCGCTTATGCTTCATGCGGCGAATGAATTGGAAAAAGTCGGTTGCCCAAAGATAAATTTAATGGTGCGCAGTTCGAATAATGCAGTTTGTGCTTTTTATGACAAGCTTGGCTATCAAAAAGAAGATATAGTTTCGTTTGGGAGGCGCCTTATAAAAGATGATTAATTTTTTGGAGAAAAATATGACTAATTCATATCAATGTGTAAAATGCGAGCATAATGATTATTCATCTGAAAGAATTTCAACAGAAGGCGGAATTCTTTCACGATTTTTCAATGTATCGACCAAAAAATTTACCGCCATTTCATGCAAAAGATGCGGCTATACCGAGCTTTATAAGGGGAATGCCTCATTGGGTGGTAAAATTGTTGATTTTATGGGTGGTTAATCCATCCTTGCTGCATATTTTGCGGCAATCACGCTGCAAACCATTAATTGCAATTGGTGATAAATCATCGTTGGTAAAATAATTATCCCAAGAACAGGGTTTCCTGCAAACAATATGGCGGCAATTGGTGCGCCATTAGCAAGGCTTTTTTTAGATCCACAAAAAACGCCCGCAACCTCGTCTTCGTGATTAAACCCAAGCCAACGTGCGGTCATAGTGGTAAAAAATAATACTAGTGCCAATATTAATGCAGTAATTATGAATATCAACAAAAGCTGAAAAACAGGAATTTTTGCCCAAATATTCGAAATGTTTGAATGACAAAATGCAACAAAAACAATCAAAATTATCGTAGTTCTATCAATCATGTTGATTACTTTTTTATGCTTTTGCAAAAATCTTTTTAATATTGGGCGTAAAATTTGCCCCAAAACGAAAGGAACAAGCAGGGTTTTCATAATATCAAGCACCGCACCCAAAACATCAAGATGTGCACCATTTGCCCCAGATGCGATCAACGAAATATAAAATGGCGTAATTATCATACCCAATATGCCTGATAGCGTTGCATTAAACACTGCACCGGCAACATTGCCTTTCCCAATTGCGGTCATGGCAACAGATGAAGAAATTGTTGAAGGTAGGGCGCAAAGGAAAAATAACCCAAGGCGGATTTCTGGGGACAAAAAATCAAGCTCGAAATAAATCAAAAATCCTATTATCGGGAATAATGCAAATGTCGTTAGTTGTACCAGTAAGTGTAAACGCCACGCCCCAAGGCCGGACTTTATTGCATCAAATGACAGGTTCGCGCCATGCAAAAAAAATACAAGGCTTATACCCCAAGTGGTAATGAGGCCAAGGTGTAAAGGTGAATTATCGCCACCTAATTGTGGAAGTATAAATGAAAAAATGACGGCAAGTAACATTGCAATTACAAAGCCGTCTATTTTGATAAGTTTCATTTTTTACTTAGCTTATTTAACAATCGAACATTGACCGCCAGCAGATTTAACCGCCTTACACGCAAGGTTTGCGGCATCGTTGCCAAGCCCAGTAATGCGTGCACGGAACCAGGTTCCACGTTCATCTTCGAATTTTATAACCTGTTTTGCAGCAAATGAAGGGAAATAAGATGACATCATAGCCAAAGTATTATTGGCATCTGATTTGTTCTTGAATGCACCAACTTGAACAATTGCATTGCCGCGTTGGTTTTTAAGTGCCATTTGACGGGATTGTTCGCGTTTAAGAGCAGCATCACGTTCCTTGGTTTCAGCCAAAAGGCGTGCAGCTTCTTTTTGATCAGCAAGTTTTTTTGCTGCTTCACGAGCCTTTTTTTCTGCAAGTTGATGTCGCGCGGCGTCTAATTTTTCATCATGTTCAATTTGTGCCAGGCGCTCATCTTCACGGGCTTTTGCCTCTGCACGCATTCTTTCAATTTCATCAGAATTATTATTTGCTTGTGGCTCTAATGATGCCATTACAATATTTGCATTTTGTGGAACTTCAGGAACTGTAAAATCAAGACCTTTGCTTGGATCATTTGTGTTTGGTGTTTCTCTAGATGCCATAATAACAGGTTGCTGTGATTGAGCATCAGATTTTGGTTCATCAATTTTACCGCGTAATTCAGTGCTTTGAGTTGTTGTGTTTTCAGCCATTGAGATAGATGGAGATGGCGGCTGTGAAATAGTTGCGCCAAAGGACATCATGACTGGATTTGAATTTGCAGTCTGAATTTTTGCTTCAGTTTTGCTAGGGACGGAAGCCACCATCATTGTTGGTGTTGGTGCTTCTTCTGCACTTTCATCATCGCCATTAGATACTTTTATATCAACATCATCATTTGATGTATCTTTCTGGTGCTCGGTGCGGTCGTTCATAGAAAATTTAACTGGAACCGGGGTAATTGGTGCGGAATTGCTTTGCGCCATTTTATATCCACGGTCACTGAATTTCGGTTGATCCATCAAAATGGCCTCAGCGTCAGCACGATCATCTTCTGAAAGGTTTGCAAGAGAGTAATTCACGCTTGGTGCTTCTGCGTTTCTTGTTACGCCAATTTGATTATATGATGCTTCAATAAGGTTTTCGACACGAAGGTCGCGTTCACGCCAAGAAGACCCACCAAGTACAACAGTAACAAGGCGATGCCCGCCGCGGCTTGAAGTTGCCGCAAGATTGTAACCTGATGCACGTGTCAAACCAGTTTTTAAGCCATCAACACCATCAACTTTTCCAACAAGATGGTTGTGGTTATTAATGCGTTGACCATTGTAAACCATATATTCAGTGCTGAACCAGTGGTATTGACGCGGAAAATCGCGGCGAATGGCAATCGCAAGCTTTGCAAGGTCTTCGGCCGTTGTAACTTGTTGTGAATTAGGCAGGCCAGAAGCATTTTTAAATGTGGTATTACTCATACCAAGTTCGTGTGCCTTTGCTGTCATGCGCTCGGCAAATGCGGTTTCCGAACCTGCAAGACGTTCTGCAACAGCCACGGCGGTGTCATTAGCAGACTTGGTAACAAGGGATAAAATCGCGGTTTCAACATCAACAGAATTACCAGCACGTACACCAAGTTTTGTTGGGCTTTGGGCTGCGGCATGTTTTGAATAAGTGATTTGGTCTTCAAAGCTAATACGTCCATCTTCGATTGCTTCAAATAGCAAATAAAGGGTCATAACTTTGGTAATTGAGGCAGGGTAACGCTTTTCTGTTGCGTTCATTTCATGGAGGACAACACCATTATCAGCATCAACAACAATCTCGGCTCGTTTGCCACCAGCATAACTAGGTGCGGCAAACGCTAATATTGAAACTGCACTTACCAACCCGATTGAAAATCTTGTGGTAAATTTCGCATGACACGAAAAACGTGTTTTAATGGTTTTAGTTTTAACCATGTTCTCTAACTTTTCCTAATCCCCTATTTTTCAATAGAGGGTTAATCCGCGCCCCAGCGGGCAAAAATTAGGCGGACATCACTTCCAACTTGGGTCGGCCCCATACTCAACCTATCAGCAGAATAAAAAATAAAACCTAGAAAAACAATCAAACCAGATGCTATTTTTCCATTTCTGTCAAAAATTTAAGCTATTTCTGCAGATATTAGGCATATTCACTCATAAATTACTTAATAAAATATTATGAATTCATTAACTTTTAGGCGGTTTTGGATTATCGGACGGATAAAGATAATGCCCAATATTATTATAATTTGGGCGTAAATCAGTTATTAAACACGAATTTATATATACTTTTTTGCTTTGAATTTAAATTAATTACGAAAAAAATCGCAACTAAATTTAAACATTGATTATTTGTAATGTTGCAGATACGAATATTTTTCACGGCTACTTATTCATAAGCCGTGAAATAAGGTGACATCACCAAGAAATAATGTTTATGGATTAATTGTTAAACCTAAAGTGCATTACATCGCCATCTTGCACAATATATTCTTTACCCTCAAGGCGCATTTTGCCATTTTCTTTTGCACCTTGTTCCCCGTTAAATTTGACAAAGTCTTCATAAGAAATAGTTTCGGCGCGAATAAAGCCTTTTTCAAAGTCACCATGAATGACGCCGGCAGCCTTTGGTGCAGTCCAGTTTTTGTGAATTGTCCATGCGCGTGCTTCTTTTGGGCCAACAGTGAAATATGTTGCAAGACCAAGCAGCTCGTATCCGGCGCGGATGAGACGGTTAAGCCCAGGTTCTTCAAGGCCAACGGTATCTAAATATTCTTTTGCTTCTTCGTCATCAAGAACCGCAAGATCAGCCTCCATTTGGGCGCAGATTGTGACACATTCTGCATTATGGGTTTTTGCATATTCTTCAACGCGGCGTGAATAATCATTACCTGTTGCCGCAGCATCTTCATCAACATTACAAACGAAAAGAACTGACTTGGAGGTTAGTAACTGAAGCATGTCCCATGCTTTTATATCTTCATTATCAGGGATGAAAAGGCGTGCAGGTTTACCTTCATCCAATAATTTTTTTGCCTCAAGGCATAGCTCAAGTGTTTTCTTAGCTTCTTTGTCGCCACCAGATTTTGCCTTTTTCTCAAGGTTGGTGATGCGCTTCTCAACGCTTTCAAGGTCGGCAAGCATTAATTCGGTTTCAACCACTTCCATATCATCAAGTGGATCGATTTTTCCGGAAACATGGGTAATGTCATCATTATCAAAACAACGCAGAACGTATGCAATTGCATCACATTCGCGAATATTTGCAAGAAATTGGTTACCAAGTCCTTCGCCCTTTGATGCACCTTTTACAAGGCCTGCAATATCAACGAAGTTCATACGGGTTGGGATTATTTCCTTTGAGCCAACGATTTTTGCAAGTTCATTCAGGCGTGGCTCTGGCATTGCAACTTCGCCGACGTTTGGTTCAATGGTGCAAAATGGATAATTTGCCGCCTGTGCCGAAGCCGTTTTAGTCAAAGCGTTGAAAAGCGTTGATTTCCCAACATTTGGTAAGCCAACAATTCCACATTTAAAGCCCATAATAATCTTCCCATCTGGCTGTGATAAATATATTTCATCGCCTTTAGACAATTAATGGTAAGATTTAAAGTGCTATTGATGCTAAAGCCCAAAAACTTCTAGACCTTCAATCAAAAGCCCTGCACCAAACCAGAACATTAGTTCTAGAAATGCCATTAATAATTCCCGATTATTCAGACGGCGAGGTATGCCTTTTTCATATTTGGAAAATTTTGGAATTATGCGTGGCACTTTTTTCTGATATTCGCGGAATTCATCGCCGTATATCAAAATCATTAAATTTTCTTGGCGGTTAATAATATATGTAAAAATAAATCCAGCCATAATAGGTATGAAAACCATCAGCTGAATCCGTTCTGAAATAAGGCTTAGACCAATCATTGCTATATATGCTGTCAGGCATTTTGGATGACGCACAATTGAATAAGGACCTTTTGTATTGATTTGGTCGCGATAAAAATAAAATTTTGAGTAAAACCTACCAATTGCGCCAATTATAATCAAAAAAGCGCCAATTGCATCGATGACATCATGAAATATGCTATTATTGCTATAGAGTGGTGAGAAAGCAAAGAAAACCACCACGCTTAAGAGCGCGCATAACCAAAATTCTTTTAAATTAAATTGCCTGATTTGGTTCATGGCATTATCCCGATGTAACTATGTTTTTGCGGTTTATTATTATGGTATTACAAAATTATGACATAAAAAAGCCCCCACATAACGTAGGGGCTTAATTTGTTTTAATCTAATCTAAAATAATTAGAATTTATGAACGTATGAAACGCCAAAATTATCAACTTTTTGCTCGGTATAACGTGTGTAATCTGCACGAATGCCGTTGCTAGAATCTAGCATATATTGAGCACCAACGCCTGCTGCAAAGCTTCCGTCGTCATTTTTAACTTTTAAACCAGCGGCTTTTGCTTCTTCCCATGTGTGGTGATAGCCGATGCGGCCCAAAACGCTGAATTTATCATTTACTGGTGCGGTACCAACGGCATACGCGCCAAGGTCGCCTTTGTTTTTGTATTTAACACCTTGATAAGTATCCTCGTTTACGCCAAAACCACCTTCAGCTTCGACCCCAAAGTATGGGTTAATTTGTGTGCCAACTTTACCAGTGATAGATGCGGTATCAGTGTTTTTTGTATGGTGTTGGGTTACACCTGCGTTCACATATACATTTTCTTGTGCTGAAGCTGCACCAGCAACAAGTAAAGTTGATGAAATCAATGCACCGACCATGATTGTTAGTTTGTTATTTTTCATTTTTCATTCTCCTTAAAATCGTGGACTTTTCATCCGCGCAAATTGAATTTAGGACTGGTATCAAAACAATTCAAATTGCAATGTGGTAATGTAAAGAGGTGAAAAAGTGTGTGTGGTCAATAAGTTACACAATGTGTCTTAATTGTGTTCTTAAGATAAACATAAGATAAATATGCCGTATTTATGACACAAGCATGGCGATATTTTAATCAAGAAAATATGGCCAACTGCAAAATATTTGACTGCTAAGCCATGTGGCAGTTTTGGAAAAGGATTCTTAAAACTTTTCTGTTACTCTTTGCGTATGGCATTAAAGATAGCGGTTCCAAAACTAGATAATTCAAAGCTACAATCTGTGGGCGCAAAGTTGCGCGCATGGTGGAATGGCGAAGAAAATATTCCTGTTGAGCCGTCGGATGATGCAAATGACGCAAATTCTGAGCAAGAAAAGGTAGCACCAGAAGCAACCGCGACTGAGGATGCCGTACCAGCTGCAAAGGTTGAAAGCAAAAAAGACAATTTTGCAAAACAGGCTGATCTTGTAAAATATTCTGTCTTGGAAAAATTGTTTGGCGAAGGTCGGGCTGCACCTGCTGACGGTGAAGTTGATAAATCAATTATCGAGGGCATGCCGTTTACTTATGCCGAAAAAAAACAAAAATTATATCTTTTTGGCACGGAACCGTGTGCGGCAATTTTCGGTTGGCTAAATCGTTATGAGTTGGAAATAGAGGCATATGAAGCCAATCCTGTTGTTTTGCAGCGTGCAAAAGATTTTTTATCTAAAAAGGGAATGGGGTCAAAGATAAAGTTTCATTCATATGATAAGAGTCCGAAATCGCTTCCCAAAAATAAGGCTGCGCAATTATTGATTTATGCTCAAGCAACCAGTTTTGAGGCAATGGAGGCAATTGCATTTTCTCTTGCCCGTATTTTAAAGCCAGGCGGTGAGGCAATATTATTTGATTATTTTGCAAAAGATGGCGAATCTGAAATTGCAAATGACGCCCAATTTGGTCGTAGCTTCATGTATGAAAGCGATATTGCGCCATTAATGGATGCAGCAGGTGTTGTTATTGTAGAACAAGAAGACATTGGCGCGCACCTTTTAAATTCGTATCGCCAAAGACGAATAAAAACGATTGAAAGTTGGGAAGCCATTCAAGCTGATTTAATTAAGCTTGGAGGCATTGAAGTTGCAAACCAGGCCCTAGAAGCAACCGCAGCCTGGAGCAAGCGTATCGAAGCGATTAAAAAAGGCAAAATGGTTGTAAAAAAAATCCGCCTTATGCTGGATTAATATAAATTCTGTATTTGTTGAATTTTCTGCTTTTAAAAAGCTATTATATTTGCCAAAAGAAAACATAATTACCTTTTGGTGGGCAAATGGCTGAAGATTTGAATATTGCTGTCCTTAATGCAACATATAAACTAGAACAAAGTGACAATGAGGGCAGGCGGGTCGTTGGCACGGTTTGGCTAGTTAATCTTGGTAACAAAACCAATCCTAAAATTGCCCTAGTTTCCGCGCACCATGTGCTTGACGGTATGAAGCGTAATGAAGCGGTGGTTCATTGGCGCGCCCAAGATGATGATGGAAATTGGCATCGTTACCCAACACCAATTGCAATTCGTGACGATAATGGCAATGCTATGTGGCTTCACCATCCCGAAAAAGATATTGCCGTTATGTGGATTAATGCCCCCGAAAGCGTCGTAAACAAAGCGATTATGTATGAGAATTTAGCGGGTGAACGAACTATATCGGATCTTGATATAAATCTTGGTGACGAAATGTTGGCGCTTGGCTACCCTAAGGGTTTGAGTGCTAATGAACTTGGCTTTCCAATTTTGCGTTCAGGTAAAGTGGCATCTTATCCAATTGTACCGATAAGACAATTTCCAAGTTTTTTGATGGATTTTTCGGTGTTTTCAGGTAATTCTGGCGGACCTGTATATATGTCAGATAAGATTTTAAACCGGACGAAGGATAATAAAAAAGATAAAAGGTTTATTGCTGGCCTTTTGACACAGCAGGTGAATATCGATTCTGAACGGCTAGAAATTGGCATAGTGCTGCATGCAAGTTTCATCAAAGATATGTTGAAAGAACTTGCTGGTGATGAAGACGATTTAATTAGTTAATCTGGCTTAAAATCTAATACAGCACCATTAATACAATAACGTAGGCCCGTTGGTTTTGGCCCATCGTCAAAAACATGTCCAAGATGTGCGCCGCAATTATTGCAATGAACCTCGGTGCGTTCATAACCGATGTCATGATCGGTTGAGGTGCCGATTACATTATCTTTGGCAGGCTTGTAAAAGCTGGGCCATCCAGAGCCTGAATCATATTTGGTATCACTTGAAAACAATTCATTTTTACACGCAGCGCAATAATATATTCCATTGCGCTTTTCGTAATTTAAGGGTGATGAGAAGGGGCTTTCGGTTGCGCCTTCAAGGGCAATTCTCTTTTGTTCATCATTAAGCTTATTTGTCATTTTAGAACCTTTTGAAAATATCCTTACCAAATTTGTCGGAAATTTTATCAATAGCACGTTCAAGTTCTAAATTCTTGTCTTTTTCCATAAATAAATCATAATTATTTTGCGAATTTTCGTCCAAAAGCTCTGATAAACCAATCCCAATTAGTCGGAATGGTGCTTTTGTCATTTCTTTTTGTAACAAGCCATCTGCAAGTTTGAATATTGTTTTTGCTGTTTGGGTTGGCGGCACGCTTATTTGGCGGGTAATGGTTTTAAAATCATGAGTTTTTAGTTTTATATTTATTGTTTTTCCAACAAGTTTTTTATTGCGCGCCGTTCTGGCAATTTTTTCGCAAAGATTTTTTAAAGACCCACTAAGTAATTCATAGTCTTTTATATCTTCGAGAAATGTAGTTTCTGTGGAAATGCTTTTGGCATTGTGTTCGCTTTCGACTTTGCGATTATCATTACCGTGCGCAATATTATATAGCCACTCACCATGTTCACCAAATTGAGCAATGATTTTAAATTTATCGGATTTCGCAATATCTCCAATATATTTATAGCCTAGTTTATTAAACCTTGCGGTGGTTGCTTTGCCAACACCGTGCAAAAAACCGATTTCGCGCTTCCATAATATTTCGTGAACTTCTGCTTTTGATAATATGTAGAAACCGCGTGGCTTATCCATATCGGATGCCGTTTTTGCGAGAAACTTATTTTCAGAAAGCCCAACAGATATTGTAATCCCAATCTCGTCTTCGATTCGTTTGGCGATTTTTGCCAAAATCTGTGAGGGGTTAAGCCCATGAAGTTTTTCTGTGCCTGATAAGTCAAGATAGGCCTCATCAATTGATACTGCCTCAACGGATGGTGTCATTTCTTCGAAAATAGCCCGTATTTTTTTTGCATTATCGATATAAAGCTTCATGTTTGGTTTTATAAAAACCGCATTCGGGCATAGTTTACGTGCCATAAATGTTGGCATTGCTGATTTAACACCATAAGAACGTGCGATATAGCAAGCGGTTGATACTACACCGCGTTTTCCGCCGCCAATAATGACAGGAACATTATTAAGTTCAGGATTGTCCCTTTTATGGAGTGCCGCGTAATACGCGT
Source organism: Hyphomonadaceae bacterium UBA1933 (assembly GCA_002337085.1). Lineage (GTDB taxonomy): Bacteria > Pseudomonadota > Alphaproteobacteria > Caulobacterales > Aquidulcibacteraceae > Pseudaquidulcibacter. The sequence goes on along the minus strand of DDFH01000007.1, from coordinate 286,238 downwards.
CGCAATCAATGTGAGCGATAGAAAGTCTGCTAAGCTCTGGATGTGATACAATACGTCTTGAATGGCAATGCGGGCATTTCTCCGCGTTGCCTTCAAATATAATAAAGCAGTCTCTACAAAGGTTCGGCAATGTAAATTTAACCCAATTCTAATAAAACTGTCTTATAATGTTTTATAATTTGGAGATAGTGTTTGGTGGGCGAGCAAGTCATAAAAGATAAGAAAAAAGTTATGATTGTTGAGGATAACGAACTTAACATGAGGCTTTTTCGTGATTTGCTACATGCTTTTGGGTATGACACTGTAGAAACCAACGATGGCTTAAAGGCACTAGAGCTTGCCAAAGATGAGATGCCTGACCTGATTCTAATGGATATACAGCTTCCACATGTTTCTGGTCTTGATGTAACTCGTTGGATGAAGGCAGATAGCGAAACCGAACACATTCCAATCATTGCCGTTACCGCATTTGCGATGCGCGGCGATGAGGAGAGAATAAAGGAAGGTGGGTGTCAGTCATATCTGTCAAAACCAATCTCTGTTAATACTTTTATAGCAAAGATAAGAGAGTTTATTGGTTGATAGTAGATTATGATTCTTTTAATTTATTCTAGTTAGAATAAAATTGGTTTTCTAAGGGTTTATGAAAGACTTTTGGATGCCAGCAGGGTGATGAATGACCGCGCGTGTATTGATTGTTGATGATGTTGCTACGAATGTTCGTTTGCTAGAGGCAAAGCTTCAGCATGAATATTATACTGTCATTTCAGCAACATCGGGCGAAGAAGCCATTGTCCGCGCGGTTGAAGAAAACCCTGATGTGATTTTGCTAGATGTTATGATGCCTGGGCTTGATGGCTTTGAAACTTGCCGCCGCTTAAAGGAAGATCCAAAAACTCACCATATTCCTGTTGTCATGGTTACTGCACTTGACCAAAAGTCTGACAGGATTCGCGGGCTTTCTGTTGGTGCAGATGATTTTTTGTCAAAACCGATTGATGATACGCTGTTACTTGCGCGTGTGCGCTCTTTGGCAAAATATAAAAGTATTGCGGATGAGTTACGTTCTCGTGAAGCAGTTGGTCGTAGAATTGGCGTTATTGATGAAATGCAGCAAGGGGAAAATGGCCTTGGTGCAAGGGTCATCATACTTGAAGATGATTCAAAGCGCGGCGAAAGATTAAAAAGAATCTTAAATGAAGAGCAACGCGCCCTCTTGATGGAAGAATCCAACCAGCTTGGCCCGGATGGACACTCATCAGTTGAGCTTTTGATTGTTTCTGCATCTGGTAAAACGTTTGATGGTCTGCGATTGGCTGCGCATATTCGTTCACAATTTAATACTCGTAGCCTGCCAATTTTGGCAATTATCGATGCCGAGGATCGTACCCGTTCTATTCGCGCGCTAGAGATTGGCGTAAACGACATTATTAACCGTCCGCTTGATGAAGATGAATTAAAGCTTCGTGTTCGTACTCTTGTACGTCGTAAACGCTATATTGAGAATTTACGCCTCAGTGTGGATGCGACGATGGAAAAAGCTGTCACAGACCAGCTTACCGGACTTCACAACCGCCGCTATATGGAAACACAGCTAAAGGCGCTTTTAGAGCGCACAAAGCGTGGTGGCGCACCAGTATCAGTTATCATTGCCGACATCGACCATTTTAAACGGGTTAACGACCTTTTTGGTCACGATGCAGGGGATGAGGTTATTCGGCAATTCTCGGAACGATTGGCATCTAACTTCCGTCCGCGCGACCTCGCTTGTCGTTTTGGCGGCGAAGAGTTTGTTGTAATTATGCCTGACACGTCAGCTGAGGATGCTTATATTATTGCTGAAAGGCTGCGGGTTGCCGTTTCTGGCGATCCGTTCCACATTGGCGCAAATAAAGACCCCCTAGAGGTGACCGTGTCCGTTGGGGTGGCGATTGGTAACCGTGCCGATGATGACACGGATGTGGTTATTAAACGCGCGGATCAGGCATTGTATGCGGCAAAACAAAGAGGCCGTAATCGCGTTATTGCAAATGTCGCCTAGCTATTAATATAAGCGCCAAACGACTTTAATTCACATAAATCATTATATAAACAAAAAGCCCGCCATTGGCGGGCTTTTAGAAATCAGGTATTGGCAAACTTATTTGATTTTGCCTTCAACGAATTCAACATGCTTGCGAGCAACAGGGTCGTATTTATTCATACGAAGTTTTTCGGTTTTAGTACGAGCGTTTTTCTTGGTCACATAGAAAAAGCCAGTGCCAGCTGATGAGTTCAAACGAATTTTAATAGAGGCTGGTTTAGCCATAATAATCCCCTCCGCAGTTGCGGTGTTGTTAAAACTGAAGGTGCGCGTTGACCATAATTGAGAGCCTGTGTCAAGGTGAGGTTGCAGTGTTTTTAGTGAAAAAGTTTAAAAACAACGGCAAAAGCCCAATAATTGAAAGGATTAACATAAAGCCACCATTACCAAATGCCTCCATTATATAACCACCAACTGATGGTGTTAGGGTTTGTGAAATACAATATGTTGTCCCGAAAGAGGCATTTGCGGTGGCAATTTTGTTACCTTTAAAATTTTCGGCGATTCCCACGAGACCCATGGTATAAAATCCGGTTATTATGCCTGACCATAAACATATAACTGCTAGTATAAATAACTTTGAAAAAGGAAATATAAGCGCAATTGGCAGAATAAATGCAACTAATGCAATAATGTTCAAAACATTTTTTCGACCGATTCTATCGCCCAGCATACCGATTGGAAATTGAAGAATTACGTTTCCAATTGCCGCTGCAGTTAATATGTGCCCTGCAAACGCATCATCAAAGCCTTGCTTGCGGCTCCAGACAGGGAAAAGGTTGAATGCTGATGTCTCTAGGCCCCCAATTGCAAATGCAGGCATAAATAGGGCAGGAAATAATAATATCAGCTTGTATATACTGCTAAGACGTTCACCCGCGTGTGGTTTTGATGGATGAAGTGTTTTTAAAAAGAATAATGGCGTGACAAGAAAATTAAGTATAATTGCAACCAATATGACATTATTGCTTTGGTACCCTAATTGGGCAATTAAAATTCCCCCCAAACCAATGCCACCATAAAATATTACGGCATAAAGACCGAATATCTTACCGCGAATCGAAGATGGCGATATTTCTAAAATCCAACTTTCTGATGCGATGAATAAAAATGTGCCGGTAATAGCAAAGCCAATTCGAACAATTGTCCAAATTGCCGGTGTATGTACGAAAAATAGTGTGACATACAAAAAAGCATTCAAAACCATTACAATGAATAATGCTTTTTTTGTTGGCACTAGATTTAGAAGTTTAGGTATGAACGGTGTCATAAATAATGGTGCGATACCAATTATTGTTACCAGAATGCCAATTTCTTTTGGCGAAAGCCCATAATCATCCATTCTTAGCGCAAATAGAGGCGCTAGAAGGCCGAAACCAATTGATGATACAAATCCTGCTGAGAGCGCGACAATCAATCCTGCAAGCACTGGAAACGCAATTTTTTCTGATTTGGTTTTGTCTATATATAAAGGCAATTTCAACTCCTGAAATTGCCTTTAACAAAACGTATTGATTACATCAATTTTATTTCACTTAACCGTTGTTCAAGAAATGCTTGGGCGGTTATTGGCTCAAACTGGCTTTTGCCACACGATGGCAAGGTTTCAATTAAAAAGTCAGGATTAAAATGTAAGAAAAATGGGGTAGAATAACGTGCGAATTTCGCTCTTTCAGGCTCTGGATTGATAACGCGGTGAATTGATGATGGTAATAAACCATTGGTAAGACGTGACAGCATGTCGCCAACATTTATGGCAAGGCAGCCCTTTGGCGCAGTTACATTTTGCCAATTACCCTCTTTGTCAAGAAGTTGAAGGCCTGGTTCATCCGCGCCTAATAATAGTGTTATGACGTTAATATCGCCGTGTGCGCCAGCGCGAATTGCCCCTGGTTCAATTTCACCGATAACGGGTGGATAGTGAAGAAGGCGTAAAACTGAATTACCATTATCAACCTTGCTTTCAAAATAATCAGGTTCAAGATTTAGATAAATGGCAACGGATTTTAATATTCTTTTTCCCAATTCATCAAAGGCGACATAAAATTCATCTATTGCTTCATTAAAGCCGTTAATAGTATCAACAATTATGTTTGGCGGCATATATTTTTCATATTTATGATTTTTAGGCAAGTTTCTACCTTGATGCCAAAATTCTTTTAAATCAGCCTTATCATGACCAACTGCAGTTTCAATTCCAAATGGAACGTAACCACGGGCACCGCCCATAGTGGCCTTGTATTTAATTTTGATTTCTTCAGGTAGGGCAAAGAAAGCTTTTGATTTATCTAAAACATTGTCGATGATGGATTGATCTACGCCGTGGTCAGCAACCACCGCAAATCCATATGTTTCAAACCATTTACCTAGTTCTTGTGCAAATTCCTCTGGGTTTTGTGTCCATGTTTTCATTGAAACTGGCGGAATTATTGAATCCATTTTTATCCTCAAAATTGTTTATCTGATATACAGCAATTATTATTTATGGTCTAAGGTAAATCTTATAATAAATCATTACATAAAATAAATAGAGAGGTAGGGTCAAATGCCAAATGAGATTGAATTATTTTTCTGGGCAACGCCAAATGGTTGGAAAATTACTATTGCGCTAGAGGAAATGCAATTACCGTATAATCTTAATTTGGTTGATATATCAAAAGGGGATCAATTCAAGCCAGATTTTTTAAAAATAAGCCCGAATAATCGAATGCCAGCAATAATTGACCCCGATGGTTTTGATGGCAAACCAATTTCTATTTTTGAATCTGGCGCCATATTGCAATATCTTGCTCGTAAGTATGGTAAGTTTTACGGAAACAATGAGCGTGAACATGTTTTAATTGACCAATGGCTATTTTGGCAAATGGCAGGCCTTGGACCAATGGCGGGGCAGGCGTCGCATTATAGGAATTATGCGCCTAATTTGGTTGATGATCAGAAACTAATTGAATATGGACGTAATCGCTACTTTAATGAAACAAAACGTCTCTATGGCGTTCTTGATAGGCAGCTTGCTAATAATGAATTCATTGCGGGTAAATATTCAATTGCTGATATGGCGTGCTTTCCATGGATAAGGGCTCATGAATTTGTTGGGCAGGATTTGAGTGAATTTAAAAATCTTCTACGTTGGTACGATGTTGTGAATGCCCGACCTGCGGTTCAAAAAGGGCTTGCAGTTGGTAAAGAAACTAGGCGTGATCAAAAATCACTAAGTAAAGAAGAAATAGAAGAACAGGCCCGCAATTTATTTGGTAAAAAATAACTCCCCCAATTAAAAAAAGGGGGAGTAGTTATTGTTGCTCTGTTTAAAAGGTGTTTTGATTAGTGTCCGGAATTTTTCATTCCTTTCATTTCGCCCATAGCCGCAGGTTGGCCAGGGTCAACGACCAATGGCGCTTCAAATTTAATTTTTTTGCCATCTGCTGTATTTAGGGTAATTTTTGCCACATCACCTTCTTTAAGGCCTGGCTTAATTTCAAACATCATTATGTGTTTGCCCATCGGTTCAAGAACTAGATCACCACCTGCGGGTACTTCAAAACTGTCAACTTTGCGCATCTGCATCATTCCATCTGCACTTTTTTCATGTGTATGTAATTCGGTTCTTTTTGAAAGGTCATTTTCGCCGCCAACAATAACAACTGCTTTATCGGTTGAATTGTGAATTGTAACATATGCCGCTGTTTTGTCTGTGCCACCCATAGGAACGCGAACGCGCGGGTTTTCAATTTTTATGCCGTCTGTCTCAATTGCGGCAACCTCATTTGTCGCAATGTCATTAGATTGTGCAGCAGGTGTGCTTGTTTTTTGTGAGCATGCGCTAATAAATGCAACGGCTGAAAGCGCTAAAATAATTTTTTTCATGAAAACTCCGCTAGAATAGTTATATTATATTTGTATGGCATTAAATAACATGACGTTTTGATAAAGCCGTGAATCAGTGGCCAAATAACAAATAAATTTCTTGATTTTATATATGTGGTTTGTGTGCATATTTCTGAATATCAATATAAAGTACATTGCTTTAATACAAAAATGGACAAAATGTCCCATTATGCAAAAATGCAGTACCCTTATTCGTTTTTACATAATGGACTATATGGATATAATAAAATACAACAATGAATGCATTGTAAGGCATAAAATAACATTTAGCCATACATACCATATCTCAATTGAAAAAATATTTCAATATAGTGTCAAAAATGTGAATAATTTGTCCTGAGTGCTGTGGAAGCGTTTTCATTTTTTTTAATTTAGTCGAATTTTTTTTTATTTTTATGCTTGATTTTATTTTCGATATGCTGTTTAAGCCGCCACCGCACTTAAACATACTGTGATTTGCGATAACTTTGCAATTTTTTGCAATAAGCGAGCACATTATTTTTCAATAATTGGATTAAGTTAAACTTAGACAATTCACTATTACGAGGACAAAAATGGAAGGTGATTTCTGCACTAGCGAAGGCGCGCGCCGCCTTAAGACCAAAATTCAAGAATACTGGCGTGACCGTGGTTACGACGTAACTGTTGATTTGGTTGATGAAGGTTTTGTTCCTGCAATGCGTTCTGGCAGAACAGATGTTCGTTCTGATATGATTAATGGCTTACCACGCCGTCGCATCCAACAGGATAGCTAATTTTGCGTTTACTAGCTTTTATTTTTACGCTTAGATTTTTCTAACAATTATACATACTATAAATTTTGCCACTGTCTCTAAAAGACGGTGGCATTTTTTATTATGCAAATTTTTGCAATTTTTCGCTTAATTTTAATATTATATCGAATAATTCATCATAGTGGTCGAAGAATGCATCGGCGCCTAAGTCGTGTGCTTTAATTTCTGTATAACCGAAAGATGTAACCACAACCGGAATTTTGGCGGACTGTGCGGCAAGAACATCATTTTCGCTATCGCCAATTAAAATTGCCATATCTTTATTGCCACCTGCACCATCAATAGCCGTAAGCAGGTGAATTGGATCGGGTTTTGTCTTTTTTGTAGCCTCAGGACCATAAATTCCGACAAATTCATCCAAAATTCCTAATTCGCGCATAACAAGTTCTGAAAGATGGGTTGGTTTATTTGTGCAAACCACGAGTTTTGCACCAGATTCTTTTAAAACTTTTAGGCAATCCTGAACACCTTCGTAAACCTTACTTCTTAAGGCAATGCCCGCCTTGTAGGTTTCAAGGAAGAATGGAACATGATAATCCAACTCTTCTTCAGAAATTTCATAACCAGCAACCTTTGCAGCTCTTTTAACCGCAAATCGAGCACCACGACCGATGATTCTTCTCATGTCATCGAGTTCAACATGTGGTAATCCTAGCCTATCCATTACTTCGTTTGTTGCCCGCACTAAATCCGGTGCGGTATCGATTAATGTGCCATCAAGGTCAAAGGCAATTGTAAAATTATCTAAAGGTTTTGACATGATTGTCTTATAGATTTTTGAATAAATAATTGCTAGCAGACAGAATGTAATTTATCGGTCTAGAATCAGACCTGAGCAAAGGGCTTATCATGACAGTTTCCAACGCACGTGCTGCAATCATACTTGCTGCTGGTCAGGGCACAAGAATGAAATCATCATTATCTAAAGTGCTTCATAAAGTTGCAGGTCGAGCGATGCTTGATTGGGTTATTGCCTTGGCGCGGGATTTGAGTTGTGAAAAAATTATTGTTGTAACTGGCGCTCACAATCAGGATGCAACCAAAAAAGTTATAAGCCAATTAGGGGAGGGGGCACATGCTCTTCAAGATCCACCTATGGGCACAGGCCATGCAGTAAATTGCGCCAAGGATGCGATAGGTGATTTTGCTGGTAATGTGATTGTTCTTTATGCTGATACGCCATTAATAACTAAAGAAACCGCAGCAAAGGCATTTGAAGCTGTTGAAAATGGTGCGAGTGTTTCAGTCCTTGGCTTTGAGGCAAAATTTCCAGGTGCATATGGGCGTCTGATTGAAAACAAAGATGGCGATTTGCTTGAGATTGTTGAGGCAAAAGAAGCTACTACCGCGCAACTTGCAATCAATCTTTGTAATTCTGGCGTAATGGCCGCAAATGCAAAGGATTTATTCGCGCATCTCGAAAATGTAAATAATGAAAATGCTAAGGGCGAATATTATCTTACTGATGTTGTCGGTCTTGCAGTTAAAGCAGGTCAAAAGTGCAAAGCTGTGCGTGGCACAGAAGATGAGGTTATGGGCGTGAATTCACGTCTTGAATTATCGCAAGCTGAGGCTGCGTTCCAATCTAAAAAACGTATTGAAATGATGGAAAAGGGGGTAACACTTATTGCCCCTGAAACAGTATTCTTCAGCCATGATACAGTAATTGAAAATGATGTTACTATTGAGCCAAATGTCGTATTTGGCGAAGGGGCTGTCGTTAAATCTGGGGCAACAATACGTGCCTTTACCCATATAGAAGGCGGGAAAATTGGTAATGGCGCAATTATCGGCCCATATTCACGCATTCGCGCAGGTTCAGAAATTGGCAAAGATGTTCATATTGGCAATTTCGTTGAAACCAAAAATGCTAAACTTTCTGAAGGTGTAAAGGCAAATCACCTTACATATCTTGGTGATGTTACGATTGGTAAGAAAACCAATATTGGTGCCGGAACTATTACATGTAATTATGATGGTTATTTCAAATATAAAACCGAAATTGGTGAAGGTGTGTTGATTGGCTCTGATACGATGTTGGTTGCGCCATTGAAAATTGGTGATAAAGCGATGACTGGTTCAGGTTCAACCATTACAGAAGATATTCCGGCCGGCGCATTGTCTTTCGAACGCAGTGGTCAAACAATAAAAGAAGGATGGGCCGATAATTTCCATGCCCTAAGTTCCGCCAAAAAAGCACAAGTTAAATAATATAGGCAAAACAATGAGTGATGCAGAAATACAAAAGGCACAAGCCGCCGCCAAGGCGCTTGAATATGTAAAAGATGGAATGTTATTGGGGCTTGGGACTGGTTCGACTGCTGCACATTTTGTCCGCCAATTGGGTGAAAAGGTTGCCAATGGCTTTAAAGTTGCGGGTGTTCCAACATCAATTGCCACAGAGAAACTTGCCAAAGAAGTTGGCGTGCCACTTTTGGATATTGATAAAATTACTACATTGGATTTGGTTATCGATGGTGCGGATGAAAGCGATGGCGAACTAAACCTTATTAAGGGTGGTGGCGCGGCGCTATTACGTGAAAAAGTAATTGCCCACGCTTCTAAACATATGATTGTTATTGCAGATGAAAGTAAATTGGTGAAAACGCTTGGCGCATTTGCACTTCCCATAGAGATTATTCAATTCGCAACGTCTATAACAATTTATGAAATTAAGAATTGTTTGAAAGTATGTGGTGTTAAAGGCAAAGAAGTTGTAATCCGCCAAAAGGAAGGTGCGCCATTAATTACCGACAATGGTAATTTTATACTTGATTGCAAGTGTGTTGAAATACCAAACCCAGAATTACTTTGTCTTGAGCTTAATAAAATCCCTGGTGTTGTGGAAAACGGCATTTTCCCTAATTTTAAGGGTGCAAAGCGAACACTGGTTCTTGGCACGCCGAATGGTGCGCGGGTGGTGGAATAGATTGAAATCTAATTCCCAAGGCACTATCTATAAATCATGACTTATGATTTTGATTTATTTGTAATTGGTGCAGGTTCAGGTGGTGTGCGCGCGGCGCGTATGGCGGCAAGCTATGGCGCGAAGGTGGCGATTGCCGAAGAATATCGTATTGGAGGAACTTGTGTTATTCGTGGCTGTGTCCCTAAGAAGTTTTTGGTTTATGCCTCTGAATTTGCACATAATTTTACTGAAATTGCCCCTTCTTATGGATGGTCAATTGGTGACATTGGGTTTGATTGGAAAATCCTGCGCAATAAAGTGCAAGATGAGGTTTCTAGGCTTTCGGCAATTTATAACCGCAACCTTGGGAATTCTGGCGTAGAAATATTTGAAACCCGTGCAGAAATTTTGGGCAAAAATCATGTGAAACTTTCAGATGGTCACGAGCTAAGCGCAAAATATATTCTAATAGCGACTGGCGGCGCACCATACATTCCAGAAGATATTATTGGTGCAGAACACGCCATAAGTTCAAATGAAGTTTTTTTATTGGATAAATTACCAAAATCAATTGTGATTAATGGTGGTGGTTTTATTGCAATTGAATTTGCGTTTGTACTCAAAGGTCTTGGTGTTGATGTGACCCTTGTTTACCGTGGCGAAGAGGTCTTACGTGGGTTTGATGATTGTATTCGTGCCGAAGTTCATGAAAATATGAAAAACCGTGGCATTCGCGTTATAACCAAAGCAAATATTAATGAAATAAGACCGAATGGTGATGAATATAAGGTTCAATTATCTAATGGCGAAACCGTTGACACTGGCAAGGTTTTACTTGCTTTAGGGCGCAAACCGTATGTCAAAGGGCTTGGCCTTGAAAATGTGGGTGTCGAAATTGTTGATGGCGCGATTAAGGTTGATGAATATTCAAAAACCAATATTGATAATATTTATGCCGTTGGCGACGTAACCGATCGCATAAATCTTACCCCTGTGGCAATCCGCGAAGGGGCGGCATTTGCGGCAACCGTTTTCAATAACAAACCAACCAAGATGAATTATGAAAATGTTGCCAGCGCGGTATTTTCACAACCCCCTGTTGGAACAGTCGGTTTGACGGAACATGAGGCACGCGCAAAATTCGGGCAAGTGGATATTTACAGAACTCGTTTCAGGCCAATGCGCATTGCATTATCAAATGATCAGTCCCGCGTTATGATGAAATTGGTGGTGCGGGCTTCTGATAATGTTGTGGTTGGTGTTCATATCGTTGGTGAAGATGCCCCAGAGATGATTCAAATGGTGGCGATTGCGGTTAAGGCAGGGCTTACCAAGGAGCAGTTTGACGAAACCTGTGCCGTTCACCCGACAATGGCGGAAGAATTGGTTACGCTGAAATAAGGTTATTTGTCATATCGGAATTTTGTGAAACGAAATGTTCGGTATCTCGTTGAACGAACCACTAACCAAAACCATTTTTACATAATGTAACCGTTTTTAAATAATATTTACAATGTGTAACAGCGACTATTTTTGAAAAAACAATTGATAATCAATTGGTTGAATCGATTGTTGGTGCTTGTTTTTTTAGTTGCCCCAAAATGTTGACATTTGTTGACATTCCAAAACCGCACTAATCAGCCAAACACAAACTAACTATGAATATTAATGCCTTTTATTAAAGCGTGGATAAATTGGGTATTAAAATTACGGATTAACTTCGTATTATGCCCAAGTTTCCAAGTGTGCAGTGATGTTTTCGGCTATGGTTGGCATTTCTATCCCCGCCATGCAAAATGCCACTATAATTAATTAAACAACCGCAGAATAGGGAAGTTTTATTATGATAGCATTTGATAGCATTTTACAGCAGATTTTTTCAACCGAGTTTATTAGGTTTTTAGATTTATTCAACCATAGCATTTGCACATGCCCACGCACTCGACCATGCCCATTGGAAATTATAACCGCCAAGCCAGCCGGTGATGTCGATACATTCACCAATGAAGTAAAGACCAGAAACCTTTTTGCTTTCCATGGTTTTTTGGTTCAATTCATCGGTATCAATGCCGCCTTTGGTAACTTCAGCCTTATAATAACCTTCATTACCAGCGGGCGTAAGTTGGAATGCTTTGATTTTTGCTAAAAAATCAGTGATTTCATTGTTTCTAAGGCTGTGTAGTTTTCGTTCGGCCAAATCCCCTGCCAATTCTTTGGCAAGTCGGCCAGGTAATAGTGAGGAGAGGGTGGTTATAAAACTTTGATTTGGGTGTTTTTGTTTGATGGATAGAAATTTCTTTTCAAAATCCTGCCCTGCGGTAAAATCAATATATATTTCTTCACCCTGATTTATATAAGATGAAATTTGTAATATTGCGGGGCCAGACATTCCTTTATGGGTAAAAAGAATTGCTTCTTTAAATGACGCTGATTTACATGAAACAATTGCTTCACAAGAAACGCCACTAAGTGATTTAATCCAATCATATTTTTGACCACTAAATACTAGCGGGACGAGGGCGGCATTGGGCTCAACAATATTTATATCAAATTGCTTAGCTATATCATAAGCAAAGCCAGTTGCACCAATTTTTGGTATTGATTTACCGCCAGTAGCAATGACGATATTCTTGGCAAGATATTCGCCTTCTGGCGTTATTATTTTGAAATGTTCATCTTTTTCAATTGATTTAATTTCAACGCCAGTTTTAATTTTTATGCCTCTGCATGCTTCAATAAGCATTTGTAAGATATTATTTGCCCCACCCTGGCGATCAACAAATAATTGCCCTAATGTCTTTTCAACATATGGGATATTTGCGTTTTTCACCATTTCGATAAAATTAAAATTTGTGAATTGTAATAATGCCGAACGTGCAAATTGTGGGTTTTTGCCATGAAAGTTTTTATAAGAAACCTCCAAATTGGTGAAATTACATCTTCCTCCACCTGATATTAATATTTTTGTGCCAATCTTCTCAGATGCTTCAAGCACAAGGGCTTTTTTACCTTTTTGCCGAAGTTGCCCAGCGCAAAACAGACCGGCAGCACCCGCACCGATTATGATTGCGTCAAAAACTTTAATGGTTTCAGATAGTTTTAAGATATTACGCGACATTTTGCCCCAGTGCTACAATTTGTCTCAAAATTCGGCGGGATATATAGTTCATAATGTGATATGTTTTTCCCATTATGAACGCCAAAAAATAAGGATTAATACATGGTTGCAACTACCACAAAAACCAAGCCAAATGCCACTAGAACACGCACTAATACAGTGACTGGACGCACAAGTGCCGTAAAACACGTTGCAAAAGATGATGTTACCGAAAAAGCTGTTGAAGAAAGCGCAGTTACACAGAGCATTGACGCGGCTGTTGATGCTAAACTTGCAGCAACACAGGATATTGTTAGTCACGCTAAACCGAAACCGACAGACTCGGATGGTGCTCTAAAAGCGATTGAGGCAATTTTAAAAGGCGCGTCGGAAGATGATGCCATGGCAATCCGTGCTAATCTTTTGAAATGGGATAAACTAGAGCGTGGTATTCCAAAAAGCCCTGATGATGATTTGGTCGATGATTGGCGCAACGCGGTTTATCCATATAAAAACCGTATGCTTCGCAAGAATTATGAGAAGCAAAAATATAAGCTACAAGTTGAGCTTCTAAAGCTTCAGGCGTGGGTAAAAGAAACCGGTCAAAAAGTAGTTATTGTTTTTGAAGGGCGTGATGCCGCTGGTAAAGGTGGAACGATAAAACGCTTTATGGAACACCTTAATCCCCGTGGAGCGCGAACTGTGGCGCTTGAAAAGCCTACCGATGAAGAAAAAGGACAATGGTATTTTCAACGTTATGTAAAACATCTTCCAACACGTGGTGAAATCGTGCTTATGGATCGCTCATGGTACAATAGGGCTGGTGTTGAACGGGTTATGGGTTTTTGCTCTGAGCCAGAATACCGTGAATTTTTACGCCAAACCCCAGAGTTTGAACGTCAATTGGTCAATAGCGGTATTCATCTTTTTAAATTTTGGTTTAGCGTATCTCGTGAAGAGCAGCGCAGAAGGTTTAAAGAGCGCGAAATTCATCCATTAAAGCAGTGGAAATTATCTCCAATTGATAAAGCATCACTAGATAAATGGGATGATTATACGGCTGCAAAAGAATCGATGTTTTTCCATACAGATACTTCTGAATGCCCATGGATTGTTATTAAATCAGATTGTAAAAAGCGTGCACGTCTTAACACCATGCGCTATGTTTTAAATAAATTGCCGTATAAAGGGCGTTCACAAAATAATATCGGACATCCAGACCCGTTAATTGTTGGGCGAGCAAGCTTTAATAATGGCTAAAAATGCGGCGGGGTATCCCGCCGTTTTTATTTTAAATGCTATTGTCACTTGCAATTTTATTTCTTTTTTCGTCAAAGAGAACCATGACAAAAGCACTCTTAGTAATTGACGTACAAAAAGCCCCGTTCATTTCGGAACGTTTCCAAGTTTATAAACCCAATGAAACGTTGGATAATATTAGACTTTTAATTAAAAACGCACGTAGTGCTGGTGTTGAAGTTATTTTTTTTCGTCATATTGATAATCGCTTTCCACACCTTTCCGAAAATTCAGAAGGCGTAGAGTTTGTCGAAGGTATTGCACCAGAAAATGGCGAAAAATCCTATTCAAAGGATGTCATTTCTTGCTTTGGCGGTACTAATGTTCATGAATACCTTCAATCAAAAGGAATTGATGAACTTGTTATTTGCGGAATTCAAACCGATTTTTGTGTTGATACATCTGTAAAAGTTGGCGTTGATTTGGGGTATAAAATTATTGTTGCATCCGACGCACACACAACATTTGAAACCAAAACAATTGCTGCAAAAGACATTATTGCGCACTATAACAAGGTGCTTGGTGTTGTATTTTGTAAAGTTATGCCAAGCGCGGAAATAAAATTCTGAAAAACAAACCAACGATATGCAGTTTTATGACACAAAGTAATGAAAATGTCATATAAGTGTCATGAAATTAAAATATTCGCCCTCGAAAAAAGGGATAGTTATGACTGATACCGACAAGACTGATACGAATTTTACGCCAGAAGTTCAGTCAGAAGATGCTTCAAGCATTGATTCCAGCAATGTTTTAATACCTGCGTTGCAAGATGGGGAAGAAAAAATTGTTTTGCCTGATCCGGAATCTTATGGTGTCTCGAATAACGAAAAAAATAAGGAAGATAAAAGATTAAGAAGTGTTCGCGCAATTTTGGAGGCAAAACCAAACCGCTCCGGGCAGATTATTTTTGTAACGCTTCTTGTCTTTGGGTTGGTTTATACCGCGCTTAATGTTTTCACTGATATAAATAAGTCGGCAATTTTTGGCGGCCCAGAGGTTACTTACTGGCTTTATCTATTACTAGGAATAGGTTTGCTCATTGCCCTTGGTTTTGAGTTTGTTAACGGCTTTCACGATACGGCCAACGCAGTTGCAACTGTTATCTATACCCATTCACTGCCGCCACATTTTGCGGTTATCTGGTCTGGTTTTTTCAATTTCCTTGGTGTTTTATTCTCATCTGGTGCGGTGGCATTTGGTATTATTTCCTTGTTACCAGTTGAATTAATTATGCAGGTTGGTGGTGGTGCGGGCTTTGCAATGGTTTTCGCGCTTTTGATTGCCGCAATTATTTGGAATTTGGGAACCTGGTGGCTTGGGCTTCCTGCATCATCTTCACATACTTTGATTGGTTCGATTATGGGTGTGGGCATTGCCAATGCCCTTATGCATGGACGCGATGGCGCATCGGGAATTGATTGGACACAAGCAACCAAAATCGGTTGGTCTTTGTTATTATCACCACTTGTTGGATTTGGTGTTGCCGCAATTCTATTACTTATAATGAAAGCGGTTATTAAAAAGCGTAAGCTTTTCCGTGAGCCAAAGGGAAAAAAGCCACCACCATTATGGATTCGCGGCTTGTTGATTATGACCTGTACCGGCGTTTCTTTTGCGCACGGTTCAAATGATGGGCAAAAAGGTATGGGGTTAATTATGCTTATTTTAATAGGCACAATTCCAACCACTTATGGCCTAAATCGCACTATGCCACAAAGCCAAACAACGCAATTTATTGCGATGGCGGAGGTAACGCAGCGCTCGCTTGATAAGATGTCAACTGCGCCATTTAATGGAAATTCTCGTGCAATCCTTACAGATTATATAAGAACTAAAAATTATACTCAGCAAACCTTGCCAGCGCTTTCATCAATTATTGGCGAAATTTCGTATAAGGTTAAATTATCTGGTTCATTGTCAAATGTACCTGCTGCATCCGTAACCAACGTTCGTAATGATATGTATTTGGTTTCTGAAACAGTTTCGCGTCTTGATAAAGGTGGAAAACTTGCAACCTTTGCTAAAGAAGACCGTGAAAATGTTAAATCATTCAAAGGGATGGTTGATAAATCTACCAAATATATTCCAATTTGGGTAAAGGCTGCGGTGGCGATTGCGCTTGGTCTTGGAACGATGGTGGGCTGGCGCAGGATTGTCACAACAGTTGGCGAACGCATTGGCAAAGCCCACCTAACTTACGCTCAAGGTGCGGCTGCGGAACTAACTGCAATGGCGACTATTATGGCGGCGGATAATTTCGGATTGCCGGTTTCAACAACACACGTTGTTTCATCAGGTATTGCCGGAACCATGACTGCGAACGGGTCGGGTTTGCAATTGGGAACGGTGCGTAATCTTCTTATGGCTTGGCTTTTGACGCTTCCGGCCGCGATTTTGCTTTCAGGAACCCTTTATTGGATTTTTAGCCAGTTTGTGAAGTAGTTCATTTAAAATTCACAGATTTTGTGATAAATGCCACCTGCTTTTAAATGTATGGAGGCAAAAGTGAAACGAAATCCAATTGCAAAATCCCTGCGTTCGCCGCATTTGCGGTTGCAGGTGGTAAAGAATAAGAAAACTTATTCACGAAAAATAAAACACAAAAAAGGCGGCTTGAACAATAATTCAGCCGCCTTTATTTTTATCTAGTTATTTATCAAATTAGTTCAAATTCAACCGCTTCACCTTCAACCGAACTTGGGGCAATCCATAATTTGAATTTGCCAGCCTCGGGATAATTTTTCAAATCATTATGAATGAAGCCAAGTTCTGGTGCGCCAATTTTGAATGTTATCTTTTTGTTTTGCCCTGCATCAATTTCCACAAGCTCAAAGCCTTTTAATTCACGAATAGGGCGGGTAATGCTTGCAACGACATCGTGAATATATAATTGCACGACCTCGCGGACTTTGCGATTGCCTTTGTTAGCAATAACACAGCTTGCGAATAAATCTTCATTCATTCCAATTTTTGGCGATGATAATTCAACTTTACCATATTCAATTTCTGAATAGGTTAAACCATGGCCAAAGCTATAAAGCGCGGTATTATCGGTTTCGATATAGCGCGCTTTGTAAAATCTTTCTTGCCCTGGTTGCTGCGGGCGTCCTGTGATGCGGTGGTTATAATAATATGGCTGTTGACCCGAAAAATGCGGGAAAGAAACAGGAAGCCGACCTTGTGGTGAATAATCGCCAAATATCAAATCCGCCAACCCATTGCCGTGCTCTGATCCCAAGAACCATGCGCATAGAATTGCATCCGCATCTTTTACTGCCCCCGACAGCTCCAATGCTCTTCCATGTGATAAAACCACCACCACTGGTTTTCCAGTTTTTGCGATTGCTTCTGCAAGTGCTTGTTGTGGTGCGGGAATGGTAATAGAGACTCTTGATTGCGATTCACCAGAGAACTTTTCAGGTTCCCCAACGCAAAGCACTACAACATCAGCCCAATTTGCAGTTTTTACCGCTTCTTCAATGCCGCCATCCATGGTTTCAGTAATATGCGAACCCTTGGCGGTTTTTATCAAATCTTGTGATGATATTTGCGCGCGTAAACCTTTTTCCAAAGTAACCGCATTGTCAAAATCAGGGAAAATTGTCCAAGTACCAAGGGTTTGATATTTATCCGAAGCAAATGGGCCAATCAGTGCAATTTTTTTACCGGATTTGGGAAGTGGTAGAATGTTATTGTCATTTTTTAAAAGAACTGCTGATTTTCGTGCTGCTTCACGTGAAAGTGCGATTGCTTCTTCGGTGCGCTGGTCTTTTAATTCGCGTGCTTCGTTCAATGAACGATAAGGATTTTCAAAAAGCCCTAATGCCTGTTTTACATGTAAAATACGACGAACAGATTCATCAACTACTTTCATTGGGACTTCGCCAGATTTTACCAAATCAGGCAGGTATTTATTGTAAAGCCCGCTTTCCATTGACATGTCGCAACCAGCAATAATTGATTTCTTGGCGGCGTCACGACCATCAGCGGCATAACCATGATGAATAAGTTCGTCATCGGCAGTATAATCAGAGACTACAAGTCCTTTGAAACCCCATTCATCGCGTAAAATATCGGTTAGAATATGGTGGTTTGCGGTTGATGGAACACCAGAAATATCATTGAAAGATGTCATTACGCTTAGTGCGCCGGCATCAAATGCCGCTTTGAAAGGCGGTAAGTGAAGATCGCGCAATGTTGCCTCACTCATTTCCGTTGTATTGTAATCCATGCCGCCTTGAACCGCACCATAAGCGGCAAAATGTTTTGGACACGCAAGAACACTATATTCAGATTTTAATCCGCCATTTTGAAAGCCTTTTACGCGTGCCTGTGCGAGCTTAATCCCAAGATATGGGTCTTCACCAGAGCCTTCGGCAACACGACCCCATCTTTGATCACGTGCAACGTCAACCATTGGTGCAAAAGTCCATTGGATGCCAACTGCTGTGGCTTCAAATGCCGCCATTTTTGCGGTGCGTTCGCATAAATCTATGTCAAAGCTTGCGCTTTCACCCAACGGGATTGGAAATTGTGTAGTGCAGCCATGAATAATATCTGCACCAAAAATAAGTGGGATTTTGCTTTTGGTTTGTGTTGTTGCAATTTTTTGATATTCACGCGCGCCTTTTGTACCTTTGGCGCTGAATAATGCACCAATTTCACCATTTTTAATACGAGCAATTAATGCATCTTTGCCGACTTTTGCTTGTGCAGGGTTGATCGAAATTGAATTTGAGCGGGTGTTATCTGCAAAAATGCTAAGCTGTCCTGCCTTTTCTTCAATAGTCATAGATGCAATGATATTTTCAATAAAATCTTCTTCTTTTGATTTTGCAAAAATAACTTTAGGGGCTAAAATCGTTGCGGCAACACCGCCCATTAAGAAACCACGTCTAGAAAATGCCGAGTTGTTTTCGAGTTTTGTCATTCTTCGTCCCTTAAATGTTTTCTTTGACAATAAAGGTGTGGAAACGTTTCCGCAATATTAAAAGAGCAATAATTATGTTATGAACTGATTTTACACCTTAAGACCTTGCCCAAAACTGCGGCTTGGAGTACGCGAGAAATCATTAAATACAGGGAATATCATGTCGGTTAGCGAAAAAGACGTAAGAAAAATCGCCCGCCTTTCACGACTTGCCATACAGGACGAAAAAGTGCCGGTAATGGTTGATGAACTGAATGGCATTTTGAATTGGATTGAAATGTTGAACGAGGTCAACGTTGATGGCGTTGAACCTATGACATCTGTTGTTGCGCAGGTATTGCCTATGCGTGATGATGTTGTTTCTGACGGCAATCAACAGGCGGCAGTTTTGAAAAATGCACCCAAAGCCGATTCTGGCTTTTTTGTCGTGCCAAAGGCAGTGGAATAGGGGTGCGATATGACTGATTTAACGAAATTATCTCTAAAGTCGGCATTAGACGGTTTAAACAAAGGTGATTTTACATCTTTGGAAATTACAGATGCGTTTCTTGCAAGAATTGATGCATTAAACCCAAAACTAAATGCCTATACATTGGTTACGCATGAAAAAGCACGTGAAGATGCAAAGGCTTCAGACGCACGCCGTGCAGCGGGTAATGCGGGTGCCTTAGAGGGCGCACCACTTGGTATCAAAGACCTTTTTGCAACGAAAGGTTATCGTACTGCGGCCTGTTCAAAAATTTTGGGTGAGTTTAAACCAGAGTATGAATCAACCGTTACAAGCAATTTGTGGCGTGATGGCGCGGTAATGCTTGGCAAATTAAATATGGATGAATTCGCAATGGGTTCGTCTAATGAAACTTCTGCATATGGCCCAGTTGTAAACCCGTGGCAGATTGAAAAGAAACTTACGCCTGGTGGTTCTTCTGGTGGCTCTGCATCTGCTGTTTCGGCTAATTTATGTCTTGCCGCAACTGCGACAGATACCGGTGGCTCAATTCGCCAACCAGCGTCATTTACTGGTACTGTTGGTATTAAACCAACTTATGGACGTTGTTCTCGTTGGGGAATTGTGGCGTTTGCAAGTTCTCTTGATCAGGCGGGGCCAATTGCCAAAGACGTTACCGATACGGCCATCATGCTTAAATCTATGTGTGGGCACGATGGAAAAGATTCAACTTCATTAAATGTTCCAGTTCCTGATTTTGCTGCGGCTGTTTCGCGCGGTGTAAAGGGTTTGAAGATTGGTGTTCCAAAGGAATATCGCCTTGATGGTATGCCAGAAGAAATCGAAAAGCTTTGGCAAGATGGTATTAATTGGCTAAAAGAAGCGGGTGCGGAGATTGTTGATATTTCACTTCCGCACACAAAATATGCGCTTCCAACATATTATATTGTTGCCCCTGCCGAAGCGTCTTCAAACCTTGCACGTTATGACGGTATGCGCTTTGGAAATCGGGTTGATGGCAATGACCTTATTGATACCTATGAAAAAACCCGTGCTGCGGGATTTGGTGCAGAGGTGCAACGTCGTATCCTAATAGGTACTTATGTGCTTTCTGCGGGTTATTATGATGCGTATTATTTAAAGGCACAAAAGGTTCGCGCAAGAATTCTTGAAGACTTTACCAAAGCTTGGGAAAAATGCGATGCGATTTTAACGCCAACTGCGCCATCTGCGGCATTCCCAATTGGTCAAAAACAAACAGATCCAATTCAAATGTATTTGAATGACGTGTTTACGGTTACAACTAACCTTGCTGGCTTACCGGGTATTTCTGTGCCTGCTGGTGTTGATGTGAACGGCCTTCCGCTTGGTTTACAAGTCATCGGTAAGGCTTTGGATGAAGAAACATTATTCGCGGTTGCGGGCGTAGTTGAAAAATCCGCCAATTTTACCGCAAAACCAAATTTATAAGGTGTTATTATGACAGTAGAAGCAAGCACACCTATTTTCACCGCATTTAAAACCGCACGTCCTGACCAATGGGTAAAGGGTGTCACAGGGGATTGGGAAATTATCGTGGGTATGGAGGTTCATGCTCAAGTTGCGGCAAATTCCAAATTGTTTTCAGGTGCCTCGGCATCTTATGGCGGCGCACCCAATAGCCATGTTTCATTCATTGATTCTGGTATGCCAGGAATGTTACCTGTAATTAACAAGTTTTGCGTTGAGCAGGCGGTTCGTACTGGTCTCGGATTGGGTGCAAAAATCAATCTTTGGTCACGTTTTGACCGCAAAAATTATTTTTATCCAGATTTGCCACAAGGTTATCAAATCTCGCAATATCTTTACCCAATTGTAGGTGAGGGGGAGCTTGAAGTTGAATCCGAAGATAAATCAACAATTATGGTTGGTATTGAACGTATTCACCTTGAACAAGATGCGGGTAAATCAATCCACGACCTTGATCCAGATGCAACCTATGTTGATTTAAACCGTTCTGGCTGTGCCTTAATGGAAATCGTGTCAAAACCTGATATTCGTTCACCAGAAGAAGCGGCAAATTATTTCAAATCTTTGCGGTCTTTAGTGCGTTATCTTGGCACTTGTGACGGTAATATGGACGAAGGTTCTATGCGTGCCGACGTGAACGTATCTGTACGCCGCCCTGGTGGTGAATTGGGTACGCGTTGCGAAATCAAGAACGTAAACTCAACCAAATTTGTTGCGATGGCAGTTGCCTATGAGGCACGTCGCCAAATTGAAATCCTTGAAGATGGTGGTTCAATTGACCAAGAGACACGCCTATTTGACGTTAAGACAGGTCAAACCCGCACTATGCGTTCAAAGGAAGATGCGCACGATTACCGTTATTTTCCAGATCCTGATTTATTGCCATTGGTGATAACTCAAGAATTTGTGGACGGCATTAAGGCGACATTGCCGGAATTGCCAAGTGCGAAAAAACAACGCTTTATAAATGACTTTGGTTTGTCTGCTTATGATGCGGGGGTTTTGGTTGCCGATAAAGAATTCTCTGATTATTTTGAAGAGGCGGCAAGTGGCACTGATGCCAAAATGGTCAATTCATGGCTAACTGTTGAATTATTCGGTTGGCTAAACAAAAACGGTGTTGAATTTGCCAATTCACCAATTTCTGCCAAGAATTTGGGTGGACTTGTAAAACTTATTCAAGATGGCACAATCAACGGCAAAATTGCCAAAGACGTCTTTGCCAAAATGATTGAAACTGGTGATGATGCGTCAACAATTGTTGAACGCGATGGCTTGAAACAAACCACCGACACCGGTGCAATTGAAAAAGCGATTGATGATTTGATGGCGACCCAACCCGACAAAGTAACCGAAGCCCGTGAAAAGCCAAAAATGCTTGGTTGGTGGGTCGGCCAGGTCATGAAATCAACCGGTGGCAAAGCAAACCCAGCGATTGTGAATGACATTTTGAAGAAGAAATTGGGAATAGAGTAACAATATATTGCAAATTATGCATTACAAAAAAAGCGATCATTTGTATGGTCGCTTTTTTATTGTCCCTAATATTTATTAAACTATTCAGTTTTATAATGTTAAATAACTGTATGATTTCTTAAATAAATAAACATTGTTTTACGTGTTCAAATTCTCTGTCATGTGTTGCGCATGAGGAATTTATTTTGATTTTTTCAACTGAATTCGGTGTTATAAATTTATATACTTCTGAAACAGATGTATAATAAATCAAACGACTAGTTTCAAAAGTCATGCTTGCCTTGAAGATATCAATATAAACTAATCTATTGCGGCCAATTTTTGACCTTTCTATTAGTTCAAAAATGCCATTAACTAATATCAAATAAGATTGTGGTGTTTCTTTTATTTTATTGATAATTTCTTGTAGTTGGCGATGCAAAATTAATCTATCACAATTATGATTGTCTAACGAATTATTATTGCAAAAAGTAATCAATTTTGTTCAATATTTAGGTTTTCCAAATATAGCTTCCGTTCCCAATCTTCCGTGGGGAATTCGTCCCAATATATCTTTCCATTTCCATGTAAATGAGCTATTATGTCACGCTCTAGCTTTGTAAGTTTTGAATTTGCTAATAATTTGTCAATTTGTTCCATTAATTTAAAAAACGTAATTTCAAACATTTGCTGTTCGGTAGCTTCGTTTTGTTTATCTAGTGAGGCTTTTTGGTCTTTTGTTTGTTGTTTGGATTCTTCTAATTCGCGTTTGGCAAGTTTAACTTCATAGCGTTGCATCTCATAGCCACGAAAAATCATTAGAAATGCGGCGCCAGAGAATAGGGCATTAACTGCCCCAAAAATGTCACCCCATTCACCGCCTTTTGTGCGGTCATTATCCATAGCCCATATGCCCCAACCAAGATTGGCAAGCCACGCCAAAAGCATCATAATTGCAACAATAATTAGCCACTTCTTCCCTGGCTCAACTGGGTCATTTTCATTTTTTGTCATTGCATCACCTGGAATCAATAACTAAATATATCAATTCTGGCCTTAGTAAAATATTTTAAGTAGAAATTATTGAAAAAGCTGTTATTTTGGAAATATGCCTTTATTTCCTTATATTAACTCTAATAATCGTCTTTTTACATACATAGTTACTCATGACACAGGATTTGCCCCAAATGTTGGTGGTGGGGTTCTTACTTTGGCGACTTGCAAGCCAAAAATAAGGAGCGTTATCAAAGTAAATGATATGGTCGTTGGTTTTGCACCAAAAGGAGAAGGTAATTACATTACATTTATTGCTTATGCTGATGAAGTAATTCCTTGGGCAGAATATATTGAAAGATGTAAAAGTAATTATCTGGGGATCTATGGGGTTAAAATACCTAAAACAAAACAAGATGTAGGTGATTGTATCTGGAAAATAGCATTAGAACCTCATGAGCCTTACCCAAATTTCGCAGAACACGCGTGTGGTAACTTTCAAGATGATGTTGCAAGTGGAAAAAACGTTATAATCAGCAATAGATTTGTTTATTTGGGAACTGAAAGTAAAGTGGCAAAAGTAAACTTAGATGCTAGTTTGCATAATATTATCCCTTATCGAAGTCATAAATCTAATTGTAATATGCCATATAAAGCATGTTTTATAGATTATATTAATGATAGATTTAAAGAAGTTGGAATTAAAAAATACGGCGTTTATGGAAGCCCATCAGGAGCTAAAAAAGTGTGTGGTGGTTGTTAAATAGCCAATCATTCTACTATAGAGTTTCATTATTTTGGTTGCGCTTTGAGTAAGTCAAACCATTCCACGAAGTTATTTTTCAAACATAAAATTTGCTCCTAAACATAATTTAACAATCATCCCGCTTGACCGCGCTACAAATGTAGTTTATCAACGCTACAAATGTAGTTTGTAGTGATAGGTGTTATTATGCATGAGCCAGATAATTTAGCCCCAAGGGAACGTCAGGTTTTTGATTTACTTTGTCAAAATGGCGCACTTACTGTATCCGAAGTTGTCGAGGCTTTGCCAGATAAATTGAGTGCATCTGCTGTTCGTGCGATGCTAAGCCGTCTTGAGGCAAAGAAGTTTGTGGTTCGGTCTCATGATGAGCGTGGCAATATTTATTCTGCGGCGATTGATACTAATAGCGCAGCAAATTCGGCGCTTAATCGCCTTGTGAATGTTTTTTTTGGTGGTTCACCTGTTCGTGCAGCCAACGCATTATTAGGAAATTCAGAAAACCTTAGTTCAAAAGAGCTTGAGGATTTGGAAAAACTAATCTCCAATGCCCGTAAAAATACTCAAAACGAAGGAAGGGGAAAATAATGTATTCTGCTTATGATATTGCGATTAAGTCATTAATTGTTTCAGGCATTATTTTTGCCGCTCTTTTTGTTTTGCGTAAACGCTCTGCATCATTGAAGTCATATATTGTTGATTGTGGTTTGTTTGTACTTTTGGCGATGCCATTGTTGTCATTATTAGGATTATTTGAAGTAGTTCAGGATAGCGTACCTGTAACTGTCTTGCCTGATTATTCTACACAATTACAAGAATTACCTCCGGTTTCCACTAATACTTATACTGGTGTCATTGATTTATCTGATGTTGTGTCCATAATTTATTGCATAGGTGTTGGGATTTTACTTTTACGTTTGTTGGTTGCCGTTATACGACTAAAAAGCTTTGCAAAAATTGAAGAATGTGATGGAACTTTCTGGCAATCCGCATTTGATAAAGCGTGCAAGAAAATTGGTTATAATCACAAAATCAATCTCTTATTAAATCCTAGTCTAAGCTCACCAGTAAGCTGGGGCATTATTCGTCCAACCATTATGGTGTCCCAATCAACCAATATTGGTATGTTTGATGCAGAGGCAATTATAATGCATGAATTGGCCCATATTAAACGCATGGATTGGGTTAGAATGATTATCACGCAAGTCGTTCAGGCGGTTTTCTGGTTTAATCCGATTGTTTGGCTATTGGTAAGAAATGCTTCACAATTACGCGAAGAGGCTGTTGATGATATGGTAATTAACGCCCAATTCAATGGCCCTGATTATGCTCAAATGCTTGTAGATATGGCGCGTGCAGAATTTAGCCCAAAATTTGTTATGGCAAACGGCGTTATGCAAAATGAAAATGGTTTAAAAGCCCGTATCGGTCGCATCCTAAATAGTCGGGTAAATAGAAATTCTATCAATAAAAAAGCAATTATGATTGTATTATTGGCGTTGTTTGCCTCGGTTGGTGTTGTTGGAACGGCATTATCATTTTCTGACAATAGTTATAATGTTTTTGAAGATAAAAAAAATACAAAGCCAGTTTTAAGTAAACAGCCTAAATCAGAAATGTCTGCATCTGGAGTGCAAATAAATAGTAACTATATTGATTATCAAAAACTAAACCCTAAAGAACGAGCAGAGGTTGATAAAGCAATACAGGAAAGCGCTATTGCCGTTAAGCGTGCTGAAGAGAATAAATTACGCGCTTTTGCAGACGCTGAAAGGGAAAAATCAGAAGCTTTTGCTGAAGCTGAAAGGGCAAAATCAGAAGCTATTGCCGAAGCTGAAACCAATAAAAATCAGGCTATTGCCGAAGCAGAACAGGCAAAACGCGAAGCACTTGCCGATGCCGAAGAAGCAAAACGTGATGCCGAAGAAGCGAGACGTGACGCCGAACAGGCAAAATTGGAAGCCTTAGCAGATATTGAAGACTCTAGAAGAGAAGCGATGATTGCAAGCAAACAGCACTATAATCTTAGCAATGTTATAAGCTCAGGCAAGAATACATCGGTCAGCACAACAATTGATAAAAATGGTACAAAGCGCATTGTTTCTACTGCAGGTAATGCCACTGTTACCACAATTATTGAGAAAAATGGTAACAAAACCACAATATCAAAAATTGGCGATAAAGTATCTGTGGTAAGAAGCAAACCATAGATTTAACTGCGAATAATTAAACCAATCTAGAAAATGTCAAAGGCAATCAATTTGCTTGACGGTATCGCTTTACCTTTTTTCCAGGAGCCTATAATGAAAAAGAATAACCTTGCTATAATGCTGGGAGCTGCATTAATTTCGCTAAATTCTTCTTATGCACATGCACAAAAAGTTGAACAAAATGCGATAACTTCTGCCGAAGACGCGTTTGGGACGCAGATTGGAAATGAGTCAATTGGAATTTATTCAAGCAATTCTGTTCGTGCTTTTTCACCATATCAAGCAGGAAATAACCGCGTTGAAGGCCTATATTATAGCCCTGTTGATGGACTTTCTGGGCTTATCACATCTGGAAGTAATGTACGGGTTGGTTTTTCTTCGCTTGGATATGCATTTCCTGCACCAACTGGAATAGCCGATTCAAACTTGAAAAGGGCAGGTGATAAGCCATCTACGTCAATATATAGTTCAACGAATTCATATGGTGGAAAATACGGCGAAATAAATTTAGCACTACCAATTAATAATATGGTTGGTTTGACATTAGGGGCAGATTTATTCTCATCTCACTTTGGAAATGGTGGTAGCAATAATGGTTGGGAAGTTGGTTCAACATTTGAATATAAACCAAATAGCAACAATGAATTCTTAGCATATTATTCATTTTTGTACCAAAATAAAGGCACTAATCCAATGTTTTACGTGCCACAAGACGATGTTTTACCAAATAAAATAAAGCGCAGAAATTATGAGACACCAGACTGGGCAACATTTGGCGGATTTAGTGAGAATAGTGGGTTAATTTATACCGGAAATCTAGGTGTTTGGACGCTAAAATCAGGAATATTTAATTCCAGATCCAATTTTAATAATGTGTATTATAATTTAATGTATGTTGATGCTAAAGGTTTAGGGGACAAATATACAGCGCTTATTCCATATAATTCAGCCCAATCTTTAAGTGGCGAAGCAAAACTTTCCCGTATTTTTAAATTTGGTAAATTTGACAATTTGCTAGTATTTATGGTGCGTGGTCGTGATACTGATAGTAAATATGGCGATGCAGATTTTAGGTATATTTCAACAGGTTATATGGGTGCGCAAGATGCCTCTACGCGTCCAAATTACGTAAGAGGTAAACATACATCTGATGAAACAAAACAGGTTTCTGGTGGAATATCATATAGTATTAAGAATGGTGATTTGTGGAATATTACAGCTGGAATACAAACAACATCTTATAAAAAAGATATAATTTTTGAGGGTGGTAATATTGCAAAACAAAATACAAAACTGTTTTTACCTTATTTCTCTGCACAATATAATTTAAATAAAAAGTGGTCAGCCTTTGTTGGGTATACAGAAGGATTAGAAGAAAGTGGATCTGCACCATATTATGCAAATAATGGTGGTGAAGTTTTGCCGGCCTTACAAACTAAACAATATGATACTGGCTTAAAATATAAGCCAAATAGCAAGTTTACCGCAATATTCGGATTATTTCATGTAGAAAAGCCATATCTGGAACTTGATAAAAATAATTATTATTCAGAGCTTGGAAATGAAATTCATGAGGGATTTGAATTTAGTTTAAACGCGACACCTTTTGAAAGTCTTACTATTGTTGCAGGTGGCACAATTATGAACCCTAAAATTACTGGAACCGAAAATTTTGATACTATAACAGGTTCCCGTCCATATGGATTATCGAAAGATGTTTTTAGTTTCTATGCAGATTATTCACCACCAAATTTGAAAAAAATCTCATTCAATGCGAGTATAAATTATTGGTCAAATGCGCCAGCAAATGCCGCAAATAGCCTATGGTTAGATGGCAGTGGTGCTGTGGATATAGGTATGAAATACAAATTTGACCTAGGTAAAAATAAAGCCATGCTTCGTCTAGACGTATTTAACTTGTTTGATACTTATTGGTGGAACTTAAGCGGCTCTGGCAGATATTCATATAATGATCCACGCAGAATACGGGTTGCATTTGTGGCAGATTTCTAAAGATTAGTTCTCCAAAAAGAAGCTAAGGGGGATTAATCCCCCTTAGCACCCCAATATGATGAAATTATTCTACTTTCCTTGTGGCGCGGCCTGATCATAAAAACCACCTAAATCCTTCACCAATTGGCTTAAGGCGTCTGGGTTTAGATAAATCATATGTCCTGATGGATAATATTTAAAGGTGACGTTTTTGACAGTTTGTGGCTTTAGTGGAATATGCGCAATGTCATATTCGGTGGCAAAGAATGGCGTTGCCATATCATAATAACCATTTAGTGAAAGAACTTTCAGGTGTGGGTTTTGACGCATTGCCGCCCCTAAATCAATGCCAACATCAGGCATCATTTGTGTCCAACCTTGTGCAGGTCTGTGTTTCCAGTCCCAATCAAAATCAGGTTGCCCATATGCACCAAGTCGATAATCCAAGTCGGTTTTATATTGCAAATCTGATGTCAAATATGCCCGAAGCGACGATACGAAAACCGAGTTAATTCCAGTATCAGAGGCATCAAAATCTGGGTTCTCGCCTGCATCATCATAATCAACGCCCAGGAAGCGGGAATCAAAGCGTCCAACGGTTTCGTGGCGATCACGCAATAATTCTTTTTGGAAACGGTTAAGGTCAATTCGTAAATCTGCTTTAAGGATATAATCGGTTGTAAGACCAGTATATTTTGACAATTTTTGTGCGACAGCAGTTTTTTCGGCATCGCTTATGGTGTTGCCTTTGGAAAGTGCTGCTGCATATTCACCACTTGCGAATTTGCGAACTTCGTCAATAAATGTTGATAATTCTGCCGGCTTGTTTTCAATTTTATTATGATACCAAGCAGTTGCAGCATATGACGGCAAGTAGGCAATATAACCAATATCATATCCTGGCTGCTCAATGCCGTAATTAAGGATGCTTGATAGTAAAATTACACCATTAAAATCCATACCTTGGTTTTGTAGATTATTCACAAGATTGGCCGAACGTGTTGTGCCATAGCTTTCGCCAAATAGAAATTTGGGAGAGTTCCAGCGTTCGTTTAATGTAACATAACGTTTTATAGCGCGTGCAAATGCGTCAACATCTTGATCAACGCCCCAGAACTTTTTGCCTTCGGTTTTTCCAAGTGGTCTTGAATATCCTGTGCCGATTGCATCAATAAAAACAAGGTCGGTTTTATCAAGCAGACTTTCATCATTTGCGCCATAAGTATAAGGTGCGGGGCCAGTTGCATCTGGTGATGTCGTGCGCACTCTTACAGGACCAAAACTTCCCATGTGAAGCCATAATGAAGCTGAACCAGGGCCACCATTATAAAGGAACGTTATTGGGCGGTTTTTCCCTGGGTTTGCAGTATAGGCAACATAAAATACGCTTGCAGTTGGAACGCCTTCATCATCGCGGATGGTTAGAGTGCCAGCCGTTGCGGTATAGTCAATTTTCTTTCCTTTTACTGTTACGCTATGTTTTGTTGCTTTGGATGTTTCTATTATGGGGGCGAGTGCGGTTGCTTTTGTGATTTGCTCTGTGATGCTATCATTTTCAGATTTAGCATCATCTTTTTTTGGTGTTTCGGTGGCATAAGCTATCGAAGACGCCATTACAAAAGCAATGGCCGTAGTATAAATTGATTTACGCATAAATCTCTCCAAAATATTAAGGGTTTATTTTTTAGGGGCTGCAATGTCGTAAAAGTCTTTTAAATCTTTTACCATTGGTTCCATCGCGTCCTCATTTAGATAAATCATGTGACCTGAAGGATAATATTTAAAACTTATATTTTTGATTGTTTGTTCAGGCATTGGGATATGTGAAATGTCGTATTCAGTGGCAAAGAATGGGGTCGCCATATCGTAATAACCGTTTAGAGATAATAATTTTAGGTGCGGATTTTGACGCATTGCATTACCCAAATCCATGGCAACGTCCGGCATTTGTTGTACGCCTTTGCCATTATTATGTTTCCAATCCCATCTGAATTCATGATATGCAGATGATGCACTATTATTATATTCAAGATCAGTTTTGTAACCAATGTTTTTGGTAAGATAATCACGAAGTGTTGATACGAATGCGCTAGTAATATTCGTCGAAGATGCATCAAATTCAGGGTTTTCTCCGGCGTCATCTTCATCAAAACCTTTAAAGCGGGAATCGAATCTTCCGACTGTAACGCCGCTGTCACGCAATATTTCTTTTCTAAAACGGCTTAGGTTTACTCTAAGATCTGATTTCAATATGAAATCAGTAGAAAGGCCAGTAAAATAACTAATTTTATTAGCAATTGCTTGCTTTTCATTAAGGCTTATATTGTGACCTTTAGCAAGAGCTACGGCATATTCTCCGCTTGCAAATTGTCTTGCTTGTTCAACAAATGCAGATAAATCTGCGGGTTTGTTTTGAATTTTGTTGTGGTACCAAGCAGTTGCTGCGTAACTAGGGAGATATGCGGTATAAATATTATCAAAGCCCGGCTGTCTTATGCCATAATTAAGAATTGATGACATAAGTATAACGCCGTTAAAATCCATTCCTTGGTTTTGTAAAACATTTACAAGGTTAGCAGAACGTGTCGTTCCATAGCTTTCACCAAATAAGAATTTGGGTGAATTCCACCGTTCGTTAATAGTAACATAGCGCTTAATTGCACGTGCAAATGCATCTACGTCTTGGTCAACACCCCAAAATTTTTCCCCTTTTGTTTTTCCCAATGGTCGAGAATAACCCGTTCCAATTGCATCAATAAAAACTAAATCTGTTTTATCAAGAATGGTTTCTTCATTTGGGGTTAATGTGTATGGTGCAGGGCCTGTATGTTCAGGTGATGTAGTACGAACGCGCATTGGCCCGATACTTCCCATATGTAACCAAAGCGATGCAGAAACTGGACCGCCATTATACATAAAAGTTATAGGGCGATTTTTTCCTGCGTTTGTTGTATATGCCACGTAGAAAACGCTTGCAATTGGTACGCCTTCATTATCACGAATTGTTAGAGTTCCTGCGGTTGCGGTATAGTCTATTTTTTGTCCCTTAACCGTAACACTTCCTTTAGTGGATTTTGTTGCTTCGTTAATTGGGGCAGTTGCAGTCGCTTTAGTAATTTGTTGCTCAATGCTTCCTTTTGTATCTTCTTCGGTTGTTGCTTTAGAAGGATTATCCGATGCAAATGAGTAAGAAGACGATAAAATTAAAAGTGAAACTGCCGCAACAGTGAATTGTTTGCGCATTGAAGTCCCCGTAATTAAATGTGAATAATAGAAAGATAAAAATTCTATGTTACGAGACTATCACGACATTTAGATATGTCTATATATTATAAAGATTTTTCCCTGATACTTGCTAAAAAATAGGCAAATTGTTTCTTATTTTAATTTGCGAACCAGTCATTAAATGACTTTTTAAGTGCGTCATCCAATATTGACATATCAGACGTAACCCCAAGCTTTTCAAGGCTGGTAACGCCATACTCCTTTGGGTCTATGCCGCATGGAATAATGCCGCCAAAATGATCAAGATTCGGCGAAACATTTATTGCAACCCCGTGAAAAGAGACCCAACGACGGATTCGTAAACCAATTGCGGCAATTTTTTCTTCACGAATATTGCCATCTTGTTTCGGAACATCGACCCAAACGCCAACGCGCCCATCGCGTATTTCCCCTTTTACCCCAAGCGAGGAAAGGGTGGTGATTATCCATTTTTCAACACGACAAACAAAGTCACGAATGTCACGCCCTTGGCGATTTAAGTCAAGCATAAGATAAACCACACGCTGACCTGGACCATGATAGGTTATTTTTCCACCGCGTCCTGTTTTTATAACTTCTATATCATGGGCATCAAGTACATCATCCTCTTTACCAGATGTTCCAATTGTATAGACTGGAGGATGCTCCAAAAGCCAAACAAGTTCGCCTGATACCCCATCTTGTATTTCTTTTACGCGGTTTTCCATGAATGCAACCGCTTGTGAATAGGGTATTTGTTCTTGGGATATGAGCCATTCAACTGGCATTATTTACGAACCTCTATAAGGGTTTCATTCATGCCCACTTGACTAACAAGGTCATAGAATTTTTTGGCATTATATGTGTTCAAACGGATACATCCATGCGAGGCCGCGCTACCAAGTCGCTTTACTGCCTCTGTTCCATGAACTGCATAGCCTTGATAAAAGAATACTGCATAAGGCATTGGAGCGTTATCATAGGTTCGCGAGCGCCACATTTCATATTTTCTTTGCGCATTATAATATCCCGGCGGGGTTTCATACCCAATCTTCCCAGATGAAATATTCCAGTGATAAATTAATTCTTCATCAAGGGTAACATCCATGGTTTGCTTTGAAAGGGAAATAACTGCGACCAGTCGTTCCGCATGCGCAATACCCGGAAAAAGCCCAATAAACATTATTAATAGAAGTTTTTTCATTATTCGTCCCAGCTGCGAGTTTATTAATTCAAGTCCTTTTATATTTCAATTGGCGGTCGTCATTATTTACTGATTGTGGCAATTTGTAGGAATTACATAAAATTGGTGAAATTATTTTCATTAATAACTTATCATTCATAATTTGAACTTAAACTGAACGAATAATTCAAACAGGGATAAAAGATGCAAATCAAAAAAGTGGGAATTGATATTTCGGTATTGGTTGGACGTTCAACCCTTGCGATGCATCAGTTGCTTCGTATGGGGCGTGGCGCAGTTATTCCTCTTAGCGCTAGTCCTGATGATCCAGTTTGGATACTTGCCAACGATCATCCAATAGCTCGCGGCGAAATACATCTTGAAGATGACAAAATTTCGGTCGAAATTATTGGTGCAGCAAACGTCTATGACTATTATGCAGGTACATAGTCTTTAAAGTTTATGCATTTTTTAGATTTATACAAAAGCATCACAAATCATTGTAATTTTTGCTTTTCATTTATGTCAAGCTAAGCTAAGCCAACCTTGCTTTTATTGCGCACGTGGCGGAATTGGTAGACGCGCAGCGTTGAGGTCGCTGTGGGGAGACCCGTGGAGGTTCGAGTCCTCTCGTGCGCACCATCTTTCAAAACGCCACGTTTGCGACTTTGTCGTTATTACAGCGTTTTGGTTATAAAGTAAAAAGTTTTGAAAATGAGTTTTACATAACTTTTTACAAATATTTTATATTACGTAGTGTGTTTATGGCACATAATTTATAGAAGGATTTTAACAATGACAGGGGATGGCAGTAATGGAAACTTTAACCAAACCCGTGAATCCTTTGGACATTGCGGATAAATCAAATCCAAACAATCATGATAATAATGAATTTGACCCAAATGATGATGAAGCACATTTCATCGTAAAGGTGATTGCTGCGGCTGGGGATCATGACCCAATTACGCTGCGCAAATTATTATTACCACTTCACCCCGCCGATATGGCGGCTGTTTTGCGCAATATTCCAGAAGAAAGTGCGCGAACCATTATCAAATTTATTGGTGAAGAGCTTGATTCTGAAGTCTATGCCGAACTTGATGAAGATACACGTGAACTTGTACTAGAAGTTTTACCAAAGGCTGCTGTTGCACGTGCCATCGAAGATCTTGATACCGATGATGCGGTTGCGTTTGTTGAAGAACTCGATGAGGATGATCGCGCTGGTGTCCTTGCCGAGGCCTCAGATGAATTACGTGCCACTATCGAAGGTGCGATGTCATTTGAAGAGGAAACCGCTGGTCGCTTGATGCAGCGTGAGTTTGTAGCCGCGCCAGAATTTTGGGATGTCGGACGCACAATTGACCATATGCGGCAAGTCGGTGAAGATTTACCCGACCTTTTCTTTGAGATTTATGTTGTTGACCCAACATTTAAACCGATTGGTGCAATTGCGGTTTCACGTCTTATGCGTGCACCACGTGATACAAATCTAAAAGACTTAACTGAAAAGCTTCACGTTATCGTTAGCCCTGAAACAGACCAAGAAGATGTGGCGTTGGCATTTAGAAAATATCACTTGATTTCTGCACCCGTTGTTGATGCTGCGGGTCGTTTAAATGGTATGATTACCGTGGACGATATCGTGCAGGTACTTCAAGAAGAAAACGAAGAAGACTTGTTGGCTCTTGCTGGGGTTCGCGAAGCTTCAACGACTGATTCCGTTGTAAATTCTGTTCAGTCACGTTTGCCTTGGTTGATTTTTAACCTCATAACAGCCTTAATAAACTCATTTGTTATTGGCAAATTCTCAGGGTTAATTGAGCAGGTTGTTGCGCTTGCTATTTTGATGCCAATTGGTTCAGCTCTTGGAGGAAATGCCGGCACTCAAACCCTTGCTGTTGCGGTTCGTGCTTTGGCATCGCGCGAATTGACCGATAAGAACTCTGGTAAGATTATTGCCCGTGAGTTTTTTACAGGGGTTTTGAATGGTATTGCTGTTGCTGCCGTTTTTGGCCTAGTTGCTTATATTTGGTTTAGAAACCCGATTATTTCTATTGCTGCTGCCGGTGGTATAATGATTGACTTCATTGCGGCAGGGCTTGCAGGAATTCTTATTCCATTGACTTTGAAAAAGTTTGGTCAGGACCCTGCGGTTTCATCAAGTATTTTTGTGACCTTTGTAACCGATTGTGTTGGTTTTGCATCATTCCTTACAATTGCAATGGTATTGTTGAAATAAGCTATCGTGGCAAATAAATTGCAATATTCCATTTGAATAAGGATTAGTGCCCCAAAACGGCACAGATTTGATGGAATTACAATGTCGCGAATGAAAATTTCAAGAAATGGATTATATCTTATTGAAAGTTTTGAAGGCTTTCGTGCCAAAGCGGTAAGTTTGCCTGGTGGGAGATATACTATTGGCTTTGGGCATGCCTTAACAGCGCGCGAGGGCATGGTAATTAACCGCGAACAAGCTGAACAATTGCTATTGTGGGATTTAATACCAGTTGAAGAGGCGATTAGATCTTTAGTTCACGCCCCAATAAACCAAAATCAGTTTGATGCGCTCGGTTCATTTGTTTTTAATATCGGTATCGAAAAATTCAAAGAAAGCGATATTCTAAAATACCTTAACCAGGGGCAGTTGGTTAATGCGGCAATGGCTATGAATTTATGGCGCCGTTCATTAATTAGTGGGCGCTCAATTGTGGTGGATGCCCTGATAAGACGTCGCGCCCATGAAATTGCAATGTTTCTTGAGCCGATTGGCACACGCCCCGCAGCCCCAAGTCCTGTCGTAATTCCGTTGGTTGACAATACAATTATGACACAAATTCCAGATGCTGAAGACGTGAAAGAAATAAAACCAATCCCACAATCTGCGGCTTTTGAAATTACAGAAGATAAAACAATAAAAACCGCCAAAGAAACCAATAACGATGTTGTTACTGAAAGCCATTCGGTTGAAGGTGATGATTTATTCACGACTGATGCAGATATTGAATTTCTAAACGCAGAAGAGACAGAAAATAATCTTAAAATTCTTGACGATAATGTTTCGGTTAAATCGCAAACAGTTACTGAAAGTATTGTTGAAAAGACTGAAGTAAAAGATGCAGTTATTGCAAAAGGCCCAATTGCAAAAACAAATGATGATATTTTTGTATCGCATAAAGTTGAAGATACAAATAAAACTGATTCAAACCTATCGTCTAATGATATTGCAAACTATTTTATGATTGGGGCTGGCGCGATTGCATTAATTGCAAGTGTTTCTGAATTGATACGTTTTGGCGTATTTACTGGTGGTACCGAATTAACGCCAAATATTGCCTTTATTGAAATGATTGCGGCGGTTGGTTTAATCGCAATTACAATTGGCATATTGTCAAAGTTGAAATCTTAGCCACGTTATAGAGTTTTCATTTTATCAGTTGCGGCATCATAAGCGACACAAGTTTGCGGTGCAGTTGGGACTTTTACGCAAATAACCGGAATGTTTTTATCGCGTGCTTTTTGGTATGCCTCACGCGTGAATTCAGTGCCATAAGGCATATCATCATCATTTATCCATGCAGGGTATGCCGCAGCGTGAATAGCAGAGTCCGGAAGTGATGCTGCGATTGCTTTTTGCAAAACACTTTTGTCAACCGCAGGACTTATTCCGAAATCACGTCCTGGCGCTGCCATGGAAAATAAAACTTTACCTTCGGACGATTTTATCGCAATTCGAACAATTGAATTATAACAGTCATCGCCGATTGCTGTTGCGACCACAAAGCCGCTTGTAGTCCAATCTTTTATTGGAATTTTCTTGCTGATATTTAAAACGCATCCTGCAACGGCCTGTTGTTCTGCTAATGCTTCTGCGTTGGCATCAATTGCCATATTTTTATTTGTCGGTGTCAATGTGCTTGTGTCATTTCCTTGTCCCGCAAGCATATTTGATAAATCGGGCTGTATCTCACCAGTTTCATTTATGATATGTGATTGCGTGGTATAGTCATTAGTTTGCGAATTATCAGGATTAATCTTAAGGACAAATCGGGTAACAACTACGCCTGCGCCAATTATTGCGACAACGCCCAAAGCAATAGCAGATACAACAACAGCTCTCATAATTTTCCTTAGACTAACATTATGAACAAGTTTAATAAATCCAAGCGAACATGATACACACAAACATGGGCAAAATATTGACCAAATTAATAAAATTTTTCATTAACTGTAATTATTGATTCTTCAAGATTTCTTTAACATTATTATACCCGGCTTCAATGGCCACATCGAACGCCTTCCAGTCTCGGAGAGCGATATTTCCTAATTCAGGAGTTGCCAAAATATCTGGTTGGATTGGCGCTTTTAGATTTGTTATCGGGACGGTTGCCGCACGCATCAAAAGTTCGGCAATTGGGGGAGGGGAATGAATGCCGTGTTGAAGAACCCAGCCAAAGAAGTTAGGTGGGTCTATAAATTCGTCTGGAATGAGTGCATTTTGCGCGGCTACATCTACACCAATATTAATGCCGCGATGAATTGTTGACATAATATCAACTGGAAAATTGTTTAGGGTTGCACCGTCAACCAATATCTCATCTTCATTAGCTACAGGTGGTAATAAGCCGGGTATAGCAATACTTGCCCTTAATGCATCTCTTAAACGACCTTCGCGATGTATCTTAAGCTTTCCGTTCATAAGATTTGCTGAAACGCAAAAAAATGGACGCCTTAAATCCTCGATTAAGGTTTCCCCAAAATGTTCTGCTAGGCGTTCGTCAACTTTATTTCCTGAGGCAAATGAAACAACAGGAAGTACATAGTCATTAAGTGGGTTCGATTTAACAAATGCATCCCATATGTGTTTTTCAATTTCTTGGTCATTCCAACCCATTGCAACACATCCTGCAATGACGCCGCCCATTGATGTGCCGCTTAAAAAATCAAAATCATAGTTTTCTTCGCGTAATGCCCTCACCGCACCGATATGTGCATATGCACGTGCGCCACCGCCGCTTAATATAAGGCCAACAGATTTTCCTGAAATAATGCGTGCGAGAGATTTCAGATCGCCGTAATCACTTTGACGCCAATTGAAAACTCTTGATGCGCCTGAATGCTTTGCCCATTCTTGTGCAGTTGAAATGTTTTTCTTGCCCATATTGCGAAGTAAAACAATATCTACTAGTTTGAAACGCTGCATGGGAATTGAGTTTTCTGGCAATAATGGAATTGATGGTTTGGCATCTGTTCTTCCAAAAATCCATATTCTATCAGCTTGTCTAAGGCATATTTGTGACCAAGAATCTTGTCCCAATTGTGCAGCGAGAATAATGATGTCATAAGTTCGTTCAAGTTCATCAAAATAATCGGATGTTTGTGCGAGTGCCTCATGCCCTAAAACAATGGTCTTTTTACCGAGTTTTTTAACTTCGTCCGCGATTGAATTTGCACGGTATAATATATCAATTGAAGGTGATGCTGCAAAAAAGGAATAAACTTTTGAGCTTCCAGATTTTCGGATTTTGTCTTCTTGTCTAAGACGAATTAATATTAGCTTTGCAAGGCCACTTATAAGTTCAGGGTAACGCATAATTAGCTTATTATATGTTTTTTTATCTAGCCCAAATAACTCGCTATCACGTAATGAGTAAACTGATGATGAATGTTTTTCACCAGCGATTAACGCCATTTCACCAACAGGTTCACCGCTTCTGATATATCCTACAAGTTCAGTTTCGCCGTTAGGCAATGTACGAAAAGCCCCTAATGAACCAGTTCGCACAAACCACAACATATCGGCATCTTCACCCTCTAAAAATAGAGGCATGCCACCAGGCAATGAATACCACCGCAACTTTTTGGCGACTTCTCTTCTCGTCAGCCAGCCGGTATTTTTTAAAAATGGAATTTTATCAAAATCAATCGGTAGCATTTCTTCCCTGATGTTATGATTATAATATGGCTAGAACTTCCATCTGCCCATCAATGTAATAGCAGGGTAATATTTGGCTTTGTCAAGCTTGTCTTCTAATTGTGAAGTTTCTTTTGCCAAATCTTGTTGGAATGTTGAGTTTGAGGCAATAGGGCCACTTACTTTAGAAGAAATTTTCGGGCTACCCTGATAATAGATACCACCCTCTATAACTGATGCAATCGGACCAAGCTGGAATTCAAGGCCAAGTCCACCGTATAACGCCGTTTTATCGAATGTTGCATGCGAGGTTAAAGTGCCAACTTCTGCACCTGTATATGTGTTGTCACCAATTGTATAAGTTCCAGATGGAACGGCCGTTAAGTCCATCTTATTATCATTATTATAAATGCCGCCAGTGAAGTAAAGCGGAATTAATGGTGGATGAAAATCGGCCTGAAGTCCATATGAACCAAGGCTAAGTTTGCCGTCATAATTAATACCATCAAGCGTTTTATTATAATTGTATTTATAACCTTGACCGATGCCACGTAACACAAGTGTAGGTAATACCTTTATGCCAACTTCGGCGCCAACCCCAAGCGTGCCTGCGCGCGCACTTACTTGCTCAAGTTCAAAAGCGTTTGCATTGTTTGGTAATGATGCAAGTGCAGCCAAAGCGAAAATTGTCGGTAATCCGGTTTTTACTAAGTTCATATTTCTCCCCTGATATGTTATGACCATATTTAAAATTGCACACAAATTTTAAATAATAATAAAAGAATGCATCATACATCAGCTTATTATTTTTATTTTTGTAGGCGGTTATTATGCGTCAGCAAATGTTTGAAAGGATATAAAAATGGAAAATACTAATCCTGTAATTCTCGAAACTACTGAAGAGGGTGTTGCATTTGTGATTCTGAATCGCCCAGACAAAAGAAACGCCTTTGATGAGATGGTGATTTCAGGTCTAAGCGATGTGTTTGAAACATTGAAATCAAATGACAATATTCGGTTAGTTTTTATCAAAGGCGCAGGTGGAAATTTTTCTTCTGGTGGCGATCTTGAATATATGGAACGTCAGGCACGTCATTCCGCAGAGGATGACGAAATTGATGCTCATGACATGGCTATCATGCTGAATAAATTATATAAATTGCCACAATATACCGTTGCCTTGGTTCAAGGTGGGGCATACGGTGGTGCAATAGGTTTAATTGCGGCATGTAACTATTCAATCGCAACTGAAAAATCGCATTTTTGTTTTTCCGAGACACGACTTGGGCTAGTCCCATCAGTTGTTACACCATATGTTTTGGAAACAATCGGTATTAAAAATGCACGCGCCTTTATGCCTTCTGCGATGCCTTTTGATGCACATCGTGCACAATCCATGGGACTAATTCAAGAAATAGCTGTTGATGCGCAGGACTTGTCTAAGCGCGAAGAAATTATTGCCAATCTTGTATTTTCAGCTTGTCCAAGTGCGATAACTGAAACAAATGCAATGATTGACGACGTAAAGGGCAAAGATATTGATGCTAAGCTAATCAAAGAAACCGCAAAAATAATTGCGCATCGTCGTTCAACTGAAGACGGGCTTGAGGGAATGCGCGCATTTTTAGAAAAACGACAACCTAAATGGGCAAAATAATCATTAAAAAGGATAATTAATTCAAATTTTACTGATTTATTTTATCCTTTTTATATGAAAAAAATATTTGGCAGTTTATGTTTATTTGGCGGTTTTTGTTTTACCAATGGCGCATATGCACAGTCATTGGGTTATTTCGAAACTACGCCTTATTATAATAATACAACTATCGTTGTTAATTCACCTGCCGATCAGGTGAAAGAACCTGCGCCTTTACCAAAAGTGGTTGAAAAGCCAGCGATTAAATCTCCATATTTAATTGCCCCAAGCGTAGAGATTACAACGCACTCGGATGCAAAAACTAAAACATTACCTAAAAAGGCAGCGCAAGAAAAAACAATTACATTAAAACCGAAAGCTGAAACTTCAAAAGTTGCACACAAAATGCTCGCTAAAGAGAATGCAAATGCAAAACAAGTTTACGAAAGCGGTGTGCCGTCGCGCGTAATTTTATTCTGTGGAACACCGGCAGAACCTATTAATAAAACAGCCTATTCTTCTATTATGCCGCAATCAAATCCAATTGTAGTTGAGGACTGGCATGTGGCAGGTGATAAAGCATCAGAGCGGAAAAGTGATTCAGTTTCCATTCCAGAGAATGCCAAGAGTAATTTGGCGGGCAATGAAATTATAAACGGCGTAAAGCACAAAACTACTAATTTCAAGCAGGATTGGGATGAACTTAATCGTCGCCCTCAAACTCGAGAAGAATTTGCAACTCGTGGCCCAATAAAAGCAATATATCAAGATACAAAATCTGCTATTGCCAATGATGTCCCACAGGCACTTGCTGACCACCTTCCTTGGGTTGACACAAATCGCAAACAGGAAAATTTTGAAAGTGTTCTTGATAGGGTTGCCGATAATTTACAGCGTGCTAGTGCTGCCGATCCAGAATGGGCATATCCTGCACAAAATGAAATTCGTGAATTGGCGCAAAAATTAGATAAACTTCCTAGTCCGCCACAATATCGCGATGAAACTATTTATAAGAATTATGACCCGAAAAATGACGGTATAACAGTATTGGACGGGTATCATAAGCGACCTGTATGGGGTGGCGCCAGTGCATCAAATATCGAGCAGCCACAAAAACCAATTGCACTTAAAAACAATAATTAGCAGCCATTTTACCGTATAATTCATAATTAATTGCATTTTGAACTTGGCATTTGCAAGCAGCTTTTCCTATGTATTGCACCTTGAAACAAAAAGCGCTGTGATTCTGGCGCGTGAATGATATTCATTCGGGGGATGATTTGGGAAAAATTATAATAATCGCTAATGAAAAAGGCGGCGCAGGAAAATCAACTGTTGCAACACACCTCATTATTGCTTGCCTTAAAGCCGGTAAGAAGGTGTGTGCGTTTGACCTTGATAATAGGCAGCAAACAACAACACGATTTATAGAAAATCGTAGGGTTTTTAATGATACGCATGGCCTGTCATTAATTTTTCCTGAATTCAGAAGTATTGAGCTGTCTAAAGAGGAAGAAATCAAAGCCCGCCAAGAAGAAGATAGAGAACGAACTACAAATGCGCTTAAAACAGCGGCGCAGGAATCTGAACTTGTCTTTGTTGATTGCCCTGGTGCTGATACCGCTCAAGCACGTGCCGCGCATGGAAGTGCTGATATAATTATTACACCTGTAAATGATTCTTTTATTGATTTTGACCTTCTGGCGAAAATAGACCCCGTAACCGATGAAATCTCGGCGCCAAATTTTTATTCGCAAATGGTTTGGGAAGCGAAAAAAAATAAAGCGATGAAAGAGAGAGCGCATCTTGAATGGTATGTTATTCGCAACCGTCTTTCACAAATCGACGCGCGCAATAAAAGAAGAGTAGGGGAGGCAATTGAAAAACTATCAAAACGTATTGGTTTTACAATCCTTCCTGGTCTTTCAGAGCGTGTTATTTTCCGTGAACTTTTTCCAAAGGGGCTGACCATAATGGATCTAGAAGATGTTGGAGAAGCCGGTGGCATGTCTCTAAGTAATGTTGCGGCGCGCCAAGAAATCAGAAATTTGGTGCAATTTCTTAATTTATAGTGTTAAAAGATAAAAAACATAAATTAGAAAAACTTTTACAAAAAACTGTTACAAAATATAATTAGTGCAATAACTATGGCAATGGGGGTTTCGGGTGAGAGTTTTTTGTGGCAATCATAATTCGGATTTTATGCCAACGGATATTGACGTTTATTATAAGTCAGTATCCGATAATAATAGTAATAATGTCTTGGAAGTAATTGCAAAATTGAAAAGCCCCAACGCAAAATTAAACCAAAAGACAATAATTGTTGCGCGCCACGGTAAGCCTGCGCTTAACCGTAAGGTATGGCTTAATTCCGATGAATATATTGATTGGTGGCAAAAATATGATGAGGGTGGGCTTGTTCCCGAACAAAATGTGCCACGTAAATTACTTAATGCCGTAGCGCGTAGCGAAGAAATTATTGCTAGCCCGCTTCGTCGTGCGGTTGAAACTGCAGAGCGAGTTGCGGGTGATAGAAAATTTATACTTGATGAAGTTTTTGTAGAGGCACCGCTGCCACCACCAAACTTACCCAAGTTTTTAAAATTAACGCCGCGTATGTGGGGCTTTGTTGCACGCTGTACATGGTATATTGGTTTGCATGGTGAACAAGAAAGCCATGAAGATGCAAAAATCCGTGCTAAAAAAGCTGCCGATAAACTAGTCGCTTTAAATGAAGAAAAGGGCACGGTTTCATTGCTTGCGCATGGTTGGTTTAACCGAATGATGCGTCCACATTTAAAAGCACATGGATATGAATGTGTATATGACGGCGGTGATTTCCACTGGTCTTATCGCATCTATCAAAAAGGCGAATAATAAAATCCTGAATTTACGAGAAATGTTGCTTGCTCATCATTATTATGCGGGCTAAAAGGGCATTCGGAGTTTTATACATGCCTGCAACTGATCAAATTGATGTTAAATCCCTAAGCTTTGAGGCCGCTTTAAAAGAGCTGGAAGAAATCACCCGCTCTTTGGAAACTGGTGAAGCAACATTGGAAGATTCCATAAAATTATTTGAACGTGGTTCCGCGCTTAAGATGCATTGCGATGAAAAACTAAAGTCTGCGCAAATGCGGGTTGAACAAATTGTTGAAACACAAAATGGCATTAAAGCTACACCATATAGTGATGACAAAAATTAATATCTAAAGCCCAAAAAGGATAAATTGTGAGCAATTTAAAAGTCAGACTTCAGGAAAATGCCGATAGGGTTACGGTTGCGCTTGATGCACTTATTCCCCCTGTACAAGGGCCTGAAGCAGAACTTTTAAGTGCGATGAGATATGCTGCATTAGGTGGTGGTAAACGCCTGCGACCATATCTTGTTATAGAAACTGGGCGGATGTTTGGCGTTGATGAAAGATGCCTGCTTCGGGTTGCTGTGGCGCTTGAATGCTTACACTGTTATTCATTGGTTCATGACGATTTGCCGGCAATGGATAATGATGATTTGCGCCGTGGCAGGCCAACAGTTCATCGCGAATATACTGAAGCAATTGCTATTTTGGCCGGTGATGCTCTTTTAACACTTGCTTTCGAAATTCTTGCAGATCCGCAAACCCATACTGACCCACATATCAGAGCAACTCTTGTTTCATCACTTGCCAAGGCATCTGGTGCAAAAGGTATGGTTGGCGGTCAAATGATGGATATGTATTCAAATATTCTTGAGAATGACATTGCCGCTGTAACAAGGATGCAGCGACTTAAAACTGGTGGACTATTCCATTTTGCAGTTGAAGCAGGTGGTTTGATGGGGCATGCTTCGCCTGAGGCTATGAATGCTCTTTTCGGGTTTGCTCATGATTTTGGTCTTGCATTTCAAATTACTGATGACATTCTTGATGTCACTGGAACAAAAGAGGTTACAGGAAAAGCAGTAAGCAAAGATGATGAATCAGGGAAAACCACATTTGTGACATTACTTGGCCTTGAAAATGCCAAGGAACGTGTTGCAATTCTGTGTAAACAAGCCAAATCACATCTTAGAATGTTTGGCAGCAATGCCCAAATGTTGCTTGAATTGGTTGATAATATCGAAAATAGGCAATATTAGAAAAATAATAATTTATAAAGAGTCTTTTATGACAACTAATTCATATGATTTAAAAACGCCCCACCTTGATTTAATTAAGAGTCCCGCTGATTTAAAAGGAAAATCGGCATCTGAATTACAATTAATTGCTGATGATTTGCGCGCGGAAACAATTGATGCAGTTTCTGTTACTGGCGGACA
Organism: Hyphomonadaceae bacterium UBA1933; assembly: GCA_002337085.1. Lineage (GTDB taxonomy): Bacteria > Pseudomonadota > Alphaproteobacteria > Caulobacterales > Aquidulcibacteraceae > Pseudaquidulcibacter. The sequence goes on along the minus strand of DDFH01000007.1, from coordinate 241,587 downwards.
TCTTGGCGCGGGGTTGGGTGTTGTTGAACTTACTGTTGCGTTACATAACGTTTTCAATGCACCTCAAGATATTATTATATGGGATGTCGGTCATCAGGCATACCCACATAAAATTCTTACTGGGCGTCGCGACCGTATTCGCACCTTGCGTCAAGGTGGCGGACTTTCGGGTTTTACTAAAAGATCAGAAAGTGAATACGATCCATTCGGAACTGCACATGCGTCAACGTCAATTTCTGCCGCACTTGGTTTTTGTGCTTCGCGAGATGCACAAGGAAAAAGCAATAGTGTGATAGCTGTGATTGGTGATGGGTCTATTTCGGCAGGGATGGCTTACGAGGCAATGAATCAAGCCGCAGAAACCACAGGGCAGCTTACAGTAATTCTAAATGACAATGATATGTCGATTGCCCCGCCCGTTGGTGGAATGTCAAACTATTTGGCAAAACTTGTATCATCTGGTCATTATCGAAATTTGCGTAAGGTTGGTAAAAAAGTTGCAGGAGTTCTTCCCAAGCCGCTTCAAGATGCCGCAAAAAAGGCTGAGGAATTTGCACGAGGTATGGCAACCGGTGGCACATTGTTTGAAGAATTAGGTTTTTATTATATTGGCCCGATTGATGGGCATAATATGGAAACGCTTCTTGAAGTGTTGGAAAATGCAAAACAAATTACAGATCGCCCAGTTTTGATTCATGCGGTAACGCAAAAGGGTAAAGGTTATGCGCCTGCCGAACATGCCGAAGATAAATATCATGGTGTTCAGCGTTTTAATGTAATAACTGGTGAGCAATCAAAATCAAAATCAAATGCACCTTCATATACAAGGGTTTTTGGTGAAACCCTTGCAAAATTAGGTGAGTTAGATGACAAAATTGTCGGTATTACCGCTGCGATGCCATCTGGAACAGGTATTGATATTTTCGGTAAGGCGCATCCTGCGCGTATGTTCGATGTTGGTATTGCCGAGCAGCATGCAGTAACCTTTGCCGCTGGGCTTGCCGCTGATGGCATGAAGCCTTTTTGTGCTATTTATTCAACATTCTTGCAACGTGGTTATGACCAAGTTGTGCATGACGTTGCATTACAACACTTGCCTGTTCGTTTTGCAATTGATCGCGCTGGGCTTGTTGGTGCCGATGGGCAAACACATGCAGGCTCATTCGATATTGGCTTTATGGGGGCGTTACCAGGTATGGTCGTTATGGCAGCCGCCGATGAGGCTGAGCTTGCATTAATGACTAAAACCGCACTTGAAATAAATGATCGTCCTTCGGCATTCCGTTATCCTCGGGGTGAGGGTGTTGGTGTTGAAATTCCTGAAGTTTTGATGCCGCTTGAAATCGGCAAAGGGCGGATTCTTCAACAGGGCAGCAAAATTGCGATATTGTCATTTGGTACACGCTTACAAGAAACATTAAAGGCGGCTGGAAAGCTTGGCGCTTTGGGGCTATCAACGACTGTTGCCGATGCCCGTTTTGCAAAACCGCTTGATACAAAACTAATTGAAGATCTTGTTAAAAATCACGAAGTTTTGATTACAATAGAAGAAGGCGCGATGGGCGGATTTGGCGCCTTTGTTCTTCAATATTTGGCACAAAGTGGGCGGCTTGATGGGGGCATCAAAATTCGCACACTACATTTGCCTGATATTTTCCAGGATCATAATAGTCCTGAATTGCAATATAAAGCGGCTGGGCTTGATGCATATGGTATTATCCATACTGCATTAACCGCGTTGGGGATAGACGAGGGGGAGCAGGTTAAGATCTTAAACTCAATAAGCTGAAATATATGAAAAATTTAGTATCGTTTTATTATGAAAAAATTAGAGAACAATACGGAAAAAGAAAAGCAGACTTCTTTTTTTTGAGATATTTGTTGTTTTTTCCATATTTCTCAAAGTGGATTAAATTTATACATTCTGAATTTTCAGAAAGGTTTTCTGATATTTACCCGATTGATGTGGTAAGAAGTAAGTTTACACGTTTTTACTATTCAAAAGATGTTGATATAAAAAGAAAATATCAAATACTTACAAATCATTATGAACTGTGTAAGTATTTTTTTGATGAAAATGTCTACAAAAAATTATTGTCTGGCAATGAATTTTTGTTAGCAACGATTAATGGAAAATCGTTTAAGGAATATCGCATAATTTTATCATCTCATGAACGTTTTATCCATGAGGGTGAATTAACAATTCGACTTGTCGATGATAGTGGTTTTGATTTTATTTCAAGCCTCACCTTTTTCTTTGGTGGAGATATAAATAATCCCTCTATTTTTATTGGCGGTCTTCAAGGGCTTAAATCTGAAGATTCAAAAAAGCGAATAGTTGAGGTAACTAAAGATTTTCAAGGCTTACGCCCAAAATCAATAGTATTAGAAGCTTTATATGGCATTGCTGATGCCATGAAGGTTAAGTATATTGAAGCTGTATGTTGCAAAATGCATCCGCTCCAGTCAAAAAACCGTGCGCTATATTCGGACTATGATAGTTTTTTTGAGGAGATCGCAGTCGGCAAATATAAGAATGGTAAATATATATTACCTTTAGAACTTCCGCAGCGCGATATTAGCGAAGTTGCATCGAAAAAACGCAAAGCATGGCTGGCAAAATCTGTGCTTAAGGCTGAAATTACTAATAAATCGCGGGATAATCTTAGCGTTCACCTTAATAAGTGGGTTTTATCAATTATGATTGCTCTTAGTTTTGTACCAAATATACAGAATATAAAGATACGCCATAAAGCAAACATCCATGTAAATTTTAACAGACACTACCGCCGATTTGGTAATAAAGATAACGGATTGCAAATTTAATTATAAGCTATTTTGCTTTTCTGATTGGGGGAAGCGAATTACAAATATCCACAGCGCCGGCGGGTTTAATGAAAAAAGGTCCGCCACGGTTTGCGCGTGCATTTATATATGCGTCAAAGCTTTTACTGTTGGTATCAATTATTTCATATTTGGGCCGATCATTTTCCGGTAATTGTGATGCCAATATTGATGATTTGAATGCAGTCTTATCACTGTCGTTTTCATAAAATCCCATCTGACCGCTTCCGCGCTTATGCGAAGTCAGGTTTTCCATGCCGTAAATAATTCGGCCAACTGTTGTAATATTGCGATCAAGATGTCGAGGGGAGTGGCCAATAACAACATATAATTCTTGGCCGGTTCCAACATCTGGCGCCATATCACGTCCCACGCCAACCATTGAATAACAATGAGGAAGCCACAAATCCTTACCATCGCCAGCAACCGCCCATGAATCTACAAACCCAACTTGAGTAGCGTATGTATCGCGGTATTTCAGCGGTTTGAATTTATATTGTTTTGCAGGAAATTCGTATTCTGCAGGTGGTTGTTTTACAACATTTTCGGGTAAAGAAGTTCCTTCTTCACGCCCCCATTGAACGACATAATTGTCCTGCACTCGAACAATATTTGCCTTGTCAAACCAATGTGAATTGGCAAGAATTTTTATATTTGAAGTATGGGATTTTGGCATAAAATCATTAAGATAAACAATGAATTGTGTACCATCGCTAAGTGTGTTTATTAATAAATTATCCGGGCTGATTGATTTCCATTCACTAGGCGAACTTTGTTCAAGAATTTCACTTGGCGATTTTGGTGCTTCTGAGGCAAGTGTTGATAAAGGTATAAAGGTAAGCGAAACTGTAAGTGCGAGTAATCTCATAATCAAATCCCATTTTCTTTTGAGATTGTATTAGGTCTTTATTTTTTACAAGCCGTATTATGATAAATTTATTATCGCCGCAATTCTAGGCCATCTTGTGGCGTGTTTATTATGCTGTCTAAAATTAATTTGTCCCAACCTGATTTTCTGTCATATATGCCGAAGCCCGCATTATAATTAAAATAACATGCAGGGATTTGTGCCATTTGCAATTCACGTGTTACTTCACCCGCCCAACGTGCACGAAGATGACGTGGAACTGATTCACTTGTACCGTACTCGCCAACAAATACTGGAATGCCAAGATGGGTGCGCCATTGTGCGATTTTTTGAACGTAATTATGAAGATCTTTTTTATCGCTTCCGATTGGGAAATCCCGCCCCATTGGCGGTGCTTGTGCCCCTAGCCATTCTGCACCTTGATGTGTGAATTCAAATGGTAAATAATGATGAACAGTTGCCACAATATATGGGTCGTTTGGAATGTTAAGGTTATACATTCCGCCAATTGTCCCCCAATTATCGCCACTAAATATAACTGTGCGCGTCGGATTTGTTTTTCTAATTTCTAAAAGCGAACGATATTGTGCTTGATTCATTTTATCGCCAGAAAATGCATCACGCGGTTCGTTTATAATTTCAAACATCAAGTTTTGCGGGGCATCTTTATAGTGATTAGCAATTTGTGACCATATTGCTACAAGGCGCCCCACGTTTTCATCTGGTGCACGATAAATTTCATCATAATTATGGACGTTGATTATTATATTTAGTTTTTGATCAAGGCCCCAGTTAATGATTTCATCAACGCGTTTAAAAAAATTATTATCAATTTGGTATGGTTCTTGTTTTGCTGCCCGGCTCGACCAATCAATTGGGATCCTAACGGTATCAAACCCTTTATTTTTTATATTAGAAAAATCATCTTTTTGAAATTTAAAGCCCCATTCACCTTCAATTGGTGCCTCTAATCCGCCTGCCATATTGATGCAGGTTTTCGTAGGGAAGTATGCTTGATTAATAACTTTTGTTTTATAATTACCAAGCCACATGCTTTGTGCGACGGCGGCACCCGCACCAATAAGGCTTATAGCGGCGATAATTGCGCAGCTAAATCTGTGTCTTTTACAGAATGCAATTATTTTAGATAAATAATTTTTCAATTTAATGCACCTTTAGTTATTGTCTGCTAAGCAACATATTCAGCTTAATATTCTTAATTTTAAAGTACTAACTTTAAAAAGTTAAATTTCAGTGGGTCGTTATAATGTATGATAACAATATTATTTCACATTTTGGTTTAAATTTGTTAATTGCAACAATACTGATTGTGACTACTGTAATTATACATTTGACAGCCTTGTCTATTTTAACCTTTATTTTAAGGGCAAGAGAATGGCGTCATGAAGCCAATCAAATGGTGGCACACCCATTAAAAGAAGTGATAACAATATTATTTGTTGTAATGGGAATTTTTGCAGCACACAGCATTGAAATATGGATTTATGCCATTGTTTATCACTGGGGATTTGGTGTTTTTCACGATATTGAAGAGGCGCTTTATTTTTCAATTGAGAATTTTATTGCGCTTGGTTATGGCGATTTATTTTTACCAAAACAATGGCGCGTTGTTGGCGCAATTGAATCTGTTAATGGTCTTGTCCTTGTTGGGTGGTCGACAGCGTTTTTAGTTACCGTGGTTGGCAGGGCAAGGATTATGGAGCATGAGTGGGTAGAGAGCGTAATTAAAAAACATCTTTCAAAAGAATTTGAGAAAAAATAATTAGACTTTTGACCAATGGACATGCTAAAAACCCGCTTGTATATGGTGGTTGTTGCAGTATCACTTGTATAACTAAGTGTAATAATTCTGGGGATATTTGATGTTTAACAAAATTCTTATTGCCAACCGTGGTGAAATTGCGGTTCGGGTAATTAAAACCGCACGCAGAATGGGCATTAAAACAGTTGTTGTTTATTCTGATGCAGATGCCGGTTCTTTGGCTGTTGAAATGGCGGATGAAAAAGTTCACATCGGTCCTAGCCCTGCGGCACAATCTTATTTGGTTGCCGATAAAATCGTTGCCGCTTGCAAAGAAACTGGTGCAGAAGCGGTTCACCCAGGCTTTGGCTTCTTGTCAGAGAACCAAGGTTTTGCACAGCGTCTTAAAGATGAAGGCATCGTATTCATTGGCCCGAACCCTTATGCGATTGGCGCAATGGGCGATAAGATTGAATCTAAAAAAGCTGCACAGGCAGCAGGTGTTTCATGCGTTCCTGGTTTTATTGGCGAAATTCGCGATACTGAACACGCTTTGGAAATTTCTAAAGATATTGGTTATCCCGTGATGATTAAGGCTTCTGCTGGTGGTGGCGGTAAAGGTATTCGCATCGCATATAATGACCAAGAGGTTTTAGAGGGCTTCCCCGCTGTTAAGGCAGAGGCAATTGGTGCATTCGGTGATGATCGTATTTTCATTGAAAAATTCATTACCGCGCCGCGTCACATCGAAATTCAAATTCTTGGTGATAAACACGGCAATGTTGTTTATTTATTCGAACGCGAGTGTTCAATTCAACGCCGCAACCAAAAAGTTATTGAAGAAGCGCCATCACCATTACTTGATGAAGTAACACGCAAAAAAATGGGTGAACAGGCGGTAGCACTTGCCAAAGCAGTTAATTACGATTCCGCTGGTACGGTTGAATTCGTTGCCTCAGGTGTCGATAAATCTTTCTACTTCCTTGAAATGAATACGCGCCTTCAGGTGGAACACCCAGTTACTGAAATGATTACTGGTCTTGATTTGGTTGAGCAGATGATACGCGTTGCATACGGTGAGGCATTGTCATTCAAACAAGAAGATTTGAAAATCAATGGTTGGGCAATGGAATCTCGCGTTTATGCCGAAGATCCATATCGTGGCTTCTTACCATCTATTGGCCGTCTTCGTACATATAAACAACCTATTGAAGGTGAATTGTTGGGTGGTAAAGTTCGTGTGGATTCTGGTGTACGTGAAGGTGATGAAATTTCAATGCACTATGACCCAATGATTGCAAAACTTATTTGTTGGAATAAGGATCGCCTCAGCGCGATTGAAACATCACTTATTGCACTTGATGAATTTGCAATTAAAGGCATTCAATCGAATACACCATTCGTTTCCGCGATTATGGGACAAGATTTGTTCCGTTCGGGTGATATTACCACTGCTTATATTGGTAAAGAATTTAAGGATGGATTCCAAGGCGTTCCGCTTACGAATAAAACAGCTAAATTATTTACTGGCATTGCGGCGCTTGTTCATACACAAAAGCGTAAAAAAGAAATGTCAACGGATGTTGCGTTGCATTCTCTTGCGGTTTCAACCCGCCCAGCACGTAAAGATTGGGCTGTGGCAATTGATGGCGATTATCATCAAGTTCACGTTGAACCTAATGCAGAAGGTGCAGTGATTACATATGATGATGGTAGCACACTTGAAATTAAGTCTAATTTCAAAGCGGGTGAAAAAGTAATTCGTGGATTTGCAAATGCTTCTGGTCTTTATGATAATGAGGCTTTCACAATTAATTTTGAAGATTTACCACAAGGGTTCAAATTCCATTATCGCGGTATTACGGAAACTGTAATTGTTGCTACTCCTAGAATGGCTGAATTACATGCAATGCTTCCTGAAAAAGAAGCGCCTGATACTTCTGGTCTTGTAATTTCGCCTATGCCTGGTCTTGTGGTTTCAATTGACGTTGCAGTTGGTGATGCTGTTAAATCCGGTCAGGCTGTTGCAATCATTGAGGCAATGAAAATGCAAAACATTATTCGCGCCGAACGTGATGGTACAATTAAGACAATCAAGACCTCTGCTGGTGCTGCAATTGCAGCAGATGAAGTAATGATTGAGCTTGATTAAGTTCATTATAAATATTGATTTAAAAGGCGGCATATATTTGCCGCCTTTTTTTGTATTTATTTCTATAAAAATTAGCGCCTCATGAAAAAATGCATATCTAAAGTCTAAAAACGACTTAGGTCTAATTGTCATTACTTTTTACCCATGGAAATACGCCCGCGGGAGGAGCGCCCAAGGATTAAAAGTCAAACGCTCTTAATAAAAATAATTTCAGTAAAAAGGTAGTGACTATGACTATTCAGAACCCGATTAACCAATCAAATATTACAGAAACAAAAATTATCACTGAAACCAAGATTATGATGTCCGATCCAACTGCTTTGGGTGTGTTTGGTCTTGCAATTGTTACATTTGTTGCGGCAAGTCAGAAACTAGGATTGACTACTGGAACAACATTCCTAATTCCATGGGCATTATTTCTTGGCTCTGCGGCACAAATTTGGGCTTCTACAGTTGATTTTAAGAAGAATAATTATTTTGGCTCAATAGTACTTGGCGCATATGGGCTATTTTGGGCCGCAGTTGCGTTACATTGGTCTATTTCTTTGGGATGGTTCGGTATTGTTGACCCAACAAAGGCAGACCCTGCACAGCTTGGCTATGCCTGTTTTGGTTATTTCTTCTTTTCAGTGTTTATTATGATTGCTGCCTTTGAGGCGAATAAAATATTTGCGGCAATTTTGGTTCTTATTAACGTATTGTTACCGTCACTTGGTTTTTCTTTGGTTGGTTTTCATAAAGAATTTTTCCACACTCTTGCTGCATATTCAGAACTTGGTATTTCATTACTTGGTTTTTATGCGGCAGGTGCAATCTTCTTAAACCAATTTTTTGGTCGCCAAATTTTGCCGCTTGGTAAACCATTCGGCTTTATAAAGAAGAGCTAATTTAAATATGTAAAATCCATACAGCCCCGCAGCCACTTTGCGGGGCTTTAATTTTTTGCAATTGCAAAGACATCTTCGAACATTTGTGTGGTTAAACGATTAGTTTGTGTATTATAACGAGAGCAATGATAAGAATCGATAAGTTTTATCTCGTTTAATTGATGAACTGCTGCGTGACCAAACTTAAATTGGCTCTTTTTATATCCAAGTGCCTTTAATGTTGCGTCATGTGATACCAAGCCAAGACAAATAATGGTTTTAAGGTTTTTCATTGCAGCAATTCTGGCTTTCAAAAAATCGTTGCACATCTTAATTTCATCAGTTGTCGGTTTGTTTTCAGGCGGTGCACAGCGCACTGCATTTGTAATCATTGCGTCTTTTAATATGATTCCATCGTTTAGATCAGCGCGATATTCACCATGCATATATCCAAATTTCTTCAAAGTATCATAAAGCAATTGTCCCGCATAATCGCCCGTAAACGGCCGCCCTGTGCGGTTTGCGCCGGTTCTTCCGGGGGCAAGTCCAATTACCAAAAGCGATGCGTCTTCATCACCGAAACTCGGTGCGGGACCATTAAACCAGTCAGGGTTTTCTCTTGCGTTTTTATCACGGTATGCGACAAGTCGCGGACAAAAATTACAATTTTTCGGTGCTTCTTTTAAAATCATCAGAATCTAATATTGATTATGTTTCAGCATGACAATAGATAGACTCATGGGCAATGTGACAAAAACAGCTTTAATTGGTTTAGGCTCTAATCTTGGTTTCGGAGATTTAGATAGGGCAGAGGTTATTGAGGCAGCGATTGAAGATATCTCTAAATTTGCATATCTTAAGAAATCTTCTAGCCTTTATGTTTCACCTGCGTGGCCAGAGGGAAATGATTCTCCTGATTATTTAAATTGTGTAATTGCAATTGAAACTGGCCTTAGCCCAAAAGATATTCTTGAAAAATTGCGGCAAATTGAAATAAAATATGGAAGGGTTCGTGATAAGCAAAATCGCTGGGCGGCGCGTACTGTCGATCTTGATATAATCGCAATTGATGATTTGGTTTTGAATGAAAAAGACCTTACAATCCCGCACCCACGTATGGAAGTCCGTGATTTCGTGATTTTACCCTTAAGTGAGGTTGCGCCCAGTTGGATCCATCCTATAAGTGGCGCTTCATTGGTTGAAATGATTGCCTCATTAATTTTTAGCGGTAAACATATTTTGGCTAAACCTGTTGTTAATGCTTGAGAATTATGAAACAATTGTGTATCAGGCGAATTCAATAAAACCTGCAGGGAATAAAAATGGCTCGTGTAACTGTTGAGGATTGCGTAGAACGCGTTCCTAATAGATTTTCTTTAGTGCTTTTTGCCGCGCACCGCGCGCGTCAAATTTCTGGTGGTGCGCCACTGGCTGTTGACCGTGATCGTGATAAAGATCCGGTTGTTGCTTTGCGTGAAATTGCTGAAACTGCGGTTGAAGCACCTGATTTGCGTGATGGTTTGATTGCATCACTTCGTGAATATCGTCCTCAGGCTGTACGTGAAGAAGAGCAATCAGATTTGCTTGCGCTTGAAGCACCTGTTATCGTTTCTGAAGATGACGTATTGCGTGCTTTGCAGCAAGAGCAAGAAGCTGTTCGCGAAGACCCATATTAATATTCGCGTAATTTTTCTGTATTAGGTGTGAAAAGTGGCAATTTTACAATTGTCAAATTTTACACCTATACTATCTTTATTAGATGTTAGCAGAACCACAAAAGAAAACGCGCATTTTACGCCAGTATGAATTATTAGATTTAATTCGTGCCTATAATCCCAATATAAACGAGGATTTGGTTAATCGTGCGTATGTTTACGCCACAAAAATGCATGGTTCACAACTTAGGGCATCTGGTGACCCATATTTTGCCCACCCTGTTGAAGTTGCAGGAATTCTTACCCAATTAAAAATGGATGAGGCGGCTATTGTTACTGGCCTGCTGCATGACACCATTGAAGACACTGAAGCAACATTTAACGAAATTTCTGAGCTTTTTGGTGAAGAAGTTGCGACGCTTGTTCACGGGGTAACCAAACTTACCCAACTTGAAGTTACTGCCGAACGCACAAAACAAGCGGAAAATTTACAGAAATTTGTGCTTGCGCTTTCAAAGGATATTCGTGTTCTTTTGGTGAAACTTGCAGACCGTTTGCATAATATGCGCACGTTGCATTTCATTAAAAAACCAGAAAAACGGCAAAGAATTGCGCGTGAGACAATTGATATTTATGCACCTTTGGCAAGACGGATTGGTGTAAATAAGTTCGCATCAGAACTTGAGGATTTGGCATTTCAGCACCTTCATCCCGATGCATACGAAGCAATTTACGAACAGCTTGAGGCCAATCGTATAAAATATGCACAATCGACCGAAGACGTAGTTCGTAAAATTAATCTGTTACTTTCTGAAAGTAATATGCATGCGGATGTTTCTGGGCGCGAAAAACGGCCGTTTTCAATATGGAAAAAGCTTGATAAAAAATCAGTCTCTTTCAATGAAATTTCTGATATTTATGGATTTAGAATTATCGTCGATACAATGTTAGAATGCTATAAAGCATTGGCATTAGTTCATACCCGTTGGCGCTATGTTCCAGGGCGGTTCAAGGATTATATTTCCGTTCCAAAAACCAATGGTTACCAATCTTTACATACTTCAATTGTAACCAGTAGCGGTATGCGCCTTGAGATTCAAATCCGAACTGAAGAAATGGATAAAATCGCTGAACTTGGGGTTGCTGCGCATTGGAAATATAAAAACCATTCATATGGTTATCACCCTGATGAGAATTCACCGGCAGACCCTATTGAAGCTTTACGAAATATATTCTCAATTCTTGAAGATGGTGGGGATCCTGAAGATTTCTTTGAAAATGCCAAATTGGAAATGTTCCAAGATCAGGTTTTTGTGTTTACTCCAAAGGGCGACCTTCATGCATTGCCTCGTGGCGCAACATCGGTTGACTTCGCTTATGCTGTTCATACCGGAATTGGTGATACGATTGTGGGTGCAAAAATTAATGGTATCAACGCCCCACTTAGAACACCTTTAAGAAGTGGCGATATTGTTGAAATTTTACGTTCAGATGTTCGTAAGCCGCCTCCGAATTGGGAATCATTGGCAATTACAGGAAAGGCGCGTTCTGGTATTCGCCGTCTTGTTAGAGAATTTGAACGGCAAGAATTTTCAACGCTTGGTAAAAAACTTGCGGGCCACGCTTTGCGTCGCCTTGGGCTTAATCCAGATGATATTGACCTGAAAGTTGCTTGTGAAAAACTGAAATTCAGAAATATTGAAGAATTGCATGAGGCTTTGGGGCGCGGAAAACTAACAGGGACTGCACTTGCAGAAGCTGCAGTACCTGGGTTTGTTCGTAAAAATGCGCTTGGTGAAGCTAGAATCTCAATCGATAATGAACATGGTAGTAACTTCCTAAAGGGTGATGGCTTAACCGATGGGGTTGCGATTCACTTTATGGAATGTTGTTCACCTTTACCTGGTGAGAGAATTGTTGGTATTCAAAAAGGCGAAAAAGGTATAGAAGTTCATACTATCGATTGTGACAAACTTGCTGATTATGAAGATAATGAAGAATTATGGATTGACCTTGCGTGGAATGAAGAAGCACGTAAAAATGGGCTTGCGGTTGGTCGTCTTCGCTTGACTTGTGAAAATACAAAGGGTGTTTTCGCAGAAGTTGGGAAAATTATTGCCAATTGTGATGGCAATATTACAAATTTACGTGCAGAAAATCGTAAAGAAGACTTTATCGATTTATTAGTTGATATAGAAGTTGCAGATAACAAGCATTTAAACGTAATTGCTGCAAGTTTGCGTTCACTGCCAAGCCTTATTGAGGTAGAGCGTTTACGTAGTCAGGATTAAAAAGGCTTAAAACCATGAAAACACAAAAAGTATTGAAAATTTTCAAAGAGGCAGGCGCCTTATTAGAGGGACATTTCATTCTTTCTTCTGGTCGTCATAGCCGAAAGTTCTTGCAAAAAGCATTTGTTTTTATGAATCCTGATGCAACAAGTAAGCTTTGTAAAGCACTTGCAAAAAAAATTGCAAAAGAATTTGGTGATGTTGAATATGTTGTTTCGCCGGCTGTTGGCGCTATTATTCCTGGCTACGAAACTGCAAGACATTTAAAAGCTAAATCGATGTTCGTTGAACGTGAAGAGGGGGTTTTTAAACTTCGCCGCGGGTTTGAGCTTCCCAAGGGTGCTAAGGTTGTTGTAGTCGAAGATATTATTTCAACTGGGCTATCGGTTCGCGAAACAATTGACGCAATAAAAGATATGGACATTAAATTGCTTGGTGCGGCAGTGTTAATTGATCGTTCTGGTGGAAAAATTGATTTAGGTTTACCGCTTGTGTCACTTGCAGAGTATGAGGTTGAAAGTTTTGATCCAAATAATCTGCCAGATGATTTAAAAGATACTCCGGCAATTAAACCGGGAAGTCGAGATTTATCAAAAAAAATAAAGAAATAAGTTATGAGACCATTAAAATTAGGCATCAATATTGATCATGTGGCTACGATTAGAAATGCTCGTGGCGGTCTTCATCCTGACCCTATGCGCGCCGCTATTTTGGCGCAAGAGGCAGGTGCAGATTCAATTACTATTCACCTTCGTGAAGACAGGCGTCATATAATCGATTCAGATGTATTTGAAATTGCTGGTGGCTTGACGATACCGCTTAACCTTGAGATGGCTGCTACAGAAGAGATGAAAGCGATTGCCCTTAAACTTGCGCCCGAGGCGGTTTGCTTGGTTCCCGAAAAGCGTGAAGAAAAAACTACTGAAGGCGGCCTTAATGTTGCTGAAGTTCAAAATACGCTTCGCGAGTATATTATCGAATTACAAGAAAATGGTTCAAAGGTAAGTTTATTCATTGAGCCAAGTGAGGCACAAATAAAGGCTGCACATTATACCGGCGCAAAAGCAATTGAGTTTCATACAGGTCGTTATTGTGATGCTGTTGAAAAGGGTGATTATACTGCTGCGGCAGAATTTTTGAGCAATCTTCATATTGGCGCAAGGTTAGCTGCGTCGTTGGGTTTAGATGTGCATGCTGGCCACGGTATTACATATGATAGCGTTCCAGAAATTGCCCGTATCCCAGAGATTTCAGAGCTTAATATTGGGCATTTCCTAGTAGGCGAGGCGATTTTCATTGGATTAAAAGAAGCCATTATTAAAATGCGCCAAATTATGGATGATGCACGCAGGGTTTCCTTTTAATGATAATCGGCATTGGTTCAGATATTTGCCGTATTGATAGGATTGAAAAATCATTATTGCGATTTAGTAAAAGATTTGAAAATAGATGTTTTACAAGTTCTGAACAAACAATTGCTTTAGAAAGGAAAGCTTCAAAGGCGGCGTTCTATGCAAAACGTTTTGCGGCTAAAGAGGCTTTTGTAAAGGCGATAGGTGTAGAAGTAAAAAATTCGCTAAGTTGGCTTGATATTGAGATTGTAAACCTTATAAATGGTCAACCTGTGATTAACCTGAGTAATCACGCTAGTAGAATATTAGATACAATTATTCCGCAAGGATTTGAACCCAAATTATTTTTAACTTTAAGTGATGACTATCCTAATGCTATTGCATTTGTAATTATCGAAGCAATAGAAATCAAAAAGAGAGATTAAATGGCGGACATTACCGATACATCGGAAACAGTTGCAAACAATACTGATAGTAATAGCGCAAAAGACACAAGAAAAAGTGGTGTGCCATTGGATGATAAGCATCATGAAAAAGAATCTTTAGGCGATATTATCAAAACCGTTTTGGGTGCGTTGATAATTGCGCTTTTATTGCGCATCGTTATTTTTCAACCATTTTCAATTCCTTCCGAATCGATGCGTCCTGGCCTTTTGGTTGGTGATTATCTTTTCGTATCTAAATGGGATTACGGTATTTCACGTTTTTCAATTCCATTTGAACCTAAATTATTCAAAGGCCGTATTTTTGATAAACAAGTGGAACGGGGCGATGTGGTTGTTTTTAAACACCCTTATCAGACCAAGGTTGATTATATCAAACGTGTGATTGGCCTTCCGGGAGACAGAATTCAGGTTGTTGGTGGTCAATTGGTAATTAATGGTATCCCTGTGACACGCGAAGCGTTGCCACCAGAAATTATCGTTGATTCACGTAATAATACAATGAGCACCAATCGTTGGAAAGAAACCCTTCCAAATGGTAAGAGCTATGTAACTTACGATTTGGTTGAAGAGGGACAGTTTGATAATACCAAGGTTTACGAGGTTCCGGCCGGACATTATTTTATGATGGGTGATAACCGTGATAATTCGCTAGATAGCCGTGCTGATCCAATTTTGGAGCAGGGCGTTGGTTATGTTCCAGAAGAAAATATTGTTGGTAAGGCACGAATTGTGCTATTTTCTTGGGATAGTGGCGTAAGCTTGTTTAAGCCTTGGACTTGGCTTACAGATTTACGTTATGACCGTATAGCAGTTCCGATTAAATAATGGCGAAAATAAAACTCGAATTACCTGATGCTGCCGAATTAAAAGATTTGCAAAATGCGATATCTTATGAGTTCAAGGATAAGTCACTTTTAAAACTTGCGCTAATTCATAAATCAGCCGGTGAAGGGCGCGAAAATTTTGCGTGTAATGAACGCCTAGAGTGGCTTGGGGATCGGGTTTTAGGGCTTTTATCTGCTGAATATTTATATGCAAATCACCCGACATTTGAAGAAGGCAATTTAACAAAGGCATTCAACAAGTGTGTTTCGGGGGCTAATTGCGCGGTTTCTGCAAAGAAGATTAATATGCAAAATTTGGTCATAGTTTCCAAAAGTGTTATGCAAAATAATGGCGTGAACGACAATATTTTGGCTGATGCCTATGAGGCATTAATTGGTGCAGTATATCTTGATGGCGGTAAAGAATACGCGTGGAAACTTGTTGAACTAGCTATAAAAACTGCATCTGAAGCACCTGATGATGGCAAAAATTACAAAAGTATGTTACAGGAATGGCTACAAAAGCGTGGACATGAAGCACCAAAGTATGCGGTTATCGACCGTGAAGGGCCTGACCATGCGCCAATCTTTACAGTCGAAGTAACCGCTATTGGGCAAAGCTTGTGTGCTAAAGCAGGTTCAAAACAGGTGGCACAGCAAATTTGTGCAAAAGAATTTTATGAAAAAGTGATAAAAAATGTCTGATAATAAACAAGAAAATTCAAAATGTGGTTTTGTGGCAATAGTTGGTGCACCAAATGCCGGAAAATCAACACTTATGAATGCTTTAGTCGGGCAAAAGATTTCAATTGTATCGCAAAAAATTCAAACCACACGCTTTCCGGTACGTGGAATTATCATGCAAGATAATGCACAAATAATTTTTATTGATACACCAGGGGTTTTTAACCCCAAGCAAAGGCTTGATCGCGCAATGGTCGCATCTGTTTGGTCGGGCGCACGTGATGCAGATTTGATTGTACATGTTGTTGATGCTGGCTTGGCACAAAAATTTGGCAAGTCTGGTTTGCCAAAAGGTGAAGAAAAAGCGCTAGAAGATATTGAGCGTACTGAGGCTGGCATAAAGTCACAAAACAAAAATACTCTTCTTTTGCTAAATAAAATTGATACTGTTCCAAAGCATGAGTTGCTTGACCTTGCACAATCATTTGCCAACAAAGATATTTATAAAGAAATCTTGTTTGTAAGTGCTTTGCAAGAAGATGGGCTTGATGATCTTAAAAAATGCCTTGGTAAATATTTACCAGCTAGTCCATTCCTTTATCCAGAAGACCAGGCGTCGGATATTCCTTTACGTCTTATGGCAGCAGAGATTACACGTGAAAAAGTATTCCACCGTCTGCATGATGAGTTACCATATAACGCCAATGTTGAAACCGATAGTTGGAAAGAATTAAAAGATGGTTCGGTTAGAATTGACCAAACTCTTTACGTAGGACGTGAGGGGCATAAGGCGATTGCCATTGGTAAGAATGGACAAACCTTAAAGTGGATTTCATCCCAAGCCAGACATGACTTGATTCAGGAATTGGAACGCGAAGTTCATCTTTTTCTTCATGTTAAGGTCAAAGACAATTGGCAAGAAGATAGTCGTCATTATACTGCGCGTGGGCTTGATTATAAGGCATAGATATGGCGTCATGGGAAACCGATGCAATCGTCCTTAATGCCACCAAATATGGCGAGAATGACGCTATATTAGAAGTTTTCTCTTATGACCACGGTCGGATTTCCGCATATGTTTATGGTGGGGCCGGTAAAAGAAAACGTGCACTTTTACAGACCGGTCAAGTGCTTCATCTTGGTTTTACTTCAAAAGGTGAAAATCAATTGGGGTATTTTGACCGCCTTGAGACTAAATTTTCAATCGAAGGCGTTTTTGATAATGCTGCTGGTATAAATGCAATTGGGTCTGTTTGTGCATTGTTAAAAGAGTCGTTGCCAAACTTTCAAATTTATAAACATCTATTCAATGCAACGGAAATATTAATTCGCCTTATTTGTAATGACGAAAACTGGGCTGCTGCCTATGTCCGTTGGGAGGTTGGTTTATTGGCTGATTGTGGCTTTGGTATGGATTTAGAAGAATGCGCATTAAGCGGTGTCCGTGAAAACCTATCATGGGTTTCGCCAAAAACGGGCAGGGCGGCAAGTTACGACGCTGGATTGCCATATAAAGACAAATTACTGGCGTTGCCGCCGTTTTTGCTGTCATCAGAAAATGAAATCAAAAGCGGTGATGTTGCTGATGGCTTTGCCCTTACTGGTTGGTTTATTGAACGTGACCTTTTAGGCCAAGCAATGAAAAATATGCCAGATGCACGGGCGCGATTAATAATATCTTTGGGTAAAAAAGGTATGTTATAAAAAATACCCCGCTTTGAACGGGGTATTTTTTATATTTGAATATATTTTAAGATTTCAAGCCGCGATATTCCAAAAGTGCGTCCACTGTTGGTGCGCGACCACGGAATTCGATATAAAGTTCCATTGGATCTTTGGTTCCACCTTGAGAGAAAATAGTATCTTTAAGACGTTTTGAAGTTACAGGGTCATAAACATTTCCTGCTTCTTTAAATGCATTAAAGCCATCGGTTTCAAGTACTGCTGCCCAGATATATGAATAATAACCAGCTGCGTATCCGCCATCAAATGTATGCTTGAAGTAACCAGGACGATAGCGAACAACGATTTCAGGAATTGCCCCCATATCGTCAAGAAGTTGTTTTTCCCATGCATCAATGTCTTTTGGTGCAGGGCCTTCAATCATGTGCATTTTCATATCCATGATTGCCGCCATCATATATTCGGAAGTTGCCCAGCCTTCGTTGAAGTTTTTGGCTGCCAATAGCTTATCAACAAGTGCTTGTGGGATAACTTCATCGGTTTTCCAATGACGCGCAAATTTATTTAATATTTCAGGGGTTGGCAACCAGTGTTCCATCATTTGTGATGGGAATTCAACGAAGTCACGTTTAACATTTGTGCCAGATTGTGATGGATACATTACGTTTGAACACATACCGTGAAGTGCGTGTCCAAATTCATGGAACAATGTTGATGCATCATCAAATGAAAGCAATGAAGGTTTACCAGGAGATGGTTTTGCATAGTTACATATATTGTAAACAACTGCTTTAACATCACCAATAAGCTTCTGTTGGTCACGGAATGAAGACATCCATGCGCCAGATTGCTTAGATGGCCGCGCGTAGAAATCACCAAACCAAATCGCCTGTAATGTGCCATCATTTGCGTTATGAACTTCGTAGGCAACGACATCTTTGTGCCAAGTTGGAATTTTGTCATTTTTAACAAATTTCAATCCAAACAAATGTTCCGCGTGGTAATGAATGGCTTTAATCATGTTTGAAAGTTCGAAATAAGGTTTAACCTCATTTTCATCAATCGCATATTTTGATTGGCGAACTTTCTCTGCATAATACCACCAATCCCAAGAAGAAATTTTATCAACGCCGTCTTTTGATGCCAATTCTTGCAACATTCCACGTTCTTTTTTCGCGGTTGCAATGGATGCAGTCCAAACAGCATCCATTGTATTCATGGCGTTTTCTGGAGTCTTCGCCATTTTATCATCAAGCTGATATGCGGCAAAAGATTTAAAGCCCATGATATTTGCACGTTGTGTACGTAAATCAACGATTTGTGTAATCAATGGGCGGTTGTCTGGGCCAAATGTTGAACCAACCGACATCCAACCTTTTTGCACCGCTTCACGCAAATCGCGTCTAGTTGATGAAGTTAAAAATGGTTCAAAAGATGAGCGCGAGAGTGTGATTGCGCCCATCGCCTCTTTTATTCCGCGCTCTTTAACTGCTGCTTTAGCAGCATCAATTTGACTTTCATTCAAGCCAGCAAAATCGGCTTCAGTTTTTAGTGGAAGATAGAATGTTGATTGTCCTTTAAGAACATTTTGGTCAAATTGAACCTGAATCTTTGCAAGTTGTGCATCAATATCAGCAACTTTTTTCTTTTTATCGGCATCAAGCAATGCACCGCCACGCACGAATGACTGATATGTATTTTCCACAAGATATTTTTGAGGGCCATTCAAGCCAAGTTTTTCACGGCGTAAATATACGGATTGAATTTTTCCAAACAATAATGGGTCTTGTGTAACAGCACTTTGGTGTGCCGATAGTTTTTCAGAAATTGGTCCTTCAATAGCCTGAAGCTTTTCATTTGTATCAGCAGAGGTAAGGTGGAAGAATACCGATGCAACCTTTGTTAAATCTGCACCTGAACGTTCCATGGAACCAAAAACATTGTCAAAAGTCGGATCTTCTCTATTGGTTGCAATTGCCTTCAATTCCGCCTTATGGCTTGCCATAGCAGCTTCGAATGCTGGCATAAAATCAGAAGGTTTTATTTGAGAAAAAGGAGGAACGCCAAATGGGGTATTCCATTTTTGTAATAATGGGTTTGAAGACATTTTTTTTCCTGTTGCTGCAAAGGCTTCGCTTGCAATTAATGATCCTGAAGCAGAACCAATTATTGCCACCGCAGCAGCAGTTTTAAGAAAGTTACGACGACGCATAATTTTTCCTTCCGGTTGGTTTGTTTGGGTGATTTGTTCCACACTTTAACCCTTTTGTCGATTATTAAAGCGCAGAAATTAATGTAATATACAATTTTGGTAATTGTTATAATTACAGCATTGCAGATTTCTGTCGACATTTTGTTTGTTAATGCTAGGTCAACATTATGCCTATTTATAAATTCACAGAATCTGAACCTATGCGCGTCAATAAATGGCTTGCGCAATTGGGTGTTTGTTCACGCCGCAAGGCAGAAGAATTAATAGGTTCAAATAGTATAAAAATTGATGGAGAGATAGTTTCTGATCTTGGTCGAAAAATTGAAAACGGCCAATTACTAGAAGTTCTGGAAAAGGCGCAGGATAATCTTTCGGGGCAAATTACAATTGCTTACAATAAACCTATTGGTATTGTTTCAGGGCAACCGGAAAAGGGTGAGATACCGGCTGTTAGAATGTTAACACCAGAAAATGCATTTGATAAAAATCCAATCGCAATTCCTGCAAATATATCTATTCCGCCAATTGGAAGACTTGATAAGGATAGCCATGGATTGCTTATTCTGTCACAAGACGGTGTCTTGGCAAAGGCTATTATAGGTGAAAATACCGAAAAAGAAAAAGAATATATCGTAAGGGTAGCGGGCTATATTACACCCATCACTCTAAAACAGCTTCGACACGGTCTAGAACTTGATGGGCGAAAATTAAAGCCTGCAATAGTTGAACATCTTGATAAACAAACACTACGCTTTATTCTTAAAGAAGGACGTAAGCGGCAAATTAGAAGAATGTGTGATCTTGTTGATTTAAGGGTTATTGACTTAAAGCGTTTGCGCATTGGTAGCTTGGAATTAGGCGATTTGCCAGAAGGAAAATGGCGAATCCTTAGTGATGGTGAAATCAATAGCTTTAAAGCGACTTGATTGCCATTCTTGCTAATTCATCACACCTTTCATTTTCAGGATGCCCTGCGTGTCCTTTTACCCATTCCCATTTGACTTTATGACGTGACGTAATTGCGTCAAGGCGCATCCATAAATCTGCATTCAATACCGGTTTTTTGTCTGCTTTTTTCCAGTTATTTTTTTTCCATCCCCAAATCCACTTTGTGATGCCATCCATTACATATTTGGAATCAGTAGTCAGGGTTACTTCACAAGGTTGCGTAAGTGCCTCTAGAGCTGCGATTGCCGCCATCAATTCCATGCGATTATTGGTTGTTTGTTTTTCCCCGCCAGAAATTTCTTTTGTCGCACCATTATGACGCAAAACCGCGCCCCAACCGCCAGGTCCAGGATTGCCAGAGCAGGCACCATCGGTAAATATCTCTACATATTTCAGGTTAATTGCTTGATTCATAAGCGCCTGATAAGTTGATTTATATAAAAATAGAAATATTTTTGCCAGTTTATTGCAAATATGTCTTGACAAAAACACTTAAAGATATGCTTAACTGTTTAAGCGTTTTGGAGTTTGCAATGGACAATATAATCGAAATCTTAAAAGCCGCAGGTGAAGATACAAGGCTTCGTATTATTGCACTTTTAAATAATGGCGAATTGTCCGCGGGTGAATTATCTAGTGTTATGGCGCAAAGTCAACCGCGCGTTTCACGGCATCTTAAATTACTTGCCGAGGCAGGAATTATCGAACGCCGTACAGAAGGCTCATGGGTTTTTGTAAGGCTTTCCAATAATGAACCAGCAAAGTCATTAACTAACCAAATAATTTCATGCCTAAATCGTGATAGTTTTATTTTAACTAGGGATTTAGCAAAGCTAACAGAAATACGTGAAGCGCGGCAAGAACGTGCGCATAAATATTTTGAAAAAATTGCCCCTGAATGGGAATCTTTACGCAAATTACATCAGCCTGAAGGTGTAGTCGAAGCGGCAATGTTATCTGTTGCTGATGGACGTAAATTTGATTTCCATCTCGATCTTGGTTCGGGAATGGGCGTTATATTAGAGACTTTTGCAAAATATGTTAAACGGGGCGAGGGGATTGATACTTCACACGGGATGTTGAATCTTTCAAGATTGCGTTTTGATGAGGGGGAAAATAAACACCTTAGCGCCCGTCTTGGTGATATTTATAGCCTCCCATACGGCAACGAAAGCGCTGATTTGATAACTATTCATCAGGTATTGCATTATCTTGATAATCCTGCTGCTGCTATGACTGAGGCCGCAAGAGTTTTAAAACCCGGTGGTCTATTATTGATTGCGGACTTTGCACCACATGATTTTGAGGAATTACGTAATAAATATGGTCATTTGCGCCTTGGTTTTGCCGATTCAGAATTTAGTGATTGGTGCAATATTGCCGGCTTAAAAATTAAATCAATCCAATCATTCAAAAATGAAAAAAATGCTTCAGGTTTAGAAGTTAAATTATACGCAATCACAAAATAATAGGAAAAAAATAATGACTTTGCCAAATTTATCTTTGGAATTCTTCCCGCCCAATAGCGAAACTATGGAACAAAAGCTTTGGCAAAGTATTATGGCGCTTAAAATTTTAAACCCTAAATTTGTTTCTGTTACTTATGGTGCTGGTGGTTCAACAAGAGAGCGTACCCATAGCACAGTTGACAAAATTCTTAAGGAAACTTCGCTTATTCCCGCCGCCCATATTACATGCGTTGATGCCTCTAAAGAACAGGTCAACGAAGTTTTGCAAGAATATTGGAACATGGGCGTGCGTAATATTGTGGCATTGCGCGGCGATCCCAAAACCGGTGTTGGCACTGAATTTATTGCCAATGAAGATGGTTATAAAAATGCTACTGAAGTTGTTGCTGCGGCAAGGAAAATTGGTGATTTTCAGGTTTCAGTTTCATTTTATCCTGAAAAACATCCTGAATCACCTTCGTTTGAACATGAATTTAAAGTTCTAAAGGAAAAAATAGATAATGGTGCTTCACAAGCAATTGGGCAATTTTTTGTTGAACCTAAAACCTATCTCAATTTCCGTGATAAGGCTGTTAAGCATGGAATAAATATTCCGCTTTTGCCTGGCATTATGCCGGTAGGAAGTGTTGCAGGTTATATGCGTATGGCAAAGGCATGTAACACTAATATTCCTGATTGGTTTGCTGAAAAATTTGAAGGAATGGATGAAAACCCAGATGAGCGTGAAAAGCGCGCAGCTGAAACCTTGGTAAACCTTGTTACCGCATTACAAAAAGAAGGGGTTGAAGATTTTCATTTTTATACCCTTAACCGTGCTAAATTAACATTAGAAGCCGCCAAAGCAATTGGATTTCAATGACATGGATTTCAATTAATGCTGCTTTGAATAGCTGGAGTAAGTTATGAGTGTTTTTAAAAACCGTGCAGAACGTCTTGCAAAAACAGAAGAAATTATAAAAAATAGAATTTTAATTCTTGACGGCGCAATGGGGTCTCTTATTCAGCGTCTTGGTCTCGAAGAAAACGACTATCGTGGAGAGCGTTTTAAGGAAGTAAAAATTGATCAAAAAGGTAATAATGACCTTTTGGTTTTAACCAAGCCTGATGCTATCCAATCAATACATGAGCAATATTTTGCGGCGGGTTGTGATATAGTCGAAACCAATACCTTTGGCGCGCAGCGTGTTTCACAAGCTGATTACGGTATGGAAGAACATTCATATGAAATGAATAAAGTTGCTGCGCAAATTGCGCGTTCTGCTGCGGATAAATTTGAAACAATTGATAGTCCAAAACTTGTTGCTGGCTCAATTGGGCCAACTACAAAATTGCTTTCATTATCGCCAAAAGTTGATGACCCGGCTTATCGCGACATTAGTTTTGATGAAATGAAAAATGCCTTTTATGAACAAGTTAAAGGTTTGTACGACGGTGGTGCAGATTTATTATTAGTTGAAACCATAACTGATACTTTGAACGCCAAGGCGGCAATATTTGCGATTGAAACGCTTTTTGAAGAAGTTGGTGAAAAATTACCCATTATGATTTCTGGAACAATTACTGATATGTCGGGCCGCACCCTTTCCGGGCAAACGGTTGAGGCATTTTATAATAGTGTGCGCCACGCAAATCCATGGTCAATTGGCCTTAATTGCGCGCTTGGACCAAAACAGATGAAGGCATTTTTATCTGATTTGGCAAGAGCTGCGGAATGC
Organism: Hyphomonadaceae bacterium UBA1933; assembly: GCA_002337085.1. Classification (GTDB taxonomy): domain Bacteria; phylum Pseudomonadota; class Alphaproteobacteria; order Caulobacterales; family Aquidulcibacteraceae; genus Pseudaquidulcibacter. Next base: position 217,816 of record DDFH01000007.1, on the reverse strand, counting down.
AAAATTTCTTGTCACCCCAATGCCGGTTTACCAAATGCATTTGGTGGTTATGATGAAACACCTCATGATATGTGTGAAGTTATTTCGACATGGGCATTGGATGGTTTAGTAAATATTGTTGGCGGTTGTTGCGGCACTACACCAGATCATATCAAACATATTGCCCATGGCGTAGAAGGTAAGAAACCACGCCAAGTTCCACATTTTGAAACTGCACTGCGTCTTGCAGGCCTTGAACCATTTAATTTTTAAGAAGAACAAATGACCAATACAATATCCCGCTTTGTGATTGTTGGCGAACGAACCAATGTTACTGGCTCTGCAAAATTCCGTAAATTAATTGAGGCTGATGACTATGTTGGTGCGCTTGCGGTTGCGCGTAGTCAGGTTGATAGTGGCGCCAATGTCCTTGACGTAAACCTTGATGCAGCAATGATTGATGGCATCAAGGCAATGCGAACATTTTTAAACCTTGTGGCAACTGAACCCGATATCGCTAAAATCCCGATTATGATTGATAGTTCAAACTGGGCAATAATCGAAGAGGGGTTGAAATGCGTACAAGGTAAAGCGATTGTAAACTCCATATCTCTTAAAGAAGGTGTTGATGCTTTTCTTGAGCACGCAAGTAAAATACGCAAATATGGTGCGGCAACCGTTGTAATGGCTTTTGACGAAAAAGGACAGGCCGACACATTAGAGCGCAAGGTTGAAATATGTACACGTGCATATAATCTTTTGATGGAAATAAATTTTCCACCAGAAGATATTATTTTTGATCCCAATATTTTTGCGGTTGCAACCGGTATTGAAGAACATAATAATTATGGTGTTGATTTTATCGAAGCAACAAAAATAATTCGTAAAACGTTGCCGTATTGCCATATTTCAGGTGGTGTTTCGAATGTTTCCTTTTCATTTCGTGGTAATGAAGCGGTACGCGAAGCAATGCATAGTGTGTTTTTATATCATGCTATAAAAGCCGGTATGGATATGGGGATTGTAAATGCTGGGCAGCTTGCGATTTATGATGATATTGAACCAACCTTGCGTGATGCGTGCGAAGACGTGGTTTTGAATCGCCGTGCCGATGCAACCGAACGGCTTTTGGATATTGCAGGCAATTATCTTGCTCAAGGTGGCAAGAAAGACACTGGCCCTGATTTAAGTTGGCGCGAGTTACCGGTCGGTGAACGTCTTACACACGCCTTGGTTAAAGGTATCACAGAATTTATAACCCAAGATACAGAAGAAGCCCGTCTTGCCGCAGAGCGACCATTACACGTTATCGAAGGCCCATTGATGGATGGTATGAATGTGGTTGGCGATTTATTCGGTTCTGGTAAAATGTTCTTGCCGCAAGTTGTTAAATCGGCGCGGGTTATGAAAGAAGCGGTTGCCTATTTAATGCCGTACATGGAAGCCGAAAAAGAAGAAATGGGGCTTGCGCAAAAATCAAATGGCAAAATTCTTATGGCAACCGTTAAGGGTGACGTTCATGATATTGGCAAAAACATCGTGGGCGTGGTTTTGCAATGCAATGGATTTGATGTAATTGATCTTGGGGTTATGGTCCCAACAGAAACTATTATACAAAAAGCAATAGAAGAAAAAGTTGATGTTATTGGGCTTTCTGGTCTTATTACGCCATCATTGGATGAAATGTGCTATGTGGCACAGGCAATGGAAAAAGCGGGGCTAAAAGATGTTCCGCTTTTAATTGGAGGTGCAACCACATCGCGTACCCATACTGCGGTTAAAATTGCGCCAAACTTCAAGGGTGATACTTTTTACGTAACTGATGCCAGTCGTGCCGTTCCTGTTGTTCAAAAGCTTGTTGGCGAAGAAAAGCCTGAATATGTCGCCGAAAACAAAAGAGATCAGGAAAACGCACGCAATGCGCATTATGCGTCGCAAGATAAACGCCCACGGGTATCGTTAGAAGCTGCGCGTAAAAATGCCTTACATCTTGATTTCACAGGAAAAACCCACAAGCCATCATTTCTGGGAACAAGGGGTTTTGATGATATAAATCTTGCTGAATTAAAAGATTATATTGATTGGACACCATTTTTTGCTTCTTGGGAACTGGCTGGCTCTTTCCCTGCTATTTTAACCGATAATGTTGTCGGTACTGCGGCAAGCAATCTGTATAAAGACGCATTATCGATGCTTGAACGAATTATTAATGAGAAAATGGTTGGCGCAAAAGCCGTAATTGGCTTTTGGGCGGCAAATCGCATTGGTGATGATATTGTTCTTTATGAGGATGATGCACGAAAGACACCAATCGGAACCTTCCATACGTTGCGACAACAAATGGTAAAAGCGGAAGGACGTGCAAATTATGCGCTATCTGATTTTGTGGCACCTGTGGGAACGCCTGATTATGTTGGTGGTTTTGCCGTTACTAGTGGGATTGGCGAAATTGACGTTGCCAATGCTTTCAAGGCAAAGCATGATGATTATTCGGCAATCCTTTTCCAATCACTTTGTGATCGCCTTGCCGAGGCATTGGCGGAATATATGCATGCAAAAGTACGACGCGAACTTTGGGGATATGCAAAAGATGAAAATCTTTCTCATAATGATTTAATCAAGGAGAAATATCAAGGAATTCGCCCGGCAGCGGGTTATCCAGCTCAACCGGATCACACTGAAAAAGAAACATTGTTCAGACTGCTAAATGCAACCAATGTAACAGGCATTAGTTTGACTTCGTCAATGGCAATGGATCCACCATCATCTGTCAGTGGATTATATTTTGCTCATGAAAATTCTGAATATTTCGGTGTTGGGCGAATTGATAGAGATCAGGTAAAGGACTACTCAATTCGTAAAAATTGGGACATTGTGAAAACGGAAAAATGGCTTGCGCCAATTCTCTCTTATGATCCATCCGCTAATGAATAAATTGATCTACAATAACGCTTATTGAGAAAAGAGGTTTATCGTTTGTGGCATTATACATTGTAAAGGTGGAAAATACTATGAATATCAGTGATGATAACATCGCAATTGAACTTGGTTTTTCATTTGAATTTTTATCGCCATCCCAATCTTTTACGCTTAATGCACGTTCTTCAATTTTATTACCTTCGGCGGCGCGCAAAATTTGAAAAGCTAGTGCAAGTGAAACAGGTATCAATACCAACAGTGGTATTGGCATGTTCAGCATCACCGCAATGCTTTCTAGTAAGTTTGAGATATTCATTTTGTCCCCCTTTACATAGTTGTAATATCTCATTTTATTAAATTTCAGGTGAACCTGATTGATAAAATTTTATATTTACTAAATAAAACTTATAGTTTTACATAGTATTTATTCAATAAGAGAAAACCTCAAGAAGGGGTAAAGCTATATTGATTGTTGACGCGCTTTAATTTAATTCTTGGTTATTATGTCAATTTGGAAGAAATTATTTCGAAATCCTTTTAGTTTTTTTGATACCGGAACAAATAATAAAAAGCCGGCTAAAAGTGATAATAAATCGCTGATAATTTCTGATATTCGAAATGATGAAGACTTTGCGTCATCGGTTGTAGCTCTGGCAGCCAAAATGGCAAAAGCTGATGGCATTGCAACCATTGACGAAGCAATTGCATTCGAAGCCGCATTTCCAATTGCCAAAGAAGACAAGCCAGCATTTGAAAAGCTTTTTCGACTTGCCGCAGGAACAACGCTTGGTTTTGAACATTATGCGAAAAAAATTGGTAAAAAATACCGCGAAAATCGGCAGATTCTGTTTGATGTAATGGCGGTGTTATTTTTTGTAGCAGTTGCAGATGGAAAAATAAAAGAGGCAGAAAAACAATACCTTATAAATGTTTCGTACTATTTAGGGCTAAGCGGTAGTGATTATTCACGAATTTCATCATTCTTCATCAAAGATGTTGAGCCAAATCCATATGTAATTCTTGGTGTGCATGAAACTGACAATGATGAAACGATAAAGCGTGCGTGGCTGGAAATTGTTACCAAAAACCACCCAGATTCATTTATGAGTCGTGGCGAACCAAAGGAGTTCATTCGTCTTGCGCATGAAACAACTGCGCAGGCAAATGCAGCATATAATAAAATTCGTTCAGATAGAATGACAAAGGGTTCTGCCTGATGTCACTTCGTGATTTGATTTTGATTTTTTTGGTTGCCTTTGTTTGGGGGGCAAATGTTCCAATTTCCGCGATTGCGGTAAAAAATTCGCCACCAGTCTTCTTTGTGTTGTTACGTTTTATAATTTTAACGTTTATATTTTTGCCAAAGCTTCTGCCTATCCCAAAGCAATTAGGGATGTTGTTTTTTGTTTCGCTATGTATGGGTGGATTATCGTTTATTGCACAATTTGTTGCACTCTTAACTACATCGGCATCTAATCTTGCAATTATTGCACAACTCTCTTTGCCACTTGCTACAATATTATCAATCATATTCTTAAATGAAAAAGTAAGATGGAAACGTGGATTGGGAATGATTCTGGCGTTTTCTGGTGTGATTTTTGTCATTTATAAACCACATGGTATCGACCTTAATTTAGGGAATGTCCTGGCTTTTGCATCGGCATTACTTGCGGCAATTGGAACCGTTTTAATGAAAAAGCTTGACCCAATTGAACCATTAAGGTTTCAGGCATGGAATTCACTATTTTCGCTAATCCCTTTGTCTTTATATACTTTATTTTTAGAGCATGGACAGTTTGAAGCTTTGGCAAAAAATACGCACATAATAGCCGCAATATTACTATTTTCTGTAGTATTTGTTTCTATATATGGGCATACAATGTACTTCCACCTCATTAAAAAATATGAAGTAACGCAGATTATGCCATTCACATTAATGACGCCAATTTGGGCGGTTTTGCTTTCAAGTGTTATTCTTCACGAAAAAATAACTTTACAAATTGTGTTTGGGGGGCTTATCTCTATTTCTGGTGTCGCCCTAATTGCAATGAGGGATAATGCTTCATTGGGTAAAAACACTGCTACAACAATAACTAAAATATAAAGATATAAAAATGTTTCCATATCGCCCATCAAATCCAAAGCCCGTTAGAAGTTTAAAAAAAATGCCAACTAAGCTTATTATTGAACAAGCACCAAGCCCCAATTTCAATGAACGTAATCGCCCCATTCGGTATGTTGTTCTTCATTATACAGGTATGCCAAGTGAAGAAAAAGCTCTCGAATTGCTACGCGATCCAGATCCTAAAAGGATTGCATATAAAGCTGAATTAGTTGAGCATCCGCGTGAGGGTATGGCGCCACCAGGACCAAATCTTAACCGCGTTTCCGCGCATTATGTTGCCTTTAAAAATGGTCATATCTACCAGCTTGTTGAAGAAGATAAGCGCGCGTGGCAAGCCGGCGCGGGCGTATATGGCGGTGAAACTGATATGAACTCTGCATCTATTGGGATTGAGATTTGTAATGCAGGACATGATTTTGGTTTGCCTGATTTTCCAGATGCGCAAATTGCGGCAGTTATGGAATTGGTAAAAGGGATTAAAGAGCGTCATGGTCTTGATAAACGCCACATTATTGGTCATTCTGATCTTGCGCCACGTCGTAAAATTGATCCTGGCGAAAATTTTCCATGGCATAAATTTGATGCCGCAGGAATTTCCCAAGGCATTCCACATGCAAAAAGTGATAATGACAAAACTATACTTGCCGAAGAGTTGGGAACACAATCTGATGATGTAGCGGCATTTCAAAAATCGCTTTCGGATGTTGGCTATGGTATTCCGCAAAACGGAATTTTTGATGAAGATACAAAATTTGTATTGATTGCGTTCCAGAGACGTTATCGTCAAAGCGATGTTGGCGGAAAACTTGACGTTGATTGCCTTGAAAAAGCGCGACGTTTGGCGAAAATCATAAAGCCTGCTTGATAAATTAAGACTTTTAAGGCAAAAGCTGCTTGTCAGATAGTCGGGTGATTGCGGATGATATTGCCGAAAGGTGTCATCTGAGGAAAGTCCGGGCTCCACACAAATATGATGGCGGATAACGTCCGCCGTGGGTAACCACAGGGAAAGTGCCACAGAAAACAAACCGCCCACATTATTATGTAATTGGGGTAAGGGTGAAAAGGTGGTGTAAGAGACCACCGCCTTTTTGGTAACAAAAAGGGCAGGGTAAACCCCATCAGGAGCAAGACCGAATAGGAACACGTTGAGTGTAAGCGAAGGCGAATTTGTGCGCAGATGTTCGGGTAGGTTGCGTGAGCTTGTTAGCAATATCAAGCCAAGATGAATAATCACCGCCCTTATGGGTACAGAACCCGGCTTATAGACTATCTGACTATTTTTTTCGATACCTCATCTAATTATAATTTTATCTTTGCGATTGCTAATCTGTATTATTAGTGCAAACATATCGTTTTTGGGTGGGAGGATTAAATGAAAAATTACAATATAAACAAGGTAAAAGGTTCGTGTTTGATTGGTTTGTTCATGGCAGTTTTTGGTTGCGGCATGGCAAATGCAGAGCCATTAACCGCGTCCGATTATTCGGCACTAAATTGGGCGAACTCGCATAGATTTGCATGTTCTGTGAGCATTCCAAGCGATGCTTTTGAAGGTGGATATTCAAAACAATATGTACAATTCGCTATTCAGGCTCACGAAGATATGACAGCCACGGGGATTCAACGCGATACAATTAATGTAAGAGGAAGCAATTATAAGAAAGACACACAATTATCGGGAACAGTGTTCAAAAACAGCAGCTCTCTTGGGTTTTGGGTCGAAAGCCATAGCCTTGTAGAATATGACCCGCTTCCTGATGGTATGACTTGGGGCGATGATTTGCAAATGCAAATCTGGATAAATGATAATGGTGGCGGCAATTATTCAATACAAGGTCAATTAATAAAAGCCGATACAGGCAGGATAAATTTTGATTATTGTATATCTGAAGATTAGTATATTAAATATACATTGACGCCTATTTATTTCTCGGCACAAACCAACCAGATTTTCCCTTTAAAACAAAGGCTTTCATTTTTTAAGTAATTCTTGCAGGCTTCAGTAAGGCGTAAAATTCCGACTTTTTGTTGCTCAAGAGGAAGGGTGGCAAGGTTGCGTGATGCTGGGCCAATTTTTGCTAAAAGCGATACCCCTGCGTTAAGTCCTTTGCCTTTATTGTAATATAGATTACGCTCATGCCCAGTGATTTCAATATTGCGAAACCCTGCATCTGTTAAGATTGCGTGCACTCGTTCAGGGTTATTAAATGCAAATGCACCAGGTGCATCAGGATTATTGGCGGATATTGCCTCAGCAATGCCATGTAGGGCATTTTTTGTAACCATAATCCATTCATTTTCCTGCGGTGATTGCCATGCAATAAAGACAAGTCTTGCATTTGGTTTCATGGATTTGCGAATATTTTTAAAACTTTTAACGCTATCATCAAAGAACATTACGCCAAAACGCGATACCGCAAGATCAAACTCATTTGGTGTGAATCCATAATCAGTTACATCGCAAAGCCGAAAATTTGGGTTTGAATTGTTTGATTGTTGACTTTGCGCATTTGCGAGTAGCGTTTTTGAAACATCCGCACCAAAAACATTCGCCCCATTTTTTGCAAGTAGATACGATATTGTTCCGGCACCACAGCCAATATCAAGGATTGATTTTCCTCCGCAATCCCCAATTTCGTCTAGCAATATTTGTGAAAACTCGCCCAGCATTTCATCGATTTCATGGTGATATTCATCCCATTTTTTTCCGACTTCGCCATTCCAGTATGCAATTTGTTTTTGATTCTCTTCCATGTTGTCATGTTGCATGAATTTTCCAAAGATAAAATCTGCACACGCATATTGTAATTACAAATTAAAATGTGCATATTGTGCACATTATGATAAACAGTAATTGGTTTAAAGATAGATTGAATGCACTTGGCTTAACGCAAGATGATGTTGCGCGTGCATTGGGTAAAAATCGTACAACATTTGGGCGGCTTATTGGTGGTCAAATTGAGTTTAAACTACAACATGCGCAATCATTGGCACCTCTTTTTAAAACGAGTGTCGAAGAAATCTTAACCATGGCTGGCCTTAAGTTAAAAGAAAAAGAAAATATTATGTTAGAAAATATTGAAACAGCAATCGAAGCCTTTAAAAATGGTGAAATCCTAATTGTTACTGATGATGATGATAGGGAAAATGAGGGTGATTTGATTGTCGCCGCCAATAAATGCACACCAGAGCAAATGGCGTTTATTATTCGCCATACATCGGGTATTGTTTGCACACCATTATCGGAAAAGAGGGCGCGCGAATTAAATCTTAACCCAATGGTTGCACAAAATAATGCACCATTGGCAACAGCTTTTACTGTCACTGTTGATGCAAAACACGGCACAACAACGGGAATTAGCGCTGCCGAGCGCTGTAATACTGTTCATGTAATTGCTAATAATAATTCTACTGCTGATGATTTGGTGCGCCCTGGGCATGTATTCCCACTTATCGCACGCGAAGGCGGGGTTTTGGTGCGCACGGGGCATACAGAGGCAACAGTAGATTTATGCCATCTTGCAGGGCTTCCAGAGGTTGGTGTTATTTGTGAAATGGTAAATGATGATGGAAGTGTTATGCGTGGCGACGATATTAAAGCATTCTCGCAAAAGCATAATATAAAACACATTTCGATTGAGCAATTGATCGCATATCGCCAATCACGTGAAAAATTAATCGATAAGACTAGTGAGTTTACTATCGAAAGTGAAATTGGCACATTGCGGGCAATATCTTACAAAAGTCATTTTGATAATGTGCAGCATTTGGCGTTGATTTATGGTCGCATAAATGATGGGAATGATATTCCGGTTCGTTTGCACCGTGGCGATATTGTTGATGATGTCTTTGGTGAGCGTAGTTCAATCAGTGGCGCGTTGCAAAAATTCAAAACTCTTGGGCGCGGAGTATTGATTTATTTGCGAGACGGTAGCGTAGGAGTGCCGTCAAACCTTAGTGCGCAAAGTCATTCGAGTGAAGAAAAACGCAATGTCGTATGGCGTGAAATTGGAATTGGCGCACAAATAATTCGCGATTTGGGGATTAATTCAATTCACCTTCTTACCCGTTCGCAGCTTAAATTTGCTGGTCTCGATGGTTTTGGCATTAAAATCGCAAAAACAGAGGGGCTGTAATTAACAGCCCCAATATTTATAATCCTAATTTTTCTTCGACAAATTTTTGTGATGCAACATAATCAATTTTACCGGTCCCCAAAATAGGAACATTTTCGGTAAAGAGGATTTGTTTTGGCAATTGAAGCTCACTTATACCGTTGTCCTTGTAATATTTTTGCAAAGCATCTTTAGGAAAGTTTGGAAGGTTTGAGACAAGTATAATTTGTTCACCTTTCTTGCTATCGCTAACTGCAATTGCAACATGAAGGTTTTCAGGCCAAATAGCGGCGACATGGTTTTCAACGGCGGTTAAAGAAACCATTTCACCGCCGATTTTTGCAAACCGTTTCAAGCGACCACGAATTGTTACAAACCCTTGGTCATCAATTGAGGCAATATCACCAGTGTCATGCCACCCACCCGGAAGTGTCTGGATTTCGCCTGGCGCATCAACCCGAACATAACCTTGCATAACGTTCGGGCCGCGTACATAAAGGCGACCGCCCCCATTAATGCCAGGAACAGATTCTAACTTCCACTCAATATCGGGCATAAGCTGACCAACAGTTCCATGACGATTGTTTTCATCTGGAGTGTTAACGGCAAGAACAGGTGCCGCCTCGGTAACACCATAGCCTTCAACTATTGTTACACCAAACTTGCTCATAAGTGCTTCACGGGTTTCTGGTTTAACACGTTCAGCACCGCAAACAACAAATTCAAGTGAGTTTAAATCACCCTCATCGGCAACGCGTATGTATTGATTAAGGAATGTATCAGTACCAAAAAGAATTGACGCTTTTAAATCCTTAACCAAGCCAACAATGTTTTTTGCTTGCAGTGGGGACGGGAACATAAATGTTTTCATGCCGGTAAATAATGGCAAAAAAGTTCCGCCGGTTAAGCCAAAGCAATGGAAAATCGGCAGTGGATTAAATACCACCCACTCTGGTTTAAGATCTATGTGCGCGGCAATCTGCTGAACGTTGGCAACGAGGTTTTTATGGCTAAGTGCTACACCTTTTGGTGCGCCCTCTGTACCCGAAGTAAATAGCATAACAGCGGTTTCATCAGGATCAACTTTTGGCACGGCAGATTTTGGGTTAAATGAATCCATAAGGCCGCGAACTTTATCAAGAGGTCCAATGGCATCCTTAATATCTTCTAGATATATAATTTCAAAATCTTTGCTAAGGTCACTAAAAAGTGTTTCAAGTCCAGCTTTTTCAACAAAACGACGTGCAGAAACTATATGCTTCACTCTGCCTGCTTCACAGGCGCTTTTGATATTTTTTAAGCCAGCGGTAAAGTTAAGCATGGCAATTGTATGACCAAACGCGCTTAAGCCAAGAAACGCAAGAGTGCCACCGACGGAGTTAGCAATTAATAAACCAACGGTTTCTGAATCTTTTAATGCAAGATTTAATTTCCGACCAAGAACCAAAGAAGCCAAAACAACTTTGTCATAGCTTAAAGGGTTTCGTTCGATATCTTCAATAATAGGTTTTTTGCCGCCGTATAGTTTCTTTGCATCTAGCAAGGCTTCAAATATTGTTTTACGAGCGTTTCTTACCTCAAACTTTCGTGAAGGCATATCCTGTCCTTATTGTTCAGTTTTTGCTGAGGATTTAGCCATTGTCACAGAATATTGCAAATTGTATCAACAGTTATGCGATTAATTCCAAAATAATCTGCCCTTTTATGTTGCAAAAAAATATAATTACATTCACAAAAATTGAATGAGAATTTATGAAATAAAACAAAATACTATGAGACATACTTTACGACTATCAATTTTTGGGATTGCACTATGTGCGACTATTGGTCCTGCGGTTGCAAATGCGCAGGCATTACGCCAAACAAAAGGTGATTTTTATGATGCCTTCCGACAATTAGATCCGGAAGAATTGCCTACACCTAATGAATTCCGTTCTGCTTCTGGTGCACCAGGGTATAAATACTGGCAGCAAGAGGTTGATTATAAAATCAAGGCGTCGCTTGATGAAAAAAGCAAAAGTATCACAGGCACAGAACATATTGTATATAAAAATAACTCTCCAGATAGTTTAAGCTATTTATGGCTTTTGCTTGATCAAAACTATAAAAGAAATTCAATTTCTGAGTTAACACGTACTTTTCCAGACGGCGATAAGATTTCTTTTGGTGAAGTCAAAAGAATGATGAAGATGAAGGAATGGGAAGGCGGATTTGATATAAAATCAATACGTGGCCCAGATGGCCAAAATTTACAATTTTCTATTACTGATACGCTTTTACGCGTTGAACTTCCAAAGCAATTAAAAAGCGGTGAAGAGTTTAATTTTTCAATCGATTGGTCTTTGCCTTTGGTTGACAACAAGCTTATTGGTGGTCGTTCTGGTTACGAATGTTTCACCAAGGAAGGCGAAGATGGTAACTGTATATTCGAGGCTGCACAATGGTTTCCGCGCCTTGCTGTTTATTCAGATTATGAAGGATGGCATAATAAGGCGTTCATAGGTGCCGGTGAATTCACCCTAGAATTTGGTGATTATGATGTTGAAATAAATGTACCATCTGATTTTGTGGTGGCGTCAACTGGTGAATTACAAAACCCTGATGAAATCCTTAGCGCTGCACAAAAACAACGACTGCAAGGTGCAAAGACAAATTATAGCAAACCTGTGTTTATCACTACACCTGCTGAAGCAAAAGCGGCGCAAGCTGGTAAGGCAACGGGCACAAAAACCTGGCACTTTGCAGCAAAAAATGTTCGTGATTTTTCATGGGCGGGTTCACGTAAATTTATTTGGGATGGCATGGCAGTAAAACAAGAAAATGCCCCCGATGTGCTGGCGATGTCATATTATCCTAATGAGGCAGAACCTTTATGGTCTAATTATTCTACGCAAGCCATTGCACATACTATAAAAGTTTATGGTCGAATGAGTTTCCCATATCCATATCCTGTTGCGCAATCGGTAAATGGTCCAGTTGGCGGTATGGAATACCCAATGATTACTTTTAACGGACCTCGTCCTGAAAAAGACAAGAAGGGTAATTTAACATATACAGACCGTGCTAAATATGGCTTAATTTCTGTGGTTATTCATGAAATTGGGCACATTTGGTTCCCGATGTCTGTTAATTCCGATGAGCGTCAATGGACATGGCAGGACGAGGGGATAAATACTTTCTTGCAATATATCGCAGAGCAAGAATGGTCGGAAAACTACCCGTCACGCCGTGGTGACCCACGTGATATAACTGAATATATGCTTTCAAGTGATCAGGTTCCGATTATGACCAACTCAGAGAGCGTTTTGCAATTTGGCAACAATGCATATGGCAAACCGGCAACGGCATTGGTTATTTTGCGCGAAACTATTATTGGTCGCGAAAAATTTGACCGCGCCTTTAAAGAATATGCAAATCGCTGGCGCTTCAAACGCCCAACGCCTGCTGATTTTTTCAGAACATTGGAAGAAAGCTCTGGTGTTGACCTGGATTGGTTCTGGCGTGGTTGGTTCTATTCAACAGATCATGTCGATATTGGCATAACCGGTGTTAAAGAAGCTACAATTAATACCCAAGATCCAGACATTGAATCAAAATATCAAATTGATGAGCGTGATAAGCAGCCAATAGAACTTGGAGCGCAACGTGTCAAAGGTGTTGAAAAAGTTGTTGATAGACACCCAGAGTTAAAGGATTATTATGACAAAACCGATCCTTTGGCTGCCACCAAGTCACAAAAGGATAAATCCAAAAAAGATATTGCAGACTTAGATAAGTCTGAACAAGAAGTCTTAAAGTTAAAAAACAAAATTTATATAGTTGGCCTTGAAAATAAAGGTGGTTTGGTTATGCCTGTTATTTTGAAGTTTACATTTGCTGATAAAACTTCAAAAACAGTTTACATTCCTGCGGAGATTTGGCGTTATAATCCACGTAAAACCAATTGGGCGTATATGTCGGACAAGGATATTGTTTCGGTTGAACTTGATCCAAATTACGAAACTGCCGATGCAAATCGTAATAATAATTACTTTCCATCGCGTATAGAGCCATCTCGACTTGATGTTTTCAAGGCAAAGCAGGGTAAAAACCAAATGAAGGATGACGAATTGGCGGTTGATCCGGACAATTTGAAAACTCATCCAATGGCAAAGGATAAATAATGAAAAAGGCGATTATCGCCTTGTTGTTGGTGTTGCTATTGCCAATTACGGCAGTGGCACATCGCATGAATTCTGCTTATTCAGTGATTGAGGTTGAAAAGGGGGGATATATTGAAATTACCCACCGCATATTTGCCCACGACCTTGAACATAGTTTTAATCTTGCTGATGTAGGTATGGATTATTTTGCAACCAAAGCAGGACAAGACGCGCTAAAAATATATTTAGAACGAGATTTTTCAATTTCTGCCGATGGAAAGCCGGTGACTTTAAAATATGTTGGATCTGAGGTTGAGGGTGATTTGGTTTATTCGTATTTTGAGGCAAAGATAAAACCAAAAACGCGCAATCTTTTAATTAATTCAAAAATCCTTTTTGAATTTCAAAAAGACCAAAATAATTATGTTAATGTGCATTTTGAAGGTAATACAAAAACGCTTACTTTCACTGAAGGAAGCGATGATAAAGCAATTTCTTTATGGTAATGCTTGATAAAAGCACTTCCAAAATAGTGTATTTTTGCTAAAGGACTTCGAATGGTTACTTTAATTGACAATTCAAAAGGCAATCGCCCTGCTGTAAGCGAATTTCGGCATCCTGAAAAACGCAATCGCCCCGATAACCCGATTCAACGTAAACCTGATTGGATACGGGTGAAAGCGCCTGGAACAGGCGAATATAAAGCAACGCAGGCATTGGTAAAGGCAAACAATCTTCATACCGTTTGTGAAGAGGCGGCGTGTCCAAATCTTGGCGAATGTTGGTCTAAAAAACATGCGACAATGATGATTCTTGGTGATACTTGCACCCGCGCATGTGCTTTTTGTAATGTTAAAACTGGCAAGCCTGGCCCGGTTGATATTGATGAGCCCAAACATGTTGCCGAAGCCGTTGCTAAGATGGGGCTTCACCATGTTGTAATAACATCAGTTGATCGTGACGATTTGGACGATGGCGGTGCATTTCAGTTTGTTGAAACAATAAATGAAATCCGTAAAGCGTCTCCTGAAACTACAATTGAAATTCTTACTCCTGACTTCTTGCGCAAAAAAGGTGCTTTGGAAAAAGTGATTGATGCGCGTCCAGATGTTTTCAATCATAACCTAGAAACAGTGCCACGTCTTTATTTATCTATTCGCCCAGGGGCGCGTTATTATGCGTCTTTGAGGTTGTTGGATATTGTAAAACAACGCGATCCATCGATTTTCACAAAATCGGGCTTGATGGTTGGTCTTGGCGAAAGCAAAGAAGAAATCATGCAGGTTATGGATGATATGAGAAGTGCGGAAATTGACTTCATAACCATTGGACAATATCTTCAGCCTACAAAAAAACATGCCGCTGTTGATAGATTTGTTACGCCTGATGAATTTAAAACCTATGAAACAATTGCGTATTCTAAAGGGTTTTCAATGGTTTCTTCTTCGCCACTAACTCGCTCAAGTCACCATGCGGGCGATGATTTTGAAAAGTTGCGTGAAAATCGCCGTCGCGAGCTGGGGCTCTAAAATATGTCACGAACCGGAACAATTCGGGTTAATCGCATAATAAACCATAGCGCCGATAAAATTGTGGCCTTGGTTGGCGATGTCCCGAATTATGGGAAGTTTATCCAATGGGTAAAGGCGGTTCGAATTTGGGATAAGTCAACAGATGGAAATTCCTTTAGTGCCGAATTAATGATTGGTTATAAAGCAATAAAAATTCCATTTTCAACACGTGTGGTGATTGATAAAGATAACAAAATTATAAAAACATCACTTTTGAAAAATAAGAGCTTTTCACTTTTACCAAATCCATTGAAACTGCTTGAATGTACATGGAAAATAACACCGCATGAAAAAGGGTGTGAGATTGATTTACAAATCGATTATAATTTTGCAGACCCATTTTTGGCAACGCTTATAACATCTAATATCAACAAAGCTACAAGCCGACTTATTGAGGCTTTTAGCAATGAAGCAGATAAAAGATACGTAACGCCATAATTTATTGCCCTAAAATTTACTGCATTGCCTTAAAGAATAAACCAATCGCATAATTGACCGCATTTATTCTAATTTTGTCGCGTCCAATCTCCCCAAAATTTTGTTCAAAGGTTCGGGTCAAAGAGCCTCTTTTGGCGAGACCAAAGTAAACGAGACCAACTGGCTTTTCAGTCGAGCCACCACCCGGGCCGGCAACACCTGTAACTGAAACCGCAATATCCGCCGCTGAGTTTTTTAAAACACCATTGGCCATGGCATTTGCAGTTTGAGGTGACACTGCCCCATGGAAGCTAAGCGTATCAGTAGGGACACCGAGCAATTCGTGTTTGGCAAGGTTGGAATAAGTTACAAAACCACGCTCAAAAACATCAGAAGACCCAGGGATTTCAGTTAAAAGCCCTGCAAGAAGCCCGCCAGTGCAACTTTCTGCGGTTGCAAACTTCACCTGATTAATACGTGCTTCCATTAGTAATCTTGCTGTGGAATCAAGCAATTCTTCGTCAAACATAATAATTATCCCTATTATTGAATATTTTAAATGTATTGAACTACGCTGGCAATTGCTTGGGCGGCAATTCCCTCGCTTCGACCTGTAAATCCTAGGCGTTCGGTTGTCGTTGCCTTTATTCCAACTCTATCCATTGGAATTTCTAAAATTTCAGCAGTCGATTTTTGTAAAGCCTCGCGATATTTACCTACTTTTGGTGCCTCACAAATTATTGTGATATCAACATTGGCAATTTCTGCCCCATGCTTTTTCACTTGGTCCTTTGCATATTCAAGAAAGATTGATGACGAAGCACCTTTCCATTTTATATCACTTGGCGGAAATACCTTGCCAATATCACCTAGCGCCATTGCACCGAGTAGAGCATCGGTTAGAGCGTGCCACGCAACATCGGCATCTGAATGCCCTTCAAGCCCCATTTTATGCGGTATTTTAATGCCACAAAGCGTAACAAAATCACCTTCGCAAAAACGATGAACATCAAAACCAATGCCTGAACGTGGTAAAATTTTGGGTGCTAATGCCTTTTCCATGCGCAGAAAATCTTCTTTATATGTTAGTTTATCAGAGAATGATGTGCCCTTAATTGCCTTTACAATCATTCCGCTTTGTGTTGCAATTTGTGCATCATCAAGGGCAGATTTAAAGTCGCAGCATGAATAAGCGGCAAGTAGTTTTTTAAAGTTAAAGGCTTGTGGTGTTTGTGCCCTGATGCGTCCTGATTTATCAACGGGTACGGTAAGTTGTTGATTTTTATCAATTTGCCAAAGTGCATCTGCGATTTCAATATATGGTATTGCCCCATCTGCACCGTTTAAAATTTCGTCGTGCATAGCGTTAATTACGTTTAAATCAATAAATGGTCTTGCTGCATCATGTATATAAACAGTATCAGGAGATATATCTTTTGCAGCCACAAGACCATTATAAACACTTTGCGCGCGCGTATCGCCGCCGGTTGTGATTGTAAAATTATTATAATCGGCAAGTTCTTCTTTGATAAAGTCGTGCCATTCAGAATTTGCAACAAGAACCACATGGCTAAATAATGGTGAGTTGTGAAAGAATTTAAATGAATGCACAAACAATGGCATACCTAAAAATTCATTATATTGCTTTGGAGTATCAAGGCCGGTTCGAGTACCGGTTCCCGAAGCAACAATCACCGCTATATTATTCATAGAAAACTCTTGCTATTAGTATAAAACTGAAAGATAGTGTGTTTGATAAGTTTTGCAATCGCAAAGTCAGTGTCTAATGTTTAGGCAATGTGATTAAATAGTAACCATCTTCAGGTTGACCATTTTGCTAATCACACTAAAACATTTAAACAATTATCAATCTGCATAAAATTTAGTCTTGAGATTGGGATGTATCAATGAACGCTGTCAAGGAAATTGTTGACGAGGCTCATCAGCCTTCAATAGAATTTATACCTGCACCAATTGTGGTCGTGGATAGCGAGGGCTGTTTAAAATACGGCAATGTCTTCTCGCAAGATTTATTGGCGTCTTCTAAAAAGTCTTTGATTGGCAAAAATTTATTTGAAATAATTCGTTCTGAAGAATCTTTGCGTACTCTTGTAAAAAAGGCGGAAAGTTCAAATTCGGTAATTACATCGTATGATATTGAAATTATTGATGCTAATTTAAATAACTTTAAATCTGATATTACTATTTATCCGTCTGTAACGCCTGGGCTTTTTAACGTAATGTTTTGGGTAAAGAGCCTTGCAGAAAATATCATAGAAAAAAAATCAGATAGCGAAAAAAGTAAGTCATTTGGACAAATTGGCCGTGCCTTGGCACATGAGGTTAAAAATCCATTGGCTGGCATTCGAGGGGCGGCGCAATTATTAATGCTTGACGCCTCTAATGAACAAAAGCCACTTGCAAAGTTAATTATTGATGAGACAGATCGTGTCCATCGCCTTATCGATCGTGTCGAAAGCCTTGGTATTGATAATGCTGTTGAGCTTGAACCAATTAATATCCACTCAATTATTGACCGAGTCGCCCAGCTTGCCGAAAATGGTTTTGCTAGTGAATTGCACATTTCAAGGCAATATGATGTTTCTTTACCTCTAATAATGGGCGAAAGAGACCGGCTTACGCAAGTATTTCTAAATCTTGCAAAAAATGCTGCTGAGGCGGCTAATGAAAAGGGCGCCAAGGGGCAGGTCATTTTTGCAACATCATACAGACATTCACGGAAACTTCGCAATAATGAAATAGAGAACCCACATTTACCAATCGAGGTTTCGATTACGGACAATGGTTTTGGTGTTCCTGATGATTTGCGTAACGTAATTTTCGATCCTTTTGTTACAACCAAGAGCGAGGGAAATGGGCTTGGTTTGGCATTAGTAAGAAAAATGGTGACCGCACTTGGCGGAACAGTTGATTTTGAATCCCAGCCTGGGCGAACGTGTTTTAGGGTGCGTTTGCAACAGGCTGCGGATGTGGAGTAATTTATGTCATTAAATAATGTAGCTTATAATAACGATATCCGAAGCACAAAAGGCACTGCGTCCACGATTTTAATTGCTGATGATGATGCGTCAATCCGCACCGTACTTTCGCAGGCTTTGGCCCGCGCGGGTTTTCAGGTTCGCTCAACATCAAATGCGTCAACCCTATGGAAATGGGTGAAAGATCAAGAGGGGGACTTGGTCTTGACCGATGTTGTAATGCCAGATGGCAGCGTTTTTGACTTCTTGCCCAAAATCCGTGTGGAGCGTCCAAAACTACCAATCATTGTGATGAGCGCCCAATCAAACCTTTTAACCGCTGTTTCAGCCGCAGAGCAGGGGGCGTATGAATATCTCCCAAAGCCGTTTGATTTGGATAAAATGATTGATTTGGTCAAACGCGCCTTGGAGCCAGTGGGCGAACACCGCGCCGTTGTACAAAAACGTAAAGCACAGGTTGATGAAGGTCTGCCATTAATTGGTCGTTCTAATTCAATGCAAGAGGTCTACCGTTCCTTATCGCGCGTTGCCCCAAGCGACTTAACAGTTCTTTTGGAAGGTGAGGTCGGTGTTGGCAAAAAACTTATCGCCCGCACAATTCATGATTATTCAAACCGTAAAACTGCTCCTTTCCGCACTATCAATGTTGCTGGTTTTACCAATCCATTTGATTTGGATAAGGTGTTTTATGGCAAAAACCTGCAAGGGGGCGGCCTTATTGATGAAATGCGCGGCGGCACTATTTTGCTTGATTGCGTATCTGATACAACAAGTGAAATGCAATCGCGTATCTTGGGAATTATCGCCGATTTAGAAGCGGGCGATATAAGAGTTATTGCATCATCAAATGATAGTTTGCGGGCAAAATTGGCGGCCGGTGAGTTTCGTGCTGATTTGTTCCATATATTGAATGTCATAAGCATTAGTGTGCCGCCACTTCGGGAGCGGGTTTCCGATATTGGTGACTTGGCGCGCCTATTCCTAACCCGTGCGTCACGCCTTGGAAATGGCGAGAAAATCATTGATAAAAGCGCCATTGAGGAACTTGAACAATGGTCATGGCCCGGCAACGTGCGTGAGCTTGAAAACCTTATGTATCGCCTATGTGTGCTTAACTCACAAAACGTTATCAATGCTTCTACGGTTGCCAATGCCCTTGTTGAGGCAAAGATTATTCCGGTTGCCGCCTCAAAAGAGCAAGATGGCGATTTGCAAAGCATGGTTAAAAATACCATTTCATCAATCCTACTTAATGCCAAAAATGAAGGCAAAAATATCCATGATCTTCATTCAAACATTATCCGTTCGGTCGAAAAACCATTGTTTGAAATGACCCTAAAAGAAACCCGTGGCAACCAAATCAAGGCTGCGGAATTATTGGGCTTAAACCGTAATACATTACGCAAACGCCTAAGTGACTTTGGTTTAAATTAGTGACTTTGGTTTAAATTAGGGACTAGGTTAAACTAGTGATTTTGGTTTCAAGAAAGCAATTGTTGTGTCCCAACAATTGCTTTTTTTGTAACAATGTTTGCCTATTGCGTAACAAAAAGTTCTATTTTGTAACGAATGTAACAATTTCATCTGGCATCTTTTTTCAAAAAAGTTGTTATTAATCAATTCGTTACGCTTATCTGCGTGCCGTCATTTCCATATTTTCCGTAAATTGTTGACAAATGTTGACATTTTCATTTGATGGGTTTTAGCAAAAAGCATTATTAATCAATCTG
Organism: Hyphomonadaceae bacterium UBA1933; assembly: GCA_002337085.1. Classification (GTDB taxonomy): domain Bacteria; phylum Pseudomonadota; class Alphaproteobacteria; order Caulobacterales; family Aquidulcibacteraceae; genus Pseudaquidulcibacter. The sequence goes on along the minus strand of DDFH01000007.1, from coordinate 197,816 downwards.
TTATGCTAAATTTAATGGCGATTATTCCGCGTGTCGTGAAAAAAACTGACAAATCCTGACATTTTAAAATCATACTATCCCTTTCCATTAATCCCAATGAAATTTGGAAATTGTAATGGCGTTTATTAGGGTGAGGATAAACTATTTTTTTATATAGAAAAATCACAAAAGTAATTTGTCAGATATCTTATGACTTATTAGGCAAACTATGAAAATAACTCTGCGTACATTACTGAAACTTTACATTTCATCATGTTGCGGTGTGACAACAATTGTGTCATATATGCAACATGGTTGATGTTCAAAAGAATGAAACTCCAATAAAAAAAGCCGAAGCCGGCTTCATTAACCGCAACGACGGCTTTGAAACCCTGAATTATGGGCTTTCTAAATATGCGCTAATTTTGTTTGGCGTTGGGTTTTTGCTTAATGTTATCGCCCTATATTTTTCGGTGTCACAGGCACAGGATAATGGCTTTGCCGGAAAAATTATTGCGTTTTTCCTTATTGTAAACGCCTTAATTATTGGTTTTTTTGCCTATCGCCTTTTCAAAGTTTTCAAAAGCCTGCAATTTTTCAAGAAAAACAAAGGGCAGGGGTCGATTCTTCATCTGCGCTATGTACGATTTTTTGTTATGGCGGCGGCGATTCCGGCGATTATTATCGCGTTATTTTCCGGCGTAACCTATGGACGCGGGGTTCAGGCGTGGCTTTCTGGACAGGTTAAGGATGCGATTACCTCGACATCAAACCTTGGCAATGAAATTATCAACCAGATTTCTGAAAGCGCGCGCGCCGATATTATGGCAATGGCTTCGGATCTTAATCAGGCATCTGCTAACTTTTCTTCTTCGCCTGAGCAATTTAAGGAATATTTGCAAACCCAGGCGGTGCGGCGTGCATTTGTTGCAGTTTATATTATCCGTGAAAACGGTGAAATAATTTCAAAGGCAGAGCGCCCGCAAAATGTTCCCGCCTATAAACCACCGTCAAAAGATAATTTTGACACGGCACGGGTTGGCGATGTTTCATTTACTTTTGATGAGGTGACAACCCAAACCCTTTTCCGGCTTGATGGCATAAGTGGTGCATATCTTTATGCCATTAGATTACAAAATCCTGAGCAAATTTCAGTTCTTAGCAAGGCAGAAAAAACAATTTCATCTTACCGCGCACTAGAGGCGCGGCAGGCAAATATCCAATTCATTTTTGGAATTGCATATCTTGAGATTGTTTTGCTTGTGGTTTTGGCTGCGGCGTGGCTTGGGCTTTATTCGGCGACCACAATTTCTGTACCCGTTGCAAAATTGGTAAATGCGGCAGGGCAGGTTGCGGCGGGTGATTTAAGCGTAAGTATCGATACCGATCGCAAGGTTCATGAACTTGCACTTTTAACCGATACATTCAACACCATGACCAAAGAGTTAAGGGTGCAAAAGGATGAACTTGAGGCCGAGCGTGAAGAGGCTGTCAAGCGCTCCCAATTCATTAATGCGGTTATTGAGGGGGTTTCACCAGGTGTTTTAACGCTTTCAAAAGATGGATTAATTTTAACTGCCAACTCCTCGGCGGCAAAATTTTTGGCGATACCTGCGGAAAATTTGATTGGAACATCATTAGAAGAGTCGTTCCCACAATTTATTCCTGTTATTGAAAAATCAAAAACCCATTCCGGCGAAAAATCGCAAATCGAATTAAGCCGTGAGAATATTAATTTGCTATTTGAAGCCAGTGCGGCCCACGCTGGCGATGATTTGGTAATAACTTTTGACGATGTATCGGCCCTTATCCAAGGGCAAAGGCAAGCGGCATGGCGTGATGTTGCGCGCCGCATTGCGCATGAAATTAAAAATCCACTTACCCCAATTCAACTTTCTGCCGAGCGTTTAACCCGTAAATTTGGAAAACAAATTGTTGATGATAAGGATACTTTTATCCGCCTGAACGAAACAATAATCAGACAGGTTAGTGATATCGGCCGCATGGTTGACGAATTTTCATCATTTGCACGCATGCCGGCACCAAAATTCACTGCTGCAGATATTTGTGAAATCACACGCGAAGCGGTCTTTAGTCAAAAGATAACCTTTGCCAATATCGAATATCAATTAAAAAGCCCGCCCGAAAAAATCAAAGTGATGATGGATGAGCGGATGATTTCGCAAGCTTTATTAAATATTTTAAAAAATGCCGCAGAATCTATTTCATATGAACAAGTCACGCAAAATGGTGACTATAAGGGTAAAATTGAGATTTCTGTCGAAGTTAAAGGCGAAAATGCTGTGATTACCATATTGGATAATGGCATTGGCTTCCCATCCAATAATCGTCATAGCTTGCTTGAACCATATGTAACCACACGTGAAAAAGGTACTGGTTTGGGGCTGCCGATTGTGGTGCGCATTATTGAAGAACATGGTGGTAAATTGCGATTAATCGACCGACCAGATGGTGAAAAAGGCGCGGGCGTTCAAATGAATTTGCCTATTTTAGCAACAAGTGAAGTAAATTCGGAGGATGATAATGGCTGAAATTCTTATAGTGGATGATGAAGCCGATATTCGTGATTTGATTGGCGGAATCCTTGAAGACGAGGGGTATAATGTCCGCTTTGCTTCAAATTCTGACATGGCTTTGGATGCATTTCGTGGGCGGCGCCCCGATTTAGTTGTGCTTGATGTTTGGTTACAAGGTTCAAAACTTGACGGCCTTGAAATTCTATCAACCATCAAGGGAATTGATGAAACCATTCCTGTTGTTTTAATCTCTGGGCATGGCACTATTGAGACAGCGGTTTCGGCATTAAAACGCGGGGCTTTTGATTATATTGAAAAGCCATTCAAAAGTGAAAGATTATTGCTTTTGGTTGAACGCGCGATTGAAAATGCCAATCTTTTGAACGAAAATGCGCGCCTTAAATTGCGTAGTATGTCGGATGACGAATTGCTTGGTCAAAGCATCATTATGCAACACCTAAAAAGCACCATTGAAAAAGTTGCACCAATGAATTCGCGAATTCTTATTTCTGGCCCATCGGGTTCGGGTAAAGAAATTGTTGCGCGAATGTTGCATACCAAATCACAACGCGCCGAAGGGCCATTTATCGCAATTTCTGCATCATCAATTGCCCCAGAAAAAATGGAAAGCGAATTATTTGGTGAAGAAACACAAGATGGTCGCCCAATAAGAATTGGTGTTTTTGAAAAGGCACATAATGGCACGCTTTTGATTGATGAAGTCGCCGATATGCCTTTTGAAACCCAAAGCAAAATCCTGCGGGTATTGCTTGAACAACGGTTTAAACGTGTGGGCGGCAATAATTATATTGATGTTGATGTTCGAGTTATTTCATCTAGTTCGCGCGATTTAAAGGCGGCTATTGCGGCGGGTATTTTCCGTGAAGATTTATACCACCGCCTAAATGTAATTCCTGTAAAAGTACCGCCACTATCTGAACGCCGTGATGATATTCCGCTTTTAGTTGAATATTTTGCCGGTAAGGTTGCGCAAATGAACGGCCTACAAAACCGACCATTTTCGACAGAAGCAATTGCGGCATTACAAACCGCACAATGGCCGGGAAATGTTCGTGAATTGCGTAATTTGGTCGAAAGAGTTTTAATTCTTTCACAAGGTGGCGATAAAAATTCTATCGACCTTAGCGCATTAGGGCTTGAAAGCAGTGGCAATAACGACGGTGATGTTAGAATTGGGATGCACCAAATGGTTTCACTGCCGCTGCGCGAGGCAAGAGAATTATTTGAACGTGAATATTTAACTTCACAAATTTCAAGATTCGGCGGCAATATTTCTAAAACTGCATCTTTCATTGGTATGGAGCGTTCAGCACTTCATCGCAAGCTGAAAACTTTGGGTGTAGAAGGTCTTAAAGGGGACAAGGACTAATGGCAAAAATTGCATATGTTAACGGTGGTTTTTCTCTTCAATCAGAAGCCGTAATTAATATCGAGGATCGCGGGCTTCAATTTGGTGATGCCGTTTATGAAGTGTGGTCTTTTAAAAACTACAAGCTACTTGATGAAGAAGGGCATTTTACCCGTCTGCAAAGATCCCTTGATGAACTTGGAATTGACTATCAAGTAAACCCGGTATCAATGAAAATTGTCATAAAAGAGCTTATACGTAAAAACCGCGTAAGAGATGGCATGGTTTATCTACAAATTTCACGTGGTACGTCACCGCGCGACCATAAATTTCCAGATGACGTTATGCCAAATGTGATTTTTACGGTTAAATCATTAAATTTCGCGGCATTGGAAAATAAGGCGCAAAAAGGTATTACCATTACCTTTATGCCTGATAATCGCTGGGGGCGGGTGGATATTAAAACTACCAATTTGCTTGCCAATGTTTTGGCAAAACAAAATGCCCTTGATAATGGTTTTGATGATGTTTGGTTTTTTGATGCGGATGGCTTTGTTACCGAAGGCACTTCAAACAACGCATGGATAATTGATAAGGACAATAATCTTATTACGCGTGAACTTTCCCATGAAATTCTTGCGGGTATTACCAGAAAGTCGGTAATTGCGGCTGCGGCACAATTGGGGCTTAATCTTATTGAGCGTAAATTTACGGTTGAAGAAGCGCTAAATGCCAAAGAAGCCTTTATAACTTCGGCAACGCAGTTTGTTATGCCTGTCATTAAAATGGAACAAAACACCATAAGTGGTGGCAAGATGGGTTTGGTTGCGTCCAAATTACGCACTCAATATTTACAAAATAATATGTAAAATAATAGAAATTAACTGTGTTGATTATTGAATTTATCTATAAAACAGTTCAAATAGGTAAATTCATTATTATTAATAATGGATTTATAAAGTGGCATCCCGCCTTACATCAATATTAAAAAAACGGAAAAAAATATGTCAGGTGAAAAAAAACAAAACTTACAGGACGCTTTTTTAAACGCGGTCAGAAAAACTAGAACTCCCCTTACGATTTTCCTTGTAAACGGTGTTAAATTGCAGGGTGTTGTTACTTGGTTCGATAATTTCTGTCTGTTATTGCGCCGTGAAGGTCAGGTGCAATTGGTTTATAAGCACGCCATTTCAACTATTATGCCGGGTGGTCCGGTATCATTGTTTGAAAATGAAACTGTCGAGGACGACAATTAATTTAAAAAGGTTTTGCCTTGTACGAAACTCGTGCGCCTAAACAAAAGGCGTTGGTAATCCATCCTGTCACCAAAGAATCGGCAGCAAATCGTGAGCCTGAGCTGCGGCTTGAAGAAGCCGTGGGGCTAACTATTGCGCTTGGGCTTGAGGTTTGTGGCGCATATATCGAAGTCCTGCGTGAAATTCGCCCGTCAACTTATCTTGGTAAAGGTAAGATTGAGGATTTTCGTACGCAAATCGAAACAGACGAAATCGATATTGTAATTATCGATGATGAAATTACACCAGTTCAACAGCGTAACCTTGAAAAAGAACTTAATGCCAAGGTTATCGATAGAACTGGCCTTATTCTTGAAATATTTTCGCTTCGTGCGCGCACAAAAGAAGGCAAGCTTCAGGTAGAACTTGCACGCCTTACTTATGAACGCTCTCGTCTTGTAAGAACTTGGACTCACCTTGAACGGCAAAGAGGCGGCACGGGTAAAACTGGCGGCCCAGGTGAGCGTCAGATTGAGCTAGATCGTCGTTTAATTGCGGATAAAATTGTAAAATTAAAAAAAGAACTTGAACAGGTTCGCCGCACACGTGGATTGCAGCGTCAGGGACGTGAACGTGTGCCATATCCTGTTGTGGCGCTTGTTGGCTATACCAATGCCGGTAAATCAACATTGTTTAATAATGCAACCAAGGCAAAGGTTCTGGCAAAAGATATGCTTTTTGCGACCCTTGATACAACTTCACGCGCCATGAAAATTAAAAACGGGCGTGAGATTATCTTATCTGATACGGTTGGGTTCATTACAGATTTGCCACATGAATTAATCGCTGCATTTCGCGCAACTTTAGAAGAAGTCGCCGATGCCGATATTCTTATTCATGTTCGTGATATTTCGTCCCCTGAAACAGTTGCACAAAAACAGGATGTTGATGAAATTCTTGACAAGATTCTTGAAGATAAGGAATTAATTCCCGCTGTTATTGAGGCGTGGAATAAGGCCGATTTGCTTTCAGAAGATGAATTAAACGCGGCGCAAGAGGATGCCGAAAACATCTTTAAAAAGACTGGTATAAAATCCGTTTTAATCTCTGCCGAAAATGGGCAGGGGCTTGATGATTTATTTCAAGCGGTCGAAGCCGAACTCGCAATTGGTTCCAAAGAAGGTTATATTAAAATCACACCTCTGGATGGTAAAATTCGTTCTTGGCTATATGAAAAAGGTGCGATTTTGCATGAATATGCGCTTGAAGATGGTGATGTGGTTCTAAAAATCATTTTGAACAAAATTAATCACGCCAAATTTTTAGCGCAATTTCATGAATTTGTCGAACTAGACTTCGCCACGCTCAGAAAGCTTGGCATTAACCCATAATGCCTCCATTTCATCAAGGCTGGCCTCATTTGGGGTGCGCCCCTGTGATTTAAGAGATTGTTCAACAGCGCGGAAACGGCGCTCAAACTTTGTATTTGCCCCACGCAATGCTTTTTCAGGGTCGATTTTTAGCTTTCTTGCAAGATTTACCAGAACAAACAAAACATCGCCAATTTCTTCTTCGATGTGGTTTGTATCGTTTTCAGCAATTGCTTCACGGGTTTCGGTTAGTTCTTCTTCTAATTTTGCAAAAACATCATCAATATTGGCCCAATCAAAGCCAACACGTGCTGCGCGTTTTGATAATTTTTCCGCCCGTGATAAAGCGGGAAGGGGAAGGGCGACGCCTGCCAATGTGCTATCATCATGTTTGATTTTATCTTCACGCTCTTTTGCTTTTAATTTTTCCCAATTGCCCAAAACTTCGGTTGGGGTGGCAAATTCAACATCGCCAAATACATGGGGATGCCGCCGCACCATTTTTTCATTTAATGTTTCAATAACATCTGTAAAATCAAACATTTGCGCTTCTTCTGCCATGCGGGCATGAAAAGCAACCTGAAATACCAAATCCCCTAACTCTTCTTTTAATGCCGCATAATCACGGTGAAGAATCGCATCATAAACCTCATAGGCTTCTTCGATTGTATATGGCGCAATTGTATCAAAATCCTGCTCTATATCCCATGGACAGCCTTTTTCAGGGTGGCGTAAGGCCGCCATTATTTCGATTTGTTTTTCGATTGCTTTTTGTAATTTATCGCTTTTATTGGTCATTATTGTTTCGCTAATTCTTGTTGCACTTCTTCAACGCGGGTGCGGGTTAGGGGGTATGATTTCATCAATAAAATTATTACCAAATTCGATAAAATCGGTAGCCCGACGAATAGCATTTGTAAGCCCATTAGTGAGAATACGCTATTCATAGAACCTAAGTCATTTTTAAAATGTATCATATCAAGCAAAATATAGGTTACGCCAACCGAAACCGCATAACCCGCTTTGGATGTTAATGTTGTTGCGGCAAATAAAAGTCCGGTGCGGTCGTGGCCTGATTTCAATTTATCTTCATCACCAACATCACCCACCATTGCCCGCAATAAAAGGGTAGGGGCGGCAAATACCGCGCCAGCAAAGGCAATAATCAATGCCGCAATCATAAAATTACCACTAGGCATGAATATCAATAGGCTTTGCGATATAACCACATATACGGAAGCAAGGGCATATGACACGTGTTTTCCGAACCGATTTGCAAGTTTGGTCCAAATTGGCGTGCAAACCAAACCCACAACAAAATATATCAACATTAATGTATTTGCTTGGCCGGCATCATATCCTTTTATGCTTTTAAGAAAGAAAAGGAATAAGCCACCAATTACGCCATTGGCAAATGATGAAAACACGTCGGAGAATAAAAGCCGCCGAAACGCATCAATGCCAAATAATATCTTGAAGTCTTTTAAATCAGCGTGTTTTGCCGCTGCATCAGCTTTGTTTTCTTTTGCAAATATATAGGAAATTATCGCGGTTATGGGCATCATTATCATGATGAATAACCCCATTGCCTGAACGCCATTTGCGGCAGTGCCACCCGCATTTTCAATAATTACGGGCAGGGCAAGAACCAATAACATGCCGATGATATTTCCAATCTGCCAATATGAGAAAATCCGCGAACGCTCGTTATAATCACTTGATAAGGAATTGCCGACACCCAATTGTGCCAACATACAAACTGAAAACGCAAAATATGACCCAATCAAAGCGATTGTAAGATATATAGGCGATGCACCTGGCTTTGCCATAAATAATAAATAGCCAAAAAACGCGAGAAGGGGAGCCCCACCTAATAAAAATGGCGTAAATCGACCAATTTTTGAATTGGTCTTGTCCATTAAAACCCCAAGGCCAAGATCGATAAACACGTCCAAAAGGCGTGCCGCCATGAAAATTGTACCAACCGTTGCTAGGCTTAAACCAACATAGCCAACGTAATGCGGCGGTAATTGTACAACAATAGGCAAACCAAATGCTGCCAAAGGCAAAGAGGGGGCAGAAAACGCCAAAATACGCGGTAATGAAACTTTTTCTTTTATTACTTTTGTCAAAATTTGCCCCTCATGAGTGCGGTTTGATTTAGCCTATTTGGTTCGTAAGAAATGTTGCAAGGCATGTGTATAACCGCGCGGTGCAATAGTTCCATGATCTTCATCATTCAAAACTTCATATTTCACTTTAAGTGACGGGTAATTTCGGCTTTCAAGAACTTTTGCAAAATCTTGGGTATCGGTCACCATATCATAACGGTTGGGATCTTTGGTTGGGCCAAGACCAGGGGTTTCATATTCGCCAATAAACATAAAGACATCGGCGGGTAAATCTTTGTGGGTGGCGGCATATTCAGCCTCAGTCTTAAAAGTATAACGACCATCATACCAAAGAGAAGGGCTGCCTAGAATATAGCCACTAAATAATGTTGGGTCGTTTAAAAGAATCTGCGCACCAAATAATCCACCATATGAATGACCCGCATAAATACGGCGGGTTTTATCTGTGCGGAATTTATTATCAACAAATGGTATAACTTGCGTTTTTATGTATTCAAGATAGTGCTTTGCGCCGCCGTAAACCGCACCAACTGGTGCATCAGGTGCGCCAGTAGTAGTCGGGGTATAATCACGCCTGCGGCTTAATCCACCATTTTCCCCCTTGGCATAAGAAAGCCCAACCAGAATATAATCTTCAATACCGCCGGCGCGCCAACCAATACGGTTTATAACAGGAAATGAGTAATCAGCATCAGTGACATATAAAACCGGATAAATTTTATCAGGATTACTATTATAATTCGATGGTAGTTTTACATAAATCTGATAATTGCGACCGGATGAAGTATCGGGAACATCCCAAACCTGCGAATCGGCGATAACATATGGCTGACCATTGCCAATGTTTTGTTCAGTTTTTCGTGAATCAATTATTGGGGCAGGCATAGCTTTTTTTTCAATCTCACCACTTGTTACACAGCCTGTAAGTGACAATAAACCAAAACCTGCAATCATTATTTTATTCATAGTAACACCCTGATTTTTCTTCAGTTAAATTTATTTTGCAAATGCTGTAAAGGCTTAGGTGTGATGAAACTATAAAACAATGATTTATTTAGAGGGAATAGCCAAATGTGGGTGTTGATATTCACTATGTGATTAGTCGTATAAGGTATATTATGGGACAATTTATTGCACATATACCCCCTCAAGCTGCATTATAATTGAATTTTTATGTGTATTTTGCCACGAATACTTTTATTATCAAACGACATGAACATGCAAAACATAAATAATAAAAACCAATCAAAAACTTCTGCAAATGTTGTTTTGGATTCTTCGCTTGCTTATAAACGCATGAAGACCATCGCTACTGGCTTGTTTATGATAATGACGATTATTTATGTCATTTCAAAATTCGTTGAAATTAAATTCCATTGGGTTTCATATATTCGCGCGTTTTCAGAAGCAGCAATGGTTGGCGCATTGGCAGACTGGTTTGCGGTTACTGCATTATTTCGTCACCCAATGGGGATTCCTATTCCCCATACCGCAATCATCCCAAATTCCAAAGATAGAATTGGTGAAGGTTTAGGAAGCTTTATTTCACGCAATTTTTTGCAACCAGAACAGGTTAAAAAACGTCTTGAACCCATTGATTTAGCGCAATATTTTGCCAATTGGGTATTGGAACCAAACCGTGCAAGACAAATTGCAAATGGTATTGCATCAACAATACCAAGGATTATGGCGCTTTTAAAAGATGGGCCGATTTATAATTGGCTTGAAAGCACTATCACCGATAAATTACGAAATTTGGATATTGCGTCCCTACTCGCGGATGCGATTGGAATTTTAACGTCCAATAATCGCCATCGCCCAATTGTCGATTTAATTATTTTTCACGCTGATTTGGCGATTAATAATTATGAACCAGAATTTCGTGAAAAGGTTTCAAATAATACGAATTGGCTTCCTAAATTATTCTCCGTTGATGATAGCGCGGCAGATTCTTTACTTGCTTCAATCCGTGAAACTTTACGCGAAGCTGCACACGATCCAAATCATAAATTACGAAATTCAATTGATGAAGCGATTAAACATTTCCAGCAAAATTTAAGGAGTGATCCTAATTTGCGCGGAAATTTAAAAAATTGGATTATAGATTTTTCAGAACATCCAGTTGTAACAAATTATATCAAGGGCATATGGGCGGACTTGAAACGCGATATGTCTTTACCGGATGCGGTGCGCCATGAGAATATTGTAAATGCGCTGGAAAACTCATTGTCTGATATTGCAAATTCTTTATTAAAAGACAATGAGTTACGCTTGTCAATTAATAATCGATTTAAGCAATGGGCTGTTGAATTATCTGCGGCACAAGGTGAAAATGTTGGTAAAATGGTTGCCGATACTATCAAAAGCTGGGATGCGACAACAACGGTTAATCAAATTGAAAATGCCGTAGGGCGCGATTTACAATATATACGGATAAATGGCACAGTTATTGGTGGGATTGTTGGCCTGTTTATTCACGTAATTTCGCAAATTATTTTCAAACATCTTGGTTAATTATCATGCCATCATATGCTGGCACAACGTTTTCAGGCAAGGTTTCAAGTAAAACTTTATAATCCATATCAACATGTAAATTGGTCAAAATTGCGTGCTTTGGCTTGATTTTTTCAATCCATTCCAGCGCCATATCCAAATGTGCATGTGATGGATGTGGTTTATACCTTAAGGCATCAACAATGAAAAAATCCAAATTGTATAAATGCTCAAGACTTTCTGGTGGAAGTATATTTAAATCATTGCAATATGCCGTATTGCTAAATCTAAAACCTACGCTTTGAATATTGCCATGCACCTGCCGAAGCGGGATGAGGGCAACCCTACCCCCCTTCCCGTCAATTTGGAATTTTTCACCAAAATTAGGTAATGGATTAATTTGCATCAATGGCGGATAACCCTCAACCTCAAAACCATTAAAAATATAACCAAACCTTTTGGTCAAACTTGCTTTGGTTGGATTGTCCATAAAGGCATCAATTAGTTTTTTTGCATTATACGCAATTGGGCGAATATCATCTATACCATGCGTTTGGTCGGCATGATCATGGGTAAATAATACGGCATCAAGATATTTTACCTGCGCCTTTAAAAGTTGCGCGCGCAAATCTGGTGAAGTATCAATCAATATTGTTGTTGGTTCATCTGATAATGAATAATCGTATTTCTCAATCAATATAGAGCAACGAGAACGATAATTTTCCGGAATTGTGGGGTCGCAAACGCCAAAATCGCCACCAACACGCGGAACCCCACCAGAAGAGCCACAGCCCAATATTGTCGTTTTTATACGATTTTTCATTGGACTACATTAACCGCCCTTTTAAATAATGAAAAGAAATTTTTATCTAACTCTTCTTTAAATTCATCATGAGGTTTGCCAAGGAATTCAGATAAATAATTGACAAGATGGTTTATAAACTCCGGCTCATTTCTTTGACCACGTTTTGGAATTGGGGCAAGATATGGGCAGTCTGTTTCGACAAGAAGACGGTTTGGTGGAATATATTGTATATTGTCGCGCACATCTGTTGCGTTTCTAAAAGTAGCAATACCAGAAATCGAAACATATGCCCCCAAATCAAGCGATTTTTTTAGCAACTCCGTACCAGAGGTATAGCAATGCATCAAAAGCGGAAATTCATTTTCTTTCATCGCTTGTTCAAGTATTTGCGCTGTTTCAATATCTGCAAGTCTTGTATGAACAATTAATGGTAATTGATTGATTTGTGATGCTTTTATGTGTTCCTTAAAAACTTTTATTTGGTCTTCTTTGTGGCTTAGGTTGTAATGAAAATCAAGCCCTGTTTCACCAATTCCGATAACTTTTTTATTTTGTGCAAGGGCAACAAGTTTGTCTGAATTTAATTCTAAATGGTCTTTTGCCTCGTGCGGGTGGGCGCCAACTGACATCCAAAAATTATCACGATTTTCGACGATTGAAAGAATCTTGCCATAATTTTCAATCCTGTCACAGATTGAAAGCATTCCATGAATGCCGCCCTCTTCGGCGCGTTTTAACACATCCTCTAAATCGCTTTCATATAAGTGATGATGAAGGTTTACATGGGTATCAATCATTTGCGACCTATTTATTTTCGAGTGATTTTTTTATTATTTTTAGCGCTTCTAATATTGCCGCACCTTTATCAAGATTGTTGGCCACAGCACCTCTTAAGTCTTGCAGAGATTGCCACGCTTTGAAAAGTTTTTCTTTTGGAATACGGCTTGTAAGGCGCGCTAGTGCCGCACTTTCACCAACTTCAATTTCTTTTATGTCGCCACCCGTGCCGGCATTGGTGGCGCGGTATATCCAATTTGATAAAAGCTCGAAAATAATTTCGAATACATCTTCATCACGTGCCATATCGGCAAGTGAAAAAGCCTTTCCCATCGGGCAGTTTGGGAAAGTATTCAAATATCCAGCAATTAAATTATAAACACCATCAACATCATATTTATCAAGTGCCAATGCGCGACCATAGCAACCATTTGCCATTGTTAATTGGGCATAATTATACTTAGGCAAATATTGCTTCATTTCCATATCGCTCATTGGTTTTAGGCTAAGGGCACGGCATCTTGAGCGTATGGTTGGCAAAATTGAACCCAAAGAATTGGCGATTAAAATTATTACCGCGCCTTTTGGTGGCTCTTCCAAGGTTTTTAACAGGGCATTGGCCCCAGCATCACGTAAATCATCCACACTGTCAATTATTGCCACTCTACGACCAAATTCATTTGATGATTTTAACGAAAACATATTGGTAAGTTGCCGAATTGCGGCAACGCTTACATCGCGTTTTACGGTTTCGGCATCGGGATCATAGCGGGTTGCAGTTTTTAAATCCCCCAACGAGCCATTTGCGATTTTGGCAACAATTGGATCATGCTCATAACTTGATAGTGGGCTTTCATCACTTGGCTTTGCACCCAAATAGCGCCTTGCAAAGCGATATGCCAATGTCGCCTTGCCAACGCCTTTGGGGCCCGTAAAAATCCACGCATGGTGCATTTTTGCCGTTTGTAATGCGTTATAAAGCGCAAGCTCCGCAGCCTCATTACCAAAAAATTGTAAAGTTTCGCGTGGGTGCGGTAAGCCGTCTATCGAATCAACGCCCATATCATGCCTCTTTCAGGCTTGTATCAAGTATTTGCCCGATTAATTCCATTGCAATTTCTTCAATTTCATCTGGGGTCTTTGTGGCATCAATTACTTTGCAACGTTCTGGTTCTTTGCGGGCAATTTCGAGATAGGCATCGCGTAATTTTTGGTGAAATTCTATTTTTTTGGCTTCAAAACGCCCTTCTTTATCATCCCCATCACAATTATTACGTGAGTTGGCACGTGTTAGGCCGGTTTCAACATCAATATCCAATATTAAAGTAATATCTGGCATTGTTGGGCCCACGATATTTTCTTCTAATGCCTTTATGATATTGCTTTCTCTTGCTCCTAATTGCCCCTGATAAGCACGAGTAGAATCAAAGAAACGATCACAAATTACAATCTTACCCTCTTCTAAGGCAGGTCTTATAAGGCGATATAAGTGATCTTCACGGGCCGCATAAAAAAGGCAAATCTCACTAGTAACATCCCATCGCTCCGCAGAACCTTTTACCAGCAGGTTACGAATTTCTTCTGCGCCTTTGGTACCGCCTGGCTCGCGGGTGGTGATAACGGTATTCCCTTGATTTGTAAGGCGTGTAACAAGCCTTTTAATCAAGGTGGATTTGCCAGAACCCTCACCGCCTTCAAGTGTGATAAATAGTGACTTTTTGCCTGTATTACTCATACCAAATCATTGGCGTTAATGCGTGCTTTAGTCAAGCAATCAATCACAAAGTTAAATTACAAATTCTAGTCGGCATTCGCATAGAATTGTTTTTTGCCCAATGATTGATTATTGGCCTGAATTTCGTTTGATTGTGCCAATAATACACGGTACATGATACCATTTGCAGTTTGTACTTCAGAGATTTTTACGTCACCTTGCAATTTTGAACTGTTGGCAAGTCTGTCGGCATTGGCACGACTTGCAAAGGCGCCAATCTGCACATAATTTAATGATTTAGCGACGCTTTGAACAGCTTGTGCTTTTGGTGATGTATTTTGTGCTAATATGACAGGTGCAGTTAGTTTTACTGGTGCAGATGGTGCTTTAACTACTGGTTTTTCAGCCATTACAGCAGGTTTTGCAATTGGTTTTGCTTTGTTCGCATCATTAGAAGCAAGCATGATTTTGTTATTGTCGCCATCATTGATTTGTGGTGCTTGGCCAACATATCTTACGCGAACATTAGCGGTTCCTTTGTCCTTGAAGCCCAATAATTCTGCTGCACGTTTTGAAACGTCAATAATGCGGCTTGATGCAAATGGGCCACGGTCATTTGCGCGGGCTATGATGGTGCGACCATTATCAAGGTTGGTAACTTCAACCAATGAAGGCAATGGCAAAGTAGGATGCGCAATAGTAACTTCATTCATGTCATAAGTTTCGCCATTAGCAGTTTTTTTGCCGTTGAATTGCTCACCATACCATGATGCTATGCCAGTTTCGTCATATTCAGGTTCATGTGATGGGATGTACCATTTTCCATTAACTTGATAAGGTGAACCAACTTTTTGATATGGTGCAACATCTTGTGGGCGAACTGAAGATGCATATGCACCGGCATCATTTGCGTTATCAGCCATGACATCCATTCCAAGTTCTCGGAACATTTGTGCCTCAGACACATAAGTTACGCTTTCTTTGGCTTTTGGTTGCATGGTTTCTCTAAAACTGGTTGCTTTTTTCTCAACACTTGCCATTTTTACAACGGGTTTTGCAGTAACGTCTTGCGCAATATTAGCTTTTTCAGTCGCAGTTTTAACAGAAGCAGTTTTAATTGGAACTGGTTTTATAGGGTTTGGGCTAGCCGCGCTTTTATTTGCGACACTTGCTTGTTTTTGCACAGGTTTTGCAACTTGTTTTTCATTTTTTGAAGCCGCAACAGCTTGTTTTTTTGCTGCTTTTTCTTTTTTCAACAAATCAAGAGGCGATGAAATTTGTTTATTATCACCTTTTTTATAATTCATTGATTGCGCGCTTGTTCCAGCCGCTTCATTTGAATTAACCGCAGTTTTTTTAATTTTCTTATCTGCTTTCAAATTAAAAGATGAATTTTTGCTATCATCAGCTTTTGCAGATTTTTCAGATTTAATAATTTTATTTGCACTGTCTGCATTAAAAGAAACAACAGGTTTAACATTTTCAGATTTGCGAACAAAACTAATTGATTTGCCAGCCTCATTCAAATTACCTGCCATCGCTTGTTTAGTGCCAAATGCAGCTAAAGAGAAAAGCAAGAAAATTATTTTTAAAACTTTGTTACCTTGATTACCCACCGTTTTCCCCATTTTTTATTATGCTACTAAAAAAAAGTGAAATCGGGCTTTGAAAAATTGATTGTATTTTATCTAATTTTTATGCAAAAGCATTTTATATAATAATTTCAATACGTTATTAATTGAATTGACACTGCGTCATTTTTCAATACACTAAATGAAAATATCCCGTAACATTGTAGGGGGAGGAATTTTTGGGTAAACCAAATAATCATAGCGACATAGTTTTTAAAACTGTGACCGATTTAAATGCCTCTGCAATGTCACAGGTTGCGGCATCGTGGCGGCGTTCTGCCCTTACTCATGGTCTTGACCCATCGCGCTATCGAAATCAAACAATAGTTGGCAATTCACAGCTTTCTATTGAGAAAACACGCAATGAGAAATTATTGCGAATTGCAAGGCCTGTTATAGATTCGATGTTTCGTGCCGTTGGTCTAAGCGGCTGTTGTGTTGCTTTAACAAATAAACACGGACTTATTCTTGAAAGCCGATGCCATAGTGGCGATACACGTGATTTTGAGGATGCACTTCTTATCCCTGGTGCGGATTGGAATGAGGCGAGTGAAGGCACAAATGGAATTGGAACCTGTATTGTTGAGCAGAGGCCAATAACAATATATAAAAATCAGCATTTCTATTCAAAAAATATCGACATGAGCTGTATTGATGCACCGGTTCGCGACCATCGCGGTAATATGGTGGCGGCTTTGGATGTTTCTACGTGTCGTATCGACCATAATGAAATGTTGGTTTCGATGCTTTCATCAATCGTGATTGACGCGGCACGAAAAATTGAATCATCATATTTCCATCAAAGCTTTACCAATGCGCGAATCGTGCAAGCAAATGACGACTTGCTTGGTGCGCCTGCATTACTGGCGATTGATGGCGATGATTTGGTAATTGGGGCAACCCGCGCGGCACGCAAGATATTTGGCCTTACCGATGAAATGCTTGCCAACCCCCTTCCCGCATCAGATCTATTCGGTGGTGAAAAATTTGATGACGAATTGCAGAGTGCTGAAAAATCGGCAATGCGTCGTGCCCTTGCGCGTTCTAAAGGTAATGTGAAAGAGGCTGCAAAAACGCTTGGAATTGGTCGTGCCACCTTCTATCGCAGAATGAAAAAGCTTGGTTTGCAATAATTAACGCTTATTATTTTGCCGTTTGCTGCGAATTATTATTCCAATATTTGTATCGCTTTTAGAGGTTTTGTCTCAACAATGAGACAGATTCAGAACTAAGATTCTCAATACCATATTTTAAATTTATTTTATGCCGTTTATCTTGAACTCAAGTTTGCACAAAAAATTATACAAGTGCGAATATAAAGGGAGTGATAATCATGACAATTAATATGACCCCGCCATTCCAGGCGAGATATGATAATTTTATCAATGGCAAATTTGTTCCACCAAAAGCAGGCAAGTATTTTGACAATGTGACACCAATCACAGGTAAAGTAATTTGCCAATGTGCGCGCTCAGATGCTGATGATATTAATGCTGCGCTTGATGCGGCACATGCAGCAAAGGACGCATGGGGTAAAACATCTACCGCCGAACGTTCGTTAATGCTGAACAAAATTGCCGATATTATGGCGGCAAATCTTGAAAAAATTGCAATCGCAGAAACATGGGACAATGGTAAGCCAATTCGTGAAACAATGGCGGCTGATATTCCTCTTGCGGTTGACCATTTCCGTTACTTTGCCTCTGTGATTCGTGCTGAATCTGGTTCTGTTGAAGAAATTGACCATGATACTGTTGCTTATCACTTCCGTGAGCCATTAGGCGTAGTTGGTCAAATTATTCCTTGGAACTTCCCAATTTTGATGGCGGTTTGGAAATTGGCACCTGCTTTGGCGGCTGGTAATTGTGTTGTTCTTAAACCTGCTGAACAAACACCTGCATCAATTATGGTTCTTGTCGAACTTATTGCTGATATATTGCCACCAGGCGTTTTGAATGTGGTGAATGGTTTTGGTCTTGAGGCGGGTAAACCACTTGCATCATCACCACGCATCGCAAAAATTGCGTTCACCGGTGAAACAACAACTGGTCGTTTGATTATGCAATATGCGTCTGAAAACCTAATTCCTGTAACCTTGGAATTGGGTGGTAAATCACCAAATATTTTCTTTGCCGATGTTGCACGTGAAGACGACGCATATTTTGATAAAGCAATTGAAGGATTCGTTCTATTTGCTTTAAACCAAGGCGAAGTTTGTACCTGCCCTTCTCGCGCCCTTATTCATGAGTCAATCTATGATAAATTTATGGATCGTGCGCTAAAACGCGTTGCTGCAATTAAACAAGGCAACCCGCTTGATCCATCAACCATGATTGGTGCGCAAGCATCTTCAGAGCAAAAAGAAAAAATCGCTTCTTATCTTGATATTGGTAAGCAAGAGGGTGCGGAATGCCTGATTGGTGGTGAAGTTGCCGATTTGGGTGGCGAATTATCTGGTGGTTATTATATTAAACCAACAGTTTTCAAAGGTCACAACAAAATGCGCATCTTCCAAGAAGAAATTTTTGGCCCCGTTGTATCTGTTACAACTTTTAAAGATGATGCCGAAGCATTGGCAATTGCAAACGATACACTTTACGGCCTAGGCGCAGGCGTTTGGTCGCGTGATGCAAATACATGCTACCGTTTTGGTCGCGCCATTCAAGCAGGACGGGTTTGGACAAATTGCTACCACGCTTATCCTGCTGGGGCTGCATTTGGTGGCTATAAACAATCTGGTATTGGTCGTGAAAATCATAAAATGATGCTTGACCATTATTCACAAACTAAGAATTTGTTGGTTAGTTATAACCCAAATAAACTTGGTTTCTTCTAAGATTTGTACGAGCCCCTAAATCTCAGTTTAGGGGCTTTTGCATTTACGGCTCTATTAGCGTCAAAACTATTAGAGCTATGTTTAACCCTAGCAACTGTCCCGAGACCAAAAATTTCGGGACCTTTCTTGGGCGACGGCATATAAATAATACTTTCTGGGGTGCAAATTCTATCAGGGATAATTTATAAAAACTTGAAAAACCTAAAGGAAAACAAATATGACCGCTACTTTCTTTATACCAAATGTTAATATCATGGGGTCTGGTGCAGTTGCCGAGGCAATCGCATCGATAAAGCCTTATAATTTTAAAAAAGCACTGATTGTAACCGATGCCGTTTTGAATAAATTGGGTGTCGTTGCTGGTGTTCAGAAAACTATGACTGATAATGGAATGGACTCAGTTGTATTTGATGGCGCGCAGCCAAACCCAACTGTTGGTAACGTTGTGGCAGGTTTAAAACTGCTTAAAGATAATAATTGCGATTTCGTGGTTTCTTTGGGCGGTGGTTCACCGCATGATTGCGCAAAAGGTATTGCTCTTGTCGCTGCAAATGGCGGTAGCATCAAAGATTATGAAGGTGTTGACCAATCACCAAAACCACAATTGCCTTTGGTTGCAATTAATACAACTGCTGGTACGGCATCAGAAATGACACGTTTCTGCATTATCACTGATGAAGAACGCCACGTTAAAATGGCAATTGTTGACCGTCACACAACCCCTATTCTATCTGTAAATGATACAGATTTAATGGTTGGAATGCCAAAAGGTTTAACCGCCGCAACCGGCATGGATGCATTAACACATGCAATAGAGGCATATGTATCAACTGCGGCAACGCCAATAACCGATGCCTGCGCCCTAAAAGCTATGGAGCTTATTTCTGGAAACCTTCGTGCTGCTGTTGCAAATGGAAAAGATATGGTGGCACGTGAGGCAATGGCATATGCAGAGTTTCTTGCTGGTATGGCATTCAATAATGCGTCTTTGGGCTATGTGCATGCTATGGCGCACCAATTGGGCGGTTTTTATGATCTGCCACATGGTGTTTGTAACGCAGTTCTTTTGCCACATGTTGAGGAGTTTAACTCAAGCGTTTCTGCGGCACGTTTAAAAGATTGTGCCAAAGCAATGGGCGTTGACGTTGTTGGTCTTTCTGATGTGGATGGTGCCAAAGCTTGTATTACAGCCATTAAAACACTTTCAAAAGATATCGGTATCCCTGCTGGTCTTGCAGAACTTGGTATGAAAGATGAGGATGTAACTAAATTGTCTGAAAATGCGCTAAAAGATGCTTGTGGCCTTACCAACCCTCGTCCGGCATCATTGCTAGAGATTGAGGCGATTTTCCGCGCTGCCGCCTAATTTAAAACATAAAATAATATCAAATTGGGGGCTGGGTCAAAAATGGCACAGCCCCTTTTTGTATCAAGGGAGATAATAATGAAAAACGTAAATGAAAGCGTAAAAAGAGTTTTGGCAACCGATGCCGCCCGTGAACTCATTAAAGAAATTCAGGCTGATTACCCTGATATAATATTTCATCAATCGGGTGGGTGCTGTGATGGTTCTAGCCCAATGTGTTACCCAAAAAATGATTTTAAAATTGGGGATTCGGATGTGTTATTGGGTGATATTGATGGCGTGCCGGTTTATATTTCGGGCCCGCAATACGAGGTTTGGAAGCATACACAATTAATATTGGATGTCGTTTCAGGACGTGGCGGCATGTTTTCACTTGATAATGGGCGTGAAAAACGTTTTTTAACCCGTTCACGTATTTTTAATGATATAGAATTAGCGGCACTTGGCATAGAAAAACCGGATGGCAATATAATTTCTTGTGCTATATAGAAATTATGGAAATAATTGTTACCGAAGCAAAAATAAATTCACCCCCTGCCCTCGAATTAATTTCTGAATTATCTGCCATTTTAAAAGAAATATCTGGCGACGGCGGAAGTAATAGTTTCCAAGACTTTGACCAGCGAAATCCACGAGATTTATTCTTATTGGCAAATTATGGTTCAACTTCTGTTGGCTGCGTTGCGCTCCGTGAGGTTGATTTTGAAACCTGCGAACTAAAGCGTATGTATGCGCGCCATAAAGGCGCAGGAACGCGCCTATTAGAGGAATTTGAGGCGCGTGCATTACTGCTTGGGTTTCGGCGAATAATCCTCTCTACAAGGCGTATAAACACAAAAGCTATCGCATTCTATAAACGTAATGGCTTTAAAGAAATTGAGCCTTATGGGGCTTATAAGGAACGACCGCCAAATATCTCAATCTGTATGGCAAAAGAGATTTAGAAATGATATTCATAATTATTAAAACTTGATAACGATAAGTTACGCTAATGATTGAATCTATATACTGGAAGAAAGATCTTTTACTTTTTGCAAAAAAATTTTCACCTGTAAAGAAGCCGTCTAGATGGTCTGAAAAGCGGCTTGTAAATTTTGAAAAAGATATATTTATATGTTTCTCGCTTATTAGAAAGCTTATTGAATCTAACAAGTTTACGGATACAGTTTCAAATAGGTTGCTAAATATATTTCGCTCACCTGCTGTTAAGCACAATATTCATAAGTTAAATAGTTTTAAAATCTATGATAACTATGACTATAATAAAGAACATAAAATTAAAAAGAGCCTTAGGTTTATCTGTAATCAGATTATACATAGCGAAATAATGTTTGCATATAGAGAAGAAGATAAAAATTGGGGGGGAGTTTTCACGTTCTCGGATTATGAAAGGTCAAAATATATTTATAGGATACCAATTAAAGAGGTTATCGAGCTTTTAAAAGAAGCTGGAAATGATTTTATCACTTCAAGTAGCTATACTTATTCAAAAATACATGACGATTGGGTGTTTAGTGCAAAATAAAAAAAGCAGGTTCGAAAACCTGCTTTTTGTTAAATGGTCGGGGAGACAGGATTCGAACCTGCGACCCACTGGTCCCAAACCAGTTGCGCTACCAAGCTGCGCTACTCCCCGACGTGTTGCCCGAAATCGGACTTGCGGCTTCTATATAAATTTTTCCAACAATACAATAAGCCAATGCAATTTGTTTGCATAAAAATGCACCTGTTTTACAGTAAGACTAATGATGGTGGCTGCTAAAAATTGGAAAATCTACTTTTTGGTCGGCCGTAATATTTTGTTTTTTTGCTTCGCCACCTTTGATTTCCAATACTGCCAAGATTGGTTCGCCTGAATCAATAGGTGTTAAATCCTGTGGCTTGGCATTTGCGGCAACTCTTGCAATTGTTCCATCTTGACGAATGAAAATAATATCAAGAGAAACCAATGTGTTTTTCATCCAGAATGACGCATACTTAGGGGTTTTGAAGTCGAAAATCATCCCTTCATTGGCAAGCACAATTCTACGCCACATCATGCCAATTTCACGTGATTCAGGTGTGTCGGCGACTTCTACAACAAAAGTTCTTTTTCCTTTTGGTGTATTAATTATCAAAGGCGCACGTTTTAAGCCAGTTTGCGGACCTGATTCAGTGTCGGCAAATTGCGCCATAACCTTATTATAACTAATACCTGCGCCACCAATTGCCAATATAATCATAAAGACTACGGCAAACTTACCTTTTAAAAGTTTATGCATTTTATATCCTGTTTGAATTTATTGGATATTATACGTGTTTTGTTGAACGTAAAATGAATTTTATCATTTTACGTTCAATATTAATGCCCGCTTGGCATTCCACCCATTCCGCCTTTCGGCTTTGGAGATAGCCAGACAGTGCATGCGGCAAAAAGCGTGACAAGGCCAAGTGCAAAGAAAGTTTGGTTTGTTGCAATCATTACAGCTTCCGGCATTAGATGCTGGCTATAATTAAGTGCGGTCTCGAGTTGTGAATGGGATGCCGCCGCAACTTCGCCAGTTGGATCAACGCTTCCGGCCATTTCCGCATAATTGCGTTTAATCGAATCGTCCCAAACAGTGGTCACAACAGAGGTTGCAATTGCCCCTGCCAAAGTCCGTAAGAACGCCATTAGGCCCGCCGCAGATTCACGCTCTTCTGGTTTCACCGAACTTAAGGCAAGTGTTGATAATGGCACAAAGAATAATGGCATACCAAGCCCAAGGAATAAAATCGGGAGTGAGATGTTCCAATATGTCATGTTGGTTGCGCCAAAAGAACGAACAATCGCAATAAAACCAAGCCAACAAACGCCAATAAATACTAATAAACGTGGGTCAAAGCGCTTTCCATGTATCCCAACAAGTGGCGACATCACGACTGCCAAAACCCCGCTCCAGGCGGTTGCCATACCAGACCATGTGGAAGTGTAGCCCATATAACCTTGAAGCCAGAGGGGATTTAGCACGTTAATCCCAAAGAATGCACCAAAGGCAATTACCAAGGTAGTAACCGATGAAGTATATCCGGCGTGACGGAATACTTTTAAATCAACAATTGGGTGTGGCTCTGTCATTTCCCAAATCAAAAATGCAAAGAAGCCAACAATTGCAACAACAAATAAAATTCTGATTTCATCTGATGCAAACCAATCATGTTGTTTGCCTTCATCAAGCATGATTTGCAACGCGCCAACCCAAAGTATCAGTAAGCCAAGGCCAACAAAGTCAATCGACTTTTTAACAAGTGGCATTTCATAACGCTTGATAAGGTTAAAAACAATTGGCGCACAAATCAATGCAATTGGCACATTGATTAAAAACGCATAAGACCAATGGAAGTTTTCGCATAACCAGCCGCCAAGAATCGGCCCTGCGACGGGTGCGGTAACTGTTGTCATGGCCCACAAGCCCATTGCCGCACCAACTTTTTCCCGTGGGAAAATGCGCATAAGTAAAGTTTGCGCAAGCGGCATCATTGGCCCGCCGCTTAAACCTTGTAAAATACGACCCAAAAGAAGCATTTCAAATGTTGTTGAAATGCCGCAAAACAAACTCGTTAGACCAAATGCCAGCATTGCAAAGGTAAAAACCCTTACAGAGCCGAAACGCATTGCAAGCCATCCGGTTAAGGGAACGGAAATCGCCTCTGCTACCGCATATGATGTGATAATCCATGTCCCTTGGGAGGTGGTGATGCCAAGGCTGCCGGCAATTGTTGGAACGGCAACGTTGGTAATTGTCATGTCAAGAACAGCAACAAAGTTTCCGATTGCCAATAGCAATGCCACAAGCCAAAGCATTCCGCCGCTTAGCTTTTTTTGCCCATTCTCTAAATATTCTGTGCCCATTATTTCTGCCTTAGATGCAGTTATTTACTGGATTTATTATTGGTTTTTGTGTCGATTTTGACATCCATCGAAAGACCAATTTTCAACGGGTGTGATTTTAGATCTTCTGGATTAATGTCAATACGTACTGGAAGGCGTTGCACAACTTTAATCCAGTTGCCACTAGCGTTTTGTGGCGGAATTACTGAAAACGCCGCACCAGTTCCGCCTGCAATACCTGTAACTTTGCCGTGAAATTTAACCTTTTCACCGTAAAGATCAGATGTGATTTCAACATTTTGACCAACTTTTACGTTTTTAAGCTGGCTTTCTTTGAAATTCGCATCAACGTGAATTGTATCAACCGGAACAACTTCCATTAAAGCCATGCCTGCCTGTACCTTTTGTCCAATTTGAACATTTCGTTTTGCAACAACGCCAGAAATTGGTGCGCGGATTTCGGTATCATGCAAATCTTTTTCCGCTTGCTCAACTCTTGTTTTGGCGAGCATTACTTCTGGGTTGTCTTCAACGCCCGCATTCGCAAAACTTGCGGCATTTGATATTCTCGAACCTTCTGCAGCAATTTTGTTTGCTTTTGCTTGTTCGATTTGTGCTTTAGCAAGATTAAGGTTAGCAAGGGCATTATCATATGCTGCTTTGGTATTTGTTAGCTCATCACCAGAAACAGCACCAGAACCAGCAAGGTTTTGCCGTCTTTGGTATTCAATTTTTGCTTTTTCAAAGTCATTATTTGCTTGTTCAAGGCGTGCAGAACTTGTTTTAATGTCTGCATCTCTTGCAAGGATTTGTGCGCCGAATTGTTTATCAGATGCCATCGCACCCGTAATTTTACGTACGGCCATGCCATATTGTGCCTGTGCTTCGCGTAGTGCAAGCATTTGATCCGATGAACCAAGGGTTGCCAACAAATCACCTTTGTTGACATATTGGGTGTCTTTTATCAATAATTGTTCGATGGTACCGTTAATTACAGGCGTAATTTGCGCGGTTTCCGCAGCGGCATAAGCATTATCGGTTTCAACATAGCGAGAGCCAAATAATTTTTCATAGCTAATAAAGCCAATTATACCTGCACCAACTACCAAGGCAAGAATTGCAAAGCCCTTTGCGCGTCCCTTGGTGTTTGGTTTCTCTTCTGCAATTTCAGCAGTGTTTGGATTTTGGTTGTTTTGTTGTTCGCTCATATTCTTATTCTCATTGTGAATTATATTGATAGCCGCCGCCCAAAGCTTTAATCAATGCGATTTCAAGATTTAGGTTAGCATCCATAAGATTGTTCAAATTGATTGTGTTATTTATAATTTGGGTTTTAAGGTTCAAAACCTCTAATTTGGTGCCAATGCCGCCTTTATAGCGTCTTTGTGCAACTTCATAAGCGGTATTAAGGCTTGCAATTTGTGCCTTTGAATTATTGATTTGGGTATCAAGTGCTGCAAAGTTTACGGCAACCCTATCAACTTCACCCATTGCATCAATAACTTTTTGATTATAATTCGCGACCGAAAGATTATAATCTGCTTGTGCACCGTAATATTGTGAATCAAGTGCAGATTGCGCAAATAGAGGTAGGCTTATCGCAGGACCAAATTGCCCAATCAATGAGCCATCATCAAATAATTTGCCGAGGCTAAATGATTGTAAACCAACGCTACCGCTAAGGGAAATGTTTGGATAATATTGTGCCCTCTTGGTTTTAATATTTTCAGACTTTGCTTCAACATCAAGCCTTGCTGCAACAATATCTGCGCGATGCCCAATTATATCAAGTGTAAGGTTTGCAGGGATTTTATAACCAAACATTGGTGAAATGGTTGGGCGCTTTATCTCATTTGCTACCTGCTGCCCTACCCCAACCAGTGCGGCAATCGCACTTTTTTCAAGTGCAATGTTTTCATCCAATTTATTGATTTGCAATTTAATGGCATGAATATTCGCGTTCGCTTGTGCGGCGGTGCCTTTATTATCTAAGCCATTTTTATATCGCAAATCCATCAATGATGAATATTCGCTTGTGGTTGCAAGTAATTGTTCAGCCAGATCACGCTGATTATACAGATTTTGTAGTTTTGCATATTCTGCCAAAATCGCACTAGCAAGATTTACTTTGGCATATTCTTTCTCTGCCCCTGCTGCATCAAGTTGCAACACTGCAGAGTTAAACATTGCCTTGTTTTTACCCCATAAATCTAGGTCTTTTTTAATGCCAACGGTCATTTGACCATAGTCTTTGAAACCGCGCGGGGCAAAGTCACCCATAATATAATTATATGATTGCTTTTGGAAAAAGGCCGTGCCATCCGCAGAGCCGCTTAATCCCGCGATTGCATCAACCGCTTTGGCATATTGTAAGGCCTGTTCAATACGTGCCTCTGCAACATCTAATGTTGGTGACTTTGCAAGGGCGCGATAAATCAAGCTTTGTAATTGAGGGTCAGAATATTTTGACCACCAATATTCTTTGGGCCAAGATGCAGCAAGCTGTGCATTTTTAGCATTAACCGCCATTTGGGAGGAATCTAATGGCGATCTTGTTATTTTTGCTTTTGGAACCGAAGCGCATGAAACCACCCCCAATGATATAATTGGAAGTAGAATATATTTTAGTGCCATTCTCATGTTATTGTCTTTATTGTAAAATTTTTGTGCCATTGACATATGGAGCGTTTTTCTATATCTAAACTGTACCGTTCGGTTTACCTATATTAATTACAAATAAGTTTGTCAAGTATAACTAAACCAATTGGTACATTTTAATCAGGAGCTGCGAATTGCGCATTAAAAGTGAGGAACGAAAACAAAAAATTCTTGAGGTTGCGGCAAAGATATTTGCCAAGCATGGCTTCGATAATACGTCCATTTCCGATATAACGGCAAAAGTTGGCGGCTCTAAGGCTACTATATACAACTATTTCCGTTCTAAAGAAGAGATATTTGTTTGCGCTACTGAAAAATTTGCGGATGAGCATAAACTAAATATTTGTAACTCGCTTAAAGATTTGGATAAGCCAATTGAAGAAAGCCTATTTGACTTTTCTTCAACTTTACTACGCTTTTTGATTAAAAAAGAGATTATTGCTGCAAAGCGTATGATATATTCACCAACAACACCAAAAGAGGTTGCAAACTTCTTTTATAATGAAGGACCACGCAATACACGCCTATTGCTTACAAATTATTTTGAAAATCAAATAAAAAAGGGCGTTCTTAAACAATGCGATACAGAAGTTTTAGCGCGTCAGTTTACGGCACTTTTGGTTTACCCTTTCCACGAGAAACTTATGTTGCAGGTTGAGCTGAACCCAAGCGACAGTGAAATTGACAAACATATTAGAGATACAATTGAGCTTCTATTATGCTTTTATAAGGCATAGTTATTTCAAAGCAGCGTTAAGAATTGCCGCAAGCCTTACACCGGCTTTTTGCAATTGCTTTTCTGCCACTGCATCCGCTTCTTTGTCATAATCTTTGGCCAGCTCGATTGGCGCATTTTTATTTTCATTTGCACATGTTGGAAGCTTTTCGACATTAAGCTTATAGCCAACATCTTTGGCTAATTTAAAGCTTTCTGCCGCCCAATCGCGGGTGTAACCCTTTGTCCATTCGCTATAATTCATATGCTCAGTCCGCTTTGCAAGGATATAGCCATAATCCTCTGGGCGTAATGTATGCTCAAGGTTTCTAACCAATTGCCCATCCCAATAAGAATGAAGCGTAATTGGGTATATTGAATGATCCGATTTAACCCATACGCAGTTACCGCCGTGATCGTTATCATCAACGGCATGGAATGGTTGGTGCATATCGCCAACAAAATGCACGATAAATTTAAGCGCGAATACTTTTTCTTCTTTTGTTGTATCCGGGTTCTTTAATTCATTGGCGAATTGTTCAATTTTATTCACTACGCAATCATTCGCCGGCGCCCCAACGCTTGCGACACCTTCAAGTTTTGGAACATAAGGGCAAATCTTTGCCTCCGCATCCAAAATGGCCTCATCGTCTTCGGAGGTGGCAAGTGGCGTATCAATGAAGTGCCATTCGCGTGTACCTTTATATGCCGCACCATCAGGGCGACCCGCATCACGGTATTTATCCGCCCAAGGCGCAACGTCAACAAAATTATTATCTGTCAGAGCATCCTTATTATTTTCAAGGATTGCTTTGACTTGTGCCTTTGCTGTTGGCGTCATAAAGTTCCATGCCACTGTGGCAACGATTTTATGACCGTCATCGCCCCATGCAAGGGCTTGTGAAGATTGAAATATTAGTGGAAGGATAAAAAGAGGCAGAATTTTTTTCATAACCCACTAATAGCGGGCAAATAATGATATTTCAAACCAATTTATGATTAAAAATATGCAAGAAACAGATGCTTATCTGTTCTATTTAAAAACTAAATTTTAATGAGAGTAAAGTGGCAGTCCCTACGGGAGTCGAACCCGTCTTTCCTGATTGAAAATCAGATGTCCTAACCGATAGACGAAGGGACCGCATCAATTTTGCGAGGTGTCTCGCGTGTTGAGGTGCGCTCTATAAACAACAGATTTTAAAAGCGCAAGCACTTAATCTGCAACAAATCCACTTATTGCATCAATTATTTCAGTATCAACCGAATTTTGCCCCCGCCATTCATCTTTTTTGATTTTAATTATTAGTCTGCAATCACGTTGTTGTTCGATAATATCGCCCAATAATGTGCCATGTGCGCCGAAACATACTGATTTTTGAATTTTGCCTGCGCCATCTGTGAAAAACACACGAAGATGACCGCCATTCATCAATTGGCTTGATGTTATTTTTGCATTTGTCACGCAAAAAACCGGCTCTTCCCACCCCTGCCCAAAAGGCGCAAGCCTATCAAGCGCGTTAACGGTGTCCATATTTATAGAATCAGTCGCGATTATTGCATCAATGCGGTGGTTTTTGTCCATTTCATCAATATTCGAAAACTCACTGATTCTATTCTCTAAATATTCTTGTAAGTTTTGGATTTTGTGGTTTTCAATGGCTAAACCTGCCGCCATTTTATGCCCGCCGCCAGAAAGTAAAACATTGTCATCAACCGCAGCTTTAATTAGGCCGCCAAGGTTAATACCAGAAACCGAACGGCCTGAACCTTTAAAAATTATTTCATCATCATTGACAGAGCCAAGTATAATCACGGGCTTATTAAAACGTTCTTTTAATCGACCTGCAACAATTCCGATAATACCAGGGTGCCAGCCTTCTTTACCGACAACAATTATTGGGGCATTTTGCAGGCTGTTTGATTTTTCAACAATTTGAACGGCTTCATCAATGATTGCTTGTTCAATTGCGCGCCTTTCAGAATTTAATAAATCAAGTTCTTGGGCCATTCTTTTGGCTTTGTTTTCATCTGTGGCATTAAGTAAAGATACCGCAAGAGTAGAATCACCAATTCGCCCGCCCGCATTCAGGCGTGGCCCCAATACCCACGCAGCGGCATAGACATTCCCAGATTTTTTTAAACCAGCAATGTCGGATAATACCTTAAGCCCTATCCGGCGCTTTTGCCCAAGTATTTTTTGCCCCTGTGCAACAAATACACGGTTCAAATCAGTTAAAGGCGCAACGTCACATATTGTTCCCAACGCAACCAAATCAAGTAATTCTAATGCCGCAAAATTGCTTTGTCCCCCACCCTCTTTCCACGCACGATTAAGGGCAATTACCGCCATAAAACAGACCCCAGCAGCAGTAAGATTTCCAAGACCGGAATTATCGCCATCTTGATTTGGGTTCACAATTGCAATCGCCGGAGGGGCAACACCAAGCATAAGGTGGTGATCAAAAACTACAACATCCAGCCCAATTGCCTGTGCCTCTTTAAGGGCATCATGGGCCGCAGCCCCACAATCTAGTGTTAATAGTAAATCTGTTCCAGTTTTTTTTATGGAACGCATTAATTGTGGGCTAGGGCCATAACCATCTTTGATACGGTCAGGGATGAAGACATTCGTTGAATAGCCGATTTCATCAAACCATGCACTGATAATTGCCGCCGATGTTGCGCCATCAACATCATAATCTGCAAAAATAGTGATTTTCTTATTAGTTTTTATTGCCTTTATAATTGCCGTAACCGCAATACCCATATTTTTAAGTACCAGAGGATCTGGAAGTTGCGTTTTTATGCGTGGCTCTAGCAAATTGGGAATTTGTGCAGGCGTAATGCCGCGCTGAGCCACAATACGTGCCTCTAGCGGACTAAGCCCTGTGCGTAATAAATTGTTAAAGAGCGCCTCGTCTGGCTCAGAGATAATCCATTTTCGATTCTTTGCGCTTAATGGAAATTCTTTTGCCAAATGTACCTCTTATTTTGGATAGCGCATGCTTTTTACGATGCGTGTAATTTTACGCTCTGAATTAAGGGATAGTGTTTTGGTTATAATTGCACCACCAACGTGGCGAATTCCATTTAACAAAATCCCATGTGTAACGCCACACGCGGCAAATATTACATCATCATGAACCAAATCCTCGGTATAATAAACCTTGTCAATTTCGGTTAAATCAGAAGACTTTGCTTTTAGAATATCATCTTGATTGCGTACAAGAAATTTACCCATAAATTGCCCGCCAACGCAATGAAGAGCAGCCGCAGCCAATACGCCTTCTGGTGCACCGCCAACACCCATATAAAGGTCAATGTCAGTTTCTGGATCGGTTGTGAATAATACACCGGCAACGTCACCATCAGAAATAAGGAAAACTTTTGCGCCAACTTCACGCAAGGCGGAAATCAAATTTGCATGACGTGGGCGGTCAAGTACGCATACGCCAACCTGGTTTGGATGAACCCCTTTATGTTCGGCGACTGCCATAACATTTTCTTGTGGCGTTTTGTCAAAACCAACGATATTTTTTGGATAATTGGGGCCAATTGCAATTTTATCCATATAAATGTCTGGCGCTTTGAATAGGCCGCCTTTTGGTGAAATGGCAATTACCGACAATGCATTATGTTGTGCCTTGGCGGCAAGTGCAGTTCCTTCAAGGGCATCAAGAGCGACATCATATTCTTTGCCACCATTTGCGCCAATGTTTTCGCCATTATAAAGCATTTCAGCTTCAAACTCATCGCCTTCACCAACTACGATTTGCCCACGAAATGCCATGCCTGATAAAACTTCGTGCATTGCAGAAATTGCAACCTTATCGGCACTAAGTTCGTCACCAGAGCCAACGTAGTTGGACGCCGCGATTGCGGCATGCTCAACAGCACCAATAATGCCGGATTCAACTTCGAATGAAAATTTATAAGGCATAATATTACTCAAAAATTGGCATGATTAATGGTTTTTCTACAAATTCGCTAAAATTAGAAAGCTCATCAAGGGCCGCATGCAATGTTGATTCATCACATTTTTGCGTGGTCAGAATAATTGCAACACTTGCATTTGGACGCGGTGGTTTTTGTAAAAAGCTTTCAATTGAAACTTGGTGGCGGGCCAATGTATCAGAGATTTTTGCAATAACACCTGGTTTGTCTTCCACGCTGAAACGAACATAGAATTTGGAGCTTAGACCCAAATCAGTTGCAAAGCGAACTTCTTCACCAGTCGCTGATGAGCCAGTGAATACAGGACGTTTTGCTTCAAAATATAAATCAAGCAAATCAGATGCAACGGCGGATGCGGTTGGCCCTGCCCCTGCCCCAGAACCAATGAAGGTTAATGTGCCAACGGGTTCAGCCTCGATTAAAACGGCATTGGTTGCGCCATCAACTTGTGCAATTGGATTTGAATGCGCCACAAGGCTTGGACGAACTGATTGGCGAACAACGCCATTCTCATAAATTGAACTTGCAATCAATTTTACGGCATAACCAAGGAATTTTGCGCTTTCAAGATCAACGGGTTCAATCTCTTCAATACCTTCAAGCGTAATATTATTAAAATCAGGCGCGCCACTATATGCAATTGCCGACAAAATAACGAGTTTATGACCAGCATCACCACCATTAATATCAAGTGTTGGGTCAGCTTCGGCAAGTCCTAGGCGTTGGGCATCTTTTAAAACATCCGCGAATTGACGGCCTGTTTTATCCATTTCAGTAAGGATATAATTTGAGGTGCCATTCATTACACCCATGATTTTTTTGATTTTGTTTGCCGCCAAACCTTCACGTAGTGCTTTTACAACTGGAATACCGCCTGCAACCGCAGCTTCATAACGGATTTCAGCATTGTTATCGGCAGCAAGTTTTGCCAGTGCCACCCCATTTTCAGCAAGCATTGCCTTGTTTGCGGTTACAACATGTTTCCCAGCCTTTAATGCGGTTTCAACGGCAACTTTTGCAGGGCCATCTGCACCACCCATAAGCTCAACTAAAACATCCAAATCTTCAAGTTTAGCAAGCTCTACTGGGTCATCAAACCAAGGGATATTAGAAATATCAACTGGCCGTTTGCGGCTTTTGTTGCGCGCGCTTACGCCAATGATTTCAACTGCTTTTGACAAAGGGCCATTCCCGAATGCTATTTCAAGCAATCCTGCACCAACTGTCCCTAAACCAACTACACCAATCTTCAACGGTTTCATAATTAACCTATTCACTAAACAATTTTTTTATAGAACGTGCGGCTTGTCTTATGCGCTGCTCATTCTCAACTAATGCGATACGAACATATTCATCGCCATATTCGCCGAAACCAGCGCCAGGGGCAACAGCAATCGCGGCTTTTTCCAATAATAATTTAGAAAATTCAACAGAGCGCATAGCACGATATTTTTCAGGAATTTTTGTCCATGCAAACATTGATGCTTCTGGTTTTTCGATGTCCCACCCTGCATTTGCAAAGGATTCAATCAAAACATCGCGTCGCCTTTTATATATATTGCGCATTTCGGTAACGCATTCTTGTGGGCCATTAAGCGCGGCCGTAGCAGCAACCTGAATTGGCGTATATGCACCATAATCAAGATATGACTTCACACGTGCCAATGCCGCCAAAATCTTTTCATTACCCAATGCAAAGCCAACGCGGAAGCCAGCCATTGAATATGTTTTGGAAAGTGTCGTAATTTCAACGGTATTGTCCATTGCCCCTTCAACCTGAAGGATTGATGGGGTTGGCTTATTTTCATCGAAATAAATTTCCGAATAAGCCATGTCGGAAATAATGATTAAATCATGCTTCTTTGCGATGCGAAGTGCTTCTTTATAGAAATCCAAATCAACCACTTGTGCTGTTGGGTTTGATGGATAGCATAAAATCATGGCAATTGGTGGCGGCACACTATGACGAACCGCCCGTTCAATACCAGAAAGATATTGTTCTGGTGTATGCGCTTCGATATGGCGAATAACGCCGCCGGCCATAATAAAACCAAATGCGTGGATCGGATATGAGGGGTTTGGTGCAATAACAACATCACCAGGCGCACAAATTGCCTGTGCAAGGTTGGCAAAACCTTCCTTTGAGCCAAGGGTTGAAACAACCTGTGTATCTGGATTTAGTTTTACGCCAAAACGACGATCATAATAACCAGCGATGGCTTTACGAAGCCCAGGAATACCTTTTGACGCCGAATAACGATTAGTTCTTGGCTTGTTGGCATTTTCACATAATTTATCAATTATGTGCTGTGGAACAGGTAAATCAGGGTTTCCCATGCCAAAGTCGATAATATCAACACCTTCGTTGCGAAGTTTTGCTTTTACTTTGTTTACTTCTTCAAAAACATAGGGTGGAAGACGTTTAATTTTATAAAATTCCTCACGCATTTTGCGTGTATCCTTTCGAATATGATTGTTTTAAAGATTCATGATTATTTGGTTGGTGAATTTGTCATTGCCCGCAGACGGGCCGCCCACGCATTAAGGTCTTCCTGCGGTGCAGGATTTGTTTGCGGGTTGTTATTCATTTTATCTAGTTTTGATTGCCCCCAGTTTTCATCAGGCGTATTTGGGTGTTCCATATCAGAATTAGGGTTGTTTGTAACAATCAATAATTTTTTATCCATAGTAGCGGATAGTTCAGACCATTGTTTATCAGTTTTTAAATTGGTCGGCACGGGTGGGATTTTAGTAAGGTCA
Organism: Hyphomonadaceae bacterium UBA1933; assembly: GCA_002337085.1. Taxonomy (GTDB): domain Bacteria; phylum Pseudomonadota; class Alphaproteobacteria; order Caulobacterales; family Aquidulcibacteraceae; genus Pseudaquidulcibacter. Next base: position 163,635 of record DDFH01000007.1, on the reverse strand, counting down.
GGATAGCCCTTATCCTTCGTATTCTGAACGGCAGCTTCAAAATTTTTATCAAGATTTGAAACGGGTGAATTATCAACAAGCGCACAAGAGCAAAGCACCATAAGTGCTGCCGGCAATAACACCATATTTAAAATAGGTTTCCGGAATTTATTTCTTGGCTTTTCCATTGGTTGCATATTCTTTTTATAGATAGTTTTGCAGAAAATTCCACAAAAATTAAATAGACAAAAATACTAAACAATGTCTATTGTTCTTATTGGCGTAATTATGCAAGATACTAAATGAAATAAAAAGCAAAAAATGTTCATTTGTAATAAATTTATATGTCGCAAATGAATTCTGGGGAGCGGGAAAATGGTCATTAAAGATGACAAGGCTGGGCGAAAGGCATCTGCGGGATCAAAGAAACATGCAGATACTAATAGTCAGAATGAAACCGCATCAAAAGAAAATTTGCATACTTTAATTGCCAAACAAACGCTTGAAGATATTGAAAAGCTATCAGAAAACTTGCGCTTTGCTGCGGTAACCGGAAGCAAAATTGGTTCATCAATTGCTGGTATGACAAAGGATTACTTTGAAAAACATCCCAAAATGGATCCATTGGGGCTTGCACCATATACCGCAGAAGTAACGAGTAAAATTGCGTCAAAGCCTGAACAAATTCTCGATGCCCAACAGAAGCTATGGAACGGTTATGCTGAAATTTGGACGGATATGGTCAAAAATGGCTTTAACGACAATCCAGTAGAAGATAAACGATTCAATAGTCCAGAGTGGCAGTCAAATATAATGTTTGATATGCTTCGGCGGACATATTTGCATACTTCAAACTGGTTACTTGACCTTGTTAATAGTGTTGATGATGTCGATGATTTGACTAAACGCAAAGCAAGTTTTTTCACGCAACAGATGGCAAATGCATTTTCCCCTGCCAACTTCCTTTTGACCAATCCGGTTGCGTTAAAAGAAATGTATTTATCACAAGGCGAAAGCGTAGTTCGCGGTATGACCAACATGCTTTCTGATTTCCAACGTGGTAATGGCCAATTATCACTAAGTCAGACTGATTTAGATGCATTTCAGCTCGGTAAAAATATTGCAATAACACCAGGTAAGGTCGTTTATCGCGGAAAGCTTTTTGAATTAATTCAATATATACCGACCACAGAAAAAGTTTATGACATCCCCCTATTAATCTTTCCGCCTTGGATAAATAAATATTACGTCCTTGATTTGCGTGAAGATAATTCAATGATTAAGTGGTTGGTTTCAAAAGGATTTACTGTTTTTGTTGTTTCTTGGGTAAACCCTACTGCTGAATTGGCTGAATATGGTTTTGAAGAATATGTTGACCATGGTATCCGCGAGGCAATTGATGCGGTCCAATCTTTAGTAAAGACAAAAAAAGTAAATTGCGTTGGTTATTGTATTGGCGGGACATTATTAGCAACTGCCGCCGCTTATATGGCGCAAACTGGCGATGAAAGAATAAATAGTGTTACTTTTTTTGCTTCACAACAGGACTTTATTGAATCTGGTGATTTGAAAATTTTCACTGATGATGCGGCGTATAAATTTATTGCTGATGAGATTGACTATGGCGGTGGTGTTCTTGATGCCAAAGTTATGACAGACACGTTTAATTATTTACGCTCTAATGATTTGATATGGTCATTTGTAATAAATAACTATTTAATGGGTAAAACGCCAAAGCCATTTGATCTTTTATTTTGGAATTCAGATCAAACCAGAATGCCAAAAGCGTTACATCTTTTCTATCTTGATAAATTTTACCGAAACAATGATTTTGCCGAAGGTAGATTGTCGATACATGGCAAAAAGCTTGATTTGAAAAATGTTAAATTTCCAGTTTATATGCAGGCTTCTAAGGAAGATCACATTGCGCCATATCGTTCTATATTTCGCGGGGCTAAATTATTTGGTGGCGAAGTTCGCATGATTTTGGCTGGCTCTGGTCATATTGCTGGCGTTGTAAACCATCCAGATGCCAACAAGTATCAACACTGGTTACCAAAACAAAACGGTGATTTTCCTGATAGTGTTGATGATTGGTTTAATTCACTAAACGAACATAAAGGTTCGTGGTGGAATGATTGGAATGTATGGTTGGGTGCACATTCAGGCAAGAAGGTGAAAGCAAGGAATCCAGGCGATAACGGCAATAAAATTATTTGCGATGCGCCGGGTACTTATGTACTTATGAAATAAATTTAATAACTTACTTATTTGCTTGCTTTTAAAGCATTATTGGGCAATAGCGCACAAATGGAAGTTCAAGACCAATCTAAAGCAAAAATCGGCGGTTTTTTATTTGTTTTTCTAACAGTTGCCCTTGATATGTTGGCAATTGGGGTAATTATTCCTGTTCTGCCGAAAATTGTTAAAGAATTTGCCGGTGGCGACATTGAAAATGCCGCCAGAGTAACTGGTATTTATGCAACCGGTGCGGCAATTGGGATGTTTCTTTCTATGCCAGTAATTGGGGCATTATCAGATAGATTTGGACGAAAACCAATTTTCCTTGCCTCCAACTTTGGGCAAGCAATTGCATTAGTTATTGGTGCATTATCGCCAAACCTTATTGTATTATTCCTATCGCGGCTTTTGGCTGGTGTTATGTCATCGTCTGTATCAACAGCTTATGCTTATATTGCAGATACCACCGAACCTTCAAAAAGAAGTGTGAAGTTTGGTATTTTGGGTGTGGCATTCGGGCTTGGCTTTATTATTGGCCCTGCAATGGGCGGCATATTGGGTGAGCATGATTTGCGTCTGCCATTCTGGATATCCGCATTTATTGCAACTTTGAATGGCGTGTTTTGTTTGCTCTTTGTCAAAGAGTCACTTCCACTTGATAAAAGGCGTGATTTCCACTGGAAAAATGCAAATCCTGTGGCGACCTTTTCATTTTTCAAAGAAAATAGGAAAATTGAAGGTTTTGTGCTTGCCAAAATGTTCAATGATTTGGCGCAAGTTGTTTTTATGTCAACTTTTGTGCTTTATGCGGATTATCGTTTTGGTTGGCACACGCAAAATACAGGTGCTTTTTTGGCGGCAACCGGTGTAGCAACCATGATTGTGCAAGGCGGCTTAATAAAAAGAATTATCAAGGCAATGGGCGAGAAAAAGGCAATGTTCCTTGGTCTTAGTGCGGGTGTAGTTTCGTTCTTTATGTATGGTATCGCCCCCTCTCCTTTTTGGCTTTATATCGCTATTCCAATTGGTGCATTTTGGGGGCTTAATAATGCAGCGTTACAAGCCTTTGTGACGAGTAAGATAGACCCACATGAACAAGGCCGCCTTCAAGGTTCTTTGTCATCATTAACCGCCTTGGTTGGTGTTTTTGGTCCATTTATTTTTAGCCAGATTTTTGCCTATTTTATTTCGCCAAATGCAATTTTTATAATTCCTGGTGCTGCATTCTTTTTTGCAGGCTTTTTGGTTGCAGTTTCATTGTTCATAACATTTAAAATTACAAAAAATGAACCGGATAGGGTTCATTAATCCATAGGGGGCAATATGTCAGACGAAGAATTAGTAGTAAAAGATGCAAATGGTAACCAGCTTAAAGATGGTGATAACGTAACACTTATCAAAGATCTTAAAGTAAAAGGTTCGGGTGGAGTAACTCTTAAACGTGGTACTGTCATTAAAAATATCCGTCTTACTTACAATGAAGACGAAATTGAATGTAATCACGAAAAAGTAAAAGGTTTGGTTCTTAGAACCGAATTTATCAAGAAGTCATAAGCGCTTTTTGTAAAATCTGAATATCAATATTCCCGCCTGAAGCAATAATACAAATATTTTTGCTTTTGGCGGGAATTTTATTTTCCATAACGAGTGCAAGTGATGACGCACCAGATGGCTCTAATACCAGATGGAAGTTCTCGAACGCAAATTTAACGGCATGTAAAGCAGCATTATCAGAAATTGGAAATGCCTGTGCCCCAATATCTTTTAAAACTTCGAATGTTATTTCACCAGGAATTGGTGCTTGAAGTGCATCAAGGAGTGATGGATAATTAATATCATTTATCCGCGTTCTTTCACCTGTTGCCAAAGACTGCGCCATGTCGTCATAGCCTTCGGGTTCAGAAATTATGAGTTTCGTATTTGGGCTAAGCTGTTTAAGTGCAATTCCAATGCCACTTGCCAATCCGCCGCCTGATGCCGGTGTTACAACATAATCAAACTTTAAATCATTTTTTGTGGCAAATTCCGATATTTCAAGACCGATTGTACCTTGTCCTGCTATAACATCTGGATGGTCATAGGGTGGAACCAATATTGCCCCGGTTTGCTTTTGTAAATTTGCACCAATTTCTTCACGAATTTCAGTTTTTCTATCGTAAAAGATAATTTCCGCACCGTCATCTTGTGCGGGTTTTAGCTTTGCCAATGGCACATCTTTTGGGACGATTATGGTTGCTTTTGCCCCGATATATTTACAAGCAAGTGCAACCCCTTGGGCATGGTTACCACTTGAATAAGCAATGACACCATTTTGTAATGCTTCGGCTTTACGCTTGAATATAGCATTCGCAGCACCACGAATTTTAAATGCACCACGTGGTTGCAGATTTTCTGCCTTTATAAAAATATTCGCGTCCATCATTTCATTTAAAACTGGCGAATAAAGAAATGGTGTTTGGTTTATAATTTCGCTTATACGTGTTTGTGCTTGTAAAATATCATCAAAATTTGGCGATTTCATCTATCTTCGCCTTTCCAGTGTTTTATATGCTTTACCAAATATTTTGTTTTGACGCGGGTTTCGGCAACGGTTTTTTCTTTAACGCTATAACCTTGGTTATGCATCAAATCATAATTTCCGGCAATTAAATAATGCCAATCAAATAATGGTTTGCCTTCGGCAATTAGGCGATAGGCACATGTTTGTGGCAGCCATGTTAGTGTGAATATATTTTCTTTATCAAGCTTTACACAATCAGGCACGTATTTAACCCGATTTTCATAATCAGAACAACGACAGCTTTTATTATCAAATAATTTACAATGAACATCAGTGTTATAAATGTCGCCATTATCTTCATCCTCAAGACGAATAAGGCAACATTTACCGCAACTATCACAAAGGCTTTCCCACTCTTCATCATTCCAATCTTGGAGGGAAATTTCACGCCAAAAATTATTTCTTATCATCTTTCAAAAAGCCCCATAATTTCAACATGGGTGCTGTAACGAAATTGATCAAATGCTTTTAATTCTTTAAGCTTGAAACCACCTTCAACCAAAACTTTTAAATCCTCGGCAAATGATGCAGGTTCACAAGAAATATAAATTATTTTATTGATTTTTGATTTTACCAATTGTTTTACTTGATAATTAGCACCCGCTCTTGCTGGGTCAAGAACGGCTAGATCAATATTTTTTAATTCAAGTGGTGAGACCGGAAGCCGGAATAAATCGCGGGTAAATGCCTCTAATTTATGGCCACCTGCTGCGGCTTTTGCGGCTTTATTAAGTGCGACTACTGATGTGGTGTTAAGTTCATATGCCTTTACTTCACCGATTTGTTTTAGAGGCAAAGAAAATGTTCCCGCACCGCTAAATAAATCAATAATTCTTTTTGAACCCTTTGCCCAAATAAGTAATTGTTCTTTGATTGCATCTTCACAGGTTTTTGTGGCTTGTAAAAAGCAATTTGGCGGAATTTCAACCGGAACATTGGCGAATTTTACAATTGGGGACATGGTTTGAAATGCAAGCTCACCATTAAGTGTAAGCCTTGTCAGGCCAGATTTTTGGGCGGCAATTGCAAGTGATTCCAACTCACCACGACTTTTTTTATTAAGTGGCTTAATGCCCGCGATATCAATATCAATACCATTGTCACACGCTGTAAGATTGGCTGTAACCTTTTCATCTGGTTTTAATAATGTTCGACAAAGCTCACGAAGTTTTGGTATGAAATATTGCAAATCATCACAAAGAATTGGGCAATTATCAACATCAATAACATCATGCGATTTTGCCGCCATAAAACCAAGCGTTACCTCATTTTTATTTTTTTCAATATTAAATTTAACCCGTCTACGACCGCTATCATAGGCGTTTTTAAATTCTGATGGTGTGATTGAAATGGCATCTTCAATAAGTTTTGTTTTAAAACTGGCAACTTTATCATCGCTCAAATGTTGCAAGGTGCAACCACCACATTTGCCGAAATATTGGCAAATTGGTGTGGTGCGAAATGGTGATTTTTCAATTATTTCAGTGATTTGTCCACGGTTATTGGCAATTTCAACCTTAACCGTTTCACCATCAATACTATAAGGGACGTAGATATTTTGCCCATCAAGGTTTGCAATACCGTCCCCTTGAGAGCCAATTTGTTCAATTTTTACAATATTCATTTTATGCCTGACGCTTCATAACTTCGTCGGAAACAAAGGGATTATTTGCCCGTTCATTACCGAATGTTGACATGGGGCCATGCCCTGGAACGAATTGTATCTCATTGCCATATGGCCACAATTTAGTGGTGATTGATTTTAACAAATCAGCGTGATTACCTTTTGGAAAATCAGTCCGCCCGATTGAACCAGCAAACAATAAATCACCAACGAATGCCAAACCTAATTCTTTGTTGATAAAGGCAACATGGCCTGGTGTATGACCAGGGCAGTGAACAACATCAAATTCAAATTGCCCAACACTTACCTTGTCGCCATCATTTAACCAAACATCAGGTGTGCAATCTTCCCCAATATTATAGCCATAACGCGCCCACGATGAAACGATTTGGTCGAGCCAGAATTTATCATCAATATGTGGGCCAATGATTTTTATACCAAGTTTACGTGCAAGCTCCATTGCGCCACCTGCATGGTCGAGGTGGCCATGGGTAATCCATATTTCTTTGGGTTTTACAGCATTATCTTTTAGAACTTTTAAGATGTTTTCAACATCGCCACCCGGATCAACAATAATTGCATCCTTGGTATAATTATCCCACAAAATGCTACAATTTTGTTGGAATGGTGTTACTTGAACAACGGCGAGTTGAATAGGAGGGATTGCGTTCATCTATTACCTTTGGAAGTTTAGATTTTTATTATAATTTTCTTTCTATCTAACCAAAGTGCGAAAAGAAAGCAAATCAAAGTAAAGCAAAGCGCAAATAGCAAACTTCCACCTGCCCCTGCCCAGACTTTTTGAAAAACTTGCTCGCCCAAGAATTTATGAAGTGAAACAGTTGGTTCAACCCGCCAAACCAACAGTATTTTCAAAAATAAAAGCGAAAATACATATATTGCTAGCGGATTGCGCCCGAAAATTTGGAAAAATTCTGACGCAATTTTTATATTTTTAACTTCATAAACATAGGCGAGTGTTGCAAGCAGAAATAAATCAAGCCCAATCGTTAAAATTACATAAGACGATGTCCACAGTTTTTTAGAAACCGGATATTGAACCGACCATAATGAAGTCAAAATTAATAGGCCAAATCCAGCAAATAAAAACTTCCTCAACGTTTCGGTTGTAAAACCATTATTGCGAACATATCTTGCACATATAAAGCCTGCAATCATATTTACACTTGCAGGTATCGTGCCTAATAAACCCTCTGGTTCAAAGCCATTGTCGCCACGATATAAATGCGATTTTGGGATAATGAAATTATCAATCATTGTGCCAAGGTTGCCTTCCCTTGTAAGCTGCATCCCTTGCGGTGCAAGAAGCATTACAGCAGCCCAATAACCGACAAGCATTACACTGCCCACAATTATTGAATGTTTTGGCGATGCTTTTACAATTATTGCAGCCAAAAAATAGCAAAGTGCAAGCCGTTGAAAAACCCCCATAAAACGTAAGTTTTCAAAATACTTCCATTCAAACAAACCTTGTTTGTTAAATAAAAAAAACGGAAACCAATTTAAGAATAATCCAATTGCAAATAAAATAAGGGTTCTTTTGGCAACTTTTGTAAAATATTCATTCCACTGTAAAGACGATGCCTTTGAATAAGCCAAAGAGCATCCCATAATAAACAAAAAACTTGGAAATACGAAATCAGCCAATGTAAAGCCAAACCATTCCGCATGATCAAGAATTGGGTACGGATCCGAACCCGCACCTTGAGAATTTACAATTATCATCAAAAATATGATAAGGCCGCGAAAAATATCAAGTGAAACATTTCTCATTAAAAAATCCCAAATGACTATTTTTTTTGCGGAATTAAACCAATATCTTCTGTTGTTGACGAGAGGTTTTTTAGCAATATTTCCCACGCATCAACATTTTGTTCTAGCATAAGGGGATTAATTTTATCCAATGTGTCATCCGGCGTATGGTGTAAATCAAAATAATGCGTTGCATCTTGTTTTAAATCAAAAACGGCAACGCCGCTTTCGACAAAGTGTTCAATATCTGCCCCGCCATGCGCATTATTAGCTTGGTATATAATTCCGGCTTTATTGAAATCGGTCACCATTTTATCGCCAAGTGGTTTGTTTGTTTCAGGTAATTTATATGAAAAAGCCCACACTTTATCTGCGCCAGAATCTGATTCAGCGACTGCAACAACTTTATCATCCTTATGCGTCTTATAATATGCGTCAGAACCAAAACCGCCAACTTCTTCTGAACCCCACCAAACAACGCGAATAGTGCGTTTTGGTTGTTGTCCATCCATAATTCGTTTGGCTGCGGCCGTGGTTATTGCAAGCCCTGATGCATCATCAATTGCGCCGGTTCCTAAATCCCATGAATCAAGGTGACCACCAATAACAACCATTCCGGCATTTGGGTCTGAACCGGGCACTTCGGCAACGACATTCCCCGATTGATGAATGCCAGTTTGTTTTGGGCTAAGAGTCATATGAATGATTAATGGTGCTTTTGCGCGTGCCAACATTCTCTCAAGATTTTCGGCATCAGGAACTGTCAAAGCAGCCGATGGAATTGGCGAAACACCATCTTCAAAACGTGTTACGCCAGTATGTGCAACCCGATGATTATTTGTCCCTAATGAACGTAATAAGTACCCAACAGCACCTTTTTTTGCCGCAATATTTGGACCGATAAAGCGTGCCGGCCCATATGCACCGTAACCAGAACCATCTTGTGTAGCAGTCATTTTATGCGAGACAAAAACAATCTTACCTTTTACCATTGCATCGGGTGCGGCTTTTAAATCTTCGAGGGAATTAAAGCCAATAACTGTTGCACTCAAGCCATCTTTTGGGGTCGCTGCACTGTTTCCTAATGCAGTAAGGATTAGCTTTTGTTTAAAAGGGGAAACGACTTCGGCGCTTTCTTCACCCCTTACCCACACTGGCATATCATAGGTTTCGATATGAACATTCCTAAAGCCAAGTGACTTTAGCTTTATTACAGCCCATTCGCGTGCCCTCGCCTCATCATCTGACCCTGGAAGCCTTGGCCCGATTTCAGTGGTTAAACCCTCAACAATGTCCCAAGCAACGCTATTTTTTGGCGTATCAAATGCCATGATAGGCAAAACGAATAAAAGTGGTATAAATTTTCTCATTCATTGAGGCTAGTAGATAAATCTAAATGCGTCAATAAGTCATCAACCCTTTAGTTTTGCCTCAAGGCCGTTTGCCCAATTCGTAATATCGCCTGCACCAAGACATACAAATAAATCGCCGTCTTTTGCATTCTCTAAAAAGAATTGTGGTAAATCATCAGGGCTATTAAGTTTTGATACGTTTTTATGTCCATGATCTTTTATGCCTTGAACAAATGTATCGGCATTTATCCCTTCGATTGGTTGTTCCCCTGCGCTATAAACATCGGCAATGGCAACAACGTCGGCATCATTTAAACAGCGGCAGAAATCTTCAAAGAGATCTCTTAGGCGGGTATATCTATGCGGTTGCACAACGGCAATCACACGGTTTTTGGTAACCTGTCTTGCGGCAGATAAAACTGCCTTGATTTCGACAGGGTGATGTCCATAATCATCAATGATTTTAACGCCATTAAACTCACCGACAAGGCTGAAGCGTCGTTTAACCCCCATGAATTTAGATAGCCCATTTTGAATTTGCGCGGCGTCTGCACCAAGTTCAGTCGCAACAGTGATTGCAGCAAGTGAGTTTAATACATTGTGCATGCCCGCCATTGGCAGGTGAAGATTTTGAATTAATTTTTCAGTTTTGCCATATTTTGCTTTGAAAATTACATCAAAATGCGAACCATCGGCCTCAGCACGAACATTAACTGCCTGCACGTCCGCTTGTGGACTAAAGCCATAGGTAAACACTTTTCGGTCGGTAACTTTGGCAACCAATCCTTGAACTCCAGGGTGGTCTATACAAAGGACAGAAAAGCCATAAAAAGGCACAGATTCAACGAATGCTTCAAAAGCCTTTTCCATATTTTCTTTTGTGCCGTAAAAATCCAAATGCTCTGGATCCATATTGGTAACAATTGCAACATTTGGACGAAGTTTTGTAAATGTGCCGTCAGATTCATCGGCCTCAACAACCATCCAATCGCCAGTACCAACGCGGGCATTTGTGCCATAGGCATTGATAATGCCGCCATTAATAACGGTCGGATCCTTGCCTGCTGCATCAAGTAAAGTCGCAACCATAGAGGTTGTTGTGGTTTTGCCATGAGTTCCGCCAACTGCAATCGTCCAACCAAGGCGCATCAATTCCGCCAACATTTCTGAGCGGCGTACAATTGGTATTCCTGCGGCACGCGCAGCCATAACCTCAAGATTATCAGGCTTAACCGCAGAAGAAATAAGAACCATGCTTACGCCTTCAACATTCTTGCCATCATGGCCAACAAAGACTTTTATGCCATCTTTGCGAAGCCTCGTAAGGTTTGCACCATCTTTGGCATCAGAACCTTGTATCTGATAACCCCAATGCGCCAATACTTCGGCAATGCCTGACATGCCAATGCCACCAATGCCAACAATGTGAATAATACCAACATCAAGAGGGATAACCGGTTTACGCATTTATTTCACCTATTACTACATCTGCCAATCTTTGTGCGGCATCAGGGCGCGCGGCACTTTTAATCGCCGCCCCACGTTCTTTTAATTTCTCTTCATTCATCAGGCGCATTTCAAGCAATTGTGAAAGGCGTTTAACCGATAATTCGTTTTCTTTGATTAGGTCTGCACCACCACTTTTGACCATTGATTCTGCATTAAAGGTTTGATGGTCATTAGTTGCGCTTGGCAAAGGTATAAAAATTGCCGAACGACCAACAACCGCTGTTTCAGAAACAGTTGACGCGCCAGAGCGACCAATTACCAAATGCGAATCCTTTAGGCGTGTCGCCATATCTTTAAAAAATGGCCATACTTCTGCCTGAACACCAGCATCACCATAGGTTTCGCGTGCAGTATCACATTGTTCTTCACGAACTTGATGCGAAATGAATAGACGTTGCCGTAAGTTCTCAGGTAATTCAGCAATGGCATCGGGTACTGCTTGCCCTAAAACTCTTGCACCTTGAGAGCCACCAGTTACAAGAATACGTAATGTACCATTTGGTTTGATCTCTGGGAATGGCGAATTACCAGCTTCGATTAATTCTTTGCGAACTGGGTTGCCGCAAACCACATGTTTTTCTTTAAATTCGAGAAAATTAAGTGTCTCAAAACCAGAGCAGATTTTAACCGCCTTTTTTTGGAAAAAGCGATTAACGCGACCCAAAACCGCATTTTGTTCATGAATTATTATCGGACATTTTGCATTATATAAAACAGGGAAAGTGGGGTATCCACCAAATCCAACAACCGCAACTGGTTCATATTTTTTTAAAAATGGTTTGGTTTGAGAAATTGATTTTAAAAGGTTTAACCCAGCGTTTATTTTACCTTTTAAACCACCTTCATCGGCATTAGTTACAGATAAAATCAAATTATCAATTGAAGGGAAACCTTCTGTATATCTTCTGCCGCGTGGGTCGGTTACAAGAATAACATCAAAACCACGCATAACCATTTCATCGGCGAATGCTTTGGCGGGGAACATGTGGCCACCTGTGCCACCTGCTGCAATCAATATTGTTTGTTTTGTTTCACTCATGAAGATTAAATATAAGTATTTTTTTCAAAAGTCGAAAAGTTTTGCATAAAGAGGTGCGATTAAGCTGATATATGCGTGTTATTTCCCTAATACTGCCTCATAAGGGCGTTTTCGGGTTATTGCGAGCGCTAATCCAAGTGTGATTGCCGACCCTATTAAGGATGAACCGCCATAAGAAATGAATGGTAATGTCATACCTTTTGCAGGAATCAAATTTAAATTAACGGCAAGATTAATTGCGACCTGAAACCCAAACAAAAGATAAAGCCCAATACCAGAAGTTTGTGCAAACGGGTCTGAAATCTTGCTTGCGACATGAATTCCACGAATGATTAAGACTGCAAATAGTGACATTAGAAAAAATGCCCCTATCATTCCCCATTCTTCAACCGCTAATGAGAAAATAAAATCTGTATGAACATCGGGTAAGATGTGTTTAATAATGCCTTCACCTGCGCCGCGACCGAAGATTTCGCCCGATGCAATTGCATCAAGCCCTCTATCAACTTGGTAATTGTCGTTATTTTCAGGGTTTATAAATTTATCAATCCTATCAACAAAGTGTGGTTTAAATAGAAATAATAAAATAAGGCCAATTATGCCCGTTCCAAATAAACCAAACAGCCATTTCCCACTTATTCCTGCAACCCAAAAAATTGCCAAATAAGATATTGATAATAAAATTGTTTGCCCGACATCGGGTTGCATCAAAAAAATCATAATTGGAAAGGCAACAATTGCCAAACCAACAAATTCTGCATGAAAGCCTTTGTCATATACGCGCCTAGTAAGAACCCATGAAACCAAAATAATAGCTGCAGGTTTGATGATTTCTGATGGTTGTAATGAAAAACCGCCAAAGCGAAGCCACCTTTGCGCACCTTTTGCGGTATGCCCAATTCCAAGTATTGTAAGCAATAACACAATGGAAACTACATAAAGCAGTAATGAAAATCTTCTCACATTATCAATTGATAAGAATGAAATGCTTAGCAATATTGAAAATGAGACAACGACAAAAAATGCCTGTCTATAAACAAAAAAGAACGGATTATCATAATCAAGTCTAGCAGCAGCAGCAGGAGATGAGCCAAATGACAAGATAAGGCCAATTGTCATAAGCGTTGCCACCAGACCAAGGGTCACCCTATCAATATTTTGCCACCAAACATTTAGCCAGCCAATTTTTTTAATATTATTTTGAAACGAATAAATAGCTTGCATATTAAATCCATATTTAATGAATTATATATGCCGTAACATGGTTACTGAATTATTATTTTTTTCCGTGTTTTGTGATTATATCATTAACTACATTGATAAAATCATCACCACGCGCTTCAAAATCTGAATATTGATCAAAAGACGCACAAGCCGGTGAAAGAACTATAAGTTCTTCATCACCGGTTTCAATTGCATCTTGGTATGCTTTTTGTGTAGCTTGTGCCAAGGTTTCAAATATTTCATGCGGAAAGTTCTTCAAATTGTCTGAAAAACGTTCGGCAGCAGCACCAAATAAATAGCTTTTTGCAATCTTTGGAAAAAATCTTGATAATGGATCAATTCCATCACTTTTGGCTTGCCCGCCTGCTATCCAACGTAAGCGAGGGAATGAATTTAGTGCTTGGGCACTGGCATCGGCATTAGTTGCCTTGGAATCGTTATAAAATTGAACTTTACCAATCGCGCCAATTTTTTGAAGGCGGTGTTTGAGGCCGCCAAAATTCATAATACCTTCAACAATAATCTCATCGCTGAGACCAATTGCACGGCACGCCGCAAATGCAGCGGCGGCATTTTGCCCATTATGATTACCAGGAAGTGCAAGTGCATTATGTAAATCAGCGATTTTATTGGCACGACCCGATGAATTATCCCATAGGAATTGATTGATAGAGCTTATGCCACACGTTACGAATTGACCCGATGAAATTGGTATAACCCTTCGGCTGCCTTTCGCCATAAGCAAGGTTGCTAATTCTTCACCAAAGTCATCATCAACACCGATAATTGCATAATCATCAGAGGTCTGATTGGCAAAAATATTACGTTTTGCAGCGACATATCTTTCCATAGTGCCATGACGTTCAAGATGATCTTCAGAAATATTTATTTGAATTGCCACATCAAGATGCAATGATTTAGTTAAATCTAATTGATAAGATGATAGTTCAATAACATATATTGCCCCCGCTTTTGGTGGAGCAAGGCTAAGGACACCAGTACCAATATTCCCGCCCATTCGGACATCGCGTCCCGCATTTTGTAAAATATGCGTAATAAGTGCGGTTGTCGTTGATTTTCCATTTGTACCAGTAATACCAATGGTTTTTGGCCGAATATTTTCCGGAGTTGCATTGATTTCGCGGGCAAATAATTCAATATCACCAATAATGGGTATGTCATTTTCATGAGCCCAGGCAGCAGCCCAATTAATTTTTTCACCATAAATTGGAACGCCTGGAGACATAATAAGGGCAGAGATTTTTGTTGCATCAAGCGTATCAAATTTTTTAATTTCAAAACCGAAATCAATAGATTTGTTACGCGCCTTTTCATTATCATCCCATAGATAGACTATTGCCCCACCTGCATGAAGTGCCTCCGCAGCGGTTAGACCAGAACGCCCAAGGCCAAAAACAGCGACTTCTTTATTTTTATAGGTGGTTACCGAAAACATTTTACCTCAACTTCAGGGTTGCCAAGCCGATTAAAGCAAAGATTGTTGCCATAATCCAGAAGCGAATAACAATTGTCGGCTCTTTCCAATGTAATTTTTCAAAATGGTGATGAAGTGGTGCCATTAAAAGCACGCGCTTTCCAGTAAGTTTGAATGAAGTAACCTGTGCAACAACGCTTAGAAGTTCCATAACAAAAACAAAGCCAACAATTGCCAAAACAAATTCATGTTTTGAGGCAACAGCAACAACGCCCAAAGTGCCACCAAGTGATAGTGAGCCAGTATCCCCCATGAAAATTTGTGCAGGAGGTGCGTTCCACCACAAGAATCCAAGACCAGCGCCCAAAACCGCACCCATTATTACGGTTACTTCACCTAAATGCTCGATATAATGTAATTGCAGATATTCAGCGAATTTAAAATTCCCAACCATATAAATAATTAGGCCAAATGTTGATGACGCAATCATTACAGGCATAATGGCAAGACCATCAAGACCATCGGTAAAATTAACCGCGTTACCAAAGCCAACAATTACAATCATTCCAAAAACTAATGTAAACCAACCAAGGTTAAATAATACGTTTTTGAAAAATGGAACGGCTACTGAGTAACCAATATCAGGAGGTGTGCTGTGTCCGGCATTTTGATATTTTGCAATAAAATAGCATGCAATAAAGGCAATTATAAATTCACCAATCAAACGGGCTTTTGAAGATAATCCATCTTCTTTTTGTTTTTTTACTTTGCGGTAGTCATCAATAAAGCCAACCAAACCAAAACCAATCATTACGAACATAACAATCCAAACATATTGGTTTTTTAAATCTGCCCAAAGCAATGTCCCAATGGTGACTGCGGCAAGTATCATTGCCCCACCCATTGTTGGGGTTCCTTGTTTTGCAAGGTGGGTTTCAGGGCCAAGTTTACGGATTGGTTGCCCCCGCCCCTGTTTAACGCGCATCCAATCAATTACCGGACGGCCAAACATAAGAAGAATGGTAACCGCAGTTGCCAAAGCCAAACCCGTTCTAAAGGTAATATAATTTAATAAATTAAAATGCTGGTGAAATAATTCATATAACATTATTTTTGCTTTATCTGACTTTGCAGCAGATTCCCCGATAATTATTAATTCCTAAGGCTCTCGTTCTTTAAATTGGCAAGCCCTGCAACGATTACATTCATATGCGAACCATTAGAACCTTTTACCATAATACAGTCACCGCTTTGAACAGATTCCAATATTCGTGGAAGTAATTCTTTCGAACTATATGCGTAATTACCTCTTTTATTAGCAGGTAATAAGTCCCACAAGTTTTTCATTCTGCTTCCAGCAAGAAAAACCAAATCAATATTTGACTTTAAAACGGCATCAATTAATCTAGCATGATATTCGTTTTCTTTGTCACCCAGTTCCAGCATATCGCCAAGAACAGCAATCTTCCGCCTTCCGTGTCTATTGGCAAGAGTTCTTAATGCCGCAGCAACCGATGTTGGATTAGCATTATATGCCTCATCAACCAAAGTAAATTCAACGCCATCTTTTGTCATGATATTTTTTACTGCGCCGCGACCTTCAAGTGCACCAAAGTTTGACAAAACGCTTGCCGCAGCTTCTAAATCACCACCAGCAAGATGAACCAGTGTTATCGCACATAAGCCATTGTGAATCCAATGTTCACCTGGCTCTGAAATCCGCCACTCTACATGTTTACCCATAATGTCTGCATGAACAATTCGGTAATCTCCATTATCAATTAGGCGGGTAATTTTTGCATCCGCATCTTGCTTAATGCCAAAAGTAATGATGTTTAAATTATCAATATCAGATGCACGCTGCATAAGACGTTTAGTCATTGGGTTTTCATGGGGAATAAGTGCATATCCACCATTTTCAATGCCAAGAAAGATTTCGGCTTTGGCATCTGCAATTGCTTCAATTGTGCCGAAATGTTCGATATGAACTGGGGCAACGGTTGTAATTGCTGCGACGTGAGGTTTTACCTGTGGGGATAATAATGAAATCTCACCACTGTGGTTCATGCCGATTTCAAAAACCCCAAATCTTGCATCAATTGGCATTCGCGAAAGTGTTAACGGAACACCCCAATGATTATTATAAGATTTTATAGATTTATGGGTTTTTCCACTTGCCGAAAGTGCTTTTGCAGTAAGTTCTTTTACGGTGGTTTTCCCAACAGAGCCTGTAATAGCAATTCTTTTTGTAATTAATGCCCGTCTTCTAGACGCTGCACCAAGGTTTTCTAATGCAAGCATTGTATCATCACATAATACATAATTTTGTGATGAACCAATTGCCTCTTTATCAGAAATAAGAACGCCACCTGCCCCGTGGTTTAAAGCGCTTTTTGCAAAGTCGTGGCCATCACGTTCTGCCTTAATTGCAATGAATAAATCTCCAGGTTCAATAGCACGAGAATCAATTTGAACGCCTGTAATGTTGAAATCATTGCCAAATTGTCCTTGAACTGCGGCGGCAATTTCTTCAGATGTCCATAATATCGTGCTATCTTGGTTAGACAATTTTGCCCCCATTTGCCAAAAGATAATCAATGATAGTTTCTTGATCAGAGAATGGTAGAACTTTGTCGCCAACTATCTGACCTGTTTCATGACCTTTGCCAGCCACAATGACAGCATCACCATTTTTTGACATTTTTAGGGCAAATATGATTGCTTCTTTTCTGTCACCAATTTCGTGCGCGTCAGGCGTTGCAACCATGATTTCTTTTCTGATTTGCTCAGCATTTTCAGTGCGCGGATTATCATCTGTTACAATAACAACATCGCCATATTTTGCGGCAATCGCCCCCATTTTAGGACGTTTGGTTTTATCACGATCACCGCCGCAACCAAATACAATTATTATTCTACCTGGTGCATGTGGGCGAACCGCACGTAATAAAACATCAAGACCATCAGGTGTGTGGGCATAATCAACAAAAACATGTGCATTGTCTTTGGTTTCGCCAACATGTTCCATGCGGCCTTTTACAGGCTTTAATTTACGCATAGCAGCAAATACTGCTTCTGGCTCATCCCCTAAAGATAAAGCAAGTCCAGCTGCCATAGTGGCGTTTAATGCCTGAAACTCACCAATAAGAGGGAGTTCAACAACATAGTTTTTTCCCAAATGGATATAATCAATGCGTTGTGAAGATGGTTTTGGCCATAATTCTTGTATTTTTAGATAAGTTCCACGCCAACCAACAAGTTTTAAATCAAGATTATGTTCTTTTGCGACGCTTTCAAAAAATGGTGCATATTCCGCATCGGCGTTTATTACGGCTGGCTGACCATCTTTCAGGAAATCTTTGAATAATATTGCTTTAGCAGCCGCATATTCATCCATAGTTTTGTGATAATCAAGGTGATCTTGCGTAAGGTTTGAAAAGCCAGCTGCTTTAAGGTTTACGCCGTGCATACGTTTTTGATGAAGCGCATGCGAAGATGCCTCCATTGCAAGATACTCAATACCATCAGCGGCTAAAGTTTGTAAATTTTTATGAAGTGAGATTGGGTCAGGTGTGGTAAAACCAAGATTAACAACACCTTTTGGGGTTATTGCCCCCAAAGTACCAAGACTTGCTGCATTTTTTCCGCAAAATGACCATATTTGTCGTAAGAAATCCACGGTTGAACTTTTGCCATTTGTTCCAGTAATCGCAACAATATTTTGTGGCATTGCTGGATAAAATGTTTTTGCGGCATTTGATAATTCACCACGCGCGTCATTCACAATGACAACAGGGATTGAAAGACCATCAATCGCTGTTTCGGATACAACAGCCGCCGCCCCCTTTTCTTCCGCTGATTTTGCAAAGTCTGTACCATTTGCAAGGCTTCCAGAAAGCGCAAAAAATAAATCACCCTTTACCACTTTTCTGCTATCTGCTTGCAAGCCAGTGATAATAATATCGGAAATTGCCGTGCCAACGCCGGATATAAGTTCACCCAATTTGAACTTTACTTGTTCAGCCATAAACGCCTACCAGTTAAAATATATCAAAATTAACGTGCGCCAATAGCAGCGCGAAGTTTTTCTGTCTTTAAAACTTTATTTTTGATTTGGACAGTCTGCGAACCATTTTGTCCTTCGTTTGTTGCAGTTGTATTTGCAACATTGGGTTCTTCGACTTTTTGTAATGGTGTAATGTCAAGCATTGGTCCAACGCGTGACACAATTTTTGCAACTGATGGTGCGGTTGCAAGGCCCGCAGTCATTGCGCCGCCACTTTCAAATTTTGGCTCATCTAAAAGGAAAAGAATTGCATATCTTGGCTGTGCAGCTGGGAATATGCCGGCAAATGATGAAACGTTTCTATTATGGTCGTAACCGTTTTTACCAACCTTGATTGCGGTTCCGGTTTTACCTGCAACATTATAATATTCAGAATCTGCCTGTCTTCCAGTGCCTTCTGAAACAACATCACGTAACAGTTCAATAATTTGTTTTGAGGTTGCTTCGGTAATAACACGAGTACCTGGTATTTGGCTGCCTTTAGGGCGTGCGAGGAACGTTGGTTTTATGTAAATACCACCATTTGATACCGCACCATAAGCCGCAAGCACCGCAAGAGGAGAAACCGCAATACCATGACCATATGAGGCAGTAATTGCACGTGCATCTTCCCAGGTTTTTGGAACTATTGGTCGGGCTGCACCTAATAATTCACCGCTAATTCTATCAAGAAGACCGATTTGACCAAAAAACTCTTGCAGGCGGATTTTGCCCACAAGGCGGGAAATCATTCCGGTACCAATATTTGATGAGTGCGCAAGCACCTCACGAGCACTAATTACGCGATTTTCACCATGAAAGTCATTAATTTGAAAGCGCCCAACTTGTAACGGATGGGAAACGTCAAATTGGCTATCTGGTGTAATCTTGCCATCATTTAGTGCGACCGCAAATGTGAAAGTTTTAAAAGTCGAACCCATTTCATAAACGGATTGAATTAGGCGGTTTTGGCGACTATATGTATCATTTGCGCCATAATCATTTGGATTCATAAATGGCCATGATGCCGATGCAATAATCTCGCCAGTATTAATATCCATAATTGCGGCAGCGCCGCCAACCGCACGATATTTTACCGCCGCCTCTGCAAGTTCTTTTTCAACGACATATTGCACACGACTATCGATAGATAATTTAACCGATGTGGTTTTATCTTTTGAGATTATCAGGCCTTCAAGTGATTTTTCAAGGCCGGTAATCCCCTTCCCATCACTATTCGTGCCACCAAGAATATGACCTGCCAAACTTCCCATTGGATATACGCGTTGGCTTTCTGGTTCAAATTCCAAACCAGGTTGTGCCAATGCCCAAACTTTTTGTTTTTCAGCGGATGTTAATTTACGTTTTATCCAAACAAATCTTTTTGAGCTTGCAAGTTTTTCAACTAATTCCTTTTCGCTCATTTCTGGGAAGATTGTGCGTAAAGCAGTTGCGGTTTCTACAGGATCCCAAACTTTTGATGGATCTGCAAATAAAGAATAAGTTGTTACCGATGTGGCGAGTAATACGCCATTTCTATCGGTAATATCACCACGCTCCAATGTTTGTTGTGCTTCGGCACGCGCGCTAGTGCGGGCAATGTCAACATCACGAGTAAAGATAATATAACCGAGTTTAAACGATAAAAACACAAAACCGGCTAGGAAGAAAATTCCCAAGAACTGGCTGCGAACCATTGGCCCCGCATTAGCAGTTTCATATTTCAAATTTTGTTTAGTTTTAATTTTGCTGTCGTGATTATCTTTTATGATTTTCGCATATTTAGTTTTAGAGCGGATGAAAATTTGTTTGGGACTAGGAAGTGTTTTAAGTTTTCCAAGGATTTTTTGCCAATTCGGTGCAATCATAATCCCGCCCCCTGTTGTTGCGGTTGCGGTGGATTTGTATTTTCTGGTGCTTGATTGGTTTTAAGTGGAGCAACTTTTTCCAATTGCGATAGATTGGTAATCTGTGCGCCATTTATGGGTTGTAAGCCTAATTTATTGGCGGCCGCTTCTAATCTGTCAAAACGGTTTAGATAGGCATATTCTGCCTCAAGTTCAGAGACTTTTTTTTGCTCATCTGCCACTTCCTTGCTTAAAGTTTGCATGTTTTCGCGCATGGAATCAGCTTTTGTTTTTGCCCAATACAAAGGCACAATACAAATCAGCAGGACAAAGCCCATAATGACGTGCTTTTGTGAGAACAAGACATACCCCTGTGTAATTAATCAATAATTATTTATTATCGACTGTGGTTAATCTGTGGTTAATAAGGGGTGAATCTTTAGCTTTTTGTGCGGATACCATAACGTAATTTTGCAGAACGAGAACGCGGGTTTATTGCTATTTCAGCGTCATCTGCAAGCAGTGGTTTTTTTGAAGGCAATATAAATTTTGGTTTAATCGCGCTGATTTGTGGTTGGTATCTTGATACCGATGGTGTGGTTGAATATTTAACAAAAAAGTTTTTAACGATTCTATCTTCCAAGGAATGGAAAGTAACGACAACAAGACGCCCGCCATCTTTTAAAACATCTAATGATGCTTCAAGGGCTTTTTCTAATTCTGACAATTCATCGTTCACATAGATTCGCAATGCTTGAAAAACGCGGGTTGCGGGATGAATTTTTTCTTTTTTATGCCCATAGATACGCTCACATAAATCTGCGAGTTGTTTTGTAGTCCTAAATGGTGCTTCATCACGATCATTAACAATCGCGCGGGCTATTCGACGTGAATTTTTTTCTTCACCATAATCCCAGAATATTTTTGATAATTCAGCCTCAGTATGGGTCATAAGAACTTCTTCAGCGCTTATCCCTTCCCCCATACGCATATCAAGAGGGCCATCTTTTTGAAAGCTAAAACCACGTTCGGCATTATCTATCTGAAATGAAGATACACCAATATCAAGTACTATGGCATCAATATCTTTAAAGCCAAGATTTCCAAGTTCTGAAAATGTGGTGTGTACTAATTCTAGGCGGTTTGAATATTCCTTGAAACTATCTTTGGCGCGCGCAATTGCGGTTATATCGCGGTCAAGGCCAATGATTTTACAATTGGCAGCATCAAGAAATGCTCGTGAATAACCGCCGCCGCCAAAAGTACAATCTATTATGGTTTCATTATTTTTCGGTGCAACTGCCGCCATTACTTCGGGTAGCATAACTGGAAAGTGACCAATTTCAGATGCTTTAACAGATTGGGACAAATTAAAAGGCGGTGATGGTTTCATCACCGCCCAATGCCACCAAAGCTAACAAAAATCAATTAGTTTCCGCCACGACATATATCAAATCTTTACCGTTCTTTTCATGAATAGTTACATAATCGCCAACCCAAAGGCGATGTTCGCCAAGGCGGTGCAAATCTTCGTCTGGACCTTCACGCTCTTCATCATATTCAATAAACCATTTATCGCGTTTATGAATTAACAAGCCATCAGCATCTTTTTCATCATCCGCACTATAACGAATTACTTTGCAATGTTCTTTGTGTTCTTTCCATATTTCAGCGTTTAATTTTCCATCCGCACCAACTGGGGCGTGTATGATGTAACCTTGATGACGATCACCTTCTGGGTATCCTGCATCAGGGTTGCGGCCTAAATGTATAACAACTCTTGTTAAAGCAGACATAGTGTTTCCTTCTCTTTAATTTTGGTTTTTGGCTATGTTGGATTGTAAGTGTTTGGAATTTTAAATTTGTTAATGGCTAATAATTAAATTAGGGCCAGTCTCTGATTTTAATAATGACCGCGACGTTCCACCAAATACGAACTCACGTGCTCTTGAATGACCATATGCACCAGAAACCAATACATCAGCCGCGATTTTTTCGCATAAATTAAGCAATATGGCTCCAGTAGCATTACCATTTTGCGATTGAGTTAAAATATCGGCTTTTATTTCGTGCTTTGCTAATACTTTTTGTAAAACTTCAGGCTCGTAAATTATAGATCCTGTAACTGCTGCATCACCAGTAATTTGTAAAATTGTTACGTATTTTGCCCGTTTCAAGAATGGCAATGCCGCTTTTACCGCACGTGCCGCTTGTGATGAGCCATCCCAAGCGATTGCGATGTTGTCGGCTGATTTGGATGCGTTCTCTTTTATTACCAATGCTGGTACTCTTGCTTCTAATAAAGTTTCTTCAAATCCGTTTGAAAGATTGCATTTACCAGAGGCGCATTTCCCGCTTACTACCAAAAGATCTGAAATCACAGCCCGCTCTGGAAGAATTATATCAATGCTTCCGGTTGCTCTTTCAAGGGAAAACTGTGGAAAGCTAGTGGCGGTTTTTGTAATTCTTTGCCAAATTTCTTCAGTAGTTTTTTCAAGGTTTTCAACAAGTGTTGCACCAACACCAGCAACAAATCCATCTGCAGAAATCATAAGCATGTCTTTTGGATCTGGTGCACAATAATACAATGTGACGTTAACGGCTAAATCTTTTGTGAAATCAGCAATAAGGCCTAAAACATCAGATTCTTCTGGGCCTCCGGCAACTGGAACGAGTAATTCACCATATAACATAGCCGTATCCTTTATTAAAACACCTGCATAAAATCTTGGATATACACATCTCTTTGAAGCGATTAGCATTGGTCAAAGATGATGTTTCATATATTCCAAGCATGTATATTTCTGTATATTATTGTATCACAAATTCAAAGAAACTTTAAAGTCATAAGGTCGCACATTGTCAAAATTTATTAAAAAAGAAGCAAAAACTAAAACAATTCAGCGTGCATGGCAAAGAATGTTGTCAGGAAGACGCCTTGATTTGCTTGACCCCTCTCCTATGGATATTGAAATAGAAGATATTGCACATGGCCTTGCAAGGGTCGCAAGATGGAATGGACAAACAATTGGTGATTATGCGTTTTCTGTTGCACAACATTCAATCATCGTAGAAGAAATTGCTACTTTTCTTAAGCCAAATATCACCCCACAAGAACAAATGATGGCGCTTTTGCATGACGCACCAGAGTTTGTAATCGGTGATATGATTAGCCCATTTAAAAACGCACTTGGTTATGATTATCGGGTTTTTGAAGATAGGTTGGAACGTGCCATTCACCTTCGGTTCGGTCTTTTACCTAAAACCCCTCCAGCTCTAAAAAAGCTTATTAAGAAAGCCGATAGAATCTGTGCATGGTATGAAGCAGTTGAACTAGCTGGCTTCACAAAAGATGAGGCCGATGAGTTTTTTATTACCCCGCCAAGTGGCCTTGACATAAGTGTAAAACCCATGACCACAACAGCATCGCAAATTGCCTTTGTCGAAAGATTTAATCAGCTTATAAAATTAATGTGATAGAATCATATTCAAATCATCAGTCTTTTTAAGCAAGGTTTTCGAAGTGCCGCCAAACAAAACCTCCTGCGCCCTAGAGGTGCTATAAAGACCGACAACAAGTGTATCAGCTTGCGCCTTTCTTGCAAGGTTTAAAAGGTCAATTGCGACATCACTGGTGCGCTGTTTATCATAAATTACTTCGGCATTTATATTATGGCGACTAAGTGTGTTTAAAAGGGTTTCTGGGTTAAAAATCCCTGATTTATTGGTTTTTCCATCGCGTATTAATTGTAATATACTTACTTTTTCAGCGTGACGCATGAAGGGTAGTGCTGCTTTTACTGCTCTTGCAGCTTGTGGAGATCCATTCCATGCAATCGCAATATTTTTAACCGATGAATTATTGTCTTTCCCAAGAATCATAACCGGCGCGCGCGAAGAAACAAATGTAACTTCTGCTTCTTTATAGATTTCTGGGTTATTAATCATTTGTTTGCCGTCAATCATTATCAAATCCGACAGGGCAGAGCGTGCAACCACGGTTTCACTGAGCTTTCCAACCATTCTTTCAGCTTTGAAATTTGGGAATTTGGTGCAAATATCTTTTAAGAAGTTCCAAATTTTATCATCTTCGCTTTTTTGGCGTTCTATAAATTCACCCTCCATACCGCTTACAAACCCCATTGCAGATGCGTGCAAAATTTCCTCTGGTGCAACGGTAGAAAAATAAAGGGTCACGATTGTATCAAGGTTAGTTGTGACACGATTTACCTTTTCAAAAAAATTAATATCATTTGATAATAATGTTACTGGAACAAGAATTTCGCGGAATAACATATTAACTCTCCCAATAGTTACAATTAAAACCTTGATACTTTATAAGGTTATTTCAATGCGATTGTGGGCGCATTATTTAGCCATTGCAACATAAATTAATTACACATATTGCCGCGACCACGGTTACAGAAATAAATCAATTTGCCTTCAAATGGTCAAAACAATTTGCAATATGGTGACGAATTCCCATATAAACATATTAATTGAGGAATGCTATAAAATGAAATTTGAAGTATGTGAACTTAACAAGCCTTCCAATCCTGTTGATAAAGATTTGTTGGTTTTAGATGATAAAATAAAGGCAGAAACTGATAAATTATACGAAGGCGTAAGACACGTAATTCCCTATGATGAATGGGTTGCATATGCGCCATATGTTGCTGCGATTAATCGCCTTAAAAAGGAAAAAGATGCTGTTATTCTTGCGCATAATTATATGACCGCAGATATATTCCACTGCATTTCTGATTTCCGTGGCGATTCATTGGGGCTTGCACGTCAGGCACAAAAAGTACCACAACAAGTCATCGTGCAATGTGGCGTGCATTTTATGGCTGAAACATCAAAAATATTATGCCCTGAAAAAACTGTTTTAATCCCAGACCTAAAAGCTGGTTGTTCATTGGCTGCGTCAATAACAGGCGAAGACGTAAAACTTATAAAGCAAAAATATCCAAATTTACCCGTTGTTACTTATGTTAATACGACCGCAGACGTGAAGGCGGAATCAACAATTTGCTGTACATCTTCAAATGCAGTTCAAGTGGTTGAAGAAATTGCAAAACAGTGGGGTGTTGATAGTGTTATTATGGTCCCTGATGAGTACCTTGCCCGCAATGTTGCCGCACAAACAGATATAAAAATTATCGCCTGGAAAGGTGCCTGCGAAGTGCACGAGCAATTCACTGGTGAAGATGTAAAAGAGCTGCGTGAGGCATACCCCGGTGTTACGGTTCTTGCGCACCCTGAATGCCCAAATGATGTGGTTCAAGAAAGCGATTTTGCGGGTTCGACTGGCGCAATGGCGGATTTTGTAAAAATGAACAAACCAAAAAAAGTTGTTCTAATTACAGAATGTTCAATGTCTGATAATGTTGCGATTGAAAACCCAGATGTTGAGTTTATCCGCCCATGTAATCTTTGCCCGCATATGAAAACTATATCTCTCAAAAAAATATATGAATGCCTGCGTGACATGAAATATGAAGTGAAATTAGAACCAGAACTTATTGAAAAGGCACGGAAATCTGTTGATGCAATGCTTGAATTACCGCCACGCAATGCAAATGTTTTTGATACCAAGGCAAAAGTTCCGACAGATTTTACGGTCGTTTCCAATGGTTGATAAAACAAAAGTAATTCCAATTTTGTTAAGCCATAATTTGGATGAAACAATAGTATTTTATCGAAAGCTTGGTTTTGAATTTGATGACTTTCGTCCCCATAATCAATATCTGATTGCGAATTATGATAATATAGAAATACATTTTCAATTTGATAAAAATCTTGATATATTTTCCAATAGTTCAATGTGTTACATACGTTCGCAGGAAGCAAAGCTTCTTTTCGATAAATGGCAAGAAATTGGTTTACCCAATTGTGGCATCCCACGCTTGGACAATATTGAATTAAAGCCATGGGGAATGTACGAATTTGCAATCATTGACCCGTCTGGAAATTTAATAAGAATTGGTATGCCGGTAAAATAGGAATCTGCATTAATGTCTAAGAATTGTGATGTTTTAATTATTGGTGCAGGTCTAGCGGGCTTATTTCTTGCATTAAAATTGGCGCCAAGGAAATGCGTGGTTTTATCGCCAGCTCCTGTTGGTAATGCTGCATCATCGGCCTGGGCACAGGGTGGGATTGCGGCCGCACTTTCAAAAGCTGACAGCCCCGAGTTGCACGCAAAAGATACAATAAATGCTGGTGCTGGCCTTGTTGATGAAGTGGTGGCCAATCTTGTGGCGCATGAAGGGCCGCAGCGTGTGTATAACCTTTTGGAATATGGTGTTCCATTTGATAAAAAAGAAAATGGTGAACTTGCACTTAGTCTTGAGGCTGCGCATTCCTTACCGCGTGTGGCACGCGTGGCGGGCGATTTGGCTGGTCGTGAAATTATGAAAAGCCTTATTGCGCTTGTCACCAAAGCTGAACATATTGAAATTGTTGAGAATTATACGGCGTTATCACTTCTGCAAAATACCAATGGAAAAATTTGTGGGGCAATTGTTCGTGGTGACAAGGGAACATTTCCTATAAATGCTAATCAAACAATATTGGCATCGGGTGGTATTGGCGGTTTATATGCGGTTACGACCAATCCAATTCAATCACGTGGTCAAGGTGTTGGTATGGCGGCGCGCTGTGGCGCTATGATTGCAGACCCAGAATTTGTGCAATTTCATCCAACAGCAATAAATATTGGTAAAGACCCTGCCCCCTTAGCATCTGAAGCATTACGTGGCGAAGGTGCTGATTTGGTTGATCGTTTTGGAACACCGTTCATGAAAAAATATCATGAACTTGGCAACCTTGCACCACGTGATATTGTTGCCCGCGCCGTTTTTACTGAAAACCATTCGGGAAAGCGTGCTTTTCTTGATGCAACCAAGGCAATTGGTGACGAATTCCCCAACCATTTCCCAACAGTTTTTGCATCTTGTATGGATGCAAATATTGACCCGCGCGTTCAACCAATACCTGTTACCCCCGCAGTTCACTATCATATGGGTGGAATTGTTGCCGATATGTGGGGTAAAACAACATTAGAAGGTTTATCTGCAATTGGCGAATGTTCATCAACTGGTTTGCATGGTGCAAACAGGTTGGCATCAAATTCATTGCTAGAGGCAATTGTTTTTGCTGGAAGATGCGCAGAAAGATTAAAAGGGCAAGAAGCTTCAGAAATCAAATTTGATAGTGAGGAAATCGTTCCTGAAACTATGGATAAAACTAATCAAAAAGCATTTAGAATGCTTATGAGTGCTGATTTGGGCGTGGTGCGTAATAAAAACGATATGACGCGCCTTGAGCATTTATTGGCCGATTATGCTGAGACATTTGAGAAATACATTCCAAATGAGCTGTTAACCATGCAATTAATGGTTAAAGCGGCAATCGCAAGAAAAGAAAGTCGTGGTAGCCATTTTAGAAGTGACTTCACGCAATTAGATACAAATGCAAAACATTCTTATTTGCTTGTTGAAGGCAACGGTAATATAAAAATATTATGAGTAATAATCTTCCATATTCTATTGTTGAACCAGTTATTAATGCCGCTTTGCGTGAAGATTTTGGACGTAGTGGCGACATAACAACTTTTTCCTGTGTCCCAGACAATGTTGAGGCGCAATGGGTTATGCGGTCACGCAATGAAGGTATTGTTGCTGGGGTTGATATTGCGGCAATTACTTTGCAATTAGTTGATTCTGCGGCTTTATTCGAAGCTATTAGAAATAATGGTGATAAGGTTAAAAAGGGCGATATTATTGCCAAAATTTCTGGTAAGGCGCGTTCACTTTTGATGGCAGAACGGGTTATGTTAAACTTTGTTGGCAGGCTGTCAGGAATTGCAACATTAACTGCACAATATGTTGAATTGGTGAGGCATACATCGGCAAAAATTACTGATACCAGAAAAACCACGCCTAATTTACGTGCCTTTGAAAAATTTGCGGTAAAAATGGGCGGCGGTGTAAATCATCGTTTTGGTCTTGATGATGCGATTTTAATCAAGGACAACCATGTTGCAGCTTGTGGCGGGGTTGAAAATGCGCTTTTGGCAGCCAAAGCGAATGTTGGGCATCTGGTTCCGATTGAAATTGAGGTTGATGGTATCGCGCAATTAGAAGCCGCCCTACCCCATTATCCAGATGTAATAATGCTAGATAATTTTTCAAATGAAATGCTTTTAGATGCGGTGAAAATTACTCGCGATTTTGCTGGTAAAAGAATTACTTTGGAAGCGTCAGGTGGCGTAAATCTAAATACCGTAAAGGCAATCGCCGAAACTGGCGTTGATGTGATTTCAGTTGGTGCACTTACCCATTCTGCGCCTAATTTTGATGTGGGACTTGATAGTGAATAATACATTTAAACCCACAAGAAGCCGTAATAATAGTAATTTTGGAAAAGCAAAGCGCAGCCCGTTTAATAATTCGAGGCCAAGGCATAATCATGCTCCAAAGCCAGAAATTTCAGATATTGAAATTCCGCCAGAGGATGTATTGTTTATTCAGTCATTGGTTATGGATGCGACATTGCAATATGTCGTTATAAATAAACCTTCTGGACTTGCAGTTCAAAGTGGCAGTGGCGTTGAAAAATGTATTGATAATCTTTTACCAGCATTGGTAAAAAACCAGCGTAAAAAACCAAAGCTTGTTCATCGTATTGATCGTGAAACATCTGGCATATTAATTGCCGCCAAAAATCGAACAACAGCGGCCTTTTTATCTGAACAATTTGCCCAAAAGAAAGCTAAAAAAACTTATTATGCAATTGTTTTGGGGCAACCCGCGCCAAAAGGTATTATTGATGTGCCATTAAAACGTGGAAAAACCGGCAATATTGATATTTCAATAATTGCAAGAAAGAATGATAAAAATGCCCAAGATGCCGAAACAGTTTTTGAAACAATAAAGTCAAACGGCAAAATAAGCCTTGTAAAATTATATCCCAAAACTGGTAGGATGCATCAATTGCGTTCCCATCTTGCCTATATTGGGCATCCAATTTTAGGGGATATGAAATATGGCGGCCTCCTAAGCATTGAGGGTAAAAAAGTGCCACGTTTAATGCTCCATGCGCAAATATTAGAAATTGACACGGGTGATGGAATTAAGCGCTTTGAATGCCCGCTTCCTGATGATATGAGTGATTGGCTTGGGGCATTCGAATGACGCGTGAAATAATCTATGTTTTTTTTGGTGCTGGCATTGGCGGGGTTATCCGCATGCTGCTTAGTCGTGTTGCACTAAATACTTTTGGGTCTGGATTTCCTTTCGGTACATTGGGAATAAATATTACTGGTAGTTTTTTTATCGGCATTGCTGCGGCACTATTAACCAAAGATGGAACGCATCATAATTTTGTCCAATATTTCGTGATGGTTGGAATATTGGGCGGATATACAACGTTTTCTAGCTTTTCTCTTGAAACTTTAAGGCTTATGGAACATGGACAGGTTTCCCAAGCCTTATTATATGTTGCATTATCCGTATTCTTAGGTTTTACGGCTGTGTTCATGGGCATGGCAATTTCCAAGCCTTTGTTGTAAGGGCTTTTTATGACATCACCAATTACATTACCTGTTAAAGCGGAAGATGGCGAAGTTCGCCTTGACCGTTTTTTGCGCCGCAAGTTTGAAACCCTTCCCCAAGGACGAATTGAACAATTAATTCGCCGTGGTCTAATCCGTGTTGACGGCGCCCGTGCCAAAAAGGCATCTGATCGTCTTTCTGCGGGTATGGACGTTACCGTGCCGGGCGATATTTATGATATTTTGCGCGAAGTAAAAGAGCGGCAATATAATATTTCCCAAGAAGATGAGGAATTATTGAAATCAATCGTCCTTTATGAAGATGATGACGTTATTGCGATTAATAAACCTCCTGGTCTTGCGGTTCAGGGTGGTTCAAAAACCAACCGTCACCTTGATGAACTTATGGCGGTTTTTGCGCATGAAGAATTTGGCAAGCCAAAACTTGCGCACCGCCTTGATAAAGAAACTTCGGGTATTGTTTTATTTGGTCGTAATCCAAATGCCATTGCCAAACTTACCAAGGCGTTTGCATCGCGTCAGACGACCAAGATTTATTGGGCAATCCTTTTGGGAACCCCACACCCTATGAGTGGTGAAATTCGGGGCTGGCTTAAAAAACAAGGATCAAGACTTAACCCAGAAATGGAAATGGTTCATTCGGCACGTCACGGTGAACGCGATGCACAATTTGCAATTACCGATTATGAAGTAATTTCAAATGCCGGAACACGTGCATCATGGGTTGCTTTTAAACCAGTAACTGGGCGTACCCACCAATTGCGTTTCCATTCACAAGGTATGGGAACATCAATCGCGGGCGACAGGAAATATGTTTGCGATCGCCCTGATATTGGTGGGCTATCGGAAACCAATTTGCACCTTCATGCGCGTGCAATTGAAATACCGCATCCAACCACTGGAAAGCCTCTAAAACTAATTGCCCCATTGCCTAAACACTTTGTCAAAGCCTTTGAACTTTTGGGTTTTGATGAACGTGAATGTAAAGATCCATTTGCTCCTTTCAAGAACTAATTATGAGTCTAAATCGTTTTTATAAACAGGCCACAATCGAACAATGTGATGGCGGGTTTGCTATATTATTAGATGGGCGTAAATTGACCACACCCATGCGCAAAGCTCTATTACTGCCAAATGCAGTGGCCGCCCAAATCATTGCCGATGAATGGAATGCGCAACCAAAACAATTAGACCCTAATTTAATGCCCATTACGCGCCTTATGAATGTTGTGCTTGATAAGGCAAATGATGCGCGCGCTGCAATGGTTGAAGAAATTCAAAAATATGCGTCAACCGATTTGCTTTGTTATATGGTTTCATCCCCTGCTCCAATTGTCAAAAAACAAGCCGAATTGTGGCAGCCGGTTTTGGATTGGGTCAAGGCTGAACATGGCCTTGAATTTATAATCCTTCTCGATTCTCTTGAGGCGGCACAAACAAAAGAAACATTGGACAAGGTTGCAAATATCGCGGGCGGCATGGACGATTTATATTTGACCATATTTTCATTCATGACCCAAGTTCTGGGGTCGGTAATCTTGGCATTGGCGCTTATCAAGGGGCGTATAGACGCCGATGATGCGTTTAAGGCAATACGTATCGAAGAAGACCACAACGCCACCATTTGGGGCTATGATGACGAAGATTTGCAAAAATCCTCCCTTAAGCGCAAGGATATTGATGCGGTTGAAAGATTATTACGGGCGATATAATTAATATCAAACATCGTTTTTTTATAAATTCCTTCCCTATTTTAACCATTTTCACCGGTTTATAACAAAATTTTTCTCCACGAAAATCATTATTAATCAATGACTTGTGTCTATAATTGGCACTCATTTACCCTTTACTTAAAAATGTTGACATTTGTTGACATTACAAAGCAAATAAACACATCGCCCAAAACCCTGACATTTCCTGACATACATCACCCAAGCGTCAACTTCTGCTTTGGCTGATATGCTTTGTATTATAAGGGTAAAAATGATGGGGATGATAGCTCCACTTAATTGCTTCCCTTGAGGGAAGCTGTCACCCGTGATGAACCCTGAAAAGTGCGTAGCGGTTTTCAGGTATGGCGAATAACAAAATAATGGTGACTGAAGGGTGGGCGGCGGTATTGAATATATAACTAACGCTGCTGTTTCCCAATTGTGCCATTCACCCTTCCGTCTTTTGACCTGTGGTCAAAATCCACCTTCCCTCAAGGGAAGAAGTTAAAGCTGCACTTCGCTTCCCATGTTATCAAGGAAGACACGAAAGGGCTAAAATGGGTAATTAAAAATTACAAAGTTTATCTATGATGAAAATAAGTATTGCTTTCTCACCATTAAATCAAACTGTTAACGATTTAATTCATATCGTCCCCGATTTAAAACACCCGATTTTAACTTTTTGTTTGACAATATTTTTGAATCAAAATTAATTTAAAGATGGTTCGATTTTGCCTAACCTGCTATCAAGTTAAAAAAAATTTAAATCTCAATCGACAAACACCTTAACGTTCGTCGGTGCGTAATTGGTAGACCCGATGAAGATTGAAGAGGTTTGTCATGCGCAAAATGCTTTTGCTTGACTATAATATTGAATCTTTCAAGAGGCTTTTGAAAGAAGCTTTTCCGAAAATAAAATCTGCTCATTTAACTGAAGCTATTGCAAGAGGGCTTGGTTTTAATTCAAATGCGGCACTTTTAATTGCGCTTCAGAATAGTAAAAAGCCTAAAATAAGGTTGGCAAATTTTGAAATTGAACGCTTCTATGACTGGTTAGTTCTTAAAGACTACGAAATCACGAAGAGTATACCTGACCGTTGTTTTGAAGATGTGTGGACACCTATTTGGATAATGAGTAAACTTGAACAGGTTCGAGATAATTGGTTTAATTATGCACGCAATTTGAACATACCAATGGTTCATATAGCGCAAAGAACCAAATACGCTGATGTGCATTGGGATTACATTGCAGTTAATGAGTATCACGAGCAAAAGAAGTTTACTCGTGAAGATTTGTATCTAATGGCTGATTTGGTGAGTAAATATAATGGTAAATATGGTTTTTTGGGAATTAGTGTATTTACTGGAACTATATATCGTTTAAAAATTGAAGACGCAAAAATAGTGGCTGATGAAATTTTTGGAATACTACATAAGCTAATATCTGAAAAAGTTAAATAACAAATTTAAACATAAAAAATCACACATAGCCTCCTGATTTATTTGGCTTAATGAATAATCTGCCTCACTAAGATAGGAAAAGAATAAAATAGAAAAAGGCTGCCCTTTCAAAGGACAGCCTTTTTATAAACTATAAATTGATTTTAATTAATCTTCTTTTACAGTCAAAACTTGACGACCACGGTATTGACCGGTTTTTAGGTCAATGTGGTGTGGGCGGCGAAGTTCGCCAGAATTTTTATCTTCAACAAAAGAGTTTGAACCCAAAGCGTCATGTGCGCGGCGCATACCACGGCGTGATGGGCTTGTTTTACGTTTAGGCACAGCCATAGGAAATATCCTTCTTATTAAGGCAAATTATTCATTTGCAAAAAATTCGAGACGCGGTCTTTAGCAGAGGTTTCAGAAAAATCAATATCTAAACCATTCTTGACTGCACTAAAGCTGCATGAACGAAGTCTTTAAACAGTGGATGCGGGTCAAAAGGTCGTGATTTTAGCTCAGGATGGAATTGAACCGCAATAAACCACGGGTGATCTTCCCGCTCTACAATTTCTGGCAATTGACCATCAGGTGACAAGCCAGAGAATATAAGCCCACTTTTTTCAAGTTGTTCTTTGTAATTAATATTCACCTCATAACGATGGCGGTGACGCTCTGAAATCGTCTCAGAGCCATAGATTTGGGCAACTTTTGAGCCAGATTTCAATGAGGCATTATAGGCGCCAAGACGCATTGTGCCGCCCATATCACCTTCTTTTGAACGAACCTCTTGTGAATTACCTTTTACCCATTCGGTCATTAGGCCAACAATTGGTTCAGCACATTCACCAAATTCACTTGATGAAGCGCCTTTAAGGCCGGCAATATTTCGTGCCGCCTCAACACATGCCATTTGCATACCAAAACAAATGCCAAAATATGGGATTTTATGCTCACGGGCATATTTAATCGCCTTGATTTTCCCCTCGGCACCAGAATCACCAAATGCACCAGGAACAAGGATTGCGTGAACGCCCGACAATTCTTCAGAAATCTCTGCCTGATTATCTTTATCAAATTCACGGGCATCAATCCAATTAAGGTTGACCTTAACATCATTGGCAAGACCGCCGTGGTGAAGTGCTTCGATAAGTGATTTATACGAATCTTTCATCGCCGTATATTTACCGACGATTGCTATTGTAACCTCTCCATCGGGGTTATTAAGGCGGCGTGATACATCTTGCCATTTTGTTAAATTAGGCTCTGGAGCATCATTTATACCGAAACAGCGCAATACTTCTTTATCAAGACCTCTTTCATGATAATCAAGCGGAACTTCATAAATATGTTTTGAGTCCATGGCTTCAATAACGCCAGAAGGGCGAACATTACAGAAAAGCGCGATTTTACGGCGTTCTTCTTCGGGAATCTCACGATCGCAGCGGCAAATAAGGATATTTGGCTGAATACCAATCGAGCGTAACTCTTTTACCGAGTGTTGCGTTGGTTTCGTTTTCATCTCACCCGCAGTTGCGATATATGGCATGAGTGTAAGATGAATGAATATTGCCTGTAACGGGTCTAATTCTTGGCCTAATTGGCGAATGGCTTCAAAGAATGGCAGCCCTTCAATGTCACCAACAGTACCGCCAATTTCACATAAAACAAAATCAGCACCATCAGCATCACCAAGGATGAATTCCTTGATTGCATTGGTAACATGCGGGATTACCTGAATCGTTGCGCCAAGATAGCCGCCACGACGCTCTTTGGTTAAAATTTCCTGATAAATTCGCCCTGCGGTAACGTTGTCACCCTGATGCGCGCTTACACCTGTAAAGCGTTCATAATGGCCTAAATCAAGGTCGGTTTCGGCACCATCATCGGTAACGAACACTTCGCCATGTTGATATGGCGACATCGTCCCAGGGTCAACATTTAGATAAGGGTCGAGTTTACGGAGGCGAACTTTGTAACCGCGCGCCTGTAAAAGCGCACCTAAAGCCGCAGAAGCAATACCTTTGCCAAGGGAGGACACCACGCCCCCAGTAATAAATACATAACGGGTCATGGGAGACCTTCTTACCTAAGATTCATGAAAATTACAAAACTTTATTTACTGTTTTTGTCAGTATTTTTGTTGTTTTGCGCAGCAGCAGGAATAGTCGAAGTGTTAAACTCTGCACCAACGTTGTTTTGTGGCGCGGTTGTGGGCGCTGCTTGTGACTGCGGGATATTTGTACCGGTTGTATTTGCAACACTATTCACAGCATTAGTTGTCTGATTGCCAAATTCGATTGATTTGGTTGGAAGACCGTTTGCATCTCTACCCTGCCCCATAACTGATGTAGCAGTTTTCTTAGCGCCACCAGAAACAACAACCAATGATATAGATGTTAAAAAGAATATTGTTGCCAATACAGCGGTTGTGCGTGTCATAAAGTTTGCCGCACTACGGCTAGACATAAGCCCAGACGGACCACCACCAATTCCCAAAGCACCACCACCTTCAGAGCGTTGCAAAAGAATTGCGCCAACAAGGGCGATACAGATTATGATATGGACTGCCAATAGTGCTTCTAACATTATTTCCACGCTTTATATTAATATTAAACAGGCTATTTGCACTTTGTTTGAAAAAATTCAAGGTTTGTAACTGTTTAAACTGTTGGTAATTGGGCAAAAATGGCTAATTTAGCTCGATAGGTATTTCATTGCGTCATCATCATTGTTGTTATTTCCCGTATTTACATTTTCAGGGTTTACCACAAGATTTTTGATTTTATCTTCGCGATCTCTTGCCTTATTTAAGCGATTTCGCACCGATGATAGCGTTGCTTCAAGATCTTTTTTGAAAATTTCACCATCATCAGAGGCATATGCCACAAAGATTGCCAGAGCAAGCTGGCGCGTAAGGTTGGCATTTTCAACTGTGTTTGTTCCGCTTGCGGTTTTGCTAGCAATGCTTTCAAGGACAACCGCCATATCGTTTATTTCTTCATTGTCCATTCGTTTCGCAGTGCGAACCAATTCATATGTTGTCTCTAGCAAATCAAGAACAAAGCCATTGTTTTTATTGAAGTCTTTATATGATTGCAGTGTGACTTCTGCGGCAATTGCAATACGACGCGCAAGTTTTGCAAGGCGTTCTTTATTAACGCGCTTTTTTGCGTTTTCGAGTTCTTCAAGTTGTTTTACGGGGTTTGTTGTTCCACCAGAAACCACAATTTTCAATGGGTTGGGGACTTCGAATGCTTCAACGCTATAACGACCCGTTTTGGGCTTGCCCCTATCTGGGCCAACATAATCGGATGTAACAACAAAGCGTTTGCGATTTTCAATAATTGCGCGAACTCGTTCTTGCGTTTTTGAAACAGAGAATGGACGCAACAAAACATCATCGCAACCGGCATTCAATAAATTGGCAACAATATCGCTATTGCCAACCCATAAAGTGGCAACGATTGGCAAGAAAGGGTTGCATTTTGTCGATCCCATGCGAATTGATTGGAGCAATTCGACAACTTGCTCAGTGTTATCTGAGCCTTCAATAAAGAGTATTGCAGTATCATTATTTTTTAGGCGTCGGACAAGATTTTCGAATGAGGTATAACCCTCTATATTACGAAAACCCATTCCATGAAGTATTGAGCGTGTAGTTAGCATATTGCCCCTCATCGGGTCAAAAATAACTACTAATGCTTCGCCTAAATCTAGTTGTTGCAATGCAACCCCCTGAACAATGCCTTATGGCAATATAATACCTCAAAGAAGACATTGTTGCAGGGATTTTTAAATATTGTGTTAAGCTGATAGCACTTATTTATAGTGTTGCCGCTTTATAGTGTTGCCGCAGCTTTTATGATTTCTAAAAAGTCTGGCGCCTTTAAACTTGCACCGCCTACTAGCGCACCGTTTACATTTTCAATTGCAAGTATTTCATTGGCGTTTTTGGCATTAACGCTACCACCATATTGAATTGGGATTTCTTTACCAGAATCACCAAAAATTTCGATTAGTTTATTACGAATGCTTAGGTGCATCTCACGAATGTCATCATTACTTGCAACTTTGCCAGTACCGATTGCCCATACTGGTTCATAAGCGATGATAAGGTTTGTGCTATCAAGTTCAGGAGGCACTGATTCTATGATTTGTTTAAGAACAACAGCTTCGGCATTCCCTGCTTCGCGTTCTTGCAGTGATTCACCAACGCAAATAATGGTTTTAAGGCCTGTGCTTTGCGCAAAAACTGCCTTTTTGGCAACTAATTCAGATGATTCAAAATGGTTTGTTCTTCTTTCGGAATGGCCAAGAATTACAGCGCCGATGCCGATTTCTTTTAACATTGCCGCAGAAATATCACCTGTGTGCGCACCGCTTTCAGCAAAATGGCAATCTTGAGCGCCGACTACAATTGAATTGATTCCGTCTTTAATGGTTTTCAGGAGGGTAAAAGGCGGACATATGCCAACTTCAACATTTTTTGCGCCAATTTCATTAACGCCAGCTTCAACAGCTTTAGCAAGTTCCAAATGCCCCAAAAGGCCATTCATTTTCCAATTACCGTAAATATATTTTGATTTTTCCATATTTTTCCCCAGTTTTACATTAATTTTGATACATATCATGTAATCAAATGCTTGCTTATAACTTAAAGCATCACTAAGGAAGGAATTTGTGACAGTAATTTCAGGGGTAATTTTGCCGCACTTTCCTTGCGTTGCAATCCCCCAGAATATTAGGGATTAAAATATGCTAGGAATGGTTCGTAAATTTGCACGTTCATGGGTTGCAAAAATTCTCATGGGCCTGTTGGTTGTTTCTTTTGCTGTTTGGGGCATCAACGATGTTTTCAAATCCAATAATAAGGATAATCTTGCAACGGTAAACGGCAAAGATATCACGACTGCTGAATATAAAACTGAATTTGATCGTTTTATTAAACGTGCCAGTGAAGAAACAAAACAAACCGTAACTACGCAGCAAGTTCGCGACGCAAAAGAAGATATCGCAATTCTTGAACAAATGGTTTCTGAAAAAGCATTTGGCGCATTGATGCAAATTATTGGTGTCTATGTTTCTGATACCAAGCTTAAGTCAGAAATCGCAAAAATTCCTGCTTTTATCGATCCAACAACTGGCAAGTTTTCTGAAATTGCATATCAACAAACTCTAAGCCAAAATAAGCTTACTGTTGCACAGTTTGAAACTTCTGTTCGTAATGACATGGCACGTCAACTTATGACCGTTGCGGCTGTTTCTGGTTTCCGTGCACCAAAATATTATTCATCACAAACTCTCGCATATTCAACAGAGCGTCGCACAGTTTCTATGCTTCCTGTGACCCCTGCAATGGTTGGCGGTACACCTACCCCTACTGATCAGGATTTACAAAATTTCTATAACCAAAATAAAGAGCGTTTGATGCGCCCTGAGACCCGTGATGTAACTGTGGTTGTCGCACAATTAACCGACTTCCTTCCGCGAGTTAAAGTTGATGAAGCAGAAGTGCAAAAAATCTTTAATATTCAGAAAGATAAATTAGTAGTTCCTGCTAAACGTTCATTTGTTCAAATCGTTGCACCAGATGAAGCAAAGGCAAATCAGGCTGCTGCAATGCTTAAAGCCGGTAAAAATCCCGTTGAAATTTCAAAGTCACTTGGTTTGCAAAATCCACTTACTTTTAATGATTCAACATTGGCGCAAATTCCAGATAAAGAGGTTGGTAAAGCTGTATTCTCTGCACCGGTGGGCGCGGCATCATCTGTAAAAGGTGCGCTTTCTTATTCTGCATTTGTTGTTACCAGTGAACAGGCCGAAAAACCTGCTGATTTTGCAACTGCTTCGGTTAAAATTCGTGAAGAATTGGCAAAAGAGCAAGCTGGACAAGAACTTACAACCGCCACTGAAACCTATGAACAAGCGGTTTCCCAAGGTGATAGTGTTGAGGTTGCTGCTGGAAAAGCTGGTTTTAAAATAACTAAACTTGTTGGTATTACACAACAAGGACAAGAACTTAATACTGGTAAAGTTCCTGAGCTAATTTCCAATATCATGAGCGGTTTTGACGATGTCTTTAATATCGCCAAAGGTGACACAACAGATTTATTAACTTCTAAAAATGATAGCTATGTTGCGTTCCGTGTTGATAATATCAAACCGAAAGCACCAGTTCCACTTGCAGAAGTTAAAACCGAACTTGCCCAAGCATGGGTACGTGAAGAGCTTGGTAAACGTGTAAAAGCCAAAGCCGAAGAGATTTTGAAATTTGCCCAATCGTCTTCATTAGAAGCTGCGGCAAAAAAATATAATCTTACAATTGTAAAACCGCCACAACCATTGCTTCGTGGTCAAGGTTCTAAAGAATTATCTGCGGCAATTTTTGATGCGAAAAAAGGCGCAATTACTTTTGGCCCTGTGGCTGATGGTGTGCAATATGCCGTTGTTCGTATTGATAATATTCAACGCGATGATGAAAATAAAGCTCCGGACAGGCTTGCCCAAGCTGAGCAAAGTGTCCGTGGTTCAATCCAAGAAGATATTATGACCATTTTTGGCAATATCGCACGTGAAAGAACCAAAACAAAAACTTATCCTGAACGCCTTAATCGTGTGTTCGGAGATGATAACGCAAAATAACCATAAACGGGAAAAAGATGTCTAGTAATAAAAGTGCCAACCTGAATGAGATTACCGAAAAATATAATCAGGGTATCGGCACTTTATTATGGCAAAGACGTATAGATGATATCGAAACCCCGATTAGTGCTTTTGCAAAACTTGGCGCTGAAAAATTTGGATCATGCCTTTTTGAAAGTGTCGAAGGCGGTGAAAACCGTGGTCGATATTCAATAGTTGCAACCAACCCTGATTTATTATTTTCCGTAGAAAATGATAGCGCATATCTAACAGCGATTGATGAGGTTGGCGCTTTTGGTGCTGCCGAAAAAATTAGCGGTAATCCACTTGATGCGCTTAAAAATTTGCTTGATGATAATAAGCTAGATTTTCCAAGTTTTTTACCATCCCCACTTGCTGGTCTTTATGGCTATGTTGGTTATGAGATGGTGCGGTTTTATGAAAAATTACCAACTGCAAAACGTGACCCTTTGGGCCTGCCTTATTCAATGCTGATGCGTCCGCGCTTGGTTATTGTTTTTGATGGCGTGAAACAAGAAATGATACTTGCCACCCCAATTCGCCCAAAAGATGGAATTGATGCGGCAAAGGCAATTGCAGATGGTCAGAGGCTTATTGACGATACAATCGCAAAATTATCGCAACCAAATCCGCTTAAGGCACCTGATACTTCGAAAGTTCCAACTCTTATAGATATCACATCAAACCAAACACCAGAGCAATATATGGAAGGTGTTGAAAAAGCACGCGCATATATACGTGCTGGTGATATTTTTCAGGTTGTGCCTTCGCAGCGATTTTCAACAGACTTTGCTTTGTCGCCACTTGCGCTTTATCGTGCGTTACGCCGTACCAACCCCTCACCTTTTCTATTCATTTTGCAAATGAATGGTTTTTCAATTGTTGGTTCAAGCCCGGAAATTTTGGTGCGGTTGCGTGATGGCACTGTTACCGTTAGGCCAATTGCAGGAACGCGCCCACGCGGCGATACACCGGCAAAAGATATAGCATTAGAAGAAGAATTGCTAAATGACCCTAAAGAGGTTGCTGAGCATTTAATGCTTTTGGATTTAGGGCGTAATGATGTTGGTCGTGTGTCAATCAGTAAAGCCCATAGCAACCAGGAAAGAAATACAAATTTTGCGGGTGGCATACGGGTTACACAAAAATTTGTTATCGAACGTTATTCACATGTTATGCACATTGTTTCGAATGTTGAAGGCACGTTGAAACCTGAATTAACTGCATTGGATGCGCTGCTTGCAGGGTTTCCAGCGGGAACTGTATCGGGCGCGCCAAAGATTCGGGCAATGGAAATTATTTCCGAACTTGAACCACACGAGCGCGGCATTTATGCGGGTGGCGTCGGTTATTTTAGTGCCAATGGCGATATGGATATTTGCATTGCGCTAAGAACAGGCGTCTTAAAAGATAAAAAACTTTATATCCAGGCGGGTGCAGGTGTGGTTCTTGATTCAGATCCGAAAAAAGAACATCTTGAATGCGTTGCAAAATCACGTGCCTTGGTTAGTGCGGCTTCAGAAGCCGTTATTTATGAGTAAAAAAATGGGCATTAAATTACTTCTTATCGATAATTATGACAGCTTTACCTATAACCTCGTCCATTATTTAGAGGAATTAGGTGCAGATGTTACAGTAATGCGTAATGATGCCATGAGTGCCGATGAATTTCTCGCACTGGGTTTTGATGCCATTGTTTTGTCGCCTGGTCCAAAATCACCAAAAGAGGCTGGCGTTTGCATTGATGTGGTTGCCAAAGCGCCGCCAAAACTTCCAATTTTGGGTGTTTGTTTGGGGCATCAGACAATTGGCGAAGTTATGGGCGGTGAGGTTTTATCGGCAAAGGCAATAATTCATGGTAAAACATCGCTGATTGAAAATAATGGCAAAGGTCTTTTTGAAGGTTTGCCAAAATGTTTTAACGTAACACGTTATCATTCGCTCGCGATTGAGCCATCAACCCTTCCCGATTGTCTTGAGGCAGATGCAAAAACGTCTGACGGGGAAATTATGGCAATTCATCACAAAAACAGACCGATTTATGGTGTTCAATTTCACCCTGAATCAATTGCATCTGAATATGGTCATGAAATGCTTGAAAATTTTTTGAAGATTGCGGAATATTTCAAAAATGCCGATTAATGTAAAACCAATACTTACTGAATTAGCGCTAGTAAGACCGATTACCAAAGATGAAATGCGCGATGTTTTTGAGGCAATTTTAGAAGCTGAGGTTACGCCTGCGCAAATTGGTGCATTCTTGATGGGACTAGAGGTTGCCAAGGTAAATGCAACCGACACATTGGTTGCCGGTGCTTCTGCAATGCGCTCTAAAATGATTAAATTGGATGTTCCGTTTGAAACAATCGATGTTTGTGGGACAGGTGGCGATGGCGCCCATTCGTTAAATATCTCAACTGCAACCTCCTTTGTTGTTGCCGCCACGGGTACAAAAGTTGCCAAACATGGCAATCGTTCAATGTCTTCTATTTGCGGCGCAGCAGACGTTTTAGAGGCGTTGGGTGTTAAGCTTACTTCAGATCCAAAGGTTCAATTAAAAGCGCTTGAAGAAGCTAATCTGGCATTTTTCTTTGCACCTAATTACCATCCAAAACTTGCATATGTCGGGCCATTACGCCGTGAATTAGGTTTTGGGACGGCATTTAATATTATGGGGCCATTATGTAACCCTACACTTGCCTCCAAACAATTAATGGGGGTTTATCGCCCTGAATTATTGATGGCTGTTGCGGAAACTCTGCGTGAGCTTGGTTCAAAATCAGTATGGGTTATTCACGGTCTTGGTGGCCTTGATGAGGCTGTATTACATGGCCAAACCGATGTGGTTGAGCTAAAGAATGGCAAATTACGTGAATTTACAATCAACCCATCTGATTGCGGCTTGGAAAATTCCCCACTTGAAACGCTAAAAGGTGGCGATGCCCATTTTAATGCCAATGCCTTGATGAATTTATTGCGCGGTGAAAAATTCGAATATCGTGATGCGGTTATCTTAAACTCAGCATGTGCATTGGTAATGGCTGATGTTGCGAATGATTTAAAAACTGGTGCAGAGATTGCTGCGGATGCAATCGATAGCGGTAAAGCAATGGATGTTTTGAATACATTAAAGGTAATTACCAATGAGTAACATTCCTGACATTCTTGCAAAAATTATTGCTTATAAAAAGACCGAAGTTGCCGCAGTACTTTCGCAAACAACTATTACAGAGCTTGAAAATAAGGCAAAATTGCAAAATCCAACCCGCGGTTTTTTAAATGCCTTGGAGTTAGCCGCAAAAAGTAAACCTGCGTTGATTGCAGAAATTAAAAAAGCAAGCCCTTCAAAAGGTCTGATACGCGAAGATTTTAATCCACCACAACTTGCAAAAGCCTATGAATTGGGTGGTGCGACATGTCTTTCAATACTTACTGACAAGCCATCATTCCAAGGCGATAATCAATATTTAATTGATGCCCGCGCCCAAGTTTCACTGCCTGTTATACGCAAAGATTTTATGATTGATGTCGCACAAGTGGTTGAGGCGCGCGCAATTGGTGCGGATGCAATTCTTATCATTATGGCATGTACCGATGATGTTTTGGCAAAAGAATTATTTGATACCGCAAACGCATTGGGTATGGATAGCCTGATTGAAACCCATGACGCGACAGAAATGGAACGCGCATTAAAACTTGGTGGGCGTTTAATTGGGGTCAATAATCGTAATTTGCGAACTTTTGAAACCCGACTTGAAACGACTGAAGAGCTTGCCAAAATGGTTGATAAAAATGTCTTTTTGGTTGCCGAAAGTGGGATATTTACCCATAATGAATTAAAACATTTGCAAAAATGTGGTGCCAAAGGATTTTTGGTTGGTGAAAGCCTTATGCGCCAAAATGATGTCACAGCCGCCACAAAAGAATTATTATTTGGATAGGAAATAAAATGTCAAAAATTGATAGTCGCCTAAAAGAATTAGGTATTGAATTGCCAAACCCACCTGCCCCTGTGGCTTCTTATGTTCCTTATGTGCAAACTGGAAACCAAGTTTTGATTTCTGGGCAGATTTCAATTGCTGCTGATGGCGGAATTAAAGGCAAATTGGGCGATCTTTCTTTAGAAGAAGGACAAGCCGCAGCGCGCCTATGCGCATTAAATCTATTGGCACAGTTAAAAGCAGCCTGTGGCGGCGATTTGGACCGTGTGGTTCGTGTTGTAAAGCTTGGCGGGTTTGTTAATGTAAAACCAGATTTTGCGGCAATTCCTGCCGTGATTAATGGTTGTTCAGATGTCATGGTTGAAGTTTTTGGTGATAAAGGCAAACACGCGCGCTCTGCTGTTGGGGTGGCAAACCTTCCACTTGATTTTGCCGTTGAAGTTGATGGAATTTTTGAAATCGCATAAATTGGTCCGACCAAAATATTAATAACATTGAAATTGCAAAGTGATGGGAATAATATTTCACAATGAAAATTATCTTATCCT
The DNA here is from genome assembly GCA_002337085.1 of Hyphomonadaceae bacterium UBA1933. Classification (GTDB taxonomy): domain Bacteria; phylum Pseudomonadota; class Alphaproteobacteria; order Caulobacterales; family Aquidulcibacteraceae; genus Pseudaquidulcibacter. Next base: position 119,117 of record DDFH01000007.1, on the reverse strand, counting down.
TTGCAATTTTGCTTTTATATCAATTAATTGGAAATTTTATCCAAGATATTTTTAAATTGCCCATACCTGGAACGGTTATTGGTATGGTTTTATTGTTTTTCAGCCTGATTTTAACAAGGCGTCGTTTTCGGCATAACCATACCAATCCTTTTATTCACTTCTCTCTAAAATTATTGCGCATTCTGCCAATTTTATATGTTCCTGCTGGCGTGGGAATAATGCAATATTTTGGAATTATTGGCTCTCAAAGCATTCCAATAATCGGAACATTGGTTATCTCGGCAATTATATCAATGATTTTCACCGCATATTTTATGTCTTACCTACTAAAGAAATACGAAATTGGCGGGGTTAATCATGACTAATGCATTGCATAATCTTTTTTCGTCGCCGATATTCTTCCTAACCTTGACGATGCTTGTTTACGCTGGTTTTGAAAAACTTTTTACCAAGGCAAATTTTAACCCATTACTTAATCCAGTTATGTTGACAATTGCATTTATTGTTGGCTTTTTGATGATTTTTAAAATTGATTATCAAACCTATTTTGAAAATGTTGGTTTGCTGAATTTCTTACTTGGGCCAGCAACTGTTGCCTTGGCGATACCTTTATATCGTTCATATGAAGAAATTAAGAAAACAAGCCATGTAATTGTTATTACGCTTATTTTTGGCTCTTTGTTTGCAATAATAAGCGCGGTTGGTTTTGCCTATGTTTTGGGTGGTTCAAAAGAAGTTATTCTATCTTTTGCCCCACGTTCGGCAACCTCACCAATCGCAATTGGTATATCACAAGAAATTGGTGGCATACCATCACTAACTGCGGCATTGGTAATTATCACCGGTATTTTTTGCGCCATGAGTTCAACTATAATTTTTAATACCCTAGGCATAAAAGACAAACGGGCACGTGGGTTTGCAACCGGACTTGTAGGGCACGGAATTGGAACCGCACATAAAATGCGACAAAGCGAACAAGCCGGCGCATTTGCTGGGCTTGCAATGGCACTTAATGGTGTTGCAACCGCAATATTAGTGCCGTTAGTTGTGCCTCTAATAATGAAATTAATTCATTAAAACTTGTCGCGGTATTTATTGGTTATTGGATAACGCCTGTCACGGCCGAAATTTTTATGCCCAATTTTTACCCCCGGCGGCGCTTGGCGGCGTTTATATTCGGCAAGATATAACAAGTTTTGCACCCGCTTAACTGTTTCTGGTGCATAACCAAGCGCAATAATATCCTCAATCTCATCTTCAAGTTCGATGAAATGATATAGCATATCATCAAGCTCTTCATATGGAGGCAGGCTATCTTGATCTTTTTGGTTTTCCCGTAGTTCGGCAGTTGGTGGTTTATCAATAATATTTTGTGGGATAACTATGCCTTTGGGGCCAAGTCCACCTTTGCAAATATTTTTGTTGCGCCAGTCTGAAAGTGCAAAAACCTCTGTTTTATATATATCTTTTAGGCAGTTATAACCGCCACACATATCGCCATAAAGCGTTGCATAACCAACCGCCATTTCGGATTTATTACCGGTAGTTAAAACCATATGACCAAATTTATTTGATAATGCCATTAATATTACGGCGCGGGTGCGGCTTTGAATATTTTCTTCGGTAATATCGGCTTTATAGCCAGCGAATTGCGGGGCAAGTGCATGGTTAAATTCACTAACCATTCCCTCAATTGGGACAATTTCATAACGAACGCCCAATGCCTTGGCGCAATCTTCAGCATCTCCAAGGCTTTCACCTGATGTGTATTTTGATGGCATCATTACGCAAATTACACGATCTGCACCCAAAGCATCAACAGCGATTGCCGCCGAAATCGCGCTATCGATTCCACCTGAAAGCCCCAATAAAACACCAGGAAAACGGTTTTTATTGATATAATCGCGCAAAGAGATTACGGTTGCGCAATAATCTTGTTCAATATCTGAAATTTCTTGTGCATTTGTTGCAGATTTTAAGCTCCAGCAATTATTTTCAATTTCCCAATCACTTATACCGATATTTTCTTCAAATTGAGGAATGTGAAAGTGGGCATTTGCGTTTTGATCAATTATAAAGCTTCCACCATCAAAACATAATTCATCCTGACCACCAAATTGATTGAGATATAGTAATGGGATATTATTTTCTTTTACACGTTCTTGCGCAACGTCAAGACGGCGCTTAAGCGCACCGCGCCTATATGGTGAACCATTGGCAACCAAAAGCACCTCTGCCCCATTTTCTTTAAATTTCTTACAGACCGTTGGAAACCAAATATCTTCACAAATCGGCAAGCCAATTTTAAGACCATTGAAATCAATTGGATAAAAATTTTCACCAGCGTTAAATACACGTTTTTCATCAAAAACAGCGTAATTCGGTAATTCATGTTTAAAACGATATTCAACACGTCCTTCATGTATAAAAGCAACACCGTTATAAAGGTTATTACCCTCCCTTACAGGTGAGCCAATGATAATAGCCGGCCCATTTTTAAACTCGTTAGCAATTGTTTGAATTGCCGCCATACAGTCAATAACCGCAGCAGGTTTTAAAACCAAATCTTCGGGCGGGTAGCCAATAATGAATAATTCAGTGAACATAACAATGTTTGCATTAGCCGAAATTGCTTGTTCAATATATTTTCGGGCAATGGCAAGATTGCCATCAATATCGCCAACGATGGGATTAGATTGAACGCTATAAATACGGCAAGATTGTTTTTGTGTTTTCATAATTCCATTTAGCCATAATTTAGAAAAAGTCGAACCACCTATTACATTAAATGCAAATTAGGTGAAAAGAAATTCCTTTTCCATAACAAATTAAGCTATAACCGAAATGTAAGGAGAAATTATGAGCCGTATATTCGATAATTACATTATGGTTGATTGGTCAGCAGCGTCAAAGCCAAATACGGGTAATGATTCGATTTGGATTGGGGTTTTTAAACGTGATGTGCGCCTGCAATTGCGTTTTGAATATTTTAATCCACCAACCAGAATTGCGGCATACGACAAGTTGCTTGAATTATTACAGGCTTTTGCAAAACGCGATGATAAGACACTTTTGGGATTTGACTTCGGGCTTGGCTATCCTTCTGGAACCGCAAAAGCATTAAAACTTGAAGGTCATCCGCAAAAAGCAATTTATGATTATTTATCACGCGAAATAAAAGATAAGCCTGATAATTCAAATAATCGTTTCTCGGTTGCGGCTATGATGAACAGAATTATATCTGGTACTGCATTTCCTTTTTGGGGCTGCCCGCCTCGTGACGTTCTTACAACCTTGCAACCCAAAAAAACTATTCCTCACACTGATAATACTTTGGCCGAGATGCGGATTTGCGATTTGGCGGCAAAGGCATCTAGTCCGGTATGGAAATTATATTCACCGGGTTCGGTTGGGTCGCAAACATTAACCGGAATTCCATATGTTAATAAGCTTTTGAAAGAAATATCTGGCGCAAAGCTTTTCCCATTCGATATCGGTTTTAAAGCCATTGATAAGGCTGATTTAGATGAAATTAATGTGGTTATAACCGAAATCTATCCGTCTATGCTAAAGACTAAAGCTATTGATGGCGAAACCAAAGACTTGACCCAAGTAAGGGCAATCGGCGAATATTTTGCAACACTTGATGACAATGATAAACTTGGTGCTATTTTTGCGGGTCTCGCAAATATTGATGAGAATCAAAAGGTTGCAATTGAAACTGAAGAAGGCTGGGTCTTAGGGTTCTAGGAATTTTTTAAGCGTCATCTTTATTGGGTGAAAGAACACTTGCCAAAGATTGGCTTTCAAACATTGATTGCAACATCTGCAATGCTTGGTATTGCTTATTGTCATCTGATGCTTGGTACATTTGCGCCATCATGAGTGGGTTTTGTGAAAATGAGTTTTTCACATTGGAATCATTATTCAAAAGTCCCAATGTTGCATCGACATTAGCAAGTTCAAGCGCAGAAAGAAATTTCTTATCTAAATCACCCTTATCATATTCGGCATATTCAACTTTATCATTTGGCACTGTGCCTTGTGTTGCAGTTGCCCGCAAATTATCAAGTAATTCAACAACGCTTAGTGCGCGTCCATTTTTATAAAAAATAGGTTTATTTGCACTTGCCGCAGTTGGGAATAAATTTGCGGCAATTGTTTGTGGGTTATGATTTGCGTTGTTTATTAAGTCTGATGCACCTTTTGCGCCAAGAAAATGCGCGGCATATAAATCACCCGCTTGCGCATCTTGTCCGGTATAGTTTTTAATTATACGTGCATTATCAGATGCGTATTCAGCGGCCATAATTGATGCAACCTTGGGATCATAGCGCAAATCCAAAATACGTTTTCTGGCATCATTATTGCCAATATAGGCTTTTCCGCTTGAGTCGGTATTAATCATTGCGGCTTCATTTAAAAGCCCATGTTTAGCACCATGCTTTTTGACTGTTTTTAGCCAAGTTTGATCAAGAAATTGAAACAGGCCTTTTGCCGATGATGTGCGCGCCCTCGCCTTTGGGTTTAATGAAGATTCGCGCTTTGCCGTTGCCAATAAAAATGCAAAATCAACGCCAGTCTTATTGCTTGCCTGTGCAATTGCTTCACGTACTGGTGCTTGGGTGGTGTTTTTGTTTGGGCTTATATCCATGGTCTATCCACATTCTGTGTTAAACCAAGCAAATCGCTGATTTGGTTAAAATTGCTTTAAAAGCGTTTATATGAATAGGTTAAAGGGTCGTTTTTAATGGAAGCAATAACATATTTCCCAATCATGGGCGCAAAAAGCCAACCATTACGATATGCACCAGTCGCAAGATAAACACCTTCAAGCGATGATTGCCCCAAAATTGGCATTTCGTCATCGGTATTTGGTCTTAAGCCGGCACGAGTATTGATTATTTCTTTGCCGATTAATTCAGGGTATAATTTACACGCATTGTTATAAAGCGTGTCCATATCCTCCTGATTGGTTGACCAATCATCATTATGGCTTTGTGAGGTTGCGCCAACAATGGTTTTACCTGCACGCGACATAATATATGTTGAATGATAACGAATAGAGCCATCAGCAGGCGCAGGGTGGTTGATTTCAATCACTTGCCCACGAGTTGGGAAAAGGTGACCTAATTCCGGTAGGCATTCTTTTAATTGATGGCTTTGGTATCCGGCGGCAACAATAATTAAATCGGTATCATATTCGTTTGATTTACCAATAATTTTACCATTATCGAGTGCCACAACTTCATCATATAATATAATCCCACCCAAATTTTTGAATAATTCAAGCATTTGAGGGTAAACAACCATGGGATTTAATAGGCCATCAGAATCCAACTTTAAAGCCGCATTTGTTTTTAAGCCATCAGGTATTTTAATAAAATCAAAATTATAGCCAAACTCACGTGAGGCAATTTTTTGACGTTCAAGAAATTCAACTTCTTGAGGTGTTTCACCTAAAGAAAGTGCATTTGGGCTGATGGCAATATTTAAATTCTTTGCAAATTCATCCCATAATTTACGTGCAGAGAATGCGAAATTTGAAAATTCATGTGAAGATTGACACAAACATTCATAAGCGGGGGCAAGCATCCCGCCAGCAGCAAGACCGGCAATATGCGCAACTTCAGAACTTTCAGTGACAATTTTTACTTTATAGCCCGCATTAAGGGCAAATATTCCGCAACTTAGGCCCACCGGGCCCGCACCAATTATATGTATTTCAGGCTTTGTCACATTAGACGCCTTTTAAAGGAATATTCAAAGATGGTACCGTGAAGTGGATTCGAACCACTGACCTCTAGTGCCACAAACTAGCGTTCTAACCAACTGAACTATCACGGCGCATCTTGAGCATGCGGGACTAGCCGATTTTTATTTTTACGACAAGCCCCGCATAACATAAATCTATGATGTTTTTCAGAAAACTAGACAGTATAGCCCATTTTTCGCAATTCTTCAGTAAGTCTAGCGATACGTGTTTCTTCACTCGGGTGTGTAGAAAGGAATTCTGGTGGCTTATTTTTGTTGGCTTCTGCCATTCTTTGCCACAAACGAATTGATTGGCGTGGGTCATAGCCAGCGTTTTTCATATATCTTAGGCCAATAATATCTGCCTCAGATTCTTGAGAACGCGAAAAAGGCATTAAAACCCCATATTGAACCCCCAATCCAAGTGCTTGTGCAATGTCTTGCTGTGCGCCAGAGCTTAATTTTGTTTGTCCAAGGCCAATTTGGGCAACGCCTAAAACAAGCTGCGCAGCACCAGTTTGCGACATGCGTTCCGCAGCGTGCCGCCCAGATACGTGACCGGTTTCATGGCCAAGAACACAAGCAAGCTGATCATCATTTTCTACAAGATCCAAAAGACCTTTATAAACACCAACTTTGCCACCTGGTAAAACAAAGGCATTGATGGTTTTGTCATCAAAAACTTGATATTCCCATTGTGCATTTTGAATATTAGAAACCGCCGCAATTTTTTGACCAACTCTAGTAACACGGTTAATCATCTTTTGGTCTTTTACAGCAGGTGTTTTTTGTTTCACATCTGTCCATGCGGAAGCCGAAAGTTGCACCAATTGTGCATCATCAACGAGCATAAGTTGGCTTCTGCCTGTTTCTGCATTAGTTGCACAACCAGAAACAAGAACTAAAGAACCGGTAGCAAGCCCCATTACCATTTCACGTCTAGAAAGACCTTGATGCGAATTTTGATGGTGATTTAGTCCACAGCTACACGTCATATTGCTTCTCCATAATTTAATTTAACGCTTCCCTCTACTTTAATTTAATATTATTGAAAATAAGTGCAACAATATATTCATCTGGCGTAAATAATAGCTGTAATAACGTTGCGATATACGGAGGGTAAAATGAAAGTTAGAACCAACACTCTTATTATTTCAGCGGCTTTAATTAGTGCTACCATATTTACGTCTGCTTATGCAGACGATTTTCGCCAAGGCGGTCGGCGCCAACCGCAACTTGTATTATTTGCAGGAAAAGATTTTCGTGGTGAAAGCGTGGTTATTACCCGCGATAATCCTGATTTAAGATCAATCAATTTTAATGAAAAAGCGTGGTCACTGGTTGCCAACGGAAAATGGGAAGTGTGCCTTGATCCTAATTATGGTGTTAGGTGTCGTACCTATGAAGGCCGCGTTGACCACCTTGAATCTTTTAAAGGTCGTGTATCATCTGTGCGCTTTGTTGGATGGGGTGATAATGATGGTTATGGCAATAGGCCAGACTATCCACGCCCTGATTATCCGCGCTTAAATGGGGTAAGAGGTTCATCAACCACTTTCTTTGCCGGTTCTATTAATGGTTATGATGCAACCAAATCGTCTGCTGATGCATTTTGCCGTGCGCAAGGCAATAGTTATTCAGTCTATTACGACGGTTACGGGCGAACATTGCAAGACGTTTTATGCAGATAAAAAAGGGCGGGAAATTCCCGCCCTTTACTTTATTTAATTCAAATCTTACCAGCTATAAGAAACACGTCCATAGATGTAGCGACCATTGTGACCAAATGGCCCATAAGTCGAGAATGGTGTGTTTGACGTGCTGTTAACAGTGTATGGAGATTTAGTTGGATATACATCTCCAATGTTTTCCGCACCCAAAGCCAATTTAACAGATTTGGTAATTTGATAACGACCCTCTAGGTCGATTACAACTTTTGGCTCTAATACAACGTCAAATGCCGCAGTTGAACCAGGTGATAACACTTCGCCATAACGGGTTGCACGTAATGTTGCACCAAATTTATCCAATGTCCAATCGGTATTCAATGAATACTTATCTTTTGGCGTACCTTTTTCAAAAGTTAGAATATTAACTCTTGAGAACAACCCTGTTGAAGGAATGCCCAATGCCGCCAATTCAGGTGTTGTTGGGGTTTTGGTTACTTTGGTATCATTAAAGTTTGCACTGAAAGTAAAGTTGAATTTACCAAAATTATCAGTTGTGTATGGCGCGTTCAAAATTAAATCAACGCCTTTAGTTTCAGTATCAACACCATTGATAAAGAAACGACCGCCACCAATACCAATAAAGCCTTGGCTAGTTAGATAGCTGCGAACTTGTGTTTGTGTAAGGTTTTCAGAAAGAACGATGCGGTCTTTCAAATTGATTTGGTATGCATCAACTGTTGCACTGATACGTCCAAATCTAGCAACGCCACCCAACGCATAGTTTACAGATTTCTCTGCTTTAAGCGGTTTTGCACCAAGTGCTTTTGCAACGTCACTATCAGGTTGGAAGGTTGTGATTTCATAACCAACGCCATTGATAAAGTTTGTTGAAGTTGCGGTAAAACCGATTTGTTGCAGTGACGGTGCACGGAAGCCGTTTTGAATTGATGCACGGATTGCGAAATTAGGAGTGAAATCATAACGTGTCGCAAGCTTTCCAGTCACAGTGCTACCGAAACCTTCGTAGTTTTCACCACGAACAGCAGCAGAAACCAACCAAGGTTCAGTTACATTTGTTTCTAAATCAACATATCCTGCGATTGAGTTTCTTTCTTTTTTAGTCTCGTTAGTTGGGGTGAAACCTGGGAACACCTGTGCGCCAGATGGTGTCGGGCTGCCGTTTAATAGAACCCCGCCATTTGCATATGAACCATATTCACCAGCTTTGATAGAATATGCTTCTGAACGTGCTTCGATACCAGTTGATACGTTAAGTGGTTTTGCAAAACCAATTTCATAACCACGTGTACCAGATAGGTTTACAACCGCTTGAGTATAATCAAAGCCACCAGCATCAAACTCAGTTTTACTTGCTGCACCAAATGAACGGTTCAAAGTATTTTTGATTGTATAATCAACAGAGTTATAACCACCAACTACTGATAAATCCATATCCCATTCGCCAGCTTTCCATTGCATTCCACTGCCGAAAGATGCGTCTTTAACCAATGGCGAAATTAAAGGTAAGAAACCGTCTGGATAGATTGAAACAACGTTACGAGAATCGTTTGAGCGACGGAAGTAACCCGCAGATAAAGCTTCACGGTTTTGATAAGATGCCCAACCATATAGTTTTGCATTATCGGACAAATCATATCCGGCATTGGCAAAGACAGTATATTGATCAATATCTGGGTCACCAAACCATGCATTATAACGATTGATTGCAACTTCATTCGCGCTAGTTGCTGTTGTGCCTGTATATTGCTGTCTCCAATCTGGTGCGGTTCTTACTGTATGTTCTTTGTGAACATAATCAGCAGCAAGGGTCAAGAAGCCATTTGTACCAAGTGGTAAACCTGCCCATGCAGAAAGGTTGGTTGATGCACCATCATGCTTTTTATATTTTGCAAGTTTGGAAACATCATAAAATGCACCCGCAGAAACCGGCATATAATCGGTGTCAACAGTTGTATTATATTCACCATAATTAGCGGTAATACCGCCACCAGAACTTGCCTGTTTAAGGCGGATGTTAATAACGCCGGCAATCGCATCAGAGCCATATTGTGCAGACGCACCATCACGCAAAACTTCAACAGTTGAAATAATGCTTGAAGGAATTGTGTTCAAATCAACAGCAGACGAACCACGACCAATTGAACCATTCAAGTTAACCAAAGAAGATGAATGACGTCGCTTTGAATTTACCAATACTAGGGTTTGATCCGGTGCAAGGCCGCGCAAAGTAGCAGGGCGAACTGAATCGGTACCGTCTGTCAAGCTTGGACGTGGAAAGTTTAATGATGGTAGTGAAACCGATAGCGCTTGTGCTAATTCAGATGTACCTTGATTGGTAATTGCACTGCTTGAAATAACATCAACTGGTGCAGCAGTATCAAGAGCAGTTCTTTTCGCAACCCTTGTACCTGTTACAACAACATTTGTGTCAGCTTCCTGCGCCGCAGCGAAATCAGTCGCTACAAAACCAGTTCCGAGCGCTATAATAAGCGCCGCATAAGATATTTTCATTTATTTTCCCCTTTAGGCATACTTAAAAAGTATGGGCTGTTATTATATTTAGGATTTGCCAGTTATAACAATTTCCAAATAATAATTTATATTAGTTTTGACTTAATATCAACTTAATAGGCAAAAACAGTATGAATTTGCGAATTATTTAGGCAAAACAGAATATTTATTTGAATTGGGGTTTTCGTTTCTCAATAATCGCATTTATTCCTTCGATATGATCTTCGGTTTCGTGCAACATGCCTTGATAAGCGGCTGACAAGTCCATGATTTCTTCAAAACTTGTACTCATTCCGCGCCGTAACAATGATTTTGATAGTCTTAATGCTTGGGCTGGTTGTTCACTAATTATGCTTGCCATTGCAAAGGCGGCATCATTTAATTCTTCTGGTTCAACAACATCTGCCAAGAACCCCCAAGACAACGCCTTTTGGGCATCAATTATTTCACTTGTATAAAGTAATTGTGCGGCACGTGACATGCCTAATACCCTTGGGGTAAGCCAAGCGCCACCGTCCCCAGGAATAAGGCCAATTTTCAAAAACGGAATGCCAAATCTAGCATTTGTTGAAGCGATTCTCATGTCACACATGGATGCAATGTCAAATCCCAAACCAACAGCAGGACCATTAACCGCCGCAATAACCGGAACTTTAATATCCCAAAATGATTTAATAATTCTATGAACTTCATTTCGATATGCATCTGCAATATCTGCGGCACTGCCTTTGAAATATCCGGTTTTCTCTTTCATAGCCTTAATATCGCCACCAGCAGAAAAAGCCTTTCCCTCACCCGTTATGATTACAACCTTAATCTCGTTATCTTCATTGATAGCGTTACAAACACTAACAAAATTATCGGCATCGCCCTCTTTTCCAACAGCATTCAAAATATCAGGGCGACAAAAAGTTAAACGCGCAATTGCATTTTCTTTTTCAAGTTTCAGTATTTGCATATTCAATTCCGTAACAATAAGATTATAAAAATATAATATATCAATTAAATAAACTTAGCTATTTTAATTTTCTAATACTCACTACAATAGCGCGCGCTTGTGACGCATATTATTAGTTGGACAAAAGGTCTAGTACGCGCAATGCCAGTTTCAATTTTTGATTCTGCGCATATTTGCCTATAAATAAAGGGATACCTAAGTTTTTAAGGGGTTTATAAAAATGAAGTTTTCAAAATATATGATTGTTGGTGCGTTGGGTGCAATGCTTGCTCTTGGCGCTTGCGGTAAAAAAGAAGCTGCTACTGAAGCTGAAACTGCAACACCTGCGGCTGAATCTGCTGCGCCTGCTGCGGCAACGAATGAAACTGCTGCCGCTCCTGCCGCTGCACCTGCTGCTGTAGTTATTTCAGATGAAGATAAAGAAGCTTTGGCAAAATTGCCTGCACCTTTCAACACTGCTGATTTGGCAAATGGTGCAAAGATTTTTGTTCAATGCAAAACTTGTCACACAATGGATAAAGCCGGCAAAAGTGGCGTAGGTCCTGATATGTACGGCTTAGTTGGTCGTAAATCTGGTACCAAAGAAGGTTTTGTATATTCAGATGCTATGAAAGCGGCTGGCAAAACTTGGGATTTGCCAACACTTAATGAATATGTAAAAGCACCTAAAACCTTTATTCCAGGTAACAAAATGGCGTTTGTTGGCGTTCCTAACGACAAAAATCGTACAGATGTGCTTGCTTATATCGCTGTAAAAAGCAAAGAATAATCCTCGATAATTTCCTTTTTGAAATTAAGATAACCCCCTGTTTCAGGGGGTTATTTTTTTGCAAAGCCTGAGTTTATTATTTTATCACGATAGACTTTCGCATTTTGCACCAAACCAAGCGCAAACATTACTGAAAGCATCACAGAACCACCGTATGAAATAAATGGCATTGGCATACCAACAACCGGCATAAGGCCCATAATCATCGCTGCATTAATGCTAACATAAATAAATAATAGCATAGTCACACCACCGGCAACCATTTTTCCAAATATATTCCTTGATGATGTGGCAATATAAATTCCATAAGCCATGACTGCGGCATATAAAACGAGCGCTAGAATACCGCCAACAAAGCCAAACTCTTCTAAAAGCATTGCAAATACAAAATCTGTATGTCGTTCAGGAAGAAAGTCTAGGCGGCTTTGCGTGCCATGCATAAAGCCAGATCCCCAAAAACCACCTGAACCAATTGCAATTTTAGACTGGGTGATTTGATAGCCTTGCCCCAATTTATCAAGCTCTGGGTTAAGAAAAGTTTCAACCCGTTTCCTTTGAAAATCATGAAGTAAAAAATTATATGCAAAAACAAATAACCCAACAGCACCAACAATTGCGCCAGTAATCCATCGCCAGCTAATCCCAGCGAGAACGACCATTACGCCGCCAACCAAGATTACAGTAATTCCAGTTCCAAGGTCTGGTTGTTTCATAATAAGGCCAGCCGGAGCGATAACCATAAGAATTGGAATTATGTGATGCTTTATTTTTTCAATATTTTTAACATTTAAATCTTGATAATAGCGCGCCAAGGCAACTACGGCAGTGATTTTCATAAACTCTGACGGTTGTAACCTTAATGGCCCCAATTGAAGCCAACGTTGCGCCCCTTTGGATATATCACCGACTAACTCAACCCCAACAAGAAGCACAAAAACAATTATATAAGCGGGATACGCAAGTTGGTACCAAAACCTAATATCAATAACCGCAACCGCAAACATTATTGCAGAAAATAGAAAGAAACGGACAATATGATCTAATGCCCATGGTTGCCAACTACCACCTGCGGCGCCGTAAAGTAATATCGTTCCATATGTGGCAAGTACAAGCAGAACAAACCACATACCCCATTCCACACGGCGTAATTTTGAAAAAATATTATTTTCAGACAGGTCAGAACCAAACGGGAGTAAATCCATTATATTCCCCCTTCGCCGTCATCGGTTGCGGCATTTGCTTTTTTATTATGCGGCACAAAAAATGGTAATGTGGCAGGATCTTTTAAAATTGCGGCTTTTATGACTTCACGACCACGCGGTGCGGCCGCACTTGCCCCAAAGCCACCATGTTCAATAATTGTTGCGCAAGCATATTTAGGATTATCATAAGGGCCATAGCAAATAAACAAACTATGGTCACGTAAACGCCATTCTAAGGAAGCATTAGATTTAACACCGCTTGCCCGCTCCGACATTGATATTCGCCGAACTTGTGCTGTACCAGTTTTACCGGCAATTTTCACGCCCTCAATCCCAAGATTGGCGACAGCAGTGCCACCTGCCTCATTGGTAACGCCGTACATGCCACGATGAACAATATCAAGATGTTCTTGGCTTATAGGAAGGTTTGTAAATGGTCTTTTCTGCTCAACGCCATCAATTGATTTAATTATATTTGGCTCAATAGCCTTGCCATTTGATGCAATTCTTGAAACCATTATTGCCAATTGTAACGGCGTAATTGTTACAAGACCCTGACCAATTGCCATGTTGATGGTATCATATATTTCCCATTTTTTCTTATAAATTCTCATCTTGTCTTCTGGGGATGGGAATGTGCCTTTGGCAACACCGGGAAGGCCGATATCGTGTTCCTGACCTAGGCCAAATCGTCTCGCAGTCCTCACCATATTATCAGGCCCCATGCGGCGGCCTAATTCATAAAAATATACGTCACAGGACGTTTTTATGGCATTCACCATATTAAGATTTCCATGCCCACGCCGTGCAGTACAGTGATAACGGTTGCCCGCAATTTCAATAAAACCAGGGCAGTTAATATGATCTTCTGGTTTAATTACCCCACTTTCAAGGGCGGCAAGCGCCATCATTGGCTTTATTGTCGAGCCAGAAGGATAAGCGCCACGAATTGCTTTATGATAAAGTGGGTGGCGCTCATTTTCATTTAGCGCCCTGTAATCAGCTGCTGATATACCGTCAATAAACTTGTTATTGTCAAAAGATGGCGATGAAGCAAGGGCAAGAATATCACCATTATTAACGTCTAATAAAACGATTGCCCCACTTTCCTCGCCTAATTGATCGTGTGCAACTTGTTGTAATTCTGCGTCAATTGTAAGTACAACTGAAGATCCAGCCTTTGGCACAAGGTTGGGGTCATAAATTTCACGGACGACACGGCCATGCGCATCAACTTCAGATTTTTGCGCGCCATGAACACCTTTTAGAATATCTTCAAGCGTCTTTTCAATACCTTGTCGTCCTACACGTATTGCAGGGTGTTTTGCTTTTGGATCTTTTTCAATTTCTTTATCATTTGCTTTTGCTACATAACCAATAATATGTGCGAACGCCTCACCCATTGGGTAATTGCGGCTTTCACCCATTTCAGGATGAACACCTACAAAGTTTGCGCTATAAAGACTAATTCGTGAATAAGCTTCCCAGCTAAGGTTTCCAGCAATTTGTGTTGTCGAATGACGTTTTGCCTCTTTAATTCCTTGTTTGGCTTGATTTAATTTATTCTCATCCAATTGAATTATTGTTGCAACATCATTTAAAACGCCATCGATTTGATTTTTATCCGGAATCTCGTCTGTTGCCATTAACACCCTGAAATCACGACGATTTACCGCAAGAGGTATCCCAAACCTATCGTATATAGGGCCACGTGAAGCGGGAATGATTGAATAGTTAAACTGATTACTTGCCGCTTCTAGGCGATATTCTTTGTTTTCAAATATTTGTAATTGCGCCATTCGACCGATAAGGGTCGTAAAGGCAAGACCACCAACACCTGCCAAAAGGAATGCCCGCCTTTCAAATTCTTCAGGAATATCACTCATCTGTGCTTTCCCCGAATTTAAAATATCTTCCAACAATAGGTGTCAATGCAAAAGTTACTGCGGATGGCAAGAAAGTTGCCAATAAATCAGCATGACTATTTATGATTAAGCCAATAGCAAATGTAGCAAAAATCATTATTGCAAGGCAGATTCCTGCGGATAAATAATTTGGTCTTAACTTTATCGCCACAAAATTTCTAAACGCAAGGGCAAATAGATATGTTAGAATGTTTACAACAGCCCAAGTTCCAAAATATGTCGCCGTTGCTAAATCCTGAACCATACCAAGAATAAAACAAAAAATGACGATTGATGGATTTAACCATTTATCAAAATTAGCAAGAATAACCCAAATAATTACATATGGAACGAAGGTTCCAAATCGCCATAGGCTAAATGGAAAAGTTACAAGCAATGTAACCATTACAGCAATCAGATACACACCAAAAATGTGCTTATATGTCTTTGGATTGTTTGCCATTATTGCCCTAATCAGGAGCTTTTTCTTGGGGCGCTTTATCGCCGTCTGTCTTGTTATTATGTTCTACCGGAGCAGTAGCATTGCTAACGGTATTGGTGGTTGGTGAAAACACGGTTACACTGTTTGTTTGTTTGGTATTTGTACTGTTTCTTGCAACAGCCAATGCCTTGTCACGCTGTTCTTTTAAGCGCTTAATTTCCTGAGCCTGTGCAATTGCGCCAGGTGTTGAATTTACAGGTAAATTAGCTGCACCATTCTCATCCGGTAAAATGCCGCCAGCAATATTATCTGCACCGGTTCCTTGTGAAGGCGCACCAAAATTTGGATTAGTAACGCGCTGTGGCGGGATTTTAATATTATTTGGCTTGATTAATTTAACAAAATCAATTGCACTTTTATTGCTATTTAACCTAACTCTAAGTTTTTTATCAGGGGCAATGCCGGCGTATCCAACTGCAATACCGCGTGGGATAATGCCATCGTCTCCAGAGGTAATGATACGTTCGCCATTTTTGATTATATTTGGCGTATTAAGTTGGGATAGAATTGGCGCAGAAGATTTATCGCCAATAAGCATTGCTCTTCCACGGGTTTCTTCACCCATAACTGGAATTCTACTTTGGTTGTCGGTTAGCATTACAACACGAGATGAATTTTGCGAAACAGAAATTACGCGACCAATTAAGCCATTTTCATTTATTACGACCCAGTCGGTTGCAATACCATCTTTTGCGCCAACATTCACAATTGCTGAATTAGAAAATGGGCCATTGGTTTCGCCAACAAGACGGCCAATAACAGCCGCCTTAATTTGCTCATCTTTAATGTTGTTTAATTGTTCATATTGTTCAAGACGCATTGCAAGCGCCTTTGCTTCATCTCGCCATTCAAGAAGTGCGCGATTTTCTTGTTTTAATTTACGAATAGTTTCAGCATTACCAAAATACGAACTAATATAATCACCGACACCATTAAACCATTTTTGCGGCGCAGAGATTATTGAAGAAGTTGCACCAAATACCTGATTAGAAGTATTTGATAGAATGGTTCGGTCTTTTTGCGCTAAAAAATATCCAGCAGCACCAAGCAATAACACGGTAACAACGATGGCTGTGGCTTTATAACCCCTACCCTCATTTTTACGATATGAACCGCGTCTTGCCATAAATGCCTCGTATTTAAGAGAATTAAACCTTGGTTAGGATACCTTTCCATTGTTCAAGGTTATCGACGCATTTGCCGGTTCCAAGAACAACGCAAGAAAGTGCATCATCTGCAATGCTAACAGGAAGACCAGTTCTATGGCGAAGAACAACATCAAGATTACGTAGCAATGCGCCACCACCAGTAAGCATAATGCCTTTATCAACAATATCGGCCGCCAATTCAGGAGGCGTAGTTTCAAGGGCAACATGAACGGCTTCGATAATTTCTTCGACAGGGTCTGCAAGTGCAGTTGAAATTGATTGTTCAGTAATAATAGATTCACGCGGAACGCCATTGATAAGGTCACGACCTTTAACGTTCATTTGCAGACCAACACCATCAGATGGCGGTTCAGCAGAACCAATTTCTTTTTTGATACGTTCCGCAGTTGTTTCACCAATTAATAGGTTTTCGGTACGGCGCATATGATTTATAATTGCTTCATCCATACGGTCACCGCCAACACGCACCGAGCGCGCATAAACAATACCTTCTAGGGAAAGAACCGCAACCTCAGTAGTGCCGCCGCCAATATCAACAACCATAGAGCCAGAAGGTTGATCAATTGCAAGACCCGCACCAATTGCCGCTGCCATTGGTTCTTCGATAAGCCATGCATCCATTGCGCCAGCATTTATAGCAGCATCCTGAATTGCACGACGCTCAACAGGTGTTGCGCCAGACGGCACACAAATAACAATACGTGGACGACCACGAATAAAAGATTTTGATTCATCATTAACGCGTTTGATGAAGTTTTTAATCATTTCTTCGGCAACTTCAAAGTCAGCAATCACGCCATCGCGCATTGGGCGAATAGCCTCTATTTGACCAGGGGTTCGACCAAGCATTAATTTTGCGTGTTCGCCAACTGCCTGAACAACTTTTTTGCCGCCTTTTATAGAGTATGCAACAACAGAAGGTTCATTTAGAACAATCCCACGACCTTTAACATATACAAGGGTATTTGCTGTTCCAAGGTCGATTGCCATATCGCTTGAAAACATACTAAAAATTTTTCCGAACATTGTTTCTTGCCAAATCGATAAAGTTTATTAGATTCGCTAATTGCGGTGTAAAACTTCGTGCCTTGATATGATTTTTTAATCAAGTAGTGAAGCTGAAATAATAGTGTTAAATTCTGTTTTACATTCCAAGTTCCTGTTTCTCTAACTCATGAATTTGATCACGCAATTTTGCGGCTTCTTCAAATTCAAGTTCAGACGCGTGGGCAAGCATTCGCTTCTCAAGTTCTTGGATAATTGCCTTGATATTGTGTCCGTTTAATGGCGCTTTTTCTTTTTGTTTTGAGCTTGCAGCAGAATCTAGCTGCGCAGCTTTCATTTTTTCAGACGCATCAGTACCATAAATTGATTCAATAACATCTTTGATTTTTGATTTAATTGTTTGTGGAACAATGCCGTATTCTTCATTATGCGCGATTTGTTTTTCGCGGCGGCGACTGGTTTCTTTCATGGCCCTATCCATAGAGCCAGTTATTTTATCGGCATAAAGAATTACTTTTGCCTCTGCATTACGTGCGGCACGACCAATTGTTTGCACCAATGATGTTTCAGAGCGTAAAAACCCTTCTTTATCGGCATCAAGAATACAAACCAATCCGCATTCAGGTATATCAAGACCTTCACGTAAAAGATTGATACCAATTAGAACGTCAAATACGCCTTCGCGTAAGTCTCTTACAATTTCTATACGTTCAACCGTATCAATGTCAGAATGCATATAGCGAACCTTTAGCCCCTGTTCAAAAAGATAATCGGTCAAGTCTTCCGCCATTTTTTTTGTTAGGGTTGTAATAAGAACCCTATGCCCCTTATCAATCGCAATACGACATTCATCAAGGCAATCGTCAACCTGTGTTCGACCGTGCGCTTGAACTGGGCGTATTTCAACTGGCGGGTCAATTAGACCGGTTGGGCGAATAACCTGTTCGGTAAATACACCGCCCGTACGCCCTAATTCCCAATTGCCAGGTGTCGCGGAAACAAAGATTGATTGTGGACGCATTGCATCCCATTCCTCAAACCTTAAAGGCCTGTTATCCATACATGATGGCAACCTAAAACCAAAATCAGAAAGCGTGCGTTTACGCGCATAGTCACCCTTGAACATGCCACCAATCTGCGGAACTGTAACATGGCTTTCATCAACAAAAATTAAGGCATTGGGTGGAAGATATTCAAATAGTGTTGGTGGCGGCTCACCGGGGTTACGACCCGTTAAATAGCGTGAATAATTTTCAATCCCTGTACAGAAACCAGTCGCCATCATAGTTTCAAGATCAAATTTTGTTCGTTCGCTAATCCTTTGCGCCTCTAGCAACATTCCATTTTTATTATACCAATCAACACGGGCATCAAGTTCAGATTTTATTTTAATCATTGCCGCTGATAATGCAGGCCGTGGCAGAATATAGTGATTATTTGCATAGATATTTACACCTTGAAATTCATTAGTTTTTTTACCAGTAAGTGGATCAAACTCTATAATGGTTTCAATTTCATCGCCAAAATAACTTATACGCCACGCCCTATCTTCAAGGTGCGATGGAAAAACATCGACAACATCACCTTTAACCCTAAAAGTTCCGCGACTAAAACCAACGTCATTTCGTTTATATTGCAATGCCACCAATTCTTTGGTTAGTTTGGTTAATTCCGAAAACTCACCAACATTAAGATTTATTGTCATTGCAGAATAAGATTCAACCGAGCCGATACCATAGATACATGATACAGATGCAACAATAATTACGTCATCTCTTTCAAGTAAGGCACGTGTTGCCGAATGTCGCATACGGTCAATTTGTTCGTTAATTGTGCTTTCTTTTTCAATATAGGTATCAGTACGCGGCACATAGGCTTCGGGTTGGTAATAATCATAATATGAGACGAAATATTCAACCGCATTTTCTGGAAAAAACTCTTTAAACTCGCCATATAGCTGTGCAGCAAGGGTTTTATTGTGTGCCATTATCAAGGCGGGTCTTTGCAAACGCTCTATACATTTTGCCATTGTATAAGTTTTGCCAGAGCCAGTCACACCTAATAAGACTTGCTCTTGCTCACCATTTTCTACACCTTTTACCAATTCATCAATTGCAAAAGGTTGATCACCAGCAGGTTCATATGGGGCGACAAGTTTAAACTTTTTACCACCTTCTAACTTTTCAGGGATTACAGCCTGATGCGGCGTCCATTGAGGTGGCGCTTCTTTGCCTCTAGAATCAAGGATGTCATAGTCAAAATCATGTATGAATTTTGGCCGTGGCGGTGCATTGGCATCAACTGGTGTTGTCGGAAAAGGGGTTGGTTTCTTGCTCATGTAGTGAACATAAGGTGAATCAAACTATTTTTAAAGCCCTTCTTATATCCCAATATGTGAAAGATGTGCTTCTAAAACTAATAATCCTAAAAAACCTACAAAAAACATAGATGTAATTAGTGGATTATCGGGCTTTTCATGTGCTTCTACTAATAATTCTTCGGTAACAAGATATAAAAGCGCAATAAGTGCAAATGTGTATGCAAAAGAAACCCAGAATGATGGTAAATTATGAACCGGCGCCCCCAATAATGCCCCAATTGGAAGTGCTGCCCCGATAAAAAGTGCGGTCAAAATTTGTGTTACTTTGCTTTTAAAAACTTCGTGCAATTCGACACCAATCGTGAGGCCAAGAAACAATATTTCAAGGCTAAGGGCGAATAATAATAATGCCCCCTGCTTTGCACCTACGGCAAAACTAATGCCTAATACAACGCCGTCGATAAATATATCTACGCCAACTAATATAATTAGCGAAATATTGCCTTTAAACATGCTTCCGATTGATTTAACACCAAACATAGTCAACAGACCAAAAGTGCCGCCAAATATGATTGCCCAAATAGTTGTACTATGTTGAACATCGGGTAATATTTCGGTTGCTGCTGCGGCAAAAACCACCCCTGCTGCTAGATGCTGTAATGCTGCAAGCAATTTATCATTGGGTGCTTTAAATCTTGCAACCATTGCGCCAAGAAAAAGACACGCCCACGGTATTAATGTAAATTGCCACGCTGCCATAAAAACCTCACAAAAAAACCCTTTAGTAAAAACATTTCGGCTTTTAATTAATGTTGAAAATATAGCTATGCGGCATATGCCCTATAAGTATGTTTTTATTCATTCCCATAATTAAAAGATGCATCTTTTGAACCGTCAGGGCGTGCAGGACGTGTGCACCCGCCCAACCCCATTTCTATACAAAGTTCATAAGGGGTTTTAACACGAGGCGGTTTTTTGCCGATTGGAACGCATACCATATATTTCCCACCATCATCTTTTTGGCATTTATCGCGAACTCCTGCATAATAACGGGAATTAATTTCTGCTTTTGAAAGCCCATCGACCATTTCAGGGCGATATTTTGGGGCTCTTGCAGCTTGTATGAGTTTTCTTGCCACGTCATTTGGTGGGCAATTTTTGGGTCTATCTTCGCTATCGATTTTTGTTAGGCATTCTGTACTAATAATTGTATTTTGTGATGAATTAGACAATTTTGGCAAAGTTGGGTTTGTCTTTGATGAACCTATGTTTGTAGGAATATTTTGATTATTTTTGTTTGAATTGCCATGATTCACAAGGCCATCTTTTTTTATGTTGTTTAAATTTGGCAATATGTCACGAAGATCATTTGTAGGGTTTTGTGTTGCCAGGCCTTTAGTCTCTATGGGTTTTGGTGGGATATAATTTTCAGGTATTTCTGGCTTTGCTTTTATTATATCAGTTTCAATTTTTTCCCACTTTATTGATGGCAATTCCCTAAACTGTTTATGTTTTTGATTGAATAGCAATAATAAGAAAACACCAAACAGAATTATTGCTGTGCTATTAGTTAATAGCCGCAAGTAAACCTTATTATTGATGATTTCAAAATGTCCCATAATTCATATGAACAACTCATATTAAATTATCAGCTTAAATATCTTTTATCTAGGTTAAATAATAGCAATATCTAAACTTGACCATCTTTAAAACGCTCACGTTCCCACTTCATAATCGCCCAAGCATGACTTTCGTGACGAACATTTTTTATTGCCTCATCTGGTGTCATCCAAATAAGTGTGTGATCTGGTTCAGTAGGTTTAGATGGATCCCCAGTTATTTCAACTTCATAGAAACTAGCTAATGAGTTTAAAGGCTTGTCACCATTAATCCAGAATTGCCCAGCGCGCCCTAAAACACGAATTGGCCATATATCAAGACCGGCTTCCTCTTCAAATTCCCTTATCAAGGCTTCTGGCTCCGCTTCCATGGTTTCAACCCCGCCACCTGGAAGGTCATAATGATAATTATCTCTAGAGCCGATTTTAATGATTGCGATTTTTCGCAATTCACCTTGGCAAATTCCATAAACGCTTGGGCGTTCTTTATAGGTTTTGCCGGGTTGATTTGAACCGAATTGAATTGAAAATCTTGCCATTATAAACCTTCTATATACTACCGTAATCAAATATAGATTTTGCCGCACGGTGAAAAGCTAGTCTTGCAGAATATTCACGTGGGTCTTTTTTTATGACAAATGCGCCATCATCTGGTCTAAGCCAATCGTCAAGTCGGGTTAGGAAAAAACGTAATGCCGCGCCACGCGCAAATAATGGGATAGCCGCTTTTTCATTATCACTTAATGGTCGAATACTTTCGTAACCACTCAGAAGTGCCTTGCCTTTAGTTAAATCAAATTCGCGTCCCAATGGCAAGAAACACCATGAATTTAGCATTACCGCAATGTCATAAGCATAAAAATCGGTTGCGCCAAAATAAAAATCAATCAGACCAGAAACTTCATCCCCAACAAATAGAACATTGTCTGGAAACAGGTCGGCATGTATAAAGCCAGATGGCAAATCTTTTGCCCATCCCTCTTCTATTGCCAAAAGATCACTTTCAACAAGATTAACGACACCGGTTTCGACGTTTTCGGCGCCAGCCTTATTCTTTTCCCACAGGTTTTGCCAAGAATCTGGACCAAGGGAATTTTTTCTTTTCAAAGGGAAATCAGACAAAGCATTATGTAATTGTGCCAATGCAGCCCCCGCAGAGCGAACTTGGGCAACATTTGGTTGTTTGGGTGAAATACCCTTTAAAAATGAACATAAAGCACAGGTTTTATCACCAATTTTATAGGTCAATTCACCATCAATTGTATGAATTGGTAATGCCGTTGGCAGCCCTTTTTTTGCCGCATATTCAGTCGCACCTAGATAGAATGGCAAATCCGCAACCTCGGTCATTGCCTCATAAATCGTAAGAATAAAGCGATTATCAGTGGTTTCAATAAAATAATTGGAATTCGAAACACCTTCGGCAATGCCTTTAAAGGCAATGATATCACCCAAATTAAAGGCATGTTGAATTTTTAAAATATCATCATCTGAAAGAATTGTATAAACGGCCATTTTTGCTCTATATTAGTTTTCCATTCAGAAGCAAAGATATAAAATGCCGATAATTGAATTAGATGAATTTACCGCCTTCTTAAATGCCCCTGAGAATAAAAAAGGCGCTTTATTGGGCATTGATAATGGCACAAAGAATATCGGACTTGCGGTTTCAGATTTAACGCGAACCATTGCCAGCCCGATTTATGCGGTTAAAAAGAAAAAATTACCAGAAACTGCGGCGGAAATTTTTAAAGCTTTTGACGAAAAAGAATGCATTGCCATAATAATGGGGCATCCGCTTAATATGGATGGTTCAAAAGGGCCATCGGCGCAGGCCGCCCGCGCATTCGCACGTAATTTATTGACGGTGCGGGATGTTCCACTCTTGATGTGGGATGAACGCCTATCAACATCCGTTGTGCAAAGACAAATGATTGAGGCCGATATGACGCGCGCAAAACGGGCCGAACAAGTTGATTCTGCGTCCGCAAGTTATGTATTGCAAGGGGTTTTAGATCGTATTTACGGGCTTTGATTTACGCATAAAGTGCAAATAGTGAATTGCAAATACAATGGCGATAATAATTCCAATACTAATATGAATTATGCTTGCAACCGCAAGACTTGCGTCATTTGATAAATAATATAGCCCCATTGCACTTATAAATAATGCGGCAAAACAAAAACAAAGCCCTAATCCGCTTATAATATTTTCTTTTTTGCGCCATCCTTGACGCATATGATATGCCCACAAGCTACCAATAATAAAAATGAATATTATAGATGCTGTTCCATGTAAAAATGCTAATAATATTGAATATTTTTCTGGCACAGGGTTTGGAAGCAATATCGCAAACTTCAAATCAAAGGCCTGTGGTAAAATCAAAATTCCACTTATGAATGTTATAGCCATAATGATTAAAAGGAATGTTAAAAACCCTTTTGGATAACCACGCATTTATCAAACCTCTATTAAATGTCCGCCTAATTGTGTAATTTTTTCGGACGCAATATTTTTATTAAAGTTGCAAGCAATTTTTGTTAAAGCATCTGCGCGCCATGCGCTTGATGCCATTATACTATAACTTCCCTGCCTTTTATTTTTTCCAATAATCCACGATGGGAAATTTTGGTTATGTTTTTTGCGAACTACGCTTGTTGCAATGGCGCAATTTTGGATGCCGCCAATTTCAATGTCTCTGCCTTTTTCATTTCGTATAGAAATAGGGAAAATATGGTTTCCAAAAACCCGTATATCACCACCCGCATTTACCCAGCCATATTCGCATCCTAAACTCTTGAGGCATTTAATTGCATAATCAACCGCAAAACCTTTGGCAATTCCATCAAGGCAAATTAGGGCGGGTGCTAAAAGGCGAACTTGATTACCATTTATTTCAATAATATTTGCATCTGATATATTTGAATAATTGCCAAATCCATGGTTTGGCAAAATGCCCACTTCAACCAATTCACCGCCAATAGTTGGGTTAAAAAGACCATCTGAAAAACGAGAAATAGTTTTGGCAAATTTTAAACAGGCTTTGGTTTTTTTATCAATTTCTACCCAATTGCCTTTTGCCATATTCAGGCGTGAAATATCACTTTCAATTTGATGAAAACTCATAAGATTATGAATTTCTTGTATTGCCATAAAGGCAGCATCAATAGCATTAACCTCATTGCCCAAAGCGCAATGCGCCCCAATTTCAACATATGTTCCCAAATAGGGGCGCATTCGCTTTAGCATTTTGCAATTACGCTTTCTGTAAAACCATATCTTGCAATACCAAAAGCCGTTTAACGCCATTCATGATATTTTTGCACGATAAAGTGGCGCCAGAGATATTTGGAATATCTTTATTTAGCTTGAAGGGATCATTCAAAGTTTTGCCCCGGAATAAGTTTCTCCAACTTGCTTGGCGAACTTCATCACCACGGGTCTCTTTATAGGTCATAATCTCTATACCGCGAACACGTCCATCGAGGCTTAGACCTGTTCCATAAGTAATAAATTCATGTTTACCGATAACATTATCCGTTATAAAATAGCCAATAAGTTTGCCGTTTTTTTCGGCTCGCCAAACATCTTGTTTTGCCCATCTTTGCATAATTCCGGAACGTTTTTGAATTTCCTTCATTTGCTCTTTTGATAAAGCCACTGGGGCATAAGTATATTTATCGGCCTCTGGGAAAATTGCTTTTGCGGCTTGTTCTGCATTTAAATATTCGGTTGCATAAGCTGGGCTTATAGCGACCATTGCAGCAGGTAAAACCAGCCAATTTGGGTTAAATCGCATATCACACCTTAAAAATTATAGCCAAGTTTAAAACGAACTTCATATTTTTCATGGTCGGCAAGATGTCTGCCAACATCATTATCTTTTGCTTCGTTTGAGCCGGCCAATTGTGTAACTGCGGTTAAGGTTGCCCAATATTTTTTGCCACCATAATGAATGCTTGGGCCAAAAAATGCATCCCAATGGTCAAATTCCCAATTGCTACCAATCGGGTTTAATATTTCGGCATCTACCCAACCTTCACCACCAATATACCAATTGGGCGCAAATCGATATGAAACGCCAGAACGCCAACGTGCCGCAATGGCGTATTCCGTACCATCTTCATATTTAGGCGACCAAGATTCTGATTCTAATTCTAGATTATTTACCCACTGTAACTGCCCATCAAGATAAGGTTTTTGGAATATTACTTTGGTTTCAAGTTCAAAACCGTCGCCTTTGTCACCGGTAATGCTATCAATTGTATCGTAAGTAAGCTCACCATAAAGTGAAACGCCTATATCGTTTTCATATGGTGACAAAAGCATTTTCTTTAGTTCAACTGAGAAACCGCTTAATTTAAAGCTATCTTTGCTTCCAGGAATTTCGCGATCGTTAATTGGCCCGGCACATCCTTCACCACAATTATAATCATGGCGATATGCATTAAGATAAACCGCTCCAGTAAGGCGGTCGGTAAAGCCATATTCATATTCTGCACGTAAATATTGTGCGCTATAATCACCATAACGTTTATCGCCGTGATGTGTTAAATGTAAATATGCCTCAGAAGTCCCTTTTGGTAGGGTTTCTGCACCAGTTGTATATCCCAATAGATTTTCATCTGCCATTGCATTCGCCGCAATTAATAGTGGTATAAATCCGCAAAATAGTTTTAATTTTAGTTTCATATAGCTCTCCTATTGCTAAAAGGACGCAATAGCATATTGATAATTAATTGCAAGTGATTATCATTTGCGATATTTGGTCGCGCTTTATGTGATTGAAATAAAATTTAAAACTTAATAACAACTAGATGTATGATGTAAGATAAATTATACTTGCCTATAAACCCCAAATATGTCTAAAGCTGAGACTTGTGAACACACTTATTAAACCCCAAATCCGCGCACCATTTGCAAAGAAGCATTTGCTGCAAATTTTAGACCTTAATCGCTTAGAGGCACTAGAGCTTATTGAGCGGGCGGAAGGTTTTCTTCCCTATACTTCTATCAAGGAAAAAAAGCTCGACTTTCTTGCTGGACAGACGCTTATCAATCTTTTCTTTGAAAACTCAACGCGAACCCAATCCTCATTTGAATTGGCGGGGAAACGGCTTGGTGCAGATGTTGTAAACATGGCTGTTAAGTCTTCGAGTGTTGCCAAGGGCGAAACATTGCTTGATACAGCGGCAACCTTGAACGCAATGGGGCCTGATTTGTTGGTAATTCGCCATAAATCATCTGGTGCGGCGCAATTATTGGCGCGCAAGGTAAGTTGTTCTGTAATTAATGCCGGTGATGGTACTCATGAACACCCATCACAAGCATTTCTTGATAGTTTAACGCTTAAACGCACTTTTGGACGTATTGAAGGTTTAAAAATAGCCATTTGTGGTGATATTCTGCATTCTCGCGTTGCTCGCTCCAATATTATGCTTTTGAATATGCTGGGCGCTGAGGTGAGGTTAATTGCACCCCCTACTCTAATGCCAACTGATGCTGATAAGTGGGGCGTAAAAATTTACGACAACCTTCTTCATGGAATCGAAGGGGTTGACGTTATTATGGCATTACGGCTTCAGCTTGAACGTATGTCAGGTTCATTTCTTCCAAGCCCGCGCGAATATTTCCGTTTTTATGGAATTGATCGTGAAAAGATACGGGTTGCTGCACCCCATGTTCGTGTTATGCACCCGGGACCTATGAACCGTGGCATTGAAATAGATTCGGAAATTGCAGATGACCCACGAATTTCCCTGATTGTTGATCAGGTTCAGTCAGGTGTGGCAATGCGAATGGCAATATTAGAAGCAATGGCATCATATGAAGGTGGTGAAGATGCGTAAATCAAAACTATTCACCAATGCCCGAATTGTCGCCCCAAATTTAAATTTTGATGGCAATGCAGAAATATTGGTAATCGGCGATGTAATTGCGGAAATTGGCGAAAATATTGATACCCCACAAGATGCAGAAATAATTGATTGCGAAGGCAATTGCATTATGCCTGGTCTCATTGATATGCGTGTTTCAATTGGTGAACCTGGGGCCGAACACCGTGAGACGTTAAAGTCTGCTGGGCGCGCTGCTGTTGCGGGTGGTATTACTACAATGCTTATTCAGCCAGATACTGAACATCCGATTGATGACGCGGCAATGGTTGATTTTATAATCCGCCGTGGTCGCGATGCGTCTTTGGCAAAGGTTTTATCTGCCGGCGCATTAACCAAAGGTTTGAACGGCGAAGAAATGGCCGAACTTGGTTTAATGAGCGAAGCAGGTGCAGTTTTGTTTTCCAATGGCCAAAATCCAATCAAAGATACAAAAGTGATGCAGCGTTTGATGTCATATTCTTGCGCTTATGACACATTGGTTTCTACCCGCCCACAAGATCCTTGGATTGCTGGAAATGGCAATATGGCACAGGGTGAATTGGCTGCTCGTATGGGGCTTTCTGGCATAAGCGCTAATGCAGAAGTAATTTTTGCAAACCGTGATATCGTCCTTGCACAAGCAACAGGTTGTAAGTTGCTTTTAGACATGATTTCAAGCGCAAGAACTATACCAATTATTGAAAACGCAAAGGCAGATGGTCTTGATGTTTATGCCAGTGTGAATGTGCATAATCTTTGCCTTAATGAAAATGATGTTGAAGATTATCGAACTTTTGCCAAATTAAACCCACCTCTTCGCTCAGAAGATGACAGGGTTGAATTAATAAGCGCACTTAAAGATGGCATAATTGACGTTATAGTTTCTGGTCATGACCCGCGACCACCAGAAGAAAAACGCCTTCCATTTGACGAGGCTTCATTTGGTTCAAGCGCATTAGAGGTGTTATTATCGGCCTCTTTAAGCCTTTATCATAATGGTCATATCGAGCTTATCGATCTTGTGAAAACCATGACCTTAAACCCCGCTGTGCTTTTGGGTCTTGATAGTGGAAAAATTGCAAAAGGTGCACCAGCAGATTTAATTGTGGTTGATTTGGGCTATCCTTTACGGTTTGATGCGTCTGAATTATATTCCAAAGGTAAAAACGCCGCCTTTGATGAGAAACTATTGCAAGGCAAGGTTTTGCAAACATATGTTGACGGCGAAAAAGTATATGACATTGAAACTGGTCATATCTAAAAATAAAACGGGGGGAATATGGAGTTAATCAATATCATTATTGCGGTTGTTGTCGGCTATTTTGTTGGCTCTATACCTTTTGGTTTAGTAATTACTAAAATGGCGGGGCTTGGCGATATTCGTGCTGTTGGCTCTGGTAATATTGGGGCAACCAATGTTTTACGCACAGGACGCAAAGATTTGGCACTTGCCACATTGTTGCTTGATGCAGGTAAGGCAGGTATTACAGCACTCGTTTTCAGCAAAATTTTTAATCAAGATATTGGTTTAATTGCCGGTGCGGCTGCTTTTTTTGGGCATTGCTTCCCTATCTGGCTTAAATTTAAAGGTGGTAAAGGGGTTGCAACATTTTTTGGAACGCTTTTGTGTGGTGCGCCACCCGTTGGGGTTTTGGCGGGACTTGTGTGGCTTGCCTTTGCTTTTACCTTCCGTTTTTCATCATTATCTGCTTTGGCAGCAGCGCTTCTTGCACCATTATTTGCGTCACTTTTCCATTTCCACCCAATTGGTATTGGTGCGATTTGTTTTATGTCGGCAATTATTTATTTCCGCCATTTAGAAAATATAAAACGCCTTATAAAAGGTGAAGAGCCAAAAATCGGAAACAAAAAGGATAAATAATTGGCATCAAATAGTCTATTAAATTGGTTGCGGCTTGCCAGAACTGATGGCATTGGGCCAGTAACTTTTTTTGGACTTTTGACTAAATATTCAACCCCCGAAAACGCACTTAAGGCGGTTGCGAAATACACAACGCAAAACGGGGATTTAAAATATAAAATCCCGCCGATTGATGATATAAAACACGAAATCGAACAAACGGAAAAATATGGCGGTAAGTTTATTACTGCCGATGATATAGATTTTCCATCTGGTCTTGGTGCTTTAACGCCGCCACCACCCATTATAACGGTGCTTGGTAATTTATCACTTCTGAAAAAGCCTATGCTTGCTATGGTTGGCGCACGTAATGCGTCAATGGCGGGTATGAAAATGGCACAAAATTTGGCGCGTAACCTTGGTAATGCCGGCTATGTGATTGTTTCTGGCCTTGCACGTGGCATTGATGGGGCGGCACATCTTGCGGGACTTGAAACCGGAACGATTGCTGTCGTTGCAGGTGGTATTGACCATATATACCCACCAGAACATGACGGTCTTTATCATAAAATTGTAGAAGCCGGTGCAATAATTTCGGAAAATCCGTTTGGGGCAAAGGTTTTTGCGCGTGATTTTCCAAGACGCAACAGAATTATTTCTGCGCTTAGTCTTGGCACAATTGTTGTTGAAGCAGAAGAAAAATCAGGCTCATTAATAACTGCACGTTTCGCCAATGAACAAGGTCGTGAGGTTATGGCGGTTCCTGGTTCACCACTTGACCCGCGTGCCGCTGGTCCAAATAATCTTATTAAACAAGGGGCAAGCCTTGTAACTTCATATCAAGATGTCCTTGAAAATATTTCAGGTCAATTCAAACTATCTTCAAATGATAAATATGAATATCAAGGTAATAAAGAGTTTAATCCCGATGATGCCTTAAGGCAAAAAATTGAGGAGCTTTTATCGCCAACCCCAATATCTCTTGAAGAAATTTGCCGTTATAGTGGCTATTCATGGCGCATAATAGCGGCAATAATTATCGAACTAGAACTTGAAGGTAAAGCATTTTTAAAGAGTGGTAATATGGTTTCAAACACACCATAAACTAAGGCTTGTGCTTGACAAAACTGGTAAACTAAGTGCAAGGCTTAGAATGAAACAAGAACAATTTGGTAGATATGCAATTAGTAATCGTTGAATCCCCCGCAAAAGCAAAAACAATTAATAAATACATCGGCACAGACTATGACGTAATCGCCAGTTTTGGTCACGTGCGCGATTTACCTTCAAAAGATGGCTCAGTTGATCCTGAACATGATTTTGCAATGCACTTTGAAGCAGATGCACGTGGCAAAGAGCGGATTAAGGAAATTACTGAAAAAGTTAAAAAAGCTTCTGCCGTCATTCTTGCAACCGACCCTGATAGAGAAGGTGAAGCCATTTCATGGCATATAGCGGAAATCCTAAAACAAAAAAAACTATTGGGAAAAATTCCACTTTCACGGGTTACTTTTAATGCGATTACCAAACAAGCAGTTTTGGAGGCAATGCGTAACCCACGTGAAATAAATCAAGAATTGGTCGATGCATATTTGGCACGCCGTGCGCTTGATTATTTGGTTGGTTTTGAATTGTCGCCCGTATTATGGCGTAAACTTCCTGGTGCGCGTTCAGCGGGCCGTGTTCAATCTGCGGCTTTGCGTCTTGTTGTTGAACGTGAACAAGAAATAGAAGCTTTTATAAGCGAAGAATATTGGTCAATTACGGCAAGTGGGAAAACCGAAAATTCAACCCCCTTCCCGCTTAGACTAATCGCGCTTAATGGCAAAAAGCTTGATAAAAAAGATATTAAGAATGAAGCCAGCGCAAATGCGGCGGTTGCCCAAATTGCGGCATCTTCTTATGCGATTTCATCGGTTGATGCCAAACCCCATAAACGCCACCCACAGCCACCATTTACAACGTCAACTTTACAGCAAGAAGCTGCGCGTAAGCTAGGTTTCTCAGCAAAGCGGACAATGGACGTTGCGCAACGGCTTTATGAAGGCGTTGATATTGGTGGCGAAACAGTTGGTCTTATCACCTATATGCGTACCGATGGCGTTTCCATGGAAAATGAGGCGATATTTGCCGCACGTTCGGTTATTGGTCGTGAATATGGTGATAATTTTGTTCCAAAAGCACCGCGCCAATATGATGTAAAAGCCAAAAATGCCCAAGAAGCGCACGAAGCTATACGTCCAACAGATATGGGGCGCTTGCCAAAAAGTATTCGTTTAAATGAAGATATGGCAAAACTTTATGATTTGATTTGGAAACGTGCAATTGCTTCACAAATGGAAAGTGCCTTGGTCGAACGCACAACAATTGACCTTGAAGCAACCGATAAAAAGTCAACCTTGCGCGCGACCGGACAAGTAATTTTATTTGAAGGCTTCTTGAAACTTTATCAAGAAGGTAAAGACGATGGCGATGATGAGGAAAATGCGCGCCTACCAAAAGTAAATGTTGGTGAAGCGGCAATCATTTCTGATATCAAGCCATTGCAACATTTTACCGAACCGCCGCCACGTTATTCAGAGGCGACTTTGGTTAAAAAGATGGAAGAAATCGGAATCGGTCGCCCATCAACCTATGCTTCGACTATTTCTGTTCTTCAAGACAGGGAATATATCCGCCTTGAGAAAAACCGTTTCCATCCAGAGGTTAAGGGACGTTTGGTAACTGCATTCCTTGAAAGCTTCTTCAATAAATATGTTCAATATGACTTTACAGCCGGTCTTGAAGAGCAATTAGATTTGGTTTCCAATGGTGAGCTTGAGTATAAGAAATTATTACATGATTTCTATGATGATTTCCACAAAGGCATAACTGATATGGCTGATGTGCGAATTACCCAAGTTATAGATTCACTTAATGAACGCCTTGGTTCTTATTTGTTTCCAGTCGATGAAAATGGTAAACAGAGCCGTGTTTGCCCAACCTGCGGCACTGGTGAACTATCATTAAAAGTAAGTCGTTATGGTGCATTTACCGGTTGTTCAAACTATCCTGAATGCAAATATACCCGCCAATTAGGTGTTTCTGATAGTGATGCCAAAGATGCCTTGGCAACGAACAATGATGAAGCACTAGGGGTTGATGATAAAACAGGCTTAAATGTTTATCTTCGCAATGGTCGCTTTGGCCCATATGTTCAATTGGGTGAAGATCCGGAAAAAGGTTCAAAGGAAAAACCAAAACGTTCAACAATTCCTCGTGGCTTTAATCGTGATGTTACTTTTGATGTTGCAATGGAATTATTATCTTTACCGCGTGTAATTGGTAATCACCCGGATGATGGTAAAGAAATTGTTGCCAATTTCGGACGCTTTGGGCCATATATTTTGCATGATGGCACTTTTGCAAATTTAAAAGATGCCAATGAAGTGTTTGAAGTTGGTCTAAACCGTGCGGTTACTTTGCTCGCTGAAAAGCGTGCTGGTGGCGGCCGTGGTGGTCGCACTGCCCCTGCTGCATTAAAAGAATTGGGCAAGAATGGTGATGCTGAAATAAAACTTATGAGTGGTCGCTATGGCGCTTATGTAACAGATGGTAAAACTAATGCCACTTTGCCAAAAGATATTGCCCAAGATGATTTAACTTTGGAAATTGCAATTGGTTTAATTGAGGCACGTGCCGCACTTGGCCCCGCAAAAAAGAAAACAACAAGAAAAGCTGCTACCACAAAGAAAGCCCCTGCCAAAAAGACCGTGGCAAAAAAAGCTACTACAACTAAAACCACTAAAGCGAAGGCAAAATAATCTTGAATAAAAAATTAAAACGTAACAAGCCCAGCCCAATAATATTTGATAAGGCATCATTGTTGCGTTTTATCGAGAGCCAGAATGGACAAATCACAAAACGTGAAATAGCCAAACATTTTGGTATAAAAGGTGATGAACGCCGGGTTTTAAACCAATATCTTCGTGAACTTTCATCGGATGGCACTGTTGATGTTCATCGTCGCCGTGACATAAAAACCCAATCAACCCCGCCAAAGACAGGGATATTTCAAGCTGTTGAAGTTGACGATATGGGCGATGTTTGGGCGCGTGTGGTTGATGAAGATGGTGTTACTGGTGCCAAAATAATTATTCAGAGCCATATTCAATCTGATAAAAACCTTAGTGTTGGCATTGGTGAACGTTTTGTCGGGTTAACCAGTCGCAATGAAAAAGAGAATATCTGGCAAGTAAAAATTGTCAAAAAACTTGGGCTTGTTATTGAAAAGATTTACGGGGTTTTAGCACTACATAATCCACAAAGTGGCGGGCGTATTATTCCGGCTGATAAAAAGCAAAAACAGGAATTATTGGTTTTGCCGCAACATCTTGGCGATGCAAAAGATGGTGATTTGGTTGCGGTTCGCATATTGCCTAACCGTGGTTATGGTCCAAGAAAATGTGAAATTGTTGAAGTTTTGGGAAATAATAATGACCCTAAATCAGCATCAATTCTTGCAATTGCCGCGCATTCAATCCCCATTGGTTTCACCCCCGAAGAAGAAGCACAAGCTGCAGCAGCAGAACCCTGCAAACTTGAATATCGAACCGACTTGCGGCACTTACCACTTGTAACCATTGACCCCGATGATGCGCGTGATCATGATGATGCAGTATATGCAGAAAAAACGGATAAAGGTTTTAATGTTTGGGTCGCTATTGCCGATGTTGCACATTATGTAACAACCAATTCACCTTTAGATATTGGTTCGCAAAAACGCGGTAACTCGGTTTATTTTCCTGATCGCGTTGTCCCAATGTTGCCGTTTAAATTATCCGCTGATTTATGTTCATTGCGTGAGAATGAAGAACGTGCATGCCTTGCCGTTAAAATGAATATTGATAATGAGGGTGAGCTAAAAGGATTTGAATTTTTTAGGGGGCTAATGAAATCTGCTGCTCGCCTCACCTATACACAGGCACAATTAGCAATTGATGGCACACCAGATGAAAAAACAACGCCAATTCTTGAAACTGTTTTAAAACCACTTTGGGCGGCATATGAAGCACGCAAAATAGAGCGTGCCGAACGTGAACCGCTAGAAATTGCATCATCTGAACGCAGAATAATCCTTTCCCCAGAGGGCAGAGTTGAAAGCATTACACAAAAAGAACGTTTTGATGCCCATAGATTAATTGAAGAATTTATGATTCTTGCGAATGTCTGTGCTGCAACCGCGCTTGAAAACAAAAAAGCCCCACTTATTTACCGTGTTCACGATATGCCAAGTGATGCCAAAGTTGCGGCATTGGCTGATTTCTTGGCGACATTAAATATAAAATGGGCCAAAGGTGTGGCTGTAACCCCAAAACGTTTTAACAAAGTGCTTGAGGCGCAACGTGATGGCGAAAACTTCCAAACCATAAATGAAATCATTTTACGTACACAAGCACAGGCCGTTTACGATACGCAAAACCTTGGTCACTTTGGTTTGCAACTTGAGCGTTATGCCCATTTTACAAGCCCAATTAGACGTTATGCTGATTTATCTGTCCATCGTAGTTTAATTGATGCACTTGGCCTTGGTGGAATTGGCTGGGGTGAAAAGCCACCAACCGGTGAAACTTTAAAACGAATTGCGCAGGAAATTTCTGATTGTGAACGCCGTGCAATGGCAGCAGAACGCGACGCAACGGATCGTTATCTGGCGGCATATTTATCCGAAAGAATTGGCGCGGTATTTGATGGTCGTATTACTTCGGTAACTGGTTTTGGTGTCTTTGTTAGGCTTGATGAAACCATGGGTGATGGTCTTGTTCCTGTTTCCAAGTTAGGTGATGAGTATTTTGTTTATGATGAGGCTGCACACAGCCTTATTGGGCAATTTTCAGGCGATCGTTGGGAGTTGGGAATGAAGGTTAAGGTTCGGTTGTTAGAAGCCGCACCTGTTTCCGGTGGATTAATGTTTGAGGTGGTTTCTGATCCTAAAAAAGGGCCGCCGCCAAAATCCACACGTCAAAAACTTGGTGGACGTGCCAGAACAGGTGGACCAAAATTTGGCGAAAGGCGTTCAACCCCAAAAGGTTTAAAAGCAAAAATTGGTAAAAAACGCCGTTAGATTAATAGGTTGGTTCTTCTTGCTCGCGTTTTTTCTCAACTAATTTTACCAAATATGCGCCACCATAATAGAGCAAAAGAAGCGGCAAAGATAATAATAATTGTGAAACCACGTCTGGCGGGGTGATGAAAGCAGCAATTGTGATAATGGCCAAAACTGCATAACGCCCATTTTTAAGCCAAAATTCAGAAGAAACTAAATCAGCTTTTCCCAGAATAAGTTGCACAACGGGAATCTGGAAACAAACGCCAAAACCAATAACCAATGTGGTTATCATATGTATGTAATCGGCAACCTTGCCTTGATAAGTTACTTTTACGCCACCGACTGAATTTGAAATTTCTTGCCGTAATGAAAAATTCATCACCATTGGCATGGCGATATAATACGCCATTGCCGCACCGGCAACAAACAGTACAGGTGCCATAATCATAAATGGGATAAATGCCTTTTTTTCATTGGTATAAAGCCCCGGTGCAACAAAACGATATAATTGCCAAGCAACAATAGGAAACGCCAAGCAAATCCCACCAAAAAGTGCAACATCAAGCTGCGAGAAGACGGTTTCCATTGGCGCTGTATATATTAGACCAAGACCGTCTTTTAATGCATTGGCGCCTTTTAATGCGACCGCAGCCTCTTTGTATGGTTGGATTAAAAATTCTAATATTGGTCGCCAAAAAATAAAACAAACCGCAAAGCCAAGGAATATTGCAAAAATTGAAATAAATAAGCGATTACGCAATTCTTCAAGATGGCTAAGCAAAGGCGCAGAAGAAGCCTCTATCCGTTCTTCATCTTTTGTTGTTTGTTCATCAGTTGGAACATTAATAGTGGATGGGAGTTGTGCTTCATCATCAGGAAGATTTGTCATCTACAACCACCATTTTTTCTGTTTCTTTTATTGGTTCATCTGGAAGTTTGATATTGTCAATAACCGCAGTATTTGAGACATTATCAGCGGAAGCTTTTTCATTTTCTAAAACTGCCTGATTATGTGATGCAATATATTCATCATTAATATGCTCTAATGCTGGATTAGGCTTTTCCTCGGTTTTTGAATTATAAATATCCCTACCCATATCAATCGCGCTATTGAATTCGTCTCGAATTTGATTAATTGGATTTACTTTACGTAATTCATCAAGCTCTTTTCGTAATTCTGTAATTTCCGAATGGCGTGCAATATCTTCAAAATTATTCTTAAATTCATCAGCCATCATACGCATTTTGCGCGTAAATTGACCAAGTGACTTCAATAAATTGGGCAAGTCTTTCGGGCCGACGACCAATAAGGCAACAACGGCAATAACCAACCATTCGCCGAAACCGACACCATCAAACATTCGAAAGCCTTTTACACATCAGTTCAAAGGGAATTATGAATTTGTTGTTTCTTTGTTTACAACAGTCGCGTCAATGGTTTTGGCATCTTCAACACGTTTTGCGTCGTCTGTTTTAACATCTTCATCTTGAAGGCCTTTTTTAAAGCCTTTGATACCTTGTGCCAAATCAGTCATGATGCCTGATAATTTGCCTCTTCCGCCAAAAAATACTAGAACAAGCAGCAAAATTAACAATATCTGGGTTAAACCGGGTGCGTGCATTGTTTTCTCCGCAATTAATAATCTATTCTTATAAGATAATTAGTTGCTATACCAATTACAAGCGAAACAAACTGTAAGACCTGCGGTATGATGTTAAAAATAAGTAATTTTATTCAGCTTCTGTGAAAAAATCGGTCACAAAATCAGCATCATTACCATCTTCTTCAAACTCTAACTCATTATTTGGCGATGTAAATGGTTTTGGTATTTCAAAATCTTTAGGTAAATTTGCACTCAACAACCCTTGCGCCTGAAGTTCTGCCTTGCCTGGTAAATCATCAAGCCCAGATAGGTTGAAGTGCGATAAGAATTGTTCCGTGGTTTTATATGTCATTGGTTTCCCAACTGTGCGCCGTCTTGCACCATATTTAACCCATTTTAATTCCATTAAAAAATCGAGAGTGCCTTTACCAACACTAACCCCGCGAATTTCTTCGATTTCTGCACGCGTACAAGGTTGATGATAGGCGATAATCGCAAGCGTCTCCATCGCTGCATTTGATAATTTTTTGGGTTCTTCACGATGTTTATGTAATAATAATGCCAAATCAGGTGAAGTTTGGAAACGCCAGCCGCCACCAACTTCAACCAAGGTAACCCCACGCCCCTTATAATGACGTTTAAGGCGGGCAAGTGCATTACCAACCCCCTCTTCAGCCCCAATATATTCGGCAATTTCAGATGGCCTTAAAGGTTCAGAACTTGCAAATAAAATTGCCTCTACCGCCCGCTCCAAATCATCGATTTCTTGTGCCAAGATATCGGCACTATCGGCAAGGTCATATTCTGGTTTCGCGGTTGAATGATTAAGAAGTGCAATTTTTTTTACAGCATCATATATTTCGCGTTCTGTGTCATCATTACTCATGGCAGTTTTGCCTTTTTGTTTTGAATATAAACTTCCTCAAAATTTGATAATTGTCTTATGTTTAAATCGCCACCTTTGACCATTTCCAAACTAGCCGAAAACAGACCAGCGTAATAAGATGATGGCGGCGGTGCATCCACTGTTTTCTTTATGTCAGATGGTGCAAATTCGCCAAGCTTATGCCATGCAGTGTCTTGCGGTAATTTTTCGCGTAGATTATTGCGCGCTTCTTCAAGACCATAAACAGGCCAATTTTTGACTGTATGAACGCGGCTTTTTTGTTTATTACGTTGTCGACAATATGCTTTTAAAAGATCCAGTAAATCAGCATTTTCAATTAATTTAGTAACCGAAACACCAAGTTCGGCTGCACCACGAACAAAAATATCACTTCCAGTTTGCGGCATTGCCATAATTTTTGCGCCACTGTTGCGCATTGTCTCAAGTCTTTTGAGGCGCCACGCAAGGTGTGACGACAAAAGCTCTGGCGCGGTTTCTTTATCGTCTTCATTTTTTTTCGGAAGCAATAAACGTGACTTTAAATATGCCAACCACGAAGCCATAACCAAATAATCGGCAGCTATTTCTATTCTCTCTTTTTTTGCCTTAGTTACAAAATCAAGATATTGATCCACAAGCTTAAGAATTGATATACGTGTTAAATCAACCTTTTGACTTCGGGCAAGTTCAAGCAATAAGTGAAGCGGGCCTTCAAATCCATCGACATCAACAATCAATGAGACGCCGTCATATTTTGCGGCATCAATCTTAATCTCATTGTCTTCAAATAATTCTGGTGACGACAAAAAAACCTCTTAAACGCCCAATTAAACCCTTTCTGTTGGGTCTGGCGCCAAGGCAAGCATTGTACCTTTTTCAATACCTGTCAAGGCAGCAAAGCGCGACCATGCGTCTTCATGATTAAATGTTTTTGTATTGCCTTTGACAATTTTTTCGGAATTAATTGCGCGCTCTAAAGCAATATTATCAAGTTCTGGACATGCGGCAGTAAATTCAACACGTTGATCTAGTGGTGCATTGCAAAGCATCGCAACGTCGCATCCGGCGTTTATTGCGCCTTTCGCCTTTTCTTCTAAGCTGCCTTTAAGTGCCTTCATAGATATATCGTCTGTCATAAGAAGGCCATTAAAACCAAATTCTTCACGAATTAAATTTTTGATGATTGTAGGTGACAATGTTGCGCAATGTTCACTATCAAGGCTTGTATATTTAACATGCGCCGTCATGGCCATTGGTGCATTATTCAATGCTTTAAATGGCGTGAAATCTATTTGCAATTCTTGAAGGCTTTCTTCCACAACCGGTAATTCATGGTGGCTATCTGCCCGCGCGCGACCATGACCAGGAATATGTTTTATAACGCTTGCAACCTTTCCATCATGTAATCCATTTATTGCAGCCTGACCTAATTTTGAAATAGTTTCTGGGTTTTGCGAAAATGCGCGATCGCCAATAACAGAATGCGCCCCATTAATTGATAAATCAACACATGGCGCACAATCAGCATTAATACCAACTGCACGTAATTCAGCGGCAATTAGTAAGTGGTGCAAATATGCGGCTTCTAGTGCCTTTTCTTGATCTTCTTTAAAAATACGACCATAAATCTCATTTGGTGGGAATTGTGGAAATTGTGGTGGCTTTAGTCGCTGTACACGACCCCCTTCTTGATCAAGGAATATCAAACAGTCGCGATCAACACTATTTCGAATATCGTCACAAAGCTTGCGAATTTGGGTTGGGTTTTGACACGACCTTCCAAATAAAATGAAAGCCCAAGGCTGTGCGGATTTGAAAAAGTCTGCTTCTTCTTTACTTAACTCTGTTCCGGCAACATCAATAATTGCAGCTTTCATATCTAATATCCATTGTTAAAATTCAAAAAAATGGGACATCTTAATAAATAAGATGCCCCTTTATAAATCAGATTCTTTTACAAATTAATTGGATGGTATGCAATTTGCGCCATTTGCCTTCGCTTTAGAGCAGAAAGCTACAACTTGATCCCTACTTTCAAAGCCAGTTGCTTTGATACGATACCAAGTTCCTTTTGCACCTAAATCAGCTTTTACAACGCCAGCCGCACCAGTAAGGCCACCAGAACGGTATTTTGCCAACGCTGCATCTGCCTGTGCTTTATCTTTGAATGAGCCGAGCTGTGCAGAATAAGAACCAGTTGATGCCGGTTTACTATCTTCCTTAACCGCTGGCTTAGCAGGTGTTGTTGTTGCAGGTTTTGCAGCGGCTGTGGTTGTAGATTTAGATGCAACAGGTGCAGGTTTAGTTGGTGTAACAGCTGGCTTGGCCACAGGTTTTGTTGCATCAGCTGCCGGATGTGGTGGGGTTACGCTAGTTGCAGGTTTTGTTGCAGTTGTTGGTGAAGAAACCGCATTTTGGCTAACCAGTGGTTCTTCA
The DNA here is from genome assembly GCA_002337085.1 of Hyphomonadaceae bacterium UBA1933. Taxonomy (GTDB): domain Bacteria; phylum Pseudomonadota; class Alphaproteobacteria; order Caulobacterales; family Aquidulcibacteraceae; genus Pseudaquidulcibacter. Next base: position 78,961 of record DDFH01000007.1, on the reverse strand, counting down.
GATGCGCCCATTGCCCGAACTTCAAGCGGAGGCGGCGCATTTGCACCAACCGCATTAACAGCATCTGCACCATCAATGGCATTAGCAGATACATCCCCCTCAATAGGGGTTTCTTTAAAGGATTCGGAATTTGCCGCCACTTGTGGGGTTTGCCCGTCGTTTGATTTGCCACCTTTGTAAATTGCAAAAACGATGGCACCAAAAACCAAAAGTAAAAGAACTATACCAGCAAGAATATATGGCCCACGTCCTGCGCCGTCTTTTTCATCGCGCGCATCAAAAGTCATAAATCCTTCTTCGTCTTCTTCCTCATAGTCGAATGGATCTTCATCATATTTTGCCATTTTCGAACTCCGTTATATTTTTTGTGGCAGTGTAGGTATTATAATGTTCTGTCAAGGTTAAACAAACGCCTATGCTCATCTATTGCAAAATCATCTGTTAATCCAGAGATATAGTCACATACATGTCGCATAAGTTTTGCCTCGTCTTTAAAGTCGATATTCTGCCACATAGGCGGCAAAGTATCTGGCTCATTGACGAATACATCAAACAATTCTTTTACGATTCGGCGCGCTTGAGAACGGGCACGATTCACTTTCCAGTGGCGATACATTTTTGCGAATAAAAATTTACGTAATAAACCCGCTTTTATAAGCATATCTTCTGAAAAACCAACTAATGGGACACCAATATTACGCACATCATCCGCAGTTTCCGGTGCATATTTATCAATTCGTTTTTTAGTTTCATTAACAAGGTCATTGACCCAGATACCAATCAACCTGCGTATAGCTTCTGCCTTGATACGATTTGACGAAATTTTAGGGTATTGTTCCGAAACTTGCGCAAAGATTTCGCCAACCCATGGAACTTCTGATGAAACATCGTCAACAGTAAAAATCTCGGCATGAAGACCATCGTCCAAATCATGATTATTGTATGCAATATCATCTGAAACCGCTGCCACTTGTGCCTCTAATGAGGCAAAAGAAGTTAGGTTTAGATCAAAACCATTATTAATACTCTTCCAAACTTCTGGTAGATTATCATACTCTGCAATTGAGCCAATTAAAGGGCCATTGTGTTTTACTGTGCCTTCTAATGTTTCCCATGTAAGGTTCAAGCCATCAAAATGAGGGTATATTTGTTCCATTTTAGTGACAACGCGAATGGTTTGGGCATTATGGTCAAAACCACCCCACCCGTTCATTGCTTCATCAAGAACGTGTTCGCCAGTATGTCCAAAAGGCGGATGTCCCAAATCATGGGATAATGCACATGCCTCTGCTAAATCTTCGTTTAATCTTAATCTGCGTGCGACGGAGCGTGCAATTTGCGATACTTCTAGAGAGTGCGTAAGGCGTGTGCGGTAAAAGTCACCCTCATGGGCAACAAAAACTTGGGTCTTGCCTTTAAGCCTTCTAAAAGAACTGGAATGTATGACCCTGTCACGGTCACGTTCGAATGGCGTTCTAAACGCACTTTCGGATTCATTATGTCTTCTACCACGACTTTTATTAGGGTTTGAAGCATAAGAAGCCTGAGTGGAAATATCAAATCTGTCCATAAATTTTCTTCTACTACTTTATTTTACTACAACAAATAATATATAATGAATTGCAATAGTGTTTAAATGACGAAAATTACTACCATTATATAAATAAAAGCGGTTAACAAAAAGAGAATCAATTATGGCGCAAGCTAATGAAATAGGACAACATCAATTCTTAATTACCGATAATGCAGCAGTGCGCATAAATTCGATGCTTGAGAATGATAAGAAATATGCTTTTAGAATTTCTGTTGAAGGTGGTGGCTGTTCAGGTTTTCAATATGACTTTAGCCTTGCTGAAGCGCCAAATGATGACGACATTGAATTTTTAAATGGCGACGCCCGCGTTTTGATTGATGAAACTTCTATCGAATTTTTAGAAGGCGCCCGTTTAGAGTGGGTTGAAGATTTGCTTGGCTCTTCGTTTCGGGTTAAGAATCCGAATGCCCGTTCTTCTTGTGGATGCGGCATTTCGTTTTCTGTTTAGGATTTATATGACACGTATCGCCTGCTTTAATGTTAATTCTGTTAATGCCCGACTTAATAATTTGATTTCATGGCTTGTTAGTTCTGCACCTGATATTGTATGCCTTCAAGAATTGAAATGTATGGAAGAAAACTTTCCATATGATGAGATTGAAAGCATTGGATATAATTGCAAGGTTTTTGGTCAAAAATCATATAATGGCGTTGCTATATTATCCAAATACCCAATTGAATTAGAAAATAAAGGTATTCCAGACTTTAGCGATGAGCAGGCAAGGGTAATTGAAGCAATTATCAGCCTGCCTAATAATAAGTCGGTGCGCGTCATTAGTGTTTATTGCCCCAATGGTAATCCAGTAATTAATGAAAATGATGAGCTTAGTAATAAGTTCAAATATAAACTAAGTTTTATGGATGCGCTTAATAAGCATGTCAAAAACCTTCTTAGATATGAAGAAAATTTTGTTATTTGTGGCGACTGGAATATTATCCCACGGGAGGAGGATTGTTATGATCCACAAGTTTGGATGGGTGATGCGTTATTTCGCCCTGAATCACGTGGGAAATGGCACGAACTGTTAAATCTTGGCCTTACCGATGTCTTTATGGCATTAGATGGTCGTACGCATCAATATACGTTTTGGGATTATCAAGGCGGCGCATGGGCACGAAATTTCGGGATACATATTGATACACTATTACTAAGCCCAAATGCTGCAGATTGTGTAAAAGGTTATAAAATTTGGCGCGATGAACGTGACCTTCCAAAAGCATCAGATCACGTTCCTGTTAGCGCAGATTTTGAATTTTAGTCTTGCGAGTTCTCCGCTATTGTAGATGGCACGCCTTCCCGCTTTTTGTGATAGGCATATGAACCAACACAAACCAAAGCAAGATTTATGAAACCTGAAAATGTCCCCATACAAAAGTAATATAATATATATTTGGGGCTAAGAGCAGCCACAAAGCTTTCAGGAAATAAATTTTTGGCATTGTCAGGGTTAAAAGTTGACATGCCAAATATAGCGCCTAACGAACCTTGAACAATTAATGATGCAATCATCGCAAGTATGAACGCCAATACGTATGCACCCATATATGACCAAAATTGCGGTTTTGTCTCTGAAATTACTTCTTTTAGTTTGAAACGACCATTTGCAACACTAATAACGCCATATTGTGAAACCGCTATTACAAACCAAATCATTGCAACTGTAACAATTGCCATTATAATCGGGGTCGCATAATTCCCAACCACACCCGTTGCCGCAAAAATACCGCCTAATAATCCAGCTGCAAAAAAGCTACCAACATATATTGCTGCGATAACCAATATTGCAATTAAAAGATTATTTTCATCTTTACCCCAAGTGAGGCCATAAAAACCAATTTCTTGATTTTTTACGGTTTTACGCAAGGCCATAGCCATAATCATCATACCAAATGCAATGCTAATAATAAAAGTTACAGCAACCATCCACCAATTAAGAGAGCCAAAAATATTTAAAACATCTTGTTCGGATGGTTTAGCACTACCCATCGCAGCCATTTTGCGCATTATTCCGAAATAACCAGTAGCAGACAACATTAGTACTGAAGCCACCTGAAATATGCCGTACATCAAGGAATAGCGTAAAACGAATTTCGTGTGCAGTTTAGTAAATTCAAAGACCGATACCGAGGCTTCGGATGGGGAAAATTTATTAAGCATTAAATATACTTTCTGATTAACTGAATCAATATCTCGCAATTGTAATAAATAATGACTAAATCGGCTCTATGACAAATTCAATAGAAATTCACGTTATCGGCGCTGGTTTAGCAGGTTCAGAAGCAACATGGCAAATTGCAAATCAGGGCTTAAAAGTTACTTTACATGAAATGCGCCCAAATAAGCTTACGGATGCGCACCATACCGGCAATTTTGCGGAAATGGTTTGTTCTAATTCATTTCGCTCTGATGATAGCGATTATAACGCGGTTGGCCTCATTCATTATGAAATGCGTAAGTGTAATTCAATTATAATGGCTTGTGCTGATGATAATAAAGTTCCTGCGGGATCAGCGCTTGCGGTTGATCGTGATGGCTTTGCGCAAAGTGTGACTGAACGTCTTAAAGATCATCCAAATATTTCAATCGAATATGGTGAAATTTCATCGCTTGATGAATTTGGCGATAATCCTGTAATTATTGCAACTGGGCCGCTTACTTCTGAAAATCTTGCTAAATCAATTTTGGCACAAAGTGGCGAAGACGAGCTTTCATTTTTTGATGCAATTGCCCCTATTGTTTATAAAGAAAGTATCAATTTTGAAAAGGCATGGTACCAAAGTCGTTATGACAAGGTTGGTCCAGATGGTGATGGTGCAGATTATATTAATCTACCGCTTGAAAAAGATGAATATTACGCCTTTATAAATGCATTATTAGAAGGCGAAAAAGCCGATATAAAACAATGGGAAGGCACGCCGTATTTTGAAGGATGTTTACCGGTTGAAGTAATGGCAGAGCGTGGCGTTGATACTCTAAGGTTTGGTCCTTTAAAGCCGGTTGGGTTAATTAATCCACATACTGCCTCAAGACCTTATGCGGTTGTTCAACTTCGCCAAGATAATAAAATTGGCACACTTTATAATATGGTTGGTTTCCAAACCAAGCTTAAACATGGTGCACAAACCGAAATTTTTAAAATGATACCAGGGCTTGAAAATGCGCAATTTGCAAGACTAGGCGGTATTCATAGAAATACTTTCTTAAACTCACCAAAGATTTTGGATGAACAATTGCGTATGAAATCAAAACCAAACCTCCGCTTTGCCGGTCAAATAACTGGGTGTGAAGGTTATGTTGAAAGTGCCGCTATTGGTCTTTTGGCGGGGCGTTTTACATCGGCACAAGTTTTAGGGAAAACTTTAAATTCGCCACCGATAACTACGGCATTGGGTGCAATTTTGAACCATGTTACAAATGGTCATGTTGAAGGCAAAAAAGGCACTTTCCAACCAATGAATGTTAATTTTGGTCTATTCCCAGAATTGGATCAAGATGCAATGAATGAGGTTAAAAAAGTTAAAGGAAAAGAAAGAGATAAAGCGAAAAAATTAGAAATAACAAAACGTGCAAAAAATGATTTAGAAACTTGGAGATAATTATTCTATATCAGGTGCGTCTTTCACTAGTTTTTGAATTCTGTGTTGTTTTGTATATTCGTCTTCATCGCTTTCTTGAATTTCTTTTATCTCTTTATTGATTGCTACGTTCTGTTGGATTTTGTTATTCGCATCCTGAATTTTTTGCGCGGCAATTCCAACTTCTGAATCTTTAGGACTAAAGAAGCCAGCAATTTTTGCGGCAAAGCCAATTTTATTATAATAATTGCTAATTTTATCGACCGCTTTGTCGGTTGCAATATCTTGTTGGCGTTGCGACATGTCGGGGTCGAAATCCGCCAATAGGCTCATTATTTTGTCTTTTTCTTCATTTGAACGTTTCGAAAATTCTTTGCTTGGGTCAATTCCGTTATTTCGTAAAATTCTATCTTTTATGACCTTTATTCTTTCATTGGCATCTTCTTCGGTAATCTTTTTATTACTTAAATCGGTGCGAATATCGTAATAGGCCTTTTTATTGAAATCCATAAATTTATCGCCACTATCGAATTTTGGCTCTGCCTTTAAATCATTACGGACATCTGCAAACGTATCGCCTTCATGTGGTGATAATGGGCTTAGAATTTCAGGTTCATCTTGGTCAAAATGAATTTGATCACGCATATAGAATGCGTAACCACCACCTGTAATCAAAATTAAAAGAATGAATTGTATGAAAACTTTTACTGACATACTAACCCCACAATTTGCGTATTAAAAAGCAAAATAGTTAAGGTTTGGTTGTAATAATTTATAATTCTATTTTTATTTGAAAATATATTTATTATAATCAGAAACCAATACTCGGTAAAAGATCTTGATGAAGCTCAATCTTAACATAATATGCATACCATGCACATAATAACAATAATAATAGAATTAGTTGCATCGCCCCTTTTATAGACATGAAAGCCTCCATACCTGCGGGTAATTGTATTATCAGATGCTTAATTAATGCTTACTAATTTAAATAAAATAAAAAACTCAAATCTTATTAGTTTGCATTTTCTTTAATTTTTTTAGAGGCTTCATCAAAAGCTTTGATTACCTCTTCATCATTTATTTCAACATCGTTATTTTGCATTGTTCCATCTGCAACGCCTTGTGTTGAATTATCAATTTGTTGCTGAGGCTGTGGTTTGGTCAATGCATCGAAATGGTTTGCAAATTGCACAAGTGTAAATGCTAGAATAATGCAATCTAATACGAGTAAACGTAATTTCCATTTTGACGGAACAAATAAATAAAACATGCCACCCTCTTTATCCGAAAACTACACAGAAATGAATAAAATAGGGTTTAATAATCAATAAAATTTTATTCAACTTTATACTTTAGCTGAACGATAGCCATTTTATTATCCGTTGAAAGTATGCTTGGTGATTGCGTATCTAATGATTTAGAGACGTAATTTTCATATCTTGCCTGATATAATGTTCCAAATGCAGGCAAATATCTGCATAATTGTTAAGCGAGCAAATGAAATACCAATATTATATAAATTTAATCGCCACCCCGCGTTGGCGGAAATATGCCTGCATTAATTTGCGACCTTGGCGGTTATTCTGCGCAAGTTTAGCGGCTTCAAATTCAGCCTCTTTGACCCCATTTTCTTTCATAGCTGATTTTAGTTCAGAGATTTTAATATCTAAATCCTGATTATCGTTTTCTAACGCGTGATAAATTGAATCAATGATTGCCTTCAAAGCCATTTTAAATTCCTTAATATACATCTTTTCTTAATAGGCGCCCCTGCTCTACTTTCCACTCGCGGTCTTTAGTTGCCTCACGTTTGTCATGAGATTTTTTACCACGGGCAAGTGCTAATTCAAGTTTTGCAAGACCCTTATCGTTAAAATACATTTTTAGTGGCACGAGTGTTCTTCCCTCGCGCTCTATCGCACCGATTAATTTATTGATTTCTTTTGTCTTTAGCAATAATTTTCGGTGTCTTTTAGGCTCATGATTAAAGCGGGATGCCGGCCCATATTCAGCAATATACGAATTTATAAGCCATATTCCGCCATTTTCAGCACTCGCATATGATTCAGCAATATTGGCCTTACCCATTCGCAGAGATTTAACCTCAGTACCAGTTAGAACTATGCCGGCCTCATATGTGTCTTCAATCAAATAATCAAAACGCGCGCGTCGATTTTCGGCAATAAGTTTTCTTGCCGCCATTCGTGCATTAATTTTCTTTTGATCAACCGACATTAAAGCCCTGCTTTAATCATCGCATCTTTGACGATTTTTTTGCTTTCATCAGAAATTTCAACTAATGGAAGGCGGACTTCTGGTGAACAAAGACCCATTTCAGCCATAACCCATTTAGTACAAACTAAACCAGGTTCGGTAAAAATCGCCCTTTGTAGAACATCAATTTTTGCATTAAGAGCGCGTGCAGCAGCAAAATCACCCTTTTTAACAAGTGATTGCAATTGTGCAGCTTCTTTTGGCATAATGTTTGATAAAACTGAAATTGCACCTTTTGCGCCATATGCGGCAAAACCAAGATTATGATTGTCGTCACCCGATAAAACTGCAAAGCCTTCTTTACAGGCGGCATAATTAAGGACGGTTCTCGATGGGTCGCCAGCAGAATCTTTCAAGGCAACAATATTTTTATGCTTTGCGATTTCACCTAGTGTAGAAGGTAAAATATCAATGCCTGTACGACCTGGAATATTATAAACAACTATTGGCAAATCAACGGCGTTACAAATTGCATTAAAATGCGCAATAATGCCTTTTTGATTTGGTTTATTATAATATGGCGCAACATGAAGTGCGCCATCCGCACCAAGCTTTTTTGCCATTTCGGTGTGTTCAATAGCCGCAACAGTATCATTAGAGCCGCAGCCGGCAATTACAGGGACGCGCCCGCTGGCAACCTCAACAGCAAGTTCAAATACGCGCCAATGCTCTTTATCATTCAAAGTTGCACTTTCACCAGTTGTTCCAACAGGAACAACGCCATTGATGCCCAAATTTATTTGGCGCTCCAACAAGTCTTGGAAGCACTTCTCATCCAATTTCCCATTTTTAAAGGGTGTAATAAGTGCAGTAATTGCGCCGGAAAATAGTGGTGAATCGTGGTTTGTCATTCCTTCTTAAAAGCACTTTAGTAGATAAATGGCAAGAATTTTGTCATTAATACTTAGTAGTAGTTCATTTGTAGCTATTACACTTGCCATAAAGGTCGAAATACGTTTAAAGCGCCTTCTGGAGAATAGAATGACCTCAAAAGCCCGTTCTAATAAAAATGGACTTGCTTCATTTTGCGCTTTTTCAAGCCTTTTTATTGCGTCCCAAGCGCTTGCACAGGATAAAAATATTCCAACGTCCGTTCCAGTTCCCATGAATGGATCTGCTATGAATGGGCCAATAAATATCCCTGCTGATGTTCCAACATCGGTAATAGTTCCAATGACGCCATTTATTCCGGCGACACCGCTTGAAGCTATAAAGGCAGGACTTGCCGCAGAACGTGCAAAGAATTGGGTTGAGATCAGAAGATTATATTCAATCGCACAAGAAGATTATGTTAAATCCGCACTTTTATGGATGATTGTTACCGATCCATCTTCTGATGCCACTTTTTTTGATTTTGATAAAGCATTGAAAGAATTGAATTATTATCCAGGCATTGCAGATGTTCGTATGCGTGCTGAGATGCAAATTGATAATTTTGCACTTTCACCACAGCAAAAAATAGATTTTTTAAAGCGTACCGAAATTGGCCTTAAAAACAATGGCCCAGTTACGGGTGAAGGAATGCTTTCACTGGCGTCTGCATTGCTTGCAACGGGTCAGAAAGATGAGGCAAGAGCCTATATATCAAAAGCATGGCGAACTTTTAAATTTGATTCCAAAAAACAGGCAAATTATCTCAATTTGTATCAATCTTACTTAACTCCTGAAGACTTTGATAAACGCGTTGATCTTTTAATTTGGAATGATAGAGCAACACAGGCAAAGCCTTTGTTTCCTTTCATGACTAGTCAGGGGAAGATAAATGTTAATGCGCGCCTTGGCATTGCCAATGAAGAAGGCGCTGTCATTAGTGGTGCTGCCCTTGACGACCGTGGTATTTTATATGAACGGGTTGTAAACCTACGTAAGCAAGACAAAAATGCCGAGGCATTAGACCTACTTTTAAAGATTGATTCAAACGGGCTTCCCGAATCTGCACAAGAGGATATTTGGAAAGAACGCCGCATTTTACTTATTGAGGCTTTACGATCAAAGCGCTATGATGATGCATACAAAATTGTATCACAGCATGGTTTGAGTTCTGGACAGAAGTTTGCCGATGCAGAATTTGTTGCTGGCTGGATTTCTCTACGCTTCCTTAATAATCCAAATCAGGCATTAAAACATTTTACAGCACTTGATAAAGCCGTTGAAACCTCGATGAGTAAATCACGTGCTTATTATTGGCTTGGTCGTACATATGAAGCCATCGGCGACAAAAAAAATGCTAATGCCTTTTATACCAAGGCACTTGTTTATCCTACTTTTTACTATGGCCAACTTTCTGCCGCTCGTCTTGCTGCTGAACGCGGACAAAAAGCAATTCTAAGCTTACCGCATGAAGCGCGGGCAAGTAGAGATGATATAAATCGCCTTAACGCAAATCCATTAATGAAAATTGCAACTGCATTCTCTGATATGGGTGAAAGATCGCTTTTTGTAAGATTTGCTTTTGCACTAGATGACACTTTAAAAACCAATGGCGAGCACCAAGCATTAAGTGAATATGCGCGCTCAAAAGGCGAAAATTTAGTTGGTATTCGCGTTGCAAAGGCAGGCCTTAACCGTGGCATTATTGCTACCGAAGCCGCCTTCCCTGTTATTCCGATTCCAAGAATTGACGGTTATCATCAGGCCGAAGACGCATTTACCCTTGCCATCACACGCCAAGAAACTGAATTTAATGAAAGTGCAAAATCTGGCGCTGGCGCATTGGGTTTGATGCAATTTTTACCATCAACTGCCCGCTCACAAGCTAATAAGATGGGTATTCCACATGATACATCGTGGTTAATTTCTCGCCCACAGCATAGTTTAACACTTGGTTCGGCACATCTTGCTGATTTGGTCGATAGGTTTAATGGATCTTATGTGCTTGCAATTATTAGTTATAATGCAGGTCCTGGTCGTTCTTCACAATGGATAGATACCTACGGCGAAATTCGTGAAGTTGATGCAGATACTGCAATCGACTGGGTTGAAATGATACCATTTTCAGAAACCAGAAATTATGTCCAACGGGTTTTGGAAAATATTCAGGTTTATCGTGCAAGGCTTAATAAAGATAGCGCACCAATCGAAATATTGAACGATTTGACACGCGGCACAAAACCAGCACCCTTTTTTAAAGTAAATATTGCACCAGAAGCATTACAAGCACCACCAGAAGAACAGTAACAAAGCTATATTATCAAAACCAGTGCTTGATAAACTCTCTAAGCGTTGCTAAATGATATATTATAACACTTACTTGGTATGATATGACGCTTGAATTTATAAATTTGGGAATTGGTTACGAACAAAAAGTATTATTTTGTGACCTTAACGCATCACTAAAGTCTGGCGAAAGCTTGGCTATTATGGGCTGTAATGGTGCGGGTAAATCAACATTATTAAAAACTCTAGCATTACGTAAAAAGCCTTATGCTGGAGATATTTTATTGAATGGTAAGCCAATTAAATCAGGCGATATAGGATACCTTCCTCAATCGTCTAATATCATCTCGGATATTGGTATTAGCGCAGGTGAATTTGTAAAATTAGGCCTAAATAATAAAATAACAAATGCTGAATTTATCAAATATTTTGATGATTATGAGCTGGGTGAAATTATTGATACACAGCTAAATGAGTTATCAGGCGGGCAGCTCAATCGCCTGCAAATGGTTCGGATTGATTTACAAAACCCATATGTTTTACTTTTTGACGAACCGTTTGCATATCTTGATAATTCAAGTCGCAATATTTTGATAAAAAAGATAGCTGAATGGAAACAATTAGGAAAAATCATAATTGTTTCGGTGCATGATGAAAGATTAACTCTTGAATTTGACCACTTTCTAACGCTAGATGGTAAAAATGCACTATGGGAACAAAAAATGAAAGCCCATAATAAAGATTGCGCGCTTGCTGGTTGCGCCCTTGCAGGATGCTAATATGACCATTGCAGACCAACAGGTTGTTTATGCGATTATAACCATTATTGCACTTGTTATTGGTGCCACGCCGATTGGTTTCTTTCTAATCAATCGTAAAATGTCTCTTGTAACCGATGCAATGGGGCACACAATTTTACCTGGTGCTGCATTAGGTGCAATAATTGGACATAATGCAGATTGGGCAATCCTTTTAGGTGCAACAATTACAGGTGTTGTTTTATTTGTGCTTGCAGCCAAAATGCCTAAAATTGCACGCCTTGGAGAAGATACAAATTTTGCGATTTTTTATCTTGGCGCTTTAGCAACTGGTTTATTGCTTGCCGATTCAGGGCGCGGTGACGTTCACCTTGATGACTTATTATTTGGAAATATTTTTGCAATCTCAACCACATCACTGTTATTTACATTGGTGATAAGTGTGATTGCAATTATAGGAATGTCTATAATATTTAAACCGCTTTTGCTTGATACAATTGATAGTGAATATGCAATTGGTTTAAAGTCAGCTATTATTGCAAAGCAGGTATTTTATGCAATTCTTGCATTAATTGGTGTCGCTGCATTTAAAGCAGTCGGAACACTTTTGGCGGTAGGAATAATAATTGGGCCATCTGCATTTGCGATTATCTGGGCAAAATCAATAAAATTACAATTCACCGTTGCTGCCATATTCGGTGTAATCTGTGCAGTATTGGGGACATTAATTGGTCATTTATTTGCCCTAAAGGCTTCTGCACTAATTATATTATTTATGGTGATTTCAATAATTATTTCGATTTTTATCAAAAATAGCAAAAATTAATTATCCTATATTGCATATAAGCAACATATTCTTGCAAAATATACATTTGCATTTTTTGCGGGCTAGATTATTGTGTGTTTAAAATAACTAATAAGGTCACATGATGCCAAAATCACTATTTGAAGATGTAAAAATTTGTCTATCTGTTCTTACCCGCTTTCCGGTTAGCACTAGCCTATCAACCCTTCCTGAGGATGGTGAAGACAGGTTAAAACGAATTGGTAAGGCATACCGCGCCGCACCCGTTGTCGGCTTAATTGCCGGTGTTGTTGGTGCTTTTGCATATCTCGTTGGTAGTTCTATGACCGGAAGTCCGGTTTATCTTGCCGCCGTAATGGCAGTTGGTGCACAGTTGCTTATTACCGGTGGCTCACAAGAAATTGGGTTCTCAAAAGTGATTTCACTACGCCCACATCCTTCGGCTGATCAAAATGGTCATGATGAGTCGGCTGGTGTCGCTGCGGGTACATTGGCAACTATGATTATGATGTTGCTTAAGATATTTTTGATTGGTGAACTTGCAACGCCTTGGGCCGCTGGTATGGGCTTGATTGCAAGTGCGGCATTGGGACGTGCGGCACAGGTGCAATTAATGGCGTTTAGTTCTGATAATTCATCTGCACAACCTTCAAAAGTTGATGCAACAACTTCTATGGTTGTTGGCGCGGCGATTGGTGGCGTTGCGCTTTTATTTGCATCTGGTTTGCAGTTTTATTTACCAGTTATTGGTGCAGTTATCGGGATTGCTATTTCAACCCTTGTGTTCTTTGGCTTTACAAAATCACGCCACCATCTTGATAATCTAAACGTAAAAGAAGCACTAAGCCTTGTTGTTGAAATTGGTGCTCTTTACGGTATCGTAGAATTAATGCCTGTTGGATTTAATTAAATTAGTAATAATTTGAACAAGACAATTTCATCGCCCTGTATTTTGGTCTGCCACATTGATCAAACTACTGGGCTTTGTCTTGGGTGTTATCGCAATATTGAAGAAATTGGCAATTGGACCAAGTATTCAGAAGAAAAGCGGCTTGAAATAATGGCACAATTGCCAAGCCGTAAGCTTGAGTTTAATTTGCCTTAAAGGCGGATAAAATGACTTTTGATACAATTATTAAAAACGGCACACTGGTTAACCACAATGGCATCGGTGAAGGCGATATCGCAATTAAAGACGGTAAAATTGCGGGTATTGGTGATTTTAAAACCGCCCATGCCAACAAGATAATTGATGCCAAAGGTTTACATATACTTCCAGGAATAATTGATTCACAAGTTCACTTCCGTGAGCCTGGGCTTGATTATAAAGAAGATCTTCAAACCGGCGCGAATGCTGCGGTTCTTGGTGGTGTCACGGCGGTTTTTGAAATGCCCAATACCAATCCAACAACATCCACTAATTACGCACTTGATGACAAGTTAAATCGTGCCGCTGGTCGTATGTCTTGTGATTATGCGTTTTACGCCGGTGCAACTAACGATAATATTGACGATTTAGCAGAGCTTGAACGACATGAAGGATGTGCAGGCATTAAAGTGTTCATGGGTTCATCCACAGGAAGCCTATTGGTAAAGGATGATGAAAATGTTGGGCGGATTCTTTCAAAAATAACACGGCGCGCCGCATTCCACTCAGAAGATGAGTTTATTTTAGAGCAAGACAAATCAAAAATTCGTGCGGGTGATCCATCGTCGCATTATGAAGCACGCAGTCATATTGCCGCCCTCACCTGTACGCAGCGTCTGGTTCGCCTTGCAAGGCAATACAAAAAACGTATTCACGTTCTGCATGTTTCAACATTTGAAGAAATGCAATTTCTTAAAGATCATAAGGACTTAGTTTCTGTTGAGGTTTTACCCAACCATTTGTCATTTTATGGCCCAGATATTTATAAAAAAATCGGCACATATGCACAACAAAATCCTCCAATACGCGAAAAGCACCATCATGATGCTTTATGGGATGCCGTGCGCAATGGTTTGGTTGACGTTTTGGGGTCGGATCACGCGCCGCATACAATTGAGGAAAAACAAAAACCTTATCCCTCTTCACCGTCTGGAACACCTGGCGTGCAAACAATGCTTCCGGTTATGCTAACCTATGTAAATGAAGGTAAATTATCCCTGCTGCGTTTGGTTGATTTATTATGCCATGGGCCAAATCGTATATTTGGAATTGCCGGTAAGGGTCGTATGGCTTTGGGATACGATGCCGATATAACGATTGTTGACCTTAAAAAACAGCAAATGATAACAAATGATAGCATTGTTTCTAAATCAAAATGGACACCTTTTGATGGATTTATGGCAAAGGGCTTCCCTACACATACTGTTGTCCGTGGTGAAATTGTTATGACAAATGGTGAAATTATTGCTAGTGGTAAAGGTAGACCGATTCAATTTCAGGAAAACTTGAAGAAATAAATGCTACCAACGCCATATATATTACCGACCCGTGTTAATGTTGAAAAGCGCGCCGATGGTGCACTTCTTATTACAAACCCAAATCCAATGCGTTCAACATTCAACAATGTTGTTGAGCCAATTAGGCATCACGCACAAAAACAACCAAATAAGCTTTGGCTTTGTGGTAAAGTGGATAATGAATGGGTTAAAGTAACCTATTCACAAGGCTACAAGATTATAAATAACCTTGCGGCATTTTTATCTAATTACCTGAAACAAGGAGATATTGTTGGTATTGTATCTCCAAATTCTTTGATGCATGCATTCTTAACCTATGCATTGCCAATTATTGGCGCAGTACCTGCACCCATAACACCTGCATATTCATTAAAGGCAAAAGATGCGGGTCGTTTAAATGATGTATTAGGGCTTTTAAAAGCAAAAGCAGTCTTTTGTGAGGGCGAGAAGTTTAATCATATTCCTAATTGGTTAGAAAATACGGTTGATTTTATTTTCACCAAAGATGTTGCGACCAAAAACAATAAAACCATTTGCCTCGATAATATTGAGACATCTGAAAAAGAATTTGATATTGAAAGTATTGACCCACAAAATCTTTGTAAAATATTACTTACTTCTGGCTCAACAGGATTGCCAAAAGCGGTTGGAATATCACACTATAACCTTACCCAAAATGCTTCACAGATTAAGGCAACCTTTGATCCAGTAAAAGAAAAAGAAATGTGGCCAGACGGTATGATTATGATTAATCACCTTCCGTGGTCGCATTCATTGGGTGGCAATGCGGTTTTAAATATGCTTACCGATTCTGGTGACACACTTTGGATTGATGACGGCAGCCCAACCCCTGAAGGCATTATAAAAACAATTGCCAACATAAAAGAAATAAAGCCAAACTATCATAATACTGTTCCAATCGGTTGGTCTTTGCTTGCTGAATATCTTGAAAAAGATGATGTCCTTGCGAAAGCATTGTTTGGTGACTTGGTTTTAATGCAATATGGCGGCGCCGCATTAACCCAAGAACTTTATAACAGATTACAAAATGTGGTGCGTAAAGTACGCGGTGACATTATTTCGGTTGCGGCTGGATATGGGGCAACTGAAACTGGGCCAACCGCCTGCACGGTACATTTTCCAAACGATACTATGGGGCTTGTTGGGCTTCCTGTGCCTGGCGTTGTTTTAAAGCTTGTACCACATAATGATAAGATGGAAGTTCGTATCAAAAGCCCTGCTATTTTGCCATATTATGTAAATAACCCTGAAAAAACCAAAGAAGCATTTGATGATGAAGGTTATTATTTATTGGGTGATGCACTTAAATTCTATGATCCTGAACATCCTGAAAAAGGTTTGAAATTTGATGGGCGCATTGCCGAAGAATTTAAGCTTGGCAATGGTTCATTTGTTCAAGTTGGTAATTTACGTACAGAGCTTGTAAATTGCGCCCATGGCTTAATAAGTGACGCCGTTATTTGTGGTGAAGGTGAAAATGAAATTGGGGCATTATTATTCCTTAATGCCGCACGCTGCCATAAAGCTACCCAAGAAGGTGTTGATATTAAATCACGTCTTAAAGAGCTTTATGAAGCCGAGTTTAAGGGCAAGTCGGCAACAAGAAAGATTACAAAATTTCTTATACTAGATGGTGTGCCATCAATTGAGGATGCAGAAATCACCGATAAGGGATATGTAAACCAATCAAGATGTCGTGAAACGCGCTTTGAAGCAGTGCAGGATTTATATAAAAAACGTGGGGAAACAATAGTTTTAAATGTCTAAAACAGAGATTAAATCTGGCGCAAACGCCCTTGTTGAAACGCTTGCAAATTGTGGTGTTACCCATTGTTTTGCAAACCCTGGTACATCTGAAATGCACCTTGTGAAGGCACTTGATAATGAGCCGCGCATCAAATCGGTATTGTGCCTTTTCGAAGGTGTGGCAACAGGTGCGGCAGATGGTTTTGCAAGGATGAGCGGCACACCTGCCATGACGCTTTTACACCTTGGTCCAGGTTATGGGAATGCGCTTGCAAATATTCATAATGCAATGCGGGCATATTCCCCAATGATAAATGTTATTGGTGATCATGCCACATATCACCGCTACCTTGATGCACCACTTACAAGCGATATTGAAACGCTGGTTAAGCCACATAGTTCATATATTGGCGCTGTCGAAACCCCTGCTATTGCAGGAGACGTTGCGATAAAAGCTTATTCAAAAACTATTTCTCAAGCCGCCTCACCGGTTTCTATTATATTACCTGCTGATAGTGCATGGGGTAATGATGGTATTGCCCATGAAAAACCTGCTGTTCCAACATCTGCAAATGTTGGTGAGAAGATAATTAAAACTGTCGTTGACGCAGTTAAATCCGCAAAATCACCCGCGTTATTAGTTGGTGGCGATGCGCTTTATGATGAAAATACTATTGCAATATTGGGTGCAATATCTGAATACGGAATTCGGGTTTTAATCGATACTTTTCCTGCAAGACAAAGACGCGGGAAAAATATTTTTCACCCCGATAAAATGTTATATTTTGCTGAAATGGCTGTTGAAGATTTACAAAAGCACGATTTATTGGTTCTTGCAGGAACCCAAAGTCCGGTGGCCTTTTTCGCATACCCCAATACTCCTAGTTATCTAGTTCCAGAAGCGACCAAGGTAATTGAACTTTCTTCAAGACAACAAAACACCAAAGATGCAATCAAATCATTGGCAAATTTACTTGGTTTAAATGCGGTTAAGGCTGATCATGAAGTTGCGCCAATTCCACTTCCTGATGGAAAAATAAATGCTTATAAAATTGGTAAAATTCTTGCGCGACATTTGCCAAATGATGCAATTATTTCGGATGATGCTGTAACCTGCGGCTTACCAATCTATACGGAAACCAGAAATGCCAATACTCACGATTGGTTATTTTTAACCGGTGGCGCAATTGGCCAAGGTTTATCATTGGCAATTGGCGCACAAATGGCGTGTCCAGGGCGCAGAACTTTTGCACTGCTTGGAGATGGCGCATCAATGTATAACATTCAAGCATTATGGACGATGGTTCGTGAAAAATTGCCGATTATTACGTTTATTTTTGCTAACCGCAGCTATAAAATCTTGAATATTGAGATGGAGCGTACTGGCGCTGGCGCAGTTGGTGAAACGGCAAGAGAGATGCTTTCACTTGAAACCCCTTCTCTTGATTTTGTGAAAATTGCCGAGGGTATGGGAATGCGCGCAGAAAGTGTTAGTGCATGTGACGAATTAGATAATGTGCTTGAACATGCCCTAACCCTTAATGAGCCTATTTTAATCGAAATCTGCCTCTAATTCTTCAGTTTCATCCCCCAATAACCACAATATCAATAAGCCGAGAATAAATGTCCCACCTGCGGCAATTAAGGCACGCATCGCACGTGACGCATGGGCATGAACACCAGTTTCAAATAACATATCAAAAGTAAACTTTACGTCAGAGAATGCAAAATATGACATCCAAGCAATACTGGCCATGGAGCCAATAATAGCTGCTAAAAACCTGTATGAAATTGTAAATCCACCCCGACCAAATTTGCGCATAAATTCGCCCTCAAATGCAATCATTAACACAAATGCAAGACCTGTTACGGCAGCAATTTCATATGAAAGTCCTTTGAATAAGGCGTTTACAACTCCAAGCGCTAAAAGAAATGTTGACATAAAAAATGCAGTACGGCTTTCACGCCATAAAAAATTGGATAGAATCATAAGCGCCATTCCAATTACGGCTGAAAAGGCATGACTAAATTCAATGAAACTAGGCCCTAGATATGATTCAACTTTTATGAACCTAGTTGAAAAAACTGGCGTTGCGGATGATGCGATTAAAATAAAACCTGCCAAAAATACTAATAATGATAACAATTGTGGCGCGGCATTAATTGCCCTTGTTCCAATTCGTCTAACAACTTTTGCTGCAGGTTTTGCAACAGGCGCGGCATGATCAATGCCAAGTATAATGGTTGCAACAATGAGTGGAATAATATTATATGCAAGTCGATATATTAACAATGCCACTGCTGCACCTGGTGTATTTTGTGAATTTGGCGCCATGGTTAATATAGCCGCTTCGAAAACACCTAAACCGCCTGGCGCACCAGATAATGCACCCAAAAGACCCGCCAGAACAAAAACAGCAAGAAAAGGTGGGAAATTCCACCCACCATAATCTGGCAACAGAAAATACAAGCAGGCTGCTGCACCGATTTTATCAAGCATTACTAATAATAAATGTCCCAAGCCACCTTTAAAAGTTGGTAGAAATATTCGTGTATTACCCCATTTGAAGCTAGCTTTATCGCTATGACAAAACCATAGCCATAATAGTGATGGCAGAAATAAGATGAGTGAGAGTATCCACCAAAAAACCGCGTCAAATGTGCCATGTCTTGCAATTTCGGGGGCGCCAAAAAAAAGACCGATTGCTGCACATGTTAAAGAACCGATTTGAACACCGGTTCCCGTTGTCATAGATAATGCGCCGACTTCTGAGTTATCAAGACCCCATTTTTTATATAATCGCGCCCGTGCAGTTGAGGCAACGGCCCATGAATAACCCAATGTTTTAGCTAGTGCATATGATGCAAGACCACCGCGCATTGACTTGGAATAGCTTAGCCGTTTCCCTATCATATCAAGACATAGACGGTCGTTAAATGTTAATGCAACATATGCAACAACCGCAAAAATAACGGCAATAAAGGCATTCAATTTATGGAAATCGCCAAACGATTCAACAATATCATCAATTGTATAATTGCTAAGCTCTTTATTAATAATAAAAAGTGCAATTAAAAATATTAGTAATGAGCCAAATGTTGTTACACGAGGATGATTAGTAATAGAGTTAAATCTAGCCCTACACCAATCGATCACACGCCATATTCTAATAAATGTGCCTTTTATAAGTGATGAAGCCATATTTTACCCGTGGTGCGTTAACCGCGCACCTTGGGTTTGAATATATCACGCATAAGTCCACGTCCAAAGATAGAAAGTGCATATGAATTACCGACATCACGAACCGCACCAATTCTTGCAAAACCGTCAATAAGTGTAATTACGTTTTTGGCCTCTTCTGCCTTATGTGTGATTATTACGGCATCAGCAAATTCTAGGCAGTCACTAAATTCATGAAAGTCCTTTTCGGTATTAATCCATAATACACGACTTGAATTTTTGCATTCTGTTATCGTGTCATATTCAAAATTAAGGGTTGGAAATTGTCGCGCTAAAAGAGCAATATATGCCCCCATATTATCACCCATTAATTGCAGCACTTCAACATTGTTAAGATTAATATATTGATTAACTACCAATAATGTCTTCCAGCAATCTTGTTGTGCACGCTGATGCTCTAATTGTACAAGCGAAATCTCATCCATATTTTGATTGGAAGCGATATTTTTGATATTGATTCTTTTGGTTTGCACTTAATATTTCCCGTCTTTATTTCTAAATGTTCGGGTGCTTTGGTTATCGAAAGGTTATCAAAAATGCACAAATACAATTAATATTATGGTAATAAAATCGCAAAAAACCCCTGTAAAACAGGGGTTTAGAGTTTGTTAATTTTTAAAATATTTATAAACGGTTAAAAAGATTACCATGCGGTATTAATTTCTGTCTGGATAAAGTGGCTTACGAATTAAGCCAGACTGTCTTTGATTTGCAATTTCCTTCATATAGAGATCGTTTTTCAAAACCTCGGATACTGGTTTTTTTAACAAAGCACTTTGAGAGGTATCAATTGTAGCTGCTTCTTTAGGAATAAAGTTGTTTTTATTATTATGCTCATACTTTTCTTGGGTAGATAAACCACGCATAGCTTTTGTAAGGTTAAGGGCATCAACTTCATCGGCTTTAAGCACATTGATTTTCCCACCAACAGATTCGTTGCGTAATTTAGCAATATCGTAATTGCTGAAATATAAACGCATTGGAACCTGAACCCCTTCGCCAAAGGCAATTGCTTCACGATTATCAAGGGCGGCAAGGAAAGAAACAACGGATGCAGAAGAATCCGCAAGAGCAGATTTAATAATTGCTTGGTCATTCTCGTTTGCAAGACGCATAGCAAACACAGTAGAACATTGCGATAGGATTGTTGGATCAAGTTCCCCTGGCCTTTGTGTAATTATTGCAATTGCACAACCATATTTTCGGCCTTCTTTAGCAATTCTTGCGATTGCACGCCTAGTTGGTTCAAAGCTATTAGCACGGTCTGCCGGAACGTATCTGTGCGCCTCTTCACACACCAATAAAACTTTAATTGCCCCCCTACTCGCTTGTGCAACATCGAATGCCAAACGTGCAAGAACCGATGCAACACAATTAATAACCTCACTTGGAAGCCCTGAAAGGTTAACCGTTGTCATCGGCTTACCATTTGCTGGAAGCCTAAAAATATTTGAAATAATACGCGGCAAACTATCGTCATTGCCGTTAAAGCCAAACATAAATTTATAACGTGGATTGGCTTCTAACATTTCAAGCCTTAATTTAATATTTTTAAGCAAAGTACGACTGAAACGTGGCTCTAATTGCCCTAAAACATCGTCAATTTGTTTATAAACGTCTGTAAGGCGATAAGGAACTGGTGTATCAATATTGATAGAACCAATATTATATGTCCCTTTTAGAAGTGGGTCATCTTGTGATTGTTGTGCACGTATTTTTTTTGCAATTAATACAAGCTCGCGAAGAATTGTGCTTTCTTCAATATTAATCAAGCCTCTAAAGACCACATCTTCAAGTTCATCGAAATTTAAAATCCAATATGGAATTTCTAGATTACTTTGGTCCAATGATTGTGATTTATCGCCAAATGCTCCTTCAAATTCATTGTGCGGGTCAAGCATTATTACGCGAAGATTTTCTTCTGCTGACATCGCTTTATTAACCACAAGCCCAACGGCACATGATTTACCGACACCTGTGGTCCCTACAATTGCAAAATGTCGCTTAAGAATATCATCAACACTTATATAAGCGCTAATTTCTTCATTTTGGCTAAGCTTACCAATTTCAACGCCTTTACGTTCACCAATATCAAATATTGATTCTAAATCTCTAGTTCTAATTTTATGGGCGATGGCACCGACCCATGGATATTCGCTTATACCACGCTTGAATTTTGGCTGCCCATCTTCAAGGTCTAATACCTCGCCAACAATATCGGCTTTTATTATGATAGAATTTATTGCGCCATCGGTCCATTCGCCTTTATCCGCATTTATTTCACGAACCATCGCTACAACACGGGCTTTACTAGTGACAACAGAAATCATTTGCCCAATTGACCACATTGTTTTATTCGGGTCTGCGGCATCTGAATTGGCACATATATAAACGCGCGACCCGTTACATGATATAACATTACCTATTGAGCGTGACTTTGCCTGCTGGCGATTACGTCTTTCATTAGCTTCATCAACGCTTTCAGTTGTTTTTTGTAATTCACTGGCGATTACATCAACAATTTGTCGTTCATTAAGCAATTTATCAAGACTATTATCAAGTTTATGCCCAACTTGTTCGCTTTGCATAACCTGCTTATTAATTTGTGGCGCATGAGCATTAGTAATAGGTGCACTCTTTGCAACGGGTTCTTCTATTCTGAACATTGGTGGCTCAGGATTAGTGTTTGCCGCAATGCTTTTAGGTACGCTGTGAGAATCGTCATCCGCAACTGTTTGATTAGCCTGTGCTTCTGATTTTAAATTTGATAATTGTTCACGAAGCTCTTTTAAAAAGTCATTTCCATGATTTGGATTTGCCATTTTTTAATCCTGTAAAATTCAACAGATATGGATTAGACATTATTTTGGTTAATTTATTATGTTTACATTTTACCAATCATCATTTTAATGAACTTTTTTAGTTATTTTAATTGGACAACTTATATTCATGTCAAACGAAGCACCCACAAAAATTCAACTCAAAGATTATCGCCCTTACCCATATTCAATTTTACAAACCAATTTATCTTTTAAACTTGATAAAATTCGGACAATTGTAACAAGCAAACTTGAGTTTTTATTGAATACAAATGGCGAGACACCAAAATATGTTGAGCTTGATGGCGAAAATCTGGAAATTCTAGAGTTGAAATTGAATGGCAGAATTTTGGATGTTTCTGAATATCAATATTCAAAAGATATGCTTCGGTTTACTCCCCCTTCTGATAAATTTACGTTTGAAGCGGTGGTCACAATATCACCAGAAGCAAACAAGGCATTATCCGGCCTATATCTTTCAGGTGAAAGCCTATGTACTCAATGCGAGGCCGAAGGCTTTAGAAGAATAACATTCTTCCCAGACCGACCTGATGTTATGTCACGCTATTTTGTTAGATTAGAGGCAAATAAGGATAAATATCCAATATTATTGGCAAATGGCAACCCTGTTGCATCAGGCATTATTGGCGAAAATCATTTTGCAGAATGGAATGACCCGTGGCCAAAGCCATCTTATCTTTTTGCAATTGTTGCCGGTAATTTATTACATAAAAGTGCTGATTTCAAAACCATGAACGGCAAAGATGTTAAACTTAATATATATGTTGAAAGTGGTGATATTGATCGTATTGATTATGCACTAGATGCACTAATTCGCTCGATGAAATGGGATGAACAAGTTTTCGGACGTGAATATGACCTTGACGTTTTTAACGTGGTTGGCGTTCGTGATTTCAATGCTGGCGCAATGGAGAACAAGGGCCTTAATATTTTTAACTCTGCACTTTTAGTAGCAGATTCGCAAACAGCGACAGATTTTGATTTCGCAAATATAGAGCGGGTTATAGCGCATGAATATTTCCATAATTGGTCTGGCAATCGTGTTACATGCCGTGACTGGTTCCAACTTTCACTCAAAGAAGGTTTGACGGTATTTAGGGATCAAGAATTTTCTGCTGATCAACGCTCTCGCGCGGTACAAAGAATTCAAGATGTTATTCAGTTACGCGCCCGCCAATTTGCAGAAGATGCAGGGCCAAATGCGCATTCAGTAAGACCACATGAATATGCATCAATTGATAATTTTTACACATCAACAATTTATGAAAAGGGCGCCGAAGTAATTCGCGTTGCGCAAAATATTCTTGGTGAAAACAATTTCAACAAAGGCGCGATAAAATATTTTGAAACCAATGATGGAAAAGCCGCAACAATTGAAGACTGGCTTGAAGCATTAAGGAGTAGTTCCAACGATCCATTAGATGGTATTGAAAAATGGTATTCACAAGCGGGAACACCTATTTTAGAAGTGATAACAGATATTCAAGACGATACTTATTCGATTAAGCTAACGCAAAATACACCACCAACGAATAATCAGCCAACAAAGGAGTGGGTTCCAATCCCACTTGATATGGCTTTCTTTAATAAGAATGGTGAAAAAATGGTGCTTGATTTTGAAGGCACACATATTGATTCAATCCATTTAAATTTATCAACAGATGAAACACTCATTGAGCTTGAAGGAATTAATGAAAAGCCTGTATTGTCGATATTACGAGGATTTACAGCCCCTGTTAAATTAATTAGCGACCACACAACAGAAGAATTGGCTATTCTTGCTGCACATGATGATGATACTTTTGTACGCTGGGAATCTCTGCAAACAATTGCCCGCAAAGAATTATTATTAGGTGCTGATGCAGTAAAAGATAACAAATCAAGCTCTCCATCAGACACTTTGATGAATTGCTATAATAACGTTTTTGATATTGCCGAAAATGATTATGCTTATGCCGCACTCTTGCTTCAATTACCGGCAACAAATGACTTAATTCAGGCTAGCAATGATGCATATCCTGAAAATATCTTTGCGGCGCGTGAGTTACTCGCTGCGGAGATTTACAAGAAAAACCAAAATAAAATTTCAAAATTCATTGCAGATTATAAGTTTGACGCGAAATATTCACCAGATGCCAAAAGCGCGGGTCTGCGTAGTTATGCAGCGGCCTGTTTTTACCTTTTAAGCTTTGGTGAAAACTCTACAAAATTGTTGGAATATTATAAATTAGCAAATAATATGACAGACAAAATGTCATTGTTATTTGCGCTTGCACGTAAAGGCGATGCAGCATGGTCAGAAGCATTAAATATTTTCTATAAGGACTGGAGTTCAAATAATCTGGTACTTGATAAATATTTTTCTAATCAGGCAGCATCTGCATCTGGAAATCCTGTACACCGTTTAAAAGAATTGCTATCCCACCCCGATTTCAATTTAAGTAATCCTAATAGGGTTCGTTCAGTACTTGCAAGTTTTGCAATAAATAATCCGGTTGGATTTAATAGCATTGACGGCAGCGGCTATGAAACAGTTGTAGATGAATTGACAAAACTTGACACCATAAATCCAATGGTAGCAGCGCGTATAGCAACTGCATTCGAGAGAGTTGTAAAGATTGAACCACAAAGACGAAGTCTTGCAAAACAACAACTTGAAAGATTATTGCGTGAAAATATTTCTAAACAAATGCAAGAAATTGTTTCTAGTATAAACAAATCAATCTAGTCTTTTGAATATATATAAAAGATCGAACTATTTATTCCATTTAATTTAAAATGGACAATTAAGTTTGACTTTGTTTATATTAACTTTGGGTAAAGTAGATTCGGTGGGGAATATGGGGCATAAAAAGCATAGTGCAAATAGCAATTGGCAATGGTCCGTTGCTGTTGCATTGGTCATTTGCGCTATATTTGCCGCCGCGATTGCCTTAAAAGCTAAAAGCGATCTTGCCTATTATAAGTCTGATATTTCTGGCGAATTGGTTGATGCTGCGCAAAGTGCAGGAAATGTTATTGATCGTGAATTTTTAATTGTTCGTGCTAGGCTTTCAGGCGCCGCTTTAAATGATAGTAATAGTGTTGCAGGAAATTTAATCACCTTGCCGCAAATTAGTGATGTAAGCGTGTTTGATGCTTATGGAACGCCAACCAATAATTCAACAGCAAGCGGAGTAGTTCTTGATGCCCTTAGTGCGGCTGCAGTGCTTGCAACTAATGAGGGTTGGTTTGGGACAATTGCACTTTCCAAAACAAACTTTAAACCAGCATTGGCAATAAAGCATCCTAGTGGACAGATTGTAACTGCAACTTTGATTGTGCCAAAAGACCTTGGCTTAAAGCCAAATATTTATGCCATTATTGCCGATAAGAATGGTCACATCGTATCAGCTTCTGATAGGCTAAAGTTAAATTCAATTGGTGATATTCGACAGGCACTAAACTTTAAAAATCGAACTCCCAAAGACTATTCTATGGGTGAAATAACTTCGCTAAGCGGTGAAAAATATTTCATTGGAACAAAACTAACCCAATCTGGGTTTTATGTTTATACTTTGATGCCTCAGGCAATCTATCATTCATACATGATAAGGCTTTTATCTTATTATGCCTTACTATTTATGGGGCCTATACTTGCCTATTTTGGCATTTTATACGTAATCAAAGATCAGGCTGCAAATTTCAAACACCAACAATCGAAAGTTCGCGATGCAGAGCGCAGATTGAAAATTGCTATTGAAGGCGCCAAATGCGGAATATGGGAATGGGACATATATGATGATAAAGTATACTTATCATCAAGGTCGGCAAAAATATTTGGCTTTAAAAATGCCGGTATTTATCACAGCAATGAATTTATGCCGATAATCGCACAAGAAGACCGTGCAAAACTTCGTGAAGCACTAAATAACGCCCCTAAATTTGGAAATATTGATATTGTTGTAAAAACAAAATTTATAATAAAATCAACCGATAATTCTGAGCAGAAACAGATATGTAATTACATTCAACTAAGGGGAAAGCTAGCACCAAACAACAAAATAAATAAAAATCTATTGCTTACAGGTGTTGCAATGGATGTTTCTTCACAGATTGGAAACAAGACAAAGGTTTCAATAATTGAAGGCCGTGTAAGGGATGTGATTGAAGCAATATCAGGGCCGTTCGCAGTCTGGAGTGAAGAAGGTAAATTGATTTCTTGGAATCAGGAATTTGCAAAACGCTTTGAATTAGAAGATAATAAAATTTACCCTGGACAAAAATATTCTGAAGTTTCAAAACTTGCTGCAAAAGCTGTGGTATCACAAAAAAGTGATATCAATGATCACCGCGCCCAAGAATTGTTACTTAAAGACGGAACGTGGCTTAAAATGATTGAGCGTAAAACCCGCGGTGGGCGCATGATTTCAATCGGTCTAGATATTAGCGACCATAAACAAACAGAAGCAGCAATGGAAGCTTCTGAAAGAAAACTGCAAGATGCAACAAAAGAAATACATGCATCACGTGAAGAAGCGTTGAAACTTGCTAAAAGCTATGAAATGCAAAAAGTACGAGCAGAAGAAGCTTCAAGTGCAAAGAGTAGCTTCCTTGCGAATATGAGCCATGAATTAAGAACGCCACTTAATGCCATTAACGGTTTTTCACAAATAATGGCTGATGAATTATATGGTCCTCTCGGCGATAAGAGATATACGGAATATTCTAAATCAATTCTGTCAAGCGGGCGTCACCTACTTGAGTTGATTAATGACGTCCTCGATATGGCAAAAATCGAAGCTGGGAAATTCAACATCAATCCGCGCAATGTATCCTTGTCGGAAACAATATCGCAAGTAATTCACATGCTTGATATGCGCGCCGAGGAAAAAAACATCATAATTGAAACTGATCTTGATGATAATGATGAAATTCATGCAGATCAACGTGCCGTAAGACAGATTATCATAAATCTATTGTCAAACTCAATAAAGTTCACAAATTCTGGGGGGCGTATTCTGGTTCGTACACGTGAAGAAGGTGAGAATATAGTTTTATCTGTTATTGATACCGGTATTGGTATTGATAAAGAATATTTGCCACGCCTTGGATATGCATTTGAACAAGTTGAAAATGATCATGCAAAGGCTTCACAAGGAACTGGTTTGGGGCTTGCATTATGTCGTGCATTTGCAGAAATGCACGGCGGCAGCATCAATATCATATCTAAAATTGGGGTTGGTACACGTGTAAATATCACTTTGCCCAAATATGCCGCAATTGAAGAAGCTGCATAATTAAAACAAATAATTAATCAAATAATGCGTCGACATCATTCTGCACGTTGGCATTATCATTACCATGAATCATACCATCAAGAATAAGAATGCAGGACTGAAGCTCAAAGCAAGTATATTGTGAAAAGTCAGTTAGATTTTCACCGCGCGCAATCAAGTCTTTTGCCTCATTAATCGCATTTTTTATCATCTCACCTAATTCGCGACTATTATTATCAAATATAGCGCGAACATCTTCGGCAATTAAATCGTAAACAGCAATCGCAAGCTCTTTCGCTTGAAAGCTAGAACGGCGAAAATGTTCTTTGTAGTCAAGATATTCCCAGATTTCCAACTCTTCGATTATTTCTGGCATATCGCCTAAAAGGCCAAAGAGCATTACTGCTTCGTTAAATACGTTCAAATAGTCTGTCGCAAAACCAGTTTTGGGATTTATGTTCGCACGTGAAAGCATATTGGGGTCTAATTGCTCAACCCCAATTGCATTCCTTACTTCCGATAAAATTCCAATATCCTGATTATCGTCCATAAGTAACTAATTTATATTAAACATATTAACCAAAACTAAAGCCTATTGCTAGCAGCATCTAAATTAAGCTGTCTTACCAGAAAGACGTTTTTTTGCTTTATCAGAACCAATTAAGGCAAATATTTGTGCCATATCAGGTCCGTGTGCTTGCCCAGTCAATGCAAGACGAAGCGGCATAAAAAGATTTTTCCCGGTCTTGCAAGTTTTTTCTTTAACCAAGGCAACAAAACCAGACCATGAATCATTTTTGATTTCATCAGGAACCAATGTAGCCGCAATGTTAGCAAATTCTGTATCTTCAATAACAGGCTCGATTTCACCTTTAATAACTTGCGCCCAAATTTTGGCATCCGAAATTTTATGCAAATTGCCACGGATAATATTCCAAAAATCCGCACCAAGATCGCAGTCAAGTTCGGAAAGATGAGCCTTAACCGCATCATACTCAGTAATATGTAATAATTGCGAATTAAGTCTGACTACATCTTCAGGATTAAAACGTGCAGGCGCACGACCAATTTTTGCAAAATCAAATGTCCCGACCAAGTCATCGATGCTTTTGACTGCCTCTACGGCATCTGAAGTGCCTAGTTTTGCTAATAAAGACAAAATCGCCATAGGTTCAACGCCATCACCACGCATTGATTCAATTGATAGCGAACCAAGACGTTTTGATAACCCCTCACCGTCTTTACCAACCAATAATGGGAAGTGACCAAATTCAGGACGGGTTCCAGAAAGAGCCTCGAAAATTTCTATTTGTGCACCAGTATTGGTAACGTGATCCTCGCCACGAATTACGTGTGTAATACCAAGGTCAACATCATCAACAACACTTGGTAAAGTGTATAAATAGGCGCCATCTTCGCGAATAAGAACCGGATCCGACATTGATGATGTATCAACCGTCTGTTCGCCACGTACTAGGTCATTCCATGAAACACGATTACCGCTTAATTTAAAGCGCCAATGTGCTTTACGTCCTTCGGCTTCTAATTTTGCCTTGTCTTCAGCAGTTAATTGAAGTGACGCGCGGTCATAAACTGGTGGTTTGCCCAAAGAAGTCTGAATTTTGCGCTTTTTATCAAGCTCTTCAGCAGTTTCATAACATGGGTACAAAAGACCTTTTGCAATTAAATCATCACGTGCTTTATCATATATATCGCCACGTTTTGACTGATGTTCCAATGAATCCCACTTAATACCTAGCCATTCAAGGTCGGCATAAATACCATTTTCAAATTCTTTTGTAGAACGTACAAAATCTGTATCATCAATACGCAACAAAAAATGTCCTTTATTGATTTTACAATAAAGGAAATTCATCAATGCAACACGAATATTGCCAACATGTAGTTTCCCGGTTGGCGAAGGGGCAAATCTTACTTTCATATAAGCCAGATAAACCTAATTTATTAAAATGGCAAAAACACATTTCATTAAATGAGATAAAATTCTGGAATTTACATTTTATTTGTAATTTGGCTTTACAAAATATAGGAACATAGATAGAACGTTCTTTATATGTTCATTTCGATTCTTGAATGTAAACAAGTGCATTTTAATTAGAATCATTAATGGGGAGTTTGATGTTAACCTCTAAACAGCAAGAATTATTATTATTTATCAACGAGCGTTTAAAAAAAGATGGCGTGTCACCTTCTTTCGAAGAAATGAAAGAGGCGCTTAATTTGGCATCCAAATCTGGAATTCACCGTTTAATTTCTGCCCTTGAAGAGCGTGGCTTTTTGCATCGCCTCCCACACCGCGCACGCGCGCTTGAAGTTGTTAAACTTCCCAATAGCCCAACCTCAGCCCCCCAAAAACAAACATTCAAACCAGTTATTGCATCTACTAATAAGGATATAATTGGTGCACCAAAGTTTGGTATTCCAATACTTGGTAAAATTGCCGCCGGTGTCCCTATTGCCGCTATTCAACATGAAATTGGAACCTTGGCGCCACAAGAAGAGCTTAGTCCAGAAACACATTTCGCACTTGAAGTTCGTGGTGATTCAATGATTGAGGCAGGGATTCTTGAGGGTGATGTTGTAATCCTTAAACGTACTGATAATGCTGAAACTGGTGACATTGTTGTTGCGTTAATTGATGAAGAAGAAGCAACGCTAAAAAGGCTTCGCAAACGCGGCAAGTCAATTGCTCTTGAGGCGGCTAACCCGCGTTATGAAACAAGAATTTTTGGCCCAGACCAGGTTCGCATTCAAGGGGTTTTGGTATCTTTATATCGTAAATACTAATTGTTACGCAATATTATTTACCCCAAGGCGTTATACTTGCTTTTGGCTCATAAAGACTTAATTTCCAGCCATATCGATATAGAATTGCCCCATTTAGGGCATTTTCTTTATCAAAGCCATAGGTTTTCTTATCATAGGTCAACGATAGTATCGGAGTTGTACCTTTGAGTTTTATGTAATGCGCTTCCCAATCGCCACCATTTAATGAGCATGTATTTATATATTTATCATCAACTATATTGCCCATTTCCTCCCTTTCATTTTTATCTAATGCAACATAGCCAATCATTTGTCTGGCATAAAAACGGCCGCCATTATTATAGCAAATGCGATTTTTTCCATAATATTCATTTTCAGCTGCAATAATTGCAACACCATTTCTTGCAATCAGAACAACTGGAACAGGCTGAAAAAGCCAAAAAATTACCCCAATTACGAAACCTGCAATAGAAAGAAAGCGAATTTTTGAATTTAACAAACATAGCCATGTTATTGAAATTATAAATATAAT
This sequence comes from Hyphomonadaceae bacterium UBA1933, assembly GCA_002337085.1. Classification (GTDB taxonomy): domain Bacteria; phylum Pseudomonadota; class Alphaproteobacteria; order Caulobacterales; family Aquidulcibacteraceae; genus Pseudaquidulcibacter. Next base: position 47,925 of record DDFH01000007.1, on the reverse strand, counting down.
TGTCGATATATTATTCAAGCGGTTAAATTGCGTGTCTGCATATGGCAAGGTTGCGATAAATTGCGAAATTTTTATCAATAAATCGCAACCCCATGCCGCTATCGCCCAAAATGGCTTTGCAATGCCAAATAAAGACATGAAGCTTGCCAATAAGGCAAAAGGTCCAATTATGAAGTCGTTGACTGGTGCGGCAAGCATATTTGCAATAACTGAATATTGGTTTATTCGCCCAAAACTATTCAAAACCAGTGGGGCTGTTGCAAGACCGGCAACCAAGCTAACCAATAAAGCACCCGCAAACCAAACCAATATTTTGGAAAAAAGATGTATGTCTTTATAAAATTTACGAATATTTATGGCATCCCACAATGCAATTAGAGCCATAGTGGCTAGAAAACTCATTAAAAAGCCGGTATCAAAAACGCTTTCTGGTACAAAAGTAATGATGAAAAATGCGGCAACCGCAAGACCACGCATATTAATTGCACGCCTATCAAATATAATCGCACCCAAAACAACTAACGACATAAAAAATGCACGGATTGCAGGCGCTTCTGCACCAGTAAATACAACATATGTTAATGAAACAAAGATACTTATTATTGCGGCAATTTTTCTTATATCTATTCTAAGTGCGATACTCTCCCACATTGCCAATAATTTTGTGATTAAAAAAAATGCAATACCGCCCACCAATGCAACATGAAGGCCAGAAATGGAGATTATATGGCCCAAACCAGATATTTGCATAACTTGGGTTTCTGAATATGAAATATACGCGCGATCACCAGTTACAAGTGCGGTAAGAAGACCAAAACCGCCACCTATTTTTCCCTGGGATATTTCTTCTGACGCATTTTTACGTAGTTTTGTTAAAAGGTAGTCAAATTCACCTAATGCATTTGAATTATTATCAATTATTTCAATCTTCTTGCAGTTTCCAACCGCACCAATTTTTTTAAACCACATTTTACGTGCAAAATTATAAGAATTTGGCAAAAACTTTCCAGAAGGTGGCGCAAGAAAACCTTGGTTACATTTAATTTTTTGGCCAATTTTATAATCCCCTTCTAAAGGCAAATTAACCCTTATCCTTTGCGGTAAATAATTATTATCGAGACCCTCAATTATATCTGGTTTCATTACAAGACGTGGCAATTCATCATAATTTCTATCGTAATCAATTATTGTTCCACTTAATTGTTTAATTTTTAAATTTTGCGAAATTGTGTTGGTTGAAACTATTTCCATACGAATAGCAGAAATAAAAATACCAAGCATAAAAACGAGGGCGAATTGCGTTATACGTGCATAATTTCCAAGCCTAAATGCAATTAAAATCGATAGTAAAACAAGGCTAATAACTCCTGAAACATATATTGGTAATGTGGTAAAATATTCAAAACCACAATATGCGCCAATTCCATATGAAATCGGTAAAAAAAGCCCAATTTGGTTGTTGAATTTTTGTATTTCTCTCTTTTCTAAAATATTATTTACGAAATACAAAATTGCATTTTTAGGACTGTTAAATTGTTCATTGTCTGCTAAAGCAAGGTCGTGTTGCAAGTAGTCAACTTGCAATTGCTTATTTGATGTATCACCGGATTCTTTTTGCATGAACCAAAACAACAATATCGAAAATGTAATAACTCGTTTTGCCCCTTCCCCTACTGGCTTTTTGCACATTGGTGGGGCACGAACTGCATTGTTCAACTATTTATTCGCAAAACGCAATAATGGAAAATTCCTTTTACGCATCGAGGACACAGATAAAGAGCGTTCAACTCAAGAGGCTGTGGATGCAATCATTAGTGGCATGGAATGGCTTGGGCTAAAACATGACGGTGAAATTGTATATCAATCTGAACGCGCAGCACGCCATGCAGAGATTGCCCATGAGCTAATGGTAAAGGGTGCTGCATTCAAATGCTATATGACGCCAGAAGAAACCGAGATTGAGCGGAACAAGGCTTTTGCAGAAGGTCGTGCACTTCGTTCTCCCTATCGTGACAACAAAGAAGATTTTGATAAACCATTTGTGGTGCGTTTGCGCGCCCCTGATCCAGCTATTGAAGTTATAATTGATGACAAGGTTCAAGGACAAGTTAAAACAATCGCAAAAAATCTTGATGATATGATTTTATTGCGTACCGATGGCACACCAACCTATATGTTAGCAGTTGTTGTTGATGATTACGATATGGGCGTAACATATATAATTCGTGGTGATGACCACCTTATTAATGCGGCACGCCAATCAGTAATTATCGATGCAATGGGATGGCAACGGCCTGTTTACGCACATATTCCACTTATTCATGGTGAAGATGGTAAAAAATTATCCAAACGCCATGGTGCACTTGCGGTAAATGAATATGAAAATATGGGCTATTTACCAGAAGCTTTAGATTCATATTTATTGCGTCTTGGTTGGTCACACGGTGATTTAGATATAGTTGACCTTAAGGAAGCATCAAATATTTTTAGCCTGTCTGGACTTGGGAAGAGTCCTTCACGTTTAGATTTTACTAAACTTGGTGTGGTAAATGCGCATTTCATGAAAATTGCTGATGATAAAAGGCTTTTAAATTTGGTTCTTGAATATGCGAAAAATCAAGATGTTTCTATTGATGAAAACAAAATAAAGCTGATTGAACCTGCAATAAAAGATTTAAAGGAACGCGCAAAGACAATTGGTGAACTACTAGAACAAACCGCTTTTTTACGCGCCAATATTCCACTCGAATTTAATCAAAAGTCTAAAACTTTAGTCGAAGGAGAGGGAAAAAACGTTATTGCACTTGCAATAGAGCTATTGAACACTTTAATACAATGGGATAGGACGCACATAAGTGAAACAATAACTAAAATCGCAACAGATCGTGGCGTAGGTCTTGGAAAAATTGGACCGGTTATACGCGCCGCCCTTACCGGCGGATTAGTAGCACCCGATTTAAGCGCGACTATTGAATTATTGGGGAGAGATGAAACATTGGTTCGTCTTAAAAATGCGTTAGATAATTAATATACTGAATACCAAAATGCTATAAAGCTAGGGGATAAGAATGGAAAACAAAGTAAAACCAAATGGAAGTGCAACACTAGAAGTCAATGGTAAAAAAATTGATCTTCCTATCTATTCAGGTTCAATAGGCCCTGATGTTTTGGATATACGTAAACTATACGCCGAAACGGGTATGTTCACCTATGACCCTGGTTTTACCTCTACTGCTTCATGCGAAAGCCAAATCACATATATTGATGGTGATGCTGGTGTCCTTATGCACCGTGGTTATCCAATTGACCAATTGGCTGAAAATTCAAGCTTCTTAGAGGTTTGTTATTTGCTTCTAAAAGGTGAATTGCCTACCAAAGAAGAGTTTGATGATTTTGAATATACAATCACTCGTCACACTATGGTTCATGCACAATTTGACCGCTTCTTCGAAGGGTTTCGTCGCGATTCACACCCAATGGCAGTGATGGTTGCTGCTGTTGGTGCATTATCGGCTTTCTATCATGATAGCCTTAATATTCATGATCCAATTCAGCGTAAAGTTACGCAAAACCGCTTGATTGCAAAAGTTCCGACACTTGCGGCACGTGCATTTAAATATTGGCTAGGCCAACCTTTCATCAGCCCAAGAAATGATCTTGGTTATGCTGCTAACTTCTTACGCATGTGTTTTGCAGTTCCTGCGGAAGATTATGTGGTTAATCCTGTTCTTGCAAAAGCAATGGATAAAATCTTTATCCTTCACGCAGACCATGAGCAAAACGCATCAACTTCAACCGTTCGTCTTGCTGGTTCTTCTGAAGCAAATCCATTTGCATGTATTGCGGCTGGCATTGCTTCACTTTGGGGCCCTGCACATGGTGGTGCAAACGAAGCTTGCTTGAAAATGCTTGAAGAAATTGGCCATGTTGACAACATTCCTGCATTTATCGAAAAAGTTAAAGACAAAAACTCTGGCGTACGCCTTATGGGCTTTGGTCACCGCGTTTATAAAAACTATGACCCACGCGCAAAAGTTATGCAAAAAGCGTGTCATGAAGTTCTTGAAGCCGTTGGCATTAAAGATGATCCATTGCTTGATGTGGCGGTTGAGCTTGAAAAAATTGCGCTTTCTGATCCGTATTTTATCGACCGTAAACTTTATCCAAATATCGATTTCTATTCAGGTATTACTCTTAAAGCTATGGGCTTCCCTGTTGAGATGTTTACTGTGTTGTTTGCACTTGCAAGAACAGTTGGTTGGATTTCTCAATGGACTGAAATGTATGAAGATCCTATGCAGAAAATTGGCCGCCCTCGTCAGATTTATACCGGCGCAACCAAACGTGATTATGTTCCTTTGAATAAAAGATAATCAAAGCAATATTTATAAATTTAAAGCCCCTGATTTCAGGGGCTTTTTTTATTGATTAAGTAATAATCTTGCTGCAACTTCGGCAGCGGGCTGCGAACCTAGCCCCATTTTTTTAAGTGCTAAATTTTGATACATAAGTTGCTTATTTCTAAGTTTGCTATCTTTAAGTAATTTGACCAAGTGCCATAAAATATTATCTGGATAAAATTCGCCTTGTAATAATTCTGGTATAATTTCCGCATTCATTTCAACGTTAATTATATTCACGTATTTTGTTTTCAACAAGAATGTCTTGGCAATAAAATAAGATATGGCATCAAGACGATAACCCATAATAATCGGCACATTTGCCACAGCAAGCTCAGTCGTAACTGTACCAGAACAAGCAATTGCCGCACGCATTTGCAAGAAAGACGCTTCTTTTATAGTTTCGTCAACTTTGAAAAGCCATTTTTCGTCCGCAAGGCCGCTTTCTTTAATTATATCATCAATAAGTTTTTCTTTGCCGCTTGCAACCACCAAGAGAAATGGCAAACGAGTTGCTTGATTAAACTGCTTTGCTGCCTCAAGCATATTTGGAAGTAATTTTGTTATTTCACTATTTCTTGAGCCAGGCAATAAACCAATATATTTGCGTTTTGTGCCATCGTAAACTTCGGCTGCTTTCAAGCGCGCTAATGCAGGATTACCAATAACCGAGACTTTAATGTCGTAATCATTGTAATATGGCAGCTCGAAGTCATGGATACACCATAATTCATCAAAGATTTTGGCAAGTTTTTTCGCGCGCCCCGGTCTTGTTGCCCAAACCTGTGGTCCAACCATTTTTATAAGACGAATATTAGGAATTGCTTTTTTTAAAGCCTTGCCTGCCCTTACGCTAAATCCCCAAGAATCAATTAGAACCGCAGTATCAGCTTCCCAATAATCAGCATATTCAGCAATCTCTTCCGCTTTGTCTTCAGCTATTTTTAATGCCTTAAAAGCTTCAATAATTCCAAAGATTGAAAGACCATCGATTGAAACTTCTGAAATGACGCCAGCTTTTGCCATTTTTGGGCCACCCATGCCGCGTATTTCAATATTAGGCGAAATTTTGCGAACTTCAGTTATAAATTCGGCACCTAGTTCGTCACCCGATGCCTCGGCAGCAATAACCAGTAATTTTTTTGGTATCGCCATATTAACCGCCATTCAAATCTTTTTCGCAAAACCCATAAATAAATAAGCCCATTTCATCAGCAAGAGCAATTACATTTTTACGATCTAAAATAATGGATTTTCCAGCTTCTAATGCAATGCCGGCCAAACCGGAACTTGCAGCATTTTTAACAGATGTCATACCAATTGTTGGCAAATCTATCCGCATTTCCTGAATCGGTTTGGGACATTTTAGCAATACGCCCTTTGGTGAATTCTTTGTACCGCGAATATTTTCAGGTAGGCTACCAACACGTTTAAGCATTTCATCCGTGCCTTCTTGTGCCTCTACCGCAAGAGTAATTCCATCGCAAACAACAACTCCTTGACCTATATCAAGTGAGCCGATTGTGCGGGCAATTGGTATTGCGCATTTTATGTCTGCTAAATTTTCAGAATTTGGGGCAATTTTACCGATAACCCCTTCGCCAACAATAAAATCATTGCGAATTTCTTCAACACCAAGCACAGTGAAGCCATTTTTTTCAAATTCAGTCACCAATAGGCGTAATAAGGCATCATCGCCTTTCTTGCCCTCTGTAAGCATTTTAGGGAGCATAGATAGGCCATAGGCATCAAGCCCAATTTTTGAAAATTCTGGTCGCTTGATATAGCCAACCAAAACGACAGAATTTACGTTTGCCGCTTTTAATAAATCAAAACGCTTGCCAAATTGACCAAGGCCAACCTCGTGCCCTTGATATGAACTCAAAGTGTCGTCGCTTATTCCGCGAATTCTACTAATTATAAAATCTTTTTTTTGTTCTTGTAAGGTTTCAGCAAGCTCTACCGGAAGCTGACCACCACCGGCAATGATTGCAATTTTGCCAAAACCTTTGATCATGGTTAATCACGCGGTAAGCAAATTGGGCGGGAAGATTCTGCGCGAACAAATTCTACAATTTCAATTGCTTCAGGGATGTTTGAGAACCTTTCCAAAACGTCCTCAATACGTTCTTGCATTGTACCTTCATTTGAAAAAAGCATACGATAGGCTGAGCGCATTTCATGAATTTGTACACGGCTAAATCCACGACGCTTAAGGCCAACGATGTTCAATCCTGCTAAATGGGCGTGAACCCCAACAACAGATCCATATGGAATAACATCTGCAACAACAGCCGCAAGACCGCCAACAAATGCATGACGACCAACACGGCAATGTTGATGAACAGCAGAGAGACCGCCAAGAATTACGCGCTCACCAATTGTAACATGGCCAGCAAGCGCAACAGAGTTTGCCATGATAACATTATTAGCAACGACACAGTCGTGACCAACATGTGAGTTAGCCATAAAATAGCAATCATCGCCAACCGTGGTAACACCTTTACCATTTGGCGTTCCCCTACTCATGGTAACGTATTCGCGCATTGTACAGCGGTTACCAATAACCAAAGTAGTTGGTTCATTTTTGTAAGATAAGTCTTGTGGGGCGCCACCAATTACGGCAAAGGAATCGACATAACAATCTTCGCCTAATGTGGTGTAATTACGAATTTGCGCATGATTTCTAAGACGCGTTCCAGACCCAATCTTAACATTACCTTCAATAATGCAATAAGCGCCTATTTCTACATTATCACCAATTTCGGCACTTTTATCAATAATCGCAGTTGGGTGGATATTTTGCGCCATTAACGGCCCCCTATTAATTATAAATCAACCTTCATGGCTGCCCATTCCGCTTCGCAAGCAAGCTCACCATCGACAATGCTTTGACCTTTGAATTTAAAAATATTACGACGCGCCAAAAGCACCTCTATTTTCATTTCAAGAATATCGCCAGGACGAACGGGGCGGCGGAATTTTGCACCTTCAACAGACATAAACATGATTCCAGCCTTTGATATATCCACATCGAGGGTTTTGCTCATAAGAACCGCGCTTGCTTGTGCCATGGCTTCAATAATTAAAACACCCGGCATTAGTGGACGGTTCGGGAAATGTCCTTGAAAAAACGGTTCATTAAAAGTTACGTTTTTGATGCCAATAATTGATTTGCCTTCAACATATGAATGGCATCTATCAACCAATAGAAATGGATACCTATGTGGGATACGATTTGTAATTTCCTCACAATCGATAATTTCATTAGCGCTCATATAAAAGTCCCCCTGTTATCTTTTACCTTTATCAAGCAATCTGCTTAACGCAATGGTTTCGCGCAAAAATTTTGATTTTGTCTTTGCTGGATAGCCAACATATGTTTCACCGGCAGGCACATCTGATAAAACCGCAGAACCAGCCCCGAGTTTTGCCCCTGCACCGATTTTAAAGTGATCGCCAATCCCGACACGACCACCCATCATAACATAATCACCAACCACCACAGAGCCAGATATGCCCGCGTACGCAGCCATAACAACGCCTTTACCAATTTTAACATTATGCGCAATATGGCAATGATTATCAGTCTTAGTCATCATGCCAATCACAGTATCGTCAAACGCGCCGCGATCTATTGTGCATAGTGCGCCAATAGTTACTGAATCTTGTATAATAACACGCCCAAATTGTGGCACATCGATAATACCGTCTTCACCACCAACAACCCCAAAACCAGATTTACCGATAACGCTATTAGCACCAATTTTCACATTATCGCCAATATAGGCGCAAGTAATTGATACGCCAGTGCCAATTTGGCAATTTCTTCCAATCGTTACGCCTTCAGAAATACATGAATTTGCGCCAATTATTGTATTTTCGCCAATTTCAACATTCTTGCCAATAATAGTTCCTGCGCCAATAATAACGCCTGTTTCAATATTTGCATCTACTCTTGAATCAGTATGCGTAAATTTATCTGAAATAAATTTTGTGGCAAATTTTGAAAAAGAAAACCTTGGCGATTTAACAATTATTGCATTCATGCCTTCTGGAAGTTTTTCAACAAGATTTTCTTTAATGATAACTAATCCAGCAGATGTTTGAATTTCACCATCTGCCTTCCAATCTTCACAATAAGTTAAATCACATATTTGTGCGTTATCTATACTGGCTACACATGAAATTGGAATTGTTTCATTCCCAATAATTACGCCGCCAATTAGGCTTGCAATATCTTTTGCAAGCATTGGCGGCATAAAATCATAGAAACGACTATCTATCATAGCGTGTTTTATTTTTTACCAGGCTGACGCGGAAGAGGTGCACCTGTTGTAGTAGTTGCAGGTTGAGAAGCTGCTTTTGGTGCTTCACCCTGAACTGGAACTGATTGACGTATAACAGCAATTGTTTTTGTAGTTGCGTTCATTTTAGCAACCAAAGTTGAAGTTACATCAACAGAAGGAACCGCATAAGTTACCATTGAAGAATCTAATAAAACAGTCGCATTTTTTTCAGCCATTAATGACTTTACAACCGGATCAAGCGCAGTTTGGAATTTATCAAGAGCGTCTTGACGAGTTGCTTGAAGATCAGCAGAAACTTTACGCTTCTTAAGCTCAAAATTTTGCGCACGAACGTTCAACGCGTCACGTTGTTTGATAAAAGCATCAGACTGAAGCTGTGAAGCAGGCGTTTGCTCAAGGCGGGTAACTTCCGCATCAATTGCGGTGCCTTCAGGAGTAAGTTCGGTCTTCATTGCATTCGCAATTGCAGTCAATTTATTGTTCATATCTTTGCCAGCGTCAGTAGTAACGATGACTTCTTGAAGGTTTGCAACCAAAACAGATGATGCAGTCTGCGCAAAAGCGCCAGTTCCAACAAGGCTCAAAGCAACTACACCTGCGCTAATTAATTTTTTCATTTAATACTCCATTTATTGGCATATGGCTTAATAATAATTTATTTATAGCCCACTTAGCCTAGAATTGTGTCGATGTTGAGAACCTAAAGTTCTCAGTTTTGTCATAATCTTGTTTAGCAAAAGGATATGCAAAGTCGAATCTGATTGGGCCGAATGGCGATGTCCAGAATACAGATAAACCAGCCGATGCACGAAGCGCCAAACCATCTCTTGTAGTCGCATATGTTCCAGCGGCAACATCACCAGAATATTTGTCACGCTTATCAAGCACACCTAATGTACCAAAATCGGTAAATAGTGATGCAGATATACCATAAGATTCAGGTAATGGCGTTGGAACAGTTAATTCAAACGAACCAATTGCGTATGCTTTACCACCCAATGCGTCGCCATAGGTGTAAGTGACATCATTTGAATATGTATTCACACCATTACTATCAGTAGATACAATTGCGCGATTTGCATAAATACGACGTGGACCTACACCAGCAATCTTAAAGCCGCGGAACGAAGGGCCACCTTTGAAGAAGCGGTCAGTAATACGAACTTTATCGCCACCAAAGCCATCAATATAGCCAACATTTGCCTTTGCACTTGCGGTCCAACCAGGAACAATCCCGTAATAAACACCGCCAGAAACTTCATTTTTAAGATATTTGACGCCAGTTCCAACACCTGCGAAATCTTGACTTACATCAACAAAGAAGCCGCGGGTTGGTTTTACGGGGTTGTTACGTCTATCCCAATCAAAGCTATAACCAAGCATTGAAGTCGTATAATCACCAGCAGACGCACATATAGAATCAGCCGTGGCAAGGATTGCACCAGTACTATCAAAACATGATGAATTTGGAACTTCGATAGTATCACGACGGAAGGTATAGTGTAATCCTATATTTTTATCCGCTGATAATGGGAAGCCAACACGAAGGTTGGCACCAGTTGAACGGCTTAAGAAGTTTGCGTAATTCAAATAATCCGTTTCAACTGAGAATACGTCAACACCGGCCGCAATATTGCGCCCCATAAATCTTGGTTCTGTGAACCTAATATCAATATTTTTAGTGTAATAACTTGTTGCAATACGGAAGCGGAAGAATTGACCACGACCACGTAAGTTACGTTCAGTAATTGAAATATCAAATTGATAAGATTCTTGTGAAGAATAACCAACAGAGAAGGCCAACTCGCCAGTTGGCTGTTCTTCGACCTTAACTTCGACAATTGTTCTATCAGGCAGTGTGCCTTTCTTTTCTTTAACATCAACTTCCTTAAAAAAGCCAAGCGCCTGAATACGGTTTTTGGATGCATCCATAAGTACGCGGTTAAAGGCATCACCTTCGGAAATTCTCAATTCACGGCGAACAACATTATCAAGGGTCGCCGTATTACCAATGATATCAATGCGTTCAATATAGACGCGAGGCCCTTCATCGACATCAAATTGAATATCCACTGTGTGTTTTTCTGGATTTGCAACTTCACGCGGCCTTACGTCTACGAACGCATAGCCTTTTGAACCAGCAGCAAATGTGATTGCTTCAATTGCCTTATCGATTTGATCTTTAACATACAGCTTACCAGCTTTAACCGGAACAATAGCCTTTAATGCATCGGTTGAAAGTCTATCTAATTGTGTATTTACCTTAATATCGCCAAAACGATATTTAACACCTTCATCAATTGTAAAGGTTAAATAGAAGTCTTTTTGATCAGGCGTTAATTCTGCAACAGCTGATTTAATATTAAAATCATAATAACCGTTATTAAGATAGAATTTTGTCAATTCTTCGCGGTCATATTCCAATTTATCTGGGTCATAATTATCGCGGGTTGAAAAGAACTTGTACCATTTTGATTCTTGGGTTGCAATAACGCCCTTCAAATCCTTGTCTGAAAAGGCATTATTACCAATAAAATTAATATCACGAACGCCAGTTTTTGCGCCTTCTTGTATTTCAAAAATCAAGTCAACACGGTTCTGCGGCAATTCCTTAATTTTCGGTGTTATAACCGCACCAAAGTGACCAGAACGTCTGTATAGTTCTATAATACGTTTTTTATCAGCCTGTACGCGCCCCAAAGAAAACCATGCACGAGGTTTAATTTGAACTTCTTTTTCAAGCTTCTCTTTAGTTAAAGATTTTTGACCTTCAAAAATAACTTGGTTAATTGTTGGGTTTTCAACAACTTTAATTGCCAACACGTCGCCACGCTGTTCAAACTTTACGTCAGCAAAAAATCCTGTCGCAAACAGTGCTTTAAGTGAAATATCTACACGTTCAGAATCAAACGCTTCGCCAGGCGTAATAGCAACATAGGCAAGAATGGTTTCTGTTTCCACACGTTGATTGCCCTCAACGACAATCGCCTTGATTATATCAGGGGCTTTTTGTGGCGCGGGTGTTTCTTGTGGTGCTACTGGTGCAGGCTGTGCAGGAAGCACACTTTCAACTTTACCCTTTGTTTTTACAGCACTTTTTTTTGCAGTTTGTGCAAATGCATCTGTATAAGATATGCTGCTTGCTAATAAAACAAAGCCCGCTACGCTTAAGTAGGCACTCTTTTTTATCGTTCTTCGTTTTTGCGAAACCATAAATATAACCTTTGTTGGCATTTGTTAGCCAATATATTGCCAGATGCCTAGTATTTTATACATTGTTTTTTGTGTAGAATTCACACTACAACGTCTTATGTAGTCTAATTTACCATAACAATTGAACTTAATTTTCCGCAATAAATCAGCCCATACCAGCAATCGAATGAATCCCCCGGAAAATCCCTGTTCTTTCTATATCCTGAAACGTTGCAAAAACAAACAGTATCATTAGGCACGCAAAGCCAACCTTATAGCTTGCGATTTGCACAGATTGTGACACTGGCCTTCCCCGCAAACCTTCCAATGCATAAAATACCAAATGACCGCCATCAAGAATTGGCAATGGCAATAAGTTCATAAAACCAATGGCAACAGATAACACGCAAGCCAATTGTATAAGCCCCAATGCGAGTGCTTCAATTTTTAATAATGCACCTGCATCATGCCCAACGCTATCAATTGAGTTTTTAGCAACCATTCCTGCACTTTGCCCAATTCCCAATGGACCGCTTAAGTGTCCAAGAGACATTGCGCCGCGAAATAATGCGCCAATAAATTTAACCTGAGTTGAAATTATCTGATAAGTTTTTTCGGTAGCTTTTTGAATTGCAGATATAGGGTTATATTTTACATTATAACTATACTTAGGGTTGTCGCTCAAACCAATTCCGATAGCACCTTGTGTCTCTTTATCACCAAAAGGTGTTTCACGCGCAACAACTTGCGGAACTACGTTGATAAATACATGCTTATTATTGCGCAGAATATCTAATTTTAAAATTTCTCCACCAGAAGTAATAATAGTTCTTTGAAGGTCTTGAATACTATCAACTTTTTGACCATTAACTGTAAGAACTTCGTCTCCCGCAAGAACGCCAGCTCTATAAGCGGCGCCATCAGGCATAACCATTTCAATCACTGGTTTATGAATTATTTCGCCATAAGATAAAAGTAATGCTGCAAATACTAGTATTGAAAATAGAAAATTTGAAAAAGGGCCAGCAGCAGCAACAAGTGCGCGCACCCAAACCGGCATATTATGGAAGTGGCCTTTTTCATTATCCTCGACAACATCTGCAATCGCGTATGATTCATCTGGAAATGATGTTCCATCTTTATCACCAGCAAACTGGACAAATCCGCCCAATGGATAGGCACCGATACGCCATTCAACACCATCTTTATCGATCCATCCCAAAAGCTTTGGGCCGAAACCAAGAGAAAATTTGTCAATCTTAACACCCAACCACTTTGCAACTTGAAAGTGGCCAAATTCATGCACAAAGACAACAATTGAGAGAACAATTACAAAAGAAAAAACACTTAGAAGAAAATAAACCATACCATTATCTAACAACGCTAGTCTCCACTTGTCTCATTGCAACAAATTCAAGCGCTTTTCTTCTTGCTGCCTCATCGCATTCGATAATAAGCTCATAATCATCCGCTCTGTCAATTGATGAAAAATTAAATTTAGAATTTAATACATCTTCAACTATAGCAGCAATTTCAAAAAACTTGATTTTACGGTTCAAAAATGATTCAACCGCAATCTCATTAGCTGCATTAAGCAATGTTGATGCCAAACCACCCTGTTGTGCTGCATCTCGTGCAATCCTAAGGGCTGGAAATTTTTGTGTATCTGGCTTCAAGAACTGTAAATCAGGGGTATCTGCCAAAGACAAACGTGGCGTTGAAATGTTAAGGCGCCTTGGATAAGCCATACAATATGAAATTGGAATCCGCATATCTGGGGTTCCCATCTGTGCCAAAACTGAACCATCTTCATAACAAACCATTGAATGAACAATTGATTGTGGATGAATTAAAATATCAATTTTATCAGCGGGCATTTTAAATAAATGACACGCTTCTATTAATTCCAACCCTTTATTCATCATGGTTGCGCTATCAACAGAAATTTTTTGGCCCATGCTCCAGTTAGGGTGCTTGCACGCCTGTTCAGGGGTCGCATTTTCAATAATTTCTTGTGTGGAATTATAGAAAGGCCCACCTGAAGCCGTAAGAATTAGTTTTTCCACGTTCTTTTCGTTCAAAACTTGAAAAATAGCATTGTGTTCAGAATCAACGGGAAGAATTTTCGCACCATTTTGTGATGCTTTTTTCATAAAGAATTCACCTGCACTAACCAGACATTCTTTATTGGCTAATAATATTGTTGCGCCACGTTCGACTGCTTTTATTGTTGGCATTAAGCCAGCAAAGCCGACAATGGCCGCCATTACCATATCACTTTGAATTGCTGCGGCTTCTAATAATGCCCCCTTACCCGCCCCACATTTTATTCCATGTGGTTCAAGCACAGATTTTAAATCAGAGTATTTATTTTCATCGGCAATCGCAACAAATTCAGGTTTAAATTCAATTGCGATTTTTATCAAATCTTCAAGATTATTATTCGCTGTAATCGCCTTTAATTCATACTTTGTATCTGAATTAGGATTCTCATTCATTTCGCGAATTATCGAAATTGTTGAACAACCTATTGAACCGGTCGCACCTAAAATACTTATTGTTCTTAAATTCATTTCAAAAGTGCCGCTACAAATGGTATGCTTAGAATTAGACTAAACACTAAACCTGCTGAAAGATGCCCATCCATGCGATCCAAAAGACCACCATGACCAGGTATTAGTTTTGAGGTATCTTTTACGCCAAAGTATCTTTTTATCATAGATTCTATTAAATCACCAATCTGTGTCGCAAGCGATAAAATTAAACCAACCATAGACCAATTGCCAATTGTTTTGAACAAATTATCAGGATTAAGGAAAATATTCGCCAAAACAGAATACAATGCCGCTGCAGCAATTCCGGTTACTATACCTCCAATAAACCCAGACCAAGTTTTATTAGGGCTTACAACAGGAAATAATTTTGGGCCTTTTAACCATCTACCAAACGCATATGCGGAAGAATCGGTTGCCCATACAACAGAAAATAAACCAAAAATATATAAAAGCCCGTTGGCTTCATCCATTCGCAAAGACGCAAGCGCAAATGCACATACCGCAAAATAAGCACCCGCTATCGCACCAAGTAACTTACCGCGCCAACCAACAACCATCAATGCAGCAATATAAACTAAACAAGAGATAACTTCTATTCCTGTTTGCCCAACCACAAAAATGAAGCCGCAAACCAATGCGATTGCAGTTGTAATATTTCTTGCCCTTTTGGATGCACCAGTAAGCATTGCCCATTCAAATGCAATTATTGCGGATACAATTGATGACGCAATGGCCCATAAAAATCCGCCCATTATCGCAGCAGCCAAACTACCACCCATTAAAAGGAAAGAATATATAACCCTTTGACGTAATTCGTTATTTTTATTTTTTTCTATAACAGGCGGAGTGCTTTCTCCCATATTCTAAAGCCCCCCATAGCGTCTTTTTCGATTAGAATATTCTTCTAACGCAATTATGAGGTCATTTTCTTTAAAATCAGGCCACAGAACATCAAGAAACACAAATTCAGAATATGCACTTTGCCACAAAAGGAAATTAGAAAGCCTTTTTTCTCCAGCGGTTCTTATTATTAAATCGGGGTTTGGAATTGCATGATTAAATAAATATTTTTGGAACAAGTCGTTATTTATATTTTCGACTTGCAAATCACCATTTTTAACTTCTGAAGCAATCTTCTTTGCAGCATCAATAATTTCTGCCTGACCACCATAATTAAAGCAAATCACAAGATTTAACTTGTCATTATCACGCGTTTCATTTTGAACATTATCAATAAGCTTTAGGATTTCGTCAGAAAGACCTTCACGGCGTCCCTGAATGATAACTTTAACATTATTTGCTTTTAATCTTGCTAAATCGCTTTTTACAAATTGTTTTAAAAGCGCAAATAAACCCTCAACCTCTTCGGTTGGACGCCGCCAGTTTTCGGTTGAAAATGCATAAACTGATAATGTTTTAATCCCAAATTTTGGTGCAGCCTCCACAAGACGTCTTAAAGCATCTACACCAGCTTTGTGGCCAAATGCACGTGGCATGAATTTATTTTTTGCCCAACGCCCATTCCCATCCATAATTACTGCAATATGCTTTGGCGCAGTAGCAATTACCTCCTCCGGTGAATTTGCAGGTAAATCACCGTTAAGTTTTTCATTGGGTAATGGTGAGGTAATTGCCATTAATTTATATTTCTAAACCTGCATAATTTCTTCTTCTTTTGCCTTTAACATAGTATCAACTTGTTTGACAAAAGAATCTGTTGCTTCCTGAACTAAAGTAGATTGTTTCTTATGTTCATCCTCGCCAATTTTTTTATCTTTCTCAAGCTTTTTCAACTCTTCATTACCATCGCGGCGAATATTGCGAATTGCAACGCGCGCAGCTTCAGCATATTTTCCAGCAAGCTTCACCAATTCTTTTCGGCGCTCTTCATTAAGTGGTGGAATTGGAAGTCTAATTGTTTGACCATCCACAATAGGGTTAAGCCCCAATTGTGAGTTACGAATCGCTTTTTCAATCGAAACAATTACACCCTTATCCCAAGCAGTAATCATCAACATTCTAGGTTCTGGTACAGATACTGAGCCAACCTGATTCAAAGGCACTGTTGATCCATATGCATCAACCTCAATGGTATCAAGAAGCCCAGCATTAGCACGACCTGTTCTAAGCCCCTGAAATTCGGCTTTAAGAGATGATAATGCGCCTTCCATGCGGCGTTTTAGATCATTAATATTAAATTCACTCATTTTAATGTTCCATCTATGTAAAATTACTTACCATGTATAGTGGTGCAAATACCTTTTCCGTCAATCACTTCTTTCAGACGCCCTTTTTGACGAATATTGAATACGATGATTGGAATATTATTTTCACGCATTAATGAAATTGCGGTTGCATCCATTATTTTTAGGTTTTTGCTTAAAACATCTGTATATGAAAGCTCATCATAACGTTTTGCATCGGGCTCTTTTTTCGGGTCGGCTTCATAAACGCCGTCAACCCCTGTACCTTTTAGCAAACAATCACAACCCATTTCAGCGGCACGTAATGCAGCACCAGTATCTGTTGTAAAAAATGGACTTCCAACACCCGCAGCAAATATTACTACGCGCCCTTTTTCCATATGTCTTTGTGCTCGCCGTCTAATATATGGTTCGCATACGGTTGACATTGGAATTGCAGATTGAACACGCGTTGGAACACCAATACCTTCTAAAGCACTTTGCATTGCCAGCGCGTTCATGATGGTTGCCAACATTCCCATGTAGTCAGCACTCGCGCGCTCCATACCTTGAGCTGAACCAGAAACACCACGAAAGATATTACCACCACCAATAACAAGGCAAATTTCAATGCCTTCGTCATAAACTTCTTTCACTTCTTTCGCAAAACTAAGGCAAGTTGCCGGATCAATCCCAAAGGCATTTGGCCCCATCAAAGCTTCACCAGACATTTTAAGCAATATACGTCTGCATTTTGTCTTTTGTATGGTTTGTGAATTTGTCATGTTAAATCGCCCCGATATTTTTTCCCTATTAGCATGAATCATTTTTTATTAAAGTAACCGAATGCTAAAAAGGCGGCATGCAACGCATACCGCCTTTATAAAGCATGATTTAATTAAAATTATGCGCCAGTTGTCATAGAAGCAACTTCAGCAGCAAAGTCATCTTCTTTTTTCTCAATACCATCGCCAAGTTTGAACATCGCAAAGCCAGTTACTTTTGCATTGCCACCTGTTGCTTCTTTAACAAAAGCCTCAACAGTTTGGTCAGGATTCATAACGAATGGCTGTTTAAGAAGAACAACTTCTTCTTCATACTTACGCATACGGCCTTCAATCATTTTTTCGATTACTGCTTCTGGCTTACCTGATTCACGTGCAAGTTCCATT
Organism: Hyphomonadaceae bacterium UBA1933; assembly: GCA_002337085.1. Classification (GTDB taxonomy): domain Bacteria; phylum Pseudomonadota; class Alphaproteobacteria; order Caulobacterales; family Aquidulcibacteraceae; genus Pseudaquidulcibacter. Next base: position 30,113 of record DDFH01000007.1, on the reverse strand, counting down.
TGAACATGGCGTTCACGTTCAACAATAGCAGGGTCAAGATCATCTGAAGAAAGAGCAAGTGGTGCAGTTGCCGCAACGTGCATTGCAACTTTACGACCTACTTCAGTTAATGCCGCTGCATCGCCTTCACCTTCAACACCAACCAAAACGCCAATACGGCCTAGGCCGGTAGCGATTGCAGAGTGAGTGTATGGCGCAACAACACCAGTAGCAACTTCAACCTTTTTCATACGACGCAAAGTCATATTTTCACCAATTGTAGCAATCAAATTAGTAAGGTATTCATCAACAGTACCATTATCAGTTGCTTTTGTTTTCAAATCTTCAACATCAGAAGCGCCAAAAGCAAGTTCGGTGATTGTAGTTGCAGCTTTTTGGAAATGTTCGTTACGAGAAACAAAATCAGTTTCCGCATTAAGCTCAACAAGAACACCTGTTTTGCCATTAACAGCAACAGCAACCAAGCCTTCTGCCGCTACGCGGTCAGCCTTTTTAGCAGCTTTTGAAAGACCTTTTGCACGCAACCAATCAATAGCTGCTTCAAGATCACCTGCAGTTTCTGCAAGTGCTTTTTTACAATCCATCATACCTACGCCAGTTTTTTCACGTAGTTCTTTTACTAATCCTGCGGTGATCTCGGCCATTGCCGGTCTCCTCTATTCTATGTGGTTAAACAAAATAAGTTAGCGGGCATAATAGCCCGCTATTATGAAAATTATGCGTCTTGCGCTGGTGCTTCTACAGCAGCAATAATTTCTTCAGCAGCAGCTTCTGCAACAACAGTTTCAACTGGATTTACAGCTTCGCCAAGGTCAACACCTAATGAAGCTTGTGATTCAGCAAGACCATCTAATGCAGCATCAGCAATAAGGTCGCAGAACAATTGGATAGAACGCGCAGCATCGTCATTTCCAGGGATTGGGAAATCAACTTCGTCTGGATCGCAATTAGAATCAACCAATGCAATTACAGGAATGCCAAGTTTGTGTGCTTCTTGGATTGCGATTGCTTCTTTGTTAGTATCAACAACAAACATCAAATCAGGAATACCGCCCATAGAAGCGATACCGCCCAAAGAACGTTCCAATTTCTCATGTTCACGAGAAAGGTTTAAAATTTCTTTTTTAGTAAGACCAGCAGGTGCTTCACCGCCGGTGATTGCTTCAACTTCACGCATACGCTGAATTGATTTTGAAACAGTTTGCCAGTTGGTCAAAGTACCACCCAACCAACGGTGATTGATGTAATATTGTGCGCAACGTTTTGCAGATGTTGAAATAGGGTCAGATGCTTGACGTTTAGTACCAACGAAAAGAACACGACCGCCTTTTGCAACAACTTCACGAACTTTTACCAATGCTTGGTGCAACATAGGAACAGTTTGTGATAAATCAAGGATATGGATATTTGAACGTTCGCCAAAGATATATTTTTGCATCTTTGGGTTCCAACGGTGAGTTTGGTGACCGAAGTGTGCGCCTGCTTCCAATAGTTGACGCATAGTAAATTCTGGTAAAGCCATATTAAATTTTCCTTCTCTGGCTGGCCTCCGCGGACTGATGCAAGTAAATGCGCCAGAAGGACTTTTCAAACATTCTCACCATGAAAATATTTAAAATGCCCAAGTCCGCGTGCGAAATTAGGTCGCTCGCATACCAAAATCATATCAAAATGCAAGCCTTTAAAGCACTTATAAGCGGCTTTTATCACTTATTGCAATTCACTAATTGCCTCCACACCCCTTAACGCCTTTAAAGCACGCCTAGAAGGTATATCGATTGGATAACGACCTGGTAATTTAATTTCAACCTCATTGTCGTTTTCAATACGCATCACAATACGCAATTCACCTGCTTGTTTCGCCTCAATACCACGTAATTGTTCAGTAAGGTTTTTAAATTCAAGCACATCAAAACTATTATCAACGTATAAAATCACGCCGGAATAATTATTCGAACGCATGTTTTCGATGGCATCAAAACGTGATGCAGAAATTTTTACTTCACCGTCAACGTTTTTTGCCGATGCAATAAAGCTTACAGTTCTGCCAACTTCGACAAATTGCCGTGAATTTTCTAAATCTTCTGGTCGTACAAAAACTTCAAATTCGCCCGTTGGATCTGATAATGTTACCCATGCAAATTTACCACCCTTGCGTGCTGGACGCTCTTTTGCAGCGCGAACAACACCAGCCATTGGGAACAAAGCCTCTGAAGTTTGCATGCTTTCAGCGATGTTTCCAAAAAACACAGTTCTTCTTGCAATTAGAATTTCAGCAATATCATCAAGCGGATGCCCAGATAGAAATAAACCTAGTGCCGCAAATTCATGTGAAAGTTTCTCTTGTTCCGCCCATTGATTTACATTTGGCAAAGGAACACGTGGCGGCGTAACAGAATCGCCAAAAAGGCTAATCTGGTTCTTTTCTGCCTCATTATTGCATGATGCCGCGTGTGACATGAGCATATCAGCAGCCTCGACAACCAATGCACGATTAGGTTCAATTTCATCAAATGCACCAGACTTTGCAAGGTTTTCAATCGCACGCTTATTCAAATTTCTAGGGCCAATACGTTCCATAAATTCATGAATATTTGCAAATTTACCATTGGCGATTACATCATCTTCAACTGCTTGCATTGCTTTTGGCCCAATATTTTTAATTGCCCCAAGCGCATATAAGATTTCGCCATTCTCAATTTTGAAATAGGCACCAGATTTATTAACATTGGGTGGATTAACAATAATTCCAAGCCGTTTTGCCTCGGTAACATAGGCACCTAATTTAGTTGTATCTTCAATATCCAAATTCATTGCCGCAACCAAAAATTCAACCGGATATTTTGCTTTTAGCCATGCTGTTTGATACGAAATAACCGCATAGGCAGCCGCGTGAGATTTGTTAAAACCATAGCCCGCAAATTTATCAACCAAATCAAAAATTGAACCCGCAAGATCAGGATCAATACCTTTTTCCTTGGCGCCTTCCGCAAAACGTTGACGTTGTTTTGCCATTTCATCTTTTTGTTTTTTACCCATTGCGCGACGCAGAATGTCCGCCTCACCAAGGGAGTAACCAGACAGAATTTGTGCAATTTGCATAACTTGTTCTTGATAAATGATAACCCCATGGGTTTCTTTTAACACTGGCTCAAGTGATGGGTGAAGAAAATCTGGTGGGTGCTTACCTGCCTTAACATCGCAATAAAGCGGAATATTTTCCATCGGGCCAGGACGGTAAAGTGAAATCAATGCGATAATATCATCAAGGCAGTTTGGCACCATTTTGCGCAATGTATCACGCATACCCTGACCCTCGAGCTGGAAAACGCCCAAAGTATTACCCTGACATAAAAAATCAAAAACTTCTTTATCATCATAACGTTGTGAGGCAAAGTTAACATCAATTCCGCGCGCACGAAGTAAATCAATCGCGTATTTAATAACGGTAAGCGTCTTTAGACCCAAAAAATCGAACTTTACCAACCCTGCGGATTCAGACCATTTCATATTATATTGGGTCGCAGGAATATCAGATTTTGGATCTTTATATAGCGGTACAAGTTCTTTTATTGGGCGACCTGCAATTACCACACCTGCGGCGTGTGTAGAACAGTTTCGGTAAAGCCCCTCAAGCTCCATAGCGGTGTCATAAATATTGTGCACCGCCTCATCATTGTCATAAGACTGCTTGAGCCGTTCTTCCATCTCTAGTGCCTTACGAAGGCTAACTGGATTTGCAGGATTATTGGGAATTAGTTTTGTAATTTCACTAACCCGCATGAATGACATATCAAGAACCCGACCAACGTCACGTACGGCAGCACGTGCCTGCAATGTACCAAAGGTGATAATTTGTGACACACGTTCAAAACCATATTTTTCTTGAACATATGAAATAACTTCTTCACGTCTATCTTGGCAAAAATCAACGTCGAAATCGGGCATGGAAATACGTTCTGGATTCAAGAATCGTTCGAAAAGTAACCCAAATTCAAGTGGATCTAAATCTGTAATTTGCAAACTATAAGCAACAATAGAGCCGGCACCGGAACCGCGACCCGGACCAACAGGTATATCGTGCGCCTTCGCCCATTTAATAAAGTCAGATACTATAAGGAAGTAACCCGCAAACCCCATACGGTTGATAATTGAAATCTCAAACTCAAGCCTTTGTTGATACTCTTCAACTGATTTAACTGGTGGACGAGTTTTTAAACGATATTCGAGACCTGCTTTTGCCTGTTCATATAATTCATCGCTTTCAGAGCGCCCTTCCCCATTGTCAAAACTTGGCAAAATTGGTTTTCTTTTAACAGCACGAACCGAGCAGCGTTTTGCAATTTCAACACTATTTGCAAGACACTCAGGTAAATCTGCAAAAAGCGCACACATTTCATCTTCCGTTTTGAAGAAGTGTTCTTCGGTAAGACGAGTACGGTCTGGATTGGAAATTTTATCACCAGTCCCGATACATGTAAGAACTTCGTGCGAATAATATTTATCACGCGATAAAAAGCGAATATCATTTGTTCCAACTAATGGTATGTCATGCTCATAGGCATAATCAATTAATTGCGACTCGGTTGCCAATTCATCTTGTCTGCCATGACGTTGGATTTCTATATATAAATTATTTGAAAATTCATCTTTTAATTTATCAAGCCAGTCTAGTGCATATTGTGGCTTATTATCAAAAAAAGATTTATTAATTGGCGATTGCCAACCACCAGTAAGAACAATAAGACCTTCTTTATTATCAAAAAGCTTCTGAATATCAACAGAATTGTCGCCTGGCTCACCTTCCAAGAAATTAGTGCTTGATAATAGCATAAGATTATCAAAGCCAATTTGATCTTTTGCGATTAAAGCAATACTACCGCTTGTAACAGTTTCATCTTCATGACGCAAAAAACATGAAAAGCATAAACCAACAATTGGTTGAACGCCACTACTGGCAAGAGTTTCAGAATATTCAAGTGCGCCAAATAAATTAGGATCAGAAATACCAAGTGCCGGCAGATGCCTGTCTTTTGCGACCGCAGAAACCTTTTTAACTGTCATCGCACCATCAAGCAGCGAATATGCGGTTCTGAGCCTTAAATGTATAAATCTTGGTTCTGCCATAACTAATCTAAATGGCGCAATTCAGATAAATGGGAAACATAAATCTGCAATTACCCACAGTAAATTTCAGTTTACGCACACATTAGCCAAAGAATGAACCAATGCCCCACATAACAACAGAACAAGTGATAATTGCGATTAAGCCTAATAAATCTTCAATTGAGAATTCAACTTCCATGACAACCTCTCGAACAATTTGTTTCTATTTTGTTCTATGTTCTGGTTGTGTTCTATTTTATAATTAATGTCAAGCATAAAATTTTATCAATATAATTATTTTTCTTCTACTAAATGACCATTTTCAATACGAACTATGCGATCCATCTTATGCGCAAGTTCAAGATTATGTGTGCCAATAAGTGCGGCGACATTTTCTTCTTTGGCAATTTTTGCTAAAAATTCAAGGACATAAATGGAGGTTTGCGGATCAAGATTTCCAGTTGGCTCATCGGCAAGTAGCAGTTTTGGATGATTTACCAAGGCGCGCCCGATTGCAACCCTTTGCTGTTCACCACCTGATAATTGTGCAGGCAAATGTTTTATGCGCCCGCCTAACCCCAATAACCCAAGCAATTCAACCGCTCTTTTATTTGCTGTTTCACGTGAATGACCCGCAATTAACATGGGTAGCGCAATGTTCTCACACGCGTCAAGCTCTGGCAACAAATTATGGAACTGGTAAACAAAGCCCATTTTATCGCGGCGAACTTTTGTCCTTTCATTATCGTTTAATGATGAAACATCCTGACCAAGGATTGAAATCTTTCCGCCCTGAGTTTCTTCCAACAAACCAACAGAATGTAACAATGAAGATTTACCAGAACCAGATGGCCCAATAAGACCAACAATTTCGCCTTTGCGTATTGTAAAATCAACGCCACGCAAAACCTCTAAAACACCAGCTTGTGTCGAATAAGAACGTATCAAACCTTCGGTTTTTAAAATAACCTCACTCATAGCGAAGTGCCTCCACAGGGTCGAGACGTGCGGCACGCCATGCAGGTGGCAATGTCACAAGCACACTCATGATAAGTGAAAAGCTAGCAACTATTACAACCTCACTCCATTCAACATGGGCGGGGATTTGCTTTAAGAAATATACTTCTGATGGAAATACTGGGCCAAAGACCATCTCAACAATTTTTTGAATTGTATGTATATTCAAACAAAACAAAGTTCCGGCAACAACCCCAAAAATAGTGCCTAAAACGCCAATGCTTGCACCAATCATTAAAAATATGCGCATTATCGCACCTTGTGAAGCACCAATTGTCCGCAATACGGCAATGTCGCGCCCTTTGTTTTTAACAAGCATAACAAGTCCAGAAATAATGTTTAGCGCCGCAATAACTACCAACATCATCAATATTAACCGCATTACAGCACGCTCGACACCAAGTGCCGAGACAAGGCTTTCTGAATGTTGCCGCCAATCAGTGATAATTGTATTTGGCAATAATTTTGAAAATTGTGCCATTACTGGTTCAGTATTGTCTGGATTATCAAGGCGTGCCTCGACCATCTCAACAACGCCTTCCCTCCCAAAAAACAATTGTGCCTGTTCAAGTGGCATGTAAATGAGGCTATTGTCATACTCACTCATACCCACGTCAAAAATTGCGCCAACTTTATATTCTTTACTTACTGGTGCTGCACCAAATGCGGTAACTGCACCAGAAGGCGAAACAAGATTTATATAATCACCTTGCAAAAGGTTTAAGTCACTTGCAAGCCCAGAGCCAATAGCGATTTCATCGCCACCATATTCACCCTTGCCGTAATTATTTAAACTGCCGCCAATGACATTTTTTGAAACCATGTCAAGTTTCATTAAGTCACCGCGCTCTGTCCCCTGTACCATTGCACCACGGGTTGCACCCGCATTGCCGACCGCTAATACTTGCCCCTGTGTAAGCCTTGTAAGCGATTTAACGCCGGTTATTTTACCAGCATCACGGACAAAATTATCAACCATTGGCGGTGTTAGCCCGCGTGTGTCAACGAATACATGCCCGTTTACGCCAAGAACACGATTAAGCAACTCAGTCCTAAAACCGTTCATAACGCTCATGACGATGATAAGAACCGCAACCGCAAGCAAAATACCAAAAAAGCTGATGGTAGAAATAAGAGTAACCCCGCCATTTTCCTTTTTGGCGCGCAAATAGCGCATGGCAATTTTTCGTTCCCATTCGCCGAATGGTTTAGGATTAGCGACTATTTCACTCATGCTTTTAGCCACGCTTCAAATTCCGTAATTGGAATTTCCTTTTTCTCTTGGGTTTTGCGATCTTTAATCTCGATGACACCATTTTGAATACCGCGTGGTCCAATTGTAACTTGGGTTGGAACACCAATTAAGTCCATTGTTGCAAACTTTGCACCGGCACGTTCATTACGATCATCATAAAGTGGCTCGCGCCCTGCTTTTAATGCGATTTCATAAAGTTTATCACAAAGTGCATCGCATTCAGTATCACCTGATTTTAAATTAATGATGCCCAAGTCAAATGGTGTAATTTCTTTTGGCCATACAATGCCATTTTCATCATGGCTGGCTTCAATAATTGCACCAACAAGGCGCGATACGCCAATGCCATATGAACCCATTTGTGCATTTATTTCTTTACCTTCTGGCCCCATAATTCTTGCGCCCATAGGTTTTGAATATTTTTCGCCAAAGAAGAAAATATGCCCAACCTCGATACCACGTCCTTCGCGACGGCGTTCTTCTGGAACCTTGGTTTTAAATTCTGCATCATCATGCATTTCATCCGTCGCGGCATATGATTGAAGAACTTCATTAAATAATTCTTCTCTTTGAGTACGACCGCTTTCGGTGTTTGAAAAATCAATTTCTGCATTAGCCCAATCGCGCTCTTCATAAATAGCATCATAGAAGACACCAGATTCACCAGTTGGGGCAAGAATGATGAATTCATGGCTTAAGTCACCGCCAATTGGACCGGTGTCGGCGCGCATTGGAACGCCGCGCAAACCCATTCTTTGGAAAGTCCGCAAATAAGCAAGAAACATTTTGCGATATGAATCGCGTGCGCCAGCCTCATCAATATCAAATGAATAGGCATCTTTCATAAGAAACTCACGCCCACGCATAACACCGAAACGTGGACGAATTTCATCTCGAAACTTCCATTGGATATTATATAAATTAAGTGGCAAATCTTTATAAGAGCGCACATAAGTTCTGAAAACGTCGGTCACAACCTCTTCAGCCGTCGGACCAAACAATAAATCACGTTCATGACGATCTTTAATTCTAAGCATTTCAAGGCCATAATCATCATAACGACCTGATTCACGCCATAAGTCCGCACCCTGCATTGTTGGCATCAAAATCTCAATGGCACCTGCATTATTCTGTTCTTCACGAATAATATTCTCAATTTTCTTGAGTACCTTTAAACCAAAGGGAAGCCAAACATAAACCCCAGCAGATTGTTGTTTTATAAGCCCAGCACGCAACATAAGTTGGTGCGATACAATTTGTGCCTCTTTTGGGGTTTCTTTGAGAACAGGAAGAAAATAGCGCGTCAGGCGCATGTTAAGCCTCTTTGAAAAAATTAAAACTAATAGTTATTAATACAAAAAGGATTAGCCAAAAGACAGTGGCTAATCCAGTTTGTTTCGCATTTATTGCAACAGATTAATTAATGACCTTTTGGTGGTTCCATTAATTCAATTAAAACCCCGTTCGAATTTTTAGGGTGGATAAAAATAATTAATGTGCCATGTGCACCAATACGTGGCTCATTCAAAACAGTGGCCCCTTCGGCAATTGCTTCTTCACGTGCTTTATGAACGTCATCAACCTCAAAACACATGTGATGCTGACCGCCTACTGGATTCTTTTCAAGGAACTTACGAATAGGTGATTTTTCACCCAATGGTTCAATAAGTTCGATTTGGGAATTGGCAACATTTACAAATGAATATTTCACGCCCTGGCTTTCCATTTCGCCAATTGGTGTAATGTCTTTATCTTCAACGCCATAAAGTGTTTTATAGGTTTTCCAAGCTTCTTCGATTGAAGGAACAGCGATACCAACGTGATTAAGTCTTCCTATTTTCATTTATATACCCCTATATGACCATCACCATAACTTCGACCATCGGTTTCTTTTTGATAATGTCAAAAATATTTTTACGAATTGAGCGAACGATTTTATTTTCGCAATATTCTTCATCAATCCGTTCTGCAATAGTCAATTTGTCTATGGTTTTTTCTGCAATATCAGCAATCACATCAAGAGTATCGCCTAAAGGTTCGCCATTTTTATCAGCAATGCCGCGTGCGCGAACATCAGGGCCGCCAACAATTCGTCCCTTTTTATCAAAACTAACCATTATGACGATTACACCATTTTCGCCAATTTTACTTCTTTCACGTAGGATTTCTGCCCCTTGGGCAATAATTGTATTGCCATCTACATAAAGCCTACCGTTTGGCACTTCATCTACAATCATAGGGCCATTTGGTGCAATCTGCACCATTTCACCATTACGTGGGGTAATTGTCTGTTTAATTTGTAAAGACTGCGCCAATCTTGCGTGTTCGATTAAATGTCGTCTTTCGCCATGTGTTGGAATGGCAATTTTGGGGCGCACCCACGAATACATTTGCGCCAATTCATCACGACAAGGGTGACCTGATACGTGGATTGCACGCTCATGTGCGGTAACAACTTCAACACCAGCAAGCATAAAGTCATTTATCAAATCATAAATATCGCGCTCGTTACCAGGGATTTCACGTGAAGAAAAAATAACTGTATCGCCTTGCCCCAAATTTAAACTTGGGTGCTTGCCCTGTGCGATGCGTTTTAATGCCGCCCGAGGTTCACCTTGTGAGCCAGTGCAAAGATATAAAATTTCATTATCTTTATAGGTTGATGCCTTTTCAGGTTCTACAAAAACTGCATCGGTTATTATTCCAACTTTGCGCGCAGCACCGACAACGCGAACCATTGAACGTCCCAATAAGCAAACAGCCCGTCCGCTATGTTTTGCAGCCTCTACCCCACTAAGAACGCGGGCAACATTTGATGCAAAGCAAGCAATCGCAACTTTACCCTTTTGTTCAGATACAAGTTTGACTAATTCCTTGCGAACCGCACCCTCTGAACCACTTTGCCCATCAACAAATACGTTTGTAGAATCACAAACCATTGCCAAAACACCGTCGTCACCCATTTTTGTAAGGGCTTCAACATCAATATTCTCACCCACAATCGGATCAGGGTCAACTTTCCAGTCACCAGTGTGAAAAACAACGCCAAGTGGGGTAGTTATTTTAAGCCCATTTGGTTCAGGTATTGAATGTGTGATGGTAACATATTCAACCAAAAAAGGGTCGAGATTTATTTCCCCTTTTAGTGGGATAACATTCAGTTCAACCGCGTCAATTAAATTATGTTCGCGTAATTTATCTTTTATAAGCTCAGCGGTGAAAGGAGTTGCATATAATGGAGCCTCTAGTTTCAGCCATAAATGACCAAGGGCGCCAATGTGATCCTCGTGCGCGTGGGTAAGAACAATACCAATAATATCCTCTTTTACACCTGTTAGAAATTCAGGATCCGGTAAAATTACTTCTACACCTGGGATATGCTGTTCAGACGCAAACGTAACGCCGCAATCAACCACAATCCATTTACGATTTTCTTCGGTTCCATAACCATAGGCATTCAAATTCATTCCAATTTCATTGGAGCCGCCAAGTGGTAAAAATACTAGACTATTTTGCAATAACTTATCCCATTTCCCAATATATGGGCATGAATAGTATCATATCAAGAAAATGCAATCACCAAATGTCTGATTGCTATTATAGAATTCAGTCTGATACCTTTTGACATTTATTCGGCATTTTTACAATTTCATCAAGCTTTTCAATGGCTGACATCGCGCGTTCCTTAAACATATAGCCACTTGAGGCTAATATATCTTTTTGCAAAAGCACAACACCATTTGCATCTAGGGCGCCGATTTTGAACGATGAACCATTAACGCCGCCTAAATCTTCGGCGAGAGTTCCGGGAATAATTATTCCTTTCGATTCGGCAGAAAATAATTCTGGTTTAGAATTTTTGATATTTTCCGTAATTGGGAAGGAGTATTTTTCGCCATCAACGCCAATCAAACGCCAAGACGCAATTTTATGTAATTGTTCATCTTTAAAATTAATTGGTATTAACTCAAGTGAATCGAGTTGTGATTCAATTCTTCCATTTACTTCACTTACACGCCATGAAATCTTGGCTGCTAATGATGCATGATTGTCGATTAACTTTTGTTCTTGATTCAAATCCAAATCATCGGGGAAATCCAATGTTTTCCATTGAATAATTCGAAATTTTGGCCCTTTGCCAATATATTGACGTGCACGCAGCCCTGACTTACCAAAGCTACCGCCTACATCAACAAAGCATAATTTACGCTCTTGAATATCAGTATTTTTATGTTCAGCATTACAACCCAAAAGAAACGAATAAAGAAAAACTGAAGTTAATGTTACAACATTTCTTTTAATAGAAGACAGCACTTACAATACTCACATTAATAATCATTACTGTTCTACTTTAGTTACAAATAAAATCAAGTAATATTAAATATTAAATATTATACGTACAATTCTACAATAATACTTCACCGGCATTTATTTTATATATTTCGCCATCACCACTACGCAAGATTATTTCACCATTATGCGCAATGTCAATCATTTCTCCGATTATTAGATTATTACCTTGGGCAATTTTAATAGTTCTATTAATTTTAAAGGCATATTTCTTCCACGCATCAATAATATCTGCAGCACCAAATTCTTGCCAGTGGGACAGATTAATTTTTAAACGTTGCAAAAAATTATTTAAAATTTGCATTTTTTCTAAGTTATTGGCGTGTTCTAAAGCGCAATCTTTTATTGAGGTTGTCCCATATTCATTAATGATCGGGGCATGTATAATATTTAAACCGACGCCAATTACTAATTGTACAATTTTATTTTTAATTTGGCTTTCAAGTAAAATTCCACTTATTTTCTTACCGTCAACCAATACGTCATTAGGCCATTTTAAGGCAATTCTATTCTTGTCGATATATTCGCATAATGTTTCAAACAATGAATAGGAAACCACAAAGCTAAGAGTTGCAATTTCAGCAGGTTCTTGCGTAAATTCATAAATTCCACTAGCGAAAAGGTTTCCATCTAGTCCTTGCCACTGTCGCCCTCTGCGACCGCGCCCATTGGTTTGTTCATCTGTAACTACCCAAAAAGGCAACGCCTCGCCCGATTGGGCAAGGCGTATAACCTCATCATTAGTTGATCCAACACTTTTTAAGTGAATAACTCTCACTTAAATAGATGCCCCGCTGTCATAGAAGCAGTATAAATAAGTCCAATAAATGGTGTTAGCAATGCAATCATCAATGTAACACCAGTTACAGTTACTTTTGTCGTTGCCAAGCCACCAACAATCTCAACACTTGGCTCATCGAACCAAACAACTTTTAGAACGCGAAGATAATAAAACGCCGAAATTACAGATGCAATCACTAAAATAAGCGCTAAAGGCATCACACCACCATCAACTGCGGCAATGAAAATTTGAAACTTACCAAAGAAGCCCAATAGTGGCGGAATGCCAGTTATCGAAAAGAACATTATAGTAAGCGCAAGAGACAATAATGGACGCTGCTTAGAAAGGCCAGAATAACCAGAAATATTGGTAATCTCTTTGCCTTTTGCATCGCGCATTGAAAGCAATACACCAAACATACCAACCGAAGTAATTGCATAAATCGCGGTAAATAGTAATAATGCAGATGGACCATATACAGGGCCAGCCGCAATCGCAACCATTGCATAGCCCATGTTCAAAATTGACGAATATGCCAATAGACGTTTCATATTAGTTTGTTGAAGCGCGAAAATAGCGCCGACAAACATTGAAAGAACTGCCATTATAGAAACAACGTCACGCCATTGCGCAACAACTTCACCAAATGCCTCAAACAAGAAGCGTCCCAATAAAATTGCCGCCGCCATCTTAGGCGCAGTTGCAAAAAATGCGGTAGAAGGAGTTGGCGCACCCTCGTAAACATCTGGTGTCCACATATGGAATGGCGCAACAGACATTTTAAAAGCGATACCAGAAAGAACAAAAACCATCCCAAAGATAAGACCAACATTGCTAGAATCTTTGGCAATAGTCAAAAGTTTTCCAAAATTAATTGTTCCAGTAAAGCCGTAAATTAGCGAAACGCCATAAAGCAATATGCCAGAAGATAAAGCACCAAGTACAAAATATTTAAGACCAGCTTCAGAAGACTTACGATCATCACGCGCATATGCAGCAAGAACATATAAAGCAAGCGATTGAAGCTCAACCCCCATATAAACTGCAAGTAAGTCATGTGCAGAAACCATTACATACATACCCAATACGGCAAGTAATGCCAAAACGGGATATTCAGGTTTCTCTAAATTACGTTCAGCAAGGTAATCCGCACTCAAAAGAATTGCGCATGCCGCAGTCAAAGCGATAATTAATTTGGCAAAGCCACCAAATGAATCAACGACATATGAACCATTGAATAATATCTGAGCATTATCAGGCGCATATTGGACACCAAGAAAACCTGCCACCAACAAAACCACAACCGATAAATAGGTGATGGCGCGATACGCACTCTTAGAAACAAAAGCCCCAATCAAAACCAGTAGCATTGCACCAATCGCAATCACCACTTCCGGCGTCATAAAGGCTAAATCATGTGTTAAGCTTGCAAGGTTCATATTATTTACCGCTTGTGCCTATTTAATTGCTGTCAAAACTTGGGATGAAAGAAACTCAACTGATTTATCAGTAAAATCCAAAATCAATCCCGGTTTAAAACCTAAAATCAATGTACCAATAATCAATGGCAAGAATACAAGTACTTCGCGCCAATTCATATCAGTAATAGTTTCAAGTTTTGGATTAGTAATTGGTCCTAAAACCGTCTTACGATACATTGTAAGCATGTATGCTGCAGAGAAAATAACACCAGATGCCGCAAATAGCGCCACGATACGATTATCAAGGAATGTACCCTGCATAGTCAATACTTCACCAATAAAGCCAGATGTACCAGGTAAACCTACGTTACCCATGGTGAACAACATAAATACCGCCGCATAAATTGGCATACGATTTACAAGACCACCATAGAAGGCAATTTCACGTGTATGCATACGGTCATAAATAACACCAATACACAAGAACAATGCGCTTGCAATAAAGCCGTGGCTTAGCATTTGGAACATTGCGCCCTGAAGACCAATCTTATTGAAGGCAAAAATACCCATCGTTACAAAACCCATGTGGGCAATTGATGAATAGGCAATCAATTTCTTAATATCAACCTGACGGAATGCCACCAATGAAGTATAAATAATTGCAATTATACTCATGGTGTAAACCAACGGTTGGAAATAAAGTGAGGCGTCAGGGAACATTGGCAATGAGAACCGGATTAAACCATAACCGCCCATTTTCAAAAGCACACCCGCAAGAATAACTGAACCTGCTGTTGGTGCCTCAACGTGGGCATCTGGCAACCAAGTATGCACTGGCCACATTGGCATTTTTACCGCAAATGACGCAAAGAATGCTAACCATAATAATTTTTGAACCGCAGGGTCAAAATGGAAGTTCTGAAGATCAGGTATATAAGCCGTTTTTGCTTTAACGATAATATATGCAACCGCCACAAGCATAAACAAAGAACCTAGCAAGGTATAAAGGAAGAATTTATACGCCGCATAAAAACGGTTTTTGCCACCCCAAATACCAATAATAAGATACATTGGGATAAGGCCTGCTTCGAACAAAACGTAAAACAACACAAGATCAGTTGCGGTGAATACGCCAATCATCATGCTTTCTAAAACTAAGAAAGCAATAAAATATTCAACAACACGCTTTTCAACCGATTTCCAGCTTGCAATGACGCAAAGAGGAAGAAGAAAAGTTGTTAAAAGCACCAAAAGAACAGAAAGCCCATCAACACCAAGCGAGTAGTGAATAACCCCAAACCATGGAACATTCTCAACAAATTGCATTGCAGTTTCTTTGGTGTTGAAATCCATCACCATTTTTACTGACAAAACAAATGTTACAAGCGAAACCACAAGAGCAGTCACACGGGCAAAACTAGCATTCTTCTCTGCATTGCCTTTTGAAAGACCTGCAACAAGCGCAAGAAAAACTGCGCCAACAGTAGGAAGCCAAGTAATTAATGAAAGGATAGGTAAATTAGACATTTCTTATCCTCTCTTCAACAATACCAATGCGCCAAAGGCAACAAGGGCAATAAGCATGATAAAGGCATAGTGATAAACATAACCCGACTGAACTTTTACAGATTTTTTCGAAAGTATATTAGTATCGTTGGCAATACCATTAATAATCCCGTCGATTAATTTCTGATCCCCAACTTTCCAGAAGAAATCACCAAGCGCACGCGCGCCTTTTACAAAAACGGCATCATAAAGTTCGTCAAAATACCATTTGTTATAAAGGAATGCATGAATTGGTCCTGCTGCTTTGGCAATCTTTTCACCAAGCCCCTTATTCCACAGATAAACTATCATTGCGCCTAATAGCCCAAGCACAGTCACTATAAGAGGAGTGAATTTAACCCATTCAGGAACATTGTGACGCTCATGAAGAATATGATTTTCTGGAGATATATAAATAGCATGCCCCCAGAATTCATGTGAACCTTCGCCAACAAATGCATCATTAAATACGAAGCCTGCGAATACCGCACCAAAAGCTAGGATAATTAATGGTACTAGCATTACCCATGGGCTTTCATGTGCCGGCGCAACGCCATCTTCACTGTGTGCATCATGGTGACCTTCAACATGTGTAGCATGAACAGCATGGGCATGCGCGTCATCATCATGATGACCACCATGCGCATCGCCACGGAACGCACCAGTAAATGTCATAAATGCCAAACGCCAAGAATAGAAACTAGTCAAGAACGCCGCAAGAATTCCCATCCAGAATGCAAATTTTGCAAAAGGAAGCCCTTCTGATGAAGCAGCAAATGCAGATTCAATAATCGCATCTTTTGAGAAGAAACCCGCAAAACCAAAATTTGTTCCAGGAATACCAACACCAGTAATCGCCAAAGTACCAATTAACATAATTACATATGTAATTTTCATTGGCTTCCATACACCACCCATTTTACGCATATCTTGTTCGTGGTGAAGTCCGTGAATAACTGAACCAGCACCAAGGAAAAGCATTGCTTTGAAGAATGCGTGTGTGAAAAGGTGGAACATTGCCGCCTGATAAACACCGATACCCGCCGCAAAAAACATATAACCAAGCTGAGAACAGGTTGAATATGCAATCACACGTTTGATGTCGTTTTGCGCTATACCAATTGTCGCAGCAAAAATTGCGGTTATGGCGCCAATAAGTGTAACAACACCAGAAGCAAATGGTGCAACTTGGAAAATAGGCGAACAAAGTGTAACCAATACTACGCCCGCAGTTACCATTGTTGCAGCGTGGATAAGTGCCGAAACAGGTGTTGGACCTTCCATCGCATCTGGCAACCAAGTGTGAAGCAAAAATTGCGCTGATTTACCCATAGCACCAATGAATAACAATAATGCAATCACTTCCATTGCTGGAAGTTGCAATTTACCCCAACCCATAGTGTCGTGTATATGGTGTGGAATTGCGTGGAAAACATCTTTGAATTCAATTGTGCCGAATACAAAATAAACCGACATAACCCCAAGAACAAAGCCAAAGTCACCAACACGGTTTACAACAAATGCCTTAATTTGCGCGTCATTTGCAGAACGTTTTAAGTAGTAGAAGCCAATTAGCAAATAAGACGCAAGGCCAACACCTTCCCAACCAAAGAATAATTGCATAAAGTCCGCTGCGGTAACCAATGACAACATCGCAAAGGTAAAGAGCGACAAATACGCAAAGAAACGTGGTTTGAATGGATCATCGGACATATAGCCCCATGAATATAAGTGAACCATCGATGAAACAGACGTCACAACTGCCATCATAACAACTGATATAGCGTCAATACGAATTGACCAAGTTGAAGTGAATCCGGCAACATCAATCCATTTAAATATACGAATTGGCTCATCTGGAAGAACAAGGCTTTTGTCCCAATAACCAATAAAAATTGTAATGGCACTTGCCGCCGCAACCATCAAAAGACCAGTTGTAACAGTCATTGAAACTTTGGCAGGTAATACACGACCAAAAAGACCAGCAATAATAGCACCAATCACAGGGGCAAAAACAACTATGAGGGCGAGAGTTTCTACTGTCACGTTCATTAGCCCTTCAATACATTCAAATCATCAACTGCGATTGTTCCACGATTTCGGAAGTAAACAACCAATATCGCAAGCACTACCGCCGCCTCTGCAGCAGCCACAGTCAAAACAAACATTGCGAAAATTTGACCAACAAGGTCACCTAAGAAAACCGAAAAGGCAACAAAATTAACGTTAACCGCCAATAAAATCATCTCAACCGACATAAGGATTACGATGATATTTTTACGGTTCACAAAGATGCCAAAAACACCAATTGTGAATAACGCCGCCGCAAAGGCAAGATAATGGGTAAGTCCTATTTCCATCATAGAGTAACCCCTTCCCCGATTTTTGGTTTAGTGTTTTCAACACCAGTTTTACGAGTACGTGCAACCTGTTTGCCAACGTTTTGTCTCTTAACATGTGGCTTATGACGAAGTGTAAGAACAATTGCGCCAATCATAGCAACAAAAAGAACCATGCCAGCAAGTTGGAAGAACAAGATGTAATCAGTATAAAGGATACGACCAATTGCTTGGGTATTATTTGCGACATCAAGTGCCGGTGTCGGGCTAGCAAGAACATGTGGATCAACCTTAGCTTCAACAACGGCGGATGCGACAAGCACAAACATCGCAAACAAAACTAATGCAACCAAGCCACCGAATGGCGCATATCGCATAAAGCCTTGTTTCAATTCCACAAAGTCAATATCAAGCATCATGACTACGAATAGGAACAACACCGCAACCGCGCCGACATAAACCACAATCAGCAACATCGCGAGATATTCCGCACCTGCCAGGACAAATAATCCTGAAGTTGTAACAAATATCGTAATCAGGAACATTACAGAGTGAACAGGATTCTTCGCCGACACGACCATAATCGCCGATATAAGCGCAACCGCTGCTAAAATGTAAAATGCCGCAATTTGTAGCACTTTAACGCCCTTCCCTAATTTGCCCCATAATCAAATGGGTGCAATAAATCACCGATATGGTGCATCCAATTCAATGTTTTTGGCAATTTCACGTTCCCATCTATCACCATTAGATAGCAAACGTTCTTTGTCATAAAATAGCTCTTCGCGGGTTTCGGTCGCGAATTCAAAATTTGGTCCTTCAACAATCGCATCAACCGGACAAGCCTCTTGGCAGTAGCCGCAATAAATGCACTTTGTCATGTCAATATCATAACGAGTTGTACGGCGTGAACCATCTTCACGTGGTTCGGCTTCGATTGTAATTGCTTGTGCTGGGCAAATCGCCTCACATAATTTACAAGCGATGCAGCGTTCCTCACCATTGGCATAACGACGCAACGCATGTTCACCACGGAAGCGCGGACTTAAATGACCTTTTTCAAAAGGATAGTTTATGGTCGGTTTGCGACGGAAATAAACCTTCATCGCCAGCACAAATGCGCCGATGAAGTCGGTCATCGCAGCGCCCTTAATGGCTTGCATAATACCCATTACGCATTACCTCCAAAAAATGCGACATACGCCCCAACAATTGCCACACATACCAAAGTTGTTGGCAAGAAAATTTTCCAACCGATACGCATCAATTGGTCATAGCGATAGCGTGGAACGATTGCCTTTACCATTGCAAACATAAAGAACATCGCCCAAATTTTTACATAAAGCACCAAAAAGCCCAAGAATGGATTAGTTACTTCGCCCCAAGGCAAATTCCATCCGCCAAGAAATAGAATTGAAATCATTGCACACATAAATACAATATTTACATATTCACCCATCATGAACAACAAATAAAGCGTTGCAGAATATTCAACTTGATAACCAGCAACCAATTCTGATTCTGCCTCTGGCAAATCAAATGGAGGGCGGTTTGTTTCAGCAAGAGCCGAGATAAAGAACACAATCGACATTGCAAATAAGACTAAGCCAACAACAAATGCCATACCCATTTTTGCGGGGCTACCACCATGCATCAATGCACCGATAAAAGCAAAAGCGTTCCAATCCCAAATACCTGCTTTTTGGTGATTCACAATATCAGTAAGGTTCAAAGAACCAACCACCAACAATACGCAGACAATTACAAAACCAATTGAAACTTCGTATGAAACCATTTGCGCAGCAGAACGCAACGCACCAAGGAATGGGTATTTTGAGTTTGACGCCCATCCACCCATAATGATGCCGTAAACCCCCAAAGATGAAACCGCAAGAATATACAAAATCCCAACGTTCATATCTGAAAGAACCCAACCAGGCGCGACCGGAAGAACCGCCCAAGTTAAGAATGAAGTTACCACGGTAATAATAGGTGCAATAACGAAAATTGTTTTATTTGCGCCAGATGGAACAACAATTTCTTTTAGAACGAATTTAATGAAATCGGCAAAAGACTGTAAAATACCAACAGGACCAACCATGTTTGGTCCCTTACGCATCTGAACTGCAGCCCAGACCTTACGGTCAAACCAAAGAATGAACGCAACAGTTAACAGAACCACCACCATATAAACAAGTGAAAGCCCGATACCTGCGAGGCTTCCCCATAATGGTCCTAATGCATCAATAAGAGCCTTCATACCCTACTCCGCCGCAACTTTATTTGCGCCTACACCACGTCGCTCGGCAGAACATTTTGCCAAAGTTTGTGATGCACGTGCGATTGGATTCGTCAGGAAATAATCCTGAATAACATTAGAGAACTTATATTTATCGGCAACTCCATCGTTACCAACAAATCGTAAATCAAAATCATTTGCAGATGCAATTTCACCCTCAGCAACATTAAGCGCTGGAACGTCAGATTTTAATTTAGCACGCAATTCGTCAATGGTGTCATATGGCAATGGTTTGGCAACAACTTGTGAAACCGCACGCATAATTGCCCATTCTTCTTTTGCCTCACCTTTTGGTGCAACAGCCATACGAGCTAACTGAACGCGACCTTCAAGGTTTACATAAGTACCATTCTTCTCGGTATAAGCAGGAGCAGGCAATACCAAATCCGCGCGGTGCGCACCATTATCGCCATGCGAACCAATGTAAACCACAAAAGTGCCATCTGGAACAGCAACTTCATCCGCACCCAAAAGCACGATTGTATCAAGTTTTGAACCAAGCATTTGATAAGTGGTTAAACCGCCATCTTTTGGAAGGAACCCAATATCCATTGCCCCAACACGTGATGCAGCGGTGTGAAGAACGTTCCAACCATTCCAGCCATCTTTAACAATTTTTGCTTTTGCACCGACTTCAGCAGCAAGTTTTGCAACCTTATCGCCATCAGCACGTGTCAGAGCAGAAGAACCAATAATAATCATTGGCTTTTCAGCAGCAGCAAGTACTTTTGCAAATTCACCTTTACCTTTTGCAAGTTCTTCAAGAACCTTAACATCATCGCCAAGATGCGTATGCGGGTAAGTTAAATCAAAATCTTCACCGATAAGAGAAATATTTTGAAGCTTGCCAGCAAGATATGCCTTGCGAATACGGGCATTAAGAACCGGCGCATCATAACGTGGGTTTGCACCAACGATTAAGATAACATCTGCTTCTTCAATTCCATTAATAGTGGAGTTAAATAAATAGCCACCACGACCAGCGCCATCATCAAGTAATGAGCCATCTTGACGGCAATCAAGATTTTTAATGCCAAGCGATTTTGCAAGATCCAAAGAAGCTTTAAGCCCCTCTACCTCATTCAAGTCACCGGCAATAAAGCCAATTTTTTCAGGTTTTCCAGAAAGCTGTTTTGCAAAGGCTTCAATTGCTTCTGCCCAAGTAACTGGAACAAGTTTTCCATCTTTGCGCACATATGGTTTATCAAGCCGTTGGCGACGAAGACCATCGCAAGCATGACGACCTTTATCAGAAAGCCATTCTTCATTTACATCATCGTTAACTCTAGGCTCGACACGAAGAACATCTGCACCACGTGTATCAATACGAATGTTTGAACCCAAAGCGTCCATAACATCGATTGATTCTGTTTTCTTTAATTCCCAAGGACGGGCGTTAAAAGCGTATGGACGCGATGTCAAAGCACCAACCGGGCATAAATCAACTACGTTACCAGACAATTCAGAAGAAAGCGCCTTGTTAAGATAGGTCGTGATTTCCATATCACCGCCGCGACCTGTGGCACCTAATTCAGGAACACCCGCAACCTCGGTAATAAAACGAACGCAGCGTGTACATTGAATGCAACGGGTCATCACCGTTTTAATCAATGGTCCCATATTTTTTTCTTCAACCGCACGCTTTGATTCACAGAATCGGCTCTCTGCGCTTCCGTAAACAACCGCTTGGTCTTGCAGGTCACACTCGCCACCTTGGTCACAAATAGGACAATCAAGCGGGTGATTAATAAGCAAAAATTCCATTACGCCTTGACGCGCTTTTTTAACGCGTGGCGAATTTGTGAACACTTCTGGTGGTTCACCATTTGGCCCAGGACGTTGATCCTTTACAGCTTGTGAACATGACGCAACCTCTTTAGGTGCACCCTTTACTTCAACAAGGCACATACGGCAGTTACCAGCGACTGAAAGTCTTTCATGGTAACAAAAACGCGGAATTTGCGCGCCCGCAGCCTCACAAGCCTGAAGCAGTGTATATTCGCCCGGAACATCAAGTTCTTGTCCATCGACGATGATTTTTGCCATCATCACGCCCCATAATTATTTTACCAATTTCATTTTTGCTTAGCATAATACCAGACAAAAACAACATTGGTGTTCAACATTACAAACAGCCAAAATGGAATTAATGGTTTAACAATAAGACAATAGTGCCGGATAAATATACCAAAAGGATTACAGAAGCTGTATCTATTCCCCGAATGATGCCTAAATCATTATCCGGTCATTTCGTCCTAGCCAGCCCAATATTAGTTTAACCTAATAAAAAGGCCCATTTTTCCAGTGGCGAATAACCAATTTTGCCGCATCTGCTAAGCCGAAATTGACAAAGTTACAACCCCCATAACAGCAAAATTTAGCCAAAAGTTAGCTTTGTAACTGAACTAATCTCCATCTGCCCTTTGATACGATATGATTTGGTTTAAGAATGGTGCATCTTCAACGTCATCCATGGTATCTCTCTGAGGCAAATTGTGAAGTTCATCCACATAAATAATCTTTGATTCTGTACCAAATTGAATAGTTGGGACTATTTCATTCGGCCTATCAAAAGCCCCAATTGCAATTGCGATTCCATCGGGCGCCTCATAGGTTAAAGGTGTCCCACAATTGCCGCAAAAACCCCGTTTCACCAAATTAGAAGATTGAAAATATTTAGGTTTTTCTTTTGTGTAGTTTAATGATTCTAGCGCAACAGAAACCAATGGTGCATAAAAATTTCCAAAAGCTTTCTGACACATTCGGCAATGGCAAATTGATGCCTTACCTAGGTCACCGGAAATTTCAAATACCACTGCCCCGCACTGACAACCACCTTTATATTTTGCCATTTTATTTTCCATAAAAAAAGCCCAAGAAATGATCTTGGGCTTTTTTAAACTTTATGTCAAAATAAGTTTTATTCAGCAGCAATCTTTGCGCCCTGAACCAACCCTTTTGAAGCACGATATTTGTTGATCTTATCTTCAATTTCGTGACGGAAATGCATAATTAAACCTTGGATTGGCCATGCCGCAGCATCACCCAATGCACAAATAGTTTTACCTTCTACTTGTTGTGAAACTTCAAACAATAGGTCAATTTCACGAATCTCCGCTTCACCACGTGCCATACGTTCCATAACGCGCCACATCCAACCTGTACCTTCACGGCAAGGCGTACATTGACCACAAGATTCGTGCTTATAGAAATATGAAAGACGGGCAATTGCGGCAACCAAATCAGTTGATTTATCCATAACAATGACCGCAGCCGTACCAAGACCTGATTTCAATGCAGATAAAGAATCAAAATCCATCAGTACAGTTTCCGCCATTTCAGCAGTGATCATACGAACCGATGAACCACCAGGAATAACCGCTTTCAAATTACTCCAACCGCCGCGAATACCGCCACAGTGATCTTCAACAAGTTGTTTAAACGGAATAGACATAGCCTCTTCAACGTTACATGGTTTATTAACATGGCCTGAAATTGAAAATACTTTTGTACCAGTATTATTTGGGCGACCAATACCAGCAAACCATGCAGCACCACGACGAAGAATTGTCGGCATAACAGCAATTGATTCAACGTTATTAACAGTAGTCGGGCAACCATAAAGACCCGCATTCGCAGGGAATGGCGGCTTAAGACGCGGTTGACCTTTTTTACCCTCTAAAGATTCGATTTGCGCGGTTTCTTCACCGCAAATATATGCACCAGCACCATGTGAAACAAATAAATCAAAATCCCAACCATGAACGTTGTTCTTACCAATTAATTTTGCTTCATATGCTTGTTTAATTGCCGCTTCTAAAATTTCACGCTCATAAACATATTCACCGCGAATATAAATATATGCGGTATGGGCCTGCATCGCGAATGATGCAACCAATGCACCCTCGATTAAAAGATGCGGATCATGACGCATAATTTCGCGGTCTTTACATGTTCCAGGCTCTGATTCATCGGCATTAATAAGCAAATAATGTGGTCTATCTTTTACCTCTTTTGGCATGAAAGACCATTTTAATGCGGTTGGGAAACCCGCACCACCACGCCCGCGAAGACCAGACGCTTTACCTTCGGTAATAATCCAATCACGACCTGCTGAAAGAATATCCTTTGTGCCATTCCACGCACCGCGCTTCATCGCCCCCTCAAGACCCCAATCCTGAAGACCATAAAGGTTTAGAAAAATCCGATCTTTATCTTCTAAGATACCGACCATTGCTTAGTTCCTTTAAATTCAATGCGTTAAGCGAATATTTTAATATTATGCCTTCTCAGGAAGGTTTGGAATTTTTACCGGTTTTGCCAAAGAACCATCATAAAGAGATGGGTCTTTTA
This sequence comes from Hyphomonadaceae bacterium UBA1933, assembly GCA_002337085.1. Lineage (GTDB taxonomy): Bacteria > Pseudomonadota > Alphaproteobacteria > Caulobacterales > Aquidulcibacteraceae > Pseudaquidulcibacter. The sequence continues at coordinate 5,647 of DDFH01000007.1, read as the reverse complement.
AAGTTGTTGGCCCACCTTCTGGTGCAGATCCTTGACGACCAATTGCCGACCCAGGTTTAACTTCTTTACCTGCAAGCAAATCATCAATGATTTTGTTGAATGATTCTGCGTCCAAATCTTCATGGTAATAATCATGAATGGCAACAACTGGTGCATTGGCACAAGAGCCAAGACATTCCATTTCTTCCCAAGACAAAAGACCATCTTTAGTAACATGATGGTGGTCACCAATACGGTTTTTACAAACCTTAATCAACTCACCAGAACCACGAAGCATACAAGGCGTTGTTCCACAAACTTGTAGGTGGTGTTTACCAACCGGCGCAAGGTGGAACATTGTATAGAATGTAGCAACCTCAAGAACGCGAATATATGGCATACCAAGCTCTTGTCCAATTGCCTCCAACGCAGGGCGAGATACCCAGCCTTCTTGCTTTTGAACTAACCAAAGAAAAGGTATAACAGCAGAACGCTGTCTGCCTTGTGGATATTTACCCAACCAAAATTCGCATTTTGCGCGGCTTTCTTTTGACCATTCAAAAGATGCTGGTTGAACTTCATCCGGTGCTAAACGACGTGTGGACATCACATACTCACTTAATAAAATCTACGTTTTTAATTTTGCCATTTTCAATAGTGTAAACAGCAACAACCTCAAAAGGCTCGGCACTAGGTGAACGCATCACTTTTTCATGATCCAGAACTTTATTCCCAAGAGCCATACGCCCTAATAATTCAACCTTATTCTCAGGAAATTGCGCGAAAACGCCCGCCATTCTTTCACGATACGCAATCAAACCTTGAAGGTTTGGTTCTTCACGCAAATTAGCAATTGTCATATCATCGGCATAAAAAGTCAGGTGTTTTTCCAAATCCTGAATATTATATGCGTCCAACTGACCCTGTGCAATTTCTTCATTTGTCATTAGCGGTCAACCTCACCGAACACGATATCCAATGAACCAATAAGTGCTGAAATATCAGCAAGCAAATGGTAACGACCCAAGTGTTCCAAAGCCTGAAGGTGAGCGAAACCGGGGGCACGAATTTTAACTTTATATGGGCGATTGGTGCCATCTGCCACCAAATAAACCCCAAATTCGCCTTTTGGTGCTTCTACTGCCGTATAAACCTCACCAGCTGGAACTTTAAAGCCTTCGGTATAAAGTTTAAAGTGGTGAATCAATGCTTCCATTGATTGCTTCATCTCAGCACGACGAGGTGGTGCAAATTTTGAATTCTCAGGAAGCACTGGGCCTTGCGGCATTTTTTCAATACACTGCTTCATAATTTTTACAGATTCGCGCATCTCATCCATACGGCAAAGGTACCTGTCATAACAGTCACCATTTTTACCAACAGGAATTTCGAAATCCAATTCATCATATACTTCATATGGCTGTGATTTACGCAAGTCCCAAGGAATGCCAGAACCACGAACCATAACACCAGTGAACCCCCAATCCAGAATCGTTTGTGTATCAACAACACCGATATCAACATTACGCTGTTTAAAAATACGGTTGTCAGTAATCAAGGTCTCAATTTCATCACAAGCTACAAGGAATGGGTCACACCAATCATAGATGTCTTGCAACAATTGTTCTGGTAAATCTTGGTGAACACCGCCTGGACGGAAATAGTTTGCGTGCATACGTGCGCCACAAGCACGTTCATAGAAAATCATCAATTGTTCGCGTGGTTCAAACCCCCATAAAGGTGGAGTAAGCGCACCAACGTCCATTGCCTGCGTAGTAACGTTAAGCAAATGGTTCAAAATACGACCAATTTCAGAATAAAGAACACGAATAAATTGCGCGCGACGCGGAACTTCAATGCCAGTTAGTTTTTCAATCGCAAGACAGAATGCATGCTCCTGATTCATTGGCGCAACATAGTCAAGACGATCGAAATAAGGTGTACCTTGTAGGTAAGTTTTATATTCCAAAAGCTTTTCTGTACCACGGTGCAAAAGGCCAATATGCGGGTCAACCCGTTCAACAACCTCACCATCAAGCTCGAGAACAAGACGTAAAACGCCGTGTGCAGCGGGGTGTTGTGGGCCAAAGTTAATATTAAAATTTCTTTTGCCAGGCTCTTTTGCAGCGTCAATGGCTTCATCAAAAGTTTTATCAATAATCTCCGATGACATTATTTAGCCCCTTCAGAAGTTTTTGCCTTTTCATCGCCTGGAAGCATGCCTTCCCACGGGCTAAGGAAATCAAAATTACGGAATTCTTGAACTAGTTTAACTGGTTCATAAACGATACGCTTTTGCTCTTCATCGTAACGAACTTCTTGGTAACCAGTAAGCGGGAAATCTTTACGCAGCGGATGGCCTTCAAAACCATAATCAGTAAGAATGCGGCGCAAATCAGGATGGCCTTCAAACAAAACACCATACATATCAAACGCTTCACGTTCAAACCAGTTTGCGCCCGGCCACATTGAAACCACAGATGCAATAGAGCCACCATCTGGAACAAATGCCTTTACGCGAACCCGAATATTATTATTCATTGAAAGCAAGTGGTAAACAACCGCAAATCTCTCAGGGCTTTCAGGGAAATCAACCGCAGTAATATCAATAAGGGTTGAGAAACCTTCAATCTTTTGTAAATAGCTTAAAACATCAATAATTTTAGAGGCTTGCGCAAGAATGCTAAGCTCATCATTACGGATTTCAATATGCGTAACGGCGTTGCCAAATTTTTCTGGCATACGTCCCAAAATCGCATTTAGTTTTTCAAGCTGGGCATTGATGACTTGTTGTTTCATCGTTCAATAGTCCCTTCACGGCGGATTTTCTTCTGTAATTGTAGAATCCCATAAACCAATGCCTCTGCTGTTGGCGGGCAACCAGGAACGTAAATATCAACCGGAAGAACACGGTCACAACCACGCACAACAGAATATGAATAATGATAATAACCACCACCATTCGCGCATGAACCCATCGAAATCACATAACGAGGATTTGGCATTTGGTCATAAACTTTGCGAATCGCAGGCGCCATCTTATTGGTCAAAGTGCCGGCAACGATAATAACATCAGATTGGCGCGGGCTAGCGCGTGGTGCAAAACCAAAACGTTCAACGTCATAACGCGGCATAGATGCCTGCATCATTTCAACCGCGCAACATGCAAGACCAAAGGTCATCCACATTAATGAACCCGTACGCGCCCATGTAATCAAATCTTCGGTTCCAGCAATTACATAGCCTTTATCAGCCAATGCATCTGAAACGCCTGTGAAAAACGGGTCGTTTGGCTTTGCAGCAAAGCCATTTTCAACGCCAGCATACGATGGGCTATTTGGTTTAATTATTCCCATTCCAATGCGCCTTTCTTCCATTCATAAATAAAGCCAATGGTTAGAACACCCAAGAATACCATCATTGAGATATAACCAAAAGCGCCTAAATCTTTTAATACGATTGACCAAGGGAACAAGAATGCCACCTCTAAGTCGAAAATAATAAATAAGATTGATACCAAGTAAAAACGTACATCAAATTTCATACGCGCGTCATCAAAAGCATTGAAACCGCACTCATATGCAGACATTTTTTCAGGATCAGGACTAGAAGGGGCAAAAACCCAGTTTGCCAGCATAAAAACAACGCCAATCAAAAGCCCAATACCGCCAAAAACCAATACCGGCAGATATTCTAGCAATAAAGCGTTATTCGCCATTCCTAAAGTAACGGGTAGTTCAGCCATTTTTCCCTCTTAAGAATACCATATGTGAAAACATATAAATCAAACTGGCTCTAGCTTGCTTGGCGCTCGGTTGCAATCCAAAGCCTCATAAATTTCATCATAATTTCATATCAAATCGCACAAAAATGAATGCGTGATGGATTTTTAATCACAATTATAATTTAAACTTCAACTTGACTTTGGTTTAATTACAGAAAATTTTTGCCAATGCCAATTAAAATTTCTGCTGAATTGCTGCCAAGAGCGCGATAAACAGGTCAACTTAATGTAAATTTTACTGATTATGATTAATGCTTTGCAACAGGCAGGGTTTAATGGAAACTTATAATTATCCAAAATTTAAATATACCAAAAATATTGGTGACGGTAGTACAATAAATACCGTTTTACCCCCTGCCCGCACTCCAAAAAACGATACACAAGAAACCAATGTAGATGATTTAGCAAAACCACCCTATCTATTCATTTTAGGATTGTTATTTTTTCTAAGCTTTGGTGGACTTACAAACATCTATATGAAAATTACACAAGACTATGATATGCCTAAATGGTCTATTGTAATGTATCTTATTCCAATAAGTATTTCATTTTTCTGGCTCATTAAAAACCCGCTAAATTCCATCAAAACGGCATTTGTTGGGTTGCCACTATTATTATTTTGTATTTATGCATTTTTGTCATTCAAATGGTCTAATCAACCAGATGTAAGCATGCGACAAGGTTTGCTTTTATGCTTAACCTATATGGTTGCGACTACTTTTGCCGCAAAATTTAATTGGCGCAGCTTTGGTTTTGTTCTTATAACAATTATGGGGCTTCAAACCTTTGTTTCATTAATCTTAGCCGTAATATTCCCACAATGGGGCGTAATGTCGGATATATACCCCGGCGCTTGGGCAGGTATTTGGGGCTTTAAACAAACACTTGGCGTGGCAATGGCTTTAGGCATAGGATTTACATCTGGTTATGCCGTTACTTTTAAGTCGGCACGCGTTTTTTGTATCCCAATAATTTTAACTATGCTTCTAGTCGTTTATAAAAGTGAGGCAACAACCGCAACATTAATCAGCGGAATGGTAATTGGCATCAGCATTGCCTTATTTATTGCAAGCCTTAATCCCGCAACAGCAGTTATAAGTTTTTGGGGTATTGTTGTAGTTGGCGTTACCGTGGTTTTATCATTTACTATTTTTAAAGACGCCATATTCCATGCATTAGGTAAAGCACCAACATTAACTGGTCGTACTGATATATGGAAAGCGATGGAAGGGCCGATTTCTGAGCATCCAACATTTGGATGGGGCTTTCAAGCATTCTGGACAGATAAAAGCATTGCATCACCAGTTGAAGGCATACAACAGGCCATGGACGGCTTTCGCCCACCAGATGCACACTCAACCCCAATGGATGTAAAGGTTCAATTAGGAAGCATTGGCTTCTTCTTATGGAGCTGGATGTTTATACAATTGTGGATTAGTGGGCTTTATAATGTAATAAGTACAAAATATGGAACTATAATAATTGGCGTAGCCGCAGCATGGTCGGGTATTTGTTTTACTGAAGCAATGTCACTTTACCCAATGGATTATGCAACGTTCTTGCTCCACTCTATATTCGTTAAATCAAGCTTAGAGATGTTTGATAAAATATTCAAAATAAATAAATAAATTTATATTGCGAAAAACAAAAGCCCCCGACCGAAGTCAGGGGCTTTGTTATTTTTGAAATGGCGCGAGTGACGGGGCTCGAACCCGCGACCCTCGGCGTGACAGGCCGATACTCTAACCAACTGAGCTACACCCGCGCAAATCAAAATGTGTGGGGTTGATAGCTGTTGCCTCTTTGGTGGTCAAGCAGATTAACTGCGATAGAAAACCATTTTGGCAGCAGGGCAAAACCCCTATTCTCTAATGGTGGGTGGTG
>DDFH01000004.1 GCA_002337085.1 Hyphomonadaceae bacterium UBA1933 | reverse complement strand
CTGTTATCAAACCTCTCTGGATGCCAAAAAAATAAAGCCTGTAAGGTTAGTTAGCCATACTTTTAAAGTAATTTACAATGAAGCTGGCGGGGTTATGTTACCCCGTCAATTTTCAACAAGGCATTATAATGCAAAATAAATTCAAATCAGCAATTCGTTCAGAAGTTCAATATGGTTTATGGTTGGCGCTTGCCGATCAATATAGCGCCGAAATTTCGGCGGGTGCTGGTTTCAACTTTCTTTTGCTTGATGGTGAACATTCACCAATCGATTTACGAACAATTTTGGGGCAGCTTCAAGCAATTGCCGCCTATGATGTTGCGCCAATTGTTCGCCCACCAAAAGACGATGCGGTTTTGATTAAGCAATTGCTTGATATTGGTGTGACCAATCTTTTAATCCCGATGGTTGATACGGCTGAACAGGCGCAAAATATTGTTGCCGCCACACGTTATCCACCACAAGGCATACGTGGGGTTGGTGCCGGTATTGCGCGCGCCGCCCGCTGGGGAAGTGACCCACAATATTTAATGCAGGCCAATGATAATATTTGCCTTATCCTGCAAATTGAAACCGTAAAAGGTCTTGCAAACCTTGAGGAAATTGCCGCGATAGAAGGTGTTGATGGGATTTTCTTTGGTGCGGTTGATTTATCGGCATCCATGGGGCTTTTGGGGCAACCAAATCATCCTGATGTGAAAAATGCGATATTAAATGGCATCAAGGTAGTTAATAATATTGGAAAATTCGCAGGGTTTCTTTCTGCGGATAATGGGGTTTCCAAAGAATATATTGCGGCGGGTGCGAACTTTGCGGCGATTGGTGTTGATACGCTTTTGCTTTCTAATGCCGCGCGAAAACTTGTTAGCGAATTTAAAAACCCTGATAATGAATTTACCGAAGGGGCATATTGATGGAAAAGTCACCTGAAATCGGGCGCGAAATTATTACCCAATCCCATAAAAGCAATGTTTTAGATTTTGGTGCAGGCAAGAATGTGGTTTTCATTCATGGCTCTGGCCCTGGGGTTTCGGCATGGGCGAATTGGCGACTTGTTATTCCTGAATTAAAGGATGAATACCGAATTATTGCCCCCGATATGGCGGGCTTTGGTTTTACTGAACGCAAAATTGACGAGGTTTATAATCGCGATAATTGGACCAATCAACTTGTCGAAATTATGGATGAAATGGGCGTCGAAAAGGCACATTTTGTCGGCAATTCATTTGGTGGTGCGATGGCATTGGCAATGGCGATAGAGCATCCCGAACGGGTTGAAAAAATCGTTCTAATGGGAAGTGTTGGGGTATCTTTCCCAATTTCAAAAGGGCTTGATGACGTTTGGGGGTATGAGCCTTCGATTGAAAATATGCGTAAATTGCTTGATATTTTTGCTTATGATCGTGGTTTGGTAAATGATGAACTAGCACGTCTTCGCTATGAGGCATCAAGTCGCCCTGGCTTCCAAGAAAGCTTTTCATCAATGTTTCCAGCACCGCGCCAAAGATGGGTTGATGCACTTGCCTTTGATGATATGCAAATAAAGAAGCTTATGCATGAAGCATTGATAATTCATGGGCGCGATGATTTGGTTATTCCGCTTGAAAATTCAATCAGATTAAATCAATTAATTGATAAATCACAATTGCATGTTTTTGGACGCTGTGGGCATTGGACACAGATTGAGAAAACCAAAGAATTTTGCGAACTATTACGTGATTTTTTTGGCTAAAAATCTACTTCATTGATTTTTATTGCCTCTGGCGTAATTTCATATTCCATATAACCGTTTTTGCAGCCACGCGCGCGATATGATGCCGCCGATGGTGCGGTTATAAATAATGTATCATGGATTTTTTGTGCGGCGGGTTTGTGCAAATGCCCGCTTAGAACAAGATCTATTTTTGCCTCTTTGATTGCACGAAGTGCGGCGGTTGCGCCAAAAACCTTGTATTTTATTGGGGCGTCAATGACCCTATTTATTGGGTGGTGGGCAACAAGGATGATTTTGTGATTTGCGTATTTTTTACGGATTTGCAGAATTTTATTTATTTGCATGCTTGAAATTGCACCATTCGCCCAATTGCGATGTGGCAAGACAATACGCGCGCTATTTAGGCCGATAATAACAACATCTTTATCAATTAAAACTGGCTCTAAATCCTGATTAATGTGTTTTTTATATAATTTATACGGCTGGGTAAGGCGTTTAATAATTTCCCATTGTGGCATGTCGTGATTGCCAGGAACAAAAAACTTCTTGATTGGAATTGATGCGAAGTATTTTTCGGCAGTGATAAATTCCTGCTGATAGCCATTTTGCGTTATGTCGCCACTGATGATTAATAAATCAGGCGCGGATTTATTAATTTTGTCGCGTAATATCTCTAATGTGTTATCGTTTGCTGCGCCAAAATGTATGTCTGATAGATGGATTATTCGCATTAATTACCCTTTGAGGGCAAGTATAGCATTTAAATTTGGTGTGGCACATAAGTTATATGTTTGTCTTGTACGAAGAAAAATAAAAAAACCATAAAGACGCACCTTTGAGTAGTTGATTAGTTTGACCTAAAGGTTAATAGTCTGGAATTACTGAATTAATGGGCAGCAAAATGAAAGAAAAACGCAATACTATATTGATTGTTGATGACGAACCACAAATCCGCAAAATGCTGGATTTATTCTTAACTGAAAGTGGTTTTAAAGTCATTGAATGCGAAACCGGAAAACAAGCGGTGCGCATGACGGCATCTGTTAAACCAGATTTGATTTTGCTTGACCTTGGCTTGCCAGACATTGAAGGTAAAGAAGCGCTTGAAACCTTCCGCCAATGGACGAATGCACCTGTTATCGTTGTAACCGCCCGCCCAGAAGAGGAAGAGGCGGTCGAGCTGCTTGATGCCGGCGCCGATGATTATGTGACCAAACCTTTTAACGTTGAGGTTTTATTGGCACGGGTTCGCGCGGCATTACGCAAAGCGGCCATCAAAGAAGTTGGTGATAGTGAAATTAAAAATGGCGCAATAAAAATTGACTTGGTGCGTCACGAAGTTTTCCATGGCGATAATCTCGTATCATTAACCCCAAAAGAATATGATTTATTACGCCTGTTTATTACCAATCGCGGTAAAATGCTTACCCACCGTAATATTTTGAAAGAGGTTTGGGGTTCAGCACATACAGAAAATGTTCAATATTTACGTGTTTATATCGGGCAATTGCGAAATAAACTTGGTGTTTTTGGCGATGTTTCTGATTTAATTGTATCTGAATCAGGTATTGGTTATCGGATGGAAGTATTGAACGATTAATTTTTATCCATTTTTAATTTTATTACGAGTTTTCAATAATCGCTATTAAATTAGAAAACGCTTATTCTCTTATCAAATATTAGGAGTTTAAGATGCTAAACTGGATTATTACGTTTTTTCTTCTTGCAATTGTTGCTGGTTTCTTCGGGTTTGGCGGTCTTGCAGGTTCGTTTGCCGCAGTTGCCAAATTTCTAACCGCAGTTTTTGTAGTATTGTTTGTGGTATCTCTACTTTATCGAATGGTAACAGGTAAAAGTTCTGGCGCACCGCTTTAACGATTTTTATCAATGCAGCAAAAATAAAAAGCACGGATTTGTTTCCGTGCTTTTTGTTATTTAAACAACATTTCAAAAATTGCCCCGCCTTTGGGGTGGTTTGATGCCGATATTTCAACATCAAGCAATTTTCCAATTTCGCGGGCAATTGAAAGCCCAAGGCCAGTGCCACTATTTTTCTTATCCGCTTGTTTGATGCGGGAGTATTTTTCGAATATTTCACCAAAGCTTTCAAGTGGAATACCAACCCCATAATCACGAACTACTAAAATTGGTTTTTCATTTTTGGTTTCAAACCAAATATCAATTTTAACATTTTCACCGTCACTGCCCTCTGCCGAATGGATTATGGCATTTTCAATAATTATATCAATCATCCGCGCCAAAAGTTTTAAATCGGAATTGATTATTGTATCATTTTCAATATTTAAAAGATTGATTGACGCTTTATGTCTAAGGCGACCCGCAAGCAATAATGCTTCTTCTATGGCTTCTTTAATGTGGATTTGCTCCACCCGTTTGTTGACGAGGCCAAGTTCAAGTTTTGATAATTCAAGAATATTGGAAACATACCGATCAAGGCGGTGGCTTTCCTTTAATGAAGTTTCAATTAGAATATTACGCTTTTCTTCAGATAGCTTAGTATGCATCATGCTAAGCACTTCTAAGGAACCAATAATCGATGCCAGAGGGGTTTTTAAGTCGTGCGAAAATGATGAAAACATTCGCCTTGTTAAATCGTTATTATCGGGCATTTCATTGCTTTCCAAGTTTTATGCGAAGGGTTTCAGGATCAATTGGTTTTGCAATAAAGTCATCCATACCGCAAATTAAACAATTATCACGATCCCCTGCAAGGCCGTGGGCTGTTACGCCATATATTAAATTTTTAAAGCCTTTTTCCACTTCAATTGCACGGATTTTTTTTGTGGCTTCAAAGCCATCAATTCCAGTCATTTCAATATCCATCAAAATGGCATGAAATGGTTGTGCGCTATTGGCAACCACATCGATTGCCTCTTCGCCCGAATTGACAGATTGGGTTGAATAGCCAAATTCAGACAAAAGCATTTCGGCAACCATTACATTAGGAAGATAATCTTCAACGATTAGAACTTCTCCCTTTGTGTGATTGGCTTTTTCTACACTAATCTCATTAGTATTTGCGGTGGTTTCATTATTGGTTTTAAGTGGCATATAAAGCGTAAAGGTGGTTCCTTTGCCCAATGTGCTTTCAACATTTAAATCACCGCCCATGAATTTTGCCAAAGAGCGCGAAATTGTAAGACCAAGCCCAGTTCCACCATAGCGCCTTGTAATAGAGGCATTGGCTTGGGTGAATTTATCAAAAATCTTTTCTAAATTTTCGGCCTCTATGCCGCTGCCACTATCTTGAAATTTTAGTGTGATGCCATCTTCATTTGGCGTACCGACGATTTTTATAAAACCGGTTTCAGTGAATTTGATGGCGTTTGAAACCATGTTATTGACAATTTGCATTATACGAAATTTATCGCCACAAAAAGCCTGTTCACCCAGACCATTTTCAAGAATTAAAGCAAGACCCTTGTTTGCAATTTGGGCGCCGAATGAGTTTTCAATATTATCGAAAATTTCGCTGAATTGGAAATTTACTTCTTCTAATTCAATTTTTTTGTCTTCAATTTTAGTAATATCAAGAAGATCATCAATCAGGCGTCGTAAAGCCTGTGAATTATTTTCAATGGTTTTTAAAATTCGCTGAATTTCCGGGTCATCAAGCTTTTTGATTAGCGCATAGGTAAGGCCGCTAATGACATTCAAAGGCGTGCGGATTTCATGGCTTATGCTTGCCAAGAAAACTGTTTTTGCCTGATTTGCCTCTTCTGCGGCGAGCATCGCTTTTTCAAGTTCATCACGCTGGCGTTCGTTTTCTTTTTGCAGGCGATATTTGGTGAATGCCGAAGACATAATTTGTGGCAAAAGCTCAAGATAAATTTGCGACACATCTTTTACTGCATAATCAGCCGCACCAATTTGCAATGCCTCAATGGCAAGTCTTTCGTCGCCACCTGCGGTAAGAAGAATTACGGGAATTTGATTGCCTTTTGCCAAAAATTCGCGGATGAAACCAAGGCCATCTTGACCAGGCAAATGATAATCAACCAAAATCAAATCAAATTCACTTTTGCGAAGAATATCTTTTGCCGCTTCTGCGCTTTCGGCAATTGATACTTCAAAATCATTACGTGCCAGACGTTTTTGTAAAAGACGAGCCAAGCCTTCGTCATCTTCAATATAAAGAATTGATTTTAATGTTGTATTTGGCATTTCAATCTTAATCATGCTTTACATTTGGGAGCTTGACAATTGCCAAGAGCAAACCAAGTTTTTGTATGGCTTCGGAAAAATTGTCATATTCAACTGGCTTGGTTACATAGGCATTGCACCCCAGCTCATAACATTTATCAACTTCTCGTGGATTATCGGTAGTAGTAAGTATTACGACCGGAATTTTATCAGTTTTGGGATTAGACTTAAGGCGTTTTAAAATTTCATAACCGTCAACTTCTGGCAAATTCAAATCCAAAAGCACCAATAATTTATCGGCATCCATATTGTTGTCTTCATTGAAGAAGAAATCAAGCGCATTTTGACCATTGTCAAAATGCTGAATTTTATTGCAAATTCCCGCACGTTCTAGATTCTTTTTGATAAGGCGGGCATGCCCTAAATCATCCTCAATCATAATAATTTCAAATGCGGTTGCGGTGCTGCTTAACATTTATGCCTCTATATTCTCTTTTGAAACAAGAGCCACTGTCTTTGCTTTGGTTTCAGAAGTAATAATTTTTTTAGGAATAGTGAAAATAAAATTCGTGCCTTCACCAACTGTGGAGGTGAAATCAATATCGCCACCTAGTCGTCTAATTGTGGCGCGGACATATGCCATCCCAAGCCCTTCGCCGCGCACTTGTCCAACATTTCTTGCACGGCGGAAAAGTTCGAAAATTTTTCCTTTATCGGCATCATCAATACCGCGACCATTGTCTTTTATTGAAAAATGATATTCAGATGGGCCAGTGCAGCATGATACTTCAATTTTTGATGCCACATCTTCGCGGCGATATTTTATGGCATTTTCAATTAAGTTGCCGAATATTTGCGTAAGGGCAACTTTGTCCGACACAATTACTGGCAAATCATGGATATTTAATTCAATATTATTCTCTTTGATTTCAAAGCCCAAACTATCGACACAGGTTTCGACAAGTTGCTTGACGTCAATATTTTCAAGCTTGATTTCATAGCGTCCAATGCGTGCCAAATCTAACAAGGCTTTGGTAAGATTATCCATACGATCAACAGATGAGATAATAAAGTTTACGCTTTCGCCAATGTCTTTGTGAATGATTTCATTGAGTTGTTTTTTATTATTTTCGCCAATATTATTGGCGATATTATCAATTGCTTTATCAAGGTCTTTGATGGAAAATTGTAATTCTTTTGAAAAACCTTTGAGATTTACAAGTGGGGAACGTAAATCATGGGAGGTTACATAAGTAAAAGTTTCAAGCTCGGCATTTAGATGTTCTAATTCGATTTCGCGTTTCTTTTGCTCATCTATATTGACATTAATGCCGACAATTTTTGTAATGCGACCAGTTGAATCTTTTAAAGAGAATGTGCGCGACATATGCCAAACATATTCACCATTGGCGCGCATTAAACGAAGTTCTGTCTGGTATGAATTTCTTTCGCCGGCAATCATTGCAGTGATTTGTTCGGCAAATTTTGGCATATCATCAGGGTGGATGTGGTGGGAATAATTTTCAACATCTTCACCGCTTGCTTTGAAATCATACCCCAATGAATTTTGATGTGCTTGTGAAAGGAAGATATTTTGGGTGTCAATGTCATATTCGAAAACCCCATCATTTACCGCATCAAGAACCGTGCGATACAGGGTCTCACTTTTCTTGATTCTTTCATCAGCAAGCATTAGCGCCCGCTCACGCCGCAAGATAAACATAAAGGCCGCCACACAAAGCCCAAGAAACAAGACATTTCCCAAAATTATGGCAATTGAATAATTGCGTGACAGCTTGTTATTTTCAACATAGTTTTTTTCAATATCGGATAATTTACTATTTATTCTATTTCCGATTTCATTACGCAATAAATCCATTGATTGCTTTTGTTCAATTAAATCAGCAGCAGATGGAATTGCGTCACGGTAACTATTTTTATTGCTAACCTGTGCATCAAGTAGGCTGGCATATTTGATTATTGAATCTTCCCAATGCTCAATTTGTTGGTATTCGCCAGGGGTTTCTTTTGCCTTTTCTTTTGCAAGGTCAAGGTCATTGGTTAGTTTTGCATTTGCTTTTGTATATGGTTCTAGCAATGCTTGTGAACCAGTAAGCTGAAAACCGCGAACCCCAGTTTCCATATTTAAAAGATCAACATAAAGACGACGATAGGCACGGGTAAGTTCATATTCTTTTACCAGTTTGTCATCGGCTGTTTTAACTTTGTTGAATGCGCCAGAAAGAAAAAGTGAAAAGCCAAAAAAAGACATAAAAAGGACAGTAATCATCAGCAATTGGTAATAAACCCTGCTTTGACTATTATATTTTACGACTTTTAATGGCTTGCCCATTTTTCCCTGTTCTAATAAAAATTGGTGCAATTGAACCTTGTCGATTCAATTACACCACATAATTAATTTATTCGTTTATTTTTTTGGTTTCGCTTCATCCGCAGCGTGGCTAACTGCATTGCCGGCTGCTGTTACATCTTTGCCGACACCTTTTATGGTATTGCAAGCAGAGCAAAGCATCAAAGCAGGAAGCGCGATAAAGATTACAAGTTTTTTCATTTTAACACCTATTTAGAAGACGCTTGATTGGGCGATAATAACCCGCGAAGGAAACTATGGGCAACATTTTGAATCTGGTCGCCAATAGGAACCTGGAAGTTAAAGATATGCGCAATATTGTTCGATGTTTCAAGCCAAATATTCCGCATTAAAAGTATGGCAATCACCATCATCAAGATTACGGGTATAATTATCGCTGATATCGCCACATAAACCGGCGCACCATTATGGATTAGGGTGAGGTAAATGTAACTGAAACCAAAGCCCATCAATCCAATAAACATCAAGATTGCAAACATTCCAAACAGAATAATTTTAGCAAGGTTTCCAACGATATTTTTCAAATATGGCGACGATTGTGACAATCGCCCATTATTCAAAAGCAATTCTATGATTTGTGCTACTTTAAACATATTCTGTTCCAGATATTCGGTTTATTGGGTTTAATTTGGTCTGCGGGTTAATAATGCGCCAAGAACGACGCCAACGCCAAGTGCGATTAATGACGATTCAACTGGTTTGGCTTTGATTTGGCTTTCGACTTTTTTTGCATTATCTTTTGCTTGTACGGCGGCGTTGTCGAACCATGCGCGCATTTGTTCGCCCATTTTGTTTGCACTATCTGCAAGGTCGGTCACAACATTATTATCATCGGTAACTTTTTCTTCCGCTTCATCGATGGCTTTTTTGACTTTGCTTTTTAGTCTTTTTGCGCCTTTTTCAATATCGTGTTTTGCTAAGGCGGCTGTGCCTTTTGCGGCAAGTTCAGTTGCAGTTGAGAACATCACATAACTCCTTATTTTGGTTTGTTATCTTCATTTATGTTCAGAACTTAGAACTGCTCACCTAAGTATAAAATACCGTGCGTGCGGCAAAAAATAAAAATTCGATAAAGATACTGTCTTTAAATAGGTGTAGGTGGGTTGTTATAACAAAAAAACTTGTTTATTTTACATCTTTTGGGCGGAGCAAAATGGCTGATAAGAATAAATTTAACTGGGAAGACCCTTTTCTATTTGAACAACAACTAACTGATGAAGAAAAAATGATACGCGACAGCGCGAATGCATATTGCCAATCGGCATTGCAGCCACGTGTCCGTGATGCTTTCCGTAAAGAATATACTGATCCGGCAATTTTCACAGAAATGGGTGAGTTGGGCTTGCTTGGGGTTACTGTCCCTGAGGAATACGGCGGTGTTGGCGCATCTTATGTTTCTTATGGCTTGGTTGCACGTGAAGTAGAGCGTGTCGATTCTGGTTATCGTTCGATGATGTCGGTACAATCTTC
Source organism: Hyphomonadaceae bacterium UBA1933 (assembly GCA_002337085.1). Classification (GTDB taxonomy): domain Bacteria; phylum Pseudomonadota; class Alphaproteobacteria; order Caulobacterales; family Aquidulcibacteraceae; genus Pseudaquidulcibacter. The sequence continues at coordinate 151,171 of DDFH01000004.1, read as the reverse complement.
ATTGGTTATGTACCCAATTTATGCCTATGGCTCTGAAGAGCAACGCAAAAAATATCTGCCAAAACTTGCAAGTGGTGAATTTATTGGGTGTTTCGGTCTTACCGAACCTGATGCTGGCTCTGACCCTGGTGGCATGAAAACCAAGGCGACCAAGGTTGATGGTGGTTATGTGCTAAATGGCGCAAAAATGTGGATTTCAAATTCACCAATCGCCGATGTTTTTGTGGTTTGGGCAAAATCAGATGCACATGACGGCAAAATTCGCGGCTTCATCCTTGAAAAAGGTATGAAAGGGTTAAGCGCACCAAAAATAGAGGGTAAATTGTCACTTCGTGCATCTATTACTGGCGAAATAGTAATGGATAATGTTGAAGTGCCAGAAGATGCACTTTTACCAAATGCAGAAGGGCTTTCAGGGCCGTTCGGATGTTTAAACCGTGCGCGTTATGGTATTGCGTGGGGCGTTATGGGTGCTGCGGAAAGCTGCTGGCACGCTGCGCGTCAGTATGGCCTTGACCGCAAGCAATTTAACCGCCCATTGGCAAATAACCAACTTTATCAAGCAAAACTAACCGAAATGATGACTGAAATCACTTTGGGTCTTCAGGCATGTTTGCGTGTTGGTCGTTTGTTTGATGAACATAATATGGCGCCGGAAATGATTTCACTTATTAAACGCAATAATTGCGGCAAGGCATTAAATATTGCCCGTATGGCGCGTGATATGCACGGCGGTAATGGTATTTCCGATGAATTCCCAGTGATGCGTCACATGGTAAATCTTGAAACCGTAAATACCTATGAAGGTGCGTATGACGTTCACACCCTTATTCTTGGTCGTGCGCAAACTGGATTGCAGGCGTTTTTCTAAGATAATTGTTTTTATAATGTTTTTTAAAAAGCCCTGCTCATGTGGGGCTTTTTTATTAATTATATTTAACATTCTAATTTTGTAAACTGACGTATAATTAGGCGGGACATTTTATCAAAGTGAGGATATATCATGAATAGTACAAATATTACCCGTCTTGCGTCTTTTGCTGGTGCGGCTGCTCTTTTGTTTGTTGCGACCGTGGCTAGTGCAAAAACCTATGACGGATATTGCTATCAGCCTGTAAATCCTAGTGACAATACAAAAACCAAAGGCACAATTATTGGTGCGGTTGCCGGTGCGGCATTGGGCAATGCGGTTTCCAAAAAAGGCAATAAAACTGGTGGCACTTTAATCGGTGCGGCTGTTGGTGGTGTTGCCGGAAGCCAGATTGGCGGCGCTGTTAAAAAAAGCAAAACCAAATGTTTGGAAGATAAATATTATATTTTATCATCATCTATGTATGCAAGACCGGCACCGGAGGGTTATAAAACTGTGTATTACAAAACCCGTCCAAGCAATATGGTTTATATTAGACGCTAGTTTGCGCATTGCGGTGCGGCTGTAACAGTGTCAACGCACCTTTTTGAATGGTGAACTTGATTGGCGTTGGAAGTTCAATCAAGTCACCATCAATTGAAACCATTTCACGTCTTGATTTGGTGTTTAGGATGATTTGTTTGCCGACCCATTTTTTAAGGCCTTCGTCCTTTAGCCAATTTCCCAATAATAATTTACCCATAAATCGCAAATGATCCCAAAGATTCTGGGTTTTTGTGGCATAGATTGCCAAAAGCCCATCATTCAAAGAGCTGCGCTTGAAATTATCAAAATTTGCGCCTTCGGTTTCGGTAAATTTGTTGTTTGAAATTACAATTGCGGGCGAACGGAATTTATATTTCCGCCCATCTATCATAAGATAAATTCGTTTGCGTCCAAGGCGTTGAAATTCGCTTAAGGTATGCAAGAATAATTGTGGAAACATAATTATATTGGGAATTTCACGATTTTCTTCGCGAACTTGTGAGGCGGATGGCATTGTTCCAATGCTTGCGGCACAAAGATATAATTCATTATTCACAAAAGAAGCATCAACCACTGCTTCATCATAGCCATTTTTATAGGCATTAAAGGTTTCTTCTAATTGGGTTGGTATTCCAAGATCGCGTGCCAAAAGGTTCATTGTCCCAAATGGAATAATCCCAAAAGCTTTTTTATGTGGCAGTAATTTTGCGGCAGCATATCGAATAGTCCCATCCCCACCACCAATTAATAATGGCAGGGGAGACGGGATAAGTTTTTCGAGGTTTTTATCCATTTCCGCCCCATCACAGAGAATTAATTCCCCATATTCAAGACCGGAATTTTTAATCATTGCCATAAGGTTTTCTTCGCCCAAACTTTGCGCGGTTCCAGAGGCAATGTTTAGGATAATGTCATATTTTGGCATAGATTCCCTTATGCTTAATGTCTGTGATGACCGTGTTTATTTTTCACATAATACATGCCTTGCGGACGGTCGTAAAAATAGGCAACACGATAGCCCTTTGGCGGCGGTGGCGGTGCATAATATCCGCTATTGTAAATATAATAACGGTTTGACATACAATTAGCACGATTGGTTTCTTTTACCTGTGCGCCAATTTGAGAGCCAACAACACCACCGACAACAGCACCCAATATTGAGCCTTCAGTTTTATTGCCGTGTCCTGAAACATTAGAGCCTATAACCGCTCCCGCAACCGCACCGATTGCAGTGCCTTTGGTGCGCGTATTTGAATTTTTCTGATAGCAATAACCATCATAAGAACGTGCAGCCGCAGTTTGTGGTGCAAACGCCGTGGCGATGGTGACAACAGTCAACGCAATGGCACCGCCTAATGAAGCCTGTCGTTTTATTCTTTCGCTAAACATATCGAATTCCTTTCAAACTGTTTTGTTAGGTTTTCGTCCCTAATTACAATCTATTATGAACAGGATATGGCTTCTATGTGGTGCTTAACCTAAAAAATAAAAAAGGAATAAATATTGTTTGCCCTAAATTCCTAATCCAATTGGGCATGAAACACCTGTGCCACCAAGCCCACAATAGCCATCAGGATTCTTTGCCAAATATTGCTGATGATAGGTTTCGGCATAATAAAATGTGATGCCTTCTTTGATTTCAGTTGTAATTTGTCCGAGGCCATGACGGGTTAATGCAACCTGATAATCTTCGCGTGCTTGTTGGGCGATGGTTTTTTGTTCTTCTGTGGTTGGGTAAATGCCGCTGCGGTATTGCGTACCGATGTCGCCACCTTGGCGCATTCCTTGGGTGGGGTCGTGATTTTCAAAAAACACCTTTAACAACTCACCTAGTGATATAATTTTGGGGTCATAAACCACCATCACAAGTTCGGCATGCGCCGTGCCACCGGTGCAGACTTCTTCATAGGTTGGGTTGGGGGTAAGGCCCGCGCCATAACCAACGGCAGTTACATAAACCCCGTCTTGCTGCCACAACTTACGTTCCGCACCCCAAAAACAGCCCATGCCAAGATAGATTGTTTCAAGGCCGCTTGGGAATGGTGCAAACATTGATTTACCATTTACAAAATGAATTGGTTCAACATTTAATGGGGTTGAACGTCCGGCAAGTGCCTGTCCTGGTTCTGGCAATGATGTTTTATTAAATAGCATTTTACCCTCGTGTTTTTGTTGGTGTTTTTATTTTGGTGCGCAATGGAGATTTTCTTTTTAAAGTCGTTTTGGCTTTTAATACCGATTTGGCTTTAATGGTTTTAGGCTTTTTATTTAATGTCGATTTTGCTTTTTTAAAGGGCGGGGCATCGTCTTCACCTAATGATTTTTTACGGATTTGTTTTAATTTCAAACCTTGGCGTAATGATAATGGCGCATTCATTGCCCCCAAATCGGGGTCATTAAATGCCTTGCCATATTTTTCGAGGCGCTCATCAAGGGATGTTAAAAACTCCCCCTCCCATTCCGTAAGCTCGATATTATTGGAAACAGACTGTTTCTTTACGCGATTAATATAAGATCGCGCGCGCTTGATAATTTTTTCGTCTTTTTTATAAAGCCCGTCATCCATGATTATATTCTAGCGAATAAAATTATTATTGGAATATGGGGCTTTCATCATCGGATGACTTAATGTCTTTTAATAAATAACCTAATCATTTTGTGTTTATATCTAGGTATGTGCTAGGAAGTGAAAATATACTATTTTAAAGCATAGCTTAGCTTGTCGGAATGGAAAATGGACTTTGGCGATAAAATATTTGATGGGACTTTTCCCAAGGCAAATTCTTATTTCATGCTTTTGTTTTTAATACCATCTATTGGTTTTAGTTATTTTTTGTATGATTTTATTAAAAATGGTGCATTAGATTCCACCACAATTGTGCTAATCTTATTATTGGTTTTTATGTCGTTGCTAATATCATATAGCGGTGTGAGAAACATTGTTAAACCAAAAGTATTTTTTACGGTTACCACAAAAGGTATCCTTATACCTACTAGGCCAGTCTTTTTTAAAAATTCGTCAAAATATGTAATGATTGCTTGGCGTGATATTTTATTATTACAACTAAAAAAAATAACTAGCGCGCGTGGTAGCGAGCATTATTTAATATTTTTATCTGTCTATCGCGAAACTGCCAAAGCCATTGATTGTTCTTCCGGCTTTGCAATTCCTATAACTGATGCAATGTGCAAATTTCATGCTGATTGTGAGCAGTATTCACCAAGTGAATTGCTTGCAAAATTGCAGGAATTACACGAAAAATACACTTAAAGCTAGGATATGATATAATCAATATACCATATTTGTATTATTCACCATCAAAACGATAATATTTTACTCCGAAAAATTCCAGTATGGCAAAGTTCGTAATTTTACCCTCCCCTTGCGGGAGGGTCGGGTGCGAAGCACACGGGGTGGGGTCGACGATGGTGGTTTTATGGCAACGTTGAAGGTTTTGAAACATTGCAGACCCCCTTCAGTCGATACGCGACAGCTTCCCCGCAAGGGGGAAGCAGCCCCCTCCGACTTGCTTCGCAAGCCACCTCCCCCGTTTCACAGGGGAGGACAAAATCCGTAATTATTTTTATCCCCACACTCATAAAAGCCATTAATATTCATGACGCGCTGTTTTTAACGGCACGGCAAAGTGTTTGGTGAAATGTCAGGAAATGTCAGGATTTTGGGTGTTCCATTAATTCCTTTGCATTTTTTCAAGCGTTGAAATGTCAACAAATGTCAACATTTTAAAGGCATGGCAAAAAACATCGAAAATTTTGCACAAGTAATTGATTAATAATCATTTTATAGGCAAAAAATATTGTTACAAATGGGTAAAAACATGAAAAATGATGGGAATTGCAAAATTTATAAATACCATAATAAGGGCGTGGCGAATGCAAAGTTTGCCTTTTTTATCGCTGCTATATTTGCCTGGCGATATAAACAAAAAACTCCCCATTGGGGGAGTTATATTTTTTGGAAAATGGGGTGTTACCGCGCAATATTGCGGGGTAAAGCTTTATTTATATCTCACCAAGTGCGTGAAGATATAAATCAAGCATCATTTCTTCTTCGGCAACTGCTTTGGCGTCTTTTTTACGGCGGGCAATTACTTTGCGTAATGCTTTGGTGTCAAAACCAAGCGCCTTGGCATCGGCATAAACTTCTTTGAGTTGTTCGGCGATTTCGCTTTTTTCGGTTTCAAGATTTTCGATTTTTGAAACATAAAGCTTCAATTTTTCTTTGGTAGAGATGTCAAGAGATTGTGGGGCGACAATATCGCTATCTTCAAAACTCATGGTTGGTTGCTCCTAAAATAACATTTGTGCGAATTGCACATTTTTTTGCTGGCATGCAAGCATTGGCAACAGATAATTTACATTATTACGCCTTTGGTAAGTGTTTCAATACGAAAGATACCGCGCGTTGCCTCATCATAGTTTGGGTTATAATATGCCGAATTTTTATATGCGTTTAAGGCGTTTTTATAATCGCCACGCTCTTCGTAAATTGCGCCCAATCCTGCCCATGCCGCAAAATGGCGTGGTTCAAGCGCAACGGTTTTTTGCAAATCAACAAAAGCGTCATCTTTTAATTCAAGTTGATATTCAACATTGGCTTTTTGATTAAAACCTTCGGCAAACATTGGGGCATTTTGCGTTATGGTTTGCAGGGTTTGATAAGCAGTTTGTAAATCACCGTTTTGATTATCTGTCATGGCTTCAACCATTAATAAATCAATCGAGGGGGAACCGGATTTTGAAATTTCTGCAAAAAGCTGCATTTCGGCGGCTTCGGCATTGGTTGTATTATCGGCACTGCGCAATTGGGCGAATAAATCATTTACTGCCTGTTTGTGCTGTAAATCATTATCAACCTTCAAAAGCGTTGATTTTTCCCCAAAAAACGGCAAGCATAGCAATGAAAGACCCAAAAATAATAAGGGTCTGGAATATTTTGGTATTAAACCCTTTATTTTAAGGTTTGGTTTCATCGTTTTGCATAGATTGTGGCCAATTATTATAAATCAAGCCGTTTCCAATATTGAATTAATAACAACTTTTGTTTAGAGCTGCATCTCATAAAAGTCAAAATGCAACTATATTTTTTGTTCGCCGCATTTCTATAAAATGCTTTTTTGACGACCACAGGAAAAATACATGACAAATAACACGCCAAAAACACTTTACGATAAAATCTGGGATAATCATTTTGTTTCTGCGACCGAAAACGGTGACGCATTGCTATTCATTGATCTTCACCTGATTCATGAAGTGACAACGCCTCAGGCGTTTGCTGGTTTGCGTGCGAATAATCGCCCTGTGGCACATCCTGAATTGACCTTGGCAACCGCCGACCACAATACACCGACTGAAAACCAAGAAGCAGGTATCGAAGGCGTAACCGACCCCGAAGCAAAGTTACAGCTTGAGACTTTGACCAAAAACGTTGCCGAATATGGCATTGAATATTTCCCAATGGGCGATATTAATAATGGTATCGTTCACGTTGTTGGCCCTGAACAAGGGCGCACCCAACCCGGCATGACCATTGTTTGCGGTGATAGCCACACCTCTACCCACGGTGCATTTGCGGCATTGGCGCATGGCATTGGCACTTCTGAGGTTGAACATGTCCTTGCGACCCAAACCCTTCGGGCGCGCAAAATGAAAAATATGGCAATCCGCGTTAATGGCGAATTGCAAAAGGGCGTAACCGCCAAAGATATTGCCCTTGCGATTATTGCGAAAATTGGCACTGCTGGTGGTACTGGTTCGGTTGTTGAATTTATGGGCGACGCCATCACAAGCCTTTCAATGGAAGGGCGTATGACGCTTTGTAATATGGCGATTGAGGCGGGTGCGCGTGCCGGCCTTGTGGCAGCCGATGAGAAAACATTCGAATATTTACGCGGTCGTCCTTCTTCACCAAAAGGTGGGCAGTGGGACTTGGCGGTTAATCATTGGAAAAACATGCATTCCGATGAGGGTGCGCATTTTGATATTATCGTTGAACTTGATGGCAATAAGATCAAGCCAATGGTGACATGGGGCACAAACCCAGAGCAGGCGATTGCAATTGATGAAATCGTTCCAACCGGTGAAGGTTTGTCAGAAGGTGCAAAAGAAACATTTGACCGCTCAATTGAATATGTAAAACTTGAGCGCGGGCAAAAAATCGAAGGTGTGAAGATTGACCGCGTATTCATCGGCTCTTGCACCAATTCGCGTATTGAAGATTTACGTGAAGCAGCCTTAATTGCCAAGGGGCGCAAGGTTGCGGATGGTGTGCGGGCGATGGTTGTCCCGGGGTCTGGCTTGGTTAAATATCAAGCCGAAGAAGAGGGCTTGGACGAAATCTTTACCGCCGCAGGGTTTGAGTGGCGTGAACCCGGTTGTTCAATGTGCCTTGGCATGAACCCCGATAAATTGAAGGCGGGCGAACGTTGCGCGTCAACCTCAAACCGCAATTTTGAAGGCCGTCAGGGCAGGGGGTCTATGACTCATCTATGCTCACCAACAATGGCGGCATGGGCAGCGATTAAGGGTGAGCTTTACGATTATCGTAAGGAAAGTTAAAGCGTATATTCATATTTGTATGGATTGTATAAAATTTCAATCATTGCATACGTAAATTTATAATATATCTTTATGGGGCAATTGGATTGGGAAACTATCATGCGTAAAATACCTGCAAAATATAATTTCTTACTTATGCCCTTTATAGTTACGTTTTTAATGACCTGTATCGTAAGTGCGGTTTCAATTTTAAAAAGCTATGGCTTTGGGGACGAGTTTTTGGGCAAATGGATTAGTGCATGGATGACGTCATGGGTTGTTGCATTCCCTGCACTTTTGGTGATTTTACCGAATGTTAAAAAGCTATTGGAAGTAATTACCGAATAGCCCGCGACCAAAAGCACCCTTTAATCATCTTTGCTATACTATATAAAAGTGAAAATGATTGGGGTGCGAAATGTCAAAAACCATAGTTGTGTTGGGATTATTGGTAATTGTTGGTGGCTGTTGTGAGCGCCCGACATATTATGCCGAAAACAACCCCGCAAAAACTGCCGCAGTAAAGGCAAAATGCGCTATTGAGCAATCATCAGTTATCGAATTATGGAAATATCAATGCCGTAATCCAAAATTGTCACGCGATGAATTATTGAAGCATGCCTCGGCAAATCTTCGTGAATATTCAAATCACTATCAGCCGGCAATCACTCTTTCAGAGATTGAGATTGCCGAAAATTGCGCAAACATTTTACAAAATCGCGGTGGTTATTATGATTATGGCAAAGCATTTGGCAGCAAGGCCGAAAATTATTGCATGGAACACGGTGGTCTTAAATGGGGCAACCAAAAAACCATCTCGTCAACCTGCCCAATTGGCAATCCCATTGGCTTTTAAAAAAAGCCCCCTTTCGGGGGCTTTGAATTATTTGTGTTCCGCAATGTATTTTTGATGGCGGTCAACGCCCTCTAAGATAAGTTTTTTTGCAAAATCGCGGTCTTTCCAACCTTGGATTTTGGTCCATTTACCTGGCTCAAGATCTTTGTAATGTGCAAAGAAGTGTTCAATTTGCGACAAAAGAATTGGTGGAACGTCGGTATAGTTTTGGGTCTTATCATGGAATGCAGTAAGATCCGGAACTGGAACGCCAAGAATTTTCTCATCAATTCCTGCTTGGTCTTCCATCAAAAGTACACCGATTGGACGAACGCGTAATACACAACCAGGGATTAGAGGGCGACGACCAACGCAAAGCATATCAACCGGATCACCATCACCTGATAAAGTGTGCGGAATGAAGCCGTAATTAGTTGGATAACGCATTGGGGTATAAAGGAAGCGATCAACAAACATCGCACCAGAATCTTTGTCAATTTCATATTTAATAGGTTCGCCACCCATTGGAACTTCGATAATGACGTTTACATCATTCGGGACATCTCTGCCGACCGGAATTTTACTGATATCCATTGTACTTCCTTTTACCTGATAGTCTGCGGCGGGCAAAAACCTGCCAGTGCTTATTGTGCATTTGCGAAAAGAGGCTTTAGGACAAAATTCTTATAATGCAAGCCCTATTTTTGGCTATGTACAATTATTCCGCGACGATATGATGCTTCCGCTCGGCTTCTTCGCGTAAACCTTGCACTTTGTCCTCTTCTGTAACGGTTGAAATACCCTTAAAGAACTTTCTAATCCAGTGGTCAAAATCATCGACTATGGTATAAACCGCCGGAACGAAAATCAGACTAAGCGCGGTTGAAAGCGTCAAACCACCAATAACCGCAATCGCCATACCTTGACGGAAAGCACCAGGCCCCGCAGAAGTTAGTGCGTTTGGCATCATGCCCGCAATCATTGCAATCGAAGTCATGATAATTGGACGCGAACGTTTTAACGCGGCATCAATCAATGCTTCATAACGCGGCATGCCCTTGTTAATTGATTCAACCGCAAAATCCACCAAAAGAATAGAGTTTTTGGTTGCAATACCAATCAACATCAACAGACCGATAAAGGAAGTGATTGATAATGGTGCCTGTACCAAGAAAAGTCCCAAGAATGCACCCGCTGGGGCAAGCAGGATAACTGAGACAATTGTGATTGGTTGCAAGAAGTCTTTAAACAATAGCACTAACACACAATATACCAAGAATACACCAAGCAAGATTGCACCAAGGAATTGAGACATCATATCCGCCAAATCTTCGGCATCGCCGCTATCTTTAACGTTTACACCTGGGCCTGGGTTTTTATACCAATCCTGTTTTTTGATTTTCTCAAACGCAGGGCCAAGCTGCATTTGGGCGCCATTTTCATCGGTGCCAAGACCAGCGGAAATTGTCACAACACGTTGACGGTTTTCGCGTTCAACACGTGCCTGACCACCACCATATTCAACATCTGCAACCGCACTTAGTGGTACTGCTGCACCAGTGCCTGTGGCAACACGCAATGATTTGATTGATTCAATATCGGCACGGTTTTCACGTGCAAGGCGAACAAGAATTGGAATCTGACGGTCGCCGGCATTGAATTTCGGTAAATTAGTTTGCACATCGCCATCCGTTGCAAGTCTGATAGCCGATGCAATTGTCGCGACATTTACCCCAAGGCGTGCAGCTTCTTCACGGCGTGGAATAATATGAAGCTCAGGCTTGGTAAGGTCAGCAGATGATTTCAAATCCACCGCCCATTTAAACTTGCGCATTTCACTCATGATGCGTTTTGACGCCGCCTCAAGTGCCTTTGGATCATTGGAAACAAGGCTGATAGAAACCCCGCCGCCGCCAAAGCCACCACCAAACTGGCTACGAATGCCAGGAATTTGCGAAATTTTTGAACGTAATGCCGCTTCATACTGTTTCTTGGTTACTGAACGATCCTTACGGTCGGTCATTGTAATAAAGAAACGGCTTCCAGTTAAATCGCCACGTGTTGATTGAACAACGTGTTTTGTGCCTTCTTGATCAAGGATAATCGCCGAAACTTCACGTGCCTTTCTGTCGGCTTCCATTGGAGTAAGGCCGGGTGGTAAGTCAATTGAAATTTGGGTTAAACCATCATCAAGGTCTGGCATAAAGGTTTTTGGCGTCATCGCCGCAGAAACGAGGGATATAAACATGATCGCCATGCCGATACCAAAAGTTTTCCAACGGTTTGCCAATGCCCATTTCAAAGTATTAAGATACCAAGTACCGACCTTGCTTTCTTTATGTTCCTTTTTTTGTGGAACCATAAGATATGCCGCCATTAATGGGGTAATCAAACGTGCCACTGCAAGCGAGCATAAAACCGCAACCGCAACCGTAATACCAAAACTTTTGAAAAACTGCCCAACGATACCAGTCATGAAGCTTACGGGGACAAAAACCGCGACGATGGTTGATGTGGTCGCAACCACGGCAAGACCAATTTCATCTGCGGCTTCTAATGCCGCAGGGTATGGGCGTTTACCCATGTCAATGTGGCGCTCGATGTTTTCAATTTCTACGATCGCGTCGTCAACAAGAATACCGGCCACCAAGCCAAGCGCCAAAAGGGTAATGCCATTTAGGGTAAAGCCCATTAGCTGCATGACATAAAATGTTGGAATGGTTGATAAAGGAATGGCCATTGCGGCAAGGAATGTTGCCCGCCCTTCCTTTCGTAATAGTGCGAAGATTGCAATCAATAATGTCAATAGTGCCAGTACCGCTACTTCGCTAATGTGGATATGGAATAATTTATCAAGTGCAAAGGACAAGATAAATAATGCTGCCCCTGTGAGAACGGTAAAGGATATAATTACGCGCCATCCACCAAGGAAGACTGAAACCACTAGCGTTGCCAACAACGCACCTTCCAACAATGATTGTAGTGATGAATCATAGTCAGACTGAATATATTCGGCCGGTGTATAAGCGGTTGAGATTTTAATATCTGGATGTGCTTTTTCGATTTCTGCGATTTTATCCATAACTGCATGATAGGTTTTCAAGCCCGATGCAGATTTAGCACGCAATACTTGGAACATAATAACCGGTGAGTCATTATAGCGTGCGATACCAGTAATATCAGATGCGCCATCGCGAACATCGGCAATATCGTCAAGCCGTAAAACCCGACCATTGCTAAGGGTGATTGGGGTTTTGCGTAATTCCTCAACCGAGCCAGCCGAACCAAGTGTACGGATTGATTGTTGACCTGCGCCAGTTTCGGCAACGCCCCCTGGGCTGTCTATGTTTTGCGAACGCAATGCACGTGAAACATCTGATACAGACCCACCAAACGCATTTAATTTATTGGGGTCAATATCAACGGTGATTTGGCGGGTCGCACCGCCAAAACGGTTAACTTGCCCAACACCTTTAACACTTAAAATCTGGCGTGAGATTTCATTATCGATAAACCATGAAATATCCTCATCGGCCATTGTTGGCGCCCGCAATGCGAAAATACCAACTGGATCTTGACTGTTAAAGTCAACACGAGATACTGTTGGTTCATAAATATCGGCGGGTAAATCTGAACGAATTTGCGCAACAGCAGCACGCGCATCGTCAACCGCTTTTGAAACATCGGTCCCAATTTGCAATTCAACAAAAGTGCTCGAATGGCTTGTTTGTGCGGTAGAGGTCATTTTTTTAACCCCCTCAATACCTGTCAAAGCCCCTTCGACTTTTTGCGTAATTTGGTTTTCAATTTCCGAAGGTGCGGCACCAGGCATTGAAATATCCACACTAAAAGCAGGATAATCAATATCAGGGTTAGAGTTAATCGGTAATTTGAAAAACGCGCCCATGCCAAGAATAGTGAAGATAAAAAACAACACTATCGGCACAATCGGATTTTTAATTGCCCATGATGAAATATTGCGCATCTTTCAATTCCTTATTAATGGGCAGGCTGCGGTTTTTGTTGTGGTTTTGTTGCGGTAGGCTGGGCAATTTTGTTGCCCTTGATGTCGGTTTTGATTGGGTTGATTTTTTCATTTTCCGCAAGGAAAGATGCACCCGAAGTTACAACCCAGCTTCCAGTTGGTGGGCCGGTTATTAATTCAACCAAATCGCCTTGGCGTGCACCAAGAACAACTTTTTGTTTGGTTACGCTGCCATCGGGGCGCATAACAAATACAGATGAACCTTCGCTGTCGTAAAGAATTGCCGAAGACGGAATTGCATTTACCATTTTGTTTTGTGCGCTGGCTTCACCAGTTAAAAACATTCCGGCGCGAACGCTTGGCGATGTTTCAAGAGTGAATTTTGCAATCCCAGTGCGTTTAGTTGGGTCAATTTGCGCCGGCAATTGGCGTAGTGTGCCAAAAATAGCAGAGCCATCAGGCGCCTTAAATTGTGCCGCCATTCCCGCAGCAAGACCACCAATTTCGCTTTCTGCGATTTCGGCCCAAACTTCTAATGAACCATTTGCAACCACAGTAAACATTGGGTTGGCAGAACTTCCGGCGATGTCACCAACCTGAACGTTACGCGCGGTTACTAGACCCGCAACTGGTGATGAGATAATACCATTATTTTGCATTGAATCTGATTTTGCTTTTTGTGCAACGGCAACTTCAAGATCCGATTTGGCAGAGCTTACACGAGCCTGTGCTTGTTTAACAGTTTGACGACGCGCTTCTAAAATCGCGGTTACGTCACCACGTTGGTTATCAAGACGGGTTTTGGCTTGTTCATAGACAGCTTTGCGGCGATCAATCTCTTCTTGTGATAAAGAACCAACTTTTTGAACAGCAAGTGCGCGGTCATATTGTGACTTTGCTTCATTGAATGCGATTTGTGCTTGTTCAAAAGACAAATTGGTTTCTTTGGGCCCGTTAATGGTGCGGTTCATAGTTTCATTGGCGTTTGCAAGTGAAACTTCGGATTCGGCAAGCGCGGTTTTGGCGCGGCGAACCTGTGCAGCCAATAATTCGGAATCGGCGGCAACTTGGCGGCTATCAAGGCGTGCCAAAGGCTGACCTGCGGCAACATATTGCCCGGCATCAGCAAGCAATTGAATTACCCTTGCACCTGATGAGGTTGGGTAAATACGTGCTTCATTTTGTGCTTGTACTTGCCCCGCAATAACCACTTTTGGACTAAGGTCGATTTGTGTAACTGGAGTGATGTTAACAGATTGGTTTGCGCGCCCAGGCCCTTTTTTTTCAGGCTCATTCTTTTTACTTTTTGAACATGACGCTACGCTTGACAGGCTAATGGCCATGCTTAGTGCAACCATAACTGATGCGGCGACTTTTAAATATTTCTTACTCATCAAACTGCCCCCCCGGAAAACGGGTATTTTTAAAATCTACAACACAAATTGGGTTCCCAAAATTATTTGAGACATATTCCTTACCAACAGTGGTCAAATAGCGGCAGAATAAATTGCCAATCCATTTAACCGCCGTTTCTGATTTAAACTCACTGTCAAAAGCCATACGTAGAACCATACCGTCAACTATTGCCATTAAAACTGCGGCAAGTTCAATGGTGTCTTGTTCTTTGTCGAGTGCGCCTTGCTCTTTGCCAAGCTCAAGTAATTGCGAAAATAATTCCTGATATTCAAGATAAGCAACCGAAGCAGCATTGGCGAATTGGGTATTACGCATAGCCTCGGAAATTGATTCTGCGCAAAGTGCGCCTTGCTCTTTTGAAAAGTTAGTTTCGGCAATTTCTGCCAACAATGCATGGATTGCTTCAAGGAAGTTATTACCGTTTTTAACTTCTTCGGTTTTTGTGCGTAATGAATCGATGGCTTGGAAATTGGTTTCCTCGCTCATGGCAACGATGATTTCTTCTTTTGAAGAAAAATAACGGTATAATGCGCCAGGCGACATTTCTGCGCGTGCGCATATCTCTGCCATAGAGGTTGCGTGAAAACCTTTTTGCTCAAAACAATAGCGGGCGGCATCAAGAATTTGCCGTCTTCTGTTTTCTACTCTTTGTGGGTTGACTGTGCGCAAAATCACCTCTATTAAAAAAGCGAACGTTCGTTCTCTTATTAATAGACGGAATATTAATATTGGAAGGATTGGTCAAGAGGAAAAAAACAAAATGTCTGAATTTTGTCACTTTTGTGGTAATTAACACCACTAACTGATAAAATCACATTAAGTTTTTGCAACTATTTGGGTAATTTAAAAACAAATCACAAGTCGTATCATAGGGCTTATTATTTACGGTGTATATGATGTTTTCGTCTTTTAGGCATAAGTTTGCGTTAACCGCATCATTAATGGGCATTTTATCTCTTGGGGCATGCACGACCGACACGATAAAAGCAAATAAGGTTGTTAGTAAGGGAATAAAGGATAAAGGCGTTCATATTGCTGAATTCCGTGAAGACTTGTCTGTACCTGCTGATTCAACAATTGAATGGTGGCAAAAATTTTCTGATGCAACACTTGATAAACTTGTGCAAGATGCGCGCGGCGAAAGCATTTCAATCCAAATCGCTGAATCACGCCTTAAACAGGCACGTTCACAAGGGGTTGCAACTGTTGCCGGATATGCGCCACAAATTACCCTTTCTGATAAGGTGACTGGTTCAAAAGACGTAAAAGGTAGTGCAGATAAAACCAATACCGCAATTAATACCGCAAGCCTTGGTGCGTCATGGGAGTTGCCATTATTTGGTCGTTTGAAAAGCTCTATGGCAGGGGCAAAGGCAAACCGTGTTAATGCTGAACTTGGGTTAGAGGCGGCAAAGATTGCAATGGTTTCTGATATTGCCGCCGCATATTTTGATTTGCGCGCTTCACAAATTGCGCTGTCTTACCTTGAAGATGATGCGGCACGTGCCAAAACCTTGCTTGATATTTCTTCTGAGCGTTATCGGGTTGGACTTATTTCCAAAACTGATTTGGCGCTTACGCAATCACAATATGCGGGCATTTCCGCACAGATTCCTGATGCCAAAATTCGTCTTCGTACGGCTTTGGATCGTATTGCGATTTTGCGTGGCCTTAACCCCGGTGAGCTTGATAGCTTCTTGGCACTTAAGGATAGTGATGGCTTTTTGTTTAAGTCAAATGTTCCAAATGTTGTAAGTGTGCCGGCGGATTTTGTGCGTCGTCGTCTTGATGTTCGACAAGCCGAACAGCAGGCGATTTTACAGGCGGCAAATGTTGGAATTAATCAGGCTGATTTATACCCACGTGTTACTCTTGGCGGCGCTATTTCGATTGCGTCATCTGCGGTTGGCAATCCCATGCCGGTTGATGTGACTACAAATTCATATTTTCCATCTGTAAGCCTTCCTTTGTTCGATTTTGGTCAAAGATGGGCATCGGTAAAAGTCGCGGGTCAGCAATTCCGTCAAGCCATGCTAAATTATAAACTTACTGTTCTTAATGCACTTGCTGAAGGGCAACAGGCTTTAGTAAATTATAACGAAGGTTCTGTGCGCTTGCAGGCAAGTATGGATAATGAACAGGCGGCAATGGTTCGCCTTCACGCTGCGGAAAAGTCCTATGAGGTTGGCCTTATTTCTATGAAAGAACGCATTGATGCCGAGCGGGATTATTCAAGTGCGCGTCAGCAAAGGCTTGCGTCACAGGCAAAATATTCCGACACCGCAATTGGTATTTACCGCACCTTTGCCGGAAGCCCAGAAGTGGTGAAATAAAAACATACTTTTCCCCGATATTTTGCAGCTTTAGAGCCAAAGAATATTGAACTTGTGGCAAAATTGGGTCTATTAATCAAAGATTAATTTTAAATAACGCGCAGGTTGCGCGGGGCGGAGATATTTATGCGTCTTACTATTGAACGCGGTGCATTACTTAACGCATTGGGTCATGTCACAAATGTGGTTGAAAGACGGACAACAGTTCCGATTTTATCAAACGTTTTAATCGAGGCGCGTGACGGCGTTGCAACTTTTGCTGCCACTGATCTTGATATTGAAGTTATTGATGGCGCCAATGCCGATGTTGAACAAGTGGGTTCTTTAACTGTTCCTGCGCATACACTTTATGACATTGTACGCAAACTACCGGAAGGTTCACAGGTAAAGCTTGAGCTTGCTGCCGATAGTGGTCGTATTTCGATTACTTCTGGGCGTTCAAAATATTATCTTCCTGTTTTACCTGCGTCTGATTTCCCTTCTTTGGGGGTTGGCGATTTTGACAAAACTTTTGAAATCGAACTGCCCGCATTGTCGCGCTTGATTGATAAAACAAAGTTCGCAATTTCAACCGAAGAAACCCGTTATTATTTGAATGGCATATATTTCCATGGTGCAAACGGTGATTCCGGCCCTTGTTTACGCGCGGTAGCGACCGATGGGCATCGTTTGGCGCAATCTGATTATCCAATGCCAGAAGGCGCAAATGAAATGGCGGGCATTATTATCCCGCGTAAAACTATTTTAGAGCTACGTCGCCTTCTTGAAAGCGAAGAAGAAGTGGTTGAAATTGCGACTTCGGAATCAAAAATTCGTTTCTCACTTGGTCGTGCGACGTTAACCTCTAAAGTTATTGATGGGACTTTCCCTGATTATGAGCGGGTTATTCCTAAAGAGAATCCACATGTTCTAACCGTTGATAATGCCGAATTTGCGCGCGCGGTTGACCGTGTGGCAACCATGGCGGTGGAACGTTTACGCCCAATCAAACTTGCATTATCGCATGATAATCTAACCCTTACATTCTCTAACCCAGAAGCGGGTGAAGCACGTGAAGAGGTTGAGGTGCAATATGATGCACCAGAAATCGAAATTGGCTTTAACGCAAAATATCTTCTTGATATTGCGGGGCAGGTTGGCAATCAGGCACTATTCTATTTCCGTGATTCTGCATCGCCAACTTTGGTTAAGGATGCGGCGGATCCAAACTCGCTTTATGTTCTTATGCCTTTGCGGGTGTAGTTTTGAGTGTGGCGGATTTTTATGGTCTTAAACGGCTAATACTTACACAATTCCGCAACCACGCCCGCCTTGAAATAAGTCCTAAAGCAAAGGCAATTGCGCTTATCGGTCCGAATGGAACCGGCAAAACCAATATTTTAGAGGCGATTTCAACGCTTGGCCCAAACAAGGGTATGCGTGGTGCTGATTTATCGGAAATGTCCCGCATGGGGGATGATGGCGGCGCGTTTGCAGTTTCTGGATTACTTGGTGACATGTCTGACGAACATCGCCTTGGTGTGGGTCATGAAACCGAAAGCAATCGCAAAATAACGCGCCTTGATGGTCGTGAAATTACTGCCAAGCAGACGCTTGATATATTGCGTATGATATGGCTTACGCCCCAGATGGACAGGCTTTTTGCCGCCACCCAAAGCGAAAAGCGTAAGTTTCTGGATCGGATTGTTGTTTCTTTTATGCCAGAAGTTTCGGCGCAACTTGGTGCATATGAAAAACTTATGCGTGAGCGTCAGAAGCTTTTGGATGAAAATATCCGTGATAAGGTGTGGCTAAAAACCCTTGAAGAGCAGGCGGCATCGGCGGCAATTGCGATTGCGGCGGCACGGATTGAAACCCTTGCGGCATTACAGAATGAGATTTTAAACCGCCCGGATGGTGAGTTTCCGAAATCACAATTAATCCTGCGCGGTGATATTGAAGAGCATGTCTCACAAGGTGAAAGTCACATTAAAATTGAAAGCGCAATTGCCGAAAAACTACATGCAAATCGTGCAATTGATTCGGGTGCAAAGCGGGCGGTTTTTGGGGTTCATAAATCTGAATTTTCTGCAATTCATATTCCAACCCAAATGGAAGCACAAAATTGTTCAACTGGCGAACAAAAAGCCCTGATAATTGGGCTTATTCTTGCGCAAGCGCGGCTGGTGTCTTTGGGGCTAAATAATAGTGAAAATGCTTGTTTTAAGCGCCCTAACGTGATACTTCTTCTGGATGAAGCACAGGCGCATTTTGATTCTAAACGGCGCGAAGCCTTGGCGCGTGAAACTCTTGCACTTAATGGGCAAATTTGGCTAACCGGAACGGATAAATATCTCTTTGAAGCATTTGACAAAAGTGGCGAATATTATTCTATTTCACCATCAAGAGCTGAACAAATAAACATTTAAAAATAAGAAGAAAATTGGAAAAATAATGAGTGAAAATCAGACTGAAACAACTGAAGTCACAAACGAATATGGTGCGGATTCAATCAAGGTATTAAAAGGTCTTGATGCGGTAAGAAAACGCCCTGGTATGTATATTGGTGACACTGATGACGGTTCGGGTCTTCATCATATGCTTTATGAAGCGGTGGATAACGCAATTGACGAAACCCTTGCGGGGCATGCAACCCATTGTATTGTGACATTGTTTGCCGATGGCTCTGCGCAGGTTGAAGATGATGGTCGTGGTATTCCAACTGACATCCATAAAGAAGAGGGTGTATCCGCCGCTGAGGTTATCATGACACAACTTCACGCCGGTGGTAAGTTTGACCAAAACTCATACAAGGTTTCTGGTGGTTTGCACGGTGTGGGTATTTCGGTTGTTAATGCGCTTTCGACATGGCTTGATTTAACCATTTGGCGCGACAATAAAGAGCATTATATACGTTTTGAAGAATCCGAAACCGCCGCCCCTTTAATCGTGGTTGGTGACGCGCCTGGAAAACGTGGAACTCGTGTTCGCTTTTTACCAAGCCCAACAATTTTCACAAAAACCGAATTCTCACGCGATACTTTGCTTGCACGTCTGCGCGAACTCGCATTCCTTAATTCAGGTGTAAAAGTTATTTTCCACGATTTGCGTGGCCCAGAACCGTTTGAGCAATTATTCTTCTATGAAGGCGGTCTTAAAGAATTTGTTCGTTATATCGACCGCGATAAACAATGTATTTTGGGCGGTGATCCAATTTACGTTTCCGGCGAACGTGATGGCATTGGCGTTGAAGTGGCATTGCAATGGAATGATGGTTATTATGAAAATGTTGGCTGTTTTACCAATAACATTCCACAACGTGATGGCGGCACACATTTGGCGGGCTTCCGCGCCGCACTTACCCGCGTAATCAATACTTATTTTGAAAAATCTGGCATTTCCAAAAAAGAAAAAGTTGGCATTGTGGGCGATGATGCTCGTGAAGGTTTAACCTGCGTGCTTTCTGTTAAAGTGCCTGATCCAAAATTCTCTTCACAAACCAAGGACAAATTGGTTTCATCCGAAGTACGTCCAGTGGTTGAAGGTGTGGTTGGGCAAATGCTTGGCGATTGGTTTGAAGAAAATCCAGATGGCGCACGCTCTATCATGACCAAAATCATTCAGGCGGCGGCTGCACGTGAGGCGGCACGTAAAGCGCGCTCTTTGGTACGTAAAAATGCCATGGATATTTCGTCATTGCCTGGAAAACTTGCCGATTGCCAAGAACGTGATCCTGCAAAATCTGAATTATTCATCGTGGAAGGGGATTCTGCGGGTGGTTCTGCAAAACAAGGGCGCGACCGTGCAAATCAGGCGGTATTACCACTTCGTGGTAAAATCTTGAACGTTGAACGCGCACGTTTTGATAAAATGCTTTCTTCCCAAGAAGTTGGTACATTAATCACTGCACTTGGAACCGGTATCGGTCGTGATACGCCGGAAAATGGTGGCTTTAATATCGAAAAACTTCGTTACCATAAAATCATCATCATGACTGATGCGGACGTTGACGGTGCGCACATCCGTACCCTTTTGCTGACCTTCTTCTTTAGGCATATGCACGAATTGATTGATAATGGTCATATTTATATTGCCCAGCCACCACTTTATAAGGCGGCAAAGGGGCGTTCTGAAACCTATTTGAAAGACCAGTCTGCACTTGAAGAATACCTCATTAGTGAGGGAACGAACGAAGCTTCATTCAAAACTGGTCATGGCGAAGTTCGCCTTGGTGCTGATTTGCTTGGCGTGGTTAAAGATGCCGAACATTTTGAGGCGAACCTTGCACGCTTAACCGCACGTATTCCGGCATTCGCCATTGAGCAGGCGGCACTTGCGGGGGCATTGAATATCGACCTTACACAAGAAATTGCCGATAAAGCCGCAAAACGCCTTAATAACCTTGCCCATGAATGGGAAGATAATTGGCATGCCGAAATTACTGAAGGCGGGCTTAAATTCCTTCGTGAAGTTCGTGGCGTTACCGAGGCTATCTTGCTTGATAATGCGCTTTTGGCATCGATTGACGCCAAACGTCTTTCTGAACGTGCAAAAGCATTTGATAGCACTTTTGACGATATTGGCGAATTTAAACGCCGCGATTTTATTGCCGAAATTTATGGACCAAGTGACCTTCTTGAGGCAATCCGTTCCCAAGGCCGTAAAGGTATCTCAATCCAACGCTATAAAGGCTTGGGAGAAATGAACGCCGAACAATTGTGGGAAACCACATTGGACAAAAATGCGCGCTCATTACTTCAAGTTCGTGTCGAGCATCCAGATGTTGCCGATTCTATGTTTACCCGCCTTATGGGTGAATTGGTTGAACCGCGCCGCGAATTTATTCAAGAATTTGCGTTGGAAGCGGATATAGACGCTTAATCAAAATCCCACCCTCGGCACTTTGTGCCTCACTCAGGATTTTGGGAATAAGGAAAAATAAAATCGGAAAGCGTGGTTTACGATTTTATTTTACATATTGTTTTAAAAGGCTTGGGGAAACCCAAGCCTTAAATGTTTTGGGGGAAGTGCCGCGATTAATAATTCACCGCACTCAAATACAAGCCATCGGGTGGGGAGACTTGGCCGCATTTGGTGCGGTCGCGCGCTTCTAGTGCGGCGGTTAAATCATCCAATGTCCATGCACCGCGTCCAATTTCAACCAATGTTCCAACCATTGAACGCACTTGGCGGTGCAAAAAGCTTTGTGCCTTGAGATAGCAATGAATTTGCTCACCATATGGGGTTTGCACCCGTTTTATATCAAAAATATCAAGGGTTTTTACGGGGCTTTTTGCCTGACATTCGGCATCGCGAAACGTGCTAAAATCATGATTGCCAACAAGCAATTGCGCACCTTCATGCATTTTTTCAACATCAAGCGGCATTGGCACGCGCCAAGCCAAACCCTTATTTACCGTTAAAAAAGCGCGGCGATTTTGGATTATATAAATATATTCGCGCGATTTCGCCGAAAAACGGGCATCAAAATCATCGGGCATTATTTCTGCCTTGGTAACCGATACCGCACCCAAATTTCTAAGATGCGCGTTTAATGCCTCTAATAATCTAAAATCAACCCAGTCTTTTTGGGCATTAAATGATGCAACTTGACCGAGCGCATGAACGCCCGCATCGGTGCGACCGGCAACCGATACGCGGGTTTCAACCCCATCAATTTTAAAAATCGCGGTTTCAAGCGCATCTTGCACACCGCATTTTTCCGGCTGCGATTGCCACCCGCAAAAGCCCGTGCCGTCATATTCAAGGGTAAGTTTCCATTTAGTCAAAGCGTGCGCCTTTTAAAATTGGTTGGCTTTTTTGGAAGTCTTCTGCCTCTTGCGCGGGCTTGCCTTCGCGTTGCAGGCGTTTGATTTTTATTGCACCTGTGCCGCAGGCAACGGTTAAATTATCATCCAAAACCGTGCCTGCACTGCCGTTACCGCTGGTAACTTCGCTATCAAGGACTTTGAAACGCATTCCATCCATCATAGTCCAGGCGGCTGGAAGGGGGCTAAAGCCCCTGATTTTACAATCAATTTCATGTGCAGGTTTTGACCAATCAATTCGCGCTTCTTCCTTGGTGATTTTCTTGGCATAGGTTACGCCATCTTGCGGCTGCGGCAATGGTTCTAAGCCATTTGGAATCTCTACAAGGGTTTTTAAAACTAATTCCGCACCCAGTTTTGAGCATTTATCCGACAAGCTGCCATAGGTTTCGGTGGGTGGAATTTCCAAATCCTCCCGCATATAGATTGCACCAGTATCAAGCCCTTCATCCATTGCCATGATTTGCACGCTTGTTATTTTGTCGCCGGCTTCAATCGTGCGCTGCAAAGGTGCGGCACCGCGCCAACGTGGCAATAAAGATGGGTGGATATTCAAACAACCATATTTGGGTGCTTCAAGAATTTCTTTGGGCAGCAAAAGACCATAAGCAACCACCACAGCGATATCGAGGTTTAGATCGCGAAATTTTTGCTGTTCTTCTTCGCTTTTCAGGCTTTTGGGGGTGCGAACCTCTATACCATTTGCTTCTGCCAATGCATGAACAAGGGTTGGTTGCAGCTTTTGCCCACGCCCTTTTGGACGTGGCGGTTGGGAATAAACACAAACCACCTCATGCTCCGAGGCAAGCAATGCCTTGAGTGCAGGAATGGCAAAATCGGGTGAACCTAAAAACGCAATTTTCATGAATTGGCTTTTAGAATATTATAGTGAAACTGTGAAGTGGTTTGTTTTTTCATACTTTGCCTGTTTTGAAATCTAATATTATTTGTCATCATTTTTGATGTTTTTACCCGTTTGTAACAATTTATTTTTGATATAATTTCATTATTAATCAA
Organism: Hyphomonadaceae bacterium UBA1933; assembly: GCA_002337085.1. GTDB lineage: Bacteria > Pseudomonadota > Alphaproteobacteria > Caulobacterales > Aquidulcibacteraceae > Pseudaquidulcibacter. The sequence continues at coordinate 127,824 of DDFH01000004.1, read as the reverse complement.
TTGCTTGTGCTTACTGCGCTGTGCTTTTTTGCATAGTCCCGAAAATGTTGACATTTGTTGACATTTTAAGGCTTGAACAAAGTCATACGCGAAAAACAAATCGCCCAAAACCCTGACATTTCCTGACATTCTTAAGCCCCACAAATCCCCAAGTCAAAATTCAATCACTATGAATACTAATGGTATTTTTCATTGTGGGGATAAAAATAATTACGGACTATGAACTTTGTCATGCCGCACCTGTTGCGGCATCTCGTAAATTTCAAGAGCATAGTTTAAAAGACCCCGCAATAAATGCGGGGTGACATCGTTTCTCAAACTGGGGAAGAAAAAGTACAACCAAGCCATTGTCACCCCGCACTTGTTGCGGGGTCTATAAGACATAATTCTATCATCTAGCAGATTTAATTATCCTGAAACTCTTTTAGAATTTTCTCAAAATATTCAATTGGCGGCGGGATATATTGCTTAACATTAGTAATTGAAAACCATAAATCATCCCAATCAGGGTTCATTTGAACGATAAGATTTTCTTTCCAATCACGTTTGTATCTCTTTATTAATTTTTCGCGAGAAATTGCGTTTCTTACTTCACGATGAGTTTCAAACCAGACAAGCTTGGTAAGTTTGTATTTATCAGTAAAACTATTTTTGAATAAATGATTTCTATGTTGATATGCCCTGGTAACAATATCACTTGTAATTCCAGTATAATAAGTCCCTTTGGGCTTATTGGTCATGATATATACATAATATGTTGGCTCACCGTAATAATTTTGGGTCATGATTAAGTCCAAGAGACCCCGCAACAAGTGCGGGGTGACAGTTTTGGGATGGTCTCTGGGTGACAGTGTTGAGTGACGGTAACGGGGCGGCAAGCACAGGTAAATCGCCTTACTTAATCACCGTTTCAACTACTTCTGGCACGATTTCATTTTCGATAAAGCCCATTTCATCGATTTCACAGCGGACAATATCGCCCGCTTTTAGGTAAAATGGTGGATTGCGCCCCATGCCAACGCCGGATGGTGTTCCCGTGAACAATAAATCCCCTGGCAACAATGTCATGGCCTTGGTCAAATGTTCAATCATATCAGGGATTTTGAAGACCATATCTTTTATTTTGCCATCTTGCATTTTTTGACCATTTACAAAACAACGCAACCCCAAAGCATCCAAATCCGGTACTTCATCGGGGGTTAGAATATAGGGGCCAATTGGGGCATGGGTATCAAAACCTTTGCCCATATTCCAGGTTTGCGACGCCTTTTGCCAATCGCGAACTGAAAAGTCACAGCCAACCATATAGCCAAAAACAACCTCTTGCGCGCGCTCCTTGGGAACGTGTTTACAGGTTTTGCCGATGATAACCACCAACTCAACCTCATAATCAAGCATATCGGAAACCACGGGCTTGTTGACAGTGCCATAAGGCGAATTAATCGATGTCGGTTGTTTGGCGAACCAAATTTGAGTGGTTGGCACATCGGATGCCATTTCTTTGGCATGTTCAGCATAGTTTTTTCCCATGCCAAAAACCCGTGGTGGGTTTGGAACGGGTGCAAGGATTTTTACATTTTCTAGGGCAATTTCTTTTATGAATTCCTTTGCGGTGGCGGCATGTTCAATTGATGAAAAATCCACATATTCTGTGGTTATTTTGATCTTGTTGCCCTCAATAACGCCAACATATTTTTTATTTTCAAATTCAAAAACGCTGATTTTTGCCATTTTCTAAATCCTTTTGGTCATAATCATACTTACCGCTTTTTGTGGAACTTGTTGCCCCGAAGTGTCGATAAGGCCGAGTTTAATCGGAAGGTTTGTGTGCTTATCAATAAATATGTATTTTGCCTGCCTGTCCAACATAAATTCATTACCCCATTCCATAAATGCCAAAAATGCCTTGAAAAGCCCGCGCCCCTTGCGGGTAAGGTGGTATGAATAACGAACCCGCGTATTTATTTCACGATAAGGGCGTTTTTCCATAATGTTATTATCAACCAAAAGTACGAGACGTTTGGACAGAACCGATTTTGGGATTTGTAAATCTTGGCGTAAATCTTCAAATCTTATGACGTTAAACAATGCCTCACGTAATATAAGTAATATCCATTTATCGCCAAGAATTTGTGCGGCAAGACCAATTCCACATTCGTCATAATCAACCCTTGCGCGGCGTCTAACATTTGTACCATCTGAGTATATCATATGAACCTAGCTGCCAAAATGCGGGGTAAATGTCAATATTTTTGTTAAAAATGGTGAAATATGACGTTTTAAGAAAAATATTCTATTGAAACGAAAGTGTCATAGTTATAAAGCGCGAATTCTGATAAAGCCAAAATCGGGGACAAAAATGAAAAAACATCACTCAAAATATCGCAATTTTTTATCTTATAATATTGCCTTTGCGGTATTCATGATTGCGAACCACGCATATGCAGATGATGTTTTAAATGTTGATGAGCAGATTATTGTTATTGGCAAAGGTAAGTCAGAAAAAACACCGCTTGCCGTTTCGGTTTATAATCAACAAAAGCTAAATGATAATGGCGTCCATCATCTTTCTGAATTGGTGCAAATCACGCCATTTTTGCAATTGCCACAGTCTGAATCCGCATCATCAGTAACCGCACGGATTCGCGGCATTGGAACTCAGGGGACGAATGTCGGTCTTGAACCAAGTGTTGGCGTTATGATTGACAATGTATCGCGCGCCCGCACTTCTGTTGCCTTTGGTGATTTGGGTGAATTAGAGCGGGTTGAAATTTTGCGCGGCCCCCAAAGTACGATTACCGGACGCAATACCACAACCGGCCTTATTGCCATAAAAACCAAAGAGCCAACCCAAACCACTGAAACCTGGGGTGAGTTTACCAAGGGGAATTATAATGCAACTGGCATTGCGGCAGGGGTTTCGGGCGGCATAAGTAAAAATATCGCCGCAAGCCTGTTTGGTGTGGTGCGCAATCGCGATGGTTATTTCACCGTTAATGAAGGGCTTCCTAACGCGCGCAAGGATAATGATGTAAATTATTGGCTTGTGCGGTCACAAGCGGTCTATAAACCCAATGATGCCCTTAAGGCACGTCTTATCTTTGATATATCTGAACGTAATGAAGCGTGCTGCAATGCCTTTGTTTATGTTCCCGATAGCAGGACACCAGTTAGTACGACCGCAATTTTAAACCGTATCGCGGCAAATGCCCTGTCACCAACCAACACCAAAAATGAATATAGTGCCAATACAGATAGGTATTTTGACCAAATTGTGCATGATCGTGGTCTAAGCCTTGATGTGGATTATAATTTTGGTGGCAAGCATTTTAAATCTGTAACCTCTTATCGCTATTTCCGATTTGCCTATGCCCAAGATGGTGAATGGTCTGGGGCAGATATTTTATATCGTGATTTGTCTGAACGTCCGGGCAATAAAATAAAAGAATTTACCCAAGAATTTGCCCTTGATGGCGAAATTGGCAAGCTAAGCTGGAAAGTTGGCACATTTTATAGCCATGAACAAACCAATGCCCACAATGTTTTCCGCTATGGTTCTGATTATGAAACCTATATTGGTGGATTATTTTCAGGGGCGGGCGCTTTAACCAATCCGGTTTCTGGCTTTGCGCAAAATCTGCGCAATATTATAGCTTCGGCGACGGGCGGGGTATTTAATGCCAATTCACCTGCCATGACCTTGGGCGGTGGTTGGTCGGATTATTTTGACCAAAAGGCCAACTCAATCGCGCTTTATAGCCATAATATTTATGCGATTACTGATGAAATATACCTAACCCTTGGTTTGCGTTATAACCACCTTGAAAAAGATTTTTCCGCCAAATATGAAACCACTGGCTCGGCGGGTTGTAAAGCTATTGAGCAGGTTTATGGCTTTGACCCATCGGCAATTGCACCGGCAAATTTGGCGGGTGTTGTTGGCACGGTTTGCGTGCCTTGGGCGCGCTCGGCATTGGATGGTTTAGACCACAAGCAAAAATTTAGCGATGACCAGTTTTCAGGCGTTTTAAGCATTGATTATCGCCCTAATGATAATATTTTTATCTATGCCACTTATGCCCATGGTCATAAGGCGGGTGGCTTTAATCTTGATCGTGTGATGTCCGATAATAAGGGGTCGATTGTTTCGGGTGCGGTTGGTGCGCAAACTATCCGTTCGCCTGATACTTCATTCTCTGCCGAGGTGGTCGATAATTATGAAATTGGCATCAAAAGCAACTGGTTCAATGGTAATCTAAAAACCACATTAGCAATATTTGATGCTGATTATTCAAATTATCAATTGAATACATATAATGGCATTTCGCAAATTGTGGCATCAGTTCCCAAAGTTTATTCAAAGGGTGCGGAGTTTGAAATTGGCTATAAAACTATGGTCAAGGGTTTGCGCTATGATGGCGGGCTTGCTTATTATGACACCAAATATATGGATAATTTGGGCAGCCCATCGGACTTTTCAACTTTCCTTGGGCAGAATTTAAACCTCTATTTAATTGCCGGTCAGCAATTAACTGCATCGCCAAAATGGACGGTTACCAATAATATTACCTATGAAAATACGGTTTTGGGGCATGATTACCGCATTAATTTCAATCATCGTCACACATCCTCATTCAATGGTGGTTCAAACCTTGACCCGCGCAAAGTCACACGTGAACTTGATTTATATAATGCGAGCGTGACACTAAACATGCGTGATGGTTTGGATTTAATGCTTTGGGGCAATAATTTATCGGATGAGCATTATGCACAGATTTATTTTGATGGCCCGTTACAAGGTTCAAGCCCTTTGATGGCAAAAAATGGCACGGTGCGGTCGATTACATCACAAGTTGATGGCTTCCCCGCCGAGCCAAGAATGTATGGCGTAACAATTAGGTGGAAATATTAGGCCTTATCAAAGCGGGCGGTAAAGTCTTTGATGATGTCCGCCGCCTCAGCGCCCAAAAGACCAACTTCGACAATTATTCCCGCCTCTTGCATTTTTTTTATGCCATTGCCTGCGGTGCGGGGGTCGGGGTCTTGCATGGCGACAATGACACGCGCGGGCTTTATATCAAGCATAACATCGGAACAATTTGGCCCGCGTTCGGAAATATGGGCGCAAGGTTCGAGGGTGACGTAAACATCACAACCCTCAATCCCGTCAAAGCTTTCAAAGGCGGTTTCGACGGCCTTATATTCGGCGTGCGGTCGCCCGCCATCGGCAGTTCTTTCACAGGCGATAATTTTGCCATTTAAAACAATGACACAGCCAACATTAGGGTTTGAACCTGTTAAGCCCGCACCATCTTTGGCAACACCAAGGGCAAGACGCATATAAAATTCATCCATTATATGCGCCATTCTTCACCTATTTAATTTGTGGCAATGGGTTTGCGCGTGCTTCATCAAGATATTTTGCGCTAATCGGTTTCAGATTGTCATCCAAATCAATCAAAAGTGGATTTCCCGTTGGGATTTCTACCTTCATAATTTCTTCTTCATCAAGACCAAAAAGGTTTTTAACAATTGCGCGAAGGCTGTTGCCATGTGCCGCAATTACAACGTTACCTTTTTTAAGAGCGGGTGCAATATCTGATTCCCAAAACGGGGTTACACGTTCCAAAGTGGTTTTAAGGCTTTCAGTATCTGGAAGCTCACCAGCCGGAACATCTTTATAGCGCAAATCTTGTGACGGGTGGTTTGGATCATCCTTGGCAAGTGGTGGCGGTGCAATATCATATGAACGGCGCCAAATGCGAACCTGCTCATCGCCATGTTTTTTTGCGGTTTCTGTTTTATCAAGGCCAGTAAGGCCGCCGTAATGACGCTCATTAAGGCGCCAAGATTTGGTTTCCGGTAAATAGCATCGACCCATTGCGGTTAATGCAAGCCAAAGGGTGCGAATAGCGCGGGTTTGGAAAGATGTAAAAGCCTGTGAAAACTCGATGCCAGTTGCTTTTAATAATTCGCCTGATTTAGTGGCTTGTTTTTCGCCTTCTTCAGTAAGGTTGACATCAACCCAGCCTGTAAAGCGGTTTTCAAGATTCCATTGTGATTGTCCATGACGAATTAATGCAAGTTTTGGCATGTTTTTCCCCGAGTTTTATAGATAGATGCCATCTGATACCCTTAAAATGTAATAAAAACGAGTGGCGATGTATTTTAATTGCAGTAAATCGCAGTCACAAAAAATAGCCAAAAAGGATAATATTTCCAAATATTGAGGAATATTTGCACAAAAATTCGTCATTTAGGGGTTGGAATTGTGCAAACAGATTAAAAACAGCCCTGTATTGCGTTTTTGGATGCTGCACTTGCAAAAAATCATTTGCTTATTTTGCGACTGCGAAGTATATATTGGTCATGACGCTTCGGCGTCTTTAGCCCTTTTCGGGCGTTTCCTCCCTTGTAACTTTATTTGCCCCGCTATCATGCGGGGCTTTTTTTTGCTTAAATTTCTTGCAAAAAAGAAGTGATTATATTGGAAACAAGTTGGCAAACCCTATCGAATCCTGGTGATTTCGCATATTTATCAGGCAACATGTATAATTTGCGATTTATTTCAATTTGGATGGCGTGAATATTATCTTTGGGTTTTCCGTATGTTTTAGTTATGTAGCCGCCGGAATAGATATGGTTTTTGCGAACTTTTAGCCCTTGGCTGCTAAATTTGGCAAGAAGTGAATCGCTTAGCAATGGGCTTATTGATGCACCAAAACAATCACCGATAATTATATCAATATCATCTTTGCCCAAGGCTTTTTGTGGCATTGAATGGCAATCAATAAGTATTGCTTTGCCAAATTTTGTTTTTATCCGCGCCAATTCATCTGATATTGCGTCATGATAAGGCATGTAAATAGAATTGATTCTATTATGCGCTTCGGCGATGGTGAGTTTTTCTTTATAAATTGGCATATCGGTCGCGATAAGGCGCGGAATAACGCCATACCCATTTTTGGTATTCAAGCAGGGATTAAGGTTTATATTATCTTTGAACAGCAAATTATCAAAGGAATCAGGTGCGCGGTTTAAATCAACATAGGCCCGCGCGTAATTTGCATTTATGTACGAAATTCCAGTTTTTTGCGCGAATGAATATATTTCATCAACGAAAGGATCTTCAAAATTCTGCAACATTTCAGTGTCATATTGCGAAAGTTCTGTAAATTCCCGTGGATAAAAATGGCCTGAATGCGGGCTAGAAAGCAAAAGCGGTGTCGTCAATTGTGCCGGAAAACGGCACAAAAACGGCGGTTGGCTATCTGAATATTCACTTGTGTTCATGTTAATAATGTAATTTGCTCTAGCTTTAATTGTTTTTGAAATTGGTTTTTTAGAATTTGTCAACTTTAGCCGTGCTATATAGCACGCACTAGGTTTTATTTCAGGGGATATAAGTGGCAAAAATACTATTGGCAGAAGACGATGATAGCCTTCGCACCTTTCTTGCAAATGCTTTGGTAAAAGCGGGACATGATGTCAGCGATTATCCCGATGGTGATCAGGCGTTTGATGCACTTCAGGCGGTAAATTACGATTTATTGCTTACTGATATTGTAATGCCTGGTATTGATGGTGTCGAGCTTGCGCGTAAAGCCAATGAGATTAACAATAATATCAAAATTGTATTTATTACCGGCTTTGCCGCCGTTGCATTAAATCCTGCAAATCAGGCGCCACAACAAGCAAAAGTTCTTTCAAAACCATTTCATCTTCGCGACCTTGTGAACGAAGTTGAAAAAGTTATGGCTGCTTAATTTCTTCATTACTGCTTGCGCTAAGGCTTATCAATAATTAGTATTTTCTAATTATTGAATATATTTGGTGAGGCGTTCATGAAAATCAAAAATCTTTTTATTGCTTTCGCGATGGTTGCTATGCCATTGGTTGCGTCATGTGCGCCACAAGAAATGGTGCAAGCACAAAGCATTAAAACAATCGATGCCGCAAGCGCCAATAAGATTGTTGCAACCAATCCAAATGTCACGATTATTGACGTAAGAACCCCCGAAGAATACGCGGGTGGGCATGTTGCGAATGCAGTAAATATAGATTTTAAATCGCCAGAATTTGCCCAAGGTCTAAAAAGATTGCCAAAAGACAAACCTTATATTGTTTATTGCCGCACCGGTCACAGAAGCGGTTTATCAATGGATGCGTTTAAACAATTGGGCTTTAAGGATGTTTATAATGTTTCTGGTGGTATCACCGCGTGGCAGGGAACAGGTTTGCCAAAATAGATAAAAGCCGCCAAACCGAAAGGCTAGGCGGCGCAAAATACCGAAATTAATGAATAACAGAAATTAGTGAATACTGGCGCTAAAGGCGACAATTGCCATCAAAAATGTGAAAAATGCGGCGGCAATGATGCTCTTACGTGAAAGGCTGGTTTTGTACGTCATTTTAAACCCTAAAGACTTTGTCGCGCGGAAAATTTTTCACTTGTGACAATTTTTACCTGAGATTCTTCTTTATACTAAAGTCTCATATAGATATTAATTGTGCGCCGCAACAAAAATGAGCGGTTTTATTTATTCTCTTTTGCAATGCTGCATTGCATTAATACGCTATCTAACCATTGATCAAACTTGAAACCAACCTTTGGCAAAAGACCAACATGACTAAAACCGCATGATTTATGAAGGTTGATTGATGCCAAATTGGCACTGTCCCCAATTACCGCGATGATTTCGGTAAAACCGCGTATTTCACACTCTTTGATAAGTGATTTTAAAAGTTCCTTGCCAACCCCAATACCTTGATGTTGCTTTGCGATATAAATACTATTCTCAACACAAAATCTGTATCCAATGCGTGGTCGATAATGGCTGGCATAGGCATAACCCAAAACCTCATCACCAATAATTGCAACAAGATAGGGAAAGTTTTCTGCGCGTAATGCTTCATATCGTCTTTGCATCTCTTGCAATGAAGGCGGATCATATTCCCAGCTTGCAGTATCTTCGATAACAGATTGCGAATAAATTGCGTGAATTTGTGCAATGTCGCCTATATTGGCATTTCTTATGGTGAAATTAGTCATTTTGGTTCAATCAAATCCCATTTATTGCCGTAAATATCCTCGAATACTACGACCTTGCCATATTTTTCATTGCGTGGTGGTTCGTTGAATTTTACGTTACCTGACGCAAGTTTTTGATATGTTGCATCAAAATCATCGGTCTTTAGGAATAATCCAACCCGTCCGCCAAATTGATTACCAATTGCCGTTTTTTGCACTTCACCAGATGCTTTGGCGAGAATGATTTGCGCGCCACTTTCACCGGGCTTTAAAACAATCCAGCGTTTATCATCACTAATTTTAGTGTCTTCAAGCAGTGTAAAGCCCATCACGTCACGATAAAAGGCAAGTGCCTTATCATAATCATCAATAATAATTGAAATTTGGAATAGTGAAAGCGATGGCATTCGATTTCATTATTCTATGTTTTGAATGCTTGCAATGTCTAATATAATTCAATAAACGCATTCCACGCTGAACGGGCGCATAGCTCAGCGGGAGAGCACTACATTGACATTGTAGGGGTCGCAGGTTCAATCCCTGCTGCGCCCACCAGCCTTCGCCCTTCGGGCTATGGTGTGGTGAGCCGTTAAGGCGTAAACTAGAAACAAACCCTACAAGATGAATATATAAAAGCGAAGGCTGTCGCGCAGTAACTTTAGTGAAGGCTAAAGCCGACTATTTTCAAATTCCCACATTTGGCCTCACTCAGGAATTTGGATTAAATCAAATATGGTAAATATCCTATTGTGATAATAATACAGTTTTACGCTTCAAGAAAAATTTAATTGACACATTTGCAATATAGGTTCTATGCATTTGCTATACCATTTCAGGGGGCAAAATAATTATAATTATCTGAAACGTATTCTAGGACATAATAATGCATAAAAAGATTCGTAAGGCGATATTGCCCGTGGCGGGATTTGGGACGAGAGTATTACCGGCAACCAAGAGCTTGCCAAAAGAAATGCTTCCAGTTTTTGATAGACCTGCGGTTCATTGGGTTGTTGATGAGGCAATTGAGGCAGGGATTGAGCATTTCGTATTTGTTACAGGCCGTAACAAAACCTCGATTTCCGATTATTTTGACCGCGCTTTCGAATTAGAAGAAACTTTGGCAAAGGCTGGCAAAACTAAATTACTTGAGATGTTGCAAAATATGTTGCCAGTTGCCGGTTCAAAAAGCTTTGTGCGTCAACAATCACCACTTGGCTTGGGGCATGCGGTTTGGTGTGCGCGCCACATCATTGGTGATGAACCATTTGCGGTTCTTTTGCCAGACGTTCTTATTCAATCAGATCCATCATGCCTAAAACAAATGGTTGATGCCTATGATCAGGTTGGTGGCAATATTATTGCGGTTGACCAAGTGCCAATGAATCAGGTCTCGAGCTATGGCGTTATTGCCCATGGTGAGCGTAATGGCAATTTAATGCCGATTACCAATATGGTTGAAAAGCCAAAGCAAGAAGAAGCGCCAAGTAATTTAAAAATCACTGGTCGTTATATTCTTCAGCCAGAAATATTTGAAATCTTGGAAACCCAAGAGCGTGGTGCAGGTGGCGAAATTCAGCTTACTGATGCGATGCACACCCTTCACAAAACCCAGCCATTTTACGGCTTTGAATTTGAAGGCACAGACTTTGATTGCGGCTCTCGCGCAGGATATACCGAGGCCTTCTTGGCCTATGCTTTGCGGGATAAGCAAATTGGCGGTGAAATCCGCGATATGATAAAGAGACTAATTGATGAGCAAAATTAACATATTGGTTGCCGGTGGTGCGGGCTATATTGGCGCGCATACTTGTAAATTATTGGCACAAGCAGGGTTTAATCCGGTAACGCTTGATAATTTATCAACTGGATATGAAAAAGCGGTTATTTATGGACCTTTTGTCAAAGGTGACTTGCGTGACCGCGCATTAATTCTTGAAACTATTAAAAAATATGACATCAAGGCGGCAATTCACTTTGCCGCGTTTTCCCTTGTTGGTGAAAGCGTTTCAAATCCGAAAAAATACTATGACAACAATGTTGGTGCGGCGTCTGATTTTGCTGCTGCCTTGGTTGAAGGTGGCGTAAAGGCACTTGTATTTTCATCGACTGCGGCGGTTTATGGTAATCCTGTTACCGAATTAATTGCCGAAACCCATCCCAAAGAACCAATCAACCCATATGGTGCAACCAAACTTGCCTTTGAAGGCGCTTTAAAATGGTTTGATAATGCCTATGGTTTGAAACATGTCGTTTTACGCTATTTCAATGCGGCGGGTTCGGATTTTGATGTGGATATTGGTGAAAGCCATAATCCCGAAACCCACCTTATCCCGCTTATTTGCAAGGCGGCATTAGGCAAGTTTAAGCCATTAACCGTTTTTGGAACTGATTATGAAACGCCTGATGGCACGGCGGTTCGTGATTATATTCACGTCTATGATTTGGCAAATGCGCATATTGAGGCGGTGAAATATTTGCTTTCAGGTGGTGAAAGCGATGTCTTTAATGTAGGTACTGGTAAAGGTATTTCAGTTAAAGAAGCGATTGAGGCGGCAAATGCGCATTTTATAAATGGCGTTCCACACTCTTATGGCCCACGCCGTGCAGGGGATCCAAAAATCTTGGTTGCAGACCCAACAAAAATTCTAAGCAAATTTAATTGGAAACCACAATATTCCGATATTGATACCATTATAAAATCGGCAAAAGCGTGGCAAGATAATCCAAAATATTAAATTCGGCAAAATGACAAATAACCTAACTGATATTGAAATTGCCCACCAAATTGCCAAAGAGGCGGGTGATATTCTTTTGTCTTTGCAAAATGCCAAAGATGTTGATAGCAAACAAAAAGGCAAAAATGGTGATAATGCCGCCAATAAGATTATTATTAGCGCCTTAAAAAAACTGCGCCCAGATGATGGGATTTTATCCGAAGAAGAAAATGATAATTTTGAACGCCTTGAAAAAGAGCGTGTCTGGATTATTGACCCCCTTGATGGAACGCGCGAATATTCCGAAAATCGTGATGATTGGGCGGTGCATATTGGCTTTTGCGTTAATGGCACTCCTACAATGGGGGTTGTTGCCCTGCCTAAGCAGGATAAAACCTATTCATCAAATGACATTTGTGAATTGAAACCATTGGCGCAACGCCCAAAAATTCTAATCAGCCGCACCCGCCAACCAAAATATGCCGCCGAACTTGCCGCCCACCTTGGGGCAGAGCTTTTGCCAATGGGGTCGGCAGGGGCAAAGGCAATGGCGGTAATCAATGGCGATGCCGATATTTATTATCACATTGGTGGGCAATATGAATGGGATAATTGCGCGCCGGTTGCGGTTTGTTTGACACACGGGCTTCATTGTTCGCGCCTTGATGGCTCGACAATAAAATATAATCAAAAGGATACTTTTGTCCCCGATCTTTTGATTTGCCGCAAAGAATATGCGGATAAAATCCTCAAGTTTTTGCGACCATTATTGATGGGCGAATAGTTTATTTACTCACCAATTCTGATGCGATTATCGCCGATAACAATATCGTTCCATTCTGGTTTGGCTGTTGCAAAGTCCCCATTCTTGAGTTTTTCATAACCTTCTTTGTCGAGGCTTCCCGCATTTATATTAACCGGTGACCAAATGTTATCTTTAAATTCTAAAAGATAGACCTGTCTGTTTTCAATAAACAAAATCTCATCGATATTATCACTATTTAAATCAACCATTTGGGCAAAGCATTTTTCACCATTTCGTTTTGTATTTTCTGGATTTCGTAGGCAATCAGGGACATTATATAAATTGGTTTTAAATTCCTGTTTCCAAAAGCTTTGTGGCAATTGTTTTTTGCTTTTTTTGGTGTCAATTAATTGTGGATTGGGCAGGTTTTGCACAATTTCTTCAACATATTTATTGTTAAATTTACTTTGGTAGAAGTCATCGCGACTAAGGTTTTTAACCTCTGTGGCGATGCTTGCAAATTTTGGATTTAGGGCAAGTTTATCAATTGCCATAATCCCATATTTCCCACTTTTTAGTTTTAAATATTCCCAATCAAACTTATCAATTGTGGTTTTCCCGCCCATAAGTCTTGCGATTTGCGAATTAACTCCAAGCCTATCAGGTGCGGCAATTGGGGTCATAAGGGCGATGAAAATCAAACATTCAAAAATCGAAAGATATATATTTGCCGTGGCAATTTTTGGCATAAAGCCTGTTTTGCCAAAATTCGCCAAACTATAAGAAATGCCAAAGGCAAAGGCGATTAACACGCCAACCACTGCAAACACCCTGTCTGAAGTTAGGCCATATTGATTAATCCGCAAATAAATTCCGTATGCGGCAATCGATGAAAGAATAAGGGTTAGAACCGCCGCAATACGAATTGATATTTTAAGCGCCTTATTGATTGATTTGCCATCTTCACCATTTCCTTCGCCTTGCCCATATGCGGCATTGGTCAATAATACCAAGAACACGCACGCCGCCAGCAATGATGCAGTTGCCGATTTTGTATCCCAAAGGGGTTTTAGTCCGCTAAAAAACAGGCTTGAAACAAATATTACCCCGACAACAGTAATTAAAATCAAAAGCCATGATAAAATATTTAAAACTAAATTTCGCACATTCGCGAGTAATTTTGGTTGAACATCACCCAAATGAACCGCGATACCCATTGCAATCCCACTTAAAGGCAGGTTGAACCATTTTTTATGGGTTAATTTTTCAAGCCAATCAAAACCAATAACTTTTAATAACTCTGCACCAAGGAAAATAATAATCCACATTAAACCGGTGAATAATAATGCCAGTCCAAGCTGCACCCCACGTTTCCAGGTTTCATCAAAATAGGTTTGATATGGTGCAATTGGCTTTTTTGCTATGTCGGCACAGGTGATTAATTCATTCATTATAAAAATGAGCGGGAATAGCCAAAATATATTATCAAGATAATAGCTATTGGGCCCTGAATAAATATTGAAATTATGCCAATTAATAATTCCAATTAAAATAAATGCCGTAATAACCCAAATGACAAGGCTAAGGATGCGCATTGTTCCCGCTGCGGCCCAAATAATAAAAGCGCAAAAGAAAAGTCCAATATAAAAAACATTATTCCAGACATCGGATAAAAAGCTTTTATCATCAGAATATAATGAGGGTTCTTTTAAGAATGATAATATTAGCCCAAATATAAGGCCGGTAAAAACCCGCAGAATAAAGGCATTACGATCTGACAATGCATTATTTTGCATTAATTCCCCCAATTTACATTCTAATTATTGCGATTAATTAATGTTAAATTACGGCGTAATAATGTCAAACATCGCATCTTCATTGGGACGTGAAGCCACGCGAATTTCTTTAAATCCTGCGGTAAGGATTGGCTGTGCTGCCGCTTCTGAGATGCAGATTGCACACCAATTTTCTAGTTTTTTTTCATTAAGGGCCGAATAAAATCTTTCGGCCCCCTTGGGCGAATGAAACATAACAAAACCACTATTTTCATGCAAAATTGGGTTTATTTGTGCAACGAAATCTGGGTTTAAAGCCGTTGTATAGCAAACCGCATTGATAACCTCAAAACCGCAGGCGCGTAGCAGGCCGCCAACATCGCCCGCAACATCATCACCGCGCAAATGTAACAATTTGCCATCTTCAGGCTTTAGGCGATCGGCAATCAAAACCGCAAGTGCGTTTGCATCGCCGCCAGCCGAAATTACTTGGGTAAAGCCGCGTGTAATGCACGCCTCCATAGTGGCATCGCCAACGGCATAGATAGGGATTGATAATAAATGCTCATCAAATTGTGCAAGTTGTGGTGCGTTTGATGAAGTTACCAAAAGTGCCTGAACCCCTTCGATATCAACCTCAAAATCTTTGGCAATTACCATTGCTGCGGGTAATATTATGGGTGTTAAACCCATGTTTTCTACTCGTAAAGCTGTCTTGCCCGCCCCAGGGTTTGTGCGGGTAATGATTATATGTTTTGGCGTTTCGTTAATGCTCAAAACTACTTTCCACCAATTTCCAACAGAATAGATTGCGCACATTCATAACCTAATTGTCCTGCTTTTTCCATATCAGGTTTTTCAAGGCTTGTTATTTTTTTGATTGATGTGCCATCATCTTTGAAATATTCACCAATAAAGTGCATGGTTTCACCTTCAAAATAGCAATATGCAGCAATTGGTGTTCGGCAAGAGCCATCAAGCGCGCGCAAAAACGCCCGCTCTGCATGAACTTCAAGTGTGGTGTTTCCACATTCAATAAGTTTAAAGGCGTTAATAATGGCATTGTCGCCACTGCGGGCGGTAATTGCCAATGCCCCTTGTCCAATTGCCGGCGGCATTTTTACGGGGTCAATTAATGTGTGTTTTACATCTGCTTTGCCCAAACGTTTTAATCCGGCAATTGCCAAAATGGTTGCATCAAAACTTCCGTCTTCAATCTTACCGAGCCGCGTTCCCACATTGCCGCGCAAAAGCCCAATTTTTAAATCAGGGCGTTGACCAAGAAATTGTGATGAACGGCGCAAAGATGCCGTTCCCAAACTTGCACCCTTTGGCAAATCATCAAATTCAATACCGTCTTTGGTAATTAAGGCATCGCGGCGATCTTCACGCGGTGGGCTTCCTAATAATTCAATGCCTTCTGGTAAAATGGTTGGCACGTCTTTCATCGAATGGATGGCGCAATCAATGCGCCCATCAAGCAATGCATCATCAAGTTCGCGGGTGAAAAGCCCTTTACCACCTGCCTCTAAAAGGGCGCGGTCTTGGATTTTATCACCCTGTGTGGTGATTGGGATGATTGGTAATTTATCCTCAATATCCGCATCATTAATGCCAAGTTTTTTGGCAATCTCACAGCGCAACCATTTGGTTTGGGCGATTGATAAAGGCGAACCACGCGCACCAATACGAAGTGGTAATTTAAGATCTTGTAATGCAATATTTTCCATAGCCCTAATCAGCCCATAAATGCCAAAAAATCAAGTTATTGAAACATCAGATATAGAATAGATTCCTGTATTTGCGTATAGTTTATTTGTGGCGGGGTGATATGCCGCATGTTATAGGTAGATTAAATTGTGATGCAGGCGGCATTATTCATATGTCCAGATTTGTCATTAGATGATGTTATGGGGTCTTGGGGCTAAATATGAGAATTTTACATACATCAGACTGGCATTTGGGGCGTTCATTAATCGGGCGACGCCGTTACGAAGAGTTTGACGCATTCCTAAACTGGCTATCCGAAACAATTAAGGCTGAGAAAGTCGATGTTTTAATTGTGGCGGGCGATATATTTGATACCAGCCTTCCAAGTAATCGCGCCCAAGAGCAATATTATAACTTCCTTACCAATCTTGCGATAAATGGTGCGTGCAAAAATATTGTATTAGTTGGCGGCAACCACGATTCCCCAAGCTTTCTAAAAGCACCATCCGCACTTTTAAAGGCATTAAATATTCATATGGTTGGCGCAATTTCTGATGATATTGCCGATGATGTTATTGTTTTGCATGGTGATGATGCGCCGTTGGCAATTATTTGTGCCGTGCCATATTTGCGTGACCGTGATATTCGCCAGGTTGAAACAGGTGAAAGTTTTGAACAAAAGGATGCAAAACTTCTTGAAGGTATTCGCCGCCATTACCAAGAAATTTGCGAAATTGCCAAGCAAAAACGCGATGAATTGGGCGGCAATATCCCTATTGTTACCACTGGTCACTTATTCGCAAGTGGTGGGCAAACCATTGATGGTGACGGTGTGAGAGAGCTTTATATAGGGACACTTGCCGGAATTGGGGCCGATATATTTCCAGATTTTGTTGATTATGTTGCCTTGGGGCATTTACATGTGCCGCAAAAAGTCGGTGGTTTTGATAAAATCCGCTATTCCGGTAGCCCTTTGCCAATGGGTTTTGGAGAAGCGGGGCAGCAGAAGCAGGTGGTTATTGTTGATTTTAATGGTGATGAAAAAGGTGTTCAAACCCAAATCCATGAAATCAATATCCCACAGTTTCAAGCGTTAAAAAGCATCAAAGGCGATATTGCAAAAATCACCACTGAAATTAATGAACTAATCACGCAAAAGAAAAATATTTGGCTAGAGATTGAATATATTGGCGACGAAATATTAAATGATTTAAACCAAACCCTAAACGATCTTGTGGCGGGGTCGAATTTGGAAATTTTACGCATCAAAAACCCGCGTGTTTTCAATAATATTCTTACGCAATATGATTTTTCAAAAAACCTTGAAGAGCTTAATGAGCTAGAGGTTTTTGATAAATTCCTTGAATTGAATAATCAAGGTGCGGCCGATAATGAAACCTTAAAAATCGCGTATCAACAAATTTTGCAAAGCATCAAAGAAACAGATTTTAACGAGCAATAAATGAAAATTATCTCCCTACGTTTTAAAAATCTGAACTCACTTTATGGTGAGTGGGCGATTGATTTTGCAAATAATGAATATGTTGAAAACGGAATTTTTGCAATTACTGGCCAAACCGGTGCAGGTAAATCAACCATTTTAGATGCAATTTGTTTGGCGCTTTATGGCGAAACCCCGCGTTTGGGCAAAATTGCCGGTGATGTAAATAACCTTATTTCGCGCCACACAAGTGAATGTATGGCAGAAGTGGTGTTCCAAACCACAAAAGGGCAATTTATCGCCGCATGGTCGCAACGCCGCGCCCATAATAGCGTTGATGGTAATTTACAGAGTTATAAACACGAAATTGCTCATTTAAATGGTGAACTGATTGAAAACAAACGTTCTTTGGTAATTGATAAAATAATTGAAATTACCGGAATGGATTTTTCCCGTTTCACACAATCGATGTTACTTGCGCAAGGTGGCTTTGATACATTCTTAAAAGCCCCGCCAAAAGATAAATCAATAATCCTAGAACAAATCACGGGAACAGAAATTTATTCAATAATTTCGGAAAAAGTATTTGAAACCGCAAAAAATGAAAATGCAAAATTGGATAATTTAAATTCTGAAATTAGTGGTGTCGAAATTATATCTCCTGATGAAGAAGTCGCTCTTGGCAATCAAATCAATGAATTGGAACTACAAAAACAAGCACTTGATATAGAAATTAAAGCGCAGCGTGAAATAAAAGATTGGTTTGTGCGAATTAATGATTTGCAAAAAGAAAAGACCAATGCAGAAGCTGAATTGAAAAATATCGAAATTAAAAAGCAAGATTTCGCACCCCAAATGGAATTGCTTAAACAGGCAAATTTGGCGCAAGAGTTTGAAGGGGAATTCATTAGTTTAAACGCAATGCGTATTAAATTTGCCGAGAACACCGCGCAATTATCAGATTTGACAACAAAAATTGCCAATTTATCCCAAGTGGAATTAGGTTTGCATGAAGTATCGAAGGCCGCAACAGAGAATTTTGAAAATATAAAAGAATATCAGGCAAAAATTGCGCCCAAAATCCATAAGACAATTGAAATTGATGCCACTATTTTGCAGCAAGAAGAGCGGTTGCGGCAATTACAAAATAATTTGTCTTCAATTGAAAAAGATAAAAATGCCAATTTACTCAATAAAGATAATCTTGAAAAAATAATAATTCAACAAAATATAGATTATGAGGAATTAGACCAATATTTAAAAACCCATAGTGCAGACGCCAAAATTGGCGAAAAACTTATTATTTTAGATACCAAGATAGAGAATATAAAAACCTCTAAAAACAAAATTGATGAGCAGCTAAAGGCTTTAAAAGGTCTTCAAGATACGGTTTTGGTTGAAAAAAACAGTCTTGAAACCCAAAAAAAATTATATGATGACCAATTAAACCAAGAAAACGAAATCAAAAACAAAATTGCATATTTTTCAGGAAAGATATTTACGCTCCTTGATGGCAAAACTAGAAAAGAAATAGAGCTTGAGAAAAATCTTGCCACAGAAAAGAAAACCAACGCCCAAATAATAGCAACCTTGGAACAGCACCGTGCCAATCTTGAAGATGGCAAACCATGCGTATTATGTGGTGCAATTGACCACCCATATGCCCACGGTAATATTCCAAAAACCGATGGGTTTGATGATGAAATAAAATTTTTATCAAACTTGCTTGAAAAAATTGATGAGGTTGAGGGCGAATTAAAAAAGCTAAATGATGAAAAAACTGATTTAACCATCACGTTGCAAAAACTTGATTCAGAAATATTGATGAAAACATCAATGATTTCTGGCTTTGACAAGTCCATTACCCAATTAACACTCGAAATTGATATGGAGCAGTCTAAGTTTCAAAAACTTGAAAGCGAATTTTTAGAAATTATTTCCGAATTCAACCTTGAAGTTTCAGAAGATATTGTCGAAAAATTAAGAGAGCGTTTTAGCGTCTTTGAAGAAATGCAACACAGGTTTAATTCCTGCAAAATTGATTTAAACTCAATAAAAATTAGGCTCGAAACCTTGGTTGCGGAAGTTAAGAAACAAAATGAATTATTCGAAACTGAGAAAAGTAAAATTGCTGAATTTGTTGAAACCCTGAATGAACTTAAGTTACAACGTAAAGAAATTTTTGGCGATAAAGACCCAATCACTGAAAACCAAAATACAAATCAGGCACTTGAAGAAGCACGCGAAAAAAACACAAAATCAATTGCGCAACTTAATGAAACCATACAATCCATTGCTCATTATAAGGAAGAAGTCGAACGTTTAAAAACGGTGTTAATTAATCAAGAAGAAAAATTAAAACAGGCCGAAAACGGCTTTGTTATTGCTCTGGAATGCAAAGGTTTTGGTAGCGAGGATGAGTATAAAAGTGCCATTTTGGATAAATTAAAACGTGACGAACTTGCAAATAATTCTCGTGAACTTGAAGATATAGAAATTAAAACAAAGGCATTATTGCAAAATGCCCATGCAAAACTTGACGCTGAAATTGCACGTGCATTAACCAATGAAACCCAAATTGCAGCTGAACAAAAACTTGATTTGCTTGATGCAAATTTCATGGCAAATGCCGAACAAATTATAACTATTCGGGCACGGCTTGATAATAATGAAAAATCAAAAATTGTGTTAAAGGATAAATACATCGCCATTGAAAAACAGAAAATCGAATGCGCAAAATGGCAGAAATTGAACATATTAATTGGTTCGGCGGATGGTAAGAAATTCCGCAACTTTGCCCAAGGTTTAACCTTTGACATTATGGTTGCCCATGCCAATCAAGAATTAATAAAAATGTCTGAACGTTATTTATTGGCGCGCGATTTGGGGGATAATGAAAACCTACTGGAACTCAATGTAATTGATAATTTTCAGGCGGGGCAATTAAGGCCGGTTAAAAACTTGTCGGGTGGTGAAAGCTTTCTTATAAGCCTTGCGCTAGCGCTTGGGCTTTCAAAAATGGCAAGTTCAAACGTGCGGGTTGATTCACTATTTCTTGACGAAGGTTTTGGTACATTGGATGAGGAAACCTTGGAAACCGCACTTGAAACCCTTTCAAGATTGCATCAAGATGGTAAATTAATTGGGGTTATTTCCCATGTTTCCGCTCTAAAAGAGAAAATCACAACCCAAATAAAAGTTACACCAATCTCTGGCGGGCGAAGTAAATTAAGCGGGGCCGGGGTTCAATCATTATAAAATATCAGGGACGATAATGAATTCAGAAATAAAATATTTCATTGGAATTGATGGTGGTGGAACTAAATGCCGTGCCGCTATTTTTGATGTCAATAACGTGGTTTTGGGCGAAGGAATTGGCGGCGAAGCCAATGTCCGCCTTGGGTTTGGTTTAGTTATTGAAAGCATTAATTCAGCAATTGATATTGCCTTTGCCAATGCTGGTCTAGACAAACAAATCGAAAAATCTTGTGCTTTGGGTATTGGTTTGGCGGGGCTTGCCAATAAAACTGATGCCGATGTAATTATTCAGGCATTTTCGGGTTTTGGTTTTGTAAATGTGGCAACCGATGCGCATATTGCCTGCCTTGGGGCATATGACGGAAAGGATGGCGCAATTTTAATTAGCGGCACTGGAAGCATTGGTTATGCCTTTGTGGGTGGCAAGAGCCATAAAATCGGCGGTTGGGGTTTTGAAATAAGCGATGATGGATCGGGCGCAATAATTGGGCGCGAGGCGTTGCACGAAACCCTTTTATGTTATGATGGTATTCGCCCGCACACTGCGCTAAGTCAGGCGATATTGCAAAAGTTTGACGGCAACCCCAGAAATATTGTGAAATTTGTAACCGGCGCAAAGCCCAAGGATTTTGGCACATTTGCACCCATTGTTACCCAATTTGCACAAGATGGTGACGTAATCGCCGTTGAGATTATGCAAAAAGCGGCAAAAATAATGGGGCTTTATATTATGCGCCTTAATGAAATTGGTGCGCCAAAAATCTGTATGCTTGGTGGTATGGCGGCGGCATTGCGCCCATGGCTATCGGAAAATGCAAAACAATATATTGCCGAACCCATTAAAGATGCAATTGGTGGTGCTTTATTATTGGCACGTGGGGCGAATAACGGCTTTGGTTTATAGTGATTGATTAATTGCGTCTAATTCCTTGAATGCATCAAGGGTCTGTTTTGCCTCGTCTTCATCAATCAAATCCATGGCAAAGCCCAGATGGATTAAAACCCATTGCCCAACTAATTCGTCAAGATTACCTTCGGCAACACAAGTTAAATCAATTTCGCGCAATTCGCCCGAAAATTCAACAATGGCAATTGATTTACCATAGTCTTTGATTGATTTTATTTGCCCAGGGATGCCGACACACATTTAAACAACCTCAAGATTTTTAATTCGTAATGCGTCGCCACCATTGACCATTATCCGACCACTTCCGCATTTGGGGCATAATGATAATCTGTCATTTGTCGTAAAATTTTCCGAACATTCAAAACAGGTGGCGCTACCGCTTTGATCAACTATCTCTAGCGTTGCACCTTCGGCAATTGTTCCATTGCTTATGGCATCAAAGCAAAAATGCAGGGCGTCATTTTCGACGCCCGCAAAACAGCCGATTTCAAGGATTACTTTTGTTACCTTTTGGGCATTTTCTCGTGCGCAAATCCCCTCTATATGCTCAAGAACCGATTCACATATCGACATTTCGTGCATTATTATGCTGCCAACATAAGCAATCCTGCAACACCCATAAAGCCGCCAAAATATGGCGCGGCATTACGCAATGCTTTAAATTTCAAGCCGGCAAAGCCGCCAAGAGCATGCATGAAAATGGTTGAAATCATAAAGCCCGCAACGTATGAAACCGCAATATTGCTTGCTTCCGCACCATGGGCAAAGCCATGGAATGTGCCTGCAACTAATGCAATTGATGCAGCGGCATAAACGGGAATTTTATCTTTAAATGCCAATGCCAAACCAATTATAATCACGCTTAGGGCAATGATATTTTCCACCATCGGCAATGCTACGCCGGTAAAGGCAAAAGTAACCCCAAGCAACATCCCGCCAACAAATCCAGCCGGAAGCAAGAGACCTTTTAAGTCCTTATAAAATGATGCCCAAAGCCCAATGCCAACCATTGCCAAAATATGGTCAAGGCCTGCGGTGGGGTGTTCCAAACCTTCGGAAAAGGTGAAGATTGCACCATGTCCAGGGTGTGCCATTGCCGCAGTGCCGATTAAAGAAGCAAGCAATGCGATTGATATTGATTTTTTCATAATACTTCCTCTTCTTTTGGCTTAGCTTGCACCTTTTCACGCCAATTATCAACATTAGAATTCGCTAAAATGGTGTGTAAAAATGTCCAAGCCGCTTCAAGGTTTTTTGTGCCAGTTTTACTTATATCTTCACCCAAACCAAAGGATTCGCCCTTTACACACAAAATGAATGATGGCGGCGGGGCTATGCCATTTATTTTAACAAAGACATCAAGCACGGTTTGTGGTGACAGCGCGTGGCTTGTATGGCTTAATTCACCTGTTGGCGCGATTTCATAAAATGCAAATGGCGCAGGCGTATCAATTCCGGCATCAATAAAAAGTGCCAAATCCTGATTATTTAAATCGAGTGCATGTTCGATTTGTAGCTGGAAATCTTCGATGCAGGTGATATTGGTATGGCTACCTTCTTCAATGCGCCCCAAAAGCAATGGGCCAATGGCATCATCGCCGCGTGAAGGGTTGCCATAACCAAATACCACTATTTTCATAGATTATGTCCCCAATTATGCACCAAGCATATTTTTAAAGCGCGTATCAATTATTTTGCCGTTTAAATCAGTTAAGCTAACTTCAAGCGGCATTTTACCAATCGCATGTGTTGCACAAGACAGACATGGGTCATAGGCACGTATCGCCACCTCAAGATGGTTCATAAGCCCTTCGGTAACTTCACGTCCATTTAAAAACCGCGTTGCCACCGAACGAATTGCCTCATTCATTGCCTGATTATTGTTGGTGGTTGAAACAATCAAATTACAGAATGTAACAACATCATCCTCATTAACGCGGTAATGGTGGAAAAGTGTGCCGCGTGGCGCTTCGATAACGCCAACCGCTTCTTCTTTTCTTGCGCCTTTATCGGCAATTAAATCAGTGCCAAGGATATCAGGATCATTTAACAAATCGCGAATAACCTCAACCCCATGAAGTGCCTCAATCATGCGGGCCCAATGAAATAATAGGGCGCCATGACTAGGGCGACCATTGCCAATTGCCAATAAATCTTGGCGTTCTTTTTCGGCAAGTGGGGTTGGGATAAAGTCGCAAACTTGTACACGTGCCAATGGGCCAACCTTGTACCAGCCATTTTCAGGGCCGAGGGTACGAATGAATGGGAATTTCATATATGACCACGGCTTAACTTCTTCGTCAAACACGCTTTCATAATTCGCATAATCCACATGGTCGAATATGTTTTTGCCATCTGCATCATTGGCGCGCAAACCACCATGATATAAATCAAGTGCGCCATCACCGCGCACCATGCCCATCATGTTTGAATCAAATTCTCCGAATTTGTTGTAAAAATCAGGGTCACTTTCATGCAGTTTTTTAAGCATATGAATTGCGGCGGTTGACCATGCAATCATATCATCAACCTTGGCAAGCATGGCGTCACGTTCAGGGATTGTAAGCGCCTTATTCATCCCGCCAGGGATTGCGCCCGTGCCATGAACTTTTTTTCCCGCAACATGTTGAATAACTTCTTGCCCAAATTTACGAAGTAAAACGCCTTGTGTGGCGATTTCGGGATGTGCGGCAACCACACCAATAATATTGCGTTTTGCAACATCACTTTCAAAGCCCAATAATAAATCAGGCGAAGCAAGGTGAAAGAAATGCACGGCATGTGATTGCACAATTTGCCCATAGTGCATAAGGCGGCGGAGTTTTTCTGCGGTTGGCGTAATTGCACCATAACCCGCAATAATATCCATTGCCTTTACTGCCGCCAATTGGTGGCTTACGGGGCAAATACCACAAAGCCTTTGCACCGATACCGGAACTTCCCAATATGGGCGGCCTTCAATAAATTTTTCAAAGCCACGAAATTCAACAATGTGCAAACGAACTTGGTGAATTTTATTATTATCATCCAAAAGAATGGTGACCTTGCCATGTCCTTCAACACGGCTAACAGGATCGATGACGAGGCGGCGAAGTTTTTCTGGACTTTCGGCAGTTTCCAAATAGGACATCTTATTGGTTCCTCTCAATCGAATTTTAATAATGGATGCTCAAGACGGGGCATGTGTCCGGCAATTAAATCAGTAACAAACTTCCAAATTGTATCACCCGATGGTGGGCAGCCGGGGATAAAATAATCAACCCGAACAACCTCATTAATCGGATGCACTTTATCAAGTAATAGTGGTAATTCACGGTCATTCGGAATTTGTTTGCCAAGACCCGCGCGGTCGCAATAAACTTCACGCAATGCATCACCAATATCAAGGTGATTACGCTGCGCCGGTAAACCACCCGCAACAGCACATGCACCAAAGGCAATCAAAACATTGCAATTTTCACGAAATTCACGAAGGACGTGGACATTTTCCGAATTGCAAACGCTGCCTTCAATCAGGCCAATATCACATGGGCCACAATGTTTAATATCAGTGATTGGTGAGCGGTCGAATTCTACAACCTCGATTAATTGTAAAATCCGCTCATCAATATCAAGTAATGACATGTGACAGCCAAAACAACCGCTTAGGGATGTTGTCGCCACGCGGATTTTACGCTTTGCCACTTTTTGTGGTTGGGAAGAAACCTGTGTGTCCATGATTATAATCCCCCTTCAGCATCCGCAGCGACTTGTTCGCGAATGGTTTTTTCGTCATATATGCGTTCACCAATTGGTTTTGCGTATCCGACCCGTTTTTCCAAAATTGCGCCAACCGGGCAAACATGCGCCGCTTTATCGGTTAGGGCGAAATCAGTATCCCCCAATTTGCCAGATGGCGAATTGATAATTAGGTGTGATTTCATGCCGCGTCCCGCAAGGGCGAAAATATTTTTGCCATCGACATCGCGACTGGTTTGCACGCATTGTTCACAAAGGATACAGCGATTGAAATCAATCATCACATCAGGGTGTGAGGCATCAATTGGGCGTTCTGGAAAGAAATGCGGGAAGTGCGGATTAAGCATTTCAAGGTCATATGCCACCGCCTGTAATTTACAATTTCCGCTTTTTTCGCATCCTGGACAGAAGTGATTGCCTTCAACAAAAATCATTTGTAGCTGCAACCGGCGTCTGCCATCTAATTCTGGTGTGCTGCTTTGCACTTCTTGCCCCGGCATTGCCTTGATGGTGCAAGCAGAGCCAGAACGACCATTAACGATAACGGTGCATAATTTACAGCTACCATGTGGCTTTAATTCTGGGTTAAAGCAAAGGTGTGGAATATAAAGACCGGCTTCTAATGCGGCCTCTAAAATTGTTTGCCCAGGCGTGAAATGAACAATTTGTCCGTCTAGGGTGAATGTATTTGCAATCTCGCTCATTATTTTGCTCCAAGATGTGCATCGGCATCGTCACGGTGCGTTACCTCACGGGAACGGGCAAGTGATAATTCCAAATCAAAAGCTGGTAAAAAGTCACGGCTTGATAGATGCTTATCAAATGCCGGACGGAATTTAGTGATACAGTCGCAAATAGCATTGCCCGCCGTTTGCCCCAGACCACAGTGGGCGAAATTCTTCATTTGATCGCGCAGACGCTGAATTTCGTTGATTTCGTATTTTGTGCCACGCCCTGCGGCAATCTTTTCCATCATGTCTTTGACCAAAGATGTACCGATGCGGCATGGCGAACAGAAGCCACAGCTTTCATGGGCAAAAAATTCGGCAAAATTTAATGCCACGTCAAACATGTCGCGGTCTTTGCCAAAAATCATGAATGAACCAGCGGTTGGCACATCCTCAAAAGCAATACGGTGGTGGAATTCGTGGGGCGCAAGGCAGACACCCGCCGCACCACTTATCTGCACCGCAATAACATCCTTGGCGCCACATTCTTCAAGAACGTCTGAAATGCGAACCCCAAATGGGAATTCATAAATTCCGGGGCGTGCGCAATCGCCAGAAACCGATAATAATTTTGTACCAGTTGATTGGCGCGTACCGCGTCCTTCATACCATGCGCCGCCACGTCTTGCGATTTCCGTAACTTTGCATAGGGTTTCAACGTTATTGACCACGGTTGGCTTGTTTTTATAGCCACAAGTTACCGGGAATGGTGGGCGAATGCGTGGACGGCCTGCTTTACCTTCAAGCGATTCAATGAGTGCGGTTTCTTCGCCGCAAACATATGCACCAGCACCAAGGTGAATATCAATATCAAAATCAAAGCCTTCAATGCCAAGAATATTTTTACCCAAGAAACCTGCGGCACGCATATTATCAAGGAAGATTTGAAGCGATTTGACCAGATATTTATATTCGGCACGAAGATAGACAAAACCTTGCTTTGCGCCAGTGGTAAATCCGGCAATTGTCATGCCTTCAAATACGTGCCCTGCAAAAGATTGTAACAAAACGCGGTCTTTGAATGTTCCTGGTTCACCTTCATCGGCGTTACAAACGATAAATCGCTCATCGCTTGGCGCATTGCGACACAATTCCCATTTAACGCCAGTTGTGAAACCCGCACCACCACGACCACGAAGGTTCGAGCGCTTCATTTCATCAAGCATGCTTTGCGCGCCTTTGGCGACAGCGGCCTTTATGGCATCGCCCATATTATATGCGGTTGCCAATAATTCATCGGCACGGCGAATATTATTATCAACCTTAAAATAATGTGATGGCCAATGGTTTACAGGAAGCCCGCTTTTTACAAGATCGCATATTTCATCAATGCGGCGGGGTGTAAGATGGGTTATTGGCATGTTATTAATCAAAAGCGCCGGGCCTTGATCGCACATACCGGTGCAAGATGTCATGCCAACGCTTACGAGGCCGTCTTCTGAGACTGTGTCAGGCGTAAGATGAAGGCGGTTAAGCATGTGGTCAAATAAATCCTTATTGCCCAACATGCGGTCGGTAATATTGTCAGAAAATAATATGCGAAATTTTCCATGCGGCTTTGAATGAAAAAATGAATAAAACTCCACAACACTTTGAACTTGGGTGATTGGAATTTCTAATTCATGGGCAAGGTATTCCATGGTTTCAGGTGAAATATAATCTAATTCATCCTGAATATCGTGTAAGATTTGTAGCAATCTTGTATGGTCACGTTTATGACGTTCAAGAATCGGGGTGGCAATTTCAACAAGCGACATTGTGAGGTGCGTCAAGACTTCCTCCTATATAGAGGGCATCTTTTGGCCCCCCTTTAATTTTGCGCGATTATGCAAAGAAACATTTGTTTAGCAAATGCTATGCTCATTTAATTTCTTGTATAAAGATATTAGGAAAAACTTATATAAAATCAATTATTTGATAGTTGCGGCTATGCCTAACTTATTGATTGCAATACGAAATATCTTTAAATTCCCATCAAAATTTTACGGAAATTATTGTTTTTGCTTTTGCATAATTCTCAATCTGCGACCATCGGTCTCATCTTCAGTGTTCCACTATTAAGATTGAAAAGGCATTGATTTTAAACAAATGAATGCTATCGTTTAGCAATAACAATTTAAATTGATTTTTTTGCCTATCATAAGTGCTTGTTGCCACCAAAAGAATCATTCCTATAAAACATTGTGAAAATTATATATTTTTCATAAGCAGCAATATTTACTTGCGCATATTTTTGATTCATGACAGAAAACTAACATTATAATCAATTTGTTGATTATTTTGCGTTTACGGTCTGTGGAAGGTGTGAAATGCGTATTTCTGCTAGTTTAATGAGTATGGCGATGGTGCTTTCTTTTGGCTCTGTTGCAATGGCGCAAAATGCAACATCAATTGTAAATGCAAGCATTGTTGATGGCACGGGTGCCAAGGCGCGGGTTGGTAATGTTCGCGTTGATAATGGTCATATTGTTTGTGTCGGTAAATGCGCACCCAATAAAGGCGATATTGTTATCAATGGTAAAGGCCTAACCCTAGCGCCCGGATTTATTGATACCCACAGCCACCATGACCGTCATGTTGATAAACGCCCAGATGCCCTTGCCGCAATCAATCAAGGGGTTACCACAGTTGTGGTTGGTGAAGATGGTGATAGCGCGTTGCCGCTTGCTACGTTTTTTGATGCCCGTAAAACCAACCCATCGACTATAAATTTTGCAAGCTATGTTGGGCATGGCACTGTGCGTGCTGCGGTTATGGGGGCTGATTATAAACGTGCTGCCACACCTGAAGAAATCGCAAAGATGGAGGCGCTTGTAGAGGGCGCAATGAAAGAAGGTGCGTTGGGGCTTTCAACTGGTCTTGAATATGATCCCGGCATTTATTCTACCCATGAAGAAGTTATTGCCTTGTCCAAAGTTGCCGCCAAATATGGTGGTCGCTACATAAGCCATATGCGCAGCGAAGATGTCGAACTTGATGCCGCAATTGATGAAGTGATTGAAATTGGTCGTCAGGCAAAATTACCGGTGCAAATTTCCCACCTGAAAATCGCAATGGTCGATAAATGGGGGCAGGCGGATAAGGTCATTGCAAAATTAAACAAAGCGCGAGCCGAAGGTATTGATATAACTGCCGATGTTTACCCTTATACATATTGGCAATCTAGCCTTGATGTTTTGTTGCCGGAGCGTGACTTTACTGACCGCAAAGCAGCGGAATTTGCGCTAACCCATCTTGCCAAGCCTGATGGTCTTATCATTACCAATTTCCCGCCTGACCAATCCTATATTGGAAAATCGGTTGCCGATATTGCAAAATTACGTGGCAAAGATGACGTTACAACCTTCCTTGATTTGAATATTGAGGCCGCCGCAATGGACAAAGGCTCTGGCGTTATGGGACGTGCCATGAGCGATGATGATGTGGCAAAACTTATTGGTTGGAAATATTCAAATATCTGCTCTGATGGTCGCATTATTGATATGCACCCCCGTGGATCTGGTTCTTTTGCACGTGTCATTGCATGGCTCGTAAGAGATAAAAAACAAATGAGCCTAGAGACAGCAGTATATAAAATGACTGGTCTTGCGGCGGCGCATATGGGTTTTACCGATCGTGGCAAAATAGCAAAGGGAATGGTTGCGGATTTGGTGTTATTTGATGCCAAAAAAATCAAGGATAACGCAACCTTTCAAAATCCTGCGGCAATTGCTGATGGCGTGAATGAGGTTTGGGTTTATGGCACGCCAGTTTTCAAAGACGGTAAGCCAACTGGCGAAAGACCTGGGCAAATCATTCGCCGTACGGGAACAAAATAATTTAAATATAATACTGGTTGGGGGGTTTTATGGAAGCACCATATATTTTATTTCTAGGTGATGCACCTGATATAAGCTGGGCGAAGACTGCATCAGGGCTTGCTGAATGGCGCGCAAAAGATTGTGCGGGTCAATATCGCCTTGATGGTTGCGGCGTTGATTTGGGTTTGCCAGACCTTGGCTTTGAAGAGGCTGTGGCAAAGGGTATAAAAACCATGGTGATTGGTATTGCCAATGATGGTGGTTTTATTGCCGACAAATGGGTTTCCCATATTATTGCGGCATTAAAAGCTGGATTAAATGTTGCGGCTGGCCTGCATGAGCGTCTTGCCGATAATAAAGAAATTGCGGAAACCGCAAAAACAAGCGGCGTCACACTTTATGATTTGCGGCGCCCTAATATTAAATTCAGCCCGGGTACAGGCGTTAAACGAAGCGGAAAACGCCTGCTTACTGTCGGGACTGATTGTGCAGTCGGTAAAAAATATACGGCCTTAAGTATTGAAAAAGAAATGACTGCACGTGGTGTGAACGCCACATTCTGCCCAACGGGACAAACCGGTATTATGATAACGGGACGGGGTATAGCAATCGATTCAGTGGTCGCGGACTTTATCTCCGGTGCAGCAGAGTGGCTGTCGCCGGCAGCAAGTGATGATCATTGGCACGTAATCGAAGGGCAGGGTGCATTGCTGCATCCTGCCTATGCTGGCGTTACTTTGGGGTTGGTTCATGGTTCGCAACCGGATGCGATTGTGGTTTGCCATGAGGCTGGACGCAAAGAATTGGTGGGTTATGAGGGTGACTATGCATGCCCATCATTAAGTGATGCCTTATCAGTGCATGTTAATGCGGCACGTCTTACCAACCCTGCGGCGCGTGGCGTTGGCATAAGTTTAAATACGTCATTACTAGATGAAAATAGCGCGCGCGATGCCTTAAAACGTGCCGAAGATGAACTTGGGCTTCCGTCCTGTGACCCATTACGTTTTGGTGCGGGTGCGATTGTGGACTATCTCGAAAAATATATGTAAATTAATCATATATTTCTTTTATGTGAGAATAAGATATGGTTGATTTATTAAAGCGATTAGAAGAAGAATTAGACGAATATACGCATTCTGAGCGGCAGATAGCCTTATTCCTGCTTAATAATCGCGAAATGATACCATTTGAAACCGCAACCTCCATTGCGGCACGCCTTGACGTAAGTTCGGTTACGGTTGGTCGTTTTTGTCGGATGCTCGGTTTCAGGCATTTTCGTGATTTAAAAGAACATTTGCGCGGCTCGGCAAATTTACCGTGGCTTGCGGGTGATGACTTTCAGGAATTTCTCAAAGGTTTTACCGATAGTGACAAACGCCGCAAAACCCTTGAACGCGAAATTGAATTACTTGTAAGTGTTTATGAACGTTCGCAAAATGCGGTCTGGCGTGATGCAATCGCCCAAATTGCGGCAAGTAAACGCGTGCAAATCATAGGCTTTCAAACTGAACGCGGTATTGCAACCTTGCTTGCCCATCAATTGCAATACGTTCGCCCTGGTGTTGAATTGGTTGAAGGGGCATCGGGCAATTATGTTGATATATTGCTTGAAGATCCCAAAGACCGCTGTTTAATAATCGTCGATATCCGCCGCTATTCAAGAAAATCACAGGCTTTGGCGAAAAAGGCAAAACAGGCGGGTTTGCCATTAATTATTATTACCGACACATTATGTGATTGGGCGGCGCATTATACGAAACATGTTTTAACCGCTGATGCTGATGGTTATTTATTCTGGCATTCGGCGGTTCCTATGGTTGGTTTGGTCAATTTATTGGTTAATGACGTTGTTGGCCATAGCGGTGGTCGTGATGTTGAACAGCGCCTCGAAGATGTTAGCCAGCTTTATGAAGAATTCACGGGATTTGTGCGCACGCCGCGCAATAAAAGCGGCGAATAAAGGGAGAAAGTATGGAAGGCTCAATCAAAGTAAAAGCTTATGCTGAGCGCTATTTGCTAGAAGAGCCATTTCGTATTTCCCGCCATTGTTTTACCCACAGCCAGATGATGGTGGTTGAATTATCATCGGGTGGCTTTATTGGCCGTGGTGAATCTGAACCCCATGAATATGATGAGGATGAGTTAAACAAGGCGGTTGAATATGCCCAAAGCCTTGCGCCACATTTTACAAATGGCATGACGATTGCCGAATTAAATAAGTTATTGCCATCTGGCCCAATTCGTAATGCTTTTGATTGTGCATTATGGGATTTAATGGCAAAAAAGGCGGGTAAAAGGGTTTGGGAAATTGCGGGTCTTGCACCACCAAAACCACTGCCGACCGTATTTACCCTAAGCATTGAAACACCCGAATATATGGCACAAAAAGCAATGCGCCTAAAGGACTGGTCACGTTTTAAAATTAAATTGGGTGGCATAGAGGCTGATACCGATATTGAACGGGTGCGTGCAATTCGCGCTGCGCGCCCTGATGCTGAATTAATTGTCGATGCCAATGGTGGCTGGGACATGGAATTACTTCGCACAATGACAGATAAATTATCGGAACTTGGTGTCATGCTTATCGAGCAGCCACTATTATTTGGTGCAGATAAAGAATTATTGGGCTTCAAAAGCCCAGTTCCATTATGTGCTGATGAAACCTGTCTTGATTGTTCGTCATTGGAATATGTTACCCCGCGCTATCAATATATAAATATCAAACTTGACAAAACTGGCGGCCTTACCGAGGCTTTGGCACTGGTGGATGCCGCAAAATCAGCGGGTCTTGGGATTATGGTTGGCTGTATGGCGGCAACATCACTTGCGATGGCACCGGCCCATTTAATTGCGCAAAATGCAAGGTTTGTTGATCTTGATGGGCCAATGCTTTTGGCAAAGGATAGGGAATTTGGCATGGTCTATAAAGACGGCATGGTCTATCCACCAATTGCTTATCTTTGGGGCTAGGGCTTAAAAGTCTTTTGAGATACTAAGCGAAATGGTTGTTGGATGTTGTGGCGTGATGAAATATTGATTTGCACCATAAAACGGATTGCCAAAGCTTAGGGTGTTTTTTGAAGAGTTTAAAAGGTTCTCACCTTTTAAGAGGATTTTATATTTATCCTTCATCAGCCCAAGGCGCATATCAAGCGATGAATATTCACCCATGAAATTATTATCGCTAAGATGAAAATTAGCCTGTGACTTGCCACGGTATAAATAATCTGCCGCCCAATAAGCATCAAACATATACCATTTAAAATTCCGCGATATTTCAAAATTATATGAAATATTTGGGATGTTTGGCATTGAATCAGCATCAATGATTTTATTATCTTTTCCAATTAATTTTGACGAATTTAAATCTGCGGAAAAGCTTAGGTTATAGGTATTTTTGATTTTGGTTTTACCAGAAATTTCAACCCCTTCTATGAGTGCATTACCAATATTTTTTGTAATTGGCAGACCATTATCCTGAAGCTGGTTGGAAATCACATTATCCCATTGCAATTCATATCTTGCGACGCTTAGTGAGGATTTCGCATCATTATATTTTATGCCAAACTCTTTATTGGTTAATTCATCGCTATCAAATTTTGTATCATTATTATCTGGCGGCAATAAAAATGCCGAATTATAGCCACCATTGCGGTAACCTTCGCCAAATTGGGCATAGATATTAATTGTTTTGAATGGGTGATAATTCACCGAAAATTGTGATGATAAATGGTGTGATGAATTGGATTGGTTAAGTGAAAAATCACTTAAGCCATATGCGGCATTACCATAAACCTCACTTTTTATTTTTTGTTTTGTTTGTGAATTTCTAAAGGCAATGCTTAGATCCAGTTTTGTATTGGGTATATATTTTATTTGACCAATTGCGGCGATGTCGCTGCTGTCTTGAACCCGATGTTCGTGCCAATAGACTTGATTATTATAAAGTTGTGGCTTTAAGATTTCTTCAGAGTTTTGAAGATATACACCCGCCAAATAGCGAATTTTGCCTTCATCACGCGATATAAAATCAATCTCAATATTACTTAAATCAATAAGTTGCGCGTCTTTATAGCTTATCCCTTGGTTTGGTGCGATTGGCATAAAGCTTTTGATATTTGTGGCATCATATATTGTATCAAGTGCGTGATGAACATGGTTGGCATTTATTTTAAACGTACCAAAGCCAAGCTTCTTATCAATATCAATGCTTGCCAAAGAGAAATCATTATCGTGTTTTTCGGCGATTTGCAGGTTGCGCCGAAACTTGCCGACATTGGGGTCATAATATTGTGAATTGCCATTATCAATATTTTGCATGGTAAAGCCAATATTTATATTAAGGCTTTCATCAGGAATAATCGCAAAATTATTGCGAATACCAAAGCGTTTGGAACTATTGATATTATTTTTGTGGATGCCAATATCGTCAATGAAACCGGCCTGATAGTCGTAATATAAAACACTTCTTAGGGCGACTTTATCCCCCTTGAAGCCAGTGTTATTTAATGCTTCAAAACGGGCAGATGTGCCGCCATCAATTGTAATTCCTGATCCAACACTAAGTTTTGAATAGTTTTCGCCAATTTGGGCAAGATTAGGGACGATGCGAACCACACCGGCAACCGAACCTTCGCCATATAATGCGCCTTGCGGGCCATTAAAGATTTCAACGGCTTTTATATCCGTTAATAATAAATCTGGGTCCGGTGCATTAAGGGTGATTGGTGAATTACCAAAATACAATCCTGAAATAGATTTTGCATAACCAGTTAAAACCCCATCAGAAAGACCGCGCAACAAAATCTTATCACGCCCAGAGCCAAGGTTTGTAACCATAAATCCAGAATTAAGGCGTGCAATATCACCAAGGCCAGATGAATAATCTTTTAAATTTTTACCCGAAACAACTTGTATCGAGTTTGCGATTTGCGATTGGTTTTGTGCCCTTTGCCCGAAAACAACAATAACATCCTGACTATCATTTTGCGGTTTTATATTATCGGATTTTATAAAAAGGACATAGGTTCTATGGTCAAGTTTATGAAAATCGCAATTTGTGTCTTTTAAGGCCTCTTGTAACGCGCTTTCGGCATTATAATTTCCCTTTAGGCTAATATTGCCTGACGAACATTCATGCGGAGAAACACCGCCAATGGAAATGCCGGTCTTTTGCGATATTTCGGCAAGCGTATTTATAACAGGTTGGTTTTCAATATAAAAATGCGGCATGAATTATTTTATCAAATATTTTCCATCATGCTTTTCTACGCTGGTTTGTGTTAATTTACTAACCTCATTTAATGCATCATCTGCATTTTCAGATTTTACAATTGCTGAAACAGGTTGTTTTGCAATTGTTGGCGCAACCGAAACCTCAATGCCATAGGTGTTGGCAATTTGTTTTGCGGCCATTTTAAGGCTTATATTATCAAAAACGAATTGGTGGGTTTTGCCAATTGGACTGTTTTCTTTTGGGGTTGCCAATTGTGATGTTTTAAGTGTGGTATCTTTTGGAATAGGGCTTTCCCAGGCATATGCGGCGGCAATATTCGCTTTTGCAACCATTGCATTATCTGCCTTTACCCTAAGCTGATAGCCGGCATTTATTATATTATTCTTGTCATAGTCTTTTGCACTCGCATCAGAGTAAGAGATTTTACCCTCTTTCACGCTTACAATCACGCCATTGTCTTCAAGCTTAACATTGAATTTTGTGCCAACATCCCAAATCGCTTTATTAGCAGCGATTATTTTCATTGGTGCTTTTTCATTATGAACCACATCAATTGCAAATTCACCTGATTGCAAAGTGATATTGCGGGCCTTGGCGCCAATCTTGGTTTTTAGCAATGTATTTTCATTAAGGTGGATATGGCTTCCATCTTTTAACGTAACCTCAAGTCGCTCACCTTGATGGGTTGCATAGGTGTTTTCTGTGCCAAAGCTATAAAAATTATATAATGGGAAGCTAACAACAATTAAAAGGCATGCGGCAATTAATGATGCCCATGGGATTTTAATATTATTGTCATTCGCAGGGTTGGTAATTGGTGGCTTTGGTTTGAATTCAACAATATTATCAGCTTTTGTGCCAGAAACTTCCCAGGCCTGCTCCGCAATATTATAGGCATCGGCATGATCTGGGCTTTGTTCAAGCCATTCGGTAATTTCAAAAATTTCTTCATCCGATAAATCATCGGAATTCATGCGAACCACATATTGTGCCGCACGCTCCAGAATTTGATTATCGAATTTACCTATTTTCATTATTAAACCGTTACCTTCTGATTATATGACACCACCAAAATTAAGTGTCGTAAAAAAATGTGAAAATATTTTAATTTATTTATTCGTTAAGTATTTGCATCAAGTGGCGCAAGGTTTTTGCAAGGCTTTTTTCAACACTACTTTTCGAGATTCCCAAATCCTCCGCCACTTGTTTTTGGGTTTTCCCTTCCATGCGGCATGCCAAGAAAATTTCATGTTCCCGTGGCGGAAGGTTTTTTATTGCCGCCTGCGCTTTTTGAATTTGTTCTTTTAAACTTAGACCTTCTTCGGCATTCATGGATTGTGAAATTGGCTCAGTGCCAATTCGTATTTCATTAACATCGATAAAGGCATTATTGCGTGCCATATCGCGGGTTTGGCTGCGGATTTGGTTTAAAAATATATTATTGCCAATTTTAAAAAGATAAGCCGAAGGGTTTTCAATTTTTATATCATTCTCAAGGCGGGTAATTTTTAAATATATTTCCTGAACAATATCTTCGGCGGTTTCTTTATTGCCTTTTGCACGCGCAGTAAAAAACCGTAAAAGACTTTCACGTTTTTCAATATAGGTTTGATATAATATATCCGCAGTATGAGGCATTAAGAACAATAATACATTTAGTTTCTGTCAATTAAATACTCTAAATAAAATTATTCTGCATTTAAATTTTACGACATTATCTTTGCGGTGGTGTCATTCAATCAAAGGCCTTGAAAAACGGGAATTGATTGATGCGTAATATTGCAGAAAAAAATATAGATAATAATGAACAAAGTGGCTTTTGTGGTCACGTGATTTCTATTTGTGATCTTTTCCATCCGGAAAGAAGAAAAGTAGAAGAATTTTTAGAAATAAATTATTTCCGTGCCTTTGGCGGGAAATTACACTCGCATTATCCAATTCTTATGAGTGTGCGTAACAAGGAGGGTGAAATTCTTGCCGCTTCTGGTTTTCGTTATGCCGAAGATGAAAGATTGTTTCTTGAAAACTATCTTGGCGATGATGTCGAGGTCACACTTCAAAAACATTTTGCCAATCTATCACATGAAAATATTATATCACGTAAAGATATTGTCGAAATTGGTAATCTTGTTTCTTCAGATAATGACAAAGCGCGTGGAGTTGCATATTTCCTATTTCGGGCAATGGCGACATATTTAAAAAGCCAAAATAAAAAAATTGCTTGTGCCACGGCAACCCGCCCTTTGCGTCGTATTTTTCGGGTCGTTAATTTTAAAACCGAAACCTTAGCAAAGGCGAGCATTGATATGGTCGAAAACCCCGAAGATTGGGGAAGCTATTATGAAAATGACCCACAAGTTATCGCCGGTCTTATTGATGAATGTTCAGCACCGCTTGAGACTTTGAAATTGCCGTCTCTATACGCGCGCATCCACCACAAATCAGACAATTAATCGAAACAATAGGAATAAATATGTCAATAATCATTGATTCAATTAAAAACCGTGCCGCAAAGAACCCTGATGAAATTGCAATTGTTACCAGCGGTAACAAGGTTTCTAATCAGGCATTATGGAAAGAAGTAACACGACTTAGCCAAGTTTTTTTGGAACAATTCCCAGATAAATCACGCCCGATTGCAATTGCGTTAGATAATTGCGCCGAATTAATCGCAATAGATTTGGCCCTATTAAATATCGGTATTCCCGCGATTGTTTTGCCGCCATTTTTTAGTGATGAGCAGGTTAAAAACACGCTGCAAGATTGTGGGGCGATTGCACTTATCAACCCTAGCCAAGGTGAGGCAATAAATGTTTTTGGCAAAAATTTAAAAATTGCACCTACCAAAAATGTGGCGGTTTCTTTACCTAAAAACACTGCTAAAATTACTTATACATCAGGATCAACCGGCGCACCAAAAGGTGTTTGTTTATCGCTTGATCATATGGAAACCTTATCGGTTAGCCTGATAGAAGCCATTGGCGGTGAATTTGCCAAAACGCATTTTGCGGTGTTGCCGCTTGGGGTTTTGCTTGAAAATGTTGCCGGTCTTTACACAACATTGATTGCCGGTGGTAAATATGTGATTTATTCGTTGAAAGAAATTGGTTTTGCCAATCCTTTCGCGCCAGAAATATCGCTTTTGCTTTCTGCGATAAAAAACACCAATGCCACAAGCTTGATATTAGTTCCTGAAATTTTGCGCGGTCTTATGGCAGCGATGGCAAAGAATAATACAAGACTTGATAGTTTGGAATTTATTGCCGTTGGTGGTGCGCGGGTTGCGGGTGAATTATTTGAAAGTGCAAGAAAACTCGGGCTTCCAATTTATGAAGGATATGGTCTTTCTGAATGTTCATCGGTTGTTACACTAAATACCCCAAAAGATGTGATTATTGGCTCTGCGGGTAAAATACTTCCGCATCTTGAAGTTAGGATTTCTGACGATGGCGAAATAATTGTTCGCCATAAAAAGCTTGAAAATTGCTTCTTGGGCTATGTTGGCGAGGATGCCGCAGTAAAAGAATTAAAAACTGGCGATATTGGTAATGTCGTTGATGGCAAGCTTTATATTTCTGGGCGTAAAAAGAATATCATCATCAACTCCTTTGGACGTAATATTTCCCCTGAATGGGTTGAGGGTGAGTTTCTTGCCAATCCAAATATTGGGCAAATTTTTGTATATGGCGATGCGGCTCCATCATTATCAGCGTTGATTGTTCCATCACGGCCTGATTTTAAAATTGTGGATATCGAAAGAGCGGTTTTTGAAATTAATAAAAGCCTGCCTGATTATGCCAAAATCAAAGAATTTCATCTTACCACACCATTTTTGCCGACAAATGGGGAATTGACCGAAAATGGTCGTCTTAAACGCGCCGCAATTTTTGAAAGACGTTTTAAAAACCCACAGGAATTGAAATTTTATCATAAGCTAATTTCTGAAACCGTTTTGGATGCGCAAAAGCTTATGGCGGTTCCGCAAATTCAAGCCGGATTAAAAGGTGACATAAGCCTTGAAACCTATATTGCCTATTTAACGCAGGCGTATCACCACGTCAAATTCACCGTGCCTTTGATGGAGGCGGCGCGCGCTAAAATCCCTGTTGAAAATAAATTGCTTCATTCAGCCCTTGATGAATATGTCGAGGAGGAAACCGGGCATGAAAACTGGATTCTTGCAGACATTAAAAATGCGGGTGGTGACATGATAAAAGCCCGTGATTCAGCGCCAAATCCGGCAACGGAATTAATGGTGTCCTATGTCTATGATTATATTAACCGCGTTAATCCGGTTGGCTTTTTTGGCATGGTATTCGTGCTTGAAGGGACGTCAGTACAATTGGCGACCAAGGGTGCGGGTGCGGTTGCGCAAAATCTAAATCTGGGACCTGAATGTTTTACATATCTTACATCGCATGGCGATTTGGATATTTCCCACCTCGGCTTTTTTGAGGGTTTGGTAAACCAGATTTCCGATACAGCCGACCAAGATTCCATAATTCATGTTGCAAAAATGGTTTTCAAATTATTTGGTGAAATGTTCGCCTCTATTCCATTAACCAGCAATCAAACAGCAAATAATCAAAAGGAATTGGCATATGCAATTTAAGAATAAGAAAATTCTTTTAACTGGTGGCACTGGTGGCATTGGCGCACCATTAACCGCACAAATCATTGCAAGCGGTGGCAGGCTTACCATCATCACTCGCCATAAAGAAAATGTATCTGGTGTTGAAACAATTGTGGGTGATTTATCAGATCCAGCAGGAATTGAGGCGGTTTGCGAAAAAATCGCCGAGGAAGATTGGGACATTGTAATCAACCTTGCTGGCATCCAATATTTTGGGCCATTTGAGGCGCAATCGGCAGATAGTTTATACAAAACCTATATGATTAATCTTATTGCCCCAACCCGAATTATTGCAACGGTTTTGCCAAAAATGAAGGCAAAAAATTCGGGGCATATTGTTAATGTTGGCTCAATTTTCGGATCGATAAATTTTGGTCATTTTGTAACTTATTCAAGTTCAAAATCAGGTTTGCGCGGCCTATCACAGGCATTGCGCCGCGAGCTAAAAGGAACTGGAATTAAAACCACTTATATCGCGCCACGTGCCGTCAAAACCACCATGAATTCATCGCAGGTTTTGAAATATGCCGACTTGACCAAAATGAGTATGGACGACCCCGTTTATATTGCTTCGCGCATTGTTGAGGCCGTCGAGGATGATGCCAAGGATGTCTATATTGGTTTTCCCGAGGCGTTTTTTGTTCGCCTGAATAGCATCCTTCCGTCATTGGTCGATGAAGCACTTTCAGAAAAAGACCGCAAAGCAAAATCATTATTCGTATAATATCAGGAGAGTAAAATGACCAAACAATCAAATTTTGCAAAAATCGCTTTTGCAACATTGTCATTAAGTGCATTTGCCACCAGTGCCTTTGCACAAGGCGAAAGTTTCGAACAAAAACTAACCACGCTTGAACAACATTTTGACCAATTAAATTTTTCAACCCCAAATAAATCACAACGCATGGCCGCAGAAGACAGGGCCATTAACGAAGCTGAACAATTAGCAAAAGCCAACCCAGGACGTGCCGAGCCATTAATTTGGGAAGCCATCATCCTTGGGGTAAAGGCAAAAGATGTTGGTGCTTTTAGTGCGCTTCCAATTGCCAATCAGTCAAAAGCATTATTAGAGCGCAGCATTAAAATGAACCCAAATGCGCTTAATGGAGGCGCATTTGCAAGCCTCGGCGCGATGTACACCCATGTCCCTGGCCCACCTATTGCGTTTGGTGACAAGGCTAAGGCGAAAACCTATTTACAACATGCATTATCTGTAAGCCCAAATGATGTTGATGCCAATTATTTCATGGCCGATTTATTATATATCTCTGGTGATTATAAGGGCGCGTATAATTATGCTGAACGCTCTTATAAAGCGCCTGCACGGGCAAACCGTGCAGTTGGTGATGCAGGAAGAAAATCACAGGCACTAAACCTTATGAATGCCGCCAAAAAACGTATATAATTATATTAATTGCGGTTTAGGGCATGGGTTCTAAACCGCAATTGAGTTTATATTTTAATATAAATTTTCTTTTTATCGAGCCAATATGCAATAAACCAACACATTTGCATGAATGCCAAAGAAAATAGAAATGATGCAATTTTAATCGGCGCAATTTTGGCAAATATATCATTATAAATTACCATCATTAATTCTGTGCCATTGATTTGAATGGTCCATAATATTGCCATTAATATTTCGGCAAAAATATAGATGAACAATGTATTCTTGCCAAATACTTCAAAATAATATGTTCCTTTTTTAAGGTCACATATGTCAATAAAATATACCAAAATTCCCAAAACCAAACAATCAATCCCAATGGTCAGACAGGCGTATGACGATGTCCAAAGCTTTTTGGATATTGGAAAAAATTGCGCCAAAATATTGCCGATTATAATTAAAATTATTCCCAAAGCGATTATTTTGAAATTAGCGCTTTTTTTATCGCTGGCATTGCGAAGATAACTTACTACCAAATAGCCTGATAATAAGTTTGCCAAGGATGGGATTATTCCCAAAAGCCCTTCTGGGTCAAATGGAATGCCTTCGCCTTTATAAAGGTGGCTTGCGCCAAATATTACTAAATCAAATTTTAGGGCGGCATTATGTTCAAGGCTATAATCACCAAAGTGCGCAATTAAAATCCAATAAATCGGCAATGATAGTATTGAATATATTAACGCCCCTTTTTTACCTGTAAAATGGATTATAAGGGTGGCAAGGGCAAAACAAATACCAATTCTTTGTAAAACCCCAAGAAAGCGTAAATTGTCAAAATCTTGAAAGATTATCTCACCATTTTTTATATGGAAAAATGGGAAATTGGAAACAATAAAACCAAAAAGAAAAATCAAAAAAGCGCGCTTTAACGTCTTTATGAAAAGGCCATTATTTTTATTATTTTCATAGCGCGGCATTGTGAATGCCATTGCCGAACCAACAACGAATAAAAAGGTCGGAAAGATTGCATCGGTTAATGTAAAGCCAAACCATGTGGCATGAAGAAGCTGTGCATATGATAATTGGCTCGAAATTGACATATTGACCACAATCATCAATGCCACAGTCATGCCACGCATAACGTCAATCGCAAGATAGCGATTTTGCAATTGGTTTTCTCCCATATTATTACCTATTATCTATTGTGCTGGTTCGGCTTTTTCTGCCAATTTTATTAAATGCGCATACTTTTATTATTGCGCGGTCATTTATTGGGCCTTTTACCAACGGGCTATTGATGGTCGGTTCTGTGCCATCGGTGGTATAGCGCAAGGCAAAACCCGGCAATTGATAATTTACCAAGACAATATTGTTTTCAATCATAAGCCCAGGTGGGGCAATGCGGTAATTTAGATTTGGCAATTGCGCATCAAACTGCGGCAATAGATTTTTACCCAATTGATTGACAAAAACCGACCATTTTGAAGGATCGGAATTATCGTGCCTTGCCCACGCATTTTGCGATAATGCAAAGATACGCGGCATCATCATATAATCAATCCGCGCAGGGTCGCGCATGGTTTCCGAAAACATCATAGCCTCGATGCCGACAATATTTGACTTTGCAGCATCCTCTAATTTAACCTTGTTTTCCTTATCAGTTCCTTGAAGTGCATAGGGGTTAAAGGAATATGCTTTTTCAAGATCAATATATCCGCCCCAATTATGCCCGGGTTCAAGGGCGTCTTCATTATAAGCCATATCAAAATAGAAATTGCTTACCGGCCCTAAAACAACCTTAAAGCCACCATTGGCAAGGCGATATGCAAGGTCTTCCGAGCCTTCAAGATTGTTCCAGACATAAAGGGTTGCACCACGGTTTAGGAATTTCTGGTTTATTGGATATGTGCTTTCGCGTTTTACCCCTAATTCTTCCCATGCCCCAATTTTAAAGCCATTTTTAGCAAGTGATTCTGCGACCCGATTATAAAAATAATCCCATAATTCATTGGTTGAATTAAGGTTTAACTCCTTCATTTTTGCAATTGCGATTGGTGATTTTTCCCATGCACCATTTGCAAGTTCATCGGCACCAATATGAAGGATGTTTTGTTTAACGCCCGCTTTTTTATAAAGCCCTGCAATCTCGCCAACGACCGTATCAATAAAGACATAGGTTGAATCAAGCCCTGGGTTCATTACGTCGTCGGTATAATTTTGGGCGGTGTGATATTGTGACTTGTCATCAGGGTCACTTAAAAGAAACTTAGATGCGTCTTTTGCATTTTTTTGTTTAAGTAAAAATTCGCGTGCTTCCATTGATTTAACGGCGGCGCGTGAATGCCCCGGCATTTCAATTTCTGGAATGATTTCAACGTGATTTTTGGCGCCATATTGCAAGATTTCAATAAAATCTTCTTGGGTATAAAAACCACTGCCATGCGGGTCTTTAACATCTGGGCCAGAACCATAAGCAGACGGCAAGTTTTTATACCATAGGCCTTCACCACGTTTTGCCCCAATTTGTGTTAATTCAGGGATTTTTTTGATTTCAAGACGCCAACCCTCGTCATCAATAAGGTGTAAGTGAAGCCTATTTAGTTTTAGGCGTGCCATAATATCAATAGTTCGCAGAATTTGTGCTTTGGGCTGAAAATTGCGCGCCACATCCACCAATAGACCGCGATATTCAAAATCAGGGGCATCAACAATTTTTAATGCCGGAAGCTCAAATTTATCCGCCTTGGTATTTGGTAATAATTGCCGCAGCGATTGCAAACCGTAATAAACCCCGCTTGGGCTATTACCAGTGATTTTTATCCCTTTTGGTGTGATGTCTAGCTCATAGGCATCGGGTGATGTTTGCTTGGCAAGTTTTGCAATCTCAAGCTTAATGGATTGTTTTGTTCCTGCTTTGCTAAACGAAGTTTGGAAAATTTTTGTGGCAAATGCCGCCTCATTTTTTAACTTGGGTGAAGCGATAATTACAGGCGCACCATTAAGCTCTAATACGCCATCATATTTTTCATTTTCTTTTGGCGTTGGAAAAATTGGCGGTAATTTTGATTTTGGTATATCAATTATATTTTGGTTTTTAAGATAAATATCTTGCGGTGTTACAAGTGTCGAAGTGCCAACTGCCGCGCCTTCAATCTGTTTGGTGCGCTCTAATGGGGTGGTTTTATAATCGGAAATTTTTATCCCATTGTGTGGCGCGTTATCAAAAACAATATAAGGTGCTACTGGCGCTTTTTCGATTTTGGTTACGGTTTCCGTATGTTCAAAACGCATGGTTAGTGATGAACCTGCGGGGATTGTTGTGTCGGAATTGCTGAAACGTGCGCAATAAAGCGGCCCAGCAATCGGCTCTATGACAGCATTTGCATTTTCAAGGGTTTTTGCACCAATTATTGAAGAAAAACATAGCTTCCAATCATTTGTATTGATTGGAAGTTTGCCTTTATTGGCAATTATAAAGGCGGCTTCGGTAAAATGATGGTTGTTTTCAGTTATGTATTTTTGTGCTTGCCATTCAACACCAATGTTGATGTCTTGTGCCAAAGAAATTGTAGGGGTGATAGCAAGCGGTGAAATTAT
Organism: Hyphomonadaceae bacterium UBA1933; assembly: GCA_002337085.1. Classification (GTDB taxonomy): domain Bacteria; phylum Pseudomonadota; class Alphaproteobacteria; order Caulobacterales; family Aquidulcibacteraceae; genus Pseudaquidulcibacter. Next base: position 83,121 of record DDFH01000004.1, on the reverse strand, counting down.
CGCTGTTGTGATTAATAAACGTCTTACCATTGCTATTCCCATCTATTTTATATTTATATTAACGCCTGCCATTAAAGACAGGCGTTAATTATATAGTTTAAAGCAGCTAGAATTTATAGCTTACGCCCAACAAATATTGGCGCCCGAATTTGTGATATTCTTTTAATGCCTCAACCCCTTCTACGGTTTGTGAAGTGACATAAGGTTCATCAGTGAGATTGTTGATTTGGAACAAGATATTCAAATCCTGTAACGGGCCACTTTGGAATGTATATCCCGCTTGTAAGTCAACAAGATTTTCAGGGCGAACACTATCAATAACTTGAATAAACGAATCGCGACGAAGTGCCGAGAATTTTGAACGATATCTATCGCCAACACGGAATTGCCATCCATTATTTTCATAATAAACACTTAGGTTTGCAACAACGCCAGAAAAACCATCAAGAGGCTGATTTGTTGGTGCGCCGTTTATATCTGTACCCGGAATATTTGATTTTGAATTAGATAAACTTCCGATAATGCCGAAGCCATCAAGCGCCTTGTTAATTAAGCTAAGTTCCATTGCGCCACTAAACTCAACCCCTTGAATATAGCCAGAACTTACGTTTGCCGGTGCAGTCAAAAAACCAATATTGCTTGGAGGGATTGCGGATGAAACATTGTTAAATCCCGTGAAGTCAAATTGTATGGTTTGTTCTTTAACACCAGTAGTGATATCTTTTCTAAAGCCAGCAATGGCAAAATATGTACCTTTGGTAAAATATTTTTCCAAAGAAATATCATAGGCATTTGCGCGCCATGGCTCTAAAGTTGGGTTACCACCACTGCCTATCCATTGAACCTTCGGTGCAGTTGCTACTGCGGCGGAGAAGTTAGCGCGCATCATATCTAATTCTGGTCTGGCTTGAACTTTTGCTGCCGCAAGTTTGATATAAAGACCATTGCCCAAATCACCAGTTAAGTTAAGGCTTGGCAGATAGTTTGTATAAGTTTTCTTAACACTTACCAATGATTTTGTGCCATCATTGTTGTCATTGGTGCCAATTGAACCTTGCTCAGTATGGATTGCTTGCAATCCAATGTTACCAGTAAAAGGAATTCCGGCGTCAAATTCAAGGCCAAATTTTGCAAAGGCGGTGGTGATTTTTTCACTTATATTATAGTTCCATTGTGGGTTTTTATTTTGGACAGTATTTGCAACAAACTCAGGACCACTTAATGCATCTGTTGCATTAAAGCTGATTATGTTTGGAACTCCCACGAAACTAAGGTTAACAGGTGATTGAAGTATGCTTGTCGGAATTGCCATACAGCCATCAGAACTTCCGCCATAATAATGGATACAACCGTTCTGGGTCGGATTAGACAATAACATTGTTGTTCCAGCATAAATAACTTTTTTGGTTCTATCGGAATAAATTATGCCACCTTCGAAGTCTTTGAAAATGCCATATTTGAAATCATGCTTGCCAGAAAGTCGCGCATTTTTCATTTCATCATTAATAAGAGCGTCAAGGATATTTCCGCCGCCGCCGCCCCACCAATATGAGGCATAATTATAATTTGCGATATTGCCAAAATCGAAGTTGGAAGAAACTTGACCAAAGCCATCAAAACCAGAACTGATATTTGCAGTCATAGTAATTGGATCTTTGGTTGCGGCATATACTTCATAAGTTTTTTGCTTGCGGGTTGCTTTTGAATAGCCCAAATCAGCTTCTAATGTCCAACCACCAACATAATATTCATTCGTCCAGCTAATGGCGTCCAAATCATCTTTACGATGATCTTCACGCATTGTTACTACTGCGGCAACATTTTGAACCGTAAGCCCACCCGCACCATTATTTTGTGTAACACTTGTGGAAACATTGCCTAGGCCCCAGTCACCTAGAACGCCAACTAATTCACGACCATTCATGTCTTGTTTGAATTGAGAATGGAAAATATTTAGTTTGCTTTTGAAATTGTCGGTTGGTTTGAATTCAAAAACCCCCATCATGCTGTCACGAACCCCGTCCCAAGCCATGACGCCGGTTTCAAATCCATCGTAAACCAGTGTATTTTCTGGTATGCCTGAAACTCCCAAACTTATAGCTGTGCCGAAATCCCATGGGTTGAAATATTTCTTTAAAGTTGGCGAATCTAGGCGCGTATAACCAAGTGCAACACCAAATGTACCATCATCATTTTTATCAATATATGATGCTGAAAAACGTGACCCTGTATTTTTTGCACCTGGAATAAGTTTGTTAAAAGAATTAAGTTCTGCACGAGCGCTTACGTTAAATTTTTTACCACTTGCCAGTAATGGATCTATGGTTGAAATATCAACTGTTCCGGCGAGGCCTTGAGTTCCCAACGCAGCATCTGGGGTTTTATAAACCGTTAATTGGGTTGTTAATTCAGCCGGAAACTGGTCATATTCAAATGAGCGATCATCACCCGTTGATACCATTTCCATGCCATTCAATAGGGTTACACCAAATGTAGGACCCATACCACGAATTGAAATTGCCTGCGCGCGGCCGTTAACGCGTTGTACTGCGACACCAGGAAGGCGGGAAAGAGTTTCCGCAATCGAAACACCTGGTAATTTGCCAATATCTTCTGCGGTGGCAACTTCTACAACGGAAAGGTTTGTGCGTTTTAAAGAAATTGCTTTTCTAAGGCTTTTACGAATGCCAACTACCACCACAGTATCTTCTTTGTTGGTGTCGCTTTTCGCTGCCTCAGTTTTTGTGTCTTTGGTTGCATCTTGTGCAAGTGCCAAACTTGGTGCGCCAATTAGTGCCGCAGAAAGCGACAATGCGAAAATTGAGGTTGCGTTAATTAAAGCATTTGTTCTGCTTTGTCTGTTTTTGATTAGATTGAATTTTCTCATCTTCTTTCCCCCGATGGCAAAGTGAATATAAATTATCCAACCCGCCATTTTTTAAATTCATAAAGAATGATTGATGCTAACATGATAAAACCAAAATCGTCAAGATTTAAAACCATTGCAATACCAATTTTTTTAAAATTTTTTTGATTTGTGCAGAGGGCTATGATGATTGTTTAGGCTGCCTTGTTTGAAATTATTAATAAAAACAAAGCTCTTTGTGCTATGGGTGTTTATAAGAAGTACTAGAAATTATAATTATTCGTATATAATTGGTATTGCCTAAATTTTGGGCAGGTTATATGGCGCTTATTCTATAAAAATAACCCTTGGTGGCGGTGTTTTTATAATACCAATTTGGGAAAATTGATGAGTGTTTTTGTTTTGCAATATCTGTAATTTGATGCCGATGGTTTGGTGGTTATTTAATTCAAAATGTTGATTAATGGTTTAATGGACAGTTTTGGCTTTAATGTTAATATTAGCCATTGTTTTATTTGTATATTTTGAAAAATAATTATGATTTTGCCTTTGCGCAAAGATCTTATAATAATCGTTATTGCAGTTCGCAATTTTAATTTTTGTAATTGAAATTATGTTTTTCGCTGCAAATATTAATAGTACCAATTTTTAGTGACTTAATCGATTTCCAAATTCACTACTATTGGGAAATGGTCAGATGGGTATAAACCATTAAAATTTTTGGTGATTATTTTAAAACCATTTTCACGCGCATCAAAGTTTGTGAAGATATGATCGATTGCGAATCCTTTTTTTGCGTCTTTACCAAAGCCATTAAAAGTATAATCATCCGGCGTATAATTTGTGACAGGGTGCATTGTTGTAGAGAGGGTTAGGTATGCATCAGACCCTGCAACATCATTCAAATCACCCATTAATATGATTGGCTCGGGGTTGCGCATTTTTGCTTGTTCAGCAATTATTTTTGCGCCTTCAACCCTTGCGGTTTTGCCTGCGTTATCAAGATGTGCATCAAATACCCAGAATAAGGTTTTTGTTTTTACATCCTGAAACTCAATCATGGTTAGGGTGCGTACCCAATCGGCGTCCCAGCCAGTTTTAAATTTTTCACCTGTTGGATTTAACCATATGGTTTGGGTTTTTAATGCGGTGAAACGTTTAGGATTCCATAATATTGCATTTCTTTCGCCCTTTTCGCCTTCCTCGCGACCGATGCCATAATGCGAAAAATTGGCAAACTTTGCCATGTCTTCGGCTTGGTAATCTTCGGCCTCTTGGGTTGCGATAATGTCTGGCTTCTCTTCCTCAAGGACTTTGGCAACCAAAAATTTACGTTTTGGCCAAGCGTTGGGATCATTTGCATTCTCACATACGCCGCACCTAATATTAAACGACATGACTTTTATGTCGTTCTTATGGTTTGGTATGCTGGCGCAGCCACAATTTAGTGCCAATAATACCAATGATAATGCACCATAAATTGATTTGTTTGCCATGCGACCAGTCCTTATAATTCTAAATTGTTTCGGTGACTTTCTTTAGGCTTACTGGTCGATCAGGGTCGTAACCACGGGCGATAGAAAGTGAATTTATCATTTTATAAAGCGATTGAATTTGCAAAATTGGCGCAATTAATGCTGACGATTTGATGGACGGTAAGGTGTGTGTCCCTTCGATTTCTGCGCCAATTACAAATATTTTTTTGCTATATTTCGCAAGTTCAATAATGCTTTCTTTAACGCTTGGCGCGCTTTCGTCGTCTTGGTAAAAAACAATGACTGGAAAGTCTTCTTTTACCAATGCCATTGGCCCGTGGCGCACTTCAGCAGAACTGAAGGCCTGTGCATGAAGTCCGCAGGTTTCTTGGAATTTTAATGCCGCTTCACTGGCGATGCCAAGTGCTGGCCCTCTGCCAATTGTGTATAGGCCATCGGCATCTTTTAAGGCCTCTAATAATGGCGTCCAATCGCATTCAAAGCTTTGTTTTAATAATGCAGGGATTGATGCGATATCGGTGTCTTTAAACGCGCTTGGGTTTAATGCGTGACCAATTTGTAGCACGCCGGTAAGGGATGCGATAAAGCTTTTGGTCGCGGCAACGCTTTTTTCTTGGCCGGCACAAAGCGGAAATGTATCATCGCAAAGGCTTGCAAGCGGTGAAGTGGTGTCATTGACAAGGGCAAGCGTTGCAACACCTTGCGCCTTTGATGAATTCATCACCGATAATAAATCAGGGCTTTTGCCGGATTGTGAAATTGCAATGCAAAGCGCATTTTTAATGCTTAGTTCTTTTTTATAAATTGATGAAACCGATGGAGCCAAAGAGGATGTTAAAATGCCTAATCTGGTTTCAAAAACATATTTCCCAAAAGTTGCCGCATGGTCAGAGCTTCCGCGCGCGCACGTAACGATTAGTTCGGGTAAATTATTTGAATATTTATCCGCAATTTGTTTTATAATTTCTTGGTTGCTGGCAATTTGGTGCGCAACAACTTGGTTTGCCTCTTCGGCTTCTTTAAACATTAATGTTGTGTTTGGATTGATTGTTTTTTTATGCATTTAGTTCCGCCACAAAGTCATAGGAATCACCACGATACCAGCTTTTTGAGATTTCAATTGTTGCACCATTGGAATCATATCCATGGCGCTCAACGAAAAGACCCGCTGCGCCTGGCTCGGTTTCCAAAAGCTCGGCTTGGTCTTTGTTTAAATGTAGGGCGCGCAATCTTTGTAACGCGCGCACAGGGCGATGCCCACTTGCCTCTAATGCCTTATAGAGTGAATCAACAACGTCATGCTCACTTTGCAATGCGTCAGCAGAGATAAGCGAATGTTCAATCGACATTGGGCTGCCATCAGCAAGGCGTAATCTGTTGAAACGGTAAACTTGCGCACCAAGGCGAAGTCCCATCAAAAGCGCCTCATCTGGTGTAACAGGGCCTTTGGACTTTAATAACCATTTGCTATCGGCAACGAGACCGCGCCCTGCCATATCCTCGGTGAATGAGGAAAGAAGCGCGAATTGTTTCTCTACACGGCTTGATACAAATGTTCCATTGCCCTGTTTGCGTGCCAATAATCCATCTTTAACAAGGCCGCTTATGGCGTTACGCACAGTTATACGCGAAATACCAAGCTCTTCGGCAAGGTCACGCTCCGGTGGTAATGCCTCACGCGGTAAAAGTGTTTTGTCATTAATTGCTGTGCGGATTGCCTCTTGTAATTGCAAATATAATGGTGCTTTGCCTTTAATTATCTGCTTGCCAATGGTTTGTGAGAAATTCATTTTGCTTGCCATTATTAATCCGTTACTATCAGTAATTCACTTACTATAACCAATAAATAACCAATTTCAAGGGCTTTGCGGTTAATTATTCCCAAAATTGCATTTATTAAGCCGTTTTTTATATATTATAACATTCTTATTGTGTGTGACATTAAAATAATCTTGCCGAAAATTGTATTTAATTAAACCAAAATGGTATTGCAATGGTATGAGATTATGTTTATAGAATTATGACATTGGGGTGTATTTATCCAATTAAATAATCCGGCTTGATGATAATATAAGGAATAGTGATTTGATAATAAAATCGCCGTTTAAAGGGTGGGTGAAGCCATTAAGTGAAAGTTCGGATGCCGCATTTGCGCAAGAATTAATGGGCAAAGGTGTTGCTATTGAGCCGCTCGATAACGAATTATATGCGCCTTGCGATGGTGTTGTTATTAATGTTGCGCCAACTGGGCATTCAGTAATTTTAAAAACGCAATCTGATGATGAAATATTAATTCATATTGGCATTGATACGGTCGGGTTAAAGGGTGCTGGTTTTAAAGCGCATGTTACGCTTGGTGATAAAGTAAAAATTGGCGACAAGCTGATTACTTTTGACATGGATTTTGTCGGTGAAAATGTCCCGAGCTTGCTGACACCAATCATTGTTATGGATCCGCAGGCAGATTTAAAAATTCTAAAAATGAATTGCCAGATTGCGGTGGGTGACGCGCTTTTTGAAATTGGAAAAGTTGACAATAATAAAAAGAAATTTGGTGATAAAGGGGTTGATGTTAATATTGATGGTGCAATTGCCCGCCAAACATTGGCTTTATCATTGGTGCATGGCATTCACGCCCGCCCCGCCGGAAGCATTGCACAATTGGCAAGGAAGTTTGCATCTGAAATAACCATAAATGCAAACCAAAAAACGGCACGCGCCAACAGTATTGTTGCCTTGATTTCATTGAATGCAAAGCCGGGTGATGAGATTGAAATTATCGCCAAGGGTAATGATGCAGAAACTGCCCTATCTTCAATGATTGAATTAATTACTTCTGGCATAAAAGAAGATAGTGAAGAATTAAAACCACCTTCAAAGCAAACAAATCCTAAAAGTCAAAACCAAAATTATTTATATGGCGTAAGTGCATCAAGTGGGTATGCGATTGCCGAAGCATATATTTTTGGTGAAACAGAAGGTAGTTTTGATGAAAATGGCAAGGGCTATAAACAAGAACGTGTAAACCTTACCAATGCCATTAATGCGGTGATTAACAATCTCGAAGCCAATGCCAAATCATTTAAAGGGCCGGCAAAAACCATTGCCTTGGCGCATATTGAAATCTTACAAGACCCAGAAATTAATGATGTTGCCGATAAATTATTGCAAGATGGTCTAAGTGCGCCTGCGGCATGGCGTAAATCATCACGCCAACAAGAAGATGTTTTCAAAGCCTCTGAATCCCCAAGAGTGCGAGAGCGTGCATCAGATTTACGGGATTTAGAGCGGCAGATTATAAATGCTATATGTGGTACAAGTGCAAGCAATAACAAAATCCCAGATGACAAAGAAATTATCTTGATTGCTGATGATTTATTGCCCTCTCAATTTTTGGGCTTGAATCATAAAAATATAAAAGCAATTTGCACAAAATTTGGTGGCCCAACGGCGCATGTTGGCATTTTATCCGCCTCATTTGGTATTCCAATGATTGTGGCGATTGGTGATAAATTATCAAATATTGAAAATGCACAATTGATTATTGCTAATGCCGATGAAGGGTTTTTAATTCCCAAACCAACAAATGAAGATATTAATGCGGCGCATAAAATAATTGATGCAAACCAATCCAAAGCCGAATTAGAAGCAAAGAATGCTAAAATTGACTGCGTGATGGCTGATGGCACGCGGATTGAAGTTTTTGCCAACCTCGCATCAACCGAAGAAGCTTCTAAGGCGGTTGAAAATGGTGCTGAAGGTTGTGGGCTTTTGCGCACCGAATTTTTATTTATGGAACGTGACACGGCACCAAGCGAAGATGAACAAATAGAGGCATTATCGGCAATTGCCAAATCATTGGATGGACGACCATTAATTGTTCGCACACTTGATATTGGTGGTGATAAGCCAATTTCCTATTTGCCGTTTCCAAAAGAAGAAAACCCAGCGCTTGGTATGCGTGGTATTCGTTATCAGCTTGAAAATTTGGATATTTTTAAAACCCAAATTCGTGCGATTATTAAATCTGTGCCTCAAGCACAATGTCGAATCATGTTGCCGATGATTATTGATGTTTTGGAATTTCGCGCTGCACGAAAAATAATTGATGAGGTGGCGTTGGAATGTGGCGTTAAATCAAAAATATCGGTTGGTGTTATGGTTGAAACCCCTTCTGCGGCTTTAATGGCTGGAAATTTGGCAAACGAAGCTGATTTCTTATCGGTTGGAAGCAATGACCTTACACAATATACATTGGCAATTGATAGGGGGAATCCACAATTGGCATCGCGCGCCGATAGTTTGCATCCAGCGGTTTTAAACCTTATCGCGATTGCGGCGCAGGGGGCAAAGACAAATAATAAATGGATTGGTGTTTGTGGTGGGGTGGCATCTATTCCGCTTGCGATACCGATATTAATCGGGCTTGGTATTACTGAATTATCGGTTCCCATTGCAATGATAAGACAAATAAAAACGCGGGTAAGAGAGTTGCAAATGCAAGAGTGTGTAGCAATCGCACAATTGGCATTAAAAGCAACCACCGCAGACGAGGTTAGACAAGTTTTGGCAAATGGAAATTTGGGTGAGGTAGGTCATGAAACTATTTAATAATTTACTCGCCAATTTCCAATCAATTGGTCGTGCGCTTATGCTGCCAATTGCGGTTTTGCCAGTTGCAGGGTTGCTTTTGCGCCTTGGGCAAGCAGACTTATTAAATATCCCATTCATTGCCGCCGCCGGCAATGCGATTTTTAGTCATTTGGGTTTATTATTTGCCATTGGGGTCGGGGTTGGTATTGCCAAGGAAAATAATGGCGCGGCGGGGCTTGCGGGGGCGGTTGCCTTTGTGGTGCTTACAGAAGGGGCGAAAACGTTACTTAATGCGCCCGCCGATGTCACCAAACTTGCAACAAGCCCCGATATTTCCAAGGCATTAATAGAAGCGTGGAAAAACAAAGAGATTGCTAAACTATCTGTACCTGCTGGTATATTATCGGGTTTGACAGCAGGGTTTTTATACAATCGTTATTATAATATCAAAGTTCCTGAATATTTGGCGTTTTTTGGTGGCAGAAGGTTCGTTCCAATAGCGGCAGGGTTTGCCGGAATTTTGGGCGCAATGGTATTCGGCTTTGGCTTTGAATATCTTGAAAAATTCATTGATGCCTTAAGTGAATGGGTCGTGAAGGCGGGGCCGGTTGGTCTTTTTGCCTATGGCGTTTTAAACCGTCTGCTTATTGTTACTGGCCTACACCATGTTTTAAATAATTTGGCATGGTTCATTATTGGTGATTATAATGGCGTTACCGGTGATTTGAACCGCTTTTTTGCGGGCGATCCAACAGCAGGAAAATTCATGTCGGGCTTTTTCCCGGTTATGATGTTTGGTTTGCCTGCCGCATGCCTTGCGATGTATCGCGCGGCACTACCTGAAAAAAGACGCGGTCTTGCGGGTATGTTTATATCACTTGCGCTAACCTCATTCTTAACTGGTGTTACCGAACCGATTGAATTTACCTTCATGTTCTTGGCGCCTGCATTATATGCGGTGCATGCGGTGCTTACTGGTATAGCAATGGCAATAATGGACATATTGGGGGTTCGCCTTGGCTTTGGCTTCTCGGCAGGATTGTTTGACTATGTCCTAAACTTTAAGCTTGCTACCAAGCCATTATTATTAATTCCAATCGGTTTGGCTTATTCGGTAATATATTATTTTAGCTTCAGCTTCTTTATTAAAAAATTCAATTTAATGACCCCAGGGCGTGAAATTGATAATAATGATGGTGAAATACAAACCAAAGTAAGCAAAGGCGATGCAGAATCGGTTGCCGAAAATTATGTTTCGGCACTGGGCGGTGCAAAAAACCTTGTAAATGTTGATGCCTGTACAACAAGACTAAGGCTTAAGGTAAATGATAATGCCGATGTAAACGACAGGGCATTAAAGGATATTGGCGCAATTGCGGTTATGCGCCTTGATAAGAATACGGTTCAAGTGGTTATTGGGCCAAAGGCCGATGCAATTGCGGGCGAAATTCGTGCCTTTTTGCAAGGTAATGGAAATATTATGCCAAATTCGTTAGAAATCGCCAAAACCGCCACAATTGATGAAAATCAATTCAAACTTGGTGATGATATAATCGCGGCATTTGGTGGAAAACAAAACCTTGCATCCATAATTTATCGCGAAGGGCGGGTGATTTTGCAACCAATCGATAAAGCATTGGTAAAAACTGCGGATATTGATAAAGTCGCAAAAGATAAATGGGTGGTTTCGCAAAACGGTAAATATCACCTGATAGTTGACAAGGCTTAATAGCCTTAATTTTTGAACAGAAGATTTGAAATTATGAATGAGACAATATTAAATTTTACCAATGGCAAAATATTAATTGGTGAAACATTTGCAAAATCGGCATCTTTTAAAATTAAAAATGGGGTCTTTAGCGCCATTGAAACCAATATTATTGATGATGCAAATGTAATTGACCTTAAGGGTGGTTATTTAATTCCTGGTCTTATTGATACGCAGGTCAATGGCGGTGGTGGTATTTTATTTAACGATGACATAAGCATTGATGCCTTGAACAAAATCGCCAAGGCACATTTGCAATATGGTACAACTTCATTATTGCCAACTTTAATCAGCTCTGACGTTCCGGTGATTGCAAAGGCAATTGCGGTGGTTGATGATGCAATTGCCCAAAAAACTAATGGTATAATTGGTATTCATGTTGAAGGGCCATTTATTTCAAAAACCAAAAAAGGCATTCATGACGAAAGTGTTTTTCAATCAATTAACGACAAAGCCAAAGAGGTTCTAAAGTCATTTAAAAATGGCAAACTACTTTTGACGCTTGCACCCGAAGAAAATCAAATCGCCGATATTTCAGAACTGAATGATGCGGGAATAATTATAAGTGCGGGTCATTCAAATGCCAATTATGAACGGGCAAAAGCAGGTTTTAATGCGGGCATAAAGGGCGTAACCCACCTTTATAATGCCATGTCACCATTAATGCACCGCGACCCAGGATTAGTTGGTGCAGCATTAGAGAATAAAGATATTTATATTGGCATTATTTTGGATGGGCATCATGTTCATGAAACGGCGGCAAAGATTGCAATGCGCGCCCATGGCACAGAGAGCTTCATGCTGGTTACCGATGCAATGCCAAGTGTCGGTTCAGTGAATAAAGAATTTGAACTATGCGGCAAACACATAAAGGTCGTGAATGGTGTTTGTATGGATGATAATGGCACGCTTGCAGGGTCAGATCTCGATATGGCATCGGCATTAAAGTTTGCTATTAAAACCCTTGGTATAGATGAAATAGAAGCCATAAAAATGGCAACTTATTATCCGGCCGAATTCCTTGGTCTTGAAAATGAAATCGGGCAATTAAAACAAAATAACAAAGCTGACTTTATAATTATCGATAATGATTTCATGGTTAAGTCTGCATATATTGCGGGTGAAAAAGTGTATGGTAACAAATAGGTATTTGCCCATAAATATTTGTTCACGCACTTAATTAAATTATAATCCCGCAAATGCGGGCAATTTGTAATGTCTTGTCGTAAACTTTTAAGCGCATATAGTAGCGGTAAAAAGCGCGCTATTATTGCGTTTTGGGTTGCGTGGAAATTACCCGTCCTAAATCCTTATTAATTTTTTGCAAAAGCAAAACTAGATAAATTTATGTCTCATTTGCTGTTAATGTAATCTAAATATCATTTGCTATCTGAATATAATATGATATTTTAATATGAGATAAGATTCAGATTTATAATCTTTATTTTCTTTGTGGGATTTCGGTTGGTAGGGGAAAATATGAAGGAAAAAATCATGTCTGATTTTGAAAAATTTGCAAATATCGGAAAAATTTCTATTAATCAGGAACCAGATGCCAGTAATGCTTATTGGCAAAATAGTGCGAAAAATACTCTGCCTCCGCCTGATTTCGGTTCCTTATACAACCGCAACAAAACACTCCCCCCCAAAGGTATTAAAAACCGCAAAGCATATATAATTGGAAGCGGGATAGCAGGTTTGGCCTCTGCATTTTACCTCATACGTGATGCACAAATGCCCGGTGAAAACATAACAATTATAGACGCTATGGGAATAAGTGGGGGGTCGCTTGATGGTAGCGGAAATGCTGAAGACGGCTATATAGTGCGTGGTGGTCGCGAGATGACTTGGACTTATGATAATTTTTGGGATATGTATCAAGATGTTCCTGCTTTGGAATTACCAAAAGGGTATTCGGTCCTTGATGAATATCGAATTATTAATGACAATGATTCCACATATTCCAAATCAAGAATAATGCACGAACAAGGCAAGGTTAAGGATTTTTCAAAATTTGGTCTTGATGCGGCGCAACAATGGGAATTGGTGCAATTATTATTAAAACGCAAAGAAGATTTAGACAATATTACGGTTGAAGAATATTTTTCAAAAGGCTTCTTAAAGACTAATTTCTGGACATTGTGGCGAACTATGTTTGCGTTCCAAAACTGGCACTCGCTACTTGAAATGAAGCTTTATATGCACCGTTTCCTTGATGCGTTTGATGGACTTACAGATATGTCGGCACTGGTTTTTGCAAAATATAACCAATATGATAGCTTTGTGCGGCCTCTGATTAAAATGCTTCAAGATAAAGGCGTGAAAATACAATTTGGTTCAAATGTATATGATTTTGAAATGGAAATCACAGATGTTTCCAAAATTGTAACTGCAATCAAATATAAAAAAGGCGGGCAAGATGAAATACTTGATGTTGCAAATGATGATGTTGTTATTGCCCTTACTGGCTCAATGACTGAGGCTACGTCTTTTGGAGATATGGATAGTGTTCCAATATTAAGGGCAAGTGATGAACCTGCGGCAGATAGTGCGTGGTCACTGTGGCGTAATCTTGCGAAAAAATCTCCAGTATTTGGTAAGCCTGAAAAATTTTATGGTAATGTCAAAGGTTCGATTTGGGAATCAGCTACTTTAACCTGTAAGACTTCTGCGTTAACTGAAAAGATAAAGGAATTATCGGTTAATGACCCTTATTCTGGTAGAACTGTTACGGGGGGGATTATAACTTTTGATGATTCCAAGTGGCTTTTAAGCATAACTTGTAACCGGCAACCTCACTTTCCTGACCAGCCAAAAGATGTTTTGGTTTTATGGGCCTATGCTTTGTTTATGGATAAAGATGGTGATTATATTAAAAAGCCGATGCCTGAATGTAATGGTCGCGAAATTTTGATTGAAATTTGCTATCATCTTGGCATTATTGATCAAATTGACGATGTGCTTGCCAATACCAAAATAAGGCTTTCTTTAATGCCATATATAACTGCACAATTCATGCCAAGGGCGGCGGGGGATCGCCCACGCATTGTTCCCGAAGGATGTAAAAACCTTGCGCTTGTTGGTCAATTTGTTGAAACAAATAATGATGTTGTATTTACAGTCGAAAGTTCAGTACGCGGTGGTCGCGTGGCGGTATATTCGCTTTTGAATATTCCTAAACAAGTTCCCGATATTAACCATTCGCAATATGATATTCGTAATTTATTACGTGCTGCACGCACACTTAACAACAATCAACCTTTTATAGGTGAGCGTCTGTTGCATCTTATACTCGGTAAAACATATTTTGCACATATATTACCGCCACTTCCAGAAGAGAAAACCTCATTTAAAGATGAGGTCGAAAAGGATTTGCGTATAATTCTTGAAAAAGGCTCGAGCCTGTTCAAAACTATATCTTTTGAAATCGGAAAAGTAATTTCACTTTTAAAGAAAGAATAACATGACGGATGAAAAGCCACGTCGCCTTAGTCGCCGTGAAATGCAAGAGGGAACAAGGCATAAAACTACTTGCGGCGGCAACTGAAATTATTGCCAATGGTGGGGTTGCGGCGGCAACTATTCGCGGTGTCTGCGAGGCGGCTGGCTATTCACAGGGGGCATTTTATTCAAATTTTGAAAATATGCCCGATTTATTGCTTGAGGTTATGGAAAATTATATCCATTCCAAGGCGTTAAGATTGCGGCATTTGTTGCAAAAACTTGATAAGGGTGATGTGGATAATGCACTTCAAATTCTTGCTGCGCATCTTTCTGATTTGGCATCAATGCCACAATGGTCACTTTTGGCGTTGGAATTTCAAATCTATGCCCAGCGTAACCAGGAATTTTCTATGCGTTATGCCGAATGTAAGAAAACTTTTCACAATGCCATCGCGAACCTTTTAACCGAAGTTATTGAACGACATAATTTAAAACCCGCTTTGCCACCTGAACAAATGGCGATTGGGCTAAACTCGCTTTGGTATGGAATGGTGGCCTTTGGAAACTTTGAAGGCGCAATGCCGCGTGATGAAATGCTTCTGGCATTTTTCAAAGTTTTGGTTGGGCTTGGCAATGTGGCGCATGGTGATGTTTCTATAAATTATAAGGAAAAGAATAATGACAATTAAAAATGTAACCATCGTTGGTGCCGGTGTTTTGGGTGCGCAAATTGCGTTTCAATCTTCATTCAAAGGCTTTTCAGTCAGCGTATATGATATAAATGATGAAGCAATCGCAAAAAGCAAAAAGATATTTCAATATATAAAACTTTGTTATTTGAATGATATTGATGGTGCAAATGATGAAAATCTTGATGCCGCCTTTGCAAAAATTGAATTTTTCACCAATCTTGAGGCGGCGGTAAAGAATGCCGATATTATTATTGAGGCTGTGCCTGAAAAGCTTGAAATAAAACAACAAATCTATTTGCAAATCGCCCAATTGGCGCCAAGTAAAACAATATTTGCCACCAATTCATCAACACTTTTACCAAGTGCGATGGCGGCAGCAACTGGTCGTCCAGATCGATTTATTGCGCTCCATTTTGCTAATGAAATCTGGAAGCATAATATTGCTGAAATCATGGGGCATTCCGAAACATCTAAGCAAACTTATGATGTCGTGGTTCAATTTGCACGCGATATTGGGATGGTTCCAATCCAATTGCATAAGGAACAAGCTGGCTATGTCCTTAATTCCTTATTGGTTCCATTTTTGTCTGCGGCATCGGCACTTTTAGTTGATGGAATTGCCAATATAGAAGATATTGACAATACTTGGAAGATTGCGACCGGCGCACCCCAAGGGCCATTTGAAATTTATGATATTGTTGGTTTGATGACTGCATATAATATATCGTCAATAGGTAGTCCCAAACAACGTGAATTCGCCAAATTAATAAAAGAAAAATATATTGATAAAGGTAAATTGGGAATAGCCACCGGCGAAGGTTTTTATAAATATAAATAAGGGTGCAATTATGTGCTTTTTAAAAAACAAGTTATTATCGACTTTGGGTTTTGCCTTTTGCCTATCATGTTTTGGTCATGCCGCAATTGCCCAGGATTTAACCGCGTTTAGCTTTGAACAAGCAAAACAGCGAATGGGGCAGGTTTCACCATTACTTAAGGCATCGCAATCAAAACTCCGCGCTGGTGAGGATGATATGGCGTCGTTAAAACATTTGAATTATCCATCTGTAAGCTTGTCGGCGACCGCATTTGAATATCAAAAAACTATAAATGTTGACCTTAAAGACGTAAGAAATAACGTTGTGGATACGGCAACTGATTATTTGGGTAATCTACCCGCGTCTTTTCCACCTTCTTACCAAGATATTGTATCACAAGTAACAGGTCAGATAAGCGCTGCTTTGCCTGGCCTTTCCTCATTAATTCCTGATAATTATAAATTTCAAACCCGCGAAGATATTTTTCGCCCTTCTGTAAATGTGGTTATGCCGCTTTATACAGGGGGTGCGATTCCCGCGATTAGGGATATGGCAGATGCACGATATAAAACCGCGCAGGCAGAAACTTTAAAGGCGGAAAATCTGGTCCAAGTTTCATTGGTGCAGGCATATTTTGGGGTATCATTGGCATCACAAATGCTTGATGCCGCAACAGATGGTCGTGATGCTTTTGACAGATATTATCACGATGCCGCCGCAATGGAGCGACAGGGTTTAATACCCCATGTGCGCGTTCTTCAGGTGCAGGTCGGGCGTGATGCAGCGGAGCGATTACGCTACCGCGCAGAATTAGATTTAAAGAGTGCACGGCAAACACTGGCTCGTTTATTGCAAAATGAGGGGGA
Source organism: Hyphomonadaceae bacterium UBA1933 (assembly GCA_002337085.1). Lineage (GTDB taxonomy): Bacteria > Pseudomonadota > Alphaproteobacteria > Caulobacterales > Aquidulcibacteraceae > Pseudaquidulcibacter. The sequence goes on along the minus strand of DDFH01000004.1, from coordinate 66,578 downwards.
GGTTAAAACGACAACCCCGCTTTTTGTAAACTATAATCAGCTTGCACCAGTGAATGGTTTTGAAGCAACCGCACTTTATGATAATGGCGATATAAAATCTGCCGAGGCAACGAAAGATTTTGCCAGTGCGGCGGTAAAGCTTGCCAAGGCACAAAAGAAACCACAAGCCTATGCGTTTGGTACTTATAATTTCAATCGCGATAATGCAGTGGTGATAGATCCTGATTGGGTTGTTGGTGTTGGTGTGCGTTACAGTTTATATTCAGGATATAATCGGGATTCTGGAATCTCTGCTGCGAGGGAGCGCGAAAATGCCGCGCAATTTGCGGCGGATGAAGCACGTAGGAATGTTGGCATCACGGTAAATCAACTTTATAATCAAGTTGAAAAGGCCAGAAAGTCATTTCAGTTAATGGACATTGATATAAAGGCAGCAAAAGAAAATGTTCGTGTGCAAGAGATTGCCTTCAAATCTGGTGAAGGGACAGTCGCCGATTTAATGACTGCTAGAACTGCGCTAACTGCGGCAATGACCGAACGTGCCGCTGCGGCATATGAATATGATTTATCACTTGCTTCATTGCTTGCCATAAGTAACCGTGGCGATGAGTTTAGCAAATATTTAAATCAAAACGACGCGATAAAAGCCCCTTAAAGGTTGAAAATATGACCGAAGAAACACAAGAACAAATTGCAGATGCCCCTCAAATTGATGCTGAAACTCCGGCGGCATCAATAGAAGAGCCAAAGGTGAAATCACCTAAAAAGGCAGGAATAATATTATTGGTGGTTATTATCATTCTTGCCTTACTGGCTGCGGTTGGATTGGTTTGGGCCAAAAAGCCAGCACCACGCCAAATTCAGGGTAGTGTTGATGCCGATGAAATCAATATTGGCACAAAAACACTTTCTCGAATTGATAAATTAATGGTCGAAGAAGGGCAAATGGTGCAACAGGGGCAGCTTTTAGCAATTCTTAGTAACCCTGAAATTAATTCGATGCAAAAGCAGGCGGATGCGGCTTTGCAAACTGCGCTTGCCAATGAGGCGATGGCAACAAATGGTAATCGTCCCGAAGATATTGCAAGCGTTTATGCCGCTTGGAAAGCGGCTGATGCGGCGTCGGAACTTGCACGTAAATCTTCTGTGCGCGCCGATAATTTATTGCGTGAAGGCGTGATTGCACAGCAGCGCGCCGATGAGGCACATGCGGCACGTGATGCCGCCGCAATGAATGCAGAAGCATTACGACAGCAATATATAAAGGCAAAGGCCGGCACAAGAAGCGAGATGAAAACCATTGCTGATGCACAGGTGAAAATTGCCCAGGCATCAAAGGAAAGCGCAAATTCCTTTAATAATGAAACCATGCTTTATGCACCAATAGCGGGCGAAATATCCCACAAACTTGCAATGCCGGGTGAAATTGTTGCCCCTGCTGTTCCAGTGTTGCAAATTGTTGATATTAACCACCTAAAAATCATCATAAATATCAGGGAAGATGATTATAAGGGCGTTCAAAAAGATAAGATAATCCACGGCGATATTCCGGCACTTGGTATTAAAAATGCGCCTTTCAAAATTTCTTACATTGCACCCCAAGGGGATTTTGCGACCTGGCGTGCTACACGTCAAACTTCTGGTTATGATATTCGCACTTTTGAAATTCATCTTGAACCTACGCAAAAATTAAAAGATTTAAGGCCGGGTATGAGTGTATTATTCAACTGGCCGCAATGATGATTTGGGCGCAACATTTTCTCGATGAATTAAACTTTATTGCCAAGAGCAGGTGGCGAGTTGCGTATTTATTTGCATTCCCGCTTGCAATTATTATTGCCGTTGCGGCGATGGTTTATAATGGTGTGGCACGAGATTTGCCGATTGTCGTTGTTGATAATGACAGCAGCGCCATGAGCCAAAAAATAAATGCAAACCTTAATTCAGCAGCAAATATTAAAATAATTGCCAATGAAGATAATCTTGAAAATGCCAAAAAATATATTGCTTCTGAAAAGGCGTATGTGATTGTTTATATCCCGCGCGGGGCCCAAGATGGATTGTTGCGCGCCAATATAAAACCCGTTTTCATATTCACCAATGCAACATATCTTTCAACAGCAGGGTTTGCAGCCGGTTCGGCACGGGATGCCGTAAACACCGCAATAAGTGATTTTTTTACCGAAAGCCTTCGCAAACGCGGGCTTCCTAGTTTTCATTTTAGGCCAGCGCAGGTGAATATATCGGTCTTAATGAACCCGCAAACCAGCTTTGAATGGTATTTGCAAGCAATGATAATTCCCGCAAGTTTGCATTTGCTTATTGCCTGTATGGCTGCGCTTGTGACGGCAAGATGTTTAGGCTTGATGAAGGGTGAAACTGTTTCAATGCCACCCAATGTAAAAGACAAAATATTGGCGATATGGGCGCGTTGTTTTGTTTATGTCTTGGTTATTACAATATCGGCTGCATTATGGCTGTGTTGGATAAGCGGCGTAAGGGGATGGAAAATAAATGGTTCAACAATTTTAATAATTATTGGGTTTTTCTTACTTTTTGCGGGGACTGCGGCAATTTCAATTTTTTCGGTTATTTTGACCAAAGATACAATAACTACAATGTCTTTTAGTGCGGTCTATGCAGGATCATCAATGGCATATTCCGGTGGTTCGCTTCCGTTAAATGGCGCAATTGCTTTTGCTAAAATATGGTCTGCGGCAATTCCTTTTTCACATTTTCTTACGCTTGAGATGGATCAGTTTTTAGGGGCATCGGCAAAAGTGACCCTGCCGCAAATTGGTATATTATCGCTTTATATAATTATTCCAACAATATTTGGTTTTGTCATATTGCTTATTCGCAATAAAAAGGGGGCGGGGTATGAGAATATTTGATGCCTTCAAAAACACGCTTCATGAAATTGCCACCACAAGATCTTTGATTATGACCATTGTTATTTCGGTGATTTTTTATTCTTTTTTCTATCCTGCGCCTTACAAACATCAGGTCGCCGAACAAATGCCAATAATTGTCATTGATAATGATAAAAGTGTTTTAAGTCGGCAATTATTACGCGCCATTTCCGACAGCCGTCAGGTGAAAATTGTCGAACAAACCGATAATTTTCAAGACGGTATAAAAGCAATCAAAATGCGGCAAGCCGAAGGAATTTTACTAATTCCAAAAGACATTGCGGGGGCAATTCTTTCACAAAAAACCAATGCGGGCATTGGTATATGGCTTAATGGTTCTTACCTTGTGCGTGCCAAGGCGGTTGGCGCGGGGATTGAAGATGCAATCAAGGGTGAGGTCGAAGCATTCGCAAAATCAAAAGGAATAAATGACGCTATAATAAAATCTTTTACGCCCGTTGTAACACGCCCATTATATAATAATCTTGAAGGTTACTCTTCTTATATTTTTCCAATGGTCGCCAATATTATTCTGCAACAGACCTTATTATTTGGTGCTGCAATGTTTGCAGCGTCAAACCGTATAAAGCGGTTCGCAAGTAATCAAAAATGGCATTTTTCGGAATTTATGGGCGCATATCTTGCGTTTGTGTTTCTTGGAATATTGGGAAGCCTATTTATTTTCGGCACAATATTTAAAGTTCAAGATATAAATACTAGCCCCAATATTTTTCTTTTGATGATTACAATCCCTTTGTTTTCGATAAGTGTTGTCGGCCTTGGTTTGTTTTTGGGATGGTTTTTTAAAAATCCTGAATATGCCTTTGCCACCCTTGCGCCGACCTCTGTGGTTTTATTTTTTCTAACTGGTGCGGCGTGGCCGCTTCAGGCAATGCCGGCATGGCTTGCCGCCCTTAGCCACCTATCACCTGCCACAATTGCCGTGCATCTTTTCACGCCACTAAATATTATGGGCGCAGGGTTCAATGAAATAAAACCCCAATTCTTCCAAATGCTATCATTGGCAATTATCTATGGAATATTGGCATTTGTTGTGAATACGCGGCGGGCGAAATAGCTTTATGCTGTAAGCGAATAGCACGAGAGTAAGCCGTATGCCCAGAACATAAGCTTGAGATATATAAATGGCGGATATCAGGTGAGAAATGTCTAACCACTTTAGTCGCAAAGCAACTATTTATCTAAAAAGCGGAAGGTTTTCAAAACTAATCTAAATTCCTGAGTGAGCGCTAAGCGCGAAGGCTGGAGTTTAATCAAAAAATGGTGGAGCCTAGGGGAGTCGAACCCCTGACCTATTGCATGCCATGCAAGCGCTCTACCAACTGAGCTAAGGCCCCATAAAAGATGCTATGCGTATAAATAGCAAAATAAGTCTTATCAAGCGTAAAAGGCTTTAAGTGTCATATTTTTTGCACAAAAAAAGGCGGCTACTCGAGCCGCCATTTTTATTTATGTTGGAAAGAATTAAGGCTCTTTGCCTTCATCAAGATCGTCAAGATCAATATCGCCCAATTCTTCTTCAAGAAGTTCGTCTTCACCTTCGATGAATGGAATTTCTTCGTCAACCAATTCTTCGTCTTCGTCTAAATCTTGTTCAGAGAAGCCTTCAGGGATTGAATCGCCGCCGCCGACAACGTCTTCATCATCGTCACCATCAGAACCCATAATAAGGTCGCCATCGTCCATTGCTTCAATGTCGATTTCTTTGGTAACTTCTTCAACGTCCATTTCTTCTTCAGAATCTGGATCGACTGCTTTTACTTTTACAACCGCATCCTCGTCCTCATCATCTTCGACACTTGTTTCTTCAACATCAAGCGAAGACATGCGTGCAGCCTGACGGGTTGCAACAACCAATTCATCATCAGGGTCGAATGCGTTTCCACATTTCGGACATTTTGCAGGGCGTTTGCCCAAGTCATAAAATTTTGCCCCACATGACGGGCACATCTGTTTTTGACCTAAATCAAGCTTTGGCACTGGTATTTGCTCCAATTTTTATGAAAAGTCGCTTGCCATGCTTAATATGATAAGTCAAAACCACTATGCTATTTTTACTGTATTTTTTGCAGTTAACATTAAAAATTGAAGGAAAAACACTTGTCTTACCTAATTGCTAGCCCGACTAACCGTTTAATTGGAACAGTTAATGCCCCGGGCGATAAGTCAATTTCACACCGTTCACTCATTTTGGGTGCAATGGCCGAAGGCGTAACAAAAATCTCTGGACTATTGGAAGGTGCCGATATTTTATCAACCGCAAAAGCTATGAAAGCATTTGGTGCAGACGTGTGCCAATTGGGTGATGGGCATTGGGAAATCGGCGGTTTGGGCGAGAAAGGCTTTCAAGAGCCAAATGATTTCATTGATTTTGGTAATGCCGGAACGGGTGTTCGTTTAACAATGGGTGTTGCTGGCTCATATCCAATAAATTCGTTTTTTACAGGTGATAATTCATTGCGTTCGCGCCCAATGGCACGGATTCTAGATCCACTTGCGCAGATGGGGGTCAAATACCAAATGCGTGAAAACGGCCTTTTGCCATGTGTAGTTATTGGCACAAATGAGGTGAAGCCAATTGAATATTTTTCCACCAAAGGCTCGGCACAGGTGAAAAGTGCGATTCTTTTATGCGGTCTTCGTGCCGATGGTGTCACATCAGTTATTGAGAAAAAACCATCGCGCGACCATACCGAAAATATGCTTCGTGCCTTTGGCGTCGATGTAACCATAGAGGATCACCAACAAGGTCTTTGTGCCTCCGTAAAAGGCAAAGCAGTTTTGCAAGGAACAGAAGTTCTTGTTCCAGGGGATCCATCATCGGCGGCATTTTTGGTGGTTGCGTCACTAATCACCGAAGGGTCGGATGTAACAATTGAAAATGTTATGATTAACCCATTGCGTGCAGGTATTTTTGAATGCCTAAAAGAAATGGGTGCAAACCTAGAAATTTATAATGAACGTCTTATTGCTGGCGAACGTATTGCCGACATTCGCGCAATATATTCTGAATTAAAAGGAATAAATGTTCCCAAAGAGCGTGCGCCATCAATGATTGATGAATACCCAATTCTTGCGGTTGCAGCGGCGTTTGCAAATGGTCAAACCATTATGGATGGTATTGGTGAATTGCGCGTGAAAGAAAGTGACCGTATCAAATTAATGGCGGATGGCTTAACTGCATGTGGTGTTGATGTTGAAGAAGGCCCTGAAATGCTTGTTGTAAATGGCAAAGGCGCAAATAATAAACCAAATGGTGGGGTTTCAATCACCACGCATGGTGACCACCGTATTGCCATGTCTTTCTTGGTGTTTGGTACTGCTGCGAAAGAGGCGGTACAGGTAGATGAGGCGGAAATGATTAAAACCTCATTCCCGAACTTCACCGAATTAATGACCGAATTAGGCGCAAGCATTGTGAACCATGAAGCATAATAATATGGAAATAGTCCTTGAAACCGAACGCCTTATTTTAAAACCCTTTGCCGATGAAGATTTTGAACAATTTCTGAAACATCAAGCAGATGAAGAATATAAAAAATATATGGGCGGTGTATTAGATTATGATACAGCGGTGAAACGCTTTGCGCTTTATCGCGATTTCTTTCATGATAAAGGTTTTGGCTTCTTTTCAGTTTTTTTAAAAGAAACCAATGAATGGATTGGTCAATCCGGTGTTGCACCCCGTGCGACTTCTGAATTTGGTGAATTAGGTTGGGCGATATCGCCACCATTTCAAGGCAAAGGTTATGCCCTTGAAAGTATTAAAAGAGTGATTGAATGGTGCTTCAGTGAATTGGGTTGGAATGAATTTTATTTCTGCATCAATCCGCTTAATACTCCTTCTGTGCGCCTTGCCGAAAAACTTGGGGCATATAATATTGGTACAGAAAAAGTGCCCGAAGCATTACAAGGGCATAATGTTGAAATTTGGTATTTGAAATATGACAATAATTAAAACTTCCCCTTTAGGGCCGACACTTGAAACCGAACGTCTTTATTTGCGCCCACCGGTCAAGCAAGATTTTGATGCTTTTGCCGAAATGCACGCCGATGAAGATGTGATGAAATTTTTGGGCGGTATTCAGCCAAAGGCGGTTGCATGGCGCACCTTTAATGCACTTGCTGGCTCATGGCATATGTGGGGTTTTTCCATGTTCTGCCTGATTGAAAAAGAAACTGGCGAATGGTTGGGGCGTATTGGCCCAATTCATCCCTATGGCTGGCCAGAGCATGAGGTTGGTTGGGGTCTAAACAAGGCTGCACAAGGTAAGGGTTATGCCCGTGAGGCAGCAGTGGCAACCATGGATTATGCCTTTGATGTTTTGGGTTGGGATAAATTAATCCATTGTATTGCACCGGATAATGTACCGTCACAAAATATTGCCAAGCGCCTTGGTTCAACCAATTTAGGTAAAACCCAATTGCCCGCACCTTATTCCCATCTTGATGTTGATGCGTGGGGGCAAAACCGTGAAGAGTGGCGCGAAAATCGCAAGCAATTCTTTAAATGATAGGTGCGGCATAATCCCCGCCATAATTGTGTTTTTATAGGGCTTGTTCTATAAAAAAATATGGTTGGTTTGTCGGTGAAATCATTTGGTTTTCGATGTCGGGCGGTGAAATTATTTCTTGCCCTTGCGATATTGGTTCGCCTTATCGTTCCCCAAGGGTTTGAAATTGGTTATGCCAATAACCCACAGCCATTGGCAACTTTTAGCAAAAGTGATGGACGCGGCGGTTTTGAGGAGTTTTTGAAACTTTACTCAATCGTTGTATTTGACCATAACTTTACTGCCCTACACAAAACTGGCGATAAAAAAGCAACCAGTAAATTAGACCCTGCCAATAATATTGTAAAAATCGCCTTTATTACACGCGATTATATTGGCTTTGTGATATTTATTCCGGCAATCTTTAATGCCCCGATTTATAGCTTTTGTTATTGCTCAGGATTGCTGCAAAATATTGCATCGCCGCCACCCCCACAAACGGGGCCGCCGCAAACACTATAACAAATTTCATTGTTTCTTAGCCTCTTAAGGCGATATTTGTTATAGGATTTATCATGTTTAAAAATATTCCATCTTTTAAAAAAGGTGCTGCAATCATGCTGGCATCGACAATATCAACTTCTGCGCTTTTGTTTGCCGAATCTTCATATGCGGCAGAAGTTAAAAATGACAATACAAAGGACGAAATAAGCCCGCAAAACCACGCCCATAATCCAGAAGTGGTAATTGTTTTCGGCCGCGCTGAGCGGCGCATTGAAACCGCAGTTTCGGCATCAGAAGGGCGGGTAAGTGGTTCGGAATTGCGGGCGCGCCCAATTTTACGCCCCGGTGAGATTTTGGAGGCTGTCCCTGGGCTTATCGCAACCCAGCACTCTGGCGGGGGCAAGGCAAACCAATATTTCCTTCGTGGCTTTAACCTTGATCACGGCACTGATTTCGCAGCCGTGATTGACGATTTTCCGGTTAATTTTCTAACCCATGGGCATGGGCAGGGCTACCTTGATGTTAATGGACTAATCCCTGAATCAGTTGGTTATGTTGAATATCGCAAAGGGCCATATCGTGCCGATGCCGGTGATTTTAATTTTACTGGTCGGGCGGCAATTACCACACTTGATATATTAGACCCATTCATAACCGCCGAATATGGAACATATGATTATAGCCGTGTGGTTGGCGGAAGTTCGTTTAAAATTGGTGATGGCGATTTGCTTGTTCTCGGGCAATACAAACATCAAGATGGCCCATGGACAGTAAAGGAAGATTTTGATGGCTTTTCAAGCCTAATAAAATATTCCCAGCCAACCCGTTTTGGTAAGTTTAAAATCGCACTTAATACCTATGATGCAAGCTGGTATCCAACCGACCAAATCCCATCACGTGCGGTCGGCACTACTTTAAATTCACCATATGATAGCCTTGATAAAAATCTGTTTGGTCGCACTTCAAGACAGGTTTTAACAGGTGGACTTTATGGTGCTGATTGGAAAGTAACCGCGTGGTTGCAGCATTATAATTGGCACCTATTATCAAACTTCACATTCTATCTTGATAATCCCGTTGATGGTGATGAAATCCGCCAATTCGAATCTTTGAATGCCATTGGCGGGCGGGCAGAAAAGATTTTTACAATAAATGATAGATTTACATTAACCAGCGGCGTTGAAGGGCGGTATGATGACATATCTGATATCGGGCTTGACCATGCGATTAATGGAATTGTTGATTATAATAAGGCGCGTTTTGCCGTCAAAGAAGGCTCTTTGGGGTTTTATAGTGAAGCAAATTTAAAAATCACCGACAAGCTTGAGATGTTATTAGGTTTGCGTGGTGATTTTTATAAATTTGAAAGCCATGGCAAGAGCGGCAATTCATGGTCAAACAAAGTCGATGATCAGATTGTTTCACCCAAAGTCGGGCTTAAATACCGCCTTAATCAACAAATTGCGCTTTATGCCAATTGGGGTGAAGGATTTCATTCCAATGATGCGCGTGGCGTTACCAATCCAACCGACCCTGCACCCGGTCTTGTAAAAGGCCATATGCAGGAAATAGGTGCGCGTTATGAGCGGCGTGGATTAATCCTAACCGCCGATGTCTGGCAAAGCGAAATTGATTCCGAGCTTGTTTATGCCGCCGATGCCGGTGAGGTTGTGCCAACCAATGGCGGCAAGCGTAATGGGGTTGAGGTGACTGGCTTTTGGCGACCTAAACAATGGTTGGCAATTGATGGGGTTTATGCCACCAATGAAGGCAAGTTGAAAGGTGTTCCCGTCACAGAGAATGGAATTCCGGGGGCAATAAAATCCTCTGCTGAATTTGGTGTTACCACAATGTTTGACCATTATAATTTTGGCGCACGGGTTCGCTATCTTGGCAAACGTAATCTTTCAGAAGATAAAAGTGTTTATGGTAAATCGTCAACAATGGTTAATTTGCGGGCATCATATGCAACCCATTCAAAAATGGAATTTATTTTGGAATTATTAAATGCCTTTGATTCAAAAGGGCATGACATTGATTATTATTACACCACACGTCTGCAAGGTGAGCCAGCAGAGGGCGTTGATGATATTGTTTATCACATTTCTGAACCGCGACAGTTGCGGTTTGGTATAAAATATAAATTCTAACGAAAAGGGCGCTTTATGCGCCCTTTTATCATTTTATCTTATGCACTTAATCTTTATGGCCAAGGTTTGAATATCAACATTGCCCCCGCGCCAATAAGGATAAATCCCGCCAATATATTCCAGCTTATTGGTTGTTTAAGATAATATATTGAAAAAACGACAAATACCGAAAGCGTAAGAACTTCTTGAATGGCTTTTAATTGCGCCGCACTCATAACATTTGAGCCGAGACGGTTGGCGGGAACTTGTAGGCAATATTCAAAAAACGCAATCAACCAAGACAGCAATATAACAATTGCAATTGGCGCGGTTTTAAATTTTAAATGACCATACCATGCAAAAGTCATGAAAATATTTGAAAGCAATAAAAGGAAAATTGTTTGTGCCTGAATCATTATATTATACCATTTGTGTTGGTTTTATTTATTATTAGAAATCAACATCAAGATTTATTGAGGCGATTTTACGGAATAATTTTTGTTCAATAAAGTTAATTGTGTGTTGCTGTTTGTGATGTTCTTTGAATGAATCCAAATCTTTAAACACTTCCCACATAAATATATGGCGTGGGTCTTCTTTATTTTGGGCGAATTTGAACCATAAACAGCCTTCTTCTTTTATTGAGGCAACGGCAAGTTTTTTTATGGCATCAAGTGCATCTTCAAGAATTATTGGCTCATCAATATAGATTTCAACATTTTTGCCAAATGCCATTATTTTTCCTTTAAAGCGGCTATTGCATCGCTAACTGCTTTGGTAATCGGCTGCGGAAGTGCATCAATATCAAACCAACCTAAATCAAGGTGTTTTTCAGGCTCCATAATTTTTGGTATGCCAGAATATTCAGCAAAAAGATAGATTGGTGAAATCCAGTGATAACCAATGTCTTGGTCAATTAAATCTGAAATGCACAGTAAAAATGGTTCTTTCAAGTCAAGGTCAGTTTCTTCTTTGACTTCGCGAATGATTGCGTCTTCTGCGGTTTCAAATAAATCTATTTTCCCGCCAGGTAAGCCCCAGTGAAAAGCCTCTGGTTCCTTTACTCGTTTAATAAGAAGTATTTTGGCGCCATCAATAATTGCCGCCCCGGCGCCCGTGCGTGGTTCGTTAAATTTCATTAGCCCATTTACGCAGATTCGTAGCTATGCCGCCATACCAAGTGCCGCGAGAATTTCTTTGCGATTTGCCGAAATATCGGCAATGGTTGCCTCGTCTAAAACGTCAAAGAACCCTTTTAGCGCCTTGGCAAATAGGGTTTGCAGGCGGCAAACATTTTTCAATTTACATTTTGAATCAACATCGCCAAAGCATTCAAGCAAATTTAAGCTATCTTCGGTAAGGCGAACAATCTCCCCCACATTAATTTCGTTTGCAGGGCGGGCAAGCGCAACGCCACCACCTTTACCGCGTGTGGTGTTAACATAACCATGCTTCCCTAATTGTTGCACGATTTTGATTAAATGATTGCGCGAAATTTGGTGACGCTCAGCAATATCAATAATGCGCGCCGGCCCTCGATTACAATCAAGATACATCAAAACCCGCAGGGCATAATTAGTATATTGGGTAATGTGCATTTCCACTCCGATGAATATTATGAATTTCTATATTGTGGCATGGTATATACAACTTTACCAATCAGGTCGAGAGGGGATATTGTGAAAAATTGACGCATTAAAAATAGGGTTAATGCGCAATCCTTCATTATTGCCTATATTATAGGTTATATTCGCGAAAATGGGGTTATAATTTTAAAGCCATTATCACTTTCAGTGATTTTTACTCTGACACCATATGTTTCTTCAATAATTTGTGGGGTTAAAACACTATTGATATTGCCTTTTTGTATAATAATCCCGTTCTTCATCATGATGATTTCATCGGCAATACGTGCGGCATAGGTAAGGTCGTGTAAAACAATCGCAATCCCAACCCCACGAGCGGCAATATCACGAAAATTTGCAAGCGTATCAAGCTGGTGCGCGGGATCAAGTGCCGCCAAAGGCTCATCGGCAAGGATATATTCAGGCTTTCCCGCCAAAACTCGTGCCAATAAAACGCGGGATTTTTCACCACCTGATAATTTTGATGCAATTTTGTCTTTTAGGTGCAACGTATCAGTTATGGTCAATGCATCATAGATTGCTTCGGAATTACTTTGCGTATTATTGCCATTAACAAGGCAGCCCATTTCAACCAAGGTTGAAACATTCACATCCCAGTGAATATCGCCATTCTGCTCTAAAAAACCAATTTTGCGCGCCCGTTCATTGGGTTTTATTGCGGTAATTGGGGTTTTATCGATATAAATCTCACCAACGCTTGGTTTTATTATCGAGGCAATGGATTTCAAAAGGCTTGATTTGCCTGCACCATTTGCACCCAAAATGACAGTGACTTTTCCCTTTGGGATTGCGCCGCAAAGGTGGTTTAGAATGTGATGCTCGCCAATTTTTAATGACAGGTCTTTAAATTCAATCATTCTATCCCCCATCATATTATGTTGCGACGCATTTTGAATAAAAGCATCAAAAAGAATGGTGCGCCAAGTAATGACATGGCAATCCCTAGGCGCAATTCAGTGATTGATGGTAGGCTGCGCACAAGGCAGTCGGCCGCCACCACCAAAATTGCCCCCGCAAGTGCAGAAGGCAATAGGACTGATGATGGCTTATGACCAACAAAAGGGCGCATTAAATGCGGAACAACAAGCCCGACAAAGCCGATAATCCCTGCAACTGCCACTGAGGCACCAACACATAAACCAACGCCTATAATTAATATCCATTGTAATTGTGGCATATTAACACCCATTGATTTGGCGGTATTTTCCCCCAAGGTTAGGGCATCAAGGCTTTTACCGCTAAAAGTTAAAACGCCCATCCCAATTATTACGAGCGGGAGTGCAATTTTAACATCATCCCAAGAGCGATCAGTTAAAGCCCCCATAAGCCATTTTACAATTTCCCCCGACACAAATGGATTGGGTGCAAGGCTGATAAGTAATGAGGTTAGCGCACCGGTTAGGCTTGAAATAATAATACCAGCAAGGGTGAACATGATTAAACTTCCTTGCCGTCCAGCAAGCAGTGCCAGTAATGCCATCCCAATTGCCGCACCGCCAAGTGCAAAAAATGGCAAAATATATACCGATGCCGTATAGCCAAAAAATAATGATGCCACTGCACCCAATGCAGCGCTTGAGGAAACCCCAAAAATGCCAGGGTCGGCAAGTGGGTTACGCAAATATCCCTGCATCGCTGCGCCAGACATGCCAAGTCCTGCGCCAATAATCGCGCCAATAATTGTTCGTGGGGCGCGAAGTTCGGTTATAATTAATGAGTTTAAATCACCCGAAAGCCATTCCGAAAATGGGACATTAACTTTGCCAATGAACAAAGAGCCTGCCATTATTAACAATAGCAAGACGAATAACATGATATTTATTGGAACATTATTTTTCATTTTCGTCCCTTATTTGTTTTAGGCGATCCAAGGCATCAATCATCACCGGACCTGCGCAGGTTAAATAGCGGGGTCGGAAATCAACGATTTTGCTTTTTATTGCCAATTTTTTCAAAACTGGATGGGTTAATATTGTGTCCGAACCATCGGCATCCATTTTGGTCATTAAATATTTTGGTGGGTTGGCAAGCAATGGTTCTAGCGAAACAATGCCCCACATCCCAACACCATATTCGCTACTTTTGTTTTTAAATCCTGCGGTTCTTAATAATTCATCTGCTAAGGTTCCTGCACCTGGTGATAGGCCATTGGCCTGCCAAATAAGTGCTGGTATTTGTTTATTACTTTTGGCATTCTGAACCGCCGCATCAATTTTTTGATTAAGCAATATCCCATTGTCATTATTATGGGTGATATTGGCAACCAATGTTATTTGCGCTTTGCTTTCTGCGATGCTTTGCGGAACGCCAAGGTTTAACACTGGGATTTTTAACCGCTCTAATGCGGCAACTGTGGGTGGGGCAACGTGTGAGCCCGCAATAACCAAATCAGGCTTGAAATTTATTACTTCTTCTGCGGTGTCAAAGGTTGCTGGAAACTCGGCGGCTTGATTTAAATTAATCGAGGTTGCAGTTTTTTCGTGCGAATAGTGACTTATTGCCTTTATTTGCGATTTATCTACCACTTCCATCAATATTGCATCAGCGCATGGGTTGATTGAAACAATCCTTTGTGGGCGATAGGGAAGGGATGTTATCCCACTATTAATTTCAACATGCGCCTTATTACACCCGCCAAAAATGACGGGTGCAACAATAGCAAAAAGGAAGATATGTAATTTATTCATATTTTCCTTCTCAAGTCCTAAAAGCTTAGGCGAACGCCACCATAGTAGCTTCTGCCGGGTGTGCCATAGGTATATACGGTTTCATATTTTTTATCGGTGATGTTTTCAACCCGACCAAAAAACTCAACCTTTTCATTTAATTTATAACTTAGGCGTAAGTCACCAATTGTATAGCCTTTGGTAAGGATACTATTGGCATCATTATCATAGCTATCACCAACGTGGGTAATACCAAGACCGGTTTTCACACCAATACCCCACAAATAATCAACGCTTACATATGCTGTATTATCAGGGCGGCGTGCCAATTCTTTGCCTGTGGTTTTATCTTCTGTGCTGTAATCGGTGTAATTAGCATTGAATGATAGGTTTTGGGTTGGTTGGTACTTTGCTTCTAATTCAACACCTTTTTGCTCTGCGGATTTTACGTTTTTATAAACGCCAGACCAATTGATAAGGTTTTTGCTTTCGATACTGAAATAGGTTGCACCCAAAACCAATTTCCCACCAAGCAATTTTTGTGAATAGCCAATATCTTTTGATTGGGATTCTTCTGGTACAAGGTCTTTATTGCCCGACCACGCATCATATAATTCATAAAGTGATGGCGCGCGATAGCCTTCACCATAGCTTGCCCGAATAATGCTATTGCCATTATTGAATGAATAAGAACCATTGATATCAAAGACCAAATGATCACCATAAAGATTGTGATGCTCATTACGAAGGCCCGCTGAAACTGCAAGGTTTTCGGTTGGCTTTGCATCCGCTTGTATGAAAAGTGCATCGGTTTTTTGGTTGGCACGGGCAATTGAATAGCCGCTATCGATGGTATAATCCATCTCCTCACGTTCGGCACCAAAAACAAGGCCGAAATCATCGCGCAGGTTTAATGTTCCTTGGTAATTATAACGGTCGATATCGCCTTTATAATTATAAGTCGAAGCCCATGCCGGATAATAATATTCACGTTCGGTTTGGGTTTTTGAATAGCCAATAGTGTTTTTAAACTTACCATCAAAGGCATTATAGTTTGCGCCCAAATATCCAATTTTAATCTCGGCCGATTGTTTATTAAGTGCATCACTGCCGGTATCGTCAAAATCACCTTTACCCTTGGTGTAAAAGCCCATTGCATTAATTGAGAAGGCGTCATTAAATTCATAATTTAACTTGGTATTTGCACCAAAATTATGGTTGCCATCTTTTTCAACGCCGCCGCGATTTTTATTAAACGCGGAAAAACCATCAGTATCAAAATAATTTACACCAAGGCTTGCCGATAAACCGCCAACTTTACCCGATGTATTGGCAACATAATTTTGCGTATTATATGAGCCAAATTCACCTTGAATATTGGTTTCAGGGGTATTGGTTGGTTTTTTGGTAATCATGTTAATTACCCCACCCATTGCCTGTGAACCCCAAAGTACGGATTGCGAACCACGCACAACCTCTATACGTTCAATATTGCCAACCAAAATTGTGCCAAGATTGAAATCACACTGTAATGCCGATGGATCTGATAGTTTTACACCATCAACCATTGCTACGGTTTGGTATGATGCCGCCCCGCGAATTTTTACCGAAACTGCATTGCCCGCGCCACCGTTTCTTGTAACCGTAACACCAGGGATAACTTTCAAAAGCTCTGGCAATTGGATTTGTTGCAAGTTTTTGATTTGTGCTTCGTCAATTATGGATACTGATTGACCAACTTTATCAGCATCTTGTGATTTACGACCAGCAGTTACCACCACAACATCACCATCTTCATCCGCGAATGCAGGTGTCGCCATGACTGACAGACTTATTAATGAAACGGTTGCTAATAATAGATTTGTTTTACGCATAAATGTCCCCATTCAATAATGGGTCACGCGCCAAAATGACATTTTTCAAGAGACCATCCCCGAAACCGCGACCCGAAATTGTCGCTTTAACAGGGGTTTCCCCGCTCATCCGCATATCCCGTACGGCTGAATACGACTGCTTCAGGCAGGTCTCCTGGCTTTTGGAATTGGGGCATTGATCCCGCGTTTTACTTCGCCTTCCCGTTTAAACAGTGGCAAAAGAAATAAAACTATCCAATCACAGTTGCGGGAACAGCGTCAGCTTTTGTAAACTGCCTTCCCTTTTAATGCCCTTGCGGGCAACCAGATGCAGGTGGTCAGATATAGTAAAATTTTATATGGTGCAATAGGGGCAAAACAAAAAGACCACCCCGAAGGGTGGTCCTTTAGTATTATTATTTATTTATGCCGCGCGTTTAAACGGTTTACGTTTTGGCCTTCTTGCTGGGGCCGCTTCGTCATTTGTTGATTTTCTTACGCGGAAATTTGGTTTTGGACGACGTGAATCTTTACGTGAATCGCCACGTGAACCTTTACGCTCAGCGCCCATTTTTGCCGCCTCTTCAGGATTGATAAGGTTGCAAATTGCACGCCATCTTCTGCGATCTTGTGGGGTAACAAGGTTTACGGCTTCACCTTCTGCGCCCGCGCGACCAGTACGGCCGATGCGGTGAATATAATCTTCTGGGCAATGTGGAAGGTCGTAATTAATAACATGTTCAATATGTGGAATATCAAGACCACGTGCCGCAATATCGGTTGCCACAAGAACACGGCTTTCGCGGTTTCTAAAACCAAGAATTACTTTTGAACGTTGTGAATGTTTCAAGTCACCGTGAATTGCCGCTGATTTATGGCTATGGTCACGCAACCTTTTAGAGATTTTGTCAGCGTCCATTTTGGTTTTAACAAACACGATTACCGAACCATCACGTTTTTCAAGCTGATTAACAAGTTCGCCGTATCTTTCAGCTTCGGTAAGGTGAATAGTTTCTTGTTTTACATTCTCGGTCGGCTCGCTAACTGAACCAACGGTGATGCGCACTGGATCAATCAAATATTTTGAAGTTAGTTTCAAGATATTATCAGGCAATGTCGCAGAGAATAATAGGGTTTGACGTTTCTTTGGCATTTTTGCCAAAATTTTATCGATCTGAATCCCGAAACCCATGTCAAGCATACGGTCAGTTTCATCAAGCACGACATAACGAACGCTAACCATATCGATTTTGCGTCTTTGGATGTGGTCATTGATACGACCAGGTGTGCCAACGATAAGGCGCGGTCTGGCTTTTAATTGTGTAAGCTGGCGTTTAATATCTTGCCCACCAATTAACAAAGCTGTCTTGATGCTAGTTTCATTGCCAAGCAATTGTCTAAGCATATCCATAACCTGAACCGCCAATTCACGGGTTGGGGTCATGATAAGTGCCGAATCATGTGGGTTGTTTAAAAGGTGGGAAATTGCCGGAATACCAAAAGCGCCGGTTTTTCCGGTTCCGGTCCCTGCTGTCCCTAAAATATCTTTTCCCAAAAGTGCAACTGGAATTGCCTCAGTTTGGATAGGGGTAGGGGTGGTGAATTCAATTTTAGTCAAAGCCTGCATAATCACCGGCTGTAAGCCGAATGCGGTAAAGTCGTTCATTTCAAGTCCTGTCTCTCGCATGAAGCGAAAGCGTTGTAATTAATTTATTATCGGGAAAAGAATTGCGTTCGGAATCATCCAAACGCATTCCCATTTCTAGCCATATTTATTGCGAAATCCGCAAATAAGTGCTTAAATTAATTACACACTCGTCCTTTGAAACGAATAAATCATTTGATTTATTTCAATCAACTGATTTACTTTTCAGGCAGTTTCGCACAATACCAACACTTTTTGAATTTAGTTAAATACTAAAAATAAATGTTGGTTTTTAATGCCGCATCGTGTTTCACGAAAAACCGTAAAACAATTCTTCACACGATGCGTTAAAGGTTTAGCCTTCGATTTTGATATTCTCTGCCGAAGCTTTGCCTTTTGCACTTACAACGTCATAGCTCACTTTTTGGCCATCAAGAAGACCTCTAAGGCCCGCTCTTTCAACAGCAGAAATGTGAACGAAAACGTCAGAGCCACCTTCAGCTTGTTCAATGAAGCCGTAGCCTTTTGTGGCGTTAAACCATTTAACGGTACCGTTTGCCATAATAATTTTCCTTTATTCAATTTGATACATTTTAGATGAGCTTAAACTTGGTTACTTAGTTAAACTCAATAAAACGACACAAACCAAATAGGAGAGAAAAACTCTTATAGAAAACGACGCACTGCCCATAAAGTAATTTAAAATAACCCACGGACAAAATTAAAAAGTCAACAATAGTTGAGGTAGTATATAAACTCAAGGCGCATACATAGTGATATAAAATGCTTTGTCAAATCATTTTATTTTACGCGGCACGTACATTTTTTAAGAATGTGGTGATTTCTTGTGACAGGATTTCTGTCTGCTCGCTCAAAGTTTTTGATAATTGCATGGTTTCACCCGCAGAACTACTTGCCTCTAATGAGAAGTCACTAACCTCATTAATGCTTTGATCAATCATGCTTGTACCAGATGAGGCTTGCGCCATATTGCGGGCAATATCGCGGGTTGCCGCAGTTTGCATTTCCACATTTTGATGGATGTTGCGTGAAATCCCAGTGATGCTTTCGATGGCTTCTTTAATTGCCGCTAATGCGGAAATAACCGCATTTGCCACTTCTTTGATATTGGTAATATTTTGTGAAATCTCTTGGGTTGCTTTTTCGGTTTGTCCAGCAAGTTGTTTAACCTCATTGGCAACAACTGCAAAGCCACGACCAGCCTCACCGGCGCGGGCAGATTCAATAGTTGCATTTAGCGCAAGCATATTAATCTGTCCGGCGATTGATTGAATAACGTCTGTGATTTCATCGATGCGTTTTGTCGCTTGATCCAATAGTACAGATGTACGGTCGGCATTTTCCATTTGTGTAACGGCATCAGAAATTGCGTTATTGAAATAATCGGTTTGTTCAGAGATTTCATTAACTGATGCCGACATTTCTTCTGCGGCGGATGCGACAGTTTGTACGTTTTCGGATGTTTCCGAAGATGCCGATGCAACCTCTTGCGCACGTTTGCTTACATCAGTAACAATTGAATTCATACGTTCAGAGGCGCTAAATAATTCTTTTGTTGCCCCGCCAACAGATTGCAAAATGTTACTTATGTGTGCTTCAAATTCATGAATTTCGATTTCAAGTTTTTGCTGCTCTTCAATTTTTTGTTGGGCTGCTTCTAACTGAAGGTCTTCTAATTCGCGCGCATCACGTAGTTTCTGGTCAAGCTCTACTAGACCACGTGCCATTTCACCCGCTTCATCAAGGCGGTCGGTTTCAGTAAGTTTTAAATCCTTTGCATCGGTCAATGTTTTGATGCCATCAGAAATATGCTTAAGTGAATTTTCAATGTCTTTACCAATGAAAAGACCAATTCCCACATACATTATCGCCGCGAGTAAAAGTAATGCCCCAAATTTTGCTATATCACCAAAAAAGGCGCGGTTTACGTCATCAACATAAGTTGTTGTGCCAACAATCCAACCCAAATCCTTAAATTCTTTTACATAAGTAATAACAGGATATGATTTATTTGGCGATGTTTGGGCTTTGGGAATTGAATATTCGACAATGCCTTCACCTTTTTTGGATACGGCATCAATCATTTTTTGATAATAATTGTGACCTTTTTGATCCTTAATAGTCAGAACATTTGTGCCATTTAAATCAGGTTTTCCGGGGTCGGAAATCATTTTGCCCGTATTGTCCAATATGAAATAATAATTATTAGAGCCATATTGCATTGCATTAAGCGCCTCTAGGGCAGAACTTTTTGCCTGTTCTTCGCTAAGCTGACCTGAAGCCTTTTTGTTCATAATCATTTTGGTAAGGCTTTGCGCAATTTCAACAGAATGCAATGTCATATTGCGGCGTTCTTCTATTAGGTTAAGCCTTGTATTAACCAATGCAAACAACGTCCCAACGGTCATTGCGGAAATTGCCATGACAATAATTGCAAGTAATTTCACGCCAACTTTAATGTTTCCTAGCTTGAGATATTTTTTCATTTTTTAATGCAGAGCCTTTTCAAGACAGCCAAAAGGGCAAATTGAAGCCATTACTTTAACTATTACCTCAATTTGCCTTATTAATTAGTTAAAATGCAATATTTATTCGCGAAATATTATGATTTTTACGCCTATGGCAATTTGTCCCGACCAAAATTGCAAATTTATTACGTTTTAAGTGCAGGAGGGATTTAAAATGAAAAAATCATTCTTAATAAATGCATCAATTATCTTGTCACTATTATTTGTCGCTGTACCTGTTGAAGCAAATAATAACAATGTATCAAACGCGCTTTTGCGTGCGCTTGATGACGAATATAAAGCCTATGCAACTTATCAAGTTATAATTGATAAATTTGGGGAAATACGCCCATTTATCAATATTAAAGATGCCGAGGCAAGACATATTGATGCCGTTAAATATTTGCTTGGAAAATATAATATTCAGGTGCCTGCAAATAAATATATGACCGCAAATTACCGCCCCGCTGCCCCACAATCTATAAAGGCCGCGTGCGAGGCGGGAAGGAATGCAGAAATTGCGAATGCCGCATTATATGACCGTGAGCTTTTTCCAATGGTAAAAGGTTATGATGACATCACAATGATTTTTCAAAATCTTCGTGATGCCTCACAATATCGGCATTTGCCAGCATTTGAACGTTGCATCGGATTTTATTGAGCGGATTTTAATTTCCGTTCAAAGAAATCGGTCATTAAATTCCATTGGAATTTACGTCTTGCATAACCTTTAAGGCCGTGATGTTCGCCAGGATAAAGCATCATTTCGAACGGCACGCCACGTTTTTGCAATTCAGCGGCCACGCGGGTGGTATTGATAAGTAAAACATTATCATCCGCCATGCCGTGTGCAATCAAAAGCGAATTCGGTTTGATATTGCCGATGCGGTTCAAAACATCAGATGCGGCATAGCCATCTTTGTTGTTTTGTGGCGTATCCATATAACGTTCGGTATAGGCCGTATCATAAAGACGCCAATCAGTTGGTGGCGCACCTGCAACCCCCGCTTTGAATGGGCTGTCTTTTACAGATAATGACATAAGGGTTACAAAACCGCCCTGTGACCAACCAAATATGCCAATATTATCCTTATCAACATAGGGAAGGCTTTGCAGGAATTTTGCGCCCGCAATTTGGTCATCAATATCTGGGCCGCCAAACTGGCGATAAATGGCACGGGTGAATTTCACACTACGGTTTGGTGTGCCACGATTGTCTATTGAAAAGACGATAAATCCTTTTTCCTGAAGCAAGCGGTTTTGTGGCGCAACCCATGTTTTTTTGACCACGCTATTAGCAGGGCCGCCATAAATTGAAACCAAAACCGGATATTTTTTACTTGGGTCAAAGTTTCGTGGTTTTAGGATTGAATAATATAAATCTTCATCATCCTTGGCTTTGACAGAGCCGAATTCAGGGGCAGAATACGTATCTTTATATGGGTAATATGGATGATTGCTATCAAGCTTATTATCCTCAATTGCCAAAAGTTTTTTGCCACTTGCGTCGTATAATGCTGCATTCGGTGGGGTTTGTGGGTCGGAATAATTACCAATAAAGCTTGTGCCAGATTTTGCCATGCTTACCGACCACCAGCCGCCAGTTTTGGTTATGGTTATTGGCTTACCTTTGGCGTGAATTTTTTCGGCATAAAGATTGTTTTCAATTGGGGTTTGAATACCGGCTTCAAAATAAACCAAATCTTTGTTTTCATCGACTGCGGAGACATTTTTAACGGCATAATTCCCCGATGTAATCTGACGAATTAATTTTCCATCTTTGTTATAAAGATATAGATGGTTATTACCATCGCGTTCCGATGACCAAATAAAATCGCCACCTTTTAAAAGGCTGAAATCGTCATTAACCTCAACCCAACTATCGGATTTTTCGGTTATAATGGTTCTTCCAATTCCAGTTGTGGGGTCAAATTTAATCAATTCTAGTGTTTTTTGATCGCGACTTAGTTTTTGGACAAAAAGCGCCTTGGAATCGAGTGACCAATCAACCCTTGCAACATAGATGTCGTCATCTTTTCCTAAATCAATCTTTATTGCTTCACCATTAATTGGCTTAACATATAATTCAACAATGGCATTTGCTTTGCCAGCATAGGGATATTTTTGCTTTACAACTTTTGTGCCGTCTGCGCCGATGATGGTGCGTTCAACGGTTTCGACGCGGGTTTCATCGGTTTTTTGATAAGCAATCATTTGCGAGTCTGGTGAAAACCAATAGCCTTCAAAGCGTTTTAATTCTTCTTGGGCAATAAATTCAGACGTGCCATATGAAACATCACCCTCTGCCTTTGGGGAAATGGCGGTTTCATTGTTGCTATCGAGGTTTTTAACAAATAATTGCCCATCGCGCACAAAGCCCAATAATTTGCCATTTTTGCTAAGGCGGGCATCAATTTCATCATCTGGGGTATTGGTTAGACGTGTGATTGCGCGTGTATTGGCATCAATGGCATAAATATCACCATCAAGCGGAACAATGATAAATTTTCCAGTTTTATCCCAATTATAGCTTACAACGCCGCGCACAGAAATCCGCATTCTTTCGCGTCTTGCAATTTCTTCTAATGATAATTCCTTGCCGGAATCTGATAATTTATTGGCATCCATCAAAAGAAATGGTGCGCCACCACTTGCCATCACGCCCCATAAATCCTGCACCATTGCGTTATCGCTTTTGGGTTTGAGATAGGTAAGCATTTTACCATCAGGCGATAATCGCCCCATAAGTGCCGTTGTGCCAGAGATTGGCGGATCAGAAAAAACGCGATCAATCGTCAAGGTTTGATTGGTTTGCGCCAATGCAAAGGCAGGGGTTAAAAGAATTGTCGAAAAGAATAGGGATTTAAAAATTTTTCTCATTAATAAAATCTAGCGGAAAAAGAAATTTATGAAAGATGTTTAAAAAATAAATATCAGGTGCGTTTTATAAGCGTAATTTATTTTTATAACGCTTGATACGCTTTGTAGTTTGGGTGTTAAAGGGGCGTAACCCAACAAAAATGGTTGGGAATTACGTAATCATAAGTAAATAAGGCGCAAGAAAATGAAAATTGCTGTTACCTCCCAAAATTTCAAAACCATCACTAATCATGCCGGCAAAGCGCGCCGTTTTATCATTTTTAACGTCAGTGAAACAGGGGATATTGAGGAATTATCACGTCTTGATTTACCACAAGAAATGGCCTTTCATAATTTCATAGGCAATGAACACCCGCTTGATGGTGTTGATGTTTTGCTTTCTGCATCATTTGGTATGGGCTTTATGAATAAAATGGCACGACGCGGCATTAAAGCCAGCCTTGTTAATAATAGCGATATAAAGCTTGCGATTGCAGATTTCTTGAAAAATGGGCAAATAATTCCCGAAGTTGCCTGCCATAATCATGGCGATGCCGACCACGTTTGTGGTTGCAGCAATTCGTGATTTTTATGAGAATGAAATGAAATAAAGCATATACAAAGATTTTTTGGAAACAGCGCTTTTCAAAAAATCTTTTCTGTATGAAACCAAGTTTTTGAGTGAGGCACGAAGTGCCTAGGGTGGAAACTTGAATAAAATGGTGCGCTTAACTGGACAAGGCTCGAACCAGTGTGGAGCGAAGCGACAAGCGCGAATGAGCGCCGGCGCGAGTGCGCCGCCCCATCGGAGCGTTGAGCGTAGCGAAACTAGCGTTAGATATAAAGAAATGGTGCGCTTAATCGGAGAAAGTTCGAACCAAATTAGATTGAAAGCACCGAGCGCCACGTGGCGCTCCGCCGCGAGTGCGGCGCCCTATCGGAGCGGTGAGGGAATAGCAGGCGCGAATAGCGACTGCCCCGAACATAAGCGTGAGATAAAGGAAATGGTGCGGATGGCCGGACTCGAACCGGCACGGGCCTTACAGCCCAACGGATTTTAAGTCCGTGGCGTCTACCGATTCCGCCACATCCGCACATTGGAAGACGGCTTATAGTTTAGGTTAAATTTCTAGTCTAGTGTGCAAATGCCAAAAATTGCGGTTATTGGCATATCTTGTTGCAGGAATTGCATTAAATCATTCAATATTCGGTGAAAGCCCTAGAGTTTTTAGCATTTCAACAACTTCATTAATGCCTGCTTCGAGTAATTCTTCATCATTGCCGCGCACCACCAATTGTGCGCCATAGCCATCACCGCGAAACCACGGATAAGAGCCAAATGAAAGTGTTGGATATTTTTTTGCGATTTCACCAAGTGGCTTTGCAATATCACCTTCACGTAAATTGTCTGCCTTGATTGTTTTTGCGATTATTACTTTTCCAGTTTTAAGGCGTGGTGCAATATCATCAAGCATGGCACGCATAATATTTGGCACGCCGGCCATAACGAAAACATTTTCCATTTGAAAACCGGGGGCAAAAGAAACTGGATTTTTAACTAGGCTTGCGCCATCGGGGATGCGCGCCATTCTAAGGCGTGCTTCGGTAAGTTCGTCACGGTTATAACGATTAAGCATCATGTCAATTGCGTCATCACGAATGCCGATATTTACTCCAAATGCTTTGGCGACCGCATCGGCGGTAATGTCATCATGGGTGGGGCCAATGCCGCCGGTTGTGAAAACATAATCATAACGGGTTCTAAGTGCATTAAGGCTTGCGATGATTTCGTGTTCCTTATCGCCAATAACCCTGATTTCTTTTAAGGCAATGCCAAAAGGTTGCAGGAAATTTGCTATTGTATTTGAGTTTGAATCTTGGGTGCGTCCCGAAAGGATTTCATCACCAATTACCAAAATTGCCGCCGTAATTTCTGCCTCGACCATTGCTAACACCACAAAATATTTCTATATAGTCACAAACTAATATTTTGCTTTGCCAGAAGTGACAACAAACTTTAGCAAATAATAATCTGAGACACCAAAACCTGAGACAATAATAAACAATGAATAAAAAAATTAAAATCCATACTCCCGAAGATTTCCAAGGAATGCGCATTGCCGGACAGGCGGCGGCAGAAATCCTTGATATGCTCGTTGATCATGTAAAACCCGGCGTAACTACGGCATATATTGATGATATTGTGCGCGAATATATTAATGAAAAAGGATGGGTTTCGGCAACGATTGGTTATCGTGGATATCAACACGCAACCTGTATTTCGATTAATCACGTGGTTTGCCACGGTATTCCGGGCAATAAGGTTATTAAAAACGGCGATATTATGAATATTGACGTTACTGTGATTGTTGATGGCTGGTTTGGTGATACTTCAAGAATGTATGTTGCCGGTGAAACCAACCGCAAGGCAATGCGCCTTATGGACATTACATGGGAAAGTTTACAACGTGGACTAAAGGCAATTAAGCCTGGTGGTCATTTCGGTGATATTGGTGCGGCAATTCAAGAATATGCCGAAAGCCAACATTGCTCTGTGGTTCGTGATTTTTGTGGTCATGGCCTTGGACGGGTTTTCCATGATGAACCTAACGTTTTGCATTATGGGGTTGCGGGTTCTGGCCCTGAAATCCTTCCTGGGATGTTCTTCACTGTCGAGCCGATGATAAACCTTGGTAAATGGCAAACCACAATCCTACCCGATGGTTGGACTGCGGTAACCAAAGACCGTTCTTTGTCGGCACAGTTTGAACATGCACTCGGCGTTACTGAAGATGGCATCGAAATCTTTACCCTTAGCCCTAAGGGGCTTTACACCCCCCATAATTCTGAGTTAGAGCCGTTTTTAGGTGGCAAATTATAAGGAGAGGGGATGGATAATTCTGGTCACCGTGAACGTTTGCGTGCCCGTTTTTTAAAAAGCGGTCATGACGCATTTGCTGACCATGAATTATTGGAACTTCTGCTTATGGGGGTGGTTTTACGCCGCGATGTGAAACCAATTGCCAAGGCGCTTTTGTTGCGCTTTGGTACTTTGAATGCGGTTATTGCGGCGGGTATTCCAGAACTTACGAATGTTGAAGGGGTCGGGGAATCTATTGCCATTCACCTCAAGGCGGTTCATGCGCTTTTACTGCGTGGGGAAAAAGAGAGCATAATTAAACAACCTGTCCTTAGCTCTTGGGCAAGTCTTTTAAATTACTTAAAACTAGATTTAGAACACGAAAAGCGTGAACAGTTCCGTGTTTTATTCCTTGATAAAAAACTGCGTCTTATAAAAGATGAAATGATGGGCGATGGCACAATCGATCATGCACCCGTCTATCCACGCGAAATTGCCCGCCGTGCATTAGAGCTTTCGGCATCATCTGTGGTTTTGGTGCATAATCACCCGTCGGGTGATGCGAAACCGTCGCCGCAGGATATAGTTATGACCAAGAAAATAATAACCACGCTCGAACAAATTGAGGTTAAAGTCATTGATCATATCATTGTTGGTTTTGAAGGTTCGGTTTCAATGAAAGCCATTGGATTATGCTAATCCTTATGGAATCTTTATAAGTAATTTTGAACTGGCGGTTGAAAACCCGCGCTTACTGCCCATAATATTTTAATACCATTGATATTTTATATAAAAGGGGAGTGAGTTTATATTGCCGCATGATGTTCCGTTAATTTCGACAATTGCAATTGGTATAGTTGTTGCGTTTATTTTTGGCGCTTTGGCACAACGTTTACGCCTGCCAATTGTTATCGGATATCTTGTAGCGGGCATTGTTGTTGGCCCTTTCACCCCTGGTTATACTGCCGATGCAAGTCTTGCATCACAGCTTGCAGAAATTGGGGTTATATTCCTAATGTTTGGGGTTGGGCTTCATTTTTCAATCAATGATCTTTTAAAAGTTGGCAATATTGCGGTTATCGGCGCAATAATTCAGATATTTTTCGCAACATTGATGGGAATTGGTATCGCCACCCTCTTTGGTTGGGGCATCGGGGCAGGGTTTGTTTTTGGGCTTGCGCTTTCGGTGGCATCAACCGTGGTTTTGCTGCGGGCATTACAAGATAAAAATTATCTTGAGACCGAAAAGGGGCAGATTGCGATTGGTTGGCTCGTGGTCGAAGATTTGATAATGGTGTTATCGCTTGTGCTTATACCACCACTCGCAACCGTGCTGGGTGGCCATGCGGATTTATCCCACACAACAGAACCAGTCACTATATTGGGATTAAATCCGATTATCTCATCAATATTTCTAACCATTGGCAAGGTGATTGCCTTTGTTGCGGTTATGTTGGTCTTGGGGCAGAAACTTATTCCCGCGATTTTAACGCGCCTAGATAAAGGTAATTCACCGGAATTATTCCGCCTTGGGGTTTTGGCGATTGCACTTGGAGTGGCATATGCCGCAACAAAGTTTTTTGGCGTAAGCTTCGCATTGGGTGCTTTCTTTGCGGGCATTGTGCTTGCTGAATCTGATTTAAGCTCCAAGGCAGCAAAAGAAATTCTGCCGCTTCGTGATGCGTTTGCGGTTTTATTCTTTGTTTCAGTTGGAATGATGCTTAATCCAATGGTGTTTATTACCGCGCCATTCAAAGTTTTGGCGACATTATTGGTGATTATAATTGGTAAATCCGTGGTTGCTTATGGTTTGGTGCGCATGTTCAAATATAATCACGATACAGCCGCAACCGTTTCTATAAGCCTTGCCCAGATTGGGGAGTTTTCGTTTATCTTAATCACGCTTGGGATTGGGTTGCAAATTGTGCCAAACGAAGCAAAGGATTATTTGGTTGCCGGCGCAATCATATCAATCCTTCTTAACCCCGCATTATTTGCGCTGACTGAACGTTTAAGCAAAAAATATTTATTAACCAAAATTTAAGTTACATAAAAAGTATTTAGTCCTAAAGTATTGCATGAGTCTAGGTAACGCATTACTATATATTTGTTTTAGTCTTACACTCTAATCTTAGCGCAAGGAGTTTTATACATGGCACATTATTTTGAAATCAAGAAAAATAAAAAAGAAGAGTTTGTTGTTTATTTCAAATACAATAATGAAAGCATCTTCTGGACTGAAGGCTATTCTTCCAAAGCGGCGGCAAAAAATGCCATTGAATCAATCAAGAAAAATGGCCCAGGTGCCGAAGTAAAAGAAGCCGAATAATTATTTAATCGGCAGATAAATGATTGTTTTTGCCTCATTCGGCTCTACGAATGGTGGGAAAGATAGCCTGTTACAAAAAAGTGGGTAGTCGGTTGGTTCATAGCCATTATCGACAACCCACTTATATAATTGGGTTGCCGGTATCCCAATATCATCGGGGTCACCAACATAAGTCATTGACGCGCACTTAAGGCATGGAATTGTAGTTTTTGCAAAACTATCATCAAGTTTTATATTTTCATTATATTCACAACCAACTTCGAAATCATATTCACTTTTTTCAAGCGGATTGTGAAAAATATTGAATGTTGCATATTTTTTCGGTGGTAAATGGTTTTTAATGCGCCAAGCAATAAATTTTTCAATAGTTTCATAAAGCGCATTTGGGCTGCCTCTGTGGCGAAGCCCCGCGATATTGGTTTCATTAAATATTATGATTTCAACATTTGGCATTTTGGCATCGGACATTGATAAATTCTCCACTAAATTAATCTTTTTATTTAGCATTAGATATTTTTGTAAATTTGGCGCTTTACGAAATTCGGATGGGCTTTGGGCAAAGTAGTTTTTGAATGCCTTGGCAAAGCTTTGAGATGATGAATAGCCAGATGAAAATGCAATATCGGTGATGTTTTCATCACTATTTTTTAGCCTTACTGATGCAATCCCAAGCCTTTTTAATATCACATATTCATAGATATTAACCCCATAAAATAGGGCAAAAAGACGATGAAAATGATATTTTGAAACCCCTGCACGTTTGGCAAGATTTTCAATTCGATATTCATTTTCAGGTGCGTTGCAGATTTCTTCGACAATTTGCCGAAATCTTTTTGCGATTATTTCTTTGGTGCTTATCATAATGCTCATACCATTGGGATAACATTATAATTCCGATGTTACTTGTCAAATATTGCTAATTATCATCAAATAATTTCTTGGCATACGCCTTGAGAATCTTTTGCATGTGGTTTAAAGCGCGTGGCATATAGGAAGGTTTTGTCATGATCCCACGTTATGCCCGCAAAGAAATGGTTGATATTTGGTCCCAAGAATCGAAATTCCGTATTTGGTTCGAGATTGAGGCATACGCCACCGAGAAACTTGCTGAATTAGGCGTTGTGCCAAAAGAAGCCGCCAAAAATGTTTGGGAAAAAGGTTCAAAGGCCGTATTTGACGTTGCAAAAATTGACGCCATCGAAGCCGAAGTAAAACATGACGTTATCGCCTTTTTGACCCATTTGGCTGAATTTATCGGCGAAGACAGCCGCTTTGTTCACCAAGGTCTAACTTCATCAGATGTTCTTGATACTTGCCTTGCCGTGCAATTAAATCGCGCTGCGGATTTGCTTATTGATGATGTTGACCGTGTTTTGGTGGCTTTGAAAAAACGTGCATTTGAACATAAATATACTGTTCGTATTGGTCGTTCGCATGGTATTCATGCCGAACCAACCACATTTGGCTTAACATTGGCCCGTTTTTATGCCGAATTTACCCGCGCCAAAGAGCGTTTGATTGTTGCGCAAAAAGAGATTGCAACTTGCGCAATTTCTGGTGCGGTTGGCACATTTGCGCAAATTAACCCATTAGTAGAAGAACACGTTGCAGAAAAATTGGGCCTTAAGCCTGAACCAATTTCAACCCAAGTAATCCCGCGCGATCGCCATGCCGCATTCTTCTGCGCTTTGGCAGTGGTTGCATCATCAATTGAAAACTTGGCAATCGAAATTCGCCATATGCAACGTACCGAAGTATTGGAAGCCGAAGAATTCTTCTCAAAAGGTCAAAAGGGATCTTCGGCAATGCCGCATAAACGCAATCCGGTATTGACTGAAAACCTAACTGGTCTTGCGCGCCTTGTGCGTTCTGCGGCGGTTCCTGCGCTTGAGAATGTGGCATTATGGCATGAACGCGATATTTCGCATAGCTCTGTTGAGCGCGGCATTGGCCCAGATGCAACCATCACCCTTGATTTCGCCCTAAATCGTTTGGCTGGTGTGGTTGAGAATTTACTGGTTTATCCAGAAAATATGAAGGCGAACCTTGATTTACTTGGTGGCCTACATAATTCGCAAAACGTGCTTTTGGCGCTTACCCAAAAAGGCTGTATGCGTGAAGATGCGTATCGTATTGTTCAACGTAATGCGATGGAAGTTTGGAATCTTCGTGGTGGTCGCCCTGCAGACGCACTTATAAGCCGTCTTAAAAACGATCCTGACGTAAACTCACGCCTTTCAAACGAAGAATTAGAAGCATTGTTTGACGATAGTCGCCACCTTAAAAATGTTGATGTTTCTTTCAAACGTGTATTTGGCGAATGATTTGAATGATTAAAACGCCACGTATTTATTATATGTGGCGTTTATCCCTTCATAATGAATAATAGCCCGCCGATAATAAGGGCTGCACCAATTCCCTTATTCATGGTTATATTTTCGCCAAGAATAAGCCACGCCATTAAAAGTGAAACTAATACGCTGCCTTTATCGATTAGGGCGACGTTTGAAACTTCGCCAATTTTAATTGCCCTATAATAAAATATCCAAGATAATGAAGTGGTTAGCGCAGAAATACCCAACCAAACTATATTTTTGGAGGATACCCCCTTTAATTCAGTGG
Organism: Hyphomonadaceae bacterium UBA1933; assembly: GCA_002337085.1. Classification (GTDB taxonomy): domain Bacteria; phylum Pseudomonadota; class Alphaproteobacteria; order Caulobacterales; family Aquidulcibacteraceae; genus Pseudaquidulcibacter. Next base: position 35,511 of record DDFH01000004.1, on the reverse strand, counting down.
CCGATGTTGAAAATATGGTGAAGCCAGTAATTATAATAAATACAAAAATAGTTCTGATAGCTAGGCCAATATCACCCGAAATTCCTTTAAGCCCAAGTTTTGCAATAACTGATGTGAAGCCAGCAAATACCATTGATATTATTGCATATATAAGCCATTTTTCCATTTATTAGTCTTCTCATTTAATTGTAAATATTAAAACCAGCTTTCGACCTTTGATTTTGAAGGTACGCCACCGGCGTGGACAATTTCACCATCAATAACCACGCCAGGGGTGGACATTAATTTATAGCTCATAATTTTTTGAATATCTTCAATCTTTTCAAGATTGATTTCCGTACCTTTTGCTTTTGCAACTTCTTCAACCAATTTGGCAGTGTTTTTGCAATTTGCGCAACCTGTGCCAAGGATTTTCACTTCTTTCATTTCATTTCCCCTTATAAAACCGCATTAAATACATAACCAACAAGCAGAATCCCGCTTGCGACCACACCAATAAAAGTAAGGATTAGACGTAATTTCAAAACTTTGCGCAAAATAATCATTTCTGGCAAAGAAAGCGCGATAACCGACATCATAAAGGCAAGCACGGTTCCCAATGCCGCCCCTTTGCCAAGCAATGCTTGCACAATTGGTATGACACCCGCTGCATTAGTGTACATCGGGACGCCAAGAATGACTGCAAGCGGAACTGCCCACCATACATCTTTGCCCATAAAACTTGCCATCATACCCTCTGGCACATAGCCATGGATTAATGCGCCAACCGCAATCCCGGCAATGATGTATATCCAGACCCTGCCGACAATGTCTTTGACCGATGCAAAGCCACTTTCGATACGGTCAGATAATGTCATTTTGGCGAAAACCTTGTCGGCATCATATTTGGGCATATCGCGCACCCAGTCTTCGAGATAGTTTTCAAGTTTTAGCTTGCCAAGAACGTATCCGGCAATGATTGCCACGCTTAGGCCAAGGGCAAGATATAAAATTGCGATTTTCCAACCAAAAAGACCAAAGAGCATAGTAAGGGCAACTTCATTGACCATTGGGGCAGAAATCAAAAAAGAAAATGTTACACCTAATGGTACGCCTGCCTGTACAAAACCAATGAATAAAGGAACCGCAGAGCAAGAGCAAAAAGGTGTTACCACCCCAAGGCTTGCTGCGGCGACATTCGCCACACCTTCGGTTTTGCCCGCAAGTAGGGCGCGGGTTCTTTCGGGTGTGAAGTATGAATTTATCATGCCCATAATGAAAACAATGCCTGTTAAAAGCATTAAAACTTTGGGTGCGTCATAAAAGAAAAATTCAATCGCACCACCCAAATGTGACTTGGGTTCAATCGGTAGTGTATTCACAACCAAATGTGAAAAACCAACCAAACCTTTATAAATTGCAAACCAAATTATAATGGCAAAAACCAAAAACAATATTGGCTGTTTTTGTACGAATTTATTAAACACGGTTTCCGCTTTCATCAATCATAAGGCTACCATCTTCTTTATAGAATGGGGCAGGCGGCATTTTATCAAGTAAATCGAGAACTACTTCGGAAGGGCGACAAAGTTTTGTTCCCTTTGTCGTGACAACAATTGGGCGATTAACCAAAATTGGATGCAAAAGCATTGCCGCAAATATGGTTTCATCTGAAACGCCATCTTCCATTAATCCCAATTCCTTGGCGGGTGATTTTGATGTTCTAAGGGCTTGTTTGGGTGTCAAACCACAGGTCTTTAATAATTGGCGCAATTGCTCTTCTTCCCAGCCAATTTTAATATATTCGATGATTTCGGGCTTATATCCCGCCGCTTCTATGACTGCCAAGACATTTCTTGACGTGCCGCAATCGGGGTTGTGATAGATTTTGACGTTCATTTAATAAACCCTCTTATTTGCGATATTTACAAGCCATAGCATTACTGGAACTTCAACTAAAACGCCGACTACCGTTGCTAGTGATGCCCCTGAATTTAAACCAAATAGGCTAATGGCAACCGCAACCGCCAATTCAAAGAAATTAGATCCACCAATTAATGCCGCAGGGGCAGAGATATTGTGCGGAACTTTGATTTTACAAAGCCAATTAAAGGTAAGGAAAAACATCAAGACGCTTTGTATAAAAATTGGAACGGCAACCATTACAATGATCGCGGGCTTGGCAATCAATGTTTTTGCTTGAAAGCCAAACAATAAAACCACGGTCGCAAGCAAGCCAATTATTGAATAAGGTTTTAGGTGGTTAAGAAGGCTTTCAAGCCGCGCCGTATCAAGGGTTTTGCGCGTGAAATAACCCGCCACAATTGGAATAATTACATATAAAACCACCGATAGGATAAGTGTATCCCAGGGGACGGTAACATTTGCAATGCCAAGCAATAATGCAACAATTGGGGCATAGGCAATAATCATCACCAAATCATTCAACGATACTTGGACAAGGGTATAGTTGGCATCCCCCTTAACAAGGCGAGACCATACAAAAACCATTGCCGTGCATGGCGCGGTTCCAAGTAATATTAAGCCAGCAATATATTCTTTTGCCTGCTCTTTGGGGATGAAGGGGGCAAAGACAAATTGCAAAAATATTATGCCAAAAAATGCCATGCTAAACGGCTTTATAAGCCAATTTACGATAAAAGTAACGACTAAACCTTTTGGGTTTTTGCCAACATTGGTAATTGTCGAAAAATCAACATTTACCATCATTGGGTAAATCATTACCCATATTAAAACTGCAATAACAAGATTAACATGTGCATATTCATATGCGGCAATGCCTTGGAATAGGCTTGGGAATAAATTGCCAAGAATTACGCCCAAAATAATTGATAAACCAACCCAAATTGATAAATTTTTCTCAAACAGGCTCATTGCATTTTTCCCATTCGCAAGCATTCAAAACTTGATTAACCAGTGGGCGGCAAACCGCACCTTCGCCACCGCAACAATCCTCCAATAAATAGGTCAATAGCGACTTAAACTCACCCATATCCATGAAATAGCGAATTATCCGTCCATCACGCTCGGAATAAATCAAACCTGCATTTTGCAAAACCGATAAATGTGAAGACATGGTGTTTTGTTTGACACCCAATGTGTCGCTAATTGCACCCGCTGGCATTCCGTCTTTGCCTGCCTTTATCAAAAGGCGCATTGCCTTGAGGCGTGTTTCAAGGCTAAGGGCGGCAAAGGCGTTTGTTGCTTTATTAATATCCATATATCGAGAAATATAGATATATAAATGTTGTGTCAAATGATATTTTTATGACGTTGCAAAAAGGTTGAAATTAAGGGGGCATAATCTATATAGATTGTTACAAATAAAAAGAGAGATACCAAAATGCCAATGCACCCTGATGAAATCCACGATATGATTAAAGAAGCTTTTCCAGATGCCGATATTGAAATTATTGATCTTGCCGGCGATGGCGATCATTTCAAGGCAGTGGTTGCAACTTCTGCATTTGCTGGCAAAAGCCGTGTGGCGCAACACCAAATGGTATATGCTGCACTAAAAGGGAATATGGGCGGCGCACTACATGCCTTAGCATTAGAGACAAAAGCTAAATGATTGAAACTGAGCGCCTGCTGCTTCGCCCACCTATTTTGGAGGATTTAGAAGCGTTCACTAAAATGCGCGGCAATTTTGAACGTTCAAAATATGCCGGTGGTGGGCTTGACCCTGCTGGTGCTTGGATAAAATTTATGACCTGGGTCGGTGCATGGCAAATGTATGGCTTTGGCATGTTTAGTGTGATTGAAAAAGCCAACGGCGATTGGATTGGTAATATCGGCCCAGTAAATATGTTTAATTGGGTTGGGCAAGAATTTGGTTGGGCATTGACAGAAAGTGCCGATGGAAAAGGCTATGCACAAGAGGCAGCAAAGGCAGCATTAATTTGGTGTTTTTCAAATTTGCCATTTGATGAATATGTGCATTCGATTTCACCGGAAAACCCTGCATCTTCCAAACTTGCCGAGCGTATTGGTGCGAAATTCATTGGCGAAGTGGTGCTGCCGCCACCTTATGAAGGACAGATTGACCATCAATGGAAAAGCTTTCGACCATAGACCGACCCGAGAGCAATTCAAAATATCACGCCATTTAAGTAGTGCAAAATAAATCTTTTAACCAACAGTTTTTTTGCCTTTAATTTGCCAAATATTTGCTTATTACTATTGCCAATATGGGGGGATAGTATGAGAATTTTTCGCGCCTTTTTTATTGTTGCATTTTTTGCAATTCCAGGGGTTGCCTCGGCAGCAGCCACAAGTCCTGCGCTTGATAAAGCATATGAAGAATATGATAATTCAAATTATGACAAGGCATTAAAGCTCTTTGAAGCCGAATGTTCAAAAAGCGATGGTGAGGCATGTGAGCAAGCCGCATTAATGTATGAAGATGGTGAAGGAACGGATAAAGATGTTCATAAAGCCAAAGACCTTTATTCAAAATCATGTGATTTAAAAGACGGTAATGGCTGTGCCAATCTTGGGTTCTTGTATGAAAACTATGAAGAATTAAAGGGCAGCGAAACCGCAATTTTTCAACTTTATCAAAAGGGTTGTTCTTTAAATTCGGCGCTTGCTTGTAATAACTTGGGTTCTGTCTATCAAGATGGTGTGGGAACCACAAAAGATTATGCCAAGGCAAATACATATTTCCAAAAATCATGTGACATGAAATATTACGCCGCATGTAGTGGTCTGGGTTATCTTTATGACAATGGTTATGGCGTCGAAAAAGATATTAAGAAAGCAACGGCATTCTACAAATTGGCGTGCGATAATGAGGACAGCACAGGATGCTACAATTATGGCCTTGTCCTTAATGATGATGAAAATGCCAAAGTTGAAGATAGAGAAGCCGCATTTCATACTGGCTGCATCAAAGGCTATACCGAGGCCTGTGTGGTTTTAGGCGAGGCATATCGTGATGGACTTTATGGTATGGATAAAAAGCCCGCTTTGTCGGCCGATTATTTCGGTATCGCATGTGAAAAAGATGATATTAATTCATGCCTTGAGGCCAGTGAATTATACCTAAAAGACAAAGAAAAAGTTCAAACCGGTATAGATATGCTGGATTATGCTTGTAGCCTTTATTCCGATGAGGCATGTGCAAAATTGGCATGGGTTTATAGTGATGACGTCTATACCAAGAAAAATATGGAAGCTGCAAAAACCTATATTCAGCAAGCAAATGATATAGATAGTGATAATGAACTTGCAAAAAAATGGACTGCCAAATTCGGTAAACAATAATTGTTTTTGGTGTTTATGAAAAATGCAATTTCACAGATTAATAAAATTACTTGTAATTATATCGGGGGTGTTTTTTATCCCCCACTTTGCGTATGCCGATGAAAATGACCCCCAAGAAGAGGTGAGATCCGCCGCTGAACGTGGCTCGGTTTATCTTTTTTACAAAGATTATGACAAAGCAAAAGACTTGCTTGAATTTGCGTGTAATCACAAAGATTACACATCCTGCACCTATCTTGGTTTGATGTATGAAGATGGCACTGGTTATCCCAAAGATTTTAAAAAGGCGTTTGAATTATATCAAACTGCTTGTGAAAATGGTGATGGCGGTGGGTGTGTTAATGTCGGCTTTATGTACGATAAAGGAAAATACGTTGCAAAAGACATAAAGCGTGCAAGTGAATTTTATCAAAAAGCATGTGACCATAAAGATGAAACTGGCTGCACCAATGTGGCGGTAAATTATTTTAAAGGTGATGGTGTTGCCCAAGATGATTTCATGGCCGTTAAATATTATAAAATGGCGTGTGATTTAGGTGATTACGAATCTTGCTCTGGCATTGGTTATATGTATCAACATGGTCGTGGCATTGGAAAAAGCACCGACATGGCAATGAAGTATTTTAAAGATGCTTGTAGCCATGAAATTGGGGTTGGTTGTAAAAATTTGGGAGTAATGTTTTCAGACCCACAATATAATCGCACCGACTTCACCAAAGCCGCCGAATATTTTGAACAAGGATGCGCATTAGAAGATGGTGATTCTTGTTCGGAAATTGGGTTAATTTATGAACAGGCGCATGGCGTTAAAAAAGACATGAAATATGCCGTTAAATATTATGAAATGGCATGCAATTATGGATCGGGTCTTGGGTGTAATAATCTTGGTGCAGATAAATATTTTAATGGCAAAAATATAAATGACTATATTTCTGGTAAAAAGCTGTTTGAAAAATCGTGCAATCTTGGAACCGCGCTTGGTTGCTCAAACTTGGGGGCGGTTTATACCGAAAATAAAACCAAAGAGAAAAATACTAAGAAGGCCATTGGACTTTTCAAAAAAGCATTAGAACTCGACCCAAATGAAGAGAATGCCCTTCTTTGGTTTAAAAAATATGGAAATAAATGACATTCACGCTTCGTGAAATGCAATGACAGGCATTTCACGAATGGAAACATCGCTCTCACGTAAACCGTGATGCAGCGCTTTAAAACTTTTCATAAGACAATTTCATTCGATTTATTGAAAGGAATTGAAAATGAAAAATACCATAAAGATTCTGGCGCTTGCATTCACGACATTGGCCGCCTCGGCATTTGCCCAAGATGCAACCTTTCCTTTGACCATACAATTAAACGGTCTTGAAAGCGAAGAGGGAATGATACTTGCGTGTGTAAGTACACATGAAAATTACGATAAATTTGGTTGTGATTACCGCGCGGCAGTCAAGGTTGAAGATTTAAAAGACAATCAATTCACCATCGAAAATGTTGCAAAGGGCAAATATGCCATTAGAATTTTTCATGATTTAAATGGCAATATGAAGCTTGATACCAATGCAATGGGAATTCCCAAAGAACCTTGGGCCGCAAGCAATAATGCCAAAGGTAATTTTGGCCCGCCAAAATTTGATGATGCCGCAATTGATGTGAATGGCGCAACCACCACCAAAATCATTATCGAATAGGGTGATAAAATGTTGGCTCTATTATATGATGCGATTGATGTTATGCCGCAAACTGCCCCTGCGACAGAAATTGTAATTACCCAAAAAAAGCAAGAAAAACCCAAAGCTACAAAAACAGATGGTGATGTGGTTATTGTCAAGGCTAAAATAATCTCCCGCCCCTTTGCACAGGTTAAACTGAACCGCCTGGATATTTATACCAATCCGGCGGCAAAGGCAGACGCACTTTTGGCGGTTAGCGATTTACAATTTTCGACCAATAACAATAATGATGCCGACATTTCTTTGCGTGGTGGTTCACCGCGCCTTACCCGTATCTATTTCAATGATATTCCGATTTATGAGGCGGTGAGGGGGACATCGGTTTTGCAAACCACGCGCTCTTTCTCAATATTCAATACATCAACCGTGCGTGATGTTGAAACCTATGCCACTGCGGCACCTGCTTATTTCAACAATAATGCCGGTGGTGCGGTACGTATTTTACCCGATGACAGCGGAGCAAAAGAAACCAGCCTGCAAACCAATTTTGCCAAATCAACCTTTGTCTTTTCAAGACCGTTTAAGGATAGTTCAAAAGGGTTCATTCAGACCTATGTTGATTATTCAAACCTTGCGCCACTATTGGCTGTAAACCCCGATCTGAAGTCATTGGTTGAAAAATCACAAGGGGTTTCGGTGGGGGTAAATACATTATTTCGCCCAAAAGATGGTACGGAATTTAGGCTTTATGTGATTGGTGATACTGAAAACTCCCGTCATCCGTATGATTTATATAATGAAAGCAATAAATTAACCGACAAAAAAGCGCGCAATTATAATTTATTTTCCTTTGAACAATCGGTTGGCAATGCGCGGGTCAAACTTGATATTGCCAAAACTTTTACCGATGAAAAAATCTATATTGGTGGGAATGATTATCGCAATCAAAATCAATATGATTATCTTGATTTAAACCTTGCCGGGCGGTTACAGGATAAAAAATTATCATACCGCATCGGTTTGGGTTATGAAAATTTTGACCTTGAAAGTGGGAATGGCGTCCAAAGTATAAAGAGAAATGCCGACTATCTATCTTATTATGGCTTTATGACATGGAACCCAGACTCTAAATTTACACTTGGGGCGGGTTATCGTGATTATTTGCAAAATGATTTGCATATTTCAAATTCTGCGCATTTGAATTTTTCATTCAATATTCCCAATTCACGGCAAAATATAATCCTTGCTTTTGGGCGCTATGGTGCGGTGGTTTTGCCAATTCGTTCTGCCCAAGAAGCAATTGATACGGTGCGTAGTGATCAAGTCTCACTCGATTATAAGCTAACTATGGGTGATAATAAATTTACAATCGGCATCTATCACAAAAATGATTTAATGGTGGGGGAAAATACAAAAATAAATGGGGTTGATGCCACAATAAATGCCACATTTAATAAATTGGAATTAGATGGTGTTTTTGCCCGCTCTTTACCATATCAAATGGTTGGGGGTGAAAAGCAAAATGGCAATGAAAAGGTTGATTATCTTATAAAACTAAAAGCCAAATATTCACTTCCAGGGTTTCAAAATATCAATCTGATTTATACTGGTATGAGTGGGGCATATTATTCAAAGCCCATATCATTTGATGAGGTTACGGGGCCAATTTACGGGCTTAAAAACCAATATCAACTAAAGGATTATAATAGCCTTGATTTCAGTTATATAAAATCAATCAAAGTTAAAAATCTTGCGACCGACCCGATTTTTTATTTAAATGTCAATAACCTCTTTAATACAAAAAATCAGGCAGGGGTGCAGTTTAATTCGGATTATTCGGATTATAAAAACCGCTATTATGTATCGCGTACAATCGTTATGGGTACCTTGATACAATTCTAGCTATTTTGAAAATCAGCCTTCGGGATTTGATGGCGCGCAAGAGTGGCATGAAGTGCGCCTAAAAATTCCGGGGTGATTTTTGCCTTTGGGAAGAAATTCATAATATCTTCGCGCTGCATGATGATTATGGTTTTATCATTTTCAAGCCATTTGAAGAGATTGGCAAATTCAATGCTGCCATACATAACAATGGTGTGAATGTTTAATTCATCCCCCTCGATGGTAAAGGTGATTTCGTCTTCGTAATCCTTGACCATTTCATAGGCACGTTTTTGTTTGATTGGGATATTGGTATAGACAACCAACATGGTGCTAAAATAAAAGCCAACCGTACCCAAAACGCCAATACAAACATTTATAATAACGTAAAATGCCACACTCTTTTCCATAGATCGGCTCATTAATTCAATCAGGCTGCAAACCATAAAAACCGCAACCAAAACCATAAGGCCGGTACGAAACATTTTATAGCCGTTGAAATAGCGTTCGGAAAATAAATTTTGTGCATCGATTAAATCTTGCACTTCATATTTTATGGCGGCACTAAACTTTTCCATGCGTCTTTTATACACGCAGAATCAAGGTGATTACAAGTGAATGATTTAATGCTTGCAAACTAAATTCCCTCGTCTTACCAAGGCAATATGATTATCGCAATTGACGGCCCATTGGCATCTGGAAAAGGCACTCTTGCCCGCGCATTGGCGGCGCATTTTGGCCTGCCACATCTTGATACGGGGTCAATTTATCGTGCAGTGGCACTATCTTTGATAAAAAATGTCAAAAGCCTAAATGATAAAGAGGCGGCGATAATTGCGGCGGAAAATCTTGATATGTCGGGCATAATTGATGCTGAACTCCGCACCGCAGAGGTGGGGGCGGGGGCATCCGTTGTCGCGGCAATTCCCGAAGTGCGCAAGGCACTATTTGATTTTCAACGCAATTTTGCCGCCAATCCCAAAGGTGCGGTTTTGGACGGGCGCGATATTGGCACAGTTATTTGCCCTGATGCCGATTTTAAATTCTTTATAACTGCGCGTCCTGAAATTCGTGCGATGAGACGTCTAAAAGAACTTCATGCAGCGGGTGATAATATCACGCTACAAGAACTTACCAAACAAATCGAAGAGCGTGATTACCGCGATGCCAACCGCACCGATGCCCCACTAAAACCAACCGAAACCTCAATCATTCTTGATACTTCGGACATGGGAATTGATGAGGTGATTGCAAAAGCGGTGGGGGTTGTTAATTCCCAAACGCCGTCACAATAATTTTTTCCATATCTTTGGCCTGTTGTTTGGTTTCTTTAAATTCACCTTTGCCAAGGTGTCTTACGATGCGTCCTTCTTGTAGGAAATAAATCTCATCGGAATAGGCAAAAACGCTTTCCCATGAATGCGATGCCGAAAGAATGCCGATTTTTTCCTCATGGCATAGTTGCAAAAGCATTTGCCGCGTGCGGAAAGATGCGGCGGCATCAAGCCCATCAAAACTTTCATCAAGGAATAAAAAATCGGGCTTAACACATAGCCCTATTCCAAGGCATAGTTTTTTCTTCGTTCCCCATGAAAGCGATGATATTTCGTTATTAAGCCAAATATCGCTATCAAGTGCATTGCAAATTTCATCCCATTTAGGATTAATTTTCCCCTGTTTTTCACGAATAATTATATCGATTAATTCGCGTCCTTTTAGATAATCTGGCAAATCGGATGGGGTTGGAACAAGGCTTATGGTGTTTCGTCTTTGAACTAGCGCGATTTTTTTTGTGCCATCGGAGTATTCACCGTGGTTTTTAATATCCCACCCTGCAAGGCATTTTAAAAGCGTGGTCTTGCCAGAGCCATTCGCCCCAACAATTGAAACCCATTCGCCAGTTTTTATTTCTAAACCAACATCAAACAAAACTTGGCGTTTGCTGTAAAATGCCGATAGGTTGCTAACCTCAAGATAATCCATAAAATCCCTTTGGCTGGTTTTTGAAATTTTGATACATAAAAAACACCGCAAATAAAGGCATCAAAGGTAATAATGCCGCCGCAGTAAAGGCAAGCACGATTGTCTCGCCGGTCATTGCAACAAGGCTTAGGTTTTTACCAAAACGGTTATGATATAACATCGCGGCAAATAATAAATATGCGCTCGTAATGATAAAGATAATTGTCGTTGGGAAATATTCCCAACCTTTAAAAAGGGCAATAATTAATGCGACAAATATCAATGCCAATTGCCATAATGCCAAACGCATAAAATCAAACAATATTGTTTTAAACGGCGTTGTTTTTAATGCAAGTTTTTCGGTTAAATCGCTAATGCTTAATTGATAGACATATGATTGCAGCAAAAGAAAATCTATTGCCAATGCAATGATAATGAATTGCAGGCTTTTGAAATAAATATTGGCAAGAATGCCGACAATGAAAATGAACGAAAGCGATATGATTACACTAAATTCAATCCATTTCCGCCGCCATACCAAAAATTTTGTAGCCAATAACGGATTGCCGCCAATTATAAGGGCGGAGCGCTTGGAGCTTGCATTGCTCGATTTCTTTAGAAATGCCAATAATATTCCACAAAGCATCACGCTTATTAATGCGGCAGGCAGTGATAGGAATAATTGTATAAAAGATAGTGCGACTATTTCATGGGGGCTGATTTTAAAATGCAGCGGTAGCATGCAACAGATGACAATATTCGCCAGCAAAATCACCACGCAATTAATTATTATCGAATTAAAAAACACTTTGCGGCTTTGTGGCAAATAAAGATAAATTTTTTGGGATCTTATAATAAGTTCAAGAGCTGTCGCCAGAAAAATTTGGTTTACAAAAAGCGAAAAGACATAAAGCGAGTAATGTAGAGCCTTATTATGAAAAACCGTGGTTTGTTTAAATGTATAAACAACCGCCGTGTAATAAACCAGAACCAAAACTTTCCAAAATAGCCACGATGCAACACGATTAGAAATCTTGCCATCCAGCATTGTGCTTTTGATAAAATAGATAAGATTAAGCTGGGTCGCGCCGAAAGTTTGCATTATGCCTCTTATTTACCCCACATATAGTGTTTGAAATAGTGTTTAAAAGTTAAATATCATTCAAAATGGCTTGCAATCGCATATTTTTCCTGTATAGACCCGCGCATTGAAAAGGCTGTGGGTCATGCCAATAGGTAAATTCCAAACCCATAGTTGTTTTTAAGCCTTTGAAATTTGCAAACTAAAATTATTTAATGTTTTACCGACGTGGGCGTGCGCTTGCGGCGGATATTTTTGTTTTATTTCAAAGGAGAATTTTGGAGTACACATGACTAATATGAATCCTAGCCGTGACGATTTTGCGGCACTATTCGAAGAATCTTTCGGTTCTGGCCGCCTTGAAGAAGGTAAAGTAATGGCCGCTACTATCATCAGCATTGAAAATGACTTTGTTGTTTTGGATGTTGGTTTGAAAACTGAAGGCCGCGTTCCACTTCGTGAATTTGGCACAGAAGCAAAAGACCTTAAAGCTGGTCAAACTGTTGAAGTTTATCTTGACCGTATTGAAAACGCCCTTGGCGAAGCGGTTATTTCTCGTGAAAAAGCACGCCGTGAAGAAGCTTGGGCGCGTCTTGAAAAACAATTCGCTGATGCTGTTCAGGTTCTTGGTGTTATCACTGGCCGTGTTAAAGGTGGCTTTAACGTTGACCTTGGTGGCGCGATTGCATTCCTTCCTGGCTCACAAGTTGATGTTCGCCCAGTGCGCGATGTCGGTGCAATGATCAATGTTGAACAACCATTTGTAATCCTTAAAATGGATCGTCAACGTGGCAATATCGTTGTTTCTCGTCGTTCAATTCTTGAAAACGAACGTAATGACCAACGCGGTGAAGTTGTTGCCGGCCTTGCAGAAGGTGAAATCAAAGAAGGCGTTGTTAAAAACATCACTGATTACGGTGCATTCGTTGATCTTGGTGGCGTTGATGGCCTTCTTCACGTTACAGACATTTCTTGGAAACGTATTACGCACCCTAACCAAGTTCTTAATGTTGGCGATGTGGTTAAAGTTCAAATCGTTAAAATCAACCCAGATACACAACGTATTTCTTTGGGTATGAAACAACTTAACAACGATCCTTGGGAAGCTGCTGCAAGCAAATATCCGCTTGGCGCAAAACTTTCTGGTAAAATCACAAACATCACTGATTATGGTGCATTCGTTGAGCTTGAAGACGGTGTTGAAGGTTTGGTTCACGTTTCTGAAATGTCTTGGACCAAGAAAAACGTTCATCCTTCTAAAATCGTTTCACAAGACCAAGATGTTGACGTAATCGTTATCGATGTTGATACCGACAAACGCCGCATTTCATTGGGCATGAAACAAGCACAAGAAAACCCTTGGCAGAAATTTGTTGATGAGCATTCAATTGGTTCTGTAATCAAAGGCGAAGTTAAAAACATCACTGAATTCGGTCTGTTTATTGGCGTTGCTGATGATTTGGACGGCATGGTTCACATGTCTGACATCGATTGGGCGGTTCAAGGTGAAGATGCAATCAAGAAATTCAAAAAAGGCGACGAAGTTGAAGCCAAAGTTCTTGATGTTGATGTTGAAAAAGAACGTATTTCTTTGGGCATTAAACAAGTATCTCAAGATCCTATGGAATCTGAAGTTGCAATCAAAAAAGGCCAATCAGTTACTTGTACTGTGGTTGAAGTTGCATCTGGTGGCATCGAAGTAACTTTCGGTGCTGATAATGTTATGCGTTCATTCATCCGTAAATCAGACTTGTCACGCGATCGCGCTGAACAACGTCCTGAGCGTTTTGCTGTTGGTGACCGCGTTGATGCTGTTGTAACTGCTATTGATAAAGCAAGCCGCAAAGTATCACTTTCTATCAAAGCTCTTGAAGTTGCAGAAGAAAAAGATGCAATCGCACAATTCGGTTCTACCGATTCTGGCGCATCTTTGGGCGACATTTTAGGTGCCGCTTTGAAGAAAAAAGAAAATGATGCTTAATTAACTGCATTAATTTATTCTAGAAATTATGAGCCAGACTTTTGAGTCTGGCTCATTTTTTTGTAATAATCCAAGTAAAACGCCTATAATATGGAATTTATGCTGAATTAACTCTTGATAATTGAGTAATATTTGCCATTAATAGTAGGCAATTCTCTTAATTTAACGATGAAGGGGATGGGGGATGATCTCTCGTAATTACTAATACCTTAGTTGTATAGTGTTTATAATATTATAGTTTAAGGTGTAAAATTAGTATATTACATGTAAATTTTAATTAGAAGCTCATCAATGGAGAGCGAATATTGTTGCGTTCAGAATTAGTTGCTAAGCTAGCTGCCGAAAACCCAGACTTATCATTTGGGGAAGTGGAGCGTGTTGTTGATACTGTCTTAGAAGAAATCTCTGCTGCGCTTGAACGTGGTGACAGGGTTGAATTGCGTGGTTTTGGCGCATTCTCTGCGCGTGAACGCGGTGAAAGACTTGGTCGTAATCCACGTACTGGTGAAAAAGTTAAAGTTGAAGGTAAACGTGCCCCATTCTTTAAAGCCGGAAAAGAGTTGCGTGCTCGCCTTAATGGTGGCGTTGATTTCGGCGAATAGACGTTTTTTTCTTTAAAAATGCAAAGACGATGGCCAGTTGCCGGCGGGCACTGGCTAATTTTGTATTTATTCTTTTATTTTGTTATTTTATAACAATTTATAGCGATTGATAAAATATTAAATATAATTTGTTGCATGCCATAATTTCAGGTGTTATGTTTCCCGCAGGTAATTGGGTGGCGGGTTTTATTTATAAACGATTTTTATGGTATTTTACTAAATAATAATGCTGCCTCCAACAGGGAGGTAATTTATGAAGAATATAAAAACAATAACTTTACTGGGCGCATTAATTGCAAGTTGCTTAATCGTTCCGGCGTGGGCACAAATAAAGTCAATGGCGGGTGAGTTTACTGTTGAGGCGCAGAATAAATTTGTGTCTGAAGTAGATAATTTGGTTTCTGCATCACAAATTTCAAAATCAGATGACGCATATTCATATACTGATTTTATGGTAAGCCAGTGCGATGGGATGACAGGTAAAACCATGTCAATGCATGCGCCAAATAATGTTGTAATGCAATTAATGTCATTTTGTGCCGGTGCGCGTGATTTGCAAAAAGAAGCAAAAATGCAACAGAAAAATAATAACCCCCTTATAAGAGGAAATCCGTCATATTGTGGTGATTTTGACCAGGCAATACGTGCGGCGCAATCAATTCCAAATAATTCTGATTATGCCTTAATTTATCCTGCTTCGCAGAAGTTAATTGATGCGGCGAAAGCAATTAAAAGCACAACTTTTAGCTTTACTGGATCTGAAAAATCTATGAATTTAGGCGGCTTCAAAATAGGGCCAAAGACAGTAAGTGTGTCCTGTCATTAGATTTGTGAGTAATATTTAGATTAAACTGCACCATTATTGTTGGTTTGTTTAGTCTTTTCTTGTATTTCCCCAGTCCTCTAATATATATTATATTAGAAGCTAATATAAACTGGGAAATTTCTATGAGTATTATATCTGAATTTAAAACCTTTATTTCACGCGGCAACGTTGTCGATTTGGCGGTTGGTGTTGTTATCGGCGGCGCATTTGGCAAAATTGTTGATAGCTTTGTTACAAATATCATTATGCCGATTGCAGGCGTATTAACAGGCGGCATAGATTTTTCGCAAATGAAGCTAGTTTTAAAAGCTGCTGATGAAATTGCCAAAACGCCAGAGGTTGCAATTGGTTACGGAATGTTTGTGAATTCTATTATTTCGTTTATTACAATTGCTGCCGGCGTGTTCATGATGATTAAAGCAATCAATAAATTGAAAAAGCCAGAAGAAGCAACAGCCGAACCTACCGCGCCGCCTGCAACCGAAGTATTATTAGGCGAAATTCGTGATTTATTAGCGCAAAAGAAATAAGATAGTTTATGTAAAATCAAAGGCACGCCACGGCGTGCCTTTTCTTTAATTGCAATCTGGATTTTCGGTTGCTTTTTTCTTGCCAACTGCACCGCCAATCAAGCCACCGACGCCGCCACCGAGTGCCGAGCCTATGGCAGAACCAACATTGCCGGATTTATTTTTTGTAGCATCGCATTTTGCTTGGCGTTTTTGCTCTTCGGTCATACCGGCGGTGGCGCTACCGCCCATCATCATGCCACTCATACCAACCATATGCATGCCAAGTGATTTATTGCGGATTTGCGCGGTCCATTCCTGTACCCATGTAACCGCAGGGTCTTTGGGTCTTTCGGGGTAAACAAGAAAGGTGTCTGGACCATAGGCAATTCCACGAACCATAACCATATCAGAATTTGCAAAAATTCCTTTTGGAACATCACATTTATTTTGACTTGCTGGCAATAATGCCTTTTCTTTAAGATATTGATTGATTTTATCGGCGCTTAGATAGTTGAAAAGACCGCTACCATCATCGGGAACGTCCGCAGATGTCCAAATCACAAGCTCATTTTTATTACCACTCATGCCAAAGGCGCTAAAGAAATAGGCTTTTGCAACCTGATCATTGTTCCAGCTTAATGATATTATGCCACTTTTATCGCCGGTTGATGAGATTTTTAAATCATCCATGAAATCTTGTGCGGCGGCGATATTGAATGAAAGACTTGCGGGAATATTTGCACCAGAAATTTTATGATTACCGGATAATGAGGCACTACCGCCAAAGCCGCGATTATCTTTGGCATTGGGCCAACGCGAATATGCTTCGCTATTTTGTGGCCAAGGCGTATCGCCGCGATGTTGCATATTAAAGCCGTTATTTATAATTTTGCCGTCTTTAATTTGGATAAATTTGGGTTGCCCAGCTTTTGCCGTTGCACCACATCCCCAGTAAAAGCTAATTTTAAAGTCCTTTTTTTCTAGTTTGTAACGCTCAATTGGGTTTTGCGTTTCTGGTGGTTGGGTGGTGGTTTTGGTTGGCGTTGTTGGCAAAAGGTTTATTGATTTGCCCACCCCCGCGCCATTTGGAACAGCTTGGTTTGCCTTTATCTGATTTGGAAATGCGGTGTGGTTTATGGTTAAATCAGCATGTTTGCCAGGCAAGCCATGATATGCATCACTCCAATTATTGTTGTTTGATTTCCCCATCCCAAATGGCAAGCTCGGCATTCCAAAACCCATTAAAGAGCCACCATTAGAAATATCCGCCCAATAATGAACGGGGGCAGGCACAATCTGTTGATTAGTTGCTTTTTTGCTTTGTGCGAAACTTGCACCACCAATCAGTACGAATACTGCAATCACGGATGTGGAAACATAAAGCCAGCGAAATTTATTAGATTGTATTTTCATGCCAAACCCCCTCATATTTAAGGGGACAATAACATTAATTTTTGTTTATTTAAAGTAAAATCATGGCGCAGGAACTAATAAACGATAATTTTCACGCGCAGCGTTTTTATCAACTTCTTGGCACGGGCGGAATTCAAGATTCTGGGTCATGCAAATCCGAACTTCGTTTAATTTGCCTTCTTTTGTCGTTACCGCAAGCATGTTGTTACCAAGCCCTTGATTAAGTTTGATAAATTCAGCTTCGATATCACCGACTTTGTAACGGCTGCTGTTATTGGTAAGTTCAGGAATTTTAACCGCATTATATGCCGCACGTACGGTTTTAAAGTACTTATCAGGGCTTAATGAAGTGCAGGTCCCGTGCCTGTCCCACTCAATATTTATAAGTCGCTCGGATGGCATGATATCAAGCATGGATTGCACGATTTTATAATCAAGGTGTTTAACATTACTTGGGCATTCACGCGGATAGCCGTGCTCATATTGGGGCCATAGCCCATGCACAACAAAATTATGCTTTTCTTTGCACTGTGTGGATTTATCATCATTAAGCATGCAATAGGTTGGCGACCATGAAAGCGACAAAACATAAAAATCAAATGATTTATTGTTTGCTGCGGGTTCAAAATTTTCTTGTTTTTGGAGGCTGGTTTTTATTGCCGTTACTTTTTGTGGGTTTTGGTAATTATATGCACCAATGCCCGCAATCGCAACCGCGCCAATGCCGATAATGATTGATTTATTTAATTTCATGTCAAACCACTTCACTTATTGCGTTGAACAGATTAATTAGCATCTTATGTATTCGCAAATAAAAATATCAACTGGTCTAAGAAATAAATTCCCGATGCCGGAATCGCGCATCGAGCAAGGGGTTGCGTTATTTTTAATTGGGCTTGCGGTTTTTATCGCCGCCGCATTCGACCCAATCCGCGATTTAATGTGGCAGCTAAATGGTGATAGTGCCAATGCAACCCTTATCCAAACCCAACAATATAAAAATTCTGGCCCAAAGCGCTTGGTTGGTGTCTATAAATTTACATCAAGTGACGGCACATTCAAGGTAAGTGGCAAAAGCATTTACGATGAAAAATCAAAAATCCCGAAAAATGGCAAGGTCGCTTGGCATTTAGGTGAGCCGTTTAAAGCGCGCCTTTTGGGTGATTACCCCAACCGTACGCCAACAATTATAATTGGAATATTGATTATGATTAGTGGTAGCTACGTAATTTTAAAAGCAAAAAAGTCAAAAGGCACAAATAAATGAATTATCGCCACGCGTATCACGCCGCAAATTTTGCAGATGTGGTAAAACATATTGTGCTATTGGCATTAATAAAATCTATGCAGCGTAAGGATAAGGGTTTTCTTGCGCTTGATTGTTTCTCTGGTATCGGGGTTTATGATTTACATTCGACCTTTGCGGGACGCAGCCCTGAATATCTTGATGGGATTGTTAAGCTATGGGATTATGCCAAGAATAATCAGATTGATGAATTAACAAGCGATTTTCTTACACTTTTGGAACAAATAAGTGATAATAACCAAAGATATTATCCAGGTTCACCCTTCATAATTGCAAAAACGCTGCGTGAACAAGATAGGGCGATTTTTAATGAGCTTCACCCCGAAGACTTTCCAACGCTAAAACAAAATATTATTGAATTTCGCCGTGGTTGTAGGTGCCGTAAGTGGCAATTTGAAAATAGTGATGGTTATCAAACTTTGAAATCTAAATTGCCTCCTGCCGAAAAACGGGGCTTGATATTCATTGATCCACCATTTGAAAAAACCGATGAATATGACCTTATTATCGATGGTCTTGCCGAAGGATTGAAAAGATTTTCGGGTGGCGTATTTGCTGTATGGCTTGCGATAAAAGATGAAAAGCAAGTTGGGCATTATTTAAATAAATTGCGTGAATTTGAAAAAGACGTGCTTTATATTGATTTTACGCTTCGTGATTCAAAAGGTAAATCTGGTCTTACAAAAATGGGGTTAAGTATAATTAACCCGCCTTTTAACATAGAGCAGATGATTAAACCGGCGCTTTTAACTCTTAAAAAGGCACTAAAATTTGATGAATATACAAATTTTGAACTAAAAACCTTGTAAAAACTGTTTAGACAGTTGCTTTTGCATGATTTGTTTGTAATAAGTACTTGTCTGTAAGGTCGTCGAACAGTTAAGGGATAGGTGAAATTTTTTGGCTTTGACCACCACACAGACTTTTTTGGAGTAAATACCCGCTTATGAGCGGCTTTAGAGGTAGTTAATGCGTTTCGACGACGAAGATGATGACGATTTTCGTTCATCTAAAAAGAAAAAAAAGACCCATGAACGCGGCAAGCGTGATGAGTTTCCTGAAGTGAGTTTCAGTCAAGGTTTTGAAAGCCCAAAAAGAGATTTTGGTGACAAGAGTTTTGGTGACAGGCCGCCACGTCGTGATTTCGGCGACAGAAGTTTTGGTGACAGGCCACCTCGTACAGATTTCGGTGATAGACCTCAGCGTCGTGACTTTGGTGATAGACCACCTCGTACAGATTCTGGCGATCGTCCGCCACGCCGCGACTTTGGTGATCGTCCGCCACGTCGTGATTTTGGTGACAGACCACCACGTCAGGATTTTGGTGATCGTCCACCACGCCGCGACTTCGGTGATAGACCGCCGCGCCGCGATTTTGGCGATCGTCCGCCAAGAAATGATGCCCCACGTGAAGATTTACCGATTATCGAGGGTGTTGTTAAATTTTATAATGGTGAACGCGGCTTTGGCTTTGTTTCACCAAATGGCGGTGGCGAAGATGTGTTTATCCACATTTCTGCACTACAACGCGCAGGTATTGAGAAGCTTGAACCAAATCAAAAGGTAAGTTTCCAATTGCTACCGGATAAATTTGGCAAAGGGCCAAAGGCAATAAATATCAAATTACTTGATTAAAATAAGGGGCTGTTTTTACAGCCCTTTTATTTTGCCTATTTTATAATTTTATAGCCATTTTTGGTAATTGATACTTTGGGAATTGTTTTGTGTCCCTCAAAATAATTATAAATTGGGGCGAGCTGTTGGTATTTTTTGTAATTTTTATCAAATTTTGCACCAACCATTGCAATCCAGTTCATTTCAAATGGAAAGACATGAAGCTGAATATTATTTTGCCCATTTTTCACAGAAAAATAGAGGATTGTAAATAATTCCCCCATTTCGGTATCGGTAAGACCAAGCCCAAAAGTTGTGCGGCAAGATGGGGCAATATTAAGCGAGGCTTTTATGGGTTTATTATTCCGATCAAAAGCGTTGGGATAATTGGTTAATAATACCGGACCATTTGGCAAATAAGTGGTAAAATTTGTGGTATTGATATTATAGACGCCGGTTGAGGGGCGAATTTTTAAATTATTGGCATCATTGCATAATTTATAGGTGCGTATATGTTTATATTTGCCGTTTTTGCCAATTTGCCAAAGCTCTAACTTCTCAGAATCAATAAAACTTCGCAAAAATACAGGGCGCCCAAGACCACCCCCTTGGTCTTCCAGATAAAAATCAAGTCGATTCCGATTACGTTCAACCGCTTCTTTTCCTATCCCACTAAGCAGTGGTTGCGCCATTGCCACAAGGGGTAATGACGAAAAGCCAATAATAAAGAGAGCAGAAAGTATTTTTTTCATATTATAATTTATTGCGGTTTAGTTATTTGTATTTCATAGTTAATAAAGACTAATTTTTAATAAAATTATTGCTCAAGCGCGCGGGGCAATTTGAAAACGACATCTTCTTTGCGGATATTTACTTCGGTAAGGGTGACAGTGAATTTTTCTTTGCACGCATCGATAACGCCTTTGACCAAATCTTCTGGTGCGCTTGCACCTGCTGTTAAGGCAAGGGTTTTAACCCCAGCAAACCAATTCCAATCAATATTGCTATAATCATCAATTAAATGTGCGGCCTTTATACCTTCGCGCAAACCAACTTCTTTAAGGCGCAGTGAATTTGATGAGGTTTTTGAACCAATTACCAAAAGCAAATCCGCCTGTTGGCTAAGGGTTTTTACGGCTTCTTGGCGGTTGGTGGTGGCGTAACAAATATCTTCTTTATGTGGTTTGGCAATGTCTGGAAATCTATTTTCAAGGATTGATACAATTTCAACAGTATCATCGACCGAAAGCGTGGTTTGTGTTACATAGGCCAGACCTTTATCAGATTTGGGCATGAAATTGCGGGCATCTTCGGCGTCTTGTACCAGTGATATAACGCCATCTGGCAATTGCCCCATTGTGCCAATAACTTCTGGGTGACCTTCGTGACCAATAAGAATAATCTCACGCCCCTCGGAATAATGACGCTCGGCTCCGACATGAACCTTGGAAACAAGGGGGCAGGTGGCATCAACATAAATCATATTACGTTTTGCCGCCTCTTTGGGAACAGATTTGGGAACCCCATGCGCCGAAAAAATTACAGGGCGATCATCGGGGCATTCATCAAGCTCTTCAACAAAAATCGCACCCAAATCAGACAGTCTTTTGACAACATGCTTGTTATGTACGATTTCATGGCGGACATAAATCGGTGCGCCCCATTTTTCAATGGATTGTTCTACAATCTGAATTGCGCGGTCAACCCCCGCGCAAAAGCCACGAGGTGACGCCAAAAGTATTTCAAGAGCATTTCTTGCCAAGATTTAATCTCCCCGTTGCAAGCCGCACTTGCTCATTGCATTGGTTCACGTTATTGGTTTTTCTGCTTAATAGACTATATTTCTAAAATTTCGAGCATTAGAAGCATAATGCCGTATTGCGGATTGAATTGGAAGTTAAATGCGCTCAATTGCTTTATTATTTGTTGCCGTATCATCAATTGCACTGGCATCGTGCGCCCATAAACCAAAACCGGATATGCCACCGGAAGACATAAGTGCGCCGCCACCTGTGCCACAGACGAATGATGGTGTGGATAAGGTTGATCCAACACAAGCACCACCTAAGAAAAAAGGCTTCTTTTCCAACCTTTCCAAAAAATTAAATGGCGATTCTGGCACAGCCAATGCTGGCCCTTGTCCGGCTGTTCGCACATTGTATGATGCATCACGTTTTGTTGAAATTGATGGTGCAGAAAAGTTTGAAAATGTTGGCTATACTGGCGAAATCCAAAATATTACCTCAAGCTGCCGCTATTATGGTAATGAGCCTATTACAATTGATCTTCAGGTTGATATGGCACTTGGCAAAGGGCCAAAAGCGGTCGGTGATTATAAAGATGTGAAATATTGGGTTAGTGTTGTCCGCACTGATATCGCCCCAATTTCAAAGCAAGAATTTACAAACCGCGTATATTTCAAACCTGGCGAAGATCGTCAAAGATTGTTGATGCCGCCGGTTTCAATTACTATTCCACGTGTTAATTCCGGTATTTCTGGAACGAATTTTGAAGTTATTGTTGGCTATGACTTAACGCCAAAAGAACTTGAATTTAACCGCGATGGTAAAAGATTCCGTATTAATTCCGGCGCGAAATAAATAACATCTTTAAATTTGCTTTTTATGCCTATTTTGGCTATTTGCCTGTTTCATCCTATGCAACGGGTCAATAGCAATGAATCTCACAAAACAACTTAGCGCGATTTTATCACAGGCATTTGAAACTGCGGGCCTGCCGCCAGAATTGGGGCAGGTTGTACCTGCAACAAAGCCTGAATTTGGTGATTTTCAATGTAATGGTGCAATGGCGGGCGCAAAAAAGCTGGGTAAGAACCCGCGTGAAATTGCGACAGAGATTGCGGCACTTGTCGCGGGTAATGAAATTATTAGCAAGGTTGAAATTGCGGGCCCTGGCTTTCTGAATATTTTCCTAACAGATGATGTGCTTTGCGTTCGTGCTGCTGAAATACTTGCCGATGAACGGGCTGGTGCGGAAATTGTTGAACACCCTCGTAAAGTTATTGTTGATTATGCGGGGCCAAATGTCGCCAAGTCAATGCACGTTGGGCATTTGCGTGCCACCATTATTGGTGATTCTTTAAAGCGCCTTTTCCGTTTCCGTGGTGATGACGTTTTGGGCGATGCGCATTTTGGCGACTGGGGCTTCCAAATGGGATTGTTGATTTCAACTATTTCCGAAGAAATGCCTAATTTACCTTATTTTGACGAAAATTATGTTGGTGAATATCCAACCCAAAGTCCGGTTACACTTGCGGATTTGGAACGTATTTATCCATCTGCTGCGGCACGTGCCAAAACTGATGAAGATTATCGTAATCTTGCCCGCCGCGCGACAGCGGAGTTACAGTCTGGTCGTGCAGGGTATCGCGCACTTTGGCAACATTTTGTGAATGTATCGCGTGAGGCGTTAAAGCGTGAATTTGCTGCATTGGGCGTTGAGTTTGATTTATGGCTTGGCGAATCTGATGCCGACCCATTAATCCCTGATATGATTAAAGACCTTGAACAAAAGGGATTGTTGGTTGAGGATCAGGGCGCACGTGTTATTTTTGTGCATGATAAAATGGTTCCCGCTCGTGATGGTGGTGAGCGTCCGAATGTGCCACCTTTATTGGTCGTAAGCTCTGAAGGATCGGCAATGTATGGCACAACCGATTTGGCAACCATCCTTGATCGCAAGCGAAAATTTAATGCCGAATTGGTTCTATATTGTGTTGACCAAAGGCAATCTGAACATTTTGAATCTGTTTTCCGCGCCTCTGACAAGGCGGGATATTTGCGCCGTGATCAACTGGAACATATCGGTTTTGGCACAATGAATGGCAAAGATGGCAAGCCATTTAAAACCCGTGAAGGCGGCGTTTTAAAGCTTCATGATTTGATTCAAATGGTGCGTGAAAAAGCGGCTGCAAAACTTAATGAGGCAGGGGTTGCTGCTGATTTGCCAGCAGATGAACGCACGCAAATTGTCGATTATGTTGGTATGGCGGCATTGAAATTTGCCGATTTGCAAAATTTCCGTGGCACTTCTTACGTCTTTGATTTGGATAAATTCTTATCCTTTGAAGGCAAAACTGGCCCTTATTTGCTTTATGCCTGTGTGCGCATCAAAGCAATTTTGCGCAAGGCTGATGAAAAAGGTCTAAAACCTGGCAAAATCCAAATTAATGAGCCACAAGAACGCGCACTTGTTTTTACGCTTGATGGTTTTGAAAACGCGCTTTTGGGGGCGTATGAAAAACGTGCACCGCATATTTTGGCAGATCATGTCTATGCCTTGGCGGGTGCATTTTCATCATTCTATGCCAATTGCCCAATTTTGGGGGCTGATAGTGCAGAAGTTATGGCAAGTCGCTTGGCACTTGCGGTTGCAACATTAAAGCAACTTGAAAAAGGTTTGGAATTATTGGGAATTAATGTTCCTGAACGGATGTAGTTTTATAGCAAAAGATAAATTATAATTTATTTGTAAAAATTAAATATTGGAATACTAATTCATGCGGGGGCTATTTTTATAGAAAGTAGCTAGTATGAAAAATGTAAATAAATCTGTTTTGTCTGCATCTGTGGCAATTTTATTTATTGCAAGTTCTGCTTTAGCAGCAACAACTTCGCCAACAACTGCCGCAACCAATACTGTAAAAACCAATACTAATGCAAAAATGAAGGCCAATGTTACCAAGCCATTGGTTGCCAAACCTGCGGCAGTAAGTGCAGCTAAACCGCAAACAAAAGCTGTAAAGACCGCCGCACTTTCAAAGACCATGATGGCAAGCAAGTCTGGAAATATGGTTACAACAATGACAACCACTGGCAAGAAAATCACATATGATTGTT
Source organism: Hyphomonadaceae bacterium UBA1933 (assembly GCA_002337085.1). Lineage (GTDB taxonomy): Bacteria > Pseudomonadota > Alphaproteobacteria > Caulobacterales > Aquidulcibacteraceae > Pseudaquidulcibacter. The sequence continues at coordinate 10,536 of DDFH01000004.1, read as the reverse complement.
CAAAAGCCGGAAATAAAAATAAAACAGCTTGTAAATAATATTAGTTTTTGAAACCTCTTAAATAGCAAAATGCCCCTGTTGCAAAGCAGGGGTCTTTTTTATTTCTCACCTTTTGCCTTTGGCGGGCCTTTGGTTGGCTTTTGTGGCTTTAGTTCATCGCAAACCCGCCAACAATACCAGGCGGCATAAGAGCGAAAGGGTTTAAGATGGTCTGCCATGCCCATAATTTCTTTGGGGGTTGGCATTTCCTTGTGGCCATAAACATGGGCAAAGCCTTTGCGCACGCCCAAATCATCGGCGGGCCAAACATCTTCGCGCCCCAATGTAAAAATAAGGCACATCTCAACCGTCCAACGCCCGATTCCGCGTACACTTATAAGGCGTTCGACCAATTCATCATCGGTAAGGGTGTGTGCCACATCATTATCAGGGACAATGCCCTCAATTTTCTTTTGCGATAAATCTTTTATGGCGCGAATTTTATTCCATGATAAGCCTGCCCCGCGTAATGCATCCTCATCCATAAGCAAAACAGCTTGCGGGCTTGGGAATGTGACAATATCGCCCAAAATTTCTAAATCAAACAGCTTTAAAACCCGCCCCAATATTGTGCTTGCAGCCTTTCCAGAAAGCTGTTGGAAAACAATGGCGCGGAAAAGTGATTCATAAATCGAATAACCGCGTTCATTCGGGATTGGACAATCACCAAAACGTTTATGCAAATCAGCCATTTCGGGGGATAGTTTTAAAAAATCTTTGTTCATACTTTGTTCTTAAAACGAAAAGTGTTTTTTGACAAGTGGGTTTTTATAAAACTATTTAAGCATAATTACCGATACATTGCGCCCATAATCGGGTTCACCCAAATGATTGCGGCGGCGGTTTGAAAAGAATGCACTTTCTTCGGCGCACGTATCGTTTGGCAATATATCAATGTTTTTAATTCCCGCACCGGCAATTATTGACGCGCAATAACCTTTTAAATCAAAATGATATTTTTGTGGCTTGCCAGATTTAAAAAACTGCGAATTTTCTGGGGATTGTTTGACAAATTCATCAAAAAATTCTTCGCCAACTTCATATGATTTTTGCTCAATACAGGGGCCAATTGCGCATGTGATATTTTCAATATTTGCGCCATGTGCAACCATTTGCTTGATGGTTGCCTGAATAATGCCACCAATCGCACCTTTCCAGCCCGCATGGGCCGCACCAATTACACCATTTTGAGAATCACAAAATAAAATCGGCGTACAGTCGGCAGTAAGAATAGCAATTATTACATTCTTTTTGTCGGTTACAATTGCATCGGCACGCGGTGTATTTTCAGGTAAATCCTTATCGATATATACACAAACATCAGAATGAATTTGATAGGGGTTATTCAATTTCAATGCGTGACCAGAAAGGTTTTTGGCAACCAATTCACGGTTTTTTGCGACATTCTCAATACTGTCATTAGAGCCAAATCCACAATTAAGCCCCGCATAAATGCCATCGGAAACGCCACCTTCACGGCCATAAAAGCCATGCGCGATATTCGGGATTGTATCAAACTTTGTGGATTTGAAGGGTTTCACTTTGGTATCCATATTAAATCACTTTGAATGCAAATGCTTTGAACAATGTACCCATTTGTGTGTCGCCAATCAATCGGTGAAGATCTGAAAGAATCGATTTTGTTTTCTCTGGGTTTAATGAAGCAAGTTTTTGCGCCCGTTCTTTTATGCCAAGGCTGGTTAAAAAATCCGCCTGTGTAATTGGACCTTCATATTCAATTTCATATTTATAAGCAATTCGCGCCAATTCCATGAAGTCAATATGGGCGGTTAAATCTGCTAGCCCAAGGTTTTCAAGTGGGTGGTTTTTTGCATGTTTATAAAGTGATTGGAACGTGTCACCATTTTCATAATCATCATAGCCATAATCAATGAAAAGCGCATAACCCTTTTTATCTTTAAGATACAAACAAACATTTTCAATAAAGGCTTCTAGTGGGCGGGAAATTTCAACGATTGACCCAATGTCATCATTTTTGATTTTCTTATCGAAATTAATATTCATCGGTGCGGAAAGGCCAAAGGTAAGTTTGTCATCCCTGCCAATGCCAACAAGCTTTTCGCACCAACCTTTTTGGGTTTTGATAAATTGTTTAATTGGTAAGCAATCAAGAAATTCATTGCCAATCATTATGAATGGGCAATCATCATTATCCTTGAATAATTTGTTCAAATCTTGGTACCAGAACACCCCTATATTTTTATCAGATGTAATCGAGTTTTCGATTGTTTCTTTTTGCATTCTTGCAAGGTTTTTATTACTCTCAATAATATTGATTTTAACGGCATTGGTGATTTCCGGGAATTTGCATAATGTTCGAATAATATCTTTTAACAAAGTTCCACGACCAGCGCCCATTTCAATCAAATTAAATTTGGCGGGTGAGCCAAGATTAACCCAGCACGAAATAACCCACTTCGCAATCATTTCCCCGAACATCTGGCTTATTTCTGGTGCGGTAATAAAATCACCTTCGGCGCCGATTGGGCTTTGATTGATGTAATAACCGTTTTTGGGGTCATAAAGGCAATATTGGGTAAATACATCAATACCGATAGGTCCTTGAAGACCTATTATTTCACGAATTTGTTTTTCGACACTATTGTTACTTGGTGTTGAGTTACTCATTAACTTTATCTTGGTTGCGGTTTTTTATACCAATAGTTAAAAACACTATTCCCAAAGCCAAAATAGGCATGGAAAGCATCATTCCCATTGTTAAGCCAAACGGGAAATCAGGCATGAAACCATCCGGCTGTCTTACATTCTCAAGTATAATTCTTGATAAACCGTAACCTGTCAAGAAAATTCCTGCGGTTAAACCTTTGTTTTTTAAACTTTTTAATTTGCAAACCGCAAAGCATAATATTGCAAACAATAAAAAGCCTTCTAACATTGCCTCATATAATTGGCTTGGGTGGCGTGGCAAACGAAGTGGATCGGTGTCAAAAATAAATGCCCAAGGCACGTCGGTTGGGCGCCCCCATAATTCTTGATTAACAAAATTGGCAATCCGAACAATTCCGATTCCTAATGGTGATGCCAGCGCCACGGCATCAGCAAAACTAATAATATTGATTTTGTTGCGCCATGATACATAAAGCACCGCAAGGATAACCCCACTTATGCCGCCATGGAATGACATTCCACCTTCCCATGTTCGCAAAATGCTTAAAGGATCAAGTAGCATCACTGGTTGATAGAATAAAACATAACCTAACCGCCCGCCAATCAATATGCCCAATGTGGCGTAAAAAACAAAATCATCGATATTTGCGCCGGTAAAAGGTGGCTTATTATCGCGCCATAAATCAGGGGTTTTGGCAAGTTTTAAAAGAATATTCCAAGCAATTATAATGCCCGTAATATAGCCCAACGCATACCATCTTATGCCCAATGGGCCAATGTGAAATCCAAATAAATCAAATGGCGGGATTTGAAACGCAAAAGGGCTAATTTCGGGAAATGGTATAGCAAGCAAAATCATGTATCAATCTCTATATATCGCGATGTGATTTGTCAAAACCTGATAATAGGTTTAGCAGAAGTTAATTTTATAGCATGAATTCGCAGTTTAAATTTGTGGATTTTTTGACAATGTTGTGATATAAGAAACCAATGCAAACAAAAAATCCTATTTTTGACGATATTTCCAAGATTGCAAATGGTGCTTTAGGCTTTGCCCAAACAATGGGTGAGGAGGCGAAGACTTTTTGGCAATCAAAAATCGAACAGGCACTGCTAGATTTGGATTTGGTTCGGCGCGATGAATACGAAAATGCGCTTGATCGCCTGAAAGCGGTTGAGGAAAAGCTTTCTGCTTTAGAGGCCAAGCTTGCCGATAAGCCAGAAGTTAAGAAGGCTACTGTAAAGACTGCGGCAAAAAAGACCGTCAAGTAATTGGAATCAATATAATAAACGCACGTTGATGTGGCAGCCTCTTTGCTTTTAAAGAGAATCCTCGGAATCTTTGCAAATTCTGGGAACGACTAACTGGGACTAACTGGTTAATTAATAACAAAGAATTTGGGTGTTTGGGCTATATAATGAATTTAGAAGAAGATACATACGAATTCGGTGAAGTTCTAGATAGTGCCGAGGCGGTATTATGCTCTGACAGTCGCCCTTATGAACGACTTAATAATGAGCTGCACTTTGCAACTTCGATTTCTTATACTGAAATGCACGGTCATATTGCCATGCGTGAAGATAAGTCTTCCGTGGGCGTTGCCTATGTCTTTGAACAAAAAGTGCCAAAGGCAAAATTTATCGAAGTTTTGCAATTAATTGGTCTTTTGAACGAGTCTATGTGGCTTGGCCATTTTGAAATCAATTCAATGGAAGACAATATTATTTGGCGTCATACTTTATCGCTTATTGGTCGTCCTGATCCAGAACCGCAAGAGTTTGCGGCAATAATGGCGGCTGGCGTTGAGGCGTGCGAAAGATTCTATCCGGCATTCAACTTTTTGCTTTGGGCCGGTAAAACCCCACGTGAAGCTGCCGAAGCCGCACTTTTTGAAACCGCCGGCGAGGCATAATTATAACAGATTGGAAGTAGGAGACGTGCATGACCCAAAAAGTCGCTATTATCGGCGGTGGACGAATGGGGCAGGCCATGATTTACGGCTGGATAAAAGCTGGTCTCGACTTTGAATTTTCTCTTTTTGACCCTGTTATTAATGATGAGTTTCAAAAATTTCTTTTATCTAATGGTTGGAAAATTAATCCGACCACCGAAGGTGTGTTCGACATTGTTATATGTGCCGTAAAGCCACAAATTTTCCCATTGGTTGGTGAGAATTTAAAAAAGCTTTGTGGTGATGAAACCTTGGTGGTTTCTATTATGGCTGGAATAAATCTTTCCACGTTACAATCTGCATCAAGGTGCGGGCGCATCATCCGCGCCATGCCAAACACACCTGGGCAAATTGGGGCGGGCATAACCGCCTATATTGGCAATAGTGGTTGCGCATCCGAAGACTTTGCGTATGTTGAAAAATTATTATCACCGCTTGGCGAAGTTGTAAGAGTTTATGCCGAGCATGATATTGATGCGGTCACTGCGGTTTCTGGCTCTGGCCCTGCCTATATATTTTTAATGGCAGAGGCAATGATTGCCGCCTCCCAAAACGAAGGCCTTGATAAAGAAACCAGTGAAAAACTGGTAATTGAGACTATTTTAGGGTCGGCAAAATTATTAAAAGAATCGGGTCAATCCGCGCAGGAATTACGAAAAGCTGTGACGTCACCCAATGGAACAACGGCTGCTGCTTTGGATGTTCTAACTGCGAATGCGGCTTTGTTTGAGTTGATGCGCAATGCAATCCGTGCCGCCGCACACCGTTCTAAAGAGCTGGGTAAGAATTAGGATTTTGGCAATCTAATAATTGCCTTAAGGCCGCCCATATCGCTAGGTGCAAGTTGTAATTCCCCCCCATGCGAACGTGCAACATCGCGCACAATTGCAAGCCCCAAACCAACCCCTTTTTTATTTTGGTTGCGCGCCTCATCAAGGCGGGAGAAGGGGTTTAATGCCTTGTCATACTCTTCGGGTTTGAGGCCAGGGCCATCATCTTCAACCATGAAAAATACGAAATTCCCCTCGCTTCTAACACCAAGTTTAACATTGTTGCCATATTGCAAAGCGTTTGAAATTAAATTGTCAAAGCAACGTTTAATCGATGTTGCTTTACCAGTTACAATTGCTTCATTCCCATCGGTTTCTATGGTGATATTGTTATTAATTCTGCGGGCATCATGATATGCGCCTGCTGCTAGTTTGTAGATATCAATATATTCGTTGGTATTCGCCCATTCACCTTTGGCAAAATCAAGATATTCCTCAAGCATTTCTTCCATTTGCTTTAAATCTGATTGTGCGGCCTTTATATTTTCATCTTGCGGCATCATCGCAAGCTCTAATTTAAGGCGGGTGATTGGGGTTCGTAAATCATGCGAAACGCCGGCAAGAATATGGGTTCTTTGTTCAATATGCCTTTGGATACGGTTGCGCATTTCAAGGAAGGCGCGGGTGGCATTGCGTACCTCACGCGAGCCATGAGGTCGCAAGTTAACGGTTTTCCCTTTACCAAATTCCTCTGCCGCTTCTGCAAGGCGTTCCATGGGTTTAATTTGATTGCGGATGAATAATACAGAAATTGTTGCCAATATAAGGGTTGCCCCCAATAGCCACGTTATAAATAAGCCACCAGATGATGCAAAAACCCTGTCGCGGTAGGCAAGATAACGCAAAACCCCTTCTGGTACTTGCACCCTTATATCAACATAATCTGGGTATCGTGTGGTATCGAACCAATAATCATATGAAAGTTGCTGCGATAATGCGCGGTTTAATGTGCGGTCATAGGCGGCGATTTTTGCCTTGCGCACCGATTGCGGAAGTTTTTCACCTGGTCGCAATGCAACAGATAGGCGGAAGTGTTTAGAGGCATCACTTTTTAAATGCTCAAAATTTGCTTCGCTTGGGTTCGCAATATATTGATTGGTAATGTATGAAATGTCGCTTGCCGTAAATTCCGATAGTGAACGACTTACGCGGGACCAATGAATATCAAAAAACAAATAAGTCACCACCACTTGCATAATCATAATCGGCAACACGATAATCAATAAAGATCGCGCAAATAGACCAGGTGGTGAGATTTTTGAAAGACTAAGGTTAAATTTCATATTTACCGCAAAATAAAGCTAATAACCTTATAATCAAAGTTTGCAAAAATAAAAAGGCTTGGCATCGCCAAGCCTTTAAAAAATATGCGAAGACGGGAATTTGAGTGATTTATACCTGCCCACAGGCCTCCAAAACATCTTCATAGGTTCTAAGGCCAGGACGCGGCGCATTTACAAGAACTGCCATATTTCCCGGTAAATGCTTGTTATCAAGCATTTTCTCATGCGCCAACGGAATATCTTCCCATGAGAATACTTCGGACATACATGGGTCGATACGACGCTGTATCACAAGCTCATTTGCCGCCGATGCCTGTTTCAAATTGGCAAAGTGTGAACCTTGAACCCGTTTTTGGCGCATCCAAAGGAAACGCGCATCCATAGTAAGGTTAAAGCCAGAAGTACCCGCGCAAATAACCACCATGCCACCACGTTTAACTACGAAAACAGAAACAGGGAATGTCGCTTCGCCTGGATGTTCAAAGACCATATCAACGTCTTTTTTGCCGGTAATGTCCCAAATAGCCTTCCCGAATTTACGGCTTTCTTTCATATAAGAATTGAATTCTTCGGAATTAACTTTTGGAAGCTGTCCCCAACAATTAAAATCCTTACGGTTTAAAACTGCTTTTGCGCCCATGCTCATGACAAAGTCACGTTTGCTTTCATCGGAAATTACGCCAATGGCATTCGCACCCGCCGCTGCACAAAGCTGTACACCAAACACGCCTAGGCCGCCGGATGCACCCCAAATCAAAACATTATCAGCAGGTTTTAAGACATGCGGGCGGTGACCGAATAACATTCGATATGCGGTTGCAAGGGTAAGAACATAACAACCAGATTCTTCCCACGTTAAATGTTGTGGACGCGGCATAAGTTGGCGTGCCTGAACGCGGGCAAATTGCGCAAATGCGCCATCAGGTGTTTCATAGCCCCAAATCCGTTGTGAAGTCGAAAACATTGGGTCGCCGCCATTGCATTCTTCATCATCGCCATCATCCTGATTACAGTGAACTACAACCTCGTCACCGGGTTTAAAGCGTTTAACATTTTTTCCGACCGCCCAAACAATACCGGCGGCATCAGAACCCGCAATGTGATAATCTTGTTTGTGAACGTCAAACACGCTCATAGGTTCGCCCAGACCTGCCCAAATGCCGTTATAATTAACGCCGGCAGACATAACCAAAACCAAAACTTCATCATTATCGATTGTTGGGGTTGGAACGACTTCAAGCTGCATCGCTTGGTTTGGGCGACCATGGCGTTCACGGCGAATTGCCCATGCCCACATCTTTTCTGGGACGTGGAATTTAGGTGGAATTTTACCCATTGGGTACAAATCCAACAATTCTTCTTTCGCAGCTGCAGCATTAGTGTTCATTTCACGCTCCCGATTTATGTAACTTCTCAAGTTTCTTTATCTTACAATAGTTTTTAAACGATGATTTGGCAACTAATACCAAAGTGCAATTGCCAAAACGGTGCAAAAAAATTTTATTTACTTTGCGCCGCACAAAATATATGGTGCATTGCAAATTGAAAGTGTCAAGCCATAAAATATAAAAATATGTGGTTTTAAACCTTGTTTGAAAAAATGCCGTCGCAATGATGGCCGTCTGGGGGAGTGAAAATGGAATATCAACACGCAAAAGACCGCCCGTGGATTTTTAGAACCTATGCAGGGCATTCAACTGCGAAAAAATCTAATGAGCTTTATCGTGCCAACCTTGCACGTGGTCAGACCGGGCTTTCTGTTGCCTTTGATTTGCCAACCCAGACCGCACTTGATTCTGATCATGTTCTCTCAAAAGGTGAAGTGGGCAAGGTCGGTGTTCCAATTTGCCACATTGGCGATATGCGCACCCTTTTTGACGGGATTGATTTGGGGGTTATGAATACTTCTATGACCATCAACGCTCCTGCGGCATGGTTATTATCGCTTTATGTTGCTTTGGCAGATGAGCAGGGTGTGCCACGTGATAAATTACAAGGCACAACGCAAAACGACATTATCAAAGAATATCTTTCACGCGGAACCTATGTCTTCCCGCCTGAACCGTCATTGAAATTGACGGTTGATACAATTGAATGGTGTCTTGCCAATTCGCCAAAATTTAATGCCATGAATGTTTGCTCATATCATTTGCAAGAAGCGGGGGCGACACCAGAACAAGAATTGGCATTCGCCCTTGCGACCGCAATTGCAATCCTCGATGAGGTTAAATCGAGAAGCCTAAACATCGAAGACTTTGATAAAATCGTGCGCCGCATTTCCTTCTTTGTTAATGCTGGTATGCGCTTTATTACCGAAACTTGTAAAATGCGCGCCTTCACAAAATTATGGGATGAATTATGTGCAACCCGTTATGGTGTGCAAAACCCAGAAGACCGTCGTTTTAGATATGGGGTGCAGGTAAATTCTTTGGGATTGACTGAACCACAGCCAGAAAACAACGTTTATCGTATTTTACTAGAGGCATTGGCGGTAACAATGTCAAAAGATGCCCGTGCGCGCGCCGTGCAGCTTCCAGCGTGGAATGAGGCATTGGGTTTGCCACGCCCATTCGATCAACAATGGTCACTACGGATGCAGCAGATTTTGGCATATGAAACCGACCTTTTGGAATTTGAAGATATTTTCAACGGCTCAACCGTTATCGAAGCCAAAACTCAAGAACTTATTGATGGCGCCAAGGCCGAACTTGCCAAGATTGAGGCAATGGGCGGGGCAATTAAATCCGTTTCATATATGAAAGAGCAATTGGTAAATGCCAATCGTGACCGTCTTTTGGGTATTGAAGGTACGGAACAAATTGTTGTTGGTGTTAATAAATGGACCGAATCCGAAGAATCCCCACTTGGTGCGGGTACAAAGGCAATCCAAACCGCCGACCCAATGGCAGAACAAGATCAGATCGCCCGCCTTAATGAATGGCGCAAAAACCGCGATAATTCGCGTGTTGCCAAAAGCCTTGCCGCACTTCAAAATGCGGTTAAAAATGGCGATAATATTATGGAGCCGTCAATCGAATGCGCCAAAGCAGGCGTAACCACCGGTGAATGGGGGCAGGCATTGCGCGAGATTTTGGGCGAATATCGTGGACCAACAGGGGTTTCATTAATAGTTCAAATTGATGACGATGACATTGCCGCCGTTAAAACCCGTGTTGAAAAACTATCAGATAAAATTGGCGAAAAACTTGCGATGCTGGTTGGTAAACCGGGGCTTGATGGGCATTCTAATGGCTCTGAACAAATTGCAACCCGTGCCCGCGCGGTAGGGTTTGAAACCACTTATGAAGGCATTCGTTCAACGCCAGAAGAAATCGTAAACCTTGCCAAGACAAATAAAGTTCATATTGTTGGCTTGTCAATTTTGTCGGGATCGCACCTTGATTTAGTGCGTGATGTGGTGGGGCGGATGCGTGAAGCAGGGCTTCAAGACATTCCTGTTGTCGTTGGGGGAATCATTCCGCCAGAGGATGAACAAGCATTATTGCAGTTTGGTGTCAGGAAAATTTACACACCAAAAGACTTCAAAATTACCGAAATAATGGGCGATATTGTTGGAGTTTTGGAAGAAAAATTCGCATAATATGACGCCCCATGCCGATTAGGTTAATATTTATGTCAACCGCACTTGCAACAAAATAATTTTTCACCTAAAGAGCGGCACGCTTTTGTGAATGGCGGAGTCTGTCATACAGCGAGCGATGAAACATATTGCACTTTAATATATAAAGGGTTTTTAAAATGGCTAAGGAAAAGTTTGAGCGT
>DDFH01000005.1 GCA_002337085.1 Hyphomonadaceae bacterium UBA1933 | reverse complement strand
AGTCAATAGACTGGGGTTTTGTTTTACTTAAATGAAAATTATTTAGCCATTCTAACCTTTGTGCCATTACTAAAAATTGCTAGCATTTCGGTTTTGCCGGTTGGTTTAGCATCCTTAAATTCTTCAGATTTAATTTGATAAGTCATCATTGGGTCATCTGTTGTTATCAAAGTATATTTATAACAAAGTTCGCCAATCGGTTTTTCACGGGCAACGATTTTGTCTTTAAGAGCGGTAAGTGATGGGCTATCCCGTTTTTCTATTTCAACGGCAACATCCGCAATATCGTCACTTGCATTGTAAGCAGTAATTTTTTCTGGATCCGCAGTTGTATGATCTACACAGCTATAACCATTTTTATCGCCATAGCGAAGTTTATAAACAACCTTGGCAGGCTTACCATCTAGTTGATCCAATTCCATAAAACTCATGGTATAATGCGCGTAACGCGAAGTCGTACGGCAAGATATTACTTCGCCATTTTTTTGCGGCGAATAACAAGCAATCGCATAATTATCGAAATTTTTAATCATTTCATTATGCGGTATCGCAGAATCTGGTGTCTGATTGCTACCGCCACCAACTTGACCACATGATGCAAGCATTAAGGCCGGTAAAATAATTACTCCAGACTGCGTAAAAACTCGTTTGATTTTTGAAAACATGGTGTATCTTTTTTCGTGCTATTATTTGTTATTACATAATGGCGTTGTTTCACAAATTTTTCAAATCATAATTTCGGGATAGGCTAATGAAATATTATAAATCTATTGTGCTTTACTCTGCATTGGCAATGATAATGGCGCAGCCATCGATGGTTTTTGCAAAAGAGTATAACCCAACCTTTAACAGTGCAGACCTAGTAAAAGACATTAAAGTACTTGGATCAGATGCCTATGAAGGTCGTGGTGTTGGCACACCTGCTGAGCAAAAGACAATAGATTATATTGCCAAAAACCTTGCAGCAGCAGGCTTCTCCCCCGGCGGTGATAATGGGACATGGTTTCAAGATGTTCAATTGCGTCGCTTTACGCTTTCTGATTCTAAGGCAGTTTTAAACATCGGCGATAAAAACACAGGGTTAGAAGTTGGTAAGGATATAACAATTTCAACCCGTAATGCGACCAAGGACGTCAATTTTGATAAAGTGCCATTGGTATTTGCAGGATATGGAATCACCGCCCCTGAACGCGGTTGGAATGATTTTAAAGATGAAAATGGCAATAAGATTGATGTTAAAGGCAAAATTATAGTCGTTTTGGTAAATGACCCCGATTTTTATCAGCCAGAACTAAACACCTTTGGCGGTAAAGCTATGACATATTATGGCCGTTGGACATATAAATATGAAGAAGCAGCACGTCAGGGCGCATTAGGCTGCCTTATAATTCATGAAAACGATGCCGCTGCCTATGGCTGGGAAACCGTAAAAAACTCTAATACTGGCAAGAAAATAGATATTGTGCGCGATTCTTCATCCCCTGCTGGCCCTGATATGGAATCATGGATTACCTATGACACCGCACAAAAAATGTTCAAAGGCGCAGGGCTTGATTTAGAAGCGTTGAAAGTGGCCGCACGATCAAAAGATTTTCATGCACAAGAACTTAAAAACGTTACCCTATCGGCATCATTCAAAACCGATGTGCAATCTGTCACCAGCCATAATGTTATTGGTATTTTAAAAGGAAAAACTCGTCCTGATGAATATGTTGCATATTCTGCACACTGGGATCACCTTGGAATTGGATTGCCGGACAAAAAAGGTGATAAAATATATAATGGCGCGCTTGATAACGCATCAGGTGTGGCATCTATATTGGAAATTGCCCGCGCATATAAAAAGGCCCCTCGCCCCGATAGATCAATTATTATGTTCTCTTGGACAGCAGAAGAAAGTGGGCTTTTGGGTTCGGAATATTATGCAAGCCATCCAATATACCCACTTGCCAAGACCGTTGCCGGTTTCAACATTGACGGCATTAACATTGCCGGAAAAACAAAAAATATTGAAGTAACAGGCTTTGGTCAATCAAATCTTGAAGATGACCTTGCAATTTACGCCAAGAAGCAAGGCCGTTATATTTCACCCGAAGATACTCCAGAAGCAGGACATTTCTTCCGTTCAGACCACTTCCCTTTTGTTAAACGCGGTGTGCCAATGCTTGCGGCGGGTTCTGGTGTGGATATGCGCATAGGTGGCGTTGCAGCGGGTAAAGCAGCCAATGAAGAATATCTAAAGGCACATTACCACCAACCATCTGATGAATATTCGCCAAGCTGGAAATTAGATGGTGCAATAGAAGATTTGCAAATTTATTTCAAAATGGGCTACGACCTTGCCAATTCAACAAAGTGGCCAGAATGGAAACCAACTTCTGAATTTAAAGCGGCACGTGATAAAAGCGCATCTGAAAGAAAATAAGAGTTCAATCTAATTCAGCAACAAATCCCCGATTTAAATAATCGGGGATTTTTTTGTCGCATAAAAAAAGACCCGATGTTGCCACCGGGTCCTTGTTTTAAGAACTTAGAACTTCTTATTGGAAGTCGAAAGTTACTTCTGCACGACGGTTCAAAGGCTCTTTAACGCCGTCACCAGTCGCAACAGCTGGTTTAGATTCACCGAATGCTTCACCAGTCATGATGTCAGCAGGAACGCCTTGACCAACAAGAGCGTCACGAACGGTAGTTACGCGTTTTTGTGACAATGCAATGTTGTAACGTGCTGAACCAGAAGTATCTGTGTGACCTTGGATAAGAGCTGATTTATAGTTACAGCCTTTAGCTTTGATGTCAGAAACTTCGTTGCTGATTACTGAAGTAGCTTCAGGAGTTAGGTTGTATTTGTCGAAGTCGAAGTAAACAACGAATGATTTACCATCACAAACAACAACTGGTGGAGGAGTAACCACAGGAGGTTGCTCAACAACTGGTGCAGGAGGAGGCGGTGGAGGAGTTTCAACAACTGGTGCAGCAGGAGCAGCAGGAGCAGCAAACGCATAACGAAGACCTAGGCCAACGATACCACCAGAACCCATAGATTCACCAACAGAACCAGAAATGTTCAAAGGAGCAGTTGCAGAACCGCCAGTAGCGTTCGTACGGTAACGACCAGTACCTTCAAAAGAAAGGTCAGGAACGTTCAACCATTTATAAGAAATGTCAGCTGACAATTGGTCAGTAAGTTTCAAACCAAGACCAGCAATCAATTGCCATGCAAAAGCGTTGTCTGAATCATTTACAGAAACAGCTGAAGCTTTAGAAAGAGCAGCGTTACCAGTTGAAGTGCGGTCATAAGAATAAGCTTTTGCTTTTACTTTAGCAGCACCAACACCAGCACCTACGAATGGGTTGATTTTACCGTCTTTGTTGAAGTCATAAAGACCGTTCAACATAGCAGTCCAAGTTTGAGCAGAACCCAAAGTTGAGTGAGTGCCATTGTCGTCAAAATCAGCAAAACCATTTGCCAATTCGCCTTCAAGGCGGAAACCGTTGCCGAAAGCATAGCCTAGAGAAGCTGCGCCACCCCAGCCACCATTGCCTTTAGCACCATTACCGATCATGTACGGAGATGCGCCTGGGCCAGTTGGGTTAGCAGGTGCATCAAAATCAACACCACCGTTTAGTGAATAAGCACCGGTCAAGCCAGCATACCAACCTTGGGCTGAAGCCGCAGATGGTAGAGCAGCAAATGCCATTAAAGCAGTCGCGCTAAGCAATAATTTTTTCATGGGTATTTCCCTCTTTTAAGTAATATAGCGAAAGTCGCTTAAAAAAACGCTATAAACGTTTCATCTATCTCAATAGCGAAAAGTATAAAATGGTCAACCTTTTTGTTTGTTATACCCTTGTCGTTTAACATCATTTTGAGGCATATTTTAGCTATATTTAGTGCAATGTTGCAGCAATAGCACAGATACTGAACGAATTATGAACAAACCGTTCAACAAATGGTCTATTTTATTCCGCTTGATTTACAAGCGCTATTCACAAAGAAAGCTATTTTCGTCATTGTAAATATTGGTTTTTTTACGTGTCAATTTGCGTTTATTATTTTTTTATTTTTATACAGTCTTATCTGTTCTTTTATTTATGTGTATCATCAATGCAAAGGGTAGTTGCATAAAAAACAATGCAATTTCGCATAAAATGCACGTGTATTTCAATATCAAAAAATAGAATCTATATTTAGCTTTATTTGTATTTTGCAACTAATCAGGATTCACATAATCAAATGATTATAATAAAACGAATTGGTTTAAATCAAAAAGCATTCAGGCAATAAAAAACCCGCCCTTAAGGCGGGTGTTTTATGGCTGGGGTGGGAGGATTCGAACCTCCGAATGCCGGTACCAAAAACCGGTGCCTTACCGCTTGGCGACACCCCAATGATTTGAAGCAGTGCAAATAAAGGGCATTGATTTAAGTTTCAAGTCCCAAATGCGGTTATTTGTGTAAAACTAATTGATTAATTACAGATAAACCCGCTGTTTTTATGTTGGCTTATTTACCATCAGCCAAAAAACAACAATTATTGCCGGAAAAGCAAGGCTTCCTAGCAATATCCACCAAAAGTCCAATTTCCAATATTTTTCAGAAAGCCGCCCTTCCCTTTTCGCTTCTTGTAAAAGTTTTTCCATTTGGATTTGAATATAGACCACTGGAAGCCAACATATTCCCGCAAAAAAATATAAAGCCAACCCCCACCACAGCCATTTTTGCGTAAAATCTAGGCCGTTAATATTCATCATCCAAAGACCTGTTATTAGCTGTACAATCACCGAAGGGGTTGTAAACAAATAATCGGCAATAACCACAAATTTAACGGCAAACCCCATCTCTGCAATCTGTTTTCTACGGTTCGCCATAAACATATAAAATGTGGATCCGATGCCGGTTCCGAACAATATTGTCGAGCTAATGACGTGAATTGTTTTTAAAGTCAGGTAATCCATTTGCGGTATTGATCAAAAAATATACATTGTGGCTTGGATACAGCTATTTAGTGATTCTTGAAATATGGGTAAAAATCAACCAATCTTTGAAAAAATATTCGGAAATGATTGGCAAGAAATGCCAACCATATTCAAAAAACATTATCAAAACCGAGCCTATTCAAATGACATCACGCAAGCAAAAGGCGTTATGAATGTATCGATTGCATCAATATTGCGTCCATTGGCACCATTTTTTTCCTTTACCCAAACTTTAATCAGCCAAGAAGGCAATAATATTGAGGTTTTGGTAAAATTTAAAAGCGATGAGAATGATAATTGCTTTCGTTTCGAGCGTGTATTTCATTTTCCCAATAAAATACGTTATTTCAATTCTAAAATGGAACCCATAAATAATAATCTTATTATTGAATGGACGAAAAGTGGCATCGGTTGGGGATGTAAGTTTGAATATAAAGACAAGCAAATTTTGCTTTTGCATCGAGGGTATTTTATAAAATTATTTGGAAAGCCTATACGTCTGCCAATCGAATTCATCATTGGTTGCGGTTGGGCGTATGAACGCGCAATTGATGACAATAATTTTGAAATGTATATGGAAATAAAGCACTTTCTCTTTGGTAAGCTCTATTCATATTCGGGAAGTTTTTATATTGACTGATTCAATTCTAATCCTTGGCGGCTATGGAAATTTTGGCAAGCGTATTGCACGTAGCCTTGTGAAGGATGGTTATGATGTAATTATATCTGGGCGCAATGAAGCCAAGGCAAATGCAGCAATTAATGCAATTATTGCAGAGTTCCCAAATGCAAATATAAAATCTGCAATATTTGATGCCGAAGTTTTGCTTGATGAAAGCCTTAAAAATCTTGCCCCCAAAGTCCTTATAAATACAATTGGGCCATTTCAAAATAAAAATTATGATATTGCCAAAACCTGCATTTTAAATGGCGTTAATTATGTTGATCTTGCTGATGGGCGGGATTTTGTCGTTCATTTTCATACGCTTAATGCAATTTCACAATCGCAAAATGTAATTGCAATCTCCGGCGCAAGTACAGTACCAGCACTTTCTAGTGCGGTATTAGAAAATTTCAAAGAGAATTTCTCCGAAATTGAAGCTGTTAAATATGGCATTTCACCAGGGCAAAAAGCTGAACGCGGTCTTGCAACAACCCAAGGCATCCTTGGCTATGCGGGCAGAAAATTAAAACCTGCCTTTGGTTCAAATGCTTATATTTATGGTTGGCAAGATATATATTTGCAAAAAATTCCTGAAATCGGTTTCAGATGGATGGCAAATTGCGATATTCCAGATCTCGATTTATTGCCGCCTAAATATGGCATAAAGCGAATCGCATTTGGGGCAGGTCTTGAACTTGGCGTCCTTCATCTTGGCTTATGGGCTTTATCTTGGTTAGTACGTCTTGGCATACCGTTAAAACTTGAAAATTATGCAAAGCCAATGCTTTGGATGGCAGACTTTTTTAATTTTCTTGGTTCCGATGATGGCGGAATGTTTATGCAAATTAGTGGTAAAGATTTGGGCGGTAATGCAAAAACTATAAATTGGGCAATTATTGCAAAGAATGGTGACGGCCCACAAATACCCACCATTCCTGCAATTATTCTTGCCGAAAAAATATGTGACGGCAAATTAGATGCAATTGGCGCGATGCCTTGTGTTGCCCTTATTAGTCTTGAAGAATATCTTGAAAAACTTCGCGACTATAAAATTGAAACATTCTCAAATATGGGTTGATAAACCGCAATTATAATTGGTTTCAATTTGGATTGTATTATGGGCTAAATTAAATTCATGCCCCAATTCATGATTGATTTCATCAAGAATTTCTTGACCTTTTGCCAAATCTTCAACAATCACATGAACAGAAAGTGCATTTTGCGTAGTTGATAATGCCCAAACATGCAAATCATGAATATCGCTTACGCCATTTATTGCCTTTATTGTTTCGGTAACTTTGGCAATATCAATATCATCGGGTGCTGCGGCAAGTGATAATTTGAAGCTTTGTTTTAAAACATCCCACGAGCCATAAATTATCACGCCAACAATCAATATCCCAAGCATAGGGTCAACCCATTGCCAGCCCGTAATAATAATAATTACTGCGCCAATAATCACACCTAATGAGACCAAGCCATCATAAATCATATGCAAAAAGGTCGCGCGAATATTTAAATCATGCTTGCGACCCGCTGCAAACAAGAATGCAGTTACAAGATTAATCACCACGCCAATCGCCGCAACAATTATCATCACAACCCCTTCTTGGGGTTCTGGATTTAAAAGACGTTTAATTGCCTCAAACGCAATTATGCCACTTGCCATATAAAGGAAAATTGAATTTATGAACGAGGCAACAATCGTTGAATGCCCATAACCATAGGTAAACTGCCCTTCTGGCTTCTTTTTTGCGGCAATAAAAGCAAGCCATGCAAGAATCAACCCAATTACATCTGATAAATTATGTCCGGCATCGGCAATCAATGCCAATGACTTAATCATTATCCCTGTAATAAATTCAACTAAAACAAAGCCAATATTTAGAATCGCGCCAATCGCAAAGGCTTTTCCAAAATCTATATCTTTCACATCATGATGATGGTGCGCATGGCTATGCGCATGACTATCATTATCATGACTATGATGGTGCAATCCCATGATTAATACTCTTTACATTAAAATAAAAAGACCAATATCTTTCTAGTAACTAATAGGTGGTTTCTATTTGATATGACAGATTTTACAAGCAAAATTCATAATTCAATCCATGAAATTGACAGGTCTGTCTGGAATACGCTCAATGGCGAAAGCATATTCACATCTTTTGAATATTTATCAGCATTAGAAGACACGAAATGCGTGGGCGTAGAAACCGGTTGGCAAATTGCGCATCTATCACTTTCTAAAAATGGGCAGATTGTTGGCCTTATGCCCTTATATTTAAAATATCACTCCCAAGGTGAATATATTTTTGATCAAGGCTGGGCCAAGGCGTATGAAGATGCCGGGGGGCGTTATTATCCGAAATTGCTTTCAGCATCGCCATTCACACCAGTTGTTGGCAATCGCCTTTTGGCTCAAGATGATTCTACTAAATCCGCACTTTTATTGGCTTTACGGCAAATTTGCCAAACCAATCATATTTCAGGCGCACATATAAATTTCATTAACAATCAAGATATTAACATAATAAAATCTAATGGATTTATGATACGGCAAGATTTACAATATTGGTGGTTGAACGATAATTTTACTAACTTCGATGACTTCCTTGCTACAACCACAGCATCGCGGCGCAAAACAATAAAACGTGAACGCCGTGAGATTGCCGAAAGAGTGCAATTTCAAACCATACAAGGCAGTGAAATCACAGAGGCGCACCTTGATGTACTTTATGGCTTTATTTCCGATACCTATGAACGAAAATGGGGGCGTGGCGTTCCCTATCTAACTCGTGAATTTTTCACAAGAATCAGGGAAACCATTGCCGATAAAATGGTTATAATTTTTGGCAAAAGTGATTCTGAATATGTATCGGGGGCAATCAATTTTTATTCAAGCGATACATTATATGGCCGACAATGGGGCTGTAATATTGATTTACCCTTCTTGCACTTTGAAACTTGCTATTATCAGGCAATTGATTTTGCGATTCGTAATAAAATCCACAAAGTAGAAGCCGGCACACAGGGGGAGCATAAAATAAGTCGTGGTTATCGTCCCCACAAAACTTATTCAGGGCATTTCATAGCCAATGATTCTTTCAAACAGGCGATTGGCGATTTTTTATTACATGAAACCACTGAGATTGATGCGATTATACCTGAGTTAAATGAGAAACTACCATTTAAAAAGGGCTGACGTAAATTACGCCAGCCCTTTTGTAAAATAATTTGTAAAATCTATTATGCCAATGCAGCATCTATAGCAACAGCAACCGCATCAATTGATGCCATGCCATCAACTTCGCTAATAAGCCCCTTTGCGCTATAATAAGGCAATAGAGGCGCGGTTTGCGAATTATAGGCATCCAAGCGCTTGGAGAAGGTTTCAGGGTTATCATCAGCCCTTCCCTGCTCTTCAAAACGAATTGTAACGCGTGCAAGCAATGCTTTATCATCCACAACCAAGCGAACTACTTTATCAATTTTTTGCCCCTTGGCGGCAAGTAATTTATCCAAAGCCTCAGCTTGAGCAACAGTTCTTGGAAAACCATCAAAAATAAAGCTTGCATCTGGATTTGCTTCAAGTTGTTCGGAAATCAATGAAATTACAATTTCATCTGTAACCAAACCACCGGCATCCATAATACCCGCAACGGTTTTGCCAAGTTCAGAACCAGAAGCACGCGCCGCACGAAGCATATCACCTGTTGAAAGCTGAATAAAACCACGCTCTGCAACAAGTTTTTTTGCTTGCGTGCCTTTACCGGCTGCAGGCGGTCCAAATAGAATTAAGTTCATAACAACCCCTTCCCCCATTCAGTTAATTACTGAATTTAGGTGTTTAAAACTATTTACGTTTGCCCTTCAACTTAGACTTTTTAGTTAAGCCTTCATATTGGTGTGCAAGCATATGCGAGTTAATTTGGCTAACGGTATCAATTGTAACCGAAATAACGATTAGAATTGATGTACCACCAAGATAGAATTGCGCACCAGAAGTCGAGAAGATTATCTCAGGGAATACGCAAACAATAACCAAATAAACTGCACCAATAACGGTTAGGCGCGTTAAAACCTTATCAAGATATTCTGCGGTTTTTGCACCCGGACGAATACCAGGAAGGAAGCCGCCATATTTACGCAAATTATCAGCAGTTTCTTCGGTATTAAATACGATTGACGTATAGAAAATAGTGAAGAAAATGATCAAGCCCGCATAAAGAAGCAAGAACAAAGGTTTACCATGCCCCATTTGCGCCGCAAGCGCAGTAAGGCTCTCTTTGCCTATTCTAAGCCATTCTGGCGCATTCTCTGGGATTGGACCATTACCAAGGAAACCAAGAATAGTTGCCGGCAACAATAGCAATGATGACGCAAAGATTGGCGGAATAACACCCGAAGTGTTTAATTTCAAAGGCAAGAAAGAAGTATCGCCTTGGTAAATTTTATTACCAACTTGGCGTTTTGGATATTGAATCACAATACGTCTTTGCGAACGCTCGATGAAAACAATGAAGAATACCGCTGCAACCAATAATGCAACCATGGCAAAAATCCAGATTACAGGAAGTGATCCCTCTTCTGAAAGGCTCAAAGCGCGGTAAATTGTTTTTGGAATTTCGGCAACGATACCAGCAAAGATAATAAGTGAAACCCCATTACCAATACCACGTGAAGTGATTTGCTCACCAAGCCACATAAGGAATAAAGTACCACCAGTTAAAGTAACCATGGTTGATACTTCAAAAATAAGACCAGGGTTAATAACAACACCAGGTGAACCTTCAAGGCCTTTGGCAATACCAAACGATTGGAATAACGCCAAAACAAGCGCAAGATAGCGCGTATATTGGTTGATTTGCGCACGACCAGATTCACCATCTTTTTTAAGCTGTTCTAAGTGGCCAGGAAAAGATGATAAAAGCTGAATAACGATTGATGCCGAAATGTATGGCATCACGTTTAATGCAAAAATTGCAAGACGGCGAACCGCACCACCCGAGAATGTATCAAACATTCCCAAAATACCGCCTTTAGCAGTGTTGAATGCTTGTTCAAATGCCCCAATATCAATCCCCGGCATAGGCAGGAAAGTACCAAGACGATAAACCAAAAGCGCGCCTAGTGTGAACCAGATACGCGCTTGCAAATCTTTTGCTTTTGCAAATGAATTAAAATTTAAATTTGCGGCTAATTGTTCTGCGGCAGATGCCATTCATAAGCCCTCTATGAAAAAAATGCTAATAAGACCCCATATCGGGGTCTTATCACAAAAATCAACTATGCTTCTTCAGTTTTAGCAGCTTTAGTAACTTTTACGCTACCGCCAGCTTTTTCAACCGCTGCGATAGCGGTTTGAGTAGCACCTGAAAGCACTAGATTTACTTTCGCAGTCAATTCACCTTTACCCAAAAGACGGATACCGTCTTTTGCGCGGCGAACAACACCACAAGCAACCAATGTTTCTTCGGTAATTTCCGCTTTAACATCTAATTTGCCAGCTTTAACTGCTTTTTCGATATCAGAAAGGTTAACCCAATTGTATGTCTTGGCGTTAAGTTTGTTAAAACCACGCTTAGGAATACGCATGTGGATTGGCATTTGACCGCCTTCAAAACCGTTGATGGATACACCACGACGGGATTTCTGACCTTTTACGCCACGACCACAGGTCTTGCCTTTGCCTGAACCAACGCCACGACCAACGCGCATACGCGCTTTAACCGCACCTTCGTTGTCATTTAGTTCATTTAAATTCATTACAGTCTAACGCTTACGCGTTCTCCTCAATAATTTGAACCAAATGCTGAACTTTACGAACCATGCCACGAACGGCAGGTGTATCTTCAAGTTCACGCACTTTGTTCATGCGATTTAGACCAAGACCGATAAGCGTATCACGCTGAACAGACTGGCGGCGAATTGGCGAACCAATTTGTTTAACTTTGATTGTAGCCATTTCAGATTATCCTTCCGCGCTTTCAAGGCTTGAAGCACCATCTTTACGACGAGAAAGAACATCAGCTACTTTCAACGAACGCTTTGCAGCGATCTGACGTGGAGATACTTGCTCTTTCAATGCTTCAAAAGTTGCACGAACCATGTTGTATGGATTTGAAGAACCAAGTGATTTCGCAACAACGTCACGAATACCAAGAACTTCGAAAACCGCACGCATTGGACCACCAGCAATCAAACCAGTACCTGGAGGAGCCGAACGAAGAACAACTTTACCAGCACCCCAACGGCCTGAACCATTATGGTGAAGTGTACGGCCTTCACGAAGAGGAACGCGTACCATATTCTTTTTAGCTTCTTCAGATGCTTTACGGATTGCTTCTGGAACTTCACGGGCTTTACCGTGACCGAAACCAGCGCGACCTTTTTCATCACCTACTACTACAAGGGCTGCAAAACCGAAGTTTTTACCACCCTTAACTACTTTTGCAACGCGGTTAATCGCAACTAATTTGTCAACGATTTCAGATTCGCGTTCGTCTTTTTGCTCACGCTCTGGGCGACGTGCCATATCTTTTCTCCCTTAGAATTGAAGACCGGCGGCGCGCGCGGCTTCAGCAAGCGCTTTTACGCGCCCGTGAAATAGGTAAGGACCACGGTCAAACATTACTTCTTTAACGCCTTTTTCAATAGCGCGTTTAGCAACAGTTTCACCAACGAAAGTAGCGATTTCAGACTTCGCACCATCTTTGCTGCGGATATCGGCTTCTAAAGAAGAAGCAGATGCCAAAGTAATACCTTTGGAATCGTCGATAATCTGCGCAGAGATATTTTTTGAAGAACGGAAAACCGACAAGCGCAATTTGCCTTTGCCAACTCTTTTCAGAGTGGCGCGGGTGCGCATTGAGCGTTTTTGATTGGCTGAGAGAATTTTTTTCATTATTTCTTCTTGCCTTCTTTACGACGTACAGTTTCGCCTTGATAACGAACGCCTTTACCTTTGTATGGTTCAGGTGGACGGAATGCGCGAATTTCTGCAGCAATTTGACCTAATTGTTGTTTGTCAATACCAGCGATTTTAATCTCGGTTGGTTTTGGAGTAGCGAACGTAACACCTTTTGGAGCCGGATATACGATTGGGTGTGAATAACCCAGTGACAATTCAAGGTCAGAACCTTTCATCGCCGCACGATAACCAACACCAACCAATTCCAAATCACGTTCAAAACCTTTGGTAACACCTTCGACCATGTTAGCGATCATTGAACGTGTCATGCCCCAAAGTGAACGGCATAAACGGTTGTTTTCGTCTTTTGGTGCAACACTTGCTTCACCATTATCAAGGGAAACAACAACACCTTCATTAATTTCAAAGCTAAGCTCACCTTTTGGGCCCTTAACCTTAAGGGTAGAACCATCAAGATTAACTGTTGCACCATTGAAAGGAACCGCTTTTTTACCAATACGTGACATATTGCGATACCTTCCTTAGTAAACTTGGCAAAGAATTTCACCACCAACGTTTTCAACGCGAGCAGTCGCATCACTCATAACACCTTTTGGTGTTGAAAGGATTGAAATGCCCAAGCCGTTGCGAACCAATGGCAGGTCTTTGACAGATGAATAAACACGACGACCAGGTTTAGATACGCGGGTAATTTTTTCAATTACAGGAGTACCTTCTGAATACTTAAGCTCAATGCTTAGTTCAGTATGGTTGCCAACTTGTAGTTCAGAAAAACTACGGATGTAGCCTTCTTTGATTAACACTTCTAATACGCCAACGCGCAATTTAGAAGCAGGCGTAGTTACGACAGCCTTGCCACGCATTTGTGCGTTGCGGATGCGTGTAATCATATCGCCGATGGGATCACTAATATTCATGCTTTTCCCCTTACCAGCTTGATTTCACCATGCCAGGAATTACGCCAGCAGAAGCTAGTTCACGAAGCGCAATACGAGACATTTTAAGTTTACGATAGAAACCGCGAGGACGACCAGTTACTTCACAACGGTTACGCACGCGAATTGGCGCAGAGTTGCGAGGTAATGCAGCAAGCTTAAGGCGTGCTGCGAAACGCTCATCCATAGGCAGATTTTCATCATTCGCAATAGCTGCAAGCTTAGCACGCTTAGCAGCGAATTTTTTAACCAACGCCTTGCGGCGATCATTACGGTTTATTGATCCTGCTTTTGCCATTGGATTTAGTTCCTGAATGGTAGTTTGAACTCAGCCAACAAAGCTTTTGCTTCTTCATTGGTTTGAGCGGTTGTACAAATAATGATATCCATACCCCAAGATACATCTACTTGATCGTAGTTGATTTCAGGGAATACCAAATGCTCTTTTAGACCCATGGCATAGTTGCCATTTCCGTCAAATGATTTGCCGTTCAGACCACGGAAGTCACGAACGCGAGGAAGCGCAATTGTTACAAGGCGATCCAAAAATTCGAACATACGTTCACGACGAAGGGTTACTTTTACACCCAATGCCATGCCTTCACGAACTTTAAAGCCTGCGATTGATTTACGCGCTTTTGTAGTTACTGGCTTTTGACCGGCAATTGCAGTTAATGCAGCCACAGCAGATTGAATTTTTTTGCTGTCGCCGACTGCTTCACCAACGCCCATATTGATAACGATTTTATCAAGCGCAGGGATTTGCATGTCGTTCTTATAACCGAACTTTTCTTTCATGACTTGGCGAATACGAGCATCGTATTCAGCTTTAAGTCTAGGGATATAGGTTTCAGTTTTAGACATCACCGATTACCTCACCAGTAGATTTCTCAACGCGAACTTTACGGCCGTCGTCAAGAAGTTTGAAACCAACTTTGGTTGCTTTACCGTCTTTACCAACATAAGCAACATTTGAAACAGCGAGAGGAGCTTCAAAAGTTTTGATACCCGCTTCTTGTGTTTGAGTTTGTTTTTGGTGTTTTTTAACCATGTTCACACCTTGAACAACCAAACGACCTTCTTGCGGAAGAACTTTTGTAACTTCACCGGTCTTGCCTTTATCTTTACCAGCAAGAACGACTACTTTATCGCCTTTTTTAATTTTAGCAGCCATATTATAACACCTCCGGAGCCAATGAGATGATTTTCATATGGTTTTTAGCGCGCAATTCACGAGGAACTGGTCCAAAAATACGGGTTCCGATTGGTTCGCCAGAGTTGTTAACCAAAACAGCAGCGTTTTGGTCAAAGCGAATTACTGAACCGTCTTTACGTTTAATATCTTTGGAAACGCGAACAACCACAGCTTTACGAACATCACCTTTTTTCACGCGTCCGCGTGGAATAGCTTCTTTAATAGAAACTACAATGATGTCACCCACGCTTGCATAACGGCGCTTGGAACCACCAAGAACCTTAATACACATAACGCGGCGTGCGCCAGAGTTATCTGCGACTTCCAGATTTGATTGCATCTGAATCATCGTTTATTTCCTTCTATCGATCCGTATCAAAACAAATATGTCAAAAACAATTAAGCTTTGACGCGATCAACCACTTCCCACCTTTTCAATTTTGACTTAGGCGGGCATTCTTGGATAGAAACCGT
>DDFH01000002.1 GCA_002337085.1 Hyphomonadaceae bacterium UBA1933 | reverse complement strand
ATTTTCTTCGAAACTTTCATTCTTTCCTCCTCTTGATAATCCGCTATTCTTGTTTTTTAGCGAATTTAAATTCACCACCTATGGCGAAATGATTGGCAGGGGTTTCATTTATAATGATCCGAACTGCCTCTTTGGGTGCGCCAATGCTTTCGTGAACCGCATCGGTAAGCGCACTTACAAGCTTTTGTTTTTGTTCTTGTGTTCTACCTTCGACCAGCATGATATTAATGATTGGCATTTATTCCCCCACCACAAATTCAACTTGCCCCATTTTTTCAAATGTTGCGCGAATATGCTCACCCACGCTTAGGGCATGAGCCGCAGTTGCACCGCCCGCAAGAATAATATCGCCGGCCTCAAGACGTTCACCAGAACGTGAAACCATTTCAGCAGCCATAACGAGCGAACGAATTGGATTACCAAGAATTGCCGCCGTAGAGCCAATTTGCACCGCGCGACCATTAACCTCTAATAATATCCCAAGATTTGAAACATCCGTATCTTTTGAATGCCAGTTCCCGATATAAAAGCCAGATGATGATGAATTGTCGGCAATCACATCAGGAAGTGCAAATTTGAAATTTGCATAACGACTGTCGATAATTTCAATCGCTGGGGCAATTGCCTCGATGGCATCTAGTGCTTCTAATGCTGAAACTTTGCCTTCAAGTGGGCGCTTTAATAGATACGCCACCTCTGGCTCAGCGCGCGGGTGAACGTATTTTTTCTTTGATAAAACCGCACCTTCAACTTCGCGCATTTGATTGGTTAAACGACCCCAAATTGGCTCATCAACCCCAACTTGCACCATTTTTGCACGTGAAGTTAGACCCATTTTATATCCTGCGCGGGTTTCGCCACGCGCACGACGTTGCGCAATCGACAATGCCTGAATTGCATATGCATCATCCATTGTAATATTTGGGTTAGAATCGGTTAATTGCGGAATTGCGGTTGCAGTTCGTGCGGCATTATCAACAAATAATGCTAAATCAGTAATCAGGCTCATGCGTCCACTCCACGTTGTTTTAGAATATCCAATGCCACGTCAATAATCATATCTTCTTGGCCGCCAACCATTTTCCTTTTGCCAAGTTCGGCCAAGATGGTGCGCGTATCAACATTATAGGTTTTTGACGCATTTTCTGCGTGGCGCAGGAAGGATGAATAAACCCCCGCATAGCCAAGTGATAAGGATTCGCGGTCAACCCGCACTGGTCTATCTTGTAATGGGCGCACCAAATCATCGGCGGCATCCATAAGCTTGAATAAATCACAACCAGTATCAATTCCCATTTTATCGAGAACCGCAATAAGTGCTTCTAACGGGGCATTACCCGCACCCGCACCAAGACCAGAAAGTGAAGCATCAACCCGCACCGCGCCTGCTTCAATACCCGCAACCGCATTGGCAACACCCATAGTCAGATTGTGGTGGGTATGAACGCCAATTTCGGTTTCGGGTTTTAACGCGTCGCGCACCGCTTTTACACGTTCAAAATAATCTTTTGGCAACATTGCGCCCGCAGAATCGGTGACATAGACACATTCCGCGCCGTATGATTCCATCAATTTCGCCTGTTCAATTTGCTTTGGAATATCAATCATATGGCTCATCATTAAAAAGCCGACTGTATCCATACCAATATTTCTTGCCGCTTCGATATGTTGGCGTGAAACATCGGCCTCGGTGCAATGGGTGGCAATACGCACGCTTTTCGCGCCCGCCGCATAGGCTTCTTTAAGGTCATGAACGGTGGCAATACCCGGCAATAGCAGAATTGCCGGTTGGGCATATGTGCAAACCTCTGCAACTGCGGCAATCCATTCAACATCATCATGTGAACCAAAACCATAGTTAAAGGTTGAACCAGTGATGCCGTCACCATGGCTGATTTCGATTGAATCCACCTTAGCATCATCCAATGCCTTGGCGATTGCTTTGACATTTTCTATTGAGAATTGGTGACGCAATGAGTGCATACCATCACGCAAAGTTACGTCTTGGATATATAATTTGTTTGGATTAGGTCTAGCCATTACGCAAGTTCCTTATTTAATTGTTTTGCTGCCCAATGGTCGGCAGATGTAAGTGCCGCAGAGGTCATAATATCAAGGTTACCAGCATAGGCAGGAAGATAGTGTGCCGCGCCCTCAACCTCTAACATGATTGTGGTTTTAAGACCGGTTGAATAACCAATTTTTGGAATTCGAACTGGATTATTGTCGCCAATAACTTCGAATTGCACTTTTTGTTTCAGGCGGTAACCCGGAACATATTTTTGAACATCTTTAACCATTTCTAGCACTGATTTTTCAATTTCTTCTTGGCTTGCCCCTTGAGACAACACGAAAATAGTATCGCGCATGATAAGTGGTGGTTCAGCAGGGTTAAGAATGATGACCGCTTTGCCGCGTTCTGCACCACCCAATTTTTCAATTGCAAGTGATGTAGTTTCGGTAAATTCATCGATATTTGCACGTGTACCTGGGCCCGCAGATTTTGATGAAATAGACGCCACAATTTCCGCATAAGGCACACGTTTTGAAACGCGCTTAACCGCATAAACCATTGGAATTGTCGCCTGGCCACCGCACGTAACCATATTCACATTCGGCGCATCAATATGCTCATCACCATTAATCGCAGGAATTGTGAATGGCCCAATAGCCGCAGGTGTAAGGTCAATCACCTTTTTGCCATCTTTTTGCAAAAGGTCATTATTGTAGAGATGTGCCTTGGCAGACGTTGCATCAAATACCACACCAATATCTTTGTAATTTTCCATTTTGCGAAGACCATCTATGCCTTCATGGGTAATTGGCACACCAAGGCGCGCCGCACGGGCAAGACCATCAGAATTTGGGTCGATGCCAACCATCGCACCCATTTCAAGATTTTTGGAATTGCGCATTACTTTTATCATCAAATCGGTCCCAATATTCCCTGAACCGATAATTGCGCATTTGATTTTTTTGCTCATTTGATTATCCTTTATTCCGAGAAAAATGCCGAAACCCGACCCAAACCGCTGATTTTCACGTCAAAAACATCGCCCGGTTTAACCGCAACCATTGGCCCCAATGCACCCGATAAAATCGTATCGCCCGCACGCATTGGAAACCCTGCTTTGGCCATAACTTTGGCAAGCCACAAAGTCGCATTTAATGGCGAGCCAAGGCACGCCGCACCTGCACCAACCGAAACCGGTTCCCCCTTGTTTTCCATCACCATGCCGCAAAGACGCGGATCAAAATCTGATAATTTTTTTGGACTTGAACCAAGGACATAAAGACCAGATGAGGCATTATCGGCAATCGTATCGGTAATTTTAATATCCCAATTTTTCACGCGCGATCCAACGATTTCAATCGCCGCCACCGCATAATCAATTGCTTGGAAAATGTCTGCCATTGTTAAATCTGGGTTTTCCAAATCATGCTTTAAGATAAAAGCAATTTCCGCCTCGACTTTTGGCTGAAGAATGTCGGAGAGCTTGACTTCTTCAGCCTCAGTACGCGCCATATCGGCGAATAACATTCCATAATCAGGTTGACCGACACCAAGTTGGTTTTGCACTGCTTTGGAGGTTAAGCCAATTTTACGACCAACCAAACGACGCCCAGCTTCGAGGCCGCGTTTTGTGTTAATTTCCTGAACTTTATAGGCGGCATCAAGGTCGCCTTCATCAAGCAAGGTGCGAATTGGCTCGCAGGCCTGCCCTGATGTCGATGCTGCATAGAGGAGATCCGCAGCCTTTTTGATATTTTCTACTTTGCTCATGTTATATCCTATAATTTTAGGCAGATGTTTGTAATTTCGGTATAGAATTCAAGGGAGTGAACACCACCTTCGCGACCAATTCCCGACGCCTTGGCGCCACCAAATGCGGTGCGCAAATCGCGCAAGAACCATGAATTTACCCAGCAAATGCCAACTTCCATTTTGCTAGCAACGCGGTGCGCACGTGATGAATTTTCTGTCCAAACCGCCGCCGCGAGGCCATAATCGGTTGAATTGGCAAGCTTGATTGCCTCTTCTTCGGTGTCGAATGGGCGAATATGGCAACAAGGGCCAAAAATCTCTTGTTGGACACAAGCGGCATCGTCGGCAAGACCTGTCCAAATGGTTGGCTCAACCCATGCGCCGTCATTCATATCACCCATTTCAGGAATGCCACCGCCGGTTATAATAGTTGCGCCTTCGTCAACCGCCTTTTTGTAATAAGACAGAACTTTTTGTTTGTGTTCTTGCGAAATCAATGGGCCGAGATTGGTGGTTGGATCATCAGGGCGACCAAGTTTAAGACCTTCTGCACCAGCTTTTAAGCGTTTTACAAATTCGTCAAAAATCGGGCGTTCGACATAAACACGCTCTGTGCCCAAACAAACCTGACCACAATTCGCAAATACAGAACGCATTGTGCCTTCGATGGCTTTTTCCATATCGCAATCGGCAAAAACAATCGCAGGGTTTTTACCACCCAATTCCATTGAAACCGGGCGAATACCGCCCGCCGCCGCACGCATAATTGCCTCACCAGTGCGGGTTTCACCCGTGAATGTGATACCGTTTACGCCTTTGTGTTCGGTTAAAAATGCGCCCGCTGAATCTGGGCCAAAGCCATGAACAACGTTATAAACCCCTTTTGGAATACCAACCTTTTGCATTACTTCGCCAAGCAATGTTGCGGTTAATGGTGTTTCCTCGGATGGTTTAACCACCACAGTGTTACCAAGCGCCAGCGCAGGGCCAACTTTCCATGTCATAAGCAATAATGGCAAATTCCAAGGGCTGATAACCGCAATAACCCCACGTGGGCGGCGCAAACCATAATTCAAAGCACCAGTACCATCAGGAGTTGGCGTAGTAAAACATTCGGTTGCAACGGTTTTGGCAACATCGGTAAACATTTTAAAGTTTGCCGCACCGCGCGGAATATCAATATGTGAAGCCGTTGACATTGGTTTGCCGGTATCAAGGCATTCAGCCTCTAAAAAATCATTGAAACGATTGTTAATTTCATCGGCAACTTCGGCAAGCAAATTGGTGCGTTCGACAACGCTCATTTGTCCCCACGGGCCATCCAATGCCTCACGAGCTGCTTTTACTGCGGCATCAATTTCTGCGCGCCCACCTTCGGGAACTTGGCCAATGACGCTGTTGTCCATTGGGCAATAATTCGTCCACGACTTGCCCGTCGTTCCTTGTGTGAATTCACCATTGATGAAATGCGCCGCATCCCGTCTTGCCTTATCAATGCTTAGGCTTTCAAAGGGTTTGGATTGGTGGACAGTCATTTTTTTCTCCTGTTTATTTCAGATATTGGTTTCACACAAATTTAGTTTAATTCTTCGAGTGCTTTTGACGCACATTCACGGTCTTGTTCTTCCGAGCCACCGGAAACCCCAATCCCCCCAATGATTTCACCATTTGAGATTATTGGATAACCGCCACCAAACATTATGGTATTGGGGCGGCGCGAAATCCCATCAAGTGCCATTGGGCTTGATTTCAATGCATTGCATAAATCATCGGTTGAAAGACCAAATGTTGCGCCAGTTATGGCCTTGTCTGTTGCAATCGAAACCGATGCCGCAAAGGCATTATCATCGCGCTTGAGGGCAACCAAATGCCCGCCAGTATCGACAACGGCAACCACCATTTTTGCCCCAATTTTACGAGCATGATTTATTGCCTCCTCCGCAAGCAAACTTGCAGTATCAAGAGTGATATTATTTCGTACAAAAGACAAAGCCATATTAATTTCCTTTAGGTAACAACGCTCAAGAACGCCTCATTTAATTGACGCTCGTAATAGAAAATGGCTTTACCAACATTATCCATGTCCCACTTACGAGTTGGTAGGTCTGGATAATAAGTATAACCGCCAGCAAACACTTCACAGCGGTTGCCAGATGGATCAAAGAAATAGATGGTTTGACCATAGGTAATGCCGTGGCGGGTTGGGCCAATATCAATTGAGATGTCGTAATTGGTGATAATATCCGCTGCACGACCAACATCATTCCAATTCTCAAGTTCAAATGAAACATGGTGGAATTTGCCTGGTTCTGGGTGGTTTACGAATGCAATATCATGGGCTTTCATGCCGCAAGTCATCCAAATACCCAAAAGACCACCATCAGGTAAATCAACCTGCTCCGGGGTTCTAAAATCAAGAACGGTTTCAAAAAATTCCTGAACTTTATCAATATTTGGGCCATAGAATAATGCGTGGTCAAAGCGCCGCGCGCGCATACCGTGTGGCTCAACTGACCAAATATGAGAGTTATTGATACCAGGTTTTGGGTCAGAATGTTCACAGGTCGCATAAAGTTCGATGCGGTGTCCTGATGGAACTACAAAACTGATACGGCGACCAATACCTGGTTGTTCACCTGCACGAACGTCATCAACCTCAATACCATAATCTTCAATGCGTTTTTTATATGCATCAAGAGTTGCTTCATCATAAACCTTAAATGCAAAGTAATCACAACCAGCATTATCCGCTTTGCGAAGCACGATAGAGTGATGGTCAAATTCATCAGCGGCTTTAAGATATACACGACCGTCATCACCCTCCATCACTTGGTGAAGGCCAATTCTATTGATGTAATGCTCTTTTGAAGCTTCCATATCCATCACGCGCATTTGTATGAATCCGGGTCTTAAAACACCTGTCATTGCCATTTGGTTTTCCTCTCATATTTTATTTATTTGATAAGTTTATATTTTGGGGGAGTGCGCGGTCAGCCTTAACGGGCAGGTCATTGCCGACCGCGCTGTTGGTGAATTAAGTTACCACTGACAAGAACGCTTCGTTTAACTGGCGCTCATAATAGAAGATGCCGCGACCGACCTCTTTTTCATCCCATGTACGGGTTGGATTATCAGGGTAATAAGTGTAACCGCCGGCAAACACTTCACAACGATTGCCAGATGGGTCAAAGAAATAAATTGTCTGACCGCGTGTAATACCGTGGCGAGTCGGACCAATATCAATCGAAATATTATAACGCGTAATAATATCCGCTGCATGACCAACATCTTTCCAGTCTTCTAGTTCAAATGCCACATGGTGGAATTTGCCTGGTTCTGGATGGTTCACAAATGCGATGTCGTGTGCCTTCATGCCAGAGGTCAACCAGATTGCCAAAAGACCATCCGGCATATCAACGCGTTCTGCACATTCAAAATCAAGAACGTTGACAAAGAAATCCAAAACTTTTTCGATATTTGGCCCATAAAGTAATGCGTGATCCATGCGGCGGGCGCGCATACCGTGCGGCTCAACTGACCAAACATCAGGGTTATGGATAAGTGGTTTTGGTTCAGACATTTCTGCCTGCGCATAAAGTTCAATCCGGTGACCAGATTCGATTACAAAACTGATGCGGCGACCGATACCAGGTTGTTCACCTGCGCGCACATCATCAACTTCGATGCCATAATCTTCGACGCGCTTTTTAAAGCTATCAAGGTCTTTGTCTTTGCGAACTTTGAATGCATATAAATCAAGACCCGCAGAATCTGCTTGTCGCAAAACCAATGAGTGATGGTCAAATTCATCTGCCGCTTTTAGATATACGCGGCCATCATCACCTTTGGTAACTACATGAAGACCAATACGTTTTGTGTAATATTCTATTGATGCCGCCATATCCAGCACTCGAAGCTGAATAAATCCCGGTCTTAATACCCCAGTTAAAGCCATTTTTTCCTCCTTTAAATTTCTAAAGACTGGCTATTCACTTCCAAATTTTTTACGCACTTGGGTTCAAGGCGCACTTTTAAATCTGAAAGCGGATAGATTGCGCACAAAAGAACAAGACCTTCTTTCTCATCCTCTAGTGTCACATACTCCCTGCTCATGGGGTCGCGCTTATAATTGCCTTCCAAAATGCGGGCGCGACATATTCCGCATCCACCCCGACGACAACCGACGGGGAGACGTTTTGGAAGGTTTTTTAATTTACCAAACCCTTGGGCGCGTTCTAATGAAATCAGAACGCGCTCATCGGCATAACCGGTTGACGAGCCGCAAAATTCAGCATTGATATTTTCAACATCGATATTGAACCTTTGCTCGTTCATATTAAATCCTTTTAAAAAGGGGGCTTTTGGTTTGCGCCGCATCATTTTGGGTTAAGAATTTTTCAGTGAAGATGTCGCGTTCAAATAGGCGACCGCGCATTAATGCGGTGATGCAAGCATCAATCATTGGTGGCGGACCACAAAGATACGCAGTCTGACCCGCAAATATTCCGCCAAAATGTTCTTTGGCTGCATCGTGGACAAAACCTTTTGAACCAGACCATTCTCCATCACCATCCGCATCTGAAAGTGCGGGGATATAAGTGAAGTTTGGATGCTTGGACGCAAGCGCCGTAAATTCGTCAAAGCCATAAAGGTCATTGCGGGTGCGAACACCATGAATTAGAGTAATTGGTTCGGAATAACCTTCACCCAATAATTCCAATATCATTGAACGCGGGCTGGAAACACCTGTACCGCCGGCCAAGAATAGTTTCGCACCCCCGCGTGATTTGCGGGTTATAAAACGACCATAAGGGCCAGAGATTTTAATCTTGTCACCAAGTTTTAGGTTTTCATGAATATAGGTCGTGCCTTTGCCACCCTTTACCAATCTTACCTGAAGTTCAATCTTGTCATTCTCGCTTGGCGGATTGGCGATTGAAAAGGCGCGTGTACCATCAACCCCAGGTAAAGTGACATTCACATATTGTCCCGCCTGAAAATCAATGGTGTCGCCATTAATCTTAAACGTGATACCCTTCACATCATGGGTAAGATTTGTGATCTCAGCGACTTCACAATCAAAGTCTTTCACCTTTATGCGGCGCGCGTCTTCATCTTCATCAATATCCGCCTCAATAGTTACATCCGATTGCAACCGGCATTCACACGCCAGTGTCTTGCCTTCATCACGTTCAAAATCCATCAAGGCAAAGGGCGAAGCATCGCCATGATCCACCTCACCATCGAGCACATCGACCTTGCAGGTTCCGCACAAACCATGTCCACAGGCATGCGGCAAATATATTCCCGCTCGCAAGGCTGCATCCAATACTGTCTGACCTTCTTCTACTTCTATCTCTTCGCCCAATGGCTCTATCGTAAGGGTATATGTCATATCAGTCTCTTATGAATAAGTGCCTTTGTAGCCATTTAGTCCGGGCGTCCAAAAACGAACTAGGCTTTTGTGTTTCATGCCATTTTCGGCAAGTGACTTATCAAAATCAGGGGTAACTTTTTTGCCGTCGATCATCCATTCGACTTTTGACCAATCAATGTTTGCAGCATCAGGATGCGCCGCATAATGCGTGGCAATTACTTCTGAAACAAATGCGCCAAACGGCATGGCGGGCGGCAATGGAAACGCAATGGCAGAGCAGAACATATTATGCTCTTCCCAATGAACGTAAGTTAGCTGGTTGCCGTGAAAATTATTAACATTGTCACGATATTCAACTTTTTTTGCATAATCTTTATCAAGTGCAACAATAGGCATTTTAACCTCTTTAATTCTTAAAAAATGGTGGGGTGTGCCGTTTGAAAGGGGAATGACACACCCACCAAAAACTATTCCGCAGCCTCGGCAGGGGCTTTGCCCTTCCAAGAATTCCAAATTTGCTCATCGGGGGAGCCGACATAATCCATATTGTCGGCACCAGCATTCAGGCGATACCAATTCAAAACATCGGGAACGGTTGGACCGCCACAATTGCCTTGGAAAATTTGATGAACCGGAAGCCAGCTTTGCGCGTATTTTTCAGGCTCATCATCAAAGATGTCTTTGCAGCCATCAGAGCAGAAGTGATACATTTCACCATTCCATTCAGTACAACGGAATGAAATTTGGGTTGGATCACCGGGTTCAGTATATGCCATTGGAATTTGGCAAGTTTGGCAAAGTTGCGGTAGCGCCATATTATAGAAACGCTTGCCTTCTTCATCCATTTTTGCCCACATTTCCCAACGAGGACGATAATATTTGTCGAAAGTATTTGGGTATTTTTCGCTTAACCAATCCAAATGCTCTTTATCTGGTGTCCATGTATGGAACGCCGCCGCATGGGTATATTGATAGAATACAGCCCAGTTTTGGTGTGAAATATGCTCAGCCATTTCGGTGGCAACATCAGCATATTTTGGAACTTTAAGCCCATAACGCTCTAGGTCAGTGAATAATGATCCGCCTGCTTCGGTGAAATAGATTTCCCATGCTTCTTTCCAAGACATAACTTTTTTCGGAAGCATATAGTCCATCATCATGGCGACGAGACCAAGAACTTTGAAACCGCGCCAGAACCATTTATCAACCCATTTTTGAACAATCGGAAGGTTGTCTGGATGTTGTTCAAGTAGGAATTTGATGACCTCTATGCCCAATGTCATATGGCGGCTTTCATCTGATTGCGCAGAGAAGCCAAAGGTAACGGTGGACATATCGCCATTATATGCCGCACCCGACATGAATGGCACGAAAAGAAGGTTGGTCAAAACATATTCAAACGCAAAACCAATCGCAATCATGAACTCAAATGGGCCTGAAGCGCGGGCGTCATCAAAGAATGATTTTGGAACTGATAAATACCAAACGCGGTCATGCATATGTTGGAATTCCGCAATACCATCAAAGAATTTATTATAATGCGAAATTGTATGCGCTTGGGTCTGGAAGTGACGAAGCTCGTCTAATGATTGCATTTGCGCGGCAATACGCGGGCCAACCCCACGCATATGACGACCAGTAAAGGCAAAACCACGGTGTGCCTGATATTCAAGCGGTGATACACCGGTTAAAAATAGTTTCAATACGTTGATATAACGTGCATCAGAAACATTTAATTGCCCGTTATTTTGTGCAAATGCATCGATAACCGCATAAAGCTTGCGCTCTTTTTCTGCTTGAAACTTCCAATAGGAATCCATTGTCAAACGGAATGGGTCTTCCCATTTTGACCAATCAGTAATTTTGATGCCTTCGAATTGGTCATACGGAAACACATCATCCATTTTCTGATAACTGGTTTCCCAATCAAGACCGCGTGTAAGGTGGGCGTATTTTTGTTTTAGCCCCATTTTCTTTACAGCCATTTTATAGCTCCCTTGTTTTATAATTAGTGTTTCCAGCTAAGTGTGATGCGGTCATCATCTTCATCAAGGTTGCCCGCCATCGAGATTAAAACCATGTGGATTTGCTGACAGTCCCATTCAGAACCCAATTTCTCTTCCACTGTTGCGCGGTTGATAATCAATTCATCATCAACATCGATTTTAACCGCACCCGGCATATTCAATACCCGCGCGGTTGGATTGTCTTGTAAAATAGCCTCCATCACTGGGCGGGCCTCATCATTTTGATACAAGGTTATTGATGCTATTTGTGCCATCTGATTATATCTCCAACCCAAGTTTTTTGGCTTTTTCGCGCGCTTTGTCGGCCTGTGCCTTGGCATTATCCGCACCAGCAAATGGGGTCAGGGCATCTTGTGCCGCCGCAATCCATTGTTTTGCCCATGCCGATACTGTCGCTTTGTTTTCAACACTTTCAGCAGCAACAACTTTGATAACACTATCAGACCATTTAACTTCGTCTTTTGACCAGTCTGATACAAATTCTGTAAGCATTGAGATTGGTAGTGATGCCGCGCCAAACGCCTCATCTTGACCATTGTAAATATAATCAAAAATAACCGCATTCACGCCAAGGGCTTGCGCCACAAACAGCTCGAACCAGTCTTTAAGAACCAAGGTGTCTTCGATTAATTTGCGGATACCTTGCCATGATGCATCATTCATCCACGCATCTTTTGCTGTTTCAAGGCCATCACCGGTTTGACCATCTAGCTCAAGGCCAATACGACCGATAATTTGCGCCATACCTAAATGATCACCTGCAGAGAAGATACATGGCGATGTTATCGCCGTGCCATATCCACGTTGGCAAATTTCACTCATATTCATATTCGCGCCCCAATGTAGGTGGCGAACCGGAACAAGGCGATTTATCAATAAATCTTTGGTCGCTTGCGGTAGTTTTTCCAAAAGCTCTTTATCTTCAACAAAAGTAAAGTTTCTTTCGTTGGATTGGTTCATATTGGCGCGCGATATATTATATGTCGCATAATAATATTGGCGTGGATCAAGTGGTTTATACCAATCTTGCATAACCACTTTGGTTTTTGCGGTATCATACGCCCAATATTCAGGCTCCCATAATGGTTTATAGTGAAAGTTAGCTGTCGCCTGAACATCGAGAACCGCTTCTTGATATCTTGTGGCTGGCTTCCCCTCACCTATCCGCCGTGCGACATGTCCAAATGTTTGTCGCTTCGGTTCAAAATCTATTGTCTTTATCTCTACCGTCATTCTGTTTCCTCCCCAGATTCGGTGTTAAAGCTTGTTAATCAGTGGCGATTGACCCTTTTCAAAAGGCCAGGATTTTTTAAACGCCACAAAATTTCTTCGGCACTAGTATCGCTTTTATCTGTGATAATGCTGGCATTTTGCGCGATACAAAATTCCTCAAAAGCGCGGACTGGAAGAACTAATTCAACCGTCAAATCTTCATCATTGAGGCAGTATTCAAACTCTATGAAACGGCCCAAACGCTCACCAATGACGCGAACGAAAGCATTGCCAAGTGCATTCTTGCTGCCATTGGTATTCTTTTGAAACCTGCCGTTATTGGTGGACTGACGTGTCATTACTTCTTCCCTTTTGCCTTGGCATATTATTTTTTAGGTTTGCCAATTTGCGATGCACTCTTTGGTGCGTGTAAAATTGATATTGTAAAAATTTCAGAGTGTCAACTAAAATTTCGAGATTTTTTATTATTTGTGAAAATAATATTTTTATGCTATATTTTCAATATATTAGGAAAATCTTGCAGCAAAGATGCCCGAAAGACACCCGTGGGTAATTGTTTTTTTGTGCAAAACATTGCTTAATATTAATTAGGGCTAAGGAAACTGATGAATAATTCTTTATTAAATTTAACCGAGGCAAAGAATGCCCGCTCTATGGTAGAGGCGGCATACGGCCTTATTCGCGCAGATATTTTGAACGGCGTTTTGGCGCCTGGCGAACGCTTGCGGGTTGAGGTTTTAAAGGATCGTTACGAAGTTGGCGCAAGCACATTACGTGAAGCATTGACACGATTGGTTGGTGATGCGCTTGTAACCTCTGAAGAACAGCGTGGTTTTAGGGTTGCCGGAATTTCATTACAAGATTTCGCCGATTTAACCCGCACCCGAAAACTTATCGAAGCCGAAGCCCTTGCACAATCTATCATTCACGGTGATGAAGAGTGGGAGGCAAATTTAGTTGCCGCATTCCACCGCCTTTCAAAAGTTGAACAGGCGCGAACCCCTGAAAACATTGCGCTTTATACCGATGAATTTGAAGTCAGAAACCGCGAATTCCACCGTGCATTAATTGGCGCATGTCCTTCACGCTGGCTAATGCAGTTTCAAGGGATTTTATTTGGGCAATCAGAACGTTATCGCCGCATTTCTCTAAATAGTCGTGGCATGCCGCGCGATGTCCATTCCGAGCATAAGGCAATTGTTGAGGCGGCACTTGCACGCGATGCCGACCGCGCCCGTAAGTTAGAAGAAGAACATATCGAAAAAACTCTTGAGGTTCTTAGCCATCTGGTCGTTACACTTGCCGAAGTTCAGGATTGAACTTTTTAAAGGCATTTCATTAAAGTTTATATGAAAAATAATTAATTCATATGAATCATAGAAATATTGCAAAAAATACATTGCATTGGCGACCAAATGTTATAACCCTGACGTATAAACAATAAATCAGGCTTGAGTATCAATTAGTGTTGGCTATGAAAAGAAAAATAATTTCGTGCCTTTTGGCATCTTTTGCGGTCTTGTCCGCGTGTAAATCAGACAATAAAAATGCAAAAGGTGACGGTCCGCCAAAAACGCCCGAAGTAGGTTTTATTCAAGTTACCCCACAATCATCAACCATTAAATCCGAATTATCGGGGCGCGTGGTTGCGACCTTGACCTCTGAAGTACGTCCACAAGCATCAGGGCTTATAAAGGCGATGCTTTTCACCGAGGGGTCATATGTAAAAGCGGGGCAGCCACTTTACCAAATTGATTCGTCAACCTATTCGGCAAGCCTTGACCAACGCCAAGCAAGCCTTTTGAGCGCACAAGCAAACCTTGATGCGGCACACATAAAGGCCAATCGTTATCGCTCAATCTCGGATACAGATGCAATAAGTCTGCAAGATCGTGACGATGCCTTTGCCAGCGAACGTGCCGCCGCCGCCGCAGTAAAACTGGCGCAGGCAAATTTACGTTCCAGCCAAATTGATTTGCGTTATACAACAGTTCGCGCCCCTATAAGTGGTTACATAAGCGCATCAAACTTTACGGTTGGCGCATTGGTAACCGCCTCACAAGCAGCACCACTTGCAACAATTCGCGCCCTTGACCCAATTTATGTTGATGTTCAACAATCGGCGGCCGATATTCTAAAAATGCGCAAATCTATGGCTTCTGAGGGTAAAGTAATTACCACCGCGCCGGTAACAATTATTACCGAAGATGGTTCGACACACCCACATCAAGGAATATTGCAATTTTCTGATCGTATGGTCGATGTCGCAACTGGTGCAGTAACTTTACGGGCCAAAGTTCCAAACCCTGAGGGTTATTTATTACCGGGTATGTATGTAAAAGTTCAAGTTCCCCAATATGAAATCCCCGATGCATTATTGATTCCGCAACAGGGTATAGCAATTGGAAGCGGGAATAAGGGTTCGGCATATGTAATTAATGCCCAAAACAAAGCTGAAAAACGCGATGTGGTAATTGGGCAGGCAATCGGCAACCAGTGGCTTATTACATCTGGCTTAAAAGCGGGCGAGAAAATCATTGTTGAAGGCCGCGACAAAGTTAAACCCGGTGGTGATGTAAAACCCGTTGCGGTTAACGTACCAACATCTAATGACCTTTCCCCTGTTACAAACGGTAAATAGCCATGAGTAAATTTTTCATTGGTCGTCCGATATTTGCATGGGTTATCGCAATTGGCGTTATGTTGCTTGGGGTTTTGGCAATAAAATCATTGCCAATTGCCCAATATCCAGACATTGCTCCACCAAATGTTAGTATCTCTGCATCTTATCCTGGTGCATCAGCAGAAACCATTCAAAACAGCGTTACCCAAGTTCTTGAACAGCAACTTACAGGGATTGATGGGCTTTTATATTTCTCATCCTCATCGAACGATCGTGGACAAGCAAGTATTAGCGCAACCTTTGAAAAGGGGACAAATCCAGATACTGCACAAGTACAAGTGCAAAACCAAATTCAACAAGCAATTTCACGCCTGCCACAATCTGTTCAGGATCAGGGTGTAAAAGTTCAAAAGGCAAATAACGACTTTTTGATGATTGTTGCAATTTATGACGAAAGTGGGCGTTCAGACCGCACCCAAATTTCGGACTATTTGGCACGTAATATCCAAGATCCATTATCACGGATTGATGGCGTTGGTTCATCACGTGTATTTGGCTCTGGCTATGCAATGCGTATCTGGCTTGACCCCAACAAGCTTACTACTTTTAACCTTATGCCTTCTGATGTTGCCAATGCAATCAAAGCACAAAACGTTGAGGTTTCGGCAGGCTCTTTGGGTGATTTGCCATCAGTTGATGGGCAGCGGCTTTTTGCAACCGTAAAAGCAAAATCCAAACTTACAACAGTTGATGATTTTAAAAATATTATCGTTTCGTCAAATTCTGGCGGTGCAATTGTAAAATTATCTGATGTTGCGCGCGTTGAATTGGGACAGGAAAATTACGGCACCTCGGCATTATTAAACGGCAAACCCGCAAGCGGTATCGCACTTCAGCTTGCACCTGGTGCAGATGCCCTAAAAACCGGTGAACGTGTAAAGGCAAAAGTTGCAGAATTACAAAAATCGATGCCGGCGGGCTATAAGGTTGCCTTCCCACGTGATTCCACAACCTTTATCAAAATCTCGGTTGAAGAAGTTGTAAAAACCCTTATCGAAGCGATTGCACTTGTGGTTTTGGTAATGTTTGTGTTTTTGCAAAACTGGCGTGCGACCCTTATTCCCGCTCTTGCCGTGCCTGTGGTTTTACTTGGCACATTTGGTTGCCTTGCAGTTTTGGGATATTCAATCAATACTTTGACCATGTTTGCCATGGTGCTTGCAATCGGTCTGTTGGTAGATGACGCAATTGTTGTGGTTGAAAACGTTGACCGCGTGATGGAAGAAGAAAACCTTCCACCAAAGGAAGCAACCATTAAATCCATGTCGGAAATAAGTGGGGCATTGGTCGGTATCGCCGTTGTATTATCGGCGGTTTTATTACCAATGGCATTTATGGGTGGTTCAACCGGCGTGATTTACCGCCAATTTTCGGTAACAATTGTTTCGGCAATGTTATTATCGGTTTTGGTGGCATTGATATTTACCCCTGCATTATGTGCCACACTTTTACATAATCCGCATGAAATGGACGGCAAGCCAAAAAGTTGGGGCGTAAAGGCATTTGATAAATTCAATGACTTTTTCAACCGCACAACCCGTAAATATGTGAACGCCGCATCAAAAGTTATCGGCCGCCGCAAAGTATTCTTTTTAGTTTATTTTGCAATTGTGGGGGTGCTTGGGCTTTTATTTGTGCGCATCCCTACAAGCTTCTTGCCCACTGAAGACCAAGGTCAGGTTATGATTGGTTATTCATTACCTGCTGGTGCAACAGTTGAACGCACAGAAGTTGTACGGCAAGAGCTGGTTAAATACCTTTTGGCAAAAGAGCCTGATGTTGATAAATTCTTTGCAATTATCGGCTTTTCTTTCATGGGGCAGGGACAAAATACAGGGCAATCATTTGCCGCATTAAAACCATGGGATGAGCGTCACGGAAAAGCACATTCTGCGCAAGCAATTACAGGACGTATTACCAAGGCAATGTCAAAAATGCGCGATGCCAAAATTATCGCCATGACCCCGCCAACCATCCAAGGTCTTGGTCAAAGTAATGGCTTTACATTTGAACTTTTAAACTCTGCCGGGGTTTCCGATGAAGAGTTTTCAAAAATCAAAGATCAAATTGTTGATGAGGCATCAAAAGATAAAGAGCTTAGTAACGTTCGCGGTTCAACATTACCCGATTCACCAAAGCTAAAAATCAATATTGACGATGAAAAACTTGCGGCACTCGGCCTATCCGAGGCCAATGTAAATAATACACTTTCATACGCATGGGGTGGTTCTTATGTGAATGACTTTGTTAATATGGGACGAGTGCAAAGGGTTTATATTCAGGCGGATGCACCATTCCGCTCTGGCCCAGATGATTTGTATCAATGGCATGTGCGAAACAATGATGGCACCATGACACCATTTTCATCATTCTCAAACTTTGAATGGACAAAGGCACCATCAAACCTTGCACGCTTTAACGGTATTTCATCCTATGAAATTCAAGGTGAACCTGCATCGGGTGTAAGTTCGGGCGAGGCCATGAAGCGCATGGTCGAAATCCAGCAAAAAATTGCACCCAATATGTCTTATGCTTGGAGTGGGATTTCATACCAAGAAAACCTATCAGGCGGGCAAGCACCAATTCTATATCTTATGTCGATATTGGTGGTATTCCTTGCGCTTGCAGCACTTTATGAAAGCTGGTCTATACCACTCGCGGTTTTGATGGTTATTCCACTTGGCGTTATTGGTGCGGTTTTGGCGGTAACCTTCCGTGGGCTTGAAAATAACGTTTATTTCCAAGTTGGACTTTTAACCACCATTGGCCTGTCGGCAAAAAATGCAATTTTGATTGTTGAATTTGCCGAAAGCGCGTTGAAATCTGGCAAGGGCCTTGTGGCAGCGGCATTAGAAGCGGCGCGTTTAAGATTGCGACCAATCATTATGACCAGCTTTGCTTTCATCATGGGCGTTCTTCCGCTTGCGCTTGCATCGGGTGCGGGCGCAAACAGCCGGATTGCAATTGGTACTGCGGTTTTGGGTGGAACATTGGCCGCAACCTTCCTTGCGATATTCTTTGTGCCAATGTTCTATGTTGTGATTGCCGCACTTTTCAAACATGGCAAAATTAATCTTGACGAACTTAAACAGGGGCAGCCATCATGAAATATAAAATGATTATTCTACCTTGTTTTGCGGCACTTATTCTTGGTGGCTGTTCAACCATTGATGAGATTAAAAAACCAAAACAATATAATCCATCGGCCAAACAATCAGTGCCAATCCCTGCGCAATTGCCATCTGGCGGTGCATATGCACCATTGCCACAAATTGCCCAAAGCGGTCTAAAATGGAATGAATTAATAACAGATTCCAAACTGTCAGAAATTATTTCCAAAGCCCAAAGCAATAACCGCGATTTGCGGGCATCAATTGCCAATGTTGAAATGGCGCGAAACCTTTATTTGGCACAAAAATCCAACCAAATACCAACAATTAATGGCGGGGTTTCGGCGGCAAATATATCGGGTTCGGAAAATAAGGATGGCACAAACTATACTGCAAACCTTGGCTTTAGCGCATATGAGATTGATTTGTTTGGGCGTGTAAAATCGCTTACTAATGCGCAATATGAAAATTATGTTGCAAGCCGTTATGACTGGCAGTCATTCCGCATCAGCCTAATTGCCGAAATCGCCAATGCCTATATTACACTGGCTGGCGATATTGATACATACAACCTTGCCAAAAAGACCGAAACCGCAAATATTCGTACCCTTGAATTAACCCAAGCGAAGTTTAAGGCAGGCCTTATAAGCCGCGTTGATGTCCGCCAAGCGGAAACCAATCTTGCCTCAACCCGCTCCGATATTGCGGCAAGTTTGACCGCAATTGAACAAGATAAAAACGCGCTTACACTACTTATTGGCGCGCCTTATCAAGAAGGGTGGAATCCGGTTTCACTTGATGAACTTGGGAAAAATATTGGCAAAGTTCCGGTTGGGCTTTCATCGGAAATATTGCTTGCACGCCCAGATGTTATTTCTGCCGAACATGATTTATTGGCATCCGAAGCTAATATTGATGCGGCGCGTGCAGCAATGTTCCCAAAAATCACCCTTAACTCTGCCCTTGGCTTGGCAAGTGATGCGTTGGATGCACTTCTAAAAAGCAACGCTTTCGCCTTTAGCAATACTTTGGCACTGACCCAAAATATTTATGGCGGTGCAAATAAATATAATCTGGCCTA
Source organism: Hyphomonadaceae bacterium UBA1933 (assembly GCA_002337085.1). Lineage (GTDB taxonomy): Bacteria > Pseudomonadota > Alphaproteobacteria > Caulobacterales > Aquidulcibacteraceae > Pseudaquidulcibacter. The sequence goes on along the minus strand of DDFH01000002.1, from coordinate 73,274 downwards.
TTCCGAGGCGCAGCGTGAAAAACTTTTGGCAACATATGAAAAAACTATTCAAACCGCTTTCCGTGAGGTTGCGGACGCCTTGGCACGTTTTGCGACCATTGATGACCAACTAAAGGCACAGAATGAATTGGTAACTTCGGCGGCAGAATCATTAAGGTTAAACAATATTCGTTATAAATCAGGGTTAACGTCTTTCCTTTCTGTCCTTGATGCCGAACGGACTAATTATAATGCCGAAAAAACCCGCATCACCACCAAAAAGGCACGCCTTAGCAATCAAATCGCGCTTTATCGTTCGATAGGTGCCGATGGTTTGAATGAGAAAAATTAATTTCTTTCCCCTTTACTGTGCCTTCCTCCCATGTATATTGTTATAACAAATGGGAGATAAAAATGCGCATAATCGGAAACTTTCTTGATGGCAAAGAAATAAAAAGCAATTCAAACCGCTTTGGCGATATTTATAATCCCAATAGCGGTGAAGTGCAGGGCAAAGTCTCCCTTTCAAATGCCACTGAACTTGAGGCAATTGTGCAAAGCGCAATCAAGGCACAAAAAGAGTGGGAACACATAAACCCACAACGTCGTGCACGTATCATGTTTGAATTCAAAGCAAAAATTGAAGCCAATATGGATGAATTGGCATTAATGCTTTCGAATGAGCACGGCAAAACCATTGCCGATAGCCGTGGCGATATTACACGCGGTCTTGAGGTGGTAGAATTTGTTTGCGGCATCCCCCATAATCAAAAAGGTGAACATACATTTGGCGCAGGGCAAGGAATTGATGTCTATTCAATTCGCGCGCCATTGGGGGTGGTTGCAGGCATTACGCCATTTAATTTTCCGGCCATGATACCGCTTTGGATGTGTGCGCCGGCTCTTGCAACTGGTAATGCCTTTATCCTTAAGCCATCTGAAAAAGATCCATCCGTGCCAATTCGTCTTGCCGAACTATTCATTGAAGCCGGTGGCCCGAAGGGTTTGTTCAATGTCATTAACGGCGATAAAGAAATCGTTGATGCCCTACTTGAGCATAAGGATATAAAGGCAATAAGTTTTGTTGGTTCATCCGATATCGCCCACTATGTTTATGCAGGGGCAGCCAAATATGGTAAGCGGGCGCAATGTATGGGTGGTGCAAAAAATCACGGTATTATTTTGCCCGATGCCAATATGGATATGGCAGCAAAAGATATATTAGGTGCTGCATACGGATCTGCGGGCGAACGCTGCATGGCATTGCCGGTGGTGGTTTGCGTTGGTGATGGAACAGCAGAGAAATTTATCGAAAAAATCACGCCTTTGATTGAAAATCTAAAAGTGGGTATTTCAACCGACAAAAATGCTGATTACGGCCCATTAGTAACCGCCGCCCACAAAGCCAAGGTTTCATCAATGATTGATAAGGCCATTGCAGAAGGCGCAAAATTACTAATTGATGGGCGTAATCTAACGCTTACAGGCTATAAAAATGGCTTCTTCCTTGGCCCAACCTTATTGGATAATGTTACCCCCAATATGATTACTTATCATGAAGAAATTTTTGGCCCAGTGCTTCAGATAATGCGGGTTGAAAGCCTTGAAGATGCAATAAAACTACCGTCAGAACATCAATATGGAAATGGTACGGCTATTTTCACCGCCAATGGACGGGCAGCACGTGAATTTGCGGCACGGGTAGAGGTTGGAATGGTTGGGATAAATGTTCCAATTCCGGTTCCCGTGGCATATCATACTTTTGGCGGCTGGAAACGCTCGGCATTTGGTGACATAAACCAATATGGTATGGAAGGGGTTCGTTTTTATACCCGCACCAAAACCATAACCCAAAGGTGGTATGAGGATGACGACAAGCATAATGGCAATGCCTTTGTCATCCCTACATTTTAGAGAGTATTATGTCTGAAATAATTTGCGAAGTCCGTGGACACACCGGAATTATAACCATTAATCGCCCCCAAGCCTTAAATGCGCTTAACACGCCAATGTGCGTGGCAATTACCAATGCGCTAATTAAATGGCGGGACGATAATAATATAAGTGCAATTATCATAAAGGCCGATGAAAATGGTCGTGCCTTTTGCGCGGGTGGCGATGTTATTATGATGTCCGAAAGCGGCAAAGCGGGCGATAACCGTGCCGAAACCTTCTGGCGCACTGAATACGCACTTAATGAATTAATCAAAACCTATCCCAAACCCTATATTGCAATGATTGACGGCATTGTTATGGGTGGTGGCGTTGGGCTTTCGGTGCATGGGAAATACCGTATTGCCGGTGATAAAACCCTGTTTGCAATGCCAGAAACCGGAATTGGCTATTTCCCCGATGTTGGTGGAACCTATTTTTTGCCACGCCTTGGGGTAGCAATCGGCAATTGGATGGGATTAACTGGCGCACGCCTTGACGGGGCAATGGCATTAAAAATCGGGGTTGCAACCCATTTCGTAAAAAGCGAAAATTATGGCAATTTATTTGATGCCCTTATAAAAAATCCCAATGATATTGAAAATACAATTTCCGGCTTTGCAACCATTCCGCAATGTGATGAATTACCAGATGAAATGAGTATTTTCGCAAATAAAAATCTGGACGAAATTTTTCTTGCCCTTGAAAATAGTCATAGCGATTGGGCAAAGGCACAGCTAAAAATATTAAAAACCAAATCACCATTTGCGCTTCATTTTACATTTGCAGCGATGAAAATTGGCATGAATTCAGATTTCAAAACCGCAATGAATAATGAATTAAATTGGTCTTTATCCTTTTTAGCAACGCCAGATTTTCACGAAGGGATTCGGGCGCAATTAATCGATAAAGATCGAAATCCGCATTGGGATATAAATTTTTCACATAATGAAATAGATCAAATTATCGCAAAGACCGATAAGGTACTAGAATTTATAGAATAATATGCTTGCCAAAATAGCCGCCAAATTTTTAGCAAAACACAATATCCATTACGCATGGGCCATAATGGCGGTTACCTTTATAACCCTAATTTCAACCTCATTTTCAATGGCTGCACCTGGTGTTTTGATGAAAGCCATTGCCGGTGAGTTTGGTTGGAAGATGGTTGCGATTTCATCATCCTTTGCGGTTACGCTTTTGTTGTTTGGTCTCGTTGCTCCTTTTGCAGCCAGTATGATGATAAAATTTGGCGTAAAAAATATTATACGCACCGCAATATTTATGATTGCATGCGGCCTGACATTATCACTATTTGCAACGCAAATTTGGCAATTTGTGCTATTTTGGGGTGTCATAGTTGGCTGTGGTGCCGGCCTTACGGCGATGGTATTGGCATCAACCATAACCAATCGCTGGTTTTCAGAAAAACGTGGGCTTGTGATGGGGGTTTTGGCGGCAAGTAATGCCGCAGGGCAATTGGCATTCTTACCATTATTGGCAAGTTTAATGCAAAATTTTGGATGGCGCACGGCATTGTTACTGGTTTGCGCCTTGTTGTTTGTCGCGTTTATTATTGTAAATCTTTTTCTTGTTGAACAACCATCAGATGTCAATCAGAACCCATATGGGCAAGATGGTGTAATTAAAAAAATCCCATTACGCAAGAAATCAATAAACCCAATTTCGGTTCTTTCATCTGCGGTAAAGGTGCCAACATTTTGGGTATTGTTTTTCACTTTTTTTGTTTGCGGTGCGTCAACCAATGGTTTGGTACAAACACATTTTGTTTCATTTTGCGGTGATTTTGGCATGACTGCGGTTGCGTCGGCCTCTGTCTTGGCAATGATGGGTATTTTCAATCTATTTGGAACCATTGGTTCAGGCTGGCTAACCGATAGAATTGATGCCAGATATTTATTGTTCGCCTATTATTTTTTCCGTGGCATAAGCCTTTTATTTCTTCCCAATGCCGATTTTTCAACCACTGGATTAATGCCATTTGCGGTATTTTATGGCCTTGATTGGATTGCCACCGTTCCGCCAACTGTTCGGCTTGCAAATCAGCAATTTGGTCTTGAAAAAGGGCCTGTGGTTTATGGTTGGGTTTTTGCGGGGCACCAAATTGGCGCGGCAAGCATTGCCTTCTTTGCGGGCTGGGTACGAACCGCATATGAAACCTATCTTTATGCGTTTATGATTTCAGGAATTTTATGTCTTTTGGCGGCATTTTTAGCATTATTTGCAGGTCGAAATCATAAGCCAGCAATGGCATAGATTTAAATCACCACATAAATAAACTTTACTGCATTAAAGCAATTATCACTATTGCAATTAATTCTCATTTGCATTATTAAAAATATTGTTTATGGTAATTCCCCGTAAACAAGGAAGTTCAGCATTCCACTTAAACGGGCTGTTTACGCCATCGCCTTGTAAGCAGCCCGGTTTTTTTGAACATCAACTATTAAACCCCCTAATAGACGGACAAGGTGCATTGCGCCTTGTCTTGTCTATCACATTTTAAGGGTGAGACATGTTGAAACATTGCATTGGCTGGCAACCCACATTAACGGGGGCGAAAAATAAAACTACAATAGTTTAATTTTGCTTTCATTTTTCTGACACTTTACTCACCTACTAGAGCGATATTCATGTGGCATATAGGTTTGGGTAGTTAGAACAAGCAGATTAAACCACAAGCAAGGGTAAAGTGAATTTTAAAATGTCTGAGGCTATTGAAAAAATATTGGATAATCGTGACATTTGGGAAGATTTTGTAAATTCACAAAATCCCCATCTGAATGATTTTATTTCAATCGATGAATTACTTAATGATTCCATGTCAGCACAGATTATGGAATCTTATCAGGTATCCAAAAACTCATTGAAAGAAATCATAACCAGATTACGCAGTAAACGGTTGCGAAAATAATTATCCGCTATTTCAATGCGCGGCGTAATACTTTTCCAACATCAGATTTTGGTAAATCATCACGGAATTCAACATGACGCGGCACCTTATAGCCAGTTAATTCTTCGCGACAGTGCATGATGATATCTTTTTCTGTAAGTTCAGGTTTGTTTTTCACCACAAAAACCTTAACCGCCTCACCCGAACGCTCATCAGGGACACCAACCGCAGCAACCATAACCACACCAGGAATACGCGATACCGCTTCTTCGATTTCATTTGGATATACGTTAAAGCCAGATACGATAATTGTATCTTTTTTACGATCAACCAGATAAACAAAGCCATCCTTGTCCATAAAGCCAACATCACCAGTGCGTAAAAAACCATCTTTGAACATTACTTGTTCGGTTTCTTGTGGACGTTGCCAATAACCCTTCATAACTTGTGGGCCACGGACACAGATTTCACCACTTTGCCCCAATGGCATGTCATTGCCAGCATCATCACGAATTGCAATTTCGGTTGAAGATATAGGTAAGCCAATTGAACCATTAAATTCCTTCATCGTAAAAGGATTAATAGTTGCCGCAGGCGAAGTTTCGGTAAGCCCATATGCCTGAATAAGAGTTGTACCGGTTACTTCTTTCCATTTTTCGGCAACGACCGACTGCACAGCCATACCGCCACCAAGTGAAATGCGCAGTTTTGAGAAATCCATTGCCTTGAATTTTTCATCGTGCAAAAGCGCATTAAACAATGTATTTACACCAGTCATTGAAGTAATTGGATATTTGGCCCAATCTTTAACAAGCCCTTTAATATCGCGTGGGTTGGCAATCAAAAGATTAGGCGAACCAAGCATCATATTAAGCATACAATTGGCGGTTAATGCGAAAATATGATAAAGCGGTAAGGCTGTTAAACCAAAATTATCGCAATCTTTGGCGAGTGGTTTAACCCATTCATGTGCCTGCATTGCATTGGCAATGATGTTTTTATGGGTAAGCATTGCCCCTTTTGAAACCCCGGTGGTGCCACCTGTATATTGTAAAAATGCAATATCTTCATGGTTTAAATCATCGGCGAGTTTAAAGCCGTGCTTTTTACCAATCGAAAGCGCGGTTTTTAAATCAATTGCGCCCCTTATCGACCAAGGGGGAACCATTTTTTTAATATTGCGAACCACAAAGTTCGTAATCGCCCCTTTGATACCACCCAAAACCTCACCAATTGAAGTTACAATCACATGCTTAATTTTGGTATTATCAACCACTTCCGCCAATGTATGGGCAAAATTTTCAAGGACGATTATGGCATCGGCTTCGGAATCATTTAATTGGTGCAAAAGTTCGCGCGGGGTATAAAGCGGGTTGCAATTTACCACCACTAATCCCGCACGCAAAACCCCCGCAATAGCAATTGGGTATTGCAAAATATTTGGCATCATAATTGCCACTCTTGCGCCCTTTTTAAGCCCAAGACTTTGTAACCATCCGCCGAAGTGATTACTCATAACCTCAAGTTCACTAAAGCTTATAGCCTTGTCCATGCTAATGAATGCGGTGCGCGAGGAATATTTATTGAATATGTCCGCAAACAAATGAGGTAAAGACGGATATTTTGATATGTCTATGTCTGCTGCAACCCCTTCGGGGTAATTTTTAACCCATATTCTTTCCATTTCATCTCCCCTTTTGTAATTGCATAGTATTCATTCAGTATATTTTATTTATGCTTTATAATTGTTTATATTGCGCAATATATCCCAGCCTTGCTTATTGATAATCTACATCAAATTTGTGGCTTTTTTTAGATTTTGTTTGTTTTTATGAAATTCTTTATTGGCAATATAAATTTCCCTCTCCACTATTGCATAAACACTTCCGCTTTTGTCTTTTAGTTCAACCAGATAATTTCTCTTGATTTCACCATTTTGCACAACCTCTGCACGAATACCAGATATTTCGTCTTTTGAAATTGTGAATTCTGCATATAGGTCGCAAAAACCCGGCTTTAAAAAGCGAATTTTTGCCGACCTATCCCAAATTATATATTCACGTCCCAATTTAAGGCTTAGCATCGCCATATGAACGCCGTCTGTAATAGCAAAAAGCGAACCACCAAATAGTGAACCTACAATATTTTTGGTGCGCCAATTTAACGGCAGGCGCATCCTGATTTGTGACAAATCTTCCGACACATAATCAACGTGGCCACCTGCCCCTAAAAATGTTGGATGAAAATTAAACCCCAACTTCACCGCAAAAGTGCGCAAAAAAGGTGGAACTTTCATAAGCCAGCGCGGACGCACATCCGCAGCAAGCACATTTTCATCACATATATTTGCTTTAGAGGCGTTCAATGATACCCGCTGCCCCCATTCCAGTACCAATACACATGGTAACCATGCCGTATTTGCCACCAGTTCGTTTAAGGTTGTGAACCACAGTTGCCGCACGAATTGCACCAGTTGCACCAAGTGGGTGACCAAGCGCAATTGCACCACCAAGTGGGTTCACTTTACTTGGGTCAAGGTCAAGTTCGCGCATAACCGCAAGTGATTGTGCGGCGAATGCCTCATTAAGTTCAATCCAGTCCAAATCTTCTTTTTTGATGCCCGCACGATCCAAAACTTTTGGAATTGCCGCAATCGGGCCAATACCCATAATTTCTGGCGGCACACCAGCAACGGCAAAACCAACAAAGCGTGCAAGCGGGGTTAAATTATATTGTTTCAAAATCTTTTCTGAAACCAATACAACCGCCGCCGCACCATCAGACATTTGCGATGAGTTACCAGCGGTAACTGAGCCGCGAACATTGAATACAGGGCGAAGCTTTGCCAAACCTTCAAGTGATGAATTGGCGCGTGGGCCCTCATCATTTTCGGCAAGACGCTCAACAATTTTAACCTGACCAGTTTTTAAATCTGGGTGATGTTCTTTATATGCAAAAGGCGAAATTTCGGCCTTGAAGTGACCTGCCGCAATTGCCGCAATTGCTTTTTGGTGTGACGCCATTGCAAATGCGTCTTGATCTTCGCGGCTTACTTTCCATTTTTTTGCAACTTCTTCGGCGGTCAAGCCCATGCCATACGCAATCCCATAATTTTCTTCTTTTTCAAAAACTATCGGATTCATTGCAATTTTATTGCCCATCATTTGTGGCATGACGGTCATGGATTCTGTGCCGGCGCCAATCATAACATCGGCATTGCCAAGCATGATTTGATTTGCCGCATCGGCAACCGCATTAATACCAGAAGAGCAAAAACGGTTAATGGTAATCCCTGGCACAGTATCTGGAAGCCCTGCAAGCAAAAGACCAATACGGGAAACGTTCATCCCCTGCTCGGCTTCTGGCATGGCGCAACCGGTAACAACATCGCCAATCAAATGTGGGTCGATATCGCCCGCTTGTTCCCATGCCTTTTTAATGGCAAATGCCAACATATCATCGGGGCGAACATGTTTATACATTCCGCCTTTTTTTGCCACCGGAAGACGCGTAGCAGAAACAATATATGCATCCTGAATTTGTTTTGTCATTTATATCTCCTGCCCTTAGTTTCTTAGTGGTTTTCCGGTTTCAAGCGTGTGTTTAATACGCGCTTGTGTCAGCGGATTTTTAAGTAGTTCAACAAATAATGTACGCTCTTGAATAAGTAGCCATTCTTCATCAACCAATGAGCCACCTTCAATATCGCCACCACAAAGGGCGATTGCCGCATATTTGGCAACGCGGTAATCATGTTCGGAAATCATGCCACCTTTTAGCATATTCATAAGAATCATTTCCAATGACGCGATACCACCACGACCCGCAACCACAATGCCACGCGCTTTTAATGGTGGAATATAATTCGCATCGGCAATTGCGCGCGCTTCTTTGATGGCGACATGCAATGTTTCATGCGCATTAAACAAGATTGTGTCTGTATCTTTGGCAAAGCCCATTTCAATTGCCTCCAGTGCAGAGGTTGAAACTTTTGCCATTGCAATATTTGTAAAGACAGGCTGGATGAAATTCATCAATTCGCCTGGTGTTACCGATTTTGCCGCCCAATCCGCAGCACGAATTGCAAACTCCTTACAACCACCACCCGCAGGGATAAGACCAACACCGGCCTCAACCAATCCAATATAGCTTTCAAGGGCAATAACACGTTTTGTGGCATGCATAACAAATTCACAGCCACCACCCAATGCCATACCCTGTACCGCAGTAACCACAGGCACTTGTGAGTATTTTAAAATTTGTGAAGCGCGCTGGAATTTTTCGACCATTGCCGCAAGAATATCAAAACGGCTTTGTTCAATCGCTTCAGTAACTTTTTTAAGGTTTGCACCAACCGCAAATGGCGCTTCATGCCACATTACCGCGCCGTCAAGATTGGCTTCAGCGAATTTGACCGCCTCGATAACGCCATCAAGAACTTCATCGCCAATAGCGTGCATTTTGGTTTTAATGGAAATGATGCCAATGCCATTATCAACTTCTGGCAATTTCCAAAGACGTACGCCTTCATTTTCATAAAGGGTTTCACCACTTGCTTCTGGGGTTTTGGCATTTTCACCCAATAGTGGCTCTTTGAAGATTTGGTGTTTATAAACAGCCAATCCAGAACGTGGAACATAGGTTTTAGAATGCGCCGACCATGAACCTTCTGGGGTATGAACACCATCACGACCATCATTAACCCATGCAGGCAATGGCGTATCAGATAAGGTTTTACCCGATGCAATATCTTCGGCAAGTGCTTGCGCAATTGCCTTCCAACCCGCAGATTGCCAAATTTCAAACGGCCCTTGCGCCCAACCAAAGCCCCAACGAATTGCAAAGTCCAAATCGCGGGCATTATCGGCAATGTTTTCAAGCTGCACGGCTGCATAATGGAAGACATCGCGGAAAATCGCCCAAAGGAATTGTGCTTGTGGGTGATTTGAGGCGCGCAAAGCGGCAAACTTCTCAGATGGATTTTTGATTTTTAAAATTGCCGCAACTTCATCGGCAACCACCGCATTGGAAGGACGATAATCTTGTGCTTTAAGGTCAAGCACCAAAATATCTTTACCGACTTTTTTGAATATACCAACTTTGGTTTTTTGCCCCAATGCACCCATTTCAATTAGCTTTTCAATCCAAACCGGTGGATTAAAATGCTTGTGCCATGGATCATTTGGCAAAGTATCACGCATCGTTTTTGTGGCATGTGCCATAACATCAAGACCAACCACATCAGCAGTACGATAAGTTGCGCTTTTTGGGCGACCAATAGAAGGCCCAGTCAAAGCATCAACCACATCAAAGCCCAAATCATAGGCTTGGGTATGATGCATAACCGCAAGCATGGAGAAAACCCCAATGCGATTGGCAACAAAATTTGGTGTATCAAATGCACGAACCACACCTTTGCCAAGGCGGCTTACAAGCCATGATTCAAGGGCATCAACCACTTTTGCGCTTGTTGATTTAGTAGGAATAATTTCCACCAAATTCATATAACGTGGCGGATTGAAAAAGTGGATACCGCAGAAATTATGACGGATATTTTCCGGCAAAGCATGGGATAATTCGTTGATTGAAAGCCCAGAAGTATTTGACGCAACAACCGCGTTTTCATTTAAAAATGGGCTGATTTTTGCATATAAATCGCTTTTCCAATCCATACGTTCGGCGATTGCTTCGATGATTAGGTCACAATCTTTTAGCGCTTCTAAATCATCGTCATAATTGGCGGCATCGATAAATTTCATTGCCGATTTTGATGCAAAAGGCGCAGGTTGTAATTTCTTTAAGCCATCAAGTGCTTTTTGAACAATTGCATTCTTTGGCCCTTCTTTTGCAGGCAAATCAAATAATAAAACGGGAATATTTGCATTGGCAAGATGCGCCGCAATTTGTGCGCCCATCACACCCGCGCCCAAAACGGCGGCTTTTTTAATTAATAATTTTGTCAAAAAACACTCCCTCAAGCTTAATTAATTTCTGAACTATACGTCCATTTTAAACGACCGTTTTAATATATGGTCAAACACTGGCTCGTCAAGCCTTTTTTTATAAAATATACAAATGGCGAAAATAAGGTGATTAGATAAATTTTGACGAATTATACGCTCCCTTTCCCCCAAAAGGGAAAGGGAAATCGACTATTTATCCAACGCTATAATTTAATGGCCCACCAGTGAACGGCGCAAAGCCAGTTCCAAAAATAACACCCGCATCGGCCAGGTCGGCATCGCCAACAATCCCCTCGTCCACAAGTTTTTGCGTCCGTTCAAGCAATGGCGCAATAAGGCGTTCTGCAAGACCCGCAGGAACTTCAGACGGTTTGCCTTTTTGCGCTTTACCGTCAACCCATTTATAAAAACCAACACCTGTTTTCTTGCCCAAATTGCCTTTTTCGAATTTTTCAAGCAAGCATTTGGGCGCCTCATTGGCAGCGGAAATTTGGCTACCTGCCGCCATTGCAATATCAAGCCCAACAGTATCAACCAATTCAATCGGGCCAATCGGCATGCCAAAAGCGAGCATTGCCTCATCAATCGTTTCTGGGCTAATACCTTCATCAACAGAACACATGGCCTCAAGCATATAAGGCGCAAGCACTGCATTGACCAAAAACCCAGGGGCAGACTTAACCGGAAGCGGCAATTTGTCGATTTGCTTTACAAATGCTAATGCCTTTTTAGCCGTTTTTTCATCGGTAGTTTCGGCATGAATAACCTCAACCAATGGCATTTGCGCAACGGGATTAAAGAAATGAATCCCCACCAGGCGCGCCGGATTTTTCAGAATTGTTGCCAAATCTTCTAATTTGAGGCTTGAAGTATTGGTGGCAAGTATTGCCGATGCTTTCACTTTTTTCTCTAGTGATGAAAGTAATTTATGCTTGGCATCAAGGTTTTCAAAAATTGCCTCAATAACCACATCGGCATCTTTTACGCCGTCACCCGCCACATCGGGAACAAGCCTGTCAAATGCATCACGTGCCAAAAGCGGGTCTTTGATACGGCGGTCAAATAATTTTTTGGCACGGCCAATTGCCGGCGCAATCCTATCAACCGAAGTATCTTGGAGGGTAACTTTCAGGCCGCGCAATGCACACCATGCCGCAATATCGCCACCCATAATACCCGCACCAACCACGTGAACATGAGAAGCCTTAAAATCGCTTTGTGCGCCAAATTTTTTCAATCTTTCCTGAAGGAAGAATACCCGCACTAAATTACGGGCGGTTTTTGAATTGATAATATTATCAATCAAATTCGGATCAGCAAGTGCATTACCATCATGCTTTTCCCAAATATCGAGTATTGCATAAGGTGCAGGGTAATGTTCGGGGCGCGCCTTTTTGGCAAGTTCTTCACGCGCCTTATTGGCGGTTACGGCTTTTAATGGCCCACTTAGAACCTGCGACACAAGACCAAGTTTTTTATGGTGTTCGCCAGAAAGCACCAATTGCTTGGCTGCCATTTCCATAACGCGTGGCGGAACACAATCATCAGCAAGACCAAGTTTTTTTGCTTTTTTGGCATCAATAGTTTTACCAGAAAGCATCATATCAAGCGCTTGGGGTGCGCCAATTCTTTCTGGCAGGCGTTTCATACCACCCCAACCAGGGAAAATGCCAAGCATTACTTCGGGCAAGCCCATTTTTGTTGATGGTTCATCAATTACAAGAAAATATTTGCATGCCAATGCAAGCTCAAGACCGCCACCAAGGCAATGCCCGCGCACCAATGCCAATGTTGGGTATTTCACATCGGCAAGGCGATTAAACAAATTCCAACCACGTGAAATTATTTCAAGCCCTTTTTCCTTGCTATCAAGCTGCGTAAATTCATTGATATCCGCGCCCGCAATAAAGCCAGCCGCTTTTCCAGAACGAAAAATTACGGCCTTGGGCGGGTTTTTATCAAACTCATCAAGCAATATTGCCAATTCACCCATAATTTCTTTGGATAATGTGTTGGCGTTTTCGCCTGCTTTGTCCAAGATTGCGGTTATGATCCCTTGTTCATCATTTTCTAACCGCCAGTTTTTGAGATTTAATTCAGTCATTTTTATTCTCTTTAAATAGTTTCAACCAGCATCGATCCGCCAAGACCGCCACCAATACAAATTGTGGCAATCCCTTTTTTGCCGCCATTACGGCGCAAGATTTGCAAAACATGAAGCACAATTCGCGCCCCCGATGCCCCGACCGGATGGCCAAGCGCCACCGCGCCGCCATCAATATTCAGCTTTTCTGCATCAATCTTCCCAAACGCACCGGCAAGACCAAGTTCTTTTTTGCAATATTCATCAGATTCCCATGCCCGCAAACAACCAATTACCTGTGCGGCAAAAGCCTCATTTAATTCCCAGGCATCAATATCTTCGATTTTAAGATTATTTCGTTGCATTAACGGTGTAGTGGCGTGAACCGGTCCAAGACCCATAATTGCGGGATCAAGACCCGCCCATTCGCTATCTGAAATAACGCCAATTGGCTTTAATTTATGCTTTTTAACCGCTTCTTCAGATGCCAATATAAGCCATGCCGCGCCGTCAGTAATTTGTGACGAATTGGCGGCGGTAATATTGCCGTATTTTTTATCGAAAAACGGTTTTAATTTTGCCATTCCCGCCATTGAAGCATCAGGGCGAACCCCATCATCGGCGGCATAAACCTTGCCATCGCCATCAATGATTGGGATAATTTCTTCAAAATATCCGCTCTGTTGCGCAGCCAAAACCCTTTGGTGGCTTTGCACCGAATATTCATCCATCTCTTGCCGGGTTATATTAAATTTCCACGCCAGATTTTCTGCGGTTTGCCCCATTAGCAGGCCAACCACAGGGTCGGTTAACCCCTTCATAAGGCCAATAACTGGGTTCAAAACCTCTGGAACTTTTAATTTTGCGAATACTGCCGCCTTTTCCATTGGGGTTTTTGCCCCTATTAAAGAGGCAAACCAGCCAACCATCTTATCATTATACATAAGTGGGGCGCGCGATAATGCATCAACACCACCCGCCATAACAAGTTCTGAACGGCCAGTAATTATATTGGCAATTGCCGAATCGAGTGCCTGCATGCCAGATGCACAATTGCGCATCACCGTCCAACCCGGAACTTTTTCACCGCAACCCATGCGCAATGCAACCATGCGCCCAATATTGGTTTCATCCGCAGATGCGCCAGCACAGCCAAGAATAACTTCGCTTAAATCACTTGGTGCAAACTTTTGACGAAGCAATAATGCGCGCCCTATTTGTGTCGCCATATCAGATGCCGAAAATGGCCCCGGCCCTTTTTGAGCCTTTAAAAATGGCGAACGAGCACCATCAATAATGTATATTTTCTTTTCAAATCCCATTGTAACCTCAATCTATTTGGGTAATTTATTTAATAAATATTATCCTGTGTGCCAATTTGTGTTGCGCCGGCATTCGGAAACATCGGCAATTGTGGCAGTGGTGCACGAAGGCCACCCAATAAAAACGACATCAAACGTGGCAATAATAAATCTGGTCGTTCATCCTTATCCGATGGCGAAAGCTGCCAATCTGTGATTCCAGTAAGCGCATCGGCGCCAGTAATCGCATAGGATGTTGCACCCAACATAAAATGAAATCGCCAAATAATTTCGGATTTTGGCACATCAGGCAAAGCCCTGAATAAGGCATTCTTAAACCTATCCATCACATAGGCATGTTCGCGCGCCAAGAATGTATTGATGAATTTTGAAGGGTCGGTCAATGTGCGCCCCAATAGCCTTACAAAAGTACTTCCACCCACACTCTCATCATTCGCCATACGTAAAAGCGTGCCAAACATCGCATCAACAATTTGCGAAGGTTTTAACGGCCCGCCATTGGCTTCGGCTTCCATTTCATCAAGAACACGCAAACGTTCATCATTTAGCCAATCAAGGCGGCGGCGGAAAACTTCTTGAATTAGCGCCTCTTTCGAGCCGAAGTGATAATTAACTGCTGCAAGATTAACCTCTGCCTCGCCGGTAATATGGCGCATAGAGGTGGCTTCATAACCAAATTCCATAAACAAACGTTCGGCTGCATTTAAAATTTTCTCGCGCGTTTCATTCGCACGGGTTTCATTTGCCTTGCCATCAACTGACTTAGCGTCACTTGATTTGGCATCAATATTTGTTTCACTCACCCCGATGTCAGACATTATTATTTTTCCTCTTGACAATTCATACGTTCGTTTTAAACATATCAAACAATAGTTAAATGGCAAAATATAAATCGCAGCCGCAAACAATATATCCGACAAGAACAAGATAAGTAAGTTTAATTCGGACAATAAAATAAAAAATATGCCGAATAATTGGCAAAAGAGGAAACGAAATAGAAAAGGGAGGAAGCAAAGCGATAGATGATGTAATAATCTGTCGCACCATACAAAGGACAGGTAACGTCATCATTTCATTGACGAATACGTAAACCTGTGCAATATCCAATAAATAAAATTAAGCACTGATGATAACAATATCAGTATTTCAAATACAATTATTTTACTTTTGAGGGAGTGAAAATATGTTGGCATTTCTTGCCGCCACCGCAATGGCTGGCGCATTTACTGCGGATACCGCAATCGGTGAATGGCGCTCACCAACCAAGAACGCAATCGTGCGAATTTCCGCATGCGGCAACTCGCTTTGCGGTACATTATTGGCATCTGATGACATTGCAAAAGATCCAAACCGCAAAGATTTCATGAATAAAAAGCCTGAATTACGTAATCGCCCGCTAAAAGGCATTACAATGATTGGTGGCTTTAAACAAAAAGGCAATCAATGGGTTGATGGCTGGGTATATAAGGCCGACGAAGGCAATACTTATAATGGCTCAATCACAATTGTTGATAAAGATCACATCAAATTAACTGGCTGTATATTTAAACCAGTCTGTCTTACACAAACATGGACCCGCGTTAAATAACGCCTTGGTCATTACCATATTAAATAGTTTTATAGAGGGGAACGCAAATGAAATTTAATTCCAACAAAACAAAACGCCTTGTAACAACAAGCATTCTTGCGGTTACTGCTGGTCTGTTTTTTGCTGCCGAAGCAAATGCCGGTGGCTTTTATCTTCAAGAACAATCAGTAAAAGCAAATGGTCGCGCATGGTCTGGCGAAGTCTCTGAACAGGGCGCTGAACAATTGTGGTGGAACCCTGCTGCTATCGGCGGCATTTCAAACATGGAAATGTTTACTGGCATAAGCTCAATCAATCCACGTGGCAAAGTTACCAACCTAGATACACGCGTTGTTCGCGCTTATCCAGCAGTACCAACCGCATATAAAAACCTTCCTGTTGGCGGCACACAAACCGTTAGAAACCCAGTTGAAAATGGCGTATTGCCAACTGGCGCATGGGCGATGCCAATAAACGACAAATTGGCAGTTGGCGTGGTTCTTTCAGCACCTTTCAGCGTTGTAACAGACTATGATCCAGATAGCTGGGCACGTTATAGCGCCGATGAAACCAACCTTCTAAACTTGGATCTTCAGCCAACTCTTGCTTATAAAGTCACCCCTAACCTTAGCCTTGGCCTTGGTTTGAACATTGACTATTTGAAAGCAACATTAAGCAATTATCTTCCTGATCCACTTCCTGGTTATGCTGATGGTCACCAAAACCTTAAAGGCGATGGCATTGATTATGGCTATTCAGTTGGTCTTCAATACCATAACGATAAATATGATTTTGGTCTAAGCTATAAATCTGCTATCGAACATAAACTTGATGGTACATTAACAATTTCTGGACTTACTAGCCCAGTTTCTGTTGGTGCAGCGTTAAACAAAACTATTGATGGCGCTAAAGCAAACGTTACTTTCCCATGGCAAGCAAACATTGGTTTCCGTTACCATGTAAATGAAAACACTACTTTCAATGCCCAAGTAACCCGCTTTGGCTGGAGTGAGTTTGATTACCTTACACTTTCTAACCTTGGTTCAATGGGAACTCAAAAACTTCCATTCCAATATGAAGATTCTACTGCGGTTGCGGTTGGTATCGAACATAAATTGAACGATAAATTGACACTTCGTGGTGGTATTCAAGCGGATGAAACCCCTATCTCAACTGGACACCGTGACCCACGCGTTCCAGATGGCGACCGTACAACACTTGCAACTGGTGCAACCTATAAATTGAATGAAAAAGTATCAATCAACACATCTTTGGGCTACACAATGTTTAAAAATGTTCCGATTGATAAATATACCGCTGCATATGCTGGTACACCAATTCAAACAACAATCCTTACCAATGGCCAACTTAAAGACGCTAGCGCTCTAGTATTTGGTCTTGGTATGCATATGACATTCTAATAATTTGAATATCATTTAAACAAATTAATGGCGGTGGTTTTACCACCGCCATTTTATTTAAAAAGCAAGTATTTTTAAAAATGCGCGTCAATATCAACGACGTCAATAAGTTTATGGTTCACAAATTCTTTTAGACCAAGACCTAAAAGTTCACGACCATAGCCAGAACGACGAACGCCACCAAATGGCAAATCAGCCTCAACCTTGGTTGGGTGATTTACAAACACCATACCGGTTGAAATTTTGGCGGCAACTTCTGCGCCGCGTTTAGTATCTTGTGTAAATACCGAACCACCAAGGCCAAATGGTGAATCATTGGCAATGCGAATTGCATCTTCTTCATCTTTGGCACGGAATAGCATTGAAACAGGACCAAAAAATTCCCAATAACGTGCGGGATTATCTTCGCCAACTTCGGTTAAAATTGTCGGTTGCACAAATGCACCTTTGGTTGGAACGGGTGGCCCAACCTCTTCGGCTTTGGCACCATGCTCAATGGCTTTGGCGATATTTGCCTTAATATCAACGACAGCAGTTTGTGACGATAATGGCGCAAGTGTCGTATTGGCATCAAACGGATCACCGGCCACAAGTTCCGCAACGCCTTTGCGATAGAGTTCAAGGAATTTGTCATAAACCTCATCAACAATAATCATGCGTTTGGATGAAACACAAACCTGCCCACCATTCCAATGTCGCCCAAATACTGCCCATTTTACTGTTTTTTCCAAATCAGCATCTTTTAAAACCACAAAGGCGTCAGCACCACCTAATTCCATGGTTGATTTTTTCAATGCGCTTCCGGCCTGTGCCGCAACAACTGCACCTGCGGCTTCTGATCCAGTTAATGCCACACCATGAACACGCGGGTCGTTTATAATCATTTCAATCTGTTCACGGGTCGCATAAAGATTGGTAAAACAGCCTTTTGGCAAGCCGGCATCAAGCATAAGCTTTTCAAAAGCGGCCGCAGATTGTGGAACATTAGAAGCATGTTTCAAAATCAAAACATTTCCCGCCGATAATTGTGGCGCCAAAATCCGCGCGATTTGGTAATAAGGAAAGTTCCAAGGTTCAATCGCCAGAATTATACCTAACGGGTCGCAAACCAAAACTGCATCGCCTTCAGCAGGATCTAAAACCGGAAGCTTTTCAGGTTTTAATAATTCCTCGGCATTACGAACATAATATTCAAGGATTTTTGCAGAAAGCTCCACTTCTGCCTTAGCTTCGGCGAATAATTTGCCCATTTCAAGGGTAAGTAATTTTGCATATTCATCGGCATCTTTGCGCAATAGGTCAGCTGCCTTTTGAAGAATTTTACCACGGGTCTCAAAGTTCGTTTCACGCCATGCCAAAAAAGCATCATTCGCAGTATTAAGCGCCGCCTTAACCTCTTCATTTGTTGCATTGGGGAAGGTTTTTATTGTTTCATTAGTGAAGGGATTAGTAGTTGCATAAGCCATCTTTCGGGCTCCTTTCAAGAAAATAAATCAATATAAACAATGTTTTAAATCACACATCATAATATCGAATTATAATTTATATATAAGGTTTGAAAGACCGTTTCTCAAGTATTCAAACATTAATATTTGACCATAATTCCTAGCATTGAGACATTTAAGAAAAAAATTATGCAGATATGTTAATGGCGATTTTATTATTTATTTGACGTTAACGTAAACCATGCGTATCATCCAACCAATAAAAACAAAATAATTAAGAGGGGAAATAATGATTGCCGATTATATAATTATTGGCGCGGGTCCTGCTGGCTGCGCATTGGCATCGAGGCTTGTTAATTCATCAAAATCGCCAAAGGTAATTTTAATAGAAGCAGGCCGCCCAAAACCATCAATTTTAAACATTATGCCTGCGGGTTTGGCACTATTGGTACGCGCCAAGGGTGCCTATAATTATGGCTTTAAAACCACACCCCAAGCAGAACTTAATAACCGCGTTGGTTTTGTGCCACGTGGGCGCGGGGTTGGTGGCTCAAGCCTGATTAATGCAATGATTTACATTCGTGGACAAAAAGAAGATTATGACGAATGGAAAAACATGGGGTGCAATGGTTGGGGCTGGGATGATGTTTTCCCATTATTCAAACGTTCCGAAAATAATGCTTTCTTTCACAATAAGCTTCATGGAGATACTGGCCCTTTAAAAGTCTCCAATCTGGCAAGCCCAAACCCTGCTAGTTATGATTTTGTTAAAGCGGCAAACGAGTGTCAATATCCATTAAATGAAGATTTCAACGGTGCATCACAAGAAGGCGTTGGCCTTTATCAAGTTTTCCAACACGAAGGGCGGCGTTATGATGCCGGCACTGCTTATTTAGGAGAACTTAAAAACCATCCTAATCTACAAATTATTTCAGACGCCACCGCCACCAAAATTTTAATTGAGAATAAAAAGGCAACTGGCGTTATTATTAAAACCAAATCGGGCGAAACCACACTTTTGGCACAAAAAGAAATTGTGGTTTCAGCAGGCGCAATTAATACCCCGCAATTACTTATGCTATCAGGCATTGGCCCAGCAAAGCATTTAAAAGAAATGGATATAGAAGTTGCCCATGATGCAAAAAACGTTGGTCAAAATTTACAAGATCACCTTGATTATACCGCCAATATGCGCGTCAAAGCAGATGGGTTAATTGATTTTGGTCTTGGCGGCCTAAAAGCAGCGTTGGGAGGGTTAATCCCATTCCTTACCAATGGTAAAGGCGCACTTACCACCAATGCCGCCGAGGCCGGTGGTTTTATAAAATCTTCCCCTGATGTTGAACGCCCAGATTTGCAACTTCACTTTTGTGTTTCCAATGTTGATGATCACGCACGCAAAATGCACTTCTTGCCTGGTATTGCCTTGCATGTATGCGTTTTAAGACCTCAAAGTCGTGGTGAAATAAAATTGGCGTCAAGCAATCCATTAACCGCACCAATCATCGATCCCAATTATTTAAGCGCAGATTATGACAAAGACACCCTTTTAAAGGGCGCAAAAATTGTTCATAAAATTCTATCTGCCACCGCCTTCAAAAACTATGACGGCAAGATGATTTATGGTAATATTGACGCAAGCGATGATGAATTACGGCAATTAATCGCGGACCATGCCGATACAATCTATCACCCAGTTGGTACATGCCGCATGGGTTCAGATGAGGCTTCGGTAATTGATCCAGAATTACGGGTTCGTGGCATGGATGGCTTGCGTGTTGCCGATGCCTCTATCATGCCAACACTCATAAGCGGTAATACACAAGCACCATCGGCAATGATTGGTGAAAAAGCATCCGACCTTATTTTAAAGGATTTATGATGACAAATTCAGGTGACACAATGCAAAATATATTTGAAGCACAATTTTTGGCATCCAGAAACCAGCCAGCACCGGATTTAACAACCCGCCTTGCATCGCTTGAAAAACTAAAAAATATGGTTTTGGACAATACAGACGCAATTGCCAAAGCAATTTCCGATGACTTTGGGGGGCGCGCAAGCGCTGAAACCGAATTATTGGAAATTTTACCATCGGTTCATGGCATAAAATATACTATGGGCAAGCTAAAGAACTGGATGAAACCACAAAGGCGTAACGTCGATTTAATGTTTCAACCCGCATCATCCCAAATTCGTTACGAACCATTAGGCGTCATAGGTATTATCTCACCGTGGAATTACCCATTATTTTTATTGGTTGGCCCGCTTACCGATGCTTTGGCGGCGGGCAATCGTGCCATGATAAAGCCATCTGAACAAACCCCCATTTTTTCTGAGCTATTTGCAAAATTAATCGAACAAGCTTTTGACCCGCTTGAAGTATCCGTAATTAATGGTGGGGTTGATGTGGCGCGTGCATTTTCCGAATTGCCGTTTGATCATATAATCTTCACAGGCTCGACCAATATTGGACGCGAAGTCATGAAGGCGGCGGCAAACAACCTTACTCCCGTAACACTCGAATTAGGCGGCAAGTCACCGGTTGTAATTGACGATGATTACGAGATTGAAAAAGCGGCAAATTCAGTGGCCTTTGGCAAATTTCTTAATGCCGGACAAACTTGTATCGCGCCTGATTATGTTCTTGTACCTGCTGCCAAGGCCGAAGAGTTTTGCAAAAAAGTTATAAAGCGCGCTAATCAATCATATAAAAAACCCGCAAGCAATGACCAATATTCCGCAATTTGCGGCGAAAAGCATCGTGCCCGCCTATGGGGTGCAATCGAAGAAGCACGGGCAGCAGGCGCAAAAATTTATAGCCATAAAGCAGAAACTACCGAAGGGGCAAAAATCACCCCAACTGTTATCCTTGGCGCCCCTGATAATAATATTATAATGCGCGAAGAAATCTTTGGCCCAATTTTGCCGGTTGTGCCTTATACCATTATTGAGGATGCATTGGCAGTCATTCGCGAACGTGCGCGTCCATTGGCGCTTTATATTTTCTCGAACAATAATGATTTTCAAGAAACAATATTGAAAGGCGCAATTTCTGGCGGTGTTACAATCAATGGCACCTTGATGCATGTTGCCCAAAGCGCTTTGCCTTTTGGTGGCATTGGCCCTAGTGGAACTGGTGCATATCATGGCTTTGAAGGCTTTAAACGCTTTAGTCATGCCCGATCCATCCATAAAATCGGCTTTATAAATGCGTTTGAAATGCTTGGGCCGCCATGGGGGGCTTTAAGCAAGCTTGCCGGAAAAATGTTTGCGGGGATAAAATAAAAACTTGGGCAATTTGTCTAAGTGATGAAAGTCATGCAAGGCGTTTATATTTGCCACATGAATGAAGCACAACAACCCCAAAAAATTCTGATTGTCGATGATGATATGCCTTTTGCGGCCACGCTTGCAAATTCATTCCGCAAGCGTGGGTTTTTGTCATTCCTTTCAAATAGTGAAGAAAATGCAATTGCATTGGCACAAAAAGAATTGCCCGAACTAGCAGTCGTTGATTTAAAACTATGGCATTCAAACGGCCTTAGAATTGTTGAGAAATTAAAAGAAATAAAGAACGACATTAGGATTGTGGTATTAACTGGCTATGGCTCTATATCGACGGCGGTGTCTGCAATTCGGCTTGGGGCATGCCATTATTTATTAAAACCATCAGGGACGATTGATATTATAACCGCCTTTGACCGCACCAAAGGAAATATAGAAGTTGATATTGGCGAAAAACAAAATGCAAAGCTAAAAATCGATAAATGGGAATTGATAAATAGCGCCTTATCGCAGAATGATTTCAATATTTCTGAAACTGCGCGCCAATTGGGAATGCACAGGCGAACCCTTGCTCGAATTCTAAATCGTGGGCGCAACCAAACCTCTTAAACGAATTTGCTTGTATAAATTCGCACAAAGAATTATAAATATATAAATAATAACTCCCCGCCCTAACTAAAGTATAGATAAGTCTTTATTTATTTTAATTTTTTTGCTAACCAATATAAAAAATAGCTTATAAAATTTTGCTTAGGGTTACCTTATGAACAAGACTTCAAGAATAAAGATGTCTGATGTCGCGCGCCTTTCAGGAGTTTCGGTTTCAACCGTTTCGCGCGCCCTTTCAGATTCTTCATTAATACCCGAACAATTAAAACAAAAAATTCGTGAAATTGCCGAAGAAAATGGTTATGTTGTTAATGCTGCCGCGCGTAATTTACGCCTGCAAACAACCAAAACAATTGGTTTGGTTTTACCCTTGGGTCACGAAGAAAATCAAAAAATCACCGACCCATTTTTGCTTGAAATGATTGGTTGCCTTGCCGATGAAGTGTTTAACAAAGGCTATGACTTACTTCTGTCAAAAAACCCACAACCCAAAGAAGGTTGGTTAAAACGACTTATTGCCTCACAACGATTTGACGGTCTCTTGGTGATCGGGCAATCCGACCAACATGATGCACTAAACCAAATTGCCACCACTTATGCCCCCATGGTTGTATGGGGCGAAAATATGAAGGGGCAAAACTATTGCACGGTTGGTGTTGATAATTTCATCGGTGGTCAATTGGCGACTGAGCATTTATTATCGCGCGGCCGTAACAAGATTGTATTCCTTGGCCCACCCAATGTCCCAGAGGCTGAAAGTCGTTATAGTGGCTATTCATCGGCATTGAAAAAAGTCGGCAAAAAGCCAATACGCATCGATACACATTTTGGCTTTAATGACGCGCGCGAGGCCACGTATAATCTTATAAAATCAAAACAAAAAATTGATGCAATCTTTTGCGCATCGGATGTTATTGCCCAAGGCGCCATGTCCGTATTAACAGAGGAAAATATTACCATTCCTGATAAAATAGCGGTTTGTGGCTATGACGATGTATCAATTGCCAAAAGCCTTAACCCGCCACTAACTACCATTCATCAGGATTTATCCTTGGGTGCAAAATTCATGGTAGATTTGTTATTCCAACGCCTTAATGGGGATCAAACCTCATCGGCAATTATGCCGGCACGCCTAATCACGCGGCAAAGTACGTAATAATTAAGTTATGAGGCAGGCCCTAGGTTTCCGCGCTGTTTTAATTAGCCCTGAACCTGCCCCAAACCTTTATCAACCTCTTTTAAGCGACTGTCAGATGAGTTGAATAAATGGTTCAACAACAAGGCAACAAATAAAATAATTGCAAATAATGTCGCGATATAAAATCCGAATTTAGCATCGCCAAAATAATCAGAAACCAAACCCATCAAGAGCGGGGCAATAACCGCACTTAGGCAGGTAAAGAATAATATTATTCCACCAATTGTACCATGTTGCGATTTTTGAAACCCGCTTATGCCTTTTGAATTAAGGGTTGGATATATAACCGACATAAAGAGGCCAGATAATGGCAAAAGGAATACGGCAACCCCCTGCCCACCAATTACCGACCCCAAAAAGCATAATGCAATTAATGCGGAACAAAGGCTAAGCACAATAGTCCATTTCAAATGAGATATAAGCCATGACCCCAAAAATCGCCCCGCCGCACGCAAAACAAAAAATATTGGCAAGGCATAAATTGCGAAAAACACGAATTCACCTTTATAGGTTTTCAAGAAACTTGGCATCCAAACAAAAATCGCATTTTCAGCCCCCACATAAAGCATGATTAAAGCACTAAAACTTAAAAGGTGTTTGTCTTTTAATAATGGAGCTACATCGCTAAATTTTATTTGTGGCGCGCTTTCAGTTTTAATGGTTTTTGGATATGCCACACGTGATGCGGTCAAAACCAAAATCACGCAAATAAAGGCAGCAAACATATAAAGCCACTTCCATGAAGCACCGTTCAGCAATAATTGCGTAACAAGCCAGGGGCCAATAATTGCGCCAATTGCAAAAAAACCTTCGACCATATTCATTATTTTAGTATGTTGTTGGCTTGAATTTGTAAGGTCGCCAATGAGGGCAATTGCGGCGGTTTTAAACACCCCAATTGCTGCGCCAGAAATAAATAATAAAATCAGAAAAAATGCAAAGTGATTAACAATTGCAAAGGCGAGGCAGGCAATCGCATATGATATAAGCCCAACAACAATTGACCATTTGCGCCCCAATTTATCTGCCAAAGAACCAAGAAACAAACCAGAAAGCGCAATTCCCGACATTGTAGAATAGTGAAACGCGCCGGCCTGCGCCATTGAAAGTTTAAATTCTTCAATGATTTTGGGAATGATAACACCCACCGCATCCGTTGTCATTGCAAACATTAAAAACATTAAATAGGTCAAAAATAATACAAGACCCATATTATGTTTATTTTCGCTTTTCATCCCTTGGTTTAGCATTCCCATTTCCTCTTTTCAAAAAAAGGTGCGGCACCGGTTTATTTCCCAATTATATAGCCCATAACTGGGGAGAAATAAGGCTATTAACAGGTAATTTAAACCGATGCCAAGATAAACTTCTAACTCTTTACTAGGGAATCAGAAGCTGTATTTAAGAGAAAGTGTGGTTGTGCGTCCATTAATGGCACGGGCGCGAACATAATTGGTTGTATTGGCAGTGATTGAGCCTTCTTCAGCCTCTGTAACGCCAAAAGTATCAAACGCATTGTTTACGTTTAAAGATACCAACATTTTTTCGGTAACCTGATAGTTTGCGAATAGGTTGGTTTGGATATAACCAGGCATGACCAAAAGATTGTCATCACTGGTATAAGATTTGGTTGTACCAATAAAGTTTGCGCCAAATTCCAATTTATCCATTTTATAAGATGGCGTCATTTGGAATACCCATTTTGCCTGACGGCGGGGTGTATTGCCAACCTGTGTTGGGTTTAACGCATCTTTGGTAATTTCCGCATTGGTATAGGTTGCACCACCATTGATTTTGAAATCGCCAATACGATATGCGCCTTCAAATTCAATGCCCTTTGCTTCATAAACGCGGTCTATAAAGCGTTGTGTGGTTGCCTCGTAATTCTGCTCTTCTGTGGTGGCAAAGAATGCAGTTGCATATAATTTAACGCCGCCTTGAGAATATTTAACACCAGCTTCGTGCTGTTTAACAAAATCAACGGCATCTTGCTTTGCAACCGAACCATCGGCTTTTACTTTGCCGAATAATAGACGATCGGCATTGGCGCGACCACCTTTTGAAGTTCTTGCAAAAACTGAAAAATTATCAGACAAGCGGTAATTTGCACCCAATGAATATGATGTATAATCCCAATCATAATTTACCAATTGTGGGTTGGCATAATCAATTACTGATACGCTAACTTCGGTTGGCTGAATAATGCCATCGCCATTAACGTCAAAATTTGGCTTTTGCACAGAACCCGCATAATTGCCGCGCGCTTTGCCGCCATCATGGCGAATTGATGCCTCAACCGATAATTTATCAACGCTATAAGTCGCAACTAAATAAGGGGCAACAATATCATATTGAGTATCATAATGACGGGTGCAGCAATTCCCCCACGCCGGAACACCATATGCAGCCAAACCATTCTGTGTCAAAAGTGTTGTGCCATTATACGCATTTAGCAAGCGACCATTATTGCCATTCACTTCCATCAAATAGCTATTCCAAATCCAATCCATATTTATATTTTGGTGGGAATTATAAAGACCAAA
This sequence comes from Hyphomonadaceae bacterium UBA1933, assembly GCA_002337085.1. Lineage (GTDB taxonomy): Bacteria > Pseudomonadota > Alphaproteobacteria > Caulobacterales > Aquidulcibacteraceae > Pseudaquidulcibacter. The sequence goes on along the minus strand of DDFH01000002.1, from coordinate 47,010 downwards.
AGTGACATCAAGTTTTGATTTATCAAAATTGAATGATTTTGATAATTTCAAATCATTCGCCATATTATCAAGATTATTAAGCAAAACATTGAATGTATGAACGCGCATTGCAAGCCCGTTATAGGCAGTACCAACACCAGGGCCATTGGCAATAGTTAAGCTTGTTCCACCAAGTTTTGCGGCAATTTCAGATGCGGTTCCAACACTTTCAGGAAATAGTGAAACAAAGTCACCGCTATTTTGTGCATAACGGAATTTATTATCAAGATTCCAACCACCGCCAACATCAAACTTTGCCTCTGCATTAAAGGCTTTAACAACTGGGTGCATGCCATCGCGCACATCGGAAACATGGTTTTGATTATTTGAACCAAGACCGGCATCGGAAAGGAAATATGCCGAATGAATAGTGTCTGATTGTGCATCAAGCCCAGGCACAGAACCCCATTTTGGATTAGCATTTGTACCAGAAATCGCCATTGGCATTGGCAAATAACCAATCGTGCGATCATTTAAATATTTAAAACCAACACGCAAAAAGCCATTATCAAAATGACGGGTTAAATTCCCCTCAAATTGACCACCATTATTGGCATCATATCCGGCTTTGCGCGGGCCTTCACCCTTGCGATAAAAGCCACCGATATGAAAATTTGTATTATCAGAAAGCGCGCCACCATAATCAAATTCAACGCGGCTTTGATCAAAATCAAGCCCTTGAGTAATTTGTACCGCGCCGCCTTCGGCCGAGCCATCTTTTGAAATAATATTCAAAATACCACCCGGAGAGTTTGACGCAAAAGTTGACGCCGTACCACCACGAACCGCCTCAATACGGCCAACGCTTAAATCCGTACGCAAGAAAATATCGGCATTACCAAATGCAATGTCACCAAATTCAAGAATTGGCAAACCATCTTCTTGGATTTGCAAGAATTTTGCGCCACCCGAAGCAACTGGTAAACCACGAACTGCAATATTGGCATTACCTTCACCACCTGTTGATTCAGAACGGAAACCAGGGATATTACGGAAAATTTCCGCCGCAGAACGTGGTGCGGCTTTTGCAATTTCGGCATTACTCAATGAAGAAATTGAAATCGAGGTATCAAGACGATTTTGCCCCTTGGCAACACCGGTAACCACAACAACCTCTTCTTTTGCATTATCTGTTTTACTCGCGTCTTGGGCATTTGCCACGGTAGAAATCGCGAATAACGAGCATCCCGCCATAAGCCATGCGCTGGCTTTTACATAATTCTTCATATTTTCCTCCCGGCTTTTGTTTAAGCCAAATATTTTTCCGCGTCTTGGTGGCGCGTGTTTTTTATCACTAATATAATATGCAATCGTTTGCAAGTATTTTTTTACATATTTTTTAGATTTCTTTTCACGCCAACGTAAAAAGGTAACAAAATAAAGCATTTTCGTAGTCAGCTACCGTAACAAATAACGGCACAACATTTATTTCGCAATTATATCTTGCAATCGTTTGCATTGTATTGTAACACATACCCAATAAAGATGGCGGACATACCGCAACATATAAACAATAAAAGATTACAGGGGAATTTGATTTGACCAATCAAAATGCACGCCAAGGCATTGGTGATTATATCACGGAAAGAAAAACACATACGCAAAATAAGTATTGGCGTGACGCGATAAATGCGCTTGAAGAAATATATGGCAAAGCTGAAACACAATGGCTTGCCCCGCAAATTTCTAAAACATTGGCTGAAAACATTGTTTCCCGTAAAATAGAATTAAAATTGCGTGACGAAAAAAATGCGCAAACCCCTTTATGGTATGCACAAAAGGGGCGTCCTGTTTATTGTTGTTATATTGATAAATTTGGCAAAGATTTTGCGGGAACTTTAAAACATCTTGATTATCTCGAAAGTTTAAACATTGGTCTATTGCACCCCCTCCCCCTTCTGAAACCACGCGAAGGGGATAGCGATGGGGGTTTCGCGATTGCCGATTTCTTTGATACCGACCCAAATCTTGGTAATATCAAACAATTTGAAAACCTTGCTACCGAACTGCATAATCGTAATATTGGCCTCATAATTGATATTGTCTGTAACCATACTGCCCAAGAAAATGAATGGGCGCAAAAATGGCTAAAAGGCGATCCAGAGTATGCCGATTTTTATCATGCCTTTGATAAGTCCGAAGTGGATGAATATGAAGCTAGCCTTATGGATGTTTTCCCCGATACCGCCCCCGGCAGCTTTACATATAATGAAGAAATTGGAAAATATATTTGGACAACCTTTTACCCCTTCCAGTGGGACTTAAATTATAAAAACCCCAAAGTTTTCTTAAAAATGCTTGAGGCATTATTATTCTTAACCAATAAAGGCGTTGATGGTTTTAGGTTGGATTCGGCACCTTTTTTATGGAAAACTAAGGGCACTATCTGCCGCAATCATGAAAATACCCATAAAATAATTATTGCCTGGCGCAATTTATTAAAAATATTGTCGCCATCAAGCTTTCTCCTTGCCGAGGCAATAGAAAGCATCACAGAAGTTATCCCATTCTTTGGCAATAGCGATGCCCCTGAATGCGACCTTGCATATAATAACGTTCTTATGACGGCATTATGGGCGGGGCTTGCCGATGGCAACGGGCAAATCGTTGAAAAGGCTTTATCTAAAGCCAGTCTAAAGCCAGCCAATGCCAAATGGCTAAATTATACTCGCTGTCATGATGATATTATCTGGATTGCCCTAAAAGATATTGCATCAAATGAAGATATGCAAAGATGGGCAGATTTTTATAATAATTCACAAAGTTTTGCGACCGCAATGGCATTCCAAGCACCGGATAATATGCCAAAATCAAGCTGTGGCATGGCAGCGGGATTATGCGGAATTGGTAAAGATGATTATGGAGTTGCACGACTAAAATTATTGAATTCAATCATCTATGCGGTTGAAGGTGTGCCAATGATTTATATGGGCGACGAAATTGGGCTTGGTAATGATTATAGCTTCCTAAAAAATGATGAGACCAAGTCAGAAATACGCTGGCTTCATCGCCCTGAAATGGATTGGAATATTGCGGCAAATAATAATCCAATCCGCGACTTCTTCCAAGAATTTGGCAGAATTGTAAAAGAAAACATCCCATCACAAAATGCCGACTATGCAAAAACAGAAACACTTGAAGGCGGGAAAGTTTTAAAAATCACCCAAGGCTTTGGCAATGACGAAATTGCATTAATTGCAAATTTCACTTGCGAAGAAATTAATTTACCACAAACTATAACCATGACCCAATTTTATGGGAATAAGGATAAATTAGCCGCATATGGCGTTAATTTATATCGGGGGATTGGCGCATGATTATTGGCATTGAACTTGGTGGCACAAAAATAAACATCGCCTGTGGCAGTTGCCCTGAAGATATTGGCGAAAACATTCGTATTGAAACCACCACACCAATGGAAACAACGGAAAATATCAATGGTGCAGTTAAACAAATTGTCGCAAGACACCCAAATATAAAAGGAATTGGCATCGCCAGTTTTGGCCCAGTTGAATTAAACCCAAAATCACAAAATTATGGAAAAATTCTTGATACACCAAAACCAGGCTGGTCAAATACATCACTTATTGATGACCTTATGACCAATTTTCCCAATCTGCCGCTGCGAATTGATAGTGATGTGAATGCGGCGGCGCTTTCTGAAAAACATTGGGGTAATGGGATTGGCAATGGGAATATTGCATATGTTACAATTGGTACGGGTATTGGTGTTGGCCTTATTGTTAATGAAGCATGCGTTCACGGAACAATGCACCCAGAGGCAGGGCATATCATCGTACGCCGTCACCCAAATGATAGCTATAAAGGGTTTTGCGTTTTTCACGGCGATTGTCTTGAGGGCCTTGCATGTGGCCCATCAATTATGGCGCGTTATGGAAAATCAGCGAGCAATTTTGACCAAGATCATGAAATTTGGGACTTTGTAGGATATTATATTGGGCAATTATGCCATACTCTCATCCTTACCAATGCTGTTGAAAAAATCATAATTGGCGGCGGGGTTGGCCTTAACCCAAATCTATTGCCTAAAGTGCATGAGCATTGCTTTGACTTATTGGCGCGATATTTGCCGCATTACAATAAGCTAGAGGATATACGCAATTTAATCACCCATCCTGCACTTGGCGATAAAGCGGGGGTATTAGGTGCAATCGCACTATTTAACGACTGATGCCCTAGCTTTGAAGGCAAAGACGGCAATGAAAAAATATGCCAATAATGGCACTATAAATGCATTATTTAGGGCAAAATTATCGGCAATAAGGCCAACCATTAATGGCAATGCCGCACCAAATGAAATCGCCAAAACCAACAACCCAGATGTCGCCGCATGGGTTGCCTTACTGCGCTCTAGCGTAAGGGTGAAAATTGTTGGGAATTGTATTGAATTAAAAATACCAACCAATAATGCGGCATAGCCAATTATTGCCCCATTCCCCAAGACAACCAACAAACACAAACTAGCGGCACAAATTGCGGCAAAAACCAACAAATTATATGCCTTGATAAACCGAAGGGCATAAGTGCCAATAAAACGCCCCAAAAGCGCGCCACCCCAATAAAAATTGCCAAGGAAAAAACCAGCGGTTTTTAAATCAAGCCCCAAAACCTTTTCACTGTGCAGGAAGTTTATCATCAAAGAGCCAATGGCAACCTCTGAACCAACATAAAGCGCTAATGCAGCCGCGCCAAACAATGCCCATCGCGATTTAAATGCCTGCATAATTTCATCATTATGGCTCTGCGTGGCTTTATGTGCAGCAAAAGGTTTTAGGAATATCAAAACCGCCAATAATAAAACCAAAATTATCATGGCAATATAAATATATGCCAGACCCACCAATTCAACAGTCTGTGCCGCCGGCAAAGATGCAATATTTCGGCGCGATAACAACATCTCTGAGCCAAAGTGAACGCCAATAACCACCCCAAGTGAATTTAAGGTTTGCGCCAATGTCAGGCGAAAATGGCTTTTATCGGGTGCGCCCATTCCGGCGACCAATGGGTTTGCCGCCACCTGAAGGCTATTCACCCCAGAAGACATAATGAATACCGCAAATAAAACGATATAATAAGTCTGCCAAACCCTAAGCAATTGCATAATGAAACACGCAGCAATCATTATCAATAAAGCAAAGAAAATTGTTCGCCCTGAACCATATTTGCTTACAAAAATTGCGGCGGGAATTGAAACCACGCCGCATCCAATAAAGCTTGTAATTTGGGTCGCAATCGCCGCACTCCAGCTTAAGTGGAAGGCGGCTTTTAGAGTTGTTAAAAGCGGGTCATTATTTGAATTGACAAAACCCCAGCCAAAAAACAAAAGTATCAGCACAATAAAGGCAATTTTACCTTGCTTATCTGACCCAATTTCTTTTGGTTGGGGTTTAGAATTCATGCCAATTTAAACCTGTTAATGCGATCCGGCTACATCTTCCTCAATTTTATGAACCGGTGCATTACGGGCCGCAAGCGAAAACCACATGATGTAAAGATAGCAAATCATTGGAATTATAAATGCCAAAGAATAAGAACCAGTCATATCACGAACGCTTGCGAATAAAAGCGGGATAAACGCACCGCCCACGATTGCCACACATAAAAGACCTGATGTCGCTGATGCTGGTGCAGATGAACGTTCAAGTGTGGTGGTAAAAATGGTTGGGAACATGATTGAGTTGAACAAGCCAACAAAAATCGCCGCCATTGCCAATTTTGTACCGTTCACAATTGGAACTTCGACATTAACAATCGGCATCACAAAAGATGATGTTGCAACCGATGGGGTAACACCATTGTTAAGCACGATAAAGGCACATAATAAAACTGTGCCCACTGTCGCAACCGTCAACAAGGTATAACCTTTTACAAATTTCAAAAGCGCACTACCGCCAAAGCGGCCAAGCATCGCAAAAATCATATAATATGTTGCCAATTGCCCTGCTGATTGTGCATTAATTCCAAGGATTTGTTTTTGCTCAATAAACAAAATTAAGTTCGCGCCAATCGCAACTTCGGCACCAACATAAAAGAAAATTGCCAGCGCACCAAGATTTGCCCATTTTGCCTGTAATGCAGTTAATGGTGATACCGCACCAGTTGTTTCAGGGGCATTATCAGCAATAATTTTGCGCACCATAAAAATCAAACCGATGAAAATAGCCAATGCAATACCAATTTTTAAATATACCGCACCAACTTCGCCAAATGCCTGTGTTTTTAAGGCATCGGTTAAAACCGCATCTGGCTTAAATGCTTCGCCTTTTAAAAGGAAAGAAGAGCCAAAATAAACACCACATGCCGCACCCAAAGAGTTAAATGCTTGTGATAAATTTAGGCGGAATGCAGAATCTTTTGGGTCGCCCATCGCCGCAATCAATGGATTTGCCGCAACCTGTAACAAGGTAATGCCAGATGCCATAGTGAACAAAGCCACCAAAAATACCGGATAGATGTGAACCATGGTTGCGCCAAGTGCAATCAAACAGCCCAACACAATCCCACCAAGGCCAACAATAACCGATTTCACATAGCCATTTTTTGACAAAAAGCTTGCCGCCGGCATCGACATAACACCATATGCGATAAAGAAGGCAAAGCCAGTCAAATTCGCCTCAACAGCATTAAGCGTAAAAATCGTCTTCATTGCCTTTAACAATGGGTCAAGCAAATTGGTAATCAACGCCCAAATGAAAAACAATATAGTTACATAAGTAATCGCTAGCCCCAAGCTTGAGGAACCAGATTTTGTATTTTTAACGGCATCAGTCAAATGCGCCTCCCAATTATTTAAATATGATTGTTATTGCAGAAAACGGTAATAATTCAGCATTGTAGTATTTACTAGCAATTTGCGCTGAAAACGCTTGTTTTGAATCAGTTTTATTAAGAACCAACAAGGCAATTGAACCATCGGGGTTTTGAAAGGCAACATTTTTTAGCCCTGCAATATCCTGCGTTGAACTAATTCTAACCGCACCCGTCATAACAAATTTTGATAAATGGCCGAATGAATAATATTCGGAATCGCGGGTAATTTCTTTGGTTTTACTATTGATACTTATGACACCAAAACAATTACCACAGCCACCAAGATGTGGGCCATAATTTTCATCCAACGCCAAATTCCACATTAAAACACCCTTGGCCCAGGCATTGGTTGAACCGATTATTAAATTATCCATCTGCCAGACAAAACTATCGGAGAAACTTTTGTTCCATTCCCCACCCGAACATTCGGTAAAATATGTCTCCATATCAGGATAGGCATTATGGATTTCATTTTGCGCGTCAACGTCACCCGCATAACAATGCCATGCGACACCGGTTAAATATTTGCGCGCGCCAGCATCTTTTAAAACCGCAAGCGGCTGTTCTGGTTTATCCCAATTATGATCCCATTCAAGGATTTTCGGGTTATCTTTTCGCACCATCATTTTGGGACCAAGGTGATTTTTAAGGAAGTCAGCACGATCTTGGGGTGAAAGCTTCATACCTGGGTAATCAGGCGGGCTAAAATCAGGCTCATTTTGTATAGTAAGCATTGAAACTTTAACGCCCTCTTTGCCCATTTCATCGGTAAACCGTAAAAGATAATCGGCAAAATCATCGTAATTTTCACGACGTAAAGTACCACCAGTCATTGAATCAGTGGTTTTCATCCATGATGGCGCACTCCATGGGGTCGCCATTATTGTTAAATTGGGATTTATTTTTTTTGCCGCTTTGGCAATTGGGATAATTGTATCCTTTATTGGGGCGAGAGAAAATTCGCCCTTTTTTTCAGAAAAACTATAATGTTTTTCTGAAAAATCTGACCCGCCAATAGTAAGTCGAGTAAAAGAGAACCCAACCCCGTCCTTTGAAAATAATTCGTTTAAAACCTTATCTTTTGTTTGCGCATCAAGGCGATTTAAATTTATTGCACTAGCATCGGTAATTGCCGCACCTGCCCCGATGAACTTTTGATAACGAATACTTTTATCAATTTTGATAATAGCTCCGCGCGCAGAAGTTTCTGGGCTTATTGGGGCTTGTTTAGAAAGCAAAAGCGCCTTGTCACCAGTTGTAACGTAATTTTCCGCTGACTGGTCTATTTGACCAGAAGTTGCGCAACCGTTTACACATAGTAACAAAGCATAGCCAGCAATTCCGAAAAAGAATTTATAATTCATCTAGACCCTTGTTTCCTTGCAAAGATTATTTGCATTATTTAACTGGGCAGTTTCCAGTTTTAACGACAAGACGCCCAACAGATTTATTATCCTTATAGCTTAAACCATAGCCATATTTAAATAAAGGCTTATAAGATCCCTGCTCTACATTTTGCGATGGGGGGCAGGGGTCGGACGGCCATGGAAATGAAAGCCGTCCCCGAAAATCCTTTTGCGCATTATTATTACGCAAAATGACGTCACTTATACCCCCCGCTTCAGTACCCGGTAACCACGCTGATACTACCGAATCTGAAAGGTTTAAAATATCATTTATATAAAGTGGGCGACCACTATATAGAATTGTAACAACCGGAACACCTTTACCTGCAACAGCTTTTAAAGCGTCCTTGTCCGCTTTCATACGGTCATCGCTTGTAAGTGGTTGCGGCAAAAGAATATCACCCTTCATTTCCGCATATGGGGTTTCACCAACTACCGCAATGATTGCGGCAAAATCTTTGGGATTAACACCTTTGCCATCGGCAGAATAAACCAATTTATCGCCATATTGCGATTTCAAAGATGCAAGCAACGTCTCGCCATTCGGGAAGTCAGAATTATCAACCTCATCCCCCTGCCAAGTTTTTGACCAGCCGCCTGATTGATTAGGCATTGAATCCGCACTTTTACCAACCACCAATACTTTTTTATCCGTTGCAAGTGGCAAAAGCTGTTTGTTATTTTTCAATAAAACCAAGGATTCACTTACGGCCCGACGTGCCAAAGCCTTGTTTGAAATTGCGGCAACATCACCGGCATATTTGTTATGCGCAGGGTTTTCTGCAAACAAACCAGAGCGCATTTTAACCCGTAAAATGCGGGTAACAGCATCATCAATACGTGACATTGGAATGCGGCCTTCTTCGACATCATTTACTGTATTGTCGATAAAGGCCTTCCAATCATTTGGCACCATAAACAAATCGGTTCCGGCATTAACTGCCTGTGCGCAATGATCTTTTGTACAACCTGGTATTTGACCAATCGCGTCATAATCAGAAACTACCAAGCCATCAAAACCCAATTTACCTTTTAGAACATCGGTAATAAGGTATTGGTTGCCGTGAATTTTTCCTTTTGGACTATTGGGATGCTTTAATGCATCGTCATTATTCCATTCGCTATAAGTAATCATAACAGTCTGCATACCCGCAGAAAGCGCACCGTAATAACCTTGGGCAAACGTATTTATAAGCTCTTGTTCAGAAGAATAGTTCTTACCCTGATCCACCCCATTAAATGTGCCACCATCGCCAAGGAAGTGCTTTACAGAGCCAACAACATTCGCAGGGTCTTTTAAATCACCTTGAAGGCCTTCAGTATAGGCCTTTGCATAAATACGAACTAATTGTGGGTTTGAGGAATAGGATTCATATGTGCGCCCCCAGCGTGGGTTCTGTACCACTGCAACAGTTGGCGCAAACGCCCAATTTATACCACCAGCGCGAACTGCCTTTGCGGTTGCTGCGGCAATTTCTTTTACTAATTCTGGGTCACGTGCAGCCCCCAAACCAATATTGTGAGGGTAAAGGGTTGCACCGTGAATATTATTATTACCATGAACCGCATCAATACCCCATATCAAAGGAATTGGCGTTTTTAAGTCTGTTTCGAGTGACGCTTTAAAATAATCATCAGAAAGTTTTACCCAATCGGAAAGCGCCGCTTTTTGGTTCATTTGTGGCCAAGAGCCACCACCGTTTAAGACAGAACCAAGATAATATTTTGTTACATCTTCTGGTTTGGCACTTTTTATTTCAGCCTGTGTCATTTGACCGACTTTTTGACGCAAAGTCATCGTACCAAGAATTTCTTTTATTTTGGCTTCGGTCGCGGCATCTTGTTTAATTGAACTTGTTACATGTGCCCAATTATTTGTTGCATCTTGAGCAAAGGCAGGCGCACCAATTGCAGCACTAAAAATTCCAAGGCAAATCCCATAAACATAGTTTTTGCGACGCGCAGATTGTCTTAGTTTTTTTAATCCTGAATACATACAATAATCCTGACCATACTTAGGGGAAATTTTGGGCAAGCCCATATATCTTAGGGCAATGTAGCCCCGGGAGTGTTGCCTCTTGGGAAATCGCACAAAAAAACATACCTCGTTGAATGTCTTTTTGAAGCACTGGGGATATCCCCCAAGAGGCAACGGGAGGAATGTTCTATGCGCCGATTACCGGAATATTCGGCGCATAAACCACATTAGAATTTATATGAAACACCAAGCAAATATTTCGCGCCATAGGTTTCATAAGTTTCAGGAAGCATTACAGCACCGGTTAATAAGTTACCAGCTGAGGTAACGTATGGCTCGTCGGTGATATTATATCCCTGTAAAGTTATGGTCATATTTTTGAAAGGACCGTCTTGGAACTCATAGCCGATTTGAGCATCGACATGTGCGTTATCAAGAATTGTGGTATATGCACGAGTTCCATACAAGCCTGCGACATCTGAATATGCAGGGTCACGATAAGAATATGATACACGCGCCTGCCAACCATGTTTTTCATAATATGCAGCCAAGTTATAAGTTACGCCAGAGAAACCAGGAATTGTAGTATCACCACCTTTATTAGACTTAATATCAGTCCAATTTTTAGTGTAGTTACCATTCAAACCAAAGCCGTCTAATGGTGCAAAGAAATCACCAAAATCGACAGTTGCCTGTAATTCGATACCTTTGATATAACCACCTTTACCATTAACCGGTGTATTCAAGTTACCAACCCAGCTGATAACGTTGTAATTCATTGGGTTCGCCAAACCGGTAAAGTCAAAGCTTATATCATCTGAATAGATATAAGTTTTAACGTCCTTATAGTATCCGGCAATTGCAAACATTGATTTGCGTGCGAAATAATTTTCATATGAAATATCATACGCATTAGCACGCCAAGGTTTTAGTTTTGGGTTACCACCGCTACCGCTTGGGATGTAATAAGTTTTTGTTGGATCAATAATTTCAGTGCCAGGTAGGAATATTTGTACTTGCGAGAATCCGGCACCAATATTCGCGCGCATTTCATCAGTTCTTGGACGCGCCATTTGTTTAGCAATACCAACACGCAAATATTGTTTTGGTGTCAATTGATAATTTAGATTCAAACTAGGTAATACGTCAGAATATTTATTATCAACAGTCATTAGAGTTGGTGCTCTATTGCTTCCGCCAGTTGTAATATAATTACCAGTAGATTCAGTATTGGTCATTACATATTGAACACCAATGTTACCTCTTAGAGGTTGGCTCAATAATTCAGTGTCAATATTTAGTTTAGTAAAGATATTGAATACATCTTCACTCAAGGACCAAGTTTTAGCGTAGTGATTGTCATCTACATATGGGACAACTCTGTATGAACCTGCAACCGCTGAAGGGATGTCAAACGCATACAAATAACCCCAACCAGCCCATGTTAAGTCAGTAAGACCAACACCATATGGAGTTTCCGGAGCAGCTGGACGGTTATCAAATGTTGTTTTATTCTCTGGACGAACTTTTAAGAATAAATCATATTCATCAACAGATTTGTCCTTGGAATGGTTCCAACCACCAAGGCCAACTTGTAAACTGTCAAATACGTTACCGACAAATGTATCTTTAAGATCGGTTTTTCCACTTACGCTAAAGTTTGCATATGAATCTTTTACGTGTGGGAAACGTATGTGTCCATCGGCACCCCAACCACCCCAAGGCGCTGAATCACCAAGATTCATTTGGGCACCATTTGAATAATCCAATCCAGGAGTGATTGTCATAAATCCTTCTGAAGGAATGCTGAAATTGATTGTGTCAAATGTACGTACGCCAGTACCATAACCAGCAAATATTTCAGTTTGTGAATGCTTGCCTTCTGACTTTGAATAAGACGCATCAAAAGTTAGGTCCCAAATACCTGCATGCATTTCGTGATTTAAACCAACTGAAAGCACGTCATCTTTACGTGTATTAAGCTGGTTGTTTTGGATTGGCGCCATTCCAGTATAAGTACCTGCAACTATGGTTGGTGTGCCATTAAAGGCACCAAGAACCGCTCCAGCCATCGGAAGCCCAGCATAACCAGCATCATTGGTCCAGAATGTATTGGTTTCGATGTCACGAATGACCTCTTTTTGGTCCATTTTTGAATAATAAAGGTCAAGTGTTGTGTGCCAATTATCGGTTGGTTTAAATTCAAAAACCGCAACAGCACCATCACGAACTTTATTCACGCTGCCTGCACGAAGCTCAAAACCTGATAGATAATTTGCGTCAGCCATCGCACCAGTTGCACCAGGTAAATATGCCTGATACGCGGCATCATACATATTCCACCAAGTGTTATTTGTCATCCAACCCCAGATTTTCTGGTGCTGCACTTGTGAAGTAGTATCCATATGGGCATAACCCAAAGAAACACCTAGTTTTCCATCCAAGAATTGGTCAATATAAGATATCGAACCGCGCCAGCCTTCTTTACCAAAATCAGGGTTTAATTGTTTGCCAGTCGAAGTTTCGGCACGAAGGTTAATTGCAATCGTTCTACCAGAAGACGAGAGTGGGCGACGTGTTCTTAGGTCAATTGTTCCAGAAAGCCCCATACCAAGCAAAGCAGCATCAGGGGTTTTATAAACAACTGCAGATTCAATTAATTCTGATGGATATTGGTCAACCTCTACGCCACGCGCATCACCTAATGAACCCTGCATTCTGCCATTAAGTGTAGTAACTGTGAAATCAGGTGAAGTACCGCGGATATTCACCACCTGAACATCGCCGTTTACGCGCTGACCAGCAACACCAGGAAGGCGAGACAATGATTCCGCAATTGAAGAATCTGGTAATTTACCGATTTCTTCCGCAGAAACAACTTCAACAATTGATGTTGATGCGCGTTTAATCTTAATTGATTTTTGTAATGATCCACGAAGACCTTTTACAATAACAACCTCGCCCGTATCCGGCTTAGCAGCATCTTGTGCAAAAGCCACACAAGGCGCAGCAACCATCAAGGCCGCAACTGAAATCGCTTCCAATGCGAAACGTTTTTTTGAAATTTTAGATGCACTAATGCCTGTCTTGCGACTAAGTAACATATCTTCCCCCCTATAACCGTTTACGGTTAGCTAAAAAATGCTTAACGCCTCCCCCTCAATTGGAAGCGCTTCCATTAAATTTTATTTCATTTTTTCAATTTGTCAACACAATTATCAAACTTCTATAACACTTGCGGTAGATTGTCTCACCATAATGTTGAAATCAATTATCATATTCTTAGGAGAGGAATCGGAATTTCCATTTTGCAAAACCGACACCAATCTCTCCACTGCACGGGCTGCAATTTGCTTTAGGGGTTGGTGCACAGTTGTTAATGGCGGCCACACAATTTCAGACACTGGCGTATCGTCAAAACCAGCGATAACAATCTCCTCTGGAACCTTGATATTTAGGCGATGTGCACTGAATAATGCGCCGGCCGCAGTATCATCATTCGCACAGATTAAGGCACTCGGATGATTTGGGCTTTCAAAAATTTTTAAAGAGTTTTCAATACCGGATTTGAATGTAAAATTACCCCGAAAAACGAAGTTTTCATCAAGTTTTAGCCCGTTATAAACCAAGGCTTTTTTAAACCCTTCGAAGCGTAATTCCGCCGACATGTGGTTTTCTAAACCTTTGATAAAGGCAAAGCTTTTATGACCATTTTTGATTAGTAATTCAGTAAGCCGGTAGCCCGCCAATTCATCATCCATACCAACCGAATCAATATATTTCCGCGCAATATTTCCAGAAGAAATCCCAACCGCGTGAATATTTTTCTCACGCAAGATATTAATTAAAGAAACATCGTCAGAAAATGGCGGTGTAAGTATTATACCCTGGTAATTATTTATTGCACAAAGCTCAATTATACGGTTGCGATAGGATGGCGAATTTTGATTGACTATGTGTGAGAATGCTTGAAACCCAAGCTCTGCACATTTGCGCAATGCACCAATTTCAATCGCCGAAGTATAGTATGAATTTGGCTCTGAATCGAAGTCAGACGCGTTAAATAGTGCAATTTGCCGACTTTTGCCACTTGCCAGCGAACGAGCCTGAACATTAACCCGATAATTAAGTTGTTTAACCGCATCCATAACGCGTTTGCGCACCGCATCGCGTACATTTGGGCCATTATTCAAAACACGGGAAACAGTTGTTCGCCCCACTTTTGATAAGGCAGCGACATCATCAATAGTAGGGTTTTTATTTGCCCCGTTATTTGCGTTATTCACCAAAATAGCCACCCGTCCATTTACTATTATTGGGCGAAATTTATCAAAATTTCAAGCACAGTTTCATTCACAAATATGTTTTCGCCATATTGTGTTTATTTGCACGGCTTATATTTTCACAATAATCTTGTTTTTGTATAATAAATATCCAAAGCACCAGCAAAATAAAGCAAAAATAATTGCAAAACCAATACTTCCCAAACCGCCGACAAAGCCAATATTAACAAAAAATTCGGTTATATATTTAAATATATTCATATCTTTATTGAATTTTATATTACTTAAAACCATCGGCGTTAATTCTGAAAAGATATAAATCATAAGCGGGTTGACCCCGATGATTTCAAAAAACTTCCCGCCAGAACTTTGCTTTTTGATTTCCACCAACCACACCAATAAAGACATAACCAATAAATCAATGCCAACACACAAAAGAACAAAGCTAGAAGTCCAAAGTTTCTTGGCGATTGGGAAAATAATACCCCATAAATTCCCGCCAATTATTAAAACAATCCCAATAACCGCCAATTTGCTTACCAGTGGCTTTAAATCCTTTGCCTCTTTAAGGGCCTTCCCAAGTAAGAAGCCAGAAAGAACGTTAACAACGGCTGGAAATGTTCCCAAAATTCCTTCTGGTTCAAACCCCTCATCCCACTCATACAAATGATTTTTTGGTATTATTAGATTATCGACAAAAGATCCAAAATTATGGAATTTATCATATTGCAAACCAGATGGCGCACCAAAATATAAAACCAACCAATAGCCAATTAAAATTATTGCAGAAATAATCAAAAGCTTGGTTTTATCAAAATAACGAATTAAAACCCCTGCCAGCAAGTAGCAAAGCGCAATTCGTTGTAAAACCCCCAAAACCCTTGCGTGGCTTAAATCAAAAATCTTCAAAGCACCATTTTCATCATAATGATAAAACGGAAATAAGAACATCAAAACGCCAATTATATATAAAATCACCGAACGTTTAATAAGTTTGGCAAAATACTGCCCATCATTAAGTTTGGCCGCATTCGCAAGCGCAAAAGACGTTCCCATTGCAAATAAAAACGATGGAAAAACAATATCGGCAAAAGTAAAACCAAACCACGGGGCATGATCAAAGATACTAAAGGCCTTTGCCGCAGAGCCTAAATCATTTATGTTATTGGCGATTATCATTAGGAAAATCGTCATCCCGCGAAAAATATCAAGCGATTTAAGACGCATATCCCGACCCCCTAAAAAATTGTCAAAATTTGGTTTAATTTCGCGATTTCAAGACCTGATTTTTGCTCTTGAACCATTGGCGGGTTATTAATCCAATCGTGATCCCATTTATTGATTATTGCTTTAAACTTTTCTTGGTCAAATTCAGCCCCCACTGCAATATCTTGCTTTAGCATTGCAAATAATTGCTGCCACCTTGGCAAATAATAATCCTTGATTAAGCCACGCCATGCTTTTGAGGCATAATCATCAAGCACATTATCGCCACCCCAAACCGTGACTTGGGTAATGGCGCTTTTTTCATAATAATCTTTTTCTTGTGGGGTCGCACCAAAGGCACGCGCTTCTTTGCGCCAATTATCAAGGCTTTGCCCAACATAGCCAGAAATATCATCAAGCTGAACCGCCATTTCATTTATTTTGGCAAGCGATACATCGATTTGCGCAATATTTTTTTCTTTGCCGGCCTTGGTTGCTTTGATTAATTCATAGTCAATATTTAAAAGCCCCCAATGGCGGACGGCAGCCACAATATCGGCAATAAATAATTTTGAATCTTTGTATTTTGAAAAAACGTCCAAGAATCCTTCAAGCGCTGTTTTAATTTTACCAACATCATACTGCGGGCCATCATAATCCCACAAATCAGCACGCGGTTTTTTCATGAATAAATAAGTACCAAAACCACCACGCCACCACGCCCGTTTCCAATTCCTTGTTTGATAGCATGTCGAAATTAGTTCTTTCCATGCGGCCACAAGCTTATCATCGCTATTTGAATATCTTGCACGGCAATAATTCGCCAAAAAACTATCTCTATCTTCTGATGGCTGTCGCCATGCCATTTCAAACATATAATCATAGGCGATTGAGTTGGTATTTAATCCTTCTGGAAAAACACCAAAGCCCGCCAAATTGCCCTTGGTTGGGTCGTTTTCAAGACCTTTTAAATCCTTTTCATAAAGATCAAAATCGCCGAACAACGCATTATTGCCGCCAAAATTATGAATATAGCCAAATATCCACTTCTTGCCATAAAAGGCCTTATCATTGCGCCATGTATCGCGCTTATAATCATTGCCAATATCAAGAACCATTACCTTGTCATCTGGAACCGCTTCCAAATAGGCGCGCACAGAATCAGGCGCCCAATAGTCGGGATCGAATTCGAATAACCAACCCTGCATCACCCATGTTGCATTTGGCTTGGCGTGATTAATGGTATCATATAATTTCTTACCATAGGCTCTAAGAACCGTATTTTTATCTTCACCATCCTTCACAGGTGGGCGCATTTCATTGAATGAATCAGCGAGATAATAATCGCCATCGCCATAGGTTTCTGTATAAAGCTCAAGAAACTTTTTCGCTAAGCGTGCAAAATTTTCATCATTGGGGTTAAGCCACCAGGTTTCATGAAAACCACCCCAAGGCACCATTTGCATAGCATCCGCAGTTTTATATTTTTGCGCCCATGCTTTTGGTACATAACCCGCGAATGCCGGTAAAATTGGCGACATACCCAAATCACGCATTCGTTTTAAAATTTTCTTTTGGATATCACGCTTTTTGATTTGATAGGAACGCGGCGCATTGCCATAATAGCTTTCGATATTACCCATTCGCGCCCAAGGCAAAAATGGCGGGCCACAAAAATATGCGTCAAGTTCTGTATCACTTATACCCTCTTCACGCCAAAGCATGCGCCAAATATATTCCTGCCCCTCCATCGCAAGCGGCATATTAATCCCGCGCGATGCCATAAAATCAATCTCTTTTTCCCAACGCGCCCAGTCCCAATAAGGCATTGTATAACCATAAGCACAGACATTAAGATAGGCACGATTGGTAAAAGGTGTCGGAACTTTACCGCTTTTATAATCCGGTAATATTGTGGGTAGGTTTTTATTATCCCCTTCCCAACTGGTATGTAAAATACCATTATCGGATAAATATTTATATGCGCCTTTGCAAATCGCAACATTATCACTAGCGATAATTTTTGCCTTACCGCCGCCAACGCTTACATCATAAAATGGCACAGGCGATGGTTTGATTTTTATTGAAAACTGCTTTGCTTTATCGCCAATTTGGCGCGTTAAAAATTCTTGTGGTGACGATAAAGAGGATGCAAATGCGGGGGAATATAATGCACCGCCCGCCAAGGCAGACGAGGTTTTGATAAGATTCCGACGCGTAATTTTGTGCATATCCCTCTCCGATTTTTGCACAAAATAACTTACATTTTTGCTTTTAAGTCAAATGGTTTTACAGCTTTTATTTTTATTCAAACAATTTGAAAACCAATTTTCTAAAACAAATACGCCTTTTGCGGCAATATCCCTACATGGTCGCCAACCTTTAAAGAATGGTCAAAATTTCGCTCTGAAATAATGATTTCAAGATGGTGACCGGCATTATCAACCGCCTCAAATCGCAGGAAGCCAGTGCTTGCAAAAATTCCGGTCAATTGTGCTTTTATGCCTTTTTCTTCATTGGATATTAGCGCGTCATAATTGCGGAATTTAACCTTCTGACGCCCAGAAAAATTCGTCAAATTAACCACTGGAAATTCACAGCCATTAATATTTGCAACATCACCCTTTATGTCGGCATCCGCCGCATTGCCAGACCCCACAAAATCAAAAACAAACTCACTTTTTGGGTGGTTGATAATTTTATCAGCAGTATCATATTGCGCGATTTTGCCGCCTTCTAATAAAACAATCCTGTCGGCAAGATCCAATGCCTCTTCTTGGTCATGGGTTACAAAAATTGTTGTAAGGCCTGTTTCATCATGGATATGACGAAGCCAACGGCGCAACTCTTTACGCACCATGGCATCGAGCGCGCCGAACGGCTCATCGAGAAGTAAAAGGCTTGGGTTAATGGCAAGCGCGCGCGCCAAAGCCACCCTTTGCCTTTGCCCACCCGATAATTGCGCGGGATAACGTTTTTCAAAACCTTCAAGTTGCACCAATTTTAAAAGGCGATTGATTGTCTCGTTAATTTCTTCTTTTTTGGGCTTATTTTTTCCACGCATCTCAAGCCCAAATGCAATATTTTTGGCAACTGTCATATGCCTGAACAAAGCATATGATTGGAATACCATGCCAATTTTACGTTCTTTAACCGGGAGAGATAAAAAATTCTGTCCCTTGAAATCAATCGATCCTTTATCGGGGTAATCAAGACCTGCCAACATTCGTAAAAGCGTGGTTTTGCCAGAACCAGACGGCCCCAAAAGGGCGATAAACTCACTCTCTTTCACAGAAAAGCTAATATCATTAAGGGCGGCAAAACCGGCAAATTGTTTGCTAAGATTATTGATTGTTAAAGCCATATTTCTCTCTGATATTTGCCTATTAATGCCTATGTTGTGCCGATAATTCGTCAGCATAGCGCCATTCAAGAATTGTTTTAATTGCCAATGTCACAAAGGCAAGACCAACCAAAATAGTTGCCGCGCCAAAGGCACCGATTGTGTTATATTCATTATATGCAACTTCGATATGAAGTGGCAAAGTGTTGGTGAGGCCGCGAATATGCCCAGAAACCACAGAAACCGCGCCAAATTCGCCCATTGCCCGCGCCATACAAAGCAATACACCATACAAAAGCGCCCATTTTATGTTGGGTAAAGTAATTCTAAAGAAAACATCCCACCCCGATGCGCCAAGCGTTACCGCCGCCACCTCTTCATCAGTACCATTATCATCCATAAGTGGGATTAATTCGCGTGCAACAAATGGCAAAGTTACCAAAAGGGTTGCCAAAACAATCCCTGGTAACGCATAAATAACGTCGATATCATGTGCCTGTAAAAATTCACCGAACCAACCTTGTGCACCAAACATCAAAACCCAAACCAGACCTGAAATCACTGGCGATAATGAAAATGGCAAATCAATGATGCTTAGAAGTATGGTTTTGCCAACAAATTCAAAACGCGTAATCGCCCATGCGGAGGCAATGCCAAAAATAATATTTAAAGGTAAAACAATCGCAGTTACCAATAATGTAAGCTTTAACGCATCCATAGCATCAGGGTCGGCAAAAGTTTCGAGATATTTCGGAAGCCCGCCTTTGAAAGCATTAAATAAAACACTCATAAGAGGTAAAAAAATAATCAACGCCATCCAAAAAAACGCAAAGATAATTAGCGTGTAATCGGTTAATTTTTCGGGACGTTTTGCAGCTTTTCTACGCATCATAGCCCCTTTTTTGCAAAATATTGCTGTGTAAGGTTAAGCACAAAAAGAATGGCAAATGAAATTATCAACATCCCAATCCCAACGCTTGCCGCACCGGCATAATCATATTCTTCAAGTTTAACTACAATTAGCAAAGGGGCAATTTCAGAAACATAAGGTATATTACCGGCGATGAAAATCACACTGCCATATTCGCCCATTCCGCGCGCAAATGCGAGTGAAAACCCACTTAGAAGTGCGGGCATAATTGCGGGCAAAATTACATGATTAAAGGTTTGCAATGGGCTTGCACCCAATGTTTCTGCCGCCTCTTCCACCTCGGCCTCTAACTCTGAGAGAACTGGTTGCACAGAACGAACAATGAAAGGCAAACCAATGAAAACAAGCGCAATAAAAATACCAATTGGCGAATAAGCAATCTTGATACCAAAATTATTAAAAAAGCTGCCGACCCAACCGTTTGGTGCATAAATCGCCGATAGCGCAATGCCGGAAACCGCCGTTGGCAAAGCAAAAGGCATGTCAATGAAGGCATCAACCAAACGCTTTCCCGGAAAGTCATAGCGCACCAAAACCCACGCAATTAAAACCCCGACAAATAAATTGACCAAAGCCGCCAAAAGTGAGCATAAAAAACTAATTTTTAGGGCAGCAAAAACCCGTTTATCGAAAAGCGTATCAATGAATCCTGAGAACCCATTTTCCCAAGGCCGCATCAAAAGCGCTAATAATGGTATAATTACAATAACAGATACAAAGAATATGGTAATACCAAGACTGATTGAAAACCCGGGAATAATCCGCGTTCTACGAAACGTCTTTGGTTTTATAAAATTACCCTCTTTGCTAATCTCAGCTGGCACCAAAAATATCCCTTTAATCCACTGCCATACCTAAAGGAGGCAATTAGAAGATTCGCAACAGTTTGACACAGGCCGCCGCTTTATACAATTACCATCAATATTATCTAATATAATTATAATGCTTATAATATTGTCCTGTTTTATAAACACTCACTTATTTTATAAAAACTGGCAAACACATTTACAAATTACTATTTATCACCGACTTTATAGAATAATTTATTCTATGTTGAAAATATGACCACTTAGATTACTAATAAATTTTCTTGACCTTAAGGCCAAAGATAAATTTAGTGGATTTTTTTAATTAGGCGGGGAATATATGGCAACCGATATAGAGATTGCCCATAAAGCAAAAATAAATCCAATTTCAAATATCGCCCAAAATGCAGGAATTGCTGAAGATGCGGTATCACCATATGGTAAATATATCGCCAAAATTGGGCTTGATTACCTTAACTCTCTACCAACAAATCCCCATGCAAAGCTTGTATTGGTAACGGCAATTAATCCAACCCCAGCAGGTGAGGGTAAAACAACAACCACTATTGGTCTTGGTGATGGTTTGTCACTTGTTGGCAAGAAAACCATGCTCGCATTAAGAGAGCCATCTTTGGGGCCATGTTTTGGCACAAAGGGCGGGGCAACCGGCGGCGGTTATGCCCAAATCATGCCGATGGAGGATATAAACCTTCACTTCACTGGCGATTTTCATGCCATAAGTTCGGCACACAATCTTTTGGCGGCAATGATTGATAATCACATTCATTGGGGCAATGAATTGGGGATTGATATACGCCGCATTTATTGGCGGCGTGTGGTTGATATGAATGACCGCGCCCTACGCAATATTGTTTCATCTTTGGGCGGGGTCAATAATGGTTTCCCACGTGAAGATGGGTTTGACATCACTGTGGCCTCCGAAATTATGGCTATATTTTGCCTTGCCAAAGATGTTGAAGATTTAACCGAAAGAATTGGCAATATTATCATCGGCTACCGCCGCGATAAAACGCCAGTTTATGCCCGTGATTTAAACGCCAATGGCGCAATGGCGGTTTTATTGAAAAATGCACTTTCACCCAATTTGGTGCAAACACTTGAAGGGACGCCAGCATTGGTTCACGGTGGCCCATTCGCCAATATTGCACATGGCTGTAATTCGATTATTGCAACCAATTCGGCTATGAAACTTGCCGATTATGTTGTTACCGAAGCCGGTTTCGGCGCTGATTTGGGTGCTGAAAAATTCTTTGATATTAAATGCCGTAAAGCGGGGCTAAAACCCGATGCGGTCGTATTGGTTGCCACAATTCGCGCGCTTAAAATGCACGGTGGGATCGATAAAAAGATGTTGGCGCAAGAAAATGTTATAGCTCTTGAAGAGGGGGTAAAAAACCTTGAACGTCATATTCAAAACATCCGCAAATTTGGTATCAAGCCAATAATTGCAATCAACCATTTTATTACCGACACACAGGCTGAAATCGACGCATTGCAAACAATTTGTCGTGAAAATTTTGGGCTTGAGGCGATTTTTTGCGATCATTGGCGACACGGTGGCAAAGGTGCAATCGAACTTGCAAATCATGTCATAGAAAGTGCCGAAAGCGGGGAAAATAAATTCCAAACACTATATGATGACGACCAAAGCATTGAAGAAAAACTTGAAACCATTG
Organism: Hyphomonadaceae bacterium UBA1933; assembly: GCA_002337085.1. Classification (GTDB taxonomy): domain Bacteria; phylum Pseudomonadota; class Alphaproteobacteria; order Caulobacterales; family Aquidulcibacteraceae; genus Pseudaquidulcibacter. The sequence continues at coordinate 24,490 of DDFH01000002.1, read as the reverse complement.
CCCGCGAAATTTACCGCGCCGATGGTTTAAAATATGACGCTAAAATAAAAGCACGCTTCCAAGAAATTGAAGACCTTGGCTTTGGCAAGCTTCCAGTTTGTGTTGCCAAAACCCAATATTCATTCTCAAGCGATCCCAAAAAGCTTGGCGCGCCAGTTGGACATTCACTAGAAGTCCGTGAACTTCGTCTTTCGGCGGGTGCGGGTTTCATTGTGGCAATCTGCGGGGATATTATGACCATGCCAGGCTTGCCCCGACACCCCGCCGCCGAATTAATCGGAATTGATGAAAAAGGCGAAGTTTTCGGACTATTTTAAACTATTCGCATTCCAAAACCATTGGGTTGGGTTTTGGTTTCTCAACTTGTTTTAAATTATTTTCATCATGGTGGCGGAAAAGTTCTTTTTGCCCCTGAACGCGCAGCATGGTATCGGAAATATATGACCATGTACCATCATCATTGAACGTAATTTCAATTTCATAAGATTCGGTTTTAAACGCCTGTTCAAGGAAAGTTGTGGCGCAAATTCCATATTCGGTTTCGCCACGTATCGCTTTTAGTTTTAGTTTTTTATCATCTGCTTTGGCATGCCCCGATGCAATCGCCACCAAACCACGCGGAATAGCAATTGTATGCAAAACCAAGCCTGTGGCGGGTTCCCAAAGCCAATAACCAACCTGATCGTGGAAAGTTATTATCTCTTCATCGGTATTAACTTTGACATGATATCTTAGACCATAAAAAAGCTGTGGCCCATTTGCCTGTGGGTCGATGGGATAGAATTCAATACGTTCTTTATATTTGCGGGTTTCGGGGCCGTCTTCTTTGGGGCTGGTATCTGAACCCTTTACCCCTTCCCAAATGCCAGCAAGGCGACTCAATGGCCCCAAATTATCCAAAGTGTTTGGATCCACATCCTCTGGCTCTGTATAAATGTCATCAAATTCCTTGGCCATTTTATCGTCCTATTTTAAAATATTCTGATAATTTATACCAATAAATTATAAGGCAAAGTTATTTTCTCATAATATTATCAAAAATACCGCCATCGGCAAAATGTTGTGCCTGCACCTTGCTCCAACCACCAAGTTCATTGATGTTAAAAGTTTTAACATTTGGGAATTGTTTGGAATATTTGGCAAAAACTTTTGGCAAAATTGGACGATAATAATTTTTTGCCGCAATATTCTGTGCTTCTTCGCTATAAAGCATTTTCAAATAAATATTTGCAATCTGCTCATTACCTTTTTTCTTGGCATTTCTTGTAACCACTGCGACAGGTGGCTCGGCAAGGATTGAAATAGACGGGGTAATGATTTCAAATTTGTTTGGGTCAAGCTCTTTTAATGCCAATAAAGCCTCATTTTCCCAGGCAAGTAAAACATCGCCAATACCGCGTTCGACAAATGTATTGGTTGCACCCCGTGCGCCAGTATCAAGAACCGGAACATTTTTATAAAGCGCGTGCAGATATTCCACCGCCTTTTGTGGATTGCCATATTTTTTTAATGCCCAACCATATGCCGCAAGATAATTCCATCTTGCGCCGCCCGATGTTTTGGGGTTTGGCGTAATTACCTGCACACCTGGGCGCACCAAATCACCCCAATCACGGATTTTTTTGGGATTACCCTTGCGCACCAAAAACACAATTGTTGAAACATATGGCGATGAATTATGCGGCAATAATGATTGCCAATTTTCAGGGATTCGTTTTGAACGTTTTGCAATTTCATCAATATCCGCCGCCAGCGCCAAAGTAACCACATCGGCAGGAAGACCATCAATAACCGCACGTGCCTGTTTACCAGATCCGCCATGTGATTGGCGAATTATAACATTTTGCCCAGTTTTACTTTGCCAAAAAGCCGCAAAAAATTTGTTATAAGCAGTATAAAGTTCACGAGTTGGATCATATGAAACGTTCAATAGCTCAAATGTTTTTGCCGCAAATGCCGGTTTAACAAACGCCGCGCTACACAATAATGATGCCGCACCAATTTTAACAATTTCGCGTCTATTCATGACAATCTCCAAAAATGGAATAATTATTTCAATATTATTATCTTTGAAAGCCCAATCAATAGATTGGCGTTCTTTTTGATTTGCAAGTTATAGAACTTTAATCCCACAATTACTATTTGTGGGATTTTAAAAACAACAGCGCGATTGAAATAATTATTCCGTCGCTTCAATCATATCCTTTATGGTTTGGAATAATTGATCGATTTGGGATTTATCAATAATTAATGGCGGTGATAAGGCAATTGTATCGCCAGTGACACGGATAAGCACACCTTTTTCATAGCATTTGGTGAAAACTTCATAGCCACGAGCGCCAACTTTACCATCACGCGGTGCAAGCTCGATACCCGCAATAAGACCGGCGTTACGAATATCAACCACGTTTTCAACACCCTTTAATGAATGGGCAGCAGATTGCCAATATCCGTCTAATTCGCCCGCGCGCTCATAAAGACCTTCTTTTTGCATAATATCAACGGTCGCAAGACCCGCCGCACAGGCCGCCGGATGCCCCGAACAAGTATAACCATGAAATAATTCGATTAATTCCTCTGGCCCATTCATAAAGGCATTATATATTTTATCATGGGTGAAAACGGCCCCCATTGGTAAATAGCCGTTATTTATCCCTTTTGCAGAGGTGAAAATATCGGGCATTACGTTATAATGCTGGCTGGCAAAGGGTTTACCCATTCGCCCATAACCCGTAATAACCTCATCAAAAATTAGCAGGCAACCAATACGGTCACAAGCGGCACGGATTTCTTCAAGATAGCCTTTTGGTGGGATAATTACGCCGGCTGAGCCGGATACAGGTTCAATAATAACCGCTGCAATGGTTTCGGGGCCATGTAAGGCGGCAATGCGTTCAACATCTTTGGCAAGCGGTAAACCACCATTTTCCGGCTGCCCCATTGTAAAGGTATTTTCCGGCAATAAAGTATGTGGCAAATGGTTTACATATGGCAATGTCGGAAAAATACGGCGATTATTAACAAGACCACCCACCGAAATCCCGCCAAAATTTACCCCATGATAGGCTTTTTCACGACCTATAAGGCGAACACGCTTACTATCCCCCTTGGCTTGATGATATGCAAGTGCGATTTTTAATGCGGTCTCAACGCTTTCAGAACCCGAATTGGTAAAGAAAACATGCCCGAAGCCATCAGGGGCAATTTGTGCTAACTTCTCGGCAAATTCAAAGGAAATTGGATGCCCCATTTGAAAACTTGGGGCATAATCAAGCTGTAACATTTGCTTGGTAACGGCATCAACAATTTCTTTGCGGCCATGTCCCGCATTCACTGTCCAAAGACCCGCCGTGCCATCCAAAATTTTGCGGTCATCGCGCGAAGTGTAATACATCCCACTCGCGGAAACCAATAAACGTGGGTTGTTTTTAAATTGGCGATTGGCAGTAAACGGCATCCAATAGGATTTTAAATCTGGTGAGTTTGTCATTTTATCCCTGAATCAAATTGTTATAACAAATTTAATGCAGATTACGACAAATTTTTATAAAGGCAATGGCTTTTTTTAAGTTACTTGATTGCAAATTCACAGTCTCTAAAAAATAGAATGAAATTCTAATTGTTTGGTTTCAAACCCATATTACAAATAAAATTCGTCACAATCCCCCGAAATCCGGCAAAAACGTAAACAGAATCTAATTCTTTATTTGAAGGTGTTTATAGGTTGATAATCCATAGTTCAAAATTGAAGCGATAAATCGGCAATGTTAAATGTGCGCCAATTATTAAAATAACGCGCACCAAATTGTTGATAAGGGCATTCATTTGACCACAAAACTAAAACTACCTGCAATTCTTTTGGCACACGATCTAAGAAGTGGCAAAGTGCTTTATTGGCATAAATTTGGCTGGCTAGATGAACTGCAATCACCGATTATTGCCGATAATGATGCCATTGTTGCGCAGCTTGTCGAAACCATAAAAATTGAAAACGCCAAAAACATTGTCGTCGATGCCAGCATCGAAGAAATTACAATTGATGAAAATAATCAAATAATTTTCAGACACTTCCGTGAACGCATAAAACAAAGCGGGCCAACCATTCGGTATGGAGTGGCAAATGTATAGATATGATGAATTTGACGCAACTTATGTCCAAGAGCGTACCGAGCAATTCAAAAGCCAAATTGCACGCCGCCTTGATGGCTCATTAAATGAAGAAGAATTCCGCCCATTGCGCCTAAGAAATGGTGTTTATCTTCAGCTTCATGCTTATATGCTGCGGATTGCTATTCCTTATGGCACTTTAAACAGTGCGCAAATGCGGGTTTTGGGCGATATTGCCCAAAAATATGATCGCGGTTATGGGCATTTCACAACCCGCCAAAACATCCAATTTAATTGGATAAAACTTGAAGACGTTGGCGCAATTCTTGATGATTTGGCAAAGGTGCAAATGCACGCACTACAAACTTCGGGCAATTGCATTCGCAATGTTACGGCTGACCATCTTGCAGGTGTGGCAAAGGACGAAATAACCGACCCGCGCCCAATCGCCGAATTAATCCGCCAATGGTCAACCAATCACCCTGAATTTTTATACTTACCACGTAAATTCAAAATCGCGGTTACAGGTGCAGCATCAGACCGTGCGGCAATTCGGGCGCATGATATTGGGCTTGAAATTGTCAAACAAGGCGATGTCTTGGGTGCAAAAGTAATTGCCGGCGGCGGCCTTGGTCGCACGCCAATAATTGGCAAAATAATCCGTGAATTTGTGCCAATTGAAAATTTGCTTGGCTATCTTGAGGCGGTTTTACGCGTTTATAATGCCGAAGGGCGACGCGATAATAAATATAAAGCGCGCATTAAAATCTTGTTGAATGAAACGGGCAAAGATGAATTGATTGCACAGATTGAAGCGGAATATGCAAAATCAAATCATTCTTCAATTGATGTTCCAACAGAAGAAATCGCCCGTATTAATGAATATTTCAAAGCGCCAAATTTACCAAAAATCACCAATTCACAAGCAGAATTAGATGCGGCTATTAATTCATCAAAAGAAATTGCGACATTCGTTGAAAACAACACTTTTGCCCATAAAAATGATGATTATCTTGCGGTTTTGGTTTCATTAAAACCAATTGGTGGCATTCCGGGTGATGCCACCACACAACAGCTTTATGCCCTTGCCAATATCGCTGATGAGTTTTCATTGGGTGAATTACGCATTACTCATACCCAAAATGTGGTTTTGCCAAATGTTTCCAAAGATAAGATTGCAGCACTATATGCAAGACTAAAAGAACATAATCTTGCAACCGCAAATATTGGTTTGATAAGTGATATTATCGCCTGCCCTGGGCTTGATTATTGCGCCCTTGCCACCGCACGCGCAATTCCTATTGCCCAAGCAATTTCCGAACATTTTGCCGATAGCAATTTACAAAAAGATATTGGCGCTTTGGGAATAAAAATTTCTGGCTGCATCAATGCCTGTGGTCACCATCATATTGGCAATATTGGGATTTTGGGCCTTGAAAAGGCGGGCCGCGAAAATTACCAAATCACCATTGGCGGTGATGCTGGTGAAAATATGGCAATTGGTGAACGCCTTGGCCCAGGGATTGACGCAGAAGAAATTCCGGCAACGATTGAACGCATCGTCAATACCTATAAAAAACTTCGCAATGACAGTGAGACATTTATCGAAACCTATCGCCGTGTGGGAATTGGTGATTTCCGCCTTGCCTATGAAAATCGGGAGGTTGTGAAATGCCAATAATTTCCAAAGAAGGTTTGGTAACAAATGGCAATGGCAAAATTATCATAATCGCCAATACTGATAATGCCGAAAATGCTTTTGCACTTTATCATAATGCCGAAACCTTGGGAATTGAGTTTTCATCATATTCCGATGGTCGCGGGTTTACCCTTGCCAAACGCCTACGGCTCTTGGGCTTTGCGGGACGCTTGCGGGCAATTGGTCCATTAATACCGGATCAATTTGCCGAAAGCCTTGATGTCGGATTTGATGAGGTTGAAATTTCTGATGCACAATTGGAACGCCAACCCGCTGAACAATGGTTTGCAGCGTTAAAAACTTTTACAAAAACCTATCAATCAGGGGGGCAAAAACAATCAATCATTGCCGCAAGATGGGCGAATAAATAATGAATTATCTTGAATTAAAACTTGCTAACCGCCTTAAGGCAATTCGTGAAAATATTAATGGGCGAATTGTCTTTACCACCTCCCTTGGTATCGAAGACCAGCTTTTGACCCATCATATCGCAACCCAAAAACTTGATATTGAGATTGTGACCCTCGATACCGGCAGGCTATTTAACGAGAGCCACATCCTATGGCAGGAAACCGAGGATAAATACGGCATCACCATCAAGGGCTTTTATCCAGAGGCTGATGCAATATCAAAATGGGTGCGCGCCAATGGTACAAATGGTTTTTATAATTCGCTTCAGGCTCGTAAAAACTGCTGTGCAATTCGCAAAATTGAGCCATTAAATCGCGCGTTAATCGGTGCCGATGCGTGGCTTACAGGACTGCGTGCCGATCAATCGCAATCGCGTGAAGAGATTAAACTAATTGAAAAAGATTCCGCACGCGAAATTTTCAAAATCAATCCTTTGATTGATTATAGTCGGGACGATGTAGTCGCAGAAATCCATGCCCTTGGTGTTCCTTATAACCCGCTTCACGACAAAGGTTTTATTTCAATTGGCTGCGCCCCATGCACACGTGCCATTAAAGTGAACGAAGATGAGCGCGCCGGGCGTTGGTGGTGGGAAGATAGCATATCAGGCAAAAAAGAATGTGGTCTGCACGTTGAAGACGGCAAAATATCAAGAATTAACCAAAAACAAGAAGCATAAAATGAACAGGCAATTATCTCATCTCGACCGGCTCGAAGCTGAATCAATCATGATTATGCGTGAAGTCGTAGCAGCAACCGAAAATCCGGTAATGCTATATTCAATTGGCAAGGATTCGGCGGTTATGCTGCATCTTGCAATCAAGGCATTTTACCCATCATTGCCACCATTCCCGCTTTTACACGTTGATACCACATGGAAATTTAAAGAAATGATTGAATTCCGTGATGAGACAGTAAAAAAACTTGGGCTTGATTTAATTGTTCATATTAACCAAGACGGCATAAAACAAAATATCAATCCATTTACGCATGGTTCACGCCTTCATACCGATATTATGAAAACCCAAGGTCTAAAGCAGGCACTTGATAAATATGGCTTTGATGCCGCATTTGGCGGCGCACGGCGCGACGAGGAAAAGTCACGCGCTAAGGAGCGGGTTTTCTCATTCCGCGCCGCCGGTCATAGATGGGATCCCAAAAATCAGCGTCCTGAACCATGGCGTTTGTTCAATACAAGAAAACGAAAAGGTGAAACTTTCCGCGTATTCCCATTATCAAATTGGACCGAATTTGACGTTTGGTCATATATACAGCGTGAAAACATCCCTGTTGTACCGCTCTATTTTGCCAAAGAGCGCCCAATCATAGAGCGCGATGGCGCATTAATCATGCGTGATGATGAACGTATGGAATTGCACAAGGGCGAAAAAATTGAAAACCGTCTTGTCCGCTTCCGCACCCTTGGCTGCTATCCATTAACTGGCGCGGTTGAATCAAATGCAACAACAATAAGTGAAATCGTTGACGAAATGCGCAACTCCCGCGTTTCCGAACGACAGGGGCGAATTATTGACCATGATGGCAATGCCTCGATGGAACAGAAAAAAGCCGAAGGTTATTTCTAAACATGACAAAATTAGAAGCAAAATCAGAATTTATCGCCAACGCAGAACCAATCGGACAAAATCAAATTGGGCTTTTGCGCTTTATAACCTGTGGCTCTGTGGATGACGGTAAATCAACCCTTATCGGGCGCATGCTTTTTGATGCCGGTCAGGTTTTTGACGATCAAATCGAGGCATTAGATGAAGCCAGCAAGAAATTTAGTACAATCGGTCAAGAGCGTGATTACGCGCTTTTGGTTGATGGCCTTGCCGCCGAACGGGAACAGGGTATCACCATTGATGTTGCTTATCGTTATTTCCGCACACCAAAACGCGCCTTTATTGTTGCCGACACACCAGGGCATGAACAATATACACGCAATATGGCGAATGGTGCATCGAATGCCGAACTTGCAATTATTTTAATTGATGCTCGCAAAGGTGTTTTACCACAAACCCGCCGCCATGCCCTTATTACCTCCTTAATGGGGGTGAAAAAGGTGGTTTTGGCGATTAATAAAATGGATTTGGTTGATTATTCCCAACAAGTTTTTGACGAAATTAAAGCAGACTTTTTATCGCATTCATCAGTTTTTGGTTTTGATGAAGTTTATGCAATCCCACTTGCCGCAAAAAATGGTGAAAACATCCTCCTTAAAAGCGATAATATGAAATGGTATCAGGGTAAAAGCCTGATAAATTATCTTGAGACCGTTCAAATCATACCCGCCGAAAGCCAAAATTTTCACTTCCCTGTGCAATGGGTAAACCGCCCAAATCTTGATTTTCGCGGTTTTTCAGGCTTTGTAACCGGTGGTGAAATTAAAGTTGGCGACAAAATTCGGGTTTCATCAAGTGGTCAAACATCCAACATCGCCCGTATTGTTACCTATGACGGTGATATTGCCAAGGCACAGAATGGACAGTCTGTCACCCTAACACTTGACGATGAAATTGATGTTTCGCGCGGTGATATTATTTCATCTGCAAAAACAGAATTACGCACCAAGACTGGCTTTACTGCCGATATATTGTGGTGTTCGGCAACCCCATTATCACTAAACAAAGAGTATCTTATCAAAAGCGCCACGAGTGAAATCAACGCCTATGTTGTTGCATTGGGCAATGGTTTTGATTTTGAAAACCTAAAGAATAAAGAAATTGATCGTCTTGGCATGAATGGCGTTGCCGAGGTTGAAATCAGGCTTTCCAAACCATTATTATTTGATACTTATAAAAACAACCGTGATTTAGGGGCATTTATCCTTATTGATAAATTTACCAATGAGACCATTGCCCTCGGCATGGTAAAAAATGCCAAGACGGCAAAAACCGAAACTTATGAAGCAATTGAACAATTTATCCAGCGTCTTTTACCCGATAATGCCGATAAATCAGAAGTCTTGAATTACGTTAAGTCATGGTATCCATTTTCGGCGGTGGCGACATTCTTTATAGTATTATTGGTAACACACCGCATTGATGTTTCAATGCTTGCGGCACTATTAGAACTTCTTCTTAAGCCAATCGTACAATTATTGCATTTCAGCGCCTATGAAAAAAGCAAGAATTTGGTTCATGCTGATGATGAAAATAATATTGATGGGTATGGAATATGACACAAATTCGCATTCCAAAACCTATTTCACATCAAAAAATGCAAGATTTGGCAAATCTGCCACTTTTTCATAAGCTGAATAATCGTCGTATAATTGTTGCGGGGCATGAAGTTGGTGCAATGTGGAAGGCAGAATTACTTGCTGCCACGGGTGCGCATATTGACCTCTTTCTTGGCATACCTATCAACCAAGAACATAAAAGAGTTTTCGATAAAATTGAAAATGTAATCCTTCATGAAAGAAGGTGGCATAAGGATGATTTAAAGAATAGTGCGCTTGCGGTTTGCCAATCAATTTCAAATGAAGATGCAATTGCATTTATAACGGCGGCACGCGAAAACTCCGTTCTTGTTAATATAATTGATAAGCCCGAATATTGTGACTTTACATTTGGGGCAATTGTTAATCGTTCACCATTGGTAATTGGGATTTCAACCGATGGTGCATCACCTGCATTGGGGCAAGAATTACGCGGGCGATTGGAAATAATGCTGCCGCAAAAAATTGCTAAATGGCTTAACCTTGCCGCCGCATGGCGACCAAAAATAAAAAAATCCGACCTTGAACCTAAGCAAAAGCGCGATTTTTGGCATATTTTTGCAAGGAAGGCACTTGAGGCAAATATTCAAGAACCAAATGATGAGTTGTTTGAAAGCCTGCTTATGCAAACGCCATCAAATGAAGGTAATGTTAGCTTGGTTGGTGCCGGCCCTGGTGATCCAGAATTACTAACCATTGGTGCGTTACGCGCCTTGCAATCGGCGGATGTGGTTTTGGTGGATGACCTTGTTTCACAGGATATAATTGATTTTGTCCGCCGCGAAGCCGATATTATATCGGTTGGCAAACGCGGACATAAACCATCAAACAGTCAAGATTCAATTATTAAAACTATGATTGACCATGCCAAAGCAGGGAAAAATGTTGTGCGCCTAAAAGGTGGTGATGTTTTAGTTTTTGGACGTGCCACCGAAGAAATAAAAGCATGCGAAGCACAAGGCATTCCCATTAAAATAATCCCTGGAATAACCACTGCCCAAGGGGTTGCCGCGAGCCTTGGGATTTCTATGACCGACCGCGAATATTCATACAAAGTGCAATATATTACAGGCTCTGGCAAAAATGGCAGCTTGCCACAAGGCATAAATTTCGATGCAATTGCCGACAAGCATGCAACAACTTTTGTTTATATGCCGCGCCATACCATAAATGTTTTTGTTGAAAAAGCGCTGCAAAGCGGGATTTCACGAGAAACCCCAGCGGCAATTATAATTAATGCCACACGACAAGGGCAAAAAAACATTATAACGACCATCGCACAAATCCCGCATTGCTTTGCAGAAATTGAATATGACAGGCCAGAGATTTTGATAATTGGTGACGTTTTGAAAAATTCAAACGCCTATCACGAAGCAATGGCAAATTTTAAAGAAACGCAAAAAGCACCAGAGCTTGAAACATAAACGATGCCCCATCAATAAACTAAGCCATTGTTATGCTACCATAATATCATATCCTTTTAAAAAGGGGGCTTTTGGTTTGAGCCGCATCATTTTGGGTTAAGAATTTTTCAGTGAAGATGTCGCGTTCAAACAAGCGACCACGCATTAATGCGGTGATGCAAGCATCAATCATTGGTGGCGGGCCACAAAGATACGCAGTCTGACCCGCAAATATTCCGCCAAAATGTTCTTTGGCTGCATCGTGGACAAAACCTTTTGAACCAGACCAGTCACCATCACCATCCGCATCTGAAAGTGCGGGGATATAAGTGAAGTTTGGATGTTTGGACGCAAGCGCCGTGAATTCGTCAAAGCCATAAAGGTCATTGCGGGTGCGAACACCATGAATTAGAGTAATTGGTTCGGAATAACCTTCACCCAATAATTCCAATATCATTGAACGTGGGCTGGAAACACCTGTACCACCGGCCAAGAATAGTTTCGCACCCCCGCGTGATTTGCGGGTTATAAAACGTCCATAAGGGCCAGAGATTTTAATCTTGTCACCAAGTTTTAGGTTTTCATGAATATAGGTCGTGCCTTTGCCACCCTTTACCAATCTTACCTGAAGTTCAATCTTGTCATTCTCGCTTGGCGGATTGGCGATTGAAAAGGCGCGTGTGCCATCAACCCCAGGTAAAGTGACATTCACATATTGTCCCGCCTGAAAATCGATGGTGTCGCCATTAATCTTAAACGTGATACCCTTTACATCATGGGTAAGATTTGTGATTTCAGCGACTTCACAATCAAAGTCTTTCACCTTTATGCGGCGCGCGTCTTCATCTTCATCAATATCCGCCTCAATAGTTACATCCGATTGCAGGCGGCATTCACACGCCAGTGTCTTGCCTTCATCGCGTTCAAAATCCATCAAGGCAAAGGGTGAAGCATCGCCATGATCCACCTCACCATCGAGCACATCGACCTTGCAGGTTCCGCACAAACCATGTCCACAGGCATGCGGCAAATATATTCCCGCACGCAAGGCTGCATCCAATATGGTCTGACCTTCTTCTACTTCTATCTCTTCGCCCAATGGCTCTATCGTAAGGGTATATGTCATTAAACGTATTTACCATCAAAGCCATTCAAACCAGGCGTTGTAAAACGTATCAATGATTTATGGCGCACACCTTGTTCACCGATTGTTTTAGCGAAATCAGGGGTTATTGGTTTACCATCTAATGTCCATTCAACTTTTGACCAATCGATTTTTTCAAAATCTGGGTGTGTGCCATAAACTGATTTCGCAACCTCTGGCAAAGCACCAAATGGGGTTGGCGGTGGCAATGGTGCCGCCATTGCCGCCACGAATGACATGTGTTTATTCCAATATAAATAGACCATCAAATTACCGTGATATTGTTCCGGTAAGTCACGATGCGGATTAAAGTCTTTATAGTTTTCAACAATTGCTTTTACTGGCATTACACCCTCCCCTTATTCTGCGGCTTCTTTAGTGGTAGTATTTTTCCAGGATTCCCATAATTTATGGTCTTCTGAGCCTACATATTCCGCGCCGTCATTTGGCCCAAACATATACCATTTTAAAACATCGGGAACGGTTGGGCCACCGCAATTGCCTTGGAAGATTTGCTGAATTGGAAGCCATGAAGAAATGTATTTTTCAGGCTCACGGTCGAAAATATCCTTACAACCATCAGAGCAGAAGTGGAAATGCTGACCTTCGTATTCGCTTTCACGGAAGCAGGTTGTTGTTGGGTCATCCGGTTCGGTAAAGGTCATTGGTAATTGGCATGTATGACACAATTGCAATAGACCATTGAAATAGAAGCGTTTGCCTTCTGCTTCTTGTTGTTTCCAAAGCTCAAAGCGTGGACGGTAATATTTATCGAAAGTATTCGGATATTTCTCACTCAACCAATCCATATCTTCATCACTAGGCATCCATGCATGAAGCCCGGCAACATGGCTTAATTGGTACAAAAGCCCCCAAAGTTGGTGGGAAATATGCTCACAAGCCTCGGTTGCTTGTTCATGGTATTTTGGCATCTTAAGGCCATAGCGTTCCAAATCTTTGAACAATGTGCCACCAGCTTCAACAAAATATATTTCCCATGCTTCTTTCCAAGACATGACTTTTTTCGGCAACATATAATCCATCATCATTGACACAAGACCAAGTAAACGGAACCCGCGCCAGAACCATTTATCAACCCATTCCTGCACAATTGGTAAATTATCGGGGTGCTGTTCAAGCAGGAATTTGATAACTTCGATACCCAATGTCATGTGGCGGCTTTCATCTGATTGCGCAGAGAAGCCAAAGGTAACTGTGGACATATCGCCATTATATGCCGCACCCGACATGAATGGCACGAAAAGAAGGTTGGTCAAAACATATTCAAACGCAAAACCAATCGCAACCATAAATTCGAACGGGCCTGATGTGCGTGCATCGTCAAAGAATGATTTCGGCACAGAAAGGTAGAACACGCGGTCATGCATAGTTCTGAATTCTGATAGACCGTTAAAAAACTTATTGAAATGCGAGATTGTGTGGCATTGCGTTTGGAAATGGCGCAATTCGTCAAGCGATTGCTGTTGACAAGCAACGCGTGGTCCAACCCCGCGCAGGTGACGACCAGTAAAAGCAAAACCACGGTGTGCCTGATATTCTTCAGGTGAAATACCAGTTAAAAACAATTTTAAAACATTCACATAGCGGGCATCAGAAATATTTGTTTGCCCATTATTTTGTGCAAATGCATCGATAACGGCATATAGCTTGCGCTCTTTTTCTGCTTGAAACTTCCAATATGAATCCATTGTCAAACGGAATGGGTCTTCCCATTTTGACCAATCAGTGATTTTGATGCCTTCGAATTTATCATATGGGAAAACATCATCCATTTTCTCGTAGGTTGTTTCCCAATCAAGTCCTCGTGTAAGGTGGGCGTATTTTTGCTTTAGCCCCATTTTCTTTACAGCCATTTTATAGCTCCCTTGTTTTATAATTAGTGTTTCCAGCTAAGTGTGATGCGGTCATCATCTTCATCAAGGTTGCCCGCCATCGAGATTAAAACCATGTGGATTTGCTGACAGTCCCATTCCGAACCCAATTTCTCTTCCACTGTTGCGCGATTGATAACCAATTCATCATCAACGTCGATTTTAACCGCACCCGGCATATTCAATACCCGCGCGGTTGGATTGTCTTGTAAAATAGCCTCCATCACTGGACGGGCCTCATCATTTTGATACAAGGTTATTGATGCTATTTGTGCCATCTGATTATATCTCCAACCCAAGTGATTTTGCAGTTGTACGCATCTTATCAGCATAGGTTTTGGCAATATTTTCATCGCCAGCTATTGCAGTCGTATATATACGCAATGCATCTTCGGCACGATTAATCCAATCATTTGACCATGCCGAAACAAGTGCTTTGTTTTCTGGGCTTTCGGCGGCAACAATTTTTATGGTTGAATGTGACCAGCGCGCCTCTTCTTTCTGCCAGTCATTCATAAATTCTGTAAGCATAGAAATCGGCAGGGAAGCATCACCCCACGCATCATCCATTCCATTATAAATTGCATCAAGAATTATGCCATTTATTGCAAAAACTTGGGCAACAAATAATTCAAAGAAATCACGCTGCACAAGGGTATTTTCGACCAATTTACGTATGCCCTGCCATGCATTATCATTCATCCATGCATCTTTTGCCTTGTCCAAACCAATACCAGTTTGTCCATCAAGTTCTAGTCCAATGCGCGAAACAATCTGTGCCATCCCAAGATGATCACCCGCAGAAAACATACAAGGTGCGGTAAATGCAGTGCCATATCCACGTTGGCACATTTCAGAAGTGTTCATATTGCTGCCCCAGTGGATATGACGCACAGGGATAAGCCCAATAATCAGCTTTTGTTTTAAATCTTCAGAGACTTTTCCTAAAAGATTTTTATCTTCAACAAAGGTAAAATTACGCTCAACTGCTTGGTTCATATTGGCGCGGGCAATATTATATGTCGCATAATAATATTGGCGCGGGTCAAGAGGTTTGTACCAATCATCCATAACCACTTTGGTTTTTGCGGTATCATAATGCCAGAATTGTGGCTCATATAGCGGTTTATAATGAAAATTCTCTGTTGCTTGTGCGTCAAGAGTTGCCTCTTGATAACGCGTTGCAGGCTTGTCACCGCCGATGCGGCGAGCGACATGACCGAAAGTATGACGTTTCGGCTCAAAGTCTAAAGTTTTAATTTCAACGGTCATTTCAAACTCCAAGTAACTATTTTATTTTATTCAAATTCATCAGGCATAAATTTTCCCAAAAGCCCGGCCACTTCTCTTGATGGTTGGGGATCAGGGGAAAGCATCACAACGTCATTTGCTTCGCAAAATGCTTTAAATGCGTCAGGCGGAAGGATTAATTCCACCGCAAGGTCACTATCATTAAGGGAAAATTCAAATTCGATATATTTGCCAAGGCGCGTTCCAAGGATTTTCACAAAACCTTTGCCCAGCAATTTTTTCAAGGGGGTTTTATTACCCATTTTGTCTCCCTTTTCTTGGGCAAAATATTCCAATCGCCCGCAACAATGCGTTCGTTAAACCCCAGGTTTGGCCTGTGTTTTGGAATTACCCGTTCGTTTCCTGACTTGTGATTTTTATCACTTTATTTTTATATAGAATTTTATGAATTAAAATCTTTATACAATAAAATACTTTTTTTTGGCCGCTACAATACCTTTTGGGTATCAGTTTATTTTGCCATTTCGGCTTGTCGCGCTTCTAGTTCTTTGGCACGTAAAACCGATGCAGGAACGCCACCAATTGCCCATAAATCAGGTTCAGCCGTTGCAATATGTACACGAACTTGTGATTTGTTGATTTCAAGATTTCGGGCAATTATTTCGGAAATTTCATCCATAATTTTGTGAAACTGTTCCAAAGGTCGCCCTTTCATAAGGGTCATTTGCACGAATGGAATTTCCAGTGATTTACGAATTTCAAAATCGCTGATATCCGATGCGGGATTGCCAGCAAGCCCCCATAAGTCTTGATCAATTTCATATATCCAAATCATCAAACGCTCTTTCGGTGCAGATAGAACTCTATGCATTGCATCCGTGGTTTCACGAATGATTTGTTTTAATTTTTGGCGATCATGCCCTTTTAATATATTTATTATTGCCGTTGGCATTGCAATCTCCTATTACGGTAAGCCTTTGCGGCGACCGCTATCAAGCATTATGGTTGAACCTGTCATGGCGTCGGCTTCTTCATCAAGTAATAACGAAACCGCCCATGCAACTTGTGAAGGCGTTGTAAATGCACCAAGCGATGATTCAGACGCCATAATTTGTAAAACTTCTTCTAATGTTTTTCCGTCACGTTCTGCACGCGCTTTGGCAACATTTCTAAGGCGTGGTGTGTCGGCCGGGCCAGGTGCAATAACATGGCTTGTGATTCCACGTGCACCATAAGCAAGTGATAGCTGACGCGAGACGTTAATTAATGCGGCATTACCAATCCCTGCTGTTGCTGCATATGCTGTTGGTTCAAGACCATAATGACCACCAATTGCCACGAGGCGTGAGTGCTTCTCAAGGCGACTATCAACCGCCCGCACCATACGCAAAAAACCGCCAACTTTAATATTCACGGCTTCGCTCATGGCGGCAATTTCGGCATCCATTACGCCACCTGCAACTGGAACCCCCGCTGAATTAACAATCATTCTCACGGGTGCATTACATGCAGATTTGATAATTTCAATCGCACTATCTTTTGATAAATCAGCCTTGCAAGGAATTATATTGCCAATTTCGGCAGCAAGTTTTTGCAATTCTTCAAGGTTGCGCCCAACAGCAACAACCTTTAGACCGCAACCAACAAGTTTTTTAGTGATTACACGACCAAATTCACCACTTGCCCCCGCAATAACTGCTAGTTTATCCATCCGCCCCTCTTTCGCTTCTAGGCAAAGTTTACATTCACAGAGCCAAGCCCCTGTGCACGTAATTGCACGTTATCGCCAGCTTTTACTGCTACTGCTTCGGTTATACCTCCAGTTAAAATAACTGAACCCGCTTTTATACCTTCGCCACGACGCGCTAGAAGATTAACAACCATTGCCACCGCCATTGCAGGATGCCCAAGCACCGCAGCACCAGCACCAAATGAAAATGGCTTGCCATTATGCGTCATTACAATCCCTAAAGATTTCAAATCCAAATCCGATGCCGCACGTGCGCGACCGCCAAGAACAAAGCGGCTTGAAGATGAATTGTCTGCAACCACACTCGGTAAATCGAATTTGAAATTTTCATAGCGGCTGTCGATAACTTCTAATGCCGGCATGATAAAATCGGTTGCCGCCAAAACCGCACCTACATGGCATCCCGCACCCTCAAGATCCTTATTAAGGACAAAGGCAATCTCAGGTTCAACACGCGGATGGATAAGTTTTTTAATATCAATGGTTTCACCATCACCAACCGCAAAATAGTCTGCCAAATAACCATATGATGGCTTATCGACACCAACCTGAATCATTTTTGCACGTGAAGTTAGACCTGCTTTAATACCAACAATTTTATGCCCACGGGAAATTTTTCTATCACGAACAATATGTTGAATATCATAACCATCCTGCTCATCAATTTCAGGATATTTAATAGAGAGTTGTGCGATTGCTTTTGCCTCTAGTTCGGCATTTTCGACAATTGTTGCCAGCTCTTCGAGAATTTGTTTTGAAAGTGCCATTTTGCCCTACCCGAATTTTACAGAAGCAGAACCCAATCCGCCAATAGTCATTGTTAAAGCATCACCTTTGGCAATTGGCACAAGCCCCGCCAAAGCACCTGAAAGAATTATTTCACCTGCCTTTAAACCAATACCAAGACGACCCAAAGTATTTCCAAGCCAAGCAATAGCATTTGCAGGATGACCGAGTGCAGCAGAACCAGAACCTGTAACCTGCAATGTACCATTTTTCTCAAGATACATACCGCATAGCTCCAAATCGACATCTTTTGGTGCTTTAGCAGCACCACCCAATACAAACACGCCGCAAGAAGCATTATCGGCAACAGTGTCTTGGATTTTAATTTGCCAATTCTCGATACGACTATCAACGATTTCAAAACATGGCATGACGCATTCGGTTGCCGACAAAACCTCGGCAATAGTAAGACCTGGCCCCATGAGGTCGCGCTTAAGAATGAATGCAATTTCGCCCTCTGCCCGCGGTTGGATTAGGCGCGATATTGGAATTTCTTCACCCTCATTATAAATCATGTCAGATAAAAGCATGCCGAAATCAGGCTGACTTACCTTTAACAAGTTTTGAACAGCGGCCGATGTCGCACCAACTTTTTTGCCAACAAGGCGCGCCCCATCATTAAATCGATGGCTTAACATACGTTCTTGAATTTTATATGCATCTTCGATGGTTAAATCATGGCCACGCGAAGTTAAAGGTGCAATAGGCTTACACGCCATTAATGCCGCGTGTAACTCATCGCCCAAGGCGTCTATAATATTAGAGTTTGATGCAGACATTTTTAAGCTCCGTATAGAATTCCAATGAATGCACGCCGCCTTCGCGCCCGATGCCAGAATTTTTCGCGCCACCAAAGGCAGTACGCAAATCCCGCAAGAACCATGAGTTAACCCAAACAACACCTGCCTCAATTTGCGCCGCAACGCGGTGGGCACGCTGTAAATTGCTAGTAAAAATTGCACTTGAAAGGCCATATTTTGTATTATTAGCGCGTTCGATAACCTCATCTTCGGTATCGAATGGGAAGATGTGGGTACATGGCCCAAAAATTTCATCAACCGCGATTGTGGCATCATCATTAAGGCCAGTCCAAATTGTTGGCTCAACCCATGAACCATTGGCAAGGTCGCCCTCCATTTTTGGAACGCCGCCGCCAATAACGACATTTGCACCTTCTTCAACCGCCTTTTTATAATAAGATAGCACTTTTGCCTGATGTTCTTTGGAAATAAGTGGCCCCATATTTGATGCATGATCAGATGGGATACCAATTTTTAATGCCGCTACCTTTTCCTTCAAAGCACTTACCAAAGTGTCAAATAATGGGCGCTCAACAAACACACGCTCTGTCCCCAAACAAACTTGCCCGGTATTCATAAAGCAAGAGCGCATCAATGCCTCTGTCGCGACATTTAAATCAGCATCGGCAAAAACAATTGCCGCATTTTTGCCGCCCATTTCGAGTGAAACAGGGCGCGCACCATCCGCAGCAGCTTTCATAATTGCTGCCCCTGTGCGGGTTTCACCGGTAAAGGTGATTGCGTCAACATCTTGATGCGTTGTCAAAAATTCACCAGTTGAATTTGGGCCGAAGCCATGAACAACGTTATAAACACCTTCAGGAACCCCAACATCGCGCATTACTTCACCCAATAATGCAGCGGTTTGCGGGGTTTCTTCAGATGGCTTCACCACAACCGTATTACCGCAGGCAAGTGCCGGACCAACTTTCCATGTCATAAGCAATAATGGCGCATTCCAAGGGCAAACCACGCCAACAACACCAACAGGGCGGCGGATTGCGTAATTCATTGCCCCTTTACCGTCTGGGGTTGCCATTTCGAAAAATTCGGTCGGCACATTTTTAATTACGTCGGCAAAGACTTTAAAATTTTGCGCACCGCGAACGCACATAAATTGTGATGTATGTTGCGGCATGCCGGTATCGGCAACTTCGGCGGCAACAAAATCTTCAAAGCGGCGCGTAATTTCATCCGCAACTTTATAAAGAATTGCCACGCGTTCATCCGTTGTCATCTTCCCCCACGGGCCTTTTAATGCCTTTTTTGCAGACATAACCGCAGCATCCACATCTGATTTTGATGCCTCACAAACCTCGGCTATTTGTGCATTGTTAAGGGGTGATAATTTTGGGAAAGTTTTGGCTTCAGAGCCGTCGTAGAATTCGTTATTTATAAAATTTTGGACTTTTTTCATTGTCATTTCTCACACAATTAGGGAGGGGTGATGCAGGCATGATATGCCTGCATCGATAGGATGAAACTCTTGCACGTAGTTTATGAGAATACGGTCAAGAAAGTTTCGTGAAGTTTTCGCTGGGCATAATCGAGGCCTTCAGGAAGATGCTCAAGCGGCCAAGTTAAAGTCTTATGGTCTGGGTATGAAATATAGCCACCTGCAAAAGTTTCAAAGCGATTGCCAGATCTATCCCACGCATAAATAGTTGCACCACGTGTAATACCATGTCGGGTCGGCCCTATATCAACGGGCACTTCATTCATCGACATAATATCGGCGGCACGAAGAACTTTCTCCCAAGTATCTAGATAGAATGAGACATGGTGAAGTTTTGCATCTTCGGTATGGCGCAGGAATGCAATATCGTGAACTTTGTTCGAACATGACAGCCAAATACCAACCTTCATACCGTCTGGTGCCACAACTTCTTCAACTAAATAAAAGCCAAGAACATTAACAAAGATATCTAATGCTTGATCCAAATCGCCGCCCGCCAATAATGCATGATCCATCCGCACAGGTGCAATCCCATGCTCGGCTTCCGGAGTCCAAGGCTTTGGATGGCTATATCCCTGACAATTTCCTACATCCTTTTTATCTGCATAAAGCTCGATAGTGTGACCATTATTCAAGGTAAATTGGACACGCTCTCCCGTATTAATCATTTCGCCCGCAGGAATGCGTTTTGTTGTAACGCCATAAGCCTGAAGATCTTTTTCAAATTTGTTTAAAGTTTCTTCACTGTCAACTTTGAAGCCAAAGAGGTCAATACCGGCTTTGTCCGCTTGACGAATTAGAACGCTGTGGTGATCGCGCTCATCCCATGCTTTGAAATAATGACGTCCTTGTGAATCGCGGCCCATATCAACAAGACCTAAAACGTCACGATAAAACTTCACACCTTCTTCGAGATCAAGAACGCGAATTTGTGCATGCCCCGGTCTTAAAACACCTGTAATTGCCATTGTAACTTTCCTCCAGAAATAAGTTTATTTTTCACATATATTCTTGTGCATTTTCCCGATAACTTTTACCTCAAGATTATCTTTCGGTTTTATGCAGCAGGTCAAAACACAGTTTTCTTCCAATTCTTGTTTACTGATATATTCAGTGCTCATTGGTCGGTGCTGGTGATATTCACCTTTAACAACCTGACACTTGCAAACTGAACATCCTCCTGAACGACACCCGACGGGAATACCACGCTTGCCAAGCCTGCGCATTCCTTCAAGAACGCTTTCATTGGTAGAACAATCAAAAGATTCCCCAGTTTCAGCGATGGTGATTTTTACATATTCATATGCTTCTTCAGTCATAACCGAAGTTATATTCCCTTTTAGCGTTTCCATCTTTAGCCCTTATTTTTTTGGCCTTTTGTATTTTCATATTTATGAAATAAAATTTTGCACTGGGGAAATACTTTTTTCGAGCCGTAGTCATACCTAAAAAGTATCATTATTATGGTTTACTATATAATTTTCTTTAGTAACCTTAACAAAACTAATATTACCATTAATAATTTCTGGAGGGGGAAGAATGGAATTACGCCATTTGAAATATTTTGTTGCCGTTGCCAAAGAAGGTAATATTGGCCGTGCATCAAGCATTTTGCATATTTCACAACCACCATTGACACGGCAAATAAAGCAGCTTGAAGATCAATTAGGTGTCCAGCTTTTTAAACGCTCTGTAAAAGGGGTTGAGTTAACGGATGCAGGAAAGACACTTTATGATGAAGCAATCAATATATTATCTTTAGTCGATGTTGCAATTTCGCGAACTAAACGGGCCGCAGAAGGAATCATTGGACGGCTTGATGTTGCAATTTTTGGCTCTGGTGTTTTTGAAATTGCTCCACGCCTTTTATTGCGATTCCGCGAGTCTTTTCCCGACGTGCAAATTGTTTTGCACACAATGAATAAAACCGAACAAATTGAAGCATTACGCCAAAGGCGCATAAAAATTGGTTTTAACCGTCTTATACCCGAATTGCCGGATATTGGGGTTAAAACCATTGCGGTTGAAACCATTGTTGTGGGTGTACATAAATCCAATCCGCTAAGCGAAAAGGAAGTCGTTTCCTTTGCCGAACTTGCAAGTGAGCCGATTGTTTTATTTCCAAACATTGGACGTCCAAATTTTGCAGACTTCATCCTTAGCCAGTTTTATAAATTCGACATTACGCCAAATGTTGCACAAGTTGTTGGTGATGCAGCAACAGGGATTGCCCTTGTTGCATCGGGTTTTGGGGTATGCTTTGTACCAGAATCAGCAATGTCTTTCGGTGCCACAGGCGTAAAATACATACCGTTAAAAGAGTCCGCAGACGTAAAAGTCGATATTTCATGTATGTATATGAAGGATGATAAATCACCAATTCTTGAAGCATTTCTCAAAACTATTAACGACTTTCGTATTAATAGCAGTCTTAATGATACCTAAAAGGTATAGTAAGCCTTAAAAAACGGTATTGGACGGTTTGATTTTTGCTTAATATCTTCTCTCGCAAGTAATTTAATAAAAGCGGGGAAACCTTGTAACATGGCAAAGATAAAATGCGCCCTTATCGGGTCGGGCAATATTGGCACTGATTTAATTTACAAATTACAACGCTCTGAATATCTTGAACCGGTATGGATGGTCGGGATTGACCCTGAATCGGATGGTTTAAAGCGTGCAGCAGCAATGGGTCTTAAAACCACGCATGAAGGTGTTGATGGACTTTTACCTTATGTAAAAGAAGATAATATCCAAATCGCATTTGATGCAACATCTGCATATGTTCATGCTGAAAACAGCCGCAAGCTTAATGAGCTTGGCGTTTTGATGGTTGATTTAACGCCTGCTGCAATTGGTCCATTATGCGTTCCACCAGTTAATTTGCGTGAACATGCCGATAAACTTGAGATGAACGTCAACATGATTTCATGCGCAGGACAGGCAACCATTCCGATGGTTTATGCTGTGTCACGCATTCAAGATGTTGAATATGCAGAAATTATTGCTTCATTAAGTTCAAAATCAATTGGCCCAGGCACACGTGCAAATTTGGATGAATTCACATTCACAACTTCATCCGCACTTGTAAAAGTTGGTGGGGCAAAACGTGGCAAAGCACTTGCGATTATTAACCCTGCTGACCCACCAATGATTATGCGCAATACTGTATATTGCATCACTGAAGATAAGCCAGATGAAGCAGCAATCACAAAATCAATTCATGAAATGATTGCAGAAGTTCAAAAATATGTTCCTGGATATAAATTGGTAAATGGCCCAATTTTTGAAGATAACCGCGTTGCAGTTTTCCTTGAGGTAGCAGGTCTTGGTGATTATTTGCCAAAATATGCCGGTAATCTTGATATTATGACAGCAGCAGCAGCGCGCACCGCAGAAATGTTTGCCGAAGAAATTTTAAACGGAAAGATAACCCTTAAACCAACTTTGGCGCCCAAAGCACTTGAGGAGAATGCATAATGTCAAACCTAAAAGGTCGTAAAATCATCATACACGACATGTCATTGCGTGATGGTATGCATGCTAAACGAGAACAAATTTCTGTTGATAAAATGGTTGAAATTGCGTGCTTGCTTGATGATGCAGGTGTGCCAATGATACAGGTTACACATGGTGCAGGCGTTGGTGGTAATTCAATTCAACATGGCTTTGCACCCCACAAAAACGAAGAATATATTTCCGCTGTTTCTTCAAAAATGAAACAAGCTAAAGTTTCAGTTTTGCTTATTCCTGGGCTTGGGACTATGCCCGAATTAAAATCGGCATATGATTGCGGCGCACGCTCCGTTCACGCTGCAACCCATTGCACCGAAGCGGATACCGCTCAACAGCATATTGCATATGCCCGTAAACTTGGGATGGATGCATCAGGTTTTTTGATGATGGCACATCTTAACACACCTGAAGGCATCGCCAAACAGGGTAAATTAATGGAAGATTATGGTGCACAAACGGTTTATGTCACCGATTCTGCGGGCTATATGCTTCCTGATGATGTGAAGGCACGTGTTGGCGCATTGCGAGATACCCTAAACCCTGAAACTGAAATTGGCTTCCATGGGCACCATAATATGGGTATGGGCATTGCCAATTCTATTGCCGCAATTGAAGCCGGTGCAAGCCGTATTGATGCCTCTGTTGCTGGCCTTGGTGCAGGTGCGGGCAATACACCGACCGAGGTTTTTGTTGCTGTTTGCGATCGCATGGGGATTGAAACTGGATGCGACCTATTCAAACTTATGGACATTGCCGAAGATGTAATTTTGCCATTCATGGATCATATGGTGCGCGTTGACCGTGCGTCCTTAACCCTTGGCTTTGCAGGTGTTTATTCAACATTCCTACTTCATGCCAAACGTGCGGGTGAAAAATATGGCATTCCAGCACGTGATATTTTGGTTGAGCTTGGACGCAAAAAAATGATTGGCGGCCAAGAAGACATGATTTACGACACAACCCTTACAATAGCTAAAGAAAGAGGTTTGTTACCTGCCTAAAAGGCAAATTAAAAACAAGAGGAGGAAAAGAATGAAAGTTTCGAAGAAAAT